>NZ_JBPGWZ010000002.1:0-3987500 GCF_056754975.1 Labrys sp. HAY1-8F | reverse complement strand
GATACCGGCGGCTATGTCTCAGTGCAGGATCCGAGTTCGACCGACATCGCCGCCAACGCCCAGGACAATCAGGGTGGCGGCGACGAGGATGAAGGCGACAGCGGCACGGGTATCCGCCTCTATTACTCCATCTACGAGACGGCCCTGAAGCAGCAGGTGCCCAAGGAGATGATCGAAAGGCTGCTGCGCGTCTATGCCTATGACGTCGATCTCACCCGCCATACCCGACCGGGCGACAATTTCGAGCTGTTCTACGAGCAGGACGAGGCCGGCAACCCAGTCGGCGACATCCTCTATACGGCGCTGACCGTCAATGGCGAGCTCAAGCGCTACTATCATTTTGCCAGTCCCGACGATGGCCAGGTCGACTATTACGACGAGGACGGCAAGTCGGCGCGCAAGTTCCTGACGCGCAAGCCGATCAATGGCGGCGAGATGCGTTCCACCTTCGGCATGCGGCGCCACCCGATCCTCGGCTATTACAAGATGCATACCGGTGTCGACTGGGCCGACCGCGTCGGCACGCCGATCCTGGCCACCGGCAACGGCACCATCGTCAAATCCGGCTGGACCAATGGCTACGGCCGACACATCGAGATCCAGCACGCCAACGGCTATCTCTCGACCTATTCGCACATGAACAGCTTCGCCTCAGGCACAGGAGTCGGAGCCAAGGTCAAGATGGGCCAGGTCATCGGCTATCTCGGCCAGTCGGGCCTGGCGACCGGCCCGCACATCCACTACGAAGTGAAGATCAACGGCAGCTTCGTCGACCCGATGCGCATCAAGCTGCCGCAGGGACGTGAGCTCAATGGCGACCTGCTCGCCACCTTCAGGGCCGAGCGCGACCGCATCAACGCCCTGATGAGCAAGGCGCCCGTCGCGGAGATCGCGACCGGCATCAACAAGAGCTGAGGCCCGGCCCGCCGCCATCGTTATGGGAACTGGCGTTATGGGAACTGGGCCCCGCCGCCGGCATCTGGCGGCGGCGGATCTCTGTCTTGCGGCATTTTCGCCGACAGAGCTGCCGCAGGACGGCGAGACGCTATAGTAAGGCATCATGACCGCCATCCGCGACACCACCGACCAGAAAAACCTCGCCTTGCTGATCCAGCTTCGCTGGCTGGCTGTTATCGGGCAGGTGATCACCATCCTGTTCGTCGATCTCGTGCTCAACATTCCCCTGCCGCTATTCGAGATGGCGGTCGTGATCGGTTTTCTGGTGGCGCTCAACGTCGTTGGTGTCCTCAGGCTGCGCAGCCAGGGCCTGGTGGGCAATACCGAGCTCTTCCTCGAGCTGATGCTCGATGTCGCCGCACTCACCGTGCAGCTCTATCTCAGCGGCGGCGCCTCCAACCCCTTCATTTATCTCTATCTCCTGCAGGTCATCATCGGCGGCGTCCTGCTGGAAGCCTGGTCGACCTGGACGCTGCTCGCGGCCACCAGCGCCTGTTTCGTCGGCTTGGCGACCTTCAACCGACCTTTGCCAATGCCGGCGGCGCCGAAGGGCACCGATCTGGCCGACCTGCATGTCCAGGGCACCTTCATCTGCTTCGTGCTGGCGGCGGTCCTGCTGGTATTCTTCGTCACCCGCATCAACCGCAACCTGCGCGCCCGCGACGCCCATCTGGCGAGCCTGCGTCAGCAATCGGCTGAGGAGGATCATATCGTCCGCATGGGCCTGCTCGCCTCGGGCGCCGCCCATGAACTCGGCACGCCGCTGGCAACGCTCTCGGTGATCCTGAGCGACTGGCAGCGCATGGAGATGTTCAGGCAGGACGAGGAGGTCGCGGCCGAGCTTGCCGAAATGCGCGGCCAGCTCGACCGCTGCAAGACGATCGTCACCGGTATCCTGATGTCATCGGGCGAAGTGCGCGGCGAAGGCACGCGGCGCACCAGCGTGCTCAGCTTCTTCGACGAACTCGTGGAGGAATGGCGCACCAGCCGTTCCCCTGCCCGCCTTGACTACAACAACACCTTCGGCACCGATGTCTCCATCGTCTCGGACGACGCCCTCAAGCAGGTGGTGTTCAACATCTTCGACAATGCGCTCGAAGCGTCGCCCAATTGGGTGGGCATCGCCCTGGAGCGGCGCGGCGACCGGCTCACGCTCTCTGTCACCGACGCAGGGCCGGGTTTCGACAAGGACATACTGGATCAACTCGGCAAACCCTATAATTCCAGCAAGAATCGGCCTGGCGGCGGGCTCGGCTTGTTCCTGGTCGTCAACGTCGCCCGCAAACTCGGCGGCACCGTCACGGCCAAGAATCTGCTGAATGGCGGCGCACTGGTCGAGCTGACCCTGCCGATGGCGACACTGTCGCCCGAAGGAGTAACCGATGGCATCCTCCCCGGCTGAACGCCGCCTCATCATCGTCGAGGACGATGCGACCTTCGCCCGAACCTTGCGCAAATCCTTCGAGCGGCGAGACTATGTCGTCGAAGTCGCCGCCGGCCTCGAGCCGATGCAGGCCTTGCTCCAAGAGCACGCGCCGGGCTTTGCCGTGGTCGACCTCAAGCTGGCCGGCGGCTCGGGCCTGGAATGCGTGAAGGCGCTGCATGGTCATGACCCCGCCATGAAGATCGTGGTGCTGACGGGGTTTGCCTCCATCGCCACCGCCGTCGAGGCAATCAAGCTCGGAGCCTGCCACTATCTGGCCAAGCCCTCCAACACCGACGATATCGAAGCAGCCTTCCAGCGCAGCGACGGCGACGCCAGCGTGCCGATGACACAGACCCCGACCTCCATCAAGAATCTTGAATGGGAACGCATCCACGAGACGCTGGTGGAGACAGAGTTCAACATTTCCGAAACCGCGCGCCGCCTCGGCATGCATCGACGCACCCTGGCGCGCAAGCTGGAGAAGCGGCGGCTGAAGTGAGGGATTATCCTGCTCTCCTCTCACGCACGGTATAGGCCAGCCCGCCGAGCGCCATGAGGGCGAGGGCGAACCAGGTCAATGCGTAGACCAGATGGTTGTTGGGCAGGTCGACCACCGTCATGCCGCCGGTCGGAATTTCGCCGGCCAGCCGCCGCTCGGCATCGATGAAATAGGGCGCCACCGTGCCGAGCCCACGGGCGACGGCGATTTCAGCCACGTCGCGCGAATACCAGCGATCGGCGCCCGGATCATTGCTGCGCAGGAAGGCGCCCTTGGGCTCGCTGAGCCGCAGCAGCCCGGTTACCTCGGCCGGCCCGGCAGCATCGCCGGCCTTGGCGCGCTCCTCCGGCAGCACGAAGCCGCGATTGACCAGTACCAGGAAGCCCTGCTCCGTCTTCAGGGGCGACAACGTCCAGAAGCCGCCTCCCCGCGCGGTGGTGGCCTGCACGAAGACGGGTGGACGGTCCAGAAATTCGCCCACGAGGCGGATACGGCGATAGGTATCCTTGTCCGCCGCGATGGCGGGCCACGCTTCGGGTCCGGGCGGCGGCGCAGGCTCGGCATGGATACGGGCATCGATGCGGGCGATCAGGCCCTGCTTCCAGCCCAGGCGCTGGACCTGCCAGACGCCCAGCGCGCAAAAGCCCGCAAAGGCGATGACGAGCGCCGCCACCATGACGGTGAAACCACGTCGCGAACGTGGGGGCCGAGGCGGCCGGCCACCCTCTGGAGCAAAGTGCGATTTCTCTGAATCGCACTTTCTCTCCGACTCTTCGCTTTGACGCGTTTTCTCAATCGAAAAGTCTGTCAACTTTTCTGGAAAACGCTCAGCGGTCATCGCATCAGGCTCACGGCATGTTGCGCATGTCATGCGCCGAGATCGGCATCATGTTGTTGACGAGGTGATACATGACCCACAGTGAGCCCGTCAGCGTGATCACCACCAGCACGATGGTGAAGATCAGAGCCATCAGGTTCCAGCCGCCCTCGGACTTGGCATCCATGTGCAGGAAATAGATCATGTGCACGACGATCTGGATCACCGCCAGGGAGATCACGATCAGCGAGGTCGCGACCTTCGATTCGAGCGCGCCCGTCATCACCAGCCAGAACGGGATGAAGGTCAGCACCACCAAGAGGCCGAAGCCGATCAGGTAGCTCTTGCGCGAGCCATGCGAGGAGCCATGCTCGTCATGATGGGCGTCTTGGTGCAAGTCTTGGTGGGTGTGGGCGCTCATCGCAGCATCCCCATCAGATAGACATAGGTGAAGACGCCGATCCAGATGACGTCCAGGAAGTGCCAGAACAGGCTCAGGCACATGAGGCGGCGGCGGTTCGCCGTGGTCAGGCCGTAGCGGGCGACCTGCACCATCAAAGTGAACAGCCAGAGAATGCCGGTCGAAACGTGCAGGCCGTGCGTAGAGACCAGCGTGTAGAAGGCGGAAAGGAAGCCGCTACGCTGCGGCGTCGCCCCCTCATGGATCATATGCGAGAATTCGTAGAGCTCGATGCCGACGAAAGCCATACCGAACAACGCGGTGACCAAGAGCCAGGCCTGGGTCGAGCCGACCTTGCTCTCCTGCATCGAGATCATGGCAAAGCCATAGGTGATGGAGGAGAGCAGCAGCATGGTGGTGTTCAACGCCACCAGTTTCAGGTCGAACAGGTCCTTGGGCGAGGGACCGGCAGCGTAATTGCCGCCGAGCACGCCATAGGTGGCGAACAGGATCGCAAAGATCAGGCAGTCGCTCATCAGATAGATCCAGAAGCCGAGCATGGTGCTCGACCCTTCCGGATGATGCGGTTCTTCCGGCAGATGGAAGACCGGTGCTCGGCTTTCCTCGGCCCCTGTCTGCGGCATCAGGATGGTCTGCGACATCAGCGTTCTCCTGCCGCCAGCAGATTTGTGCGGGCATTCTCGGCGGTGGCCACCTCCTCGGCGGGAATGTGGAAGTCGCGGTTGTAGTTGAAGGTGTGAATGATGACCGCAGCCAGCAGGGCAACGAAGCTGGCGATCGCGAGCCACCAGACATACCAGATCATGGCGACGGCGCAGACCGCGCTCAACCCGGCCAGGACGATGCCCGCGCCGGTGTTCTTGGGCATGTGGATGGGCTTGTAGCCTTCCAGTGGCCGCTTGTAGCCGCGGCGCTTCATGTCCTCCCAGGCATCGAGATCATGCACCACCGGCGTGAAGGCGAAATTGTAGGCCGGCGGCGGCGAAGAGGTCGACCATTCCAGCGTGCGCGCGTTCCAGGGGTCGCCGGTGGTATCCTTGAGGGACTCCCGCTTCTTGAAGCTGACATAGAACTGCATCAGCGAAGCGGCGATGCCGATGGCGATCAGACCGGCGCCGCAAGCGGCGATCACGAACCAGATCTGCAGGGACGGATCCTCGAAATGACTGACGCGCCGGGTCACACCCATCAGGCCGAGGATGTAGAGCGGCATGAAGGCGACCCAGAAGCCGATGACCCAGCACCAGAACGAGACCTTGCCCCAGAATGGATCGAGCCGGAAGCCGAAGACCTTGGGGAACCAGTAGTTGATGCCGGCGAACATGCCGAACAGCACGCCGCCGATGATCACATTGTGGAAATGCGCGATCAGGAACAGCGAATTGTGCAGTACGAAGTCGGCCGGCGGTACCGCCAGCAGCACGCCCGTCATGCCGCCGATCACGAAGGTGAGCATGAAGGCCAGCGTCCACATCATCGGCAACTCGAAGCGGATGCGGCCGCGATACATGGTGAACAGCCAGTTGAAGATCTTCGCGCCGGTCGGGATCGAGATCACCATGGTGGTGATGCCGAAGAAGGAGTTCACGCTGGCGCCCGAGCCCATGGTGAAGAAGTGATGCAGCCAGACCAGATAGGACAGGATGGTGATCACCACCGTGGCGTAGACCATCGAGGTGTAACCGAACAGACGCTTGCCGCAGAAGGCCGCCGTCACTTCCGAGAAGATGCCGAAGGCCGGCAGGATGAGGATATAGACCTCCGGATGACCCCAGATCCAGATGAGGTTCACATACATCATCGGATTGCCGCCGAGGTCATTGGTGAAGAAGTTGGTGCCGACATAGCGGTCGAGCGACAACAAGGCGAGCACGGCCGTCAGCACCGGGAAGGCGGCGACGATGAGGACGTTGGTGCACAGCGCAGTCCAGGTGAAGACGGGCATGCGCATCATCGTCATGCCGGGCGCACGCAGCTTGACGATGGTGGCGATCAGGTTGACGCCCGATAACAGCGTCCCCACGCCCGCCACCTGCAGGCCCCAGATGTAATAGTCGACCCCGACATCCGGACTATAGGCGATACCCGATAGCGGCGGATAGGCGAGCCAGCCCGTCTTGGCGAATTCACCGACGAACAGCGACATCATGATGATGGCTGCGCCCGCCGCGGTCATCCAGAACGAGAAATTGTTGAGGAAGGGGAAGGAGACGTCGCGCGCGCCGATCTGCAGCGGCACCACGAAGTTCATGAAGCCGGTGACGAAGGGCATCGCCACGAAGAAGATCATGATAACGCCATGCGCCGTGAAGACCTGGTCGTAGTGATGCGGCGGCAGATAGCCCTGGGATCCGCCGAAGGCGATCGCCTGCTGCAGGCGCATCATGATCGCGTCGGAAAAACCGCGCAGCAGCATGACCAGCGCCAGCACGATATACATAACGCCGATGCGCTTGTGATCGACGCTGGTGAACCATTCGCGCCATAGATAGCCCCAGGCGCGGAAATAGGTCAGGACCCCGAGAAGGCCGAGGCCGCCGATGGCGACACCAATGAAGGTTACGACCAGTATCGGCTCGTGATAGGGGATGGCTTCCAGTGTAAACCGACCGAAGATCGGGCTGACTGCAACCGTTTCAGAAGACATGGGTATCCGCTCTTGAATGAGGTTGCACTTAACCGGGCTGGGCAGCGGAGAGCTGCGACGGCTGGCTGGAGGCAGACGGGATGGAAAGGCTGGCGCCGGTGAGGCCGGCGGGCTTGGGACTCAACGCCGGAACGCCGCGCTTCCAAGTATCGAGCGCACCGGACCGCGGCACCTCGCAATAGGAAGAAACGAAATAGGGTTCGGGGCCGAACACCGCGCCACGTCGGGCATATTTGTCATAGAGCAGCGGGCGGACATTGTTGATGCCTTCCTTGCCGAGGCCCCCCTGAGCATCGACCGACATCATCTTGTCCATGCACATCTTGTTGGCGTCGACGCACATGTTCAGGATGGCGTGATAGAGGTCATCGGCGACGGAACTGTAATGGCGCACGGGCACGTTCTGGCTCGGCTTCTCCAGAGCGAGATAGGCCGGGCGGTCGAGGGCGCCGGCATCGCCGGCACGGACCTTGGCGACCCACTGGTCGAAGCCGGCCTGGTCGAGCCCATGGAAGCGGAAGCGCATGCCCGAGAAGCCCGCGCCGCTGTAATTGGACGAGATACCCTCATATTCGCCGGGCGCGTTGATCACCGCGTGCAGCTTGGTCTCCATGCCCGGCATGGCATAGATCATGCCTGCCAGGGCCGGCACATAGAAGGAGTTCATCACGGCCGAGGCGGTGATCTTGAAATTGATCGGCCGGTCGACCGGCGCCGCCATCTCGTTGACGCTGGCCACGCCATATTCGGGGTAGATGAACAGCCATTTCCAGTCGAGCGCGACGACCTGGACCTCCAGAGGCTTGACCTCCTTGGTCACCGGCCTGCCCGCGGCCACGCGTTCGAGCGGCCTATAGGGGTCGAGCAGATGCGTTCCGGTCCAGGTGATCGCCCCCAGAATGATGACGATCAGCAGCGGCGCCGCCCAGATCACCAGCTCAAGCTGGGTGGAATGGTCCCAATCGGGCTCATAGCGCGCCGCATTGTTGGACTGGCGATAGCGCCAGGCGAACAGCACCGTCAGCGCCATCACCGGTATGATGATCACCAGCATCAGCACGGTAGAGAACACCAGGAGATCGCGCTGCTGGGCGGCGATGTCGCCTGACGGGCTGAGCACCACGGCATTGCAGCCCGCGAGCAGGCCCATAAGAGGCAGGGCCAGGGCGAGGCGGGCAAGCTTGCGCAAGCGGACGGAGCTAAGGAACGGCATTCGGGATAGCATTCGCATGTCGTGCCGATACGCCTCCGGTTCCAGGCTGCCCATTGGACATTTTGTCCAATGACAATATCATCGTGAAGACGGCAATAGGTACGCAAGGGACCCCCATACTGCACGGCTTCCGTCGAGCGGGCTAGGGTCTTTGGACAGGTATGGGTTCGGACAGGGTGCGAGCGATCCTGGCAGATGATGTCCGCACTTGCCTAGCAAGTGCGTGGGAGCGCGGAGACGCAAGCTCGGTGGCTTGCTGCGATGCGCGCGCCCCTCGTCGGTCAAAAGTGCCCCGGAGGCGGTGAGGTGAACAAGGACCATCTGCAGTGTCGCAACATGCGCCAAAGGCAGATGTCTTGGAGGCAGATGTCTTGGAGACAGATGTCTTGGCGCCGCGCTGCTCCTCCCCTATGGTTCTTTTGACCTCATCCTGCTCCAAACCATATCTGTCCAAGGACCCCAGGGGTCTTTGGAGAAAGCCGAGGGACGATGAGCACCACGACTTCCATGCATCCGGCCGGGGCAGCGGACCAGCACGGCGCCAGGCGCCACACCATCACGCCGAGCGAGATCGCCATCGGCGTGATCATCGGTCGGACGTCGGAATATTTCGACTTCTTCGTCTATGCCATCGCCTCCGTGCTGGTGTTCCCCAAGCTTGCCTTCCCGCATCACGATGCGCTGACGGGCATGCTCTATTCCTTCGCGATCTTCGCTCTCGCCTTCATCGCGCGCCCCTTCGGGTCGGCGCTGTTCACCCTGTTCGACCGGCATTATGGCCGCGAGGTCAAGCTGACCATCGCGCTCTTCCTGCTGGGCGGCTCCACCGCGGCGATCGCCTTCCTGCCCAATCACGGCACTGTCGGCGCCTGGGCCGGCGTGCTGCTGGCGCTGCTGCGCATCGGCCAGGGCATCGCGCTCGGCGGCAGCTGGGACGGCCTGCCCGCCTTGCTCAGTTTGAACGCCCCCGAAGGCCAGCGTGGCTGGTGGGCCATGATCCCGCAGCTCGGCGCCCCGCTCGGCCTGATCGTCGCCAGCGGCCTGTTCGCCTTTTTCTACACCACGCTCGATGCGGCGGATTTCATCGACTGGGGCTGGCGCTATCCCTTCTTTGTAGCCTTCGCCATCAATGTGGTGGCGTTGTTCTCGCGGCTGCGCATCGTCGCCACGCCCGAATACGGCGAGATGTTCCAGAGCCAGGAACTGCAGCCCAAGCCGATCCTGGAGACGGTGGGCGCGCAGGGGCGCACCATCATCATCGGCTCCTTCGCGCCACTGGCGAGTTTTGCCCTGTTCCACATGGTGACGGTGTTCCCGCTCGCCTGGGTGGTGCTGGAAACCAACGAAAGCCCGGTCCAGTTCCTGGTGATCGAGATTTTCAGCGCCCTGTTCGGCCTCGCCGCCATCGTCGCCTCCGGCCCGATCGCCGACCGCTTCGGCCGGCGCAACCTCATCGCCGTCTGCGCCATGGCGATCGCCATCTATTCGGGCTATGCGCCGCAATTGCTGAACGGCGGCCAGACGGGCGAGCTCATCTACATGATCGGCGGCTTCATCCTGCTCGGCCTCACCTTCGGCCAGGTCTCGGGCGCGGTGAACATGAATTTCCCGATCCAGTATCGCTACACCGGTGCGGCCCTGACCTCGGATCTCGCCTGGTTGTTCGGCGCCGGCTTCGCACCCTTCGTCGCCCTGGCGCTGGCGACATGGTTCGGCCTCGCCTCCGCCGGCGTCTACCTGCTCTCGGGTGCGGTCTGCACGCTGATGGCGCTATGGATCAACCTCGAAAGCATCCGCCAGGGCACGCAGGATCCGAAGGATTGAGTTCTGATCCCGGCCTAGCTGAGATGGCCGTGCCTGGTTCGGTTCGAATCGACCAGCCCGGCCTTCTCAAAGGCATGTCAAAGACAAGATTGGCTCTGTAGGCGGGGTTCTCCCCGCCCAAATGCCGTGCAGCGTGTTCTCTATCGGTCAATCGTAATCCACCTTCGGATACCAATGGGCATCTCGTCCCTCCGGCGTGGTGTCCAACACATTCCAAAGCGGCGTCAGGTCGGGCGCGCCACGCGGGTCCTGGCCCGGATCGGCCGTCACGCCGCCCATCTCGCCGCCCCAGAAATGGCGAATGGAGCCGTCTCGCCGGGTAAAAACATTGTAGCCCGGATAGTCGCCATCCGAGCGCCAGGTCCCAAAATCGCGACCGAACTCGGCCGTTGTGTCGCTGTAGAACGGCAAATGCCGCCAGCCGCGCTCACGCTTGAAATCGAGCAACCGTTCGATCGGGGCGCGGGCGACGACCGCGAGCGCAGCCCGCTGCTGGATATCCTGCGCATTGCCCGCCAGCGCGCCGAGAAGCGCCGTGCACATCGGGCATGGGCGTTTGCGCTCGGGACCGAACATGTAGTTGTAGACGATCAAGCTTTCATGCTTGCCGAACAGATCGGCGAAGCGGACGGGGCCATTCTCTCCTTCGAACACATAGTTTTTTTCGACGGGAGCGCCCGGTGGCAATGCACGGCGCATCTCGGCCACGCGTTCAATGTGGCGGCGAAGTTCGATTTCCTCTGCAAGCAGAGCAGTTCGGGCACGGCGATACGCCTCGCTTTCATTCGGGATCCGGGCCTGGTTGAGAGCGGCCAGTTCGGTGGCGGGCTTCAGTCTGCCAACATCCGCAGTCATGCGATCCTCCTCGATTGCCGTCGATGACGCTACGCTCCAAGGACGTTTCTCAACGCGCAGACCCGACAACCCGGTTCCATTTTTAAAGCCAGCCACGCATTGGAGGGCCTGGTGGGTTATTCCAGTCGTGCGGCTACGGCCGTGGTGCCATTGGCTATCGAGGGCCGAGTTGCTGCAGTTCCGTTCCAGCGTGCGGCCCCAATGCAAAAGCGGGCCCGAAGGCCCGCTTTCTCGTTTCGGCTTGCTGTAATTCCTTACGCCGCCCTGGCATTTACCGCCTGACCGCCGATGACCAGGCCCGAGCCTGTAGCGCCGATCTCGATGGTCACGCCGTCCTTCACCTTGCCGGAGAGGATCATCTCGGCCAGCGGATCCTGCACCAGGCGCTGGATCGTGCGCTTGAGCGGACGGGCACCATAGGCCGGGTCGTAGCCCTTGTCGGCAAGATAGGTCCTGGCGGCATCGTCGAGATGCAGCGTGATCTTGCGTTCGTCGAGCAGCTTCTGCAGCCGGGCCATCTGGATATCGACGATCGCGCCCATTTGCGCCTTCTTCAGGCGGTGGAACAGAATGATCTCGTCGACACGGTTGAGGAACTCCGGCCGGAAGTGGCTGCGCACCACGCTCATCACCTCCTCGCGCACCTTGTCCGAATCCTCGCCCTCCTTCTGGCTGACCAGATATTCGGCGCCGAGATTGGAGGTCATGATGATCAAGGTGTTGCGGAAGTCGACCGTACGGCCCTGCCCGTCCGTCAGGCGCCCGTCATCGAGCACCTGCAGGAGGACATTGAAGACATCGGGATGGGCCTTCTCGATCTCGTCGAACAGCACGACCTGGTAGGGCCGACGCCGCACGGCTTCGGTGAGGGCGCCGCCTTCGTCATAGCCGACATAGCCCGGAGGCGCGCCGATGAGCCTGCTCACCGAGTGCTTCTCCATATATTCGGACATGTCGAGCCGGATCATCGCCGTATCGTCGTCGAACAGGAAGCTTGCCAAAGCCTTGGTCAGTTCGGTCTTGCCAACGCCCGTCGGGCCCAGGAAGATGAAGGAACCGATCGGCCGGTTAGGATCCTGCAGGCCGGCGCGGGCGCGCCGGACCGCGGTCGCGACCGCCTGCACGGCTTCGCCCTGGCCGATCACCCTGGCTCCCAGCACGTCCTCCATGCGCAGGAGCTTGTCCTTCTCGCCCTCCAGCATCCGGTCGACAGGCACGCCCGTCCAGCGCGAGACCACCTGCGCGACATGATCCGCCGTCACGGCCTCCTCGACCATGCTGACCTTGCCTTCGGACGCCTCGACCTCCGTCAGCTCCTTTTCGAGCTTGGGGATGATGCCATAGGTCAATTCGCCCGCGCGCTGGTACTCGCCGCGGCGCTGGGCCTCGGCCAGTTCGTTCTTGGCCTTGTCGAGCTGGCCCTTGAGATCGGCGGCAAGGCCGAGCTTGTCCTTCTCGGACTTCCAGCGCTGGGTGAGCTCGGACGAACGCTCTTCCAGATCGGCCAGCTCCTTTTCGAGCTTGGTGAGACGGTCGTTGGAGGCGTCGTCATTCTCGCGCTTGAGGGCTTCCTGCTCGATCTTGAGTTGGACGATGCGCCGGTCGAGCTCGTCGAGCTCCTCGGGCTTGGAATCCACTTGCATGCGCAGCCGCGAGCCGGCCTCGTCGACAAGGTCGATGGCCTTGTCGGGCAGGAAGCGGTCGGTGATGTAGCGGTTGGAGAGCGTTGCCGCCGCGACGATGGCGCTGTCGGTGATGCGCACCTTGTGGTGCTGCTCATACTTCTCCTTTAGGCCGCGCAGGATGGAGATGGTGTCCTCCACCGTGGGCTCCTCGACGAAGACGGGCTGGAAACGCCGCGCCAAGGCCGGGTCCTTCTCGACATGCTTGCGATATTCGTCGAGCGTGGTGGCGCCGACGCAGTGCAGCTCACCGCGCGCCAGAGCGGGCTTGAGCAGATTGGAGGCGTCCATCGCCCCCTCGCCCTTGCCTGCGCCGACCAGCGTATGCATCTCGTCGATGAACAGGATGATCTCGCCATCGGCGGAGGTCACCTCGTTCAGGACAGCCTTCAAGCGCTCCTCGAACTCACCGCGATATTTGGCGCCGGCGATCAGCGCACCCATGTCGAGCGCCAGGAGAGCCTTGTCCTTCAGGCTTTCGGGCACGTCGCCATTGACGATGCGCAGCGCCAGGCCCTCGACGATCGCCGTCTTGCCGACGCCGGGCTCGCCGATCAGCACCGGGTTGTTCTTGGTGCGCCGCGACAGCACCTGGATGGTGCGGCGGATCTCCTCGTCGCGGCCGATCACCGGATCGAGCTTGCCCTCGCGGGCATCGATGGTGAGGTCGCGGGCATATTTCTTCAGGGCGTCATAGGCGTTCTCGGCCGTGGCGCTATCGGCGGTGCGGCCCTTGCGCAGGGCCTCGATCGCCTTGTTGAGGTTCTGCGGCGTCGCGCCGGCAGCCGCCAGTGCCTTGCCGGCCTCTGTATCCTTTTCGACGGCGAGCGCCAGCAACAGCCGCTCGACCGTGACGAAGCTGTCGGAGGCCTTGTCGGCCGCCTTCTCAGCAGCCTCGAACACGCGGGCAAGCCCCGGCGTCAGATAGACCTGGCCAGCGCCGGTCCCCTGCACCTTGGGCAGCTTCTTCAAGGCAGCCTCGACAGCGTTCAGTGCCTGGCGCGAATTGCCGCCTGAGCGGTCGATCAGGCCCGCCGCCAGTCCCTCGGGATCATCGAGCAGGACTTTCAGGAGATGTTCGGGAGCAAATTGCTGATGCCCCTCGCGCAGCGCTAACGATTGCGCCGACTGAACGAAGCCTCTGGCACGTTCGGTATAGCGTTCAAAATTCATTCTCTATCCCTTCCAGCACGCCCGAAGACCCGTAGCATCGTCCAGGCGCCATACAGATTTGCGAACCCCGAAAGCATTCGCTGAGAATGATGTGGGGAGCCGGGTCGAAGCTACAAGGGGTATGGAAACAAGAGTCTGAGCCAGATCAAGAAAGAAGCCAAGCGGGGCGTCTCACCCGCTCGCACTACCGCGCCGAACGACCGGGAAGCATGCGCGTCAGGACATCGTCACGCCGGACATAATGATGCCAGAGCGCTGCAACGGCGTGGAGGCCGGCCAAGACC
The DNA here is from genome assembly GCF_056754975.1 of Labrys sp. HAY1-8F. NCBI lineage: Bacteria > Pseudomonadati > Pseudomonadota > Alphaproteobacteria > Hyphomicrobiales > Xanthobacteraceae > Labrys > Labrys sp. HAY1-8F. The sequence goes on along the minus strand of NZ_JBPGWZ010000002.1, from coordinate 3,973,702 downwards.
AGGATCGCATCGGCGCATAGCTCATGCGCGTCCTTGACCAGAAGTGCCAGACCGCGATCGGGGACCACGGGCGCGGGTATGGTGAACAGGCCAAAAAAAGTAAGAGCATCTCCACGCAACCAGGTGAGAGTGATGCCGAGGCCGACGATACCGACCATCAGGAGATAAAGAAGGAGATGGGCACCCTTGGCCATTGCCATCTCGGCACCGGACATCGTCGAAGGCAGCGGGGGAGTGCCAAGCGCCAGGCGGGCGACGAGCCTGGCGGCAATCAGAGCGGTGAGCAGGAGGCCCAGCGAAATGTGGCTCCACCAGGCCAGGGCCCGGCCCGGATCGCCCTTCGCGAAGAACAAGCCGTTATAGGTAAGGCCATAGCAGGCCAGCACCAGTAGAAAGATCGCCCAATGCAGGGCCTTCTGGATGGGACGATATGATGAAGAAGGCATGGCTGGGCTCCAGATTAGATAAATTCTAATCTGTACAAGACTGCGGCGGCGATATGGCGGTGGTGGTTTCCGCCGATTAATTTTGCGTCGCGCAGTTTTTCTGTCGGCCCTTGATCATCCCATCGGTCTATGCCCCTATTCCCGTCTCGAACCGGTATGGGGCACGGCGATGGCGGCTTCAGGCAAGGACGGGCCTGGAGCGGCCCGCGGCGTAGCGCGCCGGCGCAGTGCAAAATCAATGGGAACGAGAACCTTGATCAAGAATTCCTCGCGTGTCGGCCCGGGAAAGCCGCAGGTGGTGGTGCTGGTGGGCGCCACGGGCGACCTCTCTCGCCGCAAGCTGCTGCCGGGCCTGTTCCATCTCGCCAGCGCCGGCTTCATTCCCGGCTGCCGCATCATCGGCGTCTCGCTCGACGAGATCGATGCCGACGGCTTTCGCGCCATCGCGCGCGACTCCCTGGACAAATTCTCCACCCGCAAGGTCAGCCAAGCTGATTGGGAAGCCTTCGCCGCCAGTCTCGATTATGTGCCGATCAGCGCCGGCGCGGGGCCGGTGAAGGAAGCGGTGGCACGGGCCGAGGCGGAACTCGGCCCCGAGGCCCGGCGCGTGCATTATCTTTCCGTGCCGCCCAACGCCGCGCTCTCGGCCGTGCAGATGCTCTCGGAGGCCGGTCTGGTCGATCGCTGCCGCATCATCATGGAAAAGCCGTTCGGCACCGATCTCGCCAGCGCCGTCGCCCTCAACGCCCGTCTGCACGAGGTCTTCCACGAGAGCCAGATCTTCCGCATCGACCACTTCCTCGGCAAGGAGCCGGCCCAGAACATCCTGGCCTTCCGCTTCGCCAACGGCCTGTTCGAGCCGATCTGGAACCGCAATTTCATCGACCACGTCCAGATCGACGTGCCTGAGACATTGGGACTTTCAACCCGCGCCGCCTTCTACGAATCCACCGGCGCCTATCGCGACATGGTGGTGACGCATCTGTTCCAGATCCTCGCCTTCATGGCGATGGAGCCGCCGACCGCGCTGGAGCCGCAGCCGATCTCGGAAGAGAAGAACAAGGTGTTCCGCTCCATGGTGCCGATCGACCCGCGTGACGTGGTGCGCGGGCAATATCTCGGCTATCGCGAGGAACCGGGCGTCGACCCCGAAAGCGACACCGAGACCTTCATCGCCCTCAAATGCGCCATCGACAATTGGCGCTGGGCCGGCGTGCCCTTCTATTTACGCACCGGCAAGCGCCTGGCCGAGGGCCAGCGCATCATCTCGATCGCCTTCCGCGAACCGCCCAAGAGCATGTTCCCGGCGGGCTCGGGCGTAGGCGCGCAAGGCCCCGACCACCTCACCTTCGACCTCGCCGACGCCTCCAAGGTTTCGCTCTCCTTCTACGGCAAGCGCCCCGGCCCGGGCTTCCGGCTCGACAAGCTCTCCCTGCAATTCGCCCTCAGCGAAACAGGCCTGATCGGCGACGTGCTGGAGGCCTATGAGCGCCTGATCCTCGACGCCATGCGCGGCGACCACACGCTGTTCACCACGGCCGAGGGCATCGAGCGCCTCTGGGAAGTCTCCCAGCCGTTGCTTGAGAACCCGCCGCCCGTGCGTCTCTACGACCAGGGGAGCTGGGGCCCGAAATCCATCCATCAGCTCATCGCCCCCAACGCCTGGCGCCTGCCCTTCGAACGGGTGTGGCGCAAGCCGGAGGGGAAGGGATGAGGCACTGGGCCAAACGTCCACCTTCATAACGCGCGAAGCGCTCGACCGCCGGCAAACTGCCGGGTTGCACCGTCCTCCCGCCGATTGACCTGGTCGGACGAATAAGCTCTGTTGCCCGCGTGCCGGGGCCTGATCTCTCGGCCAAACCGTAACAAACGCCGACAGAGCGGGAACCGAGGGAGGACATTGGGTCCATGAAAATTGTCAATTTGAGCTTGCTGGCGGGCGCCGCCATTCTGGCGGGTCTGGCGACAGCGCAGGCCGACCCCGTCAAGATCAGCGTCTCGGCCGAGCCGATCCCGCCCTTCTTCTCGCTGGACGGCCAGGGCAACTGGCAGGGCTTTCTGCCCGACTATGCCAAGGCTGTGTGCAAGCAAGCCAAGCTCGATTGCGTGGTGGTGGCCACCGCCTGGGACGGTATCATGCCGGCGCTCCTCGCCAAGAAGATCGACGTGATCTGGGCCGGCATGTCGATCACGCCCGAGCGGCAGAAGCAGATCGCCTTCACCATCCCGATCTACAACACGCCGGTGGAGTTCATCGGCAACAAGGACGACAAGTTCGAATTTGTGCCTGGTGGCCTCAAGGGCAAGGCGGTCGGCGTGCAGACCAGCACCATCCACGCCCAATATGTGCAGAAGGCCTATCCGGACGCCGAAATTCGCAACTACGCCACGCTCGATGCCGCCATGGCGGATTTGGCGGCCGGGCGCATCGAGCTGGTACTGGGCGATGCCGATTCCGTTGGCCCGTTCCTGGAAGGCAAGGACGGCGCCTGCTGCGATTCCAAGGGCTTCCCCAAGGATCCCCTGTTCGAAGGCGGTATCGGCGGCGGCCTCCGCAAGGAGGACACCGAGCTGAAGACCAAGCTCGATGCCGGCATCAAGGCGGTCTATGCCAGCGGCGAGTTCAAGCAGATCGCCGGGAAGTACTTCAAATACGATATCGGCATGCCGCCCAAGTGAGAAATATCGCCTTCTCCCCTTGCGGGACCGGGTACTTCTTTTGGAAGTGCCTTGGGTCCCGGCAGGGGGATGAGGAGTGTCAGCCCAAGCCTAGAATGGTTGCGTATCCCCTCATCCGCCCCCACGTTCTTTACTTGAACGCGTGGTTCTTAAGCGACCACGCTACGGCACCTTCTCCCGCAAGGGGAGAAGGCAATTGCGCCGGCCTCACGCAAACGCCGCCGTAAAATTCTTCGCCACCAGATCGCGGTTGCGCAGCACCTTGCCGGCGCGGGGGCCGGCGGTCCTGCCCTCGCTCCAGGCCAGGCTCCCATTGACATAGACCGAGCGGATGCCGGCCGAGAGCTGGGTGGGATCGTCGAAGGTCGCCTTGTCGAGGATGGTTTCGGAATTGAACAGCACGAGGTCGGCGAAGGCCCCTTCCCTGATCACGCCACGCTGGGCGAGGCCGAAGCGCGCAGCAGGCAGCGCCGTCATCCGGCGCACCGCCTCCTCCATACCGAACAAGCCGATATCGCGGGCGTAATGGCCGAGCACGCGCGGAAAGGTACCCCAGAGCCGGGGATGCGGGCGCACATCGTGCGGCAGCCCGTCCGAACCCACCATGGTGAGCGGGAATTGCAGCACGCGCCGCACATCTTCCTCGTCCATGGTGAAATAGACGGCGCCGGCCGGTTGCAGCTTCGCCACCGCCTCCTCCCTGGAGACGCCGAGCTCGCGGGCAATAACGTCGAGCGTCTTGCCGGCGAGGTCGGGCCGCGCCTTCGACCAGGTGATCAGGATGCGCTCGACCTGGGTCGCGCGCTTGGCCTCCAGCACGGTGGAGGAAGCGGCGTAGGGATAGACGTCGAGTGTGACGGGCTGCTCGCGCGCCCGCTTCTCGATGATCGGCAGCGACACGTGGGTGCGGCCATGGTTCTGCGGGTCGGTGGCCTTGTGATGCGACAGCACCACCGGCGCATCGGCCTCGCGCCCGATGGTGAAGGCCTCTTCCATCGCCTCCAGCAGGTGATCGGCTTCGTCGCGCAGATGGGTGGTGTAAATGGCGGAATATTTGGCCAGCGGCTCGGCGACGGCGATCACCTCCGCCGTCGAGGCGGCATTGGCCGGCTGGTAGTAGAGCCCGGTGGACAGGCCGATCGCTCCATCCGCCAGCGCCTGGTCGAGCAGGTCGCGCATGCGGGCGCATTCAGCCCGGGTGGCCGGGCGGTCGAGCCGGTCCATGGTGGCGAGACGGAGCGTCGTGTGGCCGACGAGGCAGGTGACGTTCACCGTGGTTCCCGCCGTCTCCACCGCCTCGAAATAATCGGCGAAACGCTCGAACAATTCGTGCTCGCTCTTGGCGATCAGGTCGAGCGGCGGCACCACCTCTCCCTTGGCCCGCAGCGGTGCCAGGCTGATACCGCAATTGCCAACCACCACCGTCGTCACGCCCTGGCTGAGCTTGGCCGCCATGTCGGTGGCGATCACGGCGCGGTCGTCATGGGTGTGCACGTCGATGAAGCCCGGCGCGAGGGCGAACCCGGCGGCATCGATCTCGGTCCCTGCCTTGTGAGGCAAGCGCTCGCCGAGGGCGACGATGCGTTCGCCGGTGACGGCGACATCGGCCTGGCGCGGCTTGGCGCCGGTGCCGTCGAAGATCGTCGCCTGCCGGAAGATCAGGTCGCAGGGGAAAGTCATCGCATGATCCTTGGGTCGTTCCGGACCGGTATGCCGGCCTCTTCTTTGGTATAAGCCCGACCTTATGATTCGTGCCCGGCCAGCACTGCGACGGCCGGTCGCGCAGCGCTTTCGGCAAGCCCCTTCACGGGCTCGATGGAATTGTGCAGCAAGGCAAGGCCATAGCGCTTGTCCGGTGCGAGGATCAGGGCCTCGCCGCGATCATCCCGCTCGCGCACCCGTTCGCTGTCGGCGAGCCCGATGGCATCGCCGGTCACCGCGATCAGGCCGGCATCAACGCGTGGATTGGCCTCCATCACCCGCCGCACGGCCACGGCGGGATCGACACCTGCCTCGAGCAGCGCCAAGGCCTCCGCATTGACGGCAAGGCCGGATGCGCCGACCGTGTTCGGCAGCCTGTGGCCGGTGACGAAACCTTTCCGGGCGGCCAGGAGAAACTGGGTAAGAGGCTCGGGACGATCAGGCCCGCTGGTGATTACCGCCGCCAGCGGCGAAGCCATCATCCAGGAAAGATCCGGCCGGGCGGTCCACGTGGCGCGAATGGTCTCGAGCCCACCGCGCTGGCACTCCAGCGCCATCGCCTCGCCATTCGGCGCCAGGGCATAAAACACCGCAAAACCATGCAGGTCGCCCTTGCCGAGCTTCTCCGCCTCGGCCCAGCCGGCCCACACTGCCCTGCCCGCGCCAGTTCCAAAGGCGGCAATGCCGATCGTCACGTCTCGAACTCCTTGATTGCTAAGAAAACCACGTTGCCCAAACGAATCCGGCCGCGAACCGGGCGTCCTGCCCCGCTCGCGGCCGGTGATCTCGAACCGCCCGAAGGATCAGGCCTTGACCACGCTCGCCGTGTAGATCTCGCCGATGGTCTTGGCGAGCGCTGCATCGAACTCCGCATCGCTCATGGACACGCGCAGATCTTCTGTGAGGGCGCGCGAGAAGGAGGCGATCATGCCGTGATTGTGGCTGAGCTTCTCGCAGGCATCGGCGCGGGTGTAGCCGCCCGACAGGGCAACGACACGGGCAACGGCCTTGTGGTCGACCAGCGGCTTGTAGAAATCGGCGACGGTGGGGATGGTGAGCTTGAGCATCACCTGCTCGCCCGCCGGCAGCGCGTCGAGCGCCGCAGCGATCTCGTCGCGCAGAATGGCCTCGGCTTCCTGCTTGGTCGGGCTCTTGATCGAGACTTCCGGCTCGATGATCGGGATGAGGCCGTGGCCGAGGATCTGCCGGCCGACCTCGAACTGCTGCTTGACCACAGCAGCGACGCCGGTCTTGTCGGCATTGGCGATCACCGAGCGCATCTTGGTGCCGAAGATGCCCTTCTTCGCCGCGCGCGCGAGCAGGGCGTCGAGTTCGGGCATCGGTTTCATCACCTGGGCACCGTTCTCTTCCGTCGCCAGGCCCTTGTCGACCTTGAGGAAGGGCACCACGCTGCGGTCTTCCCACAGATAGGTCGGCACCGGCTTGCCCTTGGCCTCGCCATCCATGGTCTTCTCGAACAGGATGGCGCCGATCACCTTGTCGCCGGAGAAGGCGGGCGCCGTCATGATGCGCACGCGCATTTCGTGCATCAGGCGGAACATCGCCTCGTCGCCGCTATAGCTGGATTCGGCGATGCCATAGAGACGCAGCGCGCCGGGGGTGGAACCACCGCTCTGATCGAGGGCGGCGATGAAGCCATCCTTGCCGGTCATCTGTGACATCATCTTGGCGTCTGCCATATCGGTCTCCCTGTTGCGGGCCGGTGCGCGCCGCGCCCAGCCTCCGCGGTTGCCTAGAACAAGCGCGTTTAGACGAAAACGCTCATTGGCTCTAGCTCATTGTTTCCAAGCCAATCCGATGGATCGGCTGGAGCGCCTTTGCGATTCCTGGCGATGCCGCCAAATCACAAAACGCTCTCGCGTCGAGTCGGCGCGAGTATCGGCATGCAAAGGGGGTGAGGCAAGGGGCAGAACTGCGAAAAGCTTTCGCAAAGACGTGGGAAATGGTGGCCAAACGCCCTTCGAGCCATAGGCGCGTATATGGCCTCAGCGCCCGAAGCTCAGGGCTTCTTCCGTCTTCCCGCTCCGTCAGCGCTTGCGTGGATCGGCCATATCGCGGATGGCGGCCTGATGATACCAGGCACCGTCGACATCGATGGGCGGCAAGGGCTGCGTATCGCGCGAGGAAAGCCGCGTCTCGTCACGTCCGAGGCTGGACCCCATGCGCGGACGCGTGGGGAAAAGGTAGATCTTGGCAGTCTCTTGCCGGGTACTCGCAGTCATGCTCGTCTCCCTTGTCTGGCGCGCCAGGGACGCTGCCAAACCAGGATCCAGTCTTAGCACAGCCTCGGGCGCCTTCCTAGCATTTGCCTGCTTTGCAGGCAGCATTTGCCTAAACTATGTGCAACCAAAGCCCGCATTACGGCAATGCGCAGCAAGACAGCAGGCCGCGACAACGGCATCTGGGCCCGGCATGACTTGAAAACACCCCTTTTTCTCTTTCAGCCGACAAAAGGACACCGTTTCTTTTGCAGGCTCGCACCCTCGTTTCCAAAATATCTGCGACAAAAACACCGCACCCTGCCCGCTGGCACGCTTCCTGCTTATTGCACCGCAACCGGCGGCAACCCGGTGCGAACCGGCTGCCGCCATCCGCCTTCCAACCAGCGAGTATCCTGAGAATGACGAAGTACAAGCTCGAGTATATCTGGCTCGACGGCTACCGGCCGACCGCGAACCTGCGCGGCAAGACCATGGTCCGCGACTTCGATGCCTTCCCCACGCTCGAGCAACTGCCGCTTTGGGGCTTCGACGGTTCCTCGACCAAGCAGGCCGAGGGATCGAATTCGGATTGCGTGCTCAAGCCGGTCCGCATCGTCCCCGATCCGGAGCGCCTGAACGGCGCCGTCGTACTCTGCGAAGTGATGATGCCCGATGGCGTCACCCCGCACGCCTCCAACAGCCGTGCCACCATTCTCGATGATGACGGCGCCTGGTTCGGCTTCGAGCAGGAATATTTCTTCTACAAGGACGGCCGGCCGCTCGGCTTCCCAGAGCACGGCTTCCCCGCCCCGCAGGGGCCTTACTACACCGGCGTCGGCTACAAGAATGTCGGCAACATCGCCCGCGAGATCGTCGAGAAGCATCTCGACATCTGCCTGGCCGCCGGCATCAACCATGAAGGCATCAATGCCGAGGTCGCCAAGGGCCAGTGGGAATTCCAGATCTTCGGCAAGGGCTCCCACGCCGCTGCCGACGAGATGTGGATCGCCCGCTATTTCCTGCTCCGCCTGACCGAGACATATTCGATCGACATCGAATGGCACTGCAAGCCGCTCGGCGATACCGACTGGAACGGCTCGGGCATGCATTGCAACTTCTCGACCACCCACCTGCGCGAAGTGGGCGGCAAGGCCTATTTCGAAGCCCTGATGGCGGCGTTCGCGGCCAACAAGGACGCGCACATCGCCGTCTACGGCCCGGACAACCATCTGCGCCTCACCGGCAAGCACGAGACTGCCTCGATCGACACCTTCTCCTGGGGCGTGGCCGATCGCGGTGCCTCGATCCGCGTGCCGCACTCCTTCGTGCGCAACGACTACAAGGGCTATCTGGAGGACCGCCGTCCCAATTCTCAGGCCGATCCCTATGAGATCGCCTCCCAGGTGCTCAAGACCATCGCCTCCGTTTCGACCGCGGTGAAGGCCGCCGCCTGAGCCCGAGCGCTTCTCGACAAAACGGCGCGGGTCGCAAGATCCGCGCCATTTTATATTCGCTGTCTGGGAGTGCCGGAGCGCGCGGCCACCATGCATCTTTGCCGGTCGCCCTTTCGGCCGGGCTGTGCTATAGCGCCGACCAACATCAGGAATTTTGCATGTCGGCCCTTTCGCTCGAACAGGCAGCGAGCCCTCAGGCCATTCCCATGGGAATGGCCGATACCGTTGCCGCTCCACAAGCTCTGTCCGCCAAGCCCTCCCTCGCCGGGATGGACCGCACGGCCTTGAATGTAGCTCTCACCGCCGTGGGCGTGCCCGTCGGCGAAGTGAAGATGCGCGTCAACCAGCTTTCGCACTGGCTCTATGTGCGCGGCGCCAGCCGTTTCGATGCCATGACCAACGTGTCCAAGCATCTGCGCGCCCTTCTGGAGCAGTCCTATACGCTCGACCGCCCGGAGATCATCGCCGAGCAGATCTCGGCCGATGGCACGCGCAAATGGCTGATGCGCATGCCCTCCACCGGCCCCGCCGACAAGGGCGCCGAGATCGAGACCGTCTACATCCCCGACGAGAAGCGCGGCACGCTGTGCGTCTCCTCCCAGGTCGGCTGCACGCTCAACTGCTCCTTCTGCCACACCGGCACGCAGAAGCTGGTGCGCAACCTCACTGCGGCCGAGATCGTGGCGCAGCTCCTGGTCGCACGCGACCGCCTCGGCGACTGGCCGGGCCAGGAAGCACCGGAAGGAGCGATCGTGCCGCGTGACGGCGGGCGCTTCGTCTCCAATGTCGTGATGATGGGCATGGGCGAGCCGCTCTATAATTACGACAATGTCGCCATCGCCCTGAAGGTGATGTCTGACCAGGACGGCCTGTGCCTGTCGCGCCGCCGCATCACCCTGTCGACTTCCGGCGTGGTGCCGATGCTCGGCCCGCTCGGCGAGGACATCAATCCGGCGCTCGCCATCTCGCTGCATGCCACCAACGACAATCTGCGCAACGAGCTGGTGCCGCTGAACAAGAAATATCCGATCGCCGAGCTCCTGGATGCCTGCCGCAATTATGCCGGCCTCTCCAACGCCCGCCGCATCACCTTCGAATATGTCATGCTCAAGGGCGTCAATGACAGCCCGGCCGAGGCGCGCGCCTTGGTGAAGCTGCTTAAGGGCATTCCAGCCAAGATCAACCTGATCCCCTTCAATCCCTGGCCCGGCACCTTCTATGAATGTTCGGACTGGGAGACGATCGAGGCCTTCTCCGACATCGTCTTCAATGCCGGCTACGCCTCGCCCATCCGCACGCCGCGCGGACGCGACATCCTCGCCGCCTGCGGCCAGCTCAAGAGCGAAAGCCAGAAGATGCGGGCGCGCGATCGCCTCGCCATCGAGGCCGATGCCATGAAGAAGCTGGCAGTCGAGGCCTTCTACGCCCATGGGACGGACGGGGACTAACGACAATGGTCGTGCGATGGCTGGGTTTTTTCCTTCTAGTCATCGGACGGATCCTCGAAATTGTCGCCTCGACAGGAGTGGCAGCCCTTTCCGCAATGATTGTCGGCAGCAGCGGACTGGTGAACACCAATCTCGCCTCGGCCGTATTCCGTTACAGCACAACATTGAATCGAGAGGCTTTTGCAGTTCTCGAACATCCGTTTCTCAATTTTGACCGATTGCAGGGTGCCATATGGCAGGTGTGGTTGATGCCTGCTGCAATATGGGTCGTGCCCATTGCAGGCATTGCCATCATTGGTGAACTCTTCGGACTGCAACGTTGGGCTTTCTACAGTATCGGCACTGCGGCGGCTTTGTGCAGCGTTCCCGGCCTTGTCGGTTTCATTCCTCCGACCCCTGGGGACGTTGTGCTGCTTTTTATCGGTGTGGCCTGCACAGGAGCGATTGCTGGGCTGGTCTATTGGCTCATCACCGGCCGGCAAGCCGGCTTGATAGTGCGCTCACTCAAGCAATGATAAGCATGGCTTCCACCTTGGTTGGGTGGCACTGAGCGCGATTCATTCGAACACGCGTCGTCGCCACCCTATTGAATAATAGGTTTGCGTCCTGTGATGGTTACCCCCTCTCAGCCTCCTCGCCCCCGTGGCGTCATCAGCTTCGTCGACCGCCTGGTGCTGGTGGCCTTCGCTGCCGTCCTGGCCGCGATTGCAGCTCTGGTGGTCGGCGTGATGGGCCTCGCCAATCACGATTTCGGGCAGGAACTCGCCGGCACGGCAGAGCTGTTCGGCCTGAAGGCTCTGGCGACGCTGATCGATGGAACTCCCGTGGAAGACATCGGGGCCATGATCCAGCAAGCAGCAACCGCCGCCCTGGCCATCTGGCTGGTACCGATCGCCCTGGTCGCGGTGATCGGCGAGACCATGGGCAAAGCAAGCTGGATGTTCTACGCCATCGGCATGGCGCTCGCCTTCGCGGTGGCGCCGATGGTGATGAGCCTGAACATCCTCGCGATCATGCTGCTCTACCGCGCTTTGCTCGGCCTGACCGCCATCGGCATCGTCGCCGGCACGGTCTACTGGCTGGTAGCCGGACGGAGCGCGGCGGGTTGAGCGGAGCCAAGTTTGCACGCCATGGTAATTTCGGGACTATTTAACCATTTGCATACCGCGCCAGCGTAGGCTTCGACGCGTTCCGGTCGAACTTTCGCCGGAATCCCTGTCTTTCGTCGCAGTTGCGCGAGGCGCTCCGATTCACGATGATCGGCGCCACCGCTTTCTGCCCTCTTACTTCGGGATCGATCGAGCCAGCATGATGTCCTCAACCCTTCGCATCGCGCTCATCGCCACCGCCGTCGTCGCATTCACCGGTTCGGCTCTGGCAGCACCTCGCAAACCCAAGGCCGAAGCACCGGCTCCGGCAGCCGCCGGAGGCGCGCAGCCGACACCGCTCGGCCAGTTCGGCGATTGGCAAGCCTTCCAGAACGGCACGGCCAAGGGTAAGTCCTGCTTTGCCATCACCAGTCCGAAGGACCGCAAGCCCGCACGGCTGAAGCGCGATCCGGCCACGCTCTTCATCACCCGCCGCCCCGGCGAAGGCGTGAAGAACGAGCTGAGCATGATCACCGGTTTCACCATGAAGGATGGCGGCGACGCCACGCTGAAAGTCGGACGCTCCTCCTTCACGCTCTACACCAAGGGCAGCAATGCCTGGGTGAAGAACGCCGCCGAGGAAGGCACCGTGGTCAACACCTTGCGCAAGAGCCGCGACGCGGTCTTCACCGGCGCTTCCAAGCGCGGCAACAGGACCACCGACCGCTATTCCCTCGACGGGCTGCCGCAGGCCCTCGACGCCATCACCAAGGGCTGCCCATAGGACTCTGAGCGCAGACATCTCAGCGACATGCTTGCATGTCGCGGTGTCTGCTCCTTGGAACGGTCGCACGCAAAAGGGCGCCGCCTGACTTGGCCGCGCCCTTTTTGTAAGCTCTGTGTTTCCAAGAGCGGACAGTTGTCCGCGCTCCCGGGAACAGTGTGCCTGTTCCCGGGAACAGATATCGCTGTTCCCGGTCACACCGTCTTGGCAGAGAGCCTGTCGCGGAAGACGAGATAGCCGTAAACCGGCATCACCACGAAAACCATGGCGATCTTGATGGCATAGTCGGCAATGCCGAGGCTGACCCAGGGCACGTCCGTGCCGACGAAGGCGATCACCCAGAACAGCACGCTGTCGACCGTCGAGGCGAGGATGTTGGAGATGGAGGGTGGCACCCACCAGGCATGCTGGCGGAAGCGGTTGAAGACCTGAGCATCCACCATCTGGCCGGAAATGAAGGCGATGCCGCTGGCGATGGCGATGCGCGGATCCGCGGCCACGAAGGAGACGATCACCGCGATGACGAAGGATGCGATCACCACCTTGCGCGTCATCTCCACGCCGTGGCGGCGATTGCACAAATCCGTGATGAAGAAGGCGACCGGGAAGATGAAGGCGCCCCAGGTCAGGAAATCCGAGGATCCAGGCACGACATATTGCACGCCCCAGTTGGCGGAAGCGACAATCACGGCGTGAGCCAGCACATAGCGCCAGCGCAAATCGGCGAAATAGTTGAACACAGGGTTGGCGGTCACGACATACCTACGGGAAAGAGAAGATTTCTGGGGCGCTGCCTTACAGCAAAAACGGCCGTCGGTGTAGCCTCTCAATCGCAATTCCGCTTCCCCGGGCCGGCATGGCCGCCTTTTTCCGCGCTTACGCCGTAGCCGTTCCGCAGGCGGAGCAGAATTTCGCCCCCGGCGGCGCCCGGCCGCTGCTTGGTCGCGGCGCGGACTACGCCCCGGCCTTGCCCGTTTCCAGGAAACGCTCCACGCCCGCCAATCCGGTGTAGTGCACCTGGAGGGGCAGGCCGAGGCGAGCGGCCGCCTCCTCCGCCCTGCGCTCGAGCACCGGATCGGGAAATTGCACCAGGAACATCACTCGCTTGTAATGGCCGAAATACATCGGCAGCAATTGCGGATAGCGATCGAGCTTCAACCCTTTGATCACGAAGCGGTCGAAGTGCCGAACCAGGAAATCGGTGAGATAGAAGGTGCCGATCTCCTCCTCCTGCATGCGATCGAATATGTCGGCGCCGGCAAAGAAGGAATAGCAGTGCGGCCCGTCGATGCGCTCGACGCCCTCTTCGCGCAGGACGTCGTCGAGCAGGCCTCCGGTGCCGCAATCGCCGTAGAGCACCAGGATCTCGTCATATTTGGCGCGATTGTCGCGAATCTTGCGCCGGATGCCGTCGGGGATCTTCTGCGGATAATTATGCCAGATCGCCGGCAGGCAGGTGACCTCCATATGGTCCCAGCCATTGGCGGCTTTCACCGCCAGGAATTCGCGCGCCAGCGCCCCGCAGGCGATCACCAGCGTCGAGCTGGGGTCATCTGGTTTTTTCGAAGGACTGGTCATCGCCCACTCCCCGAGATCGGGCCTCGCCCATCAGGCAGAACAGCGTCATGCCGCCCTGCGCAGATCCGCTGTCGGGCTCAGCCCGCCATGCCCTGACGCTTGCCGATCAAGGACTTGGCCATTTCCACCGCGATGGCAGCATCGCGGCAATAAGCATCGGCGCCCACGGCTTCCGAGAAGGCCTCGTTCAAAGGTGCGCCGCCGACCAGCACGATGTAGTCGGAGCGGATGCCCTTCTCCTTCATCGTGTCGATCACCACCTTCATATAGGGCATCGTGGTGGTGAGCAAAGCCGACATGCCGAGAATTTCGGGCTGGTGCTTCTCGAGCGCCTCGAGATAGTTCTCGACCGGGTTGTTGATGCCGAGGTCGATCACCTCGAAGCCGGCGCCTTCCATCATCATGGTGACGAGGTTCTTGCCGATGTCGTGAATGTCGCCCTTGACGGTGCCGATCACCATCTTGCCGACCTTGGGAGCGCCGGTCTCGGCCAACAACGGGCGCAGCAGATGCATGCCGGCCTTCATCGAATTGGCGGACATCAGCACTTCCGGCACGAACAGGATACCGTCGCGGAAGTCGACGCCGACGATACGCATGCCTTCCACCAGCGCCTTGGTCAGCACGTCATAGGGCGTCCAGCCGCGCTTGAGCAGGACATTGACGCCCTCGACGATCTCGTCGGCCAGGCCGTCATAAAGGTCGTCGTGCATCTGCTCGACGAGCTCGTCATCGGGGAGCGTGTTGAGATCGAGATCGCCGTCGGACATGACTTGCTGTTCCTGCACTGGGTGAAGCACGGATTACTATAGAACGCTTCTTAATGCGAGGTAGCCTGACAGGGGCGCCTTGCGCTGTCGCACTGGGGACATCGTATATTCAAACTGCGACAACAGCCCAAAAGAGCGACGGCCTGTACCGCTCAAAGCGCCAACCATGTTCTTGCACGCGGGCAGGTTGTCGGCCCCTGGATGCCCGTCGCTCGGCTACGGCACGGCGCGTTTCGACAAGAGCGCCGTTTTGCCCTACCTCTTGCTATCCCTGCGCCTTTGCGATTCCCGCCGAGTCCGGCTATTCGCAAAACCCGGCGGCAAAAACGTGCGAGTTTGACAGGCGGTATTGGCTTGCGCGAACGTTGCATGAAATAGTAGGCCTACGTAACGGAATGTCGTGGCGCCGGCCTTTGGCGTGATTTCGATACTGATGGCTGTTTGGAAAAGGTTGTGATGCCCGATTTATCTCGTCGCGTTTTCGTTCTCGGTGCTCCATTGCTGCTTGCCGGCTGCGCCTCCTCACGTGCCACCGTCGGCTCCCTGTTCAACAGATCGAATGACAGCGGCTTCAACTATCGCGAGATCTATGCCGGCGGGATGGAGAACGGCCATGCCTATCCGCCCATCAATCTGAACGCGATCGATCCCAAATATCTGCGGCGCGTCGTGGCAGCCCCCGACGGCGAGACACCCGGCAGCATCGTCGTCGATCCCGACAACCGTTTTCTCTACCATGTCCATGACGACGGCACCGCCACTCGCTATGGCGTTGGTGTCGGCCGCGAAGGTTTTGGCTGGAACGGCAAGGCCACCATCAAGCGCAAGGCGGAATGGCCGCGCTGGACGCCGCCGCCGAGAATGGTCAAGCGCGATCCGCTGGCCGCCAAATTCGCGGGCGGCATGCCCGGCGGCGTCGAAAACCCGCTCGGTGCCCGCGCCATGTATCTCTATCAGGGCGACCGCGATACGCTCTATCGCCTGCACGGTACCAACGATCCCACCTCGATCGGCAAGTCGATGTCTTCGGGCTGCATCCGCCTGCTCAACCAGGACATCATGGCCCTCTATCACAACACCCCCGTGGGCGTGCGGGTGGTGGTACGGCCTTCGCAGGGCGGTGCCGAGGAGAGCTAAGCATCACACCGAAAAGTGGATGCCTATTTTCAAAAAAACGGTGCAACAACAATAGCATACAAGCACTAGACCCGATGCCGAAGTCGGGTCCGGTGCCGTAACCCGCCCTCCTCAGTCCGGCTTGCGCAGCCCGCTTGACACCGCCCCGATCAATGCGAGGCCGGCGCCAATCCAGGCGATCAGTTCCGTCTGCCCCTGCGCAACCTGGCTGAAGATGACGGCGGCGACCGCCGCCCCCATCGACTGGCCGAGCAGCCGGCCGGTCGATTGCAGGCCGCTGGCTCCGCCGCTGCGCTCGCGCGGCGCGCTGGTGATGATGATGCGGTTGTTGGGCGACTGGAACAGGCCGAAGCCGAAACCGCACAAGGCAAGCCGCCAGACGATGTCGAAGCTGTCGGGCCGCTCGCCCATGCTGGCGACCGCCGCCAGCCCTGCGGCCAGCAGGCAAAGCCCGGCAATGCCGAGTTTCTCGGGCGAGATCCTGTCGGAAAGCCGGCCCGAGATGGGGGCAATCAACGCCGTCATCAATGGCCAGGGCGTCATCAGGAATCCCGTCGCGGCCTCCGAATGGCCGAGCGAGCGCTGCAAGAAAAAGGGCAGTGCCACATAGGCCATGCTCTGTGAAGCGAAGGAGCAGATCGAGGTCGCCATCGACAGCGAGAATATCGGTCGCCGCAAGAGGTCGACCGGCAGCAGCGGCACCGTCAGTTTCAGCGAGCGCCGCACCAAGACGAGGGCCGCCACCGCCGCCCCGGCGATCATCGCCAGCGCCACCGGCATCGTTCCGGTATCGCCGAGACCATCGAGGCCGGCGATCAGAAGGCCGAAGGCGAAAGCGTTGAGGATGGCGCTGACCCAATCGAAGCGATGGCCGGAAGCCGGTGTCTGCGGCAGAGCCCGCGCCGCGACGAAAAGGGCGATGAGGCCGATGGGCACATTGACCAGGAACAGCCACTGCCAGTTCGCCACGGTCAGGATGGCCGAGGCGACGCTGGGCCCGGCGGCCGAGGACACCGCCACCACCAGAGCCGTGTAGCCGACCCCCGAGCCAAGGGAGGCCTTGGGGAAGATATAGCGCACCAGGGCGATATTGACGCTCATGATGCCGGCGCCCCCAAGCCCCTGCACGGCGCGCGCCAGCGCCAGCGCCGGCAGCGAGGAAGCCTGGGCACAGGCGAAGGAAGCCGCGGTGAACACGGCCAGCCCCGCCCAATAGACCCGCTTATAGCCGATGATGTCGCCGAGCGAGGACAGGGGCAGCAGCGCGATGGTGACCGCGAGCTGGTAGGCGGTGACCACCCAGATCGATTCCGCCGGGGAGACCGCGAGTTCGCCCGCGATCGAAGGCAGGGCGACATTGACGATGGCACTGTCGAGCACCGCCATGGTGAGCGCCATGGCGATGGTCAGGAAAGCCAGAAAGCGTTGGGGAATGGGCAGGCCATCCATGGTGGCGGCATTCATCAAATACTCACAGCGACAAGTGCCGATAGTATCGGCGTCTTCGAGACAATGAATTGGAAAAATCACCCGAAACGGCAAACAGGGCGCCGCAACGGCACCCTGCTTCTACGCTTTCTGGATTGCCGGGGAAGTGCCAGCTTTATCCTAGTATTATAAGCAACAGGCTTTGCGATCCCGCGAAGCCGCAGCCTTGGGTGGACGGCCTCGGCAGGCTTGCCCGTCAATTCTGTCCGCCGACGATGTCGCGGGCGGCCTTTTCGATGATGGCGCGGATCCGCTCGGCCTCGGCCTGCGTCCAGGGACCACGATGCATCTGCAGGGCGTGCCGGAACGTATGCAGAGCTTCACGCACCATCTCCGGCGTGGAGCGGGCGGAGAAGGCGCTGGCAGCAAGATCCATACGCGCCATCACGCCATCGACCGCGTCGCGGTTTTCGGCGAGGAAGGCCTCGCCTTCCGGGGTGATGGTGTAGAGCTTCTTGGTGCCCTCCGTGACTTCGCCACGGATGTGGTCCTGCTCCTCCAGGAGCGTCAGCGTCGGATAGACCGCGCCGGGGCTCGGTGCATAGGCGCCGCCGAACTTCTCCTCGATGGCGCGGATCAGCTCATAGCCATGGCGCGGCTTCTCGGCGATCAGCGCCAGGATGACCAGGCGCAGATCGCCATGGCCGAAGACGCGGCTACGCCCGCCGAAGCCCCTACCGAAGAAATCGCCCGGGCCATCGCCCTCGAAACCGCCGCGTCCCCAACGCCCCCCACGACCCGGGGCACACTCCCGCTGTTCCTCACGGCCCCATCCGCGAAATCCGCCGCGGCCCGAGAACTCGCCGCGACCGCGGCCTTCATGATGTCGTCCAAACATTCGTTATACCTTTCGTTCTATCTTTAAGATGATTCTTAAGATATATCGAAAGATAGATTACGCAAGAGCCTTTTGAAAATTTTGAGCCTTCGAAAATCTTGGCTACCGAATGCAAGCATGATCGCCCTACCTGTCCCCATCCCATCCCCCTTGGGTTCTCCTGACGACGATGGCGGGATGATTGACAGCCCAAACTTGCTGCGGCAGTCTCAAGGCGCTGCGTAGGGCGCACCGGTGCACCGTCGGAAGGGCAATGCCCGCCTACAATCGAAACCACGATTGCGCCTATGCCGAACCTCGAAAATCTCAAGAAGCAGGCCAAGCAATATCTGCGTTGGCATCGCGAGCATTATCATCCGGTCGCCGCCGAGATCAGGGCCGCCTTGCCGCGGTTCCGTCACCTCGACGACCACCAGATATTGGAGGCGAATTTCCAGCTCGCCGACGCTCTGGAACTCGTCGCTCGCCAATTGGGATTCGAGGGATGGGAGGCGCTCAAGACAGGAGCCCCTACCATTACGAACCTTCCGGAAAAGACCGCGCCGCAAGCCTTTTTGAGTTCGATTGCGGCGCAACTCTTCGTCGCCGACGTCACCGCCTCATGCGCGTTCTTTATCGGCAAGCTCGGTTTCAACCTGGATTTTGCCTATGGCGATCGGCCTTTCTACGCGCAGGTCATACGCGACAGAGCGCGGCTCGCCCTGAGGCTGGTGTGCGAACCGGTCTATGTCGGCGATGTCAGGCAGCGCGAGCATCTGCTCGCCGCCGCCATCACGGTCGACAGCACAGCCGAGATCAAGCAGCTCTTCCTGACTTTCCAGGCTGCGGGCGTGGCCTTCCATCAGCCGCTCAGAAAAGAGCCCTGGGGAGCCAGGACCCTCATCGTCCAGGATCCGGACGGTAACCTGATCTTGTTCGCCGGCCCGGCTAGCTGAGCCGTTCCGTCCAACCGGATGGCCGCGCTCACGCGGCCTTGGCGGCAAGCAATCTGGCGACGATGCGCTCCCGCTCTTCAACATAGCTGGAGGCGGAGGCGCGCGCCGCCTCGATCGCGCCTGCCGGCGCCGTCGCGGGGGATCCCGCATCGAAGGGTGGCGCCGGCGCATATTCGAGCTTGAGCTGCACGGCCTCGGCCTCCTCTCGGCCTCGCAGCCGGGCGATGATATCGAGTGCGAAGTCGATACCCGCCGTGACGCCACCACCGGTGATCAGCCGGCCATCGACGACGATACGCTCGGCCACCGGTACGGCGCCGAGTGGCTCTAGCAGATGATGCGAACCCCAATGCGTCGTCGCCCGCTTTCCCTCCAAAAGCCCCGCGGTTCCCAGAACGAGCGCGCCAGTGCACACAGAGGTAATGAAGCGGGCGCTCCAGGCCTGGCGGCGCAGAAAATCGAGGATCATTTCATCTTCCATCAAGGCATTGATGCCGGCTCCGCCCGGCACGCACAGCACGTCGAGGATCGGACAATCCTGCAGCGTCGTCGTGGGCTGGACGGGCCAGCCGCAGGTCGCCGTCACCGGATCGAGATCCTTCCAGATCAGATGCTGGACAACGCCCGGCATCGCGGCGAAGGCGTCGAAAGGCCCGGCCAGGTCAAGCAGCTGGACCTTGGGAAAGACGAGAAAGCCGATCTGCAGCATCATGGCGGTACTCCGTTCCAAATCTTGATATTGACAGAGCCATTGTAGAGCGGCAGATTTTGGCGCAAATGTCGTTTGAACCACACTTTACGCCAAATCCGATCGATGGGCCGCCGCATGGCCGGACGCCGCGCGCGGTGGATCTGCTCGCCTTCCCGGGATTTCAGCTCCTCGATATCGCCGGCCCCATGCAGGTGTTCGCCTCGGCCAACCGCCTGCTGGAGGATGACGGACGGCTTCCGGCCTATCGCCTGCGTATCGTCGCCAAGCAGGGCCAGGTCCCTGCCTGGGCCGGGCTGACGCTGAAGGCCGAGCCCCTGCCGGAGGTCAGCGAAGCCTGCGACACGCTGGTGATCGCCGGTGGGCGCGCCGTACATCAGGCCGTCGAAGACGCCGAACTCGTCGCCTGGATGGTGGCCAAGGCCACAACCGCCAGACGGGTCGCGGCTGTTTGCACCGGGGCGTTCCTGGCCGGCGCCGCCGGCCTGCTCGATGGCAAGCGCGTCGTGACCCATTGGGATTCCTGCGCCCTGCTCGCCGAGCGTTTTCCGGCAACACAGGTGGAAAGCGATCCGATCTTCATCGAGGACGGCAATCTGTGGACCTCAGCTGGCGTCACCGCCGGCATCGATCTCACTCTGGCCCTGGTCGAACGCGATCTTGGGCGCGCCATGGCGCTGGCGGTGGCGCGCGAACTCGTGGTCTTCCTCAAGCGGCCGGGCGGGCAGTCGCAATACAGCGCCGCCCTGGCGCTCCAGCATGGCACCTCCCGTTTCGAAGCCCTGCATAGCTGGATGCGGGAGAATCTCGACGCCGACCTGTCCGTCCCCACCCTCGCCGCGCAGGCCGGCATGAGCGAACGCAGCTTCCAGCGTCGCTACCGGGAGGCCACCGGCGTGCCGCCGGCCCGCGCCGTCGAAAGGCTGCGGGTCGAACAGGCACGCACGCTGCTCGCCGACACCGCCTTGCCTCTCAAGCAGATCGCCGCCCGCTGCGGCTTCGGCTGCGAGGAGACCATGCGGCGCGGTTTCGCCCGGCACCTGGCCACCACGCCGCAATCCTATCGCGAGCGATTTTCTGGCGGGCATGCGCTTGGAGCGCGGACATCTCAGTGACATGCTAGCATGTCGCGGCGTCCGCCTTTGCTTTCTTCCTAGATCGGCGTTTCCAAAAGCGGACAAGATGTCCGCGCTCCCGCAATGCCCGATTGACAGAACCCGCCGTCCAGTTAATCTGACAATTGCGAGGTACGTAACTCATTCGCCCGTGCAGATGGCGAAGGGGACGTTGGCGGGAAACGAAAACCAGGAACCGGATTTGTCTCAGGCGGAAGCGAGCAAGGCTGCCGCGCAGAACCAGACCGTCCCGGTGCTGGCTGCCAGTGGCCTGTCCAAGAGCTTTGGCGCCATCGAGGTGCTGAGCAACATCGCGCTCGACCTCAAGGCAGGCGAGGTTCACGCCATCATCGGCGAAAACGGTGCCGGCAAGTCTACCCTTATGAAGATCCTCGCCGGCCATCTGCAGCCGAGCCGGGGCACGCTCGCCATCGATGGCGAGCCGGTGCATTTTTCCGGCCCGGTCGATGCCGAGCATCGCGGCATCGTGCTGGTGCATCAGGAGATCCTGCTCGCGCCCCACCTCACCGTGGCTCAGAACATCTTCCTCGGTCGCGAGGTCCGCCGCGGCCTCATGGTCGACGACCGGGCCATGAACCAGGAAGCCGCGCGGGCAGTTCGCGAGCTCGGGGCTGAGATCGCGCCGACCAGGCTGGTCGAACGCCTCTCCATCGCCCAGCGCCAATTGGTCCAGATCGCCCGCGCCCTGGCGGTGCCGCACCGCGTGGTGATCTTCGATGAGCCCACGGCCTCCCTCACCGCAGTGGAGACGCAGGCCCTCTTGAAGGTGATCACCGCCATCCGTGCCAGGGGTGCGGCGGTTCTCTACATCTCGCACCGCCTCAACGAGGTGAAGGCCATCGCCGACCGCGTCACCGTGCTCCGCGACGGCAAATGGATCGCCACCAGGCCCACGACCGAGCTCCAGCCCATCGACATGGCGCAGTTGATGGTGGGGCGCGACATGGCCAATCTCTATCCGCCCAAGGATATCGCGGATGCGGACTTGACGGTCTCGAAGGAGCCCCTGCTCGCGGTCGAGCATTTCAGCGTGCCGGGCTTTGTTGCCGAAGCCAGCTTCAGCCTGCAGGCCGGCGAGATCCTCGGTTTTGCCGGCTTGGTCGGCGCTGGACGCACCGAGCTGTTCGAAGGGTTGCTGGGTCTGCGTTCCGCTACGGGCACCCTCAGGCTCGAGGGTCGACCTGTGCACTTCGGCGAGCCCCGCCAGGCCATGGAGGCCGGCATCGTCTACCTCTCGGAAGATCGCAAGGGCAAGGGCCTGTTGCTAGCGCAGGATCTGCGCACCAACCTCACCTTGGCCGCGCTCGATCGCTTCACCTCGGGCGCCTTCATCGACAAGGCGCGTGAATGGAGCGCGCTCAACCAGGCCTTCCAGGATTTTGATATCCGGGCCCGCTCCAAGACCCTGCTCGCCGGCCAGCTTTCTGGCGGCAATCAGCAGAAATTGCTGCTCGCCAAGATGATGCTGCTGGAGCCGAGGATCGTCATCATCGACGAACCCACTCGTGGCATCGACATCGGCACCAAGGAACAGATCTACCGTTTCATCGCCGCCCTCGCCGCCAGGGGCAAGGGTGTGATCGTGATCTCCTCCGAGATGCAGGAACTGATCGGCGTGTGCCATCGCATCCTGGTGATGCGCGGCGGGCATATTGCCGGCGAGGTCAAGGGCGAAACCATGACCGAGGCCGAAATCGTGGTGCATGCCACCGGCGTTTCCAGAGAAGAAGCGAGAGCACAGATATGAGCGGAGAGCTCGCCCCCACCAAGGCTGCAAGCCGCTTCCAGGATTTCGACCTGCGCGCCATCGCGCCCTTCGCGGCACTCGCCGTGCTGATGGTGCTCGGCTATTTCGTCAATGCCCGCTTCATCGACCTCGACAACCTCACCAATGTCCTGGCCCGCAGCGCCTTCATCGCCACCATCGCGGTCGGCGCCACCTTCGTGATCACCGCCGGCGGCCTCGACCTCTCGGTCGGCTCGATGGCGGCCCTGGTCTCGGGCGTGATGATCCTCTTCCTCAACAAGGCCTATATCGGCGACGGCTATGCCCTGCTCGCCATCGGCATGATCCTGGCCTTGCTGCTCGGCGCCCTGTGCGGCGCCGCCAACGGCCTGGGCGTCACCGCCGGGAGGCTCGAACCCTTCATCGTCACGCTCGGCACCATGGCGATCTTCCGTTCGCTGCTGATCTGGCTGGCCGACGGCGGCTCGATCGCCATGAAATCGATGGAACTGCGGGCCGATTACCGCCCAGTCTATTTCGGCACCATTCTCGGCCTGCCCTTCCCAGTCTGGGTGATCATCGCGGTGGCGGTTATCGGTGCCTTCCTGCTCTACCGCACCACTTTCGGGCGGCACGTCATGGCCGTTGGATCCAACGAGGATGTCGCCCGCTATTCCGGCATCTCGGTCGGGCGCGTGCGCATGCTCACCTACATCATCCAGGGCCTGTGCGTCGCCATCGCCGTGCTGGTCTATGTGCCCAGGCTCGGCTCGACCACCTCCACCACCGGCCTTGGCTGGGAATTGCAGGCCATCACGGCGGTCGTGGTCGGCGGCACGGCGCTGCGCGGCGGTGTCGGGCGCATTTGGGGCACCATTTGCGGCGCGCTGATCCTGGAAGTGATTTCCAACATCATGGTGCTGTCGAATTTCGTGTCGGAATATCTGGTCGGCGCCGTGCAAGGCGCCATCATCATCATCGCCATGCTGGTGCAGCGCTCGCTCGCCCGGAGGAGTTGAGCCACCCCACCCACATGGAGTGGGCGGCACAAACCCGCGCCCAAATGCGTTTTGCGATTAGACGGACTCACTTCGAATCGCAAAGACGCTCTGGCTAATCCTTCGGATTGGCTTGGAAACAAAGAATTAGAGCAGAGAAGCGTTTCCGCTAAAACGCGCTTTGCTCTAGGGGAACGAAAAGCGCTAGGGAGGATATCATGCGCAAATTGCTGACTGGCCTGATGACGGCTGGTCTCTTCGCACTTGCCGGCACAGCGGTCCAGACGACGGATGTCAAAGCCGCCGACAGCAAGACCATCGCCGTCTCGATCCCAGCCGCCGATCATGGCTGGACGGGCGGCGTGGTCTATCACGCCCAGCAGGAGGCCAAGGCGCTGGAAGCGCGCTATCCAGGCCTCAAGGTCATCGTAAAGACCTCTCCCGACGGCGCGGCGCAGGCCAACGCCCTCGAGGACTTGACCACGCAGGGTATCAACGCCCTCGTCGTACTGCCGCATAATTCCGACGAGCTGACCGACCCGATCCGCCAGGTCAAGGGCAAGGGCGTGTTCATAACCGTGGTGGACCGCGCCCTGCGCGATCCAATCCAGGATCTCTACGTCGCCGGCAACAATCCGGGCCTGGGCACCGTCTCGGCCGCCTACGTCAAGGAAAAGCTCGGTGGCAAGGGCGACGTCGTGGTGATCCGCGGCCTGCCCATCGTCATCGACGAGCAACGCGTCAATGCCTTCAACGAGGGCCTGAAGGGCTCCGAGGTCAAGGTGATCGACAGCCAGTTCGGCAATTGGAGCCGCGACGATGCCTTCAAGGTCATGCAGGACTTCCTGACCAAGCACCCCAAGATCGATGCGGTGTGGTGTCAGGATGACGACATGGCTGTGGGCGTGCTGGAGGCGATCAAGCAGGCCGGCCGCAGCGACATCAAATTCGTGCTCGGCGGTGCCGGCATGAAGGACATGATCAAGAAAGTCATGGATGGCGACGCCACCATCCCGGCGGACGTGTTGTATCCGCCTGCCATGGTCGCTGTCGCGATGGATCTCACCGCAGCCGGTCTCTACGACAAGCTGCCCGTGCGCGGCTCCTATATTCTCGATGCCACGCTGGTGACCAAGGACAACGCCAAGGATTTCTACTACCCTGACTCGCCGTTCTGAGCGAGAATGACAAACGGGAAAGCCGCCCTCCCGATGCGGGGCGGCTTTTTTATTGCGCTGATTAAGGTACAATAATACCTAATTAAACAATACCTATTAGGGATTACAGTCATACCTCGATGCTACAATCTAATACTTAAGTATCATTGGAGAGGTAGAGCCCAGCCCCCCAATTCCTCCCCATAAGTGTCACATTCTAGCCGCAATTTATCCATGACGACACTCGGCCGCGTCGCACAGAAACAGCCGAAGACAGGAAGCATAATCATGCTTGAACTGCTTTTCTCAGGCAATTAACTCAAGGGAATATAAAAGTATATTTTGAAATACTCCATGTACAAAAAATAAAACGACGCGCTTTATCGCGATAAATCGATTTATTCTTTATGAATTCACGTTGCGATTTACTATTTTTTAGCATATTTTGTTAGCAACAGTCAGCTTCCGGCCGATCGAGAAAGCACCCAAGGCTCCTTTCCCCGGAGTTCTCAGCTGAATGTTCGAGTTTTCTCAGGTGGAGGTCGACATGCCCAAACAATTTCGGAAGGAATGGCGCAAGGTTGCAATGTTTGCTGGACTAGCGACTACTTTGTTTCTTGTCGCTCCGCAGACGGCCCTGAGCGGTGGTTTCGGCAATAACGGCGGAGGTCTCGGCAATGCAGTCGGCGGCCTCGGCAACGCTGTTGGCGGCGCCGTGGGTGCGGTCGGTGGTGCCGTCGGCGGTGTCAATGTCGGCGTCAGCGCCAAGGTGGGTCCGGTCAATGCCAACAGCAACACCAGCCTCAACAGCAACGGCTTGAATTCCAACACGACGGCCAGTGTCGGCAATGCCGCGACGGCTAATGTCAATGCATCGGCAACGCCCAATAATGGTGTCAACGCCAATGTCGGCGTCAACTCCTCGGTCGCTGATGCCAATGTCAATGCCTCGCTCAACAACGCAACGGGCGTCAATGTCGGCGTCGGCGTGAACGTGCCCGGCACGAATCCCGGCATCCCGGGGACACCTGGTACGCCGGGCACTCCGGGAAATCCTGGTACCCCGGGCGTCCCCGGCACAGGTGTGAATATCGGCAACGTCTCCAATCAGTTCGCTTCGATGAGCAGCGCCCAGCGCATCGCCCTCAAGAAGCGCTGCAAGATGGTTCTCGGCGCCACCGACGAATATGACGCTCAGCTCATCAAGCTGTGCCAGATGCTGGCCAAGCTCTGAGCCCATCCAAGAGGTCGAACCGAATTGAGCGCACGACGAGGGGCTGGCCTTCAAGGCCGGCCCCTCCTTTTGAGGGGCATGGGGAACCGGGGAAAGTGATGCATCAATCGATCGCCCTGCCGTTCCGACAGCCCCTCAGAACGATCCGGCAAAATTGCCGCCATCCATCAGAATATTCTGGCGGGTGACATAGCCGGCCTGCGTTCCAGCCAGAAAGGCGCAGACCGCGCCCAGTTCGTCCGGATCACCGAACCGCCCGGAAACCTCACCGTCCTGCCATTCGGCGAGCACTTCCTCCGCCGTCTGCCCAGGCCTGGCCGAGGCTGCGGCGTTGTCCCGCAGCCGATCGGTGCCGAAAGAGCCCGGCAGGATGTTGTTGATCGTCACATTATGGCGGGCGACGTCACGTGCGAGACCGGCGACGAAACCGGTCAGCCCACTGCGGGCACCGTTCGACAGGCCGAGATAGGAGATGGGAGCCTTCACCGTCACCGAGGTGATGTTGACGATGCGCCCGAAGCGGCGCGCGATCATGCCATCCAGCGTCGCCTTGATCAGCTCGATCGGTGCCAGCATGTTGGCATCGAGCGCCGCCAGCCATTGCTCGCGGCCGAACTGGCGGAAATCTCCCGGCGGCGGGCCGCCGGCATTGTTGATCAGGATGTCGGGCTGCGGACAGGCTTCCAGCAGCTTGCTTCGTCCCTCCACGCTGGCGACATCGGCAATCACAGGCGTGACCGTCGCGCCCGTCGCGGCGCGGATCTCGGTCGCGGTCCTCTCCAGCGTGGCAGGCGTGACGCCATTGATCACCACATTCACGCCCTCCCGCGCCAGGGCCAGCGCGCAAGCCTTGCCAAGACCTCGACTGGAGGCGCAGACGATGGCGGATTTTCCTTCGATACCAAGCTTCATGATGCTCTCCAGTGCCTCTTGATACCCGGCCAGGACGACGCCGGATAAAGGCAGGCTTTTTCGCAGGGGTAACGGCAGCCGACAAGCCCATGGGACGCGGCGGACACGCAAGGCTGCAGTTCTTGCCATGCTCCGCCTCGAACATGCGAACTCCTCCCGAGACAAGCCCTCGACAGACAAGGTGTCCCGCTTGACATCAAAAACATGAGGATTTATCACATTACAAAAGCGACAAATCCTCATGTTGCGAGCACCACATGGCAACCCCTTTCGATTTTTCGCAAAACCAGCCGCGCTCCATATCGACCACCGGCGCCAAACGGCTGCGGTCTCTCTTTCCAGGCCGGGCTCCGCCATGGCTTGGATGGCTTGCCTTGCTGGCCTCCCTGCTCCCCGTCGCCTCTCCGGCAGGGCAAGCCGCGTCGAGCGTCACCGGCAATCCCGCCCGTGGGCAAACCGTGTTCGAGCAGCATTGCAGCGGCTGCCATGCCCTGGGAGAAAATCGCTTCGGTCCCCGCCTCGGCGACGTCTACGGCCGGCGGGCCGGCAGCATCCCTGGCTTTCGCTACAGCCAGGCCTTGCAAAGACAACCCCTGACCTGGTCTGCAGCCACGCTCGACCACTGGCTCTCCGGGCCCGCACGCTTCCTGCCGGGGGCACGCATGACCATCTCGATCAACGATGCCGCCACCCGCGCCGACGTCATTGCCTATCTGTGCTCCCGCCCCGCTTCCGACCAGGAATAAAAACACGGGAGCGTTGCCCTGGGGTGTCGCTCGAAGCGGAAGGCGCCTATAGCTATCCCTTCGATACGCAGACGGTTCCAGGGAAATCAGAGATGGCATCGGATCCGGCCACAAGCGACAATCCGCGCCGCCCGGTCGCCGCCGTGCTCGCCGTGGTGCTGCGCGGCGAGGAATTTCTGCTGGTTCGCCGCGCCAATCCACCGGACCAGGGCCTGTGGGGCTTTCCGGGCGGCAAGATCGAACCCGGCGAAGGCATGCTGCAGGCGGCCCTGCGCGAACTCGAGGAGGAGACCGGCGTCAAGGCCCGCGCCGTAAAGGCCTTCGCAGCCCTCGATTCCATCGATCCTCGTCCGGCCCATGAAGGTGGCCACCACTATGTGCTGGTTGGCGTGCTCTGCCACTGGCAGGCCGGCGAGGCCGTCGCCGCCGACGATGCCCTGGAAGCGCGCTGGTTCGACCTGCCGGCCCTTCTGGCGAACCAGGCTTACGCGAGCACCGATGTCGACACGCTCGCCCAGGAGGCCTTGGTTCTGGCGAAAGCATCGACCTCCGGGCGCATCACGCCTTGACGCTCAGTCTGCCGCCCCCAGCAGCGCAGGCAGCCGCACCAGCACGATTTCGGCAGCCATCACCACCACGGCCCCGACCACGATGGAATGTGAGGTCATCTCGGCAAGGAGCGGCGGCAGCCCCTTGAACGAACTCGATAGCGCGGGAATGCCAAGACCGGCCATCAGGCCGAGCGGTGCCACCAGATTCTTGATGGCGCTGCCCCTTTCCTGGCTTGCAAGCTGGATGCCCGTCATGATCACCGTACCCGCCGCCGGCAGGAACAGGCCTCCGATGACGGCAGCCGGCGTCGCCACCAGCACGGCAGCCATCTTCGGCAGGAAAGCCAGCACGATGAAGATGATGCCGGCGATACGCACCACATGCCGGCTCGCCACGCCGGTGATCTTCACCACGCCCAGGTTCTGGGCATAGGCCGTGGTGCCGAAGCCGCCGATCAAGGCGGCCAGCATGGAACCTCCCGCCTCGCCGGCAATGCCCATATTGACGCGCCGGTCATCCAGCGGCGTGCGGGTCAGCCGCGCCGTTGCTTCATACATGCCCATCGCCTCGACCACCGCGACCAGGAAGACGATGCTCATGGTCAGGGTGATGCCGAGGTCGAAATGGAGCGGGCCATAGGGGAGGAATTGCGGCAAGGCGAGCCAGGGTGCCGTCGCGACCGCTGAAAAATCCAGCAAGCCGAGAGCCAGGGCGGCGCAATCGCCCAGCACCAGCGCGATCAGAAAGCCGAACATGCGCAACCGGCCACCGAGCGCGGAACAGACGAGGACGGCAGCCGTGGTCAGGCAGCCCAGCACCAGGCTCGGCAGCGTGCCGAAAGTCGGCATGCCCGGTCCGCCGAAGAACTCCTGGAAAGTGAACCCCGCCAGGGCGATGCCGACCAGCGTGATGATGGTACCGGATACCGCCGGCGATAGCAGGCGGCGCAGCCTAGCGAGTTGGCCCGCGGCGGCTGCGAGAAAGACCAGGCCAGCACCGATCAGCAAGCCGAGGCTGGCCGAGGCGATGGTCCCGGCTTTGTAGTAACCGATGGCGAGCGGCGAAAAGGCCGATGACGGCCCCTGCACGATGGGCAGGCGCACCAGCTTGGTGCTCTGCACCACCGTCACGATCCCGGCAGCCAGGAAGGTCGCGGTGACCAGATTGGTGGCCAGACTCGCGGAAAAACCGCCGACGGAAGCGACGAAAATCGGGTCGAGCCAGGCATTGGAAACCAGGGCCTGCTGCAGGCCCAGCGCCAGCCCGCGCCGGGCCGGCATCACTGCCTCGACATCGCCGATGGCGCCGTCATCGGCAGCCCGGTCCGCGTGTTCGCCAAGCCGATCTTTGATCAGACCTGTCATTGTAGTTGCTCCTCCCAAGAAGTGCACGGAGCGACGAGGCTGTATTGTTGTTTTAGGCAGCCAGTCGCTGGATCCGGCGGGCATGCTTTGCATGCTCACGCAGGACGTCCTCCAGACCGGTGAGCACCGGCTTGCCGGCCTCGACCAGGATCTCGCCATTGACGATGGCGGTGCCGGCGATGGCGGGGCCGCAGCGCAGCCAGGCCTCGACCGGATCGGTGTGGGCTCCGGCAAGTGCGACGTCCGACATCTCCCACACCACCAGATCGGCGCAGGCCCCCGGCCTCAGATGACCGATCTCATCATCCCAGCCCAGGCACGCCGCACCGCCGCGCGTGGCCATGTCGAGGGCATCGCGGGCCGACATCGAATGGGGTCCGTTACGGAAACGTCCGAGCAGCAGGGCGGTGCGGGCCTCCAGCCAAAGGGAAGCATGATCGGTCGAGGCCGAACCATCGCAGCCCAGGCCGACGCGCATGCCGCGCGCCCGCAGCCCCATGGCATCGGCAGCCCCGCCGCCGATCAGCATGTTGGAGCAGGGGCATTGGCAGGCGCACACCCCAGCTTTCGCCAGTCGCCCGATCTCGTCCTGCGAGGGGTAGATGTAGTGGGCGACCCAGGAACGCTTGCTGGCCCAGCCGACGCGCTCGAAATATTCCGTGGGCGTGCAGCCATAGACTTCCTGGCAGTAGATGTCCTCCTGTGGGTCCTCGGCCAGATGCGTATGCAGGCGAAGATCATATTTTTCGGCGAGCCGGGCCGATTCCACCATGATCCGTTCAGTCACCGAGAACAGGGAGCACGGCGCCAGCGCCACCCGGTTCATCGCGCCGGCCGAGGCATCGTGATAGGCTTCCACCAGTCTCACGCTGTCTTCGAGAATGGCCTCCTCGCCCTGCACCACCGAGGCCGGCGGCAGGCCGCCCTGCTCGACCGAGCGGGTCATCGAACCGCGCGTCGCATAAAAGCGGAAGCCGATGTCCCGGCTGGCCCTCAATTGCGCGTCGATCAGGAAGGGCTTGGGATGGACATACATATGATCCATCGAGGTGGTGCAACCGCCCATCAGCAGTTCGGCCATGGCGATATAGGTCGACAGATAGACCGATTCCGCGTCGAGATCGGCCCAAAGCGGATAGAGGCCGGTCAGCCACTCGAACAGGGTGCCGTTGGTCACCGGCGCGTAGGAGCGGGTGAGGTTCTGATACATGTGGTGGTGGGCGTTGATGAGGCCGGGCGTCACCAGACGCCCGCGCGCCGACACCACTTTCGTCGCGGCCGGTTCCTCACCGCTCTTGCCGATGGCCTGAACCCGTCTATCCTTGATCGCGATCCAGCCGCTGGCAATCTCCCAGCTTCGATCGACATAGATATAGGCGTCACGCACCAGTAGATCCGCAAGCATGCAGCTCCTCCCCGTCAGTTCCCATGCATATCCGAAGGCGCTTTCGCCACCTTCGCGCTATGAGCCCTGTCCCGGGAGGTGCGAACTCCGGATCGTCATCGAAAAGGCTGAGCGGGCTTGCTCGCAATGCTGTGCACGAATGCAAAGCTTCTTCCATGCTCCCCAGTTTTTCACCTGTGTCAACTTTTTTTTCTTGAGATTTGCTTTGACGAGGCGAACGCCCCAGCACATTCGCCCGCCGCTTCCGAGGACTTCGAATCATGAAGATTGCAGTGATGGGGGCCGGCGCCGTCGGCTGCTTCTTCGGTGCCCTGCTCGCCCAGGCCGGCCATAACGTCACCCTGATCGGACGCCCGGCCCTGGTCGAGGCCGTCAGGGATGGCGGGCTGCTGCTCGAGAGTGGCGGCGAGCGCCGGCACGTGCCCGTTCTTGCCGATACCAGGCCCGAGGCGGTCGCAGGAGCCGAACTGCTGCTGTTCTGCGTGAAATCCTTCGACACCGAAGCGGCGGCGGTCGCCATCGCTCCTCATATCGGTGCCGATTGCTCGGTCTGGAGCCTGCAGAACGGCATCGACAACGCCGACAGGCTCGCCCGTATCCTCGACAGGCCGGCCGTGCCCGTTGCCGTCTATGCTGCGCTCGAGGCGCCGGGCGCCGGCTATGTCCGCCACAAGGGCGGTGGCAAGATGGTGATCGGCCCCTCCCCGCGCAGCGAGGAGTTCGCAGCCCTGTTCGCCGCCGCCGGCATTGCGGCCCGTGTTGCGCCGGATGTCGCCAGCACGCTGTGGACCAAGCTCGCGGTCAATTGCGCACTCAATGCCATCTCGGCGCTCGCCGCCCTGCCCTATGGCGGGCTGATCGGGCGCGAAGGCGTGGATGTGCTGCTGAAGGGGATCCTGGCCGAGTGCCGTACCGTGGCCGGCGCCCATGGCATCACCCTGGCCCCAACGCTGGAAGATACCGTGTTCGGCCTCGGCACCAGCATGGCCGAGCAATATTCCTCCACCGCCCAGGACCTCGCCAGGGGCCGGCGCACGGAAATCGACGATCTGAACGGTGCCATCCTGCGCCGGGCCGCCACGCGCGGCCTCGAAGCGCCGCTGAACCAGGCGCTATGGACTCTGATAAAACTGCGCGAGAGCGTTTCCAAGAAAGGTTGACCGTCTTTTCGATCGGGAAAACGCGTCAAAACATTTTGCGATTCGACGTGATTCCATGAAATCGCAGAATGCGTCGGGCCAATTGCGCTGTCGGTCCCGCGCGCGATCGACAAGGAAAACCCCGCCTCGTCGGCGGGGTCATGATGCTCGGGGATCTCTGGAAGCCGGTCTCTCCTGGGGTAGTGACCGGCTACGAGAATAGAATTGATCATCGGGTGTGATTTTATCGTGACGCCCCGATCTCCGGATCCAGGCCCCCTCCGCCCGCCCCGAACAGACATACGTCCAGTTCCAGCCGCCATCGATGATGAGACGCCTAGTGAAATCGGAATCCCGACGATCACGCGGCCGCTATTCCGATCCCGCTCGGCGCTGAATATCCAACCGCTGCTCCAGGCCTTCGGTCTGGAGGATTTTGTTTGCACACAAGCAAAAAGCCCGGCGCGTGCCGGGAGGCGCAGGCCGACAGAAGGCTCCCGGCCTTTCGACAGAGTCGGGGAACGCTGCACCGGCGGGAGTCCTGGCAAAAACAAAAGGCACCGCGTTTGCGATGCCTTGGGTCTTCAGTTCTTTCTGGTAAGCGATGGTGGGCGCGACAGGGATTGAACCTGTGACCCCTACGATGTCAACGTAGTGCTCTCCCGCTGAGCTACGCGCCCATCGCTTGCGGAGGCCGGCCTGATAGCAGGTTGAATCAGGCCATGCAAGCCATTCGTCCCGCTATTTTGAAAAGAAGTTCAGGCAGCCTTCAGGAGCTTGTCGACTTCGTTGACCAGATCCTTGAGATGGAAGGGCTTGGACAACACCTTGGCGTCGCGAGGTGCCTGCGAATCGGGGTTGAGCGCCACGGCCGCGAAACCGGTGATGAACATCACCTTGATGTCGGGATCGAGTTCGGTGGCCCGGCGGGCCAGCTCGATGCCATCCATTTCCGGCATTACGATGTCGGTGAGCAGCAATTCGAACGGTTCTTCCCGCAGCCGATGATAGGCGGACAGGCCGTTATCGTAGGACATCACCTCATGTCCGGCATTCTGCAGGGCGCGCACCAGGAAGCGGCGCATATCATTGTCGTCTTCGGCAAGGAGAATCTTGTTCATGATGGCGTCCCGAATCCCCGGCAGGGCCGGAGCATGTTCGAACTCTATAAACCGTCGTCAGGGTAAACGCCCCGTTTACATCGCAATAGAGTTAATCCCGAATTCGTGATGCCGCCAGTGGCTGTTGTGCGGGACGGGTGAAGTAAAAATCATGCGGCGGGGCTTGTGATGCTTGCCCGCCCGTGATTTTGTCGAATGATGTCGGCATCGTTCGAACCGGCCGCACCCTCGAGGTGCCGCGGCCGACGAGGCCGCAACCCGCCGCTGGAGTATGTGCACGGCATGGACATCGAGCTCAGCCCTCCTTTCGACGTGGTCGAGCCTGCGGCCTATGCGGCGCCTTTGCTGTTCAACTCGCCCCATTCGGGACGGGTCTATCCGCGCGCCTTCCTGGAGGCATCCCGCCTCGATCCGCTGTCCCTGCGCCGCTCCGAGGATGCTTTCGTCGACCTCCTGCTCGCCGATGTCGCTGCCAGCGGCTCGGCGGTGATGAGCGCGCGCTTTCCCCGCGCCTTTCTGGACGTCAACCGCGAACCCTACGAACTCGACCCGCGCATGTTCGACGGCAGGCTGCCGAACTATGCCAATACCCGCTCCCTGCGCGTGGCCGGCGGCTTGGGCACACTGGCGCGCGTGGTCAGCGAGAACCAGGAGATCTACGCCCGCCGCCTGCCGGTGGACGAGGCACTGCGCCGGATCGAGGAGCTCTACAAGCCCTATCACCGCACGCTACGCCGCCTGCTCGGCCAGATCCACCGCGAATTCGGCGTGGCGCTGCTGGTCGACTGCCATTCCATGCCGTCCTGCGGCCTGGCACGCGAGGACAGGCCCCGCGCCGACATCGTGCTGGGCGATCGCTACGGCACGAGTTGCTCGCATCTGATCATGGATTGCGCCGACGAGGCCCTGCGCAACCTCGGTTATTCGGTGGCACGCAACAAGCCCTATGCCGGCGGCTACATCACCGAGCATTACGGCAATCCCGGCGCCGGCTTCCACGTCATCCAGATCGAGATCAACCGTTCGATCTACATGAACGAGCAGGATTTTTCCTTGGCTCCGGCCTTCGACCGCCTGAAGCAGGATCTCACCGTGCTGCGCGATACGCTCGCTGGCCTGCCCTTCCACTATCTCGATGCATTCCACCTGGCCGCCGAGTGAACCAGCCCGTTTCGCCTGCCCCCGAAGCCAATTGGGTCTTCGGCTATGGTTCCCTGATGTGGAATCCCGGCTTTGCCTTTGAAGAGCGTCAGAATGCGCTGATTCGCGGCCTGCACCGGGCCCTGTGCATCTGGTCGCATGTCCATCGCGGCACACCCGAAAAGCCCGGCTTGGTGCTCGGCCTCGATCGAGGCGGCTCCTGCCGGGGGGTCGCCTTCCGCGTCGCTTCCGAGAACTGGGACGCGACGGTGGACTATCTGCGCCGGCGCGAGCAGGCCACCAGCGTCTATATCGAGATCCTGCACGAGGCCCGGCTCGAGGACGGGCGTCATGTCCGCGCCCTCGCCTACCGGGCCGACCGGGCGCACCATCAATATTGCGGCAAGCTGCCGGACCGCCAGCTCCTGGAGGTGGTGCGCGGCGGCGTCGGGCTTTCGGGCGCCAATCCCGATTATGTGCTGGCCACCCACGACCATCTCGACGAACTCGGTATTCCCGACCGCACCTTGGCCTGGCTCTCGCACCAATTGCGGGGGTGAGGCCGTCGCATCCGGGGAAGGTCGTTTTCCTTCACCTTTTGCCCCTAACAGCCTGGAAAAGAGTAAGGGCAAGGGGGCCACCGATGGCTCTACCCCCTTCACAAGACCGACACGTTAATCCTACATTGTGTTGGACGAACAGCCGAATCGGCCTTTTCGGCTGGACTGATGGTGACGGGAGCGCTTCGTGACAGCGCATGTTTCGCCTGCTGTGTTTCATACGTCGGTCTCGCCCGAGGCGTGTCCCGCGCTCGTGCTGAACGCCGATTACCGGCCGCTGTCCTATTATCCGCTCTCGCTCTGGTCCTGGCAGGATACGGTGAAAGCGGTCTTCCTCGACAGGGTCAACATCATCTCCGAATATGACAAGGTGGTGCGAAGTCCCACCTTCGAGTTCCGATTACCTTCGGTGGTGTGTCTCAAGACCTACGTCAAACCCAGTCGAAACCCCGCCTTCACCCGCTTCAACGTCTTCCTGCGCGACTGCTTCACCTGCCAATATTGCGGCACGCGGTCGGATCTGACCTTCGACCACGTCATCCCCCGCTCCCGGGGCGGACAGACCACCTGGGAAAACGTCGTCGCCGCCTGCTCGCCCTGCAATCTGAAAAAGGGCGGCGCCATGCCCGCCGAGGCTGGCATGCATCCCAACCAGAAGCCCTACGCCCCCTCCCTCAGCGACCTGCACCAGAACGGCCGGCATTTCCCGCCGAACTATCTGCATGAGAGCTGGCTCGATTACCTCTATTGGGATACCGAACTGGAGCCTTGATCGGCTTCATTCGCCGGGGCATGCTTTGCGCGTCGCGACTGCTTCGTTCCGCGCTTTTGGCGTGATTTGATCGCGACCTTTCCGATTGTTAACAAGCGCTCACTATGGAACTCTCCTATGGTGAAGCGGCCGCAAGGCAATCACCATACAAATGCGGGGCAAAGTGCGATTTCCTTAAATCGCCCTTTTCTCTAATTCTTTGTTTCAGCGCGTTTTCCTAATCGAAAAGTCGACCAACTTTTCTGGAAAACGCTTCCGGTGCTGTAAGCACTCGCACGCTCGTTACGACCGCGAAGGGAGGTTCCATGCCGCACGAGACACCGTTGATTGCAACGATCGTGGCGGGCCTGGGACTGGCATTCATCTTTGCGCTTGTCGCACAGCGGTTACGACTGTCTCCGATCGTCGCCTATCTGCTTGGCGGCGTGGTGATCGGCCCCTTCACGCCCGGTTTCGTGGCGGACCAGAATCTCGCCAATGAGCTCGCCGAGCTCGGCGTGATCCTGCTGATGTTCGGTGTCGGCCTGCATTTTTCACTGAAGGACCTGCTCTCTGTCCGCGCCATCGCCGTTCCCGGCGCGCTGGGCCAGATCGCGGTGGCGACCCTGCTGGGCATGGGTTTTTCCTGGGTCATGGGCTGGGGCCTCGGCACGGGCATCGTCTTCGGCCTCGCCCTCTCGGTCGCCAGTACCGTGGTGCTGCTGCGCGCCATGCAAGAGCGCAAGCTGATCGAGACCGAGCGTGGCCGTATCGCCGTCGGCTGGCTGATCGTCGAAGACCTGGTGATGGTGATCACCCTGGTGCTGATCCCTCCGCTGGCCGGACTTCTCGGCGGCCATGCGCCGGGCGAGGTCGCGCCTTCAGGCCTCGCCGCCAATCTCGGCCTCAATTCGATCGCCGCGACCCTCCTGGTCACCGCCATCAAGGTCGCCGCCTTCGTGGCGCTGATGCTGGTGGTCGGGCGCAAGGTCATCCCCTGGGTCCTGCATTTCGTCGCCCATACCGGTTCGCGCGAGCTCTTCCGCCTGGCCGTGCTGGCGATTTCGCTCGGGGTCGCCTATGGCGCGGCCGTGCTCTTCGGCGTCTCCTTCGCGCTGGGCGCCTTTTTCGCCGGCATGGTGCTGGCCGAATCCCCGCTCAGCAAGCAGGCCGCCAATGAGACGCTGCCGCTGCGCGACGCCTTCGCCGTGCTGTTCTTCGTCTCGGTGGGCATGCTGTTCAACCCGGCGATCCTGATCCAGCATCCCCTCGGCGTGCTCGCGACCTTCGTGATCATCGTGATCGGCAAGTCGATTGCCGCCTTCCTGATCGTGCGCGGCTTCGGTTATTCCAAGGGCGTCGCACTCACCATTTCGGCGAGTCTCGCCCAGATCGGCGAATTCTCGTTCATTCTGGCGGTGCTCGGTGTCAAGCTGCAGATCATCCCCGGCACGGCGCGCGATCTGGTGGTGGCGGGCGCCCTCATTTCCATCGTGATCAACCCGATCCTGTTCATGGCGCTGGACCGCTTCGTGCTGCGTCCCGAACGCCAGCCAACCGCCCCAGCCAAGCCGGAAGTCAAACCTGAGGCCGAGCCCGAGGCACAGCCTCAGCCGGAGGCCTCGCCGGGTGCGTCCGTCGCGGAAGCCGCGCCCGCTCCGGCGCCCCTGCCCAAGGATGATGACATCGAAGTGGTCCAGCCGACCAAACTCAGCCAGCACGCCATTTTGGTCGGCCATGGCCGCGTCGGCAGCCGGGTGGCCAAGGCCCTGCACCAAGCCGGCGTGCCGCTGGTGGTGATCGAGGAATCGCAGAGCGAGGTCGAGAAGCTGAAAGCCGAAGGCATCGAGGTCTATTCCGGACCGGCCGGCGACTACGAGACGCTGGAGCTGCAGAATCTGGCCGGCGCGAAATGGCTGGTCGTCGCCATCCCCGACGCCTTCGAAGCCGGCCATCTGGTGGAGCAGTCCCGCACGCTCAACCCGTCCATCCGCATTCTCGCCCGGGCGCATAGCGAGGAGGCGGTGGACTATCTCCGCGGGCTCGGGGCCGATGCGATCCTGATGGGCGAAGAGGAAATCGCCCGCGGCATGATCCGCGACCTGCTGCAGCCCGAGGAAAGCCAGCCCGGTCAGGCGGCCTGACTATGCCGGGACTCCGGATCCCCGGGTCAAGCCCGGGCACGACAGAACGACACTCGTTGCGGCAAATATCTATGCTTACCCCCGCTAAACACAGGCTACCCTCGGCGGTTACCTCCCCGTTAAGACCTCGATAACCGTACGAATTGTTAATGAGTTGATACCCTTTACCTGCATTTCCTGCGGCTTTATTGCTATTCCATGAATAGAATGAACCATTTTTAGACACCAACGCCCTTTTGGATAGCGGGCGACCTCCACGCGCCCCGTATCATCAACGTCAAATCAAGATGCGGCAGGAACCGCCGGGCGCGAGCCCGGCAGATGGCGGCTGCCTGCCAAAGCGTTTTGCGATTGGAGGCAAGAACGCTCTAGCCAATCCATCAGGTTGGCTTGGAAACAAGGAGCCAGAGCAAACAGGCGTTCGGCCATGGACGCGCTTTGCTCCGAGCAGGGTTTGAGATCCTGCGGATTCCTCCTGATCGATCCCATGGCTCGATCAGGAGGAATCTGCATA
The DNA here is from genome assembly GCF_056754975.1 of Labrys sp. HAY1-8F. Classification (NCBI taxonomy): domain Bacteria; kingdom Pseudomonadati; phylum Pseudomonadota; class Alphaproteobacteria; order Hyphomicrobiales; family Xanthobacteraceae; genus Labrys; species Labrys sp. HAY1-8F. Next base: position 3,935,826 of record NZ_JBPGWZ010000002.1, on the reverse strand, counting down.
CGCATTGGGAAAAGCGACGATGCAGACCTCTTCCGTCGACGAGGCAGACCAAGGCCAGGAGGTCCCCACGGGCCAGCCGCCTTTCGAAGCTCCGACGGAGAACCACCCTGCTAGGCCGGCCGAAAGACGCAGGCGGCGTCCCCTAGTGCCCACCAAGCTGCAGAAAAGCGCCGGGCGCATCATGCTGATCGTGGTGGGCTTCGTCTGCATCTATATGGCGATTCTGGCGCGGTTGGTGCAGTTCGGCACCGCGCCGGACGAGCAATATGACGCGCGCCGCTCGGCAGCCGATCAGTTGGCTGCGGCACGCCCGGATATCCTTGACCGCAATGGCCGGATCCTGGCCACCGACGTGCAGGTGCCTTCGCTTTACGCCGAACCGAGGAAGATCATCGATGTCGACGAGGCGACCGAGCTGCTCACCGCCCAGATGCCCGAATTCGATGCACGCGATCTCAGGGCCAAGCTTGCCTCGGGCAAGGGCTTCATCTGGCTCAAGCGCGAGATCACGCCCGAGCAGCGCAATCGCATCTATGCACTCGGCCTGCCGGGCATCGGCTTTCTCAACGAGGCCAAGCGCATTTATCCCAACGGGCCGACGGTGAGCCATGTGCTCGGAGCCGTGAACATCGACAACCAGGGCATTGCCGGCATCGAGCGATATATCGACCGCAAGCGCGGCCTCTCCGAGCTGCAGGCGCTCGGCTACGCCTCCGACCCGCACGATCTCAAGCCTGTGCGCCTTTCGATCGATCTGCGAGCCCAGGCGGTGATGCGCGACGAACTTGTCGCCGGGATGGAGCACTACCAGGCCAAGGCGGCGGCCGGCGCCATCATGGACGTCAATACCGGCGAAATGATCTCGCTGGTGTCCTTGCCCGATTTCGATCCCAACAACCCGGCCGAGGCATTGGATCCCAACCGGATCAACCGCATCAATGTCGGCGTGTTCGAGATGGGCTCGACCTTCAAGGCCCTGACCACCGCCATGGCGATCGAATCGGGCAGATTCACTACCGCTTCCATGCTCGATGCCCGCACCACGCTCAAATATGGCCGCTTCACCATTCATGACGACCACGCCCGTCGGCGCATGCTGAGCCTGCCGGAGGTGTTCACCTTCTCCTCCAATATCGGCTCGGCCAAAATGGCCCTCGCCCTCGGCGTCGACGCCCACAAGGCCTTTCTGAGGATGATGGGCCAGACCACTCGACTGGTCACCGAACTGCCCGAGAACGCCATGCCGATCCTGCCCAGGCGCTGGAGCGAGATCAACACCATCACCATCGCCTTCGGCCATGGCATGGCCGTGGCGCCGCTGCAGGCGATGATGGCGGTGGGGGCGATGATGAATGGCGGCCATCTGATGAAGCCGACATTCCTGGCGCGCAACGAAAGCGACGCCCTGGCGGGCTCCAAGCTGGTCCTGAAGAAGCACACCTCCGACGTGATGCGCTACATCATGCGCCTCAACGCCACCGACGGCTCCGGCAAGAAGGCCAATGTGCCGGGGCTCGGCATCGGCGCCAAGACCGGCACGGCCGAAAAGGTCATCAACGGGCGCTATTCGAAGAAGCTCAACTTCACCACCTTCATGGCGGTATTTCCCTTCGACAAGCCGAAATATCTGGTGCTCGTGCTCTATGACGAGCCCAAGGGCCTGCCCGAGACCTATGGCTACAGTTCCGCCGCCTGGAATGCCGGGGTTACCACCGGCAAGATCCTGGAGCGCATCGGCCCGCTGCTCGGCGTCAAGCCGCGCTTTACGGAGATTCCCAACCCCGTGCCGCCGCTCTACGCCCCTCGCGGCGAAGACCATCCGATGGAGTGGCTGGTCACGCATTGAGCGCAGAAAGGGTGTCCAGTCGCCACCGTAATCCTGCCAATGCCGCACTGCCCCTCACCTCTATCCCAGTCCACTCCAAGTGGAGTGGACGATACCCGCAAGCGGGGCGAGGCGGCTCAAGCGTCGCAATCCATTCTCAGGCCTTTCATCTCGCTCAACGGTTGAGCGAGACTAGACATTTCCAAGGGGACTCGTCATCGAGGTCCCCTCGTCCCGTTCTTACGGGGAGAGGATAGAGCTGAGGGGCAGCACAGGACCGGCTTAAACATACGGAAGGCATGTTCCTGCCCGATCAACCTCTTCGTATCATTCTCAGGGAAAATGCGTGCCGGGCGGCGCCGGGATGGAGGCGAACACCTCGGCCACGTCATCCTCGAAGATCGCCGCCGTCAGCTTGCCGCCGTAGCAGGCGCCGGTGTCGAGATTGATGCGGTTGGTGCGGAAATCCGGCTCCTCCACCGAGGTGTGGCCATGCACGATCTTCTTCTCGAAGAGCTGGCCCGAGGGTAGAAACTCGTCGCGGATCCAGATCAGGTCATATTCCTTCTGCTTGGCCAGCGGCACATCCGGCCGCACGCCGGCATGCACGAAGAAATAATCGCCGAAGGTGAGGCTCAGCGGCCGCTTGCGCATGAAGTCGAGATGGTCGGGCAGCATCCTGGTGCGGAACTCCGCCCTGAGACGCTCGACATCCCGCTTCGAATGCGGGTCGGCCCCCTTGATGTCGACGCCATAGCTGCCGACGGTGGCCATGCCGCCCCATTTGAGCCAGACGTCGGCATCCGGGTCGCCGGCGAGGAAGGACATCAGCAAGGTTTCGTGATTGCCCCTGAGCACATGGAGCTCGCAACCTGGCAGGTTGCCCATCAGCCGGGCCACGACACCGCGGGAATCGGGGCCGCGATCGACGAGATCGCCGAGGCTGATGACGATGTGGCGCCGGTCCGGCTTGGCCTGGGCCCGAGCTTGCGCCCTGGCCAGGATCTCCTCCATCAGCGCGAGATGGCCGTGGACGTCGCCGAAGGCAATAATGGTTGTCCCCGCCGGCACACGCGGCGGGATGGGAAAGGGTACGACACGATTCTGCATGAAGGCAGCATATCAGCCACGCTTGCCGCAGCAAGGGGATGCGGCAATGCCGCTCAGCCTCCACTGCGGTTCACCTCAGCGTCTTCGGGTTTGCTCGACCTTTGTCATTGCCGGGCTTGACCCGGCAATCCAGCCCCTTCGCGCTTATTCCGGATAGCCGGGTCAAGCCCGGCTATGACAAAACGGGGTGTTACCTCTTTGAGTGAACAGCATTCGGCCGCTCAGGCTCGATAATCCAGGCCTATGTCGAGGATCGGCGCGCTATGGGTGAGCCAGCCGATGGAGATGAGGTCGACGCCCGAGGCCGCGATTGCCGGCGCCGTCGCCGCCGTAACCCGGCCTGAGGCCTCGGTGAGCGCCCGTCCGCCGACCATGGCCACCGCCTCGCGTAATTCATCCGGGCCCATATTGTCGAGCAACACGGCATCGACGCCAATGGCCAGCGCCTCCTCGAGCTGGGCCAGCGTATCGACCTCCAGCTCGATCTTGACCATGTGGCCCGCCGCGGCCTTGGCCCGCTCGAGCGCCGGGCGGATGCCGCCGGCGATGGCGACATGGTTGTCCTTGATCAGGATGGCATCGTCGAGCCCGAAGCGGTGATTGCCGCCGCCGCCGGCCCTCACCGCATATTTCTCCAAAGCGCGCAGGCCGGGCGTGGTCTTGCGGGTGCAGACGATGGTGGCCTTGTGCCCCCTGACCGCCTCCACCACCAAGGCGGTGGCGCTGGCGATGCCGCTGAGACGGCAGAGGATGTTGAGCGCCGTGCGCTCGCCCGTCAGCAAGGCCCGGGCCGAACCGGTGACGGTGGCGATGATCGAGCCAGGCGATACGCTGGCGCCATCGCCGCGCTCCACCGCGATCACAGCAGAAGGATCGAGCAGGCGGAAGGCGGCGGCGGCAATGTCGAGGCCGGCGACCACGCCGTCCTGGCGTGCGGCCAGCACGGTGGTCGCCTTGAGGCCGACAGGCACGATGGCATCGGTGGTGAGGTCGCCGGCACGGCCGAGATCCTCGACCAGGGCCGCGCGGACGACAGGCTCGAACAGCAGGGGGGGCAGGGGAGAAAGGGGCATGTCAGGCGCTTTCTGCGAAAGGAAGGGAGAGGGCGACCTCACGGGCCGTCGAGAGGGTCTGGTCGAGCGAGAGGAGAGATGGCGTCGCCTCCGGCAGGCTGGTGGGGAAATCCGTGCGGCAATGCGCCCCCCGGCTTTCCCGCCGACATAGCGCGGAGACGGCCAGCATCAGGCCGACCAGGGCGGGGCCCGAGCCAGGGCGTGTGCTGGTGGCCAGCGGTAGGAGTTCGGCGATCGCCGCCTCTAGTCCGGCCCGGTCCCTCACCACGCCGAGCGCACGCGATAGAATCGGACGCGTTGACTCGGCATCCCCAGTGCGAAGGTCAGCAGCATTCGCGGCAATGGAAGTTCCCGCGAATCGGCGGCTGGCGGCCGGTGCGCTCCTCACGCTGTCGGCGACCCAGGCGGCGCAGACCGCAGCCTCGGCCAGGGAATTGCTGGCGAGGCGATTGGCGCCGTGCAGCCCGGTGCAGGCCACTTCGCCACAAGCCCATAGACCCGGCAGGGAGCTTCGGCCCTGTCCATCCACCGCAATGCCGCCCATGTGATAGTGCTGGGCCGGGCGCACCGGCAGCGGCTGCAAGGCGGGATCGAAGCCGGCCTGCCGGCAGAGCCGGTCGATACCCGGGAAGCGGCGTGCGAACCCCGCGCCGGGCTGCTGGCGGGCATCTAGGTAGACTTGGTGCCCGCCCGACAGATGCTGCCAGATGCCGCGGGCGACTTCGTCGCGCGGGGCCAGTTCGGCGCCCGGTAGATGGCGGAGAAAGCGCTCGCCGGTCTCGTCGATCAGCACGGCGCCCTCACCCCGCACGGCTTCGCTGACCAGCCCCATCGGCCGCGCCGCGGTATCGAGCGCGGTTGGATGGAACTGCACGAATTCGAGATTGGAGAGCAGCGCCCCGGCGCGAGCCGCCAGGGCGAGCCCCTGCCCCTGGCTGGTGCGAGGATTGGTGCTATCGCTGAAGAGGCCGCCGATGCCGCCGGTGGCCAGCACCACGCGTGCGGTGGGAATGGTCATCGCCTCGCTGTTCGGGCCGACGCAGACGACGCCGGCGATGGTGCCGTCCTCGACGATGAGGCGCCGTGCCTCGACGCCCTCCAGCACGGTGATCGAGGGCGTCTTACGCACTGCGGCGACCAAGGCGCGCACGATCTCTCGTCCCGTGGCGTCGCCATCGGCATGTACGATGCGGCGGCGGCCATGGGCGGCTTCGAGGCCGAGTTGGAAGTCCTCGCCGTTCCTGTCGAAATTGACACCGAGAGCGGCGAGCCGACGCACCGCATCCGGAGCAGCGTCGAGGATGGAGCGAGCCGCCACCGCCGCCACCAGGCCACCGCCGGCCGCCAGCGTATCCTCGAGGTGAAGTGCAGGTGTATCATCATCAGCCAGGCTTGCGGCGAGCCCGCCCTGCGCCCAGCCGGTCGAGGTTTCCGCGCCGAGCGACGCGCGGGAGAGCAGCACCGCCGGTTCGGGGGCGAGTGAGAGCGCCGTCATCAGCCCGGCGAGGCCGGCCCCGACCACCACCGGGCGGTCGCGATAGAGTTGGGGATGATCGCTCATAGCTCGAGCATCCTCTCGACGGCCCGGCGCGCGGCAACCGCAATGGCAGGATCGATGGTGACTTCGTGCCGGTTGGTCTCCAGCGCCTGGCGGATATTGGCGAGCGTGATGCGCTTCATATGCGGACAGAGATTACAGGGGCGCACGAAATCGACGGTGGGGTGCTGCACGGCCACGTTGTCGCTCATCGAGCATTCGGTCAGCAGCACCACGCGGGCAGGCTTGTGCTCGGCGACATAGTCGGACATCAGCGCGGTCGAGCCGGAGAAATCGGCTTCCGCCACCACCTCCGGCGGGCATTCGGGATGGGCGAGGACGATCACGCCGGGATGGTCTTCCCTGAGCTGGCGCACCTCGGCCGGCGAGAAGCGCTCATGCACCTCGCAATGGCCCTTCCAGGCGATGATCTCGACATCGGTCTCGGCCGCGATGTTGCGGGCGAGATATTCGTCGGGAAGCATGATCACCCGGGGCACGCCGAGCTTTTCGACGATCCTCTTGGCATTGCCCGAGGTGCAGCAGACATCGGACTCCGCCTTCACCGCCGCCGAGGTGTTGACATATGTGACGATGGGCACGCCGGGATAGGTCTGGCGCATCAGGCGCACATCCTCCGGCTGGATCGAATCGGCCAGCGAGCAGCCGGCGCGAAGATCGGGGATCAGCACCGTCTTGTCCGGATTGAGCAGCTTGGCGGTCTCGGCCATGAAATGCACGCCCGCCAGCACGATGACATCGGCGTCGGTATCGACAGCCCTGCGGGCCAGGGCCAGGCTGTCGCCGACCACGTCGGCGACGCAGTGGAAGATTTCCGGCGTCTGGTAGTTGTGCGCCAGGATGACGGCGTTGCGCTCGCGCTTGAGCGCCAGGATGGCGTCGACGTCATCGGCGAAGACGGGCCATTCCATGGCGGGAATGACGCGCTTGACCCGCTCATAGAGCGGCGCGGTGCGGGTGAGAACGGCAGCATCGGGGCTCATATTTATACTCCCATTGAGCATATGTTGGGCATATGCTTAATCTGAGTATAAGCAATGTCAAGCGAATTATGTTCATTTGGAGCATAAGAGATTGGAGCAAAACCGAGAGAGCGAACCGCGACTCCCTTCTCCCCTGGTGGGGATCGTCCACTCCACTTGGAGTGGACTAGGAGCCCCGAAGCGGCGGATGAGGGGTCTAGCCCCCCATCCAGAGATTACACCTTTGAGCGAGCACCAAGGCTGGCAAGGTCGCAAGACCCCTCATCCGTCATTGCTTCGCAATGCCACCTTCTCCCGCAAGGGGAGAAGGGGACCGCGCTAGACTCAGTGAGGGGACACTCCTACCCCCGCGCCAGCGGCAGCTTGGTGCCGGCGGCTACGCGCTCGGCCAGCACGGCCTGGCGGAAGCGGAACAGCTTGGCCGGGCGGCCGATGGTCTCGGCGGCGATCTCGCCGGTCTCCTCCACCAGTTCCTGCTGCTCGATCAGGCGGCGGAAATTCTGCTTGTGCACCAGGCGCCCAGCCAGGGCCTCGACGCTGCGCTGGAGCTGCAGCAAGGTGAAGGTGGCGGGCAGCAATTCGAACACCACCGGGCGGTATTTGATCTTGGCTCTCAGACGGGCAATGCCGGTGGCGAGGATGCGGCGATGGTCGGCATGCATCGGCCTGCCCGGCACCGCTTGCGAGGCCGGCACCGCTTGCGCGCCCGCAACGCCGTTCGTGGCAGCTTCCGGTACCAGCCCGGCCTCGTAGAGCAGCTCGTAGCGCTGCAGCACGAGCTCCTCGTTCCAGGCAAAACCCTCAAGCCCGAAGGTGATATCGACCCGCTGGGACCTGATCTCCCGCATGGCCGCACTGTCGACCGCCCCGGCCCAGGCACGCAGCGGCGCGACGATTCCCGTCTGGAAGAAGGCCGGCAGGCCGGCGCGATGGTCCTCCCAGGGGAAATACTCATACCAGTCGCGCCAACCGGTTTCCTCGCCTCCACCGGCATTTTCCCGCGTCAGGCCTAGATAGGAGATCGAGATCGCCCGCTGCATGTCCTGCGCCCCGCGATCGTTGTCGGCGAAGGTATAGAGCTGCTCGACATAGCCGAGGGGATGGCCGGTCTGGCGTTCCACCCAGGCACGCAGCCCGGTCTGCAATGAGCGATGGCCGGCCTCGAAGGGACCGGAGGGCAGGCCCCTGCCCTCGCGCACCGTCATCACCCGCGGCCGCCCTGCGGTCACCGCCACGAGGACGGCGATCAGGTCGGCGGTGACGAGGTTGCCGGTCTCTGGCGGCACGATCGATTTCTCCTGGTGACAAAGCCGATATCTGGTGCGGAGACTCGCAGTTGCACCCGGCCGGGGCAAGCAATCGGCAGCTTTTGACCAAAGGTTTCAACAGGTGAAGCGACGCAGCGCCCTCAATAAATCGTAGCCTCCGTCCCCTCCAGCAGCACGGCGGTCAGAGGGCCGCCGAAACAGGCGCCGGTGTCGAGATTGATGCGGTTGGGCCTGAAGGTCGCGATATCGACCGGCGTGTGGCCATGCACGATGCGCTTGCCGAAATCGCCATCCCAGTCGAGGAACTCGTTGCGGATCCAGAGCAGGTCCTCCTCGTCCTGCCGGTCGGGCGGGCGGCCGGGGCGGACGCCGGCATGAACGAAGAAATAATCACCGCAGGCATAGCTGAGCGGCATTTTCGCCAGAAAGGCGAGGTGATGCTCCGGTATCGCGTCGAGAAAGGCGCGGCGCAGGTCGTGAAGCGTCGGGCCTGCGGCCAGGGCCCGCTCCAGATCGACGCCGTAGCTCGCCAGCGTGCGCAGGCCGCCATTGTGCAGCCAGGCCTCGGCATCCTCGCCGCCACGGATGAAGTCGAGCATCATGGCTTCGTGATTGCCCTTGAGCACCACGAGCTCGCAGCCCGGCAGTCCAGCCGCGAGGCGATCGACCACACGGGCCGAATCCGGGCCGCGATCGACGAGATCGCCGACAGAGACGACGATGTGCCGTCGCTCCGGCAAAGACGCCAGGCGCGCCTCGATCTGTTCGAGCAGGATCTCCAGCTTGTCGTAGCAGCCGTGCACGTCGCCGAAGGCGATGACGCTGACATCGTCGGGGATAGCGGGCAGATGGAATGACCCCATGATGCGCTCCCTCCATGCGACACCATAAGGGGCGTGCGGGCCGCGCGGCAAGGGGCGGCAATGCCCCGGGAGCGCGAGCCTCAGGGGCTCAGAATACCACGGCCTCGATGCCCTCGAACCGTACAGCCGTCAGGATGCCCGAGGCATAGGCCTTGGTGTCCAGATTGATGCGGTTGCGGTTGAAGTCCGGCTTGCGCACCGGTGTGTGGCCGTGGACGATCTTCTTCTCGAAGCGTTGCGTGGAATGCAGGAACTCCTCGCGAATCCAGACGAGGTCGCGATCGTCCTGCTCGGCCAGCGGCACGCCGGGACGCACGCCGGCATGGACGAAGAAATAGTCGCCGATACTGTAGGAGGTGGGCAGGCCGCGCAGGAAATCGAGATGCGCCTGCGGTATGGCTGAAAGCATGTCCTGGCGCAGGCGGTCCGGCGTCTTCTCCACCTTGTAATTCTGCCGGCTGGCAATGCCATAGCTCTGCAGGAAGGCGTCGGCGCCGAAGAAGCTGCGCCAGGCATCGCCGATCGGCTTGTCGTCGAGAAAGCCGAGCAGCGCGTCCTCGTGGTTGCCCAGGAGCACCACCAGCTCACAGCCTCGCACGCCGTTCATCAGCCGCTCGATCACGCCGGCGGAATCGGGGCCGCGGTCGATGAGATCGCCGACGCTGACCACGACATGCTTGAGGCCCGGCAGCAGCGACGCCCGCCTTTCGATGCGCGTGAGCAGGGGTTCCAGCAAATCGAGCCGCCCGTGGATATCGCCGATGGCGATGACGGAGGTCTCAGGCGGCATGCTGGGCGGTTCGGGAAAGCGCTCGATCTTCTTCTTGGCTATCGGTTTGGCTATTGGTTTCTTGGGCATGGCGGGCTCCCTCTCCCACACCGGGAGAGGGTTGGGGATTGAGATCCCTTACTTCCGCGTGCCGGCCCCAAACGTCAACAAGAGGGGGCAATTGTGACGTGGAGAACTCGAAGTGGAGATGACCCTCCCAGGATGAGGAGGGTCAGGTTTCCCCTCAGCTTCGCGGCTTGGCGTTTGCGGGGTCGTAGAGCGGCTTATAGCCGACGCCGGCCACCTCGACCGGATAGGTCTCGCCGAAATACTCGACCTGGAACTTGCGACCCTCCTGCGCATAGGCATGCGGCAGATAGGCGAGCGCGATGTTCTTGCCGATGGTCGGGCCATAGGCGATCGAATAGGTGTAGGACCGGCGACCGAGTTCGTCGACCAGCGTCTCGCCGGTCTCAGGGTCCATCACCGGCAGGATGCCGACGGGGTAGCGAGCGACGCCCTTGGCATCGACATTGTCCGTGATCACCAGCGTACACAGCATGGCCGGCTGGTGGGCGCGGGCGCGGTGCTCCAAATGCCTGGCCTTGCCGCAGAAATCGGCCTCCTTGACCTTGGGGCGCTGGAGATCGGTTTCGATCAGGTTGTACTCGGTGTTGAGCTCGGCATTCTGCAAGCGCAGGCTCTTTTCCATGCGGCGGGAATTGGCATAGGTCTCCACGCCGACTGCCATCACCCCGGTGGTGCGCAGCGCGTCCCAGACGGCAAGGCCGTCCTCGTAGCGCATGTGCAGTTCCCAGCCCTGCTCGCCGACATAGGAGATGCGGAAGGCGGAGACGTCCTTGCCCCCGATGTGGATCTGCTTGATGGCGGCAAAGGCGAAGTTCTCCGGATCGAGCCCGGTCGGGTCTTCCACCACCTTCTTCAGATTGACGCGGGCATTCGGGCCCCAGATGCCGATGGTGACGTATTTCTCCGAAGTATCGGTGACGGTGACGTCGAAGCCCTTGTCCTGGGCAACGCGGCGCAGATAGTTGAGATCGCGCGGGCCGGCATCGGCGCCGTCGACCACGCGGCAGCGGTCCGCCATGCGGAACACGGTGAGGTCCGCGCGCACCATGCCGTTTTCGTCGAGGAAATGGGTGTAGATGCCCTTGCCGATATTCGCGTCGCCGCCGATCTTGGCGGCGCAGACCCATTCCATCAGCGCGACATGGTCAGGCCCCTCGACATCGATCATGGCGAAGTGCGAGAGGTTGATGATGCCGCAATCCTCGCTCATGGCGAGCTGTTCGGCATTGGAGACGCGCCAGAAATGGCGGTTGTCCCATTCGTTCGCGCGCACCGGCACGCGGTTTCCGTATTTCTCGAGCAAATGCTCGTTGGCGGCGTAGCCATGGGCGCGTTCCCAGCCGCCGAGCTCCATGAAATAGCCGCCGAGCTCCTTCTCGCGCTCATAAAAGGGCGAGCGCCTGATATTGCGGCCGGTGTCATAGGGCTCACGCGGATGCACGGCCGGATTGTAGATCTTGCGGGCCGCCTCGCCGCAACGCCCCTCGATGAAGCCTTCCTCCAGCATGTGCGGGGAGAAGCGGGCATAGTCGATCTTGTTGTGGTCGATCGGCGTGCGCCCGTCTGTCATCCAGTCGGCGATGAGCTTGCCCATGCCGGGGCCATCCTTGACCCAGATGGCGACCGCATACCACAGGCCCCGCACCTTCTGGCTTTCGCCCATGGAGGGGCCGCCATCGGTGGTGACCTGCAGAAGGCCATTGAAGGAATGGCCCTCATTGTAACCCAGCTCGCCGAGAATCGGCGTCAGCTCCATGGCGCGTTCGAGTGGGCCGATGATCTGCTCCATGTCGAGGTCGCGCTGCGAGGGCGACAGGCGCGCCTCGTGCTTTTCGAGAAGGTCACGCGGATGGCACAGGCGCGGATTGGTCTCCTCGTAATAGCCCCACTCGATCTGGCCGCCTTCGGCGGTCGTCGGATCGCCGGTGTCGCGCATATAGGCGGAGTTGCCCTGGTCGCGCATCAGCGGCCAGCCGATCTCCTTGCCGGTGCCGGCGAACTCGTTATAGGGCCCGAAGAAGGTAAGCGGATGATCGACCGGCATCACCGGCAGGTCCTCGCCGGCCATCTCGGCGATCAGGCGGCCCCACAGGCCGGCACAAACAACGACATGATCGGCCTCGATAGTGCCGCGGCTGGTGACCACGCCCTTGATGCGGCCGTTCTCGATGATGAGCGACTGAGCCGCCGTGTTGGCGAAGACCTGGAGCTTGCCGGCGGCCTCGCCCTGGTCGACGAGCTTGCCCGCCACCGTCTGCGAGCGTGGGATGACAAGGCCGGCATCGGGATCCCACAGGCCGCCCTGCACCAGATGCTCCTCGATCAGCGGGAACTTCTCCTTGATCTCGGCCGGCTCGATCAGGCGGGCACGGGTGCCGAAGGCTTTGCCGGAGGCAACCTTGCGCTTGATCTCGTCCATGCGGGCATCGTCGCCCACGCGGGCCACCTCGATGCCGCCGACGCGGGCGTAGTGACCCATCTTCTCGTAGAAATCGATGGAATAGAGCGTGGTCCAGCAGGACAGGAAATCGTGGCTGGTAGCATAGCAGAAGTCGGAGGCATGGGCGGTGGAGCCGATATCGGTCGGGATGCCCGACTTGTCGATGCCGACGATGTCGTCCCAGCCCCGCTCGATCAAATGATGGGCGATCGATGCGCCGACGATCCCGCCCAACCCGACGATGACGACCTTCGCCTTTTTTGGAAACACTGCCATTTGCCTGCGACTCCGGATGCGTTGCGGGAAACCCTAGCGCCTCAGCCGCCGCGGTTGCTGCCTCAGTGCGACCTTCTCCCAAGGCCACGCGACCACAACCGCAGGATGCGGCGCCGATGCCATCCCGTTGCCGATTAGCTCTATAGAAGACGCGCTGGAACGATGTCGCATATGGGCCGGGACATGGCCAGAAAACGACGTCGACGAGAATCCTGTCGCCGAGGTTGATCGCCAGCTGAACTATTCCCTTCTCCCCCTGCGGGAGAAGGCGCCGGCAGGCGGATGAGGGGTCTCGCAACTTGTTCAGGTCGTGCTTGCGAGTGAGCATCAGAAAAGTCAGGTCGCGAGCCCCCTCATCCGGCGCTTCGCGCCACCTTCTCCCACAGGGGGGAGAAGGAGAGAACGCCCTGTGCGCACTGTCACGGCGGTATCCCGTTGCCTGTGGCTTGGTCGGGCATCCACGCACCGGGCCCTGCCATGAACCGCTCCCTTCGTCCTCCCTTGCTCGCCGTCTGCCTCGCTTGTCTCTGGCCGGCCGCAGGCTCCGCCATGGAGCTATGCCATCTGCGCAAGACACCGGATGGTTTTGTCGCCCTGCGCGCCGGTCCCGGCCCGCAGCACCGCCTGATCGCCCGCATGAAGCCCGAGGACGAAGTGCAATATGGCCAGGGGCGCACAGGCAAATGGGTCGAGGTCACCTGGTGGCGCGGCGATTCGCGCCTTGAGGAGGATGGCTTCAGCAAGGGCATCCATGGCTGGGCCTTCTCGCCGCTGATCGCCAAGGATTGCGGGTGAGCCCCAAGCGGGGCGCCGTGCCGTTATGCTTGAGATGACGGGGCGTTTGCGCCTAAGGGTGAACGTTCCAGCCTTCTTTCAGCCTACGGACGCCCACCATGCATGAGCCCCTCCCCTTCTCCGATACCATGAACGGCGCCGAAAGCCTGGTGCGCACGCTGGTCGATAGCGGCGTCGAGGTCTGCTTTGCCAATCCCGGCACCTCGGAAATGCATTTCGTCGGCGCGCTCGACCGCATCGAGGGCATGCGGCCGGTGCTCGGCCTGTTCGAGGGCGTGGTCACCGGCGCGGCGGATGGCTATGCCCGCATGACCGGCAAGCCGGCGGCGACGCTGCTGCATCTCGGCCCGGGCCTGGCCAATGGCCTCGCCAATCTCCACAATGCCCGCAAGGTGCCGGTGCCGATGGTCAACATCATCGGCGACCATGCCTCCGCGCATCAGCGTTTCGATGCGCCGCTGACCTCCGATGTCGCCGCCTTCGCCCGCCCGGTCTCGCATTGGGTGCATTCCTCCCCCAACGCCCGCAGCGTCGCCGCCGATGCCGCCCGCGCCGTGCAGGCGGCCCGCACCGCGCCCGGCCAGATCGCCAGCCTGATCCTGCCGGCCGATACCGCGTGGCTCGTTGCCGACAGGCCGGCCGCGCCGCTCCCTGTCCTCGGCCCCGCACCCGTTTCGGACACCGCCGTGACGCAATCGGTGGCGGCGCTCGACGCGGGCGGTCCGGTTGCCTTCCTCTTACGCGGCGAGGCCCTGCGCGGCCGCGGGCTGGCGGCAGCGGGCCGCATCGCGGCCAAGACCGGGGCCCGGCTGATCTGCGACACCTTCGTGCCGCGGGTCGAACGCGGCGCGGGGCGCATCAAGGTGGAAAGGCTGCCCTACCGCCCCGGTCCCGCCCTCGATTTCCTCAAGGGCACGCAGACCCTCATCCTGGTCGGCTCACAGGCACCGATCGCCTTCTTCGCCTATCCGGGACAGCCGAGCGAGCTGACGCCGTCCGGCTGCCGGCCTCTCGTGCTCGCCTTTCCGCATGAGGACGGCACCGGCGCCCTCGAAGCCCTAGCCGAGGCGATCGGCGCGACTGCGCCCGGCAAAGCCTCCGCGCACGCCCCGCCTGCCCTGCCTGCGGATGGCCGCATCACCGCGGAGGGCATCATGCGCATCGCCGGGCATTTCCTGCCCGAGAACGCCATCATTTCCGACGAGACGATCTCCTCGGGCTTTCCCTTCTACCCGCTCAACGAAACGGTCGCGCCGCATGACAGCCTCCAGCTCTCGGGCGGGGCGATCGGCGACGGCATGCCGGTGGCCACCGGCGCCGCCATCGCCTGCCCCAGCCGCAAGGTGGTGTCACTGCAGGCGGACGGCAGCGCCATGTACACGCTGCAATCGCTATGGACGCAGGCGCGCGAGCGGCTCGACGTCACCACGGTCATCTATGCCAACCGGGCCTACAAGGTGCTGATGGACGAGGTCGCGGGCGTGGGCCTCGGCAGCATCGGCCCCAGGGGGCAATCCATGTTCGATATCGGCAATCCCGATCTCGATTGGGTGAAGCTCGCCGAGGGCATGGGCGTGGAGGCAGTGCGGGCGGAGAGCCATGCCGCCCTCGCCGACGCCTTCAAGGCCGCGATGGGACAGCGCGGGCCGAGGCTCATCGAGGCGGTGCTCTGAGCGGTTCTCATCGAAAGAAAGAGCAGCGAAGAAGCCCGGCAGACGTTCGTCTTGCGGAGCTGAACGCGGAATTTGGCGTGCCGATCTCCAGATCGGCATACTTGGAAACGACGCGCTCCGGCAAGAAGATGCCGATCTCGCTCCATCACTTGATGGAGCTGAGAAGATCGGCACACGGTCTTACCCGCTACACCCGCCCGCTCAGGTGCCTTACCTTGCGCAGTTCGGGGAACCAGTACCACCACAGGCCGGCTACTGCGATCGTGGCGACACCCCCAAAGATCACGGCGGGCACGGCACCGATCAGCCCCGCCGAGATGCCGGCACGGAACTCGCCAAGTTCGTTGGAGGCACCGACGAAGACCTGGTTGACCGCGTTCACCCGGCCGCGCACCGCATCGGGTGTCCAGAGCTGGATCAGGGTCTCGCGCACATAGACGCTGACCATGTCGAGCCCACCGAAAAGCGCGAACGCCAGGATGGAAAGCCAGACTGCCGTCGAGGCGCCGAATAGAGCAATGGAGGCACCGACCAGCGCCACACAAACGAACATGATCACGCCGGCATGATCCCTGATCGGGTGGCGCAACAGGATCGCCGCCACCACGATGGCGCCAACGCCGGGTGCCGCCCTGAGCATGCCGAGCCCCCAGGGACCGACATCGAGGATGTCGCGGGCATAGACCGGCAGCAGCGCCGTAGCGCCGCCGAGCAGCATGGCGAAGAGATCAAGCGAGATGGCACCGAGCACGATCTTCTCGCCCCAGATATAGCGAAAACCCGCCAGCAGCGTCTCGAAACTCGGCTTTTCCTTCGCCGCCTTCAATTGCGGCGGCGGCGCGATGGTGAAGGTCAGCAAGGCGGCGAAGCCGAGCAGCACCAGGGCCGTGCCATAGGCGGCATTGGCCGAGACGCCGTAGAGCAGGCCGCCGGCAACCGGACCGATCACCGTTGCGATCTGCCAGGACGAGGTGCTCCAGGCAATAGCGCTGGCGAGGTCCTCCTCCGGCACCAGATTGGGCATCAGCGACTGCTGCGCCGGGCCGAAAAAGGCCCTGAGCGTGCCGAATACCACCAGCGTGACGAAGATCGGCAGCGCCGTCTGGCTGCCCCATAGCCCGAACAGCATCAGCGCAAGGGCGCAGAGCGCTTCGCCGGCCAGGCAGATCGTCATGATGCGCACGCGGTTGAAACGATCCGCCACCGCACCGGTGACTAGCACCAGGAGGAAGGCCGGCAGGAACTGCACCAGCCCGACAATGCCGAGATCAAAGGGATCGCGCGTGAGGTCGTAAACCTGCCAGCCGACCGAAACGCTCATGATCTGGGCGGAGAAACTGCCGAGGAAACGCGCCAGCCAATACCGCGCAAAACCGCCGTGACGGAAGGCGCCTGCGCGCGAAAAAGAAAGATCTGGCATACCGGGAACCGAAAAAAGGAGGCCTCCTTGTAGAAAGACAGCGGGTTGGGGGCAAGATCCCGCGGACGAAACCTAGCCGAACCAGGCGCGCCCTTCCGGCCTCGCCGGTAACAAGCAGATCACCGTATGACGTTGATATCGCAGAGCAGATCCACCTTCGAATTTTCGGGATGGTTCCACGTCATCTGGCCGATCGTCTTCGCTGCGATGAAGGGAGCCGAAAGCAGCGCACCGCGAGAATTGGCGACTCGCAACCCGTATCCACCGTGCTCCTGCACGACCTTGACCGTCCAATCCTCCTCGCGCAGATCCGGAAACAGCAGAAGGGTGGTGCCTGTGGTTCCTTTCAGTTTTGCGCCGCCTTTGCCATCAAGGACGAACTCCATGGCATTGTCGCCCTCGCGGCAGATCATGGTTCTCTGGGGCGGTTGATCGGCGCAGACGGATTGAGCCCAGCATGCTCCGACGATCGCCAACGGGGCGATTATCGACAAGAGCAGTCGCCGGCGGCTCAGGCTGGGATATTGCAGCTTTGCCGAATGCAGGAAGGCACCTAGCCGGATAGACGCTTTCACCGCGGGATTCGCCGCCTGCATCGCTAGTCCTTGAGTATCGTACCGAAAAGTGAGCGCCAGTTTTCGGCAAAAATGCTGCGGATGTCGATCCTGGTTTTGGACGCAGCGAGCCGAAACTCTCGCCGCGTCCGTCTGTTTGCCTGCGCATCTAGGCGGCGGCCGCCTTGGCGGATTTCACCACCGCCGGATCGATCCAGCCGCCGAAACCGACGGCGATCCGGTTCCAGCCATTGATGACGTTGATCAGGAGGGTGAGTTTGACCCGCTCCTCCTCGCTGAAATGCGCCTTCAGGGCCTCATAGGCCGTTTCATGCGCATGCCCCTCGGAAAGCCGCGTCAAGGCCTCGGTCCAGCCGAGCGCGGCCCGCTCGCGATCGGTGTAGCAGGGCGCCCCGCGCCAGGCCGGCAGCAAATAGATGCGCTGCTCGGTTTCGCCGTTTTCGCGGGCGAACACCGTGTGCATGTTGAGGCAATTGGCGCAGCCATTGATCTGGGAGGCACGGATCTCCACGAGCTCGCACAGACCCGGATCGACATTGGCGGCGATGACGAACGAAACGCGCTGCCACTCCTTCATCAGGGTGGGGGCAGCGGCAAGGGGGTTGAGCTTGGCGGTCATGGTCGGTCTCCTTGTTGGTACCGAGGTCATGACGATCTGGGATTCGGCTTTGTGACATTCCGGTGGGCTTTTCTGTCACCGACGCCGGTTCCGGCAGCCTTCACACAGTGGCCTCGCCTAACCTTTCCCGCAGGAAGCGGCGGGTGAGTTTCACGCCCGTCGGCGAGATGGTGTGGCCGACGCCCCGCAATATATGGCTTTCCACCGTCATGCCGGCCTCTTGCAGCATGGACCGCGCCCGCCGGGTTTCCTCGGATGGCACAGCGCCGTCGGCGCTGCCATGCACCAGCAGCACCGGCGTGACCCGGGCTGGCGTGAACGGCTCGGGAGCCACGAAGCGGCCGGAGAGCAGCACCATGGCCCCCACGGGCCAGCGGCCGCGGGCCAGGGCGTCGAAAGCCAGGGTTGCGCCCTGCGAGAAGCCGACCAGGGCGACGCGCTCCAGCCGGTTCCCCAGGCCATGGGCGACAACGAGGGCGTCGATCAGTTCATCGAAGGCCGCCCGCGCCGCCATGATGCGCGCCAGCCGATTTTCCGGCGTGACGCCCTCCAGGCTGTACCATTGCCGGCCCGGTCCCTGCTCATAGGCAAAAGGCGCGTCCGGGGCGATCACCGCCGTCTTGGGCAGTGATCGCCGCAGCACGGCCGCCAGCGGGTCGAGATCGTAGCCGAAGGCGGCGACGCCATGCAGAAGGATGACCAGACTGTCCGGCGTCGCCTCCATTGCAGCATTCCACCCGGCAATCTCAGCGGCTTCCGCCCACCCTGCTCCGCAGCGCCATGCCCGTCATCACCGAGGCGAAGCCGTAGAACAGGAGTTCGACGCCGAGAAGAATGCCGAGCAGCGAGGAGGCCGACTGCTGGAAGTCCGAGAAGATCAGAACCGCCAGCAGAATCGAAATCAGGCCGGACAGCAAAAGCCAGGTCCAATTGGCGGAGGAGCGGATGTTGAAGGCGATGATCACTTTGGCAAGCCCGTAGATCAGGAACATCGACCCCAGCAGGGCCGTCAGGGAGACCACGCCGGCCAGGGGATTGAGCAACAGGGAAGCCCCGAGCAGCAGTGCGAGAATGCCCATGAGCGCCGTCATCAGGAAGCCGCCCCAGGCCCGGATTACGGTGGCATGCACCAATTGCCCGACGCCCAGCACGATGAAGGCCCAGGCTGCCCACACCACCACCACCAGCGAGGCGAAGCCTGGATGGATCAGTGCCAGGATACCGCCGATCACCGCGATCAGGCCGAGAATGACGAACCAGGGCCAGGACCGCTGCAGAACTTCCATCGTCGTCTCCCCCTTTGCCGTTGAAGAACAATGGACAACATAGCATTGCCGCCGCGGGATTCGAGCTTTCGACGACAATATGGTTTCAGCGGCCCTTCACCCCGCCTCGAGCCTTTGCCGGTTCACCAGCAACCGCCTCCAATATCCTGCCTCCGCCGCACACGTCGCTTTCCGGCAATTCGGCGGCGTGCTTGAGCCGCAGGCGGGCGACGCATTCCCCTATTCAAGTCTCAGGTCCAGAATTCTCGGGAGAACACCATGACGGACGCAGCCGACAACGCCACGCATACCGAAGCTCCGTCCGCCTCGCGCCGCGGGCGCGACGCCCGCCGGGCCGCCCGCGTGCAGCGCGGCGGCGTCTCGGTGCCCTATATCACCCGCAATATCCCCCTCACGGAGGTGCTCTCCGAAGAGGCGATGCAGATCATCGAGCACAATGCCGAGACGCTGCTGGAGGAAGTGGGCATCGAGTTCCGCGAATATCCGCGCGCGCTCGAACTGCTCAAGGCAGCCGGCTGCGACATCAAGGGGGAGCGGGTGCGCTTTCCGCGCGGCCTTGCCCGCAAGCTGATCCAGACGGCGCCCTCGCAATACACCCAGCATGCGCGCAATTCGGAACGCAATGTCGTCATCGGCGGCAACAACACGGTGTTCGCACCCAATTACGGCTCACCCTTCGTGCATGACCTCGACAAGGGCCGGCGCTACGGCACCATTGAGGATTTCCGCAATTTCGTGAAGCTGGCCTATGCCAATCCCTATGTGCACCATTCGGGTGGCACGGTGTGCGAGCCGGTCGACCTGCCGGTGAACAAGCGCCATCTCGAGATGATCTATGCGCATATGCGCCTCAGCGACAAGCCGTTCATGGGCTCGGTCACCGCACCCGAGCGTGCCCAGGACACGGTCGACATGGCCAAGATCCTGTTCGGTGAGGATTTCATCCAGCAGAACACGGTGTGCACCAGCCTGATCAACGCCAATTCGCCGATGGTGTGGGACAACACCATGCTCGGCGCGGCCGACGTCTACGCCCAGAACAACCAGGCCTGCATCATCACGCCCTTCATCCTCTCCGGAGCCATGAGCCCGGTGACGGTGGCTGGCACCCTCACCCAGGTGCTGGCCGAGGTCCTGGCCGGCGTCTCCTTCCTGCAATTGGTACGCCCCGGCGCGCCGGCCATCTTCGGCACCTTCGTCTCCACGCTCTCGATGCAGTCGGGCGCGCCGACCTTCGGTACCCCGGAAGCCGCCCTCGCCATCTATGGTGCCGGCCAGCTCGCCCGCCGCATGAAGCTGCCCTTCCGCTCCGGCGGTTCGCTCTGCGCCTCCAAGGTCCCGGACGCCCAGGCAGCCTATGAAAGCGCCAATACGCTGCTGCCGGCCATGTTCGGCGGCGTGAACTTCATGCTGCATTCGGCCGGATGGCTGGAAGGCGGACTCTCGGCTTCCTATGAGAAGTTCGTGATGGATTTCGACCAGCTCGGCGCCATGCACGTGCTGGCCAAGGGCGTCGACATGTCCGAGAACGGCCAGGCCATGGATGCCTTCCACCAGGTCGAGCCGGGTGGCCACTTCCTCGGCTGTGCCCACACCCAGGCCAATTTCGAGACCGCCTTCTACCGCTCCACCATCTCCGACAACAATTCGGTGGAACAGTGGGAAGCGGAGGGCAAGCAGGATGCTGCCCAGCGCGCCAACAAGATCTGGAAGAAGACGCTGGCCGACTACGAGGCTCCCGCCATCGACCCCGGCATCGACGAGGCCCTGCGCGACTTCATCGAGCGCAAGAAGGCTGCCGTTCCCGACGCGAATTACTGAGGGTGCCTCTCTCATCCCTCTCCCGGCCGGGAGAGGGGGTATTTTGTAGAGGTCACACCGCCCCTCACCGTACCTCTCCCCGTAAGAACGGGGCGAGGGGGCGCAAGCGTCGCGATCGATCCTCGGACCTTTCATCTCGCCCGACGATTGCGCGAGATGGGACGCTTTCGGTTTGGAATGCGCGGTCGAAACCCCCTCGCCCCGTTCTTACGGGGAGAGGTACGGCGAGGGGCTACGCGACTTCAGCGGTAGGGGAGCGATACCAGCCCGCCAAAATTTGACTTGTCGACTGTCATTACGAGCGTAGCGAAACACCGCAAGACGCGCTTCGGCTGTTCCTCGACACTCTCATTAAGAATTGCTGCGTCGGAACTTGTTGCCCTGCGGATAGTCCAAGCCTGTTCGCAATCGCCTCCGGTCAGTTGCCAAAGTCACTGCCCAACCTATGGTGACCCAAGCCTCTTGCGATTTGACGACGTCGCCGTGAATCGCAGGAACATCCGGAAACAAAGAGCCTGAGCAAAGCATCGCATGGGAAAATCGTCATGATTGGCCGCAGGGCATTCCTGGCGAGTATCGCCGCCAGCCTGGTGACATCCGCCCGTGCCCAGGAAGCGGCTGCGCCAGATGCGAGCGGCACCGTGCTCGGCTCCTTCCAGGTAGAGCCCCTGTCCGGCCTGGCCGATATCCCCGCCCCCACGCTCGAAGCGCTGCAGGACCAGGTCACCGTCCTGAATTTCTGGGCCTCCTGGTGCGAGGCCTGTCGGGAGGAGCACCGCTATCTCGTCGACCTCCAACGCAAGGGCATCCGCATTGCCGGCGTCGCCGTCCAGGATCGAAACGAGGCGGTGCTGCACTATCTGGAGAAGGCAGGAAATCCCTACGGCCTCGTCGGCATCGACAACAAGCGCGAGCTCATCACCATGCTGTCCTTGCGTTCGATCCCGCAGACCTTCCTGATCGGCCGGCGTTGCGAGGTCGTCTGGCAGACGGATGAGGGTCTCGACAACGCGCTGGTGGCCGAGCTCCTCGGCAAGATCGAAGCCATCAATGGTTAGCCTTGCCGTTCTGAGGCCCTGTGGATTGCTTCGTCGCGATCAAGCCTGCGCCTTCCTCACAGAGCAGCCACCTTGCGCCGGATCTCGGTGATCTCGTCGGCATGATCGCCGCTCTCGGAGAGAAGGCCGATCAGCGCTTCATAGGCGTCGGCCTGGTTTTCGACCGTGGCCCCGCGCAGGTGTGCCAGCTTCTCCAAAAGCTCGATCTGGCGGCGGCGCGTGGCAATGGCAGGTTCGGTGCGGCCCAAGCCCTGTTCGGCCCTGGCGATCTTGTCGAAGATGCGGGCACGCCGGCTCAGGAGGCTGTTGTTCTCAGGGTCGTCGGCGAGGCTCCTGTCGCTCGCTTCGAGCGCCTTGCCGAGATGGGTCAGCGCCGCCTGGTATTTGCCGGCCTCCAGATAGGTGTCGCCGATATTGATGCTCGATACTGCCAGGAAATCCTGGTCGAACCTCTTTTCGCCGAGCTTGTCGAGATGGGCGAGATTGGTCGCCTCCGCTCGCTTGTAATGGATCAGCTTCATCATGGTGGAGCGCGCCGCATGGCCCATCGCCACCTGGATCGCCGACATCGCCTCATAGGAGCCGCCCTTATCGGGGAAGCGTTCGAGCAGCGTCGCTCCAACCTCAGCCCCTTCCTGGTAGCTGGCCTGCGCGCCCTTGTCGTCACCGACATGGCGCTGCTCGTCGCCGAGGTCGCGCAGAGCCCAGACATAGTCGTCGAGTTCATCGAAGCCCGACGGTTTCTTGTCCTTCAACTCGCGCCGGATCTCCACGCGCTTGCGGGCCTGGTCGAGTGCTTCCTTTTCCCGGCTGGCCGTATCGAAGGCGTCGGAAAGGTCGCGATGGGCTCGTGCGAGATCGTCCAGTCGGCCGGCCCGCTCGGCGGGATCGCGCACCAACGGCTCGCGCAGGGCGACCTCGCGCTCCAACAGACCGATGCGCGGCGCCTCGATGCCGGCCTCCTCCAGACGCTTGGCCGTTGCATGCAGTGCATCGGCGATCTGCAGGCGCAGGCGTGCCCTCTCCTTCTCATCCAGCCCGTCGAGCGCCCGCAAGCGAGCCTCGTCGGCATAGCCGATCAACAGGCGCGCATGGGCGTCGACATCGAAGCTGCGGGCATCCCGCCGGCCGAGGTCGAACAGGTTTCGCGCCGTCGCGAAAAAGCGCCAACTCCGCTCCCCATCGAACGGCGCGTCCGCCAGTTCGGCCAGGGATTGACGATAGCGCCGCATCGCTGCCTCGATCTCCCCCTTCGCCTGGTAGCGGGCGGCGATCATGTCGCGCAACTGTGCCCGGCGCTCGGGCTCGGCAAGAACGGCGAGCAGCTTCGTCTCGATGGCTTCGGCCGCGGCCACCTCCTGTTTGTCGATGCGCTCGCCCGCCAGCGTCACGCCAGCCAGGATGAGTTCGTCGCCACTGCCCAGGGCCGGTTCGCCCTGCGTCCTCGAACGCAGCCGCGCCAGTCCCTCGACGAGAGTGACGGCGGCGCGGTCCGGCTCGGTCTTGCCCTGCGCCCTCGCCCTGACCCGGTAGCTGGCGACGAGAGCCTGGACCTGAATGGCATCGGGGCGCGGCGAACCCGGCGCCGGCTCGGCCAGGGCGGCGAGAGCCCCAGCGTCGGCGAGGGCCAAGGCTGTCTTGTCGGTGAGGTTGCGTTCGTCGGCCCGGGTCGTCAAGGCGCTCACCAGGGACCTGCGCGCCTTTGGATCGGCGGGCGCGACGATGGTCCAGCGGCGGCAGATCTCGACGAGGCGGTCATACCGGCCCTTGTCATAGTAATTGTCGCGCAGTGCCTCGACCAGGAGCGGGAAGCGAGCCGGATCACGCGGAGCCCGTTCGAGTCGGGCAGAAAAGGCTTCAATCGCCGCCCGCAACATGGCGGCCTGGGCCTTGCCGACATCACGATCGTAGTCCTCGATCGCCTCGTCGAGATCGAAGACCGCCCGGCGGGCGATCAGGCCTGCCAGCAGGTCGGCGTCATCCACCGTCAGTCCGGCCTGTCCACCACGCGCGCCACCGCTGCGCAGGCTATGGATGTCGGCGAGTGCCGTCTCGACGAGTGCCGTGATCCTGGCGTCGGCCTCCTCCCCCTCGGCATCGATGGTGGGAATGCTGAGCAGGCGTGCCAGGGCCGCGACCATCGGATCGCCCGCCTTGCCGGCCTTGGCGAGGAAATCGGCCAGGGAGGCGGCGATGGCCGCCTGCTTGCGGTCATCGCCGCCCAGCACGATCAGTTCGAGCCTGGCAAGGTCATCCGCGGGATTGGCCTCAAGAACCTTGCCCAGGCGCTCGATTCGAGCCTGCCGATCCTTTTCGTCCATGTCCTGGAGGATGGTGAGCGCCGTCTGATAGGGCAGGCCCAGCGCGGTCGTGCTCGTCGCCGCACAGGCGGCCGGGCTCCCTGGACAGGGTGCAGCGACGACCGGTGACGCCACGAAGGTCAAGCCCAGAACCAACCAGACGCCAACTCGCCACCCGGATCGCATGCCACCCCTCCGCAACCGCAAGACGTTACGTCATCCTGGCTATGAAAGGAAACAGGAGCGTGACCCTGGTTCAGGGGGCAGCAAGCCGTATCTCCAAGCTGTGTTTTCTCGGTGTCGAATCGCACGGAAACGGCGATGTGGCAGTGGCATTGTCATCCCATCAGAGCAAGCGCAGCCCGCGCAAGAACAGAGATGGGAACGAGACGATGTTGAAGAAGATCCTGACCGGAACCCTGGTTGCCGCCACGCTGGCCGGTACTGCCATTGCCACCACCGGTTCTGCCGAAGCCCGTTATGGCCGTGGTGGCGCCTTCGCCGCCGGCGCTGGCATCGGCCTGCTGGGCGGCCTGCTCGCCGGCTCCGCCTACAACAACAGCTATTATGGCGGCGGCTATTACGACGAATATCGCCCCGTCTACTATCGCCAGTATCGCCGCTGCACCATCCAGAAGCGCTGGGTCGAGGACTACTATGGCGGCCACTGGGCTCGCGTGAGGGTCTGCTACTGAGTTGCGTTGCGTTCGAGTTGCGTCAAGTCGCGTTGCGTCATGTTGAGTTGCGTCATGTTGAGTTGAGTTTTGGGGCCCCGCCACAGCGGGGCCTTTTGCTTGTTCGCCTCGGCATTCCCGGCCGGCGCGGCACGCTGCCCTCGCCGCCAGGCGACGGGGCTTACGCCGGTAAGGCGCAGGAATTCGCGGTTGAAATTGGACTTGCTGAGAAAGCCGGCCTCCATCATCACCTGGATGATGGAGGTATCGGTCGAAGCGAGCAGGCGGCAGGCCTCCTCGATCCGGTATTTGTTGACGTAATGCGACACGCTCATGCCGTGAATGCGGTTGACGGCCGAGGAGACCCTGCGTGCCGGCAGGTTCAGGCGCCGGGCAAGCCGCCCGAGATTGAGATCGACATCCTTGTAGAGCTGGCGTTCCGCCATCAGCGCGTCGAGCGCCTGGGCGACCACCTTGTCCTCGTCGCTGCCCGGCCGGATCGGCGGTTCGGCCGCCGGGAGCTCGGCCTCCTCGGCCGGCGCCGCCGATCCCGCCGAGGCGGCGGCCACTCCCAGCACCAGCAGCACCACGACATTGCCGCCGGACACCATGGCCTCGGAAATGACGCCTCCCATCCAACGCATGTCGAGGCTGATGGCGATATCCATCAGCCCGGAGAGCAGGCAGGCCACGGCGGTGATCTGCAGCGCGCGATAGGACCGCAGCACGCCGTCCAGCCGGGGCGCTATCAGCACGTCGGGGCCGGCCAGCGCCAGCCGGGACAGGGCGAGGCCATAGCCAAGAAAGGCCAGGATTACCACGAGGTCGATCGACATCGATGAGATCGTAAAGAGCAGTCCGACCAGGCCAGCGGGCATGAGATGGGGCCAGACCTTGGCCCAGCGCAGTATCGGACCTTCGCCGGTGAGACCGCGGAAGGCAAGCCAGGCCAAGGCAGGCGTCAGCGCGGCCAGCATGGCCTGCAGCGAGATGAAGGTCCTGATCCCATAGCCCCAGCGCAGGCCGAGCAGCACGGAGAGCACGGTGAAGCCGAGCAGGAGCAGGAAGAAGGCATTGTCGCGCCAGGGACGATCGTCCTGCCGCGCCATCTGCACCAGCAGGATGGCAAAGAGCAGCGCGCTGACGAAGGGCAGGGGCACGAAGGTCATGAGGTGCTTCCAGAATGGGAGGAATCTACACCATTTCTGTCCTCGATCACGTTCGGATTCGTCCCCGATCGCAATCGAGGTCGCCGGATGAGGCGATTTCCGGCTCCGTCTTCCTGTCGCGCCACACGGGAGACAGCCATGAAAGCACTATTGGTCGCCGCCGCCCTGTTCATTACTGCCGGCTGGATGGCTCCAGGCGGAGCGCGCACCAGCCTCGGTGAAGTGGATGCCGGCTCAGTGAGGTCGGTGGTTATCACCGGCCCGGCGGGCCTGATCCAGCTGACCGCCAGCCGCAACGGCCCCTATCGCGCCGAGTTGCGCAGCCGACCGGATGGCTGGTTCGCCTTCTGGCGATCGAGCTGGAGTGCGGGTGGCTGCGAGAACGCCGGCTCGATCCGCCTGGTTGGCTCCGAGCTGCGGGTCGACACCGGCAATCGCGCCTGGTTCGGCGCCTCCGATTGCCGTCTCGAACTTGACGCCACCCTGCCCGAGGGTGTCGCCGTCTCCATCGAGCAGAATGCCACCTCCAGCCAGCTGTCGGGCAACTTCGCCTCGCTCGACGTCGACAGCAGGGCCGGCGACATCGCGCTGGAAGGCCATGCGCGCATTGTTTCGATCGAGGGCAATGCCATCCGAGCCCGCCTCTCCTATGCCCGCGTCGACCAGGACGAAAGCATAACCCTTGGCGGCAACGCGATCGATGCGGAGCTGCGCTTTGCCGGCGCGGCGGCGGTGAATTATGCGGTGAGCGGCCATGCCTCGCTGGTCGACAGCACCCTGCCGAACAGACCGGGCGTAAAGCCGGCCATCGCCATCAAGGGTGATTTCCTGCGGGTGCACATCGCCGGAGGGTGAGTGCCGACAGGACGGGTTTTCGCCCTCTTCGGCGTCCCCGCGATGTAAGGGCGAAGCCCTCTACTTCCTTACGCCATAGGCGGCCATGAACACCCTCACGGCTGACTGTGCCACCTCACGGATGCGATCCTTGGTCGGCGGCGTGTTGTTGGCCATGAAAAACATCGGCTTCAGCAAGGGGCCGTGCGACATTTCCAGGAACTGGGCGGCGGCAAGCTCGGTATCCTCGATGGCGAGTTGGCCGGCGGCCACGCGCAGATCGAGATATTTAGCCAATTGCTTGCGCGAGTGGCCAGGCCCCGCATTGTAGAAATGGGCTCCGATATCGGGCATGCGTTCGGTGATGCCCATCACGGCGCGCATCGCCGAGATGATGCGCGGCTGGCAGATGAAGGCGGTGATCGCGGCGGAAAGCTCCAGCAGCGTGCCTTCGACGTCGGGGGAGTTGTAATCGAACTCGAAGATGCGCTCGACATGGGAGGAACGCTCCTCGTCGACGATCGCCGCGAACAGGCGCTCCTTGTTCTCGAAATAGACGTAAAGAGTGCCCTTGGAGACGCCTGCCTCCTTGGCGATGTCGTTCATGCTGGCGCCTTCGAAACCATGGGCCAGAAAGACGCGACGGGCGCCATCGACGATCTGGCGGCATTTGGCGTTGTCGGCGGCCGGTGGGTCGGTAGCCGACTCTTTCGCGGGCACCGGGCTTTCGGCGAGCATGGCTGGAAGTCCCCAAAAAATGACTGAACCGTTCGGTTCGATTTTTATTGCGTATCGCAGCGCAACATGATAGTCAACGAAAACTGACTGAACCGTTCGGTTCGATCCTAACAGTCCCAGCCAGACGGTATTGATCTTGTCGACCGGAGCGAAACGCGTTTCCCTGGAAGCGAATTTTACTCCAAGCCTTTGTTTTAATGCATATTTGCGATCCTTGGCATAACCACCCAAATCGTAGAATGCTCCGGGGCAAGATCAACACGGTCTGGTTTTGCAGACAACTTATCCGAGTTGTCCAGGGGCGCCTCACCTTCCGGTTGGGAGATTATGATGGACGCAGCTCGCGACCACAATGCCGTGCCGGGTGGCCAGGGAGCCACCGGCTCTGCCGATGTTACCGACAACGTCGTGACCCTGGAGCGCCAGCGCACCGACGCGCCGGAAGCGCCCGAGACCAAGAAGACCGAGCCCCAGAAGACCGAGGCTCCTGCGGCTCCGGCGCAGACCAAGCCTACCGCCGCTGCCGGCAAGAAGAAATCCAAGGCCCGCACCGTACTGCCGATCCTGCTGATCGTCGCCCTCGCGGCGGGTGGCTGGTACGGCTATGAATGGTGGACCAATGGCCGCTTCATGGTCGAGACCGACGACGCCTATGTGCAGGCCGACGTCTCGACCCTGGGCGTGAAGGTCTCGGGGTATGTCGACGCCGTGCCGGTGCAGAACGGCGACAGCGTCAAGGCCGGCGACGTCATCGTCAAGCTCGACGACACCGATTATCGCACTGCGCTCGAATCCGCCAAGGCCAAGCGCGTCACCCAGAACGCCACCATCGCCCGCATCGACCAGCAGGTCGTGGCCCAGCAGGCGGCGATCGAAACCGCCAATGCCGGGGTCGCCTCGGCCAAGGCCGGCATCGAAGCGGCACAGGCCGGCATCGACTCGGCCAAGGCCGAGATCGTGCGCGCCAATGCCGCCTTCGAGCGGGCTGACACGCTGGCCGCCCAGAATTTCGGCTCCAAGGCCACGCTCGACCAGGCTATCGCCGACCGCGACAAGGCCAATGCCGGCCTCGCCAGCGCCAACGCCTCGCTCACCAATGCGCAGGCGAGCCTGAACAGCGCCCAGGCCAACGTGATCGCGGCCAAGGCCAATCTCGCTGTGACGCAGGCTCAGAAGGCCGAGGCCGAGCAGGGTGCCAAGGAGCTCGACGTCGCCATCGTCAAGGCGCAGAACGATCTCGACGCCACCGTGGTTCGCGCACCCACCGACGGCGTGGTCGGCAACCGCGCCGCCCAGCCGGGCCAATATGTCTCCCCCGGTTCGCGCCTGATCGCGCTGGTGCCACTCAAGAGCATCTACATCGCGGCCAACTTCAAGGAAACGCAGCTCGGCCCGCTGGTATCAGGCCAGAAGGTGGAAGTCTCGGTCGACTCGATGGACGGCAATATCTTCGAAGGCGTCGTCGGCAAGTTCTCGCCGGCCTCCGGCTCGATCTTCAGCCTGCTGCCGCCAGAGAACGCCACGGGTAACTTCACCAAGATCACGCAGCGCGTGCCTGTTCGCATCGAGGTGCCCGCCGACCTCGCCCTCAGCGGCAAGCTGCGTCCCGGCCTGTCGGTGGTGGTGACGGTCGACAGCCGCACCGGCCCGAAGGGGTAGTGCCACGAGAAAGCCTTCTCCACGCGGTGGGGAAGGTGGCCCGGCGAGGCCGGGTCGGATGGGGTGTGGTCCGCTCGCGCGCCCTATCCGGATAAGATCAACGAACGGCCCGCACCCCATCCGGCATTTCTTCGAAATGCCACCTTCCCCACTGCGTGGAGAAGGCTTTCGCGCGCTTCGTCCGGCAAGGATGCGGCGAAAAGGACCAGGAGGCCGCCATGGCCACCGCAACCGCCACTGCCATTCCGGCACCCGCCGACGACAAGATCGACAAGCGCAAGCTGATCGCCTTCCTGGCGATGGTGTTCGGCATGTTCATGGCGATCCTTGACATCCAGGTCGTCTCCGCCTCCCTGCCCCAGATCCAGGCCGGCCTCGGCGCTTCCGGCGACGAGATCCCCTGGGTGCAGACGGCCTATCTGGTCGCCGAAGTGGTGATGATCCCGCTCTCGGGCTTCCTCTCCCGCGCCTTCTCGACGCGCTGGACCTTCGCGGTGTCCTGCGCAGGCTTCACCGTCATGAGCTTCATGTGCGGTACCGCGACCAACATCAACGAGATGATCATCTACCGCGCGCTGCAGGGCTTCATCGGCGGCGGCATGATCCCCACGGTGTTCGCGGCCGCCTTCACCATCTTCCCGCGCTCCAAGCAGGCCATCGTCTCGCCGATGATCGGCCTGGTGGCAACCCTCGCCCCCACCATCGGCCCGACGGTGGGCGGCATCCTCACCGATGCGATCTCCTGGCACTGGCTGTTCTTCATCAATGTGGTGCCGGGCGTCATCGTCACGCTGATGACCTTCTCCATGGTCGATTTCGACGAGCCGGACCTGTCGCTGCTCAGCAATTTCGACTGGACGGGCCTGATCTCGATGGCGGTGTTCCTCGGCGGCCTCGAATATGCGCTGGAAGAAGGGCCGGGACATGACTGGTTCGCCGAGACGCCCGTCCTGGTGATGTCGGTGCTCGCAGCCATCGGTGCCCTGGTGTTCTTCGCCCGCGTGCTGCTGGCAAGGCAACCCATCGTCGATCTCTACGCCTTCAAGGACGGGAACTTCGCCACCGGTTCGCTGCTTTCCTTCGTGCTGGGCGTCGGCCTCTACGGCCTTACCTATCTCTTCCCCGTCTATCTTTCCGCCGTGCGCGGCTATGATTCGCGCATGATCGGCGAGACCATGTTCGTCACCGGCCTGTGCATGTTCTTCACCGCGCCGATCGCGGGCAATCTCACCCGCTTCGTCGATCCGCGCCTGATGATCGCTGGCGGCTTTATCGGCTTTGCCGCCGGCACCTGGATCATGACCGGCATCACGCATGACTGGGATTTCTACGAGATCCTGCTGCCGCAGGTCCTGCGCGGCGTCTCCTTGATGATCTGCATGGTGCCGATCTCCAACATCGCCTTAGGCACCCTGCCTCCCGCCCGCATCAAGAACGCCTCCGGCCTGTTCAACCTGATGCGCAATCTCGGCGGCGCGGTGGGGCTTGCCATCATCAACACCTCGCTCAACAAGCGCCAGGACCTGCATCTGTCGCGCCTGGGCGAGGCGGTGAACTGGAGTCGCGACAACGTCCTGCAGGCCTATGACAACATGAAGGCGGGCTTTGCCGCCTTCGGCGCGGCCGCCGACCAGATGACCGTTGCCAGGCTGGTCAGCCTGATGCGGCGCGAGGCGTTGGTGATGGCGTTTTCGGATGTGTTCCTGCTACTGACGCTGCTGTTCGGCCTGCTCAGCCTCTCCGTCTTCATGCTGAAGAAGCCGCAGATGCCGGGCGGCGGCGGTGGCGGCGGGCATTGAGGAATTGGGAGGCCGGCCCGAAGACCGGCCCCCAACAGCCTTGCAACGAACCCCGATCCGGCCTAACCACGTCAACCTGATCTTTCCAAACTGACAGGGTGAACCATGCCCGACGAAAACCGGGGAATGGACGACGGCAACGTCATTGCCGTCATGCGCAAAGTGGGACAGGCGGCTCGATCGGCCGCGCGGATCCTGGCGCTCGCCCCGGCCCCAGCCAAGAATGCCGCGCTCGAGGCGATGGCCAGGGCGATCCTCGCCAATGAGGCCGCCATCCTGGCCGCCAATGCGTTGGATGTCGCCGATGCGCTCGCGCGCGGCCAGATCGCTTCGTATGTCGATCGCCTCACCCTCGACGAGAAGCGCGTCGCCGGCATTGCCGCGGCCATCCGTGAAGTCGCTGCCCAGCCCGATCCCGTCGGCCATGTCCTGGCGAGTTGGACGCGGCCGAACGGCCTGGAATTCGAGCGTGTCTCGACGCCACTCGGCGTCGTCGGCGTGATCTTCGAGAGCCGTCCCAATGTGCTGGCCGATGCCGGCGCACTCTGCCTGAAGGCAGGCAATGCCTCGATCCTGCGCGGCGGCTCGGAGAGCTTCCGCACCTGCGCCGAGATTGCCAAGGCATTGAGAGCCGGCCTGCTGGCCGCCGGATTGCCCGAGGCTGCCATCCAGATGGTCCCCACGGCCGACCGCTCCGCCGTCGGCGCCATGCTGGCCGGGCTTGACGGCAATCTCGACGTGCTGGTGCCGCGCGGCGGCAAGAGCCTGGTTTCGCGCGTGCAGGCGGAAGCCCGCGTGCCGGTGTTCGCCCACCTGGAAGGCGTCAACCACACCTATGTTCATGCCGGCGCTTCGCTCGACATGGCCATCCAGGTCGTGCTCAACGCCAAGATGCGCCGCACCGGCGTGTGCGGTGCCACCGAGACTTCTGCTGGTCGACCAGGCCGTAGCCCCCGTCTTCCTCAAGCCACTGGTCAAGGCCCTGCTGGAGGCCGGCTGCGAGGTCCGCGGCGATTCGCGCACCCTCTCGGTCGATCCCCATGTGAAGCCGGCCGACGACACCGACTGGGCCACCGAATATCTCGACGCCATCATCTCGGTGAAGGTGGTTTCGGGCCTCGATGCGGCGCTCGCCCATATCGAGCGCTACGGCTCGCACCACACCGATGCCATCGTCACCGACGACGAGGCCGCCGCCCGGCGCTTCCTCACCGAGGTCGATTCGGCCATCGTGCTGCACAACGCCTCAACCCAGTTCGCCGATGGCGGCGAATTCGGTTTCGGCGGCGAGATCGGTATCGCCACCGGCCGCATGCATGCCCGCGGCCCTGTCGGCGCCGAGCAGCTCTGCTCGTTCAAATACCGTGTGCGCGGCCATGGCACTGTGAGGCCTTAGCCCGGGATCCCGGTATGCCTGCATTCCCGCGAATGCCCCATTCCCGGGAAAGCGCCCTTTCCCTTGAGAACTGGCATTGGCGCCCCGCCATTGCTACATAGGGCGGGAGAGGTTTCCATGGCACACAGCCACTCCCACGATCGCGACCATCGCGGACATAGCCATGATGGCCATGACCATGACGGCTCTACGCCCGTCTTCGCCGAGCCTGGCCATGATCACAGCCACTGCAGCTCGACCGTGCTCGCGCGGGCGGAAAGCCTCTCGGCCGAGCGCGGCGTCCGGCTGACCCAGATCCGCCGCCAGGTGCTGGAGGCGCTCGCCGCCACCCACCAGCCGATCGGGGCCTATGAGCTGATCGAGAAGCTGGAGGATGCCGAGGGCAAGCGCCCTGCCCCGATCACGGTCTACCGCGCGCTCGACTTTCTGCTCGAACAGGGCTTTGCCCATCGCATCGAAAGCCGCAACGCCTTCATCGCCTGCGCCCATGACCACAAGGACGGCAGCGTGGTGATGTTCCTGATCTGCGAGAGCTGCGGCACAGTTGGCGAGGCCGAGTCGGAGGCCGTCGGCAAGGCGCTCACCGCAGCCGCCGGCGCCATCGGCTTTCAGCCGCGCGGCCAGGTCATCGAACTCGCCGGCATCTGTCGCCACTGCCGAGCGAAGGCACAGGGTTAGCCCTCTTTGGGACCGCGAACGTCCGGCCCGCTCTTGGGAGCACTGGGCTCTAGGCAGAGGAAGAGCGGACGGGACGTCCGCGCACCCGGAAAGTTTCCGGAAACGCGCCGCTTGACTCTCCACTTGGTGGAGCCCGTAGAACCGCGCCATGAGCGACAGAACCTACACCATCGGCGAACTTTCCAAGCTGAGCGGCACCGCGGTCCGCAAGATCCGCTTCTATTCCGACAAGGGCCTTCTGCCGCCCACGGCACGGGCTGAAAGCGGCTACCGCGTCTATTCGGAGGCGGACCGGGCCAGGCTCGATCTCATCCTCGCTCTGCGCGATGCCGGCGTGAAGCTCGGCGACATCGCGCGCCTGCTCGCCCGCCGCCTCGGCCTTGCCGACGTCCTGGCCCTGCGCCTGGAAGCCATCGAGGCCGAGCTGTCGGCCAAGCGCCGCATCGCTGCCGCCTTGCGCGCCACGCTGAAACTCGCCGATCCCACCCCGCAAGATTTGAGGAGACTGTGGACCGTGACCGCCCTTTCCCAGAACCAGTTCCGCACCGCAATCGAGAGTTTTTACGATGAGGTCGGCGCCGGCGCCAGGATGGACCCGGCCTGGCGTGCCAGGATGATCGAGGCCTCCACCCCGGACCTGCCCGACGATCCGAGCTCCGAACAGATCGACGCCTGGACGGAACTTACCGGCATCCTCACCGACAAGGCCTATATCAGCGAGATGCAGGCCAGCATGCGGCAATTGTGGAATGACGGCTTCGACCCTGCCGCCTATCGCCAGGTCTCGGACCAGACTTTCGCCGAGGTGCGCCAGGCCATGGCCAAGGGAGTCGCGCCGAATTCGGACACCG
The DNA here is from genome assembly GCF_056754975.1 of Labrys sp. HAY1-8F. NCBI lineage: Bacteria > Pseudomonadati > Pseudomonadota > Alphaproteobacteria > Hyphomicrobiales > Xanthobacteraceae > Labrys > Labrys sp. HAY1-8F. Next base: position 3,902,226 of record NZ_JBPGWZ010000002.1, on the reverse strand, counting down.
GCCGGGCCATTGCCGAGACATGGCTGCAGAACTCGGCCCGAGCGATGAAGAAAGAGCCGGACCAGGCTTTTCTCGACTGGCAGCTCGAACAATATCGCAAGCACCATGCCCGTTCGCGGCGCTATCTGGAACTGATGGCGATCCTGCGCGGCGATCCTCCCAGCCAATTGGCGGCCAGCGAATGGGGCTGGATCGTCGAGGCCCTGTCGAGCCGGCTGTGAACCGAATGCGCCGTCATCCCGCGCGGATGGCGGCGATCAGCGCGCGCAGCCCGGACGAGACGTGGCGGTGCCCGGGATAATAGAGGCAGAGGCCCGGAAAGGCCGGGCACCATTCGTCGAGAACACGTTCGAGACGCCCATCCGCCAGGGCGCCCACCACCAGATGATCGGGCACGAAGGCGATGCCGATGCCCTGGATCGCCGCCTCGACCATCAAGGGCTGGTCGGTCAACGTGAGGGGACCGATGACGTTGATCGTCTCCGTCATGCCGTGACGCTCGAATTCCCAGCGATAGATCGCACCGCTTTCAAACCGGAAGCGGATGCAGGCGTGGCGATGCAAATCCTGCGGCACGGCCGGGCGGCCGTGGGCCGCGAAATAGTCCGGCGACGCCACCGCGGCGAAGCGTGCGGTCTCGGTGAGACGAACCGCGATCATGTCCTGCGGCACCGCCTCGGCCAGCCTGATACCGGCATCGAAGCCATCGGCGACGACGTCGCTCAACCGGCCGTCGCTGACGATGTCGAGATGGACCTGCGGATAGTCCCTGGCGAAGCGCGCCAGCACCGGCAGCAGCACGAGGCGGATCGCACCCTCGCTGGAATTGATCCGCACCGTCCCGCTGGGGATTTCGCGATAATCGTCGACCACCTGCAGCGCCTCGGCGATCGAGGATACCGCCGGCCTGAGCGTGGCGGCCAGCCGCACGCCCGCATCGGTAAGGGAGACGCTGCGGGTCGTACGGTTGAACAGGCGGACGTCGAGGCGCTGTTCCAGGCTCTTGATCGAATGGCTGACGGCCGAGGGGGTCACATCGAGTTCGATCGCTGCCGCCCGGAAGCTGCGATGGGCGGCAACCGAGAGGAACACGGTGAGCGCGAGGAGATCGCCGCTCTTCAATTGATGAATATTTCTCATCTCTACATCAAGAATTGGCGAGATTGTTGCAGCAGTCAAGCTTCCATAGGGTAGGCCCGATCTCGGTCATCGAGAACGGAGGAAAGACCATGTCAAAGAAAATCCTGATCACCGGCGCCAGTTCCGGTTTCGGTCGCGGCGCTGCGATCGAGCTCGCCCGCCAGGGGCACCAAGTCGTCGCGACCGCCGAAACCTGGCCCCAAGTACGCGGCTTGCGCGCCGACGCCGAGGCCGCCGGCGTCAAGCTCGAAGTCATCAAGCTCAACCTTCTCGACGACATCGATATCGCGCATGCAGCCAGCTACGCCCCCGACATCCTCGTGCTCAATGCCGGCGTGATGGAAAGCGGCTCCGTCGTCGACATCCCGATGGAACGCGTGCGAGAATCGTTCGAGATCAACGTTTTCGGCCATCTCAAGCTGGCTCAGGGCATCGTCCCGAAGATGGTGGCGCGCAAATCCGGCAAGGTGGTGTGGACCTCCTCGATGGGCGGCATCCTCGTCATTCCCTTCGTCGGCGTCTACTGCGCAACCAAGCACGCCATCGAAGCCATCGCCGGCTCGATGAGGGCCGAGCTGGCGCCCTACGGCGTCAAGGTCGCGACCGTGAACCCCGGCGTGTTCGGCACCGGTTTCAACGACACCGGCGCAGAGAGCCACACCCAGTGGTATCGCGCCGATAGCGCGGTCGTGCCCATGCCCGACTTTGCCGGCGCCCTCGCAGACCAGAACGATCCCCAGGAGATGATCGACGCGATGGTCGATATCATTCCGGCCGAGGATCATCTCTATCGCACCATGCGCCCGCTCGACACGATCAAGGCGGCCAAGCAGTGGCAGGAAACCGAGTGGAGTCAGAATGCCTGAGATCACGCTCAACCACGCGCAGTCTGTTGTGTCTCAAGGTCGCGCGGCCGCAGAGAAGGCCGGCATGAAGGCGGTCTTCGCAGTGCTCGACAGGGGCGCGAACCTGGTGGCGTTCTCCCGCATGGATGGCGCCTGGCTGGCATCGAACGAACTCGCCATTGCCAAGGCCCGCACCTCGGTCATGTTTCAGGCGCCCACCGAAGCCCTGAATGCGCCGCTGCAGATCGGCCAGCCAGTCCCGCATTTCGACCACATCCACCATGGCGGCCTGCTCCTCATGGGCGGTGGGATACCCCTGTTCGACTCTGAGGGGGCCTTGATCGGTGGGCTGGGAGTGTCGGGTGGCAGCCCCGAACAGGACGCCGCTCTCGCCCTATCGGTGGTCGAGCAACAGAGCTGACCCCAGAACATCGGGCCTGTTTGCTGAATCAGGCCCTGCGTTCTATTCCCGAGCCAGATCGCTGCTGCGCTCGATCAGGTCCTTGATGTCCTGGCCGAGTTGCTCGAAACCGAAGCGCAGGGCGTAGAGGCGGCCGACCTCCTCGCTCTGCAGCTCCCGCAGCACGCCGGCCGACCGCAACTTGTCCATGGCGGTGACATAGGCGGTAAGGCTGGTGTCGAAGCCCACGGCATCCGGCCCGAGATAGCCGCGCCGCAGGGCTTCGGCGATTCCGCGCAGCAGGCCGACGGTCGCGTCCCGCATCGCCTCCAGGGGCTCGGTCAGGGTCGGCGCTACCCGTTCCGGCAGAGCGCGCACGCAGACCCGGGCGATGATGACGAGATCATGCCGGACGCGGTAGAGCGTGCGCGCCATGGGTTCGGGATCGATGGCGGCGCTGAGATGGGCACTGCGCTCGCGCACCGTCTCCTCCACGGCCGCATCGATCTGGCGCAGGCCGGCGCGGATGCGCTTGTTGATGCCGGCGAGCTCGGGCCGGCCCTTGCCGTCGATGAGGCTGCCCGTCAGAGCGAGCAGAAGTTCGGCATTGAGATCGGCCACGCGCGCGGCCGCGGCAGCGAGCGCCCCCTGCGCCCGAGCGGGCAGCACGAAGAGGGCGACGCCGACACCGACGATAATGCCGAGCGCGATCTCCGCGACGCGCTCGGCCGCATAGGCATAGGGCGGCAGCAGCGTACCGCCCGCCGGAATCAGAACGATCAGCGCCGTGATGGGCGCCACCCGGAAGCTCGGCCTGAGGGCGGAGGCCACCGCCATCGGGGCCACGGCCATCAGCACCGCCAGGCCGAGTGCGACATTGCCCTCATGATGCGGCATCACCACCGATACCGCCGCGCCCCATAGAGCCCCGAGCAGCGTGCCGGTCATCCGGTCCATCGCCGCCTTGACCGAGCCGCCCAGGCTGGCTTGCATGACGATGATGGAGGTGATCACCGCCCAGCTCGACTGGGAAAGATCGACCAGCTTGACCGCCACGAAAGTCAGGCCCGCCGCCACCGTGACGCGCACGGCCAGGGCCAGTTCCATGCGCTTGGCCGCGAACCATTTGAACAGGCGTGCCGTGGCACCAGCGCCGATCATCATCAACCCATCACATCATTTGCAAGATGCGATGGTAGAAAGGTTCGGGCGGAGCGCAACCTCTGCGTTTTCCAATCCACGGTGTGCCGAACCTTGACGCGCCCACCGGTGAGGTCCATGTCATCCCCAAACGAAACCAGCGGTGCCCGATGATCCCGTCCTATGCGCGCTTTGGCCTGATGTCCCGTCGCCTTACCGTTCCCGTCGATGTCGGCGGCGTCATGGTCGGTGGCGGCGCACCCATCGTCGTGCAGTCGATGACCAATACCGACACGGCCGATATAGATGGCACCGTGCGTCAGGTCGCCGCCCTGGCTCGTGCCGGATCTGAACTGGTACGCATCACGGTGGATCGCGACGAGGCCGCCGCAGCTGTACCGCGCATCAAGGAGAGGCTGATGCGCATCGGCGTGACCACGCCGATCATCGGAGATTTCCACTATATCGGCCACAAGCTCCTGGCCGACCATCCCGCTTGTGCCGAGGCGCTCGACAAATACCGCATCAACCCCGGCAATGTCGGCTTCAAGGACAAGCGCGACCGCCAGTTCGGTGCCATCATCGAGACGGCGATGCGCCATGACAAGCCGGTGCGCATCGGCGCGAACTGGGGCTCGCTCGACCAGGAACTGCTCACTCATCTGATGGACGAGAACGCCAGGAGCGAGGCGCCCGTCGATGCCCGCACCGTAACCTGGGAAGCACTGGTGCAGTCAGCCCTGCTCTCGGCCGATCGCGCGGTGGAAATGGGCCTGCCCAAGTCCCGCATCATCATCTCGGCCAAGGTCTCGGCGGTGCAGGATCTCATCGCCGTCTACAACGAGATGGCAAGCCGTTCCGACTATGCCCTGCATCTCGGCCTCACCGAGGCCGGCATGGGTTCGAAAGGCATCGTCGCCTCTGCCGCCGCCCTCTCCCCGCTGCTGCAGGCCGGTATCGGCGACACCATCCGCGTCTCGCTCACGCCGGAGCCCGGCGGCGACCGCACTCAGGAGGTCAAGGTCTCCCAGGAGATCCTGCAGGTGATGGGCATCCGCACCTTCGTGCCGCTGGTGGCCGCCTGTCCCGGCTGCGGTCGCACCACCTCGACGGTGTTCCAGGAGCTCGCCCAAAGCATCCAGGGCTTCATCGTCGATTCCATGCCCGACTGGAAGACGCGCTATCCCGGCGTCGAGACGCTGAAGGTCGCGGTGATGGGCTGCATCGTCAACGGCCCCGGTGAGAGCAAGCATGCCGATATCGGCATCTCCCTGCCCGGCACCGGCGAGACACCGACGGCGCCGGTGTTCGTCGACGGCCAGAAGGCCGCGACCCTGCGCGGCCCCGGCATCGCCGACGAATTCAAGCAGCTGGTGATCGACTATATCGAGAACCGCTACGGGGTTAGGCCCGCAGCGGAATAATCCCTGGGAGCGCGGACGTCCTCACCCGCCCCCTTGGAAACGTCACGACTGCTGGAAAAGAAAAGCGGGCGGGACGTCCGCGCTCCCAGGCTTAGCGATAGCGGTCCATCAGGTCGTAGGCACTGGCGGCGGCCTCGGTCGGCCTGCCCCTCACTGGCTGGCCATCGAGCACGCCGATGTCGCGCAGCAGGTGATCCGAAAAGCCGAACAGGCCGACGAGGCGGCGCCGGACGGATGTCCGAGGAAGCCTGGCGCCCTGCCTGTCTTCCCGCGCGTTGCAATAAGATAGATCTATGTGGTGGAACTGAACGGCCGTCATGGCCAAATCTCCTGAGCGACAATTAACAATATCTGACAGGGATATTCCCATTTCCCGCGAGATGTGGCTAATTGAAGCTCGATTTGGAGCCATAAAATAGGCTTATAGCAAATGACGCTTCCGCTCCCTCCCCTCACCGCCATCCGGGTGTTCGAGGCCGTGGCTCGGCACCAGAGTTTCACGCGCGCGGCAAGCGAACTCGCCATGACCCAGGCCGCTGTCTCCTATCAGATCAAGCTGCTCGAGGAGCGCTTCGGCAGCCCGCTTTTCCTGCGCCGTCCGCGCCAGGTCGAATTGACCGAGGCCGGGCAACGCCTGGCGCCGGCCGTGAGCGAGGCCTTTTCCCTGCTCGCCCAGGCCTATGCCTCGGCGCGCGGCGATGCCGAGGGTGTGCTCACGGTCACGGCCTCGGTCACCTTCGCCACGACCTGGCTGGCCCGCCATGTCGGCGCCTTCCAGATCCGCCATCCGGCGCTTGCAGTGCGGATCGACGCCAATAATCAGCCGGTCGACTTCGCGCGCAACGATATCGATCTCGCGATCCGCCACGGCGACGGCGACTGGCCGGGCCTGTGCAGCCACCGCCTGCTTCCAGGCGAATATTCCCCATGCTCAGCCCGAAGCTCGCCGCCACTATCGGCGGTGTGAAGCAGCCGGCCGACCTCCTGCGCCTGCCCTTGCTCGATCCTGGCGACACGTGGTGGGACGACTGGTTCGACAGGGTCAGGGTTGCCCGCCGGCCCACGAACTCGGCGCACGGCCAGGCGCAAACGGCACCGGCGATCACACGCGGGCAGGACCGCTTCGGCAGCAACCATCGCGGCCCGGTGGAAATTCCCTGCATCGGTTCGCAAGCCTTCGTCGGAACCGCAGCGCTGGACGGCCAGGGTGTCGCCATCCTCTCTCGCGCGCTATGGGCGAAGGACCTTGCGGAAGGGCGGCTGATCCAGCCCTTCGACGAAACGGCCGGCGAACAATCCTTCTATCTGGTCTATCCCGAAGCGCGCCGCAACCTGCCGAAGATCCGCGTCTTTCGCGACTGGATCCTGGACGAGGTCGGCAGGACCACCCATGTCGCCGGCCAGACCGAGGAGGCGATCGCCTCCTAGCGCGATCGGTGGTTCACGGTACCCGCTCAGCCGGCGACAATCGTGGCCGGTCAGCCAGTCCGCCTGCCTCTTACCTGTAACGATCGATCAGATCGCGGGCGCTCGCGGCAGGCTCGCAGGGCCTGGCCTTTTCGCGGATGTCGACGGCCCCGATATCGCGCAGCAAATGGCAGGACAGGCCAATCAAACCCCACCTCCGCAGCCATGACCGCTGCCCCGGTCGTGATGCGGCCTGCTCCTGATCACCAGCCTCGAAATAAGCTTGCCCTATGCGTACAACCTGCGCCATTGTCATGGCTAAATCTCCAATCCGGCCTTGGTTTCGCCGTTTCACCCATGAATCTTCCATGGATTCGCGACGATGACGAATTGAAGCTCAAGCAAGGCCCATAAAGAGAGCTGATGCATCGTGAGCACCGCTTTGCCGCCGCTGACCGCCATCCGGGTCTTCGAGGCCGTGGCGCGGCATTTGAGCTTCACCCGCGCGGCGGGCGAGCTCGGCATGACCCAGGCTGCCGTTTCCTATCAGATCAAGCTCCTGGAGGAGCGCTTCGGCGGCCCGCTCTTTCTGCGCAAGCCACGCCAGATCGAGCTCAGCGTGGCCGGCCAGCGCCTGGCCCCGGCGATCACGGACGCCTTCGCCCTGATCGGCGAGGCCTATGCGGCGGCGCGCGGTGGCATCGAGGGCGTACTGACCGTCTGCGCCAAGGTGAGTTTTGCCACCAGTTGGCTTGCCCGCCATATCGGCGCCTTCCAGCTCGCCCATCCCGCCTTGGCGGTTCGTATCGAGGCGACCGACCGAGCCATCGATTTCACCCGCGAGGAAACCGATCTCGCCATCTTTTTCGGCACCGGGGACTGGCCCGGACTGCAGGCACACCGCCTGCTTGCCGGTGACTACACGCCCATGCTCAGCCGCGGCCTCGTCGCTCGTCTTGGCCCGCATTACACGCCGGCCGATCTTCTGCGCCTGCCCCTTCTCGATCCCGGCGATCACTGGTGGCGCGAATGGTTCGAAGCGGCCGGCGTCAGCTATGAGATGCCCAAGCTCGTCTACAATCTCAGCAGCCAGGCGGTGATCAACGCGGCGGCCAAGGCGGGACAGGGGGTCGCCATCCTGTCCACCGCCCTCTATGACGACGATCTCGCCGAAGGGCGCCTGATCCAGCCTTTCGAGCTGGTGCTGGAGAGCGAACGCTCCTTCTACCTGGTCTATCCCGAAGCCCGCCGCAACCAACCCAAGATCCGCGCCTTCCGCGACTGGATCCTGGCGGAGCTGGCGGGTGGGCAACCTATTTCGGCCTGAGCCCGCGGCGGCGCACCGGCTCGGCCGCCGGCTGCACCAGTTCGGGCGGCGTCGGGCTTACAGGCCCCTGATAGCCGAGGGTCGCAAGGTGCTCACCCATATGGTCGGGTGGCGCCGCCTCGGCGCTGACGGCGGGTTTCTTGGGCAGGATCGGCACGCTCACGCCACGGGCATGCAGATGCAGCACCGGGCCGCCCTCGCGCGGCGCGCTGCCATAGATCGGATCGCCGACGATCGGAAAGCCGGAGGCGGCGCAATGCAGGCGCAGTTGATGGGTGCGCCCGGTGCGCGGCTTGAGTTCCAGCCAGGTAAGCCCCTCGGCCCGGCCTAGCACGCAAAAATCGGTCTGGGCCGGCAGTCCATCCTCGGCCGGCTTCATCCACCAGCCGCGTTCGGGCGAACGCCGGGCGATCGGCATGTCGATCAGGCCACCTTCTTCGGCGGGGCCGCCCTCGACCACGGCCCAATAGGTCTTCTCGATGCCGCCCTTGGCGAAGAGCTCGTTGAGGGTGCGCAGAGGCCGGGCATGCCGCCCGAGCACCAGGCAGCCGGACGTATCCTTGTCGAGCCGGTGCGCGAGTTCCGGATTGCGGGGCAGGCCGAAGCGCAACTGCTCCAGCATGGCGGTGAGATTGGGCCCGCCTTTCGGGCCGGCATGCACGGGCAGGCCGGCAGGCTTGTCGAGGATCAGGATCAGGGCGTCGCGGTGAACAAGCCGCGTGGTCAAATCGAGCGATATCATCGCTTAGCGCTATCGTGATCGGGCATTGTCGGCTAGAGGTTCCTTCAACATGAGACCATTTTTCGGTGGCAGGTTCGCCATCAAAGGATCCAGACCGTTTCGATGACTGAGAGCGACAAGCAAAAGCCCGGCTTCTTTTCACGGCTGTTCGGGCGAGGCGCTGCGGCGCCCGAGACCGAAACCAGGCCCGAGCAGACATCCGAGCAGGTGCTCCCGGCGCCCGTCGAAGAGCCACGCCCTGCGGAACCCGCGTCGGAACCGTTGCTCGAAGCGCTCACCGAGCCTGTTCCGCTGGCTGCGGCCGAGCTGGTCGTTCCCTCCGAACCCGAGCCTTCCGTCTCGCCTCCTCCTCCAGCACCGGAGCCGGCTCCCGCGAGCGAACCGGAGTCTGCTCCCGTTCCAGCTCCTGTTCTCGTCGAGAAAAAATCCTGGTGGCGCCGCCTGCGCGACGGCCTGTCGCGCTCGTCCAGCGCCATCTCGCGCGGCATCACCGACATCGTGCTCAAGCGCAAGCTCGATGCCACCACGATCGAGGAACTGGAGGATGTGCTGATCCAGGCCGATCTCGGCGTCGACGTCTCCACCCGCATCGCCGCCGCGATCGGCAAGGGGCGCTTCGATCGCCAGATCTCGCCGGAGGAGGTTCACCAGGTGCTGGCCAGCGAGGTCGAGGCCATCCTCACGCCGGTGGCCAAGCCCTTGGAAATCGACCGCTCCCGCAAGCCTTTCGTGCTCTTGATGGTCGGCGTCAACGGCTCGGGCAAGACAACCACCATCGGCAAGCTCGCCGCCAAGTTCAGCGCCGACGGCCTTAAGGTGACGCTGGCCGCCGGTGACACCTTCCGCGCCGCCGCCATCGAGCAGCTCAAGGTCTGGGCCGAGCGCACCCACTCGCCCATCGTGGCCCGCGCGCAGGGTGCCGATTCCGCCGGCCTGGCCTTCGATGCCCTCAAAACAGCCCAGGAAAACGGCTCGGACGTACTGCTGATCGATACCGCCGGGCGCCTGCAGAACAAGGCGCTGCTGATGGATGAGCTCGCCAAGGTGGTGCGCGTGATCAAGAAGATCGACGAGAGCGCCCCCCATGCCGTACTGCTGGTACTCGATGCCACCGTGGGCCAGAACGCCATCTCGCAGACCGAAATCTTCGGCAAGACCGCCGGCGTCACCGGCCTCGTGATGACCAAGCTCGACGGTACGGCACGCGGTGGCATCCTGGTGGCGCTATCAGCCAAATTCGGCCTGCCGGTGCATTATATCGGCGTCGGCGAAGGCATCGACGATCTCGAACCCTTCTCTGCCCGGGACTTCTCCCGCGCCATTGCCGGGATGGAGTGAGCCATGACCATCGAAGCCACTGCCAAGCCGCGCCAGAAGGTCAACCCTCTGCTCAAGCTCGTGCTGGAAATGGGGCCGCTCGGCCTGTTCTTCCTGGCCAATGTCAGGCCGGAACTGTTCAATCCGCTGGTCGAGCACTTCATGGGACCGGCCCTGTTCGAGGGCCCGAGCGGCAACATCTTCACCGCCACCGCTGTCTTTATCCCGGCGACGCTGATCGCGCTCGTCGCCGGCTTCGTCCTTACCCGGCACATCCCTGTGATGCCGCTGGTCTCGGGCATCTTCGTGCTGGTCTTCGGCGTGTTGACGCTTTGGCTGCAGGACAAGACCTTCATCAAACTCAAGCCGACCATCGTCAACACGCTGTTCGGCCTGATCCTGCTGGGGGGCCTCGCCTTCGGCAAGCCCTTGATCCGCATCGTCCTCGACACCGCTTTCGACCTCAAGCCCGAAGGCTGGCGCAAGCTGACCTTGAACTGGGGCCTGTTCTTCCTGTTCCTGGCGGTGCTCAACGAGATCGTCTGGCGCAACTTCTCGGATAATTTCTGGACCAATTTCAAGGTCTTCGGCACCATGCCGATCACCCTGATCTTCGCGGCCACCCAGGTGCCGATCCTGATGAAATACGAAGTGAAGCCGGACAGCCAGAACGGGTCCGAACAGAGCGGGAGCTAGAGGCTCTCATGCGTCTCTGGGTCCTGTCGGATCTTCATGTCGATAACAGCCCCTATACGCTCGCTCCATCACCACCCGAAGCCGAAGCCATCGTCATTGCCGGCGATGTCTGCAACCGCCTGCATGATCGAGCTCTGCCCTGGCTCGCGCAGCATGTCCTGCCCCGGGGCCTGCCTCTGATCTATGTCCCCGGCAACCACGACTTCTATCGGGAGAACGTGGAAACGGAACTGCGCAAGGCCCGCGATCGGGCGCGGCTGGAAGGCATTCACCTGCTCGCCGAGGGAGAGACCCTCACCGCCGGCGGAACGCGCTTCATCGGCGCCACGCTGTGGACCGACTATGCCGTGGCGGGCAGTTCCTTTCAGGGTCAGGTCGCCGCCGGCATGCAGATGAACGACCACAAGCTGATCCGGACCGGGCCCAACTATCGGCGCTGGCAGACCAGGGACGCCCTGCTCAGCCATGGCCGGCACCGGTCGGCAATCGCGAACATCCTTGCCCGGCCGTTCAACGGCCCCAGCGTGGTGATCAGCCATCACGCCCCGCATCCCCATTCTCTCTGGCGGAACACCGTCACCGAGCCGATCGATGCAGCCTATGCCAGCGATCTGACCTCCCTGATTGCCGAATACCGGCCGCGCCTTTGGATACATGGTCACATTCATGCTAGCCGCGACTATCGCGTGCATGACACCCGCATCGTCAGCAATCCACGGGGCAACATCTATGCCTATCGAAAGGGCAAGCAATCCATCATCGAAATAGAGAACCCCGACCACGATCCGAGCCTGGTCGTGGAGGTTTAAGGCAGAGCAGGAGAGAAGCGGCCGGCAGGAACCATCAACCTTGAAACCGGGCGAGCACTGCCGATACCATCATGAGGTGCTATCGAGCCGTCTGTCGCCGCGAGGGCGATCGTGGCCAAATCCGAGGCGACAGCATTGACCAGGCATTTTGCATATACGGTGTTTCAAGGGCGGGCCGGCGATCACAACGATCTGGCCATGCCCGGAGCCCGGGCGATCGGCGAGGCGCTGGCGCGCCGGACGGGGATTGCGCCCTTCGTGGTCGGCAGGCCGGAACCTGTGCTGAACAAGGGCTGGCGCGAAGAATTGGACGCGGCCCTGCCGGCGCTCAGACAGTTGCAGGCCCGATTCGACGACGTGCTGGCAAGCGGAGCCGTCTCCATCGCCGCCAGCAGCCGCTGCGCGGTCTCGCTGGCGACGCTGCCGACGGTCGCCAGGCATCATCCCGATGCCTGTATCGTCTGGTTCGACGCCCATGGCGATCTCAACACGCCGGAGGCCTCGGCTTCGGGCTATCTCGGCGGCCTTGCCATTTCCGGGCCTGCAGGATTGTGGGATTCAGGCCTCGGGTCCGGCCTGAACCTCGATCGGCTCGTCCTCGTCGGCCAGCGCGATCTCGATCCCTTCGAGCAGGACTTGATCGACAGGCACGCCATCCCGCATGTCAAAGCGCGCGGCGACGTGGCAAGCGAGCTGCGCAAGGCACTCGCCGGCCGTCCGGTCTATGTACATCTGGATTGCGACGTGTTGAATCCGGGCGTCGTTCCCACCGACTATGCCTGCGAAGACGGCCTGTCGCTCGCCGAACTCCAGGCCTGCTGCGAGGTGATCGCGGAACAGGCTTTCGTCGGCATCGAGATCGCCGAGTTCCAATATGCCTGGGAGCCGGGAGGGGAAGCCTTTTCCCCTGACCCGCTGCTCGATGCTCTGGCGCCGATCCTGACGCGGTAAGCGCTTTCCGGCTTATCGGCTCACTTGAACCACTTGTCGTAGATCTTCTGGTAGGCCCCCGTCTCGACCGACTGGTGCAGCCACTGATCGACGAAGCCCTTGAGGCCGATGTCGCGCTGTATCCAATAGGCCTTCTCGGCGAAGTTGAACGGCTTGTCCGGATGCACGGCGCACAATACGCCCGGATGCAGCTTTTCCTGATAGAGGGTCTCGGAAGCATCGGTCATCATCAGATCGGCCCGGCCCGCCGCCACCTCGTCGAAGATCTTGGTGTTGTCGGGAAAGATCACGATCTTCGCCTGTTTCAGGCTGGCACGGGCGAATTTCTCGTTGGTGCCGCCGGGATTGGCGACGACCGTCACCTCGGGCTTGTCGATACCCTGAAGCGTCTCGAACTTGCCCTTGTCGGCGCAGCGGGCGATCGGCGTCTTGCCCTCGCGCATATAGGGACTGGAGAACAAGCCCTTCTTCTGGCGATCGAAAGTCACCGAGACGCCGCCCATGGCGACGTCGAACTTGCCGGCCTCGAAATCCGCCGAAAGGTTGGACCACGTCGTCGGCACGATCTCGAGCTTCACCCCGAGTGTCTCGGCAAGGCTCCTGGCCTGATCGATGTCGAAGCCGGAGAACTCGCCGTTGGCGGGGTCCTTGTAACTGAAGGGACGGTAGTCACCGGTGGACCCCACCCGGAGCACACCGGAAGCCAGCACGGCATCGAGCCCCAGGGCCGATGGTGCCTCCCGTGCGATAGCGGCGGGCGCCAGGCAAAGCAGGCCGAGACAGACGAGAAGCGGACGGAGCATGTGATTCCCCCAAAGCGGATTGTTGCGCGCAGCATAAAGCCGCGAGGCAGGCATTCAACCCATCAGGATGACCCGCGCCCCTCCTCCGCCGCAGCGGCAGCGTCGCTATTCCGGCAGGAACAGGCGCGGCAGTTTGAGGCCGGGCAGGAACGCACCGGCGCGGACCTTGCCGTCGGCGATGGTCAGGGGCACTTCGACCGCTGCCTTGCCATCGATATTGGTGGGCTTGCCCAGCACGGGCAGGCCGACGGTGAGGGTCGTCGCCACCATATCAGGCACCCGGCCCGATTGCTTGAGCGTCTGGGCGAGTTCCGGCACGCCGGCGAGGGCCACAGTCACGTCTCCGGAGGCAAAGCCGCTGGTTTCCAGGCCAACCGTGCCGGTCGCCCTGATGACGCTGGGGCCACGTTCGACCTGGGCCTGGGTGATGGTCAGCGTGCCACCGGCGGCGGCCCAGTCCCGCAGGCGCTCGGGCATCGGCATCGGCCTGAGGTCGATCTTGGTGATCAACCCGCGGAAAGTCCCTTTCATCGGGGAGGGAGCGCCGAGAAAATCGTCGAGCGGCGCAATCGCCCTGGCATCGATATCGGCGGCGAGATCATAAGCGCCCGGCGCGGCATTGGTACCCTCCGCCAGGCGGATATGGACCTCGATATTGCCCTCCTCGACGAGATTGACGGCCTGATCGCCACGCTTGACGTTGCCGCTGAGGCCCTTGATCACCACCGCGGCATTCTGCGGCCCGGAGGTCCAGATCGCCATGCTGGCCTCTGCGCTCTTCCAGTCGGCGGTGAGGGTCGCGCCAGCATCGCTCTTGTCGACCAGCACCACCGGACCCTTGGCTTCGAGCAGCACCTTGTTGGGCTGATAGACCTGGGCTACCGCATTCACCTCGGCAAGCGTGGCGCTGAAGGGGCGCCCGGCCCGGACGCTCTCGACCGTCGTCTGGCCGCAATGCATTTCCAGGCGGAAGGGATAGCCACCGATCGTCTGCTCGCCGCATTTGATCTGGCGGCCGAGTTCTGCCTGCTTGGTCAGGAAGCGGCCCCACTCGGCTTCGAGCCTGGTGGATGCATACCACCAGAAGCCCGACCAGGCGATCGCGACCAAAGCGAACAGGAAGGTCGGCAGGAAGATGCGGCGGGAGGAACGGCGCGGCGCAGGATTGATCAGGTCAGTCGGCACGAAAGGGTCTCGCTATAGCGTTTTGTGATTTGACGGTGTCACCAAGAACCGCAAAGACGCGTTGAAACAAGGAGTTAGAGAAAATAAGCGTTCAGTCGTGAACGCGTTTTGCTCTAAGATTGGCCGTGTTGCGGGTCAACTCATCGGCCTCTTGAAACGGCGCGATTTTAGAGCAGGAATAGTGTGATTCGAGCCAGCCTCTCCTCTATCTCGGAGAATTGGGCCGAAGTCAGGGCAGCATAAGGACCGACGACGTGTCTTCATCCATTCAAAAACTGATCGAAACCAGCCTGAAGACAGCGCTGGTGCCAGAGCGTCTTATCGTGCTCGACGAATCGGCCGCTCATGCCGGCCATGCCGGTCATCGTGAGGGTGGCGAAAGTCATTTCCGGGTGCGGATTGTCTCGCCGCATTTCAGCGGGCGCAGCCGTGTCGATCGCCACCGCCTGGTCAACGAGGCCCTCAAGCCGGCCTTTGCGCGAGGCGTTCATGCCCTGGCAATCGAAGCCAGCGCACCGGGCGAACCGGTGCGCTGGTAAGACCTGTCGTCGATCGTCAGTTGGAGGCGATCGAGCCGGTGAAGATATCCGGCATCGGCGTGAAGCTGGCGACGCGCAGCGGCTTCACCGCGGCGCCGGTAAACTTGTCGGCCCGCAGATCCTGATAGGCCGCCACACCGAAGCGCACCACCACCGTCTTGGACGGCGCCGCAATCAGCGAAGCCGTGGCACGGAGGTCAGGCTTGACCAATGTCGCCTGCTGCTTGTTGCGGGCGGCGGAGACCGGCGCCGACAGCGAAGCGAAGTTCTGCTTCTCGAAGCGCGTCGCGATCAGGGCCGGCCGCGGCGGACGGGCCGTGTTGGTCACGGGCGCCGGATCGGCAAAGCCGAGTGCGCGCTGCGACTGGCGGTTGGCGCTACGCTTCATAAAGCCTTCGCTGCCCTGCGAAAGGTCGGCGAAGATCGGCGGCTTGGGGTCGAGCACCGGCCGCGTCACCGGCACCGGTGGCGGGGTATCCAGGGATGCGAGCTGCACGGGGGCCGCCTGGCTCTCCTCGGCCGCTGTGCCCGGACGCAGAGGCGGCAGTGGTACATTGGCAGCCATTTCGCCACCCGCCCCATTCGGCCCGGTCTGCCACATCATGCGCGGACCGGTATCGGCCGAGGCAAGCTGCGCTGCCGCGGCATCGGCCCCCTGAGCGGCATTGATGTCGTTGGGACGGCGTTCGGGCAGCGGCACGGGCGCCACGCGGCGCGGCGAAATCGCCAGTTCATCAGCCATCGCCATCTGCTGCATGGCCGGCAGTTGCGCTGCCGGAGCGGGCTGAGGCGGCACGGCCGGTATGCGGGCGCTGGCACGCGTGGTCGGCGCATAGGCTTGCGCCATCTGGGTCGGCGGTGGCGCACTGTTGCTGCGAGAACCGAACAGGGCAGCGAAGAAACCGCCGCCGCTGCTGGATCCGCCGGCATCATCCTCGCCGACGCTGCCACCGGCGGTACCGCCATTGCGGCGAATTTCGTTCATTGCCAGTTGGTAGCCGGCCATCGGTCGGCCATCGGAAGGCACCAGCACCGTCTTGCCATCGGGGAAGACGGAAGCGAGTTCGCTGCGCGACATGCGCGGCCACATGCGCACGCCGCCCGAATCCATATGGACGAAGGGCGAACCGGAAGACGGATAGAAACCCACGCCGCCGCGCTGCAGGCGCAGACCGGCCACACGCAGCTTGGACAGGGACACGCCGGGGATGAAATAGTCGACGGCCTTGCCGAGCGTATGCTGGCTGAACTTGGCAACGCCGCGCGAACGCCGGCGCAGCATGTTGTTGGTGCCGGGCGATCGGTAGCCGCCGATGACGTTGATGGGCTGGCTGGCACCCACCTGGCGATAGACCAGCCAGAGCGTGTCCATCGTTCGAGGATCCATGCGCGTAGGCTGGTTCAGGCGCCAGTCGCGAAAGAACCAGTCGAGTTGCTTCAGCGCAGCGGAATCATAGGAGCCGTTGCGCTTGAAGGTGATGTTGATGGTCTCGCCCGTATGCACATGGCGCATATAGAGCGAGCGGGTATCGCCATTGGCAATCGCGTCCTGCGTCGGCCCGACCAGAACCGTCGCCATCACGGTGGATGCGAGGGTAATGGCCAGAATGCGACCGGTACGCGAAACTTTGATCCGGGGCAAAAGGCTGATTGGATTCTGCACGATTAGCACTCTCGGCAAACAGGCGAGGGAACCAGCACGGAGCGTATTTCCACAAATGGGACGCTCAGCGCCAGGTCCGGATTGCCGGAGTCTTGCCGAGATTGGTTAAAGCACCGTTGATGCACCGTTCGACCCCTAATATCTAGCCGTTGAAACCGGCCTTGGGAGTGGCCTTTTGCTTGGGAAACGTGGCAAAAAGACGAACGCGGGCTGGCCTAAGCCAACCCTTACCAAACATGGTAAATCGTTGCATAACAGATTTCAGCCGGGAAGGCCAAGCGCCGAAATCACCTTCCGGTCATATCCGTAGATGTCATTGAGGCGCTGCAATTCACCATCACCGTCCACATAAGCGGTGAAATAAGCGATGTGGACCGGAATTTTCCTCTCCAAATCAATGCGCTGTTCGTCTCCGCCCTGCAGACCGCGGACGCGGTCCTCGGTCCAGCCATTGCCCATTACCAGCTCGGCAAATTTATAGGGGTTATCCACACGCACGCAGCCATGGCTGAAGGCCCGTTCGTCGCGCGAGAACAGGGTGCGCTGCGGCGTATCGTGCAGATAGACCGAGAAATTGTTCGGGAACATGAACTTGATGAAGCCGAGCGCGTTGCGCTCGCCCGGCGGCTGGCGCACCTGCATCTGACCGCCGACATAGCTCACCTCATAGCCACGGCGCTCGAGATAGCCGGGGTCCTGGGCGAGCTTGGGCATATATTCCTTCTTGATGATCGACTGCGGCACGTTCCAGGACGGATTGACCACCACGAAGCTCATCGTGTCCGAGAAGACCGGCGTCGGCGTATTGGCCTTGCCAACCACCACCCGCGCCTCGTAGCTCAGCACGCCGTCCTTGGTGAACCACACCTTGTATTCGGGAACGTTCACGAAGACGTTGGTCAGGCCCATGTCGTGAGGAAGCCAGCGCCAGCGCTCCATATTGGCGATGATCTCGCTTTCCGCATTGGTGCGCGGCTGGCGCAGCGCCGCGTTGAGGGCGACCACAGTGGCCGGCCCCAGCGTACCGCTGGCCTTAAGATTGCGGGCAGCCTGGAACTCGCGCACCGCCGCCTGCAGCGCGTCGTCATAGACGTCGCTGTCGGCATCGCTGGCCGTCAGGCCAAGGCGCGTACGCAGCACGGCCACGCGCGTGTCGGTCATGCCCACCTTGAGCGTAGGACCGGCGGGCACCATCGGCAGGACGGCTTCGGCAGCAGCGGCACTGGCGGCCCTGACATCGGCCAGCTTCTGCTTCAGCGCCAGATATTGCGGCGAGACCGGGTTGTACCCTTCGAGCACTGTAACCGGATCGGAGGCGATCGCCACCGAGGCGAGCGCCGCAACCGGGTCGGGCATGTTGGGGGCCTTGGCGATGTCGCGGCTGATCTGCCTGGTGTCGACCCGGCCCGAGGAGGCCTGGCGGACATAAGTGAGGATGGCCGCGCTCAGCGCGATCTCAGCATCGGCCTGGGCATCGGCGCTCGCGCCGCTCAGGCTGTCGAGCCCGGAAACCCGGAAGGCCGCAGCGTCGAGACCGTCCTCGCTGGCGCGGTTCATGCGATCGACCAGCGCCTTGGCGGTGGGGGTGAGCACTCCATTGTCGATCCAGAGCGGCACAGCGCCGCGCAGAGCATAGAAATCGCTGATGGCCTGCGCATCGGCGCCGCGCTTGGCGGCGTAATCGGCAAGCCTGGCGGAAAGGTTGAGGGTAACCGCGGCAGGTGCGGCAGATGGCGCGGGGGCGGGCGCACTGGCCTCCGCCGGCGGCACGGGCTCGGCCTTCGGTTCGACCTTGGGCTTGGCCTGTGTCTCGGCCGGCACGGCAGCCGGGATTTCCGGCGTCGGAGCAGTTGCGGGCGCAGGCTGTCCGGCCGGTGAGGCTGTGGCCACGGACTGGGAGGCCCCCGGCGCGGCCGGGGCAGCCTCTTCCTTGGAAGGTGTTGCCGAGATCGAGGACGGCGTATCGGGAGCCACTGCCGTCTCGGCCGGTTTGGGTGCCATTTCGACAGGGGCCGGCACTGGCACCGGGCCGACCGGCGCGGGTGCAAGGGTAGCAGTGGAGGCCGGCGCACTCTCCGGTTTGACATGCTGCACGCTCATCCGCTCTTGCGGCGAAGCGGCGGCAGGCGCGGTCTGCGGCGTCGCCGGTGCGAAGGCGCTCTGCTTTTCACCGGCGCTCAGGCCGGGAACCATGGGCGTTTCGGCGGCGGACACAGGGCTATTAGGCGTATGGCTGTCTTGGGCATAGGCCGGGAGCAAAAGGGCGCTCAAGCTCAAAGCCAGAGCAACCGAACTCAACAAATTAGCGCGGTAACTCATAAGATTCCTCAATCCCGGCGCGAATTATCCGAACGCCGCCTGCAATAATATGGATAGTGCCGAGTACCATGCCAGATTCAAGACAAATTCTGGTGTGCGAACAATCACGCGGCCTGGTGGGACTCGTTCAATTCACCGGCTCTCACGCCGATCGTGGCTTCGTCAAGCCCTAGTTCCTTGAGCTTGCGATAAAGCGTGGATCGCCCGATGCCGAGCTTGCGCGCGACCTCGGTCATCTGTCCGCGATGATGGCGGATGGCGAATTTCAGCATGTCCGTTTCCAGCGATTCCAGCGTGCGAACATCTCCCCGTGCATCGAGCATGGTCATGGTGTGGGGTTCGCGCACCGTGATGATCTCGCGCAACGGCGACCCGGTGATCATGGCCGGGCCGATGTGAACCGGCTTGGGCGGCAGCAGCGGTGCAGAGGGGATGCGCACATCGAAGCCATCCACGCGGGCGGCGATCTGAGGCAGATCGGGCACGCCGATCTCGTCGCCCTCGGCGAGGATCACGGCGCGATACATCGCGTTTTCGAGCTGGCGCACATTGCCGGGCCAGTCATAGGCGGTGAGCAGCGCCACGGCCTCGGCGCTGATGCTGCGTACGGCCCTGCCCTCCTCGGCCCCGAAGCGGGCGAGAAAATGCCAGGCGAGATCGGCAACGTCCTCGCGCCTTACCCGTAACGCCGGC
The DNA here is from genome assembly GCF_056754975.1 of Labrys sp. HAY1-8F. NCBI lineage: Bacteria > Pseudomonadati > Pseudomonadota > Alphaproteobacteria > Hyphomicrobiales > Xanthobacteraceae > Labrys > Labrys sp. HAY1-8F. The sequence goes on along the minus strand of NZ_JBPGWZ010000002.1, from coordinate 3,882,826 downwards.
AGCATGATCGGGAAGACATGGAGGCGGTAATAGAGATCTTCGCGGAACAGCCCCGCCTTGACCAGGTCGATCAGGTTGCGGCTGGTCGAGGAGATCAGCCGGAAATCCGTGCGCACCGCCCGCCGGGCTCCGAGCGGCTCGATCTCGCCGCTGCGCAGCGCGTCGAGCAGCTTGACCTGCAAAGCGGGCGACAATTCGCCGACATTGTCGAGGAAGAGTGTGCCGCCATGGGCCTCCGCCAGCTTGCCGGCCTGCTTGTCGACAGCGCCGGCTGCGTTCTTGTCCTGGCCGAACAGGATGCGCTCGGCCTCCTCCTCCGGCAGGGTACCGCAATTGACGGCCACGAAGGGCCGGCCGCGGCGCTCGCCGCCGCCATGGATCGCCTGGGCCACCATCTGCTTGCCCGTGCCGGCCTCGCCCTCGATCAGCACGGGAATGGTCGAGCCGGCCGCCTTTTCGGCAAGGCGCACCACCCGCTCCATCTCCGGGCCGCGCGCGACCAGATCCTTCAGGCCGAGTTGGCCCATGGCTCGCTTGGCGAGCACGCGCACTTCGCGTTCCAAGGCACGATGCTTGAGGGCATTGCGGATCGAGGCCTGCAGGCGCTCGGCGCCGACAGGCTTGACCACGAAATCGGCCGCACCCGCCTTCATCGCCGAGATCACGGCATCGATGGAGCCGTGGGCCGTCTGCACGATCACCGGAACCTGCAGGCCGCGGGCGCGCATGCGTCCGAGCACACCCATGCCGTCGAGATCCGGCATCACCAGATCCAGCACGAGGAGATCGATCTTGCCGCCTTCGAGTTCGCGCAACGCCGCTTCGCCGCTGTCGACAAGGCGGGCGTGATAGCCAAAACGCCTCACCATGGCCTCCAGAAGCCGGCATTGCACCGGATCATCGTCGGCGATCAGAACAGTCGAGCCCATCAATCCCCCGTCCCATTTCATTCGGTGCAGCGATCGGATGCCGATCCCTGCCGAAGCCCCGGCACCACCGCGTCAGCGCAAGGTACCCTGTGGCCAGGCCTCGCAATTTCACCCGGGCAAAGCGCCCTGTGTGCCGTTTCGGATCATCTAGGAGCAGAAGCGTGAAGGACTGCTTAACGACGTTGGATGAAAGTCACATTCCACTGAGACGGTTGAAACCGCGGCCGCGAACGGCGATATGTGGGACCATCACGGGGCCGCGTCGCCGGCCCGGCAATGGCGTTTGGCGACTTGGCGGCAACGACAGGAATCGCAAGGACGCGTCGAACCAAAGAGCCGGGGCACGCAAGCGTTCAGGCCTGAACGCGCCTTGCCCCAGGCAGTGTTTCCCGGTGAGGCCCATGGATGGACCTCGTCGGGAAACACTGCAAATATTTGATATCTTGCGGTCTCAAGGAGTTTTCATGGCCGGCAAATCTTTTTCCGCATCCTCCGGTTCCGCCCCGTCGGAGACCGCCAGGGCCGATTCGCAGGAGACCAAGGCCGACCGGAAGGGCAGCGAGCTCGGCCGGTTGCCGGAATGGAATCTCGCCGATCTCTATCCGGGCATCGATTCGCCGGAAATCGCCGCCGATCTCGACAAGGGCCTCGCCGACTGCCTGGCCTTCGAAGAGGGCAACAAGGGCAGGCTCGCCGAGATCCTGGCCGGCAAGGACGGCGCCATCAACCTCTCCGCCATCATCAAGACCTATGAGGGCATCGAGGACAGGCTCGGACGCATCGCCTCCTTCGCCGGCCTCGTCTACGCCGGCGACACCACCGATCCCGCCCGCGCCAAATTCTATGGCGACGTGCAGGACAAGCTGACCACGGCCTCCTCCCACCTGCTGTTCTTCACGCTGGAGCTCAACCGCATCGACGACGGTGCCTTGGCCGAGGCGGTCAAGGACGAGGCGCTCGCCCATTGGAAGCCCTGGCTGGACGATATCCGCATCGAGAAGCCCTATCAGCTCGAGGATCGCGTCGAGCAATTGTTCCACGACAAGTCGGTGACCGGTCGCGGGGCCTGGAACCGCCTGTTCGACGAAACGATCTCGGGCTTGCGCTTCAGGGTTGAGGACAGCCAGGAGCTGACGCTGGAGCCGACCCTGAACCTGCTCCAGGACCCCTCCCCCGCCAAGCGCGAGAAGGCGGCTCACGCCCTAGCCCGCACCTTCAAGGACAATCTCAGGCTGTTCACCCTGATCACCAACACCCTGGCCAAGGACAAGGAGATCTCGGACCGCTGGCGTGGCTTCGAGGATGTCGCCGATTCGCGCCATCTGTCGAACCGGGTCGAGCGCGAAGTGGTCGATGCCCTGGTCTCGGCGGTGCAGGAAGCCTATCCGCGCCTGTCGCATCGCTATTACCGCCTCAAGGCCAAATGGTTCGGGCTCGACCAGCTCAACCACTGGGACCGCAACGCGCCGCTGCCCAAGGTCGAGAGCACCCCGATCAAGTGGGAGGACGCGCGCGGCACCGTGCTCGAGGCCTATGCCGGTTTCTCGCCGCGTATGGCCGGCATCGCCCAGCGCTTCTTCGACGAATACTGGATCGACGCACCCGTCCGCCCCGGCAAGGCACCCGGCGCCTTCGCCCACCCGACCGTGCCCTCCGCCCATCCCTATGTACTGCTCAACTATCAGGGCAAGACGCGCGACGTGATGACGCTCGCCCATGAATTGGGCCATGGCGTCCATCAGGTGCTGGCGGGCCATAACGGCGCGCTGATGGCGCCGACGCCACTGACTCTGGCCGAAACAGCCTCGGTGTTCGGTGAGATGCTGACCTTCCGCGCCTTGCTGGCCCAGGCCGCCACGCCCGCGCAGAAGAAGGCCATGCTCGCCGCCAAGGTGGAGGACATGATCAACACGGTGGTGCGCCAGATCGCCTTCTATTCCTTCGAGCGCAAGGTGCATGTCGAGCGCCGCCAGGGCGAGTTGACCGCCGACCGCCTCGGCGAGATCTGGCTGTCGGTTCAAGAGGAAAGCCTCGGATCCGCCATCAAGATCGGGCCGGGCTACGAGACCTTCTGGACCTACATCCCCCACTTCATTCATTCACCCTTCTACGTCTACGCCTACGCCTTCGGCGATTGCCTGGTGAACTCGCTCTACGCCGTCTACGAGAAGGCCCATGAGGGCTTTGCCGAACGCTATCTCGCCATGCTGGCGGCCGGCGGCACCAAGCACCATTCCGAACTGCTTGCCCCCTTCGGCCTCGATGCCCGCGATCCCGCCTTCTGGCAGATCGGGCTCAATCTGATCGAGAGCATGATCGTGGAGCTTGAAGGGATGGAATGAGGTTTTCGGCTGAGGCATGCCATTGGCATGCCTCAGCCGGCAGCAATAGCCTCCAGTTCCACCAGCCAGCCCGGCTCTAGCGTGCCGACCACGATCGCCGTGGTGGGGATGCGGCGGGCGCCCAGGGCTTTGAGCCGCGCCGCCTGATTGGCCTCGGCAAAGGCTGTGTCGGTGAGATAGCTGGTGACGCGCACGAGATTGTCGATCGTCATGCCGGCTTCGGCGAGGATGCACCGGATGTTGGACCACAGCCATTCGAGCTGTTCCTCCAGGCTGCCGGGCACCCGGCCATCTGGATCGAGGCCCATGGTTCCGCTGAAGAAAAGCAGACGCTGCATTCCCACCACTTCCATGGCGTGAACATAGTCAGGCGTTGCCTCATAGATGCCGTTACTGGGGTTTCGTACGATCATTTGCATGGTTTTTCTCCCTCGGCGAGCGCATGCTGAACAGAATGATCTTCGAGGAAAAGAGCTTTTTGCCGAATGAAATCGAAAACCAAGGATCTTCAGCGGAATGAGCGAGCAGACCGGTCTCTCGATGATTTCGACCGAAAGATCTTAGGCGCCTTGAGCGTCGACGCGCGCCAGACCTATGCCGAGATCGGCCAGAGCGCCGGGCTTTCCCCACCGGCCGTGCACGAACGCGTCAAGCGCTTGCGCGAAGCCGGTGTGCTCAAGGGCTCGACGGCCGTGCTCGACGCCCAGGCCATCGGCAAGCCCTTCCTCGCCTTCGTGCATGTCGACACCGAAGGCTGGGGCAAGAGCGAGCGCATGATGACGTTGCGCCGCTTTCCCGAGGTGGAGGAAATGCATTCGGTGACGGGCGATACCGGCGTGATCATGAAGGTGCGCACCCGAAACGCCCGGGCGATGGAGCATTTCCTCTCCCAGCTTTATGTCCTGCCTGGCGTCAGGGGGACCAAGAGCTATGTGGTACTCTCCACCTATCTGGAACGAGCGATCCAGCCTCTGGCCACCGAGAATTGGCCCGAGATCCCGCTTCCGCCGGCCTAGGTCCGATCTCCGACGCTCCTGGGCAACGTCCGCCTGCCCGCAATGCCCGCGCAATCCGCCCCCCCTAGGTTGCGCCCGCATTCGGGAGGCGTTCGATGATCCGCAGGAAACAATGGACCGCAAGGGCGGCCGGTTACGGGCTGCATGCCTATATCAGCGGCGTGATGCGCACCACGCGCTTCGCCCCTCTGCCAAGCGAGCAGCGGCCCTGGGAGCGGACCGATGGTTCCTTCATCGCCCTGACCTGGCATGGCCAGCAGATGCTGAGCATCGCGGCCCTGCGAGGTGCGCCGCGCACCAGCGTGCTGGTCTCGCTGCATTTCGACGGTACGGTGATCGCCACGGCGCTGGCGCGCGCCGGCTATGGCACCATTCGCGGCTCCGGCACCCAGACCCGCGCCAAGATTCGGGGCAAATGCGGCATCCCGGCCTTCCTGGCGATGCGCCAGGCGCTGGAAACAGGCACCAATGTGCTGATGACGGCCGATGTGCCCAAAGTCGCTCGGGTGGCCGGCAAGGGCGCGGTGCAGTTGGCGCGGGCGACCGGGCGACCGATCTTCCTCTTCGCGGCGGTGACCAGTGCGCGGATCGATCTCGACAATTGGGACAAGGCCAGCGTGGTGCTGCCCTTCGGACGCGGCTGCGTGCTGTGGTCGGAAGCCCTCACCGTCCCCGGTGATGCCGATGCGAAGGAAATCGATGCGGTCAGCCATCGCATCACGGCAGGGCTCGACAGCCTGCACGCAGAGGCGCATCGGCGACTGCGTTCAGGGACCTGACGGCTCCCCTTTCGCGTTTTGGCTGGATATTGACGCGCTTTGGCGCGGCTGTGCATTCCGAGGAGGCAGGGGACGAAGATAAGAGGCGTGGAATCTGGGCGGAAGTACCGTTCCTCCCATGGCCGAACGGCGGACGCGGGCATGGCAATTCTTCTCGGTCTGGCGGCTGCCCTATGTTGGGGTGGCACAGATTTTCTCGGCGGCGCGGCTGCACGCACGCTCGGGGTGCGCCGATCCCTATTCTTCAACCAGGTTATCGGCTTTACCGGCCTGTCGCAGCTGGTTTTGTTCCTGCCAACCATCCGCGGCCAGATGGCGTCGGCGCCACCACCTATGGCGCGATCACCACTTGCTGTCGCTGGCGACCGGTGAGGTGCTGCGCGGCGAAAGGCTGTCGCCGCTGCAATGGTTCGGCATCGCTGCCGCCCTCTTCGGCGTCGTCCTGCTCAGGATCGAGGGCTAGCCGGCGTCCCCGGTACCGCCGTCTCATTCCGGCGCAGGGGCGACCAGCCGAGCGTCATGCCCGCGGCCGCGACCAGGATGGCGCCGGCACCAACCATTTGCAGCCAGTCCAGGCGATGGCCGAAGGCGACGAAGTCGACCAGGATCGCCACCACGGGATAGATGAAGGAGAGCGCGCCGGTGAGGCTGGTCGGTAATTTCTGGATGGCACCATAGAGCAGGATATACATCAGCCCGGTATGGACGACGCCGAGCGTGCCCAAAATCGCCCAGGTCTGCTCCCCCGTGGGCGGATGGGCCAGGCTGGCGAGCGGAGCCAGCATCAGGGTGCCGACGATCACTTGGATGAGGGCTATCAGATGCGGCGGCACCCCCTTGAGTTTCTTGGCGACCAGGGCCGCGATCGCATAGAAGAAGGCGGCGCCGAGCGCCAGGCCGATGCCGACCAGGTAACCGGTCCCGGCGGCCCCGCTTTTGGCCTGCACGATGCCGAGCATACCGGCAAAGGCGAGGCCGAGCCAGAACAGCTTGGACGCCGTCAGCTTCTCCGAGAAGAACAGCACGCCGAACCCCACCAGCATGAAGGGCTGGGTGTTGTAGACGGCGGTGGCAATCGAGATCGAGGCGCGCGGATAGGCGGCGAACAGCATCAGCCAATTCGCCACGATGGCGACGCCGCCGATCACGGCGAGCCCGATCTGCCGCACTGTGATGACATCGCGCCTGTAGAGGCCAAGCCCCAGGCAGATCAAGGCGAGCGTGCCTGCCCCGAACAGGCAGCGCCAGAACACTACGTCGATGACGGGCTGGCCCGACAGGATGACGAACCAACCGATCGTCCCCGATATGATCATGGCCGCCGTCATTTCGGCCGTTCCGCGGAGCTTGTCCATGGCATCTACCTCTCAATGGAGGCTCAATTCTATTCGGGCTCTTTGCGAATTTATATGGATCGGATAAGGTTGCATATGGCATCCTCCTAAATTACGAAGGACAAATAACGGATCGACATCATGCTTGATGAAGTGGACAAACGCATCGTCGACATCCTGGTCGAGAATGCCCGTATCTCGCTGAAGGAATTGGCGGGCCGGGTGAACCTGTCCTCTCCCAGCACCTCCGAGCGTCTCAAGCGCCTGGAGGAGCGCGGCGTAATCCGGGCCTTTACCGTGGACGTCGATCCGCACGCCCTCGGCTATACGCTGCAGGCGATCGTGCGCATCCGCCCCCTGCCCGGCCAGTTGCAGCGGGTGCAGGGCCTGATCGAGGAGATCCCGGAATTCTCCGAATGCGACAAGGTCACCGGCGACGACTGCTTCGTCGCTCGGCTGCATCTGCGCTCGATCGAGCAGCTCGACGAGATCCTCGACCGCCTGATCGACAAGGCCGAGACCAACACCGCCATCGTCAAGGCGCAACCGGTGAAGCGGCGCCTGCCGCCGCTGTGAAGGACTGCCTCATCGCGGCGAAATCACCGCAAGAAAAGCAGCGTGCCGGTCGCCACCAGCAGCAGCCAGGCGACGCCGTCCCATTCCGTCAGCGAGGAGGATGGCGCTCGGCGGCGCGCGCCAAGAGCCGCCATCACCTGCAACAGCGCGAGGAAGGTGAGCAGAACGGCAAAGGTCGGCGCAAAGGCCTTCGAGCCGGAAGCCGCCAGCAAAGCCGCGAACAGGACTTCGGCGGCAAAGACGTGAATGGTTACTCTGGATACGAGGTCCAGTTTTCTCGAGACTGAATTCGACATGATAGGAGTAGTTCCGAAAATACCTTGTTCTCGCGCCGGAACGCAAAGCATTCGGCCGCACGAAGGAAGAAACGGCGTCATCTTGCCTCGCGACGATTGTCCGACGAGGCTGACATCCAAGGCATTTTACGAAATATAGAGTATATTTCACAAATAAATATTGTGTATTGTTTTGAGTGCGACACGTAAACAAGGTATAAGGATGCAGACCTTGCTTCACGCGGGCGGCGCAATTCCTGGGGCCACAGGCGTCTCGCCCATAGGCACCAACTCAACGGTGGACCGAGGAGGCGGGTGGTGTTGCACCTCTCGCCTTAAGTTACACCTATGGGCGTGACGCCCGCAGTCCCAAAGGCTCAATCGCAGCGAAGCAAGGACGGCGGCGTGCCGATCTCGGAAACCACCGGCTCGAAGCGGCGGGTTTTTGGGTCGCGTACCAGGAGATGGCCGGAAGCGATGCCGAAATAAGCGCCGTGGAGCTGTAATTCCCCGGCATCCACGCGCCGGCGCACGCTGCCGAAGGTCGTCAGATTGGCAAGGCTCTGCTCCACTGCGGCAAGGCCAAGCCGGGTGATATAATCCTCGGACGGCGTCTCGCCAGGGTCCTCCAGCGTATCCACCGCCGGGGCGATGATCGACATCCATTTGCCGATGAAATCCCCCGAAGAAAGCGGCGCGCGCTTTTCGGCAAAGGAACGGATGCCGCCGCAACTGGCGTGGCCCATGATGACGATGTGCTTGACCTTGAGCGCCTCGACCGCAAATTCCAGCGCGGCGCTGGTGCCATGGAACTGGCCGCCCGCCTCATAAGGCGGCACGATATTGGCGACGTTGCGCACCACGAAGAGCTCGCCCGGCCCCGCATCGAAGATCACCTCCGGCGAGACACGCGAGTCGCAGCAGCCGATCACCAGGACTTCCGGGCTCTGCCCTGTGGCCGCCAGCGTCTCATAGCGTTGGCGTTCCCGGGAAAAGCGGTCGCCGAGGAAGGACTTGTAGCCGGCTATGAGACTGTCGGGGAACATGGAATCTCCTCGGAACGCGGACATCTCAGCGACATGTTCGCATGTCGCGATGTCCGCTCTTGGGCGTTGACGAATGCGGCAAGAGACGAGGACCGAAAGAGAGGCGAGACAGCCCTCTCCACGAGATGCCGCCATGCCCTCAATATCGGAAGAGCGGGCAGAGCCCGCACTCCCAGGATTACGCCGCCAAATTGCGCAGCACGAACTGCAGGATGCCGCCGTTCTTGAAGTAGTCGAGCTCGTCCAGCGTATCGATGCGGCAGAGCAGCGGCACCTTGACGACCTTGCCGTCGGCGAAGCTGATCTCGGCCTCGATGGTGGCGCGCGGCTTGATCGTCTCGATCCCTTCGATCGTCACCATCTCGTCGCCCTTCAGGCCGAGCGTCTGCCAGGAGGTGCCTTCGGCAAAGGTGAAGGGTACCACGCCCATACCGACCAGGTTGGAGCGATGGATGCGCTCGAAGCTTTGGGCGATCACGGCGCGCACGCCGAGCAGCTTGGTGCCCTTGGCCGCCCAGTCACGCGATGAGCCGGTGCCATACTCCTTGCCGGCGAACACCACCAAGGGCACGCCCTCGGCCTTGTAGCGCATGGCGACGTCGTAGATCGGGGCTTCCACGCCATCGGGATAATGGATGGACAGGCCGCCTTCGATACCCGGCAGCATCTGGTTCTTGATGCGGATATTGGCGAAGGTGCCACGCATCATCACCTGGTGGTTGCCGCGGCGGGTGCCGTACTGGTTGAAGTCCACCGGGCGGACCTGATGGTCGCGCAGATATTCGCCCGCCGGGCTCGCCGCCTTGATCGAACCGGCCGGGGAGATGTGATCGGTGGTGATCGAGTCGAGGAAGAGGCCGAGGACACGGGCCTTGTGCACATCCGTCGGCGGCACAGGCGTCTTGGTCATGCCTTCGAAATAAGGCGGGTTCTGCACATAGGTCGAACGCTCATCCCAGGCATAGGTCTGCCCTGCCGGAGCCGAGATCTTCTGCCAGTTCTCGTCGCCCTTGAAGACGTCGGCATATTTGGACTTGAACATCGCCTGGGTGACGTATTCGTCGATCACCGCCTGGATCTCGGCGCCATCGGGCCAGATGTCGGAGAGAAAGACGGGCTTGCCGTCGCTGCCGATGCCGAGCGGCTCCAGCGTCACGTCGACCTGGAGGGAGCCGGCCAGCGCATAGGCGACGACCAGCGGCGGCGAAGCCAGGTAGTTGGCCTTGACGTCGGGATTGACGCGTCCCTCGAAGTTGCGGTTGCCCGAGAGCACGGCCGCGGCGACAATGTCACCCTTGTTGACGGCCTCCGAGATCGGCTCGGGCAGTGGGCCTGAGTTGCCGATGCAAGTGGTGCAGCCAAAGCCGACCAGGTTGAAGCCGAGGGCGTCGAGATCCTTCTGCAGGCCGGACTGGCTGAGATAGGCTTCCACCACCTGCGATCCCGGTGCGAGCGAGGTCTTGACCCAGGGCTTGGACTTCAGGCCCTTGGCCGCCGCCTTGCGGGCGAGCAGGCCGGCCGCGACCAGCACGGAGGGATTGGAGGTGTTGGTGCAGGAGGTGATGGCGGCGATCGTCACGGCGCCATGGCCGATGGCATAGTCGGTGCCAGCGACGGCCTGCGCCTTGCCGGCTTCGCCCGGCTTCTTGAACTCACCTTCCAGTGCGGCGAGAAAGCCGGTCTTGGCGTCGGAGAGCAGCACGCGATCCTGCGGGCGCTTGGGGCCGGCGAGCGAGGGCAGCACGGTGGCGAGGTCGAGTTCGAGAATGTCGGTGAACACCGGATCGAAGCTCGCCGAGGTCCGGAACATACCCTGTTCCTTGGAGTAGGCTTCGACCAAGGCGATGCGATCGGCATCGCGGCCCGACTTGTCGAGATAGCGCAGCGTCTCGGCATCGACTGGGAAGAAGCCGCAGGTCGCGCCATATTCCGGCGCCATGTTGGCGATGGTGGCCTTGTCCTCCAGCGTCATGGCGTCGAGGCCCTGGCCGAAGAACTCCACGAACTTGCCGACGACGCCCTTCTTGCGCAGCATCTGGGTGACGGTGAGCACAAGGTCGGTGGCGGTGACGCCTGCCGGCAGCTTGCCGTTGAGACGGAAGCCGATCACTTCGGGGATCAGCATCGAATTGGGCTGGCCGAGCATGGAAGCTTCCGCCTCGATGCCGCCGACGCCCCAGCCGAGCACGCCCAGGCCGTTGACCATGGTGGTGTGGCTGTCGGTGCCCACCAGCGTGTCGGGATAGGCGACGGTGACACCGTCTTCTTCCTTGGTCCAGACCGTCTGGGCCAGATATTCGAGATTGACCTGGTGGCAGATGCCGGTGCCCGGCGGCACCACGCGGAAATTGTCGAAGGCCGACTGGCCCCACTTCAGGAAGCGGTAGCGCTCCTGGTTCTGCTCATATTCGCGGGCAACGTTGTTCTTGAAGGCGTCGTTGTTGCCGAAATAGTCGACAACGACGGAGTGGTCGATGACGAGATCGACCGGCACCAGCGGGTTGATCAGGGTGGGATCGCCACCCAGGGCCTTCATGGCGTCGCGCATGGCGGCGAGATCGACGACCGCCGGCACGCCGGTGAAGTCCTGCATCAGCACGCGGGCGGGGCGGAAGGCGATTTCGCGCTCGGCTTTGCCGCGATTGGTGAGGAAGGCGGCGATGGCTTCGATATCACCCTTGGAAACGCTGCGGCCATCCTCGAAACGCAGGAGGTTCTCGAGCAGGACCTTCATGGAGACCGGCAGGGCGGAAATGCCGGGAAGACCGTTCGCTTCCGCTGCTTTCAAGGAATAATAGGTATAGGTCTTCGAGCCCACCTGAAGTGTCTTGCGGGCTTTGAAGCTATCGAGAGAGGCCATGGCAGGTTCCCTGAAAAAGGCCGGGGAACGCCCCCAAGCCTATGATACGTCAGCGGAATTCGCGCTCACGAGGCGGTTTGTGCGGCGCGGTATGGTGCGTTTATAGAAGGATTCCAGTCAGGCCGCTACTGCCTATTTGACGACGTCTGCCATGCCAGGAATGCGGGGTTTGCCGCCGGGGCGAGGGGAGGTGGCAGCAACAGACAAATCGGTCCGATTTTTTACGCTTTGTTAAGGCTGATCCGGGATTCCCAGGCCTGACACCACGATTCCTCGCGATTTCCGCCGTGTGACCATCGGCACGGCACGCTCGCGCCGCAATCGGCATCTACTCCGCCAACTTCAATTTTCAGACCGCGGTCGGATTTTCGATCCCGAGGATATCATGCAGCCATTTGCTCCCTTGCTTGCCAAGCTTCGTACCGAATTCCGGCACGCCTGGTTCCCCACCTTGCTGATCTGCAGCATGGTGATCCTGCATGACCTCGCCACGGGCATCCAGCACAGCGGCCTGGTGGTCGCGCTCCTGATCGCCACCTTCATCCTCGCCCGCCCCGCCATGCTGCGCCGGCGCTCGCCGCTGCAGAGCTGGCGCCACAGCCTGATCTATGCCGGAACCATCCTGGCTGCGACCCTGGTCTCCCTGGGCACGCTCGACTGGCTGAAGCTGTGAGGCCAATGACGATGACGATCATGCTGCGGTAACCAGCGTCACCGCAGCATGATCCAAAGCGGGCTCTTCCAGGCCTTCAGGGCGTCGAGGAAGACCTGTAGCTTGGCAGGAAGGAAGCGCCGCGTCTGGTAGACGGCGTGCACGAAGATCTCCGGCGAAGACCAAGCCGGCAGGAGGCGCACGAGGTCGCCGCTCTCGATGCGCTCGTCGCAATAGGTCGAGGGCAGGAGACCGATTCCATGGCCCTTATAGGTGAAGGCGCTCACGGCCTGGAAGTCGCGGCTGGCGATCGGCCCGGAGACCTGGACCTTCACCGCCTTGCTGCCGCTGACCAGATGCCATTCGGCTTCGTTGTTGCGCCCGTTCATCAGGACGCAGCGATGGCGCGCGAGATCCTCCGGCCTGTCCGGCACCTCTCGATCCCTCAGATAAGCCGGCGTCGCCACGACATAGCGCACGCTCTTGCCGATGCGCTGAGCGATGATGCTGGAATCCTGCAGTTCCCCGAAACGGATGGCGACATCGACATTCTCGGCGATCAAGTCGAGAAAGACATTGGTGACGACGAGGTCGACCTGGATGTGCGGATAGGCCGTCAGGAAGGACGAGATGAAGTCGTAGAAGGGCTCCTGCCCCATGATCACCGGCACCGAGACCCGGAGCAGGCCCTCCGGCCTTCTTTGTGCCTGGACGAGGACCCGCTCGGCATCCTGGAGCTGGCCGAGCGGCTCGCTGCATTGCTGGTAATAGGCGCGCCCCTGGGCCGTGAGGGTCAATTTGCGCGTCGTGCGCTGCAGCAGCGTCACGGCCAATTGCTCCTCGAGGGCGCTCACCTTGCGGCTGACGGTGGAGACCGGCATGCCGAGCGCATGGGCGGCCCGGCTGAAGCTGCCGAACTGCGCAACCTTCACGAACACGGCGATGTCGTTGAGATCCGCCATGTCGTTATTTTTGCATGCGTGGAAAATTGATTCCAGATATTTCCACCTAATCAAAGAACCTGCCGCGACGCACATTCCTGCCACGAGAACAAACCAACTCGTGGAGAACGCAAATGACAAACAAGGTCGTCATCGTCACCGGCGCCTCGCAGGGCATCGGTGCAGGCCTCGCCAACGCCTTCCTCGAACGCGGCTACGACGTGGTCGCAACCTCGCGGCGGGTTTCGCAAACAAACGAGATCCGGGCCTCCGATCGGCTGGCCCGTGTCGACGGCGACATCGCCGATCCCGCCACCGCACAGCGCGTAGTCGAGACGGCCCTCACCCGCTTCGGGCGGATCGATGCTCTGGTCAACAATGCCGGCATCTTCTTCACCAAGCCGTTCGTCGATTACACGCTGGAGGATTACCGCAGGCTCGCCGCCACCAATGTGGAAGGCTTCCTGCATCTCACCCAGGCGGTGGTGCGTCAGATGCTTACCCAGAAGAGCGGCGGCAGCATCGTCAGCATCACCACGCCCCTGGCCGGCCACCCGATCGCCGGCGTCAACGCCTCCGTCGCCATGGCCACCAAGGGCGGCATCGAGGCCCTCTCCAAGAACATCGCCATGGAATATGCGCGTGAGGGCATCCGCGTGAACACGGTCGCGCCCGGTGTGGTCGACACGCCGCTCCACAAGGACAGCCCAAGGGATTTCATCAATGCCTTGTCACCCATGCCCGGCATTTCCGGTGTCGGGGAAATCGTCCAGGCGGTTCTCTTCCTGACCGAGGCTCCGCGCGTAACCGGGGAGGTGCTGCACGTCGATGGCGGCGCACATCTGGGCAAATGGTAAACTTCGGCAACGCCCCCATTGGAAAAGGCGCCGGTGCGGAGCAGCGACTTCGGGAGTTCGGCATCACCCTTCCACCACCACCGACCCCGTTCGGCGCCTATGTCGAGGCAGTCAGGATCGGGAGGTTCATGTTTCTCAGCGGCATGCTGCCGGTGATCGATCGCAAGCCGCAATTCCTCGGACGCCTCGGCGGCGAACTGACGGTCGAGGAAGGCTACAGGGCGGCTGAACTCGCCGCCCGTAGTGCGCTGGCGGCGATCAGGGAGGAACTCGGTTCGCTCGACAAGGTGACCGGCGTCGCCAAGCTCGGCGTCTACATCGCCACGCAAGGTGATTTCCGGGACCACCCGAAGGTGGCGGATGGCGCCTCCGAGCTCCTTCTCAAGGTCTTCGGCGCGGACATGCTGTCGGGCCGGGTCGTACTCGGCGTCGCCAGCCTGCCCCTAGGGTTGCCGGTCGAAATCGAGCTCGTGGTCGAGATCGCCGATTGAGCGGCTGCCCATCGGAGCGGCGCGCTTAGGTGCCGCTCACGCTGAAACTCGCATGTGCCATGTCGAGAAAGGCCGAGAGCGCGCTCGAGACATAACCGTCGGCCCGGCGCACGAACAGCGTGTCGACCTCCGCCCGGCCGGGCGGGAGCTTGTGGATGGCAATCCTGCCCTCCTGCCAGGCGCCAGCGACCACGCTTCTCGGCAACAAGGTGATACCGACGCCGGCCGACACGCAGCTGATGATTGCCTCCAGCGAGCCGAATTCCAGCGGCCTTGCGGTCACGATCCCCCTCTCGGCCAGCGAGGTTTCGAGCCGCTGGCGATAGGAGCAGCCGACCTGGAAAACGATCGTCTTCAACTCCGGGACCGAAGCCAACTCGTCGGGGCTCCGAAGGTTGCGGGCGGTGACGAGGACGAGTTCCTCCCGGAAGACGACCTGCTGGTGCAATTCGGGATGGCTGACGGGGCCGGCAACAAAGGCGCCTTCGAGGCGGCAGGCGATTACTTCGTCCAGGAGCTTGCGCGTAGTACCGGTGGTGAGGACGAGCCGGACGGCGGGATGGGTCTTGGCAAATCGGCTGAGCAGGCCGGACAGGCGCAGCGCCGCCGTCGTCTCCAGACTGCCGAGGGACAGAGCGCCGCTCGGCGCGCCCTCGTCCTGCGCGGCCGTTCGGGCATCCGCCAGCAGCCTGGCGATACGGCCGACGAAAGGCAGCACACGCTGCCCCGCGGGCGTGATCGACACACCGCGCGCATGGCGCTGGAACAGACTGACGCCAAGGTCCTGCTCGAGGGTACGGATACGGGTCGTCACATTGGATTGGACGGTGTTCAGCTCCTGGGCAGCCCGGTTCATGCTGCCGAGCCGGGATACAGCTTCGAACACCCTCAGATCGGATATATCCATGCCGGTCGCATCCACTGCAAACATAGATATCTCAAATAGAGATATCTCGTATCCCTTATATTCGTTTTTATAGATTGATACGGTCCCTTAAGTTCGTCAAGAACGACAATCGAGGGTCGACGAATGGCCGGTACCATCATCTTGGACCGTGACGGGAATTCCAGCGAGCGCAGCCCGAACATGTGGCGCGCGATCCTGTCCGCCTTCTGCGCCAGCCTGATCGGCATTGGCCTTGCCCGCTTCGCCTATACGCCGCTGCTGCCGGCGATCGTCGATGCCCGCTGGTTCGAAGCCTCGACGGCCGCCTATCTCAGCGCTGCCAACCTGGCAGGCTATCTTGCCGGTGCCCTTATCGGCCGTCCGCTGGCCGCGCGTTTCTCGACCATTGCCATTCTCAGGATCATGATGGCCCTGGCTACCTTCACCTTCTTCGCCTGCGCCTATCCGCTCGGCTTTGCCTGGTTCTTCGCGTGGCGCTTCGCCGCCGGCCTGGCGGGCGGCACGCTCATGGTCCTGGCGGCCCCGGCCGTACTCGCCCATGTCGCACCGGCAAGGCGGGGGCTTGCCGGCGGCGCCATCTTCATGGGGATCGGCGCGGGTATCGCCGCCTCCGGCACACTGGCGCCGCTGTTGCTGCAACAGGGGCTGCGGCAGGCCTGGTTCGGTCTCGGCGCGCTCTCGCTATTGCTGACGGCGGCCGCCTGGACCGGCTGGCCGCGAGGCGAGAATGCCGTTGGCCAGCCCGCCCAATCCGGCCATGCCCCCAGGACGGCAAGCCTGCGCGCCCTCTATGCCGAATATGCCCTCAATGCCGCCGGCTGGGTGCCCCACATGATCTTCTTGGTCGATTTCGTCGCGCGGGGATTGGGTGAAGGCGTCGAGGTCGGCGCGCTCTATTGGGTCGTCTTCGGCATCGGCGCCACCATCGGTCCTCTCCTGGCCGGCCACCTCGCCGATCGCATCGGCTTCGGCGCTGCCTTGCGCACCGCCTTCCTGCTCGAAGCCGTCGCGGTAGCCCTGCCCGCCGGCGTCATGGGCCAGCCATGGCTGATCGCCTCCAGCCTCGTGGTCGGCGCCTTCGTCACCGGCACGGTGCCGCTGGTCATCGGCCGCATCCATGAACTCCTGCCGCACCATCCCGCCCAGCAAAAACGCGCCTGGAGCCTGGCGACAGTGTGGTTCGCCCTGTTCCAGGCCGGTGCTGCCTATGCCTTGTCCTTCCTCTTCGCGCAGAGCGGCGGCAATTACCGCCTGCTCTTTGTGATCGGTTCGGCCGCGATGATCCTGGCCCTGGCGATCGACCTTATCGCCAACAGAAGTGGTCCTCGCCGATAAGGGCGGAGGGAACAAACTAGCCGTTCGCTCGCGGAGGCGGGCCGCTCGGGCTCGCCGCGAGACGATGCGGGCCGGGATCTTCCCCCACGGTACCTTTACCTCTCTGCCGCCGCATGGAACATGATCCCTGCGAGGGGAATCACACTGGGGGAAATTTGGCATGAGGAAGGTCGGTTTCGCGACCCTCGTCGCGGCTGCCGCCATGGCGGCCACGCCGACGCTGGCTGCGTCGGTCCTGATTGAAAATATCAGGGGTTATACCATCCGGGACGGCGAACTCGTCCGTTTCGACGCGCTCGTCTTCGGTAAGGACGGCAAGGTCATCGCCACCGGCGCGAGCAAGGAACTCGCCAAGGCCCATGCCGATGCGGCCAGGCGCGACGGTCGCGGCAAGGTGCTGCTGCCGGGCCTGATCGACGCCCATGGCCATGTCGGCGGCCTCGGCGAAACGCTGACGACGATCGACCTGTCCTCGACTGCCAGCCTCAAGGCCGGCCTCAAGCTGGTGAGCGCCTATGCGAGCGCCAATCCCAAGGCGGCCTGGATCCGCGGCGGGGGCTGGAACCAGGTGATCTGGAAGCTCGGTCGCTTCCCCAACGCCGCCGAGCTCGACGCCGTGGTCAGGGATCGGCCGGTCTGGCTCGAACGGGTCGACGGCCATGCCGGCTGGGCCAACGGCAAGGCGCTCGCCCTCGCTGGCGTGACCAAGGATACCAAGGATCCCGATGGCGGGCGTATCGAGCGCGACGCCGAGGGCAATCCCACAGGCGTACTGGTCGACAAGGCCATGGACCTCGTCGTCAAGGTGCTGCCGGCCAAGACCGAAGCTGATCGTACCGCCAATCTCACCGCCGCCCTCGCGCATATGGCCAAGCTCGGCCTGACTGGTGCGCATGACGCCGGCGTCGAGGCTGCCGACATTGCGGTGTACAAGCGCTTCGCCGACGAGGGCCGCCTCACCGCCCGCATCTATGCCATGGTCGGCGGCGTCGGGGAGGATTTCAAGACCGTCTCGGCTGGCGGACCGCTGCTCGGCTATGGGCAGGACCGGCTGACCGTGCGCAGCGTCAAGCTCTACGCCGATGGCGCGCTGGGCAGCCGCGGTGCCGCGCTGATCGAGCCCTATAGCGACGATCCCGGCAATCGTGGCCTGCTCTTCCGCAAGCCCGAGGAGATGCAGGCCGATATCGAGACGGCGCTGAAGGCCGGCTTCCAGACCAATGTCCATGCCATCGGCGACGCCGGTAACCGCGAGGTGCTCGATGCCTTCGAGGGCGCCTTCGCCAAGGTGGGCGGACGCGATTTGCGCAACCGCATCGAGCATGCCCAGGTGCTGGCGCTCACCGACCTGCCGCGCCTCAAGAGCCTCGGGCTCGTCGCCTCGATGCAGCCCACCCACGCCACCTCCGACATGAACATGGCTGAGGACAGGGTCGGTCACGAGCGTATCCGCGGCGCCTATGCCTGGCGTACCGTGCTCAACCAGGGCACGGTGATTGCAGGCGGTTCGGACTTTCCGGTGGAATCGGCCAATCCGTTCTTCGGCCTGCACGCGGCCGTCAACCGCACCGACCATCAGGGCAAGCCCGTCGCCGGCTGGCATGCCGAGCAGGCGATGACGCGGGTGGAGGCCTTCCGCGCCTTCACCCTGGACGCCGCCTATGCCGGACACCAGGAGAAGAGCCTCGGCAGCCTTGAACCGGGTAAATGGGCCGATTTCATCCTGGTCGACCAGGACATCTTCGCCGTCGATCCCCAGTTGATCTGGAAGACCAAGGTCGCGGAAACCTGGGTCGGCGGCAAGAAGGTATATCCCGCCGGGAAGTAAGGCGCCTGCGAGCCTGAAAGGCAGCTGAAGCGCCGCCCCTTGTCATCGCCGGGCTTGACCCGGCGATTCAGGGAAACGCAACAACTGCGATGCTGGCAAATAGATGCCCGGGACAAGCCCGGGCATGACAAAACCGGAGTCCCTCGCGGCGCCAAGGCCGCTTTTCGCGCAGAGGCTCAGGCCTGCCCCACGCTGCCATAGACCATGCGGCCCTGGTGGAAGGTGGCCGTACGCGCCGGCATGCGGGCTACCGCTTCGGCCGAGCAACTGGCGGGAACAAGTGTGAAGGCCGCGTCGTCGCCGGCCTTCGGCCAGGCGCGCTTGCCGCTGTCATCCAGTGGCAGCACGCCGCCGGTGGCGATCGACAGGGAGCGAGAGAGATGGAACTCGTCCGAGCCATGGTAGAGCTGCGCGTAGAGATTGGCCTTTTCGAGCATGTCGCCGCTGCCGAAGGGTGACCAATGATCGATCACGCTGTCGGTGCCGGTCATCACGAAGACGCCCTTCTCGCTGAGCTGCGGCAGCGGCATCACCAGGCTGCCGATCGGCACCGTCGAGGCAATAGTGATGCCCTGGGCGGCAAAGCGCGTGGCAATCTCGGACAACGCCTGCGGCGAGAGCGTGGTGAGGGCGAAGGCATGGCTGATGGTGACCTTGCCCTTGAGCGCCGGGTTCTTCTCCACCGTATCGACCATGTAGTTGATCGCGGCCACGCCGGCCGGGCTGGTCTCATGCAGATGGATATCCACGCCCTTGCCGCTATCGAGCGCGATCTGAAACATGGCGTCGAGCGATTTTTCCATGGCGCCGTCGACATTGGTCGGGTCGAGCCCGCCGACATATTGCACGCCCATGCCCATCGCTTCGCGCATCAGGCCGTCGACCTTGGAATGCAGGAGGCCGTGCTGGGGGAAGGCGACGATCTCGCAGCTGAAGTCGCTTCGATGGTTCTCCAGCGCGCGCTGCAGATGTTCCAGGCTCTTGAGCCCGCTGACCGGATCGATGTTGCAATGGCTGCGCGCCACCGTGCTGCCCTTGGACTGCAACAAGGCAATCAGCCCTTCGGCACGCTGCTGCGAGGTGGGCAGTAGCTTGGGCAGCAATTTCTGCTCCCGCGCGATCATGTCCATGATGGTCTTGCCTTGGCGCGGGCGCGGGGCCTGCCAGGGGCCGCCATAGAAGGTCTTGTCGAGGTGGATGTGCATGTCGCGCATCGCCGGCAGCAGGAGTTGGCCATGCACCTGGTAACGCGGCAGGCCATCGTCCAGCTTGGCGCCGGCCGCATGCAGGGCAGCGATCTTGCCGTCCTTGATCTCCAGCGTATAGAGCGCCGTGCGGGTGCCGATCACCGTCTCGCCCTCATATTCGAAGCCTTCTTCGAGGCGCACGTCGCTGAGAGAATAATGGCGATCGCTCAGCGTGCTGGCGCCTGCTTCACCGGCCGGACGGCTGGTGCCGGTTGTCGCGGCCATGGCGCTGCCGCCTGCCATGCCGACGACCGCCCAGGCGGTGGTGAGTTTTCCGGTCTGGCTGAGAAAGGCTCTGCGGCTCGGCTGCTGCTGGTTTTCCACGGTATTTCCTGCCCTCGATTGGTTGCTTATGCTGCCAATTTACGAAAGGGCGGCTGCGGTTGGCAGCGACATTTGCCAATGCTGATTATTCGATTCGGCAATGATGGAACCTGAATGCAGAGCATGAATGAATGGCCAGGCCTTTCATGCCAAGAGGGCAGCGGAGATTTCCGCGCTTTATGCCTCCAACCCGCAGAAGGTGACCAGCCGCTCCGCCAGGGTCATGACAGCATCGGCAGCGCCGTCACGGAAATAGAGCGCCAGCTCGAAATCGGTCACCGGCTGCAGTCCTTCGGCCTCGCCCAATATGCGGTGACTCGGCAGCCGGCAGCCGGCGGGCAACAGGGTGACGCCGAGGCCGGCGGCGGATGCGGCGGTGAGCGCGGCCAGGCTGGCGCTGCTGTAGCCGACCCGCCAGCGCCGGCCGAGAGCGTCGAGTGCCTGGCATAATTCCTCGCGATAGAGCCCGTTGGGCGGGAAGACCGCCAGCGGCACCGGGGCCTGCTCGATGGCCGGGTGGGCCAGGCTATCCAGCCACAGCAGGGGTTCGGGCCTCGCGGCGCGCGGCGGCTGGCTGCGACGCTGCTTGACCAGGATGAGATCGAGCTCCTCGCGCCCATAGGCGCCATGCAGATCCGC
This sequence comes from Labrys sp. HAY1-8F, assembly GCF_056754975.1. Taxonomy (NCBI): domain Bacteria; kingdom Pseudomonadati; phylum Pseudomonadota; class Alphaproteobacteria; order Hyphomicrobiales; family Xanthobacteraceae; genus Labrys; species Labrys sp. HAY1-8F. The sequence continues at coordinate 3,862,448 of NZ_JBPGWZ010000002.1, read as the reverse complement.
ACTCAGCCCGCTGGTGACATCCAGCCGCAAATGCGGGTGCTCGCGGCTGAAGGCTGCCAGCAATTCGGCAGTGGGCACCGTATAGTCCTCGGGCATGCCCAGTCGCAGCACGCCATCGCGCCACAGGCCCGTCAGGGCGTCATGCGCCTCCTCGTTCAAGGCAATGATGCGCCGGGCATAGCCCAGCATCTTGATGCCCTCTTCGGTGAGTTGCACCTGATGCGAGGAGCGCTCGAACAGGGGCCTGCCCAGCATCTCCTCCAGCCGGCGGATCTGCTGGCTGACCGTGGACTGCGACAGCGACACGATCTCGGCCGCGCGGGTGAAGCTCACCGTGTCGCACACCGCCACGAAGCTGTTCAGGAGTTGCGGATTGAACATCGGATAGCGATTCATGCACCCACCGCCGGCACCCCTCCGTTCGATCGCTCACTTGTAGACGACAGTCGAGCTTGATTGCAGCGCAGCGACACCGTCAATTTGCCGAATGCACCGTTCAGAACGAAGATGTGCGATGACCAAAACATGCGCAAACGAAAACGGCGCGGCCAAGCCGCGCCGTTTTCATCAAAATCAAGGGATAATGCCTCAGTCCTTGCGGCGCAGGCGCACGATCACGTCGACGCGGGCGACCTCATAACCATCAGGCACCTTCGGCATCTCGGCCATGTTGACCTCGCCGGGAATGTCGAGCACCTCATTGTCGCCTTCGACATAGTAATGATGGTGCTCATGCACATTGGTGTCGAAATAGGTCTTCGAACCATCCACGGCGAATTCGCGCAGCAGACCGACTTCCGTGAACTGGTGCAGTGTGTTGTAGACGGTGGCCAGCGAAACCGGCACGCGGGCCTTGGAGGCCTCGTCATGCAATATTTCGGCCGTGATGTGCCGATCGCCCTTCTGGAACAGCAACCAGCCCAGCGCCAGGCGCTGGCGGGTGGGCCTCAGACCGACGTCACGCAGCATCGAACGCACGTCGTGGAACGGGCAGCCCGTGCGCTGGTGGTCGCGAGAGGGAAGCTCGCGCGAAGGCGCTGCATCCGGCGTGGCCGCCTTGGCGGAACGATCGAAGTGAATGACTGTGGTCGCTGACATGATGCGTTTCTACAACTTTTCTCGGCGACATTCTAGGGCAAGTGATGCCGCAGGCGCAATCATCATAATGGCTGATGGCAACTATGCCCTGGAAAAATAGCCCTTTTTGGCGATCAACCCCGTTTCAGGGCCGTCAGGACCTTCAGCCCAGGGTGGCCGGTGACCGGCAGGCCGAGCCGGCGCTGCACATCGCGTATCGCCTGGATGGTCTTGTTGCCGATCGAGCCGTCGGGCGTACCCACATCGTAGCCCTTGCGTGCCAGTAGGGCCTGAAGTTCCTTGCGTTGCGCCCGCGACAGGCCGGGATCATCGGTTGGCCATGGCGTTGCGAAGGGGCTTCCACCCCGGATACGGTCGGACAGATGAGCGATCGCCAGCGCGTAGGACTCGGCGGCGTTGTAGGAATAGATCGCATCGAAATTGCGGAACACCACGAAAGCCGGCCCTTCCGGTCCGGCCGGCAGCAGGATCGCAGCCCGGGCATTGCCGCCCTGCAGCGGAGCGCCATCGATACGGGTCACGCCCATCGCGGCCCAGGAGCCGAGCGGGCGCTTCTTGGTGCGTCCGGCCAGCCCCGCCTTGAAGCCAGGCGGCAGGCGCACCTCATAGCCCCAGCGCGTGCCGGAAGCCCAGCCAGACCGGGCCAGATAGTTGGCGGTGGAGGCGAGTGCATCGGGCACGGAATCGACCACATCGCGCCGTCCGTCGCCGTCTCCGTCCACGGCGAGGCGCAGGAAGGTCGAGGGCATGAACTGGGTATTGCCGAAGGCACCGGCCCAGGAGCCAACCAGATGATCGGGATTGACGTCGCCGCGCTGGATGATCTTCAGCGTGGCGATGAGCTCACCCTGGAAATAGGCCTGACGGCGGCCGGCATAGCAGGAAAGCGTGGCCAGTGACTGCACCAGCGGGCGCGTGCCCTTGCTCTCGCCGTAGTTGGACTCGACGCCCCAAACCGCGACCACCACGGCCGGGTCGACGCCATAGCGCCGCTGCACGCCCGAAAGCACCGAACCATATTTGGCCAGCATCTGCTTGCCGTCGGCCACGCGTTGCGTATCGACCAGCGAGGCCATGTAGTCCCAGATCGGTGTCTTGAACTCGGGCTGCTTGTTCATCGCATCGATCACGGTCATGTCCGGCTGCAGGCCGCTGAACTGCCGGTTGATCACGGACGACGATACCCCCGCCGCACCAGCGCGCGCGCCGATGGCTGAAAGGCACTGTTGGAAGGAAGCTGATGACGCCGGCAGAGCCGAGAGGGCGAGCAGCGCAAGGGCGGGCAGGACTGACTTTTTCATGGCCTCGATCATGATTCATCAAGGTAAATGAAAGATGGCCAAACCGGCCGAAATGGGGTGGGGCCGGATTAATTACGCGCAATGATTGCGCGGACATGACGGAGGCGGGCGCAAATACCTTCTCCCCTTGCGGTAAAAGGGAGCTCACCCGTTTGCGCCGGGTACCCAGAGCACGTCGCCGCTTGCTTTGTGGTTGAGGTAGCGGCTGGCTACGAACAGATGGTCGGAGAGGCGGTTGACATAAGCGAGTGCCTCGGCGGAAACCAACTCGCCCACCGATTGCGACAGCGCCACCATCACGCGCTCGGCCCTGCGGCTGACGGTGCGGGCCATGTGCAGATAACTGGCGCAGGGCGTACCGCCCGGCAGCACGAAGCTTTTCAGCGGCGCAAGATCGGCATTCATGGCGTCGATCTCCTGCTCCAGCCGGTCGACCTGGGCCTGCACGATGCGCAGCGGCGTCCAGGTGATCTCCTTCTCGCCGCCCTCGGGCGTGCATAGATCTGCGCCAAGATCGAACAGATCGTTCTGGATGCGGGCGAGCATGGCATCGACATCGACATCCTCGCGGCCGGAATATTGGCGGGCAAGGCCGACCATGGCATTGGCCTCGTCAACCGTGCCGTAGGCCTCGACCCTCAGATCGGCCTTGGACCGGCGTTCGCCGGTACCGAGACCGGTGGAGCCGTCATCGCCGGTACGGGTGTAGATCTTGTTGAGACGAACCATTGCGCTTGCCTGACACTGTTTCGATTTCAGGGATCATTGTCATTGCGAGCGCGAGGAAGCAATCCAGGGACCGGGAAACGCCGGGGCTAAAATCGTCGCCCACTCGCCTGCCGTCCGGTTAGTGGCCCGGCCAGGAGAGCATCCGGCCGGGCCTTTTGCCAGCGCCACGTTATCCCCAACAGGCGCCAGCCGGGCGGACCGTAGGGGGCGGAGGTAACTCAAACGTAAACGCAGGGAGATTTACGGCGCCGACCGCGCAATGCGGGAAACCATGCTTCCGGCGCTATCCATGGAATCAGAAAATTACATGGAAAAGGAAGAAATATCGCGCTCTGATCGGGCGATTCCATTGGCCAATGCGGGTGACGCGACGAAGTCTCGGGCCGCCGCGTATCCCTGATATGATCATTGGCTCAGAGCACCGCCAAGAATGGCGCCAAGGGCGAACGCTGCCGCCGGGTACCACAAGCCGTCGCGGTTGCGACGATAACCGGGCCGGTAGTCACGATAGCCGCGATAGCCGCGGTAATAGCCGGCGCCATCAGGCCTGCGATTTGGTCCCCAGCCCCTGGGATAACGGTCAGGCCCCCTGTGTTGTCCACCCCATGTGCCGGAACGATGATCTCTCCAGTCACGCTGCTGTTGTTCGCGTGGAAAGAAATTTTGCGCCTGGGCGCTTGCCAATGGAGCAGCAATTACCAATGAAGCCAACGCAATCTTCAAAAAATTCTTCATGAATCGTTCCTCGGTTAATACGCGAGCCGAGGTTACGTTACGAAATCTGAATGTAAGATGAAGCCTATATTCAGGACATGACAGGCCTGAGGAAAATTTCCGTCACTTATTTGTGAGCAAAATAGATCGCCGCCATGATGATGACGATCGCCACGGCCTGCAGCAGCACGCGCAGTTGCATCAGGCGCTGGGAACGCCAGCCATCGCCGCCCTTGAGCATGTTGTGCAGGCCGAGGCCGAGCACGATGGCAACCGCCAGGATGGCGAAGGGCACGAGAATATAGAAGAACTTGGCCATCTGGCGGTTCTATGCCCTCGTTTAGCCCGCGTCGAGACCGATCTGGGGCACGGTCGAAAAAGTCGCGGGCCTGACTGTGCCCGATTACGTGCGTGGCCTTTCGTCCCGGGCCGGTGCAATGCTATGACAAATGCGATCATCAGCTCGAACACCGCGCCGCGGCCCCCTTCGTCCGATGACACAGCTTCATCGCGCAGGGAGACAAGGGTGCCCGATTCAGCCGGCAAGGTCGTGCATGTGGTGTGCTGCGGCGCCTCGTCCTTCGATTCGATCTTCCAGCTCGACACGCTGCCGACCGGTCCTGGCAAGGTCCTGCCCAGCCGGGTGACCGAGGTGGCCCACGGCATGGCCGCCAGCGCCGCCGCCGCGATCGCCAGGCTCGGTGGCCACAGCGCGCTGTTCTCGCGTGTCGGCGATGATGCCATCGGCGAGCGTATCGTCGCCGATCTCAGCGCAGCGGGCATCGACTGCCGCTTCATCCGTCGGGCGCAAGGCGCACGCTCGCCGATCTCGACCGTGCTGGTCGACCGTCATGGTGAGAGGCTGGTGGTGCCCTATTATGATCCAGCGCTCGGCCAGGATCCGTCCTGGCTACCGCTCGAACTGGTCGCCCGCGCAGATGCCGCCCTCGTCGACATACGATGGCCCGAAGGCGCGGCCGCCGTGCTGAAAGCCGCACGCGCCGCAGGCCGCCCCGCCGTGCTCGATGCCGATACCGGCCCCGCCGCCGTGACGGTGGACCTTGCTGCGCTGGCGAGCCATGTCGTTTTCTCCGAACCGGCAGCGCTGGCGCTAAGTGGTGCTTCGAGCCCCAGTGAGGCCCTGCGCGCGCTGGCCGGACGTTTTGGCGGATTCCTCGCCGTCACCGCCGGCCCGGAGGGCTGCTTCTGGCTCGATCGCGAAAGTGACCGGATCGAGCAGTTGCGCCCACCTGCGGTTGATGCGGTTGACACGCTGGCGGCTGGCGACGTCTTCCACGGCGCCTTCACTCTCGCTATCGCCGAGGGCACCGACATCCCACGCGCCATCGCCTTCGCCAATGTCGCCGCCGCCCTGAAATGCCGCAGCTTCGGCGGGCGGCTGGGCACGCCCGACCGGACCGAGGTGGAGGCGATGCTGTCGAGTTTGAAAAAAACAGGTCTGGAGGAAAGATGACGACCATTGCCGAATTGCGGGCCTGCCTCGCCGAAACCCCGATCCTGCCGGTGATGGCGATCAAGGATCCGGACGAGGGCCTCGCCGACATCGATGGCCTGGTGGCGGCGGGTGCGCCAGTGATCGAGATCCTTTTCCGGACGCCTGAGGCCCCAGCAGCGCTCAAGGCGGCCAAGGCACGCCATCCCCATTGTCTGTTCGGTGCCGGCACCATGCTGCTGGCGAGCCATGTGCGCCTCGCCCTCGACGCCGGCGCGGATTTCACGGTCAGCCCCGGCCTCACGCCCGCTCTTCAAGCGCTGGTGGCGGGCAGTGGCCTCCCGCATATCCCCGGCGTGCAGACGGCCTCGGAGACGATGCAGGCCTACGAATATGGCTATACGCTGATGAAATATTATCCCTCGGAGGCCTCCAACGGCCCTGCCGTGCTGGCTGACTACGCCAACATCTTCGAGGGCGCGGGCTTCGTCACCACCGGCGGCATCGATACGACCCTGCTGCCGGCCTATGGCGCGGTGCGCAACATCGTCGCCGTCGGCGGCTCCTGGATGCTGCCCTCGCGCCACACGCCCGGCTCACCCTGCCTGCGACAGCAGGCCGCCATCTTCAAGGCGGCGCGCACCGCCGCCGAGGGATGAGAGGAAGGAAGATTCCCGGATGCGCGGACATCGCAGCACCATGCATGCCGTGACACCCGCGTATCCGGGAATAATGGTGTCTCTATTTCACTTCGGCGGCGTGCCAACCTCGAACTTGAAATATTTCTTGGCCATCGGTTCGAATTCGCCATTCTTGTAGATGGCGCGGATGGCGTCGTCGAAGGCCGCCTTCAGCTTGGTGTCGTCCTTGCGCATGCCGCCGCCGATGCCGGTATCGAAGCTCGGATCCTTGGGGAAGTCCTTGACCTCGCAGCAGGCACCGTCAGAGCTTGTGAGGAAGCCCTGCATGCCCACGGCATCGCCGATGATCAGGTCGATGCGCCCGGCCGCCAGGTCCGAATTGGCGGTATCCTGCTGGCTGTAGACCTTCAGGGTCGCCTCCGGATGGGCTTTCTCGATATAGGCGGCATGGATGGTGCTCACCTGCGCGCCGATGCTCTTGCCGGCGAGGCCGCCGGAGCCGAAGTCGAACTTGTCGGCCTTGTTGCCGATGAACACGGATGGTGTGTTGTAGATCGGAAGGGTGAAGGCGATCTGCTTCTGGCGCTCCGGGGTGATCGACATCGAGCCCCAGATCACATCGATCTTGCCGGCCTGCAGAGCCGGCATCATGCCGTCCCAGGCCATGGGCGTGATCTGGCAGTCGAGCTTCGCGGTCTTGCACACCGCCTTGGCATAGTCGAGCGCAAAGCCTTCCCACTCGCCCGAGGCATTCTTATAGGCGATCGGCGGGTAGGGTTCGGCAGCGATACCGACCTTCACGGGATCGGCCTGGGCCGTGGCGGTGACGGCGATCATAGCCGCGCCGGCGAGCAGTGTCGCGAGCGTCTTGGTCTTCATGGCAGGTATCCTCTCTCTGGTTTTTCCCGAATACATTCGAGGCATCCGGGTCGTCTTGGTGTCGGATAGCGGTTGACAAAAGCCTTCTCCCCTATCTCCGCGCCGCTACCTCCTCGAAGGTCTCTTCCAGGACCTCCATGAGCAGATCGGCATCGGCCTTGGCGAAGATCATTGGCGGGCGCAGCTTGAGGACGTTGTCATGCGGCCCCTCGGTGCCCATCAGCACGCCGCGCCGGCGCGCGCCGTTGTTGACAGCCCGTGCGAATTCGGTCGCCGGCTCCTTGGTTTTGCAGTCGGTGACCAGCTCGATGCCGAGGAAGAGCCCCTGCCCGCGCACGTCGCCGATGATCTCGTACCGCTCCTGCAGTTTGCGGAAACGGGCCAGGAGATAGTCGCCCATCCCGAGCGCATTGGCGCGCAGATCCTCACGCTCGATCACGTCGAGCACGGCAAGACCGACGGCACAGGAAACCGGATTGCCGCCGAAGGTGTTGAAATATTCCATGCCGTTGTTGAAGGAGGCGGCGACGTCCTTGGTCGTCACCACAGCGGCCATTGGGTGGCCGTTGCCGATCGGCTTACCCATGGTGACGATGTCGGGCACCACGTCCTGCAGCTCGAAGGCCCACCAATGGCTGCCGACGCGCCCGAAGCCGACCTGCACCTCGTCGGCGACGCACAGGCCTCCGGCCGCCCGCACCATGGCGTAGACCTGCTTCAGATAGCCCTCCGGCAGGAAGACCTGGCCGGCGACGCTGGGGATGGACTCGGCCATGAACAGGCCGGGCGCCTTGCCCTGCCGCTTCATCTCATCTATCTGCTCGGCCACGCTCTGCGCATAGCGGCTGGCGATCTCCTCCACCGGCCAGTCCGCCGGGGCACGATAGCTGTCGGGGATGGCCGCCTCGAAGACATGCGCCTTGCGGCCCTCGCCGCCCTTGCGCTTGTACTTGTAGGGGCTGAGGTCGATCAGGGCCTGGGTGGTGCCATGATAGGCCCAGTCCAGCACGATCGCCTCGTCCCGGCCGGTATGGGTGCGGGCCATGCGCAGCATCAGGCTGTTGGCCTCGCTGCCGGTGCAGGCAAAGCTCGCCACCGTCAGGTCGCCGGGCAGCGTGGCGGTGAGCCTTTCGGCATAAGCAACAATGTTGTCGTGCAGATAGCGCGTATTGGTGTTGAGGATTCCAGCCTGCCGCGCCAGAGCCTCCACCACCTCGGGATGGGCGTGGCCGAGATGGCAGACATTGTTGAAGCAGTCGAGATAGGCCCGGCCGCGATCGTCGATCAGCCAAACGCCCTCGCCGCGCACGAACTTGATCGGCTCCTGATAAGAGATCGAGAGGTTGGGCAGCAGCCCGCGCTTGCGCTCGGCCACGATCGCCTCGCGGCTGCGGCCGCTCTGGTGGAAGGTCTCGGGCGGTACACCGGCGAAATCGGCCGGATCAGGGAATAGCTCGGCCCATACAGGCAGATAGGGCGCTTCGCCGACGCCGAGGATCTCGGTGGCCGTGAGACCGGTCGCGGTTGAAAGCTGCAGGTGCAGATGCGGCGCCCAGCCGCCATTCTCGCTCGGTGCACCCATTTCACCGACGAGGTCGCCGGCTTCCAGGCGGTCGCCCGGCTCAAGGCGCCCGACCGCCTCATGGGCCAGATGACCCCAGAGGCTGACGAAGGGCGGGCAGCCCTCCGGCCGATGTTCGAGCTTGATCAGACAGCCATAGCCGAGCGCCTCGGTCTCGATCACGACTTCCTTCACCGTCGCGGCGAGGGGCGTGAACAGCTTGGTGCCGGCAGGCAGGAAGAGATCGAGGCCGAGATGGCGCGTGCGCCGCGTGCCCGCTATCAGGCGGGATTCGAACATCGGGCTGGTGTAGACGGTGCGTTCTTCGCCCCAGGGACCGATGCCGAGATCGATGCCCTCGCTCTGGCAATGTGCATCCCACCAGGCTGTCGCCTTCCCCGGCTCTTCGGCCGCCGAGGCCACGGTCATGGGATTGGCCGGGTCGCCATAAGGCACCAGCCCCTTACGCATCCGGGCCGGATGCTGCGACAGGACGGAGCGGAAGCGCTTGGCCTCGGCGCGGATCCAGCCGATCGCGGCCCTGGAGCCCGGCACGGCATCAAAGCCGCAGGCCTGGCGCAGGATCGCGGTCGCGAAGACCGGGTTGATGGCATCGAGCCGCTGCAGCAGCGCCCAGGCCGGGGCTTCGCTGACGGTGAGATAGGGATTGTCCGCGACCTTGTCGTGACGCTGGGCCGACATCGTCACACTGGTGGCGAGGCGCATGGCGATCAGGTCGAAGAGGACGTCGATCTCCTGCTCCTGCAACGGATAGGCGCCGTGGAAGCCGGCGACGATGGCGGCGGCGGCCCCGATCGGATCGGGAAGATCGAGGATCGAATAGGCGCAGGCGACGGCGACTTCCGCGATCAGCAGGGAATGCAGGGCATCACCGAAATCGATCAGCCCGGCGACGCGGCCCGAGCCATCTGCATCGACAAGCACGTTCCAGTCATTGGCGTCGTTGTGGATGACGGCGGCGCGCAGGGCCGGCAGGCTCGGCGCCACCTTCGCGTCGAAACGGTCGAGGAAGCGGGTCAGCAAGGCCCGCTTTTCAGGATCGATGACGAAATCGAGGCGCTGGCGCGACTGGCCCGCCGTACGAATGTCCCACTCGAAGGTCCGGAGCGCGCCAGGATGGATGAAGCCCTGCATGGCGCGGTCGAGCTCACCGAGCACGCGCCCGAGATCGGCGAGGGTCTCGAGCGTACGCTCCGCCTTGGCAAGCGGCTCGCCGAGCTGCCAATGCACCATGCGCGCCCGGAACGGACCGCCTTCAGCCTCAATTTCGGCAAGGGCTTTTCCGCCACGCGTGCGCTTGAGCCGAGGCACGGAGAGACCCGGCGCATGCTCGGCGAGATGCTCGAGCAGGGCGGTCTGGAAGTCGCTCTGCTCCTGCGGCTCGCTCGCATTGACGATCTTGAGCACGAAGCCCGGCTCGCCCGGCACGACGATGCGGAAATTCTGGTCGCGCTCGCTGGCGAGAGGGCTGATGTCTCCCTCGACGCCAAAAATGTCCCGCGCGATCGCTTGCGCCTCGGCTGGAGACAGGGAGGGCGCGGGATGAGTGAGATCGGTCATGGAAACAGCTTTTCGGCGAGGCTACGATGGCGCCAAGCTTCACCCGGACCGTCCGGCGAGGCATCCGTTTATCGGCCGGTTCGACCGGACGTTTGCCGGCTTTGACCGGCAATCCGTCGGCGGCTATGAAAGGCCGCGATGAAGGATCTCGACGACAAAGACCGCGCCATTCTCAGCATCCTGACGCGCGATGCCAAGATTCCGCTGAAAACCCTGGCGGGCCGCATCGGGCTGTCACGCAGCGCCACCAGCGAGCGCGTGCTGATGCTGGAAAAGGCCGGCATCATCCGCGGCTACCGCGCCGATGTCGGCTCGCTCGACGAGGGCACGGTCGGCGCCTTCCTGATGATCAACCTGGTGCGAACCCCCGCCCCCCGCGTGCTCGACCAGCTCGCCGCCTATCCGGAGGTCAGGCGCGTCTCCTCGATCGGCGGCCAGCTCGACCTCGTCGTCGAGGTCGAGGCCCCCTCGATCGGCCGCCTCAACACCATCCGCGACAGCGTCGCATTGCTCGAGGAGGTCGACGACCTCACCACCGCGATCGTGCTGCGGCGCGACATCGACAGGACGGGGTGACGGCGTTTTCCGGGTGCCCGGGCATCCCTTCCCCTCAGGTGGGCGTATCCGTATCGTCCCAGGCCGTACCGGGCGGATTATGAAAGCCGGTCAGCCAATTGAGGGCGAAATGGCGTTCCATCACGATGTCGGCGTTGAGGCCCGCCACGGCGGTGCCACTCTGCTGGGCCTGCCTGACGATCCAGTGCTGGCGCCAGGTCAGATCGAGTGCCTCGAGTATCGCTTCGGCCGGCCGCAGGCTGGCACGTCCAGGTAGGGCATCGTCATGCGCCGCCTCCAGCATCGTTTGCGACAGGGCAGCGGCATCAGCCGGCCGGTCGGCCGGGCCAAGTTCCGCGCCCTCGAGCGACAGGGCCCAGGCCAGCACGTTGAGGGCCTCGTAGCGCCAGCTCATGGCCATGGCCGCCTCACGGTCGGGCTCGGCAGCCTTGATGAAGGCCGTTTCCTTTGGGGTCAGTGCCGCGATGCCGGCGGGATTGCGCTCACGCAACTGGGCCAGCAAGCTCCCCTGGCCGGCGCCGACCGACTCGCCCTGTACCGCCACGCAGACCAAGGCAAGGGCGCGTTGCAGAACCTCGCTCGCCGGCCGCTGCGCATATTCCCCAACGCCGAGAGCGGGCGGCATGCCGCCGGGGGGCTTGGGGGTAAAGCCATCCAGCCCCGCAAGCGTGCGTGCCCGACGCTCCAACGCATCGGGTGGATAGGGCAAGGCAGCATCCACATCGGCGTCGCCATCGGCCGCCATCAGAACATCCATTTCGGGTGTACACACCGAGCCGTCGGGCAGGAACAGCACGGCATTGGCCCGACGCGCCCAGTTCCCCATCGCCGGCAAGTCGTCATCGGCAACGGTGAAGCTCGCCTGGTTGCGCACACGCTGGATATGGCGCCACAGGTGATAGCGCAGCGCCGTCATCCTGCCATCGCCGCGGCCGAGGACATAGCCGGCAAAACCTTCGAGATGGCCGGCCATCTCGGGATCGGACAGGTCGCGCCGGTTGATCAGCTGATGCGGAAAGTCGAGCGGCGGCAATTCGCGCAAAGTGGCATAGGCATTGACGAGCCAAGGTTCGTCATCTGCCTCCGCCTCAACCTCCATGGCGGGTTTTGCCGCGCCGCGCCCGAAAATCCGAGAAAGAATGCCCAACCGCCGCGCCTCCCGCCGTCGAATTTCATATCGCGACGGCAGCAGGCCAATCGACTCAGGTCAAGCAGGATTTGGCGATTGCGCCATGCTCAGGTTCCCCGGGATACAGGGCGCCGTTCGATCTGGTGGCTAGCCTCCTCTGGGGGGCTTGCGATTCCAGGCCTGTCAGCCGAAACGAATAAGGCTGGTCGCGCCATCCCTCCCGGTATACGGGCATCGTGCCCGTTCCTGGAATCGCTGCGGTGCGGATCGGAGGAACGGGCTTCGCCACATGCAATCCGGTTGCCGTGATACCCCGTGCACCGGCCTCCTATTCCTCTTCCTCCCCGGCTTCCTCCTCGCCGTTCCGCACGTCACGGCTGTAGACCAGGATCTCGCGCTTGCCGGCGTGGTTGGCCGGGCCGACGATGCCTTCCTTCTCCATGCGTTCCACCAGCGAGGCGGCGCGGTTGTAGCCGATCTGCAGGCGGCGCTGGATGTAGGAGGTCGAGCACTTCTTGTCGCGCATCACCACCTTGAGCGCCTGGTCGTAGAGATCGCCGCCCTCTTCGGCACCCATCGCGGTCTTGTCGAACACGGCACCGTCGGCGGCATCGTCGTCGCCTGAATCGTCCTCGTCGGCGGTGACGGAGTCGAGATAGTCAGGCCGGCCCTGGGCCTTGAGATGGGTGACTACCTTCTCCACCTCCTCGTCGGAGACGAAGGGGCCGTGCACGCGCGAGATACGCCCACCGCCGGCCATGTGCAGCATGTCGCCCTGGCCGAGGAGCTGCTCGGCGCCCTGCTCGCTTATGATGGTGCGGCTGTCGATCTTGCTGGCGAGCTGGAAGGAAATGCGGGTGGGGAAGTTGGCCTTGATCGTGCCGGTGATGACGTCGACCGACGGGCGCTGCGTCGCCATGATCAGATGGATGCCGGCGGCGCGCGCCATCTGGGCCAAACGCTGGATCGACCCTTCGACGTTCTTGCCCTCCTGGATCATCAGGTCGGCCATTTCGTCGACGATGATGACGATATAGGGCACCGGCGAGAGGTCCATCTCCTCCTGTTCGTAAAGGGCCTGGCCCGTCTCCTTGTCGAAGCCGGTCTGCACCGTGCGCAGCACCGTCTCGCCCTTGGCCTTGGCCTCGGCGGCACGCTGATTATAGCCGTCGATGTTGCGCACGCCGAGCTTGGCCATCTTCTTGTAGCGCTCTTCCATCTCGCGCACTGCCCATTTGAGCGCGAGCACCACCTTCTTCATGTCGGTGACGACGGGCGCCAGCAGATGGGGGATGCCGTCATAGATGGAGAGTTCGAGCATCTTGGGATCGACCATGATCATGCGGCACTCCTCCGGCTTCAACCGGTAGAGCAGCGACAGGATCATGGTGTTGATGGCGACCGACTTGCCCGAGCCGGTGGTGCCGGCCACCAGCAGATGGGGCATCTTCTCAAGCTGAGCCATCACCGGCTCGCCGCCGATGGTCTTGCCCAGCGCCAGCGCCAGCTTGAACTTCGACCTCTCGAAGTCTTCCGAGGCCAGAAGCTCACGGAAATACACCATTTCGCGCTTCGAATTGGGCAGCTCGATGCCGATGACGTTGCGGCCAGGCACCACGGCGACGCGGGCCGACAGCGCCGACATCGAGCGGGCAATGTCGTCGGCGAGGCCGATCACGCGCGCAGCCTTGATGCCGGCGGCGGGCTCGAGCTCATAGAGCGTCACCACCGGCCCGGGGCGCACATTGATGATTTCGCCGCGTACGCCGAAATCCTCCAGCACGCCCTCGAGCAGGCGGGCATTCTGCTCCAACGCTTCCTGGGAGACGCCGACGCCGCTCTGCTTGCGCGGCTCGCTCAGCAGGGATAGCGGCGGCAGTTCGTAGCGATGCTCGAAAGGAAAGTCGGGCTCGCTCTCGCGCATCAGGCGCTTGCCCGGCTTCACCGCCGCGCTCGGCTGCGCTACCCGCGTCGTGGTGATCGCGGGCTCGATCCGGCGCGCGGCTTCCTCGGCGCTGATCAGGGGCCGGCGCTGCGGCTGCAACGGCGGCAGATCGTCGTCGTCGTCATAGGGCCGATAGTTCGGCTGGCTGCCGGAATATTGATCGATCGCCTCGGGCAATTCCTCGCCGTCAAGCGAAACAGCCTCATGCGGGCGCCTGGCATCGGCGCGCGGGGCGGTGCGAGGCATAAAGGCCGGCTCGCGGCGCGCGGGCTCGGGTTCGGCCTGCGCGGAGACGGGACGGGCAATCAGATGGGCGGCAGCCTTCACACGGGCGAAAAGGTCGGAGATGCCGCCGGGACGGTACATCGGCGGCTCGCGACCATTGCGATCCAGACGCTGGCGGTCGATCCGGCTGGGCGTGACCTTGACGCGCTTGCGAAAGAGCGCGCTCTTGGCCATCAGGCCCCAATGCATCAGGGCCCCGAGCACGGCAGAACGCTCGTCGTCCTCGTCCTCCTCCTCGCTCATGCGGCGCGGCTGGCCGCGGATGCGCATCGGCATTTCCGGCGCCGGGCGCTCCTCTTCACGATATTGGAAGAAGAAGCCGGCGGCGATCGCCAGGGTGGAGAAGGCAGCGAAGCCGAGCGCCAGCGTCAGCACGGCCTGGCCGATCACCGACTTGCCGGCAAAGAACAGCGGCGTGAACAGATAGAACACCCAGTCGCCGACGGCGCCACCCAGGCCCGTGGGCAACGGCCAGCGCGAGGTGACCGGCAGGCCCGAAAAAAAGCCGGCCGCCAAAAGAACGCCCCCCACCAGACAGATCAGACGCATGCGCTGGGAATCGAAGGCCTTGTGCGCCAGCAGGCGCCAGCCAAGGAAGGCGATCGGCGCCAGCAGCGCGATCGAGGCAATGCCGAACATCTGGGTGAGGAAATCGGCGGTGACGGCACCGGAAAAGCCGAGCCAGTTGCGGATCGGCAGGGCGCCGCCGACATGGTTGTAGCTGGCATCCTGCACCGACCAGGTCGCCAGCGCGATCGCGGCCAGCCCCGACAGGCCGATCAGCGCCATGCCGAGCAGTTCGTTCAGCCTGCGCGTCAGCATGCTCTTCAGTTCGTCGGGAAGAGCGTAGCTTTGTGCAAAGCCGCGTCGCATGGTCCGCATTGCCGTAACCTCAAAGTTGCAAGGTGCGGCAATCCGGATCGGATCGAGATGTCCTCACGGAAATCTGACGGGAACGCAACACCACTAGCCCAGGCTCACGCTAGGCAAGGCGGGTTAAGGGCCGGTTTATGGCAAGGCAGCGCCTATTCGCGGTTGGGCGGCGGTCTTTTTGTGCCGTTTTCCCACCATGTGCAGCGTTTCCAAGAGGTGGACGAGACGTCCGCGCACCCGGGACATGAGCCTCCCCTTCCCCCATCGGAACCGGAAGTTACCGGGATGGTTTATACGGCGTAAATTTGGTGCCCCTCGGAGCGCGGACATCTTGTCCGCCTCTTCTTCACCCGCGCAGCGTGTCCGCGCTCCACTCCATCACGCTGGCTGCGCCGAATCGAGCCGGTAGGTCCAGGTTTCCGTCAGCGTCTCCGAGCCCAGACGCAGGAAGGCGCGCAGGTCGATATCTTCGCCGGGCGGCGGCTCGGCATCGAAGCTGGCGCGTACGCCGTTAATGGCGGGATTGGCCACCACCACCGGGTTCGACACCGTGCCGCTGGAGCCCCAGATCACCAGTTCGACCTTGCTGACGTCGAGGGCGACATCTCCAAGCCGGTCGCCGACGAAATCGATCAGGAAGCGGGTGACGTTGGGCTTGCCGACCGTGGTGGCGGCGGCATTGTGGGTCTCGAACGTGGCGTAGACTTGGCCGCCCTGGTGCAGCGGGCTCGAGACGGCATGGATGACATAGGAAATCTGCGTCTCGCTGCCGGCCTTGGGCTGGATGTCCGGCACCCAGGAAGCCACGACATTGTCGTCGGTCTCGGCGTTCGAATGCAGTTCCACCAGCACCACGCGCCCCTGCCCGAGCCGGTTCTTCATCTCGACCCAATAGCCGGGGCGCTTGTCGTAGAGGGCCTCGAGATCCTGATAGTTGCCGAAGGCGCGGTCACGCTGGATCAGGCCGAAGCCCTTGATGTCCTTGGAAAAGAAATTGGCGACGGAATTGCGCGTGGGATTGCGCAGCGGGCGCCACAACCATTCCCCGCCCTCGGACTGGATGGCCAGGCCATCGGAATCATGCACTTCGGGGCGGAAATCCCGCGGGCGATTTAGGGTATTTTCGCCATAAAGGAACATTGAGGTCAGCGGCGCCAGGCCCATCTCCTTGAGGTCCTTGCGTGCGAAGAGCGTGGCCTGCACCGCAACGTCGTCGCCGGTACCCGGTTCGAAGGTAAAGCGATAGGCGCCGGTGACGGAGGGGCCGTCCAGCAGGGCATGCACGGCGATGCTGCCCTGGCCCGCTGCCGGAGTCTCGACCCAGAATTCGACGAAATCGGGAAATTCTTCCCCGGTCCGCCCGAACCCAGCGAAAGACCGCGTGCAGACAGACCGTAATGCTGGCCCTTGCCGAGGAAGCGGAAATAGCTGGCGCCCAGGAAGGCGGCGAGTTCATCCATCTTGCCGCTGTGATTGAGCGGATAAAGCAGGCGGATGCCGGCAAAGCCCAGCGAGGTCGGCAGGCCCTGAGGCGGTCCCCTGTCACCGAAATCGAACAGATCGGGCGAATAGAACAAGGGCGTGACCACACCATTGGCCACCAGATTCACCCGGGCCTGATGCTTGAAGATGCTGCCGCGATGGAAAAGCTGCAGGCCGAAATTCGAGCCGCCATCCCGCAGCAGGGTGCGGTCGGTGCGAAAATTGATGCGGCGGAAATCGTCATAGCTCAGCCCCTTCAGGCTCTCCGGCAGGGCTTCGCCCGGGCCGACATAGGGCTTGCCCGCCAACTCCCTCGCCTTGGCGATCACCGTCTCCGGGCCAAAGGCATCCGTCGCCGCCAGGGCGCTGCCCCATCCGCTCGCCAGGCTCGCACAGGCCGTTCCGGCCAGTTGCAGGGTGGCACGTCTGGTGAGGTCCATTTCAAAGCATTCCCATTTCAAGGCCGAAACATCGATGAAGACAGTCACGGCTGCAATTTCACGTTGCAGGAATTGGGCCCTGCCAAAATGGCTGGATTTTGTTGCAAAAATGACGCGGCGAGGGTGCTGTTCCCTAAGGATCGCAGGCATTCTTCGCCGAATAGGGCATAGAAATGCAGTGGGCCGGTCTTTGGACCGGCATCGCGCGCACCAATGGACGCCCTGTGCGGGATATCCGATTTGCAAATGCCGGTCTGAAGACCGTCACACCGAACCCTCCCGAAAACGCTGTCAATTGCGGCGGGTTTTTTCTACCCTTTCAGGATACTCCGACGATTCCTGGGAAATGCGCAGCCTGAGACGGGTTTCCCGAACTGTAAGGACCCTGATTCATGCCTCAGACCCGCCGCCCATCCTTTCTCAGGAGCTTCCTCGCCACCGAGGCGGCCGGCGGCATCATCCTGATGGCGGTGGCGGCGCTTGCCTTGATCGTGGCCAATTCACCGCTGGGCGAAGCCTATTTCCACACGCTCCATCGCTATGTCGGCGGCCTCAGCCTGCTGCACTGGATCAATGACGGGCTGATGGCCCTGTTCTTCCTGCTGGTCGGCCTGGAGATCAAACGCGAGGTGCTGGACGGCCAATTGTCGAGCTGGCCGCGACGGGCCCTGCCGGGCATCGCGGCGATCGGCGGCATGGTGGTGCCGGCCCTGATCTTCGTGGCGGTCAACTGGCGGGCCGAAGGCACGCTGCAGGGCTGGGCCATCCCCTCCGCCACCGATATCGCCTTCGCCCTCGGCGTGCTCGCTTTGCTCGGCCCGCGCGTGCCGGCCTCGCTGAAGATCTTCCTGACCGCGCTGGCCATCATCGACGACCTCGGCGCGGTGGTGATCATCGCGGTGTTCTATACCGCCTCGCTCAACATCTGGATGCTCAACGGCGCGTTCGCAATCTTGGTGGTGCTTGCCATCATGAACCGGCGCGGCGTCACCTTCCTGCCCGCCTATCTTGCGCTCGGCGCCGTGTTGTGGGTGTTGACCTATCTGTCGGGCGTGCACGCCACCTTAGCCGGCGTGGCCCTGGCCTTCACCATTCCCCTGCGCCGCAAGGGCGGGCATGAACACGACCACACCCCGCTGCACAAGCTCGAGCACGGGCTGCACCCCTGGGTGACCTATCTGATCGTACCGATCTTCGGCTTCGCCAATGCCGGTGTCGCCCTCGGCGGCCTGTCACTCGGCAGTCTCGCCGATCCGGTCACCCTCGGTGTCACGCTCGGTCTGTTCGTCGGCAAGCAGATCGGCGTCTTCATCTTCGCAGCCTTCGCCATCCGGATGAACTGGGCCGAACTGCCGGCCAACGCCAATTGGCGCCATCTCTATGGCGTGGCACTGCTCTGCGGCATCGGTTTCACCATGAGCCTGTTCATCGGTGGCCTCGCCTACGCCAATGCGCCCACCCTGCTCGACGAAACCAAGATCGGCGTGCTGCTGGGCTCGATCCTCTCGGCCGTGTTTGGCGCAATCTTGCTCCGAACCACGAAGGCAGAACATTAAACGTTCAATTGCATGCGGCGGCGCACAATGATATTCCAGCGCGCCGTCCCCATATGGGATCGGTTGTACATCCGACAATTCACGGAGAAGGACTTAAGACAGTGGGTTACAAGGTCGCCGTCGTGGGCGCCACAGGCAATGTGGGCCGCGAAATGCTGAACATTCTGGCCGAGCGGGCATTCCCCGCCGATGAGGTGGTTGCACTGGCTTCGCGCCGCAGCCTGGGCACGGAAGTTTCGTATGGCGACAAAACGCTGAAAACGCGGGACCTTGCGACCTATGACTTCTCCGATACCGACATCGCCCTGATGTCGGCCGGCGGCGACGTGTCCAAGGAATGGTCGCCGAAGATCGGCGCGCAGGGCTGCGTCGTCATCGACAACTCCTCAGCCTGGCGCTACGACGCCGACGTGCCGCTGATCGTTCCGGAAGTGAATGCCGACGCCATCGTCGGCTTTACCAAGAAGAACATCATCGCCAATCCCAACTGCTCCACCGCCCAGCTCGTGGTGGCGCTGAAGCCCCTGCATGATCGCTTCGGTATCAAGCGCGTCGTCGTCGCCACCTACCAGTCGGTCTCCGGCGCGGGCAAGGAGGGTCTCGACGAGCTCTTCGCCCAGACCAAGGCTATTTATGTCAACGGTGCGATCGAAACCAAGAAGTTCCCCAAGCGCATCGCCTTCAACGTGATCCCGCATATCGATGTCTTCATGGAGGACGGGTACACGAAGGAAGAGTGGAAGATGGTGGCCGAGACCAAGAAGATCCTCGACCCCAAGATCAAGCTGACCGCGACCTGCGTGCGCGTGCCAGTGTTCATCTCCCATTCGGAAGCCGTGAACATCGAGTTCGAGAAGCCGGTGACGGCCGACGAAGCCCGCGACATCCTGCGTTCGGCGCCGGGCTGCCTGGTGATCGACAAGCGTGAGCCCGGCGGATACATCACGCCCTACGAGGCTTCCGGCGAGGATGCCACCTATATCTCGCGCATCCGCGAGGACATCACGGTGGAGAACGGCCTGGACATGTGGGTGGTCTCCGACAATCTGCGCAAGGGTGCCGCGCTCAACGCGATCCAGATCGCCGAGGTGCTGATCAACCGCAAGCTGCTTCGGGCCAAGAAGAAGGCGGCCTGAGGGTCTGAGGTTTGAAAGCCGCCGTTCGGGCAACCGGGCGGCGGCTTTTGTTTTTTCGAGAGCGATCATGTCCAGCGCCGATTCCGCCGCTCACCGCCCCGCTTTGCCCTCCTCCGTGCTGGCGGCCCTGTTCGTACCCCTATGGTCGACAGGCTTCGTCACGGCACGGCTGGTAGCGCCACACGCCGAGCCCCTGACCTTTCTCGGTCTGCGCTTCGTGGCGGCGGGCTTGCTGCTCGGCCTCTATGCGTTGTGGAGCGGTGCCTCTTGGCCCCAGAGCGGCCGGGCCTGGCTGGATGCCCTCGTCGCTGGTTTTCTGATCCATGGCCTCTATCTCGGCGGCGTGTTCTGGTCGGTGTCGCACGGCTTGCCCTCGGGCATATCGGCCCTCATCGCCGGCCTGCAGCCGCTGCTCACCGGCCTGCTGTCCAAGCCCTTGCTTGGGGAAGAAGTCTCGGGCAGGCGCGCGCTCGGCATCGTCATCGGTGCTGTCGGCGCGGGACTGACCCTGGTTCCCAAGCTCGGGGCTGGTGGCGACGGCGGCATTCCGCTCCTGCCGCTCGCCGTCTGCACCCTCGGCATGGTGGCGATCACGCTCGGCACCATCTGGCAGAAACGCCGCGGTCGCGGGACCGATCTCGCCACCAACACCGCCGTGCAATATGCCGGCGCCATGGTGCCGATCGTCATCGGTGGCCTGCTGACCGAGAGCGGTCAGTTCGACTGGGCCTCCGCCGCCGCCTGGACGGGCCTGATCTGGTCCGTCTTCGGCATGTCGATCGGCGCCATCCTGCTCCTGATGGTACTGATCAAGCGCGGCGCGGTCGCCCAGGTCGCGGCCCTGCTCTATCTCGTGCCCGGCGTCTCCGCCTTGATGGCCTGGGGCATGTTCTCAGAGGCGCTCACGCCCCTCCAGATCGCCGGCCTCGCCATCGCAGCGCTCGGCGTGGCGGTAGCCAACAAGGGATAAGAGGGCCGTGCCTCGCTCGCTCTACTGCCCATAGGTCGCCGTGAGCGTGGCCGAGGCCAGGGCATTGGCGTGGACCATGAAGCCGATCATGGCGCCACTGGCAGTGGCGGGCAGATCGAGCTTGGCCACCTTCAGCGCGGTGATCGTCAGGATATAACGATGGGCCGGGCCCGGCGGCGGGCAGGCCCCCATGAAGGCGGGCATGCCCGCATCGTTGCGCCCCTGCACGGCGCCCGACGGCAGCGACTTGCCATCCCCAGCGCCAGACTGCAGGGATGTCGCCGAGGCCGGGATGTCGAACACGATCCAGTGCCACCAGCCCGACCCCGTCGGCGCGTCGGGATCGTAGAGCGTCACCGCATAGCTCTTGGTGCCTTCAGGCGGATCCTTCCAGCTCAAAGCGGGCGAGACGTTTCCGCCCGAACAGCCAAAGACATTGGACACCTGTGCCTTGGTGAGGGTAGCGCCCTCGCCAATGTCGGTGCTGGTCAGTTCAAAAGCTGAGGCCGGCTGGGTCGCGGCCAGTCCCAGCGCCAAGGCGCCGGCCAGGATGTGTTTCATGATCAAGCTTCCTTCGTTCAGGGAAGCCATCCTGTCATCCCGCTATGATCGCGGCAGCGCCGTCCAGCTCAAATTTCGTGCCGTTTCGCTCAAAGTCGCGATGATGCCCCCTGATCTCACTGGGCGCAAAACCAAAGCGATTGCGAAACCGCACGGAAAAGCGCGACGCCGACTCATAGCCGACATCGAGGGCAATCTGCGTGACCGGCTGGTCTGTCGACTGCAGCAGATAGAGCGCCGCCGTCATGCGGACATCGATGAGCAGGTCGGTGAAGCTGGTGCCTCGTTCCGCGAGATGGCGGCGCAGGCTCGGCTCGCTCATGCCGATCGAAGAGGCGACAGGGGCCGCGCGCCATGAACGGGCAGGCTCGGCCACCAGCATCCGGCGCAGACGCACCACGAGATCGTCGCCGCCAGGCTGCTCGAAGCGATAGCCGAAGCCGTCGAGCCAGAGCAGTATCTCGCGGACACGGGCAGCGGCCACCGGCTCAGGCAAGGCATCCCGATCCGCGATGGCTCGGATGGCTACGTCACAGGCCAGCCGGAACGCGGCCGGCGAATCAGTGAGAACCTCAATCCTGCGGAGGGGCGGTGCGCCGCCGGCCTGGAATTCACGAGCGAGACCGGGAGCGAAATTCAGGGCAAGGGCGCGATAGGGGCCATCGGCGGCCGGCTCGTTGATCACGTCGAAGTCGCAGCCATCCGGCACGAGCACCACCTGGCCGACGGATGCCGTCAGCTCCACATCACCGCTGCGGATGATCTTGCGGCCGCTCTCGACCAGCACCAGACCGGGACCGTCGGAGGCGAGCCTGCGGCATAAGAGAGAGGCATGCTGCACGACCTCCGCCACGCTGCCGATGCCGGACCGCGAACGGATCGTCCGACCCAGCGCCAGATCATCCTGGGAGGTGTCGATGTTGCTCACGCTTCTCGCCCCGTATCAAAGCAGCGGCGGCCATCCGGGAATATGGCTTCAAAAGCTAAATACCGGTTCAGGCGAGCCGGGCGAACCAGATTGTCGACCCGCCGCAATCGGGATCCTCCACCATATGTGAGACGATATCAAAGCCATTGGTCTCCAGCAGCCCGCGATAGTCTCCCGGGTCCAGGCTGCCGTGATAGAGCGGCGCGCCCTGGAAGGCGCCGATTGCCTCGCCACGCCCGGTGCCGCTGGTGAAGATCAGTGCCGCCTTCGGATTCGAATGGCGGCGGAAGATCGGGAACATGCCCCGCTGGTCTTCCGGAGGCAGATGGAAAAAGCTGTTCCAGGCGATGATGCCGTCGAAAGTCCGCCCGAGCGCCAATGTTCGCATGTCCCCAACCAGCCAATCATGGGCCGGGAAGCGCGCCTTGCAGAGTTCGACCAGGGACGGAGCGGCATCCAGGCCGGTGACCCGATGCCCCCGTTCGATACAATGGCGGGCGATCGGTTCACCGGCTCCACAGCCGATATCGAGGACCGACGCTCTCTCGGCAGGCAGAAGCGCCTGAAAGCGATCGAGCCAGGTGATTTCGGGAAAATGGCGGCGCCGCAATTCGTCCCAGGCACCGGCGTGGGCTTCATAAAGGCTCACGACCTGGTCTGCGGGGCCGCCCATTGTTTTGCCTGATGGCGCAGACGGCAGCCTCAGCCGCCCTGGTAGATATAGTAGCGCACGCCGTTGCCCGGGTCGACGAAGCTGGTCTTGGTGCGGTCGCGCACCTTCTGCCCGGCCGTGAAGCGGCGGCAACGGCCATCGGCCATGTGGTTGTCGAACTCGCGCTGGAACTTCTCCCCGGAGGCATGCAGCGTGCCGACATGCTGCTGGGTGCGGCAGGCCACGAGAGGCCGCTCCAGCCCGCGCGTCACCGTCTCCACCTTTGGCGGCGTCGTGGAACAGGCGCCCAGCATGGCCAGGGGGGCGAAAAGCGT
Source organism: Labrys sp. HAY1-8F (assembly GCF_056754975.1). Taxonomy (NCBI): domain Bacteria; kingdom Pseudomonadati; phylum Pseudomonadota; class Alphaproteobacteria; order Hyphomicrobiales; family Xanthobacteraceae; genus Labrys; species Labrys sp. HAY1-8F. The sequence goes on along the minus strand of NZ_JBPGWZ010000002.1, from coordinate 3,839,623 downwards.
GCAGAGACGGAGCATGAACTGTCCTTGAACGAGGTGGGAGGCCTATTCTTCCACAACGGCGTCGTGGCAGCATACGCAGAGCTTGTTGCCGTCGAGATCGCGGAAATAGGCACCGTAATAATGGACATGATACTCGGGCCGCAGCCCGGGTGCACCCTCGCTCGTGCCGCCATGGTTAAGGGCTGCTTGCCAGGCCCGCTCAACCGCCGGCCGATCGGGAGCCAGCAGCGCGATCATCGGACCGTTGCCAGGCGCCGGCGCCTGCCCATCAAAGGGCCGCCCGATCAGGAAGATCGGGCGCGAGGCGCCCGGCCTGATCCAGCCTGCCCAAGAGCGTTGATTGGAGCGTTGATTGGAGCGTTGATTGGGAGGTTCGTCCTCGCGAAAGCGCAGCACCAGTCCGAGTTCCCCGAGCACCGCCTCGTAGAAGCGGAAGGCCGTGTCGAAATCACGGACGCCGAGGAAGGTGTGCGAGATCACCGCCCTACTCCACCGTCACGGTGCTGAGGTCCTCAAAGCGGCTGAACAGCGCCATGTCGTCGCGATGGATCATCTCGCTCGGGCCGGCCCAGCCGAGGATATCCTCGATGCTGCGGCTCTTCTTGCCGGCGATCTGGGCGGCTTCGCCGATATCGTAGGCCACCAGGCCGCGGCCGACTTCGGCGCCGGAGGGATCGCGAATGATCACGGCATCGCCCTGCGAGAAGGTGCCTTCCACCCGCTTCACCCCGGCCGGGAGCAGGCTTGCGCCGCCCCGCAGCGCCTTGGCGGCGCCGGCATCCACATGCAGCGTGCCGCGCGGTTCGAGATGGCCGGCGATCCATTTCTTGCGAGCGGTAACGGGATTGGAGGGTGTCAGGAACCAGGTGCAGGGCCCGCCTTCCTCGATGCGCAGCAGGGGCGAATCGACCTTGCCCGAAGCGATCACCATGGTGGTGCCGCCGCCCACGGCGATCTTGGCCGCTTCCACCTTGGTGCGCATGCCCCCGCGCGAGAGCTCGGAGCCGGCATCCCCAGCCACGCCCTCGATCGCAGCAGTGATGCGCTGCACCACCGGGATCAGGGTGGCGGCGGGGTCCAGATGCGGCGGCGCGGTATAGAGGCCATCGATGTCGGAGAGCAGCACCAGGCAGTCTGCCCCCGCCATGGTGGCCACCCGTGCGGCCAGCCTGTCATTGTCTCCATAGCGGATCTCGGTGGTGGCGACGGTGTCGTTCTCGTTCACCACAGGCACGCAATGCATTTCCAGGAGCTTGTCGATGGTGCGGCGAGCGTTGAGATAGCGCTTGCGCTCCTCGGTATCGCCGAGCGTGACCAGGATCTGGGCTGCTGTCAGGCCTTGCGCCCCCAGGGTCTCGGCCCAGGCCTGCGCCAGACCGACCTGGCCGACCGCTGCCGCTGCCTGGCTCGATTCCAGCGCGAGCGGCCCTTTCGGCAGTTGCAGCAGCGTGCGCCCCAGCGCGATGGCGCCCGAGGAGACCACGATCACCTGAGCACCGCGCTCAGTGTGACGGGCGAGATCGGCCACCAGGGAAGCCAGCCATTCGCGGCGCAGCTTCCCCTTGGCCTGATCGACCAGCAGGGAGGAACCGATCTTGACGACGATGCGACGGAAGGAACTGAGTTCGGGCATGGCGAGACGGAGCTGAAGCGTGGCGGGAGGCGCGGTGGCAACGCCACCATGCCTGATAACACGGCCTAATGCGGCAATCGCCGTTCGACAAGCGCAAACACGATGCAGCGGACGAACAGGCAGGCGTGGGAACGCCCTCTCCCGTGCGCAGCATAGCCAGACCACTGTCTTATCTGCGCGAACACCGTGTTCGACCGGCCGACCTTCCGCGCTCCCGCGGGCCGTAGCTAGATATCCCGCAGGATAACCCGCCTCGCGGCGGACAAACATCAAAAGGTACCCTGCAAATGTCCGCTACCGGTTCCACGGTTCATCTCGACGCAACACCGGCGCCGATTTCCTTCGACCCGACGAAAAGCGCCGTCATCGTCGTCGACATGCAGAATGACTTCTGCAGCAAGGGCGGCATGTTCGATCTGGCCGGCCATGACATCGGCCTGGCACGCGACACCATTCCCCCCATCGCAAGGCTGCTGGCCGGAGCCAGGCGCGCCGGAATGCATGTCGTCTATCTCGTCCATGGTTTTCTACCCGACCTGTCCGATGCCGGCGGCCCGCGCAGCAGGAACTGGCTGCTGAACAAGGATCTCAATATCGGCAAGGAGATCATTGCCCCGGACGGATCGAAGGGAAGGATTCACATCCGCAACACCTGGAATACCAAGGTCGTGGACGAATTGAAGCCCGAGCCTACCGACCTCATCGTCTACAAGAACCGTTTCAGCGGATTCTATGCCACTGACCTCGACGAACAATTGAGAGCGCTCGGCGTCGACACGCTCTTCCTTACAGGAACGACCACGAGCGTCTGCGTGGAATCCACGCTCCGGGATGCAAGTTTCAGGGATTATACCTCCGTATTGCTGGCCGATTGCATGGGTGAAGCCCTCGGCGAAGAATTTCATGCTGCGTCCCAGAAGGTGATCGCGACCCGGTTCGGCTGGGTTTCGCAGTCGTCCGACCTGCTTCGGCAGCTCAGCGGCGCACGCTGAGCGAGCCTGAAGACCCGGTCGGTTCCCGGCCTTGCTTTGCAACATGAGTGGATCATCCGATATCGCGAGCTCCCGGATTTTGAGCCAGGCACCATTGCCCGTCGACGGGGGGATGCGGATAATCGACATCCACCGGCATCCGCTGCCGGAATGGTATCTTGCCAATCTGGCGCGGATTGGCGTTGCCCAGCTCGGCGGACAATCGCTCGCCGACCCGGCCCTGCTGTGGACGCCCGACATAATGCTGGCGCAAATGGACGAGCACGCCATTGCCGCAAGCATGCTCTCCTTTGCCGGGCCCGGCGTTGCAATAGGGGATGAAGGCTTCCGGCGAGAACACATCCGGCAGTCCAACGAATATCTCGCCTCGCTCGTCGCCGAAATGAACGGGCGCGTGCGGGGCCTGGCGGTACTGCCGCTGCCAGCCATCGGCGATGCCCTTGCCGAGCTTCGCTATGCCATCGACGAACTCCGTCTCGACGGCGTAGCGATCCTGACCAATTACGATGGCCTCTATCTAGGCGACCGGCACTTCGAGCCGCTCCTTGCCGAACTTTCACGCCGGCGGCTTCCGCTCTTCATCCACCCGACCAAGCCGGACTATGACGCGCCCCTGTCCTATCAGCCCTGGATTCTCGAATTTGCGGTGAACACGACCCGGGCCGTCATGCATCTCATCTACAGCGGCACGCTCGACCGATATCCCGGTATTCCCATCATCCTGGCCCATGGCGGCGGGGCGATACCCTTCCTCTCCTCCCGCCTCGACATCGGGCAGCGCAATTCCCGTATCGAGCTTGCCCATCCGGTTCGGCATTATCTCAGCCATTTCTATTACGAAACGGCCTTCACGGCGGCGCCCGAACCCCTCGCGGCCTTGCTTGCCCTGGTGGGCCCTACGCAACTGCTGTTCGGTTCCGACCTCCCATGGGCGGGCATGGCCGCAGCCGAACTGTGCCTTGCCAGCGTCTCTGGTTCGCCGCTGCTGGGGCCGTCCGAACGGGAGGCCGTCCTGCATGGCTCGGCGCGCCTGCTGTTTCCAAAGTTCGGGCCCCCCGAAAAGGCATCATGACGCGGCGCCCTCATCGGGGCGTGCGGCGATACGCCGACGCCCGCACTTCCACTCGAAATATATTGAACCTCATTTGGAGCAATCATTATGAACGGACATTTCCGCACCCCGGCGCGACATTGGATTGACGGCGAGTGGGTTGCGACTGGCTCGGAGGCCGAGAGCATCGACCCGGCAACGGGCGATGTCATCGGCACCTATCTGGACGGTGGGCTGGAGGAGGCGGAGGCGGCCATCCGGGCTGCGGAAAAAGCACTTGGCGACCAGACCTGGACAGGCGATCCCAACCGGCGCGCCGCGGCCTTGTCTCACCTAGCCGATGCCTATGCCACGCGGCTCGACGAGGTGATCGACACCCTCTGCCTGGAAAACGGCAAGGTCAGGGCCGAGGCAAGATTCGAGGCGGAACTGATCGTGCGGGCCCTGCGCTTCGTGGCCGGCCTGGCGACCCAGAGCTTCGGCAGGGCGCTGGACCCGAGCCCGGGCAGAAGCGTCGTCAGCCTGCGTCAGCCGATCGGCGTGGCAGGGCTGATCATCCCGTGGAATTCACCCGCCTATCTCGCCATCCGCGCCCTGGGGCCAGCTTTGGCGGCCGGGTGCACAGCGGTCGTGAAGATGCCCCACAAGGCGGCACAGACCGCCGCCCTCATGGCTGACATCCTGGCGTCGGTACCGGACCTTCCCCAAGGCAGCGTCAATATCTTCATCGAGTCGGGAGCGGCGGGCGCGAAGCTCCTGGTGGAATCCGCCAAGGTCCGCGCCATCAGCTATACCGGGAGCACCCATACGGGCCGAGCCATCGCCCAGACGGCTTCGGCGAGCTTGAAGCGGATCAATCTGGAGCTTGGGGGCAAGACGCCGCACCTCATCTTCGACGATGTCGATCTCGACAGGCTCCTGCCCATCCTCACCAAGTCATCGACGGTGTTCGCCGGACAGTTCTGCATGACCGGCAGCCGGATTCTGGTCCAGCGTAACATTGCCGACCAGCTACGCGACAGGCTGGCCCGCAGCCTCGAGGCGGTAAGGCTGGGTCCCGCCGCCAGCGCCTCGAGCGACATGGGCCCGTTGATCGACAAGGCCTCGGTTTCACGCGTTGACGGGATCGTCAAGGAGGCGATCGCCGCGGGCGCAAAGGTCATCCTGAGAGGCGGCCCCGTCGCCGATGGGCCGCTCGCCAAGGGCGCGTTCTATCGCCCCTGCCTTCTCGAGGTTCCCAATTCCAGGCTCGAGATCGTGCAGATGGAAGTATTCGGGCCGGTGCAGACGCTCCAGCTTTTCGATAGCGAAGAAGAGGCCATCGAGCTTGCCAACGACACCGAATTCGGCCTGAGCGCCTGCGTCTGGAGCAGCAATGCGGACAGGTTGTTCCGTGTTTCGCGCAAGCTCGATGCCGGGCTCGTATCGATCAACAACTGGGCCAATCATGTCGTCGAATTCGAGGAAGGTGGCTTCAAGGCCAGCGGCCTTGGACGGCTGGGTGGAGTCGGCGCGATCGACGATTTCACCGAAATCAAGCAAATCGCCTACAACTACGCCACGACCGCCTGAAACGGCCTGCCCGAGCCGATCCGATGGTTGCGACACCCTGTCTTTACCCTCTCCCCGCATATTAGAGAGAGGAAAGGGTCAAGCTTGGTAAGGTGATCGTAGCCGGCGCCTCGCTTGGCGATATCACCTCATTTGTGCTCTTCGCTCACCAGGAGCAGCACCTTGATGTCGGTCTTGGGCACGTAATTCTTCACCACCATCTCGAACGTGGTCGGGCCGATCTTCTTCACGCCTTCGCCGCAGAAGGACACCAGCGTCTTAGGATCGCCCTTATCGACCACCAGGCGAAAATCGCCGATCGGGCCGGCCCAATTACCGCCCGAGGTGATGACATAGGCCAGATATTGCTCATAGCTGGCGAAGGTCTTGCCCTCGTCGGCCAAGGCGCGCTTGCGCAGCGCTGCCGCCGCCTTGGTGAAAGCCGCATCGGTGCAGAAATCCTTCTGGTAGGACTTTCGCTGCTCGGCATCGAGATCGGGCGAGCCGAATAGCAGGGACGAGACGCCGCCATGGCTGGGCACGTAGTCCTGCTGGACGATCACGTCCTTGCCGGCCGGGAACACCTGCTTGCGCCAGAATTTCGAGCGCAGGGTCCAGGATGGATAATAGACCTGACGTTCGCCCTTGTCGTCATTGTAGCTGTCCTGATAGACGATACCGGCATCGACGAGCGCCTTGCGGTCGGCTTCGCTGAGGGCGTTGATGGCCTTCTCGGTCGCTTCCACGGTCGGCAGCAGCGGAAGCTTGAGTGCCTTCAGCCTGTCGGTGACTTCGACCTCGGGTTTGCCCTCCGATCCCAGCAGGAAGACGCGCTGCTCCAACTGGGAGTCGACCGCCTTGCCGTCGACCTTGGTGGTGAATTTCAGGAAATTGTCGCTGCTGGGATCTGGAATGTCGGTGATGCCGGCCGGTCCTTGCCCGGAAATGTCCGGCATCGGAAAGGCCACCAGGGCTTCGTAGTCGGCATTGGTGAGATTGCGGAAGCGATAGGAGATCTTCACCGCCTTGATCGAGAGGTAGAGATCTTCCGAGACCAGAGCGATCTTGTCGGTCTTGGTGAGCACCAGCCCGCCCGCATCGAGGGAGGCCATGGTGTCGTCGGCCCGCGCAGGCGAAGCCAGCAGGGCGGCAAGAACGGCAATGGCCGGAATGAAACGGGGCACGGTCGACTCCTTACGGCAATAATATCAAACAAGCGCGGCGAGCTTATAGGCGTCACTACACCGGACACAACGTCACCTCACCGCGCCACGGACTGTTTACGCCCGGTAATCGTGATCACAGTCTTTCTAATCTTTGCGACTCTATCTTGTGGCTAAGCTCAGCGGAACAATCTTAGGGCTTGGCTGTATGGTAGGAGGAATGCAACAAATAGATTGGGGAACATGAAACGTCGGGCTTCGGCGGATAATCATACCGACAAATCGGTCAAAGTCTGTTTCGAACAAAACAAGGGGTCGTCGATGGCACGCAGCGCAAGCCGCTCTCGCTCCGGTGCAACACAAACCCGCCACAGCCAGGCGGCCGCGCTGATCGGTCAGCGCATCGTTGCCGGAGAATGGGCGGTTGGCATGGCGCTGCCGACGGAGGCCGACCTCTCGCGCGAACTCGACGTCTCCCGCGCCTCGCTGCGCGAGGCCATCAAGCTCCTGGCCGGCAAGGGCCTGCTCTCCTCCACCCCGCGCCGTGGCACCATCGTGCAGCCCCACGCCAATTGGAACCGGCTCGATGTCGACGTGCTGGTCTGGCAGACCTCAGGCGGCGCCACCAAGAGCTTCGTCAAGGACCTGTTCGAGCTGCGCCGCATGATCGAGCCGGAGGCGGCGGCCCTCGCCGCCTTGCGTGCCTCGCCGGAGCAGCGGGCCGCCATCGCCCAAAGCTTCGAGGCGATGGCCAATGCCACCGACATCCAGCTTTCGATCGACGCGGACCTCGCCTTCCACCGCGCCATCATGCAGGCCACCAACAACATGCTGCTGGCCGCCTTCCAGCCGGCAATCGAGGCCTCGCTCGCGGTGTCCTTCAAGGTCTCGCGCGCCGGCAACGTGCTGCTGGCCTATACGGTGCCGATGCACCGGGCGGTGGCCGAACCTATTCTCGCCAGCGATGCCGACGGCGCCCGCAAGGCGATGATCGCCCTACTCGACCGCTCCGAGATGGACGCGGAAAGCGCCGCGGTAGATGACAAGGAATAATATCGAGTTTCGAATATGCTGACGCATACGAGACTTGAGTACACCGCGATTTCCGACGCCAAATCAAAGATTTGGCGAAAACTGCGGGGTGGAACCACGAGTCATTTTCAATGCCTCTTGGTATAGGACGGTCTGGAAAAGACGCGACCCGCCTCCTCCACTGCAGGAGAAGGCGGGTCGCGTCTTTTCATTGATCCGGTGACCTGTCCGATCAGTAAGGATTGACCACCTGCGCATCGGCGACGCGCGAGGCCGAGCCGAAGTCGAGATTATAGATGTCCGGCCGGAAATGGGCGGTACCGTCAGGCGTGACATAGGCGGTCATGTAGACCCAATGCACCGGTACGCGGTCCGGAATGACCTGGTCCTTGCGGGCACCGGTGGCGATTTCCTGGCCGACGCGCTTGGCGTCCCAACCCGAGCCGAGCAGCCAGGCGGCGAGATCGTTCACGCCCTGCACGCGCACGCAGCCATGCGAAAAGAAGCGATCGACCGAGCCGAACAGGCGCTTGGAGGGCGTGTCATGCATATAGACCGAATCCGAATTCGGCATCTGGATGCGCAACTGGCCGAGCGAATTGCCGGCACCATAGGCCTGCCGGACAGTATAATTGGCGGCCTTGCCGCTCGACCAATCGATGGACTTGGGATCTACTGTGCGGCCTGAGCCATCGATCACCGACATCCTCTGGCGCGCGAGATAGGAAGGATCGCGCACCATATGCGGGCCGATTTCCTTCTTGATGATGGATTGCGGCACGGTCCAGGTCGGGTTGAAATTGATGGCGCTGATGGTGGCGTCGACCTCGGGCGAGGGGTTCTGCGGGCGGCCGACCACGGCGATGTAGCGGCGCGCCACCTCGCCATTCTCGATGGCCTCGACCTGGGCACTCGGGATGTTCACCACCACATAGCGGCGGTTGAAATCGATGAAGCGCGCGCCGACGCGTTCCATGTTGTGGCCGATCTGGACCAGGCGATGCTGCACGGGAACCGCCATCTGGGCCCGGGTGCGCTCGTCGATCTTGCCGGTGGCCTGCAGGCCGTAGCGCTGCTGGAAGCGGTTGACGGCGGCGGTGAGCCCAGCGTCCCATTTGGGGTTGTCGCGCTCGGTTTCCGGCAGATCCTTCTCCATCACCAGGCGCTGGCGCAGCGCCTGCACGGCACTGCCCGTTGCGCCGGCGGAGAGACCCACGGGCGGGGCGGCCGGGAAGCCGCCATTGCGGGCAATCTGGGCATAATATTGCGACAGGCCATTGAGACGGTCGAGCGAGCCGGCATCGAAGGTCGGCATCGAGGACCAGGGCGTGGCCGGAATCTTGATCGGAGTCGAGGCGGCGTAGGAAGGCCCGGCCGGGACCGGCTTCTTGGCGACCTTGGGCTTGGCGGGCGTGGCGGCGGGCACCGCGGGTGCGGCGTCGGCCGCAGCAGGGGCCGTCGGAGCCGCGGGAGCGGCAGCATCGGGGGTCGCAGCCGTCGCCGGTGCGGGAGCTGCCGGTTCGGGAGCAGCCTGCGCGGCCGGAGCCGGAGCGGGGCTGGCGGGCTGGGGTGCCTCGGGAGTGACAACTGGAGCTTCGGGAGCAGCAGGTGCCGCCGGCGCGGTAACCGGAATGTCGGCCGTGGGCGGGGTGGCGTCCTGTGCCAGTGCTGGCGAGGCCAGAACCAGGGCCAAAACGGAAACGGCGGCCAGAACAAGGGGGGTAGGCTGCTTCATAGCAGGAACTTCCACGCTGGTTGCCGAAACGTAAGGTCCGGCACAAAAAGGGATCATAGGCAGCCCTCTATCACGCGGCCGGGCCGCGCGGTATGGCCGCCACAGTCTTGCCGCACGATTGTCGGACGGCGTGTCCGATTAACCACATCAGCACTATGCGCTCCGACCATAGTCCGAAGTTTTGGCCTCAAAAGGGCAGAGCGTCTTCATAGCCTGATCGAGTTAACAAGAAGATATGCCGATCGAAGGCCTCCTCCCCGCGATATTCCCCTGGCCGATTCCCTTGGCCATGACAAAAAAGACTGCCTCCTCCCTTGGGAGAGAAGGCAGCCTTCTTTTGAATTGGGAAATGCGGGCGTGCAGTCAGCGGGTGGCGACCGGCTTTTCGCCACGATAATCGTAGAAGCCGCGCTTGACCTTGCGGCCAAGCCAGCCGGCTTCGACATATTTCACCAGCAACGGGCAAGGCCGGTATTTGGAATCGGCCAGCCCCTCATGCAGGACCTGCATGATCGACAGGCAGGTGTCGAGGCCGATGAAATCGGCAAGTTGCAGCGGGCCCATCGGATGATTGGCACCGAGCCGCATCGCCATGTCGATGGATTCGACCGTGCCGACGCCCTCATAGAGCGTGTAGATCGCCTCGTTGATCATCGGCAGCAGGATGCGGTTGACGATGAAGGCCGGGAAGTCCTCGGCCACCGCCACCTGGCGATCGAGCTTGGTGATGAAGGCCTTGGCGGATTCGAACGTGCCGTCATCCGTGGCGATGCCGCGGATGATCTCGACCAGTTGCATCACCGGCACCGGATTCATGAAATGAATGCCGATAAAGCGCTCCGGCCGGTCGGTGGCCGCCGCCAGCCGCGTGATCGAAATCGACGACGTGTTGGTGGCGAGGATCGCTTCCGGCTTCAGATGCGGGCAGACGCCGCCATAGATCTTGACCTTGACCGCCTCGTTCTCGGTGGCTGCTTCGATCACCAGATCGCAGACGCCGAGGCCCTCCACATTGGGTTCGGCCTTGATGCGGGAAAGTGCCTCGTCGTTCTGGGCCTGCGTGATGAAACCCTTGGAAACCTGACGCTTGAGATTGCCATTGACGGTGGCCAGGCCATTGTTGACCCGATCTTCCGATACGTCGTTGAGCACCACGTTCAACCCGGCCAGAGCGGCGACATGCGCGATGCCGCTGCCCATTTGCCCGGCGCCCACAATCCCAACCGTCCTGATATCCACCGTCATTTCAAGTTCCCTGCCATTTGCCCGATCTTATCGAGGCAATCGGCGCGTGGGAAGACCGCACTCGCAGCTTTCATGCACGCCTGTCGGTCGAAATGGTCGCATTCGGGTGTTGGCACCTTGCGAGCAGGAGCGCCTCCCCATGCGGCCTGAACTCCCGGTAGAATACCACAAAACGAGGGGCCGGGAAAAAGGCAGCTCGATGGAACCGTGATTTTGTCTAGATCAGGCCCTGCCCGCCATCAATATGGATGGTCTCGCCCGTCGTGAAGGCGCTCTCCATCAAATAGAGATAAGCGGGGGCAATATCAGCGGGCTTCGCGATCCTGCCCACCGGCAGGCGGCCGGCCATGCCGGCGAAGAAGTCCGATTTGGCCTCCCCGACGATCTCGTCCCACATCGGCGTATCCACCCAGCCGGGCGAGACGATATTCACGCGTGTCGGCGCCAGTTCCAGCGCCAGGGCGCGGGCGAAAAAGCCGAAGGAGCCAGCGATCGCCGAAACGACCGCGCCGCCGGGAACCGGCGGCCGGTCCTTGTTGATTCCGGAGGTGAAGGTCATGGAACCGCCCCGCCTCAGGGTGGCCACGGCGTGCTTGACCAGCATGATGGCGCCGATCAGCTTGTTGTCGACGAAACACCGCACCGTCTCCATGTCGGTGCGCCCGATGGGATCGCCCGGTGGCGGCGTTCCGGCCGTCGACACCAGGTGATCGAAAGCGCCGGCCTCCTGGAAGAGCCGGGCAAGACCGGCTTCGTCTGTCATGTCAGCGGCAAAGCTTCGCACGCGCCGGCCTGCATCGAGGCTTCGCTCCGCGGCCTGCAGCCTGCCGGGCGAGCGGCCGACGATCAACACCTCCGCACCGCTCTCGAGGGACGCCTTCGCGACGCCGAGGCCGATGCCGGAACTGCCGCCGACGACGATGATCTTCTGGCCCGTGAGCGCTGCCATGGGAAACCTCCGGTTCTCTACGGTCATGGGAATGAGTTAAGCCCGGCCGGCATAGGCCGCTTCGAGATCGGCGACGACGATCTTGGTCATCTTGTATAAGGCCTGCCTGACCCGATCCGCCTTCTCGCGGTCGGGATCGGCCATCAGCCGCAGCGTGACCTCGGGAATGACCTGCCAGTAGACGCCATATTTGTCCGTCAGCCAGCCGCAGGGCTTCTCGGAGCCGCCATCAGCCGTGAGCGCCCTGTAGTAATAGTCGGTCTCGGCCTGGTCGGAGGTCTCGATATAGAGCGAGAGCCTTTCATTGAAGGCGGGCATCCGCCCGGCATTCAGTGCCGTCAGGTGCAGCCCTTCGAGTTCGAAATCGAAGGTGGCGTGCGGAACCGTCTTGTTCGTGCCTGCGACCCAGTCGGTGAACTCGGTGTCCCCAAGCGCCTTGGCATTCTTGAAGACCGACAGATAGAAGTCCCGGGCCTCTCGAGCGTTCAGGTTGAACCAGAGAAAGGGATGGATCGTGGCCATGTTGTCCTCGTGAGGATTCATCACAAATCATAGCCATTTTGAGCAGTATACTATCGACACACAAACCAAAACTTGGCATATATCTGTGATCAAAACTCACACATGCCATGCCCCGCAAACTTCCACCCCTCCATGCCCTGCCGAGTTTCGAGGCCGCAGCCCGGCATCTGAGTTTCTCCAGGGCGGCGGAAGAGCTCAATGTCACCCATGGAGCCGTCAGCCGGGCGATCAAGCATCTCGAGGACCGGCTCGGCGTCCTCCTGTTCGAGCGCACGAGCCGTTCGGTGCGCCTGACCGCTGTCGGTGAACCCTATGCACGGGCGGTTCGCGACATGCTCGACCAATTGGGGATGGCCACCGCTGCGGCGACGGCCCACCAGTCGAGCTCGACCCTGAACGTCAGCACCTCCGACGGCTTTGCGGGGCGATGGCTGGTGCCGCGCCTCTATCGTTTTCACCGCGCAAACGGCGATATCGACGTGCGGGTTTCGACCACCGGCAGGCTCACCAATTTCCTGGGCGACGGCATCGACATTGCCGTCCGCTATGGCAGCGGCACCTATCCGGGGCTCACTTCGGAATTCCTCACCGACGAGGAAGTCTTTCCCGTCTGCAGCCCGAGACTGCTGGAGGGGAAGCATCCGCTACGCCGCCCCGAGGACCTCAGGCACCACACGCTGATCCATGACGGTTTTCCGATCGATTGGGCAAGCTGGCTTTCCAGCGCCGGGATTGAGGGCGTGGACCCGCATGGCGGCCTCACCTTCGATTCCTATTCCTTTGCCGTCGAGTCTGCCGCGCAGGGCGAAGGCGTGGTGCTCGGCCGAACCATGCTGGTCGCCGCCGATCTCGCCGCCGGACGCCTGGTACGCCCGTTCACACACGCCCTCAGATCCCTCTCCAGTTTCTATGTCGTCTATCCCCCCGACGCCATCCGCCAGCGCAAGGTGAAGGCCTTTCGCGACTGGCTCTTTGCGGAGATGGCGCCGCCGCCCGATTGATGAAGGCCTCGCCCCTTGCAGCCGAGGTCTTGCGTGCAATATTTACGGCTGAGAAGTCTCGGGACGGCGATGCGCGCGGAGCGAGCGGCGAAATAGGGAAGGCTAACGGCCCTCTGCCTGCCTTCGCTTTCCGGCGGAGGGAAGCGGGGACGCCGGTCCACCGCACTTCCTCTTGTTCAAATTCTTTGAGAACGCACGGCATATCATGACGATTTCGAACGAAGACGAATTGCTCAAGCTGAAGGAGATCGGCCGCATCGTCGCCAATACGCTGGCGGCGATGGGAGCGGCACTCGAACCGGGCATGACCACGGCGGAGCTCGACGTGATCGGCCGCAGGCTCCTCGAGCAGGAAGGCGCCCGCTCCGCACCTGAGCTCTGCTACGGTTTTCCCGGCGCGACCTGCATCAGCGTGAACGAGGAGATCGCCCACGGCATACCCGGCCAGCGCCGGATCGAGCCGGGCGATCTCGTCAATATCGATGTCTCCGCCGAGAAGGACGGCTTCTTCGCCGATACCGGCGCGTCCTTTGCGGTGGAGCCCGTTTCCAAGGCGGCCCAGCGTCTCCTCAGGGACGGCAAGCGGGCGATGTGGACGGGTATCCGCCAGGTGGGCACCGGCCTGCCGCTCGCCAATATCGGCAATGCCATCGGCGAATTCGCCCGCAAGAACCGCTATACGCTGGTGCGCAATCTCGCCAGCCACGGCGTCGGCCGGTCCCTGCATGAGGAGCCCAAGGAACTCGCGACCTGGCCCGATCGCTCCGAGCGCCGGAAGATGCAGGAAGGCCTGGTGTTCACGGTGGAGCCGTTCCTCTCTTTGGGCGCGGAATGGGCGGCGGATGGCGAGGATGCCTGGACACTGTTCAGCGAACCCCGCGCCCCAACCGTGCAATATGAACATACGGTGGTGGCGACCCGCACCGGGCCGCTCGTCCTCACGCTGCCGGCGTGACACCCCGGCGCCATGCGCGGAGCAAGCACGATGGAATCTACAACTCTCGCCGACCTCTATCGCGCCTATATCGCTTGCCTCAACCGGCAGGACTGGAGCGAGCTCGGACGCCATGTCGATGAGGAGGTCGTGCACAATGGCCGGCGGCTGGGGCTGTCAGGCTATCGCGGCATGCTCGTCAAGGATTTCGAGGACATTCCCGACCTCGCCTTCCACATCGAGTTCCTGGTCTGCGAACCACCCCTTGTGGCGGCCCGGCTCGCCTTCGACTGCACGCCGAAGCCGGGGTTCCTCGGCCTGGAGCTCGATGGACGCAAGGTCGCGTTCACGGAAAACGTATTCTACGCCTTCAAGGCCGAAAAGATCGTCTCGGTATGGTCTGTAATCGACAAAGCCGCGATCGAGGCCCAGCTCGGGCGCTGACGACAGGGCCGATATCGGGTGCTATGGTCGCCTCCAGATCCCGCAGCCGATGGAAGACCCCGATATGCCCTCCTTTGACGTGTTGCTCGCCTTCATCGTCACGACGGCCTTGTTTTCCGTGCTGCCGGGTCCCTCCATGCTCTATGCGGCGGCCAGAACCATGGCGGGTGGGCGGCAGGCCGGGCTGATGGCAGCGCTCGGCCTGCATCTGGGTGCCTATGCCCATGTCGCCGCAGCAGCCGCAGGCCTGTCGGTGCTGTTCCATGCGGTGCCCATCGTCTATGCCGGCGTCAAGCTCGCCGGCGCCCTCTATCTGATCTGGCTCGGCATCACCTTGTTCCGGGCGCGGCAAAGTGCGGATGGCGGGACGATCGGCGGCACTCGCTCGGCCCGCCAGGCCTTCGCGCAGAGCATCACCGTCGAGGTGCTCAACCCGAAGACCGCGCTGTTTTTCCTGGCCTTCCTGCCGCAATTCGTCGACGGCGCCGCATCTTTCCCGCTCTGGCTGCAATTTGCCATCTTGGGCACGGTCGCCAATATCCTGTTCGGGCTCGTCGATATCGTCGTCGTCATGCTGGCCGCCGTGATCATCGGCCGGCTCAAGCGCTCCTCCGGCGTGCAGCGGCTGATGCGCCGCGTGGGCGGGGCAATCCTGGTCGGCATGGGCGTCCATCTCGCCTTGCAGAGGGGCTAGCAAGGGCCGCGGCGTTGATCGCGCAAACCGGGCGGGCTCAGCCGCATTGCTGCGCGACGAGCCCCTGATAGAAGCCGAGTTCGGTCACCCGTGCCGACCAGTCGGCATCGGGATTCAGCTGAGCCGTCCCACACCGCCGCATCACGGGAGCCGCTGTTTTCAGCATCTCGACACGCCGCCGGTAGACTTGGCAGATAGCCCCTTTGTCATTCGCGCTGACGGCTCTCAACTCCCGATCCGAAGCATGCATGGCCTGTTCCGCCTCCACGACCTCAGTGGTGCAGGCGGATCTATAGGGCGAGAGGACGACCCACGAGGCCAGGAAGGCGGTCGAGACTGCCGTCACGAGAAGGGGTGTCTTCCACTTCGTGAGTAACGGCATGGAGATGACCTCCGGTTTTGCTTTTTCTCGTCAATCGGATTGGTAACGTTGTTACGCCTTGGATCAAGGACTTCCTCAATGGATGAAATTCCGCCACACCCCCTATGATGGCAGCCAAGTAGCATGCGGGCGCCGGCGTGCTCAGGGAGCCGCAGGGTCCCCTGACGTCGGCGCGGTATCGAAGATCCCTCACTCGGCAGGAGCCAATTGCTCCCTTGTCTTGGAGAAAGGCCGGAAGGTCAGGGAGATCAGCGTGGCCGCGATGCCCATGCCCCAGGAGCCGACATAGAGCCACATATAGGTATTGAAGTGGTCGTAGATCATGCCTCCCAGCAGCGGGCCGAGTGACATGCCCAGGCTGCCGGCCATCGCCGTGCCGCCGATGATGGTGCCCATCATCTTGAGCGGGAAGTTCTCGCGCACGATCACGGCATAGAGCGGCATCACACCGGCATAGATGAAGCCCACCACCATGGCCACGGCGTAGAACTGGCCAAGCTGGTTGGCAAAGGCATAGAACAGCACGCCGAACGCCTGGGCGAAAAGCCCGATCACCAGCATGCGCTGGGCGCCGAAACGATCGCCCATCAAGCCGAAGCCGATGCGCCCGAACATGCCTGCCAGGCCCTCGACACTGTAGATGGTGACGGCGGCGATCATCGGGATGCCGCAGGTCACCGCATAGCTCACCGTGTGGAAGATCGGCCCGGAATGCGTGGCGCAGCAGAAGAAATTGGCCAGCATCAGCACGATGAACTGCGGCGAGCGCACTGCCTGGCGCACAGTCATATCCGATTGCGGCTCGTCGGCCAGTGCCGCCTCATTGCCCTCGATGAGCGCAGGCGGCCGCCGTAGGAACAGCGAGGCAGGAATCATGGTGGCGGCGGCAATGCCGGCCAGAATCAGCATCGAGGTGCGCCAGTCATACTTCGTTACCAGCCATGCGGCGAGCGGCGCCATCGTCATCGGCGCCATGCCCATGCCGGCCGAGACCAGCGACACGGCGAGGCTGCGCTGCGTGTCGAACCAGCCGGTAACGCAGGCCATCATCGGTGCGAACATCGCGGCAGTCGCCGCCCCTACCAGTACGCCGAAGACGAGCTGGAATTCGATCAGCGATCCGGCCTGGCTGGCCAGCGCCAGGCTGGCGACGAGGCCGATCGAACCGGCCAGCACCACCGGACGCGGGCCAAAGCGGTCGGACAGGCCGCCCCAGACCATGCTGGCCAGCGCCATCGCCAGGAAGCCGAAGGTCATGGCAGTGGAAATGCCGGTCACCGACCAGCCGGTCTCCGCCGACATGGGTTTGAGGAAAACCGGCAGCGAAAACATCGCGCCGATCGCAATGCATCCAAGCAAGCCGCCCGCGGCGACGATCACCCAACGATAGGAATTCTTGTCCATCATGGTCCACCCGTTCCTGTGCCGCGGGCCATCGCGTCTCGCGCTCTGCCGCACGGCGGCAGGAAACGCAAAGACGTCGTGAAACGAGGTGCCGGAGCAAACGAGCATTCAAATCTGAACAAGGCCTGCTCCAGGCCACCGCGGCGATACCTCAAGGACGCACGAGCAACTGATACTCCGACATGCGGTTGCAAAAATATTCTGGTTGCAAAATGCTATCAGAATATTCGCCAAGTGCAAACCGGGCATAGCGAATGAGGAGCGAACTGATCACTCTCCCCCTGCCGCCACCTCAGACCGGATTCGTCGTCGCAAGCCTCCCATTCGACCGATCCTTGTCCTCGACCGGTGAGCCCGACCCTGCCATTGGCGGTCAAGGAGGTGGGAGTAACAAATCCGGCGATATTCCAGGATGAGTGGGAAATAGTTCTAGGGACGGCGCAAGCCCGTCGCCAGGGCGCGGAAAGTCTCCACGGCCTTCGGCAAGACCTTCTCGGGCTCCTCGCTCGCCGCGATCCACAAGGCCGCATTGAGCGCGGACGCGCTCAAGAGCCGGGCCGCGGCCTCGGCATCCACCGGCTTCATGATGCCCTGCCCGATGAGGCGCTCGACGGTTCGTTTGGTCGCCTGCAGGCAATTGTTCTGGCTGGGCCATTGCGAGGGATCGCCAAGGACAGCCGGCCCGTCGCGCAGAACGATGCGCTGTACCTCGGGATCGAGCGCCATCTCGATATAGGCCACGCCCTCGATCAGAAGGCCTTCCCATTCGTCCTGGGCAAGGGCAGCGGCCTCATGTGCGCGCTCCGCCATCTCGGCGTCGATCTGGTTGACCACGGCCGCCAGAAGCCCACGCTTGTCGCCGAAATTGTGGTAGAGCGCCCCACGCGTCAGTCCGACCTCGGCCGTCAGTTCATCCATCGAGGCCGCAGCATAGCCGGTTTTCGCGAAAGCCCTGCGCGCGGCCGTAATCAACTTGGCGCGATTCTTCTCCATCGTCTCGGCCCGGCTTCTGGCAACCATCTCAGTCCCCTTCATATACGCGACGTATCTAGGTTGACATACAGCGCGTATATCCATAGATCCAAATACGGAACGTATATCAAATGCGACAGGGCCATGTGAAGCCCTGCGGTTTGCCGATCGAGGCACCGCAGGTCAGCGGATCATGAAAAGAAGAGGACTGAAAAATGGCACAGCGTGAGGCAGTTTTCCCGGCAGATCGGCATGCCCTCTACGAGGCACATGGCTATTCGGCGGCGATCCGATCGGGCGGCCTTCTGTTCGTTTCGGGCCAGGTCGGCAGCCGTGCAGACGGTACGCCGGAGCCCGACTTCAAGCGCCAGGTGCAATTGGCCTTCGACAATCTGCAGGCAACGCTGAAGGCGGCGGGCTGCGGTTTCGACGACATCGTCGACGTGACCACCTTCCACACCGATCCCAAAAACCAGTTCGAAACCATCATGGCGGTCAAGAACCAGATCTTCGACCGGCCGCCCTACCCGAACTGGACGGCAATCGGCGTGAACTGGCTGGCGGGTTTCGACTTCGAGATCAAGGTCATCGCCCGCATTCCCGAAGAGGCCTGACGCGTCTTGCGATTTGGCGCCATCCTGCGATAGCGGCGATCAGGCCGCAAACAGGTTCGCGGTCATATAGTCGACGAAAACCCGCACTTTCGGGGAGAGATAGCGATTGGTCGGCCACAGCACGCGGAAGGTGCCGGCCTCGGCCAGATGCTCTTCCAGCAGCGACACCAGGCTGCCTTGCGCCAGTTCCAATGCGACGGCGAAGGGCGGCAGGCAGGTAATGCCGAAGGCGCGCTCGGCCAGGTAGATCAGAGGCTCCAGCGTGCTCGCCACCGTGGTCTGGGGCAGGTCGAGCTTGAGTTCTCGCCCGTCCCGCACCAGTGGCCAGGGTTCGAGCCTGCCCGAATTGGCGTAGCGATGGTGAAGGCAACGGTGGCCGAGCAGGTCTTCCGGCGCTGTCGGCACGCCATGGGCAGCGAGATAGGCGGGCGCCGCGACGATCCGGTGCTTGAAGGTTCCGAGCTTGCGGCTCATCAGGCGGGTATCCCTGACCTCACCCGTCCGGATCACCGCATCGAAGCCTTCCTCGATGACGTCGACCAGCCGGTCGGTGAAGTCGAGGTCGAGATTGATCTCGGGATATTCAGCCATGAAGGCGGCGATCGTCGGCATCAAGAGCATGCCGGCGAGTGGCAGGCTTACGCGCAACTGCCCACGCGGCGTCGCCTGCGCTCGGGACAATTGCGCCTGCGCCGCTTCGAAATCGGACTGGATGCGCCGGCAGGTGTCGAGAAAGAAGCTGCCCTCTTCGGTCAAGGCCATGCTGCGGGTCGAACGGTGAAACAGGCGCACGCCCATCTCTTCCTCGAGCCGCGCGATAGCCTTGCCGATAGCCGAGCCCGACAGACCCAGGCGCTGTCCCGCCGCCACGAAACTGCCGGCCTCCGCGACCTGGATGAAGATACCGAGGGTGCCGAGCTTATCCATGACCTGACGATTGCGGAATAATTTTCCGATTTGATGTGAATACCGGCCCGTTTATCCGCTATTTCGCCACCGATATCCAGATGTCGCTGCGGCCAGCTTGCCGCACCTCATCGGAGACCATCATGGATATCAAATCACCCGCCGCCTTCACGGCCTCCCCCACGCCGACGACCTTCATCGTCAACGTCATTCACGCCAGTCCCGGCAAGCAGGAGGAGGCCTTCGCGGTCATCCAGGACGTGGTGCATTATGTGGCCGAACGCAAGGAAGGCTTCCTGTGGAGCACCCTGGCCAAAAGCGCCGACGGACTGACGGTCGTCAACATCGAGGCGATCCAGGGCGCCGGCAATGTCGAGGAGTTCTTCTCCGACCCCGTCTTCGTGGCAAAGTTCCGTAAGCTCGACGAGGTCTCCAGCAGCGAGTTTCACACTTACACCGTCGGCGACCTTGTCTTGCCGAAGCGCGCGGCCGCCTGATCGCCATGACGCATTCGACATCGGGCAGGCCCGTACCCGATCGGGCACTGGCCGGCGGGGGCAGTCTCCCGCTACCGGCCTTGATCGCCCTGGCCCTCGCCGGTTTCATCACCATCCTGACGGAAGCCCTGCCGGCGGGGCTTCTGCCCGAGATCGCGGGCAGCCTCTCTGTTTCACAATCCTATGCCGGCCAGATGATCACGATCTACGCGCTCGGATCGTTGCTGGCCGCCATACCGCTGACGAGCGCGACGCAGCGCCTGCGCCGCCGTCCCTTGCTGCTGTTTGCCATCGCCGGTTTCGCCCTCGCCAACAGCGTCACGGCGATCTCGCCTTTCTACGGACTGACCATGGTAGCCCGATTCCTGGCAGGCACCTCGGCGGGCCTGCTTTGGGCGCTGCTTGCCGGCTATGCCGCACGCCTGGTGCCCGACCACCAGAAGGGAAAGGCGATCGCGATCGCCATGATCGGCACGCCTGTGGCACTGTCGATCGGGGTTCCCGCCGCCACCTTCCTCGGCAAGGCCATTGGTTGGGGCCCTTGCTTCGGTGTGCTCAGCGCCATCGCGGCCCTGTTGATCGTCTGGATTTCGATGAAGCTGCCCGACTTCCCGGGACAGGCAGAGGCAAGGCGGTCCTCCCTCACTGCGGTGCTGGCCATGGCGGGCGTGCGACCGATCCTGTTCGCCACGCTGGCCTTCGTGCTCGCCCACAATCTCCTCTACACCTATATCGCACCCTTCCTCCGCCTGGCAGCCCTGGCGGACCAGGTCGATGCTATCCTGCTCGCCTTCGGCCTGTTCTCGCTTGTCGGAATCTGGATCGTCGGTGCCTTCATCGATCGCAAGCCGAGGGCCTTGGCTCTGCTCTCCAGCGCTCTCTTTGTCCTGGCTGCGGCAATGCTGGGGCTGTGGCCGGCTTCCGCCCCCTTCGTCTACGCCGCCGTCGCCATCTGGGGCCTGGCGTTCGGCGGGGCGGCGACCTTGTTCCAGACAGCACTCGCCCACGCAGCCGGTGACGCCACCGACATCGCCCAGTCGATGCTCGTCACCGCCTGGAACCTGGCGATTGCAGGCGGAGGATTGCTCGGCGGCCTGTTGCTCGACCAGGCCGGCGCCGACAGCTTCCCTCCGGCCCTGCTCGCGCTTCTCATTCCCTGCCTGTTGGTCACCTGGTCAGCGCGGCGGCCCGGCTTTCCGTCGTCGTAGCGCTCGCCACGACATGAAGCCGGTAGCTTCGGAGGAAGCGGCTGGCGTGGGGTTCCGGTCATCGCACTTGCGCCAGCTTCAGACGGGCCTCGAGAGCTTCGTGCTCTTCCCTCCGCTCGCTGTAGCGGTCTGTGAGATAGTCCGAGGCATCACGCGTCAGCAGGGTGAACTTGACCAGTTCCTCCATCACGTCGACGACACGCTCGTAATAGGATGAGGCTTTCATCCGCCCGCCGGGCGTGAACTCTTCATAGGCCCTGGCCACCGAGGACTGGTTGGGGATGGTGATCATCCGCATCCAGCGGCCGAGCACGCGCATCTGGTTGAGGGCATTGAAGGATTGCGAGCCGCCAGAGACCTGCATCAGCGCCAGCGTCTTGCCCTGGGTCGGCCGCACCGCCCCGATCGCCAGCGGGATCCAGTCGATCTGTGCCTTCATGATGCCGGTCATGGCGCCATGACGCTCGGGGCTGCACCAGACCTGCCCCTCCGACCATTCCGAGAGCTCCCGCAATTCGCGTACCTTGGGATGGTCTGCCGGTGCGGCATCGGGAAGCGGCAGGTCAAGAGGATCGAAGATGCGGGTTTCCGCCCCAAAATGCTTGAGAAGCCGTTCCGCTTCCAGGGTCAGCAGCTTGCTGTAGGAACGTTCCCGCAGCGAGCCATAGAGCAGCAATATGCGCGGCGGGTGTGTCGAGGCCTTCGGCCGCAGGCGATCGAGCGAAGGGATCCGCAGGCAATCGGGCGTGATATTCGGGAGATCCTCGATCATCAGCGGCGTCCTTCGGCGGCGGCTACGGCAGAACCGCGCTCATACCAATCCTTGGACCGGTTCACGATCCAGACGACGGACAGCATCACCGGCACTTCGATCAGCACGCCGACCACGGTGGCCAGGGCTGCTCCCGAGTGGAAGCCGAACAGGCTGATCGCGGCGGCGACGGCAAGCTCGAAGAAGTTGGATGCCCCGATCAGGGCCGAGGGGCCGGCGACGCAATGCCGTTCGCCGGCAACGCGGTTGAGCAGATAGGCAAGCCCTGCATTGAAATAGACCTGGATGAGGATCGGCACGGCAAGGAGCGCGATCACCAGAGGCTGCGCGATGATCTGCTCGCCCTGGAAACCGAAGAGCAGCACCAGGGTCGCCAGCAGTGCCAGCAGGGAGACGGGGCCGAGGCGGGCGAGCAGATGGTCCAGGGCCGCCTGGCCGCCGGCGGCCAGCAGACGACGACGCAGCCCCTGCGCCACGAGCACGGGAATGACGATGTAGAGCCCGACCGACAGGACGAGCGTGCCCCACGGCACCGTGATTGCCGAGAGCCCCAGCAGCAGGCCGACGATCGGCGCGAAGGCGATAACCATGATCGCATCGTTGAGCGCAACCTGGCTCAAGGTGAAATGCGGCTCGCCTCTGGTCAGGTTCGACCAGACGAACACCATGGCGGTGCAAGGCGCGGCGGCGAGGATGATCAACCCGGCGATATAGCTGTCGATCTGCGTGGCAGGCAGAGAGGACCGGAACAGCCAGCCGACGAACAGCCAGCCGAGCAGCGCCATGGAGAAGGGCTTGATGGCCCAGTTGATGAACAGGGTCACCCCGATGCCGCGCCAATGCCGGCCGACTTCGCGCAAGGCGGCAAAGTCGATCTTCAGCAGCATCGGGATGACCATCAGCCAGATCAGCACGGCGACCGGCAGATTGACCTTGGCGATTTCGGCAGCGCCGATCGCCTGAAAGGCTGCCGGCATCATATGGCCGAGCGCGATGCCGGCGAGGATGCAAAGGGCGACCCAAAGCGTCAGATAACGTTCGAATGTGGACATGTCAGAAGCTGATCTCGCGGCGCATCAGGATGGCGCTGGCCGGGCAGAGGGATGAGGCCTGGCGCGTCGCCAGGACGGCGGTGGGTGCTTCGGCCCGCTCCACCGGCTTGAAGCCGAGGCGCGAGAAGAAATCGGACGCCGACGTCGTCAAAAGCCAGGCACGCTTTGCGCCGGCCTCATGGGCTCGGAACAACAGCAAGGGCACGATGTTGCGGCCGATCCGGGCTCTCCTCAGCTCCGGCGAGACCACCACGGATCGGATCAGCGCATCGGCGCCCAGAAGCTCATAGCCACCAAATCCGACGAGTTGACCGTCGAGCGTTCGGTAGCCAAAGAAAATGCGGCCCGTCTCGGCAAGATCGTCGACGGGGAGGTCTTCCGCCCGCAGGGCAGCGATGAGAACCGGATCGCTCGGATCGACCGGTACGTCCTTCAGGAAGGGCGCCCCGTCTTCCTTTTGCATGCTTGACGGCATGGCTGCTGGCGGAAGCAGATCGAGCACGACATCGGAAGGGCGGCAGAGCTTCACGCCCAACGGGCTGACGACGATGGGGCGGTTGATCAGCAGCGGATGCGCCATCATCGCATCCAGGAGTTGGGCGTCCGTCAGATCCGGAGCCTCCAATCCGAGCTCGGCATAGGGCGTGCCCTTTTGCCGGACGAGGTCCCGGACGCCAATGCCCATGCGCGCGACGAGCTGGGCCAGCAAAGTGCGCGAAGGCGGCGTCTTCAGATATTCGATGACATGGGGCTCGATACCCCCCTGCCGGATCAGCGCCAACGTATTGCGCGAGGTGCCGCAATCGGGGTTGTGATAGATGACGATATCCATGTCGGCGTTCACGCCGCGCAGTTGCGGGGCGAGGTTGCCCCCTTGGATTGACCGATCTCGGCAAGCGAAAACGCGCTGCGCGCCGGCGAAGGCGCATGCGGATCAGGCATGGGTGTTTTCCTTTCGAGGGGCGCAGCAGGCGGAAAGCGCGGCGACGGCGGGATTGCAGACTTCCGGATGCCCCTGGCAGCAATCGCGCATCAGGAATTCGATCAGGCCGGCGAGGGCGGGATAGGCGGCGCTATAGAGGATCGAGCGCCCTTCCCGGCGCGATTCGACCAAGCCGGCCTGTTCTAGGTGACTGAGGTGGAACGACATGCGCGAGGAGGAAGCCCCATCCATAGCCTCGCCGATCACCCCGGCCGCCATGCCGTCCGGTCCAGCCGTCACCAGCAGCCGGACGATTCGAAGCCTGGTTTCCTGCGAAAGGGCGGCGAAGGCATCGAGGGCTTGCTTTTCGTCCATCTTTATCTCAATATCTCAAGAGTCATTGAAATATTCAATACAACAACGTGAACGCGACCGCTAGCCCCTGACGATCGAATTTGGCGGCGATGCCTCACTGGGACATGTGCTTGCCGCCCTCGAGCCGCATGCCGGCAAGGCGCTGGTACTGCACTATGGCGAGAGGATGGTACGGCCCGGCTACCATGTGACCGAGGTCAAGGCGGGCTCTTTCGTCACCTTGGATTGCGGTGGCAACCCCGATGCCTGGCGCGAAACGATCCTACTGGCCGAAGATCTCGCCCCTGCCGGCACTCACGAGTTTCTGGTCGTCGAAAAGTTCCGGAACATCCTCCGGCAGGTCGATCGGCATCTCCCCCTGGACCCCGATGCGCGCCTCACTTTCGAGATCGGCCCGCCCGGCGCGGCGATGCAGGTGTTCGATGTAAACAGCATGCGGGTCGGAGGATAGCATCGTCCTGGCGCTTGGCGCCCGGCCGGCGATTTGCAAACCCACGTACAGATCGCAGCAGCAAGCTGGTCAATCCGCCTGCTGCACGCCTTCGAAGACGGTACGGTAAGGATGCTGCTAGGTCCGGTCATGTCTGGAAGAGGAATCCCCCCCTCAGCGCGCCATTGCGGCGTCGATCCATGCCCGCACCTCGGGCAGGGCATAGCCGAGGCTGAGATGGCCGGCCCCTTCCACGGGCACGAAGGTCTTGGGCTGGTTAGCGAGTTCATAGAGAGCCTTGCCGAACTCGAAGGGAATGACGCCGTCGGCAGTGCCGTGGACGACGAGCAGCGGCACCTTCACCTGGCCGATGCGCTGGTCGGAGGGAAAGGGATCCAGCATCACCCAGCGCACCGGGAACATGCCGTAGAGGCGGGAAGCCACGGCGAGAGCCGAGGTGAAGGGTGAATCGAGCACCATTGCCCCCACCTTGTGGCGGGCCGCCAGGGCGACCGCCACGCCCGAGCCCAGGGATTGGCCGACCACCACGATGCGCTCGGGCGCGATGCCGAGGGCGAGCACCTTGGCATAGGCAGCCTCGGCGTCGAGCAGCAGCCCCTGCTCGGAGGGCGAACCGGTGGAACCGGGATAGCCACGATATTCCACCGCCATCAAACCGTTGCCGCCGGCGGTCAGCGCCTGCAACAGCTCGGTCTGCAAGGTGAGATTGCCGCCATTGCCGTGGAAATAGAGCAGGAGGGGCTTACCCGGCGCGGGCGCGACATGCCAGGCGATCAACGTCTCGCCGTCTTCGGTGCGCAGCTTGACGACTTCGGCACCGGCGATGGCGGGCGCGAGTACCTCGCCGCTCGGCTGAAAGACGAAGGAGCGCTGGGCAAAGGCCAAAGCGGCAAAGGCCGCCAGATAGAGCGCCGCGGCCAGGGCGGCGATGACAATCAGGAACTTCGACACCAGACAGACTTCCCAGGACGGCACAGGAAGCGCAATTCGCCATGGGCCGGTAGGGAACGCAAGGACGAAGGGAACAACGGAGGAAAACCTTTCAACCCCACTGCTAGCGCTGCAATCGAACAGCGCGTGGGCCTGGCTGGTCTTCCAAAGATAATGTGCCGGCCCGCGAGGACCGGCACATCGAAATCATCCGATGAGGACGGGCGGATGCCGCCCGCTCTCCTTACTTGCCGAGCTTGGCGAGTTCGTCCTTGAGTTCCGGCAGGGCCGTGTAGAGATCCGCCACCAGGCCATAATCGGCGACCTGGAAGATCGGGGCCTCTTCGTCCTTGTTGATGGCGACGATGACCTTGGAATCCTTCATGCCGGCCAGATGCTGGATGGCGCCGGAGATGCCGACGGCGATGTAGAGGTCGGGAGCGACCACCTTGCCGGTCTGGCCGACCTGCCAGTCGTTGGGGGCATAACCCGCATCGACCGCGGCGCGCGAGGCACCCATGGCGGCGCCGAGCTTGTCGGCCACCGGCTCGATATAGGTGGCGAAGTTCTCGCGGTTGGCCATGGCCCGGCCGCCCGAGATGATGATCTTGGCCGAGGCCAGTTCCGGACGGTCGGATTTGGCCAGTTCCTCGCCCTTGAAGGTCGAGAGGCCGGGATCGGCCGCGGCCGCCGCCGGCTCCACCGCCGCCGAGCCGCCCTCGCCCGTCGCGGCGAAGGAGGCGGTGCGCACGGTGATCACCTTCTTGGCGTCGGCCGAGGTCACGGTCTGGATGGCGTTGCCGGCATAAACAGGCCGCTCGAACGTATCGGGCGAGATGACCTTGACGATGTCGGAGATCTGCATGACGTCGAGCAAAGCGGCAACGCGCGGCAGCACGTTCTTCCAGGCCGCAGTCGAGGGCGCGACGATGGCGTCATAGCCGCCGGCCAGGCTGACGATCAGGGCGGCCGTCGGCTCGGCCAGGCGATGCTCGTAGGCCGCATCGGCCACCAGGACCTTTTCGACGCGCTGGAGCTTGGCAGCAGCCTCGGCGGCAGCCTGGGCGTTGGCGCCGGCCACCAGCACATGCACCGGGCCACCGAGTTCGATGGCCGCGGTGAGGGCGCGGTTGGTGACGTCCTTGAGGCCAGTGGCGTCGATTTCTGCGATGAGAAGAGTGGTCATGATATCAATCCTTCTCGGCTCAGATGACGCCGGCTTCGTTCTTGAGCTTGTCGACCAGCTCGGCCACCGAGGCGACCTTCTTGCCGGCCTGGCGTGCCGGCGGCTCCACCGTCTTCACCACGGTCAGGCGCGGCGCGATGTCGACGCCGAGCGCTTCGGGGCTGGTCTCGTCGATCGGCTTCTTCTTCGCCTTCATGATGTTGGGCAGCGAAGCATAGCGCGGCTCGTTGAGGCGCAGATCCGTGGTGATGATCGCCGGCAGGTTGAGCGTGACGGTCTGCAGGCCGCCATCGACCTCGCGCGTGACGTCGACCTTGTCGCTGCCGACGTCGAGTTTGGAGGCGAAGGTGCCCTGCGGCCAGCCCAGCAGCGCCGCCAGCATCTGGCCGGTGGCGTTCATGTCGTCATCGATCGCCTGCTTGCCGAGGATGACCAGGCCCGGTGCCTCATTGCCGATCACCGCCTTGAGCAGCTTGGCCACGGCGAGTGGTTCGACGGTGGCGTCGGTCTTGACCAGGATGCCGCGGTCGGCGCCCATGGCAAGACCCGAGCGCAGCGTCTCGGCCGCCTGGGCCGGACCGATCGAAACAACCACGACCTCGGTCGCC
Source organism: Labrys sp. HAY1-8F (assembly GCF_056754975.1). NCBI lineage: Bacteria > Pseudomonadati > Pseudomonadota > Alphaproteobacteria > Hyphomicrobiales > Xanthobacteraceae > Labrys > Labrys sp. HAY1-8F. Next base: position 3,812,398 of record NZ_JBPGWZ010000002.1, on the reverse strand, counting down.
TTGCCGGCTTCCTTCAGACGCAGCGCTTCCTCGACGCCGATCTCGTCGAAGGGGTTCATCGACATCTTCACATTGTTGAGATCGACACCCGTGCCATCGGCCTTGACGCGGATCTTCACATTGTAATCGACGACCCGCTTCACGGGCACGAGCACTTTCATGGAGCTTCTCCAGACGGGGAACCGGAACGATGAGCGATATGAAACGACCGCATAATGGCCTTGCCCCTCCCGCGCTGTCGGCGAACCGACACGTCACGTCGCGGCAAGACCGCCGCCGCTGAACTTGATGACGCAAGTCAGCTAAAGGGCGCGGCTTTTTGTGTCAACGCGACATTTGTGTGAAGCGACCGCGCGAGCGCCAGTCACGGGCTTTCTCGGCGGCGAGTGGGTCGCATCACCAACCGCGATAGGCGAGACAAGTCGAACACGGGTATCCCGCCCAACCCGATCGGCTTCTCCCAATGAAGTAATACCTTACCATTTTCTGTTTTTATTGTCGAACAATCTGTCTCTCGCAATCCTCATACCCAATTGAAAACAACAACAAGCTGTCGATAAGCAAACATCCCGCAAAACACGGCTTGCACAAAGCATAGTCGATCGCTGTTTTCGGACTCAGGTTTGCTCGCTACTCCCTAACCTACGCAATGACTGGCGCGGTGTCTCTTCACCGCGACTTTGGCGGCAAAGGCATGGAGCACGAACAAGAAGACGATCTCCAGCCACGCTCCCAAGGAAAGCACGTTCCCAATGTTTGATAGAGGTTTGAAAGTCGCCGGCGCCCTTTTCGTTGCAACCAGTCTCGCCAGTTGCTCAACCGCCGGCATGTTTCCCAAGCCCGGCGAGGCCTATGTCAAGGACGTGACGGTAACGGCCATTGCCTCCGCGCGCAATCCAGTTCCGGGAAGCTTCGCCCCGCGACTGACCGAAGCTGTGCGCCAGGACGTGCGGCGCCTGCCGCAAACCGGCGCGGCCAAGCACCTGTCGATCACCCTGACCGATTATCATTTGAAGAATCCCGCCCTGTCCCTGCTGGTCGGTGATGCCAATTACGTCAAGGGCACACTGACGGTCACGGATCTGGCAGGCGGGCCCGCCAAGACGGCCCCGTTCATGGTCGGCAATCAAGGGCAGGTCAATGGCGTGGTCGGCGCTATCGTAGCCGCCAACCAGGATCCGGGCCTGATCGAAGGCGTTCTGGTCGTGCAGTCGAGCCGCAAGGCGCTGGAAAATTTCTATGGTTCCAAGCTCTTGAAGACCTATGCGGAAAACCCGCCTGCTGCCACCGCCGCGCCGGCTCCAGCCAGCCCCGCCAAGGTCAAGGCCTCAAAGCCTCCTGCCGCCAAGACCAAACCCGTTGCACCGGCGGCCGCACAGCCCGGCGCCTAAACAAAACGGCGCCCTGGGGCGCCGCGATATCGCATGGAGATCCGGAGGAGGCAGTCTGCCTTCCTCCGTTTCTTATATGTAGCGCACAAGGGCCTTGCGGCAAGCCCCCGTTCCGGCGCTATCAACCCAACCCTCGACCGCAATCAAGGGAAAGGGTGCCGGATGCGTGTATTGTTGACGAGCTTTGGATCGCGCGGTGATGTCGAACCGGTGGCGGCGCTGGGGGCGCGGCTCGGCGATCTCGGCGTCGAGGTGCTGGCCTGCGTGCCGCCGGATGAGGAGTTCGAGGCAGTCCTGGCTCGCGCCGGCGTAAGGCTGGTGCCGGCCTTCCGGGCATTGCGGCCCTGGCTGGCCGAAGTGCGCGAGGGACCGGTCGACTTGCCCCGGGTGGCGGCAGAGGTCCTGGAGGGGCAATATCGGGTGATGGCCGCGGCGGCCGAGGGTTGCGATGCCGTTGTAGGCTGCGGCCTGTTTCCCTCCACCGCCGCGGCACAGGCGGCGGCCGAAGAACGGGGCCTTGCCTATGTCCATGTCAGCTATTGCCCGCTCTTCATCCCCTCCCCGCATCATCCGCCCTATGCGTATCCCGGCCACCCCCACCCGCGGGGGGTCACCGACAACCGGGCCTTGTGGGACCACAATATCGGCGTCATGAACGCCCTGTTCGGTGGTGCCGTGAATGGCCTACGTACCCGGATCGGCCTGCCGACGCTCACCAATGTGCGCGACCACGTCTTTACCGACAGCCCCTGGCTGGCTTCGGACCCGATCCTGAGCCCGTGGCCGCCGGCCGCAAGCACGGTGGTACAGAACGGCGCCTGGATACTGCCGGACGAGCGCCCGCTCCCGGCCGATCTCGAGGCCTTCCTGGCTGCCGGTCCCCCGCCGGTCTATGCAGGCTTTGGCAGCATGTCGATGCCGACGGCCCAGGCGGCCGGCCCCGTGGCGATCGCGGCGATCCGCGCCCAGGGCCGCCGCGTCTTGCTTGCTCGCGGCTGGGCCGAACTCGCTCTGGCGGAGGCAGACGACGATTGCTTCCTGGTCGGCGACGTCAACCAGCAGGCCCTGTTCCCCAAGGTCGCGGCGGTGGTGCATCATGGTGGTGCCGGCACCACCACGGCGGCGGCGCGGGCGGGCGTGCCGCAGGTGATCGTGCCACAGGTGGTGGACCAGCCGTTCTGGGCCGGACGGGTGGCGGCGCTCGGCATCGGTGCGGCCCATGACGGCCCGGCCCCGAGCCTCGACTCGCTCTCGGCTGCGCTCGCTATTGCGCTGGCGCCGGAAACCAGCGCCAGGGCCACCGCCTTCTCAGCCACGATTCGCCGCGATGGAGCGGCGGTGGCCGCAAGACTGCTCCTCGACATGAAGCGTTCAGCGACCTGAATGAATCACTTCCAATCGCAAAGATGCGTCGAAACAAGGAGTTAGAGCAAAGCGGCGGAGGGATGCAGGAAAGACGTCGAACCGCGCCCGTTCAAGCCAGCCTGCAAGCTTGATCATTCCAGGCGCATTTGCAGGCTCGTCTTGCGGACCTGCTCAATCAAACGTGTCGCGCCAGTCGTTCTGCGCCTGGGGCGGCGCGTTATCGAACAAGGGCGCGTCCGCGCGCTTGAGCGGCAGCACCAGAATGGCGCCGGCGACCAACCCACCAAGATGGGCGAACCAAGCGACATCGTCGGTCGAGGTAATGAAATAGGCATAGAGGGCGAAATAGGCTTGGTAGAGGATCCAAGCCCCGATCGCCCAATAGGCCGGCAATTTCAGCGGAATGCGGAAGAACAAGAGCACCCAGATCTTCACCTTGGGATGGAGCAGCACATAGGCGGCCACCACCCCCGATATCGCCCCGGAGGCGCCGATCAGCGGGCTGGTGGAGTCCTGCGCGGTGAGGGCGTAGGCGAAGGAGGCCAGCACGCCGCAGGCGAGATAGAAGAACAAATAGCGCCAGCGCCCGAGATCGTCCTCGACATTGTCGCCGAACACCCACAGGAACAGCATGTTACCGGTCAGATGCATCCATGACCCGTGCACGAAGGACGAGGTGATCGGCGTCAGCCATTCCGGCACCCTTATATATTCGGGCGGGAGCTGCATCTTCTGGAACAGCACCACCGGAATCATGCCGTAGGAATAGGTAAAGCCGGCCGTGTCCGCCACGAAGGTGCCGGGCACATAGCCGGACTGAAAGAACACGAACACCAGCACGTTGGTGGCGATCAGGCCCCAATTCACATAGGCTCGGGTGATGCGCCGGTGCGGGTTGTCATCGTAAAGCGGTATGATCATCTCGCGCCCCGTATCGCATGCCGATGCAAGTCGCGTGACGGCAACACCAATGTAAGGCGAGAAGCAGCGGGAATAAAGGTCGGACAGCGGGCAGAACCGTTGGCACAGGCTATTTACCGTCATCCCGCATACTATTTTGATAATGCGCGGCATTTATGCATCATCCGCCCAGGTCATTGGAGGGTGATCGCAGTCCGAGAGGAACCAGATGCTTCGTTGCTCGCGATCTCGCGCCGCTGCCCTTGCCGTCGTCATGGCCGCGCTGCCGGCCCTGGCCATCACCGCCGAGACCCGTCCCGCCTTGGCCGCCCCACAGGAGGCCGTGCTCAAACAGGCCGAAGCGCAGCGCCAGTCCTTGATCGATACCATGAAGGCACTGGTCTCGATCGAATCGGGCAGCAAGGACCCCGATGGCCTGGCTGAGATCGCGACCCTGATCGCGGATCGCCTCAAGGCCCTGGGCGGCGAGGTCCAGCAGATCGAGCCGAAGGACGTCTACCGCATGCAGGATACGCCCGAGAAGCTCGGCAAGATCGTACTTGCCCGCTTCACCGGCACCGGTACCAAGAAGATCGCCCTGATCGCCCATATGGATACGGTCTATCTGAAGGGCATGCTGGCCCAGCAGCCCTTCCGTATCGACGGCGACAAGGCCTATGGCCTCGGCATCGCCGACGACAAGCATGGCGTCGCCCTCGCCCTCACCACCGTGGCACTGCTGAAGGCGCTCGATTTCAAGGACTACGACACGCTGACGGTGATGATCAACGGCGACGAAGAAATCTCCTCGCCCTCCTCGCGCGCACTTCTCACCGAGATCGGCGCCGAGCAGGATGCCGTGTTCTCCCTGGAAGGCGGAGGCACCGGCACGGACAGGGTCACCCTCGCCACCGCCGGCATCGGCGCAGTCGCCCTCAAGGTGGAGGGTAAGGCTTCCCATGCAGGTGCCGCGCCCGGGCGCGGGATCAACGCACTCTACGAGCTGGCGCACCAGATCCTGCAGATGCGCGATCTCTCCGATGCCAAGCTCGGCCTCAAGCTGAACTGGACGGTGGCCAAGGCCGGCACCAATCGCAACGTCATCCCGGCCGAGGCGACCGCCCAGGCCGATGTGCGCATGCTGCGCATGGCCGATTTCGACCGCATCGAGAAGACGGTGAAGGAGCGCATCACCAAGAAACTCCTGCCCGATGCCAAGATCGAGGCCGTGTTCGAGCGCCGCCGCCCGCCCCTGCAGCCCACCGATGCCAGCCGCGCCCTGGCGGCGCAGGCCGGCGCCATTTATAGCGAGATCGGCCAGAAACTGACAGTGATCGACAAGGCTTCCGGTGGCGGCACGGACGCCGCCTTCGCGGCGCTGAAGGCCAAGGGGCCGGTGATCGAGGGCCTGGGCCTGCGCGGTTTCGGCGCCCATTCAAACGATGCCGAATATGTCGAACTCGATTCGGTGGTGCCGCGCCTCTATCTGCTGGCGCGGCTGATCATGGACGTCTCGGCCGGCCAGGCGAAATAGGCCTGCATCGAGAGGAGACAGGAGGCGCGGCGAACTTTCGCCACCCCTACTCGTTGGTCTTGATGTTGGTCCAGGTCCGCGTCCACAGCTTCTGAATCTTGGCGTCCGGCGCCGTGGTGGTAAACAGACGCGCCATGGTGGCCTCATCCGGGAAGATGGCGGGATCCTTCAGGATCTCGGGCTTGATGAACTTCTGTGCAGCGAGGTTGCCGGTGGCGTAGGAGATGAACTCCGTGTTCCTGGCAGCGACCTCCGGGCGCATCATATAGTCGATGAAGGCGTGGGCTTCCTCGACATGCTGGGCATCCTTGGGGATGGCCCAGCCGTCGACCCAGATCAGGGCGCCTTCCTTCGGGACGACATAACGGATATCGACCAGAGGGCTATCGGGAGACTTGGCATGGGCCTCGATGGCTCGGTTGCGCGCCTGAATGACGTCTCCGGCCCAGCCGACCACCAGGCAAAGATCGCCGGAGGAGAGTGCGCTCAGATAGCCCGAGGAGCTGAAGGTACGCACATGAGGCCTGATCGCCTTGAGCAGTTCCCCCGCCTTGGCGATATCCTTCGGGTTCTTGGAATCGGGATCGAGCCCGAGATATTTCAGGGCGGGCGGGATCAGTTCGTCCGGGGTATCGAGAATGCTGACGCCGCAATCGGCGAATTTGGCTAGGTTTTCCGGCTTGAACACGATACTCCAGCTGTCGATCGGCGCCTCGCCCAGGCGCTTCCTGGCCATGTCGACATTGTAGCCGATGCCGGTGGTACCCCACATGTAGTTCACGGCGTATTGGTTGCCGGGATCGTAGAAGGCCAGGCGCTGGAACACCTTGTCCCAGCCATGCTTGAGATTGGGGATCCTGGCCTTGTCCAGCGGCTGGAACACGCCGGCGGCAATCTCCCTCTTCAGATTGGGGCCGGTGGGGTCGACGACGTCATAGCCCGAATGGCCAGCATAGAGCTTGGTCTCCAGCACCTCGTTGGAATCCATGGTGTCATAGACGACTTTGATGCCGGTCTCCTTGGTGAAGCCTTCCAGGGTAGAGGGGTCGATATAATCGGCCCAGCTATAGACGTTGACCACCTTCTCGTCCGCCGACGCGCCCCCCGCGACCAGGAAAGCGGCCATGGCCGCACCGGCCAGAGCCAGCAACTGGGACGGTCGAAAGAGGCTTCGACGAGAATGTGATCTCCAAATCGGTGTCGGGCGAGACGGCATGGGTATCTCCTCTGGACGTGCATCATCATTGCCGCCGACGCCAGACGCCGACGGATGGGATTGCGACCCTGCACGAAAGGCCGCTCTTGCGGTGGTGGGGCCTGGGCGATCCCGCGGCGCCTCGCTTCTGTCAGAAAAGCGCGGCTGCTCGCACCGAGAAAGGCCCGCTCAGCGTCACTCAGGATCCGGACAAGCGGGAACCAGCGCTCTTCGGCGCATCCGCCCCGGCTGTCCGGGTAAAAAATTGCATCGCGGTTGTCGCGCTACGAGCAAGCCCACCCGAAAGCGTCTTCGTATCCGTGCTCGCGGTAGGCGCTTCCTCCTTCTTGCTCGCTCAGGACGGCTGGGCTTCCGGCATGGGTCGGCCCAGGGATGAACGCACGGCCGGGATAGGTCCCGATGACGTGAAATGGTCAGGCAGTACGATGGCAAGATGCGATGCCGCGACCTCGCGCGCCTCCTCTCGCGACAGGTTCTTGGGTGCGATCATCAGATGCAGCCACAGGCCTTCGAGCATGCACACGATTGCCCGCGCCAGCTTGTGCGCATCGATGCCCGGCGGCACGAGTTCGGCACAGAGATCGGCAACGACACCGAGATTCTCCAAGTCGGTCTCGTTGCACATGCTGCGATAGGTCGGACGGGCCTTCGCCTCGCCGCGAAAGGCGCACCAGGCCGCCAGCTTGCGCGGCGTGCAGATCCTGCGGTCGAAATCGGCCAGGACCATCGCCCAGAGTCGTTCAGCGGTCGACGGCCCGGCCTGGGCAAGGGCGGCGCGCCAATGATCGCGATATTCGTCGGACAGGAAACGCAGCGTCTCCAGCAGCAATTGTTCCTTGGTCTCGAAGTGAAAGTTCACGATCCCGCGGGACATGCCGACCGCCTCGGCGACGACGCCGATCGTAGTGCCTTCATAGCCGTAGCGAGCCAGGCAGTCGATCGTCGCGTCGATCAACTCGCTCCGGCGTTCGGCCCGGTTGATCCGTGTACGGCCCGTGCTCGTGGAAATGCTCATCCTGGTGCGACCACCCTATAGCATTTTACAGAAAAGCTGACCGGCTTTTCGATTAAGAAAATGCGTCAAAACAAATAGTTATAGAGAAATTGCGATTCATGAAAATCGCAAATTTACTCAAGCCTCGCCGCGCGATCCCAGCCGGCGTCTTTCGAGCATGCTTGGCGAGAACGGTGGGATTGTCAATGCGATTTTTTGCTATACGTTCGTTCAGTATAATGATTATAACCGAACGAACGTATAGCAATTATCTGATCGGATATCCGTGACGGGAGTGCTGACGGACCTGCGTTTTGGTGGTGCCGACGAGGGAATTTCCGTCCCTCCCCGGCACGACCAAAGGACATGTCCCGGCTGGTGAAGACGAGGTGACGACGATGGCGACGATTGGCTCGACGGCAGTGGCGATGGCGGCAGCGGAGGAGGACCTGACCGAGCGCGCCAGGCGCCATCTCATCCAGCCCTGGCCCGTAGCGGAAACCGTGGGCGACGAGGCTCGCCCGCTGATCGGCGAGGGCGACGGCATCTACATCACCGATGCCGCCGGCAAGCGCCTGATCGATGGGCCCGCCGGCATGTGGTGCACCAATATCGGCCATCGCCGACGCGAACTCGCCGACGTCATGCACGAACAGGCGATGGCGCTGTCCTACAGTTCACCCTGGTACACCACGAGTTCGCCCTCTGTGGCGTTGGCCGAGCGGATCGCCGCCCACGCACCCGGCGATCTCAACCATGTCTTCTTCACCACCGGCGGATCCTCGGCCGTGGAGACGGCGCTGCGCTTCATGCAGTTCTACAACAATGTGCGCGGGCGCCCGGACAAGAAGCTCATCCTCAGCCGCGGCAGCGCCTATCACGGCTCGACCTATCTTTCCGCATCGCTCAATGCCCGCCCGCGCGACAATGACTGGATGGACAGCGCCGGCGACCTCGTCGTCAAGCTCTCAGCGCCGAACCCGTTCCGCCGCCCCGACGGCAAGACGGTGGCCGAATTCGCCGATGTCCTGGTCGACGAGTTCCGCGACACCGTCGCCCGGATCGGGGCCGAGCGGATCGGGGCCTTCGTCGCCGAGCCGATCCAGGCCTCGGGCGGCGTCATCGTGCCACCGGAAGGCTATCTCCCACGCATCCGCGAGATCTGCCGGGCCAACGGCATCCTCTACATCTGCGACGAGGTAGTGACGGCTTTCGGCCGCCTCGGGCATGTCTTTGCTTCACGAGAGGTGTTCGAGCTCGATCCCGACATGATCACTTTCGCCAAGGGCGTCACCTCGGGCTATTTCCCGCTGGGCGGCGTTGTGATCTCGGACCGGTTGCTCGAGGACCTCCGGCGCTCCAACCATCCCGAGGCGATGTTCGCCCATGGCCTGACCAACACCAGCCATCCCATCGGCTGCGCTGTCGCCCTGAAGAATCTCGATATCCTGGAAGGCGGCGTCCTCGACCATGTGCGCGAGGTCGCGCCCTATTTCCAGGCCCGGCTCAGGAGCCTCATGGACCTGCCCTTGGTCGGCGAGGCGCGCGGCGTCGGCATGATGGCCTGTATCGAATGCGTCGCTGGGCCTGCCGGCGAGCTCGACGAGACCATCGGCAAGCGCATCGACGGCCACTGCCAGGAGTTGGGCCTGCTGGTGCGGCCGATCGTCAATATGTGCGTGATGTCTCCGCCGCTCACCATCACGCGCACCCAGATCGACGACATGGCGGCCATCCTGCGCGAGGGCATTTCGCGCACGATGGACGATCTCGAACGCGAAGGCCTGTGGCGGCGACCGACGAACTCGCAAGCCTTTTCATAATAGGGCGCGGATATCCTTCCCCGGTTTCGGGGAAGGTGCCGCGAAGCAGCGGAAGGGGGAGCGTGGCGCCAGCGGGCTAACAGACCTAAAGCTGAGCCATCCGCCGCCACCCGGCCCGCCGGGCCACCCTCCCCGAAACCGGAGAGGGATTACCGCGCCTCGTTGGCTTGATCGAGACGGATGAGACGTCCGCTGGCACAGATGGTGCAGCTATTTTTCCCCCAAGCGGCCTTACCCCATCGCCTTGATCACGGCCGCGCCCATCTCGCTGGTGGAGACGGCGTTTTGGCCGGCACTGGCGATGTCCTTGGTGCGCAGGCCCTCGCTCAGCACCGCCGAGATGGCGGCGTCGAGGCGATCGGCCGCTTCGCTGAGCCCGAAGGAATAGCGCAGCGCCATGCCGAAGGAGGCAAGCGTGGCGATCGGATTGGCCAGGCCCTTGCCGGCGATGTCGGGCGCTGAGCCGTGCACCGGCTCATACATCGCCTTGCGCTTGCCGGTCTTGGCATCCTCGGCGCCGAGCGCGGCCGAGGGCAGCATGCCGAGCGAGCCGGTCAGCATGGCCGCGACGTCGGAGAGCATGTCACCGAACAGGTTGTCACAGACGATCACGTCGAACTGCTTGGGCGTGCGCACCAGCTGCATGCCGCAATTGTCGGCTAGGATGTGGTCGAGCTTCACGTCGGCATATTCGGCCTTATGGACCTCGGTGACGACCTGCTTCCACAACACGCCCGACTTCATGACATTGTGCTTTTCAGACGAATGCACCTTGTTGCCGCGCACCTTGGCGAGGTCGAAGGCGACGCGGGCGATGCGCTCGATTTCATGGGTGGTGTAGACCTGGGTGTCGACGGCGCGCTTTTCGCCGTTCTCCAGCGTGACGATCTCTTTGGGCTCGCCGAAATAGACGCCGCCGGTAAGCTCGCGCACGATCATGATGTCGAGGCCCTCGACCAGCTCGCGCTTGAGAGAGGAGGCTTCGGCCAGCGCCGGATAGCACACGGCGGGCCGCAGATTGGCGAAGAGGCCGAGATCCTTGCGCAGGCGCAGCAGGCCGGCTTCCGGACGCGCCTCATAGGGAACGTCGGCCCATTTCGGGCCGCCGACCGCGCCGAACATAACCGCATCGGCCTGATCGGCGAGCTTCATGGCGTCCTCGGAGATCGCCTTGCCATGGGCGTCATAGGCAGCGCCGCCGACCAGATCCTCTTCAGTCTCGAAGGAGGCGAGACCGGTCTTGTTGAGGAAGGCGATCAGGTGTTTGACCTCCGCCATCACCTCGACACCGATGCCGTCGCCAGGAAGAAGGAGGAGCTTTTGCGTCGCCATGACCTGTCACCTTTGATTGGAATGCCGGCTGATTAGACGAGCAAGGGGGAAGGTGCAAGAAAAGCGCTACAAGAAAAGCGTAACGAGCGAAGGCTGCCTGGGATCGTAGGCAGCCTCGACAACCCTTCAGCCTGCTGCGCCGATGCGGTAGACGACTTTGCCCTCCGCATTCCGAATTTCCGTCGCCTCGACCTGAAGGCTGAGCCCGGGAAGGGATGGCACTGCGTAGTTGCCGGCGACGGGGCGCAGGGTCGCCAAAAGTTCGCGGTAGCCTCGATCGTCGAGGGTGACATGCGTATGGATACCGTGGTTGCGGACGGCATTCGCATCGCCTTTTCCCCAGACCACGACACACTCCGGATGATAGAGCGACAGCTCCCGACCAAACGGCCAGCGATAGGGCAGCACCGCCAGCAGGGAGCGCATCGTGGTGGCGCTGAAGATCAGCGTGGTGGTCGAACCGTCCCTTTCGGCCTCGACACGATCGCCATAGATGACTTCGGTGGGTGAACCATCCTGCCGGGCTCGATCCTCGACAGCGCCCAGCACAACGGGATCGGCGAGGATACTGGTCCTGGCAATATCCGTCACTCGTTTGGTCGAGCGGCGGGCCAGCAGGGATTCGATCATGTCGACGCCAACATTCCAGACGGCATCCATCTCGTCGCTGGTGATGCCGACGGCCTGGACGAAACGCACCTTGCCGTTTGGGGTGTCGAGATCGGGCAAGTCAGGATCGGCAATGAAGATCAGGCTGAAAATCTGCGTCTCGATTTCCTGCACGATCGGGGCGAGGCGCTGGCGGTAATGTCCCGGTTCGAACACATTGCCGGTGTTGAAGACATAGCGTCCCAGCCCCTGCAACATCTCGAACGGCCATTTCGGTGGTTCCGTCTCCTCACCGCGCCTGAGGCGAAAGGTGAGCTCGAAACCAAAACCACTCTCGTCCGGATCGCTGGATTCCTTGCCGAACAGTTCGGTCAAGCCATAGGTGACATAGTGCCAATGCGGCGTGTCGCCGGCGCCCTGGTAGACAGAAACACCGTTGAGGACGCTGGAGCCCCCCAAACCTGGCGGCGGCACCGCGGCGACATGGACTTCCTTCTGCCCGGGATAGAGACGCTCACAAGCTGCATCGATGGCATGCCAGCCTGGAGCCTCATCCTTGTCGATCTGAGCCATTTCCGCACTCCCACGGGTTTCCTTGCAGCCGCATCGATCCCCATAAGCGGCACCTCTTGCTTCTCGATTAGCCTCCCCGCCCTCAAACGAACCATAGCGATGAGAGATCAGGCCAGCCAAGCTTTTCATGCCGCCACGTCACCCTGCGAGCGTCGGCATGTTCTGAAGGGCAGGTCCTTGACAGACTCACCCCCCTCCTCGACCTGTCAGGGTATGATCGAGGCCGAACCAATGACAGCGGGCGCATCGCCATGGCACCGCAGGCGTGCTCATGGCTAACCCGGGCGAAGTCGTCGAGGTGCTGCTGCCGGTGGCGCTGGAGCGCACCTACAGCTACCGCGTGCCCTTCGGCAACACGCTGATGCCGGGCGATATCGTGCGCGTCACACTCGGGCCGCGCGAGGTGGTCGGCGTGGTCTGGGACGGCGACGGCATGCTGCCTGCCTCCTCTAACCGGCTGAAATATGTCGAGGAACGCCTCGACATACCTCCGCTCGGCGCCGAAATGCGCCGCTTCATCGAATGGGTGGCGAACTGGACGCTGACGCCACGCGGCATGATCATGCGCATGGCGCTGCGCGCCCCCGAATTGCCGCCTGAAAAGCAGAGGCTCGGTTATCGCCTGGGCAAGCACGAGCCCGAGCGCCTCACGGCGGCGCGCCGGCGCGTGCTCGACCACCTGTCCGATGGTTTCGTGCATGAAAAGCGCGCGCTGATCGAGGCGACCGGCGTATCGCCGAGCGTGGTCGACGGCCTGGTCGATGCCGGTGCCGTCGAGCCTCTGGCTCTGCCGCCCGAGCCGGTGGCCGGCACCCCAGATCTGGCCTATGGCAGCGCCAGCCTGAACGAAGCGCAGGCGCTGGCCGCCGCCAGCCTCTGCCAGGCCGTGGCAGCGCGGCGCTTCTCGGCGATGCTGCTGGAAGGCGTCACCGGTTCGGGCAAGACCGAGGTCTATTTCGAGGCGGTGGCCGAAGCCGTCAAGCAGGGCGGCCAGGCGCTGATCATGCTGCCCGAGATCGCGCTGACCAACCAGTTCCTCGACCGCTTCGCCGAGCGCTTCGGCGTGCGCCCGGCCGAATGGCATTCAGGCGTATCGGCCAACAAGCGGGCCAAGCTCTGGCACGGCATCGCCAAGGGCGAGGTCGCGGTGGTGGCCGGCGCCCGCTCGGCCCTGTTCCTTCCCTTCGTCGATCTGAGAGTCATCATCGTCGACGAGGAGCATGACAGCGCCTACAAGCAGGAGGACGGGCCGCGCTACAATGCCCGCGACATGGCCGTGGTGCGGGCCCGGCTGATCGACGCGCCGGTGGTGCTGGCCTCGGCCACCCCCTCGATCGAATCGAGGGTGAACGCCGATCGCGGCCGCTACGGCCATATCACTTTGCCCCAGCGTTATGGCGGGCGGGCGCTGCCCGCGATCGCCACGGTCGACATGCGCGAGGGCGGCCCCGAGCGCGGCAAGTTCATCGCGCCCCGCCTGGTCTCGGCCGTGAAGGAAACCCTGGCGGCAGGGGAGCAGGCCCTGCTCTTCCTCAACCGGCGCGGCTATGCCCCGCTCACCCTCTGCCGCAAATGCGGGCATCGCTTCCAATGCCCGAACTGCACGGCCTGGCTGGTGGAGCACCGTTTCCGCAAGAGCCTGGTCTGCCACCATTGCGGCCACACCGCGCCCGTGCCGCGCCAGTGCCCGAGCTGTGAGGGCGAGGACACGCTCACCCCGTGCGGGCCGGGCGTGGAGCGCATCGCCGAGGAGGTCTCGGGTCTCTTCCCCGAGGCTCACACCGTGATCCTGTCCTCCGACATCCATGGCAGCGCCGAGCGCCTGCGCCAGGAACTCGACAGCGTGGCCAAGGGCGAGGCCAACCTCGTGATCGGCACGCAGCTCGTCGCCAAGGGGCACAATTTCCCTTTTCTGACGCTGGTCGGCGTTGTTGATGCCGATCTCGGCCTTGGCACCGGCGATCCGCGCGCGGCAGAGCGCACCTTCCAGCTCCTCGGCCAGGTCACCGGCCGAGCCGGGCGCGGCGAGCGCCCGGGGCGCGCTTTGCTGCAGAGCTACGACCCCAGCCATCCAGTGATGCAGGCGCTGGTCTCAGGCGACAAGGAGAGCTTCTATGCGCGCGAGATCGCAGTGCGCGCCAAGGCCGGCTTGCCACCCTATGGCCGCATGGCCGCGCTCACCATTTCCGACGAGGATCGCGGCAAGGCGGAGGGTTTTGCCCGCCAGCTCGTCAAATCGGCGCCCTTCGATGCCGCCCTGCGCGTGCTCGGCCCGGCCGAGGCGCCGATCGCGGTGATCCGCGGCCGCCACCGCATGCGCCTGATCCTGCAGGCCCCGCGCGACTTCGCCCTACAGGACTATATCCGCGCCTGGCTCGCTGCCGGACCGAAGGTGAGCGGACAACTGGCCGTGGACATCGACATCGACCCGATGAATTTCGCCTGAGCCCCCTCCCCCAACTTGGGAGAGGGGAATTGCCTCTCACACCGCGTAATCCATCGCCTCGAGATCAGCGATCAGGCCGGGGCCGGCGGGCTGCCATCCCAGCGTCCTGCGGGTCTGCTCACTGGAAGCCGGCATGTCGTGCCCGGCAAACAGTCCGAGCCAGCCAAAATGGGCTCCGGCCTCGCTGAGGGGAATCGACCTCGCCGGCACCTTCAGGCCCCGGCCGATCACCTCCGCGATTTCCCGCTGCGTCACACCTTCCTCCGCCACCGCATGGTATTTCGCACCGGGCTCGGCCTTCTCCAGCACGAGGCGGTAGAGGCGGGCGACATCGAGGATATGGGCCGCCGACCAGCGGTTCCGACCCTCCCCAATATAGGCCGACACGCCCTTTTCGCGGGCCACTGCGATTGCATAAGTGACGAGGCCCTGCCTGACGGTATCGTGGACCTGGGGAAGGCGCACGACCGAGACGTTCCCGCCCTCCGCGGCCACGGCCGCAGCGGCCTCCTCCGAGGCGGCGCGCGGGATTACTTTCGAACTGACTACGGCGCCGTCCTCCCGGGCCAGCTCGCCAGGCACGGTACTGGCCATGGCGGTGCCCGAGGTCACGATCAGGGGCCTGTCAGAGCCGGCAAGTGCGGAGCCGAGCGCCGCGATCACGCGGCGATCATCCTCGCAATTGGCGGCGAAGGTCGAGAAATCATGGTTGAAGGCGAGGTGGATGACGCCATCCGAGTTGTTAGCGCCGGCCCTGAGGCTGTCGAAGTCTTCTAGCGAGCCCCGATGGGCTTCGGCGCCCACCCCGGCCAGGCCAGCGGCCTTGTCTTCCGAACGGGCCAGGCCGAGCACCTGATGGCCTGCCCCGATCAATTCCTTCACCACGGCCGAGCCGACGAATCCGGTTGCGCCGGTCACGAATACGCGCATGAGCAAGTCTCCTATCTGGGTAGAAGACAAGCATCGGTGCCTGCGCTATCCTGGTAAAGTAGTGATCTTATCGTATTATAATGGCTAACAGGATGAGTGGGCAGCTCACGCAGGAAATCAGACTCGGCAGCTATCTGAGGGATCGCCGCGCCAAGCTCGACCCAGCCGCCTTCGGCTTTGGCCCGGCGCGCCGGCGCACGCCTGGCCTGCGCCGGGAGGAGGTCGCCCAGCGGGCCAATATCAGCCCGACCTGGTACACCTGGCTCGAACAAGGGCGCGGCGGGGCGCCCTCGGCCGACGTGCTCGACCGTATCGCCCGCGCCCTCCTGCTGACCGAGGTCGAGCGCGAGCACCTCTTCCTGCTCGGCCTCGGCCGCCCACCCGAAGTGCGCTACCGCAAGGGCGAGGACGTCACGCCACGGCTGCAGCGCGTACTCGACGCGTTGGAGCCGAGCCTGGCCCTGGTCAAGACGGCGACCTGGGACATCGTGGCCTGGAACCGGGCCGCCGCCGCGATCCTGACCGACTACGGCGCGCTGCCGCCCCATCAGCGCAATGTCCTGCGCTTCATGTTCCTCGATCCGCGCGTGCGCGCCGCGCAATATGACTGGGAGAGCGTGGCTCGCTTCGTGGTTGCGACCTTCCGGGCCGACACGGCGCGCGCCGGTGCGGCGGTGGAAGTGGAGCCCCTCATCGAAGAACTCTGCCGGCTCAGCCCCGAATTCGAGGCGATGTGGCGCGACAACGACGTCCGCGCCCATGGCGACGGCGTCAAGCGCCTGCGCCACCCCGTGCTCGGCCCGATCACGCTGGAATATTCGGCCTTTACCGTCGACGGCCGGCCCGATCTGAGCATGCTGGTCTACAACCCGACGCCGGAAGATCGCGACAGGATCAAGGCCTTCCTCGACGGGCTCGAGACGATCTCCCCTCTCCCCGGTGGGGAGAGGGGTCGGGGGTGAGGGAAGTCGCCTCAGAAACAGAAGTTTCCCTCTCCCCATTGGGCGAGAGGTTCTCGGCGCCTATCAATCAAGCTTCCCCGCAGCCGCTGCGATCTCGCGCAAAACCGGGTCGAGTTCCCCCATCACCTGCTCATTGGGGAAGCGCAGGACGATAAATCCCATGGCTTCGATGGCAGCCGTGCGCTTGGCGTCATAATCGCGCTGATCATCGTGATGGACGCCATCAAGCTCGACTACCAGATGTCGTTCGATACAGAGAAAATCGACCGTGTAATCCAGCAGGGGTACCTGTCGTCGAAACTTCAGCCCTTCGAGCTTTCGCCCGCGCAGCGCTTGCCAGAGTCGATCTTCCGGCTTGGTGCGGTTGACCCGTAGATGACGGGCAAAGCGGCGTTGCTCGGTGGCTAGGATGATACCCACGGATGGAATTCGGCAGCGACGAGACGAGAATGGGGCATGGGCGATTACGCAAGCGAAAAGCCTCACGTTATTGCGCACACCCCCTCTCTCGAGTCGGGAGAGGAGTCAGGGGTGAGGGAAACTGGCAAGCATTCATCAGCTTCCTCCCTCACCCCAGCCCCTCTCCCCACCAGGGAGAGGGGGGACACGTGGAGGTTTCTCGCGGCAGCCTCAGACGGTATGAGAATCCCCAACCGTCTTGATCCCCGCGAGCTCCCATGCCCGATCCCGTCCCCTCTCCCCGCCAATTGCTCGAGAATGTTGGCCTCGGCGCCCATGCCGAACGCATCCTGCCCCATGAGCTGCCCGCCATTGCGATCCTGCTGGGCACGGGGGCCGGAGACGCCGGCCAGAGCCGGATTGGCGGCTTGCCGGACCTGCCGGCCTCCTTGGCCTGGCCACGCACGGCCAAGGGCGAGGCCATGGAGTTCGCGCTCCAGATAGCCCTCGCCGAGCTCCCCGCCGCCGCCAGCGCATTGCCACGGACCGGCATGCTGTATGTCTTCATCGGCCTCGACGAACCGGCGACCAATGTCGAACACCGCATCCTGCTTCACACCGGCACGGAGCCCCTGCATCCGGCCGCACTGCCCACCGAGATTGCCTTCGCCAACGACATGTTGGCCGATGTCGAGCCACGCCGCCTCGAATTTGTGGCCGTCCCCGACTTCCCGCGCTGGGCCACGCAGGATTTTTCAACAGTGACCCGCGACATGAGCGAGGACGAGCACGACACCTACAACGAGGATTTCATGTGGTCGCTCGAGCCGAAAACGGCGAGCCCCATCCTCGGCAAGCTGTTCGGCCACGCCGCCGGCATCGGCTCGGACCCGCGCGAGGACGCCTATGTGGTGCGGGAGGTCAATCCGAAGTGGCTCTACAACGCCCGGGAACGCGCCAGGCTCGATCTTGCGCCGGCGCGTAGCTGGCGTCATCTGCTCACCATCGATTCCTGCATGCCCCTCGGTCTCGGCGTCTGGGACGCCGGTTATCTGCAATTTCTCCAGCACGAGAACGACCTCGAAAAACTGGACTTTTCCAGGGTCTATGCCGCCGTGGAGAGCAGCTGAGAATCCGCTCGACGTGCAAGGGGTTCCCCACGACGGCCAAAAAAGGTATGAGCGTCGCCATATCGCGTTGAATTGAGCGAGTCATCATGACCAGTCCTGCCGCCGAAACCCGCCAGCTTCTCGAGGCTCTCGGGGTTCCGGCCAACCGCTTCACCGGCGGCTCCCGCACCGTTCGCACCCCCCTTACCGGCGAGACCATCGGCGCCGTTCAGGAAGACAGCCCGGCTGAAGCCAAGGCCGCCATCGGCAAGGCGCAGGCCGCTTTCGAAACCTGGCGCAAGGTTCCCGGTCCGCAGCGCGGCGAACTGGTTCGTTTGCTCGGTGAGGAGCTGCGCGCCGCCAAGACCGAGTTGGGGCGCCTGGTCTCACTGGAAGTCGGCAAGATCGCCTCCGAGGGCCTGGGCGAAGTGCAGGAGATGATCGACATCTGCGACTTCGCTACCGGCCTGTCGCGCCAGCTCTACGGCCTCACCATCGCCACCGAACGCGGCGACCATCGCATGATGGAGCAGTGGCACCCGGCCGGCGTGGTCGGCGTAATCTCCGCCTTCAACTTCCCAGTCGCGGTGTGGAGCTGGAACGCGGCACTGGCCTTCGTCTGCGGCGACAGCGTGGTGTGGAAACCCTCCGAGAAGACCCCGCTCACGGCGCTCGCCGTCGAAGCCATCTTCAACCGTGCCGCCAAGCGCTTCGGCGGCGTGCCGGACGGCCTGCTCACCCTCATCCTCGGCGCCCGCGAGGTCGGCGAGGTGTTGGTCGACGATCCGCGCGTCCCCGTCATCTCGGCCACCGGCTCCACCGCGATGGGGCGCATCGTCGGCGAGCGCGTCGCCCGCCGCTTCGGCCGCTCGATCCTCGAACTCGGCGGCAACAATGCCTCCATCGTCACGCCCTCGGCCGATCTCGATCTGGCCTTGCGCGCCATTGCCTTCGCCGCCATGGGCACCGCCGGCCAGCGCTGTACCTCGCTGCGCCGCCTGATCGTGCATGACAGCGTCTATGACGCCCTCATCGGCAAATTGAAGAAGGTCTACGCCGGCATCAGCGTCGGCAATCCCCTCACCACCGAATCGCTGGTCGGCCCGCTGATCGACAAGGCCGCCTTCGACGGCATGCAGAAGTCGCTCGACGAGGCCCGCAAGGCCGGCGGCACAGTGCATGGCGGCGCCCGCGTCGCGGAAGCCGGCCCGCAAGAGGCCTATTACGCCCGTCCGGCCCTGGTCGAGATGCCGGAGCAGGTAGGCCCCGTCGTTAACGAAACCTTCGCCCCGATTCTCTATGTGCTGAAGTACTCGGCGTTCGACGAGGCCCTGGCACTGCAGAACGGCGTGCCGCAGGGCCTGTCCTCCTCGATCTTCGCCACCGACATGCGCGAGGTCGAGCGCTTCGTCTCCGCCCAGGGTTCTGATTGCGGCATCGCCAATGTCAATATGGGCCCCTCGGGTGCCGAGATCGGCGGCGCTTTCGGCGGCGAGAAGGAAACCGGCGGCGGGCGCGAGAGCGGCTCGGACGCCTGGAAGGCCTATATGAGGCGCCAGACCAGCGCCATCAATTACGGCCGGACCCTGCCGCTGGCGCAGGGCGTGAAATTCGATGTCGACGACGGAGGGACGAGCCCTTGAGGATGGCGGAGACGAGACGCTTGAGAAACCTTAAATTTGCGCTGGCCGGCTGTGTGACAGCCGGTTTCCTCACCCTCCCCGGTCTGGCACAGGCGCAGACGCAGGCACACCAGGCCCCCTCGCAGGCCGTGGCGGTTGAAGCGCCCGGCCCGGTCCTCAAGGCCAAGGCCAAGTTCGAAAAGCGCGCCAAGCGTTCCGGCGCTGCGGCTACCTCCGTTGCCAAGGCTCCCGAGACGATGAAGGCTGGCGAAACCACCCTCGCCGTCATCCCTCTGCCGCCCTCCCGCCCGCGCGACATCGCCGATACAGGCCAGGCAGCGCCCGCCGCACACGAGGCGGAGATCCAGACCGCCAGCATCCCCGCGGCGGCACCGGCGGCCATACAGAAGACTGCTGCCGAGCCTTTGAATCTCAAGCCCCTCGGCAATGTCGATTCCCTCATCACCAAGCATGCCGCCCGCTACAACGTGCCGGAAAGCCTGTTGCGCCGCGTGGTCAAGCGTGAAAGCGGCTTCAATCCCGGCGCACGTAACGGCCCCTATCTCGGCCTGATGCAGATGCGGCTCGATACCGCCCGCGGCATGGGCTATCAGGGTGGCCCCACCGGGTTGTTCGACGCCGACACCAACCTCACCTATGGCGCCGCCTATCTTGCCAATGCCTGGCGTGTCTCCGGCGGCAGCCAGGACAGGGCCGTGCGGCTCTATTCCAGCGGCTATTACTACGAGGCCAAGCGCAGGGGCATGCTGCCGCATCTGATCAAGGGCAAGCCCAGCCGCTAGAGCATAACCCAGAAAAGTTGCACGACTTTTCGGCCAAGATCATGCGTTGAAACAAAAACTTGGAGAGCACGATCCGATCAGTTTGATCGGATCGTGCTCTCCAAGGAGGGAACAACCCTTCTCCGCGAAACGGAGAAGGGTTTTCAACCTTCAGTAGCGACCCGCGCCATATTCGACATGTCCCAGCCCGAACTCAGCATCATCGTTCCCACCAAGGACCGCCCCGACCTTCTGCGACGGGCGCTGGCTTCGGCGCAGACTCAATCCTTCCGGGATTTCGAGCTCGTCGTGGTGGATGACGGCGACGGCAGTGGCGCGCGGCTGGCCGAGGAACTCGGCCTCGATCGCTTCCAGGCCCTGCTCACCGGTGGCAGCGGCCGGGTTCCGGCCCGCAATCTCGGCGTCGCAGCGGCGCGCGGCCGGCGCATCGCCTTCCTGGACGATGGCGACTGGTGGGCCGAGCCGGACCACCTCGAGCGCATGCTCGCCAAGGCCGATAACCGAGGCCTCCTCTATGCATCCGGCTGCATCGTCACCGAGGGCGATCGTACCGATGCCGGCAGCGAACTCACCTTCGACGCCCATGCCGACAGCCAGGCGATCCGTCGCGACAACCGCCTGCTGGTTTCCGGCGTGATCTATCCGCGCAGCCTGCACCAGAATCTCGGCCCCTTCGACGAGAAATTACCCTATTATTGGGACTGGGACTGGTATTTGCGCCTGTTCGCGGCCAGCGTACCGTTCTCCGGTCCCCTGAGCGGGGCCGTGCGCATCTCGGCCCGGGAGGACAGTGTCTCCGCCGCAGCCAAGCTCGCCACGCGCCAAGTCAATCTCGCTCGCTTCTCGGCCAAGCACGGACTCGGCCAACTGGTGCTGCGCAACCACGAGTCGATTGCCCGGGAGGGCGGCCGGCCTTCGTGAGGAAGCTCCGGCTGGAACTCTACTCTCGCCCTCATGAAAAATCTCCCGATTGCCGTAGCGTTTCGGCAAGGCGTCTCGGCATGCTTGCGGATCGACGATTGCTCCCTATGATCTGATGCAACCATAACGAACATCATCCAGGGAGATCCACATGTCCGCCATGCTCCTCAACCGTCGTCACCTGCTTTCCGCCGGCGCCGGACTTGCCTTCGCCACCATCGCGGGGCCTGCAATGGCGCAAAAGCGCATTCGCATGGTAATCGCCACCGGCGGCACCGGCGGCGTGTTCTATCCCTATGGCGGGGGCCTGGCCAAGATCCTGTCGGAGAAGGTCCCGAACCTGCAGGCGACTGCGCAGGTCACCGGCGGTTCGGTCGACAATGCCAAGCTGCTGCATGCTGGCGAGGCGGAACTCGGCTTTTCCACCCTCGATTCCACCTATGACGCAGTCGAGGGCCTCGGCGCCTATGAGCAGGACGGCAAGCAGGACATACGCGTGCTCGCCGTGCTCTATGATTCCTTTCTACACGTGGTGGCCGGCAAGGATGCCGGCATCACCAGCATCGCCGATCTCAAGGGCAAGCGCGTCTCCATCGGCTCGGCAGGCTCCTCTACTGAATCGATCGCCGACCGCGTCCTCCTCGCCGCCGGGCTCGATCCCAAGACGGACGTGACGCGCGACAATCTCGGCGTCGCCGAATCGGTCGGCGCACTCAAGGATGGCAAGGTCTCCGCTTTCTTCTGGATCGGGGGCGTGCCGACCTCGGCGGTGCGCGACCTTGCCACCACCGGCCAGCCGCCGATCAGCTTCATCCCTGCCGATGCCGAACTCGCTGCGGTGGAGAAGAAATATCCAGGCCTCTATCGGCCCTTCCTACTCAAGAAGGACGCCTATGCCGGCCTGAGCGGCGACGTGCCGGGCCTCGGCATCGCCAATGTCCTGATCGTCTCGGCCAAGGCCGAGGACAGCCTGATCACCACCATGCTGGACGGCATCTTCAACAATCTCGACGACGTGCACAAAGTCCACCCGGAAGCGCGCAAGCTCTCCCTTGCCACGGCAGCGACCAAGACGGCGGTACCCTTTCATCCGGCGGCGGAAGCTTATTACAAGGCCAAGGGCGTCTTGAAGTGAGGGGTTGGCTTTGAAGCAGCAGACGCGACCTTTGTCATTGCTGGGCTTGACCCGGCAATCCAGCCTTTCTTTCAACGTGAGGCCGGCGGAAGAGCTGGATGCCCGGGTCAAGCTCGGGCATGACAAAGATTGGAGCCTTTAATCACCCTCTATCTTCCATCGAGGAGCGGGGTTCACCGGCATTGCGCCCCATCACAAAGCAACCAGCATGCGTGAAACCGAAACCAGGGTCGAGCTGACCGAAGAGGAATTCGAGAGGCTCGCTTCCGACAATGAGGGCGGCCCGGCCGCGCATCTTTCCGGCTGGCTCGGGCGGGTGACCGGCCTTTCGCTCTTCGGCCTTTCTGCCTATGTGCTCTATTGGACGCAGTTCGCCGTCAACACCACGATCTACCGGGTCAGCTTCCTGGCCATCGTGCTGGCGCTGGTCTTCGCCCTCTTCCCTTTGGTGCGCGACCGCGCGCCGCGGGCCGCCTCGATCGAGGAATGGCTGGCCGGGCTTCTCGGCGCCCTCGCCTGCATCGCTTTGGCGCTGCAGAGCGGCATCTTCGCCCGCAGCCTGCCGGCAGCGCTGCAGCTCGTTGTCGTGGGTCTCACCTTTGCCCTGATGCCGCTGGCAACGCGCAGCCGGCTCTTGATCACCACCCGCGTGCTCGACTGGATCCTGGTCGCTCTCTGCGTCGGCACGGCGCTGGTGCTGTGCCTGACCATCGAGAACTACAAGGCCCGACCCACGCGCCCGACGCCGGAAGAACTGGTGCTCGGCGGCGCGCTGATCCTCCTGGTACTGGAGGCAACCCGCCGCACCGTCGGCTGGATCCTGCCGGCGATCGCCATCATCTTCCTGATCTATTGCTATTTCGGGCCATCGATCCCCGAGCCCTTCGACCATCGCGGCTTCTCCCTGCAGCGCATCATCGGCCAGAACGCCTTGACGCTGGAAGGCTTATTCTCGACGCCGCTCGACGTCGCCGCCACCTTCATCATCCTGTTCACCATCTATGGCGCAGTGCTGGAGCGTGGCGGCGCCGGCAAGTTCTTCATCGATTGGGCCTTCGCCCTGTTCGGCAAGAAGCCATCGCCCTCAGCGCCCGGCCGCGCCGTGGTGACCTCGGGCTTCCTGCTCGGCACCGTCTCGGGCTCGGGTGTCGCCACCACCGTGACCATCGCCTCCCTTGCCTGGCCGATGCTGCGCCGCTCGGGCTATACGCCCAACGTCGCCGGCGGCATGCTCTCGGCAGCCGGAATCGGCGCCACCCTGTCGCCGCCCACGCTGGGGGCGGCCGCCTTCATCATCGCCGAATATCTCAATGTCGATTATCTCGACATCCTGATCTACGCCACCATTCCGACCCTGCTCTATTACCTCTCCTGCTGGCTGATGACGGAGGCGGATGCCCGTCGCCTCAAGGTCACGCCGGTGAAGACATCCGACGCCTCGTTGTGGCAATTGACCCGCAGGGAGGGCTATCACTTCCTCTCCCTGGGTGCGATCGCCGTCTTTCTCATTCTCGGCTTCACCTCCTTCCTGGCGGTGTTCTGGTCGATCGCCATCGCCTTCGGCCTGTCAATGATCCGCGCGCATTCCCGCCTGGTGACGCCGCGCGCCTTCGCAATCGGTGTGGTCGCCGTCCTCGCCGCCTATGGCTTCGGCAAATCCGGCCTGTCGGCGCAGATCGGCTTGGTCAATCTCTTCGACGGGCGCATCTCGGTCTGCGTGTTCTGGGGCATGGCTGCAGCGGTGCTCGCCTCCGCGCTGGAAGCCTGGCTGGCCCTGCGCGCCGGGCGCACACCGACCCCGGCCTCGACGCGGATGATCGAGGCCTTGATCGACGGTTCGCGCTCGGTGCTCGGCATCGCCTCGATCTGCGCCTGTGCCGGCATCATCGTCTCCGTGGTCAACCTCACGGGCCTGGGCCTCACCATCTCCTCGATCATCGTCACGCTTGGTGGCGGCGAGCGGGTGGTGGTGATCATCCTCGCGGCCATCGCCATGTGGATCCTCGGCACCGCCGTGCCGGTTACGGCGAGCTACGTCATCGCAGCGGTGATGCTGGTGCCGGCACTGACCGGCGTCGGTGTCCCGGAACCGGCCGCCCACATGTTCCTGTTCTATTACGCGGTGCTGGCGGACGTCTCGCCGCCTACGGCGCTGGCGCCCTTTGCCGCTGCCGCGATCACCGGCGGAACGCCCTTCCGCACCATGATCCAGGCTTGGAAATACACGCTGCCTGCCTTCCTGGTGCCCTTCATGTTCTGCCTGACGCCGGACGGCCTGCGCCTGCTCATGCTTACCCCCAGCGGCGGCTGGCCTTCCGATCTCGGCGAATGGCTGCAGGTGCTGCTGACCACCGCGACCTCCTGCCTCGCCCTCGTCGGCCTCGCCATAGGCGCGACAGGCTATGCCCTGCGCCATGCCAAGGCACTCGAACGCATCTTGGCCACCATTGGCGGTGCTCTGCTGCTCGCCGCCGACGCCTTGGCCGATCTCGGCGGAACCGCCTTCCTCGGCGTGGCTCTCCTGCTGCACTGGCTGCGCGTGCGTCCCACACTCGGCGAGAAGGAAGCGTAGACGGGGCAAATACCCCTCGAAGAATTCCTCCGCCTACTCCGCCTCGGCCCGCGTGCGCTCCACCAGCAGGCGGGCACAGGTGCGGAAGGCATCGAATTCGGCCGTGAGGCTCTCAACACCAAGGCGCTCGCGATAGCGGTCCGCCAGCTTGCTGGAAAACATCCAGGTGCCACCGCCCGGATTGACCTCGATGATATAGAGTTCGCCCGTCTGTGCCCGCAGGATGTCGCAGGCCTGCAGAGCCACTTCCGGCATGGCCCGGTAGGCCTCGGCAGCCAGGGCCAGGATGTCGGGCTCATGGGTGGCATAAACGAAAACATCGGGCGGCGCCGGCATGAAGTCGGCAACCTCATAGGTCTCTTTGGTGAGATCGAGCGCCAGCGGTCTGGTGGATTCGCGCCCGAAGGTAAAGATGGTCTCACCGAACAGAGTCAGCACACGGCAGGTCATGGCATGGCCGCAATCGACGAATTTCTGCGCGATCATCGGCCCCTGGCGGCCAGGATGGCCAGAGGGATAGTCTCCAGGCTGCCTGTAGCGAATTTTATCGCTGTGCTGGAGCTCGACGCCCTGGCCCCAGGAGGCGAAGGGGTAGGACGGCTTGACCACCGCCAAGGGACCGTAAATCTCGGGCGAGAGCATCGTATCGGGGCCGATCTCCTCGAAGGGTGGCACCGGCACGCCGGCCGCAGCCAGCCGCTGCACTTCGACCAGTTTCGACATCGGCTGGCCCTGATAAATCCTGCCACGATCCGGCTTGAAGCGCAGTAGCCGGATCGGCGAAAAAATCAAGGCCGGCCGGGCGGCGGCCTTCTTGCGCGTATAGGAGGAAGGGGCGTCGTTGGAAGCGATGAACACCTCGATATCGGGCGCCATTTCCTCAACGAAGCCCTTGATGGCTTCGAAATCAGCCACGCTCTGCCAGCCTTCGCTATGCACCAATACGAGATTGTGACTCGGTTCCATCCGAAGGCTCTCACACATTCACTGGCGAGCCGCCGCCAAAGGCTGCGGCCTTGACGCGATAGGCCAGCACCTCGGGAGCAAGGCGCGATGCATCCGCAAAATATTTGCCGGCTTCGGAATGCCGCTGCAGATCAAGGCAGGCGAGCGCCGCCAACTCACAGGCCTTGTCGGTAAACAGCGCACGGTCGAAGGCGAGCCAGCCATCGGGCAACCCATCCGGGTCGATATCGCGCAGGAAATGAGCGACCTCAAGCGCCTGCTCGGCCCGACCGGCCGCCAGGAGTGCGCGGCCCTTGAGAAAATGCAGGGCATAGTCGTCGGGTTGGCGCGCCAGCGCGGATGCAATCAGGTCAAGCGGATCGCGTCCGTGCTGCAGTTCGGTCCGCGCCAGGAATTGATAGAGCAGGCTCGCGGTCGCACTGCGATTGTCGTCATCCTGCCCTTCGGCCCGCGCGAGGCCTTGCCGGGCGGCATTCTCGGCCTCTTCCAGCCGGCCGAGCCCGGCATAGGTCTCCGCCAGATGATGCCAATAGAACAGCCGGTCGGGATCGAGCGGCAAGGCCTGCTCCAGCAAAGCCAGATTGCGCGGATGCTTGTGGGAGATGTCGCCATCATAGCCCAGATGATCGATCTCGACATCCGTCTGCACCACCGGCCACCCTTCCTGCCGGCTCACCGCCTTGATGGCGGGTACCATGGTCTCATGAATCATGCCGGCAAAGCGGATGCGCGGATCGGCCCGGAACAAGCGCCATTCGCGATAGCGGGTGAAATTGGTCTTGGGCTGGAAGCGCACGAAGCCGGCGACGGCCTCGGGATCGATATAGTCAGCGAGGCGGCCGCCCCGCGGCAGGCCCAGGCGCTCATCGGCATCAATATAGAGCACCCAGTCGGTGCGGACCTGATCGAGGCCGAAATTGCGCGGACCGGCGAAGTCCCCTCGCCAGGCCTGGTGCAACAGCCGCACACCGGCGCTTTCGGCGGTCTCGATCGTACCGTCGGTTGAGCCGGTATCGACGATGACGATCTCGTCGACCTTTTCAGCCAGCGTTTCCAGGCAGCCCTGCAGAAATCGCGCTTCGTTCTTCACGATCATCGCCGCGGATGTGCTTACCCGGCTCTGCATCATGGGAAACCCGATATTTCAGATAAAACAAAGCCTCCGATGCAACAAGCGTCGCCGGAGGCCCTGCGTATAATAACGATGGAAATGGAAGAGCGTCGTTGGCGCCACCTTCTCAGCAGCGCAGCGCCGTCATTCCGCGTCGCCAACATTGCCCATCATCGACAAGGCATTGTCGGTCGACATTTCCTTGACGGACATCGACAGCACCTTGGGAGCCTCGTAGGGCGCGCGGGCAGCGAGGACGCCAGCCTTCTTGACGGAGGCCGTCGGAGCCGAGTTCGCGGCATTGAGCTTCATAGCGGTGGCAGTGGCGGCCATCTTAAACCTCGTCGTTTCTTGCAGCAGGCGGTATGCCATTTTGGAAACCGATGGATTCACGTGTAGGTAGAAGATAGGGAGCTGTCAATCGAGGAGACGGCAGCGGCGACGACGGCCCACCGCTTCCTCTGGGGAACTGTCACGGAAACGCATTCCGTGCCCATATTTCTATGACTGGCCAGGGCTTTTTCTAGTGCATGAGAGGTATGATTCGGTATCGGTACTCAAGTACTGTTACCGATCTGCCACATCCCATGGCGAAAATATGGCTGGCGACCGTAATGCCGGGCAATTCCTTTGACTTGGAATCGCAGCTCTCTCATAGCTTTGCATATAGGAATGTTTCGGGACCGAATAAGTCGCGGTACCGGGTAAGAGCGAGGGGCGTTGATGTTCAAGGCAATTTTCGTACCGACCGTGATGGCCGTGGCCCTGTTTGCGGGTGCAGCCAGCGCTGCCGACCTCGCCCCGCAGGCCGTCGAGCCCGTCGCTCCCGCCTACACCCCCTATAACTGGTCGGGTCCCTATATCGGCGTGCATGCCGGCTATGGGTGGGGCCGCGAGGACGACAACCAGAGTCACCTGTTCTCAGAGAACGGGCCGGTCCCCGCCGACAAGTTCAACATGAACGGCTTCGTCGGTGGCGCGCATGCCGGCTACAACTACCAGATCGACCAATTCGTGATCGGCGGCGAAGCCGATATCGACTACACCGATCTCAAGGGCAGCCATCTTTACAGCTATTCGGGCGGGGGCGTCACCGGACGCCTGCAGATGAAGAGCGAGTGGCAGGGTTCGCTGCGTGTTCGTGCCGGCTACGCCATCGACAATATCCTGCTCTATGCCACCGGCGGTGTTGCCTTCGCCAATGGTAAGCTCTCCGACCGGGGTCAGTCCTTCGGCACCCCCTATGCGTCGAGCGACGACAACACCCATATCGGCTGGACCGTGGGTCTGGGCGCCGAATATGCCTTCACGCAAAACTGGATCGGCCGCGCCGAGGTGCGCTATTCCGACTTCCAGAAGAAGGGCTATGAAACGGCCAATGGCCGGGTCAAGGCCGGCTGGAATCAGACCACAGCAACGCTCGGCGTCAGCTACAAATTCTGATCCGATCGACCACAATTCGACAAAAACCCGGCCCTGCGCCGGGTTTTTGTTTTGGCGGGCCTGCTATAGAGGGGATGGTGGAGACCGAACCGAGGTGAAATCCCCATGATGTCGCTGCACGGCAAACGGGTGTGGGTCGCCGGCCATCGCGGCATGGTCGGGGCCGCGTTGATGCGGCGGCTGCAGGGCGAAGGCTGTACCCTGCTGACGGCGGGCAGAGCCGAGCTCGACCTCAGGCGGCAGGCCGAGACGGAGGCCTGGATCGAGCGGATGCGCCCTGAGGTAATCTTCCTCGCTGCCGCCAAGGTCGGCGGCATCCTTGCCAATGCCAGTCTTCCGGCCGATTTCCTCTATGACAATCTCGCCATCGAGACCAATGTCGTGCATGCGGCCGCGCGGGCCGGCGTGGCCAAGCTCGTCCTGCTCGGCTCGAGTTGCATCTACCCGCGGGAGGCTGCCCAGCCGATTGGCGAGGACCAGTTGCTGTCGGGCCCGCTCGAACCGACCAATGAATGGTATGCGATCGCCAAGATCGCCGGCCTCAAGCTGGTCCAGGCCTATCGGCGCCAGCATGGCTGCGACTTCATCGCCGCCATGCCCTGCAATCTCTATGGCCCGCACGACAATTTCGACCTGGCGTCGAGCCATGTCCTCGCCGCCTTCATCCGGCGGGTGCACGAAGCCAGGCTGCGCGGGACACCCTCCATCGAGATCTGGGGCAGCGGCACCCCTCGGCGCGAATTCCTGCATGTCGACGACTGCGCCGACGCTTTGGTGCACCTCGCCATGAACTATTCCGACGAAAAGCCGATCAATATCGGGGCCGGACGGGACATCACCATCCTGGAGCTCCTGGAAGCGGTGAAGCGCGTCGTCGGCTATACCGGCGCCACCACGCATGACCGCAGCAAGCCGGACGGCACGCCGAGCAAGCTGATGGATTCCTCGCGCATCGCCGCACTCGGCTGGCGCCCACGCATCGGGCTCGAGGAAGGCCTCGCCGAGACCTATGCCTGGTATCTTGCCCAGGAGGGCAGGCTCAAACCTGCGCGGCCCTAGCCTTCTCGATCTCCGCCTTCATCCCGCCACATTATTGCCGCGCGCAGCTTCGAGATCGGCAGCCATCATCTCGGCCACCAGCCTCTCGAAAGTGGTATAATGTTGCCACCCAAGTACGCTCTGTGCCTTGGCTGCATTGCCGATGAGGCAATCGACTTCGGTGGGCCGGAAATAGCGCGGATCGATGGCGACGAGTTCGCGCCCGCTGGCACGGTCGAGCCCCCTCTTCTGCGCCCCCTCGCCGACCCAATCGAGCGAACGGCCGACATGGGCAAAGGCCAGTTCGACGAAAGCGCGCACCGAATGGGCGCAGCCCGTCGCCAGCACATAATCATCAGGCTGATCCTGCTGCAGCATGCGCCACATGCCCTCCACATAGTCGCGGGCATGGCCCCAGTCGCGCCGGGCTTCGAGATTGCCGAGATAGAGCCTGTCCTGCCGGCCTGCCTCGATCGCCGCCACCGCCCGGGTGATCTTGCGACTGACGAAAGTCTCGCCGCGCTGCGGGCTTTCATGGTTGAACAGGATGCCATTCGAGGCGTGCATGCCATAGGCTTCGCGGTGGTTCACCGTGGTCCAATGGGCATAGAGCTTGGCGATGGCATAGGGGCTGCGCGGATTGAACGGCGAGCTTTCGTCCTGCGGCTGGTCGCTCTGGCCGCCATAGAGTTCGGAAGTGGAAGCCTGGTAGAAGCGGCAATGCTTTTCCAGCTTGAGGGTGCGGATGGCCTGCAGCAGGCGCAGCGCCCCGACGGCATCGATGTCGGCGGTATATTCGGGCATGTCGAAGCTGACGCGCACATGGCTCTGCGCCGCCAGATTGTAGATCTCGTCAGGCTCAACGGCATCGACGACACGGATGAGGCTCTGCCCATCCTGCATGTCGGCATAATGGATATGCAGGCGGCGCCCCTCGACATGCGGGTCCTGGTAGATCGTGTCGAGCCGCGCCGTGTTGAAGGAGGAGGACGGCCTCTTGATGCCGTGCACCTGATAGCCCTTGGTCAGCAGCAGCCTGGCGAGGTAATAGCCGTCCTGGCCCGTCATGCCCGTGATGAGTGCCGTCTTGCCGTTCATGCCGCCCTCCCCTGCCGGCCTTGCACCCGTCGCAGAGGCAGCCATTTCACACATCCGGTATGGATCAGAGCGCTTTCCCCCGCAAGCCGGGAGGGCGGGAATGGTTGCCGCCCAGTTGAGTTATGGCCGGCAAGCGGGTAGCACTCGAAGCTGAACACCTTCGCGCAAACAGGCTGCTTTTTGCATGTCCCAGGAACCGCCCTTTCTCAACGCCATGGCAGCCCGCATCTTCGGCTGCCTGATCGAAAAGCAGCTGCTGACGCCGGATGCCTATCCGCTGACGCTGAACGCGCTGCAGGCCGCGGCCAACCAGAAAACGTCGCGCGAGCCGGTGATGGCCCTGGAGGCGGGGGAGATCGGCCACACGCTCGCAACGCTGGAACAGCAGGGACTGGTGCGCCGCGCCTTCGGCTCACGCGTGGAGCGCTATGAACATCTCGCCGGCCAGCGCTTCAACCTGACCAAGCAGCAATCGGCCCTGCTGGCGGTGATGCTGCTGCGCGGGCCGCAGACCCTGAACGAGTTGCAGAGCCGAACCGACCGCATGGCGAGCTTCGGCTCGGTCGACGACCTCAAACAGGAGCTCGATCTGCTCGCCAGCGCCCGCCCGCCTCTGGTCAAGGAGATCGGTCGTGCGCCCGGCCAACGCGAGGACCGCTTCGCCCATCTGCTTTCGGGCGATGTCGAGGTCTCCATGATCGCCAGCCCAGCCCCTCGCGCCGCCGCGCCATCCTCTTCGGCCCTGACCGAACTCGAAGAGCGCGTGCGCATGCTGGAAGAGCAGGTTGCCGACCTCAAGGCCAGGCTCGACGCGGTGGGCGCCTGAACGGGAGGGGATGGATCAAGGGGAAGGCGCGCATCACGCCGCCTCCCGGCGATCACGGGCGCGATCATAGGCGCTGGGCTTTTGCCGCCAGTACCCTTCCACGGCCTCGGCGATCAATGCGCCATAAACGGCATCGACGATGAGGGCGTTGCAGATTTCGTCAAACCAGGGATCGTCCTCTCTCAGTGTGACGAAAGAGGCCTTGCGCTCCTGGCGGTTCCAGACATTGAGTTTCAGGCTGTCGAAACGCATCGCGGTGCGGGAAAGGCCGAAGCCGATGTGAGCGGCGCCATCGAGAGGTCCGGCCAGCAGGCCGCCGATCCGGACGAGATGAAGCTCCTCGAAGGCCAGGGTATAGTCGGACATGGCTGACAGCTCCCATCATGGGCAAGACCCGCAGTGCATGAGAGAAATGTTCCCAATATGGGTACATTTTGTCAACCCATAATGGGACCAAATCAGAAAAAATGCCAGCCGGCGACGACCTTGCCGACGATCTGCAGCTCGTCCTCGCTGCGGGCGATCTGGACGTGGCCGCCATTGTCGCTGATCACCCGAATGGCGTTGTCGCCGAGGATCTTGGAAGTTTCGATACGCTTGGCCTGGATGTCGCCCCAGCGATCGCGGATGGCATAGATTCCATCGGGCGAGGGAATGCGATGGCGGGTATCGATGATCAGCGGCGTTCCCGGCGCGATGGTTGGGCGCATGGAATCGCCCTTGGCCTCGATGATCAGAAGTTCCCCGGGCTTGGCACCGATGCCGCGTAGGAACCAGGGCGGGAACACCCAGGCATCGGGCTTGACGGCATCGCGCGTCTCGAACTTGTCGCCGTCGCGGTAATAGGCATGCGCCACCTGCCCGCCTCCGCCCATGCCGGCGCGGGCGTCCACCTCGACGATGCCATTGCTGGGAATGCGCGGCGGCGCATCGGGGTCCAGCGCTTCGGGCGCCTCCGGTTCGAAGAAGCCGTCGGGCTGGTGCTCGTCGGGATCGAAGGAGGCGAGATGCAGGCGGTTCGACATCAGGTCGCCGGGATCGACCTTCAGCGCCGCGGCGGCCCGCACGATCCATATGTCCGACAGGCGCCGCTCGCCCCGCTCCAGCTTCACGAGCTGAGACCTGGTTGTACCCATTGCCTGGGCCAGCGCTTGCTGCGACAGGCCCTTGGCGTTGCGCAAGGTTTTGAGATTGTTCCCCATACGGGTACAATGCCTTAGAAATCAAACCCTGGCTAGAATTATTTTTGGGAACATTCCTCTTGTTTAATGAACCCATAATGGGTACATTAGAGTTATAGCCATTGCACGCTCCCTCCCGGACCAATCGCCCCCGAGCCCTTCGCATCGGGAGCCGATGTCTCCCGCCAGGCCGTGCGAAAAACCAAACCGGGCAAGCATTTTGCGCGCGCCGCGCGACCTCCGGAAGTCCGGAGGCGGTACGCGGCACCGTGACGCCCGACGGACTGACGACAGGAAGAAGGAGGCAGCCTCATGCAGCAGCCGGACGATCCGGGCTTCGCCCGCCACGACGTCGCAGGGGACGGATTGCCCGGCCCCAGCCACGACGGCGGCACCCGCCTCCTCGGCCTCGCTTTGTGTGCCCTCTCCGGCGCCTTCCTCGCAGCAATCGTCAGCCTCGTCACCGCGTGGCTGCGATGAGCGCTCCCCTTTTCAGCCCCTTTTCCTCGCAGCCCCTTTCATCGGAGATCGACATGGCGATGCCGAACAGCAAGCCCCGGCACTATCGTGCTGTGGACCAGCTCGAAACCGCGCGCGCCCTGCGCGCCAAGGGTGCCAATCTGCGCCAGATCGCCCGGGCCCTCGGCCGCAGCCATCGCGCCGTAACAGCTCTCCTGGCCCAGCTCGGCCCATCCCCAAACCAGGTCGAAGGCGACGAAAGCGAGGAAACGGGCGAGCAGGATCGCCAGGCGCAAGCGCTTCGCCGGGCCACGCTGCAGCATCTCAACGACATCCGGCGCGAACACGGCTTCGACAAGCGCTGGGAAAGCTATGCCCTGCGGCCGGAGACGGCGACGCCTCTCGATAGCTGGCGCGCCCTCGACTTTTCTCCCATCGGTTCGCCCGCCGAGATGTGTGCCGGCCTGCTCGAGCACTGAAGCGCCCGAAACAGGCTCGAAGCGACTCATCCAATACCAGTCTGCATAGAGGTTGCCCCATAACCGGATCTGCCACGCTGTCATTCCCGGCGCCGCCAAAGGCGGCGGGAAGGGAATCCAGGGGTCACGTGACTGTCTTGGGGCTCCTGGATCCCCTTCCCCTCGCTTCGCTCGGCCGGGGGTAACAGGTCACCTACTCCGAAAGCTGGCTAAGTCATGAGCCGGCTCGTTAATCTCGCGAAACGGGACGCCCGGTATTCGCCACCATCTACCCCCCTCTTCCCATAACCAGGAGGCCGCCTGAGATGCGCCCCTCTCCCTTCTTGAAGATCCGTCAACGCGAACCTTCGGGCCGGCTCCAGCGCGAGAGCGTCGCCGAAATCACCGCCACCGCCACCCGGAACCGTATCCGCATGGGCGTCCGGCCCGGGGAAGCACGCAGCCAGCTCGCCGGCTCGGTGTTCGGGCGCCTCTGCCTGCAGCAGGAGATCAATGCCCGACAATATGAGGCGGGCTGCCGCTTCGGCGCCGCCGTGATCCGCTACGCCAAAATCATGGGCTTTGCCTCGCCCAACCCGCGCTCGCTCGACATGCTGATGCTGGGCGGCGGCGGCCATGGCGAGGAAGCCAACGATCCCGAGGCGATCGCCAAGGCGCGTCGGCGCTATGAGGACATGTTCACAGCCCTCAATGACGCGCCGGACGGCAAGCGCTATCTCAAGGCACTCAAGACCTGCATCCTGCAGGATCGACATGCCGAGTTCGGTGATTTACGCTGCGGATTGAATATTCTTTGCCGACTATGGGGTTGACGGCGATCGACTGATATGGCAGATTAAGAGCATGAGATAAAGCGCCCGGCCGAAAGGTTCGGGCGCTTTTTTGTGCACGGCTCGCCTTCACTAAGAAGCGCGGTCGCCATCCTTGAGAGCTCTTTCGTCGAGAACACGGATCGAATTGGCTCGGCCATTGCCGGGCTCAACCCGGCACTCCAGCTAGCCCCTCCAGGCATTGAAGACAGCTGCGCTGGATGGCGCGACACCGGCACCGTCCGGGCGCGCCGATCCCAGTGACCTGCGAGCCTGTCGCCAGACCCGTTCCCGCCTTCTGCCAATCAATGGTTCCAGGGCCCGGCTGCACGCCCGCCCTCCCTCATCCTTGAACATTTCCGATCCCCAACCCCGCCCCCGGCGGGGTTTTTTGTTGCCCACATCGGAAACCCAGCATGCCCAATCCCTCCGGCGGCCCTGCGCGCGTCGCCCTTGCGATCAACTGGCTGGCGCTCGCCAGGCTGTTCCGGCGCGCCCGTGGCGACGAGGCCACGCTCAAGCTCGCCCTCTCCTATCACAACGTCTTCGATCCCCGGAGCGAGGACGTGCAGATCGTCCTCGCCGACCTCGCCGACTACACCGGTTTCTACCAGGTGAACGGGGAAGGCATCCCACCCGACGACCGCGCGTTTTCGGATGGTAAGCGAGCCGCCTTCGGGCGGCTTTTTCGTTTTCTCAACCTGACTGACGAGGAGAAGGCCGCGCTGGTGCAAGCCGCGCGCACCGAGGCCATCGCCAGTTCCAACCAAGGCATCATCTGATGACTGACGAGGCAAACCCTGGGGCCGCCATGGCGGGAACCCCGGACGGCGCCACCGTTCCCCCGGCCAACAACGGGTCGCCGGCCGGCGGCGCGACTGACTTCCTTGCGGGCCTGCAGAATGCGGAAAGCCGGCAATGGGTCGAAAGCAAAGGCTACAAGGCGCTAGATCCGCTGGTGGAGTCGGCGCGCCACGCCGACCGCATCCAGGCCGAGTACAACGAGTTCAAGGCCAAGGCCCTCACACCGCCGGCAGCCGACGCAAAGCTCGAGGACTGGCAGGTCTTCTATGCCAGGCTCGGCCGGCCCGAGACGGCCGAAGGCTACGAATTCCGCCTGCCCCAGGGCCTGCCCGACGGCTTCGCCTATGACGGCCAGAGCGCCAGCGCCTATCGGGGCTGGGCGCATGAGGCCGGCCTCACGCCGAGGCAGGCCCAATCCCTCCACGATCGCTTCGTACAGCACCAGGCCGGACAGCAATCGGCTTATGTGCAGGCCATCGTGCAGCGGGGCGAGGCCGCGCAATCGGCGCTGGTCAGGGCCTGGGGCGACACGAACACCGAGGCCTTCCGCCAGAACGTCGAGTTCGCCGACCGCTTCATCCGCCAGAACGGCGGCGAGGCGCTGATGGGCGAATTGAAGTCGAGCGGCCTGATCTCCCCCGATGGCTACGTGCTCTCCCCCGCCCTGGCCCAGGCCATGGCGAGGGCCGGCAAGGCGCTCTACGCGGAAGACCAGTTCGCAACCGGCGGTATGGCGGCCCAATCGCGCTCGGCAGCCGAGACCCTCTATCCGGTCGATCCGTTCCGGCGGTGAGACCTTTTCTCAAAGGAAGCAAACCATGGCCGTGATCGGCAATTCCTATCCCACGCTGGTTGATGTCACCAAGCGGCTCGACCCCAACGGCAAGCCCGCCGTGGTGGCCGAGCTCCTGTCCCAGCTCAACGAACCACTGCAGGACATTCCCTGGATCGAGGGCAATCTGCCCACCGGCCACAAGACTACGATCCGCACCGGCCTGCCGCAGGCGACCTGGCGGCGCCTCAATTACGGCGTGCCGCCGGCCAAGAGCACCACGGCCCAGATCACCGATGTCTGCGGCATGCTGGAAACCTATTCGGTGATCGACAAGGACCTCGCCGATCTCAACGGCAACACCGCCGCCTTCCGCCTGACCGAGGACACCGCCTTCATCGAAGCGATGAACCAGCAATTCGCCCAGGCGCTGTTCTATGAATCGGTGGGCGTCAACCCCGATCGCATCACCGGCCTGTCGCCGCGCTATTCCAGCCTCACCGCCGGTAATGGCGTCAACGTCATCGATGCCGGCAGCACCGGCGCCTCCAACACCTCGATCTGGCTGGTGGTGTGGGGGCCGAACACCCTGCACGGCATCTATCCCAAGGGCACCACGGCCGGGCTCACCCACCAGGACGTTACCACCTCGGCGCCGATCCTCGACCCCAATGGCGGGCGCTACCAGGCCTACCAGACCAAGTATCAGTGGAAGTGCGGGCTGACCGTGCGCGACTGGCGCTATGCCGTGCGCATCGCCAATATCGACACCACCACCGCGGCCGGCGGCCTGCAGTCGGCGACGCCGCCCAACCTCTACCGGCTGATGGTCAGGGCCATCAACAAGATCCCCTCGCTTAAGATGGGCAGGCCCGCCTTCTACGTGAACCGGGCGGTGAAGACCTGGGGCGACATCCAGGCCATGGAAAAGTCGACCCTCGCCTTCCAGACGGTGACGGACGCTCAGGGCCAGCCCTTCCTCAGCTTCCGCGGCATCCCGGTGCGGCTGACCGACCAGCTCCTCAACACCGAGGCTCGCGTGGTCTGAGATCCGCTGACTTTCCAGAATGAGGCGCTCAATCCTTCCCCGGCTGCGGGGAAGTCCGGAACATCTTCGCAAACGAAGATGTTCCTTCCATCGCTGCACGGCAGCGACGGAAGGGGGAGAGTGGCGCCACGCTCCCCCACCCGGCCCTTCGGGCCACCCTCCCCGAAACCGGGGAGGGATTGCCGCGCTTCACGCGTCTTTCCCTTTCCTTCCCATCATTGGAGCCATGTCCATGATCCTGGACCAGCAACTTCTGTTGTCGGACAAGCAGGCGATCACCGCCAGCGCCGTCTCGACCAATACCATCGACCTCACCCAGGCCCGCGATCCCGGCCCCGGCGACAGCCTGGAACTGGTGATCCGCGTCAACACCGCGCTCACCGGCGGCACCTCCGTGCAGTTCGCCTATGTCACCTCGGCCAGTGCGGATCTGTCATCCCCCAATGTGATCGTGCAGACGCCGGCCATCCCGGCCGCCAGCCTCACCACCGGTTCGGAATGGCTGCGCGTGCAGGTGCCGGCCCTTTCGCTCGATGCCCAGCGCCAGCGCTATCTGGGCGTGCAGTACACCGTGGCCGGCACCTTCGCAGCCGGCACGGTGACGGCGGGCCTCGTCGCCGATCGCGAGGCGATCGTCAACTACCCCTCCGGCCTGAATGTGGGGGGCTTTTGAGATGGCGCGCTATCTCGTCAAGGCCAAGGCCTATGTCGACGGCCGCATCGTCGAGGCGGATGAGGAAGTCGAGCTCGTCGGCAAGGTGCGCGAAGAGGACGAGCATCTCGAGCTCATCCCGGACAAGGCCAATGAGCGCGAGGCCAGGAACGAGGCCGAGGCGGTCGACGCCGCCATTCGCGCCGAGGCGATCAAGGCCAAACTCGTCGACGATGCCGGCAGCGCGATCGACGAGGCGACGCCGATCGAGATCGTGAACCGTCGGCTCGCCGAATACAAGCAGGCCAACGCCTTCAGGTAAGGCCAAAGCCTTCGAGTCAGACCGGGCGGCGCAGCGCTTCGCAAACGCGCCGCCCGGCGAGACCCATCTTCGCGGCCTGGAGGCCTCATGTCCGTCAATCTCGACATCACTGAGATCAGTAACCTGGCTCTGGATTATCTCGACGAGGTGCCTTTGGCCTCCATCGACGACAATTCGGCCGTGGCGCGCTGGTTCCGGCGCAATTTCTGGCCGATGGCCTGGAGCCTGATGCGCCGCCACCCGTGGAATTTCGCCATGGCTCGCACCCTGCTGCCGGCATCGGCCACACCGCCCGCTTTCGGCTGGACTTTTGCCTACGACCTGCCCGTGGATTGCCTGCGGGTGATGGCGCTGACGGTCGATGGCACCGAGAACGCCAGGAGCATTCCGCACAAGGTCGAGGGCAGCCAGATCCTCACCGACGAACCGGCCCCGCGCCCCGTCCGCTATGTCAGGCGCGTCGAGAATACCGGCCAGTTCGACCAGCAATTCACCGACGTGCTTGCCATGGCCCTGGCGCAGAAGGCGGCGCATTTCATCACCGGCAAGGCCTCCTATGCCGAGTCTCTTGGGCAGAAGACGCAAGCAGCCCTTTCCGAGGCGCAGGCGATCGATGCCCTGGAAGGCACGCCGGATGACATCGAAGACGATTTCTGGATCGAGGCTCGTTCCTGATGGGCGCTTATGAACTCAAGCCGGTCTTCTCGCGCGGCGAGCTTTCCCCCAAGCTGCACAGCCGTGCCGACCTCGAGCATTTCAAGACCGGGCTGAAGGAATGCCAAAATTTCATGGTGATGCGCCAGGGCGGCCTCACCCGCCGCCCCGGCACGCAATTCGTGCAGGAGGTGAAGAATTCATCGCGTACCGCCCGCTTCATCCCGTTCATCTTCTCGGCAAGCCAGGCCTATATGCTGGTGTTCAACGCTGGCGTGTTCCGGGTCTATACGCTGGGCGGGCGGGTCGGCACAGTGGAGGTGCCCCATCCTTACGCCGATGCGGACCTGTTCCAGCTCGATTTCGACCAGACAAATGATGTGCTCGACATCACGCACAAGGGTTACGCGCCGCGGCGGGTGAAGCGGCAGAACGATACGTCGTGGTCCATAGAGACAGTCAATTTTCGGTTTGGACCGTACCTGCCAGTGAATGATACAGCAACCTCGCTTACGCCCAGCGGGACCGGTAACCCTATCCCGAAGATGAACAGCAACACCACACCGAGCGGCACGGCGGCTGCTAGTGGCACAGCGCTAGGTGCGCCATGGAGTGCGTTTGATCGTGATGCTGGCACGGCCTGGCATAGCGATTCCGGTGCACAAGCCTGGCTCTCCTACACTTTCCCCGCTTCACACATCATCGTCGGCTATGCCGTACAGGCAACCACCCAGCTTGTCACCAGCACCCCCGTTACCGATCGCGCTCCTAAATCGTGGACCTTCGAAGGGTCGAACGACGGCATGAATTGGACAGTACTTGATAGTCAGTACGCTCAAAGCAACTGGTCAGCTGGTGAGACGCGATATTTCAGGTTCACCAATATCACGGCGTACATTGGCTATCGCCTTAACATTACATCCAACAACGGTGGTCAGTACGTTACAATCGGCGAGCTAGCATTTACCGAAGAACCAGTCGCAGCACCAGCGGTGACAATCACTGCATCATCAACTGTTGGCATTAATAGTGGCGCCGGTTTTACCGCTGACGATGCCGGGCGTATTGTGGCACTTCTGGGATCGAACGCAGTCTATCGCTCGTTTATCATTACAGCCATTATCTCGCCCACAGTTGTGCAAGCCAAACTCGATGACTCCCCTCTGCCCGTTGCACAGGGTACGCTGCAATGGCGCCTTGGCGCCTGGGGAAACACGCCCGGGTGGCCGGCGCACGTCGCCACCTTCGAACAGCGCAAGGTCTATGCTCGCACGAATGCCCAACCGTCCGCCATTTGGGCGACCAAGACGGGTGGCTATGGTTCTTTCCTCGACTTCTCCGTTTCGGTACCGGTGAAAGACGATGACGCGATTTCTTTCACCCTCACCGACGTCAACGAAATCCAGTGGATTGCCGAGGGCTCGGATCTCTTGATCGGCACCGCCGGCGCCGCCCGCACCATGGGCCGCGACAGCCCCAACCTGCCCTTTTCGGCCAATAACTTCCGGCAGTCCCTGTCCTCGACCTACGCCTCGCAGGCGATCAGGCCGGCCAAGGTCGGTAACTCGACGGTCTTCGTTTCCAGCTTCGGCAAGGCACTGCGCGAATTCGTGCCGGCCGACAGCGGGGCCGGCTATGCCACGCCGGATATCTCAGTGCTCTCCGATCACCTCTTCGTCTCCGGCATCACCGAACTCTGCTATGCCCAGGAGCCCGACAGCGTGGTGTGGCTGCCCAACGGCAAGGGCGAGTTGATCGGCATGACCTATGAGAAAGATCAGTCCATGGCCGGCCTTCATCGCCACGTAATGGGCGGCAATGGCTTCGTGGAAAGCTGCGGGTCGATTCCCGGACAGGGTCGCAACGAGGTATGGCTGATTGTCCGGCGCACGATCGGTGGCGCGAACAGGCGCTATATCGAACGGATGGCAGCGCCCTTCGAGGCGGCCGCCTCCACGCCCGACAAGGCCTGGTATCTCGACAGCGCCCTGCAATATAGCGGCGCGCCAACTACCGGCATCACCGGCCTCGGCCATCTTGAGGGCCAGCGCGTTGCGATCCTGGCGGATGGGGCGCGCGAGGCCGACCAGATCGTTACCGGCGGCGCCGTCTCGCTTGCCTCGGGACTGCCAGCCAGCACGATCACCGTCGGCCTGCCTTTTATCTCGCGCACCCGCCTGATGCCCTCGCCCACTTCGGCCGGCGATGGCTCGGGCCTGGGGCGGCGCAAAAAAATCGTCTTCGCCAAGATCGATTTCCTCGCAACCGGATCGCTGCGCGTTGGCCGACACGAAGCCACGGCCGAGGAGATCACCCCGCGTCACACTAGCGATGATCTCGGCGCCGCCGCCCCACTCGCCACCGGCTTCTACGACGCTCGCCCGCAAACGAGCTGGGGTGACGAGGGCGAACTCGTGCTGGTCGCCGACGGCCCCTTGCCGGTGACAATCCGTTCCATCAGCCTCAACACCGATCCGGAGCCCTGACCATGTGCCCACCGCTTTTCGCAGCCATTGGAGCCGGCCTGGCTTCTGCCGCCTCGGCCGCCGGCTCCGCCATATCCGGCATCGGCCTCGGTACGGCCGCCTCGATCGCTGGCACCGGCCTGTCGGCCATCGGCGCCATCCAGCAGGGCAACGCCGCCAAGGCCCAGTCCGACGCCCAGGCCGAGGCCTATCGCCGCCAGGCCCAGATCGAGACGATGACCGGCGAATACCAGGCCGGCCGCAAGCAGGATCAGGTCGACAGCACCATCGGCACGCAGACCGCGCTCACCGGCGGTTCAGGCGTCAATCTCGACGGCTCACCCTCCGACGTCATCGGCTCGACCGCCAGCGAAGGCGCGCTCGACATCGCCGCCATCCGATGGAACGCCAGGAACCAGGCCAACAATCTGAACTACCAGGCCAGGCTCGCCAACATCGCCGGCCGGAATGCCCAGACCGGCGGCTATTTCAATGCAGCCGGCAGCCTGTTCGGCGGACTCGGACGACTGGGAAAAATGGCTTGACCGCGCCGGTGAGGAGTCCGGGCAGAACGGGAATGAAGATAGCCTTTCCTTTCGGAAAAGCCGGATGCCGTCAGCCCAGACGATGGAAGACGGGTTCCATGACTTCGCATGGCGATAGCATCCCTGCCTTGCGTCTCCCAGCTTCCAGCGAATTTCACCTGATCATGCCTTCGGTTTGACCTGGCTCCACGATGCCGGCTGCGGGCCTTGGTGGCGACACCCGCACAGCTGGCTTCAATTCACTTTCCCAAGAAACTCCCGCTCCTCGCCCTTTCCTTCCACCCTTCATGTTCAATCCTGCCCCAAGGCGGCGATTTGCTTGCCGGAGCCCCCATGACCATTCCAAGCTATGACAATCGCCGTTCCTATGCGGGGGACGGCAGCACGACTGCCTTCGCCTTCCCGCCTCCCTTCACGGTCAACACCGATCTCGTGGTACAGATCCGGGCAGCAGACGGAACGAACACCACCAAGATGCTCGGCACGGACTACGCGGTCACGGGTGCCGGCTCTCCCGCAGGTGGCAGCGTGACCATGATGGCAGCGCCGGCAACCGGCACCATGTTGATTATCTACCGCGAGGTGCCGCTCACCCAATCGGTCGATCTGCAGGATGGCGGCCCTTTTCCAGCAAATACGATCAACCGCGCGCTCGACCGCATCACCATGTGGGGCCAACGCCTGAAGGAGCAGGTCGCCGTGCTGGGAACTCTGGCCACCCAGACGGCGTCCGGCCTGATGTCGTCGGCAGACAAGGCGAAGCTCGACGGCATCCAGCCTGGCGCCCAGGTCAACACCGTGACTTCCGTTAATGGCTATACCGGTACGATAGTGCTGGCGAAGGGCGATGTGGGCCTTGGTAATGCCGACAATACTTCGGACACGAACAAACCGGTTTCGGCAGCCCAGCAGACGGCATTCGATACCAAGCTGACACGGGCAAGCAACCTCTCGGACCTGACCAATGTCGCCTTTGCGCGCACGAACCTCGGTGGCGGTGCAACTGGCATCTCCGTCTTTCAGGCCGTCAGTACTTCGACTGCGCTTACGGCGATCGGTGCGTCGGCAACCGGTTTCTCACTGGTCACCGCGGCCAATGCTTCGACGGCCCGGTCCACGCTCGGCTTGGTTATCGGCGCAGATGTACAGGCCTATGATGCAGACCTGGCAGCCATCGCAGCGATAACCCCATCCCAGGGCGATATCCTCTACTACAACGGCACGGCCTGGGCTCGCCTCGCAGCAGGGACAAGCGGCTGGTTTTTGCGCGCGAACGGCACCGGCTCAAATCCAACGTGGGTTCCTGTTCCCGGCGGCGGCGATCTTCTGGCCTCCAATAATCTCTCGGAACTCGCGGCAACGGCCTCAACAGCTCGTGCGAACATCGGTGCCGCGGGCCTGTCGGGAGCTAACTTCACAGGTCCGGTGATTGTCCCCAACCAGTCTGTCAGTGCGGGCGACGGCAACGCCGCCAACACCAAATATGTCTTCGACTTGTTTAACTCCGTCTACAATGTGACGATTGCTCCGCTTGCCTCGCCGGCCTTCACCGGCAACCCAACCGCTCCGACGCCATCTGCCGGCGACAACGACACCAGCATTGCCACGACTGCATTTGTAAAAGGGGCAGTTGGCAATTTCGCCGGTTTTGTCTTTGCCAGCTCCAACATCACCCTTAACGCGGCCGACCACGGAAAGGCCATTCAGGCGAGCGCGGCCAGCCCGTTCAACATAACGCTACCCCTAGGCGGCACATGGGGGGCTGGTGTCGCGGGCCCTGCCGTTCGCGCGTTCAATCATGGCACGGCTGACGTGACGATTGTTCGGCAGGGTGGCGATTTCATCTATTGCCCCCCGGCCGGGCTAGGCGGGGCCAACACCTCCTTGACACTCCGCCCCGGCGAAGATGTTGAACTGATCAATCGCGGCGGGACGGAATGGGATGTCTGCGGCGGCAGCTGGCTTGCATCCAACGCAATAATCATCCCCCAAGAGCCCTTGCGGGGCTTAACGCCGGGTTTGCCGTCGGTGACATGCTTTATGCCGACTCCACCACCACGCTTGCTAAGCTGGCTGATGTTGTGGGTGGAAATGTGCTTCGCTCCGGCGGTGTGGGAGTGGCGCCCTCATGGGGCAAGGTTGGCCTGACCACACATGTGAGCGGAACATTGCCGATCACGAGCGGCGGCACGAACATCACCACTTTTGCAACGGGTGATATCCTCTACGCCAGTGCCGCCAACACGCTCAGCAAGCTCGCCATTGGTTCGACAGGACAGGTACTCGCCATCTCAGGCGGCGTGCCGACCTGGACTTCAAGCAGTTCCGCATGGCCAACTGGCACTCTCAACGGCCTGACTCTGTCGCAGGCATCCACGACAAGTGTCGGCATCGCGGCTGGCGGCTGTGCCAATGAAGATGGCGGCGCTGCCTACAATATGGCGTTGGGCATTGCCATCACGAAAGGGCTCGGAGCCTGGACGGCCGGCACCGGCAATGGCGGCCTCGACACCGGATCGGTCGCCGCGACCACTTGGTATCATGTCCATCTGATCCGGAAGGACAGTGACGGGTCGAGCGATGTGCTGCTATCGATCAGCGCGACCGCGCCGATGATGCCGGCGGGATACACAGCTCG
This sequence comes from Labrys sp. HAY1-8F, assembly GCF_056754975.1. Classification (NCBI taxonomy): domain Bacteria; kingdom Pseudomonadati; phylum Pseudomonadota; class Alphaproteobacteria; order Hyphomicrobiales; family Xanthobacteraceae; genus Labrys; species Labrys sp. HAY1-8F. The sequence continues at coordinate 3,768,452 of NZ_JBPGWZ010000002.1, read as the reverse complement.
TCGACGTATTGGCGCGATCAGGACGAATGGCAGCTCGCAGATGATGCCATTTGTTCAAGTGGGGGATCAATTCCTTTGGGACATACCGGTCGCCGATGCATTGTCGGCGGTCTCGTCGACCTCGGCCCAATTGGTCGCTCTTTCGGTTCCTCCGGCGATAAATGCCGAAGCTGAGATCGAGTTCAGCGCTGAAAGCACAACCTTCGGCTATGTCCTTGTGTCGTCCCCCTTGACGTCCGATCAAGCGCCTTCCTCCACGGCTGCTCCCTACTTTACGGTGATCGCGGCATCGGCAGGGAGCCGGGGTTACGCCCGACTGCGCATTCGAACCAATGGCAGCGGCCAGATCCGGCACCGTAATACCAGTAGCGCCTCGACCACGGTCATTATCACCACCCTCGGGTGGATCGACACACGGGGAAGGGTGTGATGCCATTCGTCAAACGAGAGAGCTGTGCTATCGGCAGCGTCTATCGCGCCATGCAGTCTGGGTCCGCTGAAGAATGGTTGAAGAGCTGTATGCTGAGACAGCCACAACCGACGCCCACTTGAACTCACAGCCTATTGGGTTACGGCGCATGTGGCGGGACGGCCAGATATTCACAACATCGGATGCAATGTACCCGATCGTGAAAAACCCTCGTATTATCAGATTGTTGGCGCCCGCAGCCTAGGTCAATAACGAAACAGAGTGCGCTTGATGATCTTTCGCATCGGATAGACGCGTTTTCCTGCATAGGCTCGATTGGCGATCTTGAGTGCGACTCGTGTGAAGGGATCAAAATCACGCTCGTCAACTAGGCTATCGCAATAAATGCGGAACTTCCTTCGCAATTCGATGAGATCTCCGAGGGGTTGGCGCTGACCTTGGCGTGGTCCATATGCTTTAGGCGTCTCACGCTGAATGAATACAGCATCCGGCGCCATGGCAACCTGACGGTCCAAGAAGTTGGGGTAGAGGGTTAGGTGATCGGCAGACCACGCATGGGGAAACTCTTCCCAAATGCGACTAGCCAGTTTTTGTATCGTAAGGGTATCCCACAAGCCATAGAACCAGCCCGCGTGAGATCCAAACATCAGACTAAGGATATCTAACAAGGCTACGGAGTGGCGGTGGGTCGTTGGACTGATACGTTGAATTCGGTGCCCCTCAGTTCTTTCGAACTGGATTGTTCCAGCAGCCAGGCAGGTGCCGGATTCGCGCTTTAAAGCCGCAACGAGTTTCTCAACATAATTCAGTGACGACAGATCATCATGGGCACGCCACATAAAATAGGGAGTCGTTGCGTGATTGAGAGGGTCGCTGAAATTTCGAAACGCTCCCACGTTTTCGGGGCGCCGAATGTATTTAATCCGGTGATCTCTGGCAGCGAACTCTTCAATAATCGACTGGGTGCGATCAGTTGACGCGTTATCATAAATCAGGATTTCGATATCTTGAAAACTCTGATTGACTATACATGCCAAGCACTCAGGAAGTTGTGCTTCTCCATTGTACACCGGAATTCCAATTGTAACTTCCGCCAAGGGTTCAACTTTCCATTCTAAAAATGCTGGAGATTTCCCTAGCGCGCTTACCGAAACAAGCCAAGGGGATTCCAATTTCGCTTCCGTTACCCGAGGCAGCAGTTCAGCCAGACACTCACGGTAAATCAAACACTTGCCGGTGTTCTCACTGAAATTTTGCCTCCTCGAATGAATTAAACATCGAAGATGATCGGCCTCCGTAGTGGGAGCAAGAGTAGTGAAAAACACAAAAACGGTCGGTTTTGAGTATGTCTCCGACCACCAATGGGGTCTGATTTTTCTTCATCTGGCCATTATGCGTCGGGATGTAGCTCTGCGAGCGATGCGCTGAATGTGTTCGAAAGTACGCGCGATGAAGCCATTTTTAGTTGGATTGCTCGCAGAAGTAACGACGGCGTTTTCCTTGTGATTGCCGAGGCGAGGACCGATGCGCCTCTCGAATTTGTTCAACTCACAGACATCTATCGCAGAAATGGAACCTGCGTGACAGGGATAGCTCTGTTGGAAGAGGCCTGCGTCAAGGGGTTTGGCTGAAAAGTCATGGTCATGCTCATGGGAAGAATGTTTCGAATATATTTGGAAAATTAGATCCGAATATATGAGTACTGTAACGTTGTATATATTTCAAGTATTTATATAAATTGACCTTATTGGATCATATTTCTTCGAAAATTTTCATATATTTAGTATATATTTAGTAAAAAAATCGAAAAATGTGATACATACAAATATATCGACAATTTATATTTATAAAATTTTATTGAACCTAACAATTCCGCTTCTTTTGAGTTTTTTATTGAGGTTATCATGAGCGACACCCTCGCCCAAACCATCAAGCTCGTCTTTGGCTCCGAAGGCGACTATGTGAACCATCCGCGTGATCCGGGCGGCGCCACGAAATATGGGATCACGGCTGCCACCCTGGGCGCCTCGCGCCGGCTTGGCCGCAAGGCCACGCCGGATGAGGTCAAGCGTCTGACGCTGACGGAGGCGGCCCGGATCCTGGACAAGCAGTATGCACAGCCCCTGCGCTATCCGGAACTGCCGGTCGGCCTCGATTATGCATTATTCGATTATGCCGTGAATTCCGGCCCAGCCCAGGCTGTGAAAACACTGCAGCGCCTCCTCGCTGTCGAGGCCGACGGCATAGTGGGCCTGAAGACGCTGGAGGCCATCCGCAGGCGCGATATAGCCGACCTCATCGACAAATTGCAGGACGCCCGCTTGCGGTTCCTGCGCGGCCTCAAGACCTGGCCAACCTTCGGCAAGGGTTGGAGCGCCCGAGTTGCGCATGTGCGGGAAAGTGCTCTCCGCCTGGCCGATGGCGTCGCCACCGCCATTCCTCCGTCTCCTGTCGGCCTGGAGAGCGCCACGCCCGCAGATGCCAAGGTCTCCTCGACCATCGCCGGCAAGGGCACCATCGTGGCCACGATCGGCACGGCCGGCGCCACCATCGGCGCCGCCAAGGACACGCTGCAGCCGATCACCGGCAATGGCGGCGTGGTCGACATCGTCTTCGCCCTACTGGTCGCCTGCGGCAGCATCGCGGCGATCGCGGGCCTCGCCATTATCGCTTATCGGCAGGCGAAACATCGGGAGGCAGCAGCATGATCGCCACCGCGCTCGCCTTGTTTCGCCTTATCCCACCGCCCCTGTTGCTGCGAGCGCTGGCAGTTGCCGCCGCCTTGGTAGCGCTCTGGCTTTTCATCCAAGATCGCGAGCGAGCCGCAACGGAGCGAGCCGCCGCCAACATCGAAAGGGCAAATCATGCGGCCAAGGAGCGCTTCGTCGATGCCAGCGGTGCGGTCAATCGCTGCTACAGCACTGGTGGCGACTGGGATCGCTTTGAGCGGGTGTGCAAGCATGCCACCCGTTGATCGCCCCTGCGGCGTGATTACCGACAGCCTGCGGGACGTGCAGGCCGTCTCGCGCGAGAGCAATCGCCGCCTGGCCGTTCACTACGAAGGTGGCCGGGCAGCGGGGTGCTGGCCATGAGCGAGAGAGAACATTGGAGTGTGGACAAGAAGATCCCACTCGCCCTGGTGATCACCCTGTTGATCCAGACTGGAGGTGTCGTTTGGTGGTCGAGCCAGCTCAACAGCCGTGTCACCGTCGTCGAGGAGCGCAACCTCAAGCTCGAGGTAGAAATAGGCAAGCTCAAGGATGGTAGTTTCGAAGTTCGCGAGCGCTTCGCAAGGGCCGAAACCACGATGCAGGCCTTCGTGGAAACGACACGCCGCATCGAGGCCAAGCTCGATCGCCTCATCGACGACAAACAGCCGTCGAGAACCGCCAGTCCTCGTTAATCGATTGGCATCTTTTCGGCGAACATGCCTCTTGCGGTCTTCGATCGGTGGAAATTTTGGTTTCGGATAGCGCAGACCATAGCTCGGGAACCCGGCTCGCGACCGAAGAATACAGAAAAATCAAGAGTTTGCGTGGCGTCCCGGAAGGGATTCGAACCCCTGACCTACGGTTTAGGAAACCGTTGCTCTATCCTGCTGAGCTACCGGGACAGCCTTGGCGCCACGAAAACCCGTTTGCGGCGCAAAGGTCAAGCCCTTTCCGTGTCATTCAACCGCGTTCCGGCTCCAGCACCGCCAGGGCTGCCCAGCCGAAGTCGAGCAGCGGCAAGGCATCTTCGATGAGGCCGGTGCAGGCATCGACGAGCTTGGGGCTACGAATCAACGTGTCCGGCAGGGGCCGCTTCACCACGATCGATTTCAGCTTCAGGGCGGCGATGAGATCGGCATCCTCGATGCCGGTGGCTTCACGCGGCGGGCGCTTCAGGCTCCATTGTGGATCGAAGGCGAGCCCCGCAGCGCCAAGCTTGGCGTTCATGGCACGGAAACGTCCGGGGGCGCCGACGATCGCCTGGCGAAAGGCGGCGAGTTGCTTCGGCTCGAGATCATAGAAACCGACGGCGGCAAAGCAGCCTTCGGGCGAGACGTGAAAATAAGTGAGGCCAGGGTCATTCTTGGCGCCTGAACGCGTCATCACCGCGCCGGCGTGGGTCTTGTAGGGGCGCTTGTCCTTGGCGAAGCGTACGTCGCGATGGATGCGGAAGAGTGCGCTCTTCGGCGTGCCGCGCATCGGCAGGCCCTTGGCGATGCAGGTCGCGTTGACGGCTTCGATCAGGGCCGAAAAGGGCGCCAGCACGTCGCTGTCATACAGGCCCCGATTCTCCTGGAACCAGTCGCGGTTCATATGGAATTCGAGCGCCTTGAGGAAGGGCAATGCCTTCTCGCCGAAGCCGGTGAAGGAAGCGGGCATGGGCAATCCTTGGAGTGCTGACATCACCCCTTCCTATCGCGGAAAGCCTGGTGTTTCCAAGAGAGGGGCTGATATCATGAGATGGGGCATGTCACTGCCATCAGCCCCTCCGGCGTCGACGCTCACGGCCCCCGCCCCCCTCGCCATCGCCACTGCCACGCTTGAAGGTGACGCCAAGCGCCGCCTCCAGATAGGGGAACGGGTCGGATTTGTGCGGGATCGCCATGGCGCCGACGAAATGGGCTTGGAAGGAAGGCTCGATCGCGGTCTCCACCTTCTCGATACGGCGCACCACATCCTCGATCTCCGTGCGGGCCGAGGCATTGAGCAAAGCGATGCGGGCTCCGGTGCCGGCGGCATTGCCGGCCGAGCCGACCTTGTCGAGTTCGCAATCGGGCACCAAGCCGAGGATCATGGCGTGCTTGACGTCGATATGGCTGCCAAAGGCGCCGGCCAGGGTGATGCGGTCGACAGCGGTGACGCCGTAGCGGTCCATCAGGAGGCGCACGCCGGCATAGAGCGCGGCCTTGCCGAGCTGAATCGCACGCACGTCGTTCTGGGTGATGGCGATGCGCGGCTCACCCTCGCGGACAAGATATTTGAAGGTGCGCCCATCTTCCTCGACACGCGGCGAACGGGCCGCCATGGTACCGTCAACGACGCCATCGGGCGTGATCAGGCCCGCGAGCAGCATCTCGGCGATCGCCTCGATGACGCCTGAACCGCAAATGCCGGTGACGCCGGTACGCACCACCGCCTTGTCGAAGCCCGGCTCGTCCGACCACAGATCCGAGCCGATCACCTTGTAGCGCGGTTCCAGCGTGACGGGATCGATGCGCACGCGCTCGATGGCGCCGGGCGCAGCACGCTGGCCCGAGGAGATCTGGCCGCCCTCGAAGGCCGGGCCCGTGGGCGAGGAGCAGGCGAGCAGGCGCTCGCGATTGCCCAGCACGATCTCCGCATTGGTGCCGACATCGACCACCAGCGACACTTCCGGCCTGAGATAGGGCCCTTCCGAAAGCACGACGCCGGCGGTGTCAGCCCCGACATGGCCGGCGATGCAGGGCAGCACATAGACATAGGCGCCGCTGGAGAGCGGCAGGTTGAGATGAGCCGCCCGCGTCTGGTAGGCGCCATCGATGGTGAGCGCAAAGGGTGCACCGCCGAGCTCGGTCGGGTCGAGTCCGAGGAAGAGATGGTGCATGATCGGATTGGCGACCACCGTCATCTCCAGAATGTCGTTGGAGTTGAGGCCGACCTCCTTGGTGACCGACACGGCGAGCTCGGCGATCGCCTCGCGCACCGCCGTGGTCAGCTCGACATCGCCGCCCGGGTTCATCATCACATAGGAGACGCGGCTCATCACGTCTTCGCCGAAGCGAATCTGCGGGTTCATGATGCCGGAAGAAGAGAGCACCTCGCCGCTGGCGAGATCGCATAGATGCGCCGCGATGGTGGTGGAGCCGATATCGACGGCCAGCCCCACCCCCTGCTCATGCAGGCCGGGCCAGATGCCGACGATCTCCCGCTTGTGCCTGACAGCCACCGTCACCGACCACTGCCCCTGGCGCAGGGACCATTGCAGCAGACGCAGCGATTCCAGCGGCGCCGTGACGTCCTTGAGTCCCCATTGCTGCTCCAGAGCCTCCTGCAGGCGGCGGAAATCACTGGAAGGCTCGTGCATGTCGGGCTCGCGTACCTCGACATAGTGCAGCGCCACGACCGGTTCGATGGCGATGTCGCGGATCGCCGCACTCTTGCGCACGACCTGGCGATGCACCTGGCTGTCGGGCGGTACGTCGATGACGACGTCGCTGCATAGTTTGGTCTGGCAGCCGAGGCGCCGGCCCTCGGCGAGCGGCCCACGCTTGGAAACGTAGCGCTCCTCCACCGCGTTCCATTCGGTGACGTGCTCCGGTGCCGAAACGATGCCGAGCTTGGGGAATTTGCCGTCACCGACCTCGATCTGGCAGCGCCCGCAAATGCCGCGCCCGCCGCAGACCGAATCGAGGTCGACGCCAAGCTTGCGAGCCGCTTCGAGGACGGAGGTACCTTCGGGAAAACGGCCGCGCTTGCCGGAGGGTGCGAAGAAGACGAGCGGATTGGTCATCGGCGGGGCCTTGAATGTCTGCCGCAACGGCCGATCCTCCTTCTCCCCTTGCGAGAGAAGGTGGCCGAGCGAAGCGAGGTCGGATGAGGGGAGCTTCGCGACCTTCTAATCTGGCTCTTCGTTTCTTGGCAACAAACCGATAGGTACGTCCACCCCTCATCCGCCCCTATCGCGGCCCCTCCCCACAAGGAGGGAGAGTGAGATCGTCAGCCGCGCGCGCGACGTCGTTCGCGGCGGCCGGCGCCTTCGGCGGCTTCCGGCTGCGGCTCGCGGAACTTCTTGATCCAGCTCATGCAGTTAGGATCATGACCCATCACGACGTCGGCGCCGAGGATGGCCTGGATGTCTTCAAGATGTAGCGGATTCATGATCGCCGAGGTCATGCCGGCGCCGATCATCATCGGCAGGAAGGAGGCGTTGAGGCCGCGGCGGTTCGGCAGGCCAAAGGAGAAATTGGAGGCGCCGCAGGTGGTGTTGACCTTCAGTTCTGTCTGCAGGCGGCGCAAGAGATGCATCAGCTTGCGGCCGGCATCGTTGATAGCGCCCACCGGCATCACCAAGGGGTCGACCACGATGTCCTCGCGCGGGATGCCGTAATCGGCGGCGCGCTCGACGATCTTCTTGGCAACCTCATAGCGCACATCGGGATCTTCGGAGATGCCGGTCTCGTCATTCGAGATAGCAACGACGGCGGCATTGTATTTCTTCACCAGCGGCAGCACGCGCTCCAGGCGCTCTTCCTCGCCGGTGACGGAATTAACCAGCGGCTTGCCCTTGTAAACGGAAAGACCGGCTTCCAGCGCCTCGACGATGGACGAGTTGATCGAGAGCGGCACCGGCACGGTGTCCTGCACCAGCTTGATGCATTCGGCCAGGATCTTCGGCTCGTCGGCAAGCGGGATGCCGGCATTGACGTCCAGCATCTGGGCGCCGGCCTCGACCTGGGCGATCGCGTCGGAGACGACACGCGAATAGTCGCCGGCCGCCATCTCGGCGGCGAGCAGCTTACGGCCCGTCGGATTGATGCGTTCGCCGATCATGACGAAGCGCTTGTCGAAGCCCAGCACGACCTTTTGCTTTTCCGAAGTAATAACCGTTTCGGTCATGGTCTTTCCGTTCCGCCTTGGAGAGAAGTCACCTGTTAATTAAGGTCGCAACCGGGCCAGCCGCTAGCCTGCAAACGACAGGATTTGGCGGCGTTGACGAGGCTGATGGCGGCCGTGCGACAGGCCTCATTGGCGACAGGCTTCATTGCTTGCCATGCGGACGACCGAAATCGGGAGCGGCCGTCTCCTGGCCCTGGTCGATGATCGAGCGGCGCACGGCGCGGGTGCGGGTGAACAGGTCGAACAACTTGTCGCCTTCCCCCAGCGGATCGCCCGCTGCAGATAGGCCAGGTCCTCCGAGAAGCGGCCGAGCACTTCCAGCACGGCCTTCTTGTTGTTGAGGAAGACGTCGCGCCACATGGTGGGATCGGAGGCGGCGATACGCGTGAAGTCGCGGAAACCGCCGGCTGAGAACTTGATCACCTCCGACTGCGTCACCGCCTCCAGATCGTCCGCGGTGCCGACAATGTTGTAGGCGATGAGATGCGGGACATGGCTGGTGACGGCGAGCACGAGGTCGTGATGCTCCGGCGTCATGCATTCCACCTTGGAACCGAGTCTTTCCCAGAACGCGCGATAGCGCGCCAGGGCCTCGGCGTCGATGTTCTCGGCCGGCGTGAAGATGCACCAGCGATTCTCGAACAGTTCGGCAAAGCCGGCATCGGGACCTGAATGCTCGGTGCCGGCCACCGGATGGGCCGGGATGAAATGCACACCCGCGGGCAGGAAGGGCGACATCTGCGCCACCACGGCGCCCTTGACCGAGCCGGTATCCGAGATGATGGCGCCGGACTTGAGATGCGGAGCGATGATCTCCGTCACCACGCCGAAAGCGCCCGAGGGCACGCAGAGGATGACACAGTCCGCGTCCACCACGGCGGCGCCGAAATCCGTGGTGGCGACATCGGCGATGCCGAGCTCTTCAACGCGACCAACTACATTCGGCGAAAGATCCGCCGCCACCAGCGTCCGGGCAAGCCTATAGCTGCGTGCCGCTCGTAGGATGGAGGAGCCGATCAGGCCGATCCCGATCACGCAGAGCCGGTCAAAGAGAAAGGGAGCGTCAGACATGGGAACCCTGGAACTTTCGCCTTCTGTGCACGATGAGACGGGGGAAGGCAAATCCTCCGCAAGAGCGCGGAGGATTTGCCTTCCCCCGAACCTTAACGTCTCGAATGAAAAGCGACGCGGCTGTCTTTAGCCGCGTCGCTTTTTTTCTGTATCAATAAAGGTTGAAGAGACGGCAGGAGGCTGGTTGTCCCGGGAGCGTCAGTCCCGTTTCGGGATCTCCAGCCCGCGCTGTACCGCCGGGCGGGCGAGGCCGCGCTCGAGCCAGGCCGGCACGCGCTCCAGGCTGGCATAATCAACCAGTTCGCCGGCGCCGTAGAAGCCGACGAGGTTGCGCACCCAGCCAAGCGTGGCGATGTCGGCGATGGTATAGTCGGCACCCATCAGCCAGTCGCGGCTCTCCAGGCGTGTTTCGAGCACGCCGAGCAGGCGCTTGGATTCGGCTCGGTAGCGTTCGAGCGGACGCTTGTCCTCGATCTCCCGGCCGGCGAATTTGTGGAAAAAACCGACCTGGCCGAACATCGGTCCGATTGCCGCCATCTGGAAGAACACCCATTGGATGGTCTCGTAGCGGGCAGCGGCATCAGCCGGCAGGAACTTGCCGGTCTTCTCGGCGAGATAGAGCAGGATGGCGCCGGATTCGAACAGGCCGAGTGGCTTACCGCCCGGGCCATCGGGATCGATGATAGCCGGGATCTTGCCATTGGGATTGAGCGAGAGGAATTCGGGACCCCAGGTCTCGTTCTTGCCGATGTCGATGAGATGCGGCTCATAGGCGAGCCCGGTCTCCTCCAGCATGATCGATACCTTCACACCATTGGGCGTGGGCAGCGAATAGAGCTGGATGCGGTCGGGATGCTGGGCGGGCCAGCGCTTGGTGATCGGGAAGGTGGAAAGATCGGACATGAAGGCTCCAGACTGGCTCCCCTTTCCCAGCTCGGGAAAGGGGTTGGGGTGAAGAGGAATCCGCTTTACTGGCCCAGAAACGCCCGCAGCGTTTCGACCACCAGCCGATTGGCTTCCTCCGGGCCGATGGTCAGGCGCAGGGCGTCGGGCAGGCCATAGGCGTCGACGCGCCGCAGGATCAGGCCGCGTTCGGTCAGGAAGGCGTCGGCGTCCCTGGCGCTCTTGCCGGCTTCCTTCGGGAAATGCACCAGCAGGAAATTGCCGACCGAAGGCGTCACGCCCAGGCCGAGGCCGGTGAGCTCACTGGTCAGCCAGGCCAGCCACTCGTCGTTATGGGCAATGGCGGCTGTGACATGGGCTTGGTCTTCGATGGCGGCGATGCCAGCGGCCATGGCTGGGCCAGAGACGTTGAAGGGACCACGGATGCGGTTGACCGCATCGATCACCGCGAGCGGGCCCACCATCCAGCCCAGGCGCAGATTGGCGAGGCCGTAGATCTTCGAGAAGGTGCGGGCCATCACCACATTGGCGCTGGTCGCCACCAGCTCGAGGCCGGACTCATAATCGTTCGCCCGCACATATTCGGCATAGGCGGCATCGAGCACCAGGAGGATGTCGGAACGCAGGCCGGCATGCAGGCGCTTGACCTCGTCGAAGGGCAGATAGGTACCGGTGGGATTGTTGGGATTGGCGAGGAAGACGATCTTCGTCTTCGCGGTCACCCGCGCGAGCAGGGCATCGACATCGGCCGTGTAGTTCTTCTCTGGAGCCACCACCGGCGTGGCGCCAGCCGCAAGGGTCGCGATCTTGTAGACGAGGAAGCCATGCTCGCTATAGACGGCCTCGTCGCCCGGGCCGAGATAGGTATAGGCCAGCAGCGAGAGAAGTTCGTCCGAGCCGGCGCCGCAGATCAGGCGGACGGGATCGAGGCCGTAGCGTGCGGCAATCGCGGCCCGCAGGGCGGAGGAAGCGCCGTCGGGATAGAGTTCGAGCTTCTCGCTTGCGGCGGCATAGGCTGCCTTGGCCTGGGCGCTCGGACCGAGCGGCGTCTCGTTGGACGACAATTTCCAGAGCCTGACGCCAGCAGGCGCCGCCGATTTGCCAGGCACATAGGCATCGATGTCGAGGATGCCCTTGCGGGGAACGGGACCGTTCATGTTTGGGGATTCCAAGATTACTTGAGAGGCAGGACGAAAGCCGGCGCGTGAGAGCCGACCGGCTCGAAACTGGTGCCCACCGGCAGGGCTTCGGCGAGCGCGACGACGGTCTGGCCAGGATGCAGAGCGACCAGCAGGGCCGCACCGGCATGAGCTGGAATGCTCCAGCCCTGCGGCAGCTTGGGCAGGGCAACCGGCAGCACGGCCGAGACCAGCCTGATATCGCTGGTCGAAGGGGGCTCGTCGATCGGCTTGGACAGCACATAGGTCGGTAACGCGGCCGGATGATCGGCCCGCTCGACGAAGGGGAGCCTGGCGATGATCTTGGGCGCTGTCTCCCCTTCAAGGGCACGCCACCAGGCACCAGGCGCCGCTACCGGCACCAGGCCGAGATCGCCGCGCGAATGGCTCAGAGCGTGAATGACGTCGCCGGCATCGTCATGCGTCTCGTAGGGCACGACGAAACCGAAATGGAAGCGGGCGACGTCGCGCATCGCCGCATTGCCGAGGCAGATGTCGCCATGCACCGTATAGGGCGCCTGCACATGGGTGAAGGTGGCGATGATCACCCGCCAGATCGATTCGACGATGTCGACCGGCAGGATGCCGTGATGGCGCCCGACGATCTCGCGCATCATCGAGGCTTCGCGTCCCGGCCGGAAAGCGGAGCCCGAGGCCTGAGAGCGCTTGATGGCGATGAGCTGGTCAATGATCTCGCCACGCTCCATCAGAAGCCCATGCATGGCGGCGTCGATGCGATCGATTTCTTGGCGGAGATCGGCAAGACTGGCAGCCGGTTGCGTCGGGGTCATGGCGGAATCGGAGCATCGAGGGTGGGAAGCCTGTCATAGGCGGATGGGCCGGGGATGGCAACCGCCTGCCCGATCGGTGGACTTCCCCCACAGACATGGCCATCGCCAATACGTTGAATCCTCCGTCATCGCACAACCATAAATAGTTTTCGATCTTCAATGAAAAGTTGCAACCAAAAACCCAAACAATCATTAATAAATATCTCAGCAACACTACAGAAACAAATTTCAAAACTTCGCGAACACTATGTTGATGCCTTACTTATGGCAAAGCTAGGCTCTACTTCTGACATCGCGATGACACGAGAGCACCGCAATATTCCAAAGGGTAAACACGATGAGAATTTTGATCACTTCCGTCTTGGCCGCATGTGGACTGGCAGCGGCAGCGTCCTGCGCCCAGGCCGATGGCATCACCGACTTCTATTCGATCCAGCGCGGCTTCGGTTATGACGAAGCCAAGACACCTGTCGCGCCGGCGGCCATGCCTTTGTGGAACGCCAATGCCGGACAGGGCGTCGATCCAGCGGTGGAGGCGGCGCCCGGCGTGGAAGCGCCCACTGCCCCGATGACGACGCGCCGGGTGCATCACGCCGCCATGCGGCATCCGCTGCATCACCGGAGCGAAGCCCCAGCTTCCTGAATAAGGGGGCAGGAGCGTCAATGGACGCTCCTCAGACCTGACTAACCTCCCGTCATTGCGAGCCCAATCGATCCTGAGGATCGATTGGGCGAGACAACTCGGGAGTGGCAGGCTTCACGCTCGGTGACACCTGGAGCCGGTTTCGGCTTTACAAACCAACCTCGGCGAGCGCGGCCTGTTGCCGGGCTGCCACGGTCTCGATCGAAAAGTCCTCGATCGCCGCCTCGAACAGGCGGTGGAAGTTCAGTTCCGCGCGCAAATGCAGGAACACGCCGCCGAGCCCGATCGCGGCGCGATCCATGAACACGAATTCGCGCGGCACCGTCACCGGGCCTTTCTGCTTGAGTGCCTGATGCACGGCATAGGCTTCCCTTCGGCCATATTCGGACGGGGCCACGCCATCGGCGATGGTGCGCACCCGATCGTCGAGCAGCGGGCCGAAGATGAAGCGTGCCCACAGGTTCAGCGTCTCGATCAGGTCCTTGCTCAGCTTGCGGAAGCCCCAGCTCTCATAGGCATGCACCACGCGCTCGGCCTCGCCGTGCAGGAGGCCGCGATAGAGTTCGACCACACCGCCCACGAAGGCCGGCGGGAAGATGCGGATGCAGCCATAATCGAGCAGGTTGATGCCTGCAGGCTCGCCCCCCTCGCTGAACACGGTGTAATTGCCCAGATGCGGGTCGCCGTGGATGATGCCGATATGGGCATAGGGCTGCCACCAGGCCGCGAACATCGACGCCGCCAGCCGGTTGCGCACGGCAAGGTCCTCCTCCTTGAAGGCGAGGATACGCTCGCCCGTGAGCCAGTCCATGGTGAGCAGCCGGCCAGTGGAAAGCTCGGGCCATACCCGCGGCGCCCGCACGTCGCTGATGCCGAGCGAGGCGAAGGCGTTGCGGTAGAGCGCGGTATGCTTGGCCTCGCGGCGATAGTCGAGCTCCTCGCGCACCCGCTCGCCGATCTCCTGGTAGATTTCGCGCGTGTCGATGGCCGGATCGAAGCGCCGGTGCAGGGCGAACAGCACCTGCAACTGGGAAAGATCGGCCTCCACGGCCGACTGCATGTCGGCATATTGCAGCTTGCAGGCCAGGGCGGTGCCGTCCTTGGCGGTGGCGCGATGGACCTGGCCGAGCGAGGCGGCCGCCGCCGGTTCGTGCTCGAAGCTGGCGAAGCGCCCGGCCCAGTCCGGCCCGAGCTCGGCCATCATGCGCCGCTTGACGAAGGCCCAGCCCATGGGCGGTGCCTGGCTCTGCAGCTTGGAGAGTTCGGCGGCATAATCAGGCGGCAGCGCATCGGGAATGGTGGAGAGCAACTGGCCGACCTTCATCAGCGGCCCCTTCAGCCCGCCGAGCGCCTTGGCCAGCGCCGCCGCATTGGAGCTCGAGGAAGCCCCGCCCCCCATGAGCCGCGAACCGGCCATGCGGGCCGCTACGCCGCCGACATTGACGCCGACCCGGGCATAACGCCTCGCTCTGGCCGAAAGCCGGTTCGCCTCGTCGTCATGCTCGGACATGAAAATCTCCTGGCTGCCCCACTCTAGATAGGCGCATGCCGCCGAAGCGCCAAGCGACAGGGTGGCGCAGGGAATGCGGGAACCCTTCTCCCCGCCGGACGGAGCCGTTACCCGCCCGCCCGCTTCAGCCGCATGATCGCCGTGTCCAGGGCCTGCAGGAAGGCCGAGCGGTCCTTGGCGGCAAAGGGCCTCGGGCCGCCGGTCATCTCGCCGGTGGAGCGCAGATGCTCCATCAGGTTCCGGGTGGCGAGCGCCATGCCGATGGAGGCTTCGGTGAAGGGCTTGCCGGTGGTGCCTATCACCTGGGCGCCGACCGCGATGCAGCGGCTGGCGAGCGGGATGTCGTTGGTGATGACCACGGCCTGCGGCGTCGCGCGCGCCGCAATCCAGTCATCCGCGGCGTCAGGGCCGGCCTGCACCAGCACGAATTCGATCAGGGGATCGCGCGGCACGCGCATGAAGCTGTTGGCGACGACATGGGTCTTGAGCCCGTGCCTGATGGACACGCGGAATACCTCGTCCTTGACGGGGCAGGCATCGGCGTCGACGAAGATCTCGATGGGCATGGTGAGGCGATAACGCCTTTTCGGCCTCAGGGCAAAGCGCGTTTTGGCGAAGAGCCCGTTTTGCCCTCACGCCTCGTTTCGGCGCGTCTTCAGGTGCCATGGCCCGAAGACGGGTCGTCCTCGTGCCCGAGGGATCCCAGCCCCAGGCCCATTCCTCCTCCCATTCCGGCACCGGTGCCGCCGCCCATTCCTCCTCCCATGCCGCCGCCACCGCCCCCACCTTGGCGGCCCTCCTCCTTGCCGCGCTCCCCCTTGCCGCCGCCGCCCGAGGCGGAGGGGCGTGCAGGCCCCTGCGCCGGCAGCTCGATATCGGCGGGGATCGGGGCGAGGTCGAGGGCCTCGCGGATGAAGGCGCGCAGGGAGATCACCAGTTCCTGGGTGTGGACGGGATGGCCGGCGACCAGTTCGCGCGCCGCGCGGCTGGCGAGGCGCACATGCTCCTCGGTGCCGAGCAGGACGATGTCCGACAAGGCTGCCTCGACCGCGTCGCGGATGCGGCGGGCCCTGTCGGAGCGCGCCACCTTGTCGGCGCTGAGGTCGAGCACGTCCGCCGCTCCCTCAGGCGGAGCAGAGGGCCGGCGCAGGTCGCGCAGATGCATCGGATCGACGGTAAGGTCGCCGGTGAAGGAGCCGCCGAGCGTGCGATAGGCCGCGATCAGCGTACGTACCCGCTCGTTGATCTGCCGGTTCAGGCGTTCGCGCCGCTGCTGGATGGTGACCATCGCCAGCAGGCGAATGCCGACGCCGATCAGCGTGAAGAGCGCGAGGCCGATCACCGTTGCCAGCAGGTTCTGCCAGGAGGTGAAATCAATGTTGCGCAAAAGCTCCTCCTCGCCCGCCCGCCCGGCATGCCGCTGCTTTTGATGATACGGATTGCCGGATGAGGCAAGGCGCGCGGCCGGCGATAGCCTGACAGGGGTTCCGCGTTGCGGCCAAATCCTCTATTGAGGCGGCAAATCGGATTGATAGCCCCTTGAACAAGCCCCCCTTTCCCGCCCGCCGCCCCTCCTCCGGGCCCGGCGTTCCCGGCCTTGCCGCCCGCGCCCTTGCGATGAAGGCCGTGGAAGGCGTCCTCGGCCAGGACCTTGCCCTGGAAGATGCCTTCGACGACGCCTCGCTGGACGCGCGTGATCTGGGGCTCGCCCGCATGATCGCCGGCGTCTCGATGCGGCGCTACGGCACCATCGGCACCATCCTCAGCGACCTGCTCGCCAAGGGCATGCCGCGCAAATCCGGCCCGCTGGAAGCCATCCTGATCACGGCGGCCGCCCAGATCCTCTTCCTCGACGTGCCCGACCGTGCCGCCGTGGACCTCGCCGTGCGCCTCGCCCGCGCGGACGATCGCGCCCAGGCCTTTTCCGGCCTCGCCAATGCCGTGCTGCGCAAGATCTCGGCCGGCAAGGAAGAGCTGCTCGCCGCCCTCCCGCCCGAGGCGGATACGCCCTCCTGGCTCTACAAGCGCTGGTCGGCCCAGTATGGCGAGGCGACCGCCGCGGCCATCGCGGCGGCCCAGCGCGTCGAGCCCTCGCTCGACCTCTCCGTGAAGGCGGACGCCGCCGGCTGGGCCGACAGGCTCGGTGGCCGGGTGCTGCCCACCGGCTCGGTACGCACGGCCCATAACGGCCCCGTCCGGGCACTGGAGGGCTTCGAGGCCGGGCAATGGTGGGTGCAGGATGCCGCCGCCGCCCTGCCCGCTCGCCTGCTCGGCGATGTCGCGGGGCTCCGGGTCGCCGATCTCTGCGCCGCCCCCGGCGGCAAGACCGCCCAGGTCGCCGCCGCCGGCGCCAGGGTCACCGCGGTCGACCGCTCGGCGGCGCGGCTGCAGCGCCTCACCGAAAACCTCAAGCGCCTCGATCTCAAGGCCGATGTGGTGACGGCCGACATTTTGGCTTGGAAGGCCGAGCCCTTCGACGCCGTCATCCTCGACGCCCCCTGCAGCGCCACCGGCACCATCCGCCGCCATCCCGACGTCGCCTGGAGCAAATCCGCCCGCGACATCGGCGCGGTGGCCGATCTGCAGCGCCGCATGCTCGGCCGCATGGTCGGCCTGGTGAAGCCCGGCGGGCTCCTCGTCTACTGCACCTGCTCGCTGGAGCGGGAAGAGGGCGAAGAGCAGATCGCCCGCTTCCTGGAGGGCAACCAGGATTTCACCCTGGAGCCGGTGCTATCAGACGATATCGGCGGCATCGAAGGCGCCATCACGCCTGAGGGCTTCCTGCGCACGCTGCCGAGCCTCCTGCCCGATCCCGATCCGGTGATGGCTGGCATGGATGGCTTCTTCGCCGCACGCATGCGGCGGAAGGGGTAGCGGAACGGGCACCGAATAAGGCACGAAAGCCCTCTCCACGAAGTGGGGAGGTCGCGAACACAGTTTGTGTGCGCTGGCCCGACGAAGCGAGGTCGGGTGGGGTGTGGCGAGCAATGCGCGCCCTCTCGGAAACTTGCACGACCGTCGTGCCATCCTCTCTTGCATTGCGCACTGCCCTCCACACCCCATCCGGCATTTCTTCGAAACGCCGCCTTCCCCACTTCGTGGAGAAGGCACCCGCGCCCTTCCGGGGAAGCTCCAAGATATTCCCCTCGTTTAAAACTGGGGCCATGTCGCTGAAAACACCGGCCCGAGGCTTGCGCGAAGCTCACGCAATGGCCACAAGGAGCCTATCGCCGACGTCGGCATGCCCGCTCCGGGCGCCCGTCCCTTCGTTCCCTTCTCTGGAGGTCCGCGTCAGGAATGAGCCGAGGCACTCTGGGCCCCAAGCTCCGTCTCTCCCTCACTGCTGCCGGCCAATCCGGCCGCGCCGTGCTGACGCGCCTTTACCTCCTGCCCTTCATGCGCTGGCGCTTCGGCCGCGGCGATCCCGAAAAGCTGGTGCTGGCCCCGCAGGATTTGAGGGCCGCCGACCCCACCCGCGCCGCCGAGCTGGTGGATGGCCGCTTCACCTTCGTCGCCAAGACGATCGTGCTCAACGAGGTCTCCCCCTTCGCCATCGCCCCGCCCTCGCCGGCCTGGCGCGAGACCCTGCTCGGCTTCACCTGGCTGAGGCACCTCAGGGCCGCCGACGGCAGCGCCGGCAAGCAGGTGGCGCGCCGCCTCGTCGGCGATTTCGTGCGCTCGAACCTGCGCTTCCAGCCCGAGGCGCTCGACCCGCTGCTGACCGCGCGGCGCCTGCTCGCCTGGGTCTCGATGGCGCCCATGGTGCTCGACGGCGCCGATCGCGGCTTCTACCGCGCCTTCCTGCGCTCGGTCGCCTGGCAGACCAGCTATCTCCTGCATGCCGGCCGCTCCACCACCGACGGCATGCCGCGCCTGCTCTGCGCCATCGCGGTGATGCAGGTGAGCCTCTGCCTCTCCAACAAGGCGGGCCTGCGCCGCCCCGCCCAGCGCTGGCTCACGGCTGAGCTCAACCGCCAGATCCTGGCCGACGGTATCCATGTCTCCCGCAACCCGCAGGCCAATATCGAGCTGCTGCTCGACCTCTTGCCGCTGCGCCAATCCTTCGCCGCCCGCAATGCCGTGGCCCCGCCCGAACTGATCGGCGCCATCGACCGCATGATGCCGATGCTGCGCTTCTTCCGCCATGCCGACGGCGCCTTCGCCGCCTTCAACGGCATGGGCTACACCCAGAGCCATTTGATCGCGACGCTGCTCGCCTATGACGATGCCCGCGGCAAGCCGGTGCAGAACGCGCCCCATGGCGGCTACCAGCGCCTGGAGGCCAATGGCGCCGTGCTGCTGGTCGACACCGGCAAGCCGCCACCGGTGAACGTCTCGCAGGAAGCCCATGCCGGCACGCTCGCCTTCGAGTTCTCGGCCGACAATTTCCGCATCGTGGTCAATTGCGGGGCGCCCGCGCCGGGCCGCGAGAACTGGCGGCATCTCGCCCGTTCCACCGGCGCCCATTCCACCGCCATCGTGGCCGACGCCTCCTCCAGCCATTTCGCCGGCGGGACGCGGAAGCCCGGCGCGACCGCGCCGAGCCTGGGCGGCCGGGCCATCCTCTCCGGCCCCAAGCATGTGCCGGTGCAGCGCGAGAACTCGCCGGCGGCCAGCACCATCACCGCCTCCCATGACGGCTACCGCCACGATTTCGGCCTGATCCACCAGCGCGAGCTGACGCTGAGCCAGATCACCGGGGCGCTGGAGGGCCGCGACAGCTTCCTCGACCACAAGGCCGAGCCCTGGAAGGGCAAGGAGCCGGTGCTGCTGCGCTTCCACCTCCACCCCGCCGTCGCCGCCCGGCCCGCCAATGGCGACACCCAGATCGTCATCACCCTGCCGAGCGGCAAGGAATGGCTGTTCCTGGCCGACGTGCCCTTCGCCCTGGCCGAGACCGCGCATCTCGCCAACCCCGAGGGCCCGCGCCGCAGCGTGCAGATCGTGATGACCCTGCCGGAGGGCGAGCACACCATGAGCTGGGCCTTCCTGCCGGCCGATCCGGTATGAGGGGAATGAGATCCATCCTCGCCGCAGCGTTGGCGGCCCTGACGGCCGGGTCGGCGATGGCCCAGGAGCGGCCGGATGAGTACATGACCTTCTCCTGCACCCATCTTCCGGCGATGAAGGTCACCCAGCAATTGGTGGCGCTCTATGGCGACAAGGGCGACAAGCTCGTCGTCGCCTCGGATCTCGAGACCTATCTGGCGCTCGTCTCGCTGGACAATGTCGCCAGGCTCAGGAAGGACAAGCAGGCCTACGAGAAGTTCTTTCCGGCCCAGCAGGTCGGCGGACAACACAAGGCGCCCGTCACGCTGAAATATTATCTCGGCAAGGACGAGAGAAGCGGAAAGCAGCGCCTGGAGGTCACGAACTCCGCCAATGGCACGAAGGTGATGGACTGCACGCCGGTGCAGAAATGAGCCGAGCTTCTGCGAACTTCTTCCGGCGTGATTCTCCCTGTTTGCCAATCTTCGTAAATCTTGACCGTTGCGTGTAGATGGAACGCTGTCATTCCCGGCGCCGCCAAAGGCGGCGGGAAGGGAATCGAGAGCCAAAACCTGCGCTCGCTGTTTCGACGCGTCTTTGCGATTCTTGGTGAATCCGTCGTAATTGCTCACCGGAGTGCTGTCCCTCACCGTACCTCTCCCCGTAAGAACGGGGAGAGGGGACTTCAACCGAGCACTTTTGATTGAAAGCGTCTCATCTCGCGCAGCCGTCGGGCCAGATGAGAGGTTTGAAGACAAAGCGCGACGCTTGTGCCCCCTCGCCCCGTTCTTACGGGGAGAGGTACGGTGAGGGGCTGCGCGACCTCGGTAGTAGGCGGTGAGCAATTACAATCCGTCTGAACGCACAACGCTATAGCCCCTGGATCCCTTCCCCTCGCTACCACTCACAAGCAGGGCTTGGTGAGGATACGGCCAGGGATGACAAGTCAGGCATTCTGTGGGTTGGTCTTACTCGTAGCGATCGTGGCGGCGCACCCAGTCCATTCCCTCGGCCTCGTTACGGCCTTTTGGTGCGAGATCGAGCATGGCGTAGGTGCCCATCATCACCTCGACGCCGCGCCCATAGGTGGAGTAGGTGCGGAAGACCTCGCCCGCCTCCTTCTTGTAGAAGGCGCTGACACCAGGCCATTCCTCGCCGGTTTCCCGCCATTCCCCGAAATTGTAGTCGATATGTCCGCTGGCGACCTCCTCGGGCGTGAAGCTGACGCGGAAGTCATAGTTGAAGTCGCTGCCGAAAGACGAGACCCATTTGAACAGCCAGCCCATGCGTTTGCGGTAGCGCTCGACCTCGGCGAGCGGCGCACGCGAGACGGCAATCATGGTGACGTCGTGATGCGCCAGATGCATGTTCATGCCGTCGGTGTGATCGGCCATGTAGGAACAACTCGGACAGCCTTCCTTCCATCCCGGCGCGAACATGAAATGTTGCACCAGAAGCTGCGATCGGCCGTCGAAGAGATCGGCCAGCGTGCGTGGGCCATCCGGCGTGTCGAACACATAGTCCTTGTCGATGCGCACCCATGGGAGGGCGAGCCGGTCTCTGGCGACCTTGTCGCGAAGATGGGTGAGCTCCTTTTCCGCCTTCAGGAAATTCCGGCGGGCGGTCAGCCATTCACCGTGTGAAACGACAGCGTTTTGCATTGTCAGTCTCCTTCGGTTTGGGAGGTGGGAACGTTGCGGCCCTGCAAACGGCCGGAAAGGAATTTCAGCCATGCCGAACCGTGAAAAAAGCTCATCAGCAGGTACATCAGGGCCATGTCGTTGATCGGGATGAAGGTCGAGACGGCGGAGCACATCGTCATGGCCGGCGAGTCCGCGGCAGAAATCGCGGCCATCAATGCGAAAGTCGGGGTAGCGGCAAGCCCGAGCCAGCCGGCCATGTCGGTCGTGGGCCCTCGCAACGAAGCGACTATCCCTGCTGATGCAGATATCGTCATTTCCGCTCCTCCGACATTTGCCGTTTCAGGGGTTGCGATACGAAGACGTTATCCCGGCCGGCGGGCCCTGCGAGAGTTACAAGTGTGACGGGATTTCAATGAACTCGCTTACCACTGCCACCGCACGCGCTCTCTCGGCTGAGCCCCTCGCTGCACTGAAGAGGGGCGCGTTGCACGATGCCCCTCCGGCACTGGCGTTGCGTGGCATCGCGTTGGCGCAGCGACGACCTCACCCGCGCGCGATCTCGGCCGGTCCCTGCAAACGCTCAACACAGCGCGGGCAGTATTCGAAGCTTTCGGCCCTCAACTGGCCGGATTGGGGTCAGCTTACCCTCGGCGGCGACCTGTTCTCCTGGCTGGCATTGGAATCGGTGCTGGTCAACCGCTTGATGCATGGGTCGGCTCTGCCGGAAAAGCTGCGTTCCACGCTCAGCATCCAACTCGCGCCGCCAACGATGAGCGCCCTGTCAGCTTAGGGGCCGGAAGCTGTCGGTCCGGTTCCGAAGAGCGAGGCCGACAAAGCAGACATCCACTGCGTGTTCGAAACATGAATTACCGGTTCGAATCTCCTCCGGCGGGACGTGCGGGATACCGATGGGCACGATATCTACTCTATAGCCCTCCCGATCGATGCTTAAATTAATTCCGAACACTATGAAAATGCGAGGAAGTTTCCCCTTCCATGCGGCAATAGGCGGTTTGCCGTGAAGCACATTACCGAGATCTGAATAGCCGCAGAGCCTGCGTGACGGATCATGGCGGGGCCATTGCCATGGACCATCAAATGGTCTAAACATAAGAAAAGATTGGACTGCCATATGGTCCAAATTGGAGTAAGCGATGCAAGTGTCTGTGACAGAAGCTAAGGGGCAGTTGACAGAGCTAGTTCGGCGAGCCGAGGCGGGGGATGACGTCATCTTGACACGGCACGGCCACGCTGCCGTGCGGCTGGTGCCGATCAAGGCGGCGACGGACCGAAAATCCCGTCGGGCGCTGCTTGAGGCTGTGCGGGCATCCGCCGCCGCCAAGGCGGCAGCCGGGCCAAGCGCGGCGCGCAGCCAGGATTTCCTCTATGGCGATGACGGCCTGCCCGAATGATGGCGGTCGATACGTCGGCTCTGATGGCGATCGTCCTCAATGAGCCGGGCGCGGATGCCTGCATCGCAGCACTGGAGGCCGATGGCGATCTCCTGATCTCCGCTGGCACGGTGGCGGAGGCGTTGATTGTCGCCGCTCGACGAAATGTCGGCGAGGAGATGGAGCGCCTCATCGAAGAGCTCGGCTTCGAGGTAGTCAGCGTGACGCCGGCATCGGCGCGGCGCATCGCGCATGCTTACGAAATCTGGGGCAAAGGTGTGCATCCGGCGGCGCTGAATTTCGGGGACTGCTTCGCCTATGAAGTCGCCAAGGAGCATGGGAGCCCCTTGCTCTATGTAGGTGAGGATTTCGCGCGTACCGATATCGCGGGAGTCCTTTGATGTTGTCTGGCCGTAAGCGGATTGCCGACTTTCGAGTACTTGAACACCAATCTCTGCGTTCGACCATGGGGTGGGAGTGCGCGTTATGGCTCAATGCGCGAACGTGGGTGGCGCGTAGTAATCGGCTATCAGGTCAGATTGCCGCTGGGACGAGTTGCGCAAGTAATGCCAGCATCAAAACGCGGCATTGGTGCTCCCGATGACCGGCTTTGACGACATTCTGCAACAGTATGGCGGCGATCCTGCGTCGCTGCTGAAATTCGATGTCGATGGTCCTGAACTGCTTCCCTACGCCACGCTTACCGCAGCGCGGCTATCTGGCGATGTCGATTTAGCGGCTTTGGGCGGCGTGTATGAATGGCAAGATAGGCCACTGCTATTCCTGGTCGACGGGACATTGCTTGATGACAACCCTCAACGACTAAGCCGAATCCGCCGCTTGGTGGCGATGCGCGGCGATGCTCCTTACCTCGCGGTCGTGACGCCTGGCGGCATGACGATATACCAAGTCGGTCTGGAGGGAGACGCCGCTCAAGCGCGCGTATCGATCGGCAACGCAAATGACGATCGGCGGATCGTCATTCCCCATCTCGGAAACCTCCGGCCTCAAACGCCTGCCAATCGACGTTGGATCAGCGACGTCATCCTCAGACTTCTGACCACCGCTCTCGACGAGTTGGCGCGCTTGGCGGTAGCCGATGGCGACGCCATCTCGCTCGTCGGGCGCGCTCTGTTTGTCCGTTTTCTTGCCGATCGCGACATACTGCCCGAAACCGTGTGCACCATCGCTGCCGATGGCGCCAGTGCGCTTTTTGACTCCGCGCCAACTGCGGTCGCGACCTCGGCGTGGCTTGATGAAACCTTCAACGGGGATTTTCTTCCGCTTACTGCGGCGACGATCAACTCTCT
Organism: Labrys sp. HAY1-8F; assembly: GCF_056754975.1. Classification (NCBI taxonomy): domain Bacteria; kingdom Pseudomonadati; phylum Pseudomonadota; class Alphaproteobacteria; order Hyphomicrobiales; family Xanthobacteraceae; genus Labrys; species Labrys sp. HAY1-8F. The sequence continues at coordinate 3,745,007 of NZ_JBPGWZ010000002.1, read as the reverse complement.
TCCTCGGCAGGCATTCGACGTTCTCGGCCACATTCTTCGGCGCGCGCCCGATGGTCAGCTTCAACTGGGCTGGCAAGAGAAATGGGACATGCTGGATTTTGCCCACATTCCCGTGGGCGTTCTCAGTCAGGCCTACGAGCGATACCTAAGCCATCACGAGCCAGAGAAGCAGCGAACGGAAGGCGGATACTACACGCCGAGACATATCGCAGACCTGATGGTCCGAGCCGCGTTTGCGGCGCTCAGTCGTGAAGGAAAAACGCATCAGGCGCGTGTTGTCGATCCGGCAGCAGGTGCCGGCGTCTTTTTGCTCACAGCTTTCCGGCAGCTTGTTGCCGAGCAGTGGCGTTACGACGGAAAGCGTCCGGACACTGAGACTCTGCGGCAAATTCTGTACGGCCAGATCACCGGATTCGACATCAACGAATCAGCCCTGCGCTTTGCGGCTCTTGGCCTCTACTTGATGTCGATCGAGTTGGACCCCAATCCCGAGCCTCTCCAAAAACTGCGTTTCAAAAATCTCCGCCCAGATGTGCTTCGCAAGTTCGGCGACAGCTCCGACGGGGCACAATCAAAGGCTCTTGGCAGCCTCGGCGATGAAGTCGGGATCGAGCATCACGCCGCCTATGACCTCGTCATCGGGAATCCCCCTTGGGCGACTGCAACGAAGCTTTCGAATTGGCAATCGCTGGAAGAGCGGATTTTGCGTCTCGCTCGCGAGAGGATTGGCGACGCTAAGGTTCGCGCGCCCATTCCTAACGAAGTCTTGGACCTGCCATTCGTCTGGCGTGCCATGGAATGGGCTCGCCCGGGTGGCCAGATCGCCTTTGCCTTGCATGCCCGCCTTCTGTTTCAGCGCGGCGAAACCATGCCGGAAGCGCGCAATGCGTTGTTCGGCGCTCTCGATGTGACAGGAATCGTGAATGGAACAGAGTTGCGCCGCACGAGGGTTTGGCCGGAGATCACCGCTCCTTTTTGCCTCCTCTTCGCACGCAACGCCGTACCATCGGTCGGTGCCGGGTTCCGCTTCACAAGCCCTCATCTTGAAGGCCCGTTGAACCAAAGCGGCGCTTGGCGAATTGACGCTGCAAATGCTGAAATCGTGACAAGCCAAGATGTACGCCAACGCCCCGAATTGCTGAAAATCCTATTCCGGGGGACGCGGCTTGATCTGGAACTCTATGACAGGATTTCTGCTAAGGCGTTTCCCACCCTTGATGAGTATTGGCGTTCCACGTTCGGCGTCTATCATGGGCGAGCTCAATACACCGGCAATGGCTATCAACGGCTGAGGAAGAGTAGCCGGACCCGAAAAGGCGCCAAACTTCCGGGTGCAACCGCTGATTATCTTCACCACCTTCCAGAACTCCCCAGCAAGCTCGAAACCAGCCTGCTTGTCGATGTAACGAGCCTCGGCCGCTTCGAGGCAGACCGCATCCATGACCCACGCCCCGTGTGGTTGTTCAACGGCCCGCTACTGCTAGTTCGGGAGTCTCCCCCCGTGCATCACGCGCGGATCAGAACGTCTGTTGCGCCTGACAGCGTCGTGTTCAACCAAAGCTTCCACGGTTACAGCACTCATACGCATGAGCATGGCGGTGAGTTAGCCCGCTATTTGGCTTTGGTTGTCGGCAGTAAAATCGCACTTTGGCACGCACTTATAACTAGCGGCCGGTTCGGCTTTGAACGTGAAGTCGTTGAAAAGTTTATCATCGACGAGATTCCTGTCCCCGTGTTCGACACGCTATCGGATGCTGACCGTAAAACCTCCGCCAGCCTGTTCGAGGCCTTGGTCCAAGAAGATAGCGAGGGAGGATGGGAGAAAGTCGATCGCTGGGTTGGCGCTCTCTTTGGCCTCACCTCGGAAGACGTGGAAACCATCGCCGATACCCTCCGATATCGGCTCCCATTTTCTGCGAACCTAAAAACGAGCCAAACGCCTGTCACGAATGCGCAGCACATAGCATTCAATAAGCGGCTTCATGCCGAGCTTCGGCCTTGGGGAGAGCGCTTCGGTCGCCCTATAGCGATCCATCGCGTTCCCATGCCTGCTTTGTCGCCGTGGCAATTCGTTTTGATCAGTGGGGAAGTCGGAGTTTCGACCGCGATTGAAGTGGATTGGATGCGGGCTATCGAACTCGCTGACAAGCTTTCTGCAACTGAGGTTATCTATGTCGACGAGCAAGCCAATCGTCTCGTTCTAGGGCGCCTCAATCAGGCCCGGTACTGGACCCCAAGCCAGGCGCGTCTCGCCGCGAGGCGCATCGTGTGGGAACACGTCGATTTTCTCGCCGGCAGAATCGCCAAATGAAGAGCCAGGCCCTTCGCCCACGCGACGATCAGATTGCAGAATTGACCCGTGGCCAGCGACTGCCGCTCGATCCTATCGCTGAACCCCATCTCGATGTGATATTCGAGACGGTGGCACGGGTTTGGCAGGAGTTGAAAAGCGAACGAAGCCAAGCTTTGATGTGCGGTAGCGAAGCTGAAATCAACGCCCTCTTGGAATCTCGCCTCAACAGCCTCTGGAGAACCGACCCCCTCTGGTCCCAATTGGTTTCGTCGGTTGCGCGAGGCAAAGAATCGCTCAGCTTCGACGGAACGCATCTGGAGAAACGGCCCGATCTTTCGATCTACCTGACGGGCAAACACCCCTCGTTTCCCGTGGTTGTTGAATGCAAACTCATCGACCGTGGATCTGGAAAGGGTGTAGATCTCTATTGCAGCAATGGTGTCGCCCGTTTCGTCATGGGGCAATATGCGTGGGCGAACAGCGATGCGATCATGATTGCCTATATTCGAGATGACTCTTCAGTGGAGGAGCATCTTTCGTCGTTCCTAGCTGCGGGCGTTCAGAGCCGACCCGATCCTTGGCAAACCCACCGTCTACCCATGGCAGCCACAGGACTTCGATCGACGATCTCATCATCCCACCACCTCCGCAGATTTAGCTATCCAGCGGGAGTTGGTTCAGGCGCACCAGGTAACATCGCTATTTGGCATGTGTGGTTAGATAACCGTAATAGCGTATGATCGGCGGTTGTAGCGAAGGGCTGTGCTGACTGGTAGAGCGTGCGAGAACCCCTGCCGGTAGGTAATCGGCCGCAAGGCGCTATCTGTTTGATAATTCAAGAAATGGCCGGCCAATTTGTGCGGTAATCGGCGGTGTTTGGCGGACCGCGTGGGATTCGAACATATACGGCGAAGTAATCGGCTGGCGATCGGTTATTCCATAAGCAATGTCGGCTTTCGGGAAGTCTCAAGTGTCAGTCGAGCGACTGAAATGGGACGCTGAGCGGTCATTCCTGCGAAGCTCCTATAGGATTGTGAAGGGTCCAACCGAGACTTCCCCGTGAAATCTTTTTTCAGCCCTTTTCTCCTTCTCAATCGTCACAGCGAGCCCCCTCACCCCATCATCGCATCCCCCCTCACCGCCTCCACCACGAACTCCATCACCGCCTTCACCCGTTGCGGCAGGTTCCGCCGTGAGGGGTAGACCAGCGTGATCGGCAGCCTGGCCGGCGGGAAGTCCGGCATCAGGCTGATGAGGCGGCCGGCCGCGATGTCGGGGCCGGCGAGGATGTGGGAGAGGATGGCGAGTCCCCCGCCGGCCAGGGTGGCGCGATGGATGGCGACGGCGCTGTCGGCCGTCAGCCGCGGGGCGATGCGAAGGCGCGTCTCGTCGGCGCCGTCGGAGAAGGACCATTGGCGCCCGTCGCCGGCGCGGGCGTAGCAGATGCAGTCATGGCGAGGCACCTCCTCCGGCCGCGCCGGGGCGGGGCGCCGCTCGAGATAGCAGGGCGCGGCCACCAGGAAGGCCGTGGTCCAGCCGATGCGCCGGCCCGTCAGGCTGGAATCCTCGACGGCGCCGAGCCGCACTTCGAGATCGATGCCCTCGCCGACGAGATCGGAGGGCGCCTCGCGCAGCAGGAGATCGACGCTGAGGCCGGGATGGCGGGCAAGCAGCTCCGGCAGGCGCTCGGCGAGGGCAAGGCCGAGCGGGGCAGGCAGGGAGAGCCGCACCTTGCCGGCGACGACAGCCTCGCCGGTGCCCGCGCTCTCGCCCAGCGCCTCCACCGCCTCGATCACGCGCAGGGCCATCGGGATCAGCCGCTCGCCCTCCGCCGTCAGCGCCAAGGCCACGGTGGTGCGGTGAAGCAGGCGCAGGCCGAGCCGCGCCTCCAGCGCCGAGACCTGGCGCGACACCGCCGGCTGGGTGAGATCGAGATCGGCCGCCGCCGCGGTGAAGGAGCCCGTCTGCGCCACGCGCAGGAAGGTCCGCAAGGCGCCAACGATGTCCATTCCCCACCCCCCATACTTTTGCGCATAGGCCTTATGCCCGGAGTTTAGGCAGGTAAGGCTTTACTGTCCAGCTATTACGGATATTTTATATCCATAAGGATATTAGATATCCTTAATAAGGGAAACGGACATGAGCCAGCGCCTGAATTACGCCCAGCAATCCCCGGAACTCTTCAAGAAGCTCTCGGATCTCAGCATGGTCCTGAAGGGCAGCGTGATCGAGGAGAAGATCCGCGATCTCGTCAACATCCGCGCCTCCCAGCTCAATGGCTGCGCCTTCTGCCTCGACATGCATGTGAAGGAGGCCAAGATCCACGGCGAGAGCGAGCTGAAGCTCTACCACGTCGCGATCTGGCGCGAATCCAACCTGTTCGTGCCGCGCGAGCGCGCGGCCCTCGCCTGGACCGAGGCGGTGACGAAGCTGCCGGAAGGCGGCATTCCCGACGAGCTCTATGAGCGTGTGCGCGGCCAGCTTTCGGAGAAGGAGGTTTCCGACCTCACCTTCGCGATCGCCATCATCAACACCTGGAACCGCGCCTCCATCGCCTTCAAGGCGGTGCCGGGCTCGGCCGACAAGCTCTACGGGCTGGATAAGGCCGGGCTGAGCTGAGGACGGAGCGCGGAGTCTCCTGGGATCGCAGGCGTCCTCGTCTGCATCTTCCTTCCTGAAAGCGCAGCGCTTCCAAGAGCAGGCGAGGACGCCTGCGATCCCAGGGAAGAAAACCTCATCCCCGATCATCACCAGCGGCACGCGCCTCACCGGCGCCATGGCCGCGCACAACAGGAGGCCAGCATGAGCCTGAACGACACCTTGACGCCCGCCAGGGCCAAACCCGACGAGCTCGTACCCTCGCGCTATGCGGTGCAGATCGGCGAGATCGACGTGCTGATCGTCAGCGACGGCGTGCTGCCGCTGCCGACCCAGATGCTGGGCCACAATGCCGACCCGGCCCAGCGCGCGGCCTGGCTCGACGACATGTTCCTGCCGCAGGACGCCTTCGACTGGGCGCTGAACGTGGTGGTGGTGCGCAGCGGCGCGCAGACCATCCTCATCGATGCCGGGCTGGGGCTCGACCCCGACCTCAACCTGCCGCGGGCCGGCCAGCTGATCAAGCGCCTGGAGGCGGCCGGCATCGATCTCGGCGCCGTGACCGACGTGGTGCTCACCCATATGCATATGGACCATGTCGGCGGCCTGCTGGTCGATGGCGTGAAGGAGCGGCTGCGGCCGGACCTCAAGATCCATGTGGCTGAAGCCGAGGCCAAGTTCTGGGAAGCACCTGATTTCTCCCATGTCGCCATGCCGGAGGGCTTCCCGGACGCACTGCGGGCGACCGCCACGCGCTTCGCCAAGGAATATGCCAGCCAGCTGCGGCTGTTCGAGGAGGAGCACGAGGTGGCGCCCGGCGTGGTCGTCTCCCGCACCGGCGGCCACACGCCGGGGCACAGCGTGGTTCGCCTCGCCTCCGGCGGCGACAAGCTGATGTTCGCCGGCGACGCCATGTTCGCGGTCGGTTTCGAGCATCCCGACTGGTTCAACGGCTTCGAGCACGACCCCGAGGAAGCGGCCCGCGTGCGCGTCCGGCTGCTGCGGGAGCTGGCGGGGAGCAACGAACTGCTGGTCGCCACCCACTTGCCCTTCCCCTCGGTCGGCCGCGTGGCCGTCGACGGCGAGGCCTTCCGCTGGGTGCCGGTGTTCTGGGATTACTGAGCGCTTTGCCCCGGTAGCGCAGCTCCTCCGAGTGCGGACACCCCATCATACGCGCCAAGATGCGGTGAAAGGTGCAACGCCAGCCACTCCTTCGCCCCGTTCTTACGAGGCGAGGGGGCACACACATCGAGCCCTGTCGGTATCCGGTCATCTCGCCCGCCCCTTCGTCTCGCGTGCGTATAGGCGAGACGTCCGCGCTCCCGGAACCATCACAAAGGAGATTCCCATGAAAATCGTCATCATCGGCGGCACCGGCCTGATCGGCTCCAAGACCGTCGCCCGCCTCGTCGCCAAGGGCCATGAGGTGATCGCCGCCTCGCCCAATACCGGCGTCAACACCATCACCGGCGAGGGCCTCGCCGAGGCGCTCGAAGGCGCGCAAGTGGTGATCGACCTCGCCAATTCGCCCTCCTTCGAGGACAAGGCCGTGCTGGCGTTCTTCGAGACCTCCGGCCGCAACCTGATCGCGGCGGAGAAGGCGGCCGGCGTCGGGCATCACATCGCCCTCTCGGTCGTCGGCACCGAGCGCCTGCAGGACAGCGGCTATTTCCGTGCCAAGCTCGCCCAGGAGAAGCTGATCAAGGCCGCCGGCATCCCCTTCACCATCGTGCACTCCACCCAGTTCATGGAGTTCCTCGGCAGTATCGCCCAGTCGGGCGCGGTGGATGGCAGCGTGCATCTGTCGCCCGCCTTCGTGCAGCCGATCGCCTCCGACGACGTCGCCGACGCCATGGCCGAGGTGGCGCTGGCCGCACCGGTGAACGGCACGGTGGAGATCGCCGGCCCGGAGCGCTCGCGCCTCAGCGATCTCGTCGCCCGCTATCTCAAGGCCAGCGGCGATCCCCGCACGGTGGTTGCCGACCGCGAGGCCCGCTATTTCGGCGCCCGCCTCGAGGACGGCTCGCTGGTCAGCGACGACAATCCCCGCCTCGGCCGCATCGGCTTCGAGGAGTGGTTCGCCAAGAATCCGAGGAAGTGAGCAGCGGCACCTCGCCGCGAAGAACGCAGGTAGCCTTCTCCACGCAGTGGGGAAGGTGTCGGTGCGAAGCACTGACGGATGGGGTGTGGCGGGCAACACGCAGCGCTTGACCAGATGGCGCGACGGTTGCGCGAGCTTCCGAGAAGACATCGCACTGCTCGCCACACCCCATCCGACCCGACTTCGTCGGGCCACCTTCCCCACTACGTGGAGAAGGCTTCCCGCGCCAGATCATCCCCCCAACCAGGAACCCCAGCCATGATCCGCCCGCTTCTCGCCGCTTTCGCGATCTCCGCCTTGCTCACCGCCCCGGCTGCCGCCGACGGCAAGGCCGCCAAGGTCTCGCTCGTCTATGAGCATGAGCTACCCAACGTGCCGGGCAAGAGCCTGAAGGGCGTGCTGGTCGAATACGGCCCCGGCGGCTTTTCCGAGGGCCACACCCATCCCACCTCGGCCTTCATCTACGCCACCGTGCTGGAAGGGGCGATCAAGAGCCAGGTCAATGACGGGCCGGTGAAGGTCTACCGCGCCGGCCAGAACTTCTCCGAAATGCCGGGCGACCGCCACGGCGTCAGCGCCAATGCCAGCAAGACCCGGCCCGCCAAGCTGCTGGCAGTGTTCGTGGTCGACACCGCCCAGAAGGAACTGACCTTCCCGCTGCAGAAATAAGGCGTTGCGGCTGGGCTTGGCGCAGCACGAAAAGCCCTCTCCACGCAGTGGCCGATGCACACATCTCCGCATTGCCGATCCATGGCGGCGGAAATCCTTCCCCGACTTCGGGGAAGGTGTCATTTCGCAGAAATGACGGAAGGGGGAGAGTGGCACCAATAGGCCGGAAAATGGTGAGAACGCGCCACTCTTCCCCACCCGAGCCGGCTTTACCGGCCCGGCGCGCACAAACTGTGCGCGCGACCTCCCCGAAACCGGGGAGGGATCCCCGCGCTTTACCTGTCCTGGTCGAGGGCTTTTCGAGCCGTTCTCGACATGGCCGAGATACCCGCATTTCCCCCACCGAGTCCCAGCCATGGTCGATGATCCCGCTTTCCTGCCCCTCGTGCTGATCGACCTGCTCGGGCTAGCCGGCATCATCGTCTGGCATCTCCAGGGGCGCCGGCGCCCGCGGGCGCGCCTGATCGTGCAGATCCTGTTCTTCGCGGCGATGACGGCCCTCGTCGCGTTCAACGGCATCTGGCCGCATCAGCTCGGCGCCAACGAGACCACCGGCCTTGCCGCCTTCGTCGCGAAATCGGCGCGGGTGCTGTGGTGGACGCATCTGGCCTGGGCCGTCATCGGCGTGATGCACATCTATATCGCCATCGATCGCCGGCCCCGCGAGGCCCATCTCCTGCAGGATCTGTTCGTGGCCCTCGCCTATCTCGGCGTCGCCCTCTCGATCCTGGGCTTCGTGTTCGGCGCGCCGGTCGGCACGCTGGTGGCGACCTCCGGCGTGGTCGCCGTCATTCTCGGCCTCGCTTTGCAGAACACGCTCGGCGACGTCTTCTCCGGCATCGCGCTGACCTTGGGGCGCTCCTATGCCATCGGCGACTGGATCGTGCTGAGCGACGGCACCGAGGGGCGCGTGGTCGAGACCAATTGGCGCGCCACCAACCTGGTCACCGGCGCCCATAACCTCGTGGTGCTGCCCAACAGCCTGCTGGCCAAGCTCAGCCTGACCAATCTCAGCCGCCCCGACGAGACCCACTGGATCAGCCAGAGCGTACGGATCGCGGCCAGCCACAACCCGCACGACAGCATCGAGACGCTCAGGGCCGTGCTGCGGGCCTGCGACGAGATCCTCACGGATCCCGCGCCGATCGTGGCGCTCAAGACGATCGATGCGCTGGCGATCGAGGCCGAGCTGCAGTTCTGCGTGGCCAGTCCGGCGCGCCGCACCCCGGCGCGAAACGAAGTGCTCGACGGGCTCTACCGGACCTATGGCGCGGATGGCCTCGCCTTCGCGCCGGCGGTGGGCCTCATCCAGCCCGCGACAGCACCCAATCGAAGCTATCCTTCCACAGCTGCTCGGGAATCTCCTGCGACAGGATGCCGACCAGATCGGACAGCCTGACGTTGCGCAGCTTCTCGCGCCAGGCCTCGTCCGCCTCCCACATGATGCGCGCCACGGCGCAGGGCCCGCTCTCGCAATAACCCTTGGGGCGACAGGGATTGTTGGCGCGGATATTGCTGCACACGAAGGTGCGCGCCGGCCCTTCAACCGCCTCGACGATCTCGAGGAAGGTCAGCTCGGCCGGGGGCCGCGCCAGCCGGTAGCCGCCGGAGGGACCGAGCGTGGTATCGACCAGCCCGGCCTGCGACAAATGCTGCAGGGCCTTGGAGAGATATTCCTTCGGCACGCCGTGGAACTCGGCCAGCGCCTTGGTCGAGAGGTAGCGCCCCGCCGGCAGGCCGGCGAGGATCGCACAGCAATGCAGCGCCCATTCGACTTGGCTTTTCAGGATCATGCGTTCATTCCGCAGCGGCAGTACGCGCCGATAATTACGGATATACGATATCCCTATTGGTGCAGCGTGTAAATGCGGGGTGTCCCGGGTGCGCGGACGTCTCGTCCGCTCTTCCTTTCTTCCTTCCTGCCTGCACAGCGTTTCCAAGAGCGGACTGGAAGTCCGCGCTCCAAAAATCTCCCCCTTCCCCTCATCTTGCGCTATCAAGCGGCCAAACCCTGCCTCGGAGATTTCAACCTTGACCGCTGCCGCCCCCATCGCCCGCGCTTTGCTGTCCGTTTCGGACAAATCAGGCCTGATCGACTTCGCCAAAGGCCTCGCCGCCCATGGCGTCGAGCTGGTCTCGACCGGGGGCACGCGCAAGGCGCTGGAGGAGGCCGGCCTCGCCGTCAAGGACGTCTCCGACCTCACCGGCTTTCCCGAGATGATGGACGGCCGCGTCAAGACGCTGCATCCCAAGGTGCATGGCGGCCTGCTCGCCATCCGCGGCAACCAGGAGCACCGCGCCGCCATGGCCGCGCACGGCATCGGCCCGATCGACCTCCTCGTCGTCAATCTCTACCCTTTCGAGGCGACGCTGGCCCGCGGCGGCAGCTTCGAGGACCTGATCGAGAACATCGACATCGGCGGTCCCGCCATGATCCGCGCCGCCGCCAAGAACCATGACGACGTCACCGTCATCGTCGACGTCGCCGACTACGACGACGTGCTGGCCGAGCTTGCCGAGAACGAAGGGGTGACCAGCCTCGCCTTCCGCCGCCGCATGGCCGCCAAGGCCTATGCCCGCACCGGCGCCTATGACGCCGCCATCTCCAACTGGTTTGCCGCCACGCTGGAGGAGGATACCCCCACCTTCCGCGCCTTCGGCGGCACGCTGGCCGAGGCGTTGCGCTATGGCGAGAACCCGCATCAGAGCGCGGCCTTCTACCTCACCCCCGAAAAGCGCCCGGGCGTTGCGACCGCCCGCCAGCTCCAGGGCAAGGCGTTGTCCTACAACAACCTCAACGACACCGACGCCGCCTTCGAATGCGTGGCCGAGTTCGACCCGGCCAAATCGGCGGCGGTGGTGATCGTCAAGCACGCCAATCCCTGCGGTGTCGCCGAGGCGCCGACGCTGCTCGAAGCCTATGAGAAGGCCTTTGCCTGCGACCCCGTCTCGGCCTTCGGCGGCATCATCGCGGTGAACCGCACGCTCGATGCCGATACGGCCCGCAAGATCGTCGAGATCTTCACCGAGGTGATCGTGGCCCCCGGCGCCAGCGCGGAGGCCATCGCCATCATCTCGGCCAAGCGGAACCTGCGCCTGCTCGTCACCGGTGCCCTGCCCGATCCGCGCGCGGAGGGCCTTACCGCCAAGACGCTGGCGGGCGGCCTGCTCGTGCAGTCGCGCGACAATGCCGTGGTCGACGACATGACGCTGAAGGTGGTGACCAAGCGCGCACCCACGCCCGAGGAAATGGCCGACCTTACCTTCGCCTTCCGCATCGCCAAGCATGTGAAGTCCAACGCCATCGTCTATGTGAAGGACGGCGCCAGCGTCGGCATCGGCGCCGGCCAGATGAGCCGCGTCGATTCGGCCCGCATCGCCGCCGCCAAGGCAGTCGACGCCGCCAAGCTGGCCGGCCTGCCGGAAACCCTGACCAAGGGCTCGGTGGTGGCGTCGGACGCCTTCTTCCCCTTCGCGGACGGCCTGGAGGCCGCGGTGGCGGCCGGTGCCACGGCCGTGATCCAGCCGGGTGGCTCGCAGCGCGACGCCGAGGTGATCGCCGCCGCCGACGCGGCCGGCCTTGCCATGGTGTTCACCGGCACGCGCCACTTCCGGCATTGAGCGCCTGCCGAACGGGGCGCAAACGGCCTTTTCCGCGCGGCGGGAAGGCTGTTTGCTCTTTATGCGTGGTGGCAATAGGCAAAGCGGCGGCTGACCAGCTCGCGCCGGCGAGGTCTCCTGCCTGTTCCCGCAGGTATAGCTGCCCGTCCTCGCAATGACGCATCCAGGCTGTCGTAATGCCCTGGCCCGGTCGCAGCCTCAACCCTTCTATCCACAGCCTATAGCTGTAGATGATCCCACAGTTGAACTGCCGACAGGCCCGGTGATAGTTTCGCTCTGAAATCCATAAGCTTGCAGCGATCTTTTGGATTTCATTGGGGTACTGGGGAGACTTGCGGTGTCGGAAAAGTTTGGAATGAAGCCATTTTTTGCGCGCGTGGTCGCGGCGGCCGGTTTGGCGTTGGCGATGGCTGCCCCATCGGTGGCCGAGGAGGCAGCCCGGGTGGTGCATCAGGGCAGCGTGCAGACCAGCGTTCCGGCCGGCGTCACGGTGATCGTCAAGAAGATCACGCTGGGCGATGACGCCACGGTGGTCAGCCTCGTCGCCTCCTTCGACAGCCGGCAGACCAATCGCGTCAATCTCAACGACGTCAACGCCTTCCTCGACATCGGTAACGACCAGAAGCTCAGCCTGCGTCAGCCCGAGGACAATCCCTATCTGATGATCCAGAACGGCCAGAGTATGGATGGCGAACTGGTGTTTCCCGGCCGCATTCCGGCCGATGCCGGCGAGGTCCGGCTGGTCTTCAACGACGGCAATGCGGGCGATGACCTCAACGCCCCCGGCCTGACGCTCAAGATCCCGGTCAAGGCGCAATGAGGCGCCTCGGCGCCGCCGCGGCGCTGCTGGGCCTGGCTCTTCCGGCGCTGCCGGCCTCGGCCCTCATTATCGAGCATCGCCGCGAGCCGATCGGCGGGCAGCCGACCGCGTTTCGCCCCAGCGATATCGGCGCGAGCCGCTGGCACCCCTATGCCTTGCCACCCACGCGCTTTACGCCGCAGGCTCCCGCAAGCCGGCTCGGCCCGGCCGGCGGGACGACCAGCCTGCGCCTCAGGGAGGTGCCGGCCAAGCTGCGCAGCCGCACGCAGGCGTTGCTCGAGCAGTTCGGCGCCCGCGAGAGCGAGGGCAAGATCCTGATCAGCCTGCCCGGCGACGTGCTGTTCGACTTCGACAAGACCGACATCCGCGCCGATGCCAAGCCCGTGCTGGCACGGCTCATCGAGGTGCTCAAGGCCTTCCCCAAGGCGCCTGTAGAGATCGGTGGCCATACCGACGCCAAGGGCGAGGACGACTACAATCTCGCTTTGTCCGAACGCCGGGCCGCCTCGGTCAAAGCCTATCTCGCCCGCGGCAAGATCGGTCCCGCGCGCCTGGCCATCAAAGGCTATGGCGAGACTCGCCCCATCGCGCCCAACCAAAAGGCCGGCGGCGCCGACGATGCCGAGGGCCGCCAGCGCAACCGCCGGGTCGAGTTCGAGATCGGCAAGCCGCCCGAATAACGGGCGCTTCCGTCCCGGCGACCAAGCAACCATCACGATCAAGCGAAAGGCGACACCATGGCATTGATTCCCTGCCCTGCCTGTACCCAGCGCGTCTCGGAACAGGCGCTCGCCTGCCCATCCTGCGGGCATCCGATAGCCGTCGCCGGCGAGGGCAAGCAGACGGCCATCCGCGTGCTGGGCGGCGTCGCCGGCACCTATGTGTCGGCCAACGCCCTGGTGCAACTCGTGCTCGGCGTGGTGTTCTGCATCAGTGTGGCCGCAGTGATCATGACGGTCATCATCGTCAACGGCTGAACCGCGGCACCCGCTCAGACCGCCACCTTGGTGCAGATTTCGACCAGGCAACCATTGTTGTCGCGCACATAGGCGACGATTTGGCCCCAGGGCTTCTGCGCCGGCGGCGATACCGCCTGCGCTTCCGCGAACAGGGCCTTCTTGTAGGCGAGTTCGACATCGTCGACCACCAGCGCGATCTCGATGCCCGCCGGCGGCGCATCCGGCCGGTTGGGCTGGAAGGGGCCGGTCATGTCAGTGACGAAGCGCTCATCGGCAAAGCACAGCGAGGTCTCGCCGGTAACGAGTTCGGCGAACTGCCCCTCGGCGATGAAGCGTGTCTCCAGCCCGAAGGCCTGCTTGTAGAAGGCCGAGGTCTCGACGACGTCACGGACATAATGGACGACATAACCGAGCTTCATGGGCGTGTTCCCTATTTGTTCGCATAAGCGATAAAACAAAGAGCCAGTTTTGTCCAGTCCGAGAAGCGGGATTTTGGGGTGAGTCGAGAGGCACTCCCTCACCCCTGGCCTTTCACAGCGGCTTGTAGGCGATCGCCTCGATCTCGATCCTGATGTCGATCATCAGCCGCGCCTCGAGCGTGGTACGGGCCGGCGGATTGGCGGGGAAATAGCTGCCATAGACCTTGTTGAAGGCACCGAAATCGCGGGCATCGGCCAGGATCACGGTGGTCTTGACCACGTCCTCCAGCCCGGCCCCGGCCAGGGCCAGAGCCTTGCCGAGATTCTCCATCACCTGGCGGGTCTGCGCCTCGATGCCACCCGGCACCACCGAACCGTCCGGCAGGGTCGGCACCTGGCCGGAAATGTGAATGCTGTCACCCGCCCGAACGGCCGGGGACAGGGGGACATGGGAGGTGCCGAAATGCTGCTTGGTCATGGGAATTCCTTCAGAGGGATCAAAGACACGGCACTTGCCGCCCCCTCGCCCCGCCCGCGGGGAGAGGGTAAGGGTGAGGGGCAGCATGGATGTCTGCCAAAACAAACGCTGAGCCGCCCCTCACCTCTATCCTCTCCCCGTAAATACGGGGAGAGGAGGCGCAAGCGTCGCGCTCATTTGTCACTCTTATCATCTCGCCCCACCGCTACGAGGCAGCAACACACGCGGATCGCTGTCTTACTTCACTGCACCTAGCGCCAGGCCGCGCATCAGATAGCGCTGCAGCCAGGTGAACAGGATCGCGATCGGGATGGTCGCCGCCAGGGCGGCCGCCATCACATAGTTCCATTCCACCGTATAGCGCCCGGCCACTAGGTTCACCACCTGCAAGGGCAGCGTATAGGCCTCCTGCTTGCGCAGCATGGTGAGGGCGATGACATATTCGTTCCAGGCATTGATGAAGGTAAAGATCGCCGTCACCGCCATCGCCGGCAACGCCAGCGGCAGGAATACCTTGACCAGCGTGGCGAAGGGACCGGCGCCCTCGATCCAGGCCGCTTCCTCCAGATCCTTGGGGATGGTGGAGAAATAGCTCTGCAGCATCCACACCGCGAAGGCGAGGTTGAAGGCGATGTAGATGAAGGTCACGCCGCTCAGGCTGTCGATCAGCTGAAATCCGAGGCGGTTGCCGAGCTCCACCAGGAGACGGAACAGGCCGAAGACCAGCACGATAGGTGACAGCATCTGCGAGATCAGCAGGAACTGGCGGAAGGCCCCACGCGCGGCGAAGCGGTAGCGGCTGAGCGCATAGGCCGCGGGAATGGCGACGAGCACCGTCAGCACGGTGGTGACCAGCGACACGATCAGCGAATTGACGAGCGCCGGCCCGAAGGCGGTCTCGGTATACATGGTGATGAAATTGCTCCAGACCGGCCGGCTCGGCCACCAGGAGGAGGACAACATCTCCTCCGTCGGCTTGAGCGCAGTCACCAGCATCACGGCGAAGGGAAAGAGCGTGAGGACGACCAAGGGCGCCAGCAAGACCCAGTAGAGGATGGAGCGTTTGAGCTTGCTCATGCCTGTTCCTCCTCGCGCATGGCCAGCCGCACATAGATGATGGCGAAGACGAGCAGCAGCCCGAACATGATGATCGACACCGCTGCCGCCTCGCCGAACTTACCCAGGCGGAAGGCGAGCTTATAGAGATAGGTCACCAGGATGTCGGTGGAATTGGCCGGGCCGCCCTGCGTGGTCACCCAGATGATCGGGAAGGAATTGAACACGTTGATGGTGTTCATCACCAAGGCGATGTTGATGAAGGGCTTCAGCAGGGGCAGCGTGATGTGGGTGAATTGCTGCCAGCGGCTCGCGCCCTCCACCGCGCCGGCATCGTAGAGATCGTCGGGCACCGAGGAGAGGCCGCCGAGGAAGATCGTCACCGTGAAGGGAATCGAGACCAGGATGCCGATCAGGATCTGCATCGGGAAGGCGGTGGTGGCGTCCGCCAGCCATTCGATATTGCTGTTGATCAGCCCCAGGCCCCGCAGCCCGGAATTGAGCATGCCGCTCTCGCCGTTGAGCGCCCAGCGCCAGACCACCGCCGTCATGGCGAGCGACACCGCCCAGGGCAGCATGATGATGACGCGGGCCAGGCTCCGCCCGTAGAAATCATCGTTGAGGATGAGGGCGATCGGCACAGAGACGATCAGCGTGCCGGCCACCACGCCCACAGTCCAGACCAGCGTGCGCCACAGCGCCGCGAGAAAATCGGGATCGGCGAACAGGGCCTGAAAATTGGCGAGGCCCGAAAACTCCCTGAGCATGCCGAAACGGTTGACGTCATGCAGCGAAATCTGGCCAATCTGGTAGAGCGGCCAGAAGATGATGAAGGCCGCCATCAGGAAGCTGGGCAGGATCAGAAGATAGGGTGTCGCACGCCCCATGCAGTGTGTGTCTCCTCGGCGCGAAGGGAATGGCTGATTGGTCTTTTACAGCACGAACTGTGCTGCCCCACACCCTTACCCCAGTCCACTCCAAAAGGAGTGGACTGGGGTAAGGATGAGGGGCAGCTTATCGCTTACCCATGGAGCAGCGATCATTCGCTGCCGCCTCCACCCGTCATCCCGTTATTTTTTGGCGAGGATGCCGTTGACCTTGGCAGCCGCTTCCTTGAGCGTCGGTTCGATCTCGCCCTTGCCCAGATAGATGGTCTGGATCGCATTGGAGGTGGTCTGGGCAATGTCTTCCCAGCCGGGGATCACCGGCGCGAAGATGGCGCCGGGCAGGAGGGAGGCGAACACCTTCAGGTCCGGATCGTCGGCGAAATGGGGATCCTGGGCTTCCTTGGCGTTCACCGGCAGGAAGCCTTCGTTCTTGTCGAAGGCGGTGCGCTGCTCGGTGGAGAACAGGAAGACGAGGAATTTGAAGGCCTCGTCCTTCACCTTGGAGTTCTCGAACAGCACGATCGAATCGGTCACGCCATAGGTAAAGGGCTTGCCTTCAGGCCCGATCGGGATCGGCGCCACGCCATATTTCAAATTGGGCGCTTCCTTCTTGATCTGGCCGGAGAGGAAGGGCGCGGTGATCACAGTGGCGACCTTGCCCTGCTTGAACAGGTTCTGCACGTCCTCACGGGCATAGGAGGTCACACCCGGCTCGGTGAGGCCGCCGTCGATGAAGCCCTTATAGAGCTTGGCGGCATCAATAGCCGCCTGGCTGTCGAGGCCGGACTTGCCGTCCTTGACGATCGTCCCGCCATTGGCCCACAGCCCGTAGTAGAAATAGACGTCCGTCTCGATTTCCTTGCCCTGCAGGCCGAAGGGAGCCACGTCAGGCGAAGACGCCTTGATCTTGGCGGCGGCGGCCTGGAAATCGGTCCAGGTCTTGGGGAACTCGGTCACGCCGGCTTTGGCGAAGACGTCCTTGTTGTAATACATGCCGCGGGCGGAAGCCGCGATCGGCAGACCGTAGGTCTTGCCGTCCATCACCGAAGGCGACAGGAAGGTCGGGATGAAGCTGCCCTTGAACTCGGGCGTGATGTAGCTGTCGAGCGGAGCGACCACACCCTGCGAGACATAATCGAGCAGCCAGCGCGTTCCGATGATCGAAAGATCGGCATTGGTGCCGGCCGAAATGTCGGTGGTCAGCTTCTGCTGAAGATTGTCCCACGGCACCACTTCGATCTCGACCTTGGTGTCGGGATTGGCTTTCTGGAACGCCTCCGCGGCTTCCTTGAAATAGGGGCCGGTCGCCTTCGAATATTCGGCGATGGTCACGCGCACCGTGCCCGCCTGTGCCGTGGCGGCGCAGGCCAGGAGACTGGCGCCTGCGAGCAGCATCGCCATCCGTCCGATCATTGTCATGAAACGTCCCCGTCCTTGTCATTGCTGCGGTCGTTGCCGCGCCCCCGCGCGCCTCGCCGCAAGAGGGCGCTAATGTTCCCCGTAATCGAAAACCGCGCAAGCAGATTTGACCAATCGGCACACAGCCGACGTGGAATTGTCAGTCCTATCGCATTACCCCCAATCTTCACTGGCGGGAGGCGGCATGCGGCTTTGCCTTCGCGCCATCGGCATGCATAGATGGCGCCCGTTTTCGTTCGCAAAGAACCATCCGTTCTCACGAGTCTTCCGATGTCCGATCCTGCCAGCCACCCCGATCCCTTCGGCCTCTCGGGGCGCCATGTCCTGGTCACCGGCGCCGGCGGGGGCATAGGGCGGGCGATGATCGAAGCCTTCCGCCACGCCGGCGCCATGGTCTCCGGCGCAGACCGGGATGCGTCCCTCCTGGAAAGCCTGCCTCTGCAGCACCGACTCGTTTTCGACCTCACCGACGCCAAGGCCTGCACCGATGCGATCACCGGATTGGTGGCACAGGGCAACACGCCTGACATCCTGGTCAACAATGCCGGTTTCACCCGCGCCGAGACGCTGGATGACGTCGACGACGCGGTCTGGGACAGTGAGTTGGCCATCAACCTCACCGGCGCTTTCCATGTCACCCGGCCCGTGATGGAAGCGATGGTGGCACGCGGCGGCGGCTCGGTCGTCTTCGTCGCCTCGGTCAACGGGCTCGGCCATTACGGCAACCCGGCCTATTCGGCCGCCAAGGCCGGGCTGATCGCCTATGCCAAGTCGATCGCGGTGGAAGCCGGCCGGAACGGCATCCGCGCCAATGTGGTCTGCCCCGGCTCGGTACGCACGCCGGCCTGGGACCATCGCCTTGCCAAGGATCCGACGATCCTCGAAGATGTCGTCTCCCATTACCCTCTCGGGCGGATGGTGCGCCCCGAGGACGTCGCCAATGCCGCCGTCTTCCTGGCCTCCCCGCTCGCCGCCGGCGTGACGGGGGCGGTCCTGCCGGTCGATGGCGGCCTGACCGCCGGCAATCTGCGCTTCGTGCGCGACATCATCGAGAGGAGGTCGTGACATGGCGGGCCTGCAGGTCAAGGCGCTGCAAAAGCGATATGGCTCGGCCGTGATCCTCAAGGGCATCGACCTCGATGTCCGCGACGGCGAATTCGTGGTGCTGGTCGGCCCCTCCGGCTGCGGCAAGTCCACGCTGCTGCGCATGATCGCCGGTCTCGACGAGATTTCGGACGGCGAATTGTGGATCGGCTCGAAGCTTGCCAACAAGCTGTCGCCGCAGCAGCGCAACATCTCCATGGTGTTCCAGAGCTACGCTCTGTTTCCGCACATGACGACGCGCGCCAATATCGGCTTTGGCCCGCGCATGCGCGGCGAGAGCGCCCAATCGATCGAGCCGCGCGTCAAGAAGGCCGCCGGCGTGCTCAATCTCCACGACTATCTCGACCGCTATCCCCGCCAGCTCTCCGGCGGCCAGCGCCAGCGCGTTGCCATGGGCCGCACCATCGTGCGCCAGCCCGAGTTGTTCCTGTTCGACGAGCCGCTCTCCAATCTCGACGCCAAGCTGCGCGTGCAGATGCGCACCGAGATCAAGGCGCTGCACCAGGACCTGAAGACCACCATCGTCTATGTCACGCATGACCAGATCGAGGCTATGACCATGGCCGACCGCATCGTGGTGATGAATGCCGGTCATATCGAGCAGGTCGGCACGCCGCTCGAACTCTACGACCGGCCGGCCAACCGCTTCGTGGCGAGCTTCCTCGGCTCGCCCTCGATGGGCTTCATTCCCGGCACGGTCGAGAAGGGCGACGGCATACCCCGTTTGCGAACGCAGAACGGCCTCTCGCTGCCGATGGGCGACAGCACCGCTACCTCCGGCCAGGCCGTCGAGATCGGCATCCGCCCTGAGCATTTCCTGCTCGGCAATGAACAGAACGGCTTTCCCTTCGTGGTCGGCGTGGTCGAGCCCACCGGGGCGGAGACCCATCTGTTCGGTACCATCGACGGCATCGCGATGCGCGCCGTGTTCCGCGAGCGCCTGTCGCCCCAGCCGGGCGAGACGTTCCACCTCAATGTCGACCGTGCGAATGTCCACGTCTTCGATCCGCAGAGCGGTGCGCGGCTGTAAGGCGGGAGGCTAGGGATTTCGTGCCTCTGGTCTCGCTGAGGGTCGTGCGAGACGGGGTGGTCAATGAAGAGACTCGACGCTCGCGCCCCCTCGCCCCGTTTACGGGGAGAAGGGGGTGTCAGTGTCGCGCCAGCTATTCAAACCGGTTTCCTTTCAGGACCTTGCATGCCCTTCGACACCAATCCCTTCCCCGACGATCCCGAACGCCACGCCCTGTGGGAGATGCTGGTCCGCCGCGACATCGAGGCCTATCTCAAGGCGGACTGGCCGGCAGTGGAGGGCGATTTCCTCGCCGAAAGCTTCTTCGGCCTGAGCGGCCTCAAATCCGCCAATCCGGACGAATGGCGCATGATCTTTCCGCGCCTCGATGATTACCGCGACCGCTGGCTGAGCCAGGCCAGGCTCTCGGCGGCCACCGCCTATGCCGAACCGCGCCGCGAGGCACTCTATCGCATCACTTCGCTGCAAGAGATCGACATCAACGGCGAGCGGGCGGTGGCACACAAGAAGTTCGACGGCACCATCGCCAAGGCCGACGGCAGCATCGATGCCATCAACTGGCAGACCCTTTATCTGTGCAACCGGGTCGACGGAAACTGGAAGATCGCCGGCTTCGTCGGTTACCTGCCCAATCCGATGGGGACAGCAAGCTGAGCAGGGCGGGCTGACATCGACGCTATTGCCGCCCCGTGCCATGGTTTGGGCTGAAGCCTCCGACAACAATGAAAAGATGGCCGAGAATGCGCGTCAATCATGAGAGTCAGTCCCTCGGACGCAAGCTGCCCTTCCCTATCGCCCTCCTCTTCGTTGTAGGCAGCGGCATCGCCCTGGCAGCCTGCGCATCGGGAAGCGGCATCGACAAGCGGCAGGTCCGTCAGGACGCCGCCGCCAGATGCGCCAGCGCCCAGGACAAGACCGGTTGCCAGCAAGCCCAGAGCCGGCGGCTTGTCGACGAGGGGTACATCTCGATCTGCCGCGCCAAGGGGCTGGCGGACCATTCCCCGGCGATGAAACGCTGCAGGGGCGAACTTGCCTATGCCGACTGCGTCCGCACCATCAGCGATTATCAGGGCTACACCGCCCAGATGAATCCGCGCGGCCCCTGGGAAGCCCCACCCAGCGCCGTCTGCAAGAGCCATCTGGTCGCGGATTGAGCAGGATTTTACGGTGCGGGAGGCTCACTCGGCGCCTCCCGCGCCTCGTCCCTACAGCTCCCCTTTCTTCAGGCTGGAAGCGATGAAGTCGGCCTGCCGGATGGCGAGCGCCACGATGGTCAATGTGGGATTCTCCGCGCCTCCGCTGGTGAACTGGCTGCCATCCGAGACGAACAGATTCTTGATGTCGTGCGTCTGGCCGTGCTTGTTGACCACGCCATCGGAAGCCTTGGCACTCATGCGGTTGGTGCCGAGATTGTGGGTGGAGGGATAGGGCGGCGTCGGGAAGGTCCTGACGGCGCCCACAGCCTCATAGATCGCCCGCCCCTGCCGATAGGCATGGTTGCGCATGGCGGTGTCGTTCTCGTGGTCGTCGAAATGCACATTGGCGACCGGCATGCCCGCCTTGTCCTTGGCGCTTGCATGCAGGGTGATGCGGTTGGCCTCGCTCGGCATGTCCTCGCCGACGATCCACATGCCGGCCATGTGGTCGTAACTGTCGAGGGCGGAGGTGAAGGATCGCCCCCAGGCGCCGGGATCGAGGAAGGCTGCCATGAAGGGCAGGCCGAGCGACAGCGTCTCCAGCTCATAGCCGCCGGCGAAGCCGCGCTTGGGGTCGTGGCGCGCCTCGTCCCGCACGATGCCGGCCATGGTAGTGCCGCGATACATGTGCACCGGCTTTTCGAAAACGCCGTAGACCGAGCCGGTGGTATGGCGCATGTAGTTGCGGCCGACCTGGCCGGAGCTGTTGGCCAAGCCGTCCGGGAACAGGTTCGAGGCCGAGTTGAGCAGCAGACGCGGGCTCTCGATGGAATTGCCGGCAACCGCGACGACGCGCGCCTTCTGGCGCTGCGTCTTGCCGTCCTTGTCGAGATAGACCACGCCGGTGACCTTGCCCTTCGCATCATGCTCGATCTTGACGGCCTGGCTGTTCGGCCGAACCTCGAGATTGCCGGTCTCCTCTCCCTTCGGGATCTCGGCATAGAGGGTCGACCATTTCGCGCCCGATTTGCAGCCCTGGAAACAGAAGCCGATCTGCTGGCAGGAGCCGCGCCCGTCGCGCGGCTGGCTGTTGATCGCCATGCGCCCGGTATGCACTTCCTTGTAGCCGAGCTTCTTGGCGCCGGCTTCCAGCACCTTGTAGTTGTTGTTGCCGGGCAGGCCGGGAATGTTGTTGGTGCGTGTCACCCCCATCTTGTCCTCGGCCTTGGCATAATAGGGCTCGAGTTCGGCGAGGGTGATCGGCCAATCCAGAAGATTGGCGCCCGGCAGGCTGCCATAGGTGGAACGGATCTTGAACTCGTGTTCCTGGAGGCGCAGCGAGGCGCCGGCCCAGTGCACGCTCGATCCGCCGACCGCCTTGACGATCCAGGCCGGCAAATTGGGGAAGTCCTTGTGCACGCGCCAGCTTCCGGAAGTGGTGCGCATGTCCTTCCAGGCGAGTTGGCCGAAGCTCTCCCACTCGTCGTTGACGAAGTCTTCGATCTCGTAGCGGCCGCCTGCTTCCAGGATCACGACCTTCACGCCCTTGAGGGCCAGTTCGGTGCCCAGCGTGCCGCCGCCGGCGCCGGAGCCGACGATCACCACGACGGAATCGTCGTTCAGATCAAAAGGAGCTGCCATGGTTCTGTCTCCTCCAGGGCGTCTTGCGCATGGACGGGCTCGTCTCAGGCCGCAAGGACGCGTCGAACCAAAGAATGAGAGTAAAAATGCGTTCTCGCTGAAACGCGCTTTGCTCGGGAATGGGTGCCGCCGGCAGGAAGACCCGGCCGGTCAGAATGATCGAGGGAATCCGGTTTCTGCAGGCCGGGTCAGAGCCACTCGATGTCGGAGAAGCCACGGTTGATGTAGCCGCCCTTGTCGGCGGAGGAGCCCTCATAGCCGAAGAGCGGCCAGACCTCCTTCTGGTTGTAGAGGCCGACCACGAGGCCTGAGCGCACGGCACCGAAGAAGGGCGATGCCTCGACCTTTCGAAGGATCGCAAGCCTCTCCTCTTCCCAGCCGAGATCGGCGTAGCGCTTGCCCCCTGCTGCGGCGGCCAGCCCGTCCAGCGTGGTCACGCCATCCTCGAACAGCGCCTTGCTGGCCGCATCCTTGCCCGCCTTGGCATCGAAGTCCTTGACGGCAATGGCGTAATAGCGATCGGGCAGCCGGTCGTGGGGATAGATGTCGCGCGACATCCGGATCAGCGTTTCCAGCGTCTCCGGCTTCAGCGTGGTGGCGTCCAGCGCCCAGGCCTCCCGCGGGCAATAGAGCGCGCCGCCGGAGACCACCAGCGCAACGCCGGTCGCAGCCGAGACGATAAAACCGCGACGGGACAGTTCACCCGCCTGCCTGGCTTTCTTCATGTTGTCCTCCCTGCATGTTGCGCCGGGGCTGCCATCGGCGCCCCGGTCTGCCGTTCTTGTGACGCCGAGCGGCCGCCTACAGGCGGCCGTTGGGCTATTTGTAGCGCCCGCCCCGCTGCAGCACCTCGATCTTGTAGCCGTCCGGATCCTGGATGAAGAAGAAGCGAGCGGCTCCCGAGCCATCCGGGAAGGACAGGGTCTTCAAATCGCCGGGTGCGAGGCCGAGGGCCGAGATCTTCGCATGCGTCGCAGCAAGGTCCGGCACGGAGATCGCCAGGTGGCCATAGCCGTCCCCGAGCTGATAGGGCTCGGTACGACCCTTGTTGACCGTCAGTTCCAGCTCGAAGCCGGTCTCGTCGCTCAGATAGATCAGGGTGAAGCTCTCGAAGGCGAAGCGGCCGGCGACATCGAGCCCAAAGGCCTTGCGATAGAAATCGACCGAACGCTCCTCGTCGAGAACGCGGATCATGCTGTGAATCATGCCCATGGGAACTGGCCTCTACTTTTGAACGCTGAGTGACTTGAGATAGGCAATGATCCGCGCCCGCTTGGCGGGATCGGCCTGGCGATAGGGCATGGTGGTGCCCGGCTTGAAGGCCTGGGCATTGGTGATCCACTTGTCGAGGCTGTCGCCATCCCAGGCGAAGCCGGCATTGGCGAGGGCCGCCGAATATTTGTAACCCGGATAGGTTCCCGCCTTGCGGCCGACGATCTCGGCCAGGTTCGGCCCCTGGCGTGGACCCGCCTTGGGATCGACGACATGACAGGTGCCGCAGCTGGTGACGAATTGCTTCTGGGCGGCGACGAGATCGTCGTCCGCCTGGGCGGTGGAGATGCCGAGCAGCCAGGCTCCCGCCATGACGGCAAGCGCCTTGCCCATCCCTCCTTGCGTCCCACCCATCATGACCGCCTGTTTGGTTTGCGACTATGGACAGGAGGTTAGGTGCCGGCTTCAGACACCGGGTAGTAATATTGCATTACACGTCGAGAATTCGGAAAATAGGTTGTCTTCAGGCAAAGCAGCGCGAAGCCCTGGCAGAACCGAGAGCAACGGCTGCCGGCCCTACTCCGCGGCGACGAGATCGAAGGCGGCAGGCCGGCGCGAAGCGGCCGGTCGCAGCTCGGCGACATATTTCAGGCAGCAGCAGCGCAGGAGCGAGGTGAAGTTGCGGACGTCGCCGTGAAGGTCCAGCACTTCGTCATGCAGGCGGGTGACGAAACGGCCGAGCGACATGCCCTGGTCGACCGCAAGCTCCTCCAGAATGTCCCAATAGACGGCTTCGAGGCGAATCGAGGTCGCGTGCCCGCCGATACGCACCGAACGCGTATGCGTCTCATAGGTCTCCGGCGGCTGGGAGGCGAACAGATGGCACATGGCATTCCCCCGATCGGTGCGTCCTTGCAATGCCTGCCGATTGCGGCACGTCGCAAAACGCTTTGCTTTCTTTGACTCTTTCCAAAGAGAGCGGGTCTGTCAATCGGCGAACGTCGCGCCCGGGCGTTGCTGGTATCGGGATGCTATTTCGCGCCTGCCCGCCGAACCCTGAGTTCGTTGCCGGCCTTGGCATCGAGGCCGATCATGTCGAGGATGGCGATGAAGGCGATCAATCCGATCACCGCGAAGGCGATCTGGAAATCGATCAGCGGCAGCGAGCCGTTCGTGCCCGGAAACCACAGCTCGGCAAGGCGCAGTGCTGCGGCAGCCACGCCGACGCCCAGGCCCATCGACATCTGTTGGGCGACGTTGAAGAGGGTGTTCGCCCCGCTCATGCGCGCTTCCGGCACGTCGGCGAAGGCGATGGTATTGAGGGCGGTGAACTGCATCGACCGCGTCAGGCCACTGGCGAACAGCAAGGCGCAGATCAGCGGGAAGGGCGTCGCCGGTGTCAGCAGCGCATAGGAAGAGATCAGCACGGCGTTGGCGAGGCCGTTGCCGAGCAGCACCTGGCGGAAGCTGAAGCGCCGCAGCACCGGCGTGGTGAAGGGCTTCATCACGATATTGCCGGCAAACACCCACAGCACCAGCAGGCCGGCCTGGTAGGCATCGAGCCCGAAGGCGAGCTGGAACATCAGGGGCGCCAGGAAGGGCACCGCGCCGATGGCGACGCGGAACACTGAGCCGCCCAAGATGGTGATGGAGAAGCTGCGGATGCGCAGGGCCCAGGGATCGACCAGGGGATGCTCAGCCCGCCTTGCATGGAGAACGGCGACTGTCGTGACCACGGCGCTCGCCGCCAGCCAGATCGCCGCCAGGGACATCGAGCTGTCCTGTCGCGAGATCAGGTCGAGGCCGTACATCAGGCCGAAGCAGGCAACGCCGATCAAGACGAAGCCGGTCCAGTCGAACGGCTTGGCGCCATCCGGCTTGCCGGCGGGGATCAGCTTCATGGTGAGGATGAAGCCGATGATGCCGAGCGGCACGTTGAGGAAGAAGATCCAGTGCCAGGTCGCATAGGTGGCGAGGAAGCCGCCGATGGGCGGGCCGAGCACGGGCGCCGCCAGGCCGGGCCAGGTGATGGTGGCGATCGCCCGCATCAGGTCCTGCTTGGCGGTATTGCGCAGCACGATCAGCCGCCCCACCGGCACCATCAGGGCGCCGCCGACGCCCTGCAGGATCCGCGCCGCCGTGAAGACCGGCAGGCTGGAACTGAGGCCGCACAGGATCGAGGCCACGGTGAAGATTACGATGGCCCAGCCGAACACGGCACGCGGGCCATATCTATCGGCGACCCAGCCGCTCGCCGGGATCAGCACGGCCAGAGTGAGCAGATAGGCGGAGATGCCGATATTGAGGTCGATCGGCTGCACGCCGAAGGATTCGGCCATCTGTGGCAGGGCGCTGACCACCACCGTGCCGTCCAGCATCTCCATGAAATAGGCGCCTGCGACGAGAAAGGCCAGGATGGAACTGCTCGCCGGCTTGGATGTCATGAAGGTCGGTTCCGAAGGCTGAAGGCGGCGGAAAGTTTCTGCCGCGCCATTGGTCGGACCATAGAAAAAGAAGACGAGACTGGAAAGGAAAAGCTGAAGATGGACCTAAAAGAGAACGATCGTTTCCAAATTCATTTTCACGCATAGGCCCTGACGAAGAAGGCTACGGTCATGCCGATCGCGATCACCAACGTAGCGAGGCGCACGGCGGCGGATGGCAGACGGCGGCCCGCCTGGGCACCGAGATAGCCGCCCGCGAGCGCCCCGCCTCCCACCATCAGCGTCTGCGTCCATTCCACCGCCCCGGCGAGCGCGAAGCAGAGGACGGCGGCGCTATTGGCGGCGGTGACCATCAGCGTGCGCGCTGGGTTCAGCGCCTTGAAGTCGGCTCCATCGAGCAGGCTCCAGGCCGCGATCATCATCAGCCCGACGGCGCCGCCGAAATAGCCGCCATAAAGGCCGAGCAGGACCTGGATCGCCAGCACCGCGGCAGGCCCCGCCGTCAGCCGCGCCCGCAACACAGCGCCGAGCCGAGGCCCGGCCGCCAGCATGAGGGTGGCGACCAGCAAGAGCCAGGGCAGCAGCTGGTCGAACATCGAGGTCGGCGTCCACAAGAGCAGCAGCGCGCCTGCCAAGCCGCCGGCCAGGGTGACGGCGAGCATCCATCCGGCCGGCGCGCCGCAGATCGGGGTGAAGCCGCTGCGATAGACATAAGCACTGGCCGCCCCGCCGGGATAGAGCGCCACCGTACTCGAAGCATTCGCCGCAACCGAAGGCACGCCCGCAGCGATCAGGGCCGGCAGCGTCACGAAGGAACCGCCGCCCGCCATGGCGTTCATCGCGCCAGCAAGCAGCCCGGCACCAGCAAGCAGGAGAAAATCGGACATGCAGGCTTCCTGACATTCGGCCGTCTGCTTGACAATCGGGAAGATCCGATCCCTTCCTTCGGATAAAACGAAGGAAAGGATCATGCGTTTCGATCTCACCGATTTGCGCTTGTTCGAGGCAGCGGTACGGGCTGGCAGCATTTCTGGCGGAGCCGAGCGCATGCATATGGCACTTGCCTCCGCCAGCGCCCGGGTGAGCGGCATGGAGGCCGCGCTCGGCACCGCCCTCCTCACCCGAAGCCGCCGCGGCGTCGAGCCGACCGCCGCCGGGCGGGCACTCCTGCATCACGCCCGCACCATCACCGCCCAGGTCGAGCAGATGCGCGGCGAGCTGCTGTCCTTTTCCTCCGGCCTCAAGGGCGAGATCCGCATGTTGTCGAACACCGCTGGGCTGGTCGAGCTGGTGCCGGCGGCACTGCGCGTCTTCCTGGCCAGCCATCCCGGCGTCGATATCGATCTGGAGGAAAGAACCAGCGCCGAGATCGTCGAGGCTGTCAGCGCCGGCACGGCCGAATTCGGCGTGATCGCTGCTACCGCCGATCTGGCCGAACTGGAAACGCGCGCCCTCGGCGTTGATCGCCTGGTGGCCGTAACGGCCAGTGCCAGCGCTCTCGCGGCCCGGCCGGAGATCGGCTTTGCCGAACTGATCGGCGAGCCTTTCGTCGGCCTCGCCGGGGGCGCCCTCACCGACCATCTCGCCCGCCAGGCAGGCCGCCTGGGACGGCGCATCGCCTACCGCGTCAGGCTGCGCAGCTTCGATGCCGTCGCTCGCCTGGTCGAGGCCGGCATCGGCGTCGGCGTACTGCCGCTCGCCGCCGTCGAGCGCTATGGCAGCCCGCACCTTGCCACGCTGCGCCTCAGCGACGGCTGGGCCGACCGGCACCTGGTGGTCTGCGCCAAATCCCTCGCCGGCCTGTCGATGCATGCCCGCCTGCTCATCGACGAACTCGAGCGGCAGGGGGCGTCTCCGCGAGATTTGAGTGGCTAGATCTCAGGCAAACACCACCTCGACCGTGCCGAGTTCTCCGAAATCGGCGGTAAAGGCCTGGCCGGCCACCGCCTGCAGGATCAGCGGTCCCCCGCCGATGGCGATGAGGTTGCCCGGCGGCACCTGCCGGCTGCGGCGCGCCAGATAGAGCGAAAGATCCGCGATGGCTGCCCTGACATCGGCCATTACACCTTCGCCATGGCTGCGGCCAACCACGGCGCCGTTCATGCTGGCGACGACCTCCATTCCCCTGAGATCGGCCAGGTGCCGGTCGTAGACGGGCACGCCCCTGCAGGTCGCGACATGCAGGCCGAAATCGGCCGTCGCCGTCCAGGAATTGAGCGGCACCGCGCCCTTCACCCGTCGGCCGAGGATCGTGATCATCGGCACGCAGCCGATGATGGCCTCCTCGATCTGCGCCGATGTCACTGGACGGTGCGGATCGGGATAGGAATCCCCCATCAGCAGGCCGAGGCTCCATTCGGCGCCCAGGACGCCCGGCGGCAGGCGCAAGAGGGTGTGACTGGGCAGCATGCTCGCACCGAGCAGCGGCCCGAACACCGGACCGTCGCATTGCAGGACGCGCCGGGTGGCCGGGATCGTCGCCGTTGCAAAATAGCCCACGACATTGTCGTCCATGGCGGCAAGCGCCGCATCCTGGACCTCCTCCGCCATCTGCTCCGATGAAATCAGGTGAAGCGGAAGATCGCCGATGCCGCTGCCGGAGCGATTGGAAGCCAGCGCCTCACCGAGTTCGGCAACCGACGCTCTCATTCTCATCCTCGATCGGTTCGAAGCCCTGCCCAGCAGCGCATTATACGGCTTTCCAAAGCTGGCCTTCAAATCAAGAGAGCATAATATTCCGCCCGCGTTTCATAAACGCCGCATAAGGAAAATGGATCGAGCGAAGACGATCGCCTGGGTGGGTGTCGTCCCTGCGGACAATGATACTTGCGAACGATACCCTGTTCGCCGGGGAACACTTGTCCGCCGCCATGTCTGCTTTGATTGCTCCGGCACCTCAGGGCAATCCGCGTTGTGGCGAAAATACACTGGGCGCCGGTGGATCGAATGAACATGCGCGCCCTCCTATCCGTCGCCCTCCTCGCCAATCTGGCAGCGGCCTGCACCTACGGTCCGGCTTCGATCGAGACCGTCAAACCCTTCACCGGAAACGTACCGAGAATTCCCGGTAATTACGCCACTGAAGCCAGGCTGCCGAAGCCGGCGCGGGATCTACCCACCATCGGCGTGCGAAGCACCCCGGAGTACCCGAACGCATCGAACGACTATCAAAGCTGCGTGAATGGAGCGACCCGGCACGAAGTCAACAATGTTGCCGGTGTCGAAGCCTGCAACGGGGCCTATGCCTACGCACAATGAGCCGAAATCGCACCCGGCCAGCCTGAACGCGGCGGGACGATGGCGCGGGCGGGAACGGTGACGCCGCTCGACCTATGCCATTAAGTAAACTTAATGTGAGTCAGATCGCCTGCCGGAATGCGATTGCGAGTGCACAAAAGGCGAAGACTTTACCGGGTATTTAAGGTTTCCCTGCCACGCATGGAGCGCGAAGCGGGATGGTGGAGCTGATGAGATTCGAACTCACGACCTCTGCAGTGCGATTGCAGCGCTCTCCCAACTGAGCTACAGCCCCGGCTGCCCGGAAGCGTCGCCATTTAGTGTTCGCGCCTCCCTCCTGTCAAGCGGCCTTGCCACGCATGCTCGTTCGGAGCGGGGTCGGAATCGATCAAGTTTGGTTTTGCCGTATCGATGGATGTTTTCTCTAGAATTCTCAGTCTGGCTATCGCCTGGGCTTTCGAAATGGTCTTCGGCTATCCGCGCTGGCTTTATGCGCGGATCGGCCACCCTGTCACCTGGATGGGCGCCCTCATCGGCTGGCTCGACCGGCGGCTGAACTTCGCGGAGGACGCCCCTTCCACCCGCCGGGGCGCCGGCATCGTCACCACCGGCATCCTGGTGCTGATCGCCGGGCTCGGCGGCTACATCGTGGAGCGGCTCTGCCTTTCCGTCACCTACGGCTTCATTCCGCTCGGCCTGATCGCCTCCTCGCTGATCGCCTCCAAAAGCCTGGGCGACCATGTCGAGGATGTCGCGCACGGGCTGGAGGTCGGTGGCCTGGCCGGCGGACGCAAGGCGGTCTCGATGATCGTCGGGCGCAATCCCGAAACCCTGGACGAGCCGGGCGTGTGCCGTGCCGCGATCGAGAGCCTGGCCGAGAATTTCTCCGACGGCGTGGTGGCGCCGGTGTTCTGGTATGCCCTGTTCGGCCTGCCCGGGATCGCCGTCTACAAGATCATCAACACCGCCGATTCGATGATCGGCCACCGTACCCCGCGCCACCAGGCCTTCGGCTGGGCCGCCGCGCGGCTCGACGACTGGCTGAACCTCATCCCCGCCCGCCTGACCGCCCTGATCATCAGCGCGGCCGCCTTCATCAGCCATCGCCGGGGGCGGGCCGCCATCACCGCCGTGCGGCGCGACGCCGGCAAGCATCGCTCGCCCAATGCCGGCTGGCCCGAGGCGGCCATGGCCGGCGCACTCGACCTGCGCCTCGCCGGCCCGCGCATCTATGGCGAGACCCTGGTGGAAGACGCCTATATGGGCAATGGCCGGGCCGATGCCGGCGCGGCCGATATACGCCGCGCCCTCGATCTCTACCACATGGCCTGCGTGATCCTGTCGGCCGTGATCGGCCTGCTGACCTTCTACCTGATCTACAAGCAGTATCAGTGAGCGCATCCCCTTTCCCGGGTGGAGGGAGGGGTTGGCGCGAGGGCTTGCCGGCGCACGCGCACCCGCGATGAGCGATTTGGCGCCTCCGCCCTACAGCCCGGCAATCCGCGCGATCGCCGCCATGTCGAGATGGCCGGCGAGATGGGCGGCGAAGGCGTCCAGCGTCTCTTCCACCACGGCTTCATAGGCCAGCGTACTGCCCTGCCCGCCGAGGCGGGTGAGCCAGGCGGCGCGCTGGCGGTCGTCGGCGAACAGGCCATGCACATAGCAGCCGGCGATACGTCCGTCCGCCGAGGCGGCCCCATCGGCGCTGCCGTCGTCGAAACGCAGCAGCGGGCGAGCAAGCGCCGGCCCCTCGGTGACACCGACATGCATCTCATAGCCCGAGAAGGGCGCCTCGTCCGCGCAGCTCTTCCCGCTTATCGCCACCAGGCGCTTGTCGCCGCCGAGGCGGGTGACGGCGTCGAGGAGACCGAGGCCGTCGACCTCGCCCGGCGGCCCCTCGATGCCGTCGGGATCGGCGATGCGCCTGCCGAGCATCTGGTAGCCGCCGCACAGGCCGAGGACATGGCCTCCACGCCGGGAATGGGCCGCTATGTCGATGTCCCAGCCCTCACCGCGCAGGAAGGCGAGGTCGGCGATGGTCGCCTTCGAACCGGGCAGGATGACGAGATCGGCCACCGGCAGGGGCTGGCCGGGCTTCACCATGACGAGATCGACCTCCGCCTCCTGGGCTAGCGGATCGAGATCGTCGAAATTGGAGATGCGCGGCATCATCGGCACCGCAATGGTCAGCTTGGCACCGGCACGACGGGAACCGTAGGAGCCGAGCGCCAGCGCATCCTCGGCCGGCAAGCGAGCGGCCTGCGGAAAATGCGGCACCAGGCCGAGGGCCGGCCAGCCCGAGCGCTCGGCGATGAAGGCCATGCCGTCGGCGAACAGGCTGGCATCGCCGCGCATCTTGTTGACGATGAAGCCCCGGATCAGGGCGGCATCCTCCGGATCGATAGCCGCCTGGGTGCCGAGGATCTGCGCGATCACACCGCCGCGGTCGATGTCGCCGGCCAGCAGCACGGGCGCGTTCACCGCGCGGGCAAAGCCCATATTGGCGATGTCGCCGGCGCGCAGGTTGACCTCCGAGGCCGAACCCGCTCCCTCGACGAGCACGAGATCGGCTTCGGCCCTCAGACGCTCGAAGCTGTCGAGCACATCAGCCATCAGCGCGGGCTTGAGCGCCTGGTAGTCACGCGCGCGAGCCGAGCCGCGCATGCGGCCCTGCACGATGATCTGGGCGCCGATCTCCGATTGCGGCTTCAGCAGCACCGGGTTCATGTGCACGCTGAGCGCGACCCGCGCCGCCCGGGCCTGGAGCGCCTGCGCCCGGCCAATCTCGCCGCCATCCTCGGTGACGGCGGCGTTGTTCGACATGTTCTGCGGCTTGAAGGGACGGACCCTCAGGCCCTGGTCGGCAAAATGGCGGCAGAGCCCCGCCACCAGCAGCGACTTGCCAACATCCGAGCCCGTGCCCTGGATCATGAGGATTTTGGCGGTCATCGGCGTCACGAACTCCTGCGCAGCCGTCCCAAGGGAATGAAGTCCGGCGACGTCGGCGTACAGGGGCGGCGCTCCCAGTCACCATACCAGGTCTCCACCTCCAGGCCCGCTTCGTCCAGCGCCTGTTCCAGCTCGGAACGCGAGGCAAAGGCAATGCGCGAATGGGACGACAGCATCCGCCCCTCAGCAAGGATGCGATAATGGGTGCCGTAGGTCACGATATCGGTGGCGGGGTCATGCGCGACGTCGTTCCAGGCCTCCACGGGCCCGAAACGCGGATGCTCGATCCGCCGGCCCGACTGCTCCGGCGTCCATTCGCGCCATTCGGCCACGGCCGGGTTGCGGCTATCGAAGATGAAGCGCCCCTCGGGCTCCAGATGTGCCGCGATCGTGCGCAGGGCGGCGATACGATCCTCCGGCGTGAGAAAGACCTGGAAGGCATGGCCGGTCATCACGATGAGGTCGAAGCGGCGGCCGAGACGCACGGTCCGGCCGTCGCCCTGCACCCAAGTCACCCTATCGCCCCCCGGGCGGCGGCGGGCAATATCGAGCATGGCAGTGGCGGGATCGACGCCGAATACGGTGCACTCAGGCTGAAGCGCCACTTCCGCCGCAAGATCGCCCGTGCCGCAGCCGAGATCGAGCACCGAAGCGCAGGCCGCCGCCAGAGACGCGCAGCATGCGCGATCGGCGCTCCACTCGTTCTCCACGTCATAGAAGCTGGCGATATCCGGATCCTCATAGAGCCGGTCGGGGCGGGCGTTGTCGTGGTTCACGGGCTTGTCGGTCCTGCTCAGCTCACGGGAGGAATTGCCTGCCTATCACCCCTATCCGGTGCCGCAAAGTCCGCCGATTCGCGACGCGTATTGCAACACCCTGTGCCCGACTGAACAGGCTTTGGTGCCAAACACGCATTTGGACATGGATTCGCCACGCACAGGCTTATGATGGGCGGGTACTGGAATCACCCGGCTGGGCTGTTTATCCTGCCGCCGATCGAGATATTTGGATGATGGCATGGCTGATCCCAAGGCAGGCATGAGCGAGGAAGCGGCCCGCGACGCGCGTGCCTTCGATATGCTCGTGCTGCGTGCAAGGCTTGCCCTGTTCTGGGAACGAACCTGGCCGCGCCTGGCCGTGCCGCTGGGCATCGCCGGCCTGTTCGTGGCGCTGAGCTGGTTCGATCTGTTCGCCGTGCTGGCGGGCCTGCCGCGACTTCTCCTCTTCCTGGTCTTCCTTGCCGGTCTCCTCGCCTCGCTCTGGCCGCTCACCCGCTTGCGGCTTCCCAATCGGGATGCGGCGCTGCAGCGCATCGACCAGGCTATCGGCCTGCCGCATCGGCCGGCCACCACCCGTCAGGACAGGATGGTGCAAGGAGGCGGGGACCCGCTCGCCGAAGCGCTATGGCGCCGGCATCTGCGCCTCGCCTTGGAGGCGAGCCGCCGCGTGCGCCTCGGCCTGCCCTCGCCGGGCCTGCCGCAGCTCGATCGCTACGGCCTGCGCGTCGGTGCCATCCTGGCCCTGTTCGTCGGCTTTTTCTATGCCGGGGCCGAACGCCTGCCGCGCCTCCTCGACGCTCTTGCCTCCCCCCGACACGACATCGCCGCGCTGTTCTCAGGCCAAAATGGCGACCAGCCTGGCATGCGCATGGATGCCTGGGTGACGCCGCCGCCCTATACGCGCCGCGCGCCCCAGGTCCTCTCGCAGGCCAATCAGGGCGCGCCGATCCCGGTGCCGCAGGGCTCCGTCCTGGTCGTGCGCCTTGCCGGCGACAAAGGTGCGACAATCTCGGGCACCGAGATCGCGGCACAGGCCGGCACCGAAGACGTCCCCTCTTCGGCGGCGACGGATCAGGAAGCGGCCGTCGTCGAAAAACGCCTCAAGCTGGTGGCCGATACCGGCGTCGATATCAGGCATGGCGACGGCAGCCTGACGCGCTTTGCCTTCACCGTCCTCCCCGACAGGCCGCCCACCATCGCCTTCGAGGGGCCGGTGAAGCCCGACGGCAAGGGCGGCATGATCTTCAGCTACAAGATCGACGATGACTACGGCGCCACCGCCGTCGAAAGCCAAGGCACGCTGTTGACGGATGGCCATCCGCTCTATCAGCCGCCGAAGATCGCCCTCTCCGCGCCGGCAGGCCATGCCCGCTCCGGCACGGTGACGGCGACGCGCAATCTTTCGGCCGATCCGCTGGCCGGCGCGACCGTCAAGATGACGCTGGTGGTGCGTGACGATGCCGGCAATGAAGGTCGCAGCGAGCCGCAGGACGTCACCCTGCCCCAGCGCGAGTTCCAAAATCCGCTCGCCCGCGCCCTGGTGGAGCAGCGCCTCAACCTGGCCGTCGATGCCAACCAGGCCCGCGAGATCAAATACGCGCTGGAAGCGCTGATGATCGCGCCGGAGGACTTCACCAAGGACGCCGGCCTCTATCTCGGCCTGCGGACCGTGCGCGACCGGCTCGACCGCGCCAATTCCGATGACGCCTATCGCGACGCCGCCGACTATCTCTGGCAGATCGCGCTCGCCATCGAGGAGGGCGACGGCACGCTCGCCGAACGCCGGCTCAAGGCCGCACGCGAAAAGCTGAAGGAAGCGCTGGAACGCGGTGCCTCGCCAGAGGAGATCGAAAAGCTCACCCAGGAATTGCGACAGGCCCTCAACGATTTCCTGCAGGACTATGCCAAGCGCCAGCAGCAGGCCCTCAAGCACAATCAGAAGCCCGGCGACAAGCCCGCGCGCAACATTACCCCGGAGGAATTGAACAAGCTGCTCGACCAGCTCGAGAATTCGGCCAAGAACGGCAAGAAGGACGATGCGCAGAAGCTGCTCTCGCAGCTCGACGACATCCTCAACAACCTGGCCAATCCCGAGGACAGCGTCGGCCAGGGCGATCCCTCGATGCAACAGATGCAGCAATCGCTCAACGACATGGGCAAGATGATCCTGCGCCAGCAGCGCCTGCGCGACCAGACCTATCGCCAGAACCAGCCCTTCGGTCAGGGACAGGAGGGCCAGGGACAGAACGGACAAGGGCAAAACGGACAGGGCCAGGAGGGCCAAGGTCAGAGCGATCAAGGCCCGGGTGATCAAGGCCAAGGCGGCCAGGGTCAGGGCGGACAGGGTCAAGGGCCGTCTGGCCAGGGGCAGCAAGGCCAAAACGGGCAAGGGCAGCAGGGCAACCCGGATCAAGGCGGCCAGGGCGAGGCTTCCCCCTCCCTCGACCAGCTGAAGGAGCGCCAGCAGGCGCTGCGCCAGCAATTGGAGAAGATGCAGAAGAATCTGCGCGAGAGCGGCGCGGAGACACCCGGCTCCCTGGGTGAGGCCGGGCAGGCCATGCGCGATGCCGAAAACCAGCTCGGCGAGCAGGATGGTGAAAACGCCGTCAATTCGCAGGGGCGGGCGATCGAAGCCATGCGCAAGGCGGCAAAGGGGCTCGCCGAGCAGATGGCGCAGGCCCGCAAGAACGGCAAGGGCCCGCAGCAGGGCAACAACGGCCGGGGAGGCCGTGATCCTCTCGGCCGGCAGCTCCCCAACAGCCCTGACATGAATGCCGACGGCTCGACCGAAGCCTCCCCCTCCAGGCGCGCCGGCGAAGTGCTGAACGAACTGCGTCGCCGCCTCGCCGATCCCAACCGCCCCAAGGCGGAGACGGATTACCTGGAGCGCCTGCTCAACAAGCAGTGAACGATCCCTGGAAAGCAGACGGAGCGCCTGCGTTCGCCCTTAACACTGGTTTGCTCCTGGGCCGTGTTCGAAGGCGGGAAGGAAGCCACCTGCCAAGGGCCTATCCGGCTCGGCCGAGCCTAGAGGAAACCTTCAATGCCACGGCGCCTCAATGCATGGCGATGCCCATTGCGCGCGCCGGCACCGGCTTGCCAAAGCCGGTCAATGGTGGGACACACGCCCGGTCACAAAGGAACCGGCCGCGCCATGAATCCCTCCTCCGAAACGGTCGCAGGAAGCGCCAATTCTACCTCGGCGCTGCGCTACTGGCTGGCCGGCGCGGGCCTGATCGCCCTCGCGGCGCTGATTCTCTTCGCCATGGGCCGCAATCCGATCTGCACCTGCGGCACGGTGAAGCTCTGGGTCGGCGATCCCAACACCGCCGACAATTCCCAGCACATCGCCGACTGGTACACGCTCTCGCACGTCATCCACGGCTTCCTGTTCTTTGGCCTGTTCTGGCTGGTGGTGCGGGGTCGCCCGCTGGGCTTTCGGGCCCTCTTGGCTCTGGTGGTCGAGGCGGGCTGGGAGATCCTCGAAAACAGCCCGCTGATCATCAACCGCTATCGCGAGGGCACCATCGCGCTGGGCTATGAGGGCGACAGCATCCTGAACTCGGTGAGCGACATCCTGTTCATGCTGGTGGGCTTCCTCATCGCCTCGCGCCTGCCCGTCTGGGTGACGGTGGCGCTCGCCATCTTCTTCGAGCTGCTCGCGCTCTATGCCATCCGCGACAATCTCACCCTCAACGTCCTCATGCTGGTCTACCCGATCGCCGGCATCAAAGCTTGGCAGGGCGGACTGTAAGGCTTCCCGGCCGGTTGACAAATCGGCCTCTCCCTCCCCAAGTCGCAGCATTGCGAAGGGAACCGACCGCCTCGGCCAAAGCGTTTTACGATTTGACGGAATCGGCAAGAATCGCAAAGACGCGTTGAAGTGATGAGCTAGAATAATAGGGTCTTCGGTCATGAACGCGCTTTGCTCCGGCGCACGCCGCATCCTCTTCCTCAGCGTCTCCGCTGGAGCCGGCCATATGCGGGCAGCCGGAGCGCTGAAGGAAGCCACGCTCTTGCTGGCGCCCGATGCCAAGGCGATGCATCTGGACGTGATGGACTATGTGCCGTCGACCTTCCGCAAGATCTACACCGATTATTACATCAAGCTCGTCACCAAGCATCCGGCCCTGTGGGGCATGCTCTACCA
The DNA here is from genome assembly GCF_056754975.1 of Labrys sp. HAY1-8F. Taxonomy (NCBI): domain Bacteria; kingdom Pseudomonadati; phylum Pseudomonadota; class Alphaproteobacteria; order Hyphomicrobiales; family Xanthobacteraceae; genus Labrys; species Labrys sp. HAY1-8F. The sequence goes on along the minus strand of NZ_JBPGWZ010000002.1, from coordinate 3,708,005 downwards.
GGCGAGTTCGGAAGCCCAGCCCGACGCGGTCTCCCAGAAATTGCGGCGGGCGGTGGAACGCCTCTCGACCCGGCCGCTGCGCAGCGCCATCGACGATTTCGCGCCCGACGCCATCGTCTGCACCCATTTCCTGCCGGCCGAACTCCTGATGCGCGAGATCGGCAAGGAGCGGCTCGACGTGCCGGTCTTCGTGCAGATCACCGATTTCGACCTCCACCGCATGTGGGTGATCCCGCGCATGTCCGGCTTCTTCGCCGGCAATGAGGAGGTCGCGTTCCGGCTGCGTGCCCATGGCATCGAGGCAGACCATATCCACGTTACCGGCATTCCGATCATGCCGGCCTTCGCGCAGAATCATGACCGCGCCGCCTGTGCCGCCGCCTTCGGGCTCGATCCCGCCAAGCGCACCTATCTGTTGATGGGCGGCGGTGCCGGCCTCGGCGTCGGGCCGGTGGCCAAGCGCCTCATCGCCGCCGATCCCGAGCTCCAGCTCGTGGTGCTGGCCGGCAAGAACAAGAAGACGCTGGAGGAACTCGAGGCCCTGGCCGCGAGCCAGCCCGGCCGGCTCTTTCCGCTCGGCTTCACCAATGAGGTGCCACGCCTGATGGCGGCGGCGGATCTCGTCATCACCAAGCCCGGGGGCCTGTCCACCTCCGAATGCCTGGCGATGGGCGTGCCGATGCTGCTCAGTTCCCCCATCCCAGGGCAGGAGGAGCGCAACGCCGATTATCTCATGGAGAACGGCGCGGCTATGAAGGCCATCGACGAGATCGGACTCGAGTACCATGTCGCCCTGCTGAAGGCCGAGCCGGGGCGCCTGGAAATCATGCGCCGCCAGGCCCGCACCCTCGGCCGCCCCGAGGCCGGGCGGGACGCCATGCGCATCGTGCTGGAGGCTCTGGCGTGACCGGCCTCGACCTTCCGCACGCCCCGGCCGTAGCGCGGCGCGGCGGCCTCGCCCAACCGCTGGCGCCCGTCGTCCTGGTGCTCGTGCTCGCCTTCTTCTTCGCCAATGTCGAGATCCAGATCGAAGGCGGTCATGGTTGGGCTACCAGCCTGCCGACCTGGCGCATCGAGCATCACTGGCTGCTCGACATCTTCTGGGGCGGCCGACCGATGACCGGCTACCACGCCTGGGTGTTCCCGTTCATGGCGATCTTCTTCCACTTTCCTCTGGTGTTCGCCTGGGCCTGGTCGTGGCGGCTGGAAGCGCGCGTGATCGCCTGCATCATGATCTTCTGGCTGAGCGAGGACTTCCTGTGGTTCGTGCTGAACCCCGCCTTTGGCCTCGCCCGCTTCAGCCCCGAATTCGTGCCCTGGCACATCCACTGGTTCTGGGTGGCGCCGGTGGACTACTGGACGATGTCGACTGCGGGCATCGTACTGCTTATCTGGTCTTATCGGGGCTGGGAACGCCTGTTTCCGAAGGCATAGACGAAACCGCGAAAATCGGCTCCAAGGACGATGTTCCTTCAGGGTTGCACGATGATTCGCCGCTCACTGTCCTTTGCATTGCTTTGCGTTTTACTTGCCGCCTCGCCCGCCCTTGCCCGAGACGCCGGCATCTGCCGCGGCTTCAATATCGAGGACGATCCGCTCGGCGTCGATCTCTACGAAGTCACCGCGCCGGGCCGGACCTATTTCGTCAAGAGCGCCTCTTCGGACGGCGAGGATTGCCCCTCGACCTCGGCCGAATGCCAGGCCCGCAGCTTCCTGATCACCGGCGACCGCGTGGTGGTGAACCGCACTTCCGGCGGCTTTGCCTGCGCGAGCTATCTCAACCGCAAGGGTTCGGACGTGGCGCTGTGGCTGCCCCTCTCGGCCCTGCGCAAGAGCAATGTCCAGCCCGATTGGAAAGGCAATTGGCGCAACGCCGAAGGCAACGCCATCCTCGATATCAAGGAAATCAAGGGCGGTGACATCTCGGTGAACGGCTCGGCCTCCTATAACAACGGCCAGAGCGTCAATACCGGCGAATTCAACGTCTTCGGCGAGGCGCGGGAGTCGACGCTCACCTTCGCCTATGACGGCGAAAAACAAGGGCGCATCGAAGATGCCCGCAGCGGCGACGGCACCTGCACCGTGCGCATGGCCCAGCTCGGCCCCTATATCGCGGTGGTCGACAACAATGCCTGCGGCGGGTTGAACGTCACCTTCACCGGCCTTTATTTCAGGCAATGATCAGAGAAAGAGACATGTTCCGTTCCAGTCTGGCCGCCGTAGTGCTGCTCGCCGCCGCCACCGGTTCCGCCTTCGCCGCCAACGGCGTCTGCCGCGGCTTCAACTTCCAGAACGACCTTTCCGCCATCGGCCTCTACGAGGTTGCCGAGAGCGGACGCACCTTCTTCATCAAGGGACCGACCAGCCAGCGTGAAAGCTGCCCGTCCCTCTCGCCGGCCTGCCGGCAGCGTTCCTTCCTGGTCGAGGGCGACAAGGTGGTGGTGAACGAGATCGAGGGCGATTTCGCCTGCGCCAACTATGTCGACCGCAAGGGCACGGACATTGCGAGCTGGCTGCCCTTGTCATCCCTCTCGCGGGTCCAGGTCCAGCCGCGCTGGGACGGTCGCTGGAGCACCTATGACGGGCGCTCGGTCATCACCATCAAGACGACCGGCAACGGCCGCATGTTCGTGCGCGGCAACGCCACCTACGATGCCGGTTCCTATGTCAACACAGGCGAATTCGAGGTCGAGGGCGACGCCAACGAGCAGGACTTCGCCTTCGGCTATTATGGCGGCCAGCAGATGGGCTATGAGGAGGCCAATGCGGGCCCCAAGCGTTGCGCGGCCCGCATGGTCCAGCTCGGGCCCTATATCGCGGTGATCGACAACGATGCCTGCGGCGGCGAGAACGTGCGCTTCACGGGGCTTTATTCGCGGCAGTGATTGGAGCGCGAACATCTTGTCCGCCTCTTGGAAACCGTTCACTCGGGGTAGAAAGAGGCGGACATCGCGACATGCATTCATGTTGCTGAGATGTCCGCGCACCAAATTTGCCTACCCCCGCATCCTCAGCCCCTTGGGATCGAACAGCGGCTCGGGCGCCACCCTGGCCGGGCGGCGGTCACCGATGATCTCGATCTCATAGGGCGCCGAGGCGTCGAAGGCCGCCGCCTCGACATAGCCGAGCGCCACCGAGGCCTTGGCGTGGTGGGCATAGCCGCCCGAGGTGACCCAGCCCACCACCTTGCCATCGAGCCAGATCGGCTCGTCGCCGATAACGTCGGCATCGAGGGCGTCGACCACGAAGGTGGCGAGGCGGCGCCTCGGGCCTTCATCGCGGGCGCGCAGCAATGCATCGCGTCCGATATAATCGTTCTTCTGGGTCGAGACGAAGCGCTCGAGCCCGGCCTCCCAGGGTGTATATACAGGCCGGTATTCGCGCGACCAGGAGCCGAAGCTCTTTTCCAGGCGCAGCGAGTTGAGGGCGCGGCCGCCGAACAGCCTGATGCCAAGACCGGCGCCTTCCTTCATCAGCAGATCGAACAGCGCGCGCTGGTGCTCGGGCTTGACCCAGATTTCATAGCCGAGATCGCCCGTATAGGTGACGCGCCCGATCAGGGCGGGCAGGATGCCGACATTGAAGCGGCCGACCGCCATGAACGGGAAGGCCTCCTTCGAGAGATCGGCGTCAACTATGCGGGCGAGGAGTTCGCGCGACTTCGGGCCGGCGATCTGCAAGCCGACGAGGTCGAGGCCATGGGCGCGCAAATTGACGCCGGCCTCGGGCAGGCGGGCCTGGAACCAGCGCATGTGATATTGCTCGGCAAGCCCCGAGCCGAAGATCATGAAGCGGTCGTCGGCCTCGCGAGCCAACGTGAAATCGCCGATCAGCATGCCGTTTTCGTTCAGCATGGGCGTGAGCACCATGCGCCCCCTCGCCGGCAGGCGGTTGGGCAGGATGGTATCGAGCCAGGCTTCCGCCCCCTTGCCTGAGATCTCGTATTTGGCGAAGTTCGAGATCTCGAGCAGGCCGACGCCCTCGCGCACCGCGGCACTTTCGGCGGCGACATGCGGGAAGTCATTGGCGCGGCGGAAGGAGAAATCGTCCTTGGCCTCTTCCTTGGAGGGCGCGAACCAGAGCGCGTGTTCCAGGCCGTTCATGTCGCCGAACACGGCGTTGCGGCTCTCCAACCGGTCATAGACAGGCGTGGTGCGGAAGGGCCGGGCCGCCGGCAGTTCCTCGTTGGGGAAGCGTATCCGAAAGCGCCGGGCGTAGTTCTCGCGCACCTTGGCGTTGGTGTGGGAGAGCGTGGTCCAGTCGCCATAGCGGGCGACATCCATGCCCCAGACGTCGAAGCCGGGATCGCCATGCACCATCCAGTTGGACAAGGCGAGGCCGACGCCGCCACCCTGGGAGAAGCCGGCCATGACGCCGCAGGCCACCCAGTAATTGCGCAGGCCCCTGATCGGGCCGACCAGCGGGTTGCCATCCGGCGCGAAGGTGAAGGGTCCGTTGATGACGCGGCGGATGCCGGCATTCTCGAAGGCCGGGAAGTGACGGAAGCCGACTTCCAGCGACGGGGCGATGCGGTCGAGATCGGGTTCGAGCAGGTTCTGGCCGAAATCCCAGGGCGTGGTCTTCTCCGACCAGGGCACGCAAGCCTGCTCATAGGTGCCGAGCAGCATGCCGCCGCGCTCCTGGCGCATATAGATCTCGCCCTCGAAATCGAGCGCGGTGATCACCTCCTTGCCGGTGGAGGCGTTGATCTCGGCGACCTCGGGCATGTCCTCGGTGAGGAAGTACATATGCTCCATGGCGAGCACGGGCAGCTCGAGGCCGACCATGCGGCCGCATTCGCGCGCCCACAGGCCGCCGCAGTTCACCACATGCTCGGCGTGGATATTACCCTGCTCGGTGACGACGTCCCAGCTGCCGTCCTCGCGCTGGGCCATGTCGACGACGCGGTTGCGCAGCACGATCTCGGCGCCGAGGATCTTCGCCGATTTCGCATAGGCGTGGGTGGTGCCGTAGGGGTCGAGATGGCCCTCCAGTGGATCGTACATCGCACCGGCGAACTGCTTTTCGTCGATCAGCGGCATCAGCTTCTTGGCTTCGGCGGCCGAGATGATCTCGGTGTGCATGCCCAGATACCGGCCCTTGGCATGGGCCATCTTCAGCCAGTCCATGCGTTCCTTGGTGCCGGCCAGCATGACGCCACCGGTGAGATGCAGGCCGCAGGACTGGCCGGACAGTTCTTCGATCTCCCGGTAGAGCTCCACGGTATATTGCTGCAGCTTGGCGACATTGGGATCGCCGTTAAGCGTGTGGAAGCCGCCCGCGGCGTGCCAGGTCGAACCCGCCGTCAGCTCCGCGCGCTCGATCAAGGTGATGTCCGTCCAGCCGGCCTTGGCGAGATGGTAGAGCACCGAGCAACCGACGACGCCACCGCCGATGACGAGGACACGGGTGTGGGATTTCATGGGGGAGTTCCTTGGTGTGGGATTCCCGTCTCCCAGGTTGGGAAAGGGGCCAGGGGTGAGGGTTGGGACCAACGCCTACCCCCTCACCCCCAGCCCCCAGGCCATTCAAAGTGGAATGGCCGATACCGACTCGGGAGAGGGGAGTAACGTTTCAAAAATCCGTGGGCGCGCCGCCCTCTTCCTTGCGCTTCGCCACGAAGGCCGCGAGTTCCTCGCGGATGGTCGGATCCATCGGCGGTTCCTCATAGGCAGCGAGGCGTTCCTTGTAGATCCGGTTGGCGCGGTCATAGCCGGTGGGCGATCCCGCCTCCTGCCAGGTCTCGTAATTGCGCCAGTCGGAGATCATCGGAGCGAAGAAGGCATTGCGATAGCGTGCCTGGGTGTGGGCGCAGCCGAAGAAATGGCCGCCGGGCCCGACCTCGCGGATCGCCTCCAGCGCCAGTTCGTCGTCATCGACCTGGAAGGGCATCAGGAAATGCGTGATCATGTCGAGAAGGTCGGCATCAACAACCATCTTCTCGAAGCTCGCATGCAGGCCACCTTCCATCCAGCCGGCGCCATGCATCAGCAGGTTGACCCCGCCCATCACCGCGCCCCACAGCGAGAACACGCTTTCATAGGCGGCCTGTACGTCAATGGTGTTGGCCGCGCAGGTGTTAGAGGAACGGTAGGGCAGGCCGTAGCGGCGGGCGAGCTGGCCGCCCACCAGCGCCGCCTTCATCTGCTCGGGCGTACCGAAGGCGGGCGCGCCGGTCTTCATGTCAACATTGGAAGTGAAGCCGCCATAGGCGAAGGGCGAGCCCGGCCGCACCGACTGGGCCAGCACCAGCCCGGCCAGCGCCTCGGCATTCTGCTGGGCCACGGCGCCGGCTATCGTCACCGGCGCCATGGCGCCCGCCAGGGTGAAGGGCGTCAGCACAGTAACCTGGTTGCGGCGCGCCATCTGGATCACGCCCTCCATCATTGGCGTATCCAGGCGCAACGGCGAGGAGGAGTTGATGATGGTGAAGAGCGAGGGTTCGCGCTCCAGCGTCTCCTGGTCGATGCCGCGGGCGATGCGCGCCATCTCGATGGCGTCGAGATTGCGCTCGCGGCCCAGCGAATAAGCGTGGATTGGCTTGTCCGACAGGGTCAGCATGTCCGAGAGCGCATCGAGATGGCGCACGGAGGCATGGATGTCGGCCGGCTCGACCGGATAGCCGCCCCACAGATGGATGGTGTCGAGCGTTTGCCCAAGCCGGATGAGGTTCTGGTAGTCCTTGCGATTGCCAGGCCGGCGGCCGCCCTCGCGGTCGGCCACATTGGGGGCGCTCGCCACCGAGCAGAAGGCGAGATGATCGCCGCCGAGCACAACGTTGCGGGCCGGATTGCGCGCATGCAGCGTGAAGCTTTCAGGTGCAAGGCCAATCTTGGCCTCCACCAGACCGCGGGGAAAGCGCACCCTGTCGGAACCCGGATCAACCTCGGCGCCTTCGGCCTTGAGAATGGCCTTGGCCTCGGCATGCAGCACGTCGAGGCCGATCTCTTCCAGGATCTGCAGCGCGGCGAGATGGATGGCCTCGAGCTGGTCGTCCGAGACGGCCTTCACCGCCGGAAACGGGCGCCGGGGCTGGGGCTTGCGAGCCGGGGCCGCACCACCGGCACGCTGGCGCTCCTCGCGGCCACGGCGGCGCGGCCGCTCCGAGGTTTCGAGCGAAAGTTCCATCGGAGTTTCCATGGCGTGCCATTCCCCTGTCCGAAGAGCACGGGCCTGTCATCCCCGGCCGAGCCCTTTATGGGCGAGTGGAAGGGGATCCAGGGGCCACGAGGCATTTTGGGCTCCTGGATCCCCTTCCCGAGGCCTGCGGCCTCGCCGGGGATGACAGCACTCTTCGATTCACGAATTCGAAGAGAGCCTAGCGCGCACCTGGACCTGCCGCCACGGCGAAACGGCGCTATCGTTTTTTTGGATCGGGCCATCGAATAAAGGCGCACACGGGGCGCGGAAGGTGGAGGTAGTGTTGGTAGGCCTTCGGTGCGCCGGTCTGAAGTCCGGCACAGCAATTTTCGAGAATAATCATGTCCCGCTACCAGCTTTCCCATCTGCCACGCATCACCGGAGGGCCAGGGGCCCGGGAACTCGCCGGCGAGCTTGCATCCGCCAGGCTCGGCAAGGGGGCGCAGGTGCTGCTGGTCGCCGATCCCGGCCTGAAGGCGACCGGCCTGATCGACGATGTCGAGGCGTCGCTGCGCAAGGCCGGGCTCGGCGTCTCCGTCTTCACCGAATTCGGTGGCGATCCCACCATTGCCTCGGCCGATGCCGCAGCCGCCCAGGCACGGCGCACCAAGGCCAAGGCTGTGATCTCGCTCGGCGGAGGCTCCGCTCTCGACCTCGGCAAGGTGGTAGCCGCCGTCGCGACCACGGCCGCCACGGCCCGGCGCTCCGCGCAGGACTACGAATTGTGCAAGCGCCCCTTCCCACGCAAGCGCCTGGTCTCGTTGGTCATCCCCACTACCTCCGGCACGGGCTCCGAATGCACCCGCACCGCCATCCTCACCCGCTCGGACAAGGCCAAGGTCTGGCTCTGGGGCGAGGAGCTCAAGCCCGACGAGGTGATCCTCGATCCGGAAACCACGCTCTCTTTGCCGCCGGTGCTGACGGCCTGGACCGGCATCGACGCCCTGGTCCACGCGCTGGAGGCCACCACCAACGGCAACGCCACGCCGGCCAACAACGTCTATGCACATGAGGCCATCCGCCTCGCCGTCGCCAACCTGCCCGATGCCGTCGGCAAGGGCAGCGACCTCGCCGCCCGCGAGGGGCTGCAGCGCGCCGCGGCGCTGGGGGGCATCGCCATCGACAATTGCGGCACCGCCGTCGCCCATAATATCGGCCATGCGCTGGGCTCGCTCCGCCCGGTCCAGCATGGCCGCTCGGTGGCGCTCGGCATGATCGCCACGCTCGATTGGAACATCGAAGGCGATGACGGGCGCTTCGCCGCCGCCGCGCGGGCGATGGGGCTCGCATCATCAGCCGCCTTGCCCGCCGCCTTCGAGAAGCTGGTGCGCGCCATCGGTATCAAGGTCTCGCTTGCCGACGAATTCGCCGGCATCACCTCGACGCGCCTCGCCGAGCAGATGGCCCGGCCCGAAAATGCCGCGATGCGCACGTCCAACCGTCGCACGATCGAGGAGGCCGACCTGATCCGCTTCGCCGAACGCGTGCTGACGCAGGCCTAGGAGCGCAGTGCCTCCAAGAGGCGGACGTCCCGTCCGCTCTTCCTATCGACATGCCCTTCGTTTTCAAAAGCCGGCTGAAAGCCGGCGGTCCCAGGAAGGCCCCCATGCTCACCACCCCCCTCACCCGCTCCGACTGGGAAGCCAAGGCGGCAGCCCTCAAGCCGGAAGGACGCGCCTTCATCGACGGACGCTACGTTCCCGCTCTTTCCGGCAAGACATTCACGAAGACCTCACCCATCGACGGCCGGACGATTGCCGAGGTCGCCGATTGCGGCGCCGAGGACATCGAGGCGGCCGTGACATCAGCCCGCGCCGCCTTCGAGGATGGGCGCTGGCGCCTGAAGCCGCCAGCTGAGAAGAAACGCATCCTGCTACGCTTCGCCGAGCTGATCCGGGCCGATCTCGAGCATCTGGCTTTGCTTGAAACCCTCGACGTCGGCAAGGTGATTGGCAACTCGCTCGCCGTCGACGTGCCCTTCTGCGCCGACTGCATCCAGTATTACGCCGAGTTTGCCGACAAGAGCTTCGACGAGGTTGCGCCAACCGGACCCAACGATCTCGCCATTGTCAGGCGCGAACCGCTCGGGGTGATCGGCGCCATCGTGCCCTGGAACTACCCACTGATCATCACCGCCTGGAAGATCGGCCCTGCCTTGGTCGCCGGCAACTGCGTGGTGCTGAAGCCGGCGGAACAGTCGCCACTCTCGGCGCTGCGTCTGGGCGAACTCGCCCGACAGGCCGGCCTGCCGGACGGCGTGCTCAACGTTGTGCCCGGTTTCGGCGAGAAAGCCGGCAAGCCCCTGGCACTGCATCCTGACGTCGACATGATCTCCTTCACCGGCTCTACCGAAGTGGGCAAGCTGATGCTGCGCTATGCCGGCGAGAGCAACATGAAGCGCGTGGCGCTGGAATGCGGCGGCAAGAGCCCGCATGTCGTGCTTGGTGACGCCGATCTCGACGCCGCCGCTTCCGGCATCGCCTGGGGCATCTTCTATAATCAGGGCGAGACTTGCCACGCCGGCTCGCGCGTGATCGCCCATGCCTCGATCAAGGACGAACTGGTCCGGAAGATCGGTGAGGTCGCCAAGAGCCAGATCCCACTTGGCCATCCGCTCGATCCAACAGCCCAGATGGGCGCCCTGGTCGAAAAGGGCCATATGGAGCGCGTGCTCAGCTATATCGACATCGGCACACGCGAAGGCGCGACGGTGGCCCATGGCGGCAGCCAGGCGATGGCGGAGAGCGGCGGCTACTATGTCGAGGCCACCATCCTCGACGGTGTCGAGCCGCAGCACCGCGTGGCGCGCGAAGAAATCTTCGGCCCGGTCGTGGTCGTCAGCACCTTCACCGACGAGAGCGAAGCGCTGCACATGGCCAATGATTCCATCTACGGCCTCGCTGCCGCGGTATGGACCGGCAATATGAACGCCGCGCACCGCTTCACCTCGGGCATTCGCGCCGGCACGGTGTGGGTGAACTGCTTCGACCGCTCTTCGCTCGCCACGCCTTTCGGCGGCTTCCGGCAATCGGGCTTCGGCCGCGACCGCTCCCCCCACGCCATCGAGAAGTACATGGATTTCAAGACAGTGTGGACAGCGTACTGATTTGGAGCGCGGACATCCCATGAAAATCACCGGCATCGAGATCACCCATCACCGCCTGCCCCTCGACCCGCCCTTCCATGCGAGCTGGGATTCGAAGCCGCGCACCGCCTTCGACGCCACCATCGTGCGGGTGACCACCGATGAGGGCCTCACCGGCTATGGCTCCGGCGACACCATGACCGGCTTCGAGGGCCATGAGCGCTTCTTTATCGGCCAGGATCCGATGGCGATCGAACGCCATTACCGCATCCTCTCCAACATCCAGTTCCACTATGGCCGTTGCTGGCCGCTGGACCTGGCATTGTGGGACCTCGCCGGCAAGATCACCGGGCAGCCGGTGTGGAAGCTGCTCGGCGGCCTTTCGAACAAGGTGGCCGCCTATGCCTCCTCGGGCACGCTGCGCAAGCCCGAGGAACTCGCCGACGCGGCCGAGGCCTATCTCGGCCAGGGCTTCAAGGCACTGAAGATCCGCTTCCATCGCGGCGACTGGAGGGCCGACATCAAGGCGTTGGAGGCGGTGCGGGCCCGTATCGGCAACCGGCTCGACCTGATGGTCGACTGCAATCAGGGCTGGCGCATGTCCTGGGACGCCTATGCGCCGTGGACGCTCAAGGAGGCGATCCCTGTGGCCCGCGAACTCGAACGGCTCGGCGTCTACTGGATGGAGGAGCCACTGCACCGCTCCGACCGGGAAGGCATGCGGCGCCTGCGCGAAATGGTCGACATCCGCATCGCCGGCGGCGAGATGACGCGCGAGCTCTACGAGTTTCGCGACCTCATCCGCGATGGCTGCCTGGACGTGCTGCAGCCCGACGCCGCCTTGGTCGGCGGGATCACCGGCCTGCGCCGCGTCGCTGCGATGGCGCAGGAGAACAATCTCACCTTCACGCCGCATACCTGGACCAATGGCATGGGCGTCGCCGCCAACTGCCACCTGACCGCCGGCCTCGCCGACGCGCCCTTCATCGAATTTCCCTACGACCCGCCGGAATGGAGCCTGCCACGCCGCGACTTCATGATGGCCGAGCCCCTGGCGGTCGACGCCGAGGGCATGATCACGCTGAGCGAAACGCCCGGCATGGGCTACGCGCTGGATGAGAAGATGCTGGAGAAGACGCGGATCTGATTTGCCACCGCATGCATCCTTGCTTGCCCTCAGGAACACCCCACTCTCCGGCAAGGGAAGAGCTGGCGAGACGCCGAGCCGTAGGGCGGTCTCCTGCAACGCCTTTCCATCGAACCATCATTGGGCCATCGGTCGGAGCCGTGCGAAAGAGCAGCATTGAGGCACTCGTAGCAAGGAATGGCATGTCGCCAGGCACACGAACTACCACCACATTCGCCCAGATCTGGACACGCTTCCACGGGCGCCTCCTCCTCATTCTCCTGCTCGGCCTCTTGCAAATCTGCATCGCCACCGCGACCTTGCTTTTCCTGACCATGGTGTCCTGGGCATACACCAGCGGCGACATTCAAGCCGGATTGGCCGGGGGCCCGGAAGACTGGATGCCTTTCCCAGTGATCGCGGCGGCCCTCCTCGTCATCATCGGCACCGCGATGATCATTCTGATGCGCCGCGAGTTCCCTCTACTCACGCTTTGGTGGCGTCTGTTTCTATGCGCCATGCCCATGCTGATCGCATCGGGACTCTGCGCCTCTATAATCCGTTCTGGTTAGTCGCAGGCAAGGCCGGTCGTCTCAGGTGCCATCAAAACCTCAGCGCGAACATGCCCTCGGACCGTTGATCAGGCAGATGAGAGCGTACCCCAAGGCCCGCAGAAGGCGACGAACAGCCCGCATGGGCTACATGCTGGATGAGGCGATGCTGACGACGATGCAGTTGGGCTGAGGAGCGCCCTTTTTTGCGCCGGTTGGCTCTACCGTCGACTAGGCAAAGCCACTATAGGCTCCGCCCTCTACCGCCCCCGATGCCGCGATAGCACCAGGGTTGCTCGTGCCCTGATACCGGGAAAGCGGGTGTTCACCCCGCTCCAGCGCCAGAACAGCCGGTTGCCTCGCCGCCAGGCCGTCACCATGCCGCCGTCGACGCAGGTGCCGCGGCCGTAGCGAATATGCTCGCGGTAACGCACGATGGCGCCGTGCTGGCTGCGCCGGATCAGCACCCCGCCGCAATGCAGGCTGGGATAGTCGATGCGGGCGTTGCCGTTGATGTCGAAGACGAGATGGATGCGCCAGCGGCTCGGCGGCGCGCCGCGCTCGCTCTGCACGCCGGTACCGACCCAGGCGAGATGGCGCTTGGCCGGCAGCGTGGCGGCAAGCGCCGGAACCGTCGCGGCGACGAACAGGAAAGTGAGGACGAGACGGAGCATGGTCTTCATCCCCTTTGCCTAGCCAGAGCCACGGGCCTTGGCAAGACGATGTCACTCACGGTTGCGAAGAGGTAAGCTCGCCTTCGGAATAGCGGGGAAAACGCATCATGGCCGATGCCGGTGATTTCAGGCGGATCGCCCTGTCGCTCGCGGGCACCAGCGAGGCGCCGCATTTCGAGCGCACCGCCTTCAAGGCCGTGCGCATCTACGCCACCCTCGCCCCCGACGGCCTCAGCGCCAATCTGCGCTTTACGCCGGAAGAGCAGGAATTCAAATGCCTGCTTGCCCCTGATGTTTTCCGCCCTGTTACCAATGCCTGGGGCCGGCAGGGCTGGACCACGCTCACCCTTTCCGCCGCGAGCGAAGCGGAATTGCAGGACGCGCTCGCGATGGCGTGGAGGCACGGTGCAGCGGCGAAGAAAAAGCGATGAGTTCATTCCATGCCGCCTCAGCGTGCCTTGTTTCGATTCCGGTCCCGTGGGAGAGAATCGGAAACGGAAGCAGAAAAAGGGTTGGAATGACCGAGCATATTGCAATCGGGGCTGTCTACGCCCGAGCTTGGGTCCTGTTCCGGCAACGTTTCATCTGGCTGATATTGCTCAATGTTCTACAGACTGTGAGCGTGTTGATCGGCTTGTTCCTGCGAGAATTCTTCCTGGCGACGTCTGTGTCTCCCAACGCGCCCTCTTACTATATTCTCGCCATCCATCCGGCCGGTGCCTACGGCCTGCCGGTTGCAGCCGGTGCTCTGTTCCTGTTTGCCAGCATGGGCATGGTGCTGGTGATGGATGAGGGGCGCCCCACAAGGACCAGCAGCGCCTGGGGTTCCCTGCTGCGGCGCTTCGTGCCGGTTCTGCTTGCCGTCGTCCTGTGTTTCGCCGCGCTCGGCTTCATCCTTTATGGCTGGGTCACCCTCATGGAGAGCCTGTCGCGCTATTTCGCCAGCCGTATCCTCCTGCTCGGCCTCAGCCTCGCGACCTTGGTCCTTCTGATCACCGTCTCCGCCCTGCTCTTCGCCACGCTGCCGGCGGCCGTGCTGGAACGCGGCGGCCCGTTCAAAGCCATCCGTCGCAGTTTCTCCCTTACCGCAGGGCAGCGCTGGCGGATCGCCGCCATCATCATGTTGCTGCTTCTGGGGCTGGTCATCGCCTTCATGATCATGCGGATAATCGCGCCCCCTCTTGGCGCCACGCTGGGCCTCTCCAGCAGCACTACCGTGGCAATCGCGATCTGGCTTGCCTACGACCTGTTCCTGTTGATGCTCAGCTTGCTGGTCATGGCGGCCTATCAGCAGATGGTCCGCCTCAAGGACGGTATTTCGGCCGAGGATGCCGGCAAGGTCTTTGAATAAGGCCCTCAGCGGGCCCCGGCTCGCGCCGCCACGCGTGCCCGCCCCTCCGCCACCGTCTGCACATCGGAGAGTTCGTCGATACGCAGGGGCACGCCGAACCAATGCACCGCCAGGGCGATGGCCAGAAGGCCTGCCACGTCCAGCATGGCGCCAATCGGCGCGGCATCAGGATCAATGCTCGCCAGGGCCAGCCGGAGCAGGATGAGGAACGCCAGCGCGAGCAGCAGGAGCCAGATCGCCGCCATCGAGACTGCGGCGGGGCCGAAGGCGACACCGACCTTGCAGTCGCAGGCAAGGCAGCGCGCCGAGCCCGTCGGCCCCAGCGTCAGCTTGCGCCGGACGGACAGGCAGGGCGCTTCCCCGCAATGGGGGCAGATATTGGCCATGGCAGGCTCCGCTCAGGCCGTCCGCAGCCGCGCCGCCCGTGCCTCCCACCAGACCAGGCCGAGGCTGGCGACGACGATCAGGGCAGCACCCGCGAAGACGTGGGGCTTGGGAACATCCTGCCACAGGAGGTAGCCATAGATGAAGGCCCAGACCAGACCGGTATATTCCACCGGCGCCAGGGCCGAGGCCGGAGCGTAGCGATAGCCCTCATAGAGCAGGTACTGGGCGACGCCCGACACCAGGCCGAGGCCGAGCATCAAGCCCCACCCCACGGCATCCGGCGTCTTCCAGATGAAGGGCAGCGCCGCCCCGCACACCAGCACGAACAGGCCGGATGTGGCGATCATCTGGTTGGCGGTGCTTTCGGAGCGGTTGATCAGGCGGATCAGCACCGTGCCCCACGCCCAGCAGAAGGCGGCGAACAGCACCATCGCCGCCGGCAGGAAGTCGGGCCGGCCCGAGGGATCGGCCGCCACGATCACGCCGAGGAAGCCGGCAAGCACGGCAAGCCAGCGCGCGACGCTGACTTTCTCCTTCAGGATCAGGATGGAGAGCACCACCGCCATCACCGGCGCGCCGAAATACATGGTGGTGAGATCGGCGAGGCCCAGATAGCGCGAAGCGTTGTAGAAGCTGAGCCAGGCCACCAGCAAAAGCACGCCGCGCGAGGTCAGCGCCCATTTGTTGCGGCTCTGCCAGATCGGCGGCTGGCCCTGGCGCCAGGCGATCGCCATGCCCACGACCAGGATGACGACCGAGCGCAGGAACAGGATCTGCGGCACCTCATAGCTCGCCACCAGCCATTTGACGGCGGCATCCTGGATGGCGAACAGGCAATAGCCGACCGAGGCCAGCGCGATGCCGGTCAAAGGGCGTGAATTGGGGAGAAAGGGGAGGCATGAAGGGGTACGCGAGGCAGCAAAACGGAGCTGATGGACTGGCTATACCATCGTCCCCGGCCCGACGCGAGCGAGAGCCCTGTGCTCAGATGTCGCGACTAGCCTTCTCCCTGATACCAATCCGCAGAATACATGACCCATCATCCCCGGCCGAGCGCAGCGAGGGGAAGGGGATCCAGGGGCTAGCGAGCGTAGACCCCGGCCCTGGATTCCCTTCCCGCCTCCTTCGGCGGCGCCGGGAATGACAGCGTTCTATCCACACGCACCGGTCACGATTCATGAAGGTTGGTATAAGTGGCTCGGAGCCCTCCTGCCGGCATCGCTCGCGAGCCGAAACGTCGAGACCGACAGACTGCCCCCTTCCTTTGGCGCCCCTAACCTCCATGCGTCATCATGCCCCTCGTCCAGGTCGCGCAGGGAACATTGAGTTTGGCCGAACCGGATGATGTAAGAGGATGCGATTTTCTCCCGATCGCCGCGATCAACGGGGTTCGACATCATGGACAGGCGCTGGCTGCCGCTGAACGCTTTGCGGGCCTTCGAGGCGGTGGGGCGGCAGGGGAGTTTCACCGGCGCAGCCCAGAGTCTGCTGGTCTCCCAAAGCGCCGTCAGCCGCCATGTCATCGGCCTCGAAGATTTCCTCGGCGTGCCCCTGTTCGATCGCAAGCCGTCGCAGCCGGCCCTGACCGAGGCCGGCAAGCGCCTCCTGCCTGTCGTCGAAAAGGCCTTCGAGCGCATCGACACCACGCTGGAGGAGATCATGCGCGAGCGGGGCGAGCCGCAGCGCTCTCTCAGAGTGCTGCTGCCGACGACCTTCGCCCAGCGCCTCGCCGTGCCGATCCTGCGCCATTTCCGGGCCGAATTCCCGGATCTCCGGCTCGACATCGATTCCCGCCCCGTGCCTGGCAATGCCGAGCGGGAGGCCGACGTCGCCGTGATCTACACGCCGCCGCGGGTAGCGCCGCAGGTACTCGACCTCCTCTGGATGGTGAAGCTGACCATCCTGTGCCATCCCGACGTCGCCGCGCGAGCCGATAGCACCGACATCGCCGGCTTCCTGGCCGCCAACGATCTCCTCCACGTCAAGCTCGACAGCCGCCCTCCAGCCTTCCTGTGGCAGAACTTCGCCAGGGCCGCGCATGTCGCACCGGGATCGCTCGATCGCGGCCTCGTCTTCGATACCGCCCAGCTCGCAGTGCAATATGCGCTATCGGGCGAAGGCCTGGCGCTGGTGGATCCCGTGCTGTTCGAGGACGAGATCCGGGCCGGCCGCCTGGTGCGGCCCTACGACATCCATGTCGATGACGGCTATGGCTATTACCTCTCCATCCACCCCGACGATCTCGACCGCCCGGAGATCGCCCTGTTCCGTTCCTGGCTGATCCGCCGTTTCTCGCGCCCGCCCTTCCTTCAGGAAAGCGCGGCACCGGCCGTCTGAGCTGCCTTCTCCCCCTTTCACCGCTCTCCTGCCACGAGTTCGCTGCCTTGCGTTCCTCCTACGCTTCCATCGCCGCCCTACTGGTCGCCGTCGCCGGCGTGCTGGCCGGCAATGGCGTTCTCACCACGCTTTTGCCGGTGCGCGCCGAGCTGGAACATTTTCCGGCGCTGGCCATCAGCCTGATGGGCTCGGCCTATTTCGGCGGCATGCTCGCCGGCGCCTTCCTGACCCCGCGCCTCGTCCAGCACTTCGGCCATATCAAGGCCTTCGGCCTGTCCTCGATCTGCGGCGCGGCGATGATCCTGGTCGCCGGCACCCTGGTCGAACCGCACGCCTGGGTGATCATCGGCTTCCTGCGCGGCTTCTTCCTGGCCGGCATCTACGCCATCGTGGAAAGCTATCTGCAGGGCAGAGCGGAGAACCGCATCCGCGGGCGCCTGCTCGGCCTCTACTCGATCACCCAATATGGCGGCTGGGCCATCGGCAACCAGTTCATGCGGCTGGGCGATCCGGCCGCCTTCACCATTTTCGGTATCGCTGCGGCGGTGGTGATCGTCTGCCTGACGCCCTTGCTGCTGATCGAGGACGGCCCGCCACCCAGGGACGGCCGTCGTCCCGGCATGCGTCTGCTCTGGCTCCTGCGCACCACGCCGGTCGGCTTCGTCTGCGCCACGCTGATCGGCTTTGCCAACGGCCCGTTCTGGTCGCTGACGCCTGTCTACGCCACCAAGCTCGGCATGGACGGGGTCCAGACCGGCACGCTGATCTCGGCCATCACTCTGGGCTCGGCCGCCTTCCAATTTCCGGTCGGCCGGCTCTCCGACGCCTTCGACCGGCGCAAGGTGCTGATCGGCCTCACCCTCGTCACAGCTCTGGTCGAGATCGGCATCTACTGGTCCGGCAAGCTCCTGGTCGGCTGGCCCTTCGTGATCACCGGCTTCGTGCTGGGCGGCATCATCTCGACGCAATATTATGCGAGCTCGGCCTATACCAACGACATCACCGGCCGCGACAATGCCGTCGGCGTCGCCGCTGCCCTGCTGTTCCTCTATTGCATCGGCGCCGTGCTCGGTCCGATCACCGCCTATTATATCATGCAATGGCTCGGCGATCCCGGCCTCTACCTCCACAATGCCGGCATTCACGCCGCCATGGCGGTGTTCATCCTGCTGCGGGTGCTGAGGAGCCCCGGTCCCGACAAGGCTGGCACGACCACGATCTGATCAGCCATCTAACAAGGATCTTCTTCTCCCCTCGCGGGAGACGGCTTGTCGCGCCCCCACTTTGCCATCCCTACCAATGCGCCGCCACTGCCGCGCAGCCGATCAAGCCCGGCGTTGGATGGGTGATCAGCCGGATCGGGATCTCGCGCAGGAACTTCTCCAGCGGGCTCTTGGCCTCGAAGGCAGCGCGGAAGGCGTCCTCATCCATCAGCGGCGAGAGCTTCTGCACCACGCCGCCATAGAGGAAGACGCCGCCCTTGGCCGCGAACATCAGGCCGACGTCGCCGGAAAAGCGGGCGAGATAGTCGAAGAACAGATGCGTGGCCTCCACCGCCACCGGATCGCTGGCCGCCACCGCCGCCGTGCCGATCTCGGCGGCACTGCGCTCGGCGGGATGGCCGGCAAGGGCCGCGAGCGCGGCGTCGATGCGCTGCAGTCCCGGCCCCGACAGCACATGCTCGCCCGAGACGCGGCCGATCCTGCTGCGGATGAGCTCATGCGCCTTGCCCCAGTCCCCGGCCGGCGCGCCGATCTCGGCATGCCCACCCTCGGAAGGCACCGCGATCCAGCGCGAGCCACCACGCACCAGGGCACCGACGCCCAACCCGGTACCGGGCCCGAGCACCGCCATATTGCCGCCGGCCGCGCTGGCGGTGACATTGCCGATCACCGTGGTGTCGGCCTGCGCCAAATGCGGCAAGGCGTGGGCGACGGCCTCGAAATCATTGATCACGTCGAGACGCGCAAAGCGCAGTTCCGCCGCCAGGGTCGGCGGATTGAACAGCCAGCTCTGCCGGTTGGTCGGCCCGACCATCTCGCCCGCCACCGGCCCGGCAATGGCGACGACCCCGGCATTGGGCCGCTCGCCGACATCGGCAATATAGGCTTCGATCGCATCGCGGAAGGTAGGAAACCGCTTGTTCTCGTAATGCCGCTCGCTGCGATAATCGGTGCGGCCCTGAACGACGAGGGCAAACCGGCTGTTGGTGCCGCCGATATCGCCCAGCAAGGTCAGGTTCGTCATGAGAATCTCGTCTCCCCGAGCAGCGCGTTCACGACTGAACGCTTGTTTGCTCTAACTTCTTGTTTCCAGCCAATCCAACGGACTGGCTAAAGCGTCTCTGCGATTCTCGACGATTCCGTCAAATCGCAAAACGCTGTTGATTGTTGCCGGTGAGGCTGACAGTTGCGGATGAGATTTTCAAGCCTGCCCGCACCAAGATGTAGCGCCTGCATTCCCCCCGTCAAAGCCCTTTGAAGAACCGAACACGGATCAATCCGGCCGCCCTTCGTGCCGCCGCCAGGCCGGCCCGATCACCGGATGGGCCATCAGGGCCTTGTACAGCGCCCGGAAAGCCGGCAGGGCACGCGCCTGCTCGTGCCAGCCGGCGATCATGGCGGCATAGACATCGACGATTGTGACATTGTCACCCAGCAGGAAGGGCCCGGCGATCTCGTTGGCGAGCAGGGTGAAGATGCGGTCGGAATCCCGCCGGGCCGCTTCGGCGACCGCCGCCCGCGCCGCCTCGCTGGCATCGGTGGTGAAGCGATCGGCGTAATAGGTCCGCAATGCGGCCGGATAAGCATTGGTCGCCAGGAACATCAGCCAGCGCAGCGAAACGGCCCGCGCCGTAGAGCCGGCGGCCGGCAGCAGACCGGCCCCGGCGGAAGCCTCGTCGATGGTGAGCAGGATCGCCGCCGTCTCCGTCAGCACGGTGCCGCTGGGCAGGATCACCACGGGGACCTGCGCAGCGGGATTGACGGCGAGGAAGTCGGGCGCCTGCTGCTCGCCCTTGTCGGTATCGATCAGGATGCGCTCGGGCGTGATTCCCGCCCAGGCAAAGGCAACGTCGACGACGAGGGAGCCGGTGCCGGGACACCAATAGTGCCGCCACTGCCGCATCGCATGTTCCTCCCGAGCATTACCATTGCCGTTTTATTGTTAGGCCGGATTCCGCCTCATTGCGAGCCGGATGATCAATGCGGACGAGACGCCATGGACTGCTTAGGACAGCGGGATGGATCGGGAAGGCCATATCGGTCTTGCCAGCGTAATGGCCGCCGATGGCGAAGGCATAGCCCCTATAGTGCCTCTTACACGGAAAGTGCCGGGCTCGCGCCCCGGCTCGTACCTGGCTGCAGGCAAGCCAGAAGGCCCGCACCTTGCGGACCACGGTCATTCATCGAGAGGCAAGGCGGGAGGGGCATCCCGATATCGCAATGCCGGCACCGAAGGTCGGGACGTCCCCGCCCTTCGGCAGCAGCCACCTCAGTGGGAGAGAAGCAGCAGAATGAGGAGTCCCAGGATCAGCACAAGGGCGCCAGGCTTCCAGCTCCAGCTCTTCACCGCCATGCCGAACACGGTGGCGATGGTCGACAAGATCGCGATGATCGAGCAGATGCCCCAGCGTCCGCTGGTGCCACCGATGGCCAGCGCAACCACGATGCCCAGAGTCCAGGCCATTCCGATCGCGGAAAAACGCAGGAACCCCTCATAGGTGTTCTTGTGATCGGAAAAGTCGTGCGAGGTCATCGTGTCGTGATGTGCTTCGGCCATTTTCATCCCCAGAATTGGACAAGGGCCTTTAACCCGAAGAGCCGCTTTATGCAATGCGGCGCTTTGGTGGCAGGCCCCAGCAGACGGCGGAGCCTGCGTCAATACCAGGCATCGGGCATGGCGGCCTTGCGCTCGGCCACGAAGGCCTCCAGAGCCTCGCGCTTGCCCGCATCGAGCGGTGGCGGCTCATAGGTTTCCAGCATCGCCTTCCATTTGCGGTTGGCACGCTGGACGATGTCTTGGCTCCCCTCCTCGCTCCATTGCTCGAAGGAATTGTTGTCCGAGAGCGGGAAGTCGTAGAAGGCGGTTTCATAGTTGCGCATGGTATGGGCGCTGCCGAGGAAATGCTTGCCCGGCCCGACCTCGTGAAAGCCGTCGAGGGCGAAGGCGTTGTCGTCGACCGGCATGCCTTGCGCAAAAGTGTGGAAGGCACCGAGTTGGTCCGCGTCGATCACGAATTTCTCATAGGACATCGCCAGGGCGCCTTCGGCCCAGCCGGCCGCATGCAGGATGAAATGGGCACCGGCCAGAAAGGCCGGCCACATCGAATTGGCGCTCTCATAAGCGGCCTGGGCGTCGGGGATCTTGGAGGCGCACAGATTGCCGCCGCAGCGCAGTGGCACGCCGAGCCGGCGCGCCAGCGCGCCGATGCCGAGATAGCCGAGCGCCGGCTCCGGGGTGCCGAAAGTGGGAGCTCCGGATTTCAGCGACATCGAGGACAGGAAATTGCCGAGGATGGCCGGCGCTCCCGGCCGTTCGAGCTGGGTGAGCGCCACGCACATCATGGCCTCGGCAAAGCACTGCGCCAGCGCCCCCGCCGTGGTCACCGGCCCCATGGCTCCCCCGAGGATGAAGGGCACGCACACGGCCGCCTGATTGGCCCTGGCATAGGTGCGGATGACGCGGGATGCCTCGCCGTCCAGCACCAAAGGTGAATTGGTGTTGACGTTGCCGAGGATGACGCAATTGGCGTCGACGAACTCGGCCCCGAACAGCACCCGGCACATCTCGATGGAATCGGCGGCTCGCGGCGCCGTGGTCACCGACCCCATGAACGCTTTGTCCGACAGGGTCATATGCGCCAGCACCATGTCGAAATGCCGCTTGTTGACGGGCACGTCGACCGGCTCGCAAACCGTGCCGCCGGAATGGTGCAGCCAGGGCGTCAGATAGGCCAGCCGCACGAAATTGCCAAAATCCTCCAGCGTGCCGTAGCGCCGGCCGCGATCGGCATCGGAAACGAAGGGCGAGCCATAGGCCGGCGAGAACACCGTATTGGGCCCACCGATCACCACCGAACGCTCGGGATTGCGGGCGTGCTGGACGAAACTCGCCGGGCAGCTCGCCTGGATGATCGAACGGATCAGGCCGCGCGGCGGGCGGATGCGCCAGCCATCGGTGTCGGCACCGGCCAGGCGGAAGAGGTCGACGGCTTCCTGGTCGCCGCGGATCTCGAAGCCGATCTCCTCGAGGATGCGGTCGGCATGCTCCTCGATGCGGACGAGGGCTTCCTCCGACAGGATCTCATAGGGCGGAATCCGGCGCGTGATATAGGCGGGTGCCGCCGGCCCGCTGCGCACCCCGCGCCGTCCCGAACGGGACCGCCTCGTCTCGGCCGCTACTTCCGCCCCCATCGTGCCACTCCTGAGTTGGACAGAGTGATGCTAGCTGGACGAAAATGTCTCAAAGACTGAAACCGGACATTCCCTGTTCTGCAGGCGACAGTTTCTGGCCGTTCAGTGCACGGGGGAGATGATGGTGACGGAATGATCAAGCGAAAGCCGCCGGATGGCGAGTTCCGCCGCCATGACATTGTCGAGCCCGGTCAAGGTCGTTTCGGCCTCGTCGCCCTTCGCCTCATGGCGGATTTCCAGCGTGCCGAAGCCGCGTTCGATGCTCTTGCGCTCGACGCCCAGAATGGCTCTGCCGGAAAGGACTTCCTCGATGCCGCTGCGGATGGAGATCAGCACCAGGCGCCGATCCGTGATCAGCACCACCCGATCCTTGGCGCGCCGGTAGGCGGCCCAGGGCGCGCAGGTGAGGTAAAGCCCGAACAGGAAGGCCGGCACGGCGAGGAGGCTGAACAGGGCCGGCAGGATCAGCGAGCCGCCACTGTGGACAGCCTGCCAGACGGCCACGAGGCAGGCCCAGGCGATCGGCAGGCTGAGAACCGCGAGAAGGACGCCGGCGCCGAGGGTCGGCAAAGCGTTGCGCGCGGCCTCGCGCGGATCCGGCGCAGTGACGTAGACGATCGGCTCGGCGGGCGCCAAAGCCTTCACCGTCGCGCGTCGCGCCGCCTCGCTCAGCGTCAACAAGCCAGACATGGTTCCTTCCGGTCCAATTCACTGTCACCCAATTTGCTTGTCACTTGCGCCGTCTAGCCATAAAAGACCGGGCAACAGGGCCTTATCTCACACGGTTTGAACACAATGGACAAGTTCGTCACGCTCACGGGCGTCGCTGCGCCGCTGGAAATCATGAACGTAGACACGGACATGATCATCCCCAAGCAATATCTCAAGACCATCAAGCGCACGGGCCTCGGCGCGGGACTGTTTTCCGAGATGCGCTTCAACGATGACGGCAGCGAAAATCCGGATTTCGTGTTGAACAAGCCCGCCTATCGCCAGGCCAAGATCCTGGTCGCCGGCGACAATTTCGGCTGCGGTTCCTCGCGTGAGCATGCCCCCTGGGCGCTGCTCGATTTCGGCATACGCTGTGTGATCTCCACCTCCTTCGCCGACATTTTCTACAACAACTGCTTCAATAACGGCATCCTGCCGATCGTCGTCTCCGAGTCCGATCTCGAAAAATTGTTCGACGATGCCCGGCGCGGCGCCAATGCCACGCTGACGGTGGATCTCGAAGCCCAAGAAATCCACGGCCCGGATGGCGGCAGCGTCAAGTTCGACATCGACCCGGCCCGCAAGAACAAGCTACTCAAGGGCCTCGACGACATCGGCGAGACCATGGAGAAGACCCCCTCGATCGCCACCTTCGAGCAGAAGACGGCGGCGTCGCGCCCCTGGATCTGACCTCGCGGCCCTGAAGCCTGTCTCCGCCCCTTCGCGCCCCCCGCGGCGGCGCTGTTCAATTGGGAAAGGACGACACCGAACGAGGCCCGGCAATCTCTTCTCGAAACCGGGAGGGACTGCCGGGCTTTCTCTTGAAAGCGCAAGATGTCTGAAGGTCGGCCGCTTGCGGGCCTCCACAACGCCGTCGGCTTTGCTCGGGGGCTCAGGGCGGGAATGAGGGCTGCATTTCAGCCGCCGCAACCGGGCGGCTGCGCACCTTCATGCACTTGCCATGCCTGGTTGCAAAGCACGCCTGAGACTTGCTTCGATATCGCCAACTCTTGCGCATTACCAGGGGTGACGTTGGGAAATGACCGCTGGAGCATGATTTGCGCCAGCCTTACTGTGCCGAATAATGAAGAATTAACGATGATCAGCTTGTAGTAGGCGCGCGATTCGCATGCTCATTCTGATTCCCGGTTTGGAAGGTCCGTGATGCCCCAATTGTCCCGCCGCCTGTTCATGCTCGGCGCACCGCTCCTTCTCGCCGGCTGCGCCTCTTCGAAGCGCCTGTCAGCCGACTCGATCTTCGACGGCTGGGGCGGCAGCGATTATGACTATGGCGAAATCTATGCGGGCTTCGAGGACAACGGCAATCCGGTCCCGGCGATCGATCTGCGGCGGATCGATTCAGCCTTCCTGCGCCGGGAAGTCTCGGACCCGACCGGCGAGGCGCCGGGTACCGTGGTCGTCGACCCGGCCAATCACTATCTCTACCACGTGCATGAAGGCGGCAACGCTACGCGCTATGGCGTGGGCGTCGGCCGCGAGGGCTTCGCCTGGAACGGCCGCGCGACGATCAAGCGCAAGGCGGTATGGCCGCGCTGGACGCCGCCCTCCGACATGGTGAAGCGCGACAGCGAAGCGGCCAAATGGGCCGGCGGTATGCCCGGCGGACCGGGGAACCCCTTGGGCGCACGGGCTTTGTACCTGTTCCAGGGCGATCGCGATACGCTCTACCGCCTGCACGGCACCATCGACCCCTCCTCGATCGGCAAGTCGATGTCGTCGGGCTGCATCCGTCTGCTCAACCAGGACATCATCCACCTCTACAACAACACCCCCGTCGGCTCCCGCGTGGTGGTGCTGGGCAGCGGCGGCGATGGATATGCCGACGACCAGGAAGCGGCGATGTAATATTGGCGCCTTGCGAACGGAGTGAAGCCGTCCAGCATTGCGCCGAATATATCGATTGCCGGGCCGCTTTGGCGTCCTCGTAACGACGTCCTCGCCAGTCAAACCTATCGCTGACTGACATTACAGCTTCCACGTGACGAAATTTTCATGCGCAACCCTCTTGCGCATGGACCATCGCAGACCCGATTTTCAGGCCATGACGAACGGGTTCCTTCCGATGCATTACGCGCGCACCGCCCTGCTCCTCGCCGGCATGACGGCCCTGTTCATGGTGATCGGGCTCATGCTGGGCGGCAAGGGCGGCATGATGATCGCCCTTCTGGTGGCCGTGGGCACCAACCTGTTCGCCTATTGGCGCTCGGGCGACATGGTGCTGTCGATGTATGGAGCCCGCGAGGTCAGTCCCGCCAGCGAGCCGGGGCTCTACAAGCTCACGGCCGGGCTTGCCCGCAATGCCGGCCTGCCGATGCCCAAGCTCTATCTGATCGACGATCCGCAGCCCAATGCCTTCGCCACCGGGCGCGATCCCGCCAATGCAGCCGTTGCCATCAATACCGGCCTGCTGCAGTCGCTGTCGCGCGACGAGGTCGCGGGCGTGATCGCCCATGAGCTTGCACATATCAAGCATCGCGACACGCTGCTGATGACCGTTACGGCCACGCTGGCCGGCGCCATTTCGATGGTGGCCAATTTCGGCATGTTCTTTTCCGGCAATCGCGAGCGCAATTCGCTCGGCCCAATCGGCAGCATCCTGCTCGCCGTGCTGGCGCCGCTGGCTGCCATGGTGGTGCAGATGGCGATCTCGCGCTCACGCGAATATGAGGCCGACCGCCTGGGCGCCGAGATCAGCGGCAACCCGCTGGCACTCGCCTCGGGCCTGGCGCGCATCCAGAATGCCGCCCATGCCATTCCCAACGAGCAGGCCGAGGCCCATCCCGCCACGGCGCACATGTTCATCATCAATCCGCTGTCGGGACGGCCGATGGACAATCTGTTCTCGACCCATCCCGACACCCAGAACCGCATCGCCGCGCTGGAAGAACAGGCCCGGCGCATGGGCGCGGGACGACAACCGCCCCGTCAGGGCGGTTTCGTCGAGGGCGTCAATCTCGACGACCTCGGCCCTCGCGGCCCGCAAAGCCCGAAAGGCCCGGAGAATCCGAAAGGCCCGTGGGGCTGAGCCGACGTACCAGGAAGCATTGAAAATGCCTCATGGATCCGTCCCGCGGTTTTCGCCGGATCCTTGATCCGGTGCCGGAAATCGCGGGGTGTTCAAGTCTCGGATGCATCGGCATCGTCGAGCCTCGGTATCACTGGATCTTGGCGTAGCTCTCGGCAAAGCCCGTAAGCGGCAACTGCACGCTGACATCGTTGCGCTGCAGGTTCTGGAAGGTCGTCTTGAGCTGCTTGCCCGTCTTCATCCGGGCCAGCAGCCCGGCATCGAGCGGCGTGCCGACATAGCAGCCCGCGCCGTCGCAGGTCTGCAGGGGATAGCTCACCGGCTGGCCGTCATCGACCTGCAGCTTGAGGCCGGCTGGCAGATAAAGCCCGAGCGGCAGGCGCACCAGCACCACGGGAGCGCGGGTGTCGCTGGGAACGCGTACCGAGAAGCCGACCACGAGTTGGCCGGTATTGTTCATCACCGCATTCTCCTCGACCACGCAGTCGAGCGGCCCCTGCCGGGCGTCCGCGGTGCAGCGCGTCACCCAGCCGGGTGCCGCGGGAGCCGGTGCCGTGGAAGGCGCCGCAGCTGCCGCCTTGGGCGCCTCGGGGGCGGCAGGCTTCTTGGCCTGCGCCTGTGCGCTGCCCGCCAAGAGGCAGGCCAGCCCCGCAGCCACCGTCATTTCAACCACACGATGCATCGTCGCCTACCCGTCCTTCGATCTTACCAGCTGTAGCGAAGCCCGCCCGACCCGGTAAGATCGTGCGAGGATTTGGAGAAATTGCCGCTGAACTTGCCGTAAACCGACAGGCCCGAGGCCGAGACCAGGTTCACGCCCGCTTCCACCAGGGCTGAATCCCGCGGCGCCGAAGCGCCGTAGACCACGAAATTATAGCCGGGCGCTGCGGTGAAGCCAGCCTCGACCGAACGCCGGTTCGCGAACTCATGCACCCATGAGGCGCGCAGGAAGGGTTCGAGATAGGTCGTCTCGCCGAAATAGAAGCGGGTATCGATCTGCGCGCCCAGGAAGGATGGGAACGAGTTGATGGTCCGCCCGGCATAATTGAGGGCGAGCCCGCCATTGGTGCCCTGGGCGTGCTCGGTCGAGCCGTCCAGATGCAGGGAAGAGAACTGCAGCGCCGCGAACGGCGTGACGTTCACGCCGGAGAAATTGGCCTTGTAGCCTCCCTCCAGACGCCCGCTGATGGCGCGGCCATCGAAGCTGTTACCGAGCGCGTCATAGGCACCCGCCACCGGATTGACCGGGGCATCCGTGCCCTGGATCATAGCGTAGCGCTGGATGGTGGCGTGCATCACATCGAAGCCGAGCAAGCCGTTGGCGTAGAAATTGCCGTATTTGGCCGCCCCGTACAGCGCGAAATGGCCGGCATCCACCTTGCCGGTGGTGGCGCGCTGCTCCACCCCGAAGCTCGAATGGCCCCCGCCGACCGACAGGCCGATCAGATAGTTGGGATCGAGCTGGTAATCGATGCCCGCCGCTAGGCCCTGGTTGTGGGTCTTCAGATTGCCCGAGCCGACGGCGGTGTTGCCGTCGAAGGAGGAACTGCCGCCATAACCGGTGACCCAGGCACGCCACAGTCGGGTGTCGCAGAAGGAAGCACCCTTCTCGGTCTTGCCGCCGACATCGGCGCTGCAGCCGCCGACGGTCTTGCCGGTGAGATCGACCGCATTGGCGTTGCGCCAGAAATCGGCCTGCTGCATCACAGAGCGCATGAAGGCCCCGCTGTCGGAGAACAGCGTCTGCTGCACGCCGGCCGTGCCTTCGCCGTCGATGGAGTCGTAGGTCTTCTGCAGGGAGGCCAGGTCCGGCTGGAAGAAGATGGCAGCCGCCAGCGGCACGAATTTGGGCGAAGTCTGGTCGGTCTGGATCGCATTGATCGCATTGCCGACGGCATGCCCGTTCCTCGTCAGGCCATCTGCCGAGAAGTCGATCTTGGTGCGCAGGATCGCATCGTAATCGGTGAAGATCAGGCTGTACTTCGCCACCGCCGTGGGGATGGCGTCGATGGTCATGCCGTTGTCGCTGACACCCTTTTCGGTATGCACGATGACATGGTCGCTGGTGCCCGGCGTCGCCTTGCCGGGATTGAGGAGGTTGATCGAGACCTTGCCGGCGAGATCGGCCGCACCCGAGACTTTCACCAGATCGGTGAAGCCGGGATTGCTCAGATCCGGCACGGCCGCCACCAGCGTTGTCGCCGACGACGACGTCGTGCTCCAATTGGCGTTCCGGTCGAGATCGAAGTCCAGCATATAGGTGCCATCGGCCTTCTGGGAGAAATAGCCGGTCTCGTTGGTGGTGAAGACCCGGTTGATGCCGCCGATGGCCATGAAGCCGGAATTGCTGAACAGATGCGCCGCGGTATCGCCGAGCTGGATGGTGTCGCCGGTGACGAACCAGGCGCCGTTCTTGTTGTCGAAACTGTTGAGGCCGGCGCCGAGCTTGACCGAGCCGGTGACCAGGTTGGTGTTGGTCACCGCCTCGTTGCCGGCCGTGCCATAGATGGCGAGGCCATCGATCCAACCGGTCCCGATCAGCTTCCTGTCCTTGTCGAGGGCAAGACCGACGGTCTTGCCGAGGTCGGCGATCAGGCCGGCATTGCTCAGCGTATTGGTCGCGCCGTCGAGGAAGCCGACGCCGGCGCCCATGCCGGTGCCGCCGATGATGGTGCTGTCGGCATTGACGGTGATGGCGATGTTGCCATTGGTCTTGCCCGCGCTCTGGGCCAGGATGGCGAAGGAACCGGAGCCTGCCGTCGTGATGTCCCCGGTCTGGTTGATGGTGACATCGCCCGCCTTGCCGTCGCCGCCAGCGGAGCCGGCAAAGCCGATGCCGACGCTCTTGCCGTCGAGCAGATTGGTCACCACGCCCTGCGCGGTTTCCGGCAAGGCATCGATGAAGGGCTTGGGCACCGTGAGGCCGCCCAGCGAATTGACCACACCGCCGCCACCGCCGATCGACTGGGCGAAGATGCCGTGTGCATTGGTGCCATTGGTCGCGATCAGTTCGGCCGTGTTGGTGACGCTGACGTCACCGCCATTCCCGCCGCCGCCGGCATCCGCGCCCCAGGCGCCGAGCCCGGTCGCAGCGGCAGCATAGCCGCCGCCACCGCCAACCGACTGGGCGAAGATGGCCGTGGAATTCTGGCCGAAGGTCAGCAGCGAACCGGCATTGGTGACCTTGACCGTGCCGCCATCGCTGCCGGCCGCCGCGCCGCGCTCGAAGGAGACGAGGCCGTAGGTTTCGCCGGACGAACCACCGCCACCGCCGACTGATTGGGCCATGATGGCATTGGACTGGTCACCGGTGGTGATGATGCTGACGGTGATCGGCTTGACACTGGGGTCATTGGAAAGCTTGACCTGCTTGCCGCCCGCGGCATTGCTGACGGTCACGTCGCCACCCTTGCCGCCGGCGCCTGACTTGCCGCCGATCGCCACCGCACCGAGGCCGCCGCCGCCGATGCCGCCGCCGCCGCCGACCGACTGGGCGAACAGGCCGTTGGAGAAGTCTCCCTTGGTCTGCACGAAGCCGGCATTGGCGATGCCGACGCTGCCACCATCGCCCGAGGCGCCACCGCTGCCGCCGACCTGCACGAGATTGACGCTGCCGACGAGGCTGCCGATGCCCTGCTTGTCATAGAGGAAGCCGCCACCGGTGCCACCGCCGCCACCAACCGATTGGGCGGTGACGCCATTGGACTCACGGCCCTCCGTGAAGATCTCGCCGGCATTGGCGACCGCAACCGTGCCGCCATTGCCCGCGGCGCCGCCGGCACCGCCGATGGCGAGAGCGCTGAGGGAGCCGCCACCGCCCGTGCCACCGCCGCCACCGACCGACTGGGCAGTGATGCCAGTGGAGAACAGGCCCTTGGTGCCGAGATAGGCGTAATTGTTGACCGTGACGGCACCGCCATTGCCGGCCGCCCCACCATCGCCGCCGATATCGATCAGGCCGGAGCCCGCGCCGCCCTGGCCGCCGCCGCCGCCGATCGACTGGGCGAAGATGGCGCCGGAGGAGATGATGCCGTTGGCCTGGATGGCGCCGACACTGACGTCACCCGACTTGCCGTTGGTCACCGTGACGATGCCGCCATCACCGGCCGAGCCACTGTCGACGCCGAGGAGATTGGCGAGCGCACCGCCGCCGAGGCCGATCGTGCCGGTCAGGCCAGCGACGGCATTGCCGCTGTTGCCGCCACCACCACCAACCGACTGGGCGAAGATGCCCCAGGAATAGATACCCTGGGTCAGGATCTGCCCCTGATTGTCGATCGAGACCGTATTGCCATTGCCGGCCGAGCCGCCATAGCCGCCGACGGCGACCACGTAGTTCTTGGCGATGCCGACGGCACCGAAGGGCATGGCCGCGAGCGTGGCGTAATTGTAGGGACTAGGCACCACGTCCTGCAGGCCGATGATGGCGCTGCCGCCCTGGCCGCCGCCGCCGCCGATCGATTGGGCGAAGATACCGCTGGAGGCATCGCCCTTGGTGACGATCACGCCGTCATTGCCGACGGTGACCGTGCCGGCATCGTTGCCAGTGCCGCCGAAGCCGCCCACCGTCGCCTGGAAGGAGAAGTTGTTCTTAGTCTCCTCTGGCGCCGTGCAGACGACCGGCAGGGTGCAGGCCTTGGTCAGGAGCAGGGCCAGAGAATTGGCCTGGCCGCCATTACCGCCACCGCCGCCGATCGACTGGGCCTGGATGCCATGTGAACCATTGCCATCCGTCTGGATCGAGCCGGATTGGTCGACGGTGACATTGCCGGCGGTATTGCCGTCGCCGCCGAGGCCGCCCACGGAGAAGCTGACATTGATCGTGCGGCCCTGGCTGGCGCCGCCGACGCCGAGCACCCCCGAGAGGCTCGAGCCGCCATTACCGCCGCCGCCACCGATCGACTGGGCGAGGATGCCTTGCGCCGCATCGCCCTGCGTCTGCAGATTGCCGTTGCTGGTGACCTTGACATCGCTGCCGGTACCGCCGCTGCCGCCCTTGCCGCCGACGGCCGCCCCGAAGTTCAGATTGGTGTTTTCGCCGCCGACGCCGAACACGGCCGAGCCCGCAAGCCCGCCATTGCCGCCACCGCCGCCGATCGACTGGGCGAGAATCGCCTGCGAGCCGATGCCCTTAGTGCCGATATCGCCGACATTGCCGATGGTGACGAGGCCAGCACCGGTGCCGGCACCACCAAAGCCGCCCAGCGAGGCGCTGATATTCTTGGAGCTCGTGCCGCCGAAGGCGCCGGTGATCGACATGCCGCCATTGCCGCCGCCGCCGCCGATCGACTGGCCGGCCAGGCCGATCGAATAATCGCCCGCCGTGGTGATCATACCGTTGCGCGTAACGCTGACATTGCCGCCCGTGCCAGCCGCGCCCCCGAAACCACCCACGCTCAGGGCAACATCGACGGCATTCTGGCTGACACCGACCGCACCGGCAAAGCTCATGCCGCCATTGCCGCCGCCACCACCGATCGACTGGGCCAGCACGCCATAGGCATGGTCGCCGAGGGTGGTGATCAGGCCCTTGGAGTCGATGTTGACGGCACCGGCATTGCCGGCAGCGCCGCCAAAGCCGCCGAGCGAAGCGGAAACGCCGGCTTGCGTACTGCCGGAAGCGCCGCCAGTGATGGTCGCCGCGCCACTGAAGCCGCCATCGCCACCACCACCGCCGATCGATTGCGCCAGGACACCGTTGGAGCCGTCACCCTTGGTCAGGATATTGTCGACGCTGGTGACATTGACCGTGCCGGCATGGTTGCCGGTGCCGCCGAAGCCGCCGACGGAGAGGCCGAAGCCGGCGGTCGCGCCCTGGCTGAAGGTCAGCGACAGCGCACCGGAGAAGCCGCCCGAACCGCCGCCGCCGCCGATCGACTGGGCATAGATGGCATTGGAACCATCTCCATCCGTCTCGATGGTGGCGCTGTTGTCGGTCGGCAGGACCTTGCCGATGTTCGACTTGATGGTGACGTCGCCGCCGGTGCTGCCCGAACCGCCGCCGCCACCGACGCTGACCGAGGCACTCCCTCCCGTGCCGGTGCTGACATTCAGGTTGCCGGCGACCGAAAAGCCGCCATTGCCGCCACCGCCACCGATCGACTGGGCCGCAAGGCCGTGGGCGAGAGCCCCCTTGGTGTAAATCAGACCGGTGCTGTCGACCTCGGCCGACCCGGCCTTGGCGCCATCGCCACCGAAGCCGCCGACGGAAACCGCCAGGCTGACATTCTGCTCGCCGACGCCGATGGCACCCGCGACGCTGGCACCGCCATTGCCGCCATTGCCGCCGATCGACTGGGCCAGGATGGCCGTCGAGCCAGCCCCGAGCGTTGCGATATTGCCGATATTGCTGGCCTTGGCGTTGCCGGCCGTGGCACCGCCGCCGCCGAAACCGCCCACCGAAACGCCCAGGGCAACGCCCTCGCCGATGGTCGCGCTGAGGCTGCCGGCAAAACCACCATTGCCGCCGCCGCCCCCGATCGATTGCGCCAGGAGGCCGAGCGACAGGTCACCCTTGGTCTGCATATTGCCGGTATGGCTGACATTGACGCTGCCGGCCTTGCCGCCATCGCCGCCGAAACCGCCGATACTGGCATTCAGGCTGCCGCCCTGCCCGATCTGCAGCGAACCGGCAACCGAGAAGCCACCATTGCCGCCGCTACCACCGATCGACTGGCCGACCACGCCACTGGACAGGATGCCATCGGTCGAGACATCACCGTTGACGGTGACTTCGACCGCATCGGCCTTGGCGCCGTCGCCCCCCGAACCACCGACGCTGGCGCCCAAAGCGACGCCATTGCCGATATTGGCCGAGAGCGTGCCGGCAAAGCCGCCATTGCCGCCGCCGCCGCCGATCGATTGGGCCAGCACACCGGTCGACTGATCGCCTTCGGTCGCGACAGCGCCGGTCTGCAAGACCGTGACCTTGCCGGCCGTACCGCCATTGCCACCGGCGCCGCCGACTGCAACCGCGATGCTCGCGCCGCCCTCGGGCGACACCGTGATGGCGCCCGCGGCGGCAAAGCCGCCATTACCGCCACCGCCACCCAGCGATTGCGCCAGGATGCCGGTGGACGAGGTGCCGAAGGTTGCCACGATGCCCTTGTTGGTCACGCCGACATCGCCTGCCGTCGCGCCGCTGCCGGCAGAACCGCCGACAGCCACGGCCGCGCTGCCACCGCCTTCGGGCGCGAGGGCGATGCTGCCGGACACCGCAAAGCCGCCATTGCCGCCACCGCCACCGATCGATTGGGCCGCGATGCCGGCAGAGAAATTGCCGAATGTGACGATGTCGCCCGTGCTGCCGACGGTAACCGCACCGGCCGTGTTGCCGGAACCGCCCTTGCCGCCGACGGAGGCCGAGAGGGAAACGACGCCCGAACCGGACACGCCGATGCCGAAGCCGCCATTGCCGCCGCCGCCGCCGATCGACTGCGCTGTGATGCCAGCCGAGAGATCGCCGAGCGTGGTGATGTTGCTGGCCTGCTGCGTGCCGTTCTGGACGTTCACCGTGCCGGCCGTACCGCCATCGCCACCGCTGCCGCCGAGCGACAGGGATAGGGCGCCGGCGCCACCGAGAGCCAGCGAGCCGCTGAAGCCGCCATTGCCGCCGCCACCGCCGATCGACTGGGCCAGAATGCCGCCGCCATTGGCGGTGGTAGCCTTGTAGCTGCCGTCGGAGACGCTGCCCGTACCGGCCCCGTTGACGATCTCGCCATTGCTGGTGACGTTGACCGCGGACGCAGTGCCGCCGCTGCCCCCGTTGCGGCCGACGGCGACCGACAGGCCGGCCGATCCGCCCAGGGTCGCAGCGATGCTGGAGCCGCCATTGCCGCCGCCACCGCCGATCGACTGGGCAAGCACACCGGCGGCATTGGTGCCGGTAACCTGGACCGCGCCCTGGTTGGTCAGGCTGACGCCGCCGCCATTGCCGCCATTGCCACCGGTGCCCCCCACGGCAACACCGATGGAAACGCTGGTCGACAGCGAGGCGGAACCCGAGAAACCACCATTGCCGCCGCCGCCGCCGATCGACTGGGCGACGAGGCCGTTGGAAGCCTCGCCCTTGGTGAGGATCGGGCCGGTGCTCTTTACCGTCACGAGGGAGGCATCGGCACCCGCGCCACCGCTACCGCCGATGGCAACGGAAGCAGCCCCGACGCCGCCGACATTGAAGGAACCGGAGAGCCCGAAACCGCCATTGCCACCACCACCGCCGATCGACTGCGCCAGCACGGCGTCGGAACGATCGCCCTCGGTCTGGATCGCGCCATTGCTGGTGACGGAAACCGTGCCGGCATTGTTGCCGGCGCCACCCTTGCCGCCCAGCGACACCGCCGCCGAACCGGAGACGCCGACCAGGGGAACGCTGCCGCTCAAGGTAGCGGCAAAGCCGCCATTACCGCCGCCACCGCCGATCGATTGCGCCAGGATGCCGGCCGAATTGTCGCCCTTGGTCAGGATGTTGTGGTTCTGGTCGACCAGGACGGAAGCGCCGCTGCCGCCGCTGCCACCGCCACCGCCGAGGGAAATTCCGGCGGAAACGCCGCCCGAAAGCGCGAGCGCGCCGGCAAAGCCGCCATTGCCACCGCCGCCGCCGATCGACTGCGCCAGGATGCCGGCCGAATTGTCACCGTCGGTCTCGAGCGTGGCCGTATTGCCCGTCGCGCCCGCCGGCTTATAGGCCTTGACCGTTACGGCGCCGCCATTGCCGCCACCGCCTGCCGTCCCGCCGAGGCCGACATTGACATTGCCGGCGACCGAGAGCTGGCCAGCCACCGTGGAGCCGCCATTGCCGCCGCCGCCGCCCACCGACTGGGCCAGGATGGCCGCCGAATTGTCCTCCTTGGTCAGGAGGTTGCCGGTCGAGGTCACCGATACGGTATCGCCATGCCCCGCTTGCGCACCGCTGCCGCCGAGGCTCACCGACGCACCGACCCCGCTGATCCCCGCGCCGACGGCCAGGCCGCCATTGCCGCCACCGCCGCCGATCGACTGGGCCAGGATGGCGGAAGAGTTCTTGCCGCCGGTTGCGATGTCACCGTTGCTGTCGACGGTGACGCTCTTGCCCGATCCGCCCTTCTCGCCGCTGCCGCCGAGACCGACATTGGCACTGGCAAGGCCGAGGCCAGCCGCAACCGTCACGCCGCCATTGCCGCCGCCGCCGCCCACCGACTGGGCCAGGATGCCACTGGCATTGTCGCCTGCCGTCGTAATCACGGAGAGGTTGGAGACATTGACCGTGCCGGCATCGCCGCCCTTGCCGCCACCGCCGCCGAGCGCGATCGAAGCCTGGACGAGCCCTGCGGAACCAGCCACCGCCAGGCCGCCATTGCCGCCACCGCCACCCACCGATTGGGCGAAGACGCCGGTCGAGCCACTGCCATGCGTCTGGATGCTGCCCTTGGTGTCGACCTGGACATTGCCGGCGCCACCGCCGTCGCCGCCGCTGCCGCCTAACGCAACACTGGCGCTGATCAGCCCGCCATTGGCGCTGATGCCGAAGCCGCCATTGCCGCCGCCGCCGCCCACCGACTGGGCAAAGATACCGGCCGAGCGGTCACCCCAGGTGATGATCGAGGCGCTGCTGGCCTGAGAGGGATCGGCATTGTCACGAAGGACGCTGACATTCGCGCCCGTACCGCCGACACCGCCCTTGCCACCCAAAGCCACCGTGATGCCGGTACCGACGGCCAGGGCATTGCCGCCATTGCCGCCGCCACCACCGACGGACTGGGCAAAAATGGCGGCCGAATCGGTGACAAGGCTCGAATTGTTCTTGGCATTCACGCCCGTTTCGATGAGGCCGGCGCTGGTGACCGTGACGGTACCGCCATTGCCGCCCGAGCCACCCTGGCCGCCCACGGTGAAGAGGCCGCCTGAGGAGCCGCCATTGCCGCCGCCACCACCGACCGATTGCGCGAAAATGCCCTGCGAGAAGGACTGGTAGGTCGTGATCGACCCGCCGGCCGCATTGGTGACGTTGACCGATCCGGCATTGCTGGTGGTCGAGCCCTTGCCGCCGATCGCCACGAGACCGCCGGAGGAACCGCCGTCACCGCCGCCGCCGCCGATCGACTGAGCGAAGATGCCGGTGGAATTGAAGCCCTTGGTGGTGATGCTGCCGCCATTGACCGCGGTGACATTGCCGCCGGCTCCGCCGGCTGCGCCGTCAGCCCCGAGCACGACGAGGCCGCCGCCGCCGGAGCCCGAACCGCCGCCGCCGCCGATCGATTGGGCGAGGATGCCGAAAGAGTGGGTGCCGCTGGTGGTGACATCACCGAAATTGCGTGCATCGACGGTGCCGGCGTCGCCTCCCGTGCCACCCTGGCCACCAATGGCGCCGAGACCACCGGCACTGCCGCTGCTGCCGCCGCTGCCGCCGATGGATTGGGCGAGCAAGCCATGGGAATTGGCACCGTGGGTGACGATGGTCAGGCCTTCCAGCGCCGTGACCGAGGCCGAGCCGCCGCGACCCGCGCCCGATGCATCGCCGCTGGAGGCGACGATGCCGCCGGCGCTGCCGCCAGCACCGCCCCTGCCACCCTGGCTGATAGCCCCCAGACCGCCGGAATTATCGCCATAGGTGGTGATCGTGCCTTCGCCCGCGGTCACGCTCGCCGCGCCCGCGGCGCCGCCCTTGCCGCCCTCGCCGCCGCTGCCGACCACCGTATAGGAGCCGCCGCCATGGCCGCCGCTACCACCGATGGACTGCGCCATCACGCCATAGCCATTGGTGACGGTGATATTGCCCTTGCTGGTCACGGTGGCGCTGCCACCGGCGCCACCGCTGCCGCCGCGCGCGCCGCCGCCACCGAGATAATAGTCACCGCCATCGCCGCCGTCACCGCCCCGGCTGATGGCGATCACCCCAGGCTGTCCCGAGGTCGTCAGCGTCTGGCCCGTGCCGGCATAGTTGAGATTGAGACCGCCGCCCGTGAGGCTGCCGCCACTGGCGCCCGGCTTGATGGTCATCGTGCCGGCATCGCCATTGGTGCCGAGCGAGATGGTGATGGAACCATCGGCATCGTTGGGGGTGATGGCGGCGGGAATATCGACGGAGGTTGTATCGTAACCGCCACCGCTCTTGGGTGTCTGAGTCTGTTTCGTATAGACGTTGCCCGATCCAGCCTTCGGCGTCAGCGTGATGATGGAACCGTCGCTGTAATTTATGACGGCGACGCCCGTGGTCTGGTTGAAACTCTGGCCGGTGACGGTCGGCGCACTGCCGCCGCCCGAACCGCCGCCGCCACCCGATGCCGGCGGCACGAACAGCGCGCCGTCATGGCCGTTGCCGCCATCCCCGCCATTCTGCTGCAGGCGGACCTGCCCGTTCACGGGCCCGCTCAAGGTGTTGACGTTGAGGGTGGTCGGGCCCGCATTCACCTGCACACCCCCGGATAGGTCTCCGGCACAGGTCTGCGTCGAACCACTGGTGGAGCAAGCCGCGAGAGCAGGCGTCGCCGCGCCGATGGCCGCCAGAGAAACGCCTAGCAGGCTGGACTTGAGTGCCCATATCCATCTCGGCGACGCCCCGTGCAAGATCTTGCCCTGCTCGGCAACGCAACTCAGGTCACGACGATAACGCGTCATTCGAAATCCCCACCCACTCAGACATCGGCAGGGATCTACGGCATGCTGATACCGCCTGGCCGCGACGCAGGACGTCGATGCCGGCTGGTGGTTCCAACAAGTTGAGATAACGAACCCCGCCGCGGGGATACTGCCTCCGCCCCCTCACCAGACCCGGCACATCTTACCCCCCGGTAAGGCCGAATCGGCTTAGGCGCGGATTTTTGGTCCCCGCGGACAAAAACTAACCCAACAATCTTTTCCATTCTATACGGCGAATGTCGTATTTTTAGGTTTTTACTTCACATTTCACGCTCAAGTCACGACTATATAAAATTAATCTCTACAATGTATAGATATATACTTACACAGATGGAGGGCCTCTATAAAGTTTTAATATTTAAATTACCTATACATAAATTGAAACAGATTAAAAATAATATGCGAGCAATATGCAACATAAACTAAAGTTAAAACGTATCATTTACTTTGTTTTTTAATTCAAACTAATCAAAAAGCCGATAATGCCGCAAGTATCTGACGCTCATCTCGGCAAACGCACTGAGGGGTATTTTATTACTCCGCGCGACGCTGTACCGAGGCGGCATTCACCCGATCTCAGGCGAGCGTCCTGACCCAATAGGCCACCGCCGGATCCTCGGGCCAGGTCGATGCAAGCGCCTGGAACAAACCTCTGGCCTCTGCCGGTTCGGAGGCCATCCGGTCATAGGCAGCCATATAGGCTTGACGTCGCTCGGATGTCGCGTCATCGGGCCAAGGGCTGAAGATCGCCGTCTGCGCCGCGCGGCCGCGTAGCACGACATTGCCGAGAGGCCGCAGCCGCTCCGGCTCGCCGATGGCCGCCGCCGCACGTGCGCCGAGGCAGACCGTGGTGCCGAACTGCTTGTTGAGGGCTTCCAGCCGCGCCGCCGAGTTCACCGCATCGCCATGGGCGGTGTAATCGAGATGGCCGAGACCACCGACATCGCCCACGATCACCGGCCCGGTATCGAGCCCGATACGGGTGCGCCCGAAGCCGAGGCGCTTGGCATCCTCGCGCTGGCGGAATTCGGTGGTGAAGCGGCCGATCTCGATGGCGCAGTCGAGCGCCGCCCTGGCATGCCCTTCCACATTGAGCGGCGCGTTGAACAGCCCGTGCACGGCATCGCCGACGATCTTGTCGACCATGCCGCCATGGCGGATGACGATGGCACAGACCCCATCAAAATAGGCATCGAGGGCGCCCACCAACGTACGCGGCTCGGCGTTCTCGGACATGGTGGTGAAGCCTTCAATGTCCGAAAACAGGGCCGTGACCTCGCGCAGTTCACCCTCGATCTTCAACTCTTCCGGGGCCGCGGTAAGCCGGCGAACGATCTCGGGCGAGAGGTAGCGCCCGAACTTGCGCTCGATCGCCCCGCGCAGCTTACGGGTATGGGCGAACATCACCACCAGGGCCGAATTGGCGGCGGCGATCGCCGGGATCAGCGGGCCGGCCGGATCGATCAACAGGCGCGTGCTGGCAAACAGGCCGGCACCGAAGCCGATCCAGCTCAGCATCAGCACCGCCAGCACCGAGCTTGCGGCCAAGGGGCCGAGCCACAACGCAGCCGCCAGGGCCACGAGGCCGATGGCGGAGGCGGCGAGCGGCTCGATCAGCCGCGGATTGTGGATGCGCTGCGGGATATCGCCCGACCGCAGGCCCTCGATCGCCTCGGCCTGGACCTGCACGGTCGGTGTCAATGGACCCACCGCAGTGGGAAGAAGTGCGCCCGCCTCCGGAGCGCTGGCACCGATCAGCACGACGCGCCCGGCAAAGCGTTCGGCCGGCACCTTGTCATCAAGCACATCGGCAGCCGAAACGGTCCGCGCGCGCCAATTCGAGGGAGCGGTGAGATGAAGCCGCACGGCAGCCCCCTCACGCAACGGAATGTGCGTGTCTCCCACCGATGCGGAAGTGCCGTCGGGATCGAGCAGGAAGGCGGATGCGTGCTGCGCGCTCCGGAAGACCTCCATGGCAAAACCCGCATAGATCTCGCTACCACCTCGCACGAATACCGGCACATGGCGCACTTTCGTGCCGGTCACAGGCGCGAGGGACAAGGCGCCGATTGCGACGGCTCCATCCACGAGCGCGGTGGATGGCGCAACGACGCCGGCGGCCTTCTGCGACAGGTCCTGCTGCGGCGCCGGAATGATCGGAGGCGGAAAAGGCAGGGCATCCTTGCCGGCCTCGTCAGGCAGCAGGCCAAGAACGACATCTGAACGGGCGATCGCTTCGGCGAGTTGCTTGTTCTCATCGGGCAGGCTGTCGGCCACCGTCGCCAGTTCCGTCCGGCCGGTCGATTTGGCGTAGACCCTCAGCATCGGCCCCGGCGAACGCCGGTCCGGGCCATCCAGCAGGATATCGACGCCGATGACCTGCGCTTGGGCGTCCTGCAATTTGGTG
Source organism: Labrys sp. HAY1-8F (assembly GCF_056754975.1). Taxonomy (NCBI): domain Bacteria; kingdom Pseudomonadati; phylum Pseudomonadota; class Alphaproteobacteria; order Hyphomicrobiales; family Xanthobacteraceae; genus Labrys; species Labrys sp. HAY1-8F. The sequence continues at coordinate 3,668,160 of NZ_JBPGWZ010000002.1, read as the reverse complement.
ACCAGATCCGTCAGCCCCCCTCCTCGCCGCCAGGGCCAGGCTCCTTTGGCGGCGAGGCTGGGCCTGTCGATGTCAACAACCACGACGCCATCTGCCACCCGCTTGGGCGGGATCACGCTCTCGATGAAGTCGAAGGCTTCTTCGCGCAGGGAGTTGGCGGCCCCGCCGGGATTGTAGACAAGAAAGCAGAGACCGAGGATGAAGGCCGCCAGGCCTGTGGCAATCGCAGGCTTGAAGGCCGGATCAGCCACGCGCACCATCCAGGCCGGCGCCGCCATGCGCCTCCCCGGGCGCCGTCTCGGCCTGAGCCAGTTGGGTGAGCGCGACAACGTGGCAATGCACGATGGCACCGCGCCGCTCGATCGCACCGCGCTCCTCGAAAGCTGCGAGCAGCCGGTTGACCTTGGGACGGCTGGCGCCGACGAAGCTGGCGATGGCACTTTGCGAGATCGTCAGCGGCGCACTGCGGGCACCATCGGCGCGGGTGCGCCCATACCGCTTGACATGCCAGAGCAGGAAGCGCGCCAGGCGGGCCTCGAGCGGATAGAGTGCGATCGATTCGAGCTGATCGGTGGTGTCGCGCAGCCGGGCGCACAACACCTGCAAAATCGGCATCTGCAGCGCCGGACGCGTGGCCAGCAGCCGCACGAAAGAAGCCTGCGCGATGAAGCCTGCCACCACCGGTCCGACCGCGGTGGCGTCAGCCGTGCGCCGGCCGCTGTCCAGCACCGCGATCTCGCCGATCACGTCGCCGGGCGCCGCTTCACGCAGGATCAGCTCGCGTCCCTCGACCGAAACGATGGAAAGCCGGATGGTGCCCTGCAGCACGATCAGCATGCCCTCGCCCGGCGCCCCCCGCGAGAAGATCGATTCGCCGTCGCGAAAACGCTGTTCGACGGCGAGATTTGCGACCGCGTCGATGTCCTCCGGGCTGGCGCCGGCAAACAGGTCAAGGCGGGAAATAGCGTTACGGAGCGGGACGGACATTGACGCAACTATTCCGATCTGGGGCATAAATATGGCGGGTATAATGGCGATGTCGAGCCCGCTCGGCAAATCTGGTTGCTCGGCGTTCTCATAATACCGCCACGACTTCCATAATATCAGCTGGACTTCAACCGTAATGTCCTGATGACAGGCTCGGCAATCTTTGTCACTTTGCCGGCATGTCCGCTTCCGCCACCGCCTCCTCTTCCCTGTCGCGCCTGCTCCTGCGGGCGGGAGGCCGGCTGGCGGACATCATCCTGCCGCCGCGCTGCCTGAGCTGCCGGGAGACCACCGCCAGCCACGCCAATCTGTGCGTGGCCTGCTGGCAGCAATTGTCCCTGATCGAACGCCCTTATTGCGAGAGACTCGGCATTCCCTTCGTCTATGATCACGGCGAGGGCATGGTTTCGGCTCAGGCGATCGCCGACCCGCCCGCCTATGGCCGGGCCAGGGCCGCGGCCCGCTATGATGGCGCCGCCATCGAGCTGGTGCACCGGCTCAAATATGGCGACCGCGTCGAGATCGCGCCTTTCATGGGCCGGCTGATGGTCCAGGCCGGGCAGGATGTGCTCGCCGGCGCCGACATGCTGGTGCCGATACCGCTGCATCGCCTGCGCCTGTGGCGCCGGCGCTTCAACCAGGCCGCCTTGCTGGCGCGCGAGATCAGCACCCGCAGCAGCGTGGCCTATGAGCCCCTGCTGCTCGGCCGTTCCAGGCGCACGGCCCATCAGGTCGGCCTCAGCCGCAAGGAACGGGCCCGCAACGTGCAGGGTGCCTTCACGGTCTCGCCGGGCGCCCGGCCGGCGATAAAGGGCAAGCGCATCGTGCTGATCGACGATGTGCTCACCTCGGGCGCCACGGGCGAGGCGGCGGCGCGCACCTTGCTGCGGGCCGGCGCTGCCACTGTCGACATGCTGGTGTTCGCCCGGGTGGCGACGCCGATCGAGTAACCGAACGGGACTACCTGTCTTGAATCCGATACCGCAATCGCCCCCTCTCGCCTGGCCCGACAGCCGCGAGACCCTGCAGAGTTCCCTGCTCGAAGCCGGCCTCGCTCCAGCGAGTATCGCCCGGCTCGCCGAACAGGCCCGGCCGGCGCTGGTGCTGGAGACCACGCCTTGCGACGAAAGCCAGATTCCGCTCGGCGCCAGCAAGATCGGCGGTCTGCCCGACCTGCCTGACGGCATGGCCTGGCCAGAACGCCCGCCCTATGGCGATGCTGTCGAACGTGCCCAGATCCATCTCACCGAGGCCGATCGTCTGGCCAGCGAGGCCACGCGGCCGGGCTCGTCGCTGACGGCCGAGCACGCCCGCGAGGCCAGTCGCGAGCAGAGCGATCTTGCAGCGGCGGTCACATCGGCCTTTCCCCTGGCTTTCATCGCCCAGCTCGATCTGGCTTCCCTGTCGCTGACCCCCGGTTTTCCCGCGGCACTGCCACATCATGGTCGCCTGCTGCTGTTCTGCGACTATTGGGCGAAGCCGAAATCCTATGACCCCCATGCCGCGGCCGGGCTGCGCCTGATCTGGGACAAGACACCGCTCGAGCGTCTGGAGCGCAAGGCCGAATCCGCCGCCCTGGCGGCTCTGGCGCAGGAGCGATGGAGCAGCCGCTTCAAGCCGGCCGCCGTGGCGGCGCGCCCGGTCGTCACCGCCATCCCGCCGAGCGACAAGGGTTTCGACGCCTTCCCACATGGCGAGGAGGCTTCGACTTTCTGGGACGAGGACAGCGAGGAGATCCGCTACGAGACCTGGCTCGGCCGCTATGGCATGCCGGATAGCAGGGAGGGCGCCAATCACCAGCTCGGCGGCTGGCCGCGCCCCCTGCAGAACGGCATGCAGGCCCAGGCCCAACTGGCCTCGCACGGTATTTTCTGCGGCACGGGCGAAGCCTTTGCCAGCGCCGAGGCTCGCAGGCTGCTGCGCGCGGCGGATCGCTGGCGCCTACTGCTGCAGATCGGCCGGGACGATGCCCTCGGCCTGCTGCCCTCAGGCACACTCTACATCCTCATGCGCGAAAACGACATGCGCATACGCGCCTTCGACCGGGCCTGGATGGTGTTCCAGAAGCAATAAGCAGGAACACAGCCATGCAGGCCGCCGCGCCCCTGCTTGTCGGCCTGCCGCAACTGCTTATAATGCCGATTGATTTTGGCTCCGTGCCTTCCCATCTGTGGGCGAGGTTGTTTGTGGATGGAATGAAGGCAATGCCGCCCGTCGTCGTGTATTCGAAATCCTGGTGTCCCTATTGCAAGGCGGCCAAGGCCCTGCTCACCCGCAGGGGCATTCCCTTCGAGGAGATCGACGTTGACGGCAAGCCTGAACTGCAGGAAGCCATGAGCCTGCGCGCCAATGGGCGCCGTACCGTGCCCCAGATCTTCATCGGGGAGACCCATGTCGGCGGCAGCGACGATCTTCATGATCTCGAAGCAGCCGGTGGCCTCGACAAACTTATCGCCGCCTGAGAGCACCAGAGCAAAGCGCGTTCACGACTGAACGCTTGTATGCTCTAACTCTTTGTTTCGACGCATCTTTGCGATTCTTGGTGATTCCGCCAAATCGCAAAACACTATGGGGAGACGGATCCATGCGTTTCAAAGCCGCCGTTCTGCAGATGCGCTCGGGCTTGGTGCCATCGGACAATGTCGCAACCGTCGCCGTCGCCGCCCGCGAGGCCAAGGCCGCCGGAGCCGAATATCTGCAGACACCCGAGATGACCACCGTGGTCAACCGCGACCGGGCGGCCATGATGGCCGCCATCGGCGACGAGCAGAGCAATCCCGAGCTCGACGCCTTTCGTGCGATCGCACGCGATAACGGCCTGCATCTCCATATCGGCTCCATGGCCGTGCGTGTCGGCGACAAGGCTGCCAACCGCGCCTTCGTCATCGATCCCAAGGGCGAAGTGCTCGCCTCCTACGACAAGATCCATCTGTTCGACGTCGATCTTGCCGGCGGCGAATCCTGGCGTGAATCCAATGCCTATGTCGGTGGCGATCATGCGGTTACGGTCGACCTACCCTTCGCGCGGCTGGGCCTGGGCATCTGCTACGACGTCCGCTTTCCCCAGCTCTTCCGCGCCTATGGCGATGCCAGCGCCGACGTGATCAGCGCACCGGCCTGCTTCACCAAGCAGACGGGCGAAGCCCATTGGCATGTGCTGCAGCGCGCCCGCGCCATCGAAAACGGCGCGTGGATGATCTCCGCCGCCCAGGTCGGCCATCATGACGACGGCCGCGACACCTATGGCCATTCCGTCATCATCGATCCCTGGGGACGCGTGGTCGCCGATGCCGGCGACACGCTCGGGCTTGTTTATGGCGAGATCGACGTGCACGCCGTGGCGGCGACGCGCGGCAAGATCCCCAATCTCAAGAATGCGCGCTCCTTCACGGTGAAGACGGAACCGGCGCTGAGGGCTGCAGAGTGATTCGTTTTTCGCTCGTCTGCGACCAGGGTCACGAGTTCGAAAGCTGGTTTCGCGACAGTGCCGCCTATGACGACCAGGCCGAGCACGGACTGCTGAGCTGTGCCCATTGCGCCTCCACCAAGGTCGGCAAGGCCATTATGGCACCGCAGGTGGCCCGCAAGGACCGCGAAAGCGGGAACCCCGACACCAAAATTCGCGAAAACCTGCCGGCCTTGCCACAGCCGGTGGCTCTGACCTCTCCGGAGGAACAGGCTTTGCGTGCCAAGGTGCGCGAATTGCATGCCATGCTGACGGCGAAATCCGACTATGTCGGCGACAAGTTCGCCGCCGAAGCGCGCAAGATGCATGACGGCGAGAGCGAGCATCGCACCATCCATGGCGAGGCGACCGGCGAAGATGTCCGCAGCCTGCTCGAGGATGGCATCGACATCCTGCCTCTGCCCATGCTGCCGGACGATCGGAACTAGACGCGGATCGCAGCACCGGACCGCTCCCAATCAAGCACGGCAAGCCTTCTCCACACAGTGGGGAAGGCAGGTAGCGCCTCAATCATCGTGGGTCCGGCGTTCCTTGGGTCCGCCGCCCAATCCCGCCTTCCCTATCCGCCCGCTCGGCCCTACAGTCTCCCCAACGAAAAGGGAGGTCGATTGCGCATCCTGCTGGTCGAGGACGCCGAGGATCTGGGCGATGCCATGGTGGCGAGGCTGCGTAGCTCCGGCCATGCCGTGGAATGGCTGCGCGACGGCACGCTCGCCTCCGAGCGCCTGCGCGAGGAAACCTTCGACGCGGTGGTGCTCGACGTGATGCTGCCGGGCCGCGATGGCTTCGCCATCCTGTCCGATCTGCGCCGGGCCGGCCACGGCACCCCGGTGCTGGTGGTCACCGCCCGCTCGGAGGTCGACGACAAGATCAGCCTGCTCGACCTCGGCGCCGACGACTATCTGGTCAAACCCTTCGATCTGCGCGAATTCGAGGCGAGGCTCCGTGCGGTGATGCGGCGGCCGGGCGGCATGCGCGCGAGCACCATCGAGGTCGAGGCCCTGACGATCGACCTCGCGGCGCGCACGGTCGCGATCCAGGGCAAGCCCATCGATTGCGGGCGACGCGAATTCCGCCTGCTCGAAATTCTCGTCGCCAAGCTCGGCCAGGTGGCGCCGAAGGAACGGCTGATGGACCAGGTGTTCAGCCTGGACGACGAGGTCACGGTCAACGCCCTGGAACTGCTGGTCTCGCGGCTACGCCGCAAGCTGCAGGGTGCCGGCATCGAGATCGTGACGATGCGCGGCGCGGGTTATATGGCGCGGCGGCATGACGGTCCCTGATCCCGTCACGCCCGTGACCGTCGCATCCGCACCCGTCTCCCTGGCGACCACCGCGCGCGCAACCGCCTCGATCCGCCGCCGCGTGCTGGCCGCGGCCCTGCTGGTGCTCGCCATCGCCGCGCTCGCCTTCATCGTCTTCATCCATTCGTATGCCCGCCGTGCCGCCGACCAGGCCTATGACCGCCTCCTCACCGCCTCCGCGCTCACCATCGCCGGCGCCGTGCTGGTCGAGGAAGGCCGTGTCACCGTCGAACTGCCTTATGCGGCCCTCGCCATGCTCGGCTCGGGGGGCGACCGCATCTATTACCAGGTCGAGGCTCCCGATGGTGCCCTGGTCACCGGCTATGGCGATCTCGCCGAGGAATTGCCGGCCGTGCGCTCGGCTGAAACCGCCTTCGCCGATTCGCGCTATCACGGCGAACCCGTGCGCGTCGCCAGCATCGGCCGCCTGATCTCGGCCAGCAGCGCCGCCGGCTGGGTGACCATCCGGGTCGCCGAAACCCGCGGGGCACGTACCGCTCTCGCCTCGGAAATCGTCTCGCGGGCGGCGCTGCCGCTGATCGGCATCCTCGTGCTCGCCTTGGCCCTGGTCTGGTTCGGCGTGCAGCGGGCCTTCGCCCCGCTCACCACGGTGGAGGCGGCGCTGCGCGATCGCGCGCCGCAGGATCTTTCCCCTCTCACCGTGCCGGTACCGATAGAAGTCAGCCAACTCGTCGCCGCCCTCAACGATTTCATGCGCCGCCTCGCCAGCGTGATGAACGCGCTGTCGGGCGTGGTCGCCGACGCCGCCCATCAGGTGCGCACCCCCCTCGCCTCCCTGCGCGCCCAGGCCGAAGTGGCGCTGGACGAAAGCGACTACCAGGCCCTGCACGAGCGTGTGTCCAAGATCCATCGCAACGCCGTGCATGCCAGCGAGCTCGTCAGCCAACTCCTGATGGAGGCGACGCTGACCCACCGGCTCGAAAGCCGCGAATCCGCCCTCATCCCCATCGCCGACATCGTCGAGGACGTCGCACGCCGCTTCGATCCGGACGAGACCGGGCGGCTCACCTTGACCGTCGCGCCCGCCCTGGCCGGTGCCCGTCTCATGGGCGACCGCCTCGCCTTGCAGGAAATGCTGCGCAACCTCGCCGGCAATGCCCTGCTCTATGCCCCTGATAGCGTGGTGGAGATCGTGGCTGATACGGCGCCGGGCGAACGCTTGCTCATCATGGTCCGCGACCACGGCCCGGGCATTCCCGATACCGAGAAGGACATCGTGCTCCAGCGCTTTCAGCGAGGGAAGAGCGGTGCCGGCACCGTGGGCTCGGGGCTCGGTCTGCCGATCGCCCGCACCGTGGTGCAGGCCCATGGCGGCAGCCTGTCATTGCACGACCGGCCCGGCGGCGGGCTGGAGGTCCGTCTCGAATTGCCGCTGGTGCCGGTACAGGCGAGAGGGCGCGCCGTCCTCAGACGCGGCATGGCGGCGCTCGCTCTGGCCCTCGGCATCGCCATCGGCAGCGGCTGGAACGACACGGCCCAGGCCGCGGCCAAGCTCTATCCGGCGCCGGTGCCCGGCGGGCCAACACTCTCGATCCTCGGCACCACCGACACGCCGCAGTTCGAATTGCTGATCCACGACTTCCAGGAACTGCGCCCCGACGTCAGCGTGCGCTATGAGGAGACCGACACGCTGCCGCTCTATCAGCGCACCCTGGAGAGCCGGCTGGATATCGATGTCGATCTATTGGTTTCCTCGGCGGCCGATTTGCAGGTCAAGCTCGCCAATGACGGCCACGCCCTTGCCCATGCCTCGCCCTTGCTGCCGGCCCTACCGGCCTGGGCCAGTTGGCGTTCCGAAATCTTCGGCTTCACCTTCGAGCCAATCGTCATCGTCTACAACCGCACCCAGGTGCCCGACGGCCAGGCTCCGCACTCCCATCTGGCTCTCACCGAGCTCCTGGAGAAGGAGACAGAGCGCTTCCGCGGCAAGGTCGCGACCTACGACATCGGCCAGAGCGGGGTCGGCCATCTGCTGGCGGCGCAGGATGCCCAGATCTCCTCGAATTTCTGGCGCCTGACCCGCGCGCTCGGCCGGGCCGATGTCAAGCTCTCCGGCTCCAGCCCGGCCATCCTCGAGGGTATCGCCTCGGGTTCCCTGGCGCTGGGCTACAATGTGCTGGGCTCCTACGCCTACGCACGCCAGCGCTTCGACAAGCGCATCGGCATCATCATTCCCGACGATTACGCCCTCATCCTCACCCGGGTGATGCTGGTGCCGCGCTGGGCCAACCAGCCCGATCTCGGCCGTGCCTTCATCGACTATGTCCTCTCCCCCCGAGGCCAGGCGGTGGTGGCCGGCCAGGCCGCCCTCGGCTCGATCGTGCCCGGCACGCCGGGCGGCTGGACGGCGGAACGCATCAGCGCCGCCTCGCGCGGCGTGCTGCAGCCGATCACGCTCGGCCCGGCCCTGCTGGTGGCGCTCGATCAGGAGCGCAAGGCCCGTTTCCTGGCGACCTGGCGCCAACTCGTCACCGACGGCTCGCGCTGACAGGTCGCTGACAGGAATAGTTGCTATCGTCTCTGCAACCGGACCTTGCAAGGCCCGGAGCGAGACGTGGGACCAGGGGGGACGGCTGCTCATCGAGCGGCCCGTGGGCATATATCCATTCCTCCTTTCCTACCGACACGATCATGACAAGGCGGCTGGCCCGCCAAAGCGTTCTGCGATTTGCCGCCGTGCTTCAAATCGCAAAGACGCGTCGGAAAAAAGCGTTGGAGCAAACAAGCGTTCAGCCATGAACGCGCTTGCTCAAGGAGGAAATGATGAAGAAACTCTTGCTTGCCTGCGCCACCGCGGGCGCCCTGGCTTTTTCCAGCCTCACAGCTCTTGCCCAGACGGCGGGCTATGAGATCATGGCTCCGGCAGCGCCGGGCGGCGGCTGGGACCAGACCGCCCGCACCATGCAGATAGCGCTGCGCACCGAAAAGATCGCCCGCAACGTGCAGGTCAACAATGTCGCCGGCGCCGGCGGCACCATCGGCCTGTCCCAGTTCGTCAACCAGTCCAAGGGCAGCCCCTCCGCACTGATCGTCGGCGGCTACGTCATGGTCGGCGCCATCCTGACCAACAATTCCGCCGTCAGCCTCGCCGACGTCACGCCGATCGCCCGCCTCACCGGCGAGAGCGAAGCCATCGTCGTGCCGGCCTCCTCGCCGATCAAGACGCTGGGTGACCTGGTCGAGGCCCTGAAGAAGGATCCCGGCGCGGTATCCTGGGCCGGCGGCTCGGCCGGCGGCACCGACCACATCACTGCGGGCCTGTTCGCCAAGGCCGTGGGCGTCGATCCCTCCAAGATCAATTATGTCGCCTTCGCCGGCGGCGGCGAAGCCGTCGCGGCCGTGCTCAGCGAGCAGGTGACGGCCGGCATTTCAGGATATGGCGAGTTCGAAAGCCAGATCAAGGGCGGTGCGCTGCGCCTCCTCGCCGTCTCCGGCACCAAGCGCATCGACGGCGTCGATGCCCCCACCTTCAAGGAAGCCGGCGTCGACGTTGCCCTGGAGAATTGGCGCATGGTCGCGGCCGCCCCCGGCATCACGCCCGAGCAGAAGGCCGCCATCACGGCCGATATCGAGAAGATGGTGAAGTCGAAGACCTGGCAGGACACGCTCAAGACCCGCGGCTGGACCGACACCTATCTGTCCGGTGATGCCTTCGACGCCGCGCTGAAGAGCGACATCGCCGCCACCGGCACGGTGCTCAAAGACATCGGCCTGGTCAAATGAGCAGCGCCGGGGGCAAGACGGAGCGCGGGCGTCCGCCCGGCTCCACCGTCGCCGGGCTGGTGATCGCAGCCAGCCTGGTGATATCAGCCGTCGTCATCGGCACGGACGCGGCCATGCTCAACACCAAGGTCGCCAGCGACCCGCTCGGGCCGGCTGCCTTCCCCTACGCCGTCGCGGCGGGATTGCTCGTCCTCGCCGTCGCCACGCTGGTATCGGCCCTGCGCGGCAAGACGCCGGCGCCGGAAGAAAGCCAGGATTTCACGGCGGTCGCCTGGGTGATTGCCGGCCTGCTGGCGCAGATCCTGCTGATCGCGGTCAGTGCCGGCTTCTCGCTGGCCAGCGGTCTGTTGTTCGGGCTGGCCGCCCGCGGCTTCGGCAAGCCGCTCTGGCTGGCCTGCCTGGTCGGCGTGGTGCTGTCCTTCCTGACCTGGCTGGCTTTCTCGCAACTCCTGCAATTGTCACTGCCGCAGGGACCGCTGGAACACGCCGTCTCCGCGCTCCTGAGCAATTGATTCCAGGATCGGCCTCCCGGAGCAAAGCCCGTTTCAACGCGTAGGCGCCATAGCTCCACCTCTCATTGTTCCGGAATTCTTGTTGTTTCGACGTGGCTTTGCGGTTCCCGGCGATCTCGCCGGCTCGCACGACACTTCAGGCTAGGACCCTTCGATGCAGACATTCGGTCATCTGGTCGACGGATTGGCGGTCGCCCTGCAACCGTTCAACCTCATCTGCGCCTTCATCGGCGTCACGCTGGGCACGCTGATCGGCGTGCTGCCCGGCATCGGCCCGGCGCTGACTATCGCCCTGCTGCTGCCAGTGACCTTCCAGCTCGACCCTTCGGGCACCGGCGCGCTCATCATGTTCGCCGGCATCTACTATGGCGGCATGTATGGCGGCTCGACCACCTCGATCCTGCTCAACACGCCGGGCGAGAGCTCCTCGATGGTCACCGCCGTCGAAGGCAACAAGATGGCCAAGGCCGGGCGGGGTGGCCCCGCTCTGGCGACGGCTGCCATCGGCTCCTTCGTCGCCGGCCTGCTGGCGACGCTGGCCTTGGCCTTCATCGCGCCCTGGGTGGTCAAGTTCGCCCTGGCCTTCAAGTTCATCGACAAATTCGCCCTGATGGTGCTCGCTTTCGTCACGGTGTCGGCGGCGTTCGGCAATTCGGCGCTCAGGGGCCTGACCTCGCTGTTCATCGGCCTCGTCATCGGCCTGATCGGCAAGGATATCGTCAGCGGCCAGAACGGGCGCCTGACCATGGGCCTTGCCGATCTGCGCGGCGGCGTCGAGGTCACCATCCTCGCCGTCGCCCTGTTCGCCATCGGCGAGGCGCTGGCGGTGGCGGCCACCCACCAACTCAGCACCGGCACGGTCGAGGCGATCAAAGGCTCGCTCTGGATGAGCAAAGAGGACTGGCGGCGTTCCTGGAAGCCCTGGCTGCGCGGCACCTTGTTCGGCTTTCCGATCGGAGCGATGCCGGCGGGCGGCGCGGAGATCGGCACCTTCCTCTCCTATGCCGCCGAGAAGCGCCTGGCGGAAAAGCCCGAGGAGTTCGGCCATGGCGCCATCGAGGGTGTCGCTGGACCGGAGGCTGCCAACAACGCCTCGGCCGCGGGCACGCTGGTGCCGTTGCTGACGCTCGGCCTGCCGACCTCGGCGACCGCCGCCGTCATGCTCGCCGGCTTCCAACAATTCGGCCTGCAGCCGGGAGCCCAGCTCTTCACTTCCAATCCGGAGCTGGTCTGGGGTCTGATCGCCAGCCTGCTGGTCGCCAATTTCATGCTGCTGGCGCTGAACCTGCCGCTGGTCGGCCTGTGGGTGAAGCTGCTGTCCATCCCGCGCCCCTGGCTCTATGCCGGCATCCTGCTGTTCGCCACGCTCGGCACGCTGGCGTCCAATCCCTCGCCGGCCCAGCTTGCCATGCTGCTCGCCTTCGGCCTGATGGGCTACGGCCTCAGGCTCTACGACTATCCGATCGCGCCCGTGGTGGTGGGGCTGATCCTCGGGCCGCTGGCCGAAGAACAGCTTCGCAAGGCGCTCCAGCTTCATCAGGGTTTCTTCAGTTCGGCACCGGCAGTGATCCTCTTCGGCATCGCGGCCCTCGCTTTGGTCGTTCCCGCCTATATGCGTTGGCGCGGACGCGGCAAGGTCCTCACCCAGCTCGCCGCTTCCGAGGATTGAAATCACGTTCCGGCAGCCATGCCGGAACGTTACTTTTCTTTCATCTCGACTTGCAGTACACCACCCGCACCAGGCCGGGCCCCTCTGGCAGTTCCCAATGCGTTGAGTTCTGGGAACTGTGATGTCGGACTGGAGCAAACAGAGCGGTCCCGGCGCGTCGGCGTCCCCCTAGCGCCCCAGGCTTCCCTCCTGGCTCGAATCGGCACCGCTCTCCCGCACCGGAACGAGAGAGCCCTCCTCCATGCCTGATATTTTTGCCATCCTGTCGGAAGCCGTTTCGGTCTCCTCCATGGTTGCCCTCGGCCAGGTCATCCTGATCGACCTGGTCCTGGCCGGCGACAACGCAATCGTCATCGGCCTAGCCGCCGCCGGCCTTCCCAAGGAACAGCGCACCCGCGCCATCCTGATCGGCATCGCCGCCGCCACCGTGCTGCGCGTGTTCTTTGCCGCCATCACGACCCAGCTTCTCGCCATCGTCGGCCTGCTTCTCGCCGGCGGCATCCTGCTCCTGTGGGTGTGCTGGAAAATGTGGCGCGAACTGCGCACCAGCCACAGCGAGGAGGCTGCCGCCCAGCATGCCCTCGACGGTGAGAACGGCAATGGCGAGACCAATGGCACCCCACGCAAGAGCTTCGCCCAGGCTGCATGGCAGATCGTGATCGCCGACGTCTCGATGTCGCTCGACAACGTGCTGGCCGTTGCCGGCGCGGCGCGCGACCATCTGTGGGTGCTGATCTTCGGCCTGATCGTCTCGATCGCGCTGATGGGCATTGCCGCCAGCCTGATCGCCCGCCTGCTCCATCGTTATCGCTGGATCGCCTATATCGGCCTGATCGCCATCCTCTACGTCGCCGGCGACATGATCTATCGCGGCGTCCAGGAAGTCTGGCCCAAAGTTGCACCCCTGATGCAATAAGACTGGCAAGCACGAACGATCTACGATCGGACGCCAAAGGCCGGCAGCAATGCCGGCTTTTTGTGGCCAATCACGCCCTGGAACCTGGGCGATGATGAGCGCCCCTCATCAGGAAATCAGGCTCCAACCCTCAATTCCCATTCCCGGTTGAGTGTTGGAGCTACTTTCATATCCTATTGAAATATAAAGGATATTGAGAAAAATATCAAAATTGATCTCGGCCTTGAACCGTTTGCGTCCCCATTTCTTCTGAGGTACGTTCCCGAAAGATCGGGACAGGTAGAACCATGGCGCGGGCAACGGTGCACGATCTGGCAAGTGCGGCAGGCGTGAGCCTCGCTACCATCGACCGCGTGCTCAATCGCCGCGGCGGCGTACGGCCGGCGACGATCGAGAAGGTCGAGCAAGCCATGGCCCGGCTAAACTATCGCCGCGACATGGCGGCGGCCATGCTGGCCAAGCAGCAGGAATATCGCTTCGTCTTTCTCGTTCCCGTCGGCGTAAACACCTTCATGCGCAACCTGGCAAACGAGGCCACGCGCTTGTCCGAACTCAACGCCGCCGATCGCATCAACATCCGCATCATCGAGATCCCGCCCTTCGACGATGGCAAGCTCGCCGAAATCCTCAACGGGCTCGACAGCGCCGATACCTCTGGCGTGGCCGTGGTGGCCACCGAAAACGCCCAGGTGCGCCAGGCCATCGACCGCCTGGCCGAGCGCGGCATTCCGGTGGTGACGCTGGTGTCCGACGTGCCGGCCTCGCGTCGCTCCCACTTCGTCGGCATCGACAACAGCGCAGCCGGGCGCACCGCCGGCTCCCTGATGGGCCGTTTCCTGCGCGGCCGCTCGGGACGGATCGCCGTGCTTGCCGGCTCGATGCTGCTGCGCGACCATGTCGAGCGCCATTTCGGCTTCGAGCGCGTGCTGCGCACCGAATATCCCGATCTCGTCACCCTGCCGGTTATCGAAGGCCTCGACAATGGCGCCATCGTCGAGGAGGTGCTCGGCGCCCTGCTCGACCGCCATCCCGACGTCATCGGCCTTTACAGCCTCGGCGGCGGCAATCGCGGTGTGATCGCAGCCTTGAACAAGCGCCATGCCGGCGCTCGCATCTGCGTGATCGCCCATGAACTGACGACCCATTGCCGCGAGGCCCTGATCGACGGCACTTTCGACGCCATCCTCAACCAGGACCCCGGCCATGAAGCGCGCAGCGCCATGCGCGTGCTGCGCGCCCTCACCGACGGCCAGCCCATCGACCAAGGCCAGGAGCGCATCCGCATCGACATCTATCTCAGGGACAACCTGCCCTGAGGCCCGTCACGCCGCTCGCGAAAACACCATCATGAAGTTGACGTCGGTGTCGCGGCTGAGCCGCCATTCGTCCAGCAGCGGATTGTAGATCACGCCGCAGCGGTCGAGTTCGGCCAGACCTTCCGGCGTCACCGCGTCCTCGATCTCCGCCGGCGTGACAAACTTGTTCCAGTCATGCGTGCCACGCGGCACCCAGCCCAGCACCTTCTCCGCTGCGACGATGGCCAGCGCATAGGCCTTCATGGTGCGATTGAGAGTGGCGATGAAGAGGAGGCCTCCGGGCTTCACCAGGCCTGCGCATGTCTTCAGGAAGGCGGTGGGGTCGGTGACATGCTCGACGATCTCCATCGCCAATACCACGTCGAAGCGCTCACCGGCCGCTTCGAGATCCTCCGCCGCCAGGATGCGATAATCGATGGCGAGGCCCGATCGCTCGGCATGGACCCTGGCCATCTCGACATTGGTCGTGGCCATGTCGACGCCGACGACCTCGCCCCCGAGCTTGGCCAGCGGCTCGCTGAGCAGGCCGGCACCGCAGCCGATATCGGCGAGCTTGAGGCCCTCCAGACCGTCCAGGGCGACGGCGGAACGGCCGAAATGCCCGGCGATCTGATCCCGCACATAGCGCAGGCGCACCGGATTCAATCGGTGCAGCGCCCGCATGGTACCGCGCGGATTCCACCAATCGGCCGCCATCGCCTCGAAACGTTCGATCTCCTTGGGATCGACCGAAGAACCCGTGCCTGTTGCGCTCATTGCCTGTTTCCCGGAGTAAAGCGCGTTTGGACGGAAACGCTCGTTTGCTCCAGCTCCTTGTTTCCAAGCCAATCCAATGGATCGGCTAGAGCGTCCTGCGATTCCTACCGATTCCGTCAATTCGCAAGAGGCCGTTATCGCGATGGTGCGGAAACACCTAAATCGAGGCTCCGCGCCTGCCTCTGTGGCCCCGATCTGCCCCTAAGGCAACCTCATTAACAATGCGCCGTTCTCTTTCTCGATATTGTCATCGCAATTTGGCAATTTCCGTCGTGCCTGGACTTTGAGCGGCCTTAATTTCAGCTATGGTCACCAAGGCCGCATCGACCGGGCAAAGCCGGCCTTCCCAGGACGAGGATTTCTCGTCCTGGGAAGGCCGGCACGGTGTTCGGCTGATGTGGAATTTCCGAGCCCGTCGACGGGCGGGTTCGGAAATTCCACAGAGCGCCGCAAGCAAGCGGCGTAGCAAGAAGGGATGAACGAGATGGCGTGGCGCGATGATGAAGCCCGGGCGGCCCTGATCCACAAGGCAGCAAGGAGCCTTCAGCCAGGCAAGACACCCCCCACTTTCGCCGAGGTGCTCTTCGGCCGAACCACCCTCGAAGATCTCGCCACGCATGACGCCGCCTCGCTCGCCTTCCTGGCCGAGCAGGCCTGGGACCATGTGCAGCGCCGCACGCCCGGCCAAGCCGATATCCGCGTCGTCAATCCCGACATGCCCGACGGCCGCGAAATCTCGGTCATCGAGATCCTCAACGACAACATGCCCTTCTTGTTCGATTCCACCATGGCCGAGCTTTCGGAACGGGGAATCGAGGCACAATTGGTTGCCCATCCCATCATCGCGCTGGAGCGCGATGCCCAGGGCAAGCTCCTGCAGTTCTTCGGCGACGCCCTGCCGGAGGGCAGCAAGGGCGTGCGCGAGAGTCTCATCCACATCCATATCGCCCGCATCGATTCGGATGCCGACCGGCAGAACCTGATCGACGGACTGACGCTGGTGTTCAACGACGTCGGGGCCTGCGTGAGAGACTGGCGCGCCATGCGTGACCGGGTGGAGCAGGCGATCGAATCCTTCCGCACCAACCCGCCGCCTCTGCCGGTCGACGAGATCGCCGAGGCAAACCAGCTCCTGCAATGGATCTGCTCCGACAACTTCACCTTCCTGGGCCTGCGCGAATACCGTTTCTCCACCGACAGCGACGCTTCCGACGAGGTCAGCGAGGGCGAAGGCCTCGGCATCCTCAGGGACCCCGAGGTCAAGATCCTGCGCCGCGGCACCGAACTGGTGGTGATGACGCCGGAAATCCGCGAATTCATGCGCGAGCCGACGATCCTGATCGTCACCAAGGCGAATGTGAACAGCCGCGTCCACCGCCGCGTGCGCATGGACTATATCGGCGTCAAGCTCTACACGCCGGACGGACGGGTCGAGGGCGAATTGCGTGTCGTCGGCCTGTTCACCTCGGCGGCCTATACGCGCTCCGTGCGCCAGATCCCCTATGTCCGCCACAAGGTCGCCCAGGTGCTGCAGCGCGCCGGGCTCGACCCGCAAAGCCACTCGGGCAAGGCAATCCTGCATATCCTCGAGGAATATCCGCGCGACGAGCTCGTTCAGGTCGATTCCGAGACGCTCTACAATTTCGCCATGGAGATCCTGCTGCTCTATGAGCGCCCGCGCCTGCGCGCGCTGGTGAGGGCCGACAAATTCGACCGCTTCGTCTCCATCCTCGTTTTCATTCCGCGCGAGAAATACGACACCGACGTGCGCATCGGCATCGGCAATTATCTGGCCAACGCCTATAAGGGCCGCCTTTCCGCGTCCTATGCCGCCTTCCCTGAAGGTCCGTTGGCACGCGTGCACTACATCATCGGCCGCTACGAGGGCGACACGCCCCTCATCGAACGCTCGGCGCTGGAAGCCGGTATCAATGCCATCGCTACCAATTGGGGAGACAAGCTCAAAGCGGCCCTGACCGGCACCACAGACGGCATGCGCGCCCGCTTGCTCGGCAACCGCTATGCCAATGCCTTCACCGGCGGCTATCCCGAGACATTCTCCACCGCCCAGGCGATCGCCGATATCGGCGTGATCGAGAAACTGACGCCCGCCCGTCCCGTGGCGATCCTGGTCTATCGCCTGGAGGAGGACGACACGCCCACGCGCTGCGGCCTCAAGGTCTTCTCGCAGGGCGCGCCAATGTCGCTGTCCTATCGCGTGCCAGTGATCGAGAATCACGGCCTGCGCGTGGTCGACGAGCGTACCTACGAGATCACGCCATCAGCCAAGCCGGCCCCGGCTCCGGTCTGGCTCCACGACATGACGGTGGAGACCAATGACGGCGAGCCGATCCCTCCCGGCATCGACTTCCAGCACCGCCTCGAGGCCTCGATCATGGCGGTGGTCGGCGACTACGCCGAATCCGACGGCTACAACGCCCTGATCCTGCGTACATCGCTGGGCTGGCGCGAGATCTCCGCCATCCGGGCCCTGTCGCGCTATCTGCGCCAGATCCGCGCGCCCTTCAGCCAGGACTATATGTGGGAGACGGCGCGCAAGAACCCGCGGATCACCGCCAGCATCGTCGCCCTGTTCCGCGCTCGCCACGACCCGCGGCTGACGGCCACCGATGCCGAACGCGCCGCACACGAAACCGAGATCGTCGGCGAAATCGAGGAGCAACTGCAGTCTGTCTCCTCGCTCGACGAGGATCGCATCCTGCGTCGCTTCACCAATCTGGTGCAGGCGATCATGCGCACCAATCTCTGGCAGGTCGGCCCTGACGGCCAGCCCCGGCCGGTGATCAGCTTCAAGTTCGAATGCCGCAAGGTCGAGGGCCTGCCCGCTCCCAGGCCCCTTTACGAGATCTTCGTTTATTCGCCGCGGGTGGAGGGCATCCATCTGCGTTTCGGCAAGGTTGCGCGCGGCGGCCTGCGCTGGTCGGACCGCCCCCAGGATTTCCGCACCGAGATCCTCGGGCTGGTCAAGGCACAGCAGGTCAAGAATGCGGTGATCGTGCCTGTCGGCGCCAAGGGCGGCTTCGTGCCCAAGCGCCTGCCGCCGGCGGCCAATCGCGATGCCTGGCTGGCCGAGGGCACGGAAGCCTACCGCATCTTCATCCGCTCGCTGCTCGAACTCACCGACAATCTGGACGGCGACAATATCGTGCCGCCCGACAACACCGTGCGCCATGACGGCGACGACCCCTATCTGGTGGTCGCGGCCGACAAGGGCACCGCCACCTTCTCGGACACGGCCAACGCCATCTCCATCGAGAAGCACCATTGGCTGGGCGACGCCTTCGCTTCGGGCGGCAGCCAGGGCTATGACCACAAGAAGATGGGCATCACCGCCCGCGGCGCCTGGGAGGCCGTGAAGCGGCATTTCCGCGAGCTCGGCACCGATATCCAGGTGGAGCCCTTCACGGCCGTCGGCGTCGGCGACATGTCGGGCGACGTCTTCGGCAACGGCATGCTGCTGTCGCCAGCCACCAAGGTGGTCGCCGCCTTCGACCATCGCGACATCTTCATCGATCCCTCGCCCGATCCGGTCGCCAGCCATGCCGAGCGGCTTCGCATGTTCAATCTGCCGCGCTCGAGCTGGCAGGATTACGACAAGTCGCTGATCTCCAAGGGCGGCGGCGTGTTCTCGCGTTCGCTCAAGGCCATCCCGCTTTCCGCCGAAATGCGCGCTCTGCTGGATCTCGACAAGGCCGAGGCGACGCCCACCGAGGTGATGACGGCGATCCTCAAGGCCCGCGCCGACCTGCTCTGGTTCGGCGGCATCGGCACCTATATCCGCGCTGCCAGCGAGACCGACGACCAGGTCGGCGATCGCGCCAACGATCCCATCCGCATCACCGGCGCCGATGTCAGGGCTCGGGTGATCGGCGAGGGCGCCAATCTTGGCGCCACCCAGCGCGGCCGCATCGAGGCGGCACAGAAGGGCATCAAGCTCAACACCGACGCGATCGACAATTCCGCCGGCGTGAACACCTCGGACGTCGAGGTGAACATCAAGATCGCCCTGGCCCGGCCCGAGCGCGACCAGCGCCTGACGCAGGCCGATCGCAACATCCTGCTCGCTGCCATGACCGACGAGGTCGGCACGCTGGTGCTGCGCAACAACTATCTGCAGACGCTCACGCTTTCGCTCTCCGAACGCAAGGGCGTGACCGAGACCGGCTTCCTCACCCGCCTGATGCAGTCGCTCGAACAGCGCGGCCTGCTCGACCGCGCGGTGGAATTCCTGCCCGACGACGTCGCCATCGCCGAGCGCACCCGCCGCGGCCAGGCGCTGACGCGGCCGGAGCTCGCCGTGCTGCTCGCCTATGCCAAGCTGACGCTCTATGACGACCTGCTCGCCACCAGCGTGCCTGATGACCCCTATCTCGCCCGCGAACTGACGGTCTATTTCCCGCCCGAGATACAGAACAAGTTCCCCGACGCCGTCGAAAACCATCGGCTGCGGCGGGAGATCATCGCCACCAATCTCGCCAATGGCATCATCAATCGCGGCGGTCCCGCCAGCGTGGTGCGTCTGAGCGACGAGACCGATGCCGACGTCACCGCCATCGCCATGGCCTTCGCCGCCGTGGATGAATCCTATGGCCTGCGCTATCTCTACGATGCCATCGATGCCCTGGATAACCGTATCGACGGGCAGCTCCAGCTCAGCCTCTACGCCTTCCTGCAGGATCTCCTGCTCTCGCGCGTGGTGTGGTTCGTGCGCAACGTCGATTTCACGCCGGGGCTGGAAGCCGTAATCGCTCGTTTCGGCGCCGGTGTCTACGAGATCGCCGTCGGGCTCGACAGCTCCCTGCCCGAAGCAATGCAGGCTGCCCGCGTCAAGCGCGCCCGCGAATTGGTCGAGGGCGGCGTGCCCGAGGACCTCGCAGGCCGGATGGCCAATCTCGATCCCCTGGTCTCGGCGCCCGACATCGTCCTGGTGGCGGGCCGCACCGGCCGGGCCATCGGCGAAACCGCAGCCACCTTCTATGCGGCGGAGGCCAATTTCCAGCTCGACCGCATCGTCGCAGCCGCGCGCGCCGTGCCCGCCAACGATTATTTCGAGCGCCTGGCCATCGACCGGGCGATCGAACAGATCGCGGCGGCCGAGCGGCGCCTGGTCGCCGACATGCTGGCGACCGGCCAGTCCGGCCAGGCGGCCACGCAGGCCTGGCTTGAGGCCCATCCGGAAGCTGCACGCATCCGCAAATCGGTGGAAGAAATCGCGGCTGGTGGCCTGACCCTGGCCAAGCTCACCGTGGCCGCCAATATGCTGGGCGATCTCGTCAGGGAGTGACGAAGGCACGGTTTGAGAGCCAGTTGGCACTTGGATATTGCCGACTGCTCTCCACCGAGTTCAGTTCGGGCCTTCCTAGAGCAGCAGGATCACGGAGGTGTTTTTCGGCGCCTCGAGCCTGACGGTCAGCCGGCGCGGTAGAGGGCAACCGTGGCATGTACGCCGCGTGCGACGTGCCGGCTGATATCCTCCAGGTGGCGGCATAGACATGGCCAGACCCGCGCAGAGCCTATTGGAGGACGATGCCGTTTCTGCCCGATCCGGGTTTCGTCTACCGGATCTCGGTCGGCTTGGCTTTCGAGCCGATATCCCTCGGCCCGTCCGCAGCGTCCGGGTAACGCGCGGCGGATGCTTGGATTTGTTTAGGATTCCGCCAAGCGCGGCGCAATGTCATGGCGCCTCAAGACAAACAACGCCAACGCCACCAACGCCACGCAGCCATGAACCCAATAGGCTAAACCATAGCCGCCCAAATCGGTGAGCCAACCGGCAACGACGTTGCTAAGCGAAGCCCCGATGCCCTGCACGGTCATGACGGCAGCAAGACCGACATTGAAGCGGCCGGTACCAGAGAGAATGCGTTCTGCGGCGATGGGCGTGGCAATACCGATCAGGCCGGCCCCCACGCCGTCGAGAAACTGTACGGGAAAGACGAAAGCAAAGGATGGGAAAGTTCCCGCAATCGCACCGCGGACCGGCAAGGCTGCTAAGGCAACGATGAATACGGTGGCCAAGCCGAACCGTCTAATCAGCCAGGGTGCCATCAACGCCATGCCGATCATCGATAGTTGGGAAACACCCGTCGTGATTGCGGTGGTCCTGAAGGGTGTGCCGAGTTGAATGGAGAAAGCCTGGGCAATCAGGCGGCTGATGGGTGCGTTCCCAAAATGAAAGATCATCAACACCAGGCTGAGCAAGATCAGGCCCTTGCTGCTGGCCAGCACTGAAAATCCGGAAGGTGCCTCCGATCCCTCGTGATGCGCCAGCCCGCGCGCGACCTGATGGTCGATCAGCTTCGGATCGATGGCCAGGGTCGCGGCAATCGTGGCAAAGGCGGCAAACAGCATGAGCCCGATGACGCCTTGGAGGCCGAACAGAAGCGTTCCCGCATAAATCGCCGCCAGGGAGGCAACGTTCCCCGTGTGGTTCCAGAACTCGTTTCGGGACACCTGACGGGGAAATCGTTCTTCCCCGACAAGCCCAAGCGTCAGGCCCATGAGCGCGGGGCCAATGATCGCGCCGACGACGGCCGTCGCGGATTGTCCCCCGAAGACCGAAAAGCCATTGGGGGTGGCCAGCGTCCATAGAGCCATCATCGTCACGAGGATAACGGGCAGGATGATCAATGTACGCTTGTAGGCCGATGCATCGACAAGCGCACCGAACAGAGGCGTTGTCATCATTCCCAACACGCCGCCGATCGTCGCGATCACACCGAGCGTGAATGGCTCCCACCCGCGCGTTGCGAGAAATCCGTCGAGAAAGGGCCCCAAGCCATCGCGAGCATCGGCGAGGAAAAAGTTCAAGATCGACAGGGCAATGAGGGAGTGACGAAACTCGGAGGAGGGAGTGGACGTCACGGCGGCTCCTGGAATCAAGTCTTTCAACAACGCGCCGTACAGAGAGCCAGGCGAGGAGACGAGGGGATTGCGCCAGCCCACCTCGTGCTTGGCAAATATAGGATCGGAGAGGCATGCGAAATGCAATTGCTTTCGAACCCGCCTCGAGATGAGGCGCCGCGTTTCGAAGAACGGATATCCCTTCCGTCTCTTTCCTGCCTCACCGACGCGTTCCCTCATCGCGCCAGGTGATGCAGCACGATGCCGCTGGTGGTGGCGACATTGAGGGAGTCGAAGCCACCCCTCATCTCGATGCGGATGGTTCGCAGCCGGCTGAGAACACGTTCGGGCAGGCCCGGCCCTTCCGCGCCGAACAGCACGGCCTGCCGCCCGGCGGGCTCGATGTCAGCGAGGCGCTCCCTGCCGGCGGGGCTGGTGGCCAGCACCTCGAAGCCAGCCGCCAGCAGGGCGTTGCAGAGATCACCGATATCACCCGCCTGGGCGAAGGGCGTGAGCAGCGCCGCACCGGCCGAAACCCGGATGGCCTTGCGATAGAGCGGGTCGCAGGAGGCACCGTCGATCAGCACGCCATCGAGACCGAAAGCAGCGGCATTGCGGAAGATGCCGCCCATGTTGTCATGATTGGCGATGGCGGAAAGACCGACGAACAGGGCCGTCTCCGGCGCCGAAGACAGCAGCGTGTCGACCGCGAGCCCCTCGCCCCTCAATCCTATCGCCAGGATGCCGCGATGCATGGGAAAGCCGGCAATGCTGTCGAGAACAGCACGTGAGGCGATGTAGACGGGGATCCCCGCCGCCACCTGCGCAAGAAGGCCGGCCAGCGGCTCGGCTCGATTCTCCGCGATCAGGATGGATTCGATGGCAAAGCGTCCCAGGGTAAGCGCGGTGTGCAGCACCACTTCACCCTCGATGACGAAACGCCCGCCCCGGCCCTTGAGGTCGCGCTCGCGAATGTCGCGATAGGCCTCGATGCGGGAATCGGAGGGATCGTCGATGGCAAGAAGCATAGGCTGGCATCCGAAGAAACAGTATGGCTGGGACCGGACGGGACGTCCGCCGTCCCAGCCATGGCGTCTTATCCGGATAGACGCATGCGACTGATGAAAAGCAAGGTCGAATGTCCTACATAGCGGGCATGACCACGCCTCTCCTGTTCGACCCCCACGCGCTGGCCCTGCATCGACGCCGCGCCGCGACCGCCCCGGCCGACTTCCTGCTGCGCCATGTCGCCGACGATATGGCCGATCGCCTCGCCGTGGTGCTCAGGCCGTTCGAACAGGCGGCAGAGATCGGCCCGAATTCGCCCGCGCTGGCTCAGGCGCTGCGTCCGCGGCTCGCCGCCAATTGGCAGGAGGTCGCCATCGGAGACGAGGTGCTGCACCTTCCGCCCGAAAGCATCGATCTCGCCCTGTCGGCGCTCGCCCTGCAATTCGTCAACGATCTGCCGGGGATGCTGAGCCAGATCCGGCGCACCCTCCGCCCGGACGGGCTTCTGCTGGCCGCGCTCATCGGCGGCTCCACGCTCAACGAATTAAGGGCCGCCTTTTCGGAAGCCGAACTGGAGACGGAGGGAGGCATCTCGCCCCGCGTCGCCCCCTTTGCCGACGTGCGCGACATGGGCGGCCTCCTGCAGCGCGCGGGCTTCGCGCTTCCTGTCACCGACAGCGAGACACTCACCGTGCGCTACGACAATGCCTTCGCCTTGATGGCCGATCTCAGGGCGATGGGTGCGACCAATATGCTGGCCCAGCGCCGCAAGGCCTTCACCCGCCGCGCCACCATGCTGCGCATGGCGGAGATCTACGGTGAGCGCTTCTCCGATTCGGACGGGCGCATCCGCGCGACCTTCGAGATCATCTGGATCTCCGGCTGGGCGCCTCATGCAGGCCAGCAAAAACCGCTGAAGCCGGGTTCAGCCAAGACCCGCCTCGCCGACGCTCTGGGCGTGAAGGAATTCGGCGAAAAGGACGTCTGAGCATCTTGGCCTCGCGAGATCGAACCTACCTCGCCGGGATCATGTCGATCAGCATCGGGATCAGCGGCTCGTCGGCGGGCGGCATGGGATAGTCGCGCAGCTTCCTCGGCAGCACCCATTTCACCGCCTGGCCCTCGCGTCCATGCGGCGTGCCCTTCCAGCGCCGGCAGATCCACAGCGGCATCAGCAGGGTGAAATCCTCATAGCTATGGCTGGCAAAGGTGAGCGGAGCCAGGCACGGCTCTTCCACCTCGATGCCGAGTTCCTCGTGGAGCTCGCGGATGAGGCTTTCCTCGGGCCGCTCGCCGGGCTCGAGCTTGCCGCCCGGGAACTCCCACAGGCCCGCCAAGGCCTTGCCTTCGGGGCGCTGCGAGATCAGCACGCGCCCGTCGGCATCGACGAGGGCGCAGGCGGCGACGAGCAGAAGGCGCCGAGATACGAGAGGATTGGGCACGGGAGAATTGGTCACGAGCGGTAATCGCCATTGATGGCGACATATTCCTTGGTAAGGTCGCAGGTATAGACCCGGTCACTGGCCTCGCCGAGGCCGATATCGACTCCGATGGTGATCGCCTGCCCCTTCATATAGGCGGAGACCGCTTCCTCGTCATAGGACGGGTCGCGCTCGCCGTCGGCGGCGACGCGGATGTCGCCGAACCAGATGGCGAGCCGGTCGCGATCGGCTTCCTCGCCCGCCTTGCCCACCGCCATCACCACGCGGCCCCAATTGGCGTCTTCACCGGCTACCGCCGTCTTGACCAGGGGTGAATTGGCGATCGACATTCCGATGCGCCTTGCCGCCTGCTTGCTGGTAGCGCCGCGCACTTCGACGGTGACGAATTTGCGTGCGCCCTCGCCGTCCCGCGCCACCTGCTGTGCCAAGTCGAGCAGCACGCCGTCGAGCGCCTTGGCGAAACCAGCCAGGCGCGGGTCTGCGGCATCGGTCACGGGCGCGCCGCCGGCCTTGCCGGTGGCGAACAGCAGGAGCGTGTCGGAGGTGGAGGTGTCGCTGTCAACGGTGACCGCGTTGAAGCTGTCGACGACGCCCTTGGACAGAAGGCCCTGCAGCACGTTCCTGGCGATCGGCGCGTCGGTGAAGACGAAGGAGAGCATGGTTGCCATGTCGGGCGCGATCATGCCGGCGCCCTTGGCGATGCCGTTGATCGTCACCGTGGTGTCGCCGAAATCGACGCTGGCGGTCGCCCCCTTGGGAAAGGTGTCGGTGGTCATGATGGCGCGGCCGGCATCCTCGAAGGCACCGGGCGAGACGCGGTCGGCGGTCTCGACCAGCACGCCCCTGAACTTACCGGCATCGAGCGGTTCGCCGATCACGCCGGTGGAGGCGAGGTAGACTTCGCTCGGCCGGCAGCCAGCCGCCTCGGCGGCGAGTTCTGCCGTGAGCGCCACCGCTTCGGCGCCCTTCTTGCCGGTGAAGGCGTTGGCATTGCCGGAATTGACCACCAGGGCCCGGGCGCTGCCATCCCCGAGCGCGGCGCGGCACCAGTCGACCGGCGCCGAGGGGCATTTGGAGCGGGTGAACACACCGGCGGCCTGCGTGCCCTCGTCCATCAGGACAAGCAGCACGTCGGTGCGGCCCTTATAGCGGATACCGGCTTCGGCCGTGGCCATCCGGACCCCCGCTACCGGCGGAAGGTCGGGAAAACGAGCGGGAGCAAGCGGGGACAGCGGCGCGGCCTTGGCCATGGTGTTCCTCGAAAGAAGGTGTGCCGGTTGTCAGATCGGCATCGATAGAGCTGATGCTGTGATTGGCTCAGCCTTTGTCATTGCCGGGCTTGACCCGGCAATCCAATCCTCTCGAGGCGAAAACGCCGGAAGGGTGGATGCCCGGATCAAGCCCGGGCATGACAAAGGCTGGCGCCTTTTCATTATCGGTCCGGTACCGCAGGACCGACTTACTGAGCCGGAGCAGCCGGGGCCGGCGTGGCCGGAGCGGGAGCTTGCGCTGGGTCATCCGCACCGGGGAGCTGCATGCTCCCGTCCGCGGGATCAGCCGGTGCCGCAGGCGGCTGCACGATCTTGGCGGCGGCGCGCAGCTTGGCGAAGACTTCCTGCTGCGTCTTCTGGGTCAAATAGTCAGTGATCTGCTGCTTGACGCGATCGAGAGCCGGCGGTGCCTGCGGGCGGCGCTCTTCGAGCTTGATGATGTGATAGCCGAACTGGCTCTTCACAGGCTGGGAGACCTCGCCAGGCTTCATGCCGAAGGCGGCCTCGGCGAATTCCTTGACCATGCGGTCCTTGGTGAACCAGCCGAGATCCCCACCCTGCTCGGCCGAGCCCGGATCCTTGGAGACTTCCTTGGCGACCTTGGCAAAATCCTCGCCTGCCTTCAGCCGCGCCTCGACCTTCTTGGCATCGTCCTCGTTCGCCACCAGGATGTGGCGGGCATGCACTTCGTCCTGGGCCGGGATCAGCTTGACCTGCTCGTCATAGGCCTTCTTGATCGCGTCCTCGGTCACGCCTTCCTTGACGGCCTTGGCGACCAGGGCGTCGATCAGGATGCGCTGGCGGTAGAAGGCAAGCTTCTTCTGCACCTCGGCTTCATCAAGCACCTTCTGCTGTTCAGCCGCATTGGCGGCCACGCGCAGATTGATGGCGGCATTGATGATGATCTCCTGACGCTTGGCCGGCGAGAGCTGGGGAGACAGGCTCGGCCCGATCTCCTGCTCCACGGCGTTGAGGTCGTCCTGGGTGATGGGCTGGCCGTCCACGCTGATGGTCGGGGTCGCCTGCGCGGCAGGAGTCGCGGGAGCAGATTGGGCTGCCGGAGCCGGGGCGGCGGCAGGCTTCGCCGCGTCTTCAGCGTAGGAAGGCGCGGCAGCGAAGGCCAGGAAGGCAACGCTGGCGAGCAGGGTCGCGGCTGGACGCGCGCGGCGAAGTGACATCATGGGCAGGTTCCTCGAGAGCGGGGGCTGACCCGGAAACCGTCAGGCTCCGGACGGACGCTGTTTCGGCAACAGGCCCGCATTGCTCCTGATCCCGGGACGAACGCCTTCGCAGCGCTGATAGGACAGGAGAAAAGCAAGGTCAATGTCGCCGAATGGCCAGCGCTTCGCTCGCCTTTTAGGAAGGGCTGTCGTCAAAACTGTGACGGCGGAGCCTCGTATGTCACGAATGCCTCCCCGCGGAGGCATCTTGCCGCATTATTACGGATTTTTCAGCCGAATGTCCGTATCAAGGGGTGTCGTAGACCCTATGGTCGATTGACACCCCAAACCCCAATACTTAAGTGAGTCCGGCTGACGGGCTCTCGAACCACGGCTCGGCATTAGGACCATCGGTTCACAGAATTCATAAGGCAGCCTGATTCCCGCTGTACCGGTTTGCCCCAAGTTTCCGTATCGGGGGCATGCCGTCATGCTGGTGCCATCGCGCACGGCTGATGGAGGCGGGTTGCCTCACACCGAACATCGCCCGGGCGGTGTCCGGCTTCCGTTCCCCGGCTTTCGCGGCCGGGGTTGACACAATGGCCGAAGCCCCCTCTTCGGTCGGGTATCATGCCGCCGCGAGGCGCGAAGATTTGAAGGCCCTCTATGTTCGGCTCGCTCGCCAAGAAATTGTTCGGTTCCTCCAATGACCGTCGGCTGAAAGCCTACAATCCGAAAGTAGCCGCCATTGCGGCGCTCGAACCGGAAATCGCGGCGCTGTCCGACGAAGCCCTGCGCGCCCGCACCGACGAATTCAAGGCTCAACTCGCCGCCGGCAAGACGCTCGACGACATCCTGGTGCCCGCCTTCGCCACCGTGCGCGAGGCGGCCAAGCGCGTGCTCGGCCAGCGACATTTCGACACCCAGCTCATCGGCGGCATGGTGCTGCATGAGGGTGCCATCGCCGAAATGAAGACGGGCGAAGGCAAGACCCTGGTGGCAACCGCCCCGGTCTACCTCAACGCCCTCGCGGGCAAGGGAGTGCATGTCGTTACCGTCAACGACTATCTCGCCAGCCGTGACTCCGAATGGATGGGCCGGGTCTATAATTTCCTGGGCCTGACCACCGGCGTGATCGTACACGGCCTCACCGACGAGGAACGCCACGCGGCCTATGCCTGCGACATCACCTACGGCACCAACAACGAGTTCGGCTTCGACTATCTGCGCGACAACATGAAGTACGACATGGCGCAGATGGTGCAGCGCGGCCATGCCTATGCCATCGTCGACGAAGTCGACTCCATCCTGGTGGACGAGGCCCGCACGCCGCTGATCATCTCCGGCCCGCTGGAGGATCGCCCCGAGCTCTACCAGACCATCGACGCGCTGATGCCTGAGCTCGACAAGGACGACTACGAGCTCGACGAGAAGCAGCGCACCGTCAGCCTCACCGAGAAGGGCAACGAACGCGTCGAGCAGATGCTGACAGGTTCCGGCATGCTGCGCGAGGGCTCGTTGTATGACGCGGCCAACGTCACCATCGTCCATCACGTCAACCAGGCCCTGCGCGCCCACAAGCTGTTCACCCGCGACAAGGACTATATCGTCCGCAACAACGAAGTGGTGATCATCGACGAATTCACCGGCCGCATGATGCCGGGCCGGCGCTATTCGGAAGGCCTGCACCAGGCACTCGAAGCCAAGGAGCGGGTGCAGATCCAGCCCGAGAACCAGACCCTGGCCTCGATCACCTTCCAGAACTATTTCCGCCTCTATGCCAAGCTCGCCGGCATGACCGGCACCGCCGCCACCGAGGCGGACGAGTTCATGGACATCTACAATCTCGAAGTGATCGAGATTCCGACCAACCGGCCGGTGCAGCGCATCGACGACGATGACGAGGTCTACCGGACGGTTGACGAGAAATACAAGGCGATCGTGCGCCTGATCGAGGAATGCCGCCAGCGCGGCCAGCCCCTCCTGGTCGGTACCACCTCGATCGAAAAGTCCGAGACGCTGGCTGCCTATCTCGTCGGGCAAGGCTACAAGCAGCGCGACTTCTCCGATCCGAACGCCTTCGCCTCGCTCTATGATGGCGACCAGGGCACGGCCGAGGAGAAGGTCTTCGCCGTGCTGAACGCCCGCTACCACGAGCAGGAAGCGTTCATCGTCAGCCAGGCCGGCGTGCCCGGCGCCATCACCATCGCCACCAACATGGCCGGCCGCGGCACCGACATCCAGCTCGGCGGCAATGCCGACATGCGCATCAAGGTCGAGCTCGCCGACCTGGCCGAGGGAGCCGAACGCGAAGCGGCGGAGGTGCGGATCAAGGATCAGGTCGCCCGGCTGAAGGAGAAGGCCCTCGCCGCCGGCGGCCTCTACATCATCGGCACCGAGCGCCATGAGAGCCGTCGCATCGACAACCAGTTGCGCGGCCGCTCCGGCCGCCAGGGCGACCCCGGCCATTCGCGCTTCTTCCTGTCACTGCAGGACGATTTGATGCGCATCTTCGGTTCGGAGCGCATGGACGGCATGCTGCAGAAGCTCGGCCTCAAGGAGGACGAGGCGATCGTGCATCCCTGGATCAACCGCGCGCTCGAAAAGGCGCAGCAGAAGGTCGAGGCGCGCAATTTCGACATCCGCAAGAACATCCTGAAATACGACAACGTGCTCAACGATCAGCGCAAGGAGATCTTCGAGCATCGTCGCGAGCTGATGGCGCAGGACTCCGTCGGCGAGACCATCGCCGATTTCCGCCATCTCGTCATCGACGAGCTGGTGCGGGCCCATGTGCCCGAGAACGCCTATCCCGAGCAGTGGGACACCGATGGCCTGCACAAGGCGGTGAACGACGTGCTCAGCCTCGACCTGCCGATCTCCGACTGGGCCAAGGAAGAAGGTATTGCCGACGAGGAGCTGACCCATCGCATCACCGAGGCGGCCGACAAGCATGCCGCCGAGCGGGCCGCCGGCTTCGGCGACGAGGTAACGCGCCAGGTCGAAAAGGCCGTGCTCCTGCAGACCCTCGACAATCTGTGGCGCGACCACATCGTCACGCTCGACCATCTGCGCCAGGTCATCGGCTTCCGTGCGATGGCTCAGCGCGACCCTCTGATCGAGTACAAGTCCGAAGGCTACCAGCTCTTCTCCGATCTGATGAACCGCTGGCGCGAGGACGTTACCCGTACCATGTTCCGCCTGCAGGTGATGCAGCAGCCGGAAGAACCGACCCTGCCGCAGATGTTCGGCCAGCATATCGACCCGCTCACCGGCGAGGACGAGTTCGCCATGGCCGGCTCCGGCTTCCCGCCGGCCCAGCTGAGTTCGCCTTTCCCTGTAGCGGACAGTCCGGCGCAACGCATCGTGGCGCCGGAGGACCGCAACCCCGACGATCCCTCGACCTGGGGCCGAGTCGGCCGTAACGAGGCCTGCCCCTGCGGCTCGGGCAAGAAGTACAAGCACTGCCACGGGCAGCTCGCGTAGGCACGCGTTGAAACCCCTCATCCCCCTGCCGGGACCTTCTCCCGCAAGGGGAGAAGGGATTAAAATCGGATATGTGGAAGCGGTGAAAGCGATCTCCTGGGCATCGGGCCAAGCCGAACGAATTCCCTTCTCCCCTTGCGGGAGAAGGTGGCGGCAGCCGGATGAGGGGATGTTCCCGGGTGCTCAGCCCGCCTCTTCCTCCAGCCTGCCCTCCACCCGCTGGCGCAGCACGGCAAAGAAGCCCGATTGCGCCAGGGTGAAATTCGGCTTGGCGAACGGCTTACCGGCATCGGCCCGCATGCGGGCAAGCAGAGCGAGGGCATCGGCCTGTTTCTGGCTGACGGCGTGGTGCTCCAGCACCGCCTCCATTGTGGCGGCATCGGGAAGCCCCGACAGGGCTACCACATCCGGCCAGGTGCGTTCCTTGAAATGGATGCGCCGCGCCGCGGCCAACAATGCCTCGGAGCTCGCAGCTGGCAGCGCACCAGCCTCGACGGCGACCTCCAGCGTCGCCTCGACATCGACCAAGGCTATGCTGAGCGGCGCATAGCCGAACTCGGCCGGCGCATGCGCCACACCGACATCGGCATCCGCCACCCGTCGCCCGCTCGCATAATCCTCGAAGATACGACCGATGCCGATCATGCCGAAAGCAGCGCATTCGGCGCCCCGCAACGCGCCCATCGAGGCGGCGCCATAGACCGGGATGCCCTCGCTGAGGGCGTAGAGGATCTCCTTGTGCCAGACCGAAGGCGCGTGATCGAACACGCCATCGACCAGGCCGATGGCATCGGCGCCCGTCATCGCCGCCGCCAGCACGTCGCCGCAGCCCGCAGGCGGGCGCACCGTGAAACCAGCGAGCAAAGCGGGATCGATGCCGTGAAGACTGGGGCCAGTGAAGAGGATGGTGGTCATGGACGGACCTTTTTGGCGGCGCCTGAGGATAGGCCGGTTTCCGCCCATCTGGGAATCAGGTCGTTGACGCCGACGGATGCGACCTCCCCCTCCATATGGGCACCCAATCCCGGTGCCAGGATTCTCACCACATGGGCAAGGGGAGAGGGAGAGGGCAGGTCGAACAGAAAGACATCCTCGCACCCGGCCTGCGCCATTGCCTCCAGCGTCAGGCTGAGTCGCTCGGCATCGGAAAGGTCGCTCCGAGCGGGATATCGTCCGGCCAGGAACGACAGCGTCACTGCCTCTTCCCTTGGCAAGGGCACGATGCTGCTCCCGCCGCAATACTGCGATGGGTCCATGTCATCGCGAGCGCCGGCTATGTTGGTCAGGCGCGACTGCACGGCCTCCAGCAGCGCCGCCAGCATGGCCTCCCCAGCGTCAAGACGGCAGGCATAGCCGCCCGACAACCGCTCCCCTGCTCCCTGTTCGTCCAGGACAGGCCTGCTTATCACGGCACCGACGACGGGAAGGTCCACCTTGCCCCTGACACAATAGAAATGAGGAACCAGGCCTGCGGCGGACACCTTGCCGATGGCCTCGTCGAGCCCGGCATGCACGCCGGGCTGCCACAACAACTGCCGTGCGAAGACGCTGGAAAGGCCGAAGAGTTCCACCGATAGTGTGGCATCCCTTTCGATGGCTTCGAAGAGGGCTCGGGTAGCGGCGAACTCGAATGTCCGTCCTGCGGCAAGGCCGGTGGAGGCTACGGTAAAAGCCCGGTAGTCCCAGGGAAATCCCACCCGGGTGTCAAGGCCGATCAGTTCATAGGGCGCATAGATGTCGGTC
The DNA here is from genome assembly GCF_056754975.1 of Labrys sp. HAY1-8F. Classification (NCBI taxonomy): domain Bacteria; kingdom Pseudomonadati; phylum Pseudomonadota; class Alphaproteobacteria; order Hyphomicrobiales; family Xanthobacteraceae; genus Labrys; species Labrys sp. HAY1-8F. The sequence goes on along the minus strand of NZ_JBPGWZ010000002.1, from coordinate 3,636,516 downwards.
CCGGATCGCTGATGGATTCCTCGAACCCAGGCGCGTTGGCGCCCAGGATCGAAAAGGGCGTATTTGCAGCGCGACAATTTCTCGAGCGGCACGAGGTTGTGCCCACGTGATACCATCTCCATCGCCGTTGCAAATTCGGAGACCAGCTCCCGCGTCTGCTCGGCAACAGCTCCCTCGATCGACTCCATGATGGCACCGATCCGTGCCTGCTCATGCGTCAGGCCCTTGCCCTGGCTGACCGACAGGGCCCGGGAATTGGGCCGCGTCGCAAACCAGACGGGAATGCCGACGATATCCAGCCCGGTGATGTCACCGCAGCGTGTTATTCGGAAGGGCGCCAGCAAGGACAGGGGAAACAGGGAAGTGCGATCAGCTGTTTTCCCTGGATCCGCTGGGAGCAACTCCCCTCGTTCGAGGGGATGGTGCAGTTGATCGGGCATTACGGACCGGCATCGTCCGACAAGACTGCATTCTGTAGCGCATCACCGTCCGAGCCGATCAACTGCCGCAGCGCCGCCTCGACCGGGGAATAGATGCCCGCATTCGACTGAATGGTCGTCTGTATGCCAGCATGGGGCTGTATGCCGGCCTGGTTGGCGATACCAGCCTGGGACTGCACGCCAGCTTGAGACTGCACGCCAGCTTGGGATTGTACTCCGGCTTGGGATTGTACCCCGGCCTGGGTTTGAACGCCGGCTTGGGTTTGAATGCCTGCCTGGCTCTGGATTCCCGCATGCAACTGGCCGTTGGCATCCGTGAAAATATCGGTTCCGAACGCAAAATCGACTTCAGACAGCCGCACGCCGGCGGCCACGAGAGCCTCGATACCCTGCGCGCTGCTCGGATCGATCCCACTTCCCGATCCGGTCGGCGCACGGCAGTCCGCCATTAACCGCCACAGGGCCGCAACGACTTTCGCATAACCGTCGCTCGACGTAGCCTGGCTATATTTCACAATCTCATCGTGAGTAATCTCGACCACGCGCAACGGACTCATCTTGATGAGTACAATGCCGGCGCCTCGATTTCCGATGACAAACATCCGCTCGGTAGACATATCCCCTCCTGTTCCTTTCCAATAGACAGAGACTCTCGACTGTGATTCAATTCATGGGATTTTATTTCACAATAATCGAGAATCTCTACGCGTTGAAAATACAATGCACGAAGGAATCATTTATATCTTAATATTTGAAATAAAATTTAGACGATTTTTGATATACAAAAATCAATCCAAGCCAGCTATTCTTAATCCTTCAGCGCATAGATTGATATCTTCATTGCGCCGATCGGGCGCGAGACGAGCCATCTCGAGCGCTGTAGCGCCGGGATACATTTCACTCAGCTTTCTTCCATATTGGCGCGCCACGTCCACATTGCCCATGAGGCCGTGACACATCGCCAGAACACGCAACACGGCATCTTCGCTGCTCATGTTCTTGCAAAGTTCGATCCCCGTGGCGAAGTCCCTGCGTCGGATCGCGATGGTGCAGCCGAACCACCAGTAGTAGTCCGGTGGAAACGGGTTGAGCTCCAACGCCCGCTGGAACCGCTCCCATCCGGTGTCGGCAAAGCCGAGATGCGACAAGGCGTCGGCATGGTGGGACAGGAGATCTGCTGAATGCGGATTCAGCGCCTCCGCGACCAGGAATTTCTCGGCCGCAAAGTCGAAATCGCGCTGATAGAGGGCGACGACCGCCGCCATCCAATGGCCCTCGCCGATGCCACCATCAATGGCGAGCGCCGTTTCGGCCTCATGGCGAGCCTGATGCAGGAGATAGGGGTCGTTTCCTCCCAGCATCAGCCATTCGAGCTGCAGAGTCTGAGCGATACGGGCATGGGCCGGCGCAAAAGAGCGATCTTCGGCAATGGCTTGCTTGAACTCCGACCGGGCCCGGCGCAGCTTCGGCAGGTCGCAATTCTTCAGGCGAGTCTGGCCCTCCAGATAATGCCGATAGGCGTTCGGCTTCGGGTCGGCCCTCATCCGGTCGAGTTGATCTCGCTCGATCTCGCTGGCAAGCGTGGACGAGATTTGCCGCGTAATGCGCCTGAAAGTGGAAGGCAGCTTGTCCAGACCGACCGGGTATTCCGCTGCCCAGATGATCTCGTCACCGGGCTGCCGCGTCAATCTCAAGGCCATATGCTCGCCATCCGGGAGTATGAAGCCTGAAATGAGATAGCCGCTCCTCAGCGCTGCCAGCCGCTCTACGTCCGGTGAATCCGCAACCTCGAAACTGCTATGGGGTGCAATCACCGCGAAGGTTCGATGACGCGACAGATCATTGGCCACATCTTCGATAAGGGCACGGTGCAGATAATGGAGCTGATCTCCTGCCAACGCCTTCGGAGGAAACAAGGCAACCCTCGGCAGACCAACCAAGCTGCGCGTTGCCGAAATCTCCCGGCCTGCGTCACCGAGTATCTCGCTGGACCGGTCCGACACCACTTGCAGCCGCGCTCGCGGGGCGTTCGCCAGAATACGGCGCATCGCCGCCACGGTCTCGGCACGTGGTTCGCTGTCCAGTTCCTCCTTCAAAACAGAAACGAGCGCCGCATAAGTACGGTTCACCGCGTCGAAATTGCCGTTTCGTCCATAGGCCTCGATCAGCGCCCGGAAACTTTCCTCACGCTCGGGCTCCAGGGCCAGCATGCGCTCCCCGATGGCATCGATCTCGCGTTCCGGGGCTCGGCCGAAACGGGTCATTTCGAACAAGACATCGGCCGCGAGGCTGAGCACGAGGCGGCGAAAGCGCTCGCGCTCACTGCGGAACCATTGCGCCAGTTCCCCACCACCGGTGTCGATGGTATCGAGCAGGTCCCCTCTTGCCAGCAGGACAGCCCGCACCCGTTCGGCGAGCACGGCGGATTTCTGCAAGGTGAGGATGCTCGCCAGATCGGAGCCCTGCGCGCTGGGACCCGCCACCAGATGGGAACCACTGGTCTCGATCAGGGGCTCATCATAGGGCCAGCACCTGTGAATGCGCACCAATAGCTGCCGCAGATTGGTCAGCGCCTTTTCTTCGGGCGCATCGTCCCAGAGCAAGGCAGCCACGGCCTGGCGGCTCATTCGGCCGCTGCCAGCAAGCAGCAGCATGGTGATGAGAATGTAGCCCTTGGCCGGAAACACCCCCTCGGTCGGCCTGGCCATATGAGGCACGCCAACCAGACGAACGATCATGTCCCGCTCAGCATCCATTCGTCGATTCCCAGTTCCCTTCGCATGGTCGACGGACGAGAACCGCGCCCGCATTCCAACAAGGCCTGGCACTATCGATCCGAACAACGCCGGCTCGCGATCGAGGGAAACTCGCGCGAGCACCGCCAAGTTCGTGAACCGTGGCGACACTGTGTTACAAAATCTATTCAAGTCAATGAATTGGCCGGGAATCGGCGACTCAAGTCACACCGGCGTCACAGCGTCCATCGCGATTTAAAAGTATAAATTTAGTAAATAATATAAAAATCTTTACGTAAACTATAAACTAATTCAGGTAATTCTTTAATTATACATCGTTGTATAAATTAATTTTCAAGATATACAAAAATTATCTGCAAAATAACGAAATAAATACTTTAATATTACAATGATTTGAGGAGTTGTTGCCTGAGGTTTTCTGGAGACATATTGCCAATTTTTCGATGAACTGTAGAAATCCACCATTTTGATGGCATCCGCCAAATTCGGGAACCATTCTACGAAAAACACCCATTTTCTTCTGCAGCCCGGATCACTGTGTCGGCCATAGCACATCGCCCTTACGATCACGCAACCGCTCCGATCAGGTCTTCCAAGCTGATGTCGGACACCCCGTCTTCCACGAAGGTCTTCAACCCAGGCACCAAAGCACGCACGACATGCACGCCTTCGACCGGGCCAGGGAGGTCGAAAAGATAGATTTCCGCATGACCGGCCGTGCCGAGCTTGCCGGCGACGATGTCGAGCTGCGCGGTATGAGGCAGTTCCTCTGCCTTTAACAGGGGGGCCTGGCGATGGCGCGCGGCAAATTCGGCCAGGGAGGGCGCTCGAGGATCCGGCAGCGGCAGCGCACCATCCCGCGTTTCATAGAAATCCGGCTCCAGATCATCACGGGCTCCGGCAATATTGGTGAGCCGCGACTGCACCGCCTCCAGCAATGCCGCCAAGGCGGCGGCCCCGGCATCGAGCCGGCAAGCCTCTCCGCCGGAAAAGCGCTCACCACCACCTTCCTCTTCGAGCACCGGCCGCGTGATCACGGCACTGACCACCGGCAGGCCGATGCGGTTGGACTTGTCGAAGAAGCGCGGCTCCAGCCCGGCGGAGCGCACCCTGTCGACAGCTTCGTCCAGCCCCGGGTGTACGCCGGCGTGCATGCGCAATTGGCGTGACGTGCCTTCGAGATGGCCGAAAGCATCGGACAAGGTGGTCGCATCATGTTCCACCAATTCCAGCAGGGCGGCCAAGGCGGCAAACGCGAAATCCGGTCCGGCGGCAAGTCCCACCGAGCTGATATGGAAGGCATCGCGATCCCAGGGGAGTTCCTCGCGCATGTCGAGCCCGATGAGTTCATAGGGCGCGAAGACAACCTCCCCGCTGCCATGGACAACACCGCGCACCCAGGCGCGCTGCATCCCCTCATCATAGGCATCGGCCCGGAAGCGTGCGAGGCCCTCCAGCGGCACCAGGCGCCGGCCCCGGGCCGTCATCTCCTCCGGCGTGCCGAATTCGGCGATCAAGAGCTTGGTCTGCTCGGCGACAGCCCCCTCCACCGCCTCCATGATGGCGGAGATGCGCGCCTGTTCATGGCTCAATCCCTTGCCCTGGCTGACGGCCACGGAACGGGCATTGGGCCTGGTGGCGGACCAGACGGGAATGCCGATGATGTCGAGATCGGTAAGATCGCTCGCCCGCGTAATGCCGAAGGGGGCAAGAGGAGGGCCCTGGGAATGCATCGCAGGCTTCATGGTTGATGTGGGCATCGATCGTTGTGCTGGCTATTCGACTGCCTTCATCATCAGCTCCGCCATGACCGTCTCGCTCTCGGCCGTCAGCCCCTCGATGACGCTGTTGCGATAGGCTTCCGGTCGGTTCTGGCTGAGTTTCCATTTCCCTTCGATGCGGGTAATGGCGATTTCCAGCCCGATAATACCCTTGATTTGCCCGTTCATGAAGGAGGCAGGCGCACTCTCGGCCTGCCAGGGTTGCGGCCGCCTGGTTTCGACCAGATTGGTCAAAGCGGTGACGTGCTCGCGCAGCCATCTCGGGTTTTCCGTCGTCCTTAGCCGGCCATGCACATGCACCGTGACATAATTCCAGGTCGGCACCGCCTTGCCGCCCTCCACCTTGGCGGTGTACCAGCTCGGCGTGATGTAGTGCATCGGTCCCTGGAAGACCGCCAGCGCTTCATAGGCGGGGTCGTGATCGACGGCCATGTTGTTGTTGCGATTGATATGAGCCCGCAACACCCCCTTACGCCCCTTGTCTGCCACAAGGAACAAGGGAAGATGATTGGCTGCCAGGCGCCCATGCTCATTGGTGACGACCATCGCAAACGGATGATCGCGTATCAAGGCATGGAGCACCTCCGGGCGCTCTTCCCGGAAATATCGAGGATTATACATGGCTAAAGCCTCATATTTCCACAGAGCCGAACCAAAAACGTTATTCCGTAGAATCAGCAAACAAAATCGTCGGAATTTCTATCGTCCAGCAGAACGGCATCTTGAAGATTATGGCCATTCCTTTGCGTGAGATAGCATAGGGCCATTTTTAAGGTGAGGTTTTTACCCCTGACGGCTTCGATTGCCGTCGCCGACATATTCGTACCGAATGCAAATTCCAGATTGGTCAAACTCGCGCCAGCCTCGGCGAGCGAAGCGATACCGACGATATTCTCGGGGTCCAAGCTCGTACCAACGCCATGGGCGGCCTTATGATCCGCTATGACCCGCCAGCACAATGCGGCAACGGCGGCATAGCCGTCACACTTGTTTTCCTTCCCGTAACGGCGGACTTCCTTGTCTGGAATCCTCACGATACGGATGGGACTCATTTTGATAAGGAAGATTCCGACGCCCCTATCGCCAAGAATATATATGTGATCTCGATCTCTCTTTATTCCAGCCATGCCATCCCCTCTCGAACAAGGTTATAGTTTTCAATTTATCTTATTCTAAAGTTAAGAAGAAGCATCTTGCAAACTAGGTTATTCCAGCCACTCTAAGTCCACGAACAATGATATCCTTCATGTTTCCTTTCTTGTCTGGTGTAAGAGTTACAACATCTGATGCGGCTATGCCAGGATACATGTCCTTCAAACGCGCTCCATAGCTCCTGGCGATTTCCTTATTGCCGAGATTGCCATGACATATTGCAAGTATCCTCAAGACGGACTGATCGTTCTCCATTTTGCTGCACATGTCGATCGCTCCATCGAAGTCCTCGCGAAAATAAGCGATCGTGGCTCCGCCCCACCAATAGCGGTCGGGCGGGAACGGGTTGAGCTCGATTGCGCGCTGAAACCTCTGCCAGCCCGCATCCGGATCACCCAGATGCGCCAGGGTATCGCCATGCGATTCCAACAGGTCGGCCGAATTCGGATTGAGTGTTTCAGCCTCCAGGAACTGCTCAGCCGCCTTGTCATAGTCGCGCTGGTGCAGCGCAATCACCGCCGACATCCAATGACCGACGCTGTTGCCTGCATCGATGCTGATTGCCGCTTCGGCTTCGCGACGGGCCTGCATCAAGAGTGAAGGATCGTTCGCTCCCAGCATCAGCCACTCCAGCTGCAGCGCATTGGAGACCGCGCCCCGTGCGGCAGCGAAATCCATATCTGCGGCCGCCGCCTTCTGAAACTCCACTCTCGCGCGCCGCAGACCCGGCAGGTCGCAATTCTTGAACAGGAGATGCCCTTCGAGATAGTGCCGATAGGCAAGCGGCTTGGGATCCGCCCGCAGGCGATCGAGCTGGTCCCGCTCGATTTCACTCGCCAGTGTCTTCGCGATCCGATGCGAAATCATGCGGAAAGCGACGACCAAGTCCTCCAGTCCCACCTGATATTCCGCCGCCCAGATGATCTCGTCGCCGGGATTGCGGGTCAGCCGCAGGGCCATCTTCTGGCTCCCGGGCACCAGAAAGCCGGTGACGAGATAGCCCGAGCGCAGGGCGGCCAGCCTTTCACGGTCCCCGGTATCGGCTACACCGAAACTGCTGTGAGGCGCGGTCACCGCAAAGGTGGCGTGACGCGACAGATCATTGGCGATGTCCTCGATCAGCATGCGATAGAGGGGATGCAGGACTTCGCCCGGCCGCGGCTGCGGCGGAAACAGGGAAACACGCGGCAGGCCCAGTAGATTGCGCAACGCCGGTGGCGGCGGCGCGATCTGGCCGATCGTCCCCAACACCTCGGGTTCGGCAATGACCTGCAGCCGGGGACGAGGCGCGTTTGCCAGGATACGCCGCATCGTGGCCACCGTTTCCGGTCTGGGTTCGATGCCCAGTTCCTTGCGCAACGTCTTTTTCAGATCGTCGAAGACACGGCTGGCCTCCTCGACATCCCCGATCCGCCCATAGGCTTCCATCAGCGCGCGGAAACTTTCCTCCCGCTCCGGCTCCAGCACCAGCATGCGCTCACCGATCTCGTCGATGTCGCTCTTCTTGGCGCGGGCGAACTGTGTCATCTCCATGAGCACGTCGCCGGCCAGTGCCAGGACTTGGCGGCGAAAGCGTTCGCGCTCGCTCCGGAACCATTGCGACAGGTCGGGACCGCCACTATCGAGCGTGTCGAGCAGGTCTCCCCTTACCAGCCGGACGACGGCGACGCGCTCGGCCAGGACCTGAGATTTGCGGCGTGCCATGATCTGGGCGAGGTCGCAGTACCTGACACCAGGCCCGGCCATCAGATTGGAGCCTTCCACTTCGATCAGCGGCTCGTCCAGCGGCCAGAACCTGTTGATGCGGGCCAGCAATTGCCGGAGATTGGTGAGGGCCTTTTCCTCGGGTGCATCGTCCCACAGCAGCGCGGCAATCGTCTGCCGGCTCATCCGCCGACTGCCGCCGAGCAACAATATGGCGATGAGAACATAGCCCTTGCCCGGAAACACGCCCTCCATCGGTTTGGCCACATGCGGCACGCCCACCAGATGAAGAACAATGTCGTCCTCAGAGTCCATCCGACTATCCTCGCCCCGGGAGTCCGGCCCGGCATCCTGTGCATGCCGCCACCACTTGCCAGATCCCCGCCGTTCCCATCACAGATCTCATGGCTCGGGATGAGAACCTTCGGGCCATGCCCGACATATGCGTTGTATATACTACTTGTTCGTCAAACACATCGAAGTCAACAAGCTCAACTTATTTCCGTGTCAGACTTCACGTCCGAGTCACAGAGAAACGGCATCATAAATATCACATCGCATTCGATCAGGAAGTTCATTTGGAAAATGACGACGGACCGCCTCCATCATACGAATCTCCTCAATTACGTGACTAATCTCAAAAATCAAAAGTCAAACTCAAATCACATCTAAAAATAAAACAATCGAACAAAGCTCGAAACAGGAAAATATCGAGCTTCATGCGATGACAATACATTTAAGGAAGGTGACGGTCCGGAACTTCGCGCGCGCGTCAGCCCAGCTGATCTCTTCTTGAATCCAAGCCGTCGGCCAGTTCGTTCCTCAGGAAAGCCCGGCGAGGCGCAGGCCCTGAGCGCAGAACTCAATATCCTCCTGGCGGCGATCCGGCGCCAGCCTGGCGAGGTCCAGGGCGGACATGCCCGGATAAGTATCCATGACACGCCGCCCATAGTGGCGGGCCATTACGGAGTCACCGACGAAGCCATGGCACATCGCCAGCACCCGCATGGCCGATTCGTCATTCTCCATCCGTGCGCACAGCTCGATCGCCTCCTCGAAGCGGCGGCGGCGGATGGCGATGGTTGCGCCGAACCACCAGTAATAGTCCGGCGGGAAAGGATTGAGCTCCAGGGACCGCTGGAAGCGTTCCCAACCCAGTTCCGGCTCGCCAAGGTGGGAAAGCGCATCGGCATGATGAACCAGGAGATCGGCTGAATGCGGATTGAGCGCCTCCGCCTCCATGAATTTCTCAGCGGTATAATCGAAATCATGCTGGTAGAGCGCCACCACGGCCGACATCCAGTGCCCGGTGCCGTGGCCGGGATCGATCGTCATCGCCAGATTGGCTTCCGCGCGGGCCTGGTTGAGCAGGGATGGATCTGTCCCACCCAGCATCAGCCATTCGAGCTGCAAGGTCTGGGCGATGCGGGCACGCGAGGGCGCGAAATCCCCGTCCTCCTCGGTCGCCAGCTTGAACTCGGCACGCGCGCGGCGCAGCCGGGCGAGATCGAAACTGTGCAGCCGGGCCTGGCCTTCGAGATAATGGCAATAGGCAGCCGGCTTGGGATCGGCGCGGGAGCGATCGAGCTGGTCGCGCTCGATCTCGTTGGCAAGGGTGGCGGCGATCTGCCGGGTGATCAGCCGGAAGGAAAGCGCCAGCCGCTCGGGCGAAACCAGATATTCGGCAGCCCAGACGATCTCTTCGTCCGGCTGGCGCGTCAGCCGGAGCGCCATGCGCTCGCTGCCCGGCACCATGAAGCCGGTAATCAGATAGGCGCTGCGCAAGGCGGCCCAACGCCCGGCATCGCCCGCGTCCGCGACACGGAAGCTGCTGTGCGGCGCCAACACGGCGAAGGTACGGTGACGCGACAGATCGTTGGCGACGTCCTCGATCAGGGCCCTATGCAGGGGATCCAGCATGCGGCCCGGTATCGGGCGCGGCGGAAACAGCGCCACACGCGGCAAGCCCGGGAGGCGAGGTGCAGCCGTGCTCGCCAAGACCAGACGCTCGTCGGGCGCATTGCGCGCCTCACCGACCACCTGCACCCGCGGCTGCGGCGCACTGGCGAGGATACGACGCAAAGTGGCGACGGTCTGGGGCCGGGGCTCCGCCCCGAATTCGCGGTGAAGCATGTCGGTCAAGGCGGCATGAACCCGATTCACCGCCGGAATATTGCCGTTCCGGCCATAGGCTTCGATCAGGACGCGATAGCTCTCCTCCCGCTCCGGCTCGAGCGCGAGCATCACCTCGCCGATCAGGTCGATTTCTCGATCGGGCGCGCGACCATAGCGCGTCATCTCCACCAGGACTTCGGTGGCCAAAGCCAACACGACGCGACGGAAGCGTTCACGCTCGCTGCGGAACCATTGCGAAAGTTCGGGACCGCCCGAATCGATGCTATCGAGAAAATCGCCCTTGGCGAGGAGTACGGCCTGCATCTTCTCGGCCAGCACACCCGATTTCGACAGCCGCAGGATCGCGGCAAGATCGCTACGGTCCGCGCCCGGCCCGGCCGCGAGATGGGGGCCGCTGGTTTCCACCAGCGGATCGGCATAGGGCCACATCCGATGGATACGGACGAGAAGCTGACGCAGGTTGGTAAGCGCCTTTTCCTCGGGTGCATCGTCCCAAAGCAGGGCGGCGACAGCCTGGCGGCTCATGCGCAGGTTGCTGGCCAGTAGCAGCATGGCGACAAGCACATAGCCCTTGGCGGGAAACACCCCCTCCCCCGTCACCGTGAGATGGGGAATACCGACCAGGCGAAGGGCTATGAAGGGCTTGTCATCCATCCAGTTCACCACGACCTCGGCGCCTCTCGCGAAGCGCAGCGTTACGAAGTCTCGATGCCGGGGATCATGCGCAAAAGGCCGTACGCAACCGCACGTCAAGATGACGCTGGCGCCAATCTTCCCGTCATCGAGACCCAGGCCGGATGAACTGCCCCAGGCCGACAAAGCTGCCGAGGCCCACGTACATCTGAGTATCGTCAGGGCGAGCCGCGATCATGCCGCGAAACCGCACTGCGAGGCTGAGAATGGGCAACATCGTGTGGCGAGTCAATCAAACGGAGAGAAAAGCCCCTTCGATCGACCAACTCTTACTACCATATTACCTCAAAAGCGATTTGACAGCTTTGTTCTGCCACGCGACGGGCCGACATGTCGGCCCGCCAATGCCGGAGCCATTGGATCGGAGCAGGCCTCAACTGCCTTCCGGCTCGTTCATCGTCGCCGGAATCACTGTCGAGGGCTTGGGCTTCTCACGGAAGAGCATGCGCACGATCAGGCGAATGGTGACGTAGAACACCGGCGTGAGGAAGAGGCCGAGGAAGGTCACTCCACTCATGCCGAAGACGACCGCCGTGCCGATGGCCTGGCGCAGTTCCGAGCCCGGACCGGTGGCGATCATCAGCGGCACGGCGCCGAGGATGAAGGCGAAGGAGGTCATCAGGATCGGCCGCAGGCGCAGCCGGCAGGCCTCGACCACCGCCTGCCAGGGCGTATCGCCATGGTCTTCGCGCTGGCGCGCGAACTCCACGATCAGGATGGCGTTCTTGGCGGCGAGGCCGATCAGCATGACGAAGGAGATCTGCGTCATGATGTTGTTGTCCATCGCCCTGACCCACCACTCGCCGAAGATCGGCAGGCCGCGCGCCATGCCGCCGAGCAGCGCCGCCAGGATGGAAAGTGGCACGATCAGGATGATGGCGAGCGGCAGCGACCAGCTTTCATATTGGGCGGCTAGGAACAGGAAGACGAACAGCACGGCGATGCCGAACACGAAATAGACCGTGTTACCCACCGAGCGCTCCTGGAAGGCGATTTCGGTCCATTCATAGCCGACGCCGGGCGGCAGCGCCTCAGCCGCCGCCTTCTCCATCAGGTCCAGGGCGGTTGAGGAGGACACGCCGGGTATGCTCTCACCGTTGATATAGATGGCCGGATAGAGATTGTGACGCATCACCGTATCGGGGCCGGTGCGCTCCTCGAATGAGACGAGTGAGCCAAGCGGCACAAGCGCGCCGGTGGTGCTGCGCACCTTGAGGCGGACGAGATCTTCCTTGTTGAGGCGGTCGCGGCCCTCGGCCTGGGCATTCACTTGAAAGGCACGACCCAGGCGCGTGAAGTCGTTGACATAGGCCGAACCGACATAGACCTGCATGGCCTCGAAGACGTTGCCGATCGGCACGTTGAGCATGCGCGCCTTGACGCGGTCGACATTGACGAAGAGTTGCGGCCCATTGTTGGATAGCGTCGTGTAGACCTGGGTGAGGCCCGGCGTCTGGTTGGCCTTGCCGATCAGGGCATTGGCCGCCTGCATCAGCGCTTCCGGTCCGACACCGCCGCGATCCTGCACTTGCATCTTAAAGCCCTTGCCCGTGCCGAGGCCCTGAATGGTAGGCGGCTCGATGGCGAAGACGAAACCTTCCTCGATGGCGAAAAGGCGCTTGCGCAGTTCTGCTACGATCGCGGTCGAAGTCTGGCCATGCTCGAGGCGTTCTTCAAACGACTTGTACGGCACGAAGATAGTGGCGGCATTGGACGCCGCCGTGAAGGTCGCTCCGGAGAAGCCGGCAACGCCGATGACATGGCCGACACCGGGAACGTCCTTGGCGATTTGCTGGGCCTTGCGCACAACGGCGTCGGTGCGCTCCAGCGAGGCGCCGTCAGGCAACTGCACCACCACGATGGCGTAGCCCTGATCGGAAGAAGGCACGAAACCTCCCGGTACTTTGGTATAGGTATACCAAGTAGCAACGATAAGGCCGGCATATATGAGCAAGAACAGCGCCTTGTGGCGAGCTGCGAAGCCCACCGTGCCGCCGTAGCCGTGCGACAACTTGTCGAAGCCGCGATTGAAGCCGTTGCCAAGCGCCTTCAGCCAGCGCAGCAGAAAGAAACGGCTCTTGTGATCGGCATCGTGCGGCTTAAGCAGCAGGGCGGCGAGCGCAGGCGACAGGGTCAGTGAGTTGAAGGCCGATATTACGGTGGCGGCCGCGACGGTCACCGCGAACTGTTGGTAAAACAGACCGGATATGCCGGGGATGAAGGCGGTGGGCACGAACACCGCGCACAGCACCAGGGCGATGGCGATCACGGCGCGGCCGACCTCGTCCATGGTGACATGGGCAGCCCGATTGGGCGTCATGCCGTCATGGATGTTACGCTCGACATTCTCCACCACCACGATGGCGTCGTCGACCACGATGCCCACCGCCAGGATCAGGCCGAACAGCGTGAGCATGTTGAGCGAGAAGCCGAGCCCCGCCATCACCGCGAAGGTGCCGATGATCGAGACGGGAATGGCAATGATCGGGATGATCGCCGCCCGCCAGGACTGCAGGAAGACGAAGACGACGATCACCACCAGCACGATCGCCTCGAAGAAAGTCTCGTAGACAGCCTCGATCGAGGCCGAGACGAATTCGGTGGGATTATAGACGATGGAATATTTCAGTCCCGGCGGAAACGCCTTGGCGAGATCGTCCATCTTAGCCTTGACGCGATCGGCGGTGGCCAGCGCGTTGGATCCGGGCCGCTGCAACAGAGCGATGCCCACTGTGGACTGCCCGTCGAGATAGAGATTGGAGCCGTATTGCTTGGCGCCAACCTCGACGCGGGCGACATCCCGCAGCTTCAGCAGGCGGCCGTCCGGTGTCGACTTGATGATCACGTTCCGGAATTGCTCGGCGTCCTGGAAGCGGCCCTGGGTAGTGACCGTGATCTCGCTGGTGGTGTTGTTGGGCGAAGGCTGGGCGCCGAGCGTGCCTCCGGAGACCTGCACGTTCTGTTCGCGCAAGGCCTGCACGACGTCGCCGGCGGTCAGGTCGAAACTGGCCAGGCGGTTCGGATCGAGCCAGACGCGCAGCGAGGGCTCGCGCAGGCCGAAGGCGAAGGTCGAGCCGACGCCGTCGACGCGAGCGAGGATGTCGTTGACGTTGAGGATGGCATAATCGGAGATGCCATAGTCGTTGATAGAATTATCCGGCGAATAGAGCGTGACGATCAGCAGGAAGTCGGAGGAGGACTTGTTGACCGTGATGCCCAGCGCCCGCACCTCGGCCGGGAGGCGCGGCTCGGCAGAGGAGACACGGTTCTGCACCTGCACCTGGGCGATGTCGAGATCGGTGCCCGTAGCGAAGGTGACTGTGATCTGCAGCGAGCCGTCGTTGGTGGCCTGGGATGTCTGGTAGATCATCCCCTCCACGCCGTTGATCGACTGCTCCAGGGGAGCGGCCACCGTTTCGGCGATGGTCTGGGCATTGGCGCCGGGATAGGTGGCGTTGATCACCACGGTCGGTGGGGCGATCTGCGGGAACTGCGCGATCGGCAGTCCGACATAGGAGACGAGCCCGATCACCACCGTGACGATCGAAACGACGGCGGCAAAGATCGGGCGGTCGACGAAGAAATGGCCGAATTTCATGAGTTGCGCTCCCGATCAGTTCGGGTCGGGAACGAGCGTCTCAGGCACGTCCAGCTTGGTGGGTTGCGGCACGACCTCGCCGCCCGGGCGGGCGCGCATCTGGCCATTGATCAGCACCTGGTCCTCGGGCTTGAGGCCCGACTTGATCACGCGGAAGCTGCCGAATTTCGGGCCCAGTTCTACTGGGCGGATATTGGCGATCTTGTCGGTGCCGACCACGATGACATAGCGCCCTTGTGCCGACTGGCCCACCGCCACATCGGGCACGACCAGCGCCTCATAGGGTTCGCCGATGGTGATGCGAACGCGCCCGAACAGGCCGGAGGTGAGGAAGCCGTCGGCATTGGCGATCTTGGCGCGGGCCGTGACGGTGCCGGTCTGGGCGTCGACCTGCGGTGCGAGATAGTCGAGCGTGCCCTTGTGGGAGAAGGTCTTCTCGTCCGACAGGCCGATCTCGGCCGTCAGCGCGGGCTCGGTGCCACCTGCATCCATCTTGTGCTTGGAGGCCCGCTGATAGGCAAGGTAGCTCGCCTCGTCGAAGTCGAAGTAGAAATAGATCGGGTCGACAGCGACGATCGACACCAGCGGCGAGGTCGAGTTGGCTACCACCAGATTGCCGCGCGATACCAGCTGGCGGGCGATCCTGCCCGAGATCGGTGCGGCGATGGTGGCATAGTTGAGGTCGAGCTTGGCCGTTGCGAGGGCCGCGTTGGCCGAATTGATCGAGGCCGCCGCTTCCTGATAGGCCTGGAGGTTGGCCTGGTAGGTGGCATCGGTAACGTTGCCGGTCTTCCTCAACGCCTCGGCGCGCGCCAGATTGGCCTTGGTCAGGTCGATCCTGGTCTGCGTGATCTTCACCTGGGCGGCCGCCTGGTCGACCGCGGCCTGGAACGGGCGCGGATCGATCGAGAACAACACGTCGCCCTCCTTGACGAGGGATCCTTCCACGAAGCTGGACTTGTCGAGATAGCCGGTGACACGCGAGGTGATGTTCACCTGCGGCCAGGCCTGGAAACGACCGGTGAACTCGACCGATTCTGTGATCTTGCGACTGACCGGATTGGCCACCGTCACCGGCATGGCCGGCATTTGCTGGGCGAGCGCGGTGCCCACCCCCTCGAGGGCCGCCAAAGCCAGTACGCCGGCGGCCAGCCGACCTATTTTGCGACGCAACCTCGACATGAACATCCTCGCAAGCAAGCGCCTCAGCCAAACCGCCCGCATGGCTAATGGCCTTGTCGCGGGCACTGGAGCTGGCGTCTGAAAATCCTGCAGGATTTCCCAGCCTGCACCCATCAGGGCAGGTTCGGAGATCCTGTTCAGCGCTCGGCCGGCCGGAATCGGGGCAGAATCGCCGTGTGGGCCTTATAGTATGATAATTCTTACCGCTTTGATCCAATCAAGATCGCCGCCCTGCAACCGTGAGTTGGGACTTGATGCAAATCCGCAACAGGCCCGCCGCTTCTCGCGCCGGTACTTGACGCCGGCGGACCCACATTCCGGCCATTTACAAGCCAAGCGCATCAATCCCTTCCCGAAACGGGCGGGTTTGACCCTGTCCTGGGAGCAGCACCGGGCCTGAGCCAAGCTCGCCCGCAAAAAGGTCAGGGTGTCGTCCCCTCGCGCCCGATGCTCTCATAGCGAAAGCCGTGCCGCTTCATGTCGTCGAGCCGGTAGATGTTGCGCAGGTCGACGATCACCGGCCGCGTGAGCAGGCTTTTGACCCGTTCGAGGTCAAGCGCCCGAAACTCGTCCCATTCGGTGACGATCACGGCAACATCGGCCCCGTCGAGGCAATCATAGGCGCTGGAGCGATAATCGACATCGCTGAGGGTCTTGTGCGCCTCCTCCATCGCCTGGGGATCGTAGGCGCGCACCCGGGCGCCCTTGTCCTGCAGGGCGAGCACGATCGGGATCGAGGGGCTGTCGCGCATGTCGTCGGTGTTCGGCTTGAAGGCGAGGCCGAGCAGGGCCACCGTCTTGCCGGCGATGTTGCCGTCGAGGGCCGCGATGACGCGGCGTGCCATCGCCGCCTTGCGGGCATCGTTGACGCCGACCACCGCTTCGACGATGCGCAAGGGCACGCCATGTTCCTGGCCGGTGCGCAGCAGCGCCAGCGTATCCTTGGGAAAGCACGAGCCACCGAACCCCGGACCCGCATGCAGGAATTTGGAGCCGATGCGGTTGTCGAGGCCGATGCCGCGCGCCACTTCCTGCACATTGGCGCCGGCCTTCTCGCACAGATCGGCGATTTCGTTGATGAAGGTGACCTTGGTCGCCAGGAAGGCGTTGGCGGCATATTTGATCAGTTCGGAGGTGCGTCGGTCTGTGAACAGCAACGGCCCCTGATTGAGATGGAGCGGGCGATAGACCTCGGCCATCGCCTCCTTGGCCCGCTCTTCCTCCGTGCCGACCACGATGCGGTCCGGACGCTTGAAATCCTCGATCGCCGCGCCCTCGCGCAGGAATTCAGGGTTTGACACCACGCTGACATCGGCGTCCTGACGGACTTCGCGGATCAGCCTCTCGACTTCGTCGCCGGTGCCGACCGGTACGGTCGACTTGGTCACCACCACGGTGAAGCCTTCGACCGCCGCCGCGATCTCCCGCACCGCGCCATAGACATAGGACAGATCCGCATGCCCGTCGCCGCGGCGCGAGGGTGTGCCGACAGCCAGGAACACCACGGCGGCATCGCGGACGGCGGGCGCAAGCTCGGTGGTGAAGGACAGGCGCTTCTCACGCACATTGCGGGCCACCAGATCCTCGAGGCCCGGCTCGTAGATCGGCATGCGGCCGGCCAGCAGGCCCTCGATCTTGGCTGGATCCTTGTCGACGCAGGTGACGACATGGCCGAAATCGGCGAGGCAGGCCCCCGTCACCAGGCCGACATAACCCGTACCGATCATTGCAACGCGCATGACATCAATCCTGTTTGGACGACCAATCCGTCAGACGCGTGTCTACAAAAGGCCCGGCGACATGCCAATGACGAAAAAAGAGAGGAACTCCGTTGGAGGGCCCTGCTCAACGCCTCTATGCCCCCAACCGCAGCGACCAGCCCCGGCCGGATGGCCTGAGATCGGCTGTCGCCAACGGGGCGGCATCGATACGCCAGAAAGAACGAGCCTGGGCCCCGAGGGCGTGAACGACCGCGGCGCGCAGCACCGAAGCGTGGGTAACGGCGAGCGTATACCCCTCGAACCGCTTGCCATCGAGCCAGGCGCCGACCCGCGCAATCAGGGTTGCAACACTCTCTCCGCCATGCGGGCAGGCATCCGGATCGGTCAGCCATGCCCGGAGCGCCTCGGGTTCGGCGGCCGCTACCGCGTCCAGGGCAAGCCCTGCCCAGCGGCCATGATCGCATTCGCGCAGGGCTTCATCGACCTCAGGATCATGGCCGAGGGCCTGCGCGGTCTGGCGAGCCCTGAGCGCCGGGCTGCTCAGGATGCGGGCCGGCCTGCCGAAATGCCCTTCCAGCTTCCGCGCCGCAGCCAGCCCTCTTGCATCGAGCGCCTCATCGAGGGGAAAACCCGCTGCGCGCACCGCAGGCGTAGCCCCATGGCACAGCAGGATCAGGCGTGGTGTCATGACGGCAGTTCCCAAGACTTAGAGTGCATGATTCGACCGAACCAATCGGATCATGCTCCCTAAGTTTTTGTTTCAACGCATGGTATCGTCCAAAAAGTCGCGCAACTTATGCTCTAAGTCGCTTCCGGAATATTGACATGTTCGTGACTTGGGCTCTTATGGAAGGGCTTTGCCAAGGGTGGGAAGCCGGTGTGAATCCGGCACGGTCGCGCCACTGTGAACGGCGGCGCTTGGGCGCTGTCCGCAAGTCAGACCTCTTCCAAGGCAGCATGACTCGTAGCGGGACGCGTAATCCCAAGGAGCTTTTCATGACCACCGCAACTCTGGCACCCGTCGCCCAGCAGCCGATCACCATCCCGATCCGCGAGATCTTGCCCTGGGCGCTCTTCACCGTGCTCCTGGCCGTACTCGCCATTTATTTCGTCGGCGCCGAACAAGGTGCGACCTCGCTGATTCCCGGCGTCTACATCCACGAATTCGTGCACGACGCTCGCCATCTGCTCGGCTTCCCCTGCCACTAGGGCGCATAGGCAAACGACATGGTTAGATCGCTTTTGATCCGGGGGATGCTGATCGGCATCCTGGCCGGACTGTTGGCGTCTGGCTTCGCCTGGGTCTTCGGTGAACCACAGGTCGATGCCGCTATCGCCTATGAGGAAAGCCACGCGGTCCCCGCCGCGCCGGCACCATCCGCAACGCCGGCAACCTCCCAGCCGGCCGCAGCACATGAACATGAGGAAGACCCGGTCAGCCGGCCGGTGCAGTCCAGCTATGGCCTCATGACCGGCATGGTCGTCTATGGCGCAGCCCTCGGCGGCATCTTCGCTTTGGTCTTCGCCTTCGCGCAGGGACGGATCGGCACGCTCAGCCCGCGCGCGACAGCAGGGGTGATCGCGCTCGTCGGTTTTGCCGCCATCATGCTGGTACCGCAGATCAAATATCCGGCGACGCCGCCGGCCGTTGGCAATCCCGACACGATCGGCCTGCGGACCGCCTTCTATTTCGGCACGATCCTGCTCTCCCTGGTGACGATGGCGGCCGCCCTGGGCACGGCGAACCGTCTCGCCGCCAGCCTCGGCCGCTGGAACGCCAACCTGGTGGGGGCGGCCGCCTATCTGGTGGTAATGGTGGTCGCCATGCAGATCCTGCCGGCCGTCAACGACATCCCGGCGGATTTCTCGGCCACGGTGCTATGGAAGTTCCGCGTTGCCTCGCTCGGCATCCATGCCGTGCTATGGGCAACGCTCGGGATCGCCTTCGGCGTTGCAGCACAGAAGTTGCTGCAAACCTCCGCCAGCCGCTGAAAAAGGCCAACCGCCCGCGTCAAACGTCGCATTTTTACAACACTAGCCCGGTTTTGGACCTGTTTTCAAAATTTCTTTCATTTCGCACTTGCGAAATGAATGCATCAGGATCACTTTAGGCACGTGGTGGATGCGCGTTTGCGCTCCCCCACTGCCCTCCTTGGGCGTTTCCTCCCTAAGACTTGGGCCGCCATTCGGCGGCCTCTTTCTTTTTCGGGTCAGCAGACCCCATATTTCAAAATCTGCAGCGGCATTCCGCCTCAATTAACCCCAGAGCAAAGCGCGTTCAGGTATGAACGCTTGTTTGCTCTCACTGTTTGGTTCCAAGCCAGTCCTTTGGATTGGCTGGAGCGTCCTTGCGATTTGACATGCTTCACTCAAATTACAAAACGCTCTTGCGTCCAAGCTCATGCTTGCCCATTTGTGTTCACCCTCGCATAGTGTGTCATTATGGATCTGGACTCGCCCTTGTTTGATCGCATCCGGGTGCGCCCAAGGGCCGAAGAGGTCCAGCCGGCGAGCGTACAGCTATGCGAACATGCCGGCTGCCGAAACGCCGGTGAATTTCGCGCGCCCAAGGGGCGCAACCGCGAAGGCCAGTTCTGGCATTTCTGCCTGGGGCACGTTCGCGAATACAACAAGACCTACAATTATTTCGCAGGCCTGCCGGACGACTCGGTGAGCGCCTATCAGCGCGATGCCGCCACAGGCCATCGCCCGACCTGGACGATGGGCGTCAATCCCTGGGCCAAGAAGCGCGGCGAAGGGCCGCAACCTGGCCCGGAGATCCATGACGGCTTCGGCTTCTTCGAGGGCGAGCACGGCTTCGGACGCACGCAGAGTGCGCCGGAACCGGAAAGGCGACGCCTGAAATTGCTGGAACGCAAGGCCCTCGAGGCGCTCGATCTGCCGGAAACGGCCAGCGGCCCCGAGATCAAGGCACGCTACAAAACATTGGTCAAACGCCTCCATCCCGATGCCAATGGCGGGGACAGATCCAGCGAAGATAAATTGCGCGGGATCATCCAGGCCTATAATACGCTGCGTAGCGCTGGGCTCTGCTGAGCGCCCGCACCACCGGCGAGGCTTCCAGGTTTGGAGCGCGTTCCAATCCCGGGGATCCCGCCCGACCTAGAGCAAAGCGCGTTTAGACGGAAACGCCTTTTTGCTCTAACTCTTTGGTTCGACGCGTCTTTGCGATTCTTGGTGATTCCACCAAATCACAAAACGCTATGGAGACGACGCGGAATTTTCCATGCCCGCCTGGCGAGACTGGGAAATTCGGTGGGGCCAGTACCGCCGGCCCGCTGGAACTGATTGTCGGCTGCGCCGTCCTGGCGCCAGCCAAGGAAGGCATAATGACTGACGCAACGACACCGGCCAATCTGCCGGACATCATGGTTTCGGCCAAAAAGCTGTTTGGTTTCGACACGGATCTCGAAGTACCGGCCTATTCCCAGTCCTCCGACCACGTTCCGGACCTCGATATCGATTATCTTTTCGACAAGCCGACGACCCTGGCGATCCTGGCGGGCTTTGCCCATAATCGCCGCGTGATGGTGACGGGCTATCACGGCACCGGCAAGTCGACCCATATCGAGCAGGTCGCCGCCCGGCTCAATTGGCCTTGCGTTCGCATCAACCTCGACAGCCACGTCTCGCGTATCGACCTCGTCGGCAAGGACGCCATCGTTCTCAAAGACGGCAAGCAGGTCACCGAATTCCGCGACGGCATGTTGCCCTGGGCCCTGCAGAACAACATCGCCCTGGTGTTCGACGAATATGATGCCGGCCGCCCCGACGTGATGTTCGTGATCCAGCGCGTGCTGGAAATCTCCGGCAAGCTCACTTTGCTCGACCAGAAGCGCGTGATTCGCCCTCATCCAGCCTTCCGCCTGTTCGCCACCACCAATACGGTGGGCCTCGGCGATACGTCCGGTCTCTATCACGGCACCCAGCAGATCAACCAGGGCCAGATGGACCGCTGGTCGATCGTCACCACGCTGAACTATCTGCCGCATGACAAGGAAGTCGACATCGTGCTGGCCAAGGCCAAGCACTACCAGAAGAGCCCGAACGGCCGCGACATCGTCAACAAGATGGTGCGTGTGGCCGATCTCACCCGCAATGCCTTCATGAATGGAGACCTCTCCACCGTGATGTCGCCGCGTACGGTGCTGACCTGGGCCGAGAACGCCAATATCTTCCACGATATCGGCTTTGCCTTCCGCGTCACCTTCCTCAACAAGTGCGACGAGCTCGAACGCAGCCTCGTAGCCGAGTTCTACCAGCGCGCTTTCGGCGCGGAGCTGGCCGAGAGCTCGGTGAACGTCGCGCTGACGTAACATCGGGTGTGCCGGTCTACCCAGCCCCATCAAGTGATGGAGTTGGACCGGCATTGCAGCGGCGCGGGCAAGAAATGCCGGTCTGAAGACCGGCACACCAACAGCGCTGACGCCCGCGCTCCCAGGATCGACAGGGATCATGACGACAAACCGCAAGCCCGGCGAAAAGCCCAAGGATGTTCCCAACGACGCATTCAAGCGTTCGGTGGCCGGAGCCCTGCGCGCCATAGCCCGCAAGCCGGATCTCGAAGTGACCTTCGCTTCGGAAAAGCCGATGCTGATGGCGGACAAGGCGCGCCTTGCCGAGCCGCCGCGCAAGCTCGACGCCCATGTCGCGGCCATCGTGCGCGGCCAGGCCGATGCGATGGCCCTGCGGCTCGCCTGTCACGATCCGGCCGTCCATCGCCGGCATGCTCCCCAGAACGAGCAGGCGCGCAGCGTGTTCGATGCGGTCGAGCAGGCCCGTTGCGAGGCGATCGGCTCGCGCCGCATGACGGGCGTGGCCAACAACCTCACCGCCATGCTGGAGGACCGCTATTTCCGCGGCGGCAAATATGAGGACATCCGCGCCCGCGAGGAGGCTCCGGTCGAGGATGCCCTCGCTTTGATGGTGCGCGAGAAGCTGACCGGCCTCGCTCCGCCGGAGCCGGCCCGCAAGCTGGTGGATCTGTGGCGCCCGCTCATCGAGGAAAAGGCCGGCAAGGATCTGGCGCGCCTCGACAGCGTGATCGAGAACCAGCGCGCCTTCGCCCGCGCCATGAACGACCTCCTGACCCATATGGGCCTGTCCGAAGAGGCGCAGGCCGACACGGATGACTCCGACGATCGCGACAATGACGCCGAGAGCGAGCAGGAGGGCGAGAACCAGGAGAACCAGGGCGAGGTCCAGGACGATTCCGACTCCATGAAGCTCGAGGAAACCGAGACCGAGGACGAGGATTCCCAGGACGGCGAGACGCAGGATGCCGAGTCGCCCTCCTCCGACATGCCCGACGACACCGAGACCGGCGACGCCGAAGAGGCTGCCCAGCCCTGGCGGCCGCCCGAGCATCGCGACAACGAGCGGCGGGCCAGCGACTATCGCGCCTTCACCACCCGTTTCGACGAGATCGTCGAGGCGCCCGATCTGTGCGACCCCGAGGAGCTCGATCGCCTGCGCGCCTATCTCGACAAGCAGCTTTCCAGCCTGTCGGGCGTGGTGGCACGCCTGGCCAACCGGCTGCAACGCCGCCTGATGGCCCAGCAGAATCGCTCCTGGGATTTCGATCTCGAGGAAGGCATGCTCGACCCGGCGCGACTGTCGCGCGTCATCATCGATCCGACCTCCGCCCTCTCCTTCATGCACGAGCGCGACACCGATTTCCGCGACACGGTGGTCTCGCTGCTGATCGACAATTCCGGCTCGATGCGCGGACGCCCGATCACGGTGGCGGCGACCTGTGCTGACATCCTCGCGCGCACGCTGGAGCGCTGCGGCGTGCGCGTGGAGATTCTCGGCTTCACCACCAGGGCCTGGAAGGGCGGGCAGTCCCGCGAGAGCTGGCTGCAAGCAGGCAAGCCGGCCTCCCCGGGCCGTCTCAACGATCTCCGGCACATCGTCTACAAATCGGCCGATGCGCCCTGGCGCCGCGCCCGCAAGAATCTCGGCCTGATGATGCGCGAGGGCCTGCTCAAGGAGAACATCGACGGTGAGGCGCTCGCCTGGGCCCATCAGCGCCTGCTCGGGCGCTTCGAAAGCCGGCGCATCCTGATGGTGATCTCAGACGGCGCCCCGGTCGACGATTCCACCTTGTCGGTCAACACCGGCAACTATCTGGAGCGCCATTTGCGCTGGGTGATCGAGGATATCGAGACCCGCTCGCCGGTGGAGCTGATCGCCATCGGCATCGGCCATGACGTCACGCGCTACTACAAGCGCGCCGTTACCATCGTCGACGCCGAGGAGCTCGGCGGCGTCATGACCGACAAGCTCGCCGAACTCTTCGAGGAGACCGGGTCGTCGGGCTCGCGCCGAGCGGCGGCGTGAGCTCCGGACAGCAATCCCTCTGGCATCGGGCCCTGTTCGGGCCGATGCCCCTGGCCTATCTCTTGGGCGCGATCTGCGGCGGGCTCTATCTCGTTGCGGTGCTGGCGACGGCCTGGTTCGCGGGCTCGCCCGAAAATCTGGGGCGGATACTCTGGCAGCCATCCCAGGAGATCCTCTACACGCTCGGCACCGGCGGCCAAGTCCCCTTCATGCAGGGGCGACTATGGACACTGTTCACCGCGCCCTACCTGCATGCCAGCCTGCCCCATCTGGCGCTGAACCTGTTCTCGCTGCTGCAGGTCATGCCGATGGTGGAGCGGAGCTATGGGCGGCTGCAGGCCTTCGTGATCTATGCCATCGGTGGAATTGCCGGAGCAGCCGCCTCGGTGCTGTGGGGCGAACCCTCTTCCCTCGGTGCTTCCGGGGCCGTGTTCGGCCTGCTCGGTGCCATCCTATTCTATGGCGCCCGACGCGGCGACGCCTTCGGCCGGGCCCTGATGACCAACGCCGCCTTCTGGGCGGCCCTCAATTTCCTCTATGGGCTGCTCAATCCCGGTATCAGTAATGCCGGCCATTTCGGCGGCTTTCTCGGCGGCCTGGCTGCGGCCATGCTCATCACCCGGCGCATCGGTCCCTTCCAGGAGCCTCGTCGCCTTGCCTTTACGCTGGCGAGCCTCGCTTTCCTGTCTCTGACCTTCGGGCTCGGCAACACAGCCTCGCTGGCCTGGCAATTCGGTACCGATCGCCAGGGGCTGACAACGCGTCGCCTCGACGATCTGCAGGATCGGGCCAACCAGGCGCTCGCCGCTGACCCAAGCAATTTGGATGCCCTTCTCCTGCGTGCCAGTATCCTCGCCCAGCGCGACGACTATGTCGCCGCATTGCGCGATGTCGATATCGCCATCAAGGGCGGGCGCGACAACGCCGCGGTACGGAATCTGAGGGCCTGGTCCCTGTTCAAGCTCGGGCGCGCCGAAGAAGGCCTGCCGGATGCCGATGCCGCTCTCAAGGCCGAACCGAATGACGCCGCCATTCTCGACACCCGCGCCCATATCTACGAAGCCCTGGGCCGGCGCGAAGAGGCGATCGCCGACTATAGGGCCGCCTTGAGCCAGGATCCGACGATAGCCGAAAGCCAGTCCGGCCTGAGACGGCTGACCAGCGAGGATTGAGGGCTCCTCGGCGCCGGGATATGACAATAGCCGCGCATTTTCTCAAACGTCTCATCCTCTAAGCGCTCTTGATCTCGCTGACGGTGGTTAGCGCACGCCGCAAGACCCCCGCATCCCTGAAGAAGGCGGTCCCCTGCGCCGCATCGACCAAGGCGTTCCCGCCAGTAAGTTGGCCCGGCCGCGTTTCCTGAAACGCATTCCGGGCGTAGCTGAACGCGATCGAGGTCGCGCTTGGCGGCGAAACATGCCCCTACCCGTATCTCGATGCATTTGCAGGCATGCGACCACGGGGCCAGAATTTCGATGAAGGCATGGATCATGGTTTGGGCTGTCGCCCTTTGCGCCACGATGATGGCGCAGCAGGCGCCGGCCGCCGATGGCGGTGCCGGCGTCCGCTGGATTGCCGCTCCTTCCAGGGAGCGCGGCACCGATCTCGAGGTAACGGTATGGTATCCTGCGCAGCCTGGCGGTGAGCCTGTCGTGGTCGGTGACGGCGTGTTCTTCACGGGAACGCCCGCACGGCGCAACGCCCCCATCGTGCCGGGGAAGTTTCCGCTGATACTGCTCTCCCATGGGGCCGGCCTGGCCGGCAATGCCCAAGCCCTGAGCTGGATTGCGGCCCCTTTGGCGGAGCAAGGCTTCGTGGTGGCGGCTCCCACCCATCCCGGCAATACCGGGGCGAACAGATCCGCCGCGGAGACGATGAAACTCTGGCTCAGGCCCGCCGATATCAGCGACAGCCTGGATGCGATGGAGGCGGAGCCCTTCTTCAAGGATCATTTGAACACCGACACCATCGGCGTTCTCGGCCTCTCCATGGGCGGCAATACGGCGCTGGCCCTGGCCGGCGCCCGTATCGATCCCAAGCTCCTGGCTGCTTATTGCGACACCGATCGGCTGAATCCGTCCCTCTGCGATTGGGTCCGGCAAAGCGGCGTCGACCTTCACGCCCTGGATCTGCAACCGGCTGGCCGGAATGGTCGGGACAGGCGCATCCGCTTTGCCATGGCGATCGACCCGGCTCCTATCGATGTCTTCGACTTCGCAAGTTTTTCGAGCATCGACATCCCGGTTGCCCTCGTCAATCTCGGCCGGGCCGAAAGCATTCCGCTGACGGCACAGGCCGCAGGGGTCGCAAAAGCCATCCCCGTCTCGACCTATGCGACGATCGCGGATGCCAGCCACTACAGCATGTTCGCGCTGTGCAAGCCGGGCGCGGCACAGATCGCCGAGGCGGAGAATGTGGGGGATCCGATTTGCTCGGACGGCGGGGGCCGGTCACGACAGGCTGTCCACGCCGACTTGATCGAAAGGATGGTGGCCGGATTCAGCCGGGCATTGCGAACCGCCCCCTAGAGCACCGGTCCCGATCACGGAATTGGATGCATCGAGGGCGGAACACTCTAGCCGGCGTTCCGCCCTTCCCTGTCTCGATGCTTATCGGACACCGCCGGAGACGGCCAGCACCTCACCGGTCAGCCAGCCGGATTCGCCCGAGGCCAGGAAGACCGCGACAGGCGCGATGTCGCCGGGCTGGCCGATGCGTCCCAGCGGCGTCTGGGCCACGGTCTGGTTCTCCAGATCGCCGCCGATGAAGCCGGCGGCATGCACGCCCTCCGTCTCCACCATGCCAGGGTTGATCGAATTCACCCTGATCTTCTTGGGGCCGAGTTCCTTGGCCAGCACCCGCGTGATCGAGGTCACCGCCCCCTTGGTGGCGGTGTAGACCGACGTGGCCGGGAAATTGACGTCGGTCGCAACCGAGCCGATATTGATGATGCTGCCGCCTTCGGGGCCGAAATGCTTCTCGGCCTCCTGGCTGGCGAGCAGCAGCCCAAGCACATTGGTGTTGAACTGGCGATGGAACTCGGCTTCCGTCACCTCTTCAAGCGGTGCAAAAGCGTAGACACCGGCATTGTTCACCAGCACGTCGAGCTGGCCATAGGCCTGCCTGGCCTCCGCGAAGATCTTCTTCACCTCCTCCGCCTTGGAGACGTCGCCCTTGACGGCGATCGCCTTGCCGCCCTTGGCGGTGATCTCGGCGACGACCTTCTCGGCTCCGTCCCGGCTCGAGGCATAGTTCACCACGACGGCGGCGCCCTCGGCCGCCAGGCTCTTTGCGATACCCGCGCCGATACCCTTCGAGGCACCGGTCACCACGGCCACCTTACCTGCCAATCTGCTCATTGAATGTCTCTTGGTTCGAATGACGATGTTTCGATATTTAGATAATCATCGAAACGAAACAAGATCGAGGGGATGGGAAATTCTGCTGGACGATTGCCACGGGTCCCTTTCGGTCATCGATGGGCAGGCGTCCGCAGGCTTAAAGGCTGGCCAGCTCGCGCAAATAGGCATCCAGCATCTCGCGCTTGAGCACGAGAGTGGCGAATTTGCCCTCGCGCACGATCTCGATGAGACCGGCGTTCTCGAGTTCCTTCATGTGATGGGAGAAGGTCGCCGGCGTGATCTCATGCTTCTGCAGCATGCAGGCGCAGGCCATCGAGCCGCCCTGCCCGGCGATTTCCTTGAGCATCTGAAAGCGGCGCGGCTCGGCCAGCGCCCTGGCGATCAGGGTGCATTGGCGCTCCGTCAGCGCGACTGGCGCGGTCATGGTCATGATGAAGCCTATATCATGCCTGCCACGACCTCGCGCAATATCACGGTACGCACGGCTTGCGGTAAACGGAGCGCGCCCCCACTTTGCCTTGATTCGGCCTTGTCCTTCCGCTCAACATCACCGATGTCCCTGTCTTCGCTTCCCCTTCCCCTGCGCTTTGCCCTGCGTGAATTGCGCGCCGGTATCCGCGGTTTCGGTATCTTCCTGGCCTGCCTCGCCCTCGGCGTCATGGCGATCGCCGGGGTCGACGCCATCTCCAGCGCCCTGTCAGACGGGCTGCGCAGCCAGGGCCGGGTGATCAATGGCGGAGACATCGAGTTCACCCTGGTGGGCCGCGAAGCCAGTCCCGAGGAACTCGCCTTCATCGGTCAGCAGGGCCGCCTCTCGATCGCGGCGAGTACGCGGGCCATGGCGCGGACGCCGGACGGACAAACCGCCCTGGTCGAGATCAAGGCGGTCGACCAGGCCTATCCCCTGCTCGGCGCGGTCGAGTTCGGCCAGGGCAAGGCGCTGTCATCAACCATCGGAGGCCAGGGCAGCCGGGTCGAGGCAGCCGCGGACGCCGCTTTGTTCGCCCGGCTCGGCCTGCAGCCGGGCGCCGGCGTCACCGTCGGCGATCTGAGCGTCACCCTGGCCGATCGCCTCATCGGCGAGCCAGACAAGATCGCCGGCGGCATTTCCTTCGGGCCACGGCTGATGATCACCCTGGATGCCCTGCGTGAAAGCGGCCTGATCCAGCCGGGATCGCTGATCCGCTGGCGCTATCGCCTTGTCCTGCCCCCGAATGTCTCGCCGGATGCCATCAGGCAGAAGGCCAATGAAGCCTTTCCCCAGGCCGGATGGGAGGTGAGAACCCGTGACGACGCCTCACCGGAACTCCGCCGCGGCATCGAGCGCTTCACCATGTTTATCACCCTCGTCGGGCTGACGGCCCTGCTGGTGGGCGGCGTCGGCGTCGCCAACGCGGTGCGGGCCTTCGTCGAGCGCCAGCGTGACAGCATCGCCACGCTGAAGACGCTGGGAGCCGGCGCCAATCTGGTCACCGGCATCTACCTCACCCAGACCTTGCTCCTGGCCGCCCTCGGCATCGTCATCGGCCTTGCCGCCGGCGCCGCCCTGCCCTTCATCCTGGCCTATGGCTTTGCCGACTATCTGCCACTGCCGATCACGCCGGTGCTCAACCCGGCGGGACTGGCGCTCGCTGCCCTCTATGGCCTGCTCACCGCCCTCGCCTTCTCGCTGCTGCCGCTGGGACGGGCCAGAGACATCTCCGTATCAGCGCTGTTCCGCGATGCCATCGCCCCGACACGGCGCTGGCCCGCCCCGACTGTGCTGATCCCGGCCGGGCTGGCCGTCGCAGCCCTGATCGCCCTGGCCGTATTCTTCGCTGCCGACCGCAGGGTCGCCCTGGTCTATGTCGGCTCCGCGCTCGGCGCCTTCATCCTGCTGCGCGTGGTGGCGAGCCTCCTGATGGCTTTGGCCCGCCGGCTGCCCCGTCCGCACAACACGCCGCTGCGCCTGGCTGTCACCAACATCCACCGCCCCGGTGCAGCCACGCCTTCCGTGGTGCTGTCGCTCGGCCTGGGCCTGTGCCTGCTGGTGGCGCTGACCCTGGTCGACGGCAATATCCGCCACCAGCTCTCCGCCGCCATTCCAGACAAGGCGCCGAGCTTCTTCTTCGTCGACATCCGCCGCACCGATGCGCCCCGCTTCGACGCCTTCCTCAAGCAGGCCGCTCCGCAGGCGACCAGCGAGCGCGTTCCCATGCTGCGCGGGCGTATCGTCAGCGTGAAGGACGTGCCGGCGGAGAAGATCAAGCCGCCGCCGAACATCGCCTGGGTACTGAGCGGCGATCGCGGCGTCACCTTCACCGATGCGGTGCCTCCAGGCTCACGCGTGGTCGAGGGGCAATGGTGGGGTCCCGATTATACCGGTCCGCCCTTGGTCTCCCTGGAGCAGGAGGTCGCGCACGGCCTCGGCCTCGGCGTCGGGGATCCCATCACCGTCAATGTGCTCGGCCGCAACATCACCGCCAAGGTCGGGGCGCTGCGCAAGCTGGAATGGCAGAATTTCGGCATCAATTTCGTGCTGGTCTATTCGCCGAACACCTTCAAGGGCGCACCGGTGACGGATATCGCCACCTTGACCTTCCCCCATGGGGCGGGTGATGCCGTCGAGCTCGGCCTGCTCAAGCAAGTCGCCGATGCCTTCCCGATGGTGACGGCCGTGCGTATCAAGGACGCGCTGCAGAGCTTCGCCGATCTCGCCGGCCAGCTCGCCATGGCGATCCGGGCCGCCGCCGCCATCGCCCTGGTCGCCTCGATCCTGGTGCTGGCCGGGGCTCTGGCCGCTGGGCAGAGCAGCCGGCTCTACGATGCCGTCATCCTCAAGGTGCTCGGCGCCACGCGCGGGCGCATCCTGTTCGCCTTCATTCTCGAATATGGCCTGCTGGGCCTCGCCACCGCCCTGTTCGGCGTGGTTGCCGGCACGGCTTGCGCCTGGCTGATCGTCACCTATCTGATGAATTTCAGCTTCACCTTCCTGGCCGGACCGGCCTTCGGCGCCGCTTTCGGGGCCCTGGCGCTGACCATCCTGTTCGGACTGGCCGGCACCTGGCGCATCCTGCGCCAGAAACCGGCCTCGCACCTGCGCAGCCTCTAGGCTGGAACGGCAGGTGTTTGGAAAAGCAGGCGTTGAGGCTGAAGTTCAGGGAGCGAAGGTCGATCGCCCCAGGGCTGCATGCCGGCAACATTGCAAGCAATTCACTTAACTGTTTCAATCGGAAGCACTACATAGATGGTAGCTTCTGCGGCAAGTGCCGCTTTTGGAGAGACACATGGCTTTCAATGATCCTCGTTTCTCGGCCGGCACCGTCTCCGACGTCCGCGCCGGAGCACCGGCGATCGATCAGGGCCTGCGCGCGTTCATGCTCGCGGTCTACAACCACATGACCCTCGGCGTGGCCATCACCGGCCTGGTGGCGCTCGGCGCCTACATGGCTTCGGGGATCGTGGTCAACGAGGCGGGCAAGATCGTCGAGCTGAACTCGTTCGGGATGTTCCTGTTCAACTCCCCCTTCAAGTGGGTGGTCGCGTTTGCTCCCCTTGGCATGGTGTTCTGGATGAACATGGGAACGGAAGGTCGCTCGGTTCAGACCACGCGCGTTCTGTTCTATGTCTTCTCGGCACTGATGGGTCTGTCGCTGTCGACGATCTTCCTCGTCTACACGCATGGCTCGATCGCCCGCGTCTTCTTCATCTCGGCTGCCAGCTTCGGTGCCCTGAGCCTCTACGGCTACACCACCAAGCGTAATTTGTCGGCCTTCGGCGCCTTCCTGATGATGGGCCTGATCGGCCTGCTGCTCGCCAGCCTGGTCAACCTGTTCTTCCCCTCGGGCATGCTGACCTTCGCGATCAGTGTCGCCGGCGTCGGCATCTTCGCAGGCCTGACTGCCTACGACACCCAGATGCTGAAGTCGCTCTATGTGGACAACGCGCACAGCTTCAGCCGTGACGAGGGCGAGAAGCTCGCCGTCCATGGCGCGCTGACGCTCTATCTCGACTTCATCAACCTCTTCATCATGCTGCTGCGCCTGCTCGGCGACCGCCGCTGATCCCGGAAGAGTTTGGTACCGATTGCGCCGGCCGGGGTCCTCCCCGGCCGGTTTTGTTTTGGCGATCAGAACCGTTGATCGGCCAGATGTGCTGCCGCCGCCCCGAACTCGAGGCCGGCTTCCCGCCATCGCCTGAACCGCCGTCTTTCCGGTTGGCCGATCGGTAGTGGCAGATCCGCTTCACCGACCGCGCCGGCGATGAAATCGGCCGCCAGCATGCCGAAGGCCGTAGCGGGTGCGATGCCACGACCATTATAGCCGCCGATCGCCAGCATGTTCTCGCCGAGCCATTCGATTCGGGGCAAATGGTCCCCTGTCATGCCGATGACGCCCTGCCAGGCCGTCTCCAGCTGGAGAGGCCCGATGTGAGGGAAGACTTTCGCCAGCATCCGCCTCGCCCAAGCCCGATGAATCGGGCCCCCTGGGCCCCTCAGCGCCCCGACCGAGCCCATGATCAGCCGTCCCTCCCGGTCGAGCCGGATGGCGGAGATCAGCCTGCGCGTATCGATCAGGGCCTGTTGCGAGGGCAGTATCGTCCGTCTCTGCTCCGAGCCCAGCGGCACCGTCGCGACATTGAAGAAAGGCAGGCGGAGCTGAGCCTCGCGCTGCGGCGCCTAGGCGCCGATGCTGTAGCTTTCGCCGGCCACCAGTACCCATGATGCGGATACCGAGCCCCGGTCGGTGGCGATACACCAGGCCCGGTCGCGGCGCACCAGCCGCCGCGCAGCACTGGCGGTGAAAATGCGGGCGCCGGCATGGGAGGCGGCGGTGGCCAGCCCCCTCGCATAGGACAGGGGCTGGATGGTTCCGGCCCGTCGGTCTTCCAACGCGCCAGCGAAGCACGGACTGCCCGTGCGGGCTACCGTTTCCAGGGCTGCCAGGCGGTTGATCGTGATGCCGCGAACCGCCCATTGCCGTGCGCGCTCCTCGATCTCGGCCAGGCCTGCGGCTCCGACGGCACAATGCAGCGTGCCGTTGCGCTCGGCCTCGCAGGCGATGCCATGCCGCGCGATCAGATCGAAGACACGGGCCGGAGCTTGTCCCAGGCAGTCGATCAGGCGCTCGCCGTGACTGGGACCGAGACGCCGGACGATCTCGTCTGGCATGACCCATAGCCCCGCATTCACCAGGCCCGAATTCCGCCCGGCTCCTCCGAACCCGATCTGTTCGGCCTCGATCAGGACGACATCCACGCCGATCTCGGCCAATCGCAATGCAGCCGATAGGCCGCCATAGCCGCCGCCGATGATCGCGACCTCCGCCTTCACCGCGTTGGACAGCGAAGGGAACGGGCGGATGGGCGCAGCCGTCGTCTTCCATAGCCCATGCGTATCGGCCATGCAGGTACTCCATCCGGTTCGAAAACGAGATTTGAGGTCTTACTTGTTCGGATGGCTCCACGCGTCAGTTCAATTCAAAATGGGTTGACTTTCGTTGAAATACACCATCAAGACGTTCGATCTTTATTCAAGACCGGAGCCATTCCTAGTCATGGATTTTCAAGGATCCATTCCGTTTCAGAATACGAGTGTTGCACCCTCACCCGCCGCCGGCTTCAGGTTCTGGCGCATTCGGCGATCAGCCAGGCCTTGAACCGGGCGAGCGGTGGATGGAGTCCCCTCTCCGGCGGCCAGACCAGATAATAGCTGTCCTCGCTGGGGCTTGTCCGGTCCAGGGCCGGCACCAACTCGCCGCGGCGCAATTCCTCCTCGATCAGGAAGGTCGGCAGCAGGGCAATGCCGAGACCGGCGGTGGCAGCACTGGCAAGGGTGCCAAACTGGTCGAACATCATGCCGTGGACACCTTCGGCGGGCGCGCCCTCAGCGCTCAGCCATTTTTCCCAAGCGTCCGGGCGTGAGACCAGGATGAGGAGCGGAGCTGCCCGCAGATCCTGCGCCGAGGAGAAGCCGAACCGGGCCAGCAGATCGGGGCTGCAGACCGGCATCACCTCCTCCTTGCGCAAGAAGGCGCATTCGGCCCCCTGCCACTGCGCCTTGCCGAAATGGATGGCCGCATCCAGCGGTTCGGCGCGAAAATCGAACTGGTCGAGGCGAGTGACCAGGTTGAGGATGATCTCGGGATGAGCCTGCCGGAAGGCCGGCAAGCGCGGTGCGAGCCAGCGCATGGCGAACAAGGGCAACACAGCCAGATTGAGCGTGCCGCCATTGGGATTGGCCCGAAAGTTCAGCGAGGCGATGCTGATCCGCCGCAGGGCATCGCGCACTTCGCGCACATAGCTGTCGCCTGCCAGGGTCAGTCGCATCGTCAGCCGCTCTCGCACGAAGAGGTCCCCACCGAGCTGTTCCTCCAGCGCCTTGACGTGCCGGCTGACCGCGCCCTGCGTCAGGTTCAGCTCTCGCGCAGCGGCGGTGACGCTGCCGGTGCGGGCGACCGCATCGAAGGAGGTCAGCAGCGCGATCGACGGCAGCAGGCGGCGGGGAATCATGCATGTATTCCATTTTAGAATAGATTGTTGAGCAATCGGCACTTGGCGACGAGAGTTTTCCAGGCAACGATACCTAATATTCGACATTCAAGAATAGATAAAATTTCAGTATTCGTCACCAAATGAGGAAATGATGATCACCTCCAATGTAGAGATCGGCTCGAATGCCGACGCCTATAGATTTGGCTTCAATGCACTGGCCGAGGCACGCGACATCGTGCGGCGGGTGGTGCAGCCGACACCGCAGATCGAATGGCCCCTGCTCGCCCAGCGCACGGGCGCGCAAGTATGGGTCAAGCACGAGAACCACCTGCCGACCGGCGCCTTCAAGATGCGCGGTGGCCTGGTGCTGGCTCATGCGCTCCTGGCGCGACGCCATGGCCCGGTGCCATCAGGCGTGATCACTGCAACCGTCGGCAATCACGGGCTGAGCCAGGCTTTTGCCGGCCGGCGTGCCGGCCTCCAGGTGACGATCGTGGTGCCCGAGAACAACAATCCGGAGAAGAATGCCGCGATCAAGGCTCTCGGCGCCGAGCTGATCGAAGCCGGCCACGACTTCAGCGCCGCCTATGAGATCGCCCAGGGTCTTGCCCGCGAACGCAGGCTCCATCTGATCGAGCCCTTCCATCCCGATCTCGTCCGCGGCGTCGCCACCTGGGCCTATGAATTCTTCGAGGCCGTGCAGGAGGTCGATACCGTCTATGTGCCGATCGGCCTTGGTTCGGGTATATGCGGCCTGATCCGTACGCGCGACCTCTTCGGCCTGAAGACCAGGATCGTCGGTGTCGTCTCCAGCCATGCCGCGGCCTACGCCCTCTCCTTCGAGGCCGGCAAGGTGGTCAGCACGCAGACGGCGCAGACCATCGCCGATGGCGTAGCGGTTCGCGTTCCCAGGGCCGATGCTCTCGAGATCATCCGCCGCGGCGCCGATCGCATCGTGACGGTGAGCGACGACGAGGTCCGCCTGGCCATGCGGGCCTATCACGAGGATACGCATAATCTGGCCGAAGGCGCTGCCGCGACGCCACTCGCAGCGCTGCTGCAGGAGCGCGCGCGGATGGGAGGACAGCGCGTCGGACTGGTGATGACGGGCGCCAACATCTCCCGTCCGCTGCTCGCGCAAGTGTTGTCGGCGATATGAGCCCGGCCACGACATTCGCCCATTGCAGCACCGCGCCCGAATCTCAAGGCCTTAAGGAGGCTCTCATGTCCGGAACCATCGCCCGCCAGCTCGCAGCAAAGCATATCGAACTGCCCAACGCCGCCGCACCGGTCGCCAATTATACGCCGGTGGTCATCGCCAATGGCACCGCTTTCGTCTCGGGCCAGGTCTGCTCCTGGAACGGTGAATTCAAGTTCATCGGTCGCGTCGGCGGCGATTTCAGCGCCGAGGAAGGCCGGCAGGCCGCGCGAATGGCCGGCCTCAACATCGTTGCCCAGCTCCAGAACGCCCTCGGCGATCTCGACAGGGTCAAGCGCGTGCTGCGCCTCAACGTCTTCGTCAATTCGGCCGAGAGCTTCACAGAGCAACCCAAGGTCGCCAACGGCGCTTCCGATCTGATGGTCGAGGTCTTCGGCGAAGCCGGCCGCCATACCCGCTCCGCGGTGGGCGTGGCGCAACTGCCGCTCGGCGTAGCCGTCGAAGTCGACGCCATGTTCCAGGTCGACTGAGCGGCTTCACCAAGCCTCGCAAAGGATCGAATGAATTCAATAATTTCGTCATTGCGAGCGCAGCGAGGCAATCCGGCCATCGTTGTGCGGCAAACCTGGATTGCTTCGCTGTGCTCGCAATAACCGCTATGGCATTGCGAGCAATTGGGGCACCAGGGCAAAGCACATCGAGCTTCTCCCTCAGTCGAGTTCGCGCAAGGCCCGGCGGATGATCTTTCCCGACGAGGTCAGCGGCACGGAATCGACATAGGCGATCACGCGCGGATATTCGTGGGCGGACAGGCGCTCGCGCACGAAAAGCTGCAGATCGGCGGACATGGCCTCGGACGCCGTGAAGCCTGGCTTGAGCACCACGAAGGCCTTGACGATCTCGGTGCGCAGGCTGTCGGGCATGCCGACCACGGCCGCCATGGCGACAGCGGCATGGCGCATCAGACAGTCCTCGATCTCACCCGGGCCGATGCGATAGCCGGCCGAGGTGATGATGTCGTCGCTGCGCCCGACAAAGTGCACATAGCCGTCAATGTCGCGCCGCGCCTTGTCGCCGGTCATCAGCCAGCCATCGCGGTATTTCGCCGTGGTGGCGGTGGCATTGCCCCAATAGCCCAGGAACATCACCGGATCGGGCGCGCGTATGGCGATCTCGCCGATCTCGTCCGTGGGGCTTTCCTGCCCCTCTTCATCGATCACTGCCACGCGATGGCCTGGCACGGCCTTGCCGATGGCGCCAGGCCGGCTAACGCCCAACTCATGGCAGGAACCGAGCACGAGGTTGCATTCGGTCTGGCCATAGAGCTCGTTAACCGGAAAGCCGAAGGCCGCCTCGGCCCAGGCAAAGGTGCCCGGCCCCAGCGTCTCGCCGGCCGACATTATCGAGCGCAGATGGGTGCGATAGACTTGGCCGGGCTGATGCGCCGCCTGGAGCATGCGCAGGGCCGTGGGCGGCAGGAAGGCATTGCGGACCTTGAAGTCCCAGAGCAGTCCCAGCACCTCGTCCACCGAGAACTTGGCATGAAGGCCAGCCACCACCGGCACGCCCAGAGCCAGACTGGGCAGCAGCACGTTGAGCAGGCCGCCAGCCCAGGCCCAGTCGGCCGGCGTCCACATCACATCGTCGGGCTGGCCGAGGCCGGGATGGGCGAAGCGCAAGCCCGGAATATGGCCTAGCACCACGCGATGCCCATGCAGCGCCCCCTTCGGCTGGCCCGTGGTGCCGGAGGTGTAGATCATCATCGCCGGATCGTCGGGACTGGAGGCGACCGGCGTCAACTCGCCCTTGGCCCCGGCGATCAGACGATGGAAGTCGAGCGCGCCGCCGCCGGCCCCGTCAACGCTGATTACCGTCTCCAGATCCGGTAGCCTGGCCTCGATCTCGCCCAGCTTGGCGAGTCCGCTCTCATCGAGCAGCACGGCCTTGGCGCCGGAATCACGCAGGCGGAAGCTCAGCGCATCCGGGCCGAACAGTACCGCGAGTGGCAGGGAGATGGCACCGAGCTTGGCCACAGCGAGATGAGCGATCACCACCGCCGGCGATTGCGGCAGTAGGATCGCGACGCGGTCGCCTTCGCGGATACCTAGACGCTTCAACGCCAACGCGAAGCGGTCGGAGGCCTCGCGCAAGGCACCATAGCTGATGCGCTCGCTGCCGCCGCCGGGCAGCCGGCGCAGGATGGCCAGCTTGTCGGGATCGCGTTTGGCCCAGACATCGCAGACATCCACGCCGATATTGTAGCGCGCCGGCAGATCCCAGCGGAAGTCGCGCCTGGTATCGTCGTAGTTCTGCTTGTCAGGCCCGCTCATGCCGCACTCAACTCCCGAACAGGCCGCCGAAGAGACCCCCGGAGCTTCTCACACGCGTGGGCCTGCGCACCACGCGCACCACTGGGCCGGCCCCGAAGGCCTGCGCCTCCTCGGGCCTTGAGGGGTCGCCGGCAACCGCCATGGCCCAATAGACCCGCTCGCCAGCCCTGGCAATGGCGATACCGAAGCGGGTGGCACCTGGCATCAATAGATTCTCGTCGTGCTCAGGCGAGTTCTTCCACTGCTTCATGGCGTCGAGATCGGTATAGGTGCCGTAGGAGACGTTCTCACCGATCTTGGAATCGTCGAGCCCGGCCGATTTGACGCGGGTGGAGAAGCTGCCTCCGATCGAATGGGAGAGCTGGTTGGCCGAAGCCATGGCATTGGCCTGGCTCTGGGCGAAGGCCGTCAGGCGCGAATCCAGCGCCACAGCGGTGAGGCCCTTGCTCTGGCGATATCGGGTCAGCCAGTCGCGTGCCTGCGCCGGATTGAAGGATACGGGGCGGCGTTGATAGGAAACGGTTTCGGGCTTTTGCGTGAGGGCGCAACCGCCCAATCCCAAGGCAACACCCAAGACAAGAAAAGTGGCCGCAGCCACCCTCATGCGCGACATCGAGTTCTCCACGGTCAGTATCCCGCCGGAGCCGGCGAGGTTGAAGGCTTGGCAGCGGTGGGCTCTGCGACAGGAGCCTCCGCCTCGGGCTTGTCGCCCTTGAGCTTGGCGGTGAGCGCCGCCTGCAGTTCGGGTTCGAACAGAATGACCCTCTGTGGTGGCGCCGCAGCGCCCTGCCCATGCAGGCGGATGCCCTTGGCCCGGAAATTCTTGAAGATGCGGGCCAGCAGGTCGCTCTTGACCGCAACCTGCGTCTCCATGCTGGCAACCATCACGATGAGTTCGAATTCGAGCCCTACATCCATCGAGGTCATGTAGACCTGGGGCCGCGGCGTCGGCAGGATGCGCGGATCGTCTTCCGGTGCCGCCAGCATGGCCGCCTTCACCGCATCGATGTCGCTGTCATAGAGCACGGTCAGGGCGATGCGCAGCCGGCTCCAGGTATTGCCATAGACCCAGTTCTTCACCGAACCGGTGATCAGGGTCGAATTGGGGATGATCAGCGTGGCGCGGTCATAGGTCTCCAGCGTGGTCGAACGCACGGAGATGCGGCGGACATAGCCTTCCTCACCGGCAGCGGCGATGATGTCGCCGACCCGGATCGGGCGTTCGGCCAGCAGGATCAGGCCGGAAACGAAATTACCGGCAATGCCCTGCAGGCCGAGACCCAGACCGACCGACAAGCCGCCGGCGACGATGCCGATATTCTGCCAGCTCACGCCGACCTCGGACAGACCGGCTGAAATGGCGAGGATGAAGCCGAGATAGCCGATGATGGTGGCGATCGAATTCTGCACGCCCGAATCGAGGGAGGTACGCGGCAACAGCGTATTGCCGAGCCAGCCCTTGATCAGCCGCATCACCGCCCAGATGATGATGAACAGCACGATGCCGCTGATGATCGACGAGGGTGAAATCGTCAGCTCACCGATCTTGAAGCCGAAATAGGCCCGCTGGATCGCCGGCGCCATGTCGGTCGAATAGAGGCCGAAGGGCAGTCCGAGGCTGCCGACGGCGAAGGAGATGATCAAAAAGCGCAGGACACCGGACAGCAGGGTCGCCCCAAACGTGACCTGCTTGGAGGTCACGCCGATGGTGCTCGCCACCGCGCGGCGGCGGTCGACGTCCGAGATCAGCCGCTCGGTCAGGGCCGAATCGACCAAAGTGGTGAGCAGGTAGCTCGCTGCCACCACGCACAGGACCAGCAGCGGGAAGACCGCCGCCGCGACCGCGAGCGTGCTGTAGCCGATGGCAAGGCACACGGCCATCACCACCACGGAGAGCCATCCGATCGGCCTGAGAATGTCGAGCCCTGTCAGGTCTTCGTCAGGCGCCAGCGTGCGCCCGTCCACCACCGTCGGCGGAGCGTTGCGGATGCGGATGAGCAGGGAGACGATAATGGCGAGATAGAAGATAGCCGAAATCGTTTCGCGGGCGATGCTAAGGGAAGGATCGGCGTGGAGAGACCGGATAAGGCCGTCCAGGAGGATGGAGAGGCCGAGCACCACCGCGAGCCAGCCCATGCGCCGCCCGATACGGCGGACGGCCCAGTCGCTCAGGGGCAGCAGGCGCAGTTCGGCATGGCCCTCGGCCAGGACCGCCTGCGCCAGAGCCCATAGGCCAAAGCCGATTGAAGAGGCAGCAATCAGGCGCGAGCCGTAATTGGTGATCACGTCTTCCGGCACCAGCCCTGAAAGATCGAAGGCCAGCACCGCCACGAAGATGCCGACCGGCACCCCGAGCATGATGTGGACGATGCCGAGCACCGCATCGAGCGAGGCGACATAGCGCCGCGAGGCTCGCTTGCTGCGCGGCAGGCGGGCACGCCAGCGCTGGATGCGCAGGCGCAGGAACTGCGTGACGGCATAGCCGATGGCGATGGTCAGCAGGAAAATGGCGATGGTGGTGGAATTGACCTTCGACACCAGATAGTTGCTGTGGCGCGAAAACTCGCGCCCTGCGGTCTCCCCGGCCCTGGGCAGGTTTTCCAGCACCGGAAGCCAGAATTCGCCCGAGAAGGGGCTGTTGCCGCTCTTTAGCAGACGGCCGGTGAGTTGCTCTCGCTGCCGCTCCGTGATCGTATTGGAGAGGTTCGCCGCTCGCGTGGACTGGTCTCCCGCCACCTTGAGCACACCAGTAAGCAGGCTTTGCAGATCCTTTTGTGTACCGCGCGTCTCGGCGATATCGGCACTTTCGGACGGATCGGGCTCTCCCAGTTTCTTGAGCCTGTCCGCGGACTGGTCCCGCATGGGCGTGACCTTTGTCTGCACGTCAGACAGATTGATGATGGCCGTATCCACCGTGCTGCGCAGCTCATCCAGGATCTTCGACGCGTTCTCCTGATCGGTGGGGAGGCTGGTCAGAGCCGCCTCCACCCCATCAAGCGACTTCTGCTCCTTGGCCAGCGCATTGTTGAAGGGGCGGACCGTGATGGTATTGACGATCTGGTCGGCGCGCGAGATCTGCTTTTGCGTCTCGGCGGCGACATCGTTCAGCTTGGCGAGCAGATCGGAGGCCGCCTTGCGGGCCTCGGTCGTGGCCTTGGCCTCGGGCGGATCGACCGGTTTGGGCTGCGGCGGAAAGGCGTCGAGCGCCGCTTTGGCCTTGTCGCGGACCGGAACGATGGTGCCCAGCAAGGCGGCAAGATCGGTGCGCCTCTTGCTGACCGTCTCCCGCAGATCCTGCAGGGATTTCTGCGCCTCATCGCCATTGTCGGTAATGGTGGCGAGCTGGGTGGCGATATCGTCCAGCGACTTCTTGTCGAGGGCCAGCCCCGTCTGGAAACCGGTCAGTGCCTCGGCGTCCTGCGCCCTCGCCGCCATGGGGGCGGCGACAAGCGTGAGGAGCAGGCTGCACAGCAGTAGGAAACGGGAAAGCGAACGAAACATGCCGGGAAACTAGAGTGTTTTGCGCTTTGGTGGAATCACCAAGACGCGCAAAACACGCGTCAAAATGGAGAACCAAAGCAAAATCGCATTTCCATTGAAAACGCCCTGCTCCGGAGGCTGTTACGGCCTGATGGCGGAATTTGCAGGCGGCATTATGGCATAACAGCCTGGTTTGATGCCTAAATCAGCGTGCGGGGGCCCTCTTCTCGAAGACATCGAGGGCAAAGGGGCCGATATTCTCTTCCATCAGGCGCCATCCCAGCCCGGCATAGAAGCTGCGCT
Source organism: Labrys sp. HAY1-8F (assembly GCF_056754975.1). NCBI lineage: Bacteria > Pseudomonadati > Pseudomonadota > Alphaproteobacteria > Hyphomicrobiales > Xanthobacteraceae > Labrys > Labrys sp. HAY1-8F. The sequence continues at coordinate 3,595,885 of NZ_JBPGWZ010000002.1, read as the reverse complement.
TGTCGACCTCGGCGCAGAGATAGGCCTGGCCGAACCCACGGCGGAAGGCGAGTTCCGCCACCGCCGCCACGACGGCGGCACCGTGCCCCTGGCGACGGAATTCCGGCTCGATCCACACGGCGGCAACCCAGGGCGTGAGCGCCGGGCGTTCCTCGAGATCGCTGGCTATCAGCGACGCAGTACCGACGAAATCATTGCCTCGATGTGCCACCAGGCAGGCCGGCAATGTGCCCGTAGCCGTCAGATTCTCGGCAAACAGGCTCGACACGGTTTCGAGAGACTCCCCTTGTTCCTGCCACCAGGCGCGCCAGACCCGGTCGGCGACCACGTCGAGGAAATGGGGCTGGTCACGCAGATCGGAAATCTCGATGGCACTCATAATCAACTCTTCTCAATCAGATCGATGAAACCCGGCTCGTCCAGCACCAGGAAGCGATCATGGTCGAGCGTGCGGAAGCCGTGCCGCCGGTAGAAACGCAGCCCCGCCTCATTGCCGGCATCGAGGTCGAGGCGCATGAAGCGCGCGCCACGCTGGCGGCCGCACCGGGCCGCCTCGGCCAGCAGGCGGATGCCGATATGCTCGTTGCGCCGCAGCGGCGCGACATAGAGGTCGACCACGAAGACACCATTGGCGCCGCGCCAGGTCGAAAAACTGTCCTGGTGCACGAGATAGCCGGCGAGGCCCCCCTCCGGTGGCTCCGCAACGACAATACCGATGCTGGGAATGACCCCGAAAGCCTCGGCACGCAGAATATCACCCGTCGTGCCGACCTTGACCCCGAACAAGGCCGCAAGCTCGCCCACCATCGCCGCGACGGCATCGCAGTCCTCCGGCGTGGCGGGACGGATCCGCATCAGCGCGACCGGATGCCGATGATGGCGCGGGCCTCGTCCGGTGTAGCGATGGCCAGGCCCAGTTCCTCGAGAATGGTGCGGATCTTGGTGACCTGCTGGGCATTGGAGCTGGCGAGCTGACCTTTGCCGATCCACAGATTGTCCTCGAGCCCGACGCGGACATGGCCGCCCATCACTGCCGCCATGGTGCCGAGCGCCATCTGGTTGCGGCCGGCAGCCAGCATCGACCACTCGTAATCATTGCCAAACAGCTTGTCGGCCGTGCGGCGCATGTCGACCACACTGTCGGGATTGGCGCCGATGCCGCCGAGGATGCCGAGCACGGTCTGCACGAACAGCGGCGGCTTCACCAGCTTGCGGTCGAGGAAATGGGCGAGCGTATAGAGGTGGCCGACATCGTAGCATTCGAACTCGAACCGCGTGCCGAGCGGACCCATGGTGGTGAGAATGTGCTCGATATCGGCCAGCGTGTTCTTGAACATGCCGCCGCGCGTCGCCTCCAGGAAGGGCACCTCCCAATCGTGCTTCCACTCGCGCGGCCGGTCCAGCATCGGATAAAGCCCGAAATTCATGGTGCCGAGATTGAGTGAGCACATTTCGGGCTGAAGGCTCGCTGGCCCCTTCAGGCGTTCCTCGATGCTCATGCGGGCCGAGCCGCCGGTGGTGATGTTGACGATGGCGTCAACAGCCTCGCGGATGCGTGGCACGAACTGCTCGAAGACGGTCACATCGGGCGTCGGTGCGCCCGTCTTGGGATCACGCGCATGCAGATGCAGCACCGCAGCTCCAGCTTGCGCCGCCTCGATGGCGGAGGCGGCGATTTCCTCCGGCGTCACCGGCAGATGCGGCGACATCGATGGCGTATGGATCGAGCCGGTGATCGCGCAGGAAATGATGACCTTGTTCGCCATGACAGCCTCTATGCTCCAATGTCCTTGAGGGCCTGGCGCAGCGATATCGCGAAGCGCCCGGCAATTTCACTCAACTCGCCGTCGGTGGCGTTGTAGGGCGGCGCCAGGATCACTGTGTCGCCCCTGATGCCGTCGACATTGCCGCCCGAAGGGTAGCAGATCAGCCCGTTGGCGAACGCACGTGCGCGGATCTTGAGGAACAGCGCCTTGTCCGCCGGGAAGGGCTCCTTGCTGTCGCGGTCGGCAACGATCTCGATGCCGGTGAAGAAGCCGCGGCCCCTGATATCGCCGATCTGGGCAATGCCGTGGAGGGCATCGGCCAGGGTGCGCTTGAATTCCTCGCCCTTCACGGCGACGCGCTGCACCAGCCCGTCACGCTCGACGATGCGCTGCACGGCGACGCCGGCGGCGCAGGCGGCGGTATGGCCGGTGAAGGTATGTCCGGTCTGCGGGCCGCCGTCGACGGCATTGATCGGTCCGGCGACCCTGTCGGAATATACAGCCGCACCAAGCGGCAGATAGCCCCCGCCCAGACCCTTGGCCACCGTCATGATGTCGGGGAGGACACCGTCATGTTCGAGCGCGCGCCAGGTGCCGCAGCGCCCGGCGCCGCACATCACCTCGTCGGCAATCATCAGCACGCCATAGCGGTCGCAGATCTCTCGCACTTTCCTGGCATAGCCCGGCGGCGCCGGCACCACACCGCCGGCAGCGCCCACCACCGGCTCGAACACGAAGGCCGCGACCTTGTCGGGACCGAGTTCCAGGATCTTGTCTTCGAGTTCCTGGGCGCAGGCCGCGCCAACATCCGCCGGCACCACGCCGGCCGGCGGCCGGTAGACATTGGCGGGCGAGAGGCGCGGCACGTCGACGAGCGCGCCCTCGAAGGAAAGGCGGCGTTCGCGGAAGCCCGAGAGCGCCAGCGCCCCCAGCGTGTTGCCATGCCAGGAGCGCTCGCGCGAAACGAAGCGCCGCCGGCTCATTTCGCCCCGCGCCGCGAAGTATTGCAGGGCCAGCTTCAGGGCCGATTCCACCGCCTCCGAACCGCCGGATACGAACACCATATGCCGGAGCGTGCCTCCGCAGAGCCGGCCGACGCGCTCGGTCAACTCCTCCAGCGGATCGGACGTGAAATTGTAGCGATAACCATGGGCGATGCGATCGAGCTGGTCCTTGATCGCCTGGTTGACCTCCTCATTGCCGTGGCCGAGGCAATAGACGGCGGGTCCGCCCGAACCGTCGAGATATTGCTTGCCGTCGACATCGGTAAGCACGAGGCCCTTGCCCCAGGCGATCTTGGGCAAGCCCGCCCCCGCCACCGAGGTCGATTCCGCGACGTCGCCCACCATTCCCGTCTCCATGCCCGAAAAGCCGCGCGCCGATCGTTTTGGCGCCCTGTTTTGTAGGACTTATGGAAGGCGGTGTCAGTGGGCGTCAAGCGCAGCAAAGCCGCAGGGCCTCTTCGGAGCGCGGACTTCCAGTCCGCTCCGGCAGTCCGCTCTTGGCCACGACCAGCTTGCGGAAGAAGAGCGGATGTCGCGATGTGCCTGCATGTCGTTGAGAAGTCCGCGCTCCCAGCGCTACTTGATCTTGCCCTTCAATCCACGCATGGTCCGCTCTTTCGCCGGCTATGGTGGCTTTGGGGCACTTTTCATGAATATCGATATTGCCAAGAGGGTGTACGATCGGACCTGGAAGCTCGACCCGATCGTCCGCAGCCTCCTGGACACGGACTTCTACAAGCTCCTGATGCTGCAGCCCATCCATGCCCGGCATGAGAATGTGCGCACCACCTTCACCGTGATCAACCGCACCAAGTCGATCAACCTCGCCGCGGTGATCGACGAGAAGGAACTGCGTGACCAGCTCGACCACGCCCGCACTTTGCGCTTCGGCAAGCGCGAGCTGATCTGGCTGCGCGGCAACACCTTCTATGGCAAGCAGCAGATCTTCCGGCCCGAATTCCTCGACTGGCTCGCCGATTTCAGTCTGCCGGACTACGATCTGCGCATCGAGAACGGCGATTATGTGCTCGAATTCGACGCACCCTGGAGCCAGGCCACCATGTGGGAAGTGCCGGCGCTCGCCATCATCAACGAGCTGAAATCCAGGGCCGCCACCCGCTCCATGGGCCGCTTCGAGCTCGACATCCTCTATGCCCGCGCCAAGGCCAAGCTGTGGGACAAGATCGAGCGGCTGAAGAAGCTGGAAGGCCTGCGTATCTCCGATTTCGGCACCAGGCGGCGCCATTCCTTCCTGTGGCAGAGCTGGTGCGTGGAGGCGATGAAGGAGGGGCTGGGCAGCGCCTTCGTCGGCACCTCCAACGTGCTGCTCGCCATGAACAACGACCTGGAATCGATCGGCACCAACGCCCATGAGCTGCCCATGGTCTATGCGGCGCTGTGCGAGGAGGACGGCTGCCTGCGCGAGTCGCCCTACAAGGTGCTGGAGATGTGGCGCGATTTCTATGACGGCAATTTGCTGATCGTGCTGCCCGACACCTTCGGCACCGCCGCCTTCCTGGAGCGCGCGCCCGACTGGGTGGCCGACTGGACGGGCATGCGCCCCGATTCCAAGCCGATCCAGGAGGCCGGCGAGGAGATCATCGCCTGGTACAGGGCGCGGGGCCGCGACCCTGCCAAGAAACTGATCATCTTCTCCGACGGCCTCGACATCGATTCCATCGAGACCGCTCATAAGAGCTTCAACGGCCGCATGCGCCCCTCCTACGGCTGGGGCACCAATCTCACCAACGATTTCCGCGGCTGCGGCTCGCATCCCATCCCGCTGCTCGATCCGATCTCGCTGGTGTGCAAGATCACCTCGGTCAACGGCAAGCCGGCGGTGAAGCTCTCCGACAACCTCGCCAAGGCCACGGGCGGCAAGGAGGCGATCGATCGCTATCTCAAGGTCTTCGGCGAGGAAGGGCGCGGGGTGCAGGCGGTAAGCGTCTAGCGCCGCCTGCTGACGCAGCCTTCATTTCGGCAGTTCTGTCGCCACCGCCCGCCGACCCAGCGGCCGCTTCAGCAGCTGCGCCGCAATCACACCGGCGAGCACCAGGCCGCCGCCGACGACGTGGTAGGAGCGGATGGGCTCACCCAGCATGACGATGGCTGCGAGGGCAGTGAACACCGGCAGCAGATTGAGGAAGATGGCACAGCGGCTGGGGCCGAGATGCTCGACCCCGCGGATCCACAAGACCGGCAGCACCACCGAGGCAGCACAGCCGGCATAGGCGATCAGCGGCAGCGTCTCCGTGTTGAGAGCCCTGAGCGGTGCCGGCGTTGCCAAAAGGGCCGGGAACATCACGGCCAGCGAGCACAGCGCCTGCATATAGGTCGATTGCCAGCCCGAGACCGGCAGGTTCCAGCGCTTGAGCAGCACCGAATAGAGCGCGTAGACCAGACCCGCCAGCAGCATCAGCGCATCGCCGGGATGCACGCCATCCCGCACGAGGCCGCCGAGTTCGCCGGCGCTGACCAGATAGACGATGCCAACGATCGAGATGACGCCGCCGCCGACCATGCCGACGGTCGGCCGCTCACCCAGCATCAGCGCGCTGAGCGCCACGGTCAGCAAGGGAGACAGCGCCGTGAACACCGCCATGTTGGTCGCCGTGGTCGAGCCGGCGGCGAGATAGGACAGGCTCTGGAACAGGCACATGGCCAGGAAGCCGAGCACCGCGAATTGACCGAGATGGCGCCAGAGTATCGCCCGGTTGCGCCAGGCCGGCACGCCGACGAAGAGGGTCATCAGGCCGACCGCCAGCACGAGGCGGTAGAACGTGATGGCCTGGGGCCCGATGGCGTGGGCCGACAGCCTGGAGACGATGACGTTGCCGGCCCACAGGACGATGGCGAAGAAGGGATAGAGCAAGGACAGGGGAGTGGCGGAGGAGGGATAGAGCAAGGACAGGGGAGTGGCGGAGGAGGGTTTGGAGGACATGGCATACCCGTGACGTGAACGGGCGGACATTGCCGCTTTTCACCAAGTCCGTCTCACGCTAATCTAACATTGACTATTGCGATTGAGACATGAGTGACGATCGTACCACCCGCCACCTCGCCTTCCACGACACCGAACGCGCAGTCGTGGCGATGGAGATCGACTATCCCGATGGGTCCTCGACTGGATGGCACGCCCATCCGCGCGCGCAGTTGCTCCATGCCATCCAGGGCGTGATGATCATCCGCTCGCAGGCCGGCAGCTGGGTGGTGCCACCCAACCGGGCCGTCTGGCTGGTCGGCGGTATCGAGCATGAAGTGCGCATGTGCGGCGACGTGAAGATCCGCACCGTCTTCATCGATCCCACCATCTCCGCCACCCTGCCCGCCGATAATTGCGTGATCGCCGTCTCCCCCCTCCTGCGCGAGCTGATCGTCGCCGCCGTTGCCATCCCGCTCGGCTATCTTCCGGGCGGCCGCGACGAAAGGCTGATGCAATTGCTGCTCGACGAGCTCAAGCTTCTCGACGTCCTGCCGCTGCATCTACCGATGCCGACGGACGTCCGCCTGCGCAGCATCTGCCGGCACCTGATCGCACACCCCGAAAGCGAGGAGACGGCGCAGGGCTGGGCGCGGCGGCTCGGCATCACGCCCAAGACCGTGCATCGCCTGTTCGCCAGCCAGACCGGGCTCACTTTCGGCCAATGGCGCCAGCAGGCGAGACTGCTCTTCGCCCTGGAGCGCCTGGCTGCCGGCGCCCGCATCATCGATGTTGCCTATGACAGCGGCTATGCCAGCCAGAGCGCTTTCACCGCGATGTTTCGCCGGCATTTCGGCCTGCCGCCCAGCGATTTCTACCGCTGACGCCACCCCCGCAAATGTCCGCCAGGGCTTGCCAAGCCCGTCGCGCTTGCTTCAAACAGGGTCTTCCCGTTTCTCGGATCCTTTTTCATGAAATTTCATAAGCTCGGCCGTACCGGCCAGGACGTTTCCGTGATCTGCCTGGGCACCATGACCTGGGGCGAGCAGAACAGCGAGGCAGATGGCTTCGCCCAGATGGATTATGCCCTCGAACAGGGGGTCAATTTCTTCGATACTGCTGAAATGTATGCGGTTCCGCCGCGGGCCGAGACCGCCGGCTCGACGGAGCGCATCATCGGCAACTGGCTCAAGGCGCGCGGCATGCGCGACAAGGTGATCCTCGCCACCAAGGTTGCCGGCTCGGGCACCTCGATCTGGCTGCGCGACGCCCAGGAGCCGACCCACCTCAATCGCGCCCAGATGACGGAGGCGCTCGACAAGAGCCTCAACCGGCTCCAGACCGACTATATCGATCTCTACCAGCTCCATTGGCCCGAACGCTCGATGCCCTGGGGTTCCAATCCCACCGCCTTCCGTGCCAGCGATCCCGACGAAACAACCACGATCGCCGAACAGCTTGACGTGCTCGACGGCTTCGTGAAGGCAGGCAAGGTTCGCTGGATCGGCCTCTCCAACGAGAGCGCCTGGGGGGCGATGCGCTTCCTCGCGGAAAGCGAGACGCATGGCCTGGCGCGCATGCAGTCAATCCAGAACGCCTATTCGCTGGTCAATCGCACCTTCGAAACCGCCCTGGCCGAGATTGCCATGCGCGAGCAGCTCGGCCTGCTCGCCTATTCCGCCCTGGCCCAGGGCTATCTCACCGGCAAATACCGAGACGGAGCCCTGCCTACCGGTTCGCGCAAGGCCCTTTTCAACCGGCTGCAGCGCTATGAGAAGCCCGGGGCCGACATCGCCGTCGACGCCTATCTCGACCTCGCCCGCGAGCATGGCCTCGATCCGGCGCAGATGGCGCTCGCCTTCGCCAACACCAGGCCCTTCACCACCGCGACCATCATCGGCGCGACCACCATGGTGCAGCTCAGGACGGCCATCGGCTCGATCGACGTCGCCATCCCGGCCGACCTGGAGGCGCGCATCGATGCCATCCACCAGTTGCACATGAACCCAGCCCCGTGAAAGCCGCCGGAGCCCCCCAAGAGAGTCTTGCGACTTGGCGGTCACGCCAGGAACCGCAAAGACGCTCTTGCCAATCCGTTGGATTGGCATGGAACCAAAGAGGGGGAGCAAACAAGCGTTTCCGCCTAGATTCGCTTTGCTCCAAAGGGCCTCATCTCGTTTTCCGCAGAAAAAACCACCGCAGGGAGGGGGCCGCGACGCTTTGCGCTTTCCCCCTGCCGGCAAATCTCATTAGGATTGGGTGTCCGACGATAACCATACGGCGTTAGTGCCATGCCGCGTCTGTTTACCGCTCTGGAAGTCCCTCCCATCATCGGCATGAAGTTGTCGACGCTCCGCGGTGGCCTGCCCGGTGCCCGCTGGATCGACGTCGAGAACTATCACATCACCCTGTCCTTCATCGGCGACATCGATGACAGGCTGGCGCGCGATGTCGCCGAAGCCCTCGACGGCATTCGCCGGCCCATTGTCGACATCGCCGTCGACGGGCTGGATGCCTTCGGCGGCAGCAGGCCGAAATCGGTCTATGCCAGGGTATTGCCCACGCCGCCCTTGATGGAGCTGCAGGCCGTGCAGGAGCGCCTGCTTCGCCGCCTCGGCGTGCCGATCGAGAACCGGCAATATACCCCGCACATCACGCTGGCTCGGCTGCGCAGCGAAGCCACGGCGCGTCTCACCGCCGACTGGCTGGCCTTGCGCGGCGGCGGCCGTCTAAGCTTCACGGCCGAGCGCTTCGTGCTCTACTCCTCGCGCGATTCGGTGGGCGGTGGCCCCTATATCGTCGAAGAGGCCTATGAGTTGCAGCGGCGCGAAGAGGCTGCGCTGCGCTGACATCGTCATTGCTGCCCGCCAAGCCTTGACATGGCCGTCATGGCTATAACGCATCAAGGGAGGCCGACATGCCCCAAGCGAAACTGAACGATGACGAACGCCGCTCCGCGCTGGCCGAGCTTGCCAACTGGGCCGCGACACCGGGCCGCGACGCGATTCGCCGTGTCTTCGTTTTCCGCAATTTCAACGAGGCCTTCGGCTTCATGGCGCGGGCCGCCCTCACCGCCGAAAAGCTCAACCATCATCCCGAATGGTCCAATGTCTACAAGACCGTCGACGTCACACTCTCCACGCATGACGCCGACGGGCTGACCGAACTCGACCTCAAGCTCGCCAGGAACATGGACAAGATCGCCGCGACGATGGGGGTGTGATCCTCGCGGCCAAGCCTGGCTCACAACGAGACCAGACGGCGCTCCATGATGATCGTGCGTTCATCGCCGTGATAACTATCGCGCACGACCTTAAATCCCAGCTTGCTGTAGAATCGTTCAGCCGTCACGGTGGCGGAAACCTGCAATGTTGCAAGACCCGCATGCCGCGCCAAATCTTCGATCCTGCCCATAAGGCGTCGCCCCACGCCCTTGCCCTGAGCATCGGGAGCGACGAACACCGTTCGAATCCACTCTCCCTCCAGGCTCGCAGTCCCGATGATCCGCTCGCCGGCAAGAGCGACAAGGACTTTACGTGTCCGTATCAGCTCTTCCACCCGCGAGGGCGTGAAGCTCTCCTCGACCCTGGCAATGATCTGAGGTGCATAGTCGCGGGCATTGGTTTCTCGTAAAGCCGCGAGGATGATCTCACTGATCGCCGGCGCATCATCGGGGCCGGCACGACGGATATCATGATCGACTGGCATGTCCTCACATTATGACGATGCTTGCCCGGTTCCAAGCCAGTGCCCGGTCGCCTCTCAGGCCGCCTGCCATTTCTGCGCGTATTCGCTGCGCAAGGTGACGAACCAGGGCGGCTGCGCCGGCGACCACCAGACCTTCGCAAGAGCATCGTCGGGATAGGCAGCCCGGAGGAAATCCCGCAGCCTGGCATCGAGCCGGTCGATGGCGCCCCGCGCCGCCGGATTGGCGGAAAAAGCCGTGGCGTAGGCGGCCGAGGCTTCGGGCGTGACGATGAAGCGGGCCCATTCATGGGCCTGCTCGGCATTCCGCGCATTCTTGAGCAGGCCATAGCCCTGCAGCCAGCCAAAGGCCCCTTCCCTGGGTGCCACGAAGCCGACATCGTCGGCATTGAGCACCTGCGCCGTGGTGTCCCAGGTCAGCCCCAGCGTGCAGCCCTTGCTGCGGAAGGCCGCCAGCGCATCGTTTTCGCTGCTCCAGAACTGGCCGATCACGGCCTTGCGCCTGGTCGCCTCGGCCAGTGCGAGGTCCCAGAGCTGGCGCATGGCGGCCTCGTCCTTGTAGCCGTCAAGCCAAGGCCTCGGCAGCTTTCCCTCGGCCTCCAGCACCCGGCCCATCGCAGCCAGCCCGGTCGACGGCCTGATCGCGACCTTGCCGCGATATTTTTCATCGAAAAGCGCGGTGAGGGATGCAGTGCCATAGGTCTGCGGTGCGGCTGGGCGCGCATAGGCCAGGGCCTCCGCGCCCCAGACCACCGGCAGGAAGTAGCGCCGGCCCTTATGCATGGCAGAACCGGTCAGGAACGCCTTGTCATAGAGATCGAGGCTGACATTGCCATCGTTCCAGGGCTGCAGCAGGTCCGCCTGCAGCCATTCCGGCAGGCGGTCGATGGAGGGTTCGACGATGTCGGCGCCCACACCCTGGGCGGCGATGCGCGCCTGCGCCAGCATCGCCTCCTGGTCGGGCTGCTCGCTGAAATTGACGGTAATACCGGTCTTTTCGGTGAATGTGCGGAACAGGGCGCCGAAATCATAACCCGACCAGCCGAGATAGTTCAGCTCCCCGGAGGAGGAGAGCGCCTGGCTGACGATGGCGGGTGAAGCCAGCGCGCCCAGGCCAAGCGCTGCCACCCCGCGCAGGAAGGCGCGTCGTTCGGGCTTTATAAGTTCCCTTCTCCCGTTGGGGGAGAGGGAAAAATGCTCCGGTCGTGGCACTTTCCTCAAACCGGTCTTTCCCCCTATTCGGCCCGGGCCAGCGCCTGCGCAAGGAAGGTGCCGCCGAGTTGCAGGCCCTGATTGTCGATGCCATGGCCGAGCCCACGGCTCATATGGGCTTCGACCGGCACCGAAAGGGCTTTGAGCCCTTCCTGCGAGAACTGCAGCGCGAAGGGCGGAATGACCTGGTCCTGGTCGCCATGCATCAGCAGAACCGGTGGCCTCGCGGTGATCTCCGGCGCCATCACCGTGGGCAACTGCCCTTCCGGACAAACCAGAACGCCGGAATAGCCGACGATGGCCCCCATCGCCTTGGGGCGACGAAGCCCGACATGCAGCGCCATCATGGTGCCCTGGCTGAAACCGACCAAAGCGAGTGCGGTCTCGTCCAGCCCTTCGCGCTCGAGTTCCTCGTCCAGGAAGGCATCGAGCACGGGCCGAGCCTTCTCGACGCCATGCCAGCGCTCATTGGGAATCTGAAAGGTCAGCGGGAACCATTGACGGCCGAAGGGACCTCCCGCACAAGGCTCGGGCGCATGGGGCGATACGAAGGCAGTGTCGGGCAGGAGTTCCTGCCAGGCTCGGCCGATGTCGATCAGATCGTTGCCGTCGGCGCCATAGCCATGCAGGAAGACGACGAGCTGGCGGGCTTTGCCCGATCGGGCGGGCAGGCGGGGTCCGTCGAGCGTCGTCATCCGCGTCTCCTCATTTTGTCTCGCATGCACTGAGCACCGATTCGCGTGACGAAAATGCGTCCCGCGATCAGTCGATCGGTACACCCGACCGATTCTTCATCTTGGCGTAATAGGCAAAGAGCAGGCGGGCGGCAACACCGCGCCAGGGGCGCCAGGCTTCGGCGATCTCTAAAAGGGCGACGGCATTCGGGCGCTCTTCGAGTTCGAGCAGCATGCGCGCGGCTTCCTGCAAGGCGAGGTCGCCCGAGGCAAAGGCATCGCCATGGCCGAGACAGAACATCAGATAGATATCGGCGGTCCAGGGACCGATGCCCTTGACCTTGGTCAACTCCGCGCGGGCAGCATCGGCGCTCAGCGCCGCGAGGGTATCGAGATCGAGCCCGTCCAGCACCGCCTGGCCGAGCGCCCTGAGGGTGCGGATCTTCGGCATCGACAGGCCGCCGGTGCGGAAATCCGCCTCGGGAGCGCTGACCAGCCTCTCAGCCGTGAAGGGATCGAACACCGCCTTGGTGCGTGCCCAGATCGCCCGGGCGCTGGCGACGGAGACCTGCTGGGACACGATGATCCAGGCGAGCGCCTCCAGCCCGCCTTCGTTGCGGCGCAAGGGCGGCTCGCCGCACAGATCGTGAATCGCTGCCAGCCTGGGATCGAGCGCGCGCAGGGCCTCGACGCCGGCAAGGATTTCGGCACGCGAATGGATGATCACGGTCATGCCTCTGTGTTACATCCTGCCCGTGGCAAATCAATCGAACAACCGCCCCGTCCTGCGCTTCGCGCCCAGCCCGACCGGTCATCTCCATCTTGGCCATGCGCTCTCGGCCTTCGAGAACGAGCGCTGGGCTGCGGCAACCGGCGGGCGCCTGCTGCTGCGCATCGAGGACATCGACACCACGCGCTGCCGCCCGGAATTCGTCGCCGCACTGCTAGAGGATCTTGCCTGGCTGGACCTGCCCTTCGAACCATGGCCGAGGCGCCAATCCGAGCACTTTGACCTGTATCGCGAGGCCCTCGACCGTCTTGCCGGAATGGGATTGCTCTACCGCTCCTATGCATCGCGTACGGAGATTGCTGCCGCCATCGACCGGCCGGATCATCCGCGTGATCCCGGGATCACCCGTGATCCCGATGGTACCCCGCTTTATCCCCGCGCCGCACTCGCCGCGGCGGACGACCCAGCCGAACGGGGCCCGACAGAGCCCTTTGCGCTCAGGCTCGACATGACGACGGCCTTGGCCAAGGCCGCGGCCTTGGTACCCCCCCTGTTCTGGCGGGAGCAGGCGTCACCCCAAGAGGCGGGCTTCGAAGCAATTCCAGCCGCACCGGAACGCTGGGGCGACGTGGTGCTGGCGCGCAAGGAATTCCCAGCCAGCTATCATCTGGCCGTGGTGGTCGACGATGCACTGCAGGGCATCACGCATGTCGTGCGCGGCCGGGATCTCTACCATGCCACCGGTCTGCATCGCCTGCTGCAAACCCTGCTCGGCCTGCCGGAACCGATCTACCATCATCACGGCCTGATCCTCGGCCCCGATGGTGAGAAACTGTCGAAATCCGCCCGTTCCACCAGCCTGCGCGTCCTGCGAGCGGATGGCGTTACGCCGGCGCAGATACGGGGAATGGCGGGGATCGTGTGAGGACAGCACTCATTGGCCCTGGCTCTTCCAATCGCAGGCTTCCCTACCCAAATGCGCTTATTTTGTAGGCATGAGCACGCGAAAGGAGGGTCGATCTCCACAGCTCCATCAATTAATGGAGCGAGATCGACCATCTTGGAAACGTAACGCTTGCGAGGAAAGAAGATGCCGATCTGGAGATCGGCACACCGAGCTTCGAGCGCCTTATCCCGCAAAGCCGTAGCAAGTTTCAAAAATACCCGCTCTTTGAAAACGGACATCACGCCTGTTTCGATACGTCCTCGACAGCCAGCCATCCTCCCTCGATACGCACCACCTTGATGCGCGCGCCAGCGCCTGCGTCAGCCCCCTTGACCTGCCACACCGTGTCGCCGACCCTTATTCGCCCCACGCCGTTCACGATCGGCTCGGCCAGGGTGAAACTCTGGCCGATGAGCGCATCGGCCCGGCGATTGAGAAAGGGCTGCTCCTTGTCGGACGCGTCGACCTTGTGGGCGAAATGCCGGCCGATCCAGGCGAAGACCACACCGAGAGCCGCGAACAGCAGGAGCGCCAGCGGCCAGCTCAACGGCCAGAAGAAGCTGATGGCCCCGGTCGCCGCGGCAGCAAGGCCGAGCCAGATCAGGAAAGCGCCGGGCAGCAGCACTTCCAGGCCGATCAGCACGGCGGCCAACACGAACCATCCCCAGACATTGATGGACACAAATTCGTTCATGGGCGGCTCCTAGAGCAAAGTGCGATTTCTCCGAATCGCACTTTGCTCTCGCTCTTTGTTTCGACGCGTCTTTGCGATTCTTGGTGACTCCGTCAAACCGCAAAACGCTATGGTCTCAATCCTGGCCGGTACGCGGCACGCCGGAACCAGGGCGTCTGCCTTGCACCGCGGCCTCCCCGAAGGTTGCCTTGGCGATCTCGCCAATGCCCGCGAGCGAACCGATCAGGGCGGTCGCCTCCATCGGCAGAACGAGCACCTTCTGGTTCGGCGCCGTCGCCATAGCCTGCATCGCCTTCACATATTTATCGGCGATGAAATAGTTGAGCGCAGCGACATTGCCTTGCGCCAGCGCCTCGGACACCACCATGGTGGCGGCGGCCTCGGCCTGGGCCGAACGCTCACGCGCCTCGGCGTCGCGGAAGGCGGCTTCCTTGCGGCCCTCGGCCTCCAGGACCTGGGCCTGCTTCTGGCCCTCGGCTTTGAGGATCTCCGACTGGCGCTGGCCCTCGGCCTCGAGAATGACAGCACGCTTCTCGCGCTCGGCCTTCATCTGGCGCCCCATCGAGGCGATCAGATCGGCCGGCGGTACGATGTCCTTGATCTCGACGCGGGTGATCTTGATGCCCCAGCTCGTCGCGGCGGCGTCAACCACGATGAGCAAGCGGTTGTTGATCTCGTCGCGATGGGAGAGAAGCTGGTCCAGATCCATCGACCCCATGACCGTGCGGATATTGGTCATCAGCAGGTTGAGGATGGCGCTGTTGAGATTGGCGACCTCGTAGGCGGCCTTGGCGGCATCGATCACCTGGAAGAAGGCGACACCATCGACGGCAACGGTGGCGTTGTCCTTGGTGATGATCTCCTGCGTCGGCACATCCAGCACCTGCTCCATCATGTTCATGCGTGCACCGATACGATGAAAGATCGGCGGCACGATGTTGAGGCCAGGCTGAATGGTATAGGCGTAGCGACGAAAACGCTCGACCGTGTAATTATAGCCTTGCGGCACGGTCTTCACCATCTTCATCAGGAAGAACAGCAGCGCAATGGCCAGGACAATGACGGCTGTCGTCGCGGTGAGTGGAATATTGGGCATTGCGGGCTCCAGATCGAGCGAGATTTCATCCTGTCTAGCTGTGGCCGCGAGTGCTGGAAAGCGCTCTCGCAAGCTCCTGCAACCGGAAGATGCGAAAACGCACGAGTGATGCCGCCAGCAACGCCATTGCACTTGCAATACCGCGTGATATTAGGATGTATCGAACGAAACGTTCGGCAAACCGAACGGCTTAGGCGACGTACGATTTGGGCGGTGGGGAAATACAGGCGCATGTCGGAAGGTGAGCAGCTACGGGCGAGCTTCCCGGAACTGGCCCGCAAGCAGGCGGACCAGCCCGATGACAGCCTGGTTATCGATTTCGGCCTGGAACGACCGCTCCGTCTCGACAGCGGCGTCGACTTCGCACCGCTGCGCATCGCCTACACCACGGCGGGCAAGCTGAATGCGGCAAGGTCCAACGCCGTGCTGGTCTGCCATGCGCTGACCGGTGACCAGCATGTCGCCAGCGTCCATCCCGTCACCGGGCGCGCGGGCTGGTGGGATACCTTGGTCGGCCCGGGCAAGCCGATCGACACCGAGCGCTTCTTCGTGATCTGCCCCAATGTGATCGGCAGTTGCATGGGCTCCTCCGGCCCAGCCTCGACCAATCCGGCGACAGGCCGGCCCTATGGCCTCGACTTTCCCGTGGTGACCATCGCCGACATGGTGCGGGCGCAGGCCATGCTGCTCGACCATCTCGGCATCGAGAGCCTGTTCGCGGTGCTCGGCGGCTCGATGGGCGGCATGCTCGTGCTGCAATGGGCCGCTTCCTATCCCGAACGGGTGTTCTCGGCGCTGTGTATCGCCAGCGCCGCCCGCCATACCGCCCAGAACATTGCCTTCAACGAGGTCGGCCGCCAGGCGATCATGGCAGATCCCGACTGGCGCGGCGGCCACTATATCGAGGCCGGCATCCGGCCCGCCAAGGGTCTGGGCGTTGCCCGCATGGCTGCCCACATCACCTATCTCTCCGAGGACGCCCTGCAACGCAAATTCGGCCGCAACCTGCAGGACCGCGCGGCGCGCACCTTCACCTTCGATGCCGACTTCCAGATCGAAAGCTATCTGCGCTACCAGGGCCTGAGCTTCGTCGAGCGCTTCGACGCCAACTCCTATCTCTATGTCACCCGCGCGATGGATTATTTCGACCTCGCCGCCGAGTATGACGGTTCCCTCGCCGCCGCCTTCAGGGGCACGCATACCCGCTTTTGCGTGGCGTCCTTCACCTCCGACTGGCTCTTTCCCACCAGCGCTTCGCGCCAGATCATGCATGCGCTCAACGCGGCCGGCGCCCGCGTCTCCTTCGTCGAGATCGAGACCGACAAAGGCCACGACGCCTTCCTGCTCGACATCCCCGAGTTGTTCGACATGGTGGGCGGCTTCGTCGGCGCCGCGGCCCGCGAGCGAGGCGTGGCATGAACAGGTTCCGCCCGCGCGACACCAGGACGATGACGGCCCAGCGTAGCCCGGCATCAACGCCGGGCACCCGCCTCGATTTCCTGCAGATCCGCGACATGGTGATCCCCGGCGCCCGCGTGCTCGACGTCGGTTGCGGCGACGGCGAATTGCTGTCCCTGCTGGAGGCGACACGCAATGTCGATGGCCGCGGCATCGAGATCAGCCAGCTCGGCGTCAACGCCGCCGTCGGCCGCGGCCTCGCGGTGATCCAGGGCGACGCCGATTCCGACCTGAGCGACTATCCCGACGACAGCTTCGATTATGTGATCCTGTCGCAGACCCTGCAGGCCACCCGCAAGCCGCGCCAAGTGGTGGAGGACATGCTGCGCATCGGTCGGCGTGCCATCGTCTCCTTCCCGAATTTCGGCCATTGGCGCATCCGTCGCCAGATCATGTTCCGCGGCCGCATGCCGGTGACCGACAACCTGCCCTATGCCTGGTACGACACTCCCAACATCCATTTCTGTTCGATCCGCGACTTCGTCGAGATGGCGCGCAGCCTCGATGCGGTGATCGAACGGGCCGAAGCGCTGACGCTGTCGGGCCAGCCGGTCCAGGTCCAGGCGCCATGGTGGTTCTGGAACCTGTTCGGCGAGCAGGCGGTGTTCCTGCTCAGAAGACGGTAGACTGCCGTCCACCGGCAAGCGTCCTGTCATCCCCGGCCAAGTTCCTCGCGAGCACAGTTAGAGAGGACGAGGGTATCGTCACAAGCTTTGCTTGTGACTGGGATCAAGGGGCCAATGAGACGCAGGCTTCTCGCCTCTGGATCCCCTTTCCTCGCTTCGCTTGCCGGGGATGACAGCCCTTTCAATGACGCCGGGAGTCACGCCCCATCGGCGAGACGGCCCGCAGGGCTCGGCAGCAGCACCGGCGTGAATTTCGGCGACACCGCCCGCTTGGCACGCACCGTGATCGGCCGGAACACCTGCTTGGAGGCCTCCACGATGTGCACGCCGGCAAAGGGAGAGGCGAAGCGGGCGGCAAAGCGCTCATAGGCGGGAGCGGAGCGCAGCGCCCAGCCATGGAACATCGGCGGCAGATAGAGCGCTTCCGTCCAGTTCACCGGCGAGAACAGCGCATCGCGCAGCAGGCGGGTCAATTGCGGGCGGGAAAAGGGCCGGCCATTGCCAAAGGGCGTGGCATCGGAGCGCGCCCAGACCCCTCGCCGGTTCGGCGCCACCAGCATCACCGTGCCGCCGGGCGCCAGCACGCGCCAGATCTCACGCAGCGTGTCGAGGGCAGAATCGGCCTCCTCGAGCAGATGTATGGCCAGCACCCGGTCGAGGCAGCCATCCGCCAGGGGCAGTTCGGTCTCCTCGACCAGCGCGGCGGCGAGCGGGCCGTTCTCCGGCCATTCCAGCACGCCCTGCGTCGATGGATTGAACGAGACCACGCGTTCGGCCTCGTCGCGGAACATAGTGAGATAGGGCGCGGCAAAACCGATGCCGGCGACACGCTGGCTGCTGAGATCGCTCCAGCGCGCCCGGATCTTGGTGGCAATCAGGCGGCCGGCCACGATGCCCAGATTGGTGCTGTAGAAGTCGCGGAGATCGACGACATCGAGCGACATTGGAACCAACACCTAGTTACGACAGCGACAATTCGATCTCGCAGGCCGGGACGACGCCATTGCGCGCCAAGCTAATCCGCAAAAACTGGCGAGAACAAGAGAATTGGCCAATCCGAAGAGAGCAGCCCAAACGAAGCAATTCCGTGTCCATCGATCCCCAGCACCGATCAGGGCTGCAATGCGCGCTGAAATCGCTCAGCCGGCAAGCGCAATAGAATGCATGAGCCCTCTCCCATGCCGGGAAAGGGCTCACGGATCAATCGATCAAGAAAACGGCCGAAGCTCAGTTGGTCGCCGTGGCGCCTTGGTCGCCGCCCAGGCCGAGCCAGCGCTTGTAGAAAGGCTGCTCCGTCGGCGGATTGGTGATCGCCGGCGGCAGCTCGGCCATCTGGGCGGCCGGAAGCGCGGCTCCAGCCATCATCGGCTTGCCCGGCGTCAGCGTCTTTGCCTTGCCATGCTTCGGCTTGGTATCGGGCACAGTGCCGGTCTGGATCGGGTCGACATTGATCGCCGCCGCCGGCGAGGCCGGTTGTTCGGCCGGCGCATAGCCGAGCCAGCGCGCATAGAAGGGCTGTCCCTCCGGCGCGGCGGCCGCCACCAATCGGCTTGGCGGAGCGTTGGCAGCGGGAGCAGCCATAGCCACGGCAACCGGCTTCTGCGGCATGGGAGCCGGAAGCTTGTTGCCCATCAGGCGGGCATAGACGGCCTCCTGACGCTTGGCGACGGCCTTCGGATCCGCCACGCCCTTGATCGGCTTGCGGGCCACTGCCGCTTCCGAATAGAGCAGGCTTTCGGCTGCGGCATAGGTCACGCGATGGGCGGCATTCGCGTCTGCTTCCGTGGCCGGCGCGCCCGCATCGTTGAGGGCGACTTCGGTCACGTCGACACGCGAATAGGTGAAGGGACGATCCTTGCCGGGCACAGCCGACTGGTCGACGGCGCGCGCGGCGAACACCGGATTGGAGCCGCCATCCTGGTAGATATAGTTGACGGCCTTGGTGCCGGAGGCAACCAGCGAGGTGATCTTGGCATCGTCGCCGCGCCGCTTCTCGTAAACGGCGGCAGCCACATTCTGGCTGGCGGGCGCGATAGCGCAATCGGTCCCACCATTGCCGTTGAAGACATAGCGGCCCTTGCAGACGTCGACCTTGACCGTCTGCTTGGTGACCTCGAAATTGTCGGTGCCTTCCTTCAGGTTCTGCCAGAAGCCGATATTCGGGTTGCGGCGATTCCTGGCCATGTTCTCGGGCGTCATGCGGAAGGGCAGCGACTGCACCTGGAACGAAGCCTGCCCGCCCTGCAACGCCTCACGCGCCACGGCATAGATCTCGGCCACCTGCTTGTCGGTCATGGCAAAGCAGCCGCGCGAGGAGCAGGAGCCATGCACCATGATGTTGCCGCCGGCCCGGCCGAGCTGGCGATCGAAGTTGTTGGGGTAGCCGATGTCGAAGGACAGATAATATTGCGAATTCGGATTGAGACTGCTCATGCCCACCGCATAGAAGCCTTCGGGCACCTGGCGGTCGCCCTCGCTCTTCTTCGGACCGAGCTGTCCCGACCAGCGGCAGACCGGATAGCTCTTGAGCAGAGCATAACGCCCGCTCGAGGTCTGCTTCCAGAGCTCGAGTTCGGACTCCTTCTTGTAGATGCGCACCAGGATGGGCGCGGAACGCGCCATGCCCTTGGCCTGCATTTCGGCAATCAAGGCCTGCGGCACCGGGCTAGTCGAACGAACACTTGCGCCATTCTGATTGGAACAGGCCGCCGCCAGCAAAAGGACCGGCACGGCCATTGCAATCTTGCGCATCAACTTGAAGTGAGCGGTCATGAACCAGTGAACCCGTGCAAAGTCAGTAATACGGACTAAGGGACATTTACAATCAACGACCGCTCGCCGCAAGCCATGGCCCGGTCGTGGTTACGCAACAGCGTGAACGGAACCTTAACGGCACAATGCCTGATTCCACGCCCCGCCGATAGGGGCCTTCCACCGGAAACTCGGCCGGGACCCTATAGACTTCCTCACGACCAGACAAGCATCGGCAACAACAAAACTTCATTTCGAGCAGGATGCGAGGATACGACATGGAGTCTTTGCCGCCCCGGGTCTGACGGATGCCCCCTCTATACTGCTTGTGATACGGCCTGATCCTGGTCCCGCCCGCTGTCATGGACCTGTCGCACGCGCTGGCTATCCCTAGCGCGAAGCGCGTTCAGGGGGAACGCGCCCTCTTCCAGTTCTTTGTTTCCACGCGTCTTTGCAACTCTCGGCACGCTCGCCAAACCGCAAGACGCTTCAGTGACAAAGTCTGTTCGCATCCGCGAAAGGATTGCCATGCGCACGCTCCTCGCCGCCCTTGCGGTCACCACCATGCTGATCGGTCCCAGCCAGGCCGCGGGCATCTATCCGCTCGACCGCGCCACCATCCTGGCCGGCTCGCCCTTCGACTTCAAGGCCGAGTTCGCCGGCACGGTGAAGCCGGAGGATGTACGCGTCACCGTCAACGGGCAGGACTACAAGGGTGTGTTCGGCAAGGACGTCGAGTTCGTCGCCTCCGAGAAGGGCAAGGACGACAAGGATCTAGGCTCGGCGGTACTGCTGCGCGGCCTGACCCTCGCGGTGCCGGGTAGCTACAAGATCGAGGTCTCGGCCGGCGGGCAGAGCCGCAGCGTGACCTGGGACGTCTTCGGCACCGCCGCCACGCCCAAGGCCAAGAACATCATCTTCCTGCTCGGCGACGGCCTGACGGTCGCCAACCGCACCGGCGCGCGCATCATGTCCAAGGGCATGACCGAGGGCAAGGCCAATGGCCGCCTCGCCATGGACGACCTCGACCACATGGCCTTCATCGGCACCTCGTCGACGGACGCCATCGCCACCGACAGTGCCAACACGATGTCGGCTTACATGACCGGGCACAAGACGGCTGTGAACGCTCTCGGCGTCTATGCCGACCGCACGCCCGCCAGCCTGGACGATCCGCGCGTCGAAACCATCGCCGAAGCGGTGCGCCGCACCTCGAAGAAGTCGATCGGTGTGGTCTCCACCGCCGAGATCGAGGACGCCACCCCGGCTGCCGTGGTTTCCCATACCCGCAAGCGCGCCGACAAGGCCGAGATCGTGGGCATGTTCTACGATGTGAAGCCGGACGTCATCCTGGGCGGCGGCTCGGCCTACTTCCTGCCCAAGTCGACCACCGGCTCCAAGCGCAAGGACGACAAGGACTACATCCAGCTCTTCAAGGACGCCGGCTATGCGCTGGCCACCGACAAGGACAGTCTCGCCGCGGCCTCCGGCACCAATACCGGCAAGATCCTCGGCCTGTTCCACACCGGCAACATGGACGTCGCGCTCGACCGTTTCCTCCTCAAGAAGGGCACGGTCGAGAAGTTCCCGAACCAGCCCGGCCTGGTCGACATGACCAAGGCGGCACTCGACCAGCTTTCCAAGAATCCGGAAGGTTTCTTCCTGATGGTGGAAGGCGCCTCCATCGACAAGATGTCGCATGCGCAGGATGCCGAGCGCTCGCTCTATGAGACCATCGAGTTCGACAAGGCCGTCGGCATCGCCCGCGAATTCGCCAAGACCCATCCCGACACGTTGATCGTCGCCACCGGCGACCATACGCATTCCATGTCGGTGATCGGCACCGTCGACGACAGCAAGCCCGGCACCGACATGCGCGAAAAGGTCGGCATCTATGCCGACGCCGGCTTCACCAATTACGAAGACAAGGACGGCGACGGCTATCCCGACAAGATCGATCCCAGCAAGCGCCTGGCCGTCGTCTACGGAAACTATCCCGATCACTACGAGACCTTCAGCCCGAAGCTTGGTGGCCCCTATGAGCCCGCCATCCAGAACGAGAAGAAGGAATATGTCGCCAATCCGGCCTATAAGGACGTGCCCGGCGCGGTCTTCGTCCAGGGCAACATCCCGCGCAACAATGACAGCACCGCCCATGCCGTCGACGACATCGTGCTGCAGGCCACAGGCCCGGGCGCCGAGGGCTTCAAGGGCTATCTGGAAGAGAGCGATGTCTATCGCGTCCTGGCCGACGCCTTCGCACTCGGCGCTTCCAGCGCCCAGAAAGCCCAGATGCAATAAGGCTTTGCCCGGAAATAAACAGGTCGAATTAGCTCAACCTTTGTCATTGCCGGGCTTGACCCGGCAATCCAGCCCTCCTCCCGGCATTGAAGACGAGGCGGCTGGATGCCCGGGTCAAGCCCGGGCATGACAAAGGAAGCGTTTCAGTTGTTGCCGACAACGCCTAATGATCGGACGACGGCCTCGGGCGGTTGGCCGCCCGAAGGCGATGTTTCCTGGGAGCGCCGACCTCGGCCGGCGTAAGAGCTCACCATGACGTCAATCCCTTTCCTGCCCCGCCGCCACGTCCTCACTTTGCTCGGGCTGTCGCCGCTCCTTCTGGCGCAGCCGGCCCTGGCTACCTCGGCGGCAACGCTCGGCTTTCCCGAACTCTATGGCAAGATCAGCGTGCTGGGCCTGGAGTTCTCGGCCAAGGTCAGGGAGCTCGACGGCAAGGACGTGGTGATGAGCGGCTTCATGGCCCCGCCCCTCAAGGCGGAAGCCACCTTCTTCGTGCTCACCGAAATCCCGATGTCGATCTGCCCCTTCTGCTCCTCCGACTCGGACTGGCCCGACAACATCGTTGTTGTTTATCTCGACGAGAAGCAGACCTTCGTGCAGCCCGGCACCAGGATCGAAGTGTCGGGACGCCTGGAAATGGGGTCCTGGACCGATCCGGAAACCGGCTTTCTCAGCCGTCTGCGCCTGCGCGACGCGCACTATTGGGCGGTCTGAGCCGGTGCTGGCGCTCGATCTCGAAGACATCGCCGTCTCCTTTCCCGGCCTCGCCACACCGGTGCTGCGCATCGGCAGGCTCGTCCTCGCGGCAGGCAGCCAGCTTGCCGTGACCGGCCCATCGGGCTCCGGCAAGAGCACCTTCGTCAACGTCGTCACCGGCCTCGAACGCGTCGGGCAGGGCCGGATACGCTGGGGCGATACCGACATCGCCAAGCTGCCGGAAGGTGCCAGGGACCGCTGGCGCGGCAGCACAATCGGCCTGGTCATGCAGGATTTTCATCTCTTTCCCGGCCTGTCGGCCCTGGAGAACGTGCTGTTGCCGCTGCGCCTGTCCGGGCGGGCCGGCAAGACCGCTATCGAGCGTGGCCGAACCCTGCTCGGACGGGTCGGCCTGCTGAGGCCGGATCAGGCGATCGACGGCATGTCCCGCGGCGAGATGCAACGTGTCGCCCTCGCCAGGGCCCTGCTGCGCCGGCCGGCCGTGCTGGTAGCCGACGAGCCGACCGCGAGCCTCGATGCCGAGAGCGGTGCCGCCGTGGGCGACCTCCTCATCGAGCTCGCCGGCGCGGAAGGCAGCACGCTCATCATCGTCTCGCACGACATCGCACTGACGGGCCGGCTGGCAAGGCGGCTCACGTTCGCTGCCGGCCATATCGTGTCCGACGAGCAGGTAAGGGCACAGGCCGCATGATCCGCTTCGTCCTCGCTGATCTGCGCCGGATCTGGCCGGGAGCGCTGGCCGTGGTGCTGCTGGTGGCTCTGGCGACCGCGCTCGGCGTCGGCGTGGTGCTGCAGGAACGGGCTATGCGCCTTGGCAGCGCCCGGGCAGCCGACAGATTCGATCTGGTCGTCGGCGCCGCCGGCAGCGAGACCCAGCTCGTCCTCTCGTCCGTGTTCCTACAACCCTCGCCCCTGCCGCTAATGCCGGCGGAAACCGTGCGCAAACTCAGCGCCGATCCCCGCGTTGCCTGGGCCGCGCCGATCGGCTTCGGCGATTCCTACCAGGGCCGGCCGATCGTCGGCACCACGACGGCCCTGGTGAACGCTCTATCGGATGGCCTGGCCGAAGGCCGCGCCTTCACTGCCGAGGGCGAGGCAGTGGTCGGCGCCGCAGCCGGGATTCCGCTCGGCACCCGCATCAAGCCCTCGCATGGCATGGCCGAGGAAGGGGGCCATGCCCATACCGAGCTCGCCTATACCGTGGTGGGGCGTCTCAAGCCGAGCCATACGGCCTGGGACAAGGCGGTCTTGGTGCCTGTTCAGGCCGTCTGGCATCTGCATGGGCTCGGTCATGCCGAGGAAGCGGCTGATCACGATGCCCACCCCCAGCACGAGGAAACCAACCCTGAAGAAGCCGGGCATGAGGAGCATGAGCATAAAGGCGCGATCGATGCGACCGCGCCGCTCGACGAGAGCTTCGCCAATACCGTCGCAGGCGTTCCAGCCCTGCTGGTCAAGCCCAAGACCATCGCCGACGCTTACAAGCTGCGCCAGGCCTATCGCGGCGAGGGCACACTCGCCGTCTTTCCGGCCGAAGTGCTGACGCGGCTCTATGCCACGCTCGGCGATGCCCGCACCGTGCTGGTGGCGGTGGCGGCCGGCGCCCAGCTCCTGGTCGCGGCTGCCCTGATCTTCGTGACGGTGATCCATGTCGGCCAGCGCCGGCGCCAGATCGGAGCGCTCCGAGCCCTCGGCACGCCGCGCCATATCGTTCTCGCCATCGTGTGGTCCGAGCTTTTCGTCCTGCTGGCGCTCGGCATCGGGGCTGGCTTCGCGCTCGGCTATCTCGGAGCCCTCTCGATATCGGGCTGGGTGACGAGCTGGAGCGGCATGATCCTGCCGGTGGCGTTCACGCGAGGTGATCTCGGCCTTGCCGCCCTGCTGGCAGGCTTCGCCGCCATCCTCGGCCTCGCACCCGCTTTGCTCGCCTACCGGCAATCGCCTGCAGCGGCCTTGCGAGGGTGAGGTAAGGTTTGCAGAGCACGCCGGCTGGGACCGCGGACTTCGCGTCCGCCCCAAGCACCAGCCTTACAGGCTGCGGCCGATCATCAGATATTTGTCCTGGCGCGCCCGGATCAGGGCTTCGCGGGACTGGTTGAACAAATCGCGCATCGAATTCTGGATGAAATCGCCCGCGGTCTCGATTGCCTTCTCGGGCAAGCGATGCGCGCCGCCGGTCGGCTCGGGAATGATGGCGTCGATCACGCCGAATTTGAGCAGGTCCTGCGCCGTGATCTTCATGTTGTTGGCGGCATCCTGCGCCTTGCTGGCCTCGCGCCAGAGGATGGAGGCCGCGCCTTCCGGCGAGATCACCGAATAGATGGAATGCTCCAGCATCAGGACCCGGCTCGCCGCCGCCACCGCAATGGCGCCACCCGAGCCGCCTTCGCCGATCACCACGGCGACGCTGGGCGAGCCCAGCCCCAGGCAGGCATCGGTCGAGCGGGCGATCGCCTCGGCCTGGCCGCGCTCCTCGGCATCGATGCCCGGATAGGCGCCGGCCGTATCCACGAAGGAGATCACCGGCAACTCGAAGCGATCGGCCAGTTCCATCAGGCGCACGGCCTTGCGATAGCCTTCCGGCCGCGCCATGCCGAAATTATGCCGGATACGGCTTTCGGTATCGGAGCCCTTCTCATGACCGAGGATGCAGACGGCCTCGCCACGGAAGCGCCCGAAGCCGCCGATGATGGCTTCGTCGTCGCCGAACTTGCGGTCGCCGGAAAGCGGCGTGAAATCCTCGATCAGGGCGGCGATATAGTCATTGGCATGCGGGCGCTCGGGATGGCGAGCCACCAGGGTCTTCTGCCAGGGCGTGAGCTGGGCGTAGAGATCCCGCAGCGCCTGGTTCGCCTTGGCCTCGAGCCGCTGGATCTCGTCCCCGATCGCCACTGCGTCACCCGACTCCGCCATCGCGCGCAGTTCCTCGACTTTGGCCTCGAGTTCGGCCACGGGTTTTTCAAAATCGAGATAGCTGCGCATGGGTGTCCAAATGACGACGAAAGGAGCCGGAAACTGGCGTCTCACGCCAGGGAAGTCAAGGAAGGGTTTCGTATATCTCCCCTTCGCACAGACCGTTCACCACTTCATGACGAAAGGGGCGGTCCGGCGAACGGTGCTATTTCTGTCGTCTCTGGCGTTGGGCGCGGGCGAGAACCGGAAGCACCATCCGCGTCGGCAGGACCGACAGGATGGCAACCATCAGCCTGGGGATCATACCCGGCACCACCACGGTACGACGTCCGAAATAGCCCGCAAGGCCGATATGGGCAACATCCTTTGCCGAAAGCGGGCGCGTGACGGCGATGACGCCGGACTTGCCGAAGCCCGCCCGGGCGCCGAACCCGGTCGGCACCGGGCCGGGGCAGAGGGCGCAGACCCTGATGCCGCTCTCACGCTCCTCGAAGGCCAGCGCTCGCGTCAACGACAGCACGAAGGCCTTGCTGGCATAGTAGACGGCAAGGCCCGGCCCCGGCGTGAAACCTGCGACCGAGGCGACGTTGAGCACGCCACCCTCGTTTTCTCGGATCTCGGGCAGGAAGGCGAGCGTCAGCGCCAGGAGCGCCCGGCAATTGAGGTTGACCATGCCGACCTGGCCTGATACCGGCAGATCCGCCATATCGCCCGCCAGGCCGAAGCCGGCATTGTTGACGAGATGCCGTACGCTGAGGTCCTGTTCCCGCAGCACGGTTCTGACGGCCTCGGCCGCATCGGCACGTTCGAGATCCAGCGCCGCGACCGCCACGAAGCGCCCCGTGGCGGCAGCGATCTCGCTCTGGACGCGCAGCAATTGGCCGTGTGTCCGGGCGATCAGCAGGAGATCCTCGCCCTGCTCGGCCAGGGCATGAGCCAATGCTTCGCCTATGCCGCTCGAGGCTCCCGTGACCAGCGCGACCGGACGGCTCACTCGCTGGCTTCCGGCAGGAGCACGTTGTTCTGGGCGGCCACCTTGCTGCGGATCGTGGTGCGCGCCGGCCCCGGCACGTCGAGGGCTTCGGCAACGCGCCAGACGAGATTATCCTCGAATTCGTGCAGGAGGCCGTCGGCGAACACGATCTCCCACATCATCTCGATGATGCGCTGACGGCCCTCGATATTGTAGGCGCGCTTCACCACGCCGGTGAAATCATTGAAATCGAGGGCATCGCGATTGCGCTCTCCTGCTGCCGCCAGCAGAGCGCGGGTCTCGTCCTCGTCGAGCGAAAAGCGCTCCTGCAGCAGCGCGGTCACGCGCGCCTTCTCGGCCGGGCTCTCGACTCCGTCCACATTCATGGCATGGACGAGCAGCCCCGCGGCCGCGACGCGATGATCCGTCTCGTCGAAGACATAGCGCGGCCTGGCCGGCTCGCCCAGCGCGAAACCGCGTATCAGCTTTTGCAAGCGAGCCAACATTGCAACATCCCGACTCAGAACCAAAACCCCGGAGAAGGCGTGTTCACGCGTGAATGCGCCTTGCTCCAACTCTCCGTGTTCCAGCCAATCCAGGTGATTGGCTAAGGCGTCTTTGCGGTTCTTGGCGATTCCGTCAAACGGCAAAGACCGTTTCCTGCGCGGGCTCCAACCACACCCGGCCGGCATTACCTAAAGCAAGGCGCGGTTTCTCCGAAGCGCACTTTGCTCTCACTCCATGTTCCAACGCTTCTTTGCGATTCTGGGTGATTCCGTCAAATCGCAAAACGCCGTAGCAGGCGACAAATAGAACTTGAATTCAATATGCGGAGCCCCTCCGCAAGTTCAACCCATCGGCAATTAAAAAAGCCGGCGGTCCCGCAGGACCGCCGGCTGTTCATGTAAAGCCGATTTGCTTAGCGCCTATTCGCTGGCCGTTTCCGCGCTCGCCTCGGCTGCTTCACCTGCGGCGGCAGCCTTCTTCGAGACCCGGCGCTTGCGCGGACGCGGAGTAGCCGCGGCCTCTGCTTCCACCGGAGCGGCAGTCGGCGCTGCTTCTACCGGTGCCGCGGGAGCGGGGGCTGGTGCCGGAGCAACTGGAGCCACCGCCGGCGTGCCGGTGATGAAGGAGGGCAAGGTGGAAAGGGCGTGATCGTCATGCAGATCCGGTT
Organism: Labrys sp. HAY1-8F; assembly: GCF_056754975.1. Lineage (NCBI taxonomy): Bacteria > Pseudomonadati > Pseudomonadota > Alphaproteobacteria > Hyphomicrobiales > Xanthobacteraceae > Labrys > Labrys sp. HAY1-8F. The sequence goes on along the minus strand of NZ_JBPGWZ010000002.1, from coordinate 3,568,225 downwards.
GGGGCTGATCGACCGGCACCACAGGCGCCGGCTGGAACGTGCCGCGCTCACCCTGCCCACGCTCGTTGAACAGCGGCCCATCACTGGTATTGGCGCGATCCCGGAAGGGACGATCGCCACGATCGCCGAAACGGCGGTCACGCCGGCCATGACGCTGATTGAAGCGCGGTTCGCCGCCGCTTTCGCCTTCGGCAACCGGGCCATTGGCCTGTCCGTCGAACGGACGATCACGCTGACGGTCCTCCCGATAAGGCCGGTCCTCGCGAGGCTGCCGGTCTTCGCGAGGCTGCCTGTCCTCGCGAGGCTGGCGTTCCTCGCGCGGGCTGCGTTCGCCATTGAAGCGGTCATTGCGGTCACGGAAACGGTTTTCACGCTCGCGATAAGGCTGACCGCCTTCGCCACGCTCACCGTAATTGCGGTCGCGTCCCGGCTGCACCAGCCGCGGCTGCTCGTCGAATCCCTGCGGTGCGCCAAACTGATTCGCCGGCGAGCCGAAGCCTTGCGGCATCGAGGGGATCGGCCCCTCGAAATCGGAATCGTCGCCCTCTTCCTCATCCTCGGCACCATGGCCGAAATTCTGGTCGCTGGTGAACTGGGGCTGCGCCGCCGCGATGATGCGGAAATAGTGCTCGGCGTGCTGCAGATAGGATTCGGCCAGGATCGGGTCGCCGGAGGATTGGGCATCGCGCGCCAGCTGAACATATTTTTCAGCGATGTGGGCGGCGGTTCCACGAACCTTCACGTCCGGGCCGTTCGACTCATAGCTCCGGCTCAGCGGGTTCGGACCCTTGCCGCCGCGTGAACGACCACGCATACGCTTTTGCTGTCCCTGCCTCATAGATTGATCTCATTCTCCGCTATAAACTTGCGCAACCCCGCGAGGCGACGGCGAACCTTCGTCATGGCCATTGCATCACATTGGTCAATGCACGGGTCAGGAAAACCATGGTTCCGCCTGCGTCGGGCGCAGCAGCACACTCCGGCAGATCGCCACCTCGGCTCTTGGTACCGGAATAGGCATTTTCACCGTTGGGGCGAACGAGCGCTTCGCTCGATGTTCGACTAAAAGTGCATCTGCACTAGAGCCGGCTCGTACTATCGACGCCAGCCCCGAACGATTTGTGTATCTCTAGATAGTCGCTCGCGCAGCAAAGTCCAAGCCCTTTTTTAAAAGGCCCCGGCGCTTTGTGCAGGAAATATGCAGCTCAATCGAGATTTTGCGGCATATGAGGTTTTTTGGCACCTCGGCTTGTCATTCGCGCGCCGATGGCCCATATACGCGGCGGGAGGTTGGCGGTGGACGCAACACTCGCCAACCGGGTCAGATCCGGAAGGAAGCAGCCCCAACGAGACCGATGCGGGTCTTCGTCCAACCTCCTACCTCATGGAACGGCGGATCGCGGATTGCCCCAGGCAGATTGCGATGGATCGGACCGTGGATCCGATCCATCGCAATCTGCTGGAGTCCAGATGCTTGCAGAATTGACCTGCTTCATTCAGGGATGGAGCAGGTCAATTCTGCTTCGAGGGATTCGGGGGAATTGATGGAAGACGCGAACACGACGCCGCCCGATAACCAGCCCTACCGCGTTCTCGCCCGCAAATACCGCCCGCAGACCTTCGACGACCTGATTGGCCAGGACGCGATGGTGCGTACCCTTTCCAACGCCTTCGAGACGGGCCGCATCCACCAGGCCTATATGCTCACCGGCGTGCGCGGTGTCGGCAAGACCACGACGGCGCGCATCCTGGCACGCGGGCTCAACTACGAGCCGCCGGAAGGCGGCGGCAAGCCGACCATCAACATGCCAGGCCTCGGTCGGCACTGCCAGGCCATCATCGACAGCCGCCACATCGACGTCATGGAACTCGACGCCGCGTCGCATAACGGCATCGAGAATATCCGCGAGATTACCGACGGCGTGCGCTACGCCCCGGTCTCGGCGCGCTTCAAGGTCCTCATCATGGACGAAGTCCATATGGTGACCACCCAGGCCTTCAACGCCTTGCTGAAGACGCTGGAAGAGCCGCCGCCGCATGTGAAATTCATCTTCGCCACCACCGAGATCCGCAAGGTTCCGATCACCATCCTGTCACGCTGCCAGCGCTTCGACCTGCGCCGTGTCGACAGTGGCCTGCTCGCACGCCATCTCGGCATGATCTGCGAGAAGGAAAACGTCTCGATCGACGCGGCAGCGCTGGCGATGATCGCGCGAGCCGCGGAGGGCTCGGTCCGCGATTCCCTTTCCCTCCTCGATCAGGCCATCGCCCATTCCGGGTCAGGAAGTCTTGGTGGCGGCACGATCGACGGCGAGAGCGTGCGCGCCATGCTCGGCCTCGCCGACCGTTCGCGCGTGATCGACCTGTTCGAGGCCGTGATGCGTGGCGACGCCGCCTCCGCCCTCGATGAACTGCGTGCCCAATACGACCAGGGTGCCGATCCGGCGGTGGTGCTGTCGGAACTGGCCGAATTCACCCATTTCGTCACGCGCGTGAAGATCTCGCCTGCCGCGGCCAACGATCCTTCGGCCACCGAGATCGAGAAGGTGCGCGGCTCCGAGCTTGCCCAGACGCTTTCGATCAAGGCGCTGACGCGCCAGTGGCAGATGCTACTCAAGGGTATTCCCGAGACCCAGACCGCCGCCAAGCCGCTCGCTGCCGCCGATATGGTGCTGGCGCGCCTGTGCTATGCGGCCGATCTTCCCTCGCCCGACGACCTCATCCGCCAGCTCGGCGAGAATGGCGGCTCCCTACCGGCACGCGGACCTGCCGCATCGCCGCCTGGGCCCCCACCTGCCACCCCGCGGGCCCAGTTGATCACCGCCGCTACCCAGGCGCAGTTCCAGCCGCAGCCCCAGCATACCCCGATGCCGGGACCGGCCTCGGCCGCGCAGCCGAGCCGCGCGCTCGCCAGCTTTGCCGAGATCGTCAGCCTCGCCATGGAAAAGCGCGACCTGCCGCTGAAGCTCGCTCTGGAGCGCTTCGTGCGCCTGGTCGCCTTTGCCGATGGCCGCCTCGACATCGCCCTCGAACCAGGTTCGCCCCAAGGCCTGGTCAATGACCTCTCGCGCAAATTGTCGGACTGGACCAGCAAGCGCTGGCTGGTGGTGCTGTCCTCGGAAAAGGGCGAGGCGACCCTGCGCGAGCTGGCCGAGGCCCGGCAGGCCGCCGTGCTCTCGGGAATCAGGGCCGATCCCTTCGTGCGCGCCGTGATGGAACGCTTTCCCGGCGCCGAGATCGTCGACATCCGGGACAACGCCCCGGTCGAGACGCAATCCCTGCCGCCAGCGCCCGATGATGGCGGCGATCCCGATGATGCCGACGAGGCCGCATCCTATTCGGCCGACGATATTTGATTGGATTTGGAGAAATTCCCATGAAAGACGTGATGGGCATGATGAAGCAGGTGCAGGCCATGCAGGCCAAGATGCAGACCCTGCAGGCCGAGTTGGAACAGGCCGAGGTCGAAGGCGTGGCCGGCGGTGGCCTCGTCAAGGTGCGCCTCACCGCCAAGGGCGAGATGAAGGGTGTCGACATCGACGCATCGCTCTTGAAGGCTGACGAAAAAGAGATCGTCGAGGACCTCGTCCTCGCCGCCCATAACGACGCACGTGGCAAGGCCGACCGCCTGACGCAGGAAAAGATGGGCTCGATCACGGCCGGCCTGCCCCTGCCGCCCGGCATGAAGCTGCCGTTCTGAGGCGCTTCGATGCGGTTGACGGCGCTTGTCGCCTTCTTGGGATTTGTCGTTACGACGATGGCACAAGCTGGCGACTACGCCGTGGGCCAAATATGGTCCTACCGCACACGCCCTGGCGAGGAGGCCTCGCATGTGATCATCGACAAGATCGAGCGAAACTCCACTTTAGGGCAGATTTATCATGTCACCCTGCGGGGTGTGAGAATGAAGAACCTCAATATGAGCAGCGGATTTCAGGACCTGCTGCCCCATCTGACATTGGCGAAGGAATCGTTGGATAAGAGCGTCACCGCTCTGATCGGCGCCGGTAAAGCAGATCCGGAGTTCCTTGACGGTTATCGCGAGTAGAAGACCGCCTTCGACGCGGGCAAAGTGGGAGTTTGGAAGGCTTCACTGAAGCAGATCGCGGGTACGCTCGAAAAAGCTATAAATCCGTGAGCGATCAATATCGCTCGGTCCGCCCCTCCTCGATCTTCATCAAGGCGAAGAAGAAGGAGGGAACCCATCTCCCTCGCCTTGACACACTTCGAACGTTTAAGCTGCCTTCACCGCAGCCGGCGTGTTGCGGAAGCTGATCGCCAGGCGGTTATAGGTATTCATCAGGCCGATCGCGATGGTGAGGTCAGCCACCTCCTTCTCTGAAAACACCGCCCGCACAGCCTCGAATTCGGCTTCGGGCACGGCGGTCTCGGCGACCCTGGTCACTGTCTCCGCCCAGCGCAGCGCTGCCTTCTCCTGTTGGCTGAACAAGTCGCCGGCCTCGTGCCAGACCGGCACCAGCACCAACTTCTCCTGGGGCAAGCCGTCCTTGGTGAGGTCGCGCGAATGCATGTCGATGCAATAGGCGCAGCCATTGATCAGCGAGATCTTCAGATAGACCAGGTTGACCAGCATCCTGGGCAGGCTCTGGCTGACATAGCCATAGACACCGCCGAGGGCTTTCATGCCGGCGGGAGCGGCGGCGTTGTAGTCGAGGCGCGGGGCCATTTCATTTCTCCTGTTCATAGACGGTGAGGTTGCGGTCGCCGGAATCGGCGACGAAGACGGCAAGGAATGAAGCGGGCCTCGTCTTGCTGGCGTTCTCGCTGATCTGATGGTGGGCACCCGGCTCTTCGAACCAGCCCTCGCCGGCGCGATAGACCTTGACCGGGCCACCATTCACCTGGCTGCGGATCGAGCCCGACAGCACATAGGCCCAGACGAAAGCCGATTTGGAATGGGTGTGCGAGGGCGACTTGCCGCCGGGGGCGTAGCGCACGAGAACGCTGGTCATGGTCTTGCCGGACACATTGGGCAGCGCCTGCTCGAACACCGGCGCCGCGCTGGCCCCACCAGCCTTCGATTGCGGCGAATGGGCCACGGCCGGGGTGGCTGCAAGGGCAATGGCCATACCGAGCAAAAGGGCTCTGGAAATCATCATCTTGGTTCCTGTCTTGCGATGACCGCAACATGGTCCACCTTCGGCTCACAAAAAAGCACCAAGAATTGCATCAAATATTGTACCATCCTGGCATGACCGCCCCCTTCCGGATCAGTATCGATCGCACCGCCCAGGCTCCGCTGGCCGTTCAGATCCATCGGGGCATCGCTGCCGCCATCCGCGACGGCCGGCTGGCCAACGGCGCAAGGTTGCCATCCTGGCGCGATCTGGCGGCGCAGCTCGGCGTCGCCCGCGGCACCGTGCGCGTTGCCTATGAAAAGCTCGCCGACGAACAGTTGATCGCCGGCATGGGAGCCGCCGGTACGCGGGTGATCCACGAGGGAGCTCTGCCGAAAACAACGGCACGCCTGCCGGTAGCCACGCCCCTGCCTACCCTGTTTCCCGATTTCGAGCGCCCGCCCGCCACCTTCCAGATGGGCGTACCGGCGCAGGACGCCTTTCCCTTTTCGCTGTGGTCGCGCATCATGGCGCGCAGCGCCCGCGCTGCTGCCGCGGCGCCGGTGAGCTATCCCGATCCGCGCGGCCATATCGAGCTCCGGCGCGAGATCGCCGCCTATCTCGCCTTGGCCCGCGGCATCCAATGCGAGCCGGACCAGGTCCTGGTGACGTCGGGCTATTCCGGCGCCCTCGGCCTCATCCTGCGCGCCCTCGGGCTCGACGGCCGCAAGGCCTGGCTCGAGGATCCCGCCTTCGTCCTGACCCGCGTCGCCCTCGAGCAGGCCCGGGTGACGATCACGCCGGTTCCGGTCGACCAGGACGGCATCGATGTCGCTGCCGGTCTCAGGCTCGCGCCGGATGCCGCCTTTGCGGTGGTCACCCCGGGCCAGCAGGCGCCTCTCGGCCTCACTTTGTCGCTCGAACGGCGCCTTGCCTTGCTCGATTGGGCCCAGGCCCGCCAGGCCTGGATCGTCGAGGATGACTATCTCAGCGAATTGCAGCTCAGGGGGCGGGCCGCACCTGCCCTTGCCTCGCTCGACCGGCGGGGGCGGGTTCTGCATGCCGGCACCTTCAGCAAGACCATCACCCCAGCACTGCGCCTGGGCTTTCTGGTCGTCCCGCCACAACTGGCGGCCCGTTTCGGTGACGTGGCCGCCGCCCTCGCGCCGGCGCCAGCGGTCTCGATCCAGCGAGCCGTGGCGAGCTTCCTGGCGGAGGGGCATTATCTACGGCATCTGCGCCGGATGAAACGCCTCTACGCCGCCCGGCGCGACGCTCTCGCCTCCTGCCTTACCACGTGCATCGGCTTGGGTATGAAGATACATGCCAATGGAGGTCTCGCCGTCCTGCTCGACCTACCCGATACGATCGACGATGTTGCCGTCTCCCGTCAGGCCCTGCCCTTCGGGATAGCGCCCGTGCCGCTCTCACCCTGGTACAGCGGTGCGCGGCGAGCCGGACTGCTGCTGGGCGTCACCAATGTCGACCCCAGGCGTATCGCCAGTGACTGCGACCGCCTGCTGGCCCTGGTCGCAGCCCATGGCTGAGCAGCCGATGCGCCAAGACGGTTTACATTCGCGGGCACTAGTGCACACTGGAGTATCCGCGCCTTGGAGGCTGCGGGGTAGAATTTGATCGAGCTGGCGCTTTCCACGCGAGATCCAAGCAAGACGACTTGGTTTCTGATCCGGACGGATCAAGAAATACATTTCCTGGAGCAAAGTGCGATCCTCCGAACCGCACATTGCTCCAACTCTTTGTTTCGCCGCATCTTTGCGATTTGAAGTGATCCGGTGAAATCGCAAAATGCTTTAGGGAGGCAGGCTGCACCTTCTCATGGCTTCGTATGTCGATCATATCCGCGAGATCGAAAGCGTCAGCCTGGGCGCGGCAACCATCCGCGACGTCACGGTGGTGCAGAGCTGGCTGCGCTGCATCAACAAGCACCGATTGGATCCGGCCCAGGCCTGCGAGGCCTATATCGTGCCGGATACCCAATTGCGCGAGCATCGCCAGCAATCGGAAGAACTGATCGCGATCGCCCGCTCGGGGCTTGAAAACCTGTTCCGCCAGGTGGCGGGGCAGAACTACGTGCTGCTGCTCTCGGACAGGGCCGGCGTGACCGTGGATTTCTACGGCGACCCGCTGTTCAACAACAATCTGCGCAAGGCCGGCCTCTATATGGGCTCGGAATGGTCGGAATCGCGGGCAGGCACCTGCGCGGTCGGCGCCTGCATCGAGGCCGGCGAGGCCCTGACCATCCATCAGACCGACCATTTCGACAATACCCACACGCCCCTCTCCTGCACCGCCGCCCCGATCTACGATATCCAGGGCGGCCTCTCGGCGGTGCTCGACATTTCCCTGCTCAGCTCGCCGATCAAGAAGGCCAGCCAGAACCTGGCGCTGCATCTCGTCTCGGCCACTGTGCGGCGGATCGAGCTCGCCAACCTGATGGCGCAATCGAGCCGTGAATGGGTGCTGCGCTTCTCGCGTTCCCCGGAATTTCTCGATGTCGACCCCGAAGCCGGCATTGCCATCGACGGCTCCGGCCGCATCATCGGCATGACCAATGGTGGCGCCAAGGTCCTGGCGCGTTCAGGCAATCTCGATTGGCGCGATCCGCAGGCCCTGATCGGCCAGCCCCTGTCGCGCTTCTTCGACATGGACATCGACGACCTGCCCGACCTGACGCGCCAGCATCGCCCGCAGGATCGTCTGGTCTTCGCACGGGACGGCAACGCCCTGTTTGCCCATGCCATCGAACCCGATATCGCCGTGCGTTCGCCGGCAGGGACGCGCCACGACATTCCCGCCTCGCTGCGCAATCTCAGCGGCGGCGACGGCCAGCTCGCCGCCTTGCAGGCCAAGGTCGCCAAGCTCGCCCCCAGGCCGGTCTCGATCCTCATCCAGGGCGAAACCGGCACGGGCAAGGAATACCTGGCCCGCGCCATCCATGAGGCAAGCGGCCGGACCGGCAAGTTCGTAGCCGTGAACTGCGCGGCGATCCCCGAACCGCTGATCGAAAGCGAATTGTTCGGCCATCTGCCGGGGGCCTTCACCGGCGCGGCGCCAAGGGGGCGGATCGGGCTGATCGAGGAGGCCAATGGCGGCACGCTCTTCCTCGACGAGATCGGCGACATGCCGCTGGCGCTCCAGAGCCGGTTCCTGCGGGTCTTGTCGGAGCGGGAGCTGACGCCAGTGGGCGCTTCGCGGTCCAAGCCGCTGGACATCCGGGTGGTCTCCGCCTCCAACCGGCCACTCGAGGCGCTCGCCAGGGATGGCGGCTTTCGCGAGGATCTGCTCTACCGGCTCAATGCCGCGACGCTCGTGGTGCCGGCCTTGCGCGAGCGATCCGACTTCATCTGGCTGCTCGACAAGATCCTTGCCAAGCATCGCGTTAACGGCGAGGCGCTGGCGGTCGCGCCGGCAGCTCTGCTCGCGCTCAAGGCCCATCATTGGCCCGGCAACATCCGCGAGCTCGACAATATCGTCTCGGTCGCTGCCGTCTTGTGCCAGAACGGCGTCATCGAATTGTGCGACCTGCCCGAAGCCCTGCTGAGGCGGGCGCTGCCGCCGAGAACCGAGGAGCCGCACACGCAAAGGTCGGCTCTCGAAGCCGTGCTCGCCAGCTGCAACTGGAACGTGTCGCAGGCAGCACGCAACCTGGGCGTCGATCGTTCCACAGTGCATCGCCAGATGAAACGCCACGGCCTGAGTCAACGCAACTGACCTGTTGCAGCACCCCCGCCACAGGTGTGGCATCTGTTGCGCGCCATGCAACGGTTGCCTACGCCCAAGAGGGCTGAAACCGCCCCAGGCCACGACGTCCCGCCGATTGGCACGGCGATTGCTCTTCCTGCCCAACAACATGCAACACGGGAGGAAGACAAGGATGAAGGCCCTGCGATTTCACGCCGCCAAGGATCTGCGGCTCGAAGAACTGCCCAAGCCGAACCAACCGGCACCGGGACAGGTTCTGATCCGCAATCGCTTCGTCGGCATCTGCGGCACGGATCTGCACGAATACGCCTATGGCCCCATCTTCATCCCGGTCGAACCGCATCCCTTCAGCGGAACCAGCGGCCCGCAGATCCTCGGCCATGAATTCGGCGGGGTGGTCGAGGCGGTCGGCGAGGGGGTCGAAGCGGTGAAGCCGGGCGATCGGGTCTCGGTGCAGCCGTTGATCATGCCGCGTTCGGGCGATTATTTCGCCGATCGCGGCCTCTTCCACCTTAGCCCCCAGCTCGCGCTGGCCGGATTGAGCTGGGTTTCGGGCGGCATGGCCGATTATGCCCTGCTCAACGACTACAATGTGCAGAAGATCCCCGATACGCTCAGCGACGAGGAAGCGGCCCTGGTCGAGCCGAGCGCGGTGGCCGTCTATGCCTGCGACCGCGGTGGCGTCACCGCCGGTTCGAGCGTGCTGGTGACGGGCGCCGGCCCGATCGGCCTGCTCACGCTGCTGGCGGCCCGGGCTGCCGGTGCAGCCCAGCTCTTCGTCTCCGACATCAACGACAAGCGCCTCGCCTTCGCCAAGGCGGCCCTGCCCGATCTCATCACCATCAACCCCAAGCACGACAATCCCGGCGAGGTCGTGCGTGCGCTCAGCGAGGGACAGGTCGGCTGCGACGTGGCGATCGAATGCGTGGGCAACGAGCACGCCCTCAAGGCCTGCCTCGACGCCGTGCGCAAACAGGGCGTGGTGGTCCAGACCGGCCTGCATCCGCACGAGAATCCGCTCGACTGGTTCCAGGTGACCTTCAAGGATGTCGATATTCGCGGTTCCTGGGCCTATCCCACCCATTACTGGCCGCGCGTCATCCGCCTGATCAGTTCCGGCCTGCTGCCGGCGAACAAGGTCGTGACCCGCAAGATCACGCTCGACAAGGCCGTCACCGATGGTTTCGACGCCCTGCTCGATCCGGCCGGCGAACAGCTCAAGATCCTGATCGACCTGGCTCGATAACGCCGGATCGCGACAAGTCCGGTTCGAAAACCAAGCCCGATTCGAAAATAAGGAGTTGGAACAAGCAAGCGTTCGTTCTCTGTCCGAAGCAATAGTCTCGAACAACAAGATAAAACGGAGGAAATTCCATGCTCGATCAAAGTCCGCAGGCCAGGGTGGATATGGTCCTGGCCAAGCTCGAACAGGCGCTCGCCAGCGGCGACATCGAGGCTGCAGTCAACCTGTTCCAGGAAGATTGCTATTGGCGCGACCTGGTGACCTTCACCTGGAACCTGCGCACCCTGGAAGGGCGCGAGGCCATCGGCGAGATGCTGGAGGCACAGTTGGCCGCCATCAAGCCGGGCCATTTCCGCCAGGACGCCAAAGAAGCCGCCAGTGACGGCAATGGCGTGACCGAGGGCTGGTTCGAGTTCGAAACGGAGGCAGCGCGCGGCTATGGCCATATCCGCCTGAAAAATGGCCTGATCTGGACCCTGCTCACCACCATGAGCGAGTTGAAGGGCCATGAGGAACCCAAAGGTTTCCGCCGGCCGATGGGAGCCGAGCACGGCAGCGATCCCACGCGCAAGACCTGGAAGGAGAAGCGTGAATCCGAAGCCACGGAACTCGGTTTCAGCGAACAGCCCTATGTCGTCATCATCGGCGGCGGCCAGGGCGGCATCGCACTCGGCGCCCGGCTGCGGCAGCTCGGCGTGCCGACCATCATCATCGAGAAGAACGAGCGACCGGGCGACAGCTGGCGCAAGCGCTACAAGTCGCTCTGCCTGCACGATCCGGTCTGGTACGACCACCTGCCCTACATCCCCTTTCCCGACAATTGGCCGGTTTTCGCGCCCAAGGACAAGATCGGCGACTGGCTGGAGATGTACACCAAGGTGATGGAGCTGAACTATTGGAGCTCCACCACCTGCAAATCCGCGAGCTTCGACGAGACGGCCAAGGAATGGACCGCGATCGTCGAGCGGGACGGCCGCGAGATCACCTTGAAACCCAAACAGCTCGTGCTGGCCACCGGCATGTCGGGCAAGGCCAACATACCGAAGATCAAGGGCCAGGACGTCTTCAAGGGCGAGCAGCAGCATTCCTCCCGCCACCCCGGCCCGGACGCCTATCGCGGCAAGAAAGTGGTGGTGGTCGGCTCCAACAACTCGGCCCACGACATCTGCGCGGCCCTGTGGGAGGGCGGCGCCGACGTCACCATGCTGCAGCGCTCCTCCACCCATATCGTGAAATCGGACTCGCTGATGGAGATCGGGCTCGGCGACCTCTATTCGGAGCGCGCAGTGGCCGCCGGCATGACCACCCGCAAGGCCGATCTGATCTTCGCCTCGCTGCCCTATCGCATCCTGCACGAGTTCCAGGTGCCGGTGTACGACAAGATCCGCCAGAAGGATGCCGAGTTCTACCAGCGGCTGGAGAAGGCCGGCTTCATGCTCGATTTCGGCGACGACGATTCCGGCCTGTTCATGAAATATCTGCGCCGCGGTTCGGGCTACTACATCGATGTGGGCGCCTGCGACCTGGTGGCGGATGGCCGGATCAAGCTGGTCAGCGGCGTCGGCATCCGCGAATTGAACGAAACCGGCGTCGTGCTGGAGGATGGCCGCGAACTGCCGGCCGATCTCATCGTCTATGCCACCGGCTACGGTTCGATGAACGGCTGGGCCGCCGACCTGATCTCCAAGGAAGTGGCCGACAAGGTCGGCAAATGCTGGGGACTGGGCTCTGATACCACCAAGGATCCCGGGCCCTGGGAAGGCGAGCAGCGCAACATGTGGAAGCCCACGCAGCAGGAAGCTCTATGGTTCCACGGCGGCAATTTGCACCAGTCCCGCCATTACTCGCTCTACCTGTCCCTGCAGCTCAAGGCTCGCAAGGAGGCGATCCCGACACCGGTTTACAAGATCCAGGAACGGCATCATCTGTCCTGAGACGGTGTCGTACTGTCACGATAAGTGATGGAACATCAGGGGCGGCCACAAACCGCCCCTTTCTTTCATAGGGCCTCTACTTTCCCCATCCCTCGCGGGCCGACAGGCTCGACAGAGCGGCCAGCAGATCGGTCTGGGTGACGAGCCCGGCAATGTGCTTGTCGTCGTCGACGATGACCACGGCATGGGCAGTGCCGTCGGTGAGGGCGGGAACGAGTCCGAGCGCGGGGGCTCCCGGCGTGGAGAGAGTGGGCAGGGTCATGACGTCCCCTACCTGCTTCACCGGGCCGGCAAGGTCGCGCAGGCCCACCGTTCCGACCACGCGGTCGTGGAAGTCGATCACCGGCAGGGTGCGGACATTATGCTCCAGCAGGAGCTTGATCGCCGTCTCGGCGCTGGCTTCGGGCTCGATGGTGACGATGTCGCGCGACATGATGTCGGCGCAGGTGAGATCGGCATGGGAGCGCGACAGCGCCCGCTGTTCGACCCGCCGCAGCAGGCGGTCGATATCCTGCCGGTCGATGTCGAAAGTCTCGCCGAGATCGGTCAGCGCCCCCTCGATATCCTCGTCGCGAAAGCCGACCCGCAGAGAGGGTACGGGGTCGCTGGTGCCATGCGTGCTGACCGGGACGGAAGCCGGCACGTGCGGATAAGGGTGGCGGGAGAAGCGGTGGAACAGCCAGCCCAGCGCCACCAGCAACGCCGAGTTGAGGCAAACAGGCACGAGGGCAAAGCCGAAGCCGGCGGCGGCCACTGCGGGGCCCCCGATCACTGCCGTCAGGGCAGCGGCCCCGCCGGGCGGATGCAGGCAGCGCGTCAGCGACATCACCGCGATGGCAAGACCAACCGCCAGACCGATGGCCAGCATCGGCTCATGCACGAACTGGGTGACTGTGATGCCGCACAGTGCCGAGAGCGTATTGCCGCCGATGATCGACCAGGGCTGGGCCAGCGGACTGGCCGGCACGGCAAAAAGCAGCACGGCCGAAGCGCCGACAGGCGCCACGATGAAAGGAAGATGCGGATCGCGGCCAAAGACGAGTGTGCAGACCAGGCCGGTCAAGCCGATGCCCACGATGGCGCCCAGGCTGGCGAACAGCCGGTCGCGCAAGGTAGCCCCGGCCAGGACCGGCGAGAACAGCTTGAAGGGAAGAAGCGCCATGGACCCACCCGGCAGACAAAGAGGGCGCAGTCCGCCCGCCGCGATATATCGCGAAGCGATAGGTGCTTAAAGCTTAGGCAGTCGGCATTCAAGGTACGAAAGGACGCAGTGCCCCTGGGAGCGCGGACATCCTGTCCGCATCTTGGAAACATGGTGCTTGCAGGATGATAAGAGGCGGACAGGATGTCCGCGCTCCCAGGAAGCCATGTACAAAACGACCACTCCCGCACTCTCCCCTCGCGCCTCAGCCGCAAATCACCTATCTGAGCTTCATGGCATCCGTTACCGGCCCTGAAATCGAACGCCTGATCCAGTTGCTCGCCCGCCTGCCCGGGCTCGGGCCGCGTTCGGCACGCCGGGCCGCGCTGACGCTGATCAAGAAGCGCGAGCAGTTGATGGTACCGCTGGCATCGGCTCTGCAAATCGCCTGCGAGCGCGTGGTGGTCTGCTCGAACTGTGGCAATATCGACACCTCCGACCCCTGTACTTTGTGCAGCGATGCCCGGCGGGAGAACACGCTGCTGGTGGTGGTCGAGGATGTTGCCGATCTCTGGGCCCTGGAGCGGGCCGGTGTCGTCAATGCCCGCTACCACGTGCTCGGCGGCACGCTTTCGCCGCTCGACGGCATAGGTCCTGAGGACCTCACCATCGACAGGCTGGTCGCGCGCGTCACTGAGGATGGGGTTTCCGAGGTAATTCTCGCCCTCAACGCCACGGTCGACGGCCAGACCACCGCCCATTACGTCACCGATCTTCTGGCACCCACGGGCGTCAAGGTGACGAAACTGGCGCATGGCGTGCCGGTTGGAGGCGAGCTTGACTATCTCGACGAGGGCACCTTGGCCGCCGCGATCCGCAGCCGGACGCCGTTTTGAGGTAGGAGCGCGGACATCTCAGCGACATGCTTGCATGCCGCGGTGTCCGCTCTTTTCTTACTAGAAATGCAATGTTTCCAAGAGCGGACAGGATGTCCGCGCTCCAAGGAGCCACCATGCCCCAGCTCATCATCACCTATTGGCGCGACATTCCCACCATGGTGGTGGCCAAGCAGGGCCGCACCAGCGCCAAGCGCGAACTGAGCTCCCGCTTCGGCGAGGCCGTCGACATGGCGGCGATGCGTGGCGGCGCCGCCGGCACCGACGATTATCTCTCCGAATTCCATCGCAGCCCCCCGATCGAGTGCGGCGACGACCTCGAAGCGGAAGTTTCGGCGGCGGCGGCCAAGATCGAGGCGGAATACGACAAGGAACGGTTGGCGGCTCTTGCCAAGAATGGCGGCAAGGAAATTTCCTGATCCGTTCAATGCGAGCTCACGAGCCATGCGCACGCCCGCTGCCTTCGAAGCCACCGGAAAGCCACCGCGCGACGCGAAGAAATTCGCCCTGCGCTTCTGGGCCATCCGCCATTCCGCCGCGATGGAGCGGGTCTATGACGGTGTCGAGTGGACACTGGTCAAGCTCTCGCCTCTGTTCACGGCGATCGGCTGGGAGAGGCTGGAAAAGCCGGTGGCCAAGGTCGAGAAGCTCGTCAAGTCGACCCTGTTCGACTGCAAGATGTGTGGCCAATGCGCGCTGTCCTCCACCGGCATGTCCTGCCCGATGAATTGTCCCAAAGGCCTGCGCAATGGGCCCTGCGGCGGTGTGCGGGCCAATGGCAATTGCGAGGTTTATGCCGATATGCCCTGCGTCTGGGTCAAGGCCTATGAGGGCTCGCGCAACATGGCTGCTGGCAGTGCGATCGAGGCGCCGCAGGGGCCGGTCGATCACCGCCTGAAAGGGCAGTCCTCCTGGCTTTCCGTCGCTCGCGAGAAGTCGGGCTACAATGCCAGGATCGCGGCCGAGAAGGCAGCAGCGGCGGCCGCCGCCAAGGCCAAGGCAGCAGCAGCCAAATCCAATGCAACCGCGGCCAGCGGAGGCAAACCATGAGCATCGATAACAGGCTACCGCATCCCGACGATTTCGGGCCTCACCCGGCAGCCCCCCTGCCCGAATTGCCGGGCCACACCTCGCGCGGGCGTCTCGAACGCGTGCTGCGCCGCGGAGAGTTTGCCGTCACGGCCGAGCTCAACCCGCCCGATTCGGCCAATCCCGACGACGTGCTCGAACGGGTGAAGCCGTTCGAGGGTTGGGTCGACGCCGTCAACGCCACCGACGGCTCCGGCGCCAATTGCCACATGTCCTCGGTGGCGATCTGCGCCCTGCTGACCCGTGTCGGCTATTCGCCGGTGTTCCAGATCTCCTGCCGCGACTACAACCGCATCGCTATCCAGGGCAATGTACTGGGCGCCGCCGCGCTCGGCGTATGCAATGTGCTGTGCCTGTCCGGCGACGGCGTGCAGAGCGGCGACCATCCCGAGGCCAAGCCGGTCTTCGACCTCGATTCGACAGCCCTGCTTTCCACCATCCGCACCATGCGCGACGAGCAGCGCTTCTTGTCGGGGCGCAAGATCACCACGCCACCCGCCATGTTCCTGGGCGCGGCGGCCAATCCCTTCGTGCCGCCCTACGATTTCCGCCCGATCAACCTAGCCAAGAAGATCCAGGCCGGGGCGCAATTCATCCAGACCCAATATTGCTTCGACGTGCCGCTGCTCGAGCGTTTCATGGCCCGCATCCGCGACATGGGCCTGCACGAGAAATGCTTCATCATGGTCGGCGTCGGCCCGCTCGCCTCCGCCCGCACCGCCAAATGGATGCGCTCCAACGTGCCCGGCGTGCATGTGCCCGACGAGGTGATCAAGCGCCTGGAAGGTGCGCAGGATCAGAAGGAGGAAGGCAAGCGGCTGTGCATCGACATCATCCAGCAGGTCCGCGAGATCAAGGGCGTCGCCGGCGTGCATGTGATGGCCTATCGGCAGGAAGAATATGTCGCCGAGATCGTGCATGAATCCGGCGTGCTGGCCGGCCGCACGCCCTGGCGCCGCGACATGGCCCCGAGCCCGATGCCGCATGAGGAGATGGTGGGGGCGCAGTAGCACCATTTCAGATTGTACGGGCATCGGTGACATGCTGGCATGTCACCGATGCCCGTTCCTGGAAGCTCAGCGCTTGCAGAAAGGAAGAACGGGCAGGATGCCCGTGCACCCGGGAGAGACTGTTACCCCGCCGCCGCGAACACGCGCAGCCGGTGGCCGTCTGGATCGAGCACCACGAAGGTACGGCCGAAATCGAGATCGACGGGCTTTTGCAATACGCGCACATCGCGCGTTTCGATCCATTTGTCATAGGTCGCATCGACGGCGGCAGCATCCACGGCCTCGAAACCGATCTCGACACCGCCGGCCGGGGCGCTGGGCGCGGGTTCGGCCGTATGCTTGGACCACAGACCCAGCATCAGGCCGGTCGGCAGCGCGAACATGGCGAAGGTGACCTGCTCCTCGACGGGCTCAACGCCCAGCAATTCACGATAGAAGGTAGCGCTGCGCCGCGGGCTGTCGACCATCAGCAGGGCAAAACTGGCTTTGAAGGCGGGATCGGGCATCGTCATGTTCCTCGGTTGCGATGAGGAAAGACTAGCGCCTCGCCCTGCCAGTTTTTGTCAGGAGCATGGAAAAAAGCGGACGGGACGTCCGCCTCTTCCCGTCATGCCGCCACAGCCTCGGCCTGCCCCACCAGTCGCATCAGGCCTTCCCAGGCCCCCGGAGCCGCGCCGATCACCCGGCCGCCGCGGGCGAGGTCACTATGGGCAAGGAAATTCTCGACCTTGCCGCCCGCCTCGCTGATCAGGCACAGGCCCGCCAGGCAGTCCCAGGCGTTCATATGCGGCTCGTAATAGCCGACCAGACGGCCCGCGGCGACATAGGCCAGCATCAGCGCGCCCGACCCGTTGCGGATGAACATGCCGCCCTCGTGCAGGAGGGCATTGAGGAAGCCAGTGATGATCTCGGGCGCCACGCGGTGATTGGCACCCACCCCGAGCACGCCGTCGACCAGGCTTCTCTTGTCGGAAAGCCGCAGGGTGGTGCCGTTCAGGCTGGCACCCTGGCCGAGGGCGGCGGCATAGAGCTCGTCGCGTACGGGCGCATATATCACCCCGACAACCGTTTCGCTGCCGTGGATGACCGCGACCGAGACGCACCAGGACGGCAGGCCGAAGACGAAGGGGCTGGTGCCGTCGACCGGGTCCATCACCCAGCAATAACCTGAGGTGCCTTCGCTCAAGCCATATTCCTCCCCAAGCAGGCTGTCGTCCGGGAAAACCGCATGGATGCGCTCGCGCAGCAGCCTTTCGCTGGCCTTGTCCGCAGCGGAGACCACATCCTGCGCATTGGCCTTGGTCTCGACCGCCAGCGTATCGCGATCGTTGAAGAAGGACAGCGCCAGGAGACCTGCCTCCCGGATGACGTCCCGGGCAAGGTCGAGGCGGGCGGCGATGTCGGCGGTGGCAGGCGATGTCATGGGCAATCCGGTATCAACATTCGAAAATAGGGAGCGGAGCGGAACGGCAGCTCATTCCGGCACCAAGGCGAGGCCCCGGTCATGCAGGTCGACACCGATCGGGCTTCCCGGCTCCAGCATGCGGTCGGTGCCGGAATCGATCAGGAAGATGGGGCCGGCCTTGGTCTCGATCTCATATTCGACATGGTCGCCGAGATAGGCGGCGTGCAATACCTTGCCCGACAGCATTGCCCCCGCGGCCTCGCGCAGAGTCATGGCGTTGGGGCGGATGGCGAGTTTCGCGGGGCCTACGGCCAGGCCCCGCGCCGCCAGCGCATGCCCGCCCTCGCCGACCCGGATCTCGGCCCGGCCGTCGGCCACGCGTGTCACCTCGCAGGGCACCACATTGGCCTCGCCGATGAAATCGGCGATGAAGGCGGAGGCAGGCGCTTCATAAAGCTCGCGCGGCGTACCGGCTTGGGCGATCCGGCCCTGATGCATGACGATCACCGTATCGGAGACGGCCAGCGCCTCCTCCTGGTCATGGGTGACATAGACAGCCGTGAAGCCCAGGCGCTGCTGCAATTCGCGGATCTCGGTGCGGACTCGCCGACGCAGCCGTGCATCGAGATTGGAGAGTGGCTCGTCGAGCAGCAACACCTGCGGCTCGACCACCAGGGCGCGCGCCACGGCGACGCGCTGCTGCTGGCCGCCCGACAATTCGCTCGGCAGGCGCTCGCCATAGCCGGCCAGTCCCACCAGAGCGAGGCCATCGGCCGCCTTCTCGCGCGCCTGCGCCTTGCGCAGGCCTGATGATATCAGGCCGTACGCGACATTATCGGCTACGCTCATATGCGGGAACAAGGCGTAGGACTGGAACACCATCGAGACGTCGCGCTCATTGGCCGGCAGGGCTGTAACATCCTTGCCACCAATGCTGATGCGGCCGGCGCTGGGATGCTCCAGCCCGGCGATCATGCGCAGGGTCGTGGTCTTGCCGCAACCCGAAGGGCCGAGCAGGGTCACCAGCGTTCCCGGTTCGATCGTGAGCGACAGATCGGCGATGGCGGTCACCGCGCCGAAATCCTTGCGGACATTCTGGAAGGTGACCGAGCCCGGCCTGATATCGATACTCATGCCGCCTTCTCCTGAGGCTGGATATTGTCTTGGGGTCTGGTTGCGGATTTGGCCGACAGGCCAGCGACGCGGTCCTCGCGGCGGAGCCTTCGCTCGCCGACCAAGGCCTGGAAGCCGCCGATCACGGCAATCATCACCACGATCAGTACGCTGGAATAGGCGATGGCCACGCCATAGGAGCCATTCTCGACCAAGCCGACGATATAGGCGGTCGCCATGTTGTACTGGGCACTCACCAGGAAGATCACCGCGCTGATCGAGGTGATCGAGCGCACGAAGCTGTAGACCAGGGCGGCGACGATCGCCGGCCGTAGCAGCGGCAGGATCACGCGCCGTGCCGTGGTGAAGGAGTTCGCCCCCAGCGTCAGCGAGGCCTCGTCGAGACTGCGGTCGATCTGGCTCATCGCCGCCACGCCGCCGCGCACGCCCACCGGCATGTTGCGGAAGACGAAGCAGACGATCAGGATCAGCGCCGTTCCCGTCATCTCCACCGGCGGCAGGTTGAAGGCGAAGACATAGGAAACGCCGATGATCGTGCCGGGGATGGCGAAGCTCATCATCAGGGCGAATTCGAACACCGAGCGCCCGGCAAAATTCTGGCGCACGATCAGATAGGCGGTGATGAGGCCGACCACCGCCGTCAGCGGCGCCGAGATCAGGGCGATCTCCATCGTCGTCCAGAACGAGCCCCAGGCGACGCCGCTCCATAGCAACGTGCCCTGGTCGAAGGTCACGGCGAAGGCCCGGGTGTAGTGCTCCAGCGTGAGGCTGTGGTCGAGCCCCCAGGTCTTCACGAAGCCGCCGAACAGGATCATGGCATAGACCACCAGCGTGAAGGCCGACCACACGGAGACCACGCCGATGGAAAGCGCGGCGACACCCCGGCTGAGCCCGGCATGCTGGCCGGAATCGCCCTTGCCGGTAACAGTGGTGAAATTCTTGCCGCCGAGCCAGAGCCGCTGGGCGACGAAGGCGGTGAGGGTGAAGGAGAGCAGAATCAGGGCCAGCACGGCCGCGCGCGCCGGATCCGTCTGCGCGCCAACCACGGCGAAGAAGATCTCGGTGGAGAGCACGCCATGGCTGCCGCCCAGCACCATCGGATTGCCGAAATCGGCCAGGCTCTCGATGAAGCCGACCAGGAAGGCATTGGCGAGACCCGGTCGCATCAGCGGCAGTGACACCGTGACGAAAGTGCGCCAGCGATCGGCCTTGAGTGTCTGGGCTGCCTCCTCCATGGCAGGGCTGACGCCCTGCACCACGCCGATCAGCACCAAAAAGGCGATCGGCGTGAAGGAGAGCACCTGCGCGATCCAGATGCCGGTGAGGCCGTAGAGCCAGCGGCCGGGCGGAATGTCGAAGAGAAAAGCGAGGCCCTGGGTAACCACGCCGGAGCGCCCGAACAGCAGGATCAAGGCGAGGCCTACCACGAAGGGCGGTGTGATGATCGGGAGAATGGTGAGCAGCCGCAGGGCCCGCTTGAAGGGAAAGCGGGTGCGGGTCGCCACCAGGGCGAAAGCGAGGCCCAGCAAGGTCGAGCCGATGCCGGTGGCGATGGCAAGCGTCAAAGTGGACCAGGCGACGCCGCAGCGCCCGCTGCCGGACAGGCAGCGCAGGGTCCAGATCGAGGGATCGGTCAGCGTCTTGAGAAAGCCGGCGGGATCGAAGCCGCCGTCGATGCCTTGAAAGGCGCCGACCAGCACCATGCCGACCGGATAGAACACGAAGGTGGCGACCATGGCGATCAGGATGGTGATCGCCGATACCACGAAGGCGTCGCCGCGCAGCACGCCGCGCTCGGCGAGGCCGAAGCTGAACAGCAGGAGGAACGCGGTCAGCAGCGCGGCCGCACCGGCGCCGAAAGCCTCCTGCCCCGTTCCGAGCGCACCGAACCAGGCCTCGAACACCGGCCAGCGCCAGCCCGAATAGGCGATGGCGAAGCCCTGGAGGACCATGATGGCCGCGCCGGCGAGACCCGAGGCGACCAGCAGCCGAGCGCGGGGCACCGGGTTCGTGGCAAAGCGTGCCCATACCGCCGGCAGCAGCGCCAGCAGGGGCAGGCACAGCCACCCGCGCCCCTGCAGGGCGAGTTGGACCAGACCTGGGCCTGCCTTGGCGCCCAGCGGATAGTCACTGAGCCAGCCGGTCGAAAGCAGGCCTGATTCGAGCCTGTACCAGGGCAGGATCGCCAGGCCGAGAACGGCCAAGGCGAGCACCCAGTCGAGGCGGCGATTGCGCCTGTTCATGGCAGGCCTCTTGGAAATGGTGGAAGGTGGTCGTCATCCCCCGGCCACGACTTGCGATGCAGGTCGCGGCGGCAGCGCCACCGCCGCTGGCGTCGGGACGACGGAGCGATTGCTCCGCTTAAGGAGCGAGCCGAATTCAGTTGGCGTTGGCGCCGATCTCGTGGTCCCAGCGCTCCAGCAAGGCCTTTCGAGTCGCGGGATCGCCGAATTTCTTGAAATCGTAGTCGATCAGCTTGATGTCCTCGAAACGCGGGGCCTGGGGTGGCAGCTCGGCGTTCTTGTTGGAGGGAATCTGGAAGGACTTGGCATCCTTCATCAGCGACTGGATCTCCGGCTTCAGGGCCCAGTCATAGAATTTCTTGGCATTGTCGAGATTACGCGCGCCCTTGATGATGCTCATCGAGCCGATCTCGTAGCCGGTGCCCTCGCAAGGCGCCACCGCCTTGACCGGGAAGCCTTCGGCCGTCATCGTCACCGCGTCATGCATGAAGACGATGCCGACCGTGGTCTCGCCGCGCGCCGCCGCCTTCACCGGGGCCGAGCCTGACTTGGTATATTGCGAGACATTGGCATTGAGCTTGGCGAGATAGTCGAAGGCCTTGTCCTCGCCCATGATCTGCACCAGCGAGGCCAGCGCCGTATAGGCCGTGCCCGAGGAGTTGGGGTTGGCCATCTGGATCTCGCCCTTGTAGGAGGCATCGGCGAGATCGGCCCAGCAGCCCGGCGCCTTCAGCTTCTTCTGGGCGAGGAGATCGGTGTTATAGCCCCAGCCGAGCGCCCCGGCATAGACGCCCACGGTGCGGTAGCCCGACTGCTCGGCCTGGCGCTTGGCCCAGTCCTGCAACTGATCGAGCGCCGGCGACTTGTATTCGAGAGTCAGGCCTTCCTGGGCGGCCTGAAGATGCGGGTCGCCGGTGCCGGCCCACCAGATATCCGTCTTGGGATTGGCGGCCTCGGCCCGGATCTTGGCATAGGTCTCGCCCGAGGACAGGCGCACCATGTTGACGCTGACGCCGCTATCCTTCTCGAACTTGTTCTTCAACAGTTCGCAGACGGCGACATCCGCCGCACAGATCAGGTTGAGTGATCCTTCGGCCTGGGCGGCGGCGGGCAGCAGCGCCGCCATGACCACGGCGGCAGCGAGTGTTTTCTTCATGGGTTTCCTCCGGGCGGCATGCTGTTTTGCTTGTATTGCACACGTGTGCAAAAGCTGCATCAGCGAGATCATGCTGTCAATCAAGAATTCCATGCGAGAATTCACCGAGCAATCCACCCGAACTGGGTAAAACCAACAGCAGCGCTTGCACATGACTGCAAGGGCGTGCAACCTCCCTGTCAATGTTCGACTGGCTCCCGTCATGAAACCAGCCCGCTCCTTCGTCAGCGCCGAGGAAGTCGCCAGGCTGGCCGGCGTCTCCCGTTCCGCCGTGTCCCGCGCCTTCACGCCGGGAGCCAGCGTTTCCGAGGAGACGCGTAAACGCGTGATGGAGGCGGCCCAGAATCTAGGCTACCACGTCAATCATCTCGCCCGCGGCCTGATGCGCCAGCAGAGCGGCATCGTCTGCCTGATCGTCTCCGACGTCGACACGCCCTTCCAGTCGCGCCTCGCCCGGAACCTGATCGGCCGGCTGCAACAGACGGGCAAGGTCGCCATGGTGATCAATTCCTCCGGCTCGCCCGAGGCCGTGGCCGGCGCGGTACGACAGACCCTGAACTACCGGGCCGACGCCACGGTGGTGCTTTCGGGCACGCCGGACAGGGCCATCGCCCGCACCTGCCTCGACCACGGCCAGGAGCTGATCCTGATCAACCGGGACCAGGATTTCGACGAGGCGCACACCATTACGGTCGCCAACAAGGACGCCGCCCATCAGGCCGTGCTGGCCTTCCAGCGCGCCGGCTGCCGGCGCCTGGCCTGCGTCACCTCGCAAGCCGGCACGCCCAGCCTCACCGAACGCGAGCGGGCTTTTCTCGATGCAGCCCGCGAAGCCGGCTTCGAACCGATCCATTGGCGCCAGGGCCGCACCAGCTATGAGGCCGGCGCCGAGGCTGCGCGCGCCTTGTTCACCCGGCAGGTCACGCCCGACGCGGCCTTCTGCATCAACGATCTCATGGCCTGCGGCTTCGTCGATGCCGCGCGCAAGGAGTTCGGCCTGCGTGTGCCTGAGGATCTGTGCGTCATCGGCTTCGACGACATCGAGCAGGCCGGCTGGCGGGCCTATGACCTCACCACCTTCGCCCAACCCATCGACCATATCGCCGACAAGGTCGCCGAACTGGTGCGCGACGGCGGCATGATCAGCCGCTCCGACGGCACGATCGGCCGGGGCACGCGAACCTGCCTCGACGTGCCCTTGATCTGGCGCGGCACGGTACGCATGCCCGACCTGTCGCGGCAAGAAGGCTGAGGCGTTTTGCGATTTGGTGGAATCGCCAAGAATCGCAAAGACGCTCCAGCCAATCCGTAGGATTGGCTGGGAACCAAAGAGTGAGAGCGACAAGCGTTTCCGGCTAAACGCGCTTTGCTCTAGGGTCCCCGCCTCTTTTCACGCATTCAGAAAGCCAGGGGATTATCGGTCAGGGCTGCGCGGTCGGGAGCATCCAGGCGTGGCTCGTCGCAAAAGGCCGCGAACAGATCCTCGATGCCGCGCCGGTCGAGATCACGGCCGATCACCACGATACGGGTGCGCCAGTCAGGGCTCGGCCAGGCATCGAGACGTTCCGGCGGCGCGAACCAATGCTGGACGCCATGCAGGACCACCGGCCGCTCGGGATCGTCGGCAAGCCTCACCAGTGCCTTGAAGCGCAACAGGCCTTCGCCGAAACGTTCGCGCAATTCATCGATGAAGGCAATGAAGCGGGCAGGCATCAGGGTCTTGTCGGTCTCCAGCGTGAAGGAAGCGATCGAAGCGTCGTGGGCTGAAAAGAAGGGGCGCGTGACGACGGCAGATCCCGCGCTTGGAAAGGGCACCTCGAGCAGTGCGGCAGCAGCTTCGGCATCCGGCATGAGGCTGATGGCAGCACGCGGATTGAGAGCCTGCAGCCTTCCCGTGAAGGTCGCGACGTCGCCCGCAAGGTCGGTCTTGCTGACCAGGATGCGGTCCGCCACGGCAAGTTGGGCGACGGCCTCGGCATGCTCGTCGAGCAACGCTTCTCCCCTCAAGGCATCGGCGACCGCGATGACGCCGGCGAGGACATAGCCCACCGCCGCCAGTTGCGGCGCCATCAAGGTCTGCAGCACGGGTGTGGGGTGGGCGAGGCCGGTCGTCTCGATCACCACGCGGGCGAAAGGCGGCAACTCGCCCGATGCGCGCCGCGCCGCGAGATCGGCCAGCGTGTCGAGGAGATCGCCGCGCAGGCTGCAGCACAGGCAGCCTGAGGATAGCAGCACCACGCCATCGCCCGATTTCTCGACCAGCAGGTGGTCGAGCCCGGCCTCGCCATATTCGTTGATCACCACGGCCGTGTCGGCCAAGGCAGGATCCTTCAAAAGGCGATTGAGCAGCGTCGTCTTGCCGGCGCCGAGAAAACCCGTGAGCACGAAGGCGGGGATGCGGGGCGGCGTCATGCCGATACGACCTTTCTGCGGCTTTCCATCAGTACCGACGCCACTACGGCGATGAGCACCAGCGTGCCGCCGCTGACCTGCCGGGCCGTCAGATGCTCGTCGAGCACCTGT
Source organism: Labrys sp. HAY1-8F (assembly GCF_056754975.1). Taxonomy (NCBI): domain Bacteria; kingdom Pseudomonadati; phylum Pseudomonadota; class Alphaproteobacteria; order Hyphomicrobiales; family Xanthobacteraceae; genus Labrys; species Labrys sp. HAY1-8F. The sequence continues at coordinate 3,543,650 of NZ_JBPGWZ010000002.1, read as the reverse complement.
GTCGCCAGCAGGATCGAGGCGACGGGCTCGGCGCAGAACACCAGGCCCAGCGCGGCCGGCGGCGTCAACCGGGCCGCCGTCAAATGGCACAGGAAGGCCAGGACGAACAGGCCGATATGCAGGCCGACCGGTACTCCCGCTTCCAATAGCACGGCCGGCGAGGCGAGCCTGCCGCTGGCGAGACAGGCCGCCAACGCGACCGGAATCAGGATCAGCTGCGTCCAGAATCCGGCAACTGCGGGATTGACGCCGCGCGTTGCCCGCGCGGCGCAGAAGAACTGCAGGGCGGCGGCTGCCGCCGCAATCAGGGCCAGCGCCACGCCCCGCCAATCCAGCGCGCCGAAATCGGCGCCGAGCGCGATCACGAGACCAACGAAGGCAAGGGCGAAGATGGCGAGGCGCGCCAGCGTCAATCGCTCGCCGTCCACCAGCGGACTGATGACCAGGATGAGCAGCGGGTAGGTGTAATAGAGGATAGTGGCAATCCCCACCGGGATGAAGGCGACCGAGGAAATGTAACAAAGGCCGACGAAACTGGTGGCGATGCCCAAGCCGAAGACTGGCAGGCGCCAGGGCCGGGCAACGGCCAGCGTGCCACCCTGGCCAAGGCCCAGACCGCCGAGCAGCGCCACAAGCAGAAAGGCCCGGTAGAACACCACAGTCGGCCCACTGGCGCCGGCTTCCGCAGCGAGCTTGGCATAGGGCACGTTGGCGCCATAGCACAGGGCCGCCAGCAGCCCGAGGCTCAATCCGGTCAGGATGGTATTGTTCGACATTGCGAGGCGATCCAGCGGAGGCTCCCGCCAATGCGGGTCGCGGTCAACCTCTAAGGTGGACCGGATCGAAAGCAAGAGCGGTCTCACCCCAATGCGGCCTGCCCAGGCAGAAAACGCTCCGGTTTGTCATAGCCGGGCTTGACCGGCTATCCAGAAGCTGCCCCTATCCCTCGTGATGCACCTTGCGCTTGGGCGGTTTGGGCGGCGTCTTCGGCTTGCTCTCGGCGGCCTTCTTCAGGTTCTTGCGCCCCTTGTTGAGCTTGGGGTCGGTGAGCTGATCGGGCACCGCCAAGGGCTTGCCGGGATCGGCATAACCGGCAGCCGTCACGCCCTTCTTGCCGGCGAGCTTGGTTGCCGGCTTGCCTTTCGCCGGCAGTTCTTTCGCAGGCTTGGGTGGCAGATCGGCGAGAATGGGCGTGTTGGGCAGGCTGTAGACCGGGCGCCGGGGCCCGAGATAGGGACCGACCGCAATCGGCGGCGCCGTCACCCAGCTCGCCAGCAACGGACTGGGCTCAGGCGCGGGTGCAGGCGCTCCGGGGCTGCCGGGCAGTACCTCGGCCGTATCGGCGCTCTCCGCCGCACCCGGACCGCCCTTCCTGGGCGAGCAGGCGATCTCACGAATATCGGCCGGACCTGGATAGGCCGAGGCCGGAAGCTGGGTGGCGAGCGGCGCCTTGCTGAAGAAGCCGCCACCCGAATTGGTGTAATTGGCCTCGAACAGCGCCACGGCCTGGTTGGTACGTACCTTCGGTGTAGGCGCCCCCATGACGACCGTGATCAGCTTGCGACCGTTGCGGGTGGCCGTCGCCACCACATTGAAGCCGGCCGCGCAGATGAAGCCCGTCTTCATGCCATCGGTACCGGGATAGCGGTAGACCAAGGCATTGTGGGTGCGCATGACCCGGTTGCCGGACTGGATGGTCTGGATCTGGAACAGCGAGGCATATTGCGGGAATTGCGTGATGATGGCATCCGCCATCACCGCCATGTCGCGCGCCGAGGTAATCTGGCGCGGATCGGGCAGGCCGTTGGGATTGACCCACTGGCTCTGGGCCATACCCAGCGCCCGCGAATTGGCGTTCATCTCGGCGGCGAAGGCATCCACCGAACCGGACACGCCCTCGGCCAGGGCCACGGCGATGTCATTGGCCGAATGCACAACCAGCATCTTGAGGGCGTCGTCGATGGTAACCATCGTGCCGACCGGATAGCCCATCTTGGAGGGCGCTTGCCTGGCGGCGAGTGGTGAGATCGCGATCGGCGTGCCCAAGTCGACGCGTCCTGCCTTGATGGCCCTGAATACGGTGTAGGCCGTCATCAGCTTGGTGAGGGAGGCCGGATACCAGGGCCTGGTCGCATCCTGCTGCTGCAGCACCCTGCCGCTGGCGGCATCGACGACGATGGTGGGGTTCGCCATGGGATTGGCACGCGCAACGCCTGCCGCGAGTCCGAGGGCCAGGCCGACCACGAGTGTGGTGGCGATTGCGCGATTCGTAATACCCATCAGTTCCTCTTTCGGCTTCAGCGGCGGCGACACATCCACCTCAAGGGGGCATTTTAATGACCACCTGGAGCATTCGCGCGCCTGCATTGGCAGAACGGCCAGTATCGCGGCAAAGCCTTAATGGATCAATGCGGGCGGGAGAGGATTGCAAAACACCCAATTCGAACCGGTAATACGCAGGCGCGGACATCGCAGCATGCGAGAACGTATTTGGTGTCGTCCCACTCGATTAACCGCGAGCTTTGTGATTGCCGGGCTTGACCCGGCAATCCAGACCCGGCCGGGGAGCTGGATGCCCGGGTCAGGCCCGGGCATGACAAAAGCCAGTGCCTTTATCTTTATAAATCAGACAAATGAGTACGCTAGGCGCCTTCACATGCAAGCATGCCGCCGTGACACCCGCGCTCTGGGGGTACCTTCTTGTTTCAGGCGTCCTGGCGCCGGAGCACGGCCTGCAGCACGTCCTTGACGCCGATGGCCCCGACGAAGCGGTTCTCGTCGTCGAACAGAGCGACAGGGGCCGTGTTCGCCTTGTGCATCGCCAGCATCACTGTCTTGAGCGAGGTGCCGGGGCTGGCCCAATAGCAGGGACGCTCTTCTTCGGGCACCGGCTTTTCGCATTCGGAGCAATGCACCCAGGCGCCATGCACACCGTCACGCTCGGCTTCCACGACATGGCCGCCGTCATCGAGACGAAAACGCGTGGTCTGACGGGTGTCGAGCCAGATCCAGCCATCTTCACCGCGATGAAGATCGCGGGCGTCCTGCATCACGTGCCAGGCGGTGAGCACGCTGAGCGGATTCACATTGGCGATGAATTCCTGGACATACTCGTTGGCCGGACGCAGCACGATATCCTCGGGCGGGCCCGACTGCACGATGCGCCCGCTTTCCAGGATGGTGATGGTGTTGCCGATCTTGAGCGCCTCCTCGAGATCGTGACTGACGAAGATGATGGTCTTCTTCAGCTCCTTCTGCAGCTGCAGCAATTCATCCTGCAGCTTGGTGCGGATCAGGGGGTCTAGGGCGGAGAAGGGCTCGTCCATCAAAAGGATCGGCGCCTCGGTGGCGAAGGCGCGGGCAAGGCCCACGCGCTGCTGCATGCCGCCGGACAGCTCATGGGCGAACTTCTTCTCCCATTGCTTGAGATGGACCAGTTCCAACTGCTTGTCGACCTTGGCCTTGCGCTCGGCCTCGGGCACGCCGGCAAGCTCCAGGCCGAAACCGACATTCTCCGCCACGGTGCGCCAGGGCAGGAGGCCGAACTGCTGGAACACCATGGCGACGGAATGCTGGCGGACATGTCGCAGGGTCTGCTCGTTGCAGCTGACCACGTCGACCATCTTGTCGTCGGATTTTACCAGGACCTTGCCGCGCGTGACCTTGTTGAGGCCGTTGACCGCACGCATCAGGGTCGATTTGCCGGAGCCCGACAGGCCCATCAGCACGCTGATCTCGCCTTCCTGCACGGTGAGGTTGCCATCGGCGCAGCCCAGCACCGAACCAGTCTTCTCCAGGATCTCCGCCCGGGTCGAGCCAGCATCGAGCAGCTTGATCGCTTCGGCCTGGCGCGATCCGAAGATGATATCGACATTCTTGAAATCGACGGCGACGCTCATCAGTGCGCTCCCTTCGTACGGCACAGGCGATCCAGCACGATCGCCAGGATAACGATGCAGGCCCCCGCTTCGAAGCCGCGCGGAATGTTGAACTGGCCCATGGCGCGCACGACGTCCACCCCGAGGCCTTCGGCGCCGACCAGGCCGGCAATGACGACCATCGACAGGCTGAGCATGATGCATTGGGTGACGCCGGCCATGATGGTGGGCATGGCATGCGGTAGCTCCACCTTCCACAAGAGCTGGCTCTTGGTGGAACCGAAGGATTCGCCGGCCTCCTTGAGCGCCGTCGGCGTGGAGGTGATGCCGAGATAGGTCAGGCGCACCGGCGCCGGCAGGGCGAAGATCAGCGTGGCGATCAGGCCCGGAGCAAAGCCGAGGCGGAACAGGGCGACCATCGGGATGAGGTAGACCAGGGTAGGCAGGGTCTGCATCATGTCGAGGATGGGATGCAGCACGGCGTAGAGCCTGGGCCGGTGCGCCGCCATTACGCCGAGGGGAATGCCGATGGCCATGGCGATGGCGGCCGACCACAGCACCAGCGAGACCGTCTTCATCGTGTTGGCCCAATAGCCCTGGTTCCAGATGAACAGGCAGCCCAGGAAGACGAACAGGCACAGGCCCCAGGAACGGTGCCGCCACCAAGCAAAGGCGAGGACGAGGAGGATAATGACGATGGGCGGCGGATATGTCAGGAGCACGGATGTGCCGCTGACCGTCTTTTCAATCCCGATACGAAGCGGATCGAACAGCCAGGTCGTGCAGTATTTCTGCAGAAACTCGATGACGAGCTGCATGAACTTGCCGAATGGCAGCTTCGTATCAGTCACCCAATCGAACATTCTTTCCCCCGCGCTATGCCCTGGGACATCGGGCTCCGCCGTGGCCCGACCACGACAGGTTCCGGCCGCCCCCTGCGTCATCATTGCTAGAGCAAAGCGCGTTTAGACGAAAACGCCTGCCTGCTCTAACTCTTTGGTTCGACGCGTCTTTGCGATTCTTGGCATAACCGCCAAAACGCAAAACGCTCCAGGCCAAAGCGCGTTCAAACAGAACCGCACTTTTGCTCCCCCCTGTTCGGGCGCGTCTTTGCGGTTCCCGGCCAGGCCGCCAAATCGCAAAACGCCATTGCCCCATAGAAAGCATGGTTTTGTCGAAGGCCGATCTTGCGTCGGCTCGGCTCGGCGATCCGGCGGGGCATTCCCCGCCGGGCTTTCACTCAGATTTAACTCGGAAGGGATGGCCGGCCTCAGAGGCCGAGGCTCTTCTTTACGGCATCGATGCCGGGCTGGCCGTCGAGGGTGGTCACGCCGGCAAGCCAGGCATCGAGCACACCCGGATTGGCCTTGAGGTATTTCTCGGCAGCAGCCTTACCTTCCATGCCGTCACCGGTGATCATCTGCATCACCTTGTTCTCGAGATCGACGTTGAATTTGAGGTTGGAGACGAACTTGCCGGCGTTGGGACATTCCTCGGCCCAGCCCGCCCGCTCATTGGTATAGACCTTGGCTGCCCCGAAATTCGGGCCGAAGGTCTCGTCGCCGCCGGTCAGATACTGGATCTTGAAATTGACGTTCATCGGATGCGGCGCCCAGCCGAGGAAGACGATGTCCTCGCCGCGAGCGATGGAGCCCTGGACTTGGGCGAGCATGCCCTGTTCGGAGGACTCGACGAGCTGGAACTCCTTCAGGCCGCTCTTGTTGCCGTCGATCAGGCTCTGCACCAACCGGTTGCCATCATTGCCGGGCTCGATGCCGTAGATCTTGCCCTGCAACTGCTCCTTGAACTTGGCGATGTCGCCGAAATCCTTCAGGCCCTTGTCATAGGTCGCCTGCGGCACCGCCAGCGTGTATTTGGCACCTTCCGGCAGATTGGCACCGGTTTCGACCACCGATTTGTCGGCGATATAGGCCTTGCGGTCATTCTCCATGCTCGGCTGCCAATTGCCGAGGAAAACATCGATATCCTTGCTCTTCATCGAAGCATAGGTGACGGGGACGCTGAGGACCGTGGTCGTCGGGGTATAGCCGAGGCCTTCGAGGATGCGGGAGGCGATAGCCGTCGTCGAGGTGATGTCGGTCCAGCCCACATCCGCGAACTTCACCGTCTTGCAGGCTTCCGCATCGCCCGCGAAGGCAGCACCAGTGCCCAGGCCGATGGCCAGCGCGGCGCCCGCAATGATTCTACCAAGTCCCGTCATTTCATTTCTCCCGGAAAACACCGAAGGCCGAATCTGGGTTAACCCAGTTCGTCTTGTCTTTGTTAACCCCTCCCGGCCCCCAAGGGGACCGAACTCTTGCCATGGAAGCCTTCCCCTATGGCAATTCAGCACGAAAGACAGTGCTTGTCCCGTGAATTTACGGCGCTGGATGACACCGACGGCACGAAGCTACCCACCCGCGTCCAAGCCGATTTGCATCGATCCCGCAACGCTATGATATGGGCACTTTATTGATTGAACATATAATCAATTAAATCTGCATCCCGTGGATTTTGAATGCGCGCAAGCGACATTCTGTGTCACACCAGCGCCACTTTTCCGATCCGTGATGCAATGCAATATTCAAGCGATTTGCTTTTTCATTCGGCAGTCGCACAGCTGCCGCTCCCTGCTCGGCCCTCGTGAAGGACTCAATCCATGCTCAAGAACAAAGCTGCCGTCGTCACCGGCTCGACGTCGGGAATCGGCCTCGGCATCGCACGCGCCCTAGCGCGCGAAGGCGCCAACGTCATGCTCAACGGGCTGGGCGACGCCGTCGAGATCGAGAAGACCCGGGCTGGCATCGAGGCCGAGTTCGGCGTCAAGGCCCTGTTCTCGCCGGCCAATCTGATGGAACCGGCCGCGGTGAAAGGCCTGGTCGGCGAGGCCGAGGCCGCCTTCGGCGCGGTCGACATCCTGGTCAACAATGCCGGCATCCAGTTCGTCTCGCCGATCGACGAATTCCCCGACGACAAATGGGAGGCGATCATCCGCCTCAACCTGCTCGCCTCCTTCTACGCCATCAAGGCCGCCTTGCCGGGCATGAAGAAGAAGGGTTGGGGCCGCATCATCAACACCGCCTCGGCCCATTCGCTGGTCGCCTCCCCCTTCAAATCGGCCTATGTCGCTGCCAAGCACGGCATTGCCGGCCTGACCAAGACGGTGGCGCTGGAGGTGGCGCAGCAGAAGATCACCGTCAACGCCATCTCGCCCGGCTATGTCTGGACGCCGCTGGTCGAGGCGCAGATCCCCGACACCATGAAGGCGCGCAACATGACGGCCGAACAGGTCAAGAACGACGTGATGCTGGGAGGCCAGCCGACCAAGGAATTCGTCACCATCGACCAGGTCGCCTCCCTTGCCGTCTATCTGTGCTCGGATGCCGCGGCGAGCATCACCGGCGCCAACCTGTCGATGGACGGCGGCTGGACCGCGGCATGAGCCAGCCTCCCAAGACCTCCACCGCCAAACCCGTCAATCTGGCGCTGCAGGGCGGGGGAGCCCATGGTGCCTTCACCTGGGGCGTGCTCGATGCGTTGCTCGAGGACGGCCGCCTCGAGATCAAGGCCATCACCGGCACCAGCGCCGGGGCCATGAATGCGGTTGTCTTCGCCGAAGGCTATCTCGAAGGCGGGGCGCCGGGCGCCCGCCAGCAACTCGATACCTTCTGGCGCGAGATCAGCCGCAAGGGCCGGCTGTCGCCGCTGCGTCGCCCACTGCTGGAGCGCTTCATGGCCGGCTGGTCGCTGGAAGATTCGCCCGGCATGGCCCTGTTCGAGAATTGGAGCCGGCTGTTCAGCCCCTATGACACCAATCCGCTCAATCTCAATCCGCTGCGCGATTTCATCGCCGAGTTGATCTCCTTCGACAAGCTCAAGGCGAGCGAGGCGATCAAGCTGTTCGTCTCCGCAACCAATGTGCGCAGCGGTCATATCCGCATCTTCGAGAATGCCGAGCTGAACGCCGATGTAGTGATGGCTTCGGCCTGCCTGCCCCAGATCTTCCAGGCCGTCGAGATCGGCGGACAGGCCTATTGGGATGGCGGCTATCTCGGCAACCCGGCCCTGTTCCCGCTGCTCGACGACGGCACGCCCGATGACACCATCCTGGTGCAGATCAACCCGGTGCTGGTGCGGGAGGTGCCGCAGACGGCCGGCGCCATCGCCAATCGTCTCAACGAGATCACCTTCAACGCCTCCCTCGTCGGCGAATTGCGTGCCATCGCCATGATGCAGCGCCGTGCCCGGGGCGCCGACCGTTTCGGCGACATCCGCCTGCATCGCGTCGCGCTGAGCCCGAAGGAAGGGGTGAATGCCACCTCCAAGCTCAACACCGAGTGGGATTTCCTGATCTTTCTGCGCGACCAGGGCCGCAGGGCAGCCAAGAACTTCCTCACCCGACATTTCGATGCCATCGGCACGACGGCGACACTCGATCTCGAAGCCATGCTGGGCTGAGCGGAGGCGACGCCGCCTGCCCGGGACGCAGTCCTGACATGCCGGCCCGCCCCTTGATTTTGGGACGGAGTCCGGCACAATGCCGGCCATTCGCAGGCTTGAACACTGCGACCGAGGAGGCCACGCCCTCCCCCATGATGGGTTTGATGTCCGGGACGGCCCGGGCCCTTTTAAGAGGAGGGCCTGATGGCCTGGGTCTATCTTGTTATCGCCGGCATTTTCGAAGTGGTGTGGGCCTTCTACATGAAACAGTCGGAAGGCTTTTCGAAGCTGGTGCCGACCGTGATCACCTTCGTCACCATGGCCATCAGCTTCGGCCTGCTGTCGATCTCGATGCGCAGCCTGCCACTCGGCACCGCCTATACGATCTGGACCGGTATCGGCGCCGTCGGCGCCTTCATCGTCGGCGTGCTCGTCCTCGGCGAACAGGCCAACGCCATGCGCATCGTCGCCGCTGCCCTGATCGTCACCGGCCTGACCATGATGAAGCTGTCGACACCGGCCTGACTTCTTCTCGGAGCGCGGACATCGCGACATGCTCGCATGTCGCTGTGGAGTCCGCGCTCCATTTCTCTCAGATCAGAACCTGCGTGCCGATCTCCACCACTCGGTTGGAGGGGATGGAGAAATAGTCACTGGCATCGTCGGCGTTGCGGGCAAGGATCATGTAGAGCCTGCGCTGCCAGCGCCACATCAACGGCTGCGCCCCGCCGCGCAAATGCCGGCGCGACAGGAAGAAGGAGGTATCCATGATGTCGAAGGACCAGCCGGCCCTGCGGCTGAGCGCGAGCGCCTTGGGTACATTGGGGCTTTCCATATAGCCGAACTGCACATGCATCTTGGTGAAGGAGGCCGAGATCTCTTCGAGGGTGATGCGGCCGCCACCCGCAACCACCGGTTCCTCCACGGTCTGGATGGTGAGGATCGCCACCTTCTCATGCAGGGCCTTGTAGTGCTTGAGGCTGTGCAGGAGCGCAGTGGGGGCGTAGTCGGGATCGCTGGTCAGGAAGATCGCCGTACCCGGCACGCGGGCGACCGAGCCCTTCTCCAGGCTCTTGACGATGGTCATCAGCGGCACCTCGGTGCGCCGTGTCTTCTCCAGCACCAGCCGGGTGCCGCGCCGCCAGGTGATCATCAGGATCATCAGGGCCGCCGCGATCATCAGCGGCACCCAGCCGCCATCATGCACCTTGAGCAGATTGGCGGAGAGGAAGACGAGATCGATCAACAGGAAGGGCGCGATCACCAGGGCCGCGGCCAAGGCCGACCAGCGCCAGACCTTCCAGATTACCAGGAAGGCCATCATCGCCGTCACCACCATGGTCGTCGTCACGGCGATGCCATAGGCCGACGCCAGGCGCGAGGAACTCTCGAAGGCCAGCACCAGGATCAGCACACCGACCAGCAGGATGCCGTTGACCTGGGCGATATAGATCTGGCCCGACTGGTGCTCGGAGGTATGCGCCACCTTCATGCGCGGCAGGAGGCCGAGCTGGATGGCCTGGCGCGTCAACGAATAGGCCCCGGTGATCACCGCCTGGCTCGCGATGATGGTGGCGATCGTCGCCAGGACCACCATCGGCACCAGGAAGAGCGGGTTCTGCGGCACCAGCATGTAGAAGGGGTTGGCGAGAATTTCCGGAGATGGATTGCTCAGCACCAGCGCGCCCTGGCCGAGATAGTTCAGCGCCAGCGAGGGCAGCACCAGCGTCATCCAGGCCATCTGGATCGGCTTGCGGCCGAAATGCCCGAGATCGGCATAGAGCGCCTCGGCCCCGGTGACCGCCAGGAACACCGCACCAAGCGCCACGAAACCGATATGGCCGTGGCTGAGCATGAATTCCACGGCATGCCAGGGATTGAAGGCTGCGAGGATCACCGGCGCATCCTTGATGTGCCATAGGCCCGCCAGGCCCATCACCACGAACCACAGCGCCATGATCGGCCCGAAGAAGGCGCCGACACGGGCGGTGCCATGGCTTTGCACCGCAAACAGCCCCACGATGATCGCCACGGTAATCGGCACCACGAAGGGATCGAAGGCCGGCGTCACCAGCTTCATGCCCTCCACCGCCGAAAGCACGGACACGGCGGGCGTCAGGATGGCGTCGCCATAGAACATGGCCGCCCCGATGGTGCCGAGCAGCAAGAGTACGGTGCCGGAGCGCCCGAGCGCGCGCTGGGCCAGTGCCATCAGCGTGAGTGTGCCGCCCTCGCCCTTGTTGTCGGCCCTGAGCAGCAGCAGCACATATTTGAGCGTGACGATGACGATGAGCGCCCACAGGATCAGCGAAATCACGCCGAGCACCGCTTCCTGGCTCATCAGCCTGCCGCCCTCGGTCGCCGCATGCAGCGCCTCGCGGAAGGCATAGAGCGGGCTGGTGCCGATATCGCCATAAACGACGCCGATCGAACCGAGCGTCAGCGCCCAGAAGCCATTGCCACGGCTGCTGGCTTCCTCGCCGGTGTCGGCGCTATGCGTAAGCCCCATACGGGCCTCCGTTGGATAATGTCGGAGTTGGGTAGAGTGACGATCAAGAGCGCGAATGCCCTCGTCAGGCAAGCCCATCCGCCGTTTGTGCAGTGCAACAAACGCGCTCTCTTACACTTTCCCGGCTTTGCGGCATAGGGGACCTGCAGCGCCGCATAGCAGATCTGCTTCTTGGCTGCTCAGGCAATACACCGTCCTCGTGAAGGCAGGAAAAGCGCGTGCGCCATGCATCGCCCTGCCTTCAGACCCTGAAGGCTCTCAGATCAGCACCTGCGTACCGATCTCCACCACCCGGTTGGACGGAATGGAGAAATAGTCGCTGGCATCGTCGGCATTGCGGGCGAGAATCATGTAGAGCCGGCGCTGCCAGCGCCACATGCTCGGATGCTTGCCGCCGCGCAAATGCCGGCGCGACAGGAAGAAGGAGGTGGACATGATGTCGAAGGACCAGCCGGCCTTGCGGCACAGCGCCAGGGCCTTGGGCACGTTCGGGCTTTCCATATAGCCGAACTGTACCTTCATCTTGGTGAAGGAAGCCGAGATCTCCTCGATCGAGACCCGCCCGCCCCCCGGCACGATCGGATCGTCCGTGGTCTCGATGGTCAGGATCGCCACCTTCTCGTGCAGCGCCTTGTAATGCTTGAGGCTGTGCAGCATGGCGGTCGGGGCATAGTCGGGATCGCTGGTCAGGAAGATCGCCGTACCCGGCACGCGGGCGACCGAGCCCTTCTCCAGGCTCTTGACGATGGTCATCAGCGGCACTTCGGTGCGCCGCGTCTTCTCCATCACCAGCCGGGTACCGCGTCGCCAGGTCACCATCAGGGTGATCAGCCCAAGGGCGATCAGGATGGGCAGCCAGGCTCCTTCAAACAATTTGAGCAGATTGGCCCCGAGGAAAATCAAATCGATACACAGGAAGGGCACGATGATCGCTGCCGCTGCCCAGGGCTTCCACAGCCAGACCCGCCAGATCACCACGAAGGCGAGAATGGCATCCACCACCATGGTCGTGGTCACGGCGATGCCATAGGCCGAGGCGAGGCGCGAGGAGCTTTCAAAAACCAGCACGAGCAGCACGACGCCGGCGAGCAGGATGCCGTTGACCTGCGCGATGAAGATCTGGCCCGACTGGTGTTCCGACGTATGCGAGATGCGCACGCGGGGCACCAGGCCGAGCTGAACGGCCTGCCGGGTCAACGAAAAGGTGCCGGTGATCACCGCCTGGCTGGCGATGCTGGTGGCGATCGTTGCCAGGATCACCAGCGGCACGACGAAATAGGGCGAGGCCGGCACCAGGCGATAGAACGGGTTCTCGAGCGCACTGAAATCGTTGAGCACCAGCGCGCCCTGGCCGAGATAGTTGAAAGTCAGCGCCGGCAGAACCAGGCTGAGCCACGCTGTCTGGATCGGCTTGCGCCCGAAATGGCCAAGATCGGCATAGAGCGCCTCACCACCGGTGACGGCCAGGAACACGGCTCCCAGCGTGACGAACCCGATATGGCCGTGAGTGAGCAGGAATTCGGCGGCGTAGAAGGGATTGATCGCCGCGATGATGCTGGGATGCTGCAGGAAATTGATGAAGCCGATGACGCCGATCAGCGTGAACCATACAGCCATGATCGGACCGAAAAGGGCGCCGACCCGGGCGGTGCCATGGCTCTGCACCAGGAAGAGGGCGACGATGATCACGAGCGTCAGCGGTACCACGAAGACATCGAAACCAGGCGCCACCAGCTTGAGGCCTTCCACCGCCGACAACACCGAGACGGCCGGGGTGATCATCGCGTCGCCGTAGAACATCGAGGCGCCGACGATGCCGAGCAGCACGATGGGCGCGCCGGTACGGCCGAGGGCACGCTGGGCCAGCGCCATCAGCGTGAGCGTACCGCCCTCGCCCTTGTTGTCGGCGCGCAGCAACAGCAGCACATATTTGAGCGTGACGATGATGATCAGCGCCCACAAAATCAGCGAGATCACACCGAGCACGGCGGTGGAAGTGACGTTCTTGCCGCCATCGGTGGCAGCATGGGCGGCTTCGCGAAAGGCATAGAGGGGACTCGTACCGATATCGCCATAGACGACGCCGATAGAGCCAAGCGTCAACGCCGCAAAGCCGCCGCTATGCTTGTGTTCCGTGGTGTCTTCGCCATTCTCGACGGCGTTCGCGAGCCCCATGCGGGCAACTCCGTTTTGACCTGTTGGGATGGTTTCGATCGGTCGATCGCCACAAATGCGATCTTCGCTCTCCAAAATGCGGCATTCCGGAGCGTTCCACTCCAGAGGCCGCCGATCACATCAGGGTCGAACGGCAAATGGCGACACGCCGATCGAACGCAGGATATCCACCAAGATACGCTATCTGGGGGCTGGGCCTCATACACTCTTCTGACGGACGGGCATAGAGGGCTGCAACCCCTTTGACCAACAACTCCCCAGTCAATCGGTCTGAGACAAGGCGTAACCTACAATCTTCCGGCGTGCATCATCGCGAAGGCGACACATCCTGTGACGGTTTCGGACAAGCCGATTCGATTGCGATCGGCTACCTATCTCTTATGCGACGCCGCGTCGTATTCGGAACAGCTTCTCTCTTAATTTTTCCGCAACCACCGCATTCCACGCAGCTACTGCTAAGAAAGTTATTTTCATTTCCGTGAAAATATGTCTCAACTGAGCAGAACAACCGCCCCAGAGGGAACCAGCATGGCCCAAGACCCGAAAAAGCCACTGAGCGACATTGAAATCGCGCGTCAAGCCAAGATGCAGCGCATCGAGGCGATTGCCGAGAAAGCCGGCATTCCTGACGAAGCCTTCGAGCCCTATGGCAAGCATATCGCCAAGATCGATCTCGACAAGATCCCCGGCCTGCAGGATCGTCCCGACGGCAAGCTGATCCTGGTCACCGCCATCAACCCGACCCCGGCCGGCGAAGGCAAGACCACCACCACTGTCGGCCTCGGCGACGGCCTCGCCCGCATCGGCCGGAAGACCATGATCTGCCTGCGCGAGCCCTCGCTCGGCCCCTGCTTCGGCGTGAAGGGCGGCGCGGCCGGCGGCGGTTATGCCCAGATCGTGCCGATGGAGCAGATCAACCTGCACTTCACCGGCGACTTCCACGCCATCACCTCGGCGCATAATCTGCTGTCGGCGATGATCGACAACCACATTTATTGGGGCAATGCGCTCGGCATCGACACCCGCCGCGTCACCTGGCGCCGCGTGCTCGACATGAACGACCGCTCGCTGCGCGCCATCAACTCCTCGCTCGGCGGCGTTTCCAACGGCTTCCCGCGCGAAGACGGCTTCGACATCACCGTGGCCTCCGAAGTTATGGCCGTGTTCTGCCTCGCCAAGGATCTGGCCGATCTCGAGGCGCGCCTCGGCAAGATGATCATCGGCTATACCCGCGACAAGAAGGCGATCACGGCCGCCGACATCAAGGCCTCCAGCGCCATGACGGTGCTGCTCAAGGACGCGCTGAAGCCCAATCTGGTACAGACGCTGGAAGGCAACCCCGCCTTCGTGCATGGCGGCCCCTTCGCCAATATCGCCCATGGCTGCAACTCGGTGACCGCGACCCGGGCCGGTCTCAAGCTCGCCGACTATGTGGTGACCGAAGCTGGCTTCGGCGCCGATCTCGGTGCCGAAAAGTTCTTCGACATCAAGTGCCGCAAGGCCGGCCTTACCCCGGCTGCCGTGGTGATCGTCGCCACCGTGCGCGCCCTCAAGATGCATGGCGGCGTTCCGAAGGACCAGCTCGGCAAGGAGAATCTGGAAGCCTTGCGCAAGGGTCTGGCCAATCTCGGCCGCCATGTCGAGAACGTGCGCAAATTCGGCGTATCGGCCATCGTCGGCATCAACCACTTCATTGCCGACACGCCGGCCGAGCATGAGCTCATCGCCCAGGTCTGCAAGGAACAGTTCGGCGTCGACGCTGTGGTCTGCAGCCACTGGGCCGAGGGCTCGAAGGGCACCGAGGAGCTCGCGCGCCGCGTGGTGGCGCTGGCCGAGGCACCGCATCCGCTCGACGGCCGCGGCTTCCGCACCCTCTACCCGGACGAGATGCCCCTCTGGGACAAGATGAAGATGATCGCCAAGGAGATCTATCGCGCCTCGGACATCATCGCCGACCAGAAGGTGCGCGACCAGTTCAAGGACATCGAGGCCGCCGGCTTCGGCCATCTGCCGATCTGCGTGGCCAAGACGCAATACTCCTTCTCGACCGATCCGAACCACCGTGGTGCGCCTGTCGATCATGTCGTGCCGATCCGCGAAGTGCGCCTGTCCGCCGGCGCCGGCTTCCTGGTGGTGGTCTGCGGCGAGATCATGACCATGCCAGGCCTGCCACGCGTGCCCTCGGCGGAATTCATCCGCCTCGACACCAAGGGCCAGATCGAAGGCCTGTTCTGAGCCAGCATTTGCCATGCCGGTCGTTTGGTGCGACCGGCATGGCAACTCCGCTCGAGCAACGTTTCCACGTGTGCCCTCAGCCTCCGACACGGGCTTCGTTCAGGCCATGGGCGGCGTCTGGCAGGTCGCATCGATCAGTTGCAAAACAAGAGGTGGCCAAGCGGATGAAAGCATCAGCATCTGCGATGCCTTCCCGTACAGCCATACCCCACCAGCCATGAAAAACCCCGCGGTCCAGTGAACCGCGGGGTTGGTATTTTCAATCGTTGCAGGCGTAAGAACTACCTGGGAAGCTCAAGCTTCCGACTGTGCCAGCATCGTTCGACACAGCGTGGTTCCCGCCTCAATATTCACGATAATACCGGCGGGGACGTTCACGATAACCCCAGCCGCCGTCACCACGCCAACCACCACCACGCCGGTAACCGTAGCCGTAACCGCGGTCACGAACACAGCCATAAGGGGAGCGGTGCATTCCATAGGGGCACAAACGACGAGCTTGCTGGACGAGGCCGTTGTCAGCCTGTGATTGCGCGGCTGGTGCCATCGGCATTGCCGAGGCCAGTTGCGGAGCAAACATCATGCTTCCGGCGGCCAGGCCAGCTGCCATAAACAGCTTCAAGGATAGTTTCATAGCTGCCTCCCTCAATTTCAATATTCAATGTCTAGCAGCATGATCTGAATGCAAGGTGAACAGAGGGGGCTATGCGGGAAACCAGCGCTCTGCTCTCATGCTCTCCTTGCCGATTTCTGATGACGCGCCGGCAATTAATCAGCAGCTGTCGTACTGAGTCGGCAGGGGACGGCCGATCTAAAGACCGACCCACCCGGAGGGCCTAGAGCCGGCCCTTCTTGAAGCCCAGTTCGTAAACCTGCCAGGCGAGCACGGCCAGCATGGCGACTGTGACGATCCAACGGCCGTAGACCGGCAGCAGATGGTCGCTGAGAATCGGCGAAAAGATCTGGAAATAGGCTGCGGCGGGCAGGATGAGCGCCAGCTGCGCCGGCCGCCCCAGATCGTTGTAGCGCTTGGCGCCGACGAAATAGATACAGACCGAGACCAGCACCATCACCACATAGAGCACGTCGATCGCGAACAGCGACAAATAATAGGGGATCGTCATCAGCCTGGTATGTTCGCGCGCGACCTCGTCGACCAGGGCTTCGGCCGCCGCCGGATTGCGCGGCAGGACATGGTTCAGCCCAAAGGCTGCTGCCACGAGCGCAGCCAGGATCAAGGCCAGCACCGCCATGGCACGCCACCAAGTCTGCCTGTTGATGCTACCCTTGTCGTCACGAAACAGGAAACGGGCGCTGTGAGCGCCCAATAGACCAGCCATATCTCCTCCGCAGCCTGCCATCCCGCCGGCTTCTAGAGCAAAGCGCGTTTAAACGGAAACGCTGCTTTACTCTCGCTGTGTGGTTCCAAGCCAATCCAATGGATTGGCCAGAGCGTCTTTGCGGTTCTTGGCGATGCCGCCAAATCGCAAAACACTCTATTCGACCACGCCGACGAAAGGCAGCTGACGATAGGAATGGGCGACATCCATGCCGTAGCCGACCACGAACAGATCGGGGCACTCGAAACCGATGAAATCGGCCTTGATGTTGACGGCGCTCTTGCCTGGCTTGTCGAGCAGCACGCAGCTCAGCACCTGCTTGGCGCCACGCGCGGCGAGCAGGTCCTTGGCGAAAGCCAGGGTGCGGCCCGATTCGAGGATGTCGTCGACCAGGAGGATGTTACGCCCGCGCACGTCGCTTTCGACATCATGCAGAATGTTCACCGTACCGGTCGACACGGTCGCTTCGCGATAGCTCGACAGATGCACGAATTCCACCTCGGGCGCCATGCCCGCTTCGTGCATGGCCCGCAGGAGATCGGCCGCAAACACGAAGGAGCCTTTCAGCACCGCCACCACGAGCAGATTCTCGAGATTGCGTGCCTTGATCTCCTGCACCAGCGACGCATTGCGCTTGGCGATCGTCTCGGCGTCGAACAAAACTTTGATATTACGCGACGTGGCCATCGAACTCCTCATTTCTGCCGGCACCATAACCGCAGGAGGGCATGGGCGACAATGGCGTTGGAGTCCCGCCCACCGGCCACCCACAGGCGCCGGGTCGCAACGGCCCACCGTCATCGGGAGGCGCATGGGATAAGGGGATCTCGCGAAGGTTAAATTCGTTGTCATTTCGTTAACGTTAACACCTCGTTAACGCCCTCCCGGCAGAGTGCAGCCGAGGCGGTCGGGGCCGTCTTGGGGAGATTCTGTCTTGGTTCGGTTCGAGAATGTGGGATTGCGCTACGGGATGGGCCCGGAAGTGCTGCGCGACGTCAGTTTCGACCTGCCCGCCAATTCCTTCCAGTTTCTCACCGGTCCGTCCGGCGCCGGCAAGACCACGCTGCTGCGCCTGCTCTTCCTCACGCTCAAGCCGACCCGCGGCCTCATCCACACCTTCGATCAGGAAGTGACGACCCTCTCCAAGCACGCACTCGCCGAGACGCGGCGGCGTATCGGCATCGTCTTCCAGGATTTCCGCCTGCTCGATCACCTCACCACCTATGAGAACATCGCCCTGCCCCTGCGCGTTCAGGGCCAGGATGAGGCGCGCTACCGGCCCGAAGTGGTCGAATTGCTGCATTGGGTCGGCCTCGGCGAGCGCATGCATGTGCTCCCGCCGGTGCTGTCGGGTGGCGAGAAGCAGCGCGCCGCCATCGCGCGCGCCTTGATCGTGCGCCCCGAACTGCTGCTCGCCGACGAGCCGACGGGCAATGTCGATCCCGCTTTGGCACGTCGCCTGCTGCGCCTGTTCATCGAACTCAACCGTTCCGGCACCTCGGTGGTGATCGCCACCCATGACGAGAGCCTGATGGAGCTCTTCCCCGCTCGCCGCCTGCGCCTCGAGGACGGCCATGTCACGGTGCAGGAGCCGGCGTCATGGTCTTGAACGACAGAGCGCAGCCTGCCGGCCGGCGCGCGGAGACACTGATCCGCCCAGCGGCTCCGATCGTGCCGTCGGGCTCGATCGCCGGGCGCTCTTTGATGGCCGTGGTGGCGATCATGACCTTCCTGGTCGCCCTCACGGCCGGCGGCGTGCTGCTGATCGCGGGCGCCGCCGCCGATTGGGGCTCGCAGATTTCCCGCGAGGTCACCATCCAGGTTCGCCCCGTGGAGGGCCGCGACATCGAAGCCGAGATCGCCAAGGCCGTCGTCGCCGCCCGCGCCACCGAAGGGATCAGCGACGTGCAGGTCTATTCGCGCGAGGAAACCGAGCGCATGCTGGTGCCCTGGCTCGGCGAAGGCCTCGACATGGGCGACCTGCCGATCCCGCGCCTCATCGTGGTGAAGATCACCCCGGGCAGCCTGCCGGACTTCGCCACGCTGAAGAAGACG
Source organism: Labrys sp. HAY1-8F (assembly GCF_056754975.1). Taxonomy (NCBI): domain Bacteria; kingdom Pseudomonadati; phylum Pseudomonadota; class Alphaproteobacteria; order Hyphomicrobiales; family Xanthobacteraceae; genus Labrys; species Labrys sp. HAY1-8F. The sequence continues at coordinate 3,525,018 of NZ_JBPGWZ010000002.1, read as the reverse complement.
CTGACCGAGACCGTGGCCGGCGCCAGCCTCGACGATCACCGCTTCTGGATCGCGCGCCTGGCGGCCATGGCCCGGGCCATGGTGCTGGCAGGCCTCGCCATCCTCGTGCTGATGGTCATCGCCACGGCCCTGTCGGTGGTGTTCGCCACCCGCGGCGCCATGGCTGGGAACAAGGACGTGGTGGAGGTGCTGCATTTCGTCGGCGCCCATGACAGCTTCATCGCCAACGAATTCCAGCGCCATTTCCTCTGGCTCGGCCTCAAGGGCGGGCTGATCGGGGGCGGTGGGGCGGCACTGACCTTCCTCGTCGCCCATATGCTCGCCTCCCGCTTCACCGCCACCGCGGCGGGCGACCAGATGGAGGCACTGTTCGGCTCCTTCAACATGGACTGGCGCGGCTATGCCGCCATCGTCGCGGCAGTCGCGCTCATTGCCATCATCACCGGCGTCACCTCGCGCATGACGGTTCACCGTGTGCTGCGAGGACACATATAGGGGTCATCCATGAGCGTCTGGCAGGGCTCCGCGCCTATTCCGCTACACACCCGCGCCGCCGACCCCATTTTTGCCCAAACCATCCGCAAGAATTTTGGCTACGGCAGATTGGCCAGGTTTGACAGACTGGTATGGGCGCGTCCGATGCGGCAGGCCTCGGCGATCACTGGCATGGTTTCCCCAGCCCAGGCGGAGCACCCGCCGAAGCGGCCACGGCGCTGGCTGCGCTGGATCCTGGAGATCACCGGTGCCTGCCTGCTGTTCTTTACCGCGGCCGTGGTGACGGATTTCGCCTATTTCGTCTCCAGCCTGCAGAACCAGACGCCCAACCCTGCCGTGAGGGCCGATGGCATCATCGCTCTCACCGGCGGCGCCGACCGCATCAGCGAGGCTTTCGACCTGCTCAATCAGGGTCGCGCCAAGCGCCTTCTCATCACGGGCGTCAACAAGGCAACCAGCCAGCAGGCCCTGGCCGGGCACACGGCCGGTGGGGTCGAGGTGCTCGACTGCTGCGTGGATATCGACCGCAATGCCCTCAACACCCTCGGCAATGCCCTGGAAACGGCACGCTGGGTGCGCGACAAGCAGTTCAAATCGATCATCGTGGTGACCTCGAACTATCACATGCCGCGTTCGCTCTTGGAACTGCGCCGGGTGCTGCCGGATACCACCCTGATCGCCTATCCCGTGATCTCGCAAAATCTCAAGCTCGATTCCTGGTGGATGGATCCGGTCAGCGTCCGCCTGCTGCTGTCGGAATATGTGAAATATGCGAGCGCCACCTTCCAGCTCCGGATGGAACGGGCCACGGCGGACAAGGTTACGGCGCGAGCCGAATGAGGAGCGTTTCGAAGGAAATATCTTGCGCTCTTCCATGCCAGAAAACCGCTGGTGTCACCGACATTTGAAACAGGGAGGCATGCCATGCGCTTCACCAGAACGGTATGCGTTCGTTTGCTGGCGGCGACTTTTCCGTTGTTCCTCGGTGTCGCGGCACAGGCCCATGCCAAGGAGGGTGCGATCGAGGCAACCGTTACCGGAAACGACCAGCAGGTCGGTTTCCGCGCGGCCGTCATGAAGCAGGCGATCAAGTATAATCTTGCAGGCTCAGCCAAGAACGAAGCCGACGAAATCGTTCACTTTACCCTGCAGGGCGACAAAAAGCGGATCGACGCAGCCCTTGCGACCATTCGAAAAGGCACCAAGAGATCATCCGGAATCAACGTCGCCACAAAGCCTGCGGCGGTGGACCCCGCCCTGAATTCATTCACGATCGTGGATTGGACGTCGTCGAGCCGAAATATCACCAATAAATACACGCTCGTCTTCAAACGACGGACAGACGACACGGTGATTTCAAAAAAGGACGTCAAGGCGGAGTGGCATCAGATACTCGAAAACACCCTCGCCCCCGAGGACAGGCAGAAACTCCGGCCCGATGACTGACGCTTGCAGCACCATGCGTCGACCTGTTGAATAGCTGCCAGTCCAGGCGGAAAATTCGTTGGATCCAGCCAATCCCCGGCGGGCGAAGTGGCGAATTTCGCTCCCTTGCAAATGGCTGCTATGACGGCATCGTCGTCGGCGCTCGATCCGCTATTCGGGCAGTGGCGCTATCTGTCGGACCACGGTGGAAGAAGGAGGCAGGCGCCGACAATTCTGCTATAGCCGCTGCAGCATCCCTCGAATGACCCCACTCCATGCTCGTCCTGCGCTCGCTCCTGTTCAACCTGGCCTTCTATGTCAACATCGTCCTGTGGATGATTCTGGCGCTACCGACTCTACTGATGCCGCGCCCTGCCCTGCTCTGGATCGTGAAGAGCTGGGCGCGGGTGAACATCTTCCTGATGCGCCATATCGCCGGCATCACCTGTGAGATTCGGGGGCGGGAGAATTTGCCGCCCGGGCCGGTTCTGGTCGCGGCCAAGCACCAGTCCACCTGGGACATCTTCGCCATGTTCCTCGTGTGCGACGACCCCTGCTACGTGCTCAAGCGCGAACTGATGTGGCTGCCCATCTTCGGCTGGCTCGCCGCCAAGGCGCAGATGATCGCCGTCAACCGGGGGGCCCGCTCCAAGGCCATGAAGCAGATGAAGGCGGATGGCGAGCGCGAACTCGCCCGAGGCCGCCAGATCGCCATCTTCCCCGAAGGCACCCGCCGCGCGCCCGGCGCCGAGCCAGCTTACAAATATGGCGTGGTCTATCTCTACAGCGAGTTCAACGTGCCCTGCGTCCCCGTGGCGCTCAATTCCGGCCATTTCTGGCCGCGGCGCCAATTCATCCGCCAACCGGGCAGGCTGGTAATGGAGATCCTGCCCGCCATTCCGGCCGGCCTGGACAAGGCCGCCTTCTTCGATCGCCTGGTTGATGATATCGAGACAGCCTCGGACCGGCTCCTGGCTGAAGCCCAGGGCCAAAGCGTTTTGCTATTTGACGAAGTCAGCTAGGGTCGCAAAGACGTTTCTGGCCAACCCGTTGCTTTGGCTTGGAAACAAGGAGCTGAAGCAATTGGGCGTTTCGCCACGGACACCGTTGCTCTAAGCATCGGATCCGATTTCGGCATCGTGTCCGACGCTGTAGGTTATTGTTATCACATCGCTTTCGCCGAAAATCGGCATCCCCTTTTCGGCACGATGCTCCAGGTGAGGCGGAACAAACCCGAATCGCTTGACGCCGCAATGCATGATGTTCTAGATTTGTTCCATGACACAGATCGCGATTCGTTCTCGTTCTCAGCCCGATCACCGCCTGTGTACGACGCTGGCTGCATTGGGCCGCGACGCACCGGCAGCGGCATCACGTTTCCGTCGCTGGGTCGGTATTTCAGGCCGTTCCTATCTGGTCTCGGTCTATCCGATCTCCCAATGCCCCGATTATGTCGATGCCGTCTTGATCGCGGTCGGTGCAGGCGGCGCCTGCGTATGGATCGGCGAGGCCGGTCAGGGTGGCGATGACCTTGCCGCCACGCTCGCGGCCGCCGCCCAGGCCGGCGCCTGCGAAGTTCACGTGCATCTGCTGGCGGGGAATCCGGCAGCACGGGCCGCAGCCATTCGCGATCTCGACGGCCGGCACTGACAAGCCCTCCGTGAATATGGGTTCGGCCTTCGTCGGCTAAAGCAAGACGCTTTAGCCCCCAAACTTCTTTGCCACCAGACCGACGGATTTTCCTGGCGCTGCCGTTCAAGCAGAGTCCCTTCGCGCCGAATGCCCGCGCGATCTGTCCCAGGAGATGCCCATGATCGGCCGTTCGATCCTTGCCTTGATGCTGGCCCTGCCGGCCGCCGCCGCTATGGCACAGACGTCTGAGCCGGCGCCGGCCCAGCCGGCCCAGACACCGGCTCCCCAGGCAACGACATCTCAAGCCCCGGCACAAACCGCGGCACCGGCCAAGGCCGGCCTCAGCCTCGCCGAGTTCCAGGCCCGCCGCGAGAAGGCAATCATGAAGGCCGATACCGACGGCGACGGCAAGATCAGCTCGGCGGAATGGAGCGCCTTCCAAACAAAGCGGAACGCCAAGACCGACCCGGCCAAATCCTTCGCCCGGCTCGACGCCGACAAGGACGGTTTCGTCGACAAGGCCGAGCTCGACGCCTTCTTCGCCAAGCGCTTCGCCAAACTCGATGCCAACAAGGACGGCGCCCTTGCCCGCGATGAAATGCCGGGCCACAAATCGGCTACCAAACCGGCGCAATGATGCGGGACCATGCCCCTCGATGAATCCCGGGAGTGCGCCTGGTTATGGGGTCCGATCCAGACGAGGAGTTGGTGCGCCGGATCGGTTCGGGCGACGATGCTGCCATGCAGGTCCTGGTCTCACGCAAACTGCCGCGGCTGCTCGCCCTGGCCCGCCGTATGCTCGGCGATGCCGCGGAGGCTGAGGATGTCGCGCAGGAGGCCTTCCTGCGGATCTGGCGCAACGCCGTGCGCTGGCGGCCCGGGGCGGCCCGGTTCGACACCTGGATCCACCGTGTCGCGCTCAACCTCTGCTATGATCGCCTGCGCCGTCGCAGGGAATGGACGGGCCTCGATCTGCCCGAACTGGCCGCTCCCCCGGATCACCCCGCGGCGGGCGGCACGGAGGAGGCCAGCGACCATGTGGAGCAAGCCTTGCAGGCCATCGCGCCGCGGCAGCGGGAAGCGATCGTCCTGACCTATTATCAGTCGATGTCCAATATCGAGGCCGCGGCAGCGATGGAAGTCAGCGTCGAGGCGCTGGAGAGCCTGCTCGCCCGCGGACGCCGTTCTCTGCAGTCGATCCTGATCAGGAAGGCCGATCATGACTGAAGCTCCCTTCACGATGAGTGCAGAGCTTTTCGCTGCCCTTGCCGCCGCCTATGGCGCGGTGATCGAAGCATGGCCCGCACCCGAGCGCAGCGCCGGGCGTTCCTTCGCGCAGACCCCGCAGGGGCGGCACATTCTCGCAAGGGCTGGCCGCCTCGACCTGGCATTGCGCAGCATCGAGGGACATGGCTGCATACGCGTCTCGCCCGAAGGACGCAGCAATGCCGCCGTCCTCACGCTCCCGGGATCAGCCGCTGCCAGCCTCCCTCATCGCCTCGCAGCGCCTGTCCGCCGCTCCCGTTCGGATAAGCTGGAAGCCCTCTTGTCGGGGAGCGCTTCCCATGCCTGACAGACTCGTGCCAATGGATGCCGGGCGCTTTGCCGCCCTTGCCGAAAGCCATGGCAGCCACCTGCAGCACTGGCCCGCAGCCGAACGGGCCGCGGCCACGGCTTTTGCATCGAGCCCGGAGGGGGAGGCCATCCTGCAGGCTGCCGCCCAACTCGACAGCATGCTCGATCGTTACGCGGTACCGCCTCCGAGCGCCGATCTCCACGCACGGATCGTGGCGGCCGGGACCGCCGGCCTCGCGCCCCGCCGGCGGGCCTGCCGCTGGTGGCTCGGGCTCGGCCTCGCGGGTGTCGGCCTTGCCGGCGCCCTGGCTGGAACCCTGGCGATCGCCATGCTCGATACACCGACGAGGGCCGAGCATGGCGGGCTGGGGGCGACAATCACGGCCTTCGGCGATGCCGGGCCCGAGGCGGATATCAGCGAAGAAGGATCGTGAACATGGCCGGCTCGCGCATCCCCCTGATCGCCTCGATCGCCCTCAACATCTTCCTGGCCGGGGCGATTGCCGGCGGCATCGTCTGGTTCGAAGCCCGCAGATCCGTGCCGCGCGCCTCGCTGCAGGCCCTTGGCAACCAGTTGCCTACGCTGGAACGCGATGCCTTCTACAAGACCCTGCGCGAGGCACGCCATCAAGCCCGACAGACCATTCTCGACGGACAGCAGGCCCGGCGCGACGCCGCCGCTTTGCTACGGCAGCCGACACTGGATGCCCCGGCCCTGCTCGCGGCCCTGGAGCGCGCCCGCACGGCCGACGCCGCCATGAGGGCCGGGCTGGAACAGCGCATCGTGGAATTTGCGGCCGCGAGTTCGCCCGCCGATCGCGCCATCCTGGCCGAAGGGCTGAGCCGCTATATCCACGCGCCGCCCCCACCGAAGAAACCAGCCCAATAGAGCATTTTCAAGAGAAGCTGGCAGGCTTCTTGGCTAGGAAAATGCGTCGAAACAAAGTGTTGGAGCAAAGTGCAATTTAGGGAAATCGCACTCTGCTCCAGCGACGGATTTCCTTCCGGCCTGCGTTCAAGCTTGCAGGAGGCCGCGCCGGCCTTCCACAAGTAGTATCCGGTGGAGTTCCATCATGAAGCGTATCGTTCAAGTTGCCGCCATCGCCACGCTCGGCCTGCCCGGCCTGGCCGCCGCTACGACTGCCTCGGCCATGCCGCTGGCTGCCTCCGCCCCTGCCGCCGCACCTTTGGTGCAACAGGTGGCCTGGGGCTGCGGTCCGGGCTGGCGCCCCAATATCTGGGGACGCTGCGTGCCCCAATATCCGGTCTACAGCTATGGCTGGAGCCGTCCCGTCTACTATCATGGCTGGGGCGGGGGCTGGCGTCGCCCCTATTACGGACACGCCTGGCATCGCTGGTAGATCCAGCGGAGGGAGGCCGATCGCTTAGAGAGCCGTGCCGAAAACCGGAAGCCGGTTTTCGGCAAAAGCGATGCACCAACAAGGACCTACGGCACCTGCCACTCAGTCGTGAACGTGCTTGCCGTGGTGTCCATGTTCATGGTCGTGCCCGCAGCCGCAAGCTTCGCCATGGCTATGATCGTGATGATGATCATGGTCGTGGCCAGGCTCATGGCCATGATCGTGCTTGCGCCCGTGATCATGCTGATGGCCATGGTCGTGGTGATGGCCATGATCGTGCCCATGGGCGTCGTGGCCGTGATTCCCGCCCTCTGGCTGGAACGGCCCCTCAATCGCCACGACCTTGGCACCGAGCCCTTTCAGGAGGTCAGCGATCTCGGCATCCTGGCGGATGCGCAGCCATTTCGTCCCGATCTCGGTTTCGCGATGGCTGTCGCCGAGATGCCAGGCGAGGCGCATCAGATGCAGGGGGTCGCGCCCCTTGATCTCGAACAGGGGCTCGGCCTCGGCCACGATCTCGATCAGCCGCCCGTCCTCCAGCCGGTAAGCATCCCCGTGGGCGAGCGCCGGCGCCTCGGTGAGATCCACCTGGATGTCGAGGCCGCCCACCGTATGCACCAGGCCCTGTCGCTGGCAGCGGTCCTCGAAGGTCAGCACGACGCTATCGGCAATGGACTGGGCTCCGACCTCAGGGGCGGGCACGAAGGAATGGGCGTGAAGCATGGATGTTTCCTGCAGGGATATTCACTGCCTCATATAGACTGCTTCGTGCCGATATGCAGGCGGGAAATCGTCGTTCAGGCCGCATCGCGCTTCGCCAGGCATTCGCCCTCGCGCAGCACACGCTCCGTCGAAGGCGGATATTTGGCCAGCAGGGCGGTGGGACGGATCGGCCGGCGCACGAGGTCGCCGCCGCAATTGGGGCAGGTGCCGCCGAAAACATCCGCCGCGCAGCCGGCGCAAAAGGTGCACTCGAAGGTGCAGATCATCGCCTCAGGCGCGTCGGGAGGCAGGTCCCTGTCGCAGCATTCGCAATTGGGGCGCAGTTTCAGCATGGGTCACCTCAGGGAACGGCACGAAACAGCATCATCTTGCGCGACCGGGCGATCAAGGCAAGCCCGATCAAGAATCGACACTCGTCCTCTTGAAACCGCTGGAACCCGCACCAAATCAAGGTCTGTGCAGGCCCAGACGGGATGCACATGTCGGCTCCGGCCAGATGGCGGAGCGTTTTCCACGGCTTGTCGCTTCAAAGGAGGATAGCCATGCGTCAGTTTGATTTTTCGCCCCTTTACCGTTCCACCGTTGGTTTCGACCGCCTGTTCTCGGCGCTCGATCAGGTTGCCGGCTTCGATGCTTCGGCCACCACCTATCCGCCTTACAATATCGAGCGCACCTCGGATAACACCTATCGCATCTCTGTCGCCGTCGCCGGCTTCGCAGAGAACGACATCGCCATCGAGGTGAAGGAAAACGCCCTCACCATTCGTGGCGAGAAGTCCGAAGGCAAGGAAGGCAGCAAGGGCGAGGTCCTGCATCAGGGTATTGCCGCCCGCGCTTTCGAGCGCCGCTTCCAGCTCGCCGACTATGTCCAGGTGACCGGCGCCAGCCTCGAGAACGGCCTGCTCCATGTCGACCTTATCAGAGAGATCCCGGAGGCCAAGAAGCCTCGGCTGATCCCGATCAACGGTTCGGCTCCCCGGCAGGTCGAAGCCAAGGCTGCCTAAGCCAATAGGATAGGACGGAAAGTCGAGGGCGCTCCGGGAAACCGGGGCGCCTTTTTGCATGGGCGGCAACCAAGCCACCCGGCGATCGCCTCTTCCCAGGAAGAGATGTCCATAGGCGCTAACTTAGCGGCCAGAGGCGCAGGTAGCGTGGAGGGTCGATCTCCACAGCTCCATCAATTGATGGAGCGAGATCGACCACCTTTGTCCTCTATCTGGCTCGACATTTCCAAGATGGTCGATCTGGAGATCGACCCTCCAATCTGGTGCCACCACCCAAAAGTTAGCGCCTATGGGAAGAGATGCCCGCGATCCCGGAAAAGTCAGCAGCCCGGTGCGATCTGGCGGTAACGGCACCAGCCCGGCGTCAACTGTCCGTTCGAATTGAGAGGATAGGCATAGCGCCCCGGCGTTCGCAGCGCGGGAGGCGGCCGATTGAGCGGCACGATGCGGGGCACCGGCTTGATCTCCACCTTCTGCAGCGGGGCCATCGGCCGCAGGGATGTCCCGGCCGGCAGAGCCGCGCCGCTGCCCCGCAGCGGGACCACGGCGACGATCTTGCCGGTCTGGTCGTCGACGGTCACGCGCACGCGCCGGCGCTTGGCGTCGACAGCGGCTGCGTAATAGAAATTGAGGTCATGCGTTACGCCGCCGACGCCGGAATAGCCGGCCTGCGTCATTGCTCGCATCGCCGCTTTCGGCGTCAGCGTGTCGGCAAGAGCCGGCACGGCCACGGCCAGGGGCACAAGCACCAGAAGGACCCCGACCAGCAGGCGCGGCAGCGCTGTCGTCTTGTTCAAGGCCATCTCCTCGATTCCTGTGCCCATTCCCACCATCTCAACGCCGACCGGGGCTGCCAGGTTCACGACTATCTGGTTCAGGGCTGCCAGGTATTGTTCTTCTCCAAAACCGGCTTTTCGATGATGTCATCGGCCGCCTTGGCCGCGCCGATCACCTCGAAAAGCTGGCGTAGCGCCTCCTGCACGCCCGAACCGGCGATGGAGGACAGCACGATCGGTGTCTTCTTCGCGGCCCGCTTCAGCCGCGCCACCTGTTCCTTGAGCAGTTCGGGTGAGAGCGAATCGGTCTTCGACAGCGCCACGATCTCCGGCTTGGTGGCCAGATCACCGCCATAGGCGGCGAGCTCGTTGCGAATGACCTTGTAGGCCTTGCCGGCATGCTCGCAGGTGCCATCGACCAGATGCAGCAGCACGCGGCAGCGCTCGACATGGCCAAGGAAGCGATCGCCGAGGCCATGCCCCTCATGCGCGCCCTCGATCAGGCCGGGAATGTCGGCGAGCACAAATTCGCGCCCGTCCACCCGAACGACGCCGAGACCGGGATAGAGGGTGGTGAAGGGATAGTCGGCGATCTTGGGCTTGGCGGCGGTCACCGTGGCCAGGAAGGTCGACTTGCCGGCATTGGGCAGGCCGACGAGGCCGGCATCGGCGATCAGCTTCAGGCGCAGCCAGATCGTCTTCTCCTCACCAGGCAGGCCGGGATTGGCCCGGCGCGGCGCCTGGTTGGTCGAGGTCTTGAAATAGGCGTTGCCGAAGCCGCCATTGCCACCCTTGCAGATCAAGGCGCGCTGGCCGACCTCGGTGAAGTCGGCGATCATGGTCTCGCCGTCCTCCTCATAGACCTGGGTGCCGACCGGCACCTTCAGCACCACGTCGGCTGAATTGGCGCCGGTGCGATTGCGCCCCATACCATGGGTGCCGACGCGTGCCTTGAAATGCTGCTGGTAGCGATAGTCGATCAGCGTATTGAGGCCGTCGACGCATTCGGCCACGACCGAGCCGCCCCGCCCGCCATCACCGCCGTCGGGTCCGCCGAACTCGATGAATTTTTCGCGCCGGAAGGATACGGCTCCCGCGCCGCCGTCGCCGGCTTTGACATAGATCTTGGCTTGATCGAGAAACTTCATGGCTCGGCTCTATTTCCAATGGAAGATGGTCAAGCCAGATCCGAAACGAGGTCTCCCGGCCAATTCTCCCGTCGCGCAAGCCGAACGGCCCACGCCCACACTGTCGATGCTGTCACGCTGATGGCGCTGACATAGTGCGTTTGTGGGGAAAAAGCGAGGGATTTCATATCGCCGCCTTCCCTTGCTCCACTCCGGGCAATCGGCCCGCTTCGGATCGGCCTCGATGCCCCTGCTTTCACGCTTGCCATCGCCCAGACGGCAATGATTACCGGAAATACACTTGCAACCAACCCGGCATGTCCCCACATTCCTCACGCGGGCCGGGCCCCTCTGACGTCGCGCTTGATGCGCACGTGATGTCGGACCGCTGAAAAAGGGCCCGCTAGCTGACATCGAAGCGGGCGACTGGAGATTAGGTTGCCGATCATGCGCTTCAACAAGACCCGACTATTCGCCGTTGTGGCCAGCCTGTTTGTGGCGGCGACACTGGTATCGACCGATTTCGCCGAGGCCCGCCGTGGCGGCAGCATCGGCAGCCGCGGCGCGCGCACCTATGATTCCGTGCCGGCCACCCGCACCGCGCCAGACCAGGCCGCCCCGGTCCAGCGTTCGATGACGCCCAATCCCGGTCCGAGCGCGACACAACCCGCCTCACCGCTGGCGCAGGGCGCCGCGCAGCAGCGTCCCGGCCTGTTCGGCGGCGCCGGCGGCCTGATGCGCGGCCTGCTGGTGGGTGGCCTCATCGGCGCGCTGCTGGGCTACGGCTTCGGGGGCCTCGCCGGCATGCTTGGTTTCCTGCTGCAGGCGGCCTTGATCGCCGTGGTCGCCTTCTTCGCGATCTCCTGGTGGCGCTCGCGCCGTACACCGGCAGCGGCGGCGGCAGGCGGCCCGCAAATGTCGCGTGGCTACGACTTCGGCAACCAGGGCCTGGCCAATCAGGGCCTGAACCGCGACGCGCAGCCGACCACGAACGGCCGCACCGGCTTCTTTGGCCTATCGTCTACGGCGGCAGCCAGCCCAGCCCGTGGCGAAGCCATCGAGGCCACTCAGGCCGACCTCGACACCTTCGAGCACCGGCTGACCGAGGTCCAGGATGCCTTCGCCAAGGAGGATCACGCCGCCCTGCGCCGCCTGACGACGCCTGAAATCGTGTCCTACTTCTCCGAGGAGTTGGCCGACAATGCCAAGCGCGGCGTCCGCAACGACGTGCGCGATACGCGCCTGCTCCAGGCCGACATTGCCGAGGCCTGGCGCGAAGGTGACGAGGACTACGTCAGCGCCGCCTTCCGCTACCAGTCGGTCGATGTCCTCAGGGATCGCACCACCGGCGCGATCGTCGAAGGCAAGGACGAGCCCAGCGAAACGACCGAGATCTGGACGTTCGTTCGGCGCAAGGGTGAAGACTGGAAGCTGTCGGCAATTCAGGAAGCCTGAGCGGAAACTAGTTTCTTCAGTGTTCGCCACCCAATTCTGGTCCCTCTCAAAGCGCGAGGGGCCAGAAGCTGTCAAACACTCTCCCTCCTACCTCTGCTTCGTCTCCCAATCCTTCGCCCGGTAGAAGGGCGCGTTGGATGGTGGCAGCAGCGGCTTGCCGAGAATGTGGTCGGATGCCTTCTCGCCGATCATGATCGAGGGAGCGTTGAGGTTGCCGTTGGTGATCAGCGGGATGATGGCTGAGTCGGCGATACGCAGATTCTCGAGGCCTACCACCCGGGTTTCGGGATCCACCACCGTCATCGGATCGGAAGGATCGCCCATCCGGCAGGTGCCGGACGGGTGGAAGGCACTCTCGACATGCTGGGCGATGAAGGCATCGATCGCCTCATCCGAGGTGACGTCGGCACCCGGCGAGATCTCGCGGCCGGCAAAAGGTTCGAACGCCTTTTGCTGGAAGATCTCGCGCGTCAGCCTGACACAGGCCCGCATCTCCGCCCAGTCCTCGGGGTGGCTCATATAGTTGAAGCGGATCAGCGGCGCCTCCCGCACATCGCGCGACTTCAGGCGGATATGGCCGCGGCTCTTGGAGCGCATCGGTCCGACATGGGCCTGAAAACCATGTTCGGTGGCAAGCGAATTGCCGTTATAGCTCACCGCCATCGGCAGGAAATGATACTGGATGTCGGGATAGGAGATACCGGCGCGCGAGCGGATGAAGCCGCAGCTCTCGAAATGATTGGTGGCGCCCAGCCCGTCCTTGCGCAGCAGCCATTGCAGGCCGACCATGCCCTTGGCGATCGGGTTGGTCACCGAATAGAGGGTGATCGGCTGCGTGCTCGCCATCTGGAAATAGAATTCGAGATGGTCCTGCAGGTTCTCGCCGACGCCTGGGAGATCGTTGACGACCTCGATGCCGAAGCCCTTGAGCTCGGCGGCTGGCCCGACGCCCGACGCCTTCAGGAGCTGTGGATCGTTGATCGGCCCGGCTGCCAGGATCACCTCTCGCCGCGCCATCACGCGCTTGAGCTGCGAGCCCTGCCAATATTCGACCCCGACGGCCCGCCTGCCCTCGAACAGGATGCGGCTTGCCAGCGCATGCGTCTCCACCGACAGATTGGGCCGCTTCATCGCCGGCTTGAGATAGGCGTTGGCGGCGGACCAGCGGCGGCCCTTGTGGACAGTCATGTCCATGCGGCCGAAGCCTTCCTGCTGGTAGCCGTTCACATCGGCCGTGGCGGGATAGCCGGCCTCAACGGCGGCATCGATGAAAGCCTGGTAGAGCGGGTTGGCGAGCCGGCCATAGGAAGTCTTGAGCGGGCCATCGGCGCCGCGATATTCGTCGCCGCCTTCCTCGCGACCCTCCGCCCGGCGGAAATAGGGCAGCACCCCCGCATAGTTCCAGCCGCGCGCGCCCGCCTCCTGCCAGGCCTCGTAGTCCATGGCATGGCCGCGGATATAGACCATGCCGTTGATCGAGGAGGATCCACCCAGCACCTTGCCGCGCGGTGTATGGAGGCTGCGGCCGCCGAGCGCGGGCTCGGGCTCGGCATGATAGCGCCAATCATAGCGCGGCGAGTTCATCGGGATGGAAAGGGCGCTCGGCATCTGGATGAACACCGAGCCGTCCTTGCCGCCGAATTCCAGAACCTTGACGCGATGCGTGCCGTCCTCCGTCAGGCGGCTCGCCATCACGCAACCCGCCGAACCGGCGCCCACGATCACATAGTCGAATGTTTCGGTCATGGTTTTCCGGGTGCGCGGACGTCCCGTCCGCCTCTTCCCGCCCTTCGAATGTCGCGTTTCCAAGAGCGGACATCCCCCCATGACTTCATGGGGCTGCGATGTCCGCGCTTCCAGACCTCAGTACGGTGCGTCGATATCTCCGAGGGCGACGTAGACGCTCTTGATCTGGGTGTAGTGCTCGACAGCGGCGCGCGAATTCTCGCGCCCGAGGCCGGACAGCTTGACCCCGCCGAAAGGCAGCTCGATCGGCGTGACGTTGTACTGGTTGATCCAGCAGGTGCCGGCCTCGAGATTAGCGATGACGCGATGGCCACGCGAAAGGTCGTTGGTGAACACGCCGGCCGCCAGGCCATATTCGGTATCGTTGGCGCGGGCCACCACCTCGTCCTCGTCGTCGAAGCTCAGCACCGTCATCACCGGCCCGAAGATCTCCTCGCGCACGATGGCCATGTCGTCCTGGCAGCCGTCGAAGATGGTGGGGGCAACGAAGGCGCCCTTGGCGAGCGCGCCGGTGGTGACGCGATAGCCCCCGGTGAGCAGCTTGGCACCTTCCGCCTTACCCTTCTCGACATAGGACATCACCTTTTCCAGATGCTCCTGGTTGACGAGAGCGCCGACATGGGTGTTGGGATCGAGGGGATCGCCGATCACCATCTTTTCAACCCTTGCTTTGAGCTTGGCGAGGAAGGCGTCCTTGACCTTGCTATGCACGAACACTCGTGTGCCGTTCGAACAGACCTCGCCGGCCGAATAGAAATTGCCGAGCAGCGCGCCGGAGACGGCATTGTCGAGTTTGGCGTCCTCGAACACGATCAAGGGCGACTTACCGCCGAGCTCGAGCGTGACATGCTTCAGCGTCTTGGCGGCATTGGCCATGATGATGCGGCCGGTGCCGGCCTCGCCCGTCAGCGAAATCTTCTTGATCGAAGGGTGGGCGACCAGCGCCTTGCCGACGCGGGCATCGCCTTGAACCACGTTGAAGACCCCGTCCGGCAGACCGGCCTCCTTGAAGGCTTCGGCGAGGTAGGGCGCGGTCAGCGGCGTCACCTCGGACGGCTTGAAGATCATGGCATTGCCACAGGCAAGCGCCGGAGCCGATTTCCAGCAGGCGATCTGAAGGGGATAGTTCCAGGCGCCGATGCCGGCGACAACACCAAGCGGCTCGCGCCTGGTATAGCCGAAGGCGGCGGGGCCGAGGTCGACATGCTCGCCGGTGAGGGTGGCGGCGATGCCGGCGAAATATTCCAGGCAGTCGGCGCCCGATAGTACGTCGACGGCGATGGTCTCCTGGATCGGCTTGCCGGTATCGCGCGTCTCGATCTCGGCCAGGGCCGCGTTCTTCTCGCGCAGGATGTCGGCGGTGCGCTTGAGGATGCGGCCGCGCTCGGCGCCCGTCATGCGCGACCACACCTTGAAGCCGGCCTTGGCGGCCTCGACCGCCCGCTCGATGTCGGCATCACCGGCCTGTTCCACCTCAGCGATGGTCTCGCCGGTAGCCGGATCGACCGAAGCAAAGGTCTCGCCCGAGGTCGCGTCGACGAAGACGCCGCCGATATGGTTCTTCACAACGCCGTAGCGCATTCTTCAAACTCCCCGCCTGGAATGGCCGCCGCTTGATCGGCGCCGTTTCCGCTTTTCGATATGAACTCAACTTCCAAATGCGAGCCGGCGCCCCTGCGTCCGGCCAAGGCCTCAGCGCGAGATCGCCGCCCAAGACCTCAACGACTGAGGCCGAGCAGCATGAACTGACTGTCGACGAAGCCGGTCGCCACACTTCTGGCCATCCGGCCATCAGGATCATTGGCGAGGGTGGCACGCAGCCACAGCCCGTCGATCATCGCCGAGATGGTTTCGGCAAGCGCCCGGGCGGGTTCCGGCCTCAGGACGGGATGCAGCGCATGGGCGAGATTGCCGGCAATGCGGCGATGATAGGCGCGCTGCACCCGGGCAAAGCGCGGCGAATGCGGCACCTGCCCCCAGAAAGCCAACCAGACCGTACCGATGCGCCGCTCGAACTGGCTGACACCGAGCATAGTCTCGATCACCGCCTGGACGCGAGCCCGCGGCGTGGTGGCGTCGCGCAGGCGGGCCGCCGCCCCTCGCGACAACTGCCGGGCGAGATGGCGCAGGGTCGCTTCCAGCAGCCCGTCCTTGTCCCCGAAATAGAAGGAGACCAGGCCGGTGGAGACGTCAGCGCGGCGGGCGATCTCGGCGATCGTCGTGGCATTGAAGCCGAGTTCGGCGATCGCCTCGATGGTGGCGTCGATCAACTGCCGACGCCGAACGTCTCCGGCGTCGACGCGGCGCAGACGTATCGGACGTTCATTGGACGAGGTGAGCTGAGCGGCCATGACCTCTACAATATTTTGAACGTTCAATCAGTCAAGTGCGGATCGCATTCCCGCAACGATTCTTGGCGGCGAGGAGAACTGGAGGAAGCCCAGCCGATCCCCTTTCCATTTTCCTGCAAAGTCGGGCATGCTGGCTTGCGATCAGCCCGAACGTTTGCGACTTGCCGGGACCACCCGGAATCGCAAAAACACGTCGAAACAAGGAGTTAGAGCGAACAGGCATTCAGTCATGAACGCGTTTTGCTCTAGAGAATCAGGCGGGAGGAACAACCGGATGCGCGACAAGTCGACCGAAGGCCAGCTCGTACCAGGGCTTAATGTCATCGAGACGACAGAGACGGACAACATCCTGCGCTGGGACGGCCATATGGTCTATGTCGAGCACAAGGTCTTCCATAACGGGCAGGTGGTCCACGAGCGCTACAAACGCCGTGTCACGACCGAAGTCGCCAAGGCCTTGCTGACCACGATCCAGCTGAACGGTTGATCGGAGCACGAACCTCACGGCGAGACCGCGTCATGTCGCGCTGCCGTGTCCAAAAGAAAAAGCGCGCCGAAGCGCGCTTTTCAGAAGAAATAAGTGAACGTACTCAGCTCAGGGCCTTCTGCAATTCCTTGATCTGGCCGAGCTTGAGATCGGCCAAGGCCTTGGCGGCGTCGTCGACAGCCGCCTGGACCGCTGCCTCGGCTGCTGCAATTTCCAAGCTGACCTTGTCTGGGGTCATTTCCTCGATCGGAACGGCTTGTTCGGCCAGGATCGTGAGCCCCTGCGGATTGACGTCCGCAAAACCACCCCGCACGAACAGATGACGGGACGAGCCGCCCGCGGTTTCCTTGACCACAATGATGCCGGGCCGGATGGTCGACATCACCGGAGCGTGCTGGGACAGCACCTCGAAATCGCCTTCGCTGCCCGGCACGACGACGGATTCGACAGGGCCGGAGAACAGCAGCTTCTCAGGCGTGACGAGTTCGAATTGGAAGCTGGCCATCGATGCGGTCCTTGATTTCCAGAAGAGGGGCGCCTGACGGCGCCCCAGTCAGCATTGTTACGCAGCCTCGGCGGCCAGGCGCTTGCCCTTCTCGACGGCCTGCTCGATGGTGCCGACCATGTAGAAGGCGGCTTCCGGCAGATAGTCGTACTGGCCTTCGGCAATGCCCTTGAAGCCCTTGACGGTATCCTCGATGGCAACCTGCACGCCGTCCGAACCGGTGAACACCTTGGCGACGTCGAAGGGCTGCGACAGGAAGCGCTCGATCTTGCGGGCGCGCGCCACGGTCAGCTTGTCCTCTTCAGACAGTTCGTCCATGCCCAGAATGGCGATGATGTCCTGCAGGGCCTTGTAGCGCTGGAGGATCTGCTGCACCTGGCGGGCGACAGCGTAATGCTCTTCACCGACCACGGCCGGGGTGAGCATGCGCGAGGTCGAGTCGAGCGGATCGACGGCCGGGTAGATGCCCTTTTCGGCGATCGAGCGCGACAGCACGGTCGTCGCGTCAAGATGGGCGAAGGAGGTGGCGGGTGCCGGGTCGGTCAAGTCGTCGGCCGGCACGTAGATGGCCTGCACCGAGGTGATCGAGCCCTTGGTGGTGGTGGTGATGCGCTCTTGCAGCGCGCCCATGTCGGTGGCGAGCGTCGGCTGATAGCCCACGGCCGAAGGAATACGGCCGAGAAGCGCGGACACCTCGGAACCAGCCTGGGTGAAGCGGAAGATGTTGTCCACGAAGAACAGCACGTCCTGGCCCTGGTCACGGAAATGCTCGGCGACGGTGAGCCCGGTCAGAGCGACGCGAGCGCGGGCGCCCGGCGGCTCGTTCATCTGGCCGAACACCAGGGCGCACTTCGACTTGACCGACGAATTGGCGTCATGCGGATCGGCATTGACGCCCGATTCGATGAACTCGTGATAGAGGTCGTTGCCCTCGCGGGTACGCTCGCCGACACCGGCGAACACTGAGTAGCCGCCATGGGTCTTGGCGATGTTGTTGATCAATTCCTGAATGAGCACGGTCTTGCCGACGCCGGCGCCGCCGAACAGGCCGATCTTGCCGCCCTTGGCGTAGGGGGCGAGCAGGTCGACCACCTTGATGCCGGTGACGAGGATCTGGGCTTCGGTGGACTGCTCGGCATAGCTCGGAGCAGGCGCATGGATCGGGCGCACGCCCTCGCCATTGACCGGGCCGGCTTCATCGATCGGCTCGCCGATGACGTTCATGATGCGGCCGAGCGTGGCCTCGCCCACCGGCACCGCGATCGGCTTGCCGGTATCGGTGACGGGCTGGCCGCGCACCAGGCCTTCAGAAATGTCCATGGCGATGCAGCGGACCGTGGATTCGCCCAGATGCTGGGCGACTTCCAGCACCAGACGCTGGCCGTTGTTGGTGGTTTCGAGGGCGTTCAGGATCTCGGGCAGATGGCCGTCGAACTGTACGTCGACAACGGCGCCGATGACCTGCGAAACGCGTCCGGTCGGGTTGGCCATGGGTTTCTCCAAAGTCTCTTGTCTGTTTGACAAATTCTTGTCTGTTTGAGAGCTGCGATCAGACGACGGTCAACGTGACGGGCACGTTGTTCCGAGTCGCCCGGGAATAGGGGCAGATCTGGTGAGCTTCCTCGACCAGCGCTTTGACCTTGTCGAGGTCGGCGCCGGGGACATGCACCTTCATCTCCACCGAGAGGGCGAAGCTGATATCGTCCTTGGCCAGCGTCACCTGGCAGGTGATCTTGGCGGTGGCGCCGTCAATGCCATGCTTGCGGCCAAGCGCCACGATGGCCTGGCCATAGCAGGCCGAATAGCCCAGCGCAAAGAGCTGCTCGGGGTTGTGGCCTTCGCCATTGCCGCCGAGTTCCTTCGGAAAGGCCATCGCCAATGCCAGGCCGCCATTGTCGAGGATCGCGCGGCCCTCGCGGCCACCCTTGGTCGAGGCAGAAGTTGCGTAAGACATCACGATACCCCTATGGCTGACCTCAGAGCGCTTCCGCACCCGAGATGATTTCGATCAGTTCCTTGGTGATCATCGCCTGGCGCGTGCGGTTGTAGGTGATCGTCTGCTTCTTGATCATCTCACCGGCATTGCGCGTGGCGTTGTCCATGGCGCTCATCTGCGACCCGTAGAAGGACGCATTGTTCTCGAGCAGAGCACGCAGCACCTGCACTGAGATGTTGCGGGGCAGGAGGTCGGCGAGGATGGCGCCCTCATCCGGCTCATACTCATAGGCGATCTTCTGCGTGCCTTCCTTGACGGCCGGCACTTCGGCCGGGATCAGGCGCTTGGCGGTCGGGATCTGCGAGATCACCGACTTGAAGGTCGAGTAGAACAAGGTGCAGACGTCGAAGCCGCCCTCTGCATAGAGCTTGCGGACCTTCGCACCGACCTGATCGGCGTGCTCGAAGCCGAGCTGGCGCACGGAGCGGAAGTCCACGAGCTCGATGATGTGCTTCTCGAGCTGACGCTTGAGCACATCGTAGCCCTTGCGCCCGACGCAGATGATCTTGACGGTCTTGCCTTGGCCGAGCAGGGCCAAGGCGTGCTCGCGGGCCAGACGGGCGATCGAAGTGTTGAACGCCCCGCACAGGCCACGCTCGCCGGTGCAGACCACCAGCAGATGGGTCTGATCCTTGCCGTTGCCCGCCAACAGCGGCGGGGCCTGGCGTGGATCGGCGATCGAGCCGGCGAGATTGGCGAGCACACCGTCGATGCGTTCGGCATAGGGGCGCGCAGCCTCGGCCGCCGACTGGGCGCGGCGCAACTTGGCGGCCGCGACCATCTGCATGGCCTTGGTGATCTTCTGCGTCGCCTTGACCGAGGCAATACGGTTTCTGAGGTCCTTAAGCGATGCCATCGCTTCGCCTTCCTATCGAGAGCGAGAGCGTTTTTCGATCTGACCGGATCGGAAAGACGCGTCTATCTCCTTGAAATTCTGAGTATTATTCGATTATGTCGATCGAATAATACTCTCGCGATCAGCCGAAGGTCTTGGCGAACGCCTCGACCTGGTCCTTGAGCTTGGCGGCGACATCGTCGCTGAGATCGCTGGAAGTGCGAATCGCCTCGAGGATCGAGCCCTCGGCACGCAGCTTGGCGAGCAGGCCCGTTTCGAAGGACCGCACCTTGCCGACTTCGATCTTGTCGAGATAGCCGTTGACGCCGGCATAGATCACCACGACCTGCTCTTCCATCTTCAGCGGGGAGAACTGGCCCTGCTTCAGGAGCTCGGTCAGGCGGGCGCCGCGAGCGAGCAGGCGCTGCGTCGAGGCGTCCAGATCGGAACCGAACTGGGCGAAGGCCGCCATTTCGCGATACTGGGCGAGCTCACCCTTGATCTTGCCGGCGACCTTCTTCATCGCCTTGGTCTGGGCGGACGAACCGACGCGCGAAACCGACAGGCCGACGTTCACCGCGGGGCGAATGCCCTGGTAGAACAGGTCGGTCTCCAGGAAGATCTGGCCGTCGGTGATCGAGATCACGTTGGTCGGAATGTAGGCCGACACGTCGTTGGCCTGGGTTTCGATGATCGGCAGCGCCGTGAGCGAACCGAGACCGGCATCCTTGCCCATCTTGGCGGCGCGTTCGAGCAGGCGGGAGTGGAGATAGAACACGTCGCCCGGATAGGCTTCGCGGCCCGGCGGGCGGCGCAGCAGCAGCGACATCTGGCGGTAGGCGACGGCCTGCTTGGACAGATCGTCATAAACGATCACGGCATGCATGCCGTTGTCGCGGAAATATTCGCCCATAGCGCAGCCGGCGAACGGTGCCAGGAACTGCATCGGGGCCGGGTCGGACGCGGTGGCGGCGATGATGATCGAATAGTCGAGCGCGCCGTTCTCTTCCAGTACCTTCACGAACTGTGCGACGGTGGAACGCTTCTGGCCGACGGCGACATAGACGCAGTAGAGCTTCTTGGTCTCGTCGTCGCCCTGGTTGAGCGGCTTCTGGTTGAGGATGGTGTCGAGCGCCACGGCGGTCTTGCCGGTCTGGCGGTCGCCGATGATCAGCTCGCGCTGGCCACGGCCGATCGGGATCAGGGCATCGATGGCCTTGAGGCCGGTCGCCATCGGCTCGTTCACCGACTTGCGCGGAATGATGCCGGGTGCCTTGACGTCGACGCGGGCGCGCTGCTCGGCGACGATCGGGCCCTTGCCGTCGATCGGATTGCCGAGGGCGTCGACCACACGGCCGAGCAGGCCCTTGCCGACCGGGACGTCGACGATGGCGCCGGTCCGCTTGACGGTGTCGCCTTCCGAGATGCCACGGTCGGAACCGAACAGCACGATACCGACATTGTCGGCTTCGAGGTTCAGCGCCATGCCGCGCACGCCGCCGGGGAACTCGACCATCTCACCGGCCTGAACGTTGTCGAGACCATAGACGCGGGCAATACCGTCACCGACGGAGAGAACCTGACCGACTTCGGAAACTTCGGCTTCCTGGCCGAAATTCTTGATCTGGTCCTTCAGAATGGCGGAAATTTCTGCGGCGCGGATGTCCATCAGCCGACCTCTTTCATGGCGATCTTGATCGATTGGAGTTTGGTCTTGAGCGAGGCGTCGATCATGCGGCTACCGATCTTGACGATCAGACCACCGATCAGGCTCGGGTCGACCTTGACGTTGAGGGAGACGTCCTTGCCGGTCGCGCTCTTGAGCGAGTCCTTGAGAACGTTGAGATTGTCGTCGGAAAGCGGCTGGGCCGCCGTGACTTCGGCTGTGGCCTGCCCACGCGCCTTGGCGACCAGCACGGTGAAGGCCTGGATCATCTGGCCAACCGCGAACAGACGGCGGTTATGGGCGGCAAGCTTGATGAAATTGGCAGCAAGACCACCGATTCCAGCGCGCTCGAGCAACGCCGTGATCGCCTTGGTCTGCTCTTCGGAGGAAAAGACGGGGCTGCGGACGAGGCGCTTGAGATCAGCGCTTTCCTCGACGAGGCCATTGAAACGGCCGAGATCGGCTACAACGGAATCGATGGCGTTCTGCTCGCTGGCGAGCTCGAACAAGGCATTGGCATAGCGGCCTGCCATGCCGGATACGATCGGTTCTTCCCCTGCCACCGCGTGTCTCTCTGCTGAAACCACTTCGGGAGAACAGCAGTCCAGCCGGGTTTCCCCGCACCTGACCGCCCAACCCCTTGGCGGATATGTTGAATTTCCTCACGGCTGCAGGAAGGAGCTGGCTCCGGCCCCGCAACACGAGCGCTCACCTAACACACAGGCTTGGCCGACGCAACATGAGGGAAACACCCAAAACGTCGCGAAAAAATGCCAATCCTCCAGCAGAACCCGCCCCGTTTGTCACCGTTCTCGAATGAGAGCGGCAAGCGCGCCTTCCACCATCCCGAATAGGAGGTAGGATTCGGCTGCATATGCGCGAACTGCGTACCGTGTTTCAGTGCACGATAAAGTTTCGGGCCCGCCCCCGGCACCCGTACTCAAGACAAACAAAAGGGCCGGCAATCAGCCGGCCCGGACGAGATGCCGCGCGGAAGACCGCGCAGGCTCTCAGGCGTCGGACTTCTGGGTCAGGATCTGGCGACCGCGATACATGCCGGTCTTCAGATCGACATGGTGCGGACGGCGCAGTTCGCCCGAATCCTTGTCCTCGACATAGGTCGGGGCCTTGAGGGCATCAGCGGAACGGCGGAAGCCGCGCTTCATGCGGGAGGTTTTTCGCTTCGGAACAGCCATTGGGGTATCTTCTTCGTGGCGTGCGGATGCCGTGACAGTCACGACAGGCCGATGACAAAATCGATTGAAGGCGCAGCCTATACAGGAAGAGAACTCAGGAAGAAAGAGGCTGGAGCGAGATTCTTTCGCACTCAAAACCCAGCGGCTGGGATCTCGATACCTTATTTCACGCAATCGAAATAGCCGGAAGAGTTGCGGGCGCGATTGACGATCAGGCCGGCAAGGTTGCGCAGGCGCCTAGTCGGCGCGCCGGCGCTGCGGCGGATCGGATTGGGCAGCACCACGGCGAGTTGCGCCGCCTCTCGGGCATTGAGCCTGGAGGCCGGTTTCTTGAAATAATGCTGGGCCGCCGCCTCGATGCCATAGATGCCGTCCCCCCATTCGGCCACGTTGAGATAGACCTCCAGCACCCGCTTCTTCGACCAGACCAGATCAGTCCACACGGCCAGCGGCACCTCCAGCGGCTTGCGGGCGAAAGCCGGCAGCGGCCACAGATAGAGGTTCTTCACGGTCTGCATGGCGATGGTGGAGGCTCCGCGTGAAGGCCCCTTCTCCCCGCCCCGTTCCAGGACATCGGCGATCGCGCCGAAATCGACGCCCCAATGGCGGCAGAACTGGCCATCCTCGGAAGCCATCACCGAAAACCGGGCAACCGGGGCGATATTCTCGATCGGCGTCCAGCGCCGGTCTACGGATTGGCCGGTGAGGTAGCGCCCCAGCATGGGCAGCGACATCGGCGGCACCACCGTGTAGAGGATGGTGAGCACCACAGGCAGGGCAGCGAGCACGATGGCGACTTTGACAAGGCGCCGCCATAGCGTGCGCGAACTTTTCCTGACCGGCATCGCAACCCCAAGTTCCGGCCTGTCTCCGGGCGCTGCCGCGTCAGCCATCACCCCTGCCCGATCTCCTGAAACAAAGCGCGTTCCTGACGGAAACGCGCTTTGTTTTAGCATTTTGTTTCGACGCGTCTTCGTGATTCTCGCCGATAGCGTCAAATTGCAAGACGCTTTGGTTTCGATCTTTTCTTAACCCAAAGAGTCTTCCAGCGCATCCGGCTCGTAAGAAAGAGTTAATATCCTGACGCAAGGGATCGAGGTCCGAAGGTCCGCGCTGGGCAAGAGAACGGGTCACCTCCATATTAAGATTCACTGCTTCGCCAGGCCCCATCGACCATGCATCCCAATATCACCTTCACCCAGTTGCGCTGTTTCGTCGCCGCGGCAGAAACCGGGGGTTTCACCGCCGCCGCCCAGCGCATCCATCTCACCCAATCGGCCGTGAGCCAGGCCATCGCCGGGCTGGAGGATGCCCTCGGCGCCAAGCTGCTGACCCGTACGCGCGTGGGCGTCAAGCTCACGGACCTCGGCGAGGCCGCACTCGTGGAAGCGCAAGCCCTGCTGGCGGGCGCCCAGCGCCTGGCGACCATCGCCCAGGCCAGCGACAAGCTGGCCGGCACGACGCTGCGTATCGGCTCGGTACAGAGCGCCGCTGCCAAATTGCTGCCTGGCTGGCTCAAGCCGTTCCGGGCGCTCTATCCACGGGCCGGCATCACCCTGCACCTGGGCACCGACGAGGAGGTGAACGACTGGGTGCTTGCCGACGCCGTCGATGTCGGCATCAGCGGCGAGCCCCACCCCGAACTCGACAGCGCCATCGTCGCCAATGACGATTTCGTGCTGATCCTGCCCGCTGCCCATCCCCTGGCCAAGAACGCTTCGATCGGCCTGGAAGCGATCGACGGCGAGCGCGCCATCTTTTCCGGCGGCGGCGGCAACCGCCAGTTCGAAGAGGCCCTGCTGGCGGCCGGCAGCAGGCCGAATGTGCTGTTCCTGGCCCGCGACAACGCCACCATCTTCGGCATGGTGCGCGAGGGCATCGGCCTCACAGTCATGCCCGACCTCACACTGCCGGACGATACCAGCGGCCTTGCCGTGCGCCGGCTGACGCCGCCGCTGCGCCGCGACCTTCACGCTTCCGTCCGTAAGCAAGGCCTCAGCCCCGTCGGCCAAGCCTTCCTGGAACTGCTGCGGATCGGGAAGTAAGCACGGTTCAGTTCGAGGGCGCGGGCACCAGCCCGTATCGCCGCATGATCGCGCCCATCTGGGCGAGATCGGGCGCGTCGGCGGCCAGCAGCGCCGCCACCTCGCGAAAATAGTCGATGCCAAGCACGCCGGGCGTCAGTACGACGAGACAGCTCGCAGGGCCCTCCCCGTCATTGCGGAAAGCATGGACAATGCCGCGCGGAATGAAGAGCGTCTGCCGTGCCGCAAGAGTAACCTCGCGGTCGTCGACCCGAAAGGTCATCGCGCCCTCCAGGCCATAGACCGTTTCGTCCCAGCTCTCATGATAATGGGCGACCGGCATGCGTGCGCAGGGTTGGACGGTCATCTCGAACATGGCGAGGCTGCCCTGCGTATCCGCCTTGCTGTGCAGGAAGCGGAGTTCGAGGCCTTTGATGCTGATGATCTCCGACATGGTGCGATCCCCCAGCCGCCTGCTCCGGGAGCAGAGCCTGGTGACGACCGGCCTGCAGCTTGCTCCCCAATCCTCTCCTTCACAAGCACGGCTTTCCGCTTCCCGGCACGATCCTCATGCGTCCTCGCCCGCGGCCTCCAGCAGCCAGGCCAGGAAGAGCTCGGCGCCCCGGCGGATGGGCGGCCGGGCGCGTACCCAATAGTTGCCGAGCTGCAGCCCGTCCTGCAAGCCGACGATGGTGAGCAAGCCATTGCGCAGTTCCCGCTCGATCAGGCGCGGCGAAGCCAGCGTCATGCCAAGCCCCGCGCTCGCCGCCTCCCAGGCCGCATCGTCGATCTCGAACCGGCTGGCCATGCGCACATCGCGCCAGTCGACGCCATTGACCTCGGCCCAGCGGCGCCAGTCCCAGTCGTCCTGCGTCGCCGAGATCAGAGCCCCAGAGGCCGCCAGCGCCGCGGCGTCGGCATCGCGATAGCGTGCCGCCACATCCGGCGCAGCCACCACGACGCAGATATCATCGAACAGGATCGTCCCCCCTTGAGCGGGGCCTTCGGCGCGCGAATAGCCGATCACGAGATCGATGTCGTCATGATCAGCCATTGCTGAGACCGGTGTTTCCAGCCGGACGCGGATGGAGGGATGGGCCTGGCGGAAGCTACCGAGGCGCGGAATCAGCCAGCGCAGGGCCAACGACACCGAGGCGCGCACCAGGACCTCGTTGGCATCCCGCTGCAGGGCCGAGGCCGCCGCTGCGATGATGTCGAGCGCCGGCGCGGTAGCCGCCGCGAAACGCGCGCCCTCCGCCGTCAGCTCGATGGCATTGTTGCTGCGTGCGAACAGGCGCACGCCGAGCCCTTCCTCCAGATGACGGACCTGATGGCTGACGGCGCTGGCTGTCACGCCCAATTCCTCACCCGCCGCCTTCAGGCTGCCGAGGCGGGCGGCTGCCTCGAAGACGCGCACGGCATTGAGAGACGGAAGGCGACGAGGCGTTTGCATTAGATTTTCTCATGCAACGATCAAAAAATGCGTTTGTTTGCGGGTATGAAATCTGTGACGCATCAAGCATGACGATTGCAGCAAAATCAACGCCGCTGGCGGGAACGACCGGCATGAGCGCCAATGCCAGGGGCGCCCTGTGGCTCCTGGTCGGCACCGCCTTGTTCACCCTGATCTTCGCCTCGGGGCGCTTCGCCGGCCCGCTTCTCGCCATCCCCCAGATCCTGCTGCTGCGCTACGCCAGCGGCTTCGTGACTGTGCTCATCGTGGCCAGGGCCGGCGGGCAACCTTTCATCGCCCTGCACAGCCCGCGGCCCGACCAACATTTTCTGCGCGCCTGCTTCGGTTGTTTCGGCGGCCTGTCTGCGATCTATGCCGCCGCCCATATGCCGGTCGCCGCCGCCAGCGCCATCGGCCTGCTCGAAGGCATCTTCGTAGTTGCCCTCGCCATGGTCATGCTTGGCGAGGCGGTAGGCTGGCGCCACTGGCTCGCCGGTCTCATCTGTGGCCTCGGCGCGCTCGCGGTGGTACTCGGCCAGCACGCGGCGGCCGCTCCCTTCGGCGACGTCAGCATTCCCGCTGCGATGGCCCTGCTCGGCGCCGTACTGATGGCCTTCGAGATCATTTATGTGAAACGGCTAACCAAGGGCGACACGCCGCTCTCCATGCTGGCCCATGTGAACCTCTTCAGCTTCCTCTTGATGCTGGTACCGGCCTGGCTGAGCTGGAAGAGCGTCGGCCCGGGCCCGATCCTGGCCTGCCTGATGCTCGGCCCCGTTGCGATCCTCGCCCAATATTGCAACATCCGGGGCTATCGGCTTGCCGACATCGCCGTGGCCGGGCCGATCGGCTATAGCTGGATCGTGTTCGCCGCGCTGCTCGGCCTCCTCGCCTTCGGCGAGGTTCCTGATCTCAAGGCCGGCATCGGCTGCCTGCTGATTCTCGCCGGAGGCTATTGGTTGACCAGGCTGCCCGCGACCAGCGGGGGCTGAGAGGCGAATTCACCCTCCGGTCTGGGTGATCACCATCTCCAACATTTGCGAAGCCTTGGTGCGGTAGCGCTCGCGATGGCGCAGCATGCGGAAAGCGCGAGGCGGCATGTCGAAGGCGATTCGCACCAGCCGTCCCGCCTGCAGGTCGGGCGCCGCCACCAGTTCGGACATCACCGTCGCGAAGGGGCCCGAGCGCACGGCCGAACGCACGGCCTCGTTGGAGGGCAGCACCAGGGCAATCTCGAGCGCGGCGGGATCGACGCCCCGCCCCCGTAACGCCTCCTCGAAGACCGATCGCGTGCCTGAGCCCTCCTCGCGCATGATCCAGCGCGCGGTGGCAATGTCGTAGGGCCGCACTGTGCGCCCATCGGCCCAGGGATGGCCCGGCGCCACCACCACGATCAGCCGGTCATGCGCCACCGTCTGCACCGACAGGGCCGGCTCATCGACGGCACCTTCGATGAAGCCGATCTCCGCCACCCCTTCCAGCACGGCCTGGGTGACGCTCTGGGTATTACCGATTTCCAACCTCAGATCGACACGCGGATGGACATCGTGGTAGCGCGCCAGGAAAGGCGCGACCCAATAGCTCGCGATGGTCTGGCTGGCATGCACGACAAGCGAGCCGCGTGCGCCGCTGCCGAGCTCGGACAGAGCGAGCTCCGCTGCCTTGGCGGATGCGAGCGTCGCCCGCGCCGTCGGCAGGAATTCCCGCCCGCCGGGCGTCATCTCGATGCGGCGGCCGACACGATGAAACAGTGCCGCGCCATAGCGATCCTCCAGAACGCGGATGGCAGAACTCACGGCCGATGGCGTCAGATGGAGTTCGCCTGCGGCCTGCGTCAGATGCTCACGCTCCGCCACGGCCACGAAAATCCTCAACTGTTCCAAAGTCATGGCAGCGTCGCCTTGCCATCGCCGGGCTTGCCCTCCACCAGACAAATTGTCCGGTGTCGATCCAGTCTGGATGCCCGGGTCAGGCCAGGACATGACAAATCCCAACCGTTAGCGTCGCCGAAGAAGACCCAAATTTCAGTCATCTGCCTACGCACAATCCAATCATTCGATTCAATCGAATAATTTCTACACTATTTTGAAATGGATTGAACAGACCCAATAAGGCAGAACAAACCTGTGAATTGCAGGTGGATCATGAGCAGCAAGGTCGGCAGCCGATTGGGCGATATGACGGGAATTCGCGGGATTCTTCCCGGCGCGGGCCTGTGCATCGTCGTCACCGCCCTCGCCATGGGGGCCGAACTCGTCGAAGCCAGCCTGTTCGGCAAGGCCTGGCTGGAGGCTCTGGTCCTTGCCATCCTGATCGGCGCCCTGATCCGCACCTTCGCCCAGCCTGAGGCCCGTTTCGACCGCGGTATCACCTTCGGTGCCAAGACGCTGCTGGAGGTCGCCGTTGTGCTGCTCGGCGCTTCCGTCAGCGCCGCCGCCATCGCCGATGCCGGCCTCGGCTTGATGGCTGGCATCGCCGGCGTCGTCATGGTGTCGATCATGCTGAGCTTCGGCATTGGTCGCGCCCTCGGCTTGCCGCACAACATGGCCCTGCTGGTCGCCTGCGGCAATTCGATCTGCGGCAACTCGGCCATCGCCGCCACCGCGCCCGTGATCGGCGCCAACGGCAAGGATGTCGCCGCCTCGATCGCCTTCACCGCCGTGCTCGGTGTGGTCGCCGTAATCGGCCTGCCGCTCCTGGTGCCTGCCCTCGATCTCACCCCGGGCCAGTATGGCGTGTTCGCCGGACTGACCGTCTATGCCGTGCCGCAGGTCCTTGCCGCCACCGCGCCCGTCGCCGCTCTCAGCGTGCAGATCGGCACCCTGGTCAAACTCGCCCGCGTACTGATGCTTGGCCCGGTCATCGTGGTTCTCGCTTTGATCAGCGAAAGCCAGCGCAAGGCCGCCCCGACCGAGGCCGGCACGGCTAGCCGCGCACGTCCCCGCCTCGGCCAGATCGTGCCCTGGTTCATCATCGGCTTCCTGGCCATGATGGCGCTGCGTTCCTTTGGCCTCCTGCCTCAGGCCTCGCTTCAGCCGATCTCATCGGCAGCCAATACGCTCACCATCATCTCGATGGCCGCGCTCGGTCTCACCGTCGACATCCGCGCCGTCGCCAAGGCCGGCCCGCGGGTGACCTCGACGGTGATTCTCTCCCTGCTCGCTTTGGGCGTGATCAGCTACGCGCTGATCGTGCTGCTCAAGGTCGCCTGATCCTTGAGAAAAAGTGCGATTTCTCTGAATCGCACTTTTTCTCTAACTCCCTGTTCCGCCCCGTTTTCTTAATCGAAAAGTCTATCAACTTTTCTGGAAGACGCTTTAGTTTTCAGCAAGGCGCGCGCCTCGTCCCAATTCCCCGTCGCCAGCGAATGCGGCGAGGCGCCATTTTCGGGCGAGAGCCACCGCAGTGGCAGGGCACCCGGCCGCAGCACGATCTGCTTTGGCCGAAAGCGCAGCAATTGCTGGGCGCCTTCAAAGGCCGCGATCTCCGGTCCCTCCAGGATCACCTCGCCGTCTCCCGTGAGCTGAAGCAGGTCTCCCGTCTCGAAATCGACGAAGGTGAATCCGCAACGCGTATCCACCAGGATATTGCCCAGCGTATTGAAAAACAGGTTGCCGGCGAAATCCGGCATCAGCAGGCTGCCATCGGCCTGCACTGCCACGAAGCCGGGCCTACCGCCGCGATGGGAGACATCGACCTGCCGATGCCCGTTCTCACGCTCGACCGAGGAGGCGATGAAGAGTGTCTCTGCCTCGGCGATCAGGGTAGCCGCCCGGCCCTCGAGGCGGTCGAGGATCTGGACCGGTATCGTGGAAGCGGTGGCCGGATCGCGTGTGAAGTTGAAGTCGCGCAAGCGAATATAGCGCGGACAATTGCCGAAGCTCTCCCCGACAACCACCTCGAAGCTAGCCGGATCGCTGCGACGCACCGTGCCGTTCAGCCGGTTGCGACGCCTGGTGTGCAGTTCGATGCCGAGCAGGCCGATCGCAGCACCATCCTCCAGGCCTGAGGCCGCAGGGTCGGCGGGATCAACCGCAGCCGCGACATGCAGCGTGTGAGGCTCGGGAGAATTGAGAAAGCCCGGCTGGCCGGCGAGGATCGTTGCCCAAATATCGCCGGCGCGATCGGCGGTGCCGACGACGATGAAGGGAAGCAGCGGGTAGAAATCACGGTGTTGCTCGATCAGATAGTCACGCAGGACGCGTCGGCCCACCGCATCCATGCGCTCGGCCGCTCCCGCCCGCAGCTGCAGGGCGAGTTCGCCTTCGTGCCACGGCGAATCCGTGAACATGGCCACATTGCCATCCATGACATTTGCCCTCCGATAGGATGAAAGCTCTAGGCCGCCAGCCCGACCGCCGTCTTCTGGAACGGCACGAAGCCCGGCAGGGCCTCGACCCGTCGCAACCAGGCGCCAATCTGCGCATAGGAAGACAGATCGACATTCCCCTCCGGTGCGGAGGCGATATAGCTGTAGAGTGCCACATCGGCAGCGGTCGGGCGATCGAGAACGATCCAGTCGTGCCCGATCAATTCCTGGTCAATCAACTTGAGAATGGCGTGAGCCGCCGCCAATGTCTGCTCGACATCGTATTTGGCACCGAAAACCGTGATCAGGCGAGCGGCCGCCGGGCCCATGCGAAGCTGGCCGGCTGCGACCGAGAACCAGCGCTGCACGGCGGCCGCAGCGACCGGTTGGGTCGGCAGCCAGTTCTCCAGGCCGAGCTTGCGGGCGACATAGACGATGATGGCGAGCGAATCCGGCACGATCACGCCGCCATCGTCGAGAACCGGCACCTGGCCCAGCGTATTGAGCTTGAGGAAATCCGGCGTCTTGTGCTGGCCGGTCTTGAGGTCCACGTCGACCAGTTCATGCGGCACGCCCACCAGCGACAAAAACAGGTGAGCGCGATGGGAGTGACCCGACAGGGGAAAATGATAGAGCTTCATGGATGATCTCCTCGCCGATACCGGCACTGTCCGAGGATCTTCATCATTTCGATGTAGATAGAGAATATTGATTGATTGAAAGGCATCATTCCAGATACTGGAATAATTGGAATTTGGGGGCATCATGGATCGCTGGCAGGCCATGCGGGTCTTCGTGAAGGTGTCCGAGAGCGGCGGTTTCGCCGAGGCCGCCCGCCGTTTGTTCATGAGCCCGCCCGCGGTCACCCGGGCCGTCGCCTTTCTCGAAGATGCCATTGGCGCCCAGTTGCTGGTGCGCACCACCCGATCGCTCAAGCTCACCGAAACGGGCGAGCGCTATCTGCATGACTGCCAGCGCATCCTGGCCGATCTCGCCGATGCCGAGGCGGCTGCCGCCGGTTCCTATACCACGCCGACGGGCACGCTGATCGTCACCGCGCCCGTGATGTTCGGTCAGCTCCATATCCTGCCCGTGGTGATGGACTATCTCGGCCAGCATCCGGTCGTGAGTGCGCAAACCCTATTCCTCGACCGCATCACCAACCTTGTGGAGGAGGGCATGGATGTCGCCATCCGCATCAGCCACTTGCCGGATTCGGAGCTGACCGCGATCCGGGTCGGCAGCATGCGGCGGGTGGTCTGCGCCTCTCCCGCCTATCTCGCCGAACATGGCGAGCCGCGCAGTCCCGCCGACCTTGCCGGCCACAGCGTCATCGCCAGGATCGGCGCCTGGCCGCGGCTGGAATGGCGCTTCGGCCGTGAGGAGAAGACCCATGTCGGCATCCAGCCACGGCTGATGTGCAATCTCAACGAATTGGGGATCTCGGCGGCCATCTCCGGCTGGGGGCTGGTGCGCGTCTTTGCTTACCAGGTCGACACGGCCCTGCGCGAAGGCACGCTCCGCACCGTGCTCACGGAATTCGAGGAGGCACCGGTGCCTGTTCATATCGTCCATGCCGGTGGCCGGGCTCCCTCCGCCAAGGTGCGCTCCTTCGTCGATTTCGCCGTGGAACGCCTGCGGGCAAACCCGATCTTCGGAGACCTTGCGCAAAGCCGCCTGTCTTCCTAGATTGGCGCGGTATCGTTTCAACCGAGAGTTCGCAGCAATGGATCTGAACCTGAACGCAACGCCGCTTTGCCTTGTGTCAGGGATCATCCATTCTCATGCCTTCTTCGATCACGCTTTCCAATCTCTCCTGGTCCACGCCTGACGGGCGCGCGCTGCTCTCTGGGCTCGATCTGAGCTTCGGCCCCGAACGTGCCGGCCTCGTCGGCCGCAACGGTGTCGGCAAGACGACCCTGCTCAAGCTGATAGCGGGGGAGTTCCCGCCCCGCTCCGGCCGCATCGTCGTGCATGGCAGCCTGGGACGGCTACGCCAGGCCGTCCAGCTCGGGCCGGACGAGACCGTCGCCGACCTGTTCGGCGTTACGCAAGCGCTCGCCTTGCTTGCTCGGGCGGAAGTCGGCCTCGCCTCCGCCGAAGATCTCGTCACCGCCGACTGGACCCTGGAGGCCCGTCTCGCCACGGCCTTCGCCCGGGTCGGCTTGCCTGTGGATACCGACACGCCGCTGACGACATTGTCGGGTGGGCAGCGCACCCGGGTTGGCCTGGCGGCACTGGTCTTCGCCGAGCCGGACTTCCTGCTGCTGGACGAGCCGACCAACAATCTCGACCGCGAGGGCCGGAAGGCCGTCATCGACCTCCTCGCCGGCTGGCGCGGCGGCGCGGTGGTGGTCAGCCACGACCGCGAATTGCTCGAGGCCATGGATGCCATCGTCGAGCTGACCTCGCTCGGCGCCAGCGTCTATGGCGGCAATTGGAGCCAATACCGGGCACGCAAGACCCTGGAACTGGCGGCCGCCCGCCATGATGTGGGCGAGGCCGAGAAGCGGCTTGATGAAGCCGAGCGCAAGGCTCAAATCGCCGCAGAACGCAAAGCGCGTAAGGACAGCGCAGGCCGCAAGGCACGAGCCAGGGGTGACGCGCCCCTGCTGCTGCTCGACGCGAAGAAGGAGCGCAGCGAAAAGAGTGGAGGCGCGGGAGCCCGTCTGGCCGAACGGCAGCAGCGAGCGGCCAGCGATACGCTCGCCAAGGCGCGCAAGCGTCTCGAAATCCTGCAACCCTTGTCGGTGAAGCTCGCGTCCACGGGCCTACCCGCCGACAAGGTGGTCCTGCGCCTCGATGCGCTGCGTTTTGGCTACGAGCCGCTTCGACCGGTCCTGGACGGCCTCTCCTTCACCCTCGCCGGACCGCAGCGCGTCGCCCTGACCGGCGCGAATGGCAGCGGCAAGACGACGGCGCTCGGCCTGATCACCGGGCGACTGCAACCCCAGGCCGGCCATGTCTGGGTCCTGCCCGGCTTCGCGCTGCTCGACCAGGAGGTGAGCCTGCTCGACCCGAGGGAGACGATCCGCGACAATTTCAAGCGCCTCAACCCGCAATCGGACGAGAATGCCTGCCGTTCCGCCCTGGCCCGTTTCATGTTCCGGGCAGACGCGGCCCTGCAGAGTGTCGGCAGCCTCAGCGGCGGCCAGATGCTGCGGGCCGGGCTCGCCTGCGTTCTGGGCGGAGAAAGGCCGCCGCCATTGCTGATCCTGGACGAACCCACCAACCATCTCGACATCGAGGCTATCGAAGCGGTGGAGGCGGGACTACGCGCCTATGATGGCGCCCTGCTGGTGGTCAGCCACGACGAGAGCTTCCTCGACGCCATCGACATCTCGCACAGGCTGGAGCTGTTGCCGGCGACTTGACCCCGCTGCAACCCTGGCCGTAATGTGGGCTATCGCTATGGGGATGGAGTCCCCCAAACCGCCGCAAGGCTGATGACTCCTACCAGGTGCTTCGCGCCGGTAGGAGGTTGTCCCTGTCTCCCGCTTTCGTCGAAGTGCCGCTGCAATCTCTCTGGAGGTATGCCATGCGCCCTTCGCGACCGGGACGGCCGATACCCTTTCCCATCCTCCGCGTCTGGCTGATTTTGGCTGCTCTCGGCCTGATCGGACTTGCCATCGCCTGGCGTCTGGGGCTGATTCCTCCATGAGCCTTAAAGCACTGCCGGGATTTCGGATTGGTGGCGGCTTGAGCCCTGCCTATCCTGACTGGACAACCCATTCGCATCCGCGGCCTTCATCTCTTCCCACTTGTCTTCGGAGCATCCATGTCACCCGTGCTCGCCAACACCATCATGATCGCCATCGGCGGAGCCATCGGCTCCGTGGGGCGCTATTGGATCGGCTTGTGGATGGCGCCCTATAGCGAAAACCTGCCCTGGGCGACCATCCTCATCAATATCGCCGGCTCCTTTGCCATCACCTTCTTCGGCACGCTGACCCTTGCCAATGGCCGAGCACCCCTGCCGGATCTGTGGCGGCTGTTCTTCATGGTCGGCATCTGCGGCGGCTTCACCACCTTCTCGTCCTTCAGCCTGCAGACCTTCGAACTCCTGCACATGAACATGCCCCTGCGCGCCCTGATCAATGTCGGGGTGTCCGTGGTGCTCTGCGTCGCCGCCTCGGCGCTCGGCTTCTATGGCGCGACGACGATCAACGGCACGCAGCAGGTGGCACAGGTGCAGGTCGACGAGGAGGCGTCCTGACCTCGGATCTCATGCCGGGTGTCATTGCCAACGCCCCTTGGCCAACGAGTCCTGGCATCAATTGCCGATCTCGATGTTGGAGACGTCGAAATCCTGATGGTGGGCAATGGTGGCGGCGCCGATGGCGCATTCCATCTCGCCCAGGGTCGAAAGACGGATCTGCGGCTTCGTCATCCCCGGCACGATGCCGGCACCGACGGCTTGCGACAGCCGGTCGAGGCGAGCCGCGAGCACAGGACGCATGGCGCCGCCGAGTACGATCGTCGATGGATTGAAGATGTTGGCGAGCGAGGTAAGACCGATGATGAGATGGCTGGCGAGTTCGTCCATGGCCGCTCCGGCACCGCCGTCGCCGGCGTGGGCGGCGGCCGCCACCATCGCCGGCAAGGCGGAAAGAGAATCGACGCCGAAGCCCTGCCCCGGCCGATAGAAGCGATCGAGCGCAGCGATGTTGACGAAGCTCTCCAGGCAGCCCTCCTGCCCGCAGGAGCAGCGTGGCCCCGCTTCGCGGATGCGGATATGGCCGAACTCGTTGCCGGTGCCCTCAGCCCCACGGACGAGGCGCCCGTTGACGATGGCCGCCCCGCCGCACCCGGCTCCGAGCTTGAGATAGACGATGGCGTCGGCCTGCAGCCCAGGCTGGGTATAGACTTCGCCGAAGGCGGCGGCATGGGCATTGTTCTCGACGAAAACAGGCGCACTGAGCGCCTTCTCGGCCAATGCCTTCAGATTGAGGTCCTTCCAGCCCAGCATGGGCAGATGCACGACATAGCCGTCCGAACGCACCAGGCCGGGCACGGTGATGCCAATCGAGCGCAGCGGCTGCGTCAGGCCGCGGGCATAAGTGGCGATGGCATCAACAGCCGCGTCCGGGCCGACAGGATGAGCCAGGCGCGCCGTGCGGCTGTCGACCACCCCGAGCGCCAGATCGATCAGGGCGAAGCGCACCACACCGACGCCGATCTCGGCCCCGAGAAAGTAGCCACCGCTCGGATTGAGGGCGATGTCGACGCCCGGCCGGCCGACATCCCGGCGCGCGCTCTCCTCACGGGAGGCCCGCCGCTCGACCAGGAGGGAGCTGGCCGTGAGGTTCTCGACCAGGTTGGTGATGGTAGCGGGGGTCAGGCCGAGGCGGCGGGCAAGTTCGGCCCGGGGCATCGCCCCCTGCAGGCGCAATTGGGTGAGGATGCGCCGCTCGTTCACATAACGCGCGAAGGTCTGGTCAGCCATGATGTCGCCTCTGCCCGAATCTCTGGAATGGCTTTGCGATTCGGCCGAATCACCTGGATACACAAAGACGCACCGATACAGACAGTTAGAGCAAAAAGAGGATATTCGCTGAAACACGCCTTGTCCCAAGGCCGTCGAGTTAAGCGTCTTCGAGTTTGCACGGCCTTTGTCATTGCCGGGCTTGATCCTGCGATCCCAGGAAGAGGCGTCTTCCCGGCTTCGCTCCCGGTTATTTGAGTGGCTTCTGGATCTGCACCGAACAACTCATCCGGTGGGGAGCAAACCCGGCTATGACAAATCGGAGCGCTTTCTACCTCAAGTCAACGGCAATGTTAGCAGCAAAGGCCTTGCACATCCTATTTGTTTAGATAATAAACAAATTATAGAAACCCGCAGGAATCCCGCCATGCCGAAGAAGGAAGATCGCCGCCTCAAGGTCGGTGTGCTGGGCTGCGGCCCGATCGCGCAGGCCGCGCATTTCGAAAGCTGCACCAAGGCGCGCAATGCCGATCTCTACGCCATCTGCGACATCGCGCCCGACCTGCTGGAGCGCATGTCCTGGACACACAAGCCCGAGAAGACCTTTTCGGACTACGCCGCCATGCTGGCCGATCCCGAGCTCGATGCGGTTATCGTGGCGACCTCGGACGCCTTCCACGTGCCGGCCTCGATCGCCGCTCTGGAAGCGGGCAAGCACGTGCTCAGCGAAAAGCCCGTCGGCATCGGCATCGAGGAAGTGGAGACCTTGCGCACCGCCGTGGCAGCCAGCGGCAAGGTGCTGCAAGTCGGCCATATGAAGCGCTTCGATGCCGGGCTCGAAGCTGCCAAGGCCTTCATCGACACGGAAATGGGTGAGATGCTGGCCCTCAAGGCCTGGTATTGCGATTCAACCCATCGCTACCCGATGACGGATGCCGTGCAGCCGCTGATCGTCACCAGCAGGCAGGCGCGCAGGCCGGCCGGCGACCCCAAGGCCGACCTCCAGCGCTATTACATGCTTGCCCATGGCAGCCATCTCGTCGACACCGCCCGCTATTTCGGCGGGGAGATCGTCGAGGTCGAGGCCCGCTTCTCCGAGCGCTTCGGCGCGCGCTGCTGGTTCGTCGACCTCGCTTTCGCCAATGGCACGCTCGGCCATCTCGACCTCACCGTGGCCGTGCGCATGGACTGGCACGAGGGCTTCCAGATCTATGGCGAGCATGGCAGCGTGCTCGGCAAGACCTATAACCCCTGGTACTACAAGAGCAGCGACGTCGACATCTTCCGCGAAAAGGACGGCGCCACCACGCGCGTCCTCGGCGCGGACGGCCATTTCTACCGTCGCCAGCTCGAGGGCTTCGCCGACGTCATCCTCAAGGGCGCGCCGATGCGCGGCGCCGACATCCAGGATGGCGTCGCTTCGGTACGGGCGATGATCGCCATCGCCCAATCCGTCCGTGAGGGCCGCGCCGTGTGGCTCGATGACGTCAAGGGAGAGCTGTGATGCGGCTCGGCATCTTTGCCAAGACCTTCCCCGGCAGCGAACCGGGAACGGTGATGGCGGCCGCCCGCGCGGCAGGCTACGGCGCGGCGCAATACAACATGGCCTGTTCGGGCCTGCCCTCTATGCCCGCGGCCATCCCCGACGGTGTCGCTGAGGCGGTGCGTGCTGCCGCCCTCGACCAGAATCTCGACGTCGCGGCCGTCTCCGCCACCTACAACATGATCCATCCCAATCCGGCACTGCGCTGGCGCGGCCATGACAGCCTTGAAATCATCGCCGGCGCGGCCCACGCCATGGGCACCCGCCTCCTGACGCTCTGCACCGGCACGCGCGATCCGGACGACCAGTGGCGCGGCCATCCCGACAACGCCTCGCCGGAAGCCTGGCGCGACCTCGCCGCCAGCCTGGAGACGGCACTCGACATCGCCGAACGACACGATGTCGATCTCGGAATCGAGCCGGAATTGGCCAATGTCATCGATTCGGCCGCCAAGGCGCGAGCGATCATCGACGAGATGGCGAGCCCCCGGCTGAAGATCATCCTCGACCCGGCCAATCTCTTCGAGGTCGCTTCGCTCGCCGAGCAGCAGCGCCTGGTCTCCGAAGCCATCGACCTCCTGGCCGACCGCATCGTCATGGCCCATGCCAAGGACAGGGATGCCGCCGGCGGTTTCACCACGGCCGGCAAGGGCGTGCTCGACTATGACCATTATCTCGTTGGACTGGCTCGGATCGGTTTCGGCGGCCCTTTGGTCACCCACGGACTTGCTGCCGGGGAGGCGGCAGAAGTCGCCGCATTCCTCGGCCGGAAGCTGGCGGAGGTAGCATGACAACAAGCGCCGAACACCGCGCGAGATCTCCATCTCCCCTTGCGCGACCTGGCACTTCCCATGGAAGAGCCTCGGGTGCCGGCAAGCGGATGGGGGGCTCGGCCAGCGTAGTGCCCTCCCTCATCCGGCACTTCGTGCCACCTTCTCCCGTATGGGGAGAAGGAAAGCCGCACCGCGGAGCAGCTGACATGAGCGTCTTCCCGCGCCATGGCCTCAGCCTCGCCGTGCATGATCGCGGCAGCGGCCTTCCGGTGATCTTCCAGCACGGCCTGTGCGGGGATGCCGGCCAACCGGCCGAAGTCTTTCCCTTCGATCTGCCGGCCCGCTGCCTCACGCTCGAATGCCGCGGCCATGGCGGCTCCGAGGCCGGCGACAGCGAGTGTTTTTCGCTTCAGACCTTCGCCGACGACCTGGCGAGCTGGCTCGACAATCTCGCGCTCGGCCCCGTCGTCCTCGGGGGCATTTCGATGGGCGCGGCAATCGCGCTGCGTCTTGCCATTGTCAGGCCGGACCTGGTGCGGGCGCTGGTGCTGGCGCGCCCAGCCTGGATTGCCGAAGCGGGTCCCGCCAACATGGAGCCCAATGCCCTGGTCGGCGCGCTGCTCGCCGGTTATGGCCCCGCGGAAGCGCGGGCCCGGTTCGAGGCTTCCGGTACGGCGCGCGATCTTGCCGCCGCTGCTCCGGACAATCTCGCCTCGCTGCGCGGCTTCTTCTCGCGGGAGCCCCAAGCCGTCACCGCGGCGCTGCTCGCCCGCATTTCGGCGGACGGACCCGGCGTCTCCCGCGCCGATATCGCTGCCCTGAGGATTCCGACGCTCCTCATCGGCACCGAGGCCGACGCCATCCACCCTCTCGGCCATGCCGAGACACTCGCCGCCCTCATTCCCGGCGCCCGGCTCGCCCGCATCACCCCCAAGGCGCTGGACAAGCCGCGCTACGTCCAGGATTTCCGCGCTGCTCTGGCACAATTCCTATCGGAGAACCCCGCATGAAACCCGCTTCCGGCTGGCTCCAGGCCCTGCCCGCCGACCGCCTGCTCGCCGAATTTTCGCTGTGGTCCGCCGATCTCGGCCGTCTCGCCGACGATATCGCCCGGGTCGAGCCGCATGTCGACATCTTCCATGTCGATGTCGCCGACGGCCATTTCTCGCCGGCCCTGCTCTATTTTCCGGACCTGACTGCGGCCGTGCGCAAGGTGACCGCCAAGCCCATTCACGTCCATCTGATGACGACGGACGATATCCTTCTCGACCAGATCGACCAGTTCGCCGAAGCCGGCGCCGATCTGATCAGCATCCATGCCGAGAACGCCAATGCCGATGCCGCCCTCGCCCGCATCCGCGATCTCGGCCTTGCCACCGGCATTGTGCTGCAGCTCCACACGCCGGTGGCGGCGGCGGAGCCCTTCCTCGACCGCCTGGACATGCTGACCCTGCTCGGCACCCTGATCGGCATCAAGGGCGTTGGCCTCGACGATTCGGCCCTGGCGCGCCTGCGCGAAGCCCGCAAGCTGATCGCCCAGAAGGCCGTGCACCGCATCATCCTCGCCTCCGATGGTGGCAATCGCGAGCACACCGTGCCCAATCTGCGTCTTGCCGGCGCCGAAACCATCGTGATGGGGTCGCTGGCCTTCGGCGCACCGGATCTGGCCGCCCGAATCGCCTGGGTCCACGGCCTGCAGCGGGAGTCCTGACCGTGTATCGGCGCGCCATCGGCATCGACCTTGGCGGCACGCAGGTGCGCGCCGCCCTCGTTGACGATACCGGCACCGTGCTGCGGCGCGCCGCCACCCGCACGGATGTAGCCGGCGGTCCAGCCGCCGTGATGGTGCAATTCCGCAGCCTTATCGAAGAAGTGACTGACGACAAGAGCCTCGGCTCGCTCTCCGGTATCGGCGTCTGCGCCCCCGGGCCGCTCGACAGCCTCACCGGCACCTTCATCCATGTCCCGACCTTGCCCGGCTGGGAAGATTTTCCCCTGCGCGACCAGCTTGCCGCCACCCTGGGCCGGCCGGTGGTGGTGGAAGGCGATGCCATCGCCGCCTGCTACGGCGAGTGGCGCTTCGGCGCCGGCCGCGGGCTCGACCACCTCCTCTATGTCACCGTCTCCACCGGCATCGGCGGCGGCGTGGTCAGCGACGGCCGCCTGCTGCATGGCAGGCGTGGCATGACGGCCCATGTCGGCCATTTCCGCCTGGCCAAGGATGGCCCGCGCTGCAGTTGCGGCGCCGTCGGCTGCTTCGAGGCCTTCGCGGCCGGTACGGCGCTCGATCGGCGGGCACGCGAGGCGGCTGTCGCCCATCCCGGCAGCCTGCTCGCTCGCGTGCCGGCACCGGCCGCCGGCAGCGTGGTCGAAGCCGCCCGCCAGGGCGATGCGACCGCCCTCGCGCTCCTCGACGAGGAAGCCGCTTTCCTCGGCGAGGGCTTCGCCAGCCTCATCCATCTCTACAGCCCCGAAAAAGTGGTGATGGGCGGCGGCGTCGCGCATGGCTTCGACCTGATGACGGAGAAGATCCACCAAATCATCCGGACCACCGCCTTGCCCTCCTTCCGCGACGTGCCGGTGGTGAAGGCCACCCTCGGCGACAATGCCGGCCTGGTCGGAGCGGCCGCACTGGTGATGTTCGACGAACGGGCGCGTTGATCATTCGCCGGCCTTGACGCGGGAAGAATACTGCCCCGCATAGACAGTGCCCCTTTCCTGGGAGCGCCAGCATCCCGCTGGCTCTTGGAGGCGCGACCTCTGCAGGAGGAAAGGGCCAGCAGGATGCTGGCGGTCCCAGAAAGCAATTCAGAACTTTCCGTGTAGCTCGGCGTCTTCGGAACCGGGAATAACGCCCGACTCACGCCTCCAGTCGAACAATTCGCCTGCAGATCCGGCATGGGGGATTGGCGATGGCACAGGACGGCGGAATCGAAGACCGCACGGTGGACCGCAATACGCCGGCGCTGGCCCTGTCGGGCGGCGGCTTTCGCGCCACGCTCTATCATTGTGGCGCCCTGATCCGGCTCAACCAGCTTGGCCTGCTCGCCAGGATCAGCCGCATCTCCAGCGTGTCGGGCGGCTCGATCACCTCGGGCATGCTGGCGGCCGCCTGGAAGCAGCTGAAATTCCAGAACGGCATCGCCACCGATCTCGACGCCAAGGTGATCGCACCGCTGCGCGAATTCTGCACCCGCTCGGTCGATACCAAAGCAGTGGGGTTTGGAGCGTTCCTGCCCGGCAAGAGCATCGGGGATGTTCTCGCGGACACCTATGACGATCTCTTCGAGGGCATCAGCCTGCAGGATCTGCCGGACAGCCCGCAATTCGTCTTCAACGCCACCAATCTGCAGACCGGCCGGCTCGTGCGCCTGCAAAAGGTCAGGCTGGCCGATTATGCCGTCGGCATCATCCCCAAACCCGACATCCGGCTCGCGGTGGCCGTCGCCGCCTCGAGCGCCTTTCCGCCCGTGCTTTCGCCGGTGGAGATCAAGGTCGATCCCGCACGCTGGGTGAACGCCACCGGCACGAGCCATTTCGGCGACCCCGACTACAACCGCAGGCTTTCCCTGACCGATGGCGGCGCCTATGACAATCTCGGCCTGGAGACGGTGGACGATTTCGCCACGGTGATCGTCAGCGATGCCGGCGCCCCCTTCGGCACCGAGGAATCCGCTCACGCCTTCTGGCCCCAGCAGGCCCTGCGCGCCCTCGACATCGCCACCGACCAGGCACGTGGCCTGCGCAAGCGCCTGCTCTTCGCCGAAGCCAAGGCGGCCGGGCGCGTGGTCGCCTTCAGCGCCATCGACAGCGTTGCCTCGAAATATCCGGCGCCACAGGTGCTCAAGCCCGATCCCGCTACCGTCGCGCGGCTGGCCCAAATGCGCACCCGCCTCAATCCCTTCGACGAAGAGGAGCAGAGCCGGCTCATCAATTGGGGCTGGCTGATGATGGACGTTGCCCTGCGCAGCTATGTCACGCCGACCGAGCCGGCACCGACTGCCTATCCCCTACCCGGCTTCCCGGTCTAGCGCCATGATGCTGCCCGGCGATCATCCTGACAGAGGCTCCGGACTGGTCTACCGCGACGACACGCTGGCGGCCGGTCCCGCCACCCATGCACTGATCATCGGGGTCGGCGCCTACCAGTCGCCGCGTTTCAAGAAGCCGCTGACCTCCACCACCGTTTCGGCTCGCGTCCTGGCGGATTGGTTTGTCGGCGAGGCGCCGGGCTTTCGCAACGAGGCTTGCCCGCTCGGCAGCCTCGCCATCCTGCTTTCCGAGCCGGCCACCACGGCGCAGCCCCAGGCGACCTATGCCGACGGGCCGGTGCCGCGCGCGACCTTCGCTCTGGCGCGCGAAGCCGTGCGCGCCTGGGTCCGGCGCATCAACAGCCACAAGGACAATCTCGCCATCCTCTATGTCGCGAGCCATGGCGAGAGCCTGCTCTCCCGCACCGCCTTCCTCTTCGAAGATTACGGGATGGACGAACTCGACCGGACCGCCGGCATGTCGGAGGTCGAGCAGTTCATGTCCGCGCTGGAGAACGCCAAGGCTGTCTCCCAGCTTCTGCTGTTCGATTGCTGCCGCTCGGCAACGGACCTCTCTCTGCCCTGGAACGAGCCCTTCGGCAGCAAGCTGATTGCCCTGACCCGTGAGAACAGGGGACATGACGAGCCGAGCAAGCAATGGGTGATCGCCGCCACCGCACTCGGAGAAACCGCAGGAGGGCGCGTCAACAACACCACCTTGTTTGCCGACGCGCTGCTCAGCGCTCTCGGCGGCGTCGCCGGCGACCCGGCCGACGAGGACTGGCCGGTGCGTCCCGGCCCGATGGTGGACAGCATCAGCCGGCTGCTCGAGCTGCACCGCCAGCCGGATGAGAAGCCGCAGACGCCCGGCGGGCGCATCGCCGGTACCTTCGAGATCACCTTCGCCGGCGAGCAGGCGGAAATCCCGGTCTATATCTCGATGGCCCAGCCCGAAAATTGGCCCGAGAGCGATTTCATCGTCACCGCCACCCCCGGCGGCGAAACGGCCTTCGAGGGCGCAGCGGGAAGGGCCCCCTTCCAGCTCCTGAAATACCCGGAAGCCACCGCCAT
The DNA here is from genome assembly GCF_056754975.1 of Labrys sp. HAY1-8F. Lineage (NCBI taxonomy): Bacteria > Pseudomonadati > Pseudomonadota > Alphaproteobacteria > Hyphomicrobiales > Xanthobacteraceae > Labrys > Labrys sp. HAY1-8F. Next base: position 3,482,034 of record NZ_JBPGWZ010000002.1, on the reverse strand, counting down.
CAATGTCTCCGTCCGCCGTTTCGGCGCAGATATCGGGGGGGCCAAGGGCAAGGCCCGGGCACCTGCCGTCTTCCTGGAAGTCAAGCGCAGCGCCACACCGACCACGGCGGTGGTGGAAAAACTCGATCCCGGGCGCAGCTTCGGCCCCGCCGCGCAGCTTCTCATCGGCCTTTCCGGGCCCGTGGCGATCGCTGCCGGTGCCGTTGCCGAGATTGTCAGGGCTGATGATCCGAAGAAGAACCCCAAGCAGGTCATCGTCGCCATCGGCGGCGCCACGCCGGTGGATGTCCGGCCTGGCGAGCATGTCGTCACGTTGCGCACGCCCGACGGCCGGGTGGAGGTCCAGAACGTCACGGTGGCCAAGGACGAGGTGCTGGAAGTGCGCTTCGCCATGCCGGCTTCGCCGCATGAATGGCTGGGAACGGCGACCGCAACCGGTGCCGTGCCGCCCCCTTCTCCTCCCGCCCCGGCGCCGGGCTTGGAAAGCCTGCGGCCCCGTCCGCCGGCGGATATCAACCTTCAGGCTCCGCCCCATTGGCAGGCCGACTTTCCTCTGCCCGCCCCTCCGGCTGTGATACCGGTGGTCGCCACCATCGCCGGCCATGTCGATTGTGCACTCGGCCTGCATGCCCTTGCCGATCCGCACCTCACCGCAGCGATAGAGAACGATGACGGACGGTTCGTGCAGCTCGGCCTGGCCGATGCCGAGGCCCACCGCTTCGCGCCCTTCGAAAAGGGCGCCCATGATCGTCCGGTGTTCGTGGCGATCGAGACCGGCCCTCGCCGCGAGCTCGCCGTGGTGCCAAGCATTGCAGGGCGGTGGAACCCCTACGTCCTCATCGACAGGCTGGCGCCACGCGAAAGAAGCGCGGCCACCATCATCGCCGAAAACCCCGTCTGGAGCGGCCTGATCGGTTTCCTGGCGGCGCGCGACGTCGAGGCCGGCAGCCGCCTCCTGGCCGGCGGGCTGCAGCAGGCCGTGATCGATGCGATGCAGGACAAGCTCGCCGATCCGATCGCAGCGCTGGCAGCGGCGCTGATTGCCGTTTCGGCCTCCTCGCCGGACCTCGAACGGCGCTGGGATCCCTGGCTCGCCAATCTCGCCAACTGGTTTCCGCTCATCCCCGACGGGCCCATCATTCTCGGCCGCCGTCTGCTGATGCGGGCACGCAGTGCCGGGCAGTTCGAGCAGGCCAAGACCCATCTGCTGGAAGGCTTTTCGCGTGGCGCCCCGCTCTATTCGTTGTCGGCGGACTGGCTGGCCCGCGGGCTCGAAAGCCTGCCGGACGAAAAGGTGCTCGAAGCCCCGCGCCGCACAGCCCGCGCCTTCGCCAACCGCGTCGATTCCGCCCAGACCTTCACCGTGATCCGCCTCGGCGATTGAGGAGTACGCCATGCCGGTTTTCAAGCTCGCCATGCATCCGGCCTCCGAGGGCGACGCGCTGATGTTGAGTTGGGGCGAGGAGGGCACGCTTCACCGCGCTTTGATCGATCTCGGGCGCACCAAGAATTATCGGGCGCTGAAGCCGCTGCTGCAGGCGATCGGCAGCTTTGAGCTCTTCGCCATCAGTCATATCGATGCCGACCACATCGAAGGAGCGGTGCCACTGTTCGGGGAGACGACACTTCCCTTCACGGCCTGCAATGTCTGGTTCAACGCCTACGCCCAGCTCGTCGACGCCAGGGAGCGGCTCCGCGACTTGGAGACGCTTGGCGTCGACCAGGCCGAAAAAGTTACGATCGGCATCGAGGCCAGCGACTGGCCGTGGAACAGCCAATTCGCTTCCCGCATCGTCTCCACGGGCAGCCCGGAGGCGGCAGCACCCTTGCCGTTCGCCGGCGGACTGAAACTCACCCTGCTTTCCCCCACGGACCACCAGCTCACCAGGCTGCTGCCAACCTGGGCGAGCGCACTGGCCGAGGCCCATCTGCGCAAGGAAGACAAGGATCCGGTAGAGCAGGCCGAGGTCGAAGGGCGCGAGATACTCGGCGGCCTCAATGTCGAGGTGCTGGCTGCGCGCCAATACAGTGGCGACAGCACCAGGCCCAATGGCACCAGCATCGCCTTTATCGCAGAGTTCGACCAAAGGCGCGTGTTGATGGCAGCGGACTCCCATGCCGACGTCATCGAGGCTGCCCTCGAGCGGCTCGGCCATAGCGCGGCCAATCCGTTGAAGCTCGACTGCCTGAAAGTCTCCCATCACGGCAGCAAGGCCAATACCTCGCCGGCGCTGCTCAGCCTGATCGACTGTACCCGTTTTGCCTTCTCGACCGACGGCAGCCGCCATGATCATCCGGATGCGGAAACCATCGCCCGCATCCTTACGCACGATCCCGAACGCCAGAAGACGCTGATCTTCAATTTTCGTCAGCCCAATACGGAGCAATGGGATGATGAGGAATTGAAGACACGCTGGCATTATGATTGCGTCTTCCCCGCAGCGGGCAAGGAAGGCATCGAGTTCGAGTTGTAAGGTAAAGGGCCATCGCGAACTATCTCACAGCTCCGTGAACGCCGGCGAGCCATCCTGCCTCGCCTGAAGCCTGGACTTCGGACCCCGGCCGATTCACAATCGACCCAATCCATCGAACAGCACGATTAGTCGGCTCGCGTCGTCTTTCAGATGGCGCCGTGTCCGAAACCATTTTTCAGCAAGGAGTTTCATCCATGGATTACATCAAGCTCGGCTCGACGGGCCTTGAAGTGTCGCGCCTGTGCCTTGGCTGCATGACCTATGGCGTTCCCGATCGCGGCAACCACGCCTGGACCCTGCCCGAGGACCAGAGCCGCCCCCTGATCCGCCAGGCCATCGAGGCCGGCATCAACTTTCTCGACACCGCCAATTCCTATTCGGACGGCACCTCCGAGGAAATCGTCGGCCGAGCCATCAAGGAATTTTCACGGCGCGAGGACATCGTGCTGGCGACCAAGGTCTTCTTCCGCCAGCGTCCCGGCCCCAATGGCGCTGGCCTGTCGCGCCGCGCCATCCTTGCGGAGATCGACAACAGCCTCCGGCGCCTCGGCACGGACTATGTCGATCTCTACCAGATCCATCGCTGGGATGAACAGACCCCGATCGAGGAAACGCTGGAGGCCCTGCATGATGTGGTGAAGGCCGGCAAGGCCCGCTATATCGGCGCCTCCTCCATGCATGCCTGGCAGTTCACCAAGGCGCTCTACACCTCCCGCCTCCATGGCTGGACCGAATTCGTCAGCATGCAGGACCATCTCAACCTGCTCTATCGGGAAGAGGAGCGCGAGATGCTACCGCTGTGCCGCGACCAGGGCATTGCCGTGCTGCCCTGGAGCCCGCTCGCCCGCGGCCGGCTGACGCGAGACTGGAACGAAAGCAGCGAGCGCCAGGAAAGCGACAATGTCGGCACGGCGCTCTACGACGCCACGCAGGAAGCCGACCGCAAGGTCATCGAGGCGGTGGCCGCCATCGCCAAGGCGCGCGGCGTGCCGCGGGCACAGGTGGCCCTCGCCTGGGTGGCGCAGAAAAGCGGCGTGACGACCCCGATCGTCGGCGCCTCCAAGCCGCATCACCTTACCGACGCCATCGCGGCTCTGGGCCTGACCCTGACGGCCGAGGAGATCGCGGCGCTCGAAGCCCCCTATGTTCCACATGGGATCGCCGGTTTTCAGTAGGGCGGAAGGTTGCGCTTCGCCGGTAAGACCATAGATGAAAGACGCAGTCCTGGCGGCTGCATCCCTTCCCTCCGACGATCCGTGCCCTCAGGGATCGGATCGCCGTTTTCCTTCATCGCTTTTTTCTTTCGCAGATTTCAGGAAAGATCCCCCATGAGTCCGACCATCCGTTTCAATGACGGCAAGGAAATCCCGCAGCTCGGCTTCGGCGTCTGGCAGGTGCCGAACGAGGGCGCGAATGCCGCGGTGACGGCGGCGATCGAGGCGGGCTACCGCTCGATCGACACCGCCGCCATCTACGGCAATGAAGAGGGCGTGGGTGATGCGCTCGCCGCCTCCAGCGTTCCCGTCAAGGACATCTATGTCACCACCAAGCTGTGGAACGGCGATCAGGGCTATGACACGGCCCTGCGCGCCTTCGAAGCCAGCCTGAAGAAATTGCGTCTGGAGAAGATCGACCTCTATCTCATCCATTGGCCGGTGCCCTCGCGCGATCTCTATGTCGAGAGCTGGAAGGCCCTGATCAAGCTGCGCGAGGAGGGCCTTGTCGCCTCCATCGGCGTCTCCAACTTCCAGATCGCCCATCTCGAGCGCCTGAAGGCGGAAACCGGCGTGGTCCCCGCGATCAACCAGGTCGAGCTGCATCCGCGCTTCCAGCAGAAGGCGCTACGCGCTTATCACGCCAAGGAAGGCATCGCCACGGAGGCCTGGAGCCCGCTCGGCCAGGGCACGCTGCTGAGCGATCCGGCGCTGACGGCCATCGGCAGGAAATACGGCAAGAGCGCCGCCCAGGTGATCCTGCGCTGGCATCTCGACATCGGCAACGTCGTCATCCCCAAATCGGTGACGCCGGCCCGCATCGTCGAGAACTTCCAGGTCTTCGACTTCAAGCTGGCGCCGGAAGACATTGCCGCCATCGAGAAGCTAGACGATGCCAAGGGCAAGATCGGCCCGGATCCCGACAGCTTCTCAATGGTGTAAGGCCAGGCAGGACCTGACGCCACCGGCCCTCTCCACGAAGTGGGGAAGGTTGGTGGCGCCCGCCTTAAAACGGCAATGAAACCGGTTCACTTCGAGGGAAGCTTCCCCCTACTTGAAGAACTGGTTCTCCGGCCGCGGCAGGCCGAGATTTTCGCGCAGCGTCCGCCCCTCATAATCGCGCCGGAACAGGCCGCGCTCCTGCAGCACCGGCACGACCTTGTCGACGAAATCGTCGAGGCCGCCGGGCAGATAGGGGAACATCACGTTGAAGCCGTCCGAACCTTCGCTATCGAGCCATTCCGCCATTTCATCGGCAATGCTGCCGGGGGTGCCGACGAAGGCCAGGCCGGCATAGCCACCGAGGCGCTGGGCAAGCTGACGCACCGTAAGACCTTCGCTTTCGGCCAACTGCAGCACCCGCTCGCGGCCGCTCTTGCTGGCATTGGTCTCGGGAATGGGGGGCAGCCTGCCATCGGGATCGAAGCCCGAGACATCGTAGCCAAGGGCGATGGAGAGCGAGGCGACGGCGCTGTCGTAATGCACCAGGCTGTCGAGCCAGGCGCGCTTGGCCCTGGCCTCTTCCACGCTGTCGCCGACCACCACGAAGGCGGCCGGCAGGATCTTCATATGGTCCCTGTCGCGGCCGAGCTTTGCCATCCGGCCCTTGACGTCGGCATAGAAGCGACGCCCCTCGGCCAGATTGGGCGGCGCGGTGAACACCGCCTCAGCCGTCTCGGCCGCGAGCTGGCGGCCCGGCTCCGATGAACCCGCCTGCACGATCACGGGCCAGCCCTGCACCGGGCGGGCGATGTTCAGCGGCCCGCGCACGGACAGATGCTCGCCCTTGTGGCCGAGCACATGCAGGCGGGCAGGATCGAAATAGATGCCGCTTTCCGCGTCGCGGCTGAAGGCATCGTCGGCCCAACTGTCCCAGAGCCCGGTCACCACATCGTAGAATTCGCGTGCCCGGTGGTAGCGCTCGTCATGTTCGACATGCTCGTCGAGGCCGAAATTCAGGGCCGCGTCGGGATTGGAGGTGGTGACGATATTCCAGCCTGCCCGGCCGCCGCTGAGATGATCGAGCGAGGCAAAGCGCCGCGCGACATGGTAGGGGGCATCGAAAGTGGTGGAGGCCGTGGCCACCAGGCCGATATGTTCGGTGACGGCGGCTAGCGCCGACAACAGGGTGAAGGGCTCGAACGAGGTCACTGTATGGCTGCGCTTGAGCGCCTCCACCGGCATGTTGAGCACGGCGAGATGATCGGCCATGAAAAAGGCATCGAAGCGGGCGCTTTCGAGCCGCTGGGCCAGGTGCTTGAGATGGGCGAAGTTGAAATTGGCATCGGGCCAGGCGCCGGGATAGCGCCAGGCTCCGGTATGAATGCTTGCCGGGCGCATGAAGGCGCCGAGCCGCAATTGGCGGGCCATGAATATCTCCCATGAAACGGCAGGCCGGGTTCGGGCAACCCGGTCGAGCACTTCACTCAGAATATAGAGTGTGTATGGTTTTGATGTCTGCCAAGGCCTTGCGCGAACAAAAGGAAATACTCTTCCCCATTGCCCGGACGGGATGCCCGAATCCTTCATCTCGGACTATGCTCGGCACCGCAAAGATATCCATTCCGGGAGGACGAGAAATGAGCTTCGAGGGTAGTTGCCATTGCGGCGCCGTCTCCTTCAAAGCCGAGGCCGACGCGCCGAGCAGCGCGGTGAGCTGCAATTGCTCCTATTGCCGCCGAAAGGGCTCGCTCCTGGCCTTCCTGCCGGTAGAAGCGGTGACCATCTCCGCCGACCCGGCTAGGCTCAGGACCTACCAGTTCAACAAGCACCGTATCGAACATCAGTTCTGCGAGACCTGCGGCACGCAGGCCTTTGCCAAGGCAACACGGCCCGACGGAGTTGCCATGGTGGCGATCAATCTGCGCTGCGTGCCGGCCATCGATCTTGATGCGCTCGAGATTCAAAAATTCGACGGGGCGAGCAAGTAGGGGGCAGTTGCATTCCGGCTTCGGATTCGAAATTTCGTCATTGCGAACGACGTAAAGCAATCCGGAGGCCCATAAACGAAGAGCCCGACGGCACTGGATCGCTTCCCTTCATTCGCATGACGGCTCGAAAGCCATCAGCTGTTTCGACCGGGCAGCCGAATCGTCGCCGCTCAGTTCCCGGGAGGCCGCCATAATTCGCTGCCCCCGCGCTCGGTACTCCGCAGCATGTCGAGGGCAACGCCAAGCTGGACGTCGTCGGCGGGGTTCGGCGGCACATAGAAGGACGAGCCGCTCTCATCCTTCGCACCGGTGCCCTTGAGGTGGCCTGTCAGGCCAGCTTCGCCCGGCGTGGCATGGCCGAGACCGGCACCGGTCGGGTCCGGCTGCTGCACGGCGATGTCGGGCTCGATGCCCTGCGCCTGGATCGAGCGGCCGAGGGGCGTGTAATAGCGCGCCGTGGTCAGCACCAGGGCGCTGTCGTCGGGCAGGCGCGTCACCGTCTGGATCGAGCCCTTGCCAAAGGAGCGTGTGCCCACAATGGTGGCGCGCTTGAAATCCTGCAAGGCCCCGGCGACGATCTCGGCTGCCGAGGCGGTGCCGCCATTGATCAGCACCACCAGCGGCACGCCGCCGGTGATGTCCTCGCCATGAGCAACATAGACCTTGGACTGGTCGGGCTCGCGCCCACGGATCGACAGCAGCACTCCTTTGCCGATGAAGGCTGCCGACACCATGATCGCCTGATCGAGCAAACCGCCGGGATTGTTGCGCAAGTCGAGAACGATGCCCTTCAAGGCGCCAGGCCGGAAGGCGGTCGGCAGGCGCTCGGCGATCCGCTTCAGGCTATCGGGCGTCTGTTCGTTGAATTCCCCGATGCGGATATAGCCGACATCCTCGCCCATCACCTCGAAGCGTACGCTCTCGGCCCGGATGATCTCGCGCATGAGCGTATAGGACAGTGGTCTGGCATTGCCGCGCCGCCGAACGGTCAGGGTGGCGGAACTGCCTACCGGCCCTTCCATGCGCTGCAGCACCGTGGCCAGGCCTAGCCCTCGTAAGCCACCACCATCCAGCGTAAGGATGATGTCTCCCGCCTGCAGGCCTGCCATGGCTGCCGGTGTGGCCGGCAGGACATGCTCCACTTTGACCAGTCCGCCCTGTATTTCGACTTCAAGGCCGAGCCCAACCTGCTTGCCGGCAAGCTCCTGCTGCATGTCGGACATGGCTTTGGGATCGACATAGCGCGAATGAGGGTCGAGCTTCGACATCATGCCGCCGATCGCGCCCTGGATCAGCACATCCGGCGCGGGCTTGTCGACATAGGTGGCAAGCACTCGCTGATAGATCGCAATGAAACGACCGAGCTCGTAAAGTTGCTCGCGACTATCATTGTCCGGGTTTTCAGGGTCGGGCTGCTGTTGAGCCCCGGCCGGATTTGCAATCAAACCAAGAAGAAGAACAATTATCGCAAGTGGACGCATGCGCATAGCGGCCTCCACTCTTCCAATGATTTCGAGTTAGATGGTGATGCGCCATCCGAATGTCAGTACCGGCGCCTAAAAATAGCTGCTGCGACACCAGTGCATTGGTCCTCGTACGAATTTTCCGGCATAGAGACGGCCATGGCAGCCAGCATCAATATGAGTGAGCCTGATGGCATCGCGGTCAGCGAGGCGATGATCGAGCGCCTGGTCCACACTTTCTATGGCAGGGTGCGGCAGGACGAGTTGATCGGGCCGATCTTCAACGCGAAAGTCGCTGATTGGGACGACCATCTCGCCAAGCTCTGTGCCTTCTGGTCATCCGTCATCTTGCGTAGCGGGCGCTATGACGGCCGCCCGCTCCGTCCCCATCTGATGCTGCCGCTGGAAGGTCGCCATTTCGATCGCTGGCTCGATCTGTTCGAGCACACCGCTCTCGAGGTGCTGCCTCGCAATGCCGCCCTGCTCTTCATCGACCGCGCCCGCCGCATCGCCGACAGCTTCGAAATGTCGATCGGCACCCAGCGCGGCGAGATCCGGCCGCCGCGGCACCAGGCGAGAAAGTTGCCGGCGTAACGGCTGCGGTTTTTCTTTACCGCTCCCCGCCACTACGGCGATCCTTGGAAAAGCAGCACGATTGGGAATGGCAGGGCCAGTGGCCCGGGCCAAAAATCCCCGATAGCGCAGATATCGATTTTGCGGCATAGCAGGCGCAACCGAAAGAACCGTCCATGCCTGCCAAATTGCTCGCTACCCTGATCGGCCTGATCGCCATCCTGCTCTGGTCCGTGCTGGCGCTGACCACGGCGCTCACCTACCGCATCCCGTCCTTCCAACTGCTGGGGCTGACCTTTGCGGTGGCGACGCTGATGGGCGCAGCCTCCTGGCCGTTCCGGCCTGGCGCTACCGCGGCTCTACGCCAGCCCTGGCCGGTCTGGGCGCTCGGCGTCGGCGGCCTGTTCGGTTATCACGCCGTCTATTTCGAGGCCCTCAAGCGGGCCCCGCCGGCCGAAGCCAGCCTGATCGCCTATCTCTGGCCGCTCCTGATCGTGCTGTTCTCCGCCATGCTGCCCGGCGAGCGCCTGCGCTGGTATCACGTCGCCGGCGCCATGCTCGGCTTTGTCGGGGTACTGGCGCTCGCCCTCGCCAAAGGAGTGTCGGGCTTCGAGATGGCCAATGCGCCCGGCTATGCGCTGGCGCTAGCCTGCGCCTTCATCTGGTCGGGATATTCGGTTTTGTCGCGCCGCTTCAAGGCGGTGCCAACGGATGCGGTGGTGGGCTTTTGCGGGGTGACCTGCGTGCTGGCCCTGATCTGCCACGGCCTGTTCGAAACCACGGTGTGGCCCGATGCCAAGGAGTGGCTTGCCATCATCGGCCTCGGCCTCGGACCGGTGGGCCTGGCTTTCTATGCCTGGGATCGCGGGGTCAAGCACGGCGACATCCGCCTGCTCGGCGTCGCCTCCTACGCCACGCCTGTCCTGTCGACGCTAATCCTGGTCGCCGTTGGCATCGCTTCACCGAGCCTGGCCCTGGCGCTCGCCGTGCTGCTCATCGTCGGCGGGGCGCTCATCGCGTCGCGCGACCAGCTCTTTCCTGGAGCAAAGCGCGTTCAGGCGTGAACGCTTGTTTGCCCTAGCTTTTTTGCTTCCACGCGTCTTTGCGATTCTTGCCTCATCGGCAAGTCGCAAAACGCTATGGCCGCAAGCTCGTGGATGAGGCCTGACGTTCTTCAGCTCGCCGGCCTGCCGAGAAAACGCTCGATGATGGCGCTCGAAAGCCGTTTCGGGCGTTTGGTCGCCACATCCAGGCAGCACCAGCTCGACTTCACCTCGGCCAGCACTTCCTCGCCGCGCTTGATGATGATGCCGTAAAAGGCCCTGGCGCCGTGCACCTTTTCGAGAATGACGGTGGCAATCACATCGTCATCGAGGAAGGCCGGCTTGCGATAGGTGATCTCGTGACGGAGCGCCACCCAGGCATGCTTCTTCAACGCCTCGGCAGGCGCCAGGCGTTCCCAGTGACTGATGATCGCCGCCTGCACCCATTTCAGATAGCTGGCATTGTTGACATGGCCCATGAAGTCGATATCCGAGCGATCGATACCGACGGTATAATCATAGGGCATGACGTTCCGAAACATTGCTTCTGCGCCTCCGCGCCAAAAACAGCATATGGGGACGCCACCTCCGAAATGCAGCCCCCAATACCGTGTCAATGCCATTGAAGCAGCATAGCTTGGCACAAGCATGGCACGGCGCCAATCCGTCCAATGGATCTACGCTGAACAGGGTGGTCCGGCGAAAGTCCCGCCCGCGCGTCAGGCGCCGAGGCGGGCGAAGGCCTGCGCCATGCGCAGATAGACCGGGCGCTTGTGCGGGGTCACCAGTTCGGGCAGCCGCGCCAGCCTCTCCCAGCGCCAGCCGAAAAATTCCTGCGGCTCGCCGGTCGGCAGGTTGACGACGTCGATCTCGCTGTCCGTACCCTCGAAGCGCAAGGCGGCCCAGCGCTGCTTCTGGCCGCGAAAGGGTGACAGTTTGTGCGGTGGCCCGTCATAGGGTGGGAAGTCGTAGGGCCACCATTCCTCCGTCACCGCCAGCACCGAGGCGGTACGGACATTGGTCTCTTCCCAGAGCTCGCGCTTGGCCGCCGCGACGATATCTTCGCCCTCGTCGATGCCGCCCTGCGGGCATTGCCATTCGAAGCCCGGCACGATCAGCTCCGGCCCGGACGTCTCGGCCCGGCCGACCAGCACCAGCCCCTCGGCATTGAGCAGGGCGATACCGACATTGGGGCGATAGGGTCTGGTTTCACCCATCACGCCACCAGATGGCGGAAAGCCGCCACCACCTCATCGTACACGCCGCGCTTGAACGGCACGATCAGGCCGGGCAAGGCAGCAAGATCCTCCCAGCGCCAATCTTCGAACTCGGCCTTGTGTTGGCCGCCGGCCGGCCTGAGCACGTCGATCTCGCTGTCGGGGCCGGTGAAGCGAAAGGCGAACCATTTCTGGGTCTGACCACGATAGCGGCCCGTCCAGCCCCCGCCGACCGCTTCGGCAGGCAGATCGTAGGAGTACCAATCGGGCGCTTCGGCCAGAAAGGCGATCGAACGCACATTGGTCTCTTCATGGAGTTCGCGGATCGCCGCCTCACGGGGATCCTCGCCCTCGTCGATACCGCCCTGCGGCATCTGCCATTCGAAGCTGCCCGGCGCGCTGCCGGTACGCGGCTTGCGGCGGCCGACGAAGACCTTGCCTTGCGCATTGAAGAGCGCCGCGCCGGCACAGCGGCGGTAGGGAAGCTTGGGACGATCGGTCATTGTGGCCTTGGAACGTGTCGGCGGTTATGGTTTGGAGGCGGCCTCGATCGCGGGCAGCAGCCTGGACTTCAGGCTGTCCTCGCTCAGCGGGCCGACAATCTTGTCGACGATCTCGCCCTTGGCATTGACCACGAAGGTCTCCGGCACGCCATAGACGCCCCAATCGATGGCGGAACGGCCGTTGACGTCGACGCCCACGGCCGCATAGGGATTGCCGAAGGTACCGAGATAGCGGCGCGCATTGTCGGGATCGTCCTTGTAATTGATTGCGACCAGACGCGCCTTGTCGAGGCCCGCAAGCTTCATCAGCACCGGATGTTCGTCCCGGCAAGGGCCGCACCAGGATGCGAAGATGTTGACCACGCTCACGCCGCCCGATTTCAGATCGCCGGTGGCAAGCCCCGGAAGCGTCTTGCCGTCCCGCGCGAGTTCGGCGAGCGGCGGCAAACTCATCTCAGGCACGGGTTTGCCGATCAGAGTGGAGGGCAAGGCCGAGGGATCGCCGCCCGAGCGGAGCTGGTAGAAGAACAGGCCGGCAAGCGCCGCGAACACGATCAAGGGCAGGAACACCAGCGCGCGGCGGCGCGGTGCCGGCGGCAGGGCGTGGCTTTCGGTCATGGCGTCTGCCCGCTTTGATTGGCGTCCCGACGCGAACGGCGGCGCAGGCCCTGGGATTCCAGCTCGGCCAGGGTCTTGTGCTGTGCCTTGTGATCGAGCATCACCCAGGCGATCAGCGCCACGATCACGATCGCCGCCAGGCCATAGGCCCAGGCGATGAAAGCCCAGTGCGGACCAAGGTCCATGCCGAACACCACCATGTCAGACCTCCACCGGAACGGAGGCGGTCATGGCCGGGGTGACGCCGGCCGCCGCCATCAGGCGCATGGTGCGGATACGCCGGCGCAGGATTTCGTTGCGCATCGCCATCAGATGCAGCGTGGCGAAGAGCAGGGTGAAGGCGATCGCCATGTCGAGCAGCGGCCACAGCATCATCCACGAATAGATGGTGGAACCGCCGATGCGGAACACCGACGCACCCTGGTGCAGGGTGTTCCACCAGTCCACCGAGAATTTGATGATCGGAATGTTGACGGCGCCGACCAGTACCAGCACGGCCGAGATCCGCGCCGCCCTGCTGGGATCCTCGATGGAGTGCCACAGCGCCATCAGCGCCAGATACATCAGGAACAGCACGAGTACCGAGGTCAGGCGCGCATCCCAGACCCACCAGGTGCCCCACATCGGCTGCCCCCAGAGCGAACCGGTGATCAGGCACAGCAGGGTGAAGGCAGCGCCGATCGGCATGGCGGCCTTCATCGCCACCTCGGCAAGGGGATGACGCCAGACCAGCACACCGAGTGCCGAAAGCGACATCGCGCCCCAGCCGGCCATGGCGAGCCAGGCACAGGGCACGTGAATATACATGATCTTCACCGTGGCGCCCTGCTGGTAGTCGTCGGGCGCAACGGCCGCCCCGTAGAGACCAGCGGCGAACAACAGCACCGTCGCTCCTGCCAGCCAGGGCAGGAGACGGCCGGCAAGGCCCATGAACAGGGTGGGATTGGCGTATTTCCACATGCGATTGTTTTACCTGCGCGCGCGCAGGGAGACAATCTCGCAGGGAACACAAAAATGGGAGGCCAGGCGGAAGGACCTCCCCAATCCATGAGGAAGTCCCTCCGGCTGCACGGGCATCTTGCCCGTCTTTTTGGAAGCACCGCGTCTGCTCACCGGGGAAGAACGGCATAGCAACAAGCAAGCATATCGCCGGGATGCCAGTACACCCGGAAAACTCGCGCTTACTTGGTCGTGTAGCCGCCATTGACGAGGATGGTCTGCCCGGTCATCCACCAGCCGTCGGAGACGAGGAAGCGGATATAGGGCACGATGTCCTCGATGTCGGTGAGGCCGGTCTTGGAGAATTTCGACAGGGCGCCGGCGCTCTTGTGATAGGCGACGGCATCCGCGCCCTCGGCCGGATAGAAGAAGGACGTGTCCATAGGGCCGGGGCCGATGGCGGTCACCGAGATGCCGCGCTCGCCGAACTCCTTGGAAGCAGCTCTCGTGAAATGCTCCACCGGCGCCTTGGTGCCGGCATAGGCGGCATAGAACGGCGTGAAGGCGCCGAGCAGCGAGGTGACGAGCGTGCAGATCTTGCCGTTGTCGTTGAGGTGCTTGCCGGCTTCCTTGAGGAAGAAGAAGGCGGTTTTCGAGTTGACCGCGGTCATCTCGTCATACTCGGCCTCGGAGATCTCGACGAAAGGCTTCTTGAGCACCTTGCCCACGGTGTTGACGGCAATGTCGGGACGGCCGACGGCCGCGATCGTGTCGGCAAACAGCTTCTCGACCGCGCCGGCCGAGGTGAGGTCGCCCTGGAAGGCGACGCCCTTGGCACCGGCCGCGTTGATGGCAGCAACGGTTTCATCGGCCGCCGCCTTGGTGGCAGCGCTGTTGTAGTGAACAGCCACCGCCTTGGCGCCCTGCGCCGCCAGATCGCGCGCCAGAAGGCCGCCCAGATTCTTGGCGCCTCCGGCAATCAACGCCACTTTTCCCTTGATGCTGTGATCGGCCATGCTGGATCTTCCTGTTTGTGAAGGGGGAGGCTAATGGAAGGTCAGCTTATCGTCTTGAATTTCGATATAAAGCTGCCCATTCGAACATGACATGTTAAGATCTCGTACCAATCTGGTATCAGGCCGTGGACCGCATCGACCTCTTCCGTATCTTCGTTCGCGTCGTCGATAGTTCGAGTTTCACGCGCGCCGCCAACACGCTGGGGCTGCCGCGCCCCTCGGTCTCGGCAGCCATCAAGGATCTGGAAGCCCGCATGGGCGCGCGCCTGCTGCATCGGACCACCCGCAAGGTCGCCCCCACGCAGGATGGACTGGCCCTCTATGAGCGTTGCCTGCGCCTGCTCTCCGATTTCGAAGAGACCGAAGGTCTGTTCCGGCAGGCTGCCGTCGGCCCGGCGGGGCGCCTGCGTGTCGACCTGCCCGGGCGCATCGGCCGGTTGATCGTGGCTCCGGCCTTGGCCGAGTTCCTCGATCTCTATCCCGAGATCGACGTCGATCTCGGGGTGACCGACCGCACCGTCGACTTGGTCGAGGACAGCCTCGACTGTGTGCTGCGGGTCGGCCCTCTCAGCGATTCAGGGCTGATCGCCCGCACCATCGGCGAATTGCCTCTCATCAATGTTGCCAGCCCTGCCTATCTCGCGCGTCATGGCGTGCCCCGCAGCCCCGAAGATCTCGACGAGCACCTGGCCGTCAACTATGCCTCGCCCACCACGGGGCGGGTCGAGCCCTGGGAATGGTTGGCTCAAGGCGCGGTCCAGACGCGTTTGGTGCGCAGCCGCGTCGTCGTCAACGGCGCGGAAGCCTATATCGCCTGCTGCCTGGCGGGTTTCGGCCTGATCCAGATACCGGCCTATGACGTGAAGCGCCATATGGCGGCAGGTGAGCTCGTCGAGGTCATGCCCAACCACCGCGCTGCCTCCATGCCGATGACGCTGCTCTTTCCGCATCGCCGGCATTTCTCGCGCCGTGTGCAGTTGTTCGCAGACTGGCTTGAAGCCCTGCTCCGGCGCGAAGTGCTGATGCCGTAGAGCCCGTTATTCCAGTCCGAAGCGTAGGGCCCAGGCCGCTGCCACCGTGCCGAGCACGATGGAAAACAGCGTCATGGCCGATAGCAGCAGGAAGGGCGGCAGGAAGGGCATCGGGCCGGTGATCGCGGCGGTGGCGGCGGCCACCCCGAAGATCAGCACGGGGATGGTGAGCGGCAGGATCAGGATAGAGATCAGCATGCCGCCACGCCTGAGCGCGACGGTCAACGCCGCGCCGATGGCACCGAGAAAGGTGAGGGCCGGCGTGCCCACCAGCAAGGTCAGCGTCACGGCCGCAAGGCCCTTGCCAGGCAGATTGACGAACAGGCCGAGCAGCGGCGTCGCGATGACCAGCGGCAGGCCGGTCGTCACCCAATGCGCCAGCGCCTTTACCGCTACGGCCAGTTCCAAGGGGGGCCCGCCGAGATGGATGAGGTCGAGCGACCCGTCGTCGAGATCGGCCTGGAACAGGCGATCGAGGCCGAGCAGCGTCGCCAGCAGGGCCCCGAGCCAGAGCACAGCCGGGCCGATACGTGTGAGCAGATTGAGGTCGGGACCGACACCGAAGGGAATGACCGTCACCACCGCAAGGAAGAAGATGACGCCGACCGGCGCGCCACCGCCGGCCCTGACAGCCAGCCGCAATTCCCGCACGAACAGGGCCCCGAGCGCACTCATGCCGTACCGATCGCCAGCGTCCGGCTCGGTGCGAGACCGAGATCGCCATGGGTCGCGGCCAGGATCAGCCCGCCGCCCTGGAGATGCTCGCCCATCACCTCGGCAAGACGGGCCTGGGTGGTGCTATCGAGCGCCGATGTCGGCTCGTCCAAAAGCCAGACCGGCCGCCGCGACACCAGGAGCCGGCACAGAGAGAGCCGGCGCTTCTGTCCGGCCGAGAGATAGGCTGCGGGCAGGTCGATGAGATGCTCGATGGCTAGGATATCGAGGGCATCCTCGATCGAGCGATCGGCATCGCCGTAATAAGCGCGCCAGAAGCCCAAATTCTCGCGCACGCTCAGGGAGGGCTTCAGGGCATCGGCATGGCCGCAATAATGCATGTGCTCGGCGGGCGTCTTCTCGGCACCGCCGCCATCCAGGCGTATCCGCCCGTCCCGGTGCGGCACCAGGCCGGCGATCACCCTGAGCAAGCTGGATTTGCCGGCCCCGTTGCGGCCCGTTACCGCAACGAGGTCGCCGGCACCGGCGGAAAAGCCGACCCCTTCGAACACGAGCCGCCCGCCCCGCTCGCAGGCGAGGTTCTCGATCGTCAGGCGCAGGGGCGAGGCATTGCTCACACGACGCCGATGTTCAGGAGGTCGAGCATATGGACGACACCCACGGGCCGTCCGCCTTCCACGGCGAACAGCACGGCGATGCGCCTGGAGTCCATCACCTCCATGGCTTCGCTGACCAGGGCATCGGGGCGGATGACCTTGGGTGTACGTGTCATGATGTCGTCGACCCGCCGAGTCATCAAATCGTCGCTCATATGGCGCCGGAGGTCGCCATCCGTGGCGATACCGATCAGCGCGCCGGACGCATCGACGACGCCGACGCTGCCGACTCCCTTCTTCGACATCACCAGGATGGCCTCCGACATCAGCGTACCCTCGGCGACCAGCGGCACCGCGTCGCCGGTACGCATGACGTCGCGCACGAATTTGAGCGAAGCGCCGAGCTTGCCACCGGGATGGAAGACACGGAAATCTGCGGCGGTGAAGCCGCGTGTTTCCAGCATGGCCATGGCCAGGGCGTCGCCGAGCGCCAAGATCATCAGGGAAGACGTCGTCGGCGCCTGGCCGTTCGGGCAGGCTTCCTTGGCCTGGGGCAGGACCAGCGGCAGGTCCGCCGCCTTGGCCAAGGTGGAACTCGCCACCGAGGTCACCGCGATCAAGGGTACGTTGAAGCGGGTGGCATAGTCGATGATGTCGCCGAGCTCGCGCGTCTCGCCCGACCAGGACAGGGCGATGACGGCATCATCAGCCGTGATCATGCCGAGATCGCCATGGCTGGCCTCGCTCGGATGCACGAAGAAAGCGGGCGTGCCTGTAGAGGCGAAGGTGGCGGCGATCTTCTTGCCGATATGGCCCGATTTGCCCATGCCGGTAATGATGACCCGGCCCTTGAGGCGGGCGACGAGATCGATGCAAGCGCCGAATATGGGGCCGAGATCGCCTTCGATTGCCTGCGCCAATGCTTCCAAGCCGACGCGTTCAGTTGCGATGGTGCGCAGGGCCGATTGCTGCGCCGCCTTCACCATGCCATCACCTTGCTTCAAACCTGCCTCGTCACGATTTGTTTCGCGGCGGTATTTATCACAGAATCAGTAAAGAGAATCAGGATTCGGGAACGCTTTCATGCCCTGCACGCCTTCTAACGTCATCGCGCGCACGATGCGGCTCGGGTCCGTTCTGGGCCTCATGATTCTCGGCCTCGCGCTTCCCGGTCTGGCCTCACCCGCCCGCGCCGACGGCTATCTGACCTTCGTTACCGCGTTGTGGCCACGGGCCGAGAAGGTCGGCATTTCCCGCGAGACCTTCGATGCCGCCTTCGCCGGGCTCGGCGTCGATCCCAAGGTGATCTCGCTGGCCGGCACCCAGCCCGAATTCAACCAAACCATCCGCGCCTATGTCGATGCCCGCCTGAGCGCCGACCGCATCGCCCAGGGCAAGGCGATGGCGCAGCGCTGGAAATCATGGCTCGACAAGGCCGAGGAACGCTATGGCGTCGATCGCTACGTCATTCTCGCCATCTGGTCGCTGGAGAGCAATTACGGCGCCTCGCCCGGCAATTCCGACATCATCCGCTCGCTCACCACGCTGGCCTGCTGCACGGCCAAACGGCCCGAACTCTTCCGCAACGAATTGATCGATGCCCTCAAGATCCTGCAGGAGCACGACATCACGCCGCGCGGCATGACCGGTTCCTGGGCAGGGGCGCTGGGCCAGGTGCAGTTCATGCCCTCCAGCTTTCTGAAATATGCCGTCGACATGGATGGCGACAACAAGCGCGACATCTGGAACGAAGAACCCGACGTCATCGGTTCGATCGCCAACTATCTCAAGCTGCACGACTGGGATGCCGGCAAGCGCTGGGGCCATGAGGTGAAGCTGCCGGCGAAATTCGATTTCACCGCCATCAATGCTCATGATGGCGGCCCGGTCGGGGCCTGGGCCAAGCTCGGCGTCGCCAGGGTCGACGGCAAGCCGTTGCTGGACACCGGCAAGGCTGAAACCGACAAGGCTGAAACCGACAAGGCCTGGCTATTCCTGCCAGCCGGTGCCAAGGGACCGGCCTTCCTGATCTTCCAGAACTATTGGGCGATCAAGACCTACAACATCTCCGATTCCTACACGCTCTCTGTCGGGTTGCTCGCCGACCGTATCCGCGGCATCCCCTCGCTGCAGGGCCGCTGGCCGTCGCAGGAAACCACGCTCAACCGCGCACAGATCACGGCGATGCAGAAGAAGCTGAAGGCGCTCGGCTATCCCATCGAGACGATCGACGGCAAGATCGGCCCGGCAGCGCGGGCGGCTCTGCGCACCTGGCAGGCCAAGGCAGGGCTGGTGGCCGACGGCTATCCGACCCCGGCAGTGCTGCAGAAACTGAGCGCGACGCCCTGATGCGTGATAATCTTTCCGGCTAGGGCGTGTCATTCCTGCGAAATCGGAGACCGGCCTTGAAGCAGCGCCTCCTCCTGATCGTCCTGTTCGTGCTCGCTTCTGTCATCCTGTCGCAGCGGCATGTCATGGCGCGCGACAGCGGGGGCGACACGCCGGGGCAGGCCCTGCGTCAATATCAGGAGATGCAGAACAAGGTGCGCCAGCAGAACGCCCGGCCGGCGCCCGTACGGCGCACCAAGGTCCGGGCTTCGCCCTTCGCCCTGCCCAAACCCGCCAAGGTGGCGCCGGCACCAGCCGTGCCGCCTTCCTCCTTCGTGCATGTCATCGGCGATTCGATGGCGGATCAGCTCGCCGCCGGATTGACGGACGTCCTGGACGATCGGCCCGACATCGCCATCATCCGCAATGTCAAAGCCGATAGCGGCCTGGTGCGCAACGACTTTTACGACTGGAACAAGGGCATCGCCGATCTGCTCGCCGCCAATGCCCAGATCGATGCCGTGGTGATCCTGATCGGCTCCAACGACCGCCAGACCATCCGGGATGACGGCACCCGCTTCGAGCCGCAATCAGAGGAATGGGAAGCCGCTTATCGCAAGCGCATCGACGCCCTGATCGCGCCTCTGAAAGCCCGCGGCGTCAAGATCTTCTGGGTCGGCTTGCCGCCGATGCGCAGCGACGTGCTCAGCGCTGCCATGGTGCGGTTCAACAGCCTCTATCGCAGCCAGGTAACGGCGGCGGGCGGCCTCTATGTCGACATCTGGGACGGTTTCGTCAATTCGGACGGATCCTATGCCGCCAGCGGCACCGGGCTCGACGGCCAGCCGGCCCGCCTGCGCAAGGCCGATGGCGTACACTTCTCCGATGAAGGCGCCAAGCTGGCGGCGCATTTCCTCGAAAGCGATCTGAGGCGCCTGCTCGGCGAGGCGCCGCCGGCACCGATGGTAGCAACCGCCCCAGTCGCTGAACCCACCCCCGATACGCCCGGGGACTCTCCGGCCGAAAAGCCCGAATACGGGCCCGTCCTGCCGCTCGACGCCTATGAAACCGCGCCCGGCGGCCAGTTGCTCGGTGGCGGGGCGCCCAAGCCAGGCGGTGCCGACCCCAGTGTCGCCAGAGTGCTCGGACAGGGCGAAAGCCTGCCTTCCCGTGAGGGCCGCGCCGACGATTTCCGCTGGCCGGCGCAGGCAGTGCCTTAAAGGGAATGCGGACATCCCGGCGGCATGCAGGCATGTCGCGATGTCCGCGCCCTACTCATCGCCGCGCGGTGTCGAGCGCCATGCGGGCGGCGAGGCCCATCAGCACCGTGCCCATCAGCCAGCGCTGCACCGTCGTCCACAGCGGCCGGTCCGCCAGGAAGGCGGAGATAGTGCCCGCCATCACCACGAAGCAGGCATTGAAGAAGGCACTGACCAGGATCTGGATCAGGCCGAGCTGCAGGGTCTGGCCGAGCACAGGGCCGGAATGATCCACGAATTGCGGCAGCAGCGAAAGATAGAGTGCGGCGACCTTGGGATTGAGCAGGCTGGTGAACAGGCCCATGCCATAGAGCCGCCGCACCGAATCGGGTTTGAGCGTGCGAATCTCGAAGGGTGAACGTCCGCCGGGCTTGAGCGCCTGCCAGGCCATCCAGGCGAGATAGGCAGCGCCGGCGATACGCAGGGCATCATAGGCATAGGGCACCGCGAACAGCAGCGCGGTGATGCCGAAGGCCGCCAGCAGCATATAGATCACGAAGCCGGTGACGACACCGGTGAGCGAGATCAACCCCGCCAGACGGCCCTGGCAGATCGAGCGCGAGACCAGATAGGCCATGTTGGGGCCGGGTGTCAGCACCATGCCGACGGCAATGGCGGTGAAGGCGAGGACGGTCGTGAGGGAGAGCATGGGGGGGCCTCGGTTTTCCCTTCCTACGTGCCTTACGCCCATCCGTACAAGCATCCACGCGCATTCATCATCACTTTGAATGGACACGTCAAAATCCGTGATGGCAGGAATGGTGCGGCGATCGTCTCAGCCCCGTCTCTCGATGGAACGAGACCGGCGTGAAAGGTGGCGCGTGAATATCGGTCTGAAGACCGGCACACCGAAAAAGGCGGGCCCGAAGGCCCAATGCAGTTCGCTGAAGGAGGAAACGCTCCGATTTGTCATAGCCGGACTTGACCCGGCTATCCAGAAATCGCGCGAAAGCGCTGGATTGCCGGGTCAAGCTCGACAATGACGAAGATCGTGCAAACTCGAAGACGCTTAAGTGAACGGCATTGGGCCCGAAGACCCGGTCCCTCAGCGCGGCAGCGTCGTCGCGCCCATCAGCGCCTCGTCGATGGCACGGGCGGCCTGACGGCCTTCGCGGATGGCCCAGACCACCAATGACTGGCCGCGCCGCATGTCACCGGCGGCGTAGACCTTGTCCATCGAGGTGCGGTAGTCCCGATCGGTAGCGGCGATATTGCCCCGCTTGTCGAGCTCGACACCCGACTGGTCGATCATGCCGGCCTTGATCGGTCCGGTGAAGCCGAGGGCGATGAAAACCATATCGGCGCGCAACACGGTTTCCGTGCCCTCGATCGGCCGGCGCTTCTCGTCGGCACGGGCGATCTTGACACCGGTGACCCGGCCATTCTTGCCGACGATACCGAGCGTCACCGCCTGGAATTCGCGCTCGGCACCCTCGGCCTGCGAGGAGGAGGTGCGCATCTTGGTCGGCCAATAGGGCCAGATCGCCAGCTTGTCTTCCTTCTCGGGCGGACGGGGCCGGATGTCGAGCTGAGTCACCGAGATGGCGCCCTGGCGGAAGGAGGTGCCGACACAGTCCGACGCGGTGTCGCCGCCACCGATCACCACGACATGCTTGCCGGTGGTCAGCAGCGGTTCTTCCTTGGAGATGTCCTCGCCACCGACGCGGCGGTTGCTCTGCACCAGATACGGCATGGCGAAATGGACGCCCTCGAGCTCGGCGCCCGGCAGGGTCGGATCGCGCGGGGTCTCGGCGCCACCAGCCATCAGCACGGCATCGTGGCCGGCCTTGAGGTCGGCGAAGCTCATGGTCACACCGATATTGACGCCATAGTGAAAGGTAACGCCCTCGGCCTCCATCTGGCGCACGCGACGCTCGATATGGTGCTTCTCCATCTTGAAGTCCGGGATGCCGTAGCGCAGCAGGCCGCCGGCGGCGGGCTCGCGCTCATAGACATGCACCTCGTGGCCTGCGCGGGCAAGCTGCTGTGCACCTGCCAGACCCGCCGGGCCGGAGCCAACGACGGCCACCTTCTTGCCGGTCTTCACCTTGGCGATCTCGGGCTGGATCCAGCCCATGGCCCAGGCCTTGTCGGCGATCGACTGCTCGATCGTCTTGATGGTAACCGGCACATCCTCGAGGTTGAGCGTGCAGGCTTCCTCGCAGGGCGCCGGACAGATGCGGCCGGTGAATTCCGGGAAGTTGTTGGTGGTGTGCAGGTTGCGCGCCGCCTCCTCCCAGTCGTCGTGATAGACGAGGTCGTTCCAGTCCGGGATCTGGTTGTTGACCGGACAGCCCGTCGGGCCATGGCAATAGGGCACGCCGCAATCCATGCAGCGCGCCGCCTGCTTGGCGACATCCTTGTCGTCGAGCGGAAGGGTGAATTCGCGGTAGTGGCGGATGCGGTCGGCGGCCGGAATATACTTCTGGTCCTGCCGATCGATCTCGAGAAATCCTGTTGCCTTGCCCATACTAAGTCCTCCGGTCGAACCGGATGCGCGCCGCGCTATCCGGGGCCGTTGTCAAAAGATCCATGTCGCGGACTTCGGTATCCGCGACGATGCCGAAATCACTCCGCCGCCATCATGGTGCGGGCTTTTTCCATCTCGCGCAGGGCGCGGCGATATTCGACCGGCATCACCTTGACGAAGCGGGTGCGATAGGTCGCCCAATCGTCCAGCATGGCCTTGGCAAGCGTCGAGCCCGTATAATGCAGGTGGTTCTCGATCATCTTGCGCAGGCGCTCCTCGTCATAGCGGCCCATGTCGCCGGAGACGTCGATGCGGCCCTTGAACTCGAGGTCACCGCCATGATGGTGCAGGCGCTCCATCAAATCCTCTTCCTCTTCCACCGGTTCGAGATCGACCATGGAGAGGTTGCAGCGTTTGGCGAAGCTCTGGTCCTCGTCATAGACATAGGCGACACCGCCCGACATGCCGGCCGCGAAGTTGCGGCCCGTCTGGCCGAGCACGACCACCACGCCGCCGGTCATGTATTCGCAGCCATGGTCGCCGGTGCCCTCGACCACCGCCGCGGCGCCCGAATTGCGCACCGCGAAGCGCTCGCCCGCCACACCGCGGAAATAGCACTCGCCGGAAATAGCGCCGTAGAGCACGGTGTTGCCGATGATGATCGACTTCTCCGGCACGGCCTGGGTCTCGGGGCTCGGCTTGATGATGATGCGGCCGCCGGAAAGGCCCTTGCCGACATAGTCGTTGGCCTGGCCCACCAGCGTCAGGTCGATGCCCGCCGCCAGGAAGGAGCCGAAGCTCTGGCCGGCCGTGCCTGACAGATTCACCTTGATGGTGCCGTCGGGCAGGCCTTCATAGCCGTAGCGCAGGGCGACTTCGCCCGAGAGCATGGCACCGGCCGTGCGATCGACATTGGTGATCTTGCCCTCGATGGTGACCTCGCGGCCATAGTCGAGCGCCGGTGCCGCCTCGGCGATGAAACCGCGGTCGAGCACGGTATCGATCGGGTGCTTCTGCTTCTCCTCGTGGCGGATGCCGACATTGGCCGGCACGTCCACCTTGTGGAAGAGCTTGGTGAAATCGAGTCCCTTGGCCTTCCAGTGCTCGATGGCATCCTGCTTGTCGAGCAGGTCGGAGCGGCCGATCAGCTCGTCGAGCTTGCGGAAGCCGAGCTCGGCCATCAGCTCGCGCACTTCCTCGGCGACGAAGAAGAAGTAGTTGATGATGTGCTCGGGCGTGCCCTTGAAGCGCTTGCGCAGCACGGGGTCCTGCGTCGCCACGCCCACCGGGCAGGTATTGAGGTGGCACTTGCGCATCATGATGCAGCCGGCCGCGATCAGGGGCGCGGTGGAGAAGCCGAATTCGTCCGCCCCGAGCAGCGCGCCGATGACGACGTCGCGGCCGGTCTTGAGCCCGCCATCGACCTGCAGGCGCACGCGCGAACGCAGGCGGTTGAGTACCAGCGTCTGCTGGGTCTCGGCCAGGCCGGTTTCCCAGGGACTGCCGGCATGCTTGATCGAGGTCAGCGGCGAAGCGCCGGTGCCCCCTTCGAAGCCGGAGATGGTGATATGGTCGGCGCGGGCCTTGGCGACGCCGGCGGCGACGGTGCCGACACCGACTTCCGAAACCAGCTTGACCGAGACATCCGCCGCCGGGTTGACGTTCTTCAAATCGAAGATCAGCTGCGCCAGATCCTCGATCGAATAGATGTCGTGATGCGGCGGCGGCGAGATCAGGCCGACGCCCGGGGTCGAGTGGCGCACCTTGGCGATGACGGCATCGACCTTGTGCCCGGGCAGCTGGCCGCCCTCGCCGGGCTTGGCGCCCTGCGCGACCTTGATCTGCATCATGTCGGCATTGACCAGATATTCGGCGGTGACGCCGAAGCGGCCCGAGGCGACCTGCTTGATGGCCGAGCGCTTGGAGCGCCCGTCCGGCAGGGTCTTGAAGCGCTCGGCTTCCTCGCCGCCTTCGCCGGTGTTGGACTTGCCGCCGATGGCGTTCATGGCGATGGCCAGCGATTCATGGGCCTCGCGCGAGATCGAGCCGAAGGACATCGCGCCGGTAGCGAAGCGCTTTACCAATTCGCTCGCGGGCTCGACCTCGGCCAGGGGCACCGAGGCCATGCCGCGCTCACCAGCCGTCTTGATGCGGAACAGGCCACGGATGGTCTGGAGCTGGCCGTTCTGCAGGTTCACCGTATCGGCAAAGTCGCGATAGCGGTCCTGCGCATTGTTGCGCACGGCATGCTGCAGCGTGGCGACGCTGTCCGGTGTCCAGACATGGTCCTCGCCGCGGATACGGTAGGCATATTCACCGCCGACATCGAGCGCGTTGCGAAAGATCGGCGCGTCCGAGAAGGCGTCCTTGTGGCGTGACACGGCCTCGGCAGCGACCTCGTTGAGGCCGACGCCCTCGATCATGGTGGCGGTGCCGAAGAAGAACTCGTCGACGAAGGCCGAAGAGAGGCCGATGGCGTCGAAGATCTGTGCGCCGCAATAGGACTGGTAGGTCGAGATGCCCATCTTGGACATCACCTTCAGCACGCCCTTGCCGATCGACTTGATGTAGCGCTTGACCACCTCATATTCGTCGACTTCCTCGGGGAATTCGAGCTGGGCATGAAGCGTGGCCAGCGTCTCGAAGGCGAGATAGGGGTTGATCGCCTCGGCGCCATAACCGGCAAGGCAGCAGAAATGATGGATCTCGCGTGCCTCGCCGGTCTCCACCACCAGGCCTGCCGCCGTGCGCAGCCCCTTGCGGATGAGGTGATGATGCACCGCCGCCGTCGCCAGCAGCGCCGGGATCGGGATGCGGTCCGGGCCGGTCTGGCGGTCGGACAGGATGATGATGTTGTAGCCGCCATGCACCGCCGCCTCGGCGCGCTCGCATAGCCGCTCGAGTGAACCGCGCATGCCGTCCGCGCCCTGGATGGCCGGATAGGTCATGTCGAGCGTCTTGGTGTCGAAACGCTCCTCGACATGGCCGATGCAGCGGATCTTCTCCAGATCCTCATTGGTGAGGATGGGCTGGCGCACTTCCAGGCGCTTCTTGCGGGACGTGCCCTCGAGGTCGAGGATGTTCGGGCGCGGTCCGATGAACGACACCAGGCTCATCACCAGTTCCTCGCGGATCGGGTCGATCGGCGGGTTGGTGACCTGGGCGAAGTTCTGCTTGAAATAGGTGTAGAGCAGCTTCGACTTGTCGGAGAGCGCCGAGATCGGCGTATCCGTGCCCATCGAGCCGACGGCCTCCTGGCCGGTGGTCGCCATCGGCGGCAGCAGCAGCTTGATGTCTTCCTGGGTGTAGCCGAAGACCTGCTGGCGATCGAGCAGCGACACGTCGGTGCGCGAGGCGCGCGCTTCCACCGGGCGCAGATCCTCCAGCACGATCTGGGTGCGCTTGAGCCAGTCGCGATAGGGATTGGCAGTGGCGAGCGAGGCCTTCATCTCGTCGTCGGAGACGATGCGTCCTTCCTCCAGGTCGATCAGCAGCATCTTGCCGGGCTGCAGGCGCCACTTCTCGACGATGTCGGCCTCGGGAATCGGCAGCACGCCGAATTCGGAGGCGAGCACGACAAGCCCATCCTTGGTGACGAGATAGCGGGCGGGCCTGAGGCCGTTGCGGTCGAGCGTAGCGCCAATCTGGCGGCCATCGGTGAAGACCACGGCGGCCGGCCCATCCCAGGGCTCCATCAGCGCGGCGTGGTATTCGTAGAAGGCGCGCCGGTCCTCGGACATCAGCGGATTGCCCGCCCAGGCCTCGGGGATCAGCATCATCATGGCGTGGGCGAGCGAATAGCCGCCCTGCACCAGGAATTCGAGCGCATTGTCGAAGCAGGCCGTGTCGGACTGGCCTTCATAGGAGATCGGCCAGAGCTTGGAGATGTCGTTGCCGAACAGCTCGGAATCGACCGAGGCCTGGCGCGCCGCCATCCAGTTCACATTGCCGCGCAGTGTGTTGATCTCGCCGTTGTGCGCGACCATGCGGTAGGGGTGGGCCAGCGTCCAGCTCGGGAAAGTATTGGTCGAGAAGCGCTGATGCACCAGGGCGATGGCGCTCTGGAAGCGCTCGTCGGTGAGGTCCTTGAAATAGTCGCCGAGCTGGGTGGCGAGCAGCATGCCCTTATAGGTGATGGTGCGGCTGGACACCGAGACCGGATAGAAGCCTGCCGTCACCGGCCGGCGCTCCACATCGTTATAGATGACGTTGGAGATCACCTTGCGGATGATGAACAGCCGGCGCTCGAACTCGTCCTGATCGGGCGTGGCGGCCGAACGGCCGATGAAGGCCTGCATGTGGATCGGTTCGGTCGGCAGCACGCTTTCGCCCAGGCCCGAATTGTCCACGGGCACGGCGCGCCAGCCGAGGAACACTTCGCCTTCCTCGGCCACGATCTTCTCGACCACGCGCATGGCATGCACGCGGCCTTCCTCGTTGCGCGGCAGGAAGAAGAAGCCGACGGCATAATCGCCCGGCGCCGGCAACTCGAAGCCCAGCGTGGCGCATTCGGCGGCGAAGAAGTCGTGCGGGATCTGCACGAGCATGCCGCAGCCGTCACCCGCCTTCGGATCGGCGCCGACGGCGCCGCGATGGTCGAGATTGTGCAGGATCTGCAGCGCCTGCGCGATGATCTTGTGGCTCTTGCGGTTCTTCATATCGGCGATGAAGCCGACGCCGCAGGCATCCTTCTCATTGGCGGGATTGTAGAGGCCCTGGGCTTCGGGCAGGCCAGGATCGCGCAGCACCAGGCTGCGCGTATCCAGGTCAGGCGTTCGGCGGTCTTTCGTCACGGTGGCATTCGTTTTCGTCGCAGCGTCGATCGCCGCCGCCGAAACCGTCTGCTGTCCGTGTTGGAAGATCGCGCTCATCGCCTGTTTCCTCTTCGCCTCAGTCACCTGTTGGATATCAAGTCCCGGGCGGTTCTACCGCATCCGTTCCTTCGACACCTGTCAACGCTCACCACCGGACGCAGTCCGATGAACCGCAGGAGGGAGCCAGATGCATTGATCTCGCCCTGCCCCGCTTCCCAGCTTCACACACTCGCCCGCTCATCGCCTGCCCTTGCAAGGGTCGGGCCGCGACTATGCCGCCGGATTGTGAAAGCTGTCACTCAATTGTGCACCGCTCCGCGCTGAAACGCGAGAGCGGCGTTCTTGCCATACGGCCAAGCCGGGCCTGTGGGCCATCTTCGGCTGGTCCGCGGGCCGCAGACCCGAAGGCAGCGGCATCCACAATGGGACAGCATAGCTGTCCTAATATGGAGGGCTGACATTGCATGATTCCAAGCTGGGGACAAGCACATAAAAGCGGCAGCGCGACTTTTTCTTGCGCGGGACCCCAGCACGGTAGCAAGAAACGAGATGTGATCACATCACGGAGAGACAGAGTGTTCTGAAAAATCGCCATTATGGCGAGATCTTGTCAAGCGATGCGAAAGTGCTTCGCACCCAGCGAGGCATGAAAACGATCTCGCCCGCCCTATCCCCGCAACCCCAGCACCCTTCTCACGATGATCGGCAAGGCGATCGCCGCCACCAGCAAGACGCCGAGGATAACGGCGATGACGATGCCGGGAACGTTGATCAACGTCAGGCCGAAGGTGGTGAGGCCGAGCACGAAGACCGCGATTACCACGCCCGGCATGGTGCCCGAGCCGCCGGCGATCGAGATGCCGCCCAGCACCACCATGGTCACCACTTCGAGCTCCCAGCCCAGCGCAATGTTGGGCCGGGTCGAGCCGATGCGGGCGGTGAGCAGGGCCGAAGCGAGCCCGGACAGAAGCCCCGTCAGCACGAAGATGAGGAAGCGGATGCGATTGACCGGAATGCCCGAAAAACGTGCCGCCACCGGGTTGTTGCCGATGGCATAGAGCATACGCCCCCACACGGTGAAATGCAGCGCGACCGTGAAAAGCACGGCCAGGACCAGGAACAGGATGAAGGCTAGATAAAGCGGCGGCTCCTGGATGATGTAGAGCTGGGCGAGGTTGGTGTATTCCTCCGGATAGGTGGTAATCGCCTGGTCGCCCAGCACGACCTGGGCAATGCCGCGATAGAGCGACATGGTGCCGATGGTAACCACGATCGACGGCAGGCCGAAGCCGGTGACCAGCCAGCCATTGAAGGCGCCGCAGACGATGCCGACACCCAGGCCGATGGCGATCAGCATAGCAGGCCCATAGCCCGCCTGCGCGCCATAGCCGATAGCGAGCGAGGCCAGAGCCACGATGGCGGCGACGGACAGGTCGATCTCCCGGGTGAGGATCAGCAGCGCCATGCCGAGCGCGATGATCGCCTTCTCCGAGAAATTCTGGGTCATGTCGGAGAGGTTGTAGAGATCGAGGAAATAGGGCGAACCCAGTGCGTTGACCACGATCACCGCCGCCAGCAGCAGGCAGAGGATGGTCTCCCAGCGCAGCAGGCGGTCCGCCAGCGTCCGGGGCGCGCGGTCGAGCACCTGATAGCGGGCCGTGTCCGTCATCAGCGGGCTCCTTCTCTGGCGGCGGCGCGGCGGCGCGCCTCGGGCAGGATCAGCTTGCCGCCCTTGTGCTCGGCGCGGGCGTTGACCACCACGGCCGCCAGGATGACCGCGCCCGAGATCGCCATCTGCCAGAAAGGCGAGACGTTGATCACCGGCAGGGCGTTGACTACCACGCCCAGGAACAGCGCCCCAAGCAAAGCGCCGCTGACCGAGCCGATACCGCCGCCGATCGAGACGCCGCCGATCACGCAGGCCGCGATCACGCTGAGCTCATAGCCGAGCGCGATTTCCGTATAGGCGATGCCGAAGCGCGCCACCCACAGATAGCCGCACAAGCCTGAGATTGCGCCGGAAAGCGTGAAGACCAGCAATTGCTGGCGGGCAAGATCGATGCCGCAATAGCGCGCCGCCACCGGATTGCCGCCCACCGCATAGAGCCCTCGGCCGATGGTGGTGCGCCCGAGAAAGAGAGCCATCGCCACCGCCACCGCGATGGCGAACCAGACCAGGCTCGAAAGGCCGAGGAAGGTGGCGTGCGGAAAGTTCAGGAAGGCCGGCGTCATCTTGTCGGAGCTGATCCACTTGCCCCCCGAGACGATGAAGACGAGGCCGCGATAGATGGCGAGCGTGCCCAGCGTCACAACGATGGGGGGAATGCCGACGAAGGCGATGAACACGCCGTTGACGAAGCCGAAAAATGTGCCGACGGCGATGGCGATCAGAATGATCAGGCCGATCGGCAGGTCGGGCGCCGCGATCGAGGCGAGAGCGGCGACCATGCCGCTGAGCGCCAGATTGGCCGCTACCGAGAGGTCGATGCCACGAATGAGGATCACCGTCATCTGGGCGAGCGCCAGCATGGCGAGGATGGCGGTATCCTTGAGCACGCCCATCAGGCTGTCGGCCCCGAGGAAGACCGGCGCCCTTATGCCGATGGCAAGGACCATGCCTGCAACGATGAGGGCGAGGATGATCTCGCGGCCATAGCGGCGCCACAGGGCCTTCATGCCAAGCCTTCCTGTCATGTCTGGCCTCCCGTGGCGGCCGTGACGATGGCGGCGGCGTCCATCTCGGCCCGTGCGAACTCCTTCACGATGCGGCCCTCGTGCATCACCAGGATGCGATCGGACATGCCCATCACCTCCGGCAGTTCGGAGGAGATCAGCACCACGGCGAGGCCTTCGGCCGCCAGGTCCACCATGAAGTCGTGTACAGCGGCCTTGGAGCCGACGTCGATGCCCTTGGTCGGCTCGTCCAGGACGATGACCTTGGGATTGGTGGCAAGCCATTTGGCGATCACCACCTTCTGCTGGTTGCCGCCGGACAGCTCCTGCAGCTTCTGGTCCCAAGAGGCGGCCTTCACCGCGAGCCTGGTGCCGAAGCGGCGGGTATCGGCGATCTCCGAGCGCAGGCTGAGAAAGCCGAGGCGGGCGTGACGCATCAGGCTGGCCAATGTGGTGTTCTCGCGCACGCCGAACGGCAGCACGGCGCCCTGGCTCTGGCGGTCCTCCGGCACATAGGCGATGCCGGCGGCGATGGCATCGGCGGGGCTTTTGATGGCACGGGCCTTGCCACGCACGAGGATCTCGCCCTTGTCGGGCCGGGAGAGCCCGAACACCGCCTGCATGGCCTCGGACCGGCCGGCGCCGACCAGCCCGTAGAGGCCGAGGATCTCGCCTTGGCGCAAGGTGAAGGAGATGTCGGCGAATTCGCTCTCATTGGCGAGGCCCCTGACCTCGAGCGCGACGTCGCCGATCGGCACCTCGCGCTTGGGAAAGACCTGGTCGATCGAGCGTCCGACCATCAGGCGGACGAGTTCGGCGGAGGTAGCCTCGCTGATCGCGCCATCGCCGACATATTCGCCGTCCCGCAAGCAGAGCCAGCGATCGGCGACACGGAAAATTTCCTCGAATTTGTGGCTGATGAACAGGACCGCCCGTCCCTCGGCCTTGAGCTGGTCGATGATGCGGAAGAGATCGTCGATCTCGCGGGCCGAGAGTGCCGCCGTCGGCTCGTCCATGATGACGATGCGCGCCTCGTGCGACAAGGCGCGGGCGATCTCGACCAGATGCTTCTGGGCCACGCTCAGGGCTTTCAGCGGCTCGCCCGGATCGATATCGGCATCGAGACGCTTGAGCAGTTCGCGCGTCCGCGCATGCACAGTTCCCCAGTCCACCAGCCCGCCGGCACCCTTCGGCATATGCCCCATGAAGACGTTCTCGGCGACCGAGAGTTCGTCGAACATGATGGTTTCCTGGTGGATCGCGGTGATGCCGGCCGCCCAGGCATCGCGCGGGCTCGAAAAGCGCACGGCCTGCCCGCCGACCCGGATCTCGCCCTCATCCGGCGTGTAGATGCCGGTAAGGATCTTCACGATGGTGGACTTGCCGGCCCCATTCTCCCCGAGCAGCGCCGTGACTTCACCGGGATGAAGGGCGAGACGCACATCATGCAGCGCCCGCACGCCGGGAAAACGCTTGGAGATGCCGGAAAGGGAGAGCAGGGGGGTGGAGGTCATAGGGATCCGCGCCGGGAGCGAGCCTTCTCCACGAAGTGGGGAAGGTGTCAGTGCGAAGCACTGACGGATGGAGTGTGGCGGGCAGCGCGCCGAGCTTAACGAGATGGCACCACGGTCACGCAAGTCTCCGAGAGAACATCGCGCTGCCCGCCACACCCCACCCGACCCGACTTCGTCGGGTCACCCTCCCCGGCTCCGCTGGAGAGGGCCAGTCGCACCGCTCTGGGCACGGTGGAATGAGCCGCCGCTGTCTTCCTCAGAAGATCTTGGCGAATTTCTCGACATTCGCCTTGTCGAAGGTGAAGGGTTCGCCCATCACCGCCTCGCCGTCCTCGCCGATCTTGGTCTCGCCCATGCGGCCCATTTTCACGGTTGAGCCGGGCTTGGCGTCCTCGCCGCCGATGATGCCGGCCAGGATCTGCGTGGCCGAATAGCCGTAATCGACCGGATTCCAGATCGCGAACGAGTCGCAGGCACCCTTGAGCACGGCATCCTTCATTTCCGAAGGCAGGCCGAGGCCGGTGATGAAGACCTTGCCGGCAAGGCCGCCGTCGATGATCGCCTTGGCGCCGGCGCGGATGCCGATGGTGGTGGGCGAGATCACGCCCTTGAGATTGGGATGCGTCTTCACCAGGCCCTGCATCTCGCGATAGGACTTGTCGTCCTGGTCATCGCCATAGACGGTATCCACCAGCTTGAGCTTGGCGTATTCGGGCTTCTCCCACTCCTTCTTCATCGCCGCGATCCAGGAGTTCTGGTTCGTCATGGTCGAAGCGGCGGAAAGGATGGCAACCTCGCCCTCGCCCTTGAGGGTCTTGGAAATCATCTGCACCTGCTTGGCCCCGATCATATCGGTGGAGGAAGCGTTGAGGTGCATGATGCGCCCGCCCTTGGCGATGGCGCTGTCGAAGGAGATCACCTTGATGCCGCGCTGCGCCGCCTTCTTGCCGACCGGTACCAGCGCATTGGCGTCATTGGCGGAGACGATGATGCCGTCGACCTTCTGGGCGATCAGGGCATCGATCACCGCGATCTGGTCCTCAGCCGTCGCCTTGGTGGGGGCGGTGTAGATGATCTCGATGCCGCCGAGTTCCTTGGCCGCCTGCTGGGCGCCGTCGCGGCAGGCATCGAAATAGGAATTGCCGAGATTCTTGACCACCAGGGCGATGCGCTTGTTGGCGGCGAAAGCCGGCGTGACCGCGCCGAGCGGCAGGGCGCTCGCCAGCAGCGAACCACCCAGGATCTTCAAGGCGCTGCGACGAGATTGATCGTCGAACATGTCGTTCCCTCCACATTGCCAGCCGGCTCTTGCCGGTCTGTCTGCCTGCGGGCGGCTTAACGGCCGGACTTGGCCACCGACTCTCCCGCGCAGAGGCGCCATTCATGCCCGCCTCGCCGGCGAATGCAAGAGTCGGCTGTAATTTGTCTGATTAATTTTGGCAGGACAGTGACCGCCCTGCTCGAGCCCTGCGCGCGAATGTCTTGATGACCGTGATGCCAGTCGCTACGACAGCCGAAGCCCTCCCTCTCCCGTCACATTGCTCGTGGAACCTATGACTTCCCTTCCTTCCTTTGCGGCCTGGACCGTCTGCGGCATCGACGAACTCGATCAGTTCAGCGGCTCCGGCATCAGCCATGTGCTTTCGATCGTGGACCCGCACTGGCCCGAGCTAAGTGCCTTCGGTACCTACGGCGTACATCAGCGCACCATTCTGCAATTCGACGACATCATCGATCCACTCGCCGGCAAGGTCATGCCGGCACGCGAGCACATGGCCGAAATTCTGCGCTTTGCCCGCGACGAGGCCGGCGCCCTCCTCATTCCCGAACGCCTGCTGGTGCATTGCCATATGGGCGTTTCGCGCTCGACCGCAGCCATGGCCTCGCTGATCGCCCGCTCCGATCCGAGCCTGTCGGGGGATGAGATCTTCGCCCGCCTGCGCACGATTCGCCCGCAAGCCTGGCCCAATTCCGTGCTGATCGGTTTTGCCGACGAGCTTCTCGGCCGGGGCGGACGCCTCACGCAGGCTCTTCGCCGGCATTATGCCTTCCAGATACAGCACCGCCCCGACATGGCCGATTGGATGGTCAGGCTTGGGCGTGGGCGCGAGGTCGAGATGGCCGCCTGAGGCTGGCGGCGCCTTGCGGCTCGCATCACGCCGCTGACGGAAGCGCCGCCCGCCATTCGGCTCTGTAGCGCAGCAAGGCCCCGGCGTCGGCATAGGCCGTTGCCGGTTTTGCCGGCTCCCGCGCCGGCATGTCGGGCCAGGTGGCGAGAAGGGAGGTACCGTAGGCGGTGCCGGAACTGTCGAGGCTGGGCAGCACCGCCTGCCCCGGGCGCAGTGCCGCGAGCAGGCCGCAATAGACGGGATTGGCGGCAAAGCTGCCCTCGATCAGCAAGGGCCCGCGGTCAGCACCGAGCGCCTCCAGCAGATAATCGGTCAGGAGCACGCAATAGAGGCTGGCGAGCGCCGCCCGCATGCCCTCGCCGGCCGGCAGCGTGCCCCGGATCGCGCCGGGATGACCCGGAAAAGGGCCGCCATTGGGTACGAAACTCGGTAGCGCCAACACGCCCGCCGCCATCACGGCCGCGGCATCGGCAAGCGAGCAGGACGCGGACGCGCCATCGAGGATCACGGCATATTCCCGCCCGCCCATGAATTTGGCCGCCGGCACCGGCCGGGCCTCGACATCGGCATAGGCCTGCATGTCCCTGGTCGCGTCGAGCCGGCCGGGATCGGCTCCCAGCGCCATGATCACCGCCCAGGTACCGGAGGAAACCAAGGTAAAGGGCGGCTCGAAGGTGATCAGATGCGGCAGGATCGAGCCGTTGGAATCATGGATGCCGGCACGCACCCGCACCGTGTCGGGCAGGCCGGTTTCGGCCTGAATCTCGGGTCGCAGCGGGCCGAGCACGGCATAGGCCGCGATCGGCGGCGGAAACAGCGCCTCCCAGCCACGGCTGACAACCAGCGAGGACAGGCGCCTTTCACGGACGGCCCATAGGTCGGAATGGCCGCCGATACCGGTGACCTCGTTGCGGGCGATCCCGGTAAGGCGCCAGGTGAAATATTGCGGATAGGGCACGATGTGCCTGACGCGCGCGAATTCTTCGGGATGACGCAATTGCTGGTAGAAGATCTGCTTGCCCGAATTGAGCCCCGCCGACATCCGCGGCGACAGGGTCTCGGCAAAAGGCGGCCGGAACGACGCATACTCGGCCTCGACCTCGCCGACGTCCTCGAACTCGTAATCCATCACCGGCAGGGCCAGATCGCCTTCGCCGATCAGGGCCATGGCGGCGCCATGGGTGGTGACGGCGATATCCGCGATGGCGTGTTCGGCACCGGACTTGCGCAGCCCTTCCATCAGGAACCGCCAGATCGTCTCGACATCGGCATGTGGATAAGGCGGGCCGGCCAATGGCCGGTTCGGCATCGAGGCCTGCCAGAGGCTGGTGGCGCCGTCGAACAGGACCAGCTTCACATTGGTCTTGCCCACATCGAGCACGGCGGTGACGGACATGGTCGGCTCGCTAAGCTCTATGCGATTTGACGGGATCGGCAGGCATCGCAAAACGCGTCGAAACAAGGAGTTGGAGCAGGTGTCGATCGCTCAATACAGATCAGCGTATTTGTCGAAATTCTTGGCGTCGACCACGAAGGGGCGCAGCGTGGCGACGCTGTTCTCGCCGAGGGAGATCTGGCCGAGGCGGCCGGCGGTAAGCATGCTGCCCGTGCCTGGCGCCATGGTGTTCCTGGCCAGCGCCGCGGCAATCTGCATGGCGGCATAACCGATATCCACCGGATTGGCCGTGGCGAAGCATTCCACGGCCTTTGCCGACATCGCGGCCTTCAGCGTGGCCGGGCGGCCGAAGCCGGTGACGAAGACCTTGCCGGCAAGGCCCCTGTCGGTGACGCATTGCGCCGCGCCCACCAAGGCTGCCGGGCTGAAGACCAGCAGGCCCTTGAGATTGGGACGCTGCCTCAGCACGAAGTCCGCGGCGGCATAGCCGGCCTTTTCGTCATCATTGCCATAGAGCGTGTCGGCGAGTTTGAGCTTGCCATAGGCCGGCTTGAGCCATTGCTGCATGGTCTCAGAAACCAGCCCCTGCCCGTCCGCGCCATTGCGCCCGCCGGCCAGGATGGCGATGTCGCCACCATCCTTGGCGTCATCGGCCAGCATCGCCAAGAAGCTTTCCGCCTTGCCGCGATTGCTGACGGGATCGACATGGGCCATGCGCGAATTCGCCGGCAGGGCTTGCTCGAAGGAGACCACCTTGATGCCGCGGATCATGGCGCGCTTGCACAGCGGCGCCAGCAGGCCGGCATCAACAGGGCTGATCAGGATGGCATCCACCTTCTGCTTCACGAAGCCGTTGATGAACAGGGCCTGCTCGCGCACCTGGCGCTTTTCCGGCGCGGCGACGGCCATGTCGAGATTGCCGATCTGCGTCGCGGCCTCCTGGGCCCCATCGGCGCAGGCCTTGTAGAAGGGATCATCCTTGACGGGCACGATCACTCCGATCCGCAGCCTCCCCTCGGCCGCCGGCAACACCGGCGTCGGATCCGGCTTGGGCTTTGGCTTGGGATTGGGCGCCGAAAAAGCGGTCGATGACATGCCGGCCAACCCCAGGCCCCCCAGCAGCGTGACGATCTGGCGGCGGCTGAAGGTGTCGGTCATGGGAACTCCGTCCGGGAATGCTGCGAAAACGGCAAAATACGCCACAGGCCCGATCGAACGGCCGGGCCGGCAACGAGAGCGACCGAATCACGGCCGCGCTTATCTCATCACATGCCATGATCTTTGCAATCACGGCGTTACCGCGGGCTCGGTCTGAGGCGATTCCGGGATCGTCTCCTCACGCCATCAGTTCGCGGGCCTGGCGCCCGGCCGCCTGCAGCACCTCATAGACCTTGAACTTCTTCTCGTGGAACGCACGGATCTCGCTTTGGCCGGGCGCATAGGTGGCTCCCAAAGCGGACATGCCGCTCATCGCCTCGGCCAGCGCGGGATAGGCCTTGCCGGCGACGGCGCCGAGCATCGCCGCGCCGAGCAGGACGGGTTCGGGCGTCTCGGCCACCGCAACCTCGATGCCGGTGGCATCGGCGATGATCTGGCGGACCAACGGGCTCTGGGCCGCGCCGCCCGAGATGATGATCTGCTGGAGCACGATGCCCTTGGCCGCCATCGCCTCGACGATCTGCCGCGCGCCATAGGCCAGGCCGCAGAGCCCCGCGACATAAAGCCTGACCAGGCTGTCGAGATCATCTTCGAGATCCAGCCCCGCGATCACCGCGCGGGCATCCGGATCGGCGTGGGGAGCACGATTGCCGAGGAACTCGGGCACGACGTGGATGCTGCGTGCCAAAGTCGCGTCGCCGGCGAGATTGGCCTGCGCCTCCAGCCAGGCCAGCAGCGGACGCCCGGCGGTGTCGGCCCGCTCCACGGCCTGGGCATAGGCCGGATGCAAGGTGAGGAGATGGTCGAGTGCCGCACCGGCGGCCGACTGCCCGCCCTCGTTCAGCCAGAGGCCCGGCACCATCGCCGAGAAATAGGGCCCCCAGACGCCCGGCACGAAGGCGGCCTCGCGCGTACTTGCCATAGTGCAGGCCGAGGTGCCGAACACATAGGCGAGGCGCCCCGTCACATCGGCGCCCTCGCCGTCCTTGCCGGCCGCGCCGACGGTGCCGATGCCGCCGGCATGGGCATCGATCAGGGAAGCGCCGACGGGAATGCCCGCCGTCAGGCCGAGATCGGCGGCGGCTGCCTCGGTCAGGCCGGAACCGAGCGGTGTACCGACATCCACGATGGTGTCGCCGATGCGGGCAAAACCTTCGTCGGCGAGTGCACCCAGGCCGATCTTGTGGAAATAACCGGCATCCCAGCGCTTCTCATGCGCCAGATAGGTCCATTTGCAGGTGACGGTGCAGACCGAGCGCGACAGCGATCCGGTGGCGCGCCAGCTCAAATAATCGGGCAGATCGAAGAAATAACCGGCCGCCGCGAAGACCTCCGGCTTGTGTTCCCTCAGCCAGAGCAGCTTGGGCGTCTCCATTTCGGGCGAGATCACGCCACCGACATAGCGCAGCACCTCTTCGCCGGTCTCGTTGATGCGCCGGGTCTGGTCGAGCGACCGATGGTCCATCCAGACGATGACGTTGCGATTGGGATCGTCGGAGGGGCCGACGGAAAGCGGCTCGCTTTGCTTGCCCACCACCACCAGCGAACAGGTCGCGTCGAAGCCGATGCCGGCGATGGCGCCTGGCTCGACCGCGGCCTCGGCCAGCGCGCCCTTCACCGCCACACAGACCGATTGCCAGATGTTCTCGGAGGACTGTTCGACGATATCGCCAGCCTCGTGCCAGATGGTGATCGCCTGTTTGGCCGAACCGAGCAGCTTGCCCTTGGCGTCGAACACGCCTGCCCGCGCCGAACCCGTGCCCACATCGACCCCGATGAAATATTGATCGCCCATGTCGCGGCTCGCTCCCGGATGTCCTGCAGCCTTTTGGCTGCTCTGAGCATTCAGCTTAAAGGGGTGCCCCGGCTTGGCAACCTCGATTGGCGGGCACGGCTGATACGAATTTCACCCAGCGCCATTGCTTTTCGGTCGGAACACAAGCGGATTGCGCGCGCGACACCGTGCAAACGGCAAGCATTGGGATCGAACAGGCAAGGGCATAGGCCCGGAACGGCTCGCCATAGGCGACTGCCTTTTTTGACTAACGAAGAGCGTCCCCGCCGCACCGCCGGCGTTTTGCAACTGCCGCTACGCCGAACTGCGGCGCACCACTTCAAAACCGATATCGACGATCCGCACGGGAACCGTCTCTTTGCGTATGCGCGCTAGTACCAATTCGCCAGCGCGCGTCCCAATGTCACGCCCGGCGATGCGTATCGTGGTGAGATCAAGGCCACTTGGCTGAGCGATCGCGAAATCGCCAAAGCCGGCGACGGCGAGCGCTCGCGGTGTCTCGATGCCACGCCGCTGCGCGGCCAGCAGCACACCAGCAGCAATGGCATCGAGCGAGCAAAACACGGCATCGGTATCGGGAAAACGGGCAAGCAACTCATCGAGGAGCACCGGACCGCTTTCCATGCCGGTGACCACAGCGGCAACGGCAATTTCGCGTGGCGCTATGCCCAGAGCCGCCAATGCGCTGCGATAGCCCTCGCGCCGCTGCAGGCCGCGCTGATCATTCTCGTCACCAGGACCGATGAAACCGATGCGCCGATAGCCATAGCCATGCAGCGCCATCGTCATCGCGCGACCAGCAGCCGGATTGTCGAAGCCGACCGCCATGTCGACCGGCTCGGCCGGCAGTTCCCAAGTCTCCACGACGGGCACGCCGGCTGTGCTCAGCAAGCGGCGGGCGCGGGGGGTATGCAGTGTACCGGTCAACACGACTCCATCGGGACGACGGCCGAGGATCGCGCGCAGCAAACGCTCCTCGTCGGCCGCCGAATAATCCGACGAGCCGAGCAGAATGGAAAAGCCTGCTGCTTCGACGCAGCGCGTGAGGCCCGCAATGGTCTGTGAGAAAATCGCGTTCTCGAACGTCGAGACCACCGCGGCGATCAACCCACTACGCCGTGCGGCAAGACTGCCGGCCAGGAGATCTGGCACATAGTCCAGTTCGGCCATCGCCGCTTCGATACGGGCACGTGTTGTCGCCGCGACAAGCTCAGGCGTGCGTATAGCGCGCGACACGGTCATCTGCGAAACGCCAGCGCGTTCCGCCACATCATCCATGCGGAGCCTGCGTTCTGTTTTGGGGTGTGGTTTGGGGTCTGCCATGCGCCTTTTTTCAAATTATTCGCTTCGGCGCATCACGGCGCAAGAGACCGACCCCGCCTCGTATTATTTTTCCTCTCACAACTCAACGCGCTTGACTCAAGATTATGTTACCGCAAACATGTTTGCGCAATCATGTTTGCGCAAACAGGCACTATCCGTTCGAGGAAGAAACGCCGTGCCGCAAGGAGGAAAAATGCTCAGTGAAGCCCAAATCCAGGCCTATCACGACGATGGCTACATTCTTGTCGAGGATGTTGTTACGGGCGGGGAGCTCGAAGAACTGCGACGTCTGACCTATGAGAAGATCGATCAATCGCGGGCCGTCTCGGTGAGCGATGAGGTGTTCGACCTCGACGATGGGCACTCAAAAGACAATCCGAAGTTGACGCGCATCAAGATGCCGCACATTCAGATGCCCGCGTTCTGGGACATATTGAAATCCAGCAAATTCCGCTCGGTTCTGGAAGCCCTTCTTGGTCCGGCCGTGCGCTTGCAGACCTCGAAGCTCAATACGAAAGCACCAGGCGGCGGGGCCGCCGTCGAATGGCACCAAGACTGGGCGTTCTATCCGCACACCAATGATGACGTGCTGGCAATCGGCCTCATGCTTGAGGACGTCAGGGAAGAAAGCGGTCCATTGCTCGTCATACCGGGCACGCACAAGGGCCCGATACTCAGTCACTTCGTCAACGGCGTATTCGCCGGCGCAATCGATCCGAGCGATCCGCTGTTCGAGAAGGACAAGATCGTCACGCTGACCGGCAAAGCCGGTTCGATGACGGTACATCATTGCCGTACATTGCATGGGTCCGCGCCGAACGTGTCTGATCGGGCGCGCCTCATCTGTTTCTATGAGATGTGCGCGGCCGATGCCTGGCCACTCGCGGGTGGCGCCGGCGCCTTCCTCAACATGAACCAGCGCCAAGTCTATGACGCAGTGCAAAGCCGGATCATCTTCGGCGAGCAGACGATGCGTCCGCGTCTGAAAGACGTACCTGTACTCCTGCCGTTGCCGCCGGCGCCGGACGCGTCGTCGATCTTCAAGACTCAGAAGAGCGCGGGCGCGGTCAGCGCCTTCGCCAAGGCAGGTCAGAAGGACGAGCGCGCAGCATAGCCGTGCCGTGCCCCTGTGCGTAAAGCGCAGCCGGCGCCCAACGAGGCGCCGGTCATTCGATACAAAACAAATGCCTCCGGGGAGGATTCTCTATGCCAAAAGCTGCGGCGGAAATGCATCCGCGCAAGGTCATCGTCGCGTCCTGCGTCGGCTCTGCACTCGAATGGTACGACTTCTTCATCTATGCGACGGCCGCCGGTCTCGTGTTCGGCAAGCTATTTTTCGCCGATTTCGGTGGTAAGGGCACGCTGATCGCCCTCGCAACGTTCGGCGTCGGCTTCATCGCCCGCCCTTTCGGCGGCTTGTTCTTCGGTTATCTTGGCGACCGCATCGGCCGCAAGCCGGTGCTGCTGATCACCTTGATGATAGTCGGCATCGGCACAGTCTTCATCGGCCTGTTACCGACTTACGAACAGATCGGCATCTGGGCGCCAATCCTTCTCGTCACGATGCGACTGATGCAAGGTTTCGGTGCAGGTGCCGAATATACGGGCGCCGTGATCCTGCTCGCCGAGTATGCGCCAATCGGCAAACGCGGCTTCTGGTGCTCCTTTGCGCCCGCCGGAGTCGGCCTTGGAATGATGTTGGCATCGAGCGCGTTCTGGCTCGTCTCGCAACTGCCGCAAGAGCAATTCATGGATTGGGGCTGGCGCCTGCCATTCCTGGCCAGCATCGTTATCGTCGCGTTCGGCTTGTTCGTGCGCTACCGTATCGATGAAACACCGGTGTTCGAGAAGATAGCCGCCGAGCCGGAAAAGAAGTCGAAAAACCCTATCATCGAGTCGCTGACGAAGCAGCCGCGCAACTTCTTCGTCGTTCTCGGCGCGCGTCTTGCCGAGAACGGCTTTGGCTATCTATTCCCGGTATTCGGCCTTAGCTACGCGGTGAACACGCTCGAATTCCCCAAGGATCAATCATTGCTGGTGTTGATGACCAGTTATGTCGTGCAGATAGCTTGTGTGATCGGCTTTGCGGCACTGTCAGATCGCATCGGCCGACGGCCCATCTACATTGCTGGCGCGTTGTTTGGGTGTCTCATCGCGTTTCCATTTTTCTGGCTGCTGGAGTCGAAATCGTTCCTGGCTTCTATCGCCGCGTTCTGGCTGGCGCAGATAGCGGTTGGTATGATGTTCGGCGTACAGGCTGCATATTTCTCCGAACTCTTCGGACCGGCACGCCGCTTCTCGGGCTTCGCCTTCGCGCGCGAACTCGGGTCGCTTCTCGCCGGCGGCCCGGCACCCGCATTGGCGACGTTGATGGTGTCGTGGGCTTCAGGCTCGTCTTGGCCGGTAGCGCTTTATTCTATCTTCCTCGGCCTCTGCACGGCCTATGCCGTATGGATGGGTCCGGAAACCTATCGGGACGACATCGCAGTCGATCAGCTTGAGAGCGACGCCACAACTCTGCGGGCGCGGGCACAAGTCGCGTAGCGAGGAATAGGAACGAGAAGAATAACAAAAACCGAGTTCGCAAGCGCGAACTCGGCATCGCGAGCCTCGTTGCGATCGAGCACGCGAAGCGGCTCGTTTGGCAACCTCGATCAGCGGACCGAACTGATAGGAATTTCGCC
The DNA here is from genome assembly GCF_056754975.1 of Labrys sp. HAY1-8F. NCBI lineage: Bacteria > Pseudomonadati > Pseudomonadota > Alphaproteobacteria > Hyphomicrobiales > Xanthobacteraceae > Labrys > Labrys sp. HAY1-8F. The sequence goes on along the minus strand of NZ_JBPGWZ010000002.1, from coordinate 3,440,199 downwards.
AGAAGACTTGTCGTCAACCTGCCACACGAACCACCTCGACCTCGACGCCATTCTCCTCCAGCATGTCGCGGGCAGCGGGCGGAATGCCGTCATCGGTGATCAGCCGGCGGATACGCGACAGCGGCGCGACGGCCATCGAGCCGCGCGGCTCGAATTTCGAGGAATCCACCAGGACGACGAGATCGGCCGCACGATTGAGCAGCTTGGCTTCGGCCCGTGCGATCAGCGGATCGCTCTCGATCAGGCCGAGCGGACCGATGGAGGCCGCGCTCATGAACATTTTCGACGCCGTGTAATGCTGGATCGAATCCTCGTCGAAGGGCGAGAGGATCAGGCTCTGATCGCGATAGATCTCGCCACCCGGCAGGATGATGCGATTATCGCTCTCCTGCATCAACGCCGCGGCGATCGGGAAGGAGTTGGTCAGGATCTGCAGGCGCGAGGCCCGCAGGAACTCCACCATGTGGAAGGTGGTCGAGCCGCCATTGATGATGATGGACTCCCCGTCCCGGCACAGCGCCGCCGCGCGCTCGGCGATCGCTCTCTTCCGCTCGGCGTTGAGGGCCTGGCTGCCCCCCGAACGCCGGGCCTCGAGCTTGGCGCCTTCCGGCGAGGCCAGGGCGCGGACGCCGCCATGCATGCGCTGCACCATGCCTTGCGCGGCCAGATGGGTGAGATCGCGGCGAATGGTTGCGGGTGAGGCCCTGGTGACGGCGGCAAGCTCGCGCGCCGAGATCACCGAGCGCTCCCCAACCAGCCTGACGATGGCCTGCCAGCGTTCCTGTTCGTGCATGCCTCCTCCATTCGCTCACAAACTCGCTCATTCGCTCATACATGTCAACGAAACGCATAGTTTGTTGCATTGAACGACAAAATATGCGCATTAAGTGAGCGAGAATGATTGACCGTGAGCGAGAGCGTTCATAAGGTCCGGGAATAATGACACAGGAAACGCATGCCATGGCCTCCGCACGACTCGCAGATCTCTGGGACGACGCCGTCGCCAGTTCCCTCGATGAACCAGGCAAGCTGCTCTATCGCTCCAACCTGCTGGGCTCGGACCTGCGCATCACCAATTTCGGCGGCGGCAACACCTCAGCCAAGGTGACGGCAACCGATCCGCTGACGCGCCAGGACGTCACCGTGCTCTGGGTCAAGGGCTCTGGCGGGGACATCGGCTCGATGAAGCTCGATGGTTTCTCCACCCTCTATCTCGACAAGCTCGAAGCCCTGAAGGGTCTCTATCGTGGCCTCGCGCATGAGGATGAGATGGTCGGCTATCTGCCGCATTGCACCTTCGACCTCAATCCGCGCGCCGCCTCCATCGACACGCCCCTGCATGCCTTCGTGCCGAAGATCCATGTCGATCACGTCCATCCCGACGCGGTGATCGCCATCGCCGCCTCGCAGAACGCCGAAAAATTGACGCAGGAGATTTTCGGTGGCGAGATCGGCTTCCTGCCCTGGCAGCGCCCGGGCTTCGATCTCGGTCTCAAGCTTTCCAAGCTGGCCACCGAGAACCCCCATCTCACCGGTGTGGTGCTCGGCGGGCATGGCCTGTTCACCTGGCATGACGATGCCAAGACCTGCTACCAGCTCACTTTGCGCATCATCCAGAAGGCGGCCGACTGGGTGGAAGCCAAGGCGCGCAAGCCCACCTTCGAGGGCGGCAAGGTCACGTCCCTGCCCGCCGCCGAGCGCGCTGCCATCGCCACCCGCCTGATGCCCGCCATTCGCGGCAAGATCGGCAAGGCTCAGGCCAAGGCCGGCCATTTCACCGACGCGCCCGAGGTGCTGGAATTCGTCAATTCTAACGCGCTCGACAAGCTCGCTCCGCTCGGCACCTCCTGCCCCGACCATTTCCTGCGCACCAAGATCCGCCCGCTGGTGATCCCGTTCGCCGGTGACGTTGAGGCCGCCATCGCCTCCCTCGATGGCCTGATCGAGGCCTATCGGGCCGATTACGCCGCCTATTACGAGCGTTGCAAGCATGCCGATTCGCCGGCCATGCGTGATCCCAATGCCGTGATCTATCTGGTGCCGGGCGTGGGCATGCTCTCCTTCGCCGCCGACAAGGCGACGGCTCGCATCGCCGCCGAATTCTACGTCAACGCCATCAATGTGATGCGCGGCGCCAGCGGCGTCGACCTCTATGTCGGCCTGCCCGAGCAGGAAGCCTTCAACATCGAATACTGGTTGCTGGAGGAAGCCAAGCTCCAGCGCATGCCCAAGCCCAAAGGTCTGGCCGGGCGCACCGCCCTCGTCACCGGCGGTGCCGGCGGCATCGGCCGGGCGATTGCCGCCCGCCTGATGCAGGAAGGCGCCAATGCCGTGCTGGCCGATATCGACCAGGCCTCGCTCGACGCGGCCGTCGCCGATTTCGGCAAGCTGTTCGGCAAGGACAGGGTGCGCGGCATCGCGATGGACGTCACCGACGAGGCGAGCGTGATCGCTGCCTTCGAGGAAACCGCGCGAAGCTATGGCGGCATCGACATCGTGGTCAACAATGCCGGCATTTCCTCCGCCGCTTCGGTCGAGGACACCACGCTGGAACTGTGGAACCGCAATATCTCCATCCTCGCCACCGGCTATTTCCTGGTGGCGCGCGAGGGCTATCGCCTGATGAAGAACGAGGGCAATGGCGGCTCCCTGGTCTTCATCGCTTCCAAGAACGGCGTCTCGGCCTCGGCCGGCGCCTCGGCCTATTGCACCGCCAAGGCCGCGGAAATCCATCTCGCCCGCTGCATGGCTCTGGAGGGGGCGCCGCACGGCATCCGTGTCAACGTCGTCAATCCCGACGCCGTGCTGCGCGGTTCCAAGATCTGGCAGGGCGAGTGGCGCCAGCAGCGCGCGGCCTCCAACAAGATCGGCGAGGACGACCTGGAGGAGTTCTATCGCAAGCGCTCTTTGCTGCAGCGCTCGGTCTATCCCGAGGACATTGCCGAGGCCGTCTACTTCTTCGCCTCCGACCTTTCGGCCAAGTCCACCGGTAATTTCCTCAATGTCGATGCCGGCAATGTGGTGAGTTTCACGCGCTGATCCCCCTCGATGGCTTCGAAGAGGGGCAAGGCTTCCGACAAGGGATTGTGCGACCAGCGACAGCGGGCTAAGCGGAAGGGGTCTGTTCCGCCTGCGGGAACGGCCTCCCGCAGCGCTCAAGCAGATCACCGCTTTCCATGGCCCGGATCGCCTTCCACGCCCCGCTCAAGCCCCCCGATCACCCGATGCCCTCGGGCGACCGGGAAACCGCGCGCCTCTTCCTGGCCGCACTGAGAGGCGCCGGCTTCGAGGTCGATATCGCCTCGACACTGCGGACGGCCGATCCGGTCGGCGGGCGGGATTTTTTCGGGCAAGCGCAGGCGGAAGTGAGCCGCCTGCTTACTCTTTATCGCGAGCAGCCGCAGGAACGGCCCGCGCTGTGGTTCACCTATCACGTCTATTACAAGGCGCCGGACCTCGTCGGCCCGGCGATCACGCGATCCCTCGGCATTCCCTATGTGATCGCCGAGGGATCGCGGGCGCCCAAGCGCGCGAGCGGCGCTTGGGCGGACGGGCACGCCCAGGCGGAGGCCGCCCTCGACGCAGCCTCGCTCATTCTCATCCTCAATCCGAACGACCGGGCCATGCTCGAGGCGGCAAGACCTGATGGCCAGGTTCTGGTCGACCTGCCGCCCTTCATCGATGCCGCCGCCTGGCCGTCGCTGGCGCGAAGCCGGCCAGAACCCGGCCCCTGCCGCCTTCTCACCGTCGCCATGATGCGCGAACGCGACAAGCTGACTTCCTATGGCATTCTGGCCATGGCCCTGGCCGAACTCGACGCCGATCTCGACTGGCGTCTCGACATCGTCGGCGATGGCCCCGCCCGAGCCAAGGTCGAGGCACTCTTCGCCCCCTTCGGCAAACGCATCACCCCCCATGGCCGCATCGACGATCGCGCCAGGCTCGCCTCACTCTATGCACAGGCCGATCTGCTGGCCTGGCCGGCGGTGAACGAGGCCTTCGGCATGGTCTTCCTGGAAGCAGCCCTGCAGGGTTGCCCCGCGGTCGCCGGCAAGTTCGGCGGCGTGGGCTCGGTGGTGCTGGACGGGCAGACCGGCCTGCTGACCAGGCCCGGCGATGCCGCCGATTTCGGTCACTCCCTCGCCAGGCTGATGCGCGACACCGCCCTGCAGCAGCGTTTCGCCGGCCAGGCCTTCGCCTTTGCCCGGCACGAGCGCTCGCTCGCCTCCGCCTCTCGCTGCTTGCGCGAGGCCTTGCTGCCCCTGATCCAACCGGAAAAGCCCACCGCATGAGCCGCTCCGTCCTCATCCTCGTCACCCATCTCCTCGGCGTCGGCCATCTCGCTCGCGCGGCGGCCCTGGCGCGCGGGTTGGTCTCGGCCGGCCATCGCGTCACCCTGATCAGCGGTGGCCGGCCCGCTCCCCTGATCCGGGTCGAGGGGGCGACCTTCGTACAATTGCCGCCCGTGCATTGCATCGGCGTCGACTTCCGCACCCTGCTCGGCCCGGATGGCCGGGAGATTGGGGACGACATCCGCCAGGCCCGCATCGAGGCCATCCTGGCGGCGCTGGAATCTGCCGAGCCCGACGTGGTCGTCACCGAAACCTATCCCTTCGGCCGGCGCCAACTCGCCGCGGAATTCCGCGCCTTGATCGAGGCGGCGCGCAATCGGGCCAGACCGATCGCCATCCTCGCCTCCATCCGCGACATCCTCAACCCGCCGGCCAAGCCGACCCGGGTGGAGGAGACGGAGGCCGTCCTCGCCCGCTTCTATGACGGCGTTCTCGTGCATGGCGACGCCGTAGTCACGCCGCTTTCAGCCTCCTGGCCCACCAGCCCGGGGCTGGAGCGCATCCTGACCTATACCGGCTACATCGCCGACACGGCCGCGCCGGTCCAGGCCCTCCCCTCCGGCGAAATCCTGGTCTCGGGCGGCGGCAGTGCCGCCAGCCTGCCGCTCTATCGCGCCGCCATCGAAGCCGCGGCGCTTGCCGATCCGCCGGCGTGTTGGCGCCTGCTGGTCGGGCACGGCGTCGCCGCTGATGATTTCGAGGCACTGGCGGCCAGCGCCGGTCCCCGGGTCATCATCGAGCGTGCCAGGCCGGATTTTCCTTTCCTGCTGGCGGGCGCAGCCGCCTCGGTGAGCCAGGCGGGCTACAACACCATGATCGATCTCGCCCGCGCGGGCGTGCCGGCGGTGGTGGTGCCTTTCGAGCAGGGCAAGGAAGCCGAGCAGCGCCTGCGTGCCGAGCGTTTCCACGCTCTCGGCCTCGCCCGCATCGTCGGTGAAGCAGATCTTTCCGGCCCGTCTCTGGGGGCAGCCGTCAAGGCCGCCCTGGCGCGCACTCCTCGCGGCGAAGCGCCCGTCCTTGCCCTCGACGGTATTGCCGGGAGCGTGCGAGGAGTGGAAGAAGCGGCGCAGCGGGCCGAAAACCTGGCCCAGGCCTGGACCCGCCTCGACCAGGCCCTCGCCACCCGCCGCGAAGTCCGCCTGTGGTGGCGAGACGACGATGCCGTATCAGCCACGCCGGCGCTCGACCGCCTGCTTGCCCTCGCGCATCGCCACGGCCTGCCACTTTCACTGGCCGTCATTCCCGCCGCCGCTTCACCAAGCCTCATCGAGGCGGTTGCCGAAGAACGGGACGTCGACGCCCAGGCAGTCGACATTCTCGTGCACGGCTATGCCCATGCCAATCATGCTCCACCCGGTGCCAAGAAACAGGAGCTCGGCCATCGTCCTGCCGCCGAGGTGCTGGCGGAACTCGGCCAGGGCCTCTCGACATTGCGCTCCAGCTTCGGTGCGCGCTGCCTGCCCATCCTGGTGCCGCCCTGGAACCGCATTGATCCGACGCTGATCGATGGCCTCGCGGCTCTCGGCTTTCGCGGCCTGTCCGTTGCCGGCCCGCGGCCAGCCGCCGAGCTGCATGATCTTACCGTCGTCAATATTCACGTCGATCCGATCGCCTGGAAACAAGGCGGCGGCCTGCTCGATCCTTTTCTGGTATTGTCGCAATTCATCCGTGCCCTTGAACATGACGAACCCTTGGGCATACTCACGCATCACCTCGTACACGATGCCTGGATTTGGAATTTTCTGGATAGGTTGTTCGGTCAGTTCAAGAATCACGCGAATATACGTTTCCTGCCAGCGCACGCGTTATTTGCGTGAAGCGCTGGATCGAAAAACGATACACACGCCAGATAGCAGTAGCGCTCGATTGCGCGTGGGAATAGTCTGGCAAGCGACAAGCACCGGAAAACGGGCATCGGAGAGACTGCGGAGCGGGGATGATCAACCAGCCGTTGCTGAGCGTGCGCGAGCTCAGCGTAGATTTCCAGGGCGACACCGGCCTGGTTCACGCGGTGAAGAACGTGTCTTTCGACGTCTTCGAAGGACAGACGCTGGCGGTGGTTGGCGAGTCCGGATCCGGCAAGTCGGTGACGGCGCAGGCCATCATGGGCCTGCTTTCCAAGACGGCGCGGATCACAGGCGGCAGCTGCCTGTTCCGCGATCCCGCCACCGGCACGACGACGGATCTCGTCAAGCTCAATCCCAACGGACCGGAGATGCGCGCCATTCGGGGCGGGCGCATCGCCATGATCTTCCAGGAGCCGATGACTTCGCTGTCGCCGGTACATACCATCGGCGACCAGGTCACCGAGGCGCTGATCGTGCATACGGGCTGTTCCCGGCGCGAGGCGAATGAGCGGGCGCTCGATCTCTTCGCCAAGATCCATTTCCGCAATCCCCAGCGCATGCTCACCACCTATCCCTTCGAACTGTCGGGCGGCATGCGCCAGCGCGCCATGATCGCCATGGCCCTGATCTGCCGGCCGGCCCTGCTGGTCGCGGACGAGCCGACCACGGCGCTCGACGTCACCACCCAGGCGCAGATCCTCGCCCTCATCAAGGAAATCCAGGACGCCAAGAGCGCCGTGAACCAGAGCATGGCGGTGATCTTCATCACCCACGACCTCGGCGTGGTCGCCAACATGGCCGACGAGGTCGTGGTGATGTATCGCGGCGAGGTGATGGAACTGGGCGGCCGCGACGCCATCTTCCAGGATCCCCGACATGACTATCTCAAGGCCCTGATGCGGGCCGTGCCTCATTTCAACATGAAGCCGGGCGAAAGGCTGAAGCCCTTGCGGGAAATCGCCGTGCCGCCGCGTGGAGCCGCGGCGCCTGCACCGGCAGGCGCCGGCCCGGTCCTCCAGGTCGAAAACGTCTCCAAGAGCTTCACGATGCGCGCGGGCATGTGGTCGGGCCGCAGCGAGACGATCCAGGCGCTGAACAACGTCTCACTTTCGCTCGAACGGGGCACCACGCTGGGTCTCGTCGGTGAATCGGGTTCGGGCAAGACCACCCTGTCACGCATGATCATGCGCGCACCCGGCAGCGCACCGGACAGCGGCGAAGTCCGCTTCGACGACGGCAGCGGCCCGCGCGACGTCTTCGCGCTGGACGGCGAGGCGCTCAAGACCTATCGCCGCTCGGTCCAGTTCGTGTTCCAGGACCCGTTCTCCAGCCTCAATCCGCGCATGACGGTGTTCGACATCCTGTCGGAACCCCTGCGGATCCACAGCATCGGCACCTCCGACGAACGTCATGAGCGGGTCAAGGCCCTGCTCGAACTGGTCGGGCTCGAGCCGCAATATATGCGCCGTTACCCGCATTCCTTCTCGGGCGGCCAGCGCCAGCGCATCGGTCTTGCCCGGGCACTGGCTCTGGAGCCCCAGGTGATCCTCTGCGACGAGCCCACCTCGGCCCTCGACGTCTCGGTCCAGGCTCAGATCCTCAATTTGCTCAAGGACCTGCAGGCGGTACTCGGCGTGTCCTACCTCTTCGTCTCCCACAATCTCGCCGTGGTCGAATACATGGCCCGCGACATCGCCGTGATGTGCCGCGGCCATATCGTGGAGCAGGCGCCGCGCGAGGTGCTGTTCCGCTCGCCCCAGCATCCCTATACCAAGGCCTTGCTGCAGGCCATTCCGGACGTCGACCTCGCCAGCCCGCTCGATTTCGCCAAGCTGAAGACCGGCGGCGCCTCCCAGCCCGAGCGCTGGCCCGCCCCCTTCGCCATCCTTCCGGACGCACCGCCGCCCATCATGGTGGAGGTGGAGCCCCGCCATTTCGTCCGCCTCGGCGCCAGCGCAGCCGACCAGCGCAGGGGGGAAGCGGCGTGAACACCGGCTTCACCGTCCTCAAGAGCGTCGCCGCGGCATTGGCCCTCGGTTTCTTCCTGGCCGGCCCGGCCATCGCGGATCCGCCGCCGGCTCCGGCCGAGCCGCCTTCCCTGGTGGCCAAGATCGCCGACGGCAGCTTGCCCCCGCTGCTCGATCGCCTGCCGAAGGTGCCGCTGGTGGCCGACATGCTCGCCCGCAATCGCAGCCTCGGCGACTATGGCGGCGAGATCCGCACGCTGGCGTCCAAGGCCCGGGATCTGCGCTACATCAACGTCATCGGCTATACCCGCCTGGTTGGCTATGACGAGCATCTCAACCTGGAGCCAGATGTCCTGCAGGCCGTCGCCAGCGAGGACGACAAGGCTTTCACCTTCACCTTGCGCGAAGGCCATCGCTGGTCTGATGGTGCCCCCTTCACCACCGAGGATTTCCGCTTCTATTGGGAAGATGTCGCCCTCAATTCGAAGCTCAATCCAACCGGCCCGCCCGCCTTCATGCTGGTCGACGGCGAAAAGCCGAAGGTCGAGGTGCTCGACGCCACTCATATCCGCTACAGCTGGTCCAAGCCCAATCCGGGATTCCTGCCCTCGCTGGCGGGACCGCGACCGATCTGGATCTATTCGCCGGCTCACTATCTCAAGCAGTTCCACAAGAAATATGGGGATGCGGACAAGCTCGCCAAGATGGCAGCGGACCGGCAGATGATGTCCTGGGCTGCGCTCTACAACAAGCTCGATGATCCCTATGAGAACTCGAACCCGGACATGCCGACGCTCGATCCCTGGCATGTGGTGACCAAGGCGCCGTCCCAGCAATATGTGTTCGAGCGCAATCCCTATTTTCACCGCATTGATCCCCGCGGACGGCAGCTTCCCTATATCGACCGCATCGTGGTCTCGATCTCGTCCGCGGGCCTGTTCGCCGCCAAGGCGAATGCGGGAGAGGTCGATCTGCTGGCCTGGGGGCTGAGTACCAGCGACATTCCCACGCTCAAGGAAGGCGAGGCCAGCCACGCCTATCGCACGCTGGCCTGGCCGATCGCGCGCGGCTCCGCCTTCGCCCTGTTTCCCAACCTCACCTGCAACGACCCGGTCTGGCGTGCCGTGCTGCGGGATGTCCGCTTCCGCCGGGCCCTGTCGCTGGCCATCGACCGCCACACGCTCAACAATTCGCTGTGGTTCCGGCTCGGCATCGAGGGCAACAACACGGTGATGCCGGAAAGCGCCCTCTACAGCGAGGACGACCGCAAGCGCTGGGCCACCTACGATCCCGCGCTCGCCAAGAAGCTGCTGGATGAAGCCGGCCTCAATAAGCGCAATGCCGCCGGCTTCCGCCTCCTGCCCGACGGCCGGGAGGCGGAGTTGATCGTCGAGGTCGCCGGCAACGCCCGCGACGTTGCCGACGCGCTCGAGATCACCAGCGAGTTCTGGCAGGATGTCGGCCTCAAGGTGGTGGTGAAGGCCGAGGACAGCAACGACCTGAACAAGCGCTCCTTTTCAGGCCTTACGCTGGTGACGGCGAGCGAAGGCCTCGAGAACGCCATTCCAACCGCACTGATGCCGCCCAGCGGTCTGGCACCCCTGCGCCAGGATAATTACTCCTGGCCCAAATGGGGCCAATATGCCGAAACCGGTGGCATGGCTGGCGAAAAGCCCGACATGCCCGAAGCGATCGAGCTGATGTCCTTGTGGGAGCAGTGGATGAATGCGACCACGCTGAACGCCCAGGCGGCAATCTGGCGGGAAATGCTCTCCCTCCATGCCGACCAGCAGTTCAGCATCGGCACCGTGCAGGGAGCGCTCAAGCCCATCATCGTCAACAAGGCCATCCGCAACATCCCGAAGAAGGCAGTGTTTTCCTGGGAGCCGACGGCCCTGATCGGTGTCTATCGCGTCGACGAATTCTACTACGACAACATCGTGGTGACGGGGAATGCGCCATGATGCGCTATGTGCTGCGCCGCTTCGCCACCATGGTGGTGACGCTGCTCTTGATTTCGCTTTTGATCTTCATCGTGATCAAGCTGCCGCCGGGCGACTTCCTGACCAACAAGATCAACGAACTCAGGGCCCAGGGCGAGGCTGCCAGCGTCGCCAAGGCGGAGGCGATGCGGGCGCAATACGGCCTCGACAAGCCGCTGCTCCACCAATACGCCACCTGGCTCGGCGTGTTGCCCGGTCCCAACGGCTTCAAGGGCCTGCTGCAGGGCTATTGGGGCTGGTCGTTCGAATATGAGCAACCCGTTAAGGCGGTGGTCGGCGATGCCCTGTTGCTGACCGTCCTGCTCAACCTGGCGGTGATCGTCTTCATCCATCTCGTCGCCATTCCGATCGCCATCTACTCGGCCACCCGTCGCAATTCAATCGGTGCCCATGTGGTGACGTTCCTGGGCTATATCGGCCTGGCGACGCCCAGCTTCCTGCTTGCCCTCGCGCTGTTGTTCTATCTCAACCGCTGGTTCGGCATCTCGATCGGCGGCATGTTCGGGCCCGATTATGCCGACGCGCCCTGGTCGCTGGGCAAGCTCGGCTCCTTCCTCAGCCACATGATCGTGCCGGTGGTGGTGATCGGCCTCGCCGGCACCGCGGGCATGATCCGGCGGCTGCGCGCCAACCTGCTCGACGAGCTTTCCAAGCAATATACGGTCACCGCCAAGGCCAAGGGGCTGCCGCCGGGCCGGGCCCTGCTCAAATACCCCTTCCGCATCGCGCTCAATCCCTTCGTGGCCGATATCGGCAATCTCCTGCCCAGCATCGTCTCGGGCTCGGCCATCGTTTCCATCGTGCTGAGCCTGCCGACCATTGGCCCTATCCTGGTTCAGGCCCTGCGCATCCAGGACCAGTATCTGGCCGGCTTCATCCTGCTCTTCGTTGCCTTCCTCACCGTGGTCGGCATGTTCATCGCTGATCTCGCTCTGGCGGTGCTCGATCCGCGCATCCGTATCGGCACCGGCAAATAGGACTGTAATGACCGAGTCGCGATCGCCCCATTACGTCAACCCCGCTCCCTTCGACCCCTATGTCGCCAAGAAGATGACGGCGGAGGAGGAGCGGTTTTATCGCGCCTCCTCCGCCACGCTGATCTGGTGGAAATTCCGACGCAATCGGCCGGCCCTGTTCGCCGGCATCTTCCTGGCGCTGGTCTATCTGTCGCTGCCTTTCGTGGAGGTCATCGCCCCCTATTCCTTGAACCAGCGCAATGCCGACTATCTCTATACGCCCCCACAGAGCGTGCATCTGTTTCACGACGGGCAGTTCGTCGGTCCTTTCGTCTATCCCGTGAATTTCGCCATCCGAGACATCGAGAGTTCGCAATTTCCCGGCATCTACCAGGTCGACAAGACCAAGCCCCAGACGCTGCGCTTTTTCTGTCGCGGCGAGCGCTACAAGATGTGGGGCCTGTTCGAGGCCAACTTCCATCTGGTCTGTCCACCCGAAAACGGTACCGCCTTCCTGCTCGGGACCGACCGGCTCGGCCGGGACATGCTGTCGCGCATCGTCTATGGCGCCCGCATCTCGCTCACCGTGGGCCTGATCGGCATCGCGGTCTCCTTCACGATCGGCCTGACGCTGGGCGGGCTTGCCGGCTATGTCGGCGGCATCATCGATGCCCTGGTGATGCGCCTGATCGAAGTGCTGCGCTCGCTGCCGGAACTGCCGCTCTGGCTGGCGCTGTCGGCGGCCCTGCCGGCCAATTGGAGCCCGGTGATCATCTTTCTCGGCATCACCATCATTCTCGGCCTGCTCGACTGGCCGGGCCTGGCATTGGCGGTGCGCTCGAAGGTGAAATCGCTGCGAAACGAGGATTTCGTGCATGCCGCCGAGATGATGGGGGCCTCGCGCGCCCGCATCATCGGCCGCCACCTCCTGCCCAATTTCATGAGCCATTTGATCGCGAGCGCCACCCTGTCGATCCCGGCAATGATCCTGGGCGAAACGGCGCTGTCCTTCCTCGGCCTCGGCCTGCGCCCGCCTGTGGTGAGCTGGGGCGTCCTGCTCAACTCCGCCCAGAACCTGGGCGCCATCAACCTCTATCCCTGGCTGCTGATCCCGATGATCCCGGTGATGCTGGTCGTGCTCGCCTTCAACTTCTTCGGCGACGGCCTCAGGGATGCGGCCGACCCCTATCATTGAGTAATATGCCGATGAAATATGATCGCTCCCGGCTAGAGGAGGATTTTCGAGCTAAAGCACGTTTGAAGTTTGTCTTTTTCTGGGGGCATCAGCCCGCCAAGGACGGCCGGATCACCACGTCCTGCTTCAGCCAGTGGTGGCCTGCCCCCTTCGACGTGGCTGGGGTTCGCTATCCCACCACCGAGCATTGGATGATGGCCGGGAAGGCCCGCCTATTCGGAGATGAACAAAGTTTATCGGCGATACTCGTGGCCGCCAGCCCGAAGCAGGCAAAGCAACTCGGCCGCGAGGTGAAAGGCTTTGAGTCCTCGCAGTGGGATGCTCAAAAATACCGTATCGTGACGGAGGGCAGTATCCATAAATTCGATCAGAATCCGGCGCTCCGGAAATTTCTCCTGTCGACCGGCGATGCCGTTCTGGTCGAGGCAAGTCCCGTCGACAGGGTGTGGGGCATCGGCCTCGCAGGTGATGATGAGCGGGCGGCCAATCCACTACTCTGGCGCGGAGAGAATCTGCTCGGATTCGCACTCATGCAGGCGCGAGACCACCTTCGCGGTTGAACGGCCGCAGCGCAATCGGCTCCGCTCGGCCTCCATTCCGGCTTGACTGTAGCTCTCATCCGTGGAGATCACATGGCCGCCTACACCTTCAGCATCATCGGAGTGCTCGCACTGTGTCTGGTGTCCGTCGTCTTGGCCATCAATTCGGGATACTCCAAAGGCCGGGCCGGAGCGCTCTCCGGCCCGGTACTGCCGGCCGACGACGAGAACCTGCTCTACCGCATTGACCGTGTGCATCTGAACTCGGTCGAGGCTCTGGCCCCGTTCATCGTACCGGCCGCGCTGGCGATGATGGTGGGCGTCAGGCCGGCCTTGCTCGCGGTTTTGGTATGGCTCTATGTCGCGATCCGACTGGCCCATGTGGCAATCTACTACGCGGCGGCAATGCAGCGAAAGGTGGCAGTTTGCGAACCATTCTCTATGTTTCGGGCGCGTTGGTTACCGTGATCCTTATCGCTGTGACTGGATGGGCCGCCATCGCCTGAGGAACCGATGCCGGGCCAATCCCGGCCTCAAGTTCCGGACAACCTCAAACCGCTTCCCAGGCCGGAAAAGGATCGCTGAGATGGCGATAAGCTTTCGGGTCGAAGCGACGCCCGCCCGCAGGCCGCACCAGGCAATCGTCCAGCGCCTTGCGGATCGCCGGCTCGTCGAGGCCAGTGCCGATGAAGACCAGTTCCTGCCGCCTGTCACCCCATACGTCGTCCCAATTGCGTTCGAGGATGCGCCACCAGTCGGGATGATCCGGCCAATGCCGCCGCGGGATGGCCGCCCACCAATGCCCCATCGCGCTCACGCGGGCGATGGCGCCCGCCAGCGAGAACTCGCCCACCCAGTCGGGCCGAGTCGCCAACCAGAAATGGCCCTTGGCCCGGATCAACCCTGGCCAGATCCGTTCGACGAAAGCATTGAACTTGGCGGGATCGAAGGGCTGCCGCGCGCGGTAGACGAAACTCTGGATGCCATATTCCTCGGTCTCCGGCACATGATCGGCGAAGCCGTAGAGTTCCTTGTACCAGAGGGGGTGGCGCTGCGCCTTCTCCTCGTCGAAGAGGCCGGTATCGAGCACCGCTTCCAGCCCGACCCTGCCGAAATCCGTCTCGACGATGCGCGCATCGGCATTCAGGGCCTGCACGACCTTGCGCACCAGCGCGAGATGATCGGCCGATACTTGCGAGGCCTTGTTGATCACCACGACATCGGCGAACTCGATCTGCTCGACCAGCAGATCGACGATAGTACGCTCGTCCGCGGCGCCCGCGGTTTCGCCGCGATCGCGCAGGAAGTCGTTGGAGCCATAATCGGCCAGCAGGTTCGCCGCATCGACGACCGTGACCATGGTGTCGAGGTGCGCGACGTCCGACAGGCTCACGCCCGCCCCGTCCCGGAAGGAGAAGGTACTTGCAACCGGAAGCGGCTCGGCGATGCCGGTGCCCTCGATCAGGAGATAGTCGAAACGGCCTTCCTCGCTCAGGCGCCGGACCTCGGAAAGAAGGTCGTCGCGCAAGGTGCAGCAGATGCAGCCATTGGTCATCTCCACCAGTTTCTCGTCGGTTCGCGACAGGCCACTGCCGCCGTCACGCACGAGATCGGCATCGATATTGACCTCGCTCATGTCGTTGACGATCACCGCGACCCGCCGGCCCTCCCGGTTGTTGAGGACATGGTTCAGCAGGGTCGTCTTACCCGCCCCCAGGAACCCCGACAGCACGGTGACCGGCAGCCTCTTGTCTTCGATCTCCATAACGACTCCATAAGTAATGTTATAACATAACATTACTTATGGCTTTCCCGCTTGGCAAGCAGCTTGGCGGCGAAGAGGGGCAGCCCTCGGAGCGACCTGAAAACACCGCACGCCCGGAGGGTTCGGCTCCGAAGAACTTGCCTCAAAAATCGTGGAAAGCCGAGAAAAATTCGATTTTGTCATGCCCGTGCGTCGTCCCGCGCATCCAGGGAACCATAACTCGCTGAGTTTTTGGCTCCTGGATCACCGAGACAAAGTCCGGTGATGACAAAGGTTGAGGTTTCCGTGAGTCTTCTGTCAGGCTCTGAAGACCGGGCTCCGATTGCCCGCTTGCCTTCCGTCCCGCCCTGGCTGATATGCAGGACATGCAGTCTCCCCTTGCCGCCGCCCTCCTCGCCCGCATCCAAGCAAGACAGGCCGTGATCGGTATCATTGGCCTGGGCTATGTCGGCCTGCCGCTCGCCATCGCCATTGCCGACGCCGGCTTCAAGGTGCTGGGTTTCGATATCGACTTGAGGCGTGTGGCCGCCCTCAACGAGGGCGATGGGCTGATCAAGCACATCTCCAACGAGCCGATCCGCGAGGCCATCGCCAAGGGCCTTTTCGAGGCCACCGCCGATTTCGCCCGGCTCGACGAGCCGGATGCCATCCTGATCTGCGTGCCGACGCCGCTGACACGCCAGCGCGAGCCCGACATGTCCTATGTCGCCAACTCGACTGCTTCGATCGCGCAGAAGCTCCGGCGCGGCCAGCTCGTCATCCTGGAGTCCTCGACCTGGCCCGGCACCACCGAGGAATTGATGAAGCCCGTGCTGGAGGCTGATGGCCTGGTCTCCGGCCAGGACTTCTTCCTCGCCTTTTCGCCCGAGCGCGAGGATCCGGGCAATCCCGTTTATGGCACCCAGAACATTCCCAAGGTCGTCGGCGGCGACGGCGCCGATGCGCTCGCCTTGGCCAAGGCCCTCTACGATGCCTTCGTGAGCGCCACCGTGCCGGTCTCCTCGCCGGCGGCGGCGGAGGCGGTCAAGCTCACCGAGAACATCTTCCGCTCGGTGAACATCGCCCTCGTCAACGAATTGAAGGTGATCTACGACGCCATGGGCCTCGACGTCTGGGAGATCATCGAGGCCGCCAAGACCAAGCCCTTCGGCTACATGCCCTTCTATCCCGGCCCGGGGCTCGGAGGGCACTGCATCCCGATCGACCCCTTCTATCTGACCTGGAAGGCGCGGGAGTTCGATATTGCCACGCGTTTCATCGAGCTCGCCGGCCAGATCAACACGGCCATGCCCCGCCATGTCGTCGACCGCCTGGCGGAAGCCCTCGACAAGCGCTTCAGACGCGGCCTCAACGGCGCCCGCATCCTGCTGATCGGCATCGCCTACAAGAAGAATGTCGACGACACCCGAGAGAGCGCCTCGTTCAAGCTGATCGAGATCCTGGAGGAGCGTGGTGCCGCGACCGATTTCCACGATCCCCATGCGCAGGTGATTCCGAAAACGCGCGAGCATGCCGCCCTCACCGGGCGCCGCTCGGTGGTGCTGACGGCCGAGACGCTCGCCGGTTACGATGCCGTGCTGATCGCCACCGACCATGACGGCATCGACTACGGCTTGGTCGCCAGCGCCGCGCGGCTGGTGGTCGACACCCGCAACGCCTGCGCCAAGGCCGGCGCGGACATGGCGAAGGTGGTCAAGGCGTGATGGGAGCGCGGACTTCTCGGCTCCGGGTTCTGACTTGCCTGCTAGAACGCTCGACATGCGGTGTGCCGATCTCCAGACCGGCATTCTTGGAAACGTTGCGTTTGTCGGTAGGGAAGATGCCGATCTAGAGATCGGCACACCAATTTCACGCTCCCGGGCATCAATGCCCGATCATCCATTTGTGGCGAGTCGAAGGACCCTTCTTGCCGACCTTACAGATTCCGCAGCCGCAGCCGGCAAGGTGGGCCTTCTTCACCACCTTCGGCTCGGTGCCGCTCTTTTCGGAACGGGCGAGGGCACGGCGCAGCTTGCCGTTCATCAGGCTGAGCTGCGGGGACGCGACGTCCCGTTCGCTGAGCTCGCTGCAGCCCGGGCAGGCGCAGGCCTCGGTTGCGTCCGCCATCGCCACCCATTCGTCGAAGGGCCCGCAATCATCGCAGACATAATTGTAGAGCGGCATGGTTGTCTCCCAGGACAAGACGCTTTTGGCATCAAAACAGAAGATACCGCGGGGCGTACCCCGCGGCAGGTTCACAGCTTGCCTTCCAGCAGCAGCAGCCCGGGGATCCAGCCGGTAACGATGCCGGAGGCCACGGTCGCCAGCCCCGTCACCTTGAGGATCGGGCGCTTGAGCGCCAGCAGCAGGAAATACATGAACCAGAGCACGGCCCAGATCGCCCAATTCAGGCCGAGCCAGGTATCGGTGACGGTGTGCGCCGAAGTCAGCCCCTGAAAGGCGATGGGCACCACGGTTACAGCCACGAACAGGCTGAACCAGCCCAGCCCGCGCCCATCGACCGTCACCACCCGGTTATAGGCGACCCACAGATAGGTGGTGGTGAACAACAGCGTCAGGGCAGCGGCCTTGATCGAGGCGGCATCGGCCTGGGCGCCGAAGGCCGAAGACAGGGCGACGCACAAAGTGACGAACCCGGAGACCACGTTGATGACGACGATCTCCTTGTCGTCGATCTTCCCGAGCAGCCACAGCCCGTTCAGGAACAGGACGGCTCCGACATAGAGCAATGCAAATCCAAGCAGCATGATCGCCTTTCCTCCACACGCAACGCTTCGACCGGAGATGCATTCCGGTCGAAGCGCGGGTTTCATGATGTGTGCGAGGGGGTGATCAGCTCGTCTTGGCGACGTCTGGGCCCGACACCTTCTTGGTCGGTCCCGAGGCGTTCGGATTGATGTCGAAGTCGAAGATGGCGGTTGGAATGGCCAGCGTGGCGCAGACATTGGGAATGTCGACGATGCCGGCGATGCGCCCCTCCACCGGCGCCGTGCCCAGGATCATGTAGGCCTGCTCGCCCGAATAGCCGAATTTCTTGAGATATTCGATGGCGTTGAGGCAGGCACGCCGATAGGCGACATGGGCGTCGAGGTAATATTGCTCGCCCGTATGCTCGTCGACCGAGATGCCCTCGAAGATGAGATAATCGTCGAAATGCGGGTCGATCGGGCTCGGCTTGAAGATCGGGTTGGTGATGGCGTATTTGGCCATGCCGCCCTTGATCACATCGACGCTGATATCGATCCAGCCGGCCATCTCGATGGCGCCGCAGAAGGTGATTTCGCCATCGCCCTGGGAGAAGTGGATGTCCCCCATCGAAAGGCCGCCGCCCTTCACATAAACGGGGAAATAGACCTTGGAGCCGCGCGACAGATTCTTGATGTCGCAATTGCCGCCATGCTCGCGCGGCGGCACGGTGCGCCAGGCTTCCGCCGCGGCCTTGCGGGCGGCATCCCCCGACATCTGGCCCATCAGGGCCGTGTCGCCATAGGGCAGGGCCGCGAGCGGCGGCACACGCTCGGGATCGGTCGCCACCAGTTCCGCCTCGCGCCGGTTGGCCTCGGCCAGCAGCTTATGATCGGGCAGGCAGCCGATCAGGCCGGGATGGATGAGGCCGGGATAGCGCACGCCGGGGATATGGCGCGAGGTGGTGTAGATGCCCTGGAAGTCCCAGATGGACTTGGAGGCATGGGGATAATGCTCGGTGAGGAAGCCGCCGCCATTCTCCTTGGCGAACAGGCCGTTGAAGCCCCATTCCGAATCGGGCAGGGCGCCGATGTCGAGAATGTCGACGACCAGAAGGTCGCCGGGCTCAGCGCCTTCGACGCCGAAGGGGCCGGAAAGATAGTGCACGCGGGTGAGGTCGACGTCCCGGATGTCGTTGGCGCTGTTGTTGTTGCCGATCTGGCCGCCGGTCCAGTCATAGCATTCGACGCGGAAAACGGCGCCGGGCTTGAAGGTTTCGACCATCGGGATGTCGGGATGCCAGCGATTATGGGTCTTGATCGCCTGGTCCTCGGGAGCTTTTTTCAGATCGACGGAGAATACGGTCTTGGGCATCGGTTCCTCCTCCTGGGGCCGGCCTGCGGGGTACTCCGGGCCGAACCGTCACGATGTTCTGTGCCCGCGCCACAAGGGGGCAGCCGGGCCGTTCGTGCAGGGGAAGCCTAGGAGCGCCCTGTAACCACCATGAATCGTCCGACCACGGTTTGTGTAATTTTTTGTAACCGGGAAAGACGAAGGTAAGCGCCGAATTGACCGTCCCTTGGCCATACCCCCCGGTTTTTCAGCGGAATTGGCACAAGAACCCCGGCCTGGGCCCTATACGCTACCGCCATGTCCCGCTGCCCGTCTCGACCACAGGCGGCATTGCGACTATCCTGCCGCCATGCCAGCCGCCGACGCCAAGCCTCGCATCCTCGTGGTCGATGACGATCATCGGCTGTGCCGCTTTCTGGAGAAATTCCTGGCGAGCGAGGGCTATGCCACCGCCAGCGCCAATGAGGGGCGGGCCATGCGCCGTGCCATGGCGGACGAAAGCTTCGACCTGGTGATTCTCGACCTCACCTTCCCCGCCGGGGAAGACGGGTTGAGCCTGGCGCGCACGCTGCGCAGCCAATACGACCTGCCGGTGATCATGCTCTCCGGCAAGAGCAGCACCATCGACAAGGTGGTCTGCCTGGAACTGGGCGCCGACGACTACATCACCAAGCCCTTCGAGCCGCGCGAATTGCTGGCCCGCATCCGCACCGTGCTGCGCCGCTTCACCCGACGCATAAACCTGCCCGAAACGGTGGAGCACAGCGCCTCCCCCGCCATCCGCTTCGCCGGGTGGCAGCTCGATCCCTCGCGCTACGAACTCTGCTCGCCGCAGGGCGAACGCGTGCGCCTGACCAGCCAGGAATTCCAGATCCTGTCCGCCCTGGTCGAGCGGCGCGGGCGTATCCTCTCGCGCGACCAGATCCTCGACATCGTCGCCAATCGCAACTGGACGCCCTATGACCGCAGCATCGACGTGCTGATCGGCAAGATTCGCCGCAAGCTGCGCGACGATGTGCGCGACGCCCAATACATCAAGACCATCCGCGGCGTCGGCTACATGTTCGCAGCCGAAGCGCGGGAGTAGGCGCGTAAGCACCCCTCATCCCCCGCCTGCCAGCCGCGCCTGTGGCAGATAGAGGTTGATCGTGGTGCCCTCGCCCGGCGTGCTGACGATGCCGAGGCGCCCGCCGGCCTGGCGCACGAAGGCATCGACCATCGCAAGGCCTAGGCCGTTGCCTTCCCCGGATGGCTTGGTGCTGAACAAAGGTTCGAGGGCCCGGCGCCGGACCGCCAGCGGCATGCCCTGGCCGGTATCGGTCACCGACAGCAGAACATAGGCACCCGGCAGCAGGCCAGAGGCCACGCGCGCGTCTTCGGCCGCCACCAGGATATTACTGGCTGCAAAGGTAAGGCGCCCGCCTTCGGGCATGGCATCGCGGGCATTGAGGGCAAGATTGAGCAGGCTCGATTCGAGCTGGCCGGTGGGGATCTCGACCGGATGGAGATCGGGCGCGACCTCGAGGACAACCGCCACCTTGTCGCCCAGCGTGCGATTGAGGACGCGCATCAAGGGCGGCAATTCCGTGCCGAGAGCGACGACCGCCGTTTCCTCGATGCGCCTCGCCCCGAAGCTCAGCAGGCGCGACGCCAGCTCCGAGCCGGACCGCGCGGCATCCAGGGCATCGGCAACGAGTTCGTGCAGCTCCGGCTGGCCGTTGAGCCGCTCCTGCAGCCAGCGCAGATTGGAATAGAGCACGGCCAGGATGTTATTGAAGTCGTGGGCGATGCCGCTGGCGAGCTGCCCCATCGCCTCCAGGCGCTGGGTCTGGCGCAGACGTTCGGCAATCCGGCTCTTCTCCTCCACCAGGCGGATGCGTTCGAAGCAGCGATCGAGCAACGCCAGCAATTCCTCGGTGTAGAAGGGCTTGGAGAGGTAGTCATAGGCGCCCGCCTTGAGAGCCTCCACCGCCGTCTCGATCGAGGCATAGGCCGTGACCATCACGCAGACGAGATCGGGATTGCGCTGGCGCAGCGCGCGGACGAGATCGACTCCATCGCCGATGCCGAGGCGGACGTCGACCAGCGCCACGGCGATACGTTCGCGAGCAAGCATGTCCAGGGTCGCCGCCGGATCATGCGCGATCGGGGTATGATAGCCTTCCAGGCTCAGCAGGCCGGCAAGGCTGGAAGCGAAATCGACATCGTCGTCGACGATCAGCACGCAGCGCGTATCCGCCTCTTCGCCACCGGAGGAAGCCCCCGACGCGCCGATGATGTCGGCGGGCAGTTCACTGTCCTCGTCCTTCATGGCCGGGTCGCCGGAATGCAGGGCAGGACCAGCGATATCAGCGTGCCCTCGCCGGCCTCGCTCTCGACCCTGACTTCGCCGCCATGCTGTTCGAGGATACGCTTGACCAGCGGCATGCCGAGCCCGACGCCGAAGGCCTTGGTGCTGAACAAGGGCTCGAAGATACGAACAGCTACCTCCGGGGACATGCCGCTGCCCTTGTCGGCGATACCAAGCACCACCCGATCCCCTTCCCGGCGCGTCGCGATGGTGATGGCGCCCTCGTCCTCCACCTTGCCCTCGCAGGCCTGCACCGCATTGACGAGCACATTGGAAAAAGCCTGGCGCAGCCGCTCGGCATCCGCCGGCACGGCGCAATCGGCCTCGAGATCGAGGGTGATCAGAGCGCGGGTGGCCGCATCCTGCTCGCCGGCCTGCTGGCGGACCCAGGCGTCGATGGCGACGGGCGCGAGCACCAGCGGCCGCTTGCGCGAGAAATCGAGAAGGTCCTCGATGATGCGCACGCAACGCCAGGCATTGCGCTGCAGACGTTGCAGTTCGCCCATCACCGGCTCGCTGGCGTCGCGCAGCGAACGCCTGAGCACATCCGCCGAGGTCACCAGCGTACCGAGCGGGTTGCGCAATTCATGGCTCACCGTGGCCGTCATCTGGCCGATCGCGGCCAGGCGCTCATTGCTCGCCAGCTCCTGTTGAGCCTGGTGCAGGCGCTCCAGCGAAGCGACCAGGTCACGCTCGGCAAGCTCGCGGCTTTCGTGCGAGAGTACGATCCACCAGGCGCCGATGCCGAGCAGGGGGAGGAGGGCCAGGAAGACCCGGAGCAGCAGGGCGCCGCTGTCGAGATGCGGCTCCTCGGCGCCGGGTTCGATCAGGCGGTAGGTGAGCAGGAACACCGCGGCGGTAACGATGGTCAGCGCGAACCCCACCCCCCCGACCTTGAGCAGGCGCTGGCCCATATGCGGGGCGATCTTGCCGATCAGCGTGCGCCCGAAATAGCGCGAGCGCGAATCCTCCAACACGCCGCCGGGCGATTTGCAGACATCGTGGCAATGCGAATCCAGGCTGCAGCACAGCGAGCAGATCGGCCGATCGTAGAAGGTGCAATGCACCATGTCCGGGCGCTCGTAGTCGAGCCCGCAGATCTCGCATTTGACGATAGCCTGCCGGCGAGCAGCCACTTCCTCCCGCGGACGTGCGAGATAATAACGCCCCCCAGTCGCCACACCGATGAGTACTGCGCTGGTAAGGGCGGTGAAGAAGGCGATCGGCGCCGCATAGGCTTCCGCCAATGCTCCGAAGCTGCCGACAAAGCAGAGCACGGCGACGATGGAGGCGAGCGCCATAGAGCCGCAGCCGACCGGGTTGAAATTGTGGAGATAGGCCCGTTTGAACTCGGTGAAGGGCGGGCTGACCTTGAGCGGCTTGAGGATGGCGAGGTCAGCGAAGATCGAGCCGATCCAGGCCGAGGCGATGATGGAATAGACGGCCAGCACCAGCGCCAGGGTCTGGAAGATGCCGAGCAGCATCAGCAGGAGCGAGATCAGGATGTTGAAGACCAGCCAGACCACCCGTCCGGGATGGTAGTGGGTGACTCGCGAAAAGAAGTTCGACCAGGCGAGCGAGCCGGCATAGGCGTTGGTGACGTTGATCTTGACCTGCGAGATCAGCACGAACACCACGGCGACCGCCAGCACCACGGCGCTATCGGCGCTCACATACTCATAGGCCTTGATATACATGTGAACGGGCTCGAGCGCGGTCACCTGCGACAGGCCCGAGCTGACCACCAGCACGGCCAGGAAGCTGCCGCACAGGATCTTGAAGCCGCCGACCACGATCCAGCCTGGCCCCGCCGCGATCACCGCCGTCCACCAACGCCAGCGATTTTCTTCCGTCTTGTCCGGCAGGAAGCGCAGGAAGTCGACCTGCTCGCCGATCTGGATCGACAAGGCACCAAGCACGCCGATGGCAGAACCGAAGGCGAGGAGGTTGAAGCCCCCGCCGCCTGCCGCGCTGCCAGCGAAGGCGACCCATTCACCGAGCGTGCCGGGATGGCCGATGGCGACATAGACGAAGGGAAGCAGGTGCAGGACGATCCAGACGGGCTGGGTGATCATCTGCAGCTTCGAGATCATGGTGACGCCCATGAAGGTGATCGGGATGATCACCAGCGAGGAGATGATGTAGCCCAGCACCAGCGGCACATTGGCGAAGAGCTTCAGCGCCTGCGCCATGATCGCCCCTTCGAGGGCGAAGAAAATGAAGGTGAAGGTAGCGTAGATCAGCGAGGTGATGGTCGAGCCGATATAGCCGAAGCCAGCCCCACGGGTGAGCAGGTCCATGTCGATGTTGTAGCGGCTCGAATAATAGGCGATCGGCAGGCTGGTCACGAACACGAACAGGCAGGTGACCAGGATGGCCGGAAAGGCGTTGGCGAAACCATAGCTGAGCGTGATGGTGCCGCCGATCGCCTCCAGCGCCAGGAAGGAGATGCCGCCAAGCGCCGTATTGGCGATGACAAAAGGGGACCAGCGCCGGAAGGACCTAGCCGCATAGCGCAGCGAATAGTCCTCCAGGGTCTCGTTGGCGATCCAGGAATGGTAGGATCGCAAGGCGGGCAGGCGCGGAATGTCCACTAGCCACCTCGCCCGATAGGACGCATGCGCCTCAGGCAAACCTCGACTGGCATCCAATCCCCTCCCGGTCCGGACACCGCCATCCTATCGCGGTTCCAGGCCTGATACGGTCCGCAAATCCCGGTGTGACCCCGATTGAAGCGGCCGAATCTTCTTCGCTCCGACAGCGTTGCCCCTTGGCGGCGGCATTGTGGTCCGCCCCTATCGAGACTGCAAGCCAACGCTCCGCATCTTCGATCTTGACGGAATCCGTTAGGATCTCTATAAATGAGTATGTACTCACTCAAATGAAACCGAACCGTGGCCCGTCCTCTCAGCGAAGCAAAGCGCCAGGCGATCCTGGTATCCGCCACCAGGCTGGTGGCGGCCATGGGGATCGGTGCACCGACGGCGAAGATCGCCCAGGGCGCGGAGATCGCCGAGGGCACGCTGTTCAAATATTTCGCCAATAAGGACGAGTTGCTCAACCAGCTCTATCTCACCCTCAAGACCGAACTCGGCGGGTCCATCATGCAGGGCTTCGCCCCCGATGCCAGCATAAGGGAGCGTGCCTGGCACATCTGGAGCCACTGGATCGACTGGGGCGCGAAATATCCGGTGAAACGCAAGGCCATGCGCCAACTCGGCGTATCCGAGCGCATCACACCGGCCAGCAGGCAGGCAGGCCACGCAGCCTTTCGTGACGTCAGCGCTGCTTTCGAACAGGCCCACGCGCTGGGCCCGCTCCGGGATCAGCCGATGGCTTTCCTGAGCGCCGCGTTTGAGGCGCTCGCAGAGACGACCCTGGAATTCACCGCGCGGGATCCGGATGGGCGGGAAGCCTACAAGCAGGCCGGCTTCCAGATCTTCTGGGGCGGCCTGGGCAGCTAAGGCGACCTTAGTCACAGAACTCTTTTACACGTTAAATGAGTGAGCACACACTCTTTATTCACCGAAACGGGAAGTGAACCATGTCTAAGATCTGGCTGATCACGGGTGCCGGCCGCGGGCTGGGGCGTTCGATCCTCGAAGCGGCGCTGGCCGCAGGCAATAAGGTGGTGGCGACGGCGCGCGATCCGGAGCGCCTTGCCGATCTCAGGGAACGTTATGGCGACAGGTTGCTCAATCCAGCGCTCGACGTCACCAATCCGGCCCATGCCCATCGCGCCGTCATGGTCGCTGAAGCGGCCTATGGCGGCCTCGACGTGCTGGTCAACACGGCCGGCTACGCTCATCCGACGCCCCTCGCGCAGGCCGGCGACGAGGGTCTCGCTGCCCGAAGCGAGACCAATTTCCTCGGCACGGTCAATCTGATCCGGGCCGCCCTGCCGGTGATGCGCAACCAGCGGGCCGGCCATATCATCAATATCTCCTCCCTCGGTGGACGCGTCGCCACACCCGGCTTTACCGCGGCTCTGGCCCGAGACGTCGGGCCCTTCGGTGTCAAGGTTACCGCCTTGCAGCCGGACGCCCCCGACGAGATTGCCCGGCTGGTGGTGGAGCTTTCCGGCCGCCAGGAGTCGCCGCGCCGCCTCATGCTCGGTGGCGGAGTGTTTCAGGCCTTCCGCCAGCCCGAAACCGTCCGGCGGAGCACGGCAGCCGAATGGGCCCCCTCGGCGCGCCGACCGGTTTCGCCCGCGCCCAATTCCCAGCTTTGCTGAGGGCTTGACAATCATGAGCACAACCAACGGGTCTTGGACCACGCGCGACGTGCCGCCCCAGCAGGGCCGGCGTGTGCTGATTACCGGCGCGACCGGCGGCCTCGGCTACGAGACGGCCCTGGCCTTGGCGCAGGCGGGCGCCGAGGTCCTGCTGACCGGCCGCAATCCGGCCAAGGGGCAGCAGGCGCTCGTGCGTATCCGCGCTCGATGCCCCACCGCCATCATCCGTTACGCCGACCTCGACCTCGCGGATCTCGGTGCGGTTGCCGCCTTTGCCGATCGCCTGGACGATGAGCAGGAGGGGCTGGATCTCCTCGTCAACAATGCCGGCGTGATGACACCACCCGTCCGGCACGAGACCCGGGATGGTTTCGAGCTGCAATTCGGTACCAATTATCTCAGCCATTTCGCTCTTACGGGCCGGCTGTTGCCCCTGCTGCGCCGGGGCAGGGCCCCTCGCATCGTCAATCTCAGCAGTGGGGCACACCGGCTGCTGGCGGATATCCACTTCGACGATCTGCAATGGCGTACAAGCTACAAGCCCTGGCGGGCCTACGCCCAGTCCAAGCTCGCCATGATCCTCTTCGCCTTCGAGTTGCAGCGGCGTAGCGACGCCTTCGGCTGGGGCCTGATCAGCAATGCCGCCCACCCCGGCTATGCCGTCACGGATCTGCAGAGCAGCGGTCCGCGCCTCGGCCGTAACAGGCCCCATCCAATGGCGTGGCTGACCCGGCTGATGCAACCGCTGATGTCCCAAACTGCCGCCGAAGGCGCGCTGCCGACGCTGTTCGCGGCGACATCGCCCGAGGCCAGGCCATCAGGCTATTACGGCCCACAGAACATGTTCGAACTCAAGGGGCCGGTCGGGGACGCCAGGATCGGCGACAAGGCCCGCGACCCGACCCTAGCAGCCCGACTCTGGACCATTTCCGAAGAACTGACAGGTGTGACATGGCCGAACCATCAGCCGAGCTTCGTTTGACCGATCCGGGCACGTCCTGTGCCGATTTCTCCCGTTTCTTCCGCGCCTGGGTGACGAACCCGCTGCGCGTGGCCGCCGTAGCCCCCTCCAGCGACGCGCTAGCCCGAGTGATGACCCGCGAGATCTCACCGGCACACGGCCCCGTGCTGGAACTCGGGCCCGGCACCGGCGTGTTCACCCGCGCCTTGCTGGCGCGCGGCGTCGCCGAAAGCGACCTGACGCTGATCGAGTTCGGCACCGATTTCGCCCACATGCTGGGAAACCGCTTTCCGCGGGCTCGAGTCGTATCGATGGACGCCGCTCATCTCGCCCGGCATGCGCTGTTCCAGGGCAGCCCCGTCGGCGCCGTGGTCAGCGGCCTGCCGCTGCTTTCGATGCCGCCGGACAAGGTGGCGGACATCGTATCAGGCGCTTTCCATTATCTGCGTCCGGACGGGGCCTTCTACCAGTTCACCTATGGGCCGCGCTGCCCCGTTCCCCGCGCCGTCCTCGCAGAGCTCGGCCTGCAGGCCGAGCGCATCGGCGGCGCCTTCTGGAACCTGCCGCCCGCCTCCGTCTACCGGATCACGAGGGCAAGGCGCTTTTGAGCAGAATGCTGCAGAGGCGGTGTCTGAAGAGCCGACCCCTCAGGCGACGGCCGGCTGCCCGCCCGGAAACACCTGTGTTCCCGGGAATGCCTGTGATCCCGGGATTACCACCGTCTGCAGGCCGTCGGCGAAAGAGATACCGGCGGCCTTGAGAGCGGTCTCGATGCGCTTGAAGGCCTCGGCCCGAACATCGAACTGCTTGCCCGGTGCGGTCTGGAACTTGCAACGGAAGATCTTGATGCCGGGATCGATGCGATAGAGCTTGGCTTTCAGCGGCTCGCGTATCAGCGGGCCGATATCGGGGTCGGCCTGCATGCCCTCGCCCACCTTCTTGATGATCTTGCGGACCTGTTCGGAATCCACGGCCACGGGCAATGGCAGGTTGAACTTCTCGATCACCCAGTCGCGGGAATTATTGCGCACCGTGCCGAGCGAGCCATAGGGCACGAAATGCAAGGGGCCGTTGTGGTGGCGCAGCGCCACGGTACGCAAGGTGATGCGCTCCACCGTGCCCTTGGTGCTCGAGCCACTCTCGATATATTCGCCGATGCGGAAGACGTCCTCGACCAGGTAGAAGATGCCGGCGATGATGTCGCGCACCAGCGCCTGGGCCCCGAAACCGACGGCGAGGCCGAGCACGCCGGCTCCGGCCAGCAGCGGCGTGATCTCGATGCCCAGGGTCCACAGGGCGGAGAGCACCAGAAGCACCAGCAGGACGATGGCGCTGGTCATGCGCAGCAGCGGCAGCAGGGTGCGCAGGCGCGCATTGGGGCCGGGCTCCGCATGGGGATCGAAAGGCCCGATGGCGCGCAGGCGCCGGTCGATCAATTCGCGGATGGCGACCCAGCCGACATTGATGACGAGCGCCAGGCCGGCGACACCGAGCAGATGCAGCACGAAGCGCATCAGCGGGCTGTCGCCCCCCGCCATGTTGCGCATCGGCGCATCCAGGGCGATGAGGGCGGCGCCGATGCCGAGCAGCACCACGACATAACGCGACATGGACAGCACGATGTTCGGGATGAGGCCGGCGCCGATCGTGCTGCCGTCGGGCGTCATCTCCTCGGGCCAGTAGAAGAACACCCAGCGCCGCAGCCACGCCTGCACCGCCGCGACGATGACCAGGATCGCCAACAGCGTCGCGAGTGGGCTGCCCGCCGCGAGCCAGACGCCGTAAATGCCGAGGATCAGCGCGGCGGCGAGGAAGCCATAGGGAAAGCGCGGCAGGCGGCCACTCGCCCTGGCGGCGGCCCGTCCCCATCTCAGCCCCGTCAGAACGGCGACCAGCACGATGAGCGTGATCAGGGTGGCTGATATCACCCGGACGGCCGAGGCCGCGTGGGGCGCGCCAGCGACATATTCCAGGAGTTCGGGCAGGAGATGGCTGAGGGCGAGCAGGAAGGCCATGCCGACAAAGCCGGCCACGAAGCGCTGCGCATGGGCGGGATCGATGTCCCCGAGCCGCAATTGCGGATGGCCGGGCGCGGCGATGACGTCAGCCACGAGCCAGGCCAGGCGCACGAACACGATGAGCAGGATCGAGGCGATCACGAAGCCGTCGAAGCCGGCCGGCCAGTCGAAATAGGCGGCGGCGCCGACGATGGCCACCACGAACAGCACCAGGCCGAAAGCACGCAAGGCGAGGCGCCGCATGGCGAGACTGAATGCCTCCCGGCGGCTCGTGAGGGCGGCCGCCTCCAGCGCGATCACCGCCGGCGTGGCATAGGTCCAATAGAGCCATTCGGCCCCCGCCCCGACGATGACCAGGATGAGGCCATAGGTCAGCGTGACGATGCCGTTGCCGGTCGGCATCGCGGTGGAGACTTCCGAGACAAGGCGCGCGAACTCGCCGGGCGCCAGAGCCAGGCTGCTGGCGATGCCCGAGAGGCGATGCTTGGCGGCCTGCAGCAAAGTGGCCACGAAGGCCGAAAGCTGCCCCTGCTGGACCGTCTGGTCCTGGATCAGCGCGGCAGTGCCGAGGGTTTCCGCCCGCGCCCGCTGCAGGGTCAGGCCGGCGGCCGAAGCGCATGCCAGGAAGGCGACGATGCTGCGTTTGCTCATGGCACGGCCTGCGATGGCAAGGTCTGCGATATGGCTCCGCCGGCCGAAGCTGCCGCCCAGCCGGCGGGATCGCGCGCCGCGGTGACGTCGGCATAGGCCGGGTGCATGCGGCTGATCGAAACGGACTCGCCCAGCAATCGGGCCTGGCAGGCCAGGCGCTGGCTGGCGCCCGCCTTGATGCGTGCCAGCGTCGCCCGTTCGTCGGCACCGATCAGCGATAGATTGGCCGTCCCCTCGTCCACGGCGACCAGGCAGGTTCCGCACCGGCCCCGGCCGCCGCAGACATGGGCATGGGGAATGCCGCTGGACAGGCTGATCTCGAGCAGGGAAAGGCCGGGCCGCCCCTGGCCGAGAAGATCGCCGTCATAGTGCACGCTGACCACCTGCTGCCGATTCCCCAGCACGCGCCTCACCATCACGCCGCAGGCCAGCAACACCAGGGCGACATAGGCCAGCAGGGTCGTGTTGCGGATGGCGCCGATCTCAGCCTCGGCATGACCGAAACGCGCCATACTGGCGGCGATCGCTGCCTGCCATTCGGGCTCGGCGGCAAGCCTGGCCATGGCATCCTTGCCGCCCTGTACAAAGCCGAGCAGGGCGGCCACGGGCAGGATGAAGAACAGCGGCGTCAGGATCAGGCCGAGGCGCCGCCAGATCGGCTTGAGCACCAGCCAGGTATAGAGCCCTACCGCGCCATGCACCCAGACCACCACCACGGCGAGCACCTGCAGCAGCGCATTGGCGGGCGCGAAATGCCAATAGGCTGCCAGCACCAGGCCGAAATCGGGTTTGAACCCGGCGTCGATCAGGCCGAACACCTGCGCGAACAGGATATGATTGATCAAAAGGGGGGTGGCGAACAGGCCCAGAACGATCTGCAGCCAGTCCGTGCGCGACAAAGCCAGGCTCCGTCGTCCGGCAATCGCCATGAGGCCGAGAACGCCATGCACCAGGGCCGCGGCCGACAGCAGCACCAGGCCCGGCATGGTGCGCCAGGGCAGTTGCAGAAACGGCTTGGCCTGTTCCATGGCCTCGATGGACATCAGGCCGAGGGCAGCGTTGACGAGATGCATCGTCACGAAGACGAGCAGCACCAGTCCGGCGAGGAGCCGCAGCCGACGCTGGAGCGAGCGCATACGCTGGGAAAGGGGAAGCGCCGACAAGGGACCCGCCTGCCGCTTGAGTTCATTGCCGCCATCATCCTACGAAATTCGTAAGATTCAATGATCCCGGTAGCGGACGAAGACGCTCGTGCTTCCAGGCGTCCCTACACGGTGCGCCGATAGAGGAAATAGCGCCCGGCCGGCACGTCGGCCGGCGGATCGAGATGCTGGAGCGCGGAATGCCGCAATGGCAGGCCGCTGGCGACGACGCCGCCGGGCTGCAGCAGGTCGGCGGCCAAAGGCGGCAGCCAGCGCATCGTCTCGGCGTCGACTTCGGCATAATTGGTTTCGATATCGGCATGCACCAGCGCCGCGCCAATGCCGGTGAAGCGGGCAGCGGTCTCGCGGATTTCGCCGAGCACGAGATCGTCCTCAGGCGGCACCGAGCTCTTATGCGCACCGAGGGCTCGGTCGAAGGCGATGATACGGTGGCCTGGCAGTCTCTCGCGCAGATGATCGAAGGTCCGCCCATTGCCGAGCCCAAGTTCGAGCACCGGGCCGGGCAGCCCGTCGATCAGGCCGCAGACATGGTCGAGCACGTCGCGCTGGGCGCTGACCCGGCGGATGAAACTGTCGAGGCGACTCACGAACCCTGCTCCGCCAGGGTCGGTGCCGATACCACGGCCGCGCCTTGTCCAGCCAGCACCGCGTCGAACTTGCCGGCGAGCGCCGCAATGCCGGTCTCGAAAGAGAAGACTTCGCGCACCCGCCGATAAGCGCCGGCTCCCAGGCGATGGCGCAAGACGGGATCTTCGGCCAGGGAACGCAACCCTTCGGCGAGGGCTGCCGGATCGCTCGGCGGCACCAGCAGCCCTTCCTCGCCCTCGCGCACGAATTCCGGCACGCCGGCAAAACGCGTGGAGAGGATCGGCAGAGCCTGGGTCGCCGCCTCCATGATCACATTGGGCAGTCCGTCGCGGTCGCCGCCCTCGCCTTCCTTGCAGGGCAGCACGAACAGATCGGCCATGCGCAGGGCCTCGATCACATCGCTTTGCGCCAGCGCCCCCCGCCAGGTGATTCGGTTGGACAGGCCAAGGCTCTCGGCCTGGGCCTGCAGCGCCTTGCGCAGCTCGCCGCCGCCAATATGGGTGAGGCGCCAATGGAGGCTCGGAGGCAACCGCGCCAGTGCCGCGAGCAGATCGTCGAACCCCTTCTTGGCCACCGCGCGCCCGACCGTGACGATCTCCACCGGCGCCTCGGCGCTGCTGCCGTCGCGGGATGGGCGCACGGCCGGCGGCAGCGGGAAGCGGCCGAGATCGAGGCCGTGATAGAGCAGGCTGACACGCTCGGGATCCCCAGCCGGCGCCAGTCGCTGCAAGGCCTCGACGCCACCACGCGTGCAGGTGACACCCCATAGGCTGTCGGCGATCTTTTCGCGCTTCTCCCAATCGGTGGTGGTCCAGATGTCCTTGGCATGCGCCGAGAAGCTGAAGGTCCGCCCGGTGAGCAAGGCGGCGTAGCGCGCCACCGAGGCCGGCGTGTGCAGGAAATGCACATGGATATGGCTGACAGCCGGATCAAGCTCGCGCGCCATCACCAGGGCCTGGCCGAGGCGGCGGCCCCGGCTCGCGCTGAAATCGCGCCTGAGATCGCGCGCGAACAGCCCCATCAGCTTGAAGAGCCTGGGACGCTTGAGGGCGCTGACCGCCCCCGCCAGCACCCGCAGCGGGGCCTGGTGCAGATATTCGGGCAGGTAGACCGGCCGGGCCTTGATCTGCCGGTTCAGCATGTGCACGGCCCCGTCCGTCGGCTGGCGCAGCGACCAGATCTCGAAGGCGAAGCCCGCCTGCTCCAGCGCCAGGACCTCCTGGGCGATGAAGGTCTCTGACAGGCGGGGATAGCCCTTGACGACGATGGCAATGGGAGTGCGGGTTGATGACATCAAGATCCGGTCACGGAAAAGCTTTGTTGGTAACTGCTCGCTTTAGCAGGGACTTTTCTCGAGCGCCCGGGAAATGGTCAGGTTCCGGCAACGCGCCCCAGCGGGACCGCGCCTGACCTGGCCTCGAACCAGGGTGTCGCCAATTGCTCGATGCGGTCGAGGCCATCGAGCAGATGGGGCAGGAATGCCTTGGACGGCAAGGGCTGGTCATGCAGGTTGCGGATGGCCTGCGCCATCTCCAGCGGATCGCGGCGGGCGCCGGGATTGAGGTTGTTGCCGTCCAGCATGGAGACGAGCCCGAGGCGGGTGGCGTGCTCGGCGCGGATCGTCTGCTCGCGCCGGGGCGTGGTGCGCGGCACGATCAATGCCCGTTTGTCGAGCGAGAGGATCTCGCAGAAGGTGTTGTAGCCGCCCATCGAGACGATGCCCTGGGCCTTCACCATCAGATGCTCGATCTTGGCGTCGAAGGTGATGGCATCGACGTTGGGCAGGCGGGCAATGCGTTCCATGAAGGGGCCACGGCGGTCGCGGGCGACGAACGGCCCGAACACCAGCAGAGCGGGGGTCGGAATGCCGGGATCACGCTCATAGGCCGACAGCACCCAGTCGACCAGTTCATGCCCGTCGCCGCCACCGCCGGTGGTGACCAGCACGAAGGGGCCCTTGGTCAGCTTGGGATAGCGGATCAATTGCGGCTGAGGCGGCAGTTCGCGGCGCAGGAAACCGGTATAGACGATGCGCCGACGGACATGCTCGGGCAGGTCAAGCCCGGCCAGCGGTTCGTAGATCTCGCGCAGGCCGTAGACCCAGACGTCGTCGTAATAGCGCGCCAGCGCATCGACGGCGCCCTTGCGCTCCCATTCCGGCGCCAGCACCGAAGGGTCGTCCATCACGTCGCGCACACCGAGTACGATACGGGCCCCGGCCCGGTGCAGTTCCTCGAGCGCCGGCAGCAATTCGCCGCGGAAACCGGTCGGCTCCTTGTCGACGATCACCAGGTCCGGCTTCAATGCGCGGGCTGTCTGCAGGATGATGCCCTCGCGCATCGCCACCGCTTCGTCGAGCGACAGGTTGAGGCTGAGGGTGGTGTAGTTGCCATCGGCATGCTTGACCACGCCAGGCACGCGCACATAGTCGACCCCGTCGCCGAATTCGAAGCTGCCGATCACCGGGGAGCCGGAGATGATGACGATCGAGGCGTCGGGGTGGCGTTCGACCAGGCGGTTGGCGATGGCGCGCGAGCGCCTGAGATGGCCAAGGCCAAAAGTATCATGGCTGTAGATCATCACGCGCGGGCCGCCGGAGCTGCGTTGCGCGCGACGGGATATTCCCGGCCCGGGCTGATGCAACATGACGACTAGCCCCCCGAGCCTTTGCTGGATGCTCTACGCATTAATACCCAATTCGATCCTGATCGACGCCGTATAGCGGCTCGCGCCAAACAGCGCGGCCAGCCAAGCAGCACCGCCACCATCCGATACCACTTCGAGTTCATCATAAACATACCGCGTCGCAGCGACAACGGGCAGATGGCGGCATTCTCAGTGCAATGAACGCCCACCTGCACCTGCCAACCCTGGCAGCCACGACACGCGAATACGAACGCTAAACATGATTATGTAACAAGCTTTTGTCAGCTAACATGGCAGCCTCGTTGACGGATGCCCTGCAAGCTCCTACTTCCACGACACTGGAAAACAGGTGTCACCCGTTGGACCCTAGCCTCTTTCGATATGTCTGGCGGCACTCGCGCGGCGAGCAGATCTTCCTGCTGCTGGTGATTCTTGTGTCCCTGCCCTTCTATTGGATATCGCTGGAAGTCCCCAAGCACATCGTCAACCAGGCGATTCAGAACGGCGCCTTCGAAGGCGGCAACAAGACGGCGCGCCTGTTCGAGATGTCGCTCTCGCTGCCCGATTTCCTCGGCGGCGCCACCTGGCGGATCTTCGACGGCCTCGAGCTCACGCGGATACCTTTCCTGTTCGCGCTCAGCCTGTGGTTCCTGGTGCTGGTGCTGATCAACGGCGCCTTCAAATATGTCATCAACATCCGCAAGGGCATATTGGGCGAGCGCATGCTCAGGCGCCTGCGCTTCGATCTGTTCTCGATCCTGATGCGCTTCCGGCCCGAGGACATCGCTCCCCTGAAGCCGGCCGAGGTGGCCGGGATGATCAAGGACGAAGTCGACCCGATCGGCGGCTTCATCGGCGATGCCTTCATCCAGCCGATCTTCCTGATCACACAGGCCGGCACCGCTTTGCTCTTCATCCTGATGCAGAGCCCGAGCCTGGGCCTGGCCGCCCTCGTCGTGGTGCTGGCCCAGGCGATCATCATCCCGATCCTGCGGCGCGAGCAGATCCGCCTCGGCCGCGAACGCCAGCTGGCGTCGCGCCAACTCGCGGGGCGAATCGGCGAGGCGATCGAGACGGCCCCCGCCCTCCACACCTTCGGCGCCACGCGCTATGTCGAGGCCGAGATCGGCGACCGGCTGGGTGGCCTCTACACGATCCGCGCCAACCTGTTCCGCCGCAAATTCGCGGTCAAGTTCCTCAACAACCTCCTGGCCCAGCTCACGCCCTTCATCTTCTACGCCGTGGGCGGGTACTTTGCCGTGATCGGCACGGTGAGCATCGGCTCCCTCATTGCCGTGATCAATGCCTACAAGGATCTTCCTGCGCCGATCAACGACCTCATCACCTGGGACCAGCAGCGCCAGGACGTGCAGGTGAAATATGAGCAGGTCGCCGCCCAGTTCTCGCCCGAGCGCCTGCTGCCGCCGGCCAATGGCAAGACCGCGGCGATTCCCCCCGCCGACACGCCGATCCAGCTTACCTCGGTTAGCGTGCAGGATGCCCGTGGCGTCTCGCTGCTCGACCGTCTCTCCCTCACGCTGGAAAGGCCTGGTCACATCGGCCTGGTCGGGCCGGCCGGCTCCGGCCGGGACATCATGGCCCGCATCGTCGGCCGCCAGTTCCTGGCCTATCAGGGCAGCGTGAAGATCGGCGAAACCGAAATTTCAGCGTTCTCCGACCTCGAACTCAGCCAGATCCTGTCCTTCGTCGGCCCGGATGCCCTGCTCTCGCCCGGCTCCATCCGCGACAACATCCTGTTCGCCGCCCAGCGCCGGCCGCCCGCCCTCGGCGACATCTCGGTGCTCGTGTCCGACAACGTACAATACAAGACCTTCCTCGAAGCACGCCGGTCCGGCAATCCGCTGATCTCAGCCGATGCCGACTGGACGGACTACCAGGCGCTGGGCGTGGCCGGGCCGCAGGAGGTCGACGACGCGATTCGCAGGGCGCTCGACGCCGCCGGCGCCTTCGCGGACATCAACCGCTTCGGCGTGCGCGGCCGCTTCGACGACAGCCATAGCGACGCTTTCCTCGAGCGATTCGTGCGGGCACGCCAGGTCGTGCGCGAGCGCCTCGCGAGCAAGGGCATGTCCCATCTGGTCGATCCCTTCGACCCCCAGCTCTACAACGCCGGCGCCTCTGTCGGCGAAAACCTGCTCTTCGGCGTGCCCAAGGGCAAGAAGCTGCATATGGACACCCTGCAGCGCAATAATTTCATGCGCTCCATCCTCGAGGCCGAGGCCCTGCTCGAGCCCCTGATCGATTTCGGCCTGCGCGTGGCGGAGATGGCCGTGGAGACTTTCGCCGGTCTGCCGCCCGAACATCCCGTGTTCGAGCGCTATTCGGCGATTCGCCCCGAGGACCTGCCGCGCTTCCAGGAGATCGTGGATTCCGTGCACGCACGCGGCACCACGAGGGCGCTCTCATCCTCGGCGCGCACGCGGTTGCTCGGCGCGGGCCTTGCCTATATCGAGCCGCGCCATCGCCTGGGTCTGGTCACCGAGGCTTTCATGGCGCGCGTGCTGCGCGCTCGCCACAGCTTCCGTACCCACCTGCCCTCCCATTACAGCGGTGAGATCGAGTTCTACGATCCCGCCAGCTACATGCGCGCCGCCCCGGTGGGAGACAACATCCTGTTCGGGCGCATCAGCTATGGCATCGCCAATGCTCCCGAGCGCGTCTACGCGCTGGCGCGCGCCGTCGTCGAGGAACTCGGCCTCGACAAGGACATCTTCGCCCTCGGACTGAATTTCGAAGTCGGCAAGAATGGCTGGCAGTTGCAGCCGGCGCAGCGCGCCCGCATCGCCATCGCCCGGGCCCTGGTCGCCAATCCCCAGATTCTGGTGATGGAGAACGCGCTTTTGGCCTTTTCCAGCACGGAAGCCGAGGAGCTTCTCCATAGCGTGCGCAGCGCCATGCAGGGGCGCACCTTGATTGCAACCCTGCCGAGCAGCGGCCAGGCAGAGGGATTCGACCGGATCATCGAGTTCGAGGGATCAAGAATCGTCACTCGCGATATTGTTACTCTTGCGCAGAGTGCCTAAATGATGCTTGGATTGCAGCTGGATTTTGCCTCGATTGCTCAACGAGGGGTTGTTTGGGTTGAGCGGGGAGAGGGACCTTGGATCTCGATCTGGAAGTCAAGACCATCAGGAACGCGGCGATCTTCACGGGTATAGATCCGTGCAAGATGCGGCTGCTTGCCTGCATGAGCGAGCAGTTGACCTTCGAGAAGGGCGACTATCTCTTCAAGGTGGGAGAGATTCCTGACGCTGCCTATGTCATCCTCAAGGGCGAAGTCGAAGTTCTTGCCCAGAACGGCGAGAGCCTCATCACTGTCGGCACCGAAGGCCCGGGCAGCATGATCGGCGAAGTCGCGGTGCTTTGCGACGCACGCCGTTTCACCTCGGCGCGGGCTCATACCGAGATTTCGGTCATGCGCATCAACAAGGACTGCCTGCTGCGCATGATGCAGGACAATCCGCAATTCTCGATGTCGATCGCCAAGGAACTGGCGCGCCGCGTCATGCAGATCGCCACGCAGGACGCCCACGTCCTAACGCATTGAAGCGCCTGACGCATTGAGGCGCCTGACGGGTGCGCTTCAACCAGCCGCTGCAGCTTTGCGGCGGCCACATCTTGCTTGGCGAATTTACCTACAATTACTTGCATTGTGAAGGCTTGGCAGGCAGGACTCGGGGGCAGATGGCGCCATGCCATCCCCTGGAGCGAGGTGCGTTTCAAACGCAGTTTCGTTCCGATTCCGTTTCGACGCGTCTTTGCGATTCCGGATGACTCCATCGGATCGAGGGACGCCTAAGGAACCGCCATGTCCCTTGCGCTCGATCGCCTTCGTGCCGAAACTCCCGGTGTCGCCAATCGCATCCATCTCAACAATGCTGGCGCAGCCCTGATGCCGGCGCCAGTGGTCGATGCGATGACCTCCTATCTCAGGCGCGAAGCCGAGATCGGCGGTTATGAGGCCGCCGAAGAATCGGCAGCCCGTCTCGACAGTGTCTATGACAGCCTGGCCCGCCTCGTCGGCGGCGCCCGCGACGAGATCGCCTTGACGGAGAATGCCACCGTCGCCTGGCAGATGGCGTTCTATGCTCTCCCTTTCCGGCCCGGCGACCGCATTCTCACCACCACGGCCGAGTATGGCGCCAACTACATCGCCTTCCTGCAGGTCGCCAAGCGAACCGGTGCGGTGATCGAGGTCATTCCCGACGATGCCGACGGCGTGCTCGACCCCGCCGCGCTCGAGGCCATGATCGACGACAGGGTCCGCCTGATCGCCATCAACTGGATCCCGACCAATGGCGGACTGGTCAACCCAGCCGCCGCCGTGGGCGCCGTGGCCCGGCGCCATGGCATTGCCTATCTTCTCGATGCCTGCCAGGCGGTCGGACAGATGCCTGTCGACGTCGAGGCGCTCGGCTGCGACATGCTGTCCGCGACCGGCCGCAAATTCCTGCGCGGGCCGCGCGGCACCGGCTTCCTCTATGTGCGCCGCAAGCTCTGCCTCACGCTCGAGCCGCCCATGATCGATCATTTCGGCGCAACCTGGGTCGACAAGGATCATTATCGCTTGCGCGACGATGCCAGGCGCTTCGAGAGTTGGGAGAACAATTACGCTGCGCGGCTCGGGCTGGGCGTCGCCACCGATTACGCCCTCGCCGTCGGCATCGAGGCGATTCGCGAACGCTGCCTGGCGCTGTCACAGCGGCTGCGGGAGGGCTTGCGGTCGCTCCCGCGCCTGCGCATCTTCGATCTCGGCCCGCACCCGGCGGCCATCGTCACCTTCGCGGTCGATGGCCTGGAGGCGGAGGAGGTCCGCCGCCGCGCGACCGAAGCCGGCATCAATCTCAGCATATCCAGGCCGGGCAGCACTCTGCTCGATGCGCTCGCCCGCCATCTGCCGAC
Organism: Labrys sp. HAY1-8F; assembly: GCF_056754975.1. Lineage (NCBI taxonomy): Bacteria > Pseudomonadati > Pseudomonadota > Alphaproteobacteria > Hyphomicrobiales > Xanthobacteraceae > Labrys > Labrys sp. HAY1-8F. The sequence goes on along the minus strand of NZ_JBPGWZ010000002.1, from coordinate 3,402,003 downwards.
ATTGGTGCGCGCCTCCCCGCACTATTACAACAGCGAGGAAGAGATCGACGCCCTGCTCGCGCTGCTGCAGAAAATGCACTAGTGGCAGGCTGGCGCCCAGGCATTCAAGCCTGAATGCTCGAGGGCGTCACCGCGGATCGCAAACACGCTCCAGCCGATCCGTTGGATTGGCTCGGAAACAAAGAGCTAGAGTAAAATCGCGTTTTCGCTAAAACGAGCTTTGCCTCAGTGACGCAGGGGCCACCCCTTTGACCGACTGCCGCATCCCGGCACTCATCTTCACGAGTTCGACCGCATGAGCGACACCGAGAGCGCACCCGGGCAAATCGAATGGCGATTGCCGCGGGAGCGCGAGTTGCGGCTTTGGGCCGGGGTCGTGCTGTTCGCCTTCGTGACCACCCACCTGCTCAACCACGCCCTCGGCGTGTTCGGCGTAGCGACCATGGAGGCCGTGCAGCGCTGGCGCATCTGGGCCTGGCAGTCCTATGGCGGCACCGCGCTCCTCTACGGAGCGTTGTTGACCCATGCCGCGCTCGCGCTCAAGCGGCTGACCACGCGGCGCATCTCGCGCATGCCGCTCGAGGAGCTGGTGCAGATCGCCCTCGGCCTGGCCATTCCCTATTTCCTGATCTCCCATGTGCTGGGCACGCGTGTCACCTCGCTCTATGGCTACAGCGAAAGCTATGGCGAGGTGCTGGCGCGAATCTGGCAGGGCGGACCGGTCAAGCAGATCCTGCTGCTGCTCTGCGCCTGGACCCATGGCTGCATCGGCATCGGCCAGGTGTTGCGCAGCCGCTCCTTCTATGCGCGCTGGCGGGACCTGCTGATCCTGGGCATGGGCATGCTGCCCACCCTGGCGCTGGCGGGCTTCTTCTCCGCCAGCCGAGAACTCGAGGCCGCCGGCCGCGCGCCTTCACCGATCGCCGCCGATCACACCATGGCCCTGCTCGTTGCCGGGCAATGGCTGCTGCTCAGCCTTGCCGCCGTGATCGCCTTCGTTGCCTTCGTGATGATTCTCCGGGTCGTACTGCGGCTGCGTTCCGGCACGGTCGCCATCCGCTATGTCGGCCATGGCACCTTCAAGATCCCGCGCGGCACCACCGTGCTCGAAGCCAGCCGCGCCAATGCCATCCCCCACCCCGCCCAATGCGGCGGACGCGGGCGCTGCTCGACCTGCCGGGTGGCGGTCACCTCCGACGCAAGTGCCCTGCCGGCTCCGAGCAAGGCCGAGCGCACCATGCTGGAGCGCATCTCGGCACCCGCCAATGTGCGCCTCGCCTGTCAGCTTCGCCCCGACCACGACATCTCCGTGCAGATCCTGCTGCCGATCGTGCCGACAGGCATGCGCGGGCGCAGCGGCGATGATCTCTATCGCTGGGGCGCCGAACGCGAGATCACCGCGCTCTTCGTCGACATCCGCGCCTTCAATGCGATGACGAGGTTACAGATTCCCTACGACATCGTGCTGTTGATGAACCGCTTCGTGCAGGAAATGACCCAGGCCGCCGAAGCCCATGGCGGCCGCGTCGATGCCTTTGCTGCCGACGGGCTGATCGCGGTCTTCGGCCTTGGCGACGAGCCCTCCCGCGGCGCAGCCGATGCCATCCGGGCGGCCAGGGGCATGCTCAAGAGCGTGGAAGGCCTCAACACCGAATTCGGAGCCGCGCTCTCGATCCCGCTGCGGGTGGGCATCGGCATCCATTCCGGCCCTGCCATCATCGCCCGTGTCGGCGACAGCGAACGCGGCATGCGCCTGGTCGCGCTCGGCGACACCGTCACCATTGCTGGCCGGCTGGAAGCCGCCACCAAGGATTATTTGACCGACTGCCTGATCTCCGAGGAAGCGATGCAGCGCTCCGGCATGTCGCTGCGCCGCCAGAATGGCAAGCATCTGCATATCGTCGGCCGGGACAAGCCGATCACGCTCTACACGCTGGATGAAACGCCCGTACCGGCGGAGTGAGAAGCAAAGATCCTGCAACGACGCATTCCGGCGGGCCGCGCCGTGCCGGCCCTCAGCGAAGGCCTTCCCGAATTGCCGCGGGAAGCGGCGCATCGAGCGGAGCGGGCTTGGACGGCGCTGCCGATGGCGAGGATCCAGTACGGCTCTGAAGGGTGCTTTCCCGGCATCCGGCACGGCGCGTCATGCCGGGACCACCATCACTCGAATTTGAGCGCCGCCTGTCGCACTCCTGCCAAATCTGCGCTACACACGGGCTCAAGCCACCGGCCTTGACCCGGTGTGCCGGATGGAGAAGACCGTGCTTGATCTGACTGCGATTGGAACCAAGTCCGCCGCCCCCAAGCTGCTGCACCGCATGCGCGACAAGGTGACGGACCAGATCCAGAAATCGCCCCTGGCGCGCAAGGCGTTCACCTACGCCGCCAGCCATATTCCGCTCAGCTATTTCAAGAAATTGCCGACGATCATCGTCGTCGACGTCACCAATTCTTGCAATCTGCGCTGCCCCGTCTGCCCGGTCACTTTCGCCATGACGCGGCCACGCGGCCTGATGAAGATGGAAATATTCCGGCAGATCGTCGACGATTTCGTCGACGAGAAGGAAAAGCCGGCGATGTATTTCAACTTCTCCGGCGAGCCGACCATGAACAAGGCGCTGCCCGAGATGATCGCCTACGCCAACGAGCGCGGGCACGATACCTTCGTCTCGACCAACGCCACCAAGCTCTCCTCCGAGTTGATCGAGAAGATGCTCCAGGCCGGGCTTGGCCGCATCAACCTGTGCATTGACGGCTTCGACGCCGAGGCGCAGGAATCCTATCGCGTCGGCTCGAAATTCGAGCAGGTGAAAGCCAATATCGAGAACTTCCTCGCCATCAAGCAGCGCCTCGGCATCACCAAGACGGTGACCGTGCTGCAGACGCTGCTGACCTCCTATTCGGAAAAGCAGATCGACGCGATGGTGGAGTGGGCCGACAATATCGGCTTCGACCAGGTGCGCTTCAAGACCTTCAGCCTGGGTTCCTATACCGACGACGACCAGCAGACGAAATACGGCCACCTCGTGCCGAAGAACCACGATCTGCAGCGCCACCAGAACGAGAAGATCAGCCTGCTCTGCGACGTGCCGCTCTATCAGACCGTGGTGTTCTGGGAAGGCGATCTCGGCCTGTGCTGCATCGACTATGACCGCATGATCAAGCTGCCCAATGTCGACAAGGTCGGCTTCAAGCAGGCCTATCTGTCGGACGAAGCCGCCAAGGCTCGGCGCCACGGTTACACCAAGCAGTTCGATATCTGCCAGAGCTGCTCCTATTCCAACGCCGACAATATGGGCTTCAAGATCAAGCTCAATAAATTGCGCCGGCAGAAGGCAGCCGAGCTGCAGAGCAAAGCGGCGTGAACGCCCGGTTGCGTACCGTTGCCCGCACGCGTTTTAGCGTCGCCGACGACAAGGACGGCTTCTGGGACAAGGCCGAGAGCGGCACCTGGGAGCCGGAAACACTGGCGAGTGTGCACGCGCTCGCCGGCCCTGATACGCTGCTCATCGATATCGGCGGCTGGATCGGACCGATCACCCTGACAGCCGCTGCGCTCGGCGCCGATGTCCTCGCCTTCGAGCCCGACCCCCGCGCCTTCGAGCTCATCAGCGCCAATGTCGCCGCCAATCCGACGCTGTCATCGCGCATCCGCCTCCACAATGCCGCGGTGTCGCCGACGCCGGGGCGCGTCAGGCTGGGGTCGCCCAGGAAACCCGGCGACAGCATGGGTAGCATCCTGGCCGCAGACAGCGGCGTCGCGCTGTGGGAGGCGGAGGCCATTCTACCTGCCGACATCGCGGCCATGGCGGGGGATGCCGAGCGCATCGTCCTCAAAATGGATGTGGAAGGGGCCGAATATCAGCTCTTGCCGTACCTCGCGCCTCTCCTCGGCCCGCGCACCGTCGCGGCCCTGATCGCTTTCCATCCACGCTTGCTCGCCAAGGCCGGCCGTTCGCCGGTGCAGATCGAGGCTCTGACGGCGACGGCCCAGTCGGCACTCGCAGCCTATGAGCTGCGCAGCCTGGATTGCGAGGACATGCCCATATCGCGACAGGCGAATTCCACCGTCCTGCTGACGCGAAAGTAGCAGATTGCCGTTACGGGGCCATTGACCGCCCCTTCGCCCTGTGTCGTGAATTGTCCGTCCTTCGGTCAGGCAAGCAAGGCCCTGCGCCTGCCCGTCGGCGGCTGGAGCAAAACGCGTTCAGGCTTGGACGTCGGTTCGCTCTCACTCTTTGTTTCCAGCCAATCCAACGGGATTGGCTATAGCGTCTTGCGATTCCTGGCTCATGCCGGCAAGCCGCAAGACGTTTTGGAGGACGTTTGCCTTGAAACTGCCTGGCGGCTTGCGTTGGCTCTTCCTGGTTTTCGCCCTGGCAAGCTGGCCTTGCTGGGCGCAGGGAACGTCCTCTCCCTCGGTTCCTGCCGCTCCCGTCATGAGCCAGCAGCAGATGGATACGATGGTGGAAGCCATCAGCCAGTCCGTCATGAAGAAATTGCAGGCCCAGGGCACACAACCCGTTCCGCCCGGCCCTGACGGCAGCGGCATGCAGATGGCGAGTGCCCAGCAGACCGAGATGTTCATGCATGTCGGCGGCCTCGTCACCGGCCTGCCGGCTCTTTGGGCCGAATTCGGCAAATTGATCACCAGGCTCGATGCTGATTTCAACAACGGCAGGGGCCTCGGCCGCTATTTTCTGCTGCTGATCGGCGCGCTGGCGGCAGCCCTTGCGGCAGAATGGGTAGTCCGGCTGCTGCTGACCCCACTGCGGCGCCGCCTGGTGATCCGGATGCATGGGCTTCATGGCATAAGGGCCCTGCTCGGCCTCGGGGCCTTGGAATTGCCTCCCCTGATCGCGCTCTGGGTCGTCGGAAACGCCAGCGAGGCGGCCCGCTTCATGGGCGACCTGCCACAGACCCGCTTCTCCATCGCCATGCTCAAGACCATGCTGATCTGGCGTATGCTCCAGGCGGTGTTCCGCTTCACCCTGCAGCCACGCCTGGCCGAGGCCCGCCTGCCCGATCTCGGGGATGCCGATGCGCGGGCAATCTATCGTGGCGCTTCGTTTGCAATTCTGCTGCTCTTGTTCAACACCGTGCTGGCTGACGTGCTGCGTGCATTGCAATCCCCGCCTTTGGCGGTGGGAACCGCCCAGCTCTATGGGGCCGTGATCATGATGCTGGGCATGGTGGCCGTCTGTATCCGCCTCAACGGCCCGATCGGCCGCTGGTTCATCGGCGTCGCCAATCCCGCCCATGCCAGCCCGGTCAAGACCACGATCGCCAAGCACTGGTTCCTTGGAGCCATGCTGCTGTTTGCCTTGTTCGTCACCGCCGATATCTATGCGGCCGTGGCGGGCCAGACGCGCATCTCCGGCGCCCTGATGCTGACGCTGGCGATTCTGGTAGCACTGCTGGTGGTCGAATCACTGGTGCACCGTATCCGCATCATGCTTCAGCATCAGACCGACGGCGTCCGCCTGATCCATCCAAGGGGCGCGGAAGCGCTGGCGCGCTGCGCCCGTTTCGGCGTCCTGATCCTGGCGATCGGCGCCCTGGGCCGAACCTGGGCCGTCGATGTCAGCGGCGTAATGGCCGGCGACGATTTCAACAGGGTGGCGCGCAGCCTCTTCTCGGCCGGTCTGACGGCCTTTGCCGCCTATTGCACCTGGGAACTGGTGCGCTACATCACCGACCGCTATTCCTCTGGCCGCAGCGGCTCTCCAATCCAGCCGGGCGCGAGCGACACCGAGGACGAAGCTCCGGTTTCCACCGCCTCGCGCGTCGCCACCATGATGCCGGTCTTCCGCATCGGCCTGGCCATCGCGATCTCCATCCTGGCCGTGCTGACCGTCCTGTCTCAGCTCGGCGTCAATGTCACGCCGCTGATCGCCGGTGCTTCGATTTTCGGCCTTGCCATCTCCTTCGGATCGCAAACCCTGGTGAAGGACGTGGTGTCGGGTGTGTTCTTCCTCATCGACGATGCCTTCCGGGTCGGTGAATATATCGATGTCGGCAAGGCCAAGGGCACCGTCGAGGGCTTCACCCTGCGCTCCCTGCGCCTGCGCCACCAGAACGGGCCGGTGCACACCATCCCCTACGGCCAGCTCGGCCAGGTCACCAATTACAGCCGCGACTGGGCGACCATCAAATTTCCGCTGCGCTTCGCACGCGAGACCGATCTGGAAAAGTTGCGCAAGGCGGTCAAGAAGATCGGCCAGGACATGCTCGAGGATCCCGAGATGAAGGAGGAGTTCCTCACCCCGCTGAAGATGCAGGGCGTGTTCGACATCACCGACAACGCCATCGTCGTCCGCTTCAAATTCACGGTCAAACCGAACAAGCCGACCTTCATCCAGCGCGAGGCGCTCAAGCGTCTGGTCCGCATCCTGCCCGAACAGGGCATCGAGTTCTCCACCGGCACCGTGGCGGTGCGCACGCTCGACGGTGAGGGCCGTGCCTCGCTCGGCGCCGCCGTCGCCGCCAATGCGGCCTTGGCCTTGCCTCCCGCCGCAGCCGGATAGGCCAGTTAGGATAGGGGCGTCGGCGCTACCAAATCCTTCCCCAAATGCGCGTCAGGGTGTAGCAGACACATACCCGATTTGTGCCGGCGGATTGTCACGATGACCTTTCTACCCGATCTCCATACGCTCGCCCTCTATTCGATCGCCTGTGTGTTCCTGTTCATCACGCCCGGTCCCGACATGAGCCTATGGCTGGCCAAGACCATTTCCGGCGGCCGGCGCGGCGGTACCGCCGCTATGCTGGGTACGCAGGTCGGCTGCCTGTTCCATACTTTCTTTGCCGCGGTCGGCCTGTCGGCCGTGCTGGCGGCCTCGGCCACCGCCTTCACCGTGCTGAAGATCGTCGGCGCGCTCTATCTGCTCTGGCTTGCCTATGGCGCGATCCGCTCCGGCTCTGCCCTGAACATTCGCGACGAGACCAAGCAGGAGGCAGGATTCTGGGCCACTTTCACGGTCGGGCTCGGCATCAACCTCACCAACCCCAAAGTAGTGCTGTTCTTCCTGACCTTCCTGCCGCAATTCGTCGACGCCACCGACCCGCATGCCTCCCAGAAACTTTTCTTCCTGGGACTCTATTTCATTGCCATCAATCTGCCGTTTGCGTTTCTATTGATTCTCGGGGCTGAGAAGGTGGTGTCGTGGCTGAAGGCGCGCCCACGCGTACTGCGCGGCATCGACTTCACCTTCGCCGGGGTCTTCGGGCTGTTCGCCTTCAAGATCCTGACCACTCAGACCCGCTGAACACGCCTTGCTCTGAGGAGTTGTTGCTTGCCGTCGTTTCTGCGCCGGACCTTACTGGGCCTGGCAACCATCGTCGCCCTGATCGGATCGGCCGTCGCGGCCGAAGCTGCCTGCGAGGACGTGACCTCGAAGGGGCGCAGCTACATCGTGTGCCGCTTCGATCTGTCGAACGACAGCCTGGCCCTTTATTGGCGCGGCGCCGACGGCACGCCGCTCGGCAGTCCGAACCGGCTCGCCCAGGAACTGGGCGCCCAGGGCAAGAAGCTGATCTTCGCCATGAATGCCGGCATGTATGACAAGGCGCTCGGCCCCGTCGGCCTCTATGTCGAGAATGGCCGCATCCTGCACAACGCCAACACCCGCAACGGCTTTGGCAATTTCCATCTCAAGCCCAATGGCGTGTTCTATTTCGGCGACGGCAAGGCCGGCGTGATGGAGACGAGCCGGTTTCTGAAAGCCCGCATCAATGCCCGCTTCGCCACGCAATCCGGCCCTATGCTGGTGATCGACGGCCAGATCCATCCCAAGATCCAGCCGGACGGTCCCTCCGAGAAGATCCGCAATGGCGTCGGCGTGCGCGACGGCAAGATCGTGATCTTCGCCATCTCCGCCGAGCCGGTGAGCTTCCACGATTTCGCCGAACTGTTCCGTGACGGACTGGGCACCCAAAACGCCCTCTTCCTCGATGGCTCGATCTCCACCCTCTACGCACCCCCGATGCCGGCCATCGGCGGCTGGACCACGCTGGGACCGATGGTGGGCGTGACGGAAGGGCCGTGATGGCGGCAGAATCCACCAAGACAGTACTGGATTTCCTGGGCTTTCTCGCCGTTGCTCATCGGAGCTTCATTAAAGCCTGAATGAGGCAAGTAAGAAACAAAGCCTCCACAATCTCCAGATCTCGGTCGTGCCATCCGACAAAGGGCCCGACGACTACGCGACTGACGGCAAAGTTCTGCTCCTTTAAAAGTTCTGCTCCTTTATCTGAACGCAGATATCAAGACGCCGATCCATTCCAGACGACAGGCCCTCTGTATGCAGTTCCTCATGCGTCACACGATGGGACAATGGCAGGGTCAAGCCGAGATTGGCTGGTCCAGCAATCAGGTCGGCTGGGAGGTCTTTGATTCGCGCGAATTTCAAGTGCCATCGATCGACGAGTTCATCGAAAACGCACCGGATCAACTAAACTGGCTGGGAAAGCGATTCATTGAGGAGATCGCCAAACTACCTAATTAGGCTGTTAGTTTTTACACTCTTTTCCAGACGGGCATTTTTGACTACATCAGCGTCAAATCGACGTCACACTCTAGGAAAAGCCATGGCTCCCCGCACGCTCTATGACAAGATCTGGGACGATCACGTCGTCGAAACTTCCGCCGACGGGACGAGCCTGCTCTATATCGACCGTCACCTCGTGCATGAGGTGACCAGCCCGCAGGCCTTCGAGGGCCTGCGCGTCTCGGGCCGCCAGGTGCACTCGCCCCAGCGCACCCTGGCCGTCGTCGACCACAACGTGCCGACCTCCGACCGCTCCAAGGGCATCGACGACCCCGAAAGCGCCATGCAGGTCTCGACGCTCGCCCAGAACGCCAAGGATTTCGGCGTCGAATATTATTCCGAGCTCGACAAGCGCCAGGGCATCGTCCACATCGTCGGCCCCGAGCAAGGGTTCACCCTGCCTGGCACCACGATCGTGTGCGGCGACAGCCACACCTCCACGCATGGCGCCTTCGGGGCGCTGGCGCACGGCATCGGCACCTCCGAGGTCGAGCATGTGCTCGCCACGCAGACGCTGATCCAGCGGAAAGCCAAGAATATGCGGGTCACCGTCGACGGCAAGCTGCCGGACGGCGTGACCGCCAAGGACATCATCCTGGCCATCATCGGCGAGATCGGCACGGCAGGTGGTACCGGGCATGTGCTGGAATATGCCGGCGACGCCATCCGTGCCCTTTCGATGGAGGGCCGCATGACCATCTGCAACATGTCGATCGAAGGTGGCGCCCGCGCCGGCCTGATCGCGCCGGACGAGAAGACCTTTGCCTATCTCGTGGATCGCCCCAAGGCGCCGAAGGGCGAAGCCTGGGAGCGGGCTTTGGCCTATTGGAGAACGCTCTATACCGAGGAAGGCGCACATTTCGACCGCGAGGTGAAACTCGACGCCGCCGCGCTGCCGCCGATCGTCACCTGGGGCACCAGCCCGGAGGACGTTGCCTCGATCACCGGCAATGTGCCACGCATCGAGGATGCCGCCAACGAACACAAGAAGGCGTCGATCCAACGCGCTTTGGCTTATATGGGCTTGAAGGGTGGTGAGCGCATCCAGGACCTGAAGCTCGATCGCGTCTTCATCGGCTCGTGCACCAATGGCCGCATCGAGGATCTGCGCGCCGTCGCCGGCATCGTCGAAGGTCATCAGGTCAACGCCAATGTCAACGCCATGATCGTGCCGGGTTCCGGCCTGGTGAAGATGCAGGCCGAAGCCGAGGGCCTCGACAAGATCTTCCGGGCCGCCGGCTTCGACTGGCGCGAGCCCGGCTGCTCGATGTGCCTGGCCATGAATGCCGACAAGCTCGCTCCCGGCGAGCGCTGCGCCTCGACGTCGAACCGCAACTTCGAGGGGCGCCAGGGCTACAAGGGACGGACCCACCTGGTCTCGCCGCAGATGGCTGCTGCTGCCGCCATCGCCGGCCATTTCGTCGACATCCGCGAATGGGAAAAGATCGCGGCCAACGCGTAGTCATCTCCCCTCTCCCGAGTCGGGAGAGGGGCTAGAGCGTTTTGCGATTAGACGGGAGCACCTGGAATCGCAAAGACGCGTGGGAAACATGAGACTAGAGAAAAGGGCGTTTTTGCTAAAACGCGCTTTGCTCTAGGGGTGAGAGTCTTTTGAGGGCACCATGCATGTTTTCCCCCTCGACCCCTAGCCCCTCTCCCCGCCAGGGAGAGGGGAATGCGGTTGTGATGCCTCCACTCTCGCCTGCCGATGCCCGCCGCCTGCCCGCCTTCGCCCCGGGGATGACCATCGGGCTGTTCGGCGGCAGCTTCAATCCGCCTCATGAAGGCCATCGCCATGCCAGCCTGGTGGCGCTGACGCGGCTCGGGCTGGACCGGGTCTGGTGGCTGGTGACGCCCGGCAACCCCCTCAAGGACAATCGGGCCCTGCCCTCGCTCGAACTCAGGGTGGCGGCCGCACGCCGGCTCGCAGACCACCCTCGCATCGAAGTGACCGGCATCGAGGCCGATATTCATACCCGCTACACTTACGACACCATCGCCTGGCTGCAGCGCCGCTGCCCGGGCGTGACCTTCGTGTGGATCATGGGCGCCGACAATCTCGCCGGCTTCCATCGCTGGCAGCAATGGCAGGCCATCGCTTCGCGGGTGGCCATTGCCGTGGTGGCCCGCCCCGGCGCCACCACCAAGGGTCCGCTTGCCAAGGCGGCCCGTGTACTCGCCGCTTATCGCGTCCCCGAATATCAGGCCGCGACGCTGAAATATCGCCGGGCGCCCGCCTGGATCTTCCTGCACGCGCCGCTCGATGCCAATTCCTCCACCGCCTTGCGGGCCAATGGCCAGGGCTTGCCCATAAGGTAAAAATTAACCACTTATTAACTATGTCGGAGCAGGCTTAATTCTATTGGCGTCATTGAATCGACGCGATGGCTTGCTAATATTGTGGAGCGAGTGGAATTCGCGGAGGTCCGCGAATCAATGAGCAAGAGGGTGTGCCCCTGACCACGTTGGTGAGACGCGAAGCGGACGTGATTCCGCTTCATCCCGTGAGCCGAGCGATCCGCCCGGACGTTGAAGCTACGGTTCGCCTGATCCTCAACTGCCTTGATGACATGAAGGCTGAGGAGATTGTGGAAATCGATCTGCGCGGCAAGAGTGCAATCGCCGACGTCATGATCATCGCGACAGGTCGGGTCGCCCGACATGTCGGCGCGATCAGCGATCGCATCGCCAAGGATCTAAAGGAAAACGGACACGGCAATCCCCGCATCGAAGGCGTCCCGGTCTGCGACTGGGTGCTGCTCGATACCGGGGACGTCATTGTGCACGTGTTCCGCCCCGAGGTCCGCGCCTTCTACAATCTCGAGAAGATGTGGTCGTCAGGCCGCCCGAACGAGCTGCTTCCGAGCTAAAGCATTTTCCAGAAAAGTCGATAGACTTTTCGATTGAGAAAATGCGTCAAAACAAGGAGTTAGAGCAAAGCGCGATTCGAAGAAATCGCACCCTTGCTCTAAAGTGAGCATGCGCCTGATGATCTGCGCCGTCGGCCGGCTCAAAGCCGGCCCGGAACGCGATCTCGTGGCCCGCTATGCCGAGCGGCTGAGCGCCAGCGGCCGCAGCCTGGCTCTCGGCCCGCTGGACATCATCGAAATCGACGAAAGCCGTGCCCGGCGGCCCGAGGACCGCAAGGTCGAGGAAGCCGACAAGCTGCTCGCCGCGGCTGGCACGGCCACCATCATTGCCCTGGATGAAACAGGCAACTCCCCCGGCAGCGAGGCCTTCGCCGCGCGGATTGCCGGCTTGCGCGACGGCGGCACCCAATCACTTGCCTTCCTGATCGGCGGCGCCGACGGCCATGGCGACGCAATCCGGTCGCGTGCGATCCTGTCGCTGTCCTTCGGCAAGATGACCTGGCCCCATCAGATCGTGCGCATCCTCCTGGCCGAACAGCTTTACCGCGCCGCCACCATCATCGCCGGCCATCCCTATCACCGGGTGTGATACCCATCCGCCTTGACCTGGCTCTGCCCGGGACGATCTGTCTTCGCTCTGTCGGTATTTTCGAGACGTGGCGTGAAGACATTTAGGCGCGGGCTTTGGCCCAAAAGCTGCGCAGGTCGCGCTGCCCTCCTCCATCAAGCCTCAACCTCTCCCGCATATCATCAGCCGCTTTCGGCGATCTGCCTGCCCGAATAAATAATGCAAGGTACCTTGCATTAAAAGGTACCTTGCATTATTCTCCCCCCTTGAAGAGTAGGGAGGCCATGACCGATTCCATCGACATCCAGCTCAAGAAGGGCGCGCTCGAACTCTGCGTCCTGGCTCTGCTGCACCGGCGTGAAAGCTATGCCTATGAGATCGCCAGCACGCTCTCCGAGCGTGTCGGCATGGGCGAAGGCACCATCTACCCGCTGATGCGCCGGCTGCAGACCGAGGGGCTGGTCAGTACAAGGCTGGAGGAATCGGCCAGCGGCCCCCCACGTAAATATTACCGTCTGACGCCGGCCGGCCAGGCCAACTATGTGGCCCGTCAGCGCGAATGGCGTGACTTCGTCACCGCCGTCGACCGGCTTATGGAAGGCATGCCATGACTCGCCAGGACTTCTCTCGCCAGGAATTCCTCGACGCCTTGAAGGCCGGTCTCGACGGGCTGACGGCAGCGGAGATCGACGAGGTCTTGGCTGACTACGCCGCCTATTTCACCGATGCGCAGGAGGCCGGGCGTAGCGAGGACAGTGTCGTGCAGATGCTTGGCGATCCTGCCCAGCTTGCCCGGGCACTCAAGGCGGAAAGCGGCCTGCGCCAATTGCAGGCGCGGCCGAGCCCATCCACCATACTGGGCGCGATCGCCGCGCTCACGGGCCTCGCCATGCTCGATCTCTTCGTGCTGCTGCCCGTCCTGTCGATCCTCCTGGTGGTCTTCCTTGCCCTCGGCCTGGTTGCCCTCGCCTTGGCGCTCGGCGGATCGGCGATCGTGCTTCACTCGACCTTCATGTGGGATGGCGCGCCCCTGCTCACCCATCTCGGGCGGGCCCTGGTCGGCTTCGGTTTCATCGCCCTGGCGGTGTGTCTGAGCTGCCTCTTCCTGCTCGGCCTCAATGCCGGGCTGAGGGCGATGGCTGCACATGCCCGGCGCTACACCCGCTTGCTCACTTCCTCACCACGCTCCGGCGCTGCATCGTGACAATGCTCGCGCCGAGCAGGCGCCATGGGAGGCACCATGCCCTCGAAACTTGGAAAACTGGCGGCCTTCTCCTTCGTGATCGCCCTGGTCTGCCTGTTCCTCGGCACCAGCCTTGCCGGGCCGAACGACGGCTCGCCCTGGCGAGGCTGGCGCTGGACCACGCTGACGGGATGGGGAGCCTGCCCGGCCCTGCCGCAAAGCGGCGACGGCAAGGCTGGTTCGGTCACCCTGCCCTGGGACAATGATGGCTCGCTGACCATCGCCGTGCCGGCAAGCGTGAGCTATGCCCCCGGCCCACAATCCAGCGCCGTGATCAGCGGTGACCCCACCCTGATCGGCCATGTCCGCCTCTCGGCGGGACGCCTCGCCCTGGACGATGACTGCGATATCCCGTTCGGCGCCGTTACCGTCCGGCTGACGGGCGGCCCGGTCAAGGACTGGACGGTGAACGGATCCGGTGAGCTCCACCTTGCGGCAATCGCGCAGGATCGGCTCGCGCTTCGCCTCCACGGCAGTGCGCAGGCGACCGGCGAGGGTACGGTGGAACAATTGAACCTGCGTATCTCCGGTTCCGGCAGTGCGGATCTGGCCAAGCTGGACGCCAAGGCGGCCGAGATCCGCATCAGCGGCAGCGGTGAAGCCGGTATTGCCGCCAGCGAGAGTGCCGACGTCACCCTTTCCGGCAGCGGCCGCGTCACGCTACGCGGCAAGCCCAGACTCACGACGCAGATCCATGGCAGCGGCCGGATCGAGGAAGTTCCCTAAAGCGTTTTGCGATTAGGCGGAATCACGGCCAAGCAAGGAGCTGGAGCAAAGAAGCGGCTTCGCCAAAACGCGCTTTGCTCTAGCGGTCACGACTAAAGGCTCCGGCCCCCCTCCCGTCACCTTTGGTGGCGTTGGAGATGGCTGTCCCTTCGTTTCCCTCGTTCACGGATAAGCCCCTGGAGCTCCGGGCCGATTCCGATCGAACTCTCGCTATTCCCATTTCTCCATCACACTTTGCAAGGAGGCACCCATGCGCCCCCATAGCCTTTCCGTTGCCTTGGCGATCATTCTGACCGGCATGACCACCGCCGGGCTATCGGGCTCGGCGGCGGCTCAATCGACCTGCGGCACGCCCGGCAAGGGCACTTCCGGCAAGGGGACGTCCGATTGGCCGATCGTCGCGCCTGAAGATGTCGGCCTCGATCCGCAAAACCTGTGCACGCTCGCCCAGAAACTCGACGCGGCGAAGGAGGACAATATCCATGCCGTGCTGATCGCCCGGCACGGCAAATTGGTATTCGAACGCTATTTCACTGGCTCCGATTCCCACTGGGGCCAGCCGGCCAAGGAGGTTGCCTTCGGGCCGGACGTTCCGCACGATCTGCGCTCGATCAGCAAAAGCGTGGTATCGCTCTTGTTCGGCATCGCCCTGGACAAGGGCTGGATCGGCTCGGTCGACCAGCCGGTACTGGCGGTGCTGCCGGTCTATGCCGATCTGGCAACGCCGGAAAAACGCGGCATCACACTGCGCCATCTCCTCACCATGTCGCCGGGCTTGGCCTGGAACGAGCAACTCGCTTATGACAATCCCGCCAACAGCGAAAGTCGCATGGACATGGCCAAGGACCCCTGTCGCTATGCACTGGAGCAGCCCGTGGCCCATGATCCCGGCCTGGTGTGGACCTATAGCGGCGGCACCACCGGCCTGCTTGCCTGCGTCCTGCAGCAGGCTACCGGCAAGCCCTTGGATGAGCTGGCACGCGAGAATCTGTTCGAGCCGATGGGCATCACCAAGGTGGAATGGGCGCGCTATCCCCAGAACGGCGGCCCGGTGGCGGCCTCGGGCCTGCGCCTGCTGCCCGCCGACACGCTGAAATTCGGCCAGCTGGTGCTCGACAAGGGGGCGTGGAAGGGCCGACAGATCGTGTCGGCCAAGTGGATCGAGATGGCGACGGCGCCGCAGATCAACGCCCCCGGCGCCATGTTCTACGGCTTCCAGTTCTGGCTCGGGCGCTCCTTGGTCGACCACCGCTCCGTCGATTGGATCGCCGGCTTCGGCTATGGCGGGCAGCGCCTGTTCGTCGTGCCCTCGCTCGACCTCACCGTGATGGTGCACGCGGGGCGGTATGGCGGCCAGGACGAGGGCGGGTTCGCAGCCGCCATCCTCAACCGCTATGTGCTGCCGGCCGCCAAACCATAAGCGGCTAGGAGCAGTGGGTAGGAGGGAGTGTCAGGGCCCGATTGCCGCCTTGATCAGCGCCTTCGCATCCTCGCTGGCCCACTCGGCCGGGCCGGCCATGGCGCCGATGCGGCAACCCTGCTTGTCGATCAGCACCGAGGTCGGCAGGCCCTGGCCGAGGCCTTCATTGCGCAGGCTCTGCAGGATGCCGGTCGAAGGATCGGCGTAGCGGTGCAGCTTGTCGATCTTGGTCTCGTTCAGGAAGGCGTCGACCCGCTCGGGCCCCTGCGTGTCGATATTGACGGCCACCACCTCGAAGTCCTGGCCACCCAGATCCGCCTGCAACTGGTTGAGCGCCGGCATCTCCTTGCGGCAGGGCACGCACCAGGTCGCCCACAGATTGAGCAGCACGGTCTTGCCCTTGAAATCGGCCAGGGTCGTCTTGCTGCCGTCCGCCCTCTGGAAGCTGATCGGCACCAGCGGTTGAGGCGCCTTGGAGACGGCGAGAGCCGCCACCTCCCCGTTGGCGAGCGGGTCGACACGGGCCGCAATTGCCGCGGAAGCGGGGCAGGATGCGCTTTCCTGATTGCCCGAGCCGCCGTTTGTCCCGTATACCGCGCCGACACCCGCCACGGCTCCCGCCAGGATTGCCGCGCCGATCAACCAGCGCCGGTTCGACCCTCGTGGTGGCTGACTCTCGGAATGTTCCTGCCGACTATTCTCGTTCACTGAAAGCCTATCCAGATGAGCAACAAAATGTGGGGCGGCCGGTTCCAGTCGGGACCGGACGCGATCATGGAAGAGATCAACGCCTCGATCGACTTTGACAAGCGCTTGTGGGCCCAGGACATCCGCGGCTCTCTGGCGCATCTCGCCATGCTGGAAAAGCAAGGGATCGTTGCCGCCGCCGATGCCAAGGCCATCGCGGACGGTCTAGAGGTGGTCCGCGGCGAAATCGAGAGCGGCTCGTTCACTTTTTCGCGCGCGCTCGAAGACATCCATATGAATGTCGAGTCGCGGTTGGCGGCGATTGCCGGACCGGCGGCCGGACGCCTGCACACCGCCCGCTCGCGCAACGACCAGGTCGCCACCGATTTCAAGCTGTGGGTGCGCGACACTATCGACGATCTCGACGCTCAGCTGAAAGATTTGATGACGGCACTCGCCGAAAGGGCTTTCGCCTTCTCCGGTGCGGTGATGCCGGGCTTCACGCATCTGCAATCGGCCCAGCCGGTCACCTTCGGCCACCATCTGCTCGCCTATGTCGAAATGCTCGGCCGCGACCGCGGCCGCTTCGCCGATGCGCGCCGGCGCCTCAACGAATGCCCGCTCGGCGCTGCGGCGCTGGCCGGCACCTCCTTCCCGATCGACCGGGACGCCACGGCCAGGGCGCTCGGCTTCGACCGCCCCACCGCCAATTCGCTCGATTCGGTCTCCGATCGCGACTTCGTGCTGGAGGCGCTCGCCGCCGCTTCGATCACCGCCATGCACCTCTCCCGCTTCGCCGAGGAGATCGTAATCTGGACGACGCCACAATTTGCCTTCGTGGCGCTGTCGGACAAGTTCACCACCGGCTCGTCCATCATGCCGCAGAAGCGCAATCCCGACGCGGCCGAATTGGTCCGCGGCAAGGCCGGCCGGGTCATCGGGGCGCTGGTCGGTCTGCTCACCATGATGAAGGGCCTGCCGCTCGCCTATGGCAAGGACATGCAGGAGGACAAGGAGCCCGCCTTCGATGCGCTGCAGACGCTGTCGCTCTGCACGGCGGCCATGGCCGGCATGGTCAGGGACATGGTGCCCGACCTCAAGCGCATGAAGGCGGCCGCCGGCTCGGGCTATGCCACCGCCACCGATCTCGCCGACTGGCTGGTGCGCGAGCTCAATCTGCCCTTCCGCGAGGCCCATCACGTCACTGGCCGCCTGGTCGGCCTCGCCGCCGATGCCAAGCTGCCTTTGGAGAAGCTCTCTCTGGCTGAGATGCAATCGGTTGAGCCACGCATCCATCAGGGGCTTTTCGCCGTGCTCGGCGTGGAAAAATCGGTCCGCAGCCGGACCTCCTATGGCGGGACGGCGCCGGCAAATGTCAAGGCCCAGGCCAGGAAGTGGCTGAAAGCGCTGGCGAAATAATCGAAGCACGGACATCGCAACATGCCCACACGTTGCTGAGATGTCCGCGCTCTCAAATCAAAATTCGTGCTACACAGCGTCAAACACTGGAGTTCCCCATGGCTGGTAATGCGTTCCGCATCGCGCTCGCTTTGACGTTGGTCACGACTCTCGGCCTCGCCGGTTGCGGCCGCAAGGGCAAGCTCGAGCCACCACCCGAGCAGCATGTCTCGGACGGCAAGGGCGGCGGCTACAACAAAAAGAAGGATCCGGGCTATGTGAAGCCGGATCGCAAGCTGCCCATGGATTTCCTGTTGAACTGATTTCGAACCGAACCGGCCATGCATCACTTCACCTATCGCGACGGCGTGCTTCATGCCGAAGATGTCGCACTGCCGGCGATTGCCGCGGCGGTCGGCACGCCTTTCTACTGCTATTCGGCTGCTACGCTGCGCCGGCACTACAAGGTGTTCGCCGGTGCCTTTGCCGACGTGCCCTCGCTTGTCTGCTTTGCGGTGAAGGCCAATTCGAATCTTGCCGTGCTGCGCCTGCTCGCCAAGCTCGGCGCCGGCATGGACGTGGTCTCCGAGGGGGAGTTGCGCCGCGCCCGCGTCGCCGGCGTGCCTGCCAGCAAGATCATGTTCTCGGGCGTCGGCAAGCTCGTGCGCGAAATCGACTATGCGCTCGATGAAGACATTCTGTGCTTCAACGTCGAATCGGAACCGGAACTGGAGCTGCTGTCGCAGCGTGCCAGCGCCAAGGGCGTGATGGCCCGGGTGTCGCTGCGCATCAATCCGGATGTCGACGCCAAGACCCACAAGAAGATCTCCACCGGCAAGTCCGAGAATAAGTTTGGCATCCCGATCGCCCAGGCCCGCGCCCTCTATGCCCGCGCGGCCAAGCTGCCGGGCATCGCGGTCACCGGCGTCGACATGCATATCGGCAGCCAGATCACCGAGCTCGAGCCCTATGACGCCTCGATCGAGCGTCTGGTCGGCCTAGTCAGAGACCTCAGAGCCGACGGCCATGTCATCGACCATATCGATTTCGGCGGCGGCCTCGGCATTCCCTATCGCGACGACAACGAGCCGCCGCCTCACCCCGACGACTATGCCGCGGTGGTCAAGCGCTATGCCAAAGATCTCGGCGCCACGTTGGTGTTCGAACCCGGCCGCCTGATCGCCGGCAATGCCGGCATCCTTGTGAGCGAAGTCGCCTTTGTGAAGGAAGGCGAGGGCAAGACCTTCGTCATCGTCGACGCCGGTATGAACGACCTGATCCGCCCCACGCTCTATGAAGCCTATCACGCGATCTGGCCGATCAAGGAACGCCCGCTCGGCGGCGCAATGGTGACGGCCGACGTCGTCGGCCCCGTCTGCGAGACTGGTGATTATCTCGCGCTCGACCGCGACATCCCGGCGGTGGCACGCGGCGACCTGGTGGCGGTGATGTCTGCTGGCGCCTATGGCGCCGTGCAGTCAGGCACCTATAACACCCGCCCGCTCATCCCGGAAGTTCTGGTGGACGGCGACAAGTTCGCGGTGATCCGGCCTCGGCCGAGCTATGACGAACTGCTCGGGCTCGACAAGGTACCGGACTGGCTGTGATCCCGGGAACAGCCTCTGTTCTAGGGAACAACTTCTTTTCCGGGGAACAGAGGGTGTTCCCGGGAACAGCGCCTTCTCCAACCCTGCCGTAGAGCCGTCATTCCATCTGGAACTCCGAGGACCCATGCGCAGTTTCCTTGCCATTGCCCTTCCCCTTCTCGCCAGCGTGGCCTTGGCCACCCCCGCCTTGGCGGACGCCTATAGCTGGCAGCTCCGTCAGTCACCGGAATCTGTGGTGGTGGCCTATGAGGTGCCCGACACCGACGACCAGCCGCTTGCCTTCTTCTGCACGCCGGACAGCAAGGCCTTCTCGATCAATTATCTGCCGGGCGCCGACCGCATCCGCAAAGGCTGGCAGGGCGTGGTCAGCTTCAGTTCCGAGGGTGGGCAGGTCGACGTGACCATGCAGGCCGTCGAGGATGAATTGAACGGCCCATCGCTCGAGGCCAAGCCCGACTTCGATCCCGATTGGAGCGCCGTTCTCGGCAAGGGCCGCACCCTCAAGATCGGCTTCCTCGGCAAGAGCGAAAAGATCAAGCTGACAGGCGCTTCCAGGGGCGCCGCTGCCTTGGCCAAGGCTTGCAGTCGATAGAGCATCTTTCAGCAGGATCGCTCGGGCCACCGCAGCCCCTTACCCTCTCCCCATAAGAGCGGGGAGAGGGTAAGGGTAAGGGTAAGGGTGAGGGGCTACGCCACCCCGGCAAATCACTGTCGGCCTTTTCCCGGAATTGCGCCCGTAAGCAGCCTTTTGCTCCGCGCCTGCTCGGTGCTCAGCGAGCGACGGCGAAGCATTTGGCCAGCCTCGCCGCGACGGGATCATAGGTTGCCGCCTCCTTGGCCGGATAGGTCAGGCGGAAGGCACGGATGGTCTCGACTGCACCCTTGGCATCCTTCTCGAACAGGACCTTGGCGTAGAAAGTCTCGCCGCCCTTCCGGCCTGAGACCACCACCCCGTTCTTGGTGGCGCTGCGATAGGTGACCTTGCCGTCACCGGCGACACCGGCAACGATTGTGCCGATGTCTTCCTCGGCGGCATTGTAGGAGCCCCAGACCCGCAGGCTGGCGCCGGAGCGGCCGGTGAAGACACGCCCATCGCCATTGTCGGCCTCGGGCTCCGCTGTCATCAGATCGGCAGGGTAACAGATGCGATAGCCAAAACGGGCATTGGCATAATCGTTCCAGTCCTCAGCCGCTGCCGGCCCGGTGGGAACGGCCAGGCACAGAAGCGGGGCGAGCACGGCGCAGGAACGGATCAGGCGGCGCATCGGCCTCTCCTTGTCGATGAAACATGCCATTGCTACGGCGATGATCCGCGCAATGCCAATCATGTCCTTACCAGATTGCTGGTATGAGGTTGCCCGACCTGGGCTGGCTGTTCCGCGAGGAACGCACCAGCAGCACAGCCATTGCCGGGATTGGCCCGGCAATCCAGCCTCCACAGGTGACGAGCTGTGCTCTGGATGCCCGGGTCGAGCCGGGCATGACAAAGGTCGGCGCTCAGTGCCGGCGCCGGCGCCGTGCCTCCTCACCGCCGCCCACCTTGGGCGGGGCGACCAGCGGGCCGATCTCGGCGATCACCTTGGCCGCATCCGGGCGCTCGGCCCGGGTATGGGCATCGATGGCCTGGCGCATGGCGGCAAGATGGGCCGGCGAGGTGCCGCAGCAGCCGCCGATGATGCGTGCACCCGCATCGATGGCCAGACGTGCATAATTGGCCATCAGCTCCGGCGTGCCGGAATAATGGATATGGTCGCCGTGGAACTGCGGAATGCCGGCATTGGCCTTGGCGATGACAACCACTTCGGGATTGGCTTCGGTCATCGACAGTACCGAGACCAGGAGGTCGGAAGCCCCGACGCCGCAATTGGCACCCACCGCGACAGGATTGGGATCGACGCCGCCGGCAACCTCGGGCATGGCCGATGGCGGGATGCCCATCATGGTCTTGCCGGCCGTGTCGAAGCTCGCCGTCACCGTATAGGGCATGCCGGCCTTGACCGCCGCCTTGGCGGCGGCCCGCATCTCTTCGGCAGCCGACATCGTCTCGATCCAGATCACGTCGGCGCCGCCTTCCTTGAGGCCCTCGATCTGCTCGAGGAAGACCTCGACGGCTTCGTCCTCGGTCAGCGGCCCGAGCGGCTGGAAGAGATCGCCCGTCGGGCCGACGGAACCGGCCACCACTACCGGGCGGCCGGCGCCATCAGCGACCTCTCGGGCCGTGCGGGCGGCCGCGGCATTGAGCTCCTTCACGCGTCCATCGAGCTTGTGCAGCGCCAGGCGACGGCGATTGCCGCCGAAGGAATTGGTGAGGATGATGTCGGCCCCGGCATCGACGAAGGACTGGTGCAGCGCGTGGATGCGGTCGGGATGGTCGAGGTTCCACATCTCCGGCGGATCGCCCGACATCAGGCCCATCTCGAACAGATTGGTCCCGGTGGCCCCATCCGCGAGCAGCACGGGCTTTTGAGCCAGAAGTTCGGTCAGGCGCATGGCGTGTCCTTCATGAAGAAACCATGCTTCCACATAGGCTTTTGCGGGAACGATTCAAGCACGAATGTCCGGGGGCGGCTTCGCCCCCAAAACAGCAACGCCGGGACAAGCCCGGCGTTGCATAAGCATGGGATGGGCTGAAAAGCCTGTCAGTTCGGCACGCCCGCCTTCGGATCCGGCGGGAAATAGGCGCTCTTCTGCGCACCATGCAGCAGGTCGATCGCCTTGTTGAGCTGGGTATCGTCCTTCTCGTTGGCGGGCACATAGGCCGAGGAGCCGCCTTCCTCCGTCTTGTTGTCGGCATCCGGATTGGCCAGATGGCCCTTGAGACCGGATTCGCCCTTGGTCTGGTCCTTGCCCTTGAGGTCGTCGGGCACGTTCTCCTGAACCACGATCTCCGGTTCGATGCCCTTGGCCTGGATCGAGCGACCGGACGGGGTGTAGTAGCGCGCCGTGGTGAGGCGCAGCGCACCATTGCCCTGCAGCGGAATGATGGTCTGCACCGAGCCCTTGCCGAAGGAGCGCGTGCCCAGGATGGTGGCGCGCTTGTGGTCCTGCAGGGCGCCGGCGACGATCTCCGATGCCGAAGCCGAGCCGCCATTGACCAGCACGATCACCGGCTTGCCGCCTGTCAGGTCGCCGTTGCGGGCGGAATAACGCTGCACGTCGTCGGCCTGGCGGCCACGCGTGGAAACGATCTCGCCACGTTCGAGGAAGGCATCCGACACCTGGATCGCCTGGTCGAGCAGGCCGCCCGGATTGTTACGCAGGTCGATGACAAAACCCTTGAGCTTGTCCGGGCCGATTTCCTTGCTCAGCTTGTCGATGTTCTTCTTCAGACCATCGAAAGTCTGCTCGTTGAACTGGGTGATCCGGATATAGCCGATGTCATCGCCCAGCTTCTTGGCTTTGACCGACTGCACCTTGATGATGTCGCGCACCACCTTGATGTCAATAGGCTCGCCCTTGTTGCGCAGGATCTTCAGGATGATCGGCGTGTTGACGGCGCCGCGCATCTTGTCGACGGCCTGCTGCAGCGTCATGCCCTGCGTCGCTTCGCCGTCGATGGCGGTGATCAGGTCGCCGGAGAGGACGCCAGCCTTGGACGCCGGCGAATCATCGATCGGCGACACCACCTTGATGGCCCCGTCCTCCTGGGTCACCTCGATGCCGAGACCACCGAACTCGCCCTTGGTCTGCACCTGCATGTCCTGGAAGCTCTTGGCATCCATGTAGCTCGAATGCGGATCGAGCGAGGTCAGCATGCCGTTGATGGCCGCTTCCACCAGCTTGCCGTCCTCGGGCTGCTCGACATAGTCCGAACGCACGCGCTCGAACACGTCGCCGAACAGGTTGAGCTGCTTGTAGGTGTCGGTGACGGCGGCATTGGCACCGCCCATCAGCAGCAGGTGGGGTTGCGTCACCGCGATCGTCGCGATCGCGCCCATGGCCACGCCGCAGAATAGAATGGGAAGCTTGCGAATCATCCGCGTGCCTTCTCGCCTTGATTGGCCCACCACGGGGTGGGGTCTATGGAAACACCGTCTTTCCTGAACTCTATATATAGGGCGGGTTGACCGGCACTTGAAGCACCGCCAAACGCCGCAGCCGTCGCCTGTATTCCCAAGCCCGCCTGAGACCCCGGATCGACGTTCGATCCCGAAGACGGACCTGAACCCATGGCGGCAACCGGCTCGCCCGTCAAGACAAACTGGCCCAGCCCCACATTGATCTTGTCCATGCCGGCCATCACGACATGATACCCGCCACCGGCATTGATGATCAAGAGTTGGCCGTAGGAGCGGAACTTGCCGGCGAAAACGACCCAGCCGTCGCAGGGCGCGGTGACGCTGGCGCCGGACGTCGCCGTCAGGGTCATGCCCTTGGCGGCGCCGCCATTGCCGTCATCGGCGCCGAAGCCGCGCAGCATCGCGCCGGTCACCGGCAAGCGTAACAGACCCTTGGCCTGGTCGAAGGGCATTGCGGGGGTCAGGCGGCTCGGATCCTGCAGGGCGGCGAGCGAAGGCCGGGTCTGGCCAGCCGCCGCGTCGGCGGTGTCGGCGGCGCGCCTGGCCGGCGCCACCTCGCGCTCCATGCGGGCGATCAAATCCTTGAGATTGGCGGCTTCCTGCGCCAAGGCGGTAGCATGGGCCTGTTCGCTGGTGAGGGTGTTCTGCTCCTGCGCCAGCACCTTCTGGCGCTCCTCGACCAGAAGCTGGGTGCGGGTGCGCTGCTCGGCGAGGGTGATAAGCGCCTGCTTGAGCGTGTCGCGTTCGATGGTGATCTTGCCCCGCACCCGGGCCAATTCCTTGAGATCGGCCACCAGGGCCAACATTTCCTGGCGCATTTCCGGCAGCACCGCCCCCAGCAGCATCGCCGTGCGCACCGCCTCCAGCGCGTCGTCCGGGCTGACCAGCAGGGCCGGCGGTGGATTGCGCCCCATGCGCTGGAGCGAGGCCAGCACCTCGATCAGCAGGCCGCGCTTGGAATCGAGGGAGACGCGAATATTGTCCTCATTGCTGTCGAGCGAAGCCAGCCGCGCCTCGGCACCCAGCACCTTGGCTTCGGTCTCATGCGTCTGATCACCGGTTTCGACCAATTGCTGGCGCAGCTTCTCGCTGTCGCTCCCGATCGCCTGGATCTCCTTGCGCAGGCGCGCCAGCGTCTCGTCGGACAGCTTGATCTCGCCCTGGATGCGCGCGAGGTCCTGGCGTTTGGCGGCAGCCTCGTCGGCGGCGGACGGGGCCGGGGCGGGCACCGCCTGCTCAGCCCGGGCGGGCAGCACTGCAACGCACAGCAACGCAAACAGCGCCCCGGCGATCATGGCCGGGCTCTTGGTCGAGTTTGCGCTGGTCTCGTTCATTCAGGATAAATGCGGCCAATATGGTTAACGAAGTTTCAATCGTTAACGATTCGTCATTGTTGTCGAGAGACACTGGCGCCGTATCCCGCCTTTTCTGGGGCAGGATGAGGTTTCCAACGGGAAGTTGATCGCCGCCCTCTGGAGCAAAGCGCGTTTAGGCGTAAACGCTTCTTTTCTCTAACTCTTTGTTTCGACGCGTCTTTGCGATTTGAACTGATGCCGTCAAATCGCAAAACGCTGCGGCGCCGGTGGATTTCCCGCCGCATGCCCGCTAAGGAAACTTCGAAGAGTTAAGTGAATTGCCTTGAATCCGTCATTTTCAGCCACGACTAGCGGTGCAAGTCGTGGTGACAGCGTCGCCGGAGGTGGCGGCAAGTGACGACGGGATCACTTGTTCTCCGGCCTCTTCCCAGGGGGCACGATCCCGCCGCGAGCATGCCGGAATCCCACCCCCGTCATGCTCTCATATCCTGCAACGCCCCGGACTGCCCGGCACCGCCCCATGGACGGATCCGGACTGCCTGCTCAGGGAAAACCATGCTGCGCCGCTTCTATGACTGGATGATCCGCATTTCGGAAAGTCCACGGGCCGTCTGGGCCCTCGGCATCGTTTCCTTTGCCGAAAGTTCCTTCTTCCCGTTTCCGCCCGACGTCATGCTGGTGCCGATGGCGGTCGCCCAACCGAAGAAGGCCTGGTTCTACGCCGCCGTCTGCACTGTCACCTCCGTCCTGGGCGGGGTGCTCGGCTATCTGATCGGCTGGCTGCTCTACGACACGGTCGGGTCCTGGCTGATCAGCGCCTATGGCTACCAGCACGGCGTCGAGCAGTTCCGCTGCCTCTATGCCCAATATGGCAGCTGGATCATCCTGATCAAAGGCCTGACGCCGATCCCCTACAAGATCGTGACCATCACCTCGGGCTTTGCCGGCTACAGCCTTTTCTGGTTCGTCCTGCTGTCGCTGCTCACGCGCGGCGCCCGCTTCTTCATCCTGGCCGGCTTCCTCAACTTCTTCGGCGAGCGCATCCGCGCCTTCATCGAAAAGCACCTGGCGCTGGTGGCGATCGCTTTCGTGGTGGTGCTGGTGGGCGGGTTCTTCGTCGTCGAATATCTGATGCCATCGGGTAGTACCGCAACATGCCAGTAAATCTCAGTTCCCGCTCCGCGCTTGCGGCCGGATTGATCGGCCTCGTCGTCATCGCCAGCGCCCTGGTGCTGCAGCACGGCTTCGGCTATGCGCCCTGCCCGCTCTGCCTAGAGCAGCGCTGGCCCTATTATGTCGGCGTGCCCATCGCCTTCATTCTCGCTTTCATCGGCGACAGGCTGTCGGCGAAAGTGATGGTGGTGGCCTTGCTGCTGCTGGCGGCCCTGTTCGCCTATGGCTGCGGCCTCGGCATCTACCAGGCGGGGGCGGAGTGGAACTATTGGCTCGGCCCCGCCAATTGCGCCGCCGGCAATATCGGTTCCAACCCGGCCAATGTCGGCGGGCTCCTCGATGCGATCGACACTTCCACCGTGGTATCCTGCACCAATCCAAGCCTGCGTATCGCCGGCCTCTCGCTGGCCGGCTGGAATGCCATCGTCATGGCCGTGATGGTGCTGATCACGCTGAAGGGCGCCGCAAGCGCCGCCAAGTCGCACTGAAAGCGCGGCCAGAGCCCATCCGCGTTCGGATTGGCTCAAGTCTTGTCATTGCCGGGCTTGACCCGGCAATCCAGCCTCTCTTTCTAGTTACGAGGCCCCTCTGGATGCGCCGGGTCAAGCCTGGGCATGACAAAAATCTACGTTTTCACCTTATAGGTCAGATAGTTAAGAGCGCTCCACACCAGCGCTCCACATCGGCCCACCTTCAGATCACGTTGAGCTCGAAGACCGGCCTGTTCTCGATCACGCGCCGATAGTCGAACACCGACAGGTCCAGCGTCTGGAAGCGGCCCGTCGTGATCAGTTCGGCGACGGCGCGCCCGGCGGCCGGAGCCTGCTGCAGGCCGTGGCCGGAAAAGCCGTTGAGAAAGAAGAAGTTCGGCATGGCCGGATGCGGGCCAATCACAGCATTCTGGTCGAGCGTGTTGTATTCGTAATGCCCCGCCCAGGCCCGTATGAGCTTGAGCTCCTCCAGCGCCGGGACCTGGGTGGCCAGGGCTGGCCAGACGGCTTCCTCGAACAGGCTGTAATCGACCTCGAAATCGCCGTCGGCCCGCTTCTCGCCGCGTTCGTCCTCGGCACCGCCGCAGATATAGACGTCGCCTTCCGGCCGGATATAGATGCCGCCTGGCTCGACCAGCAGCGGCATGCGCGGCAACTCGGTCCTGCAGCGCACCACGAAGACGGAGCGCTTGCGCGGCTCGACTGGCAGGCCGAGCCCGGCCAGGGCGGCAACGTCGCCACCCTGCGGCCCCGCCGCGTTGACGAGCGTGCCGCAGGCGATGCGCCCGCCCGATTTCAGCCTGACCGCCTCGGCCTTGCCGTCCCGGTGATCGATGCCGACCAACTCGTCCTTCACATAGACGGCGCCGGCATCCCGCGCCGCCTTGCGGAAGAGATCGAGCAGGGAATGGGCGTCGAACCAGCCCTCCCCCCGGCGGCCATAGGCACCGGCAGCGATGCCCTCGACATTGAGCCAGGGAAATTCATGGCTGAGAGCCTGCGGATCGAGCAGCTCGATCGCCGTGCCCTCGGCCTGCTGGACCTGCCAGTTCTGCTCGAGGATCGCCTTACCGCCCTCGCTAGCCAGCAGGAGGTAGCCGCCCTCATGGAAACCGATGTCGGCGCTCGGGCCGAAGCGCTCCTTGAGATTGCGCATGATCTCCAGGCCGAACAGGCTCATGCGGATGTTCTCGGGCGTGGAGAATTGCTGCCGGATCGAGGCGGCCGACAGGGTGGTCGAGGAATGGGCATAGGTCGGATCGCGCTCGATCACCGTGACGGAGCCGGCGAAACCCAGTTCGACCTTGAGGAAATAGGCGGTGGCTGAGCCCATGGCGGCGCCGCCGACGATGACGATGTCTGAAGAAGAAGAAGGGATCACAAGAAGCTCGCTGGCGGAAGGGCGATTGCGCCCAGGGGTTGCCCTTTCTATGATCGCAGGTACGGGATGCGCAATATCCTCGGGTGCGCGGACGTCTCGGCCGCATCTTCCTTTCCTGCGGATGGGCCGTGTCCAGGATGCGGATCGTCCGACACTCTCTTGAGTGTCGCAGGACGTCCGCGCACCCGGGAATGCCTTCGCAAGATCATGGGAGAGTTTTCGTGAACCAATGGCGGCCGCAGCCTGCAGGCGACCTGCCCGACGGACTGATTCTGTTCGACGGGGTCTGCGTCCTGTGTTCGGGCATGGTGGCCTTCGTCATTCCCCGGGATGCCCTCAGCCGTTTCCGATTCGTCGCCATTCAAAGTGAAGCGGGCGCCGTGCTCGCCGATCGTTTCGGCATCCGGGCGGATGATCCCGAGGCTATCGCCGTGATCAGCGACGGCATCGCCTATTTCAAGGCGGATGCGGCCATCGCCATCGGCCGGGGCCTGCCGGGCTGGCGCTGGGCGGTCGTGCTGAAGGCCGTACCCCGCCCCGTGCGGGATTTCCTCTATGACCGCATTGCCCGCAACCGCTACCGCCTGTTCGGCAAGCGCGAGAGCTGTCTGATGCCGACGCCCGAGGTCCGCGCCCGTTTCATCGCTACCCTGCCCGATCTTGCGAGCGCGGCATGATCGACGCCAACATCATCGTCCGGCGCGCCGGCTTCACGCTCGAATCGGCCTTTACCTCGGATGGCGGCATCACCGCCTTGTTCGGCCGTTCGGGCTCGGGCAAGACGACGCTCCTCAATGCCATGGCCGGGCTGATCCGGCCCGACAGTGGGCATATACGCCTCGATGGGCAGACGCTGTTCGAAGCCTCCTCCCGTACCTTCCTCGCCCCGCATCGGCGCCGGATCGGCCTGGTCTTCCAGGATGCCCAGCTTTTCCCGCATCTCACCGCCAGGCAGAACCTCCTTTATGGCCGCTTCTTCAACCGTCGATCGCTCGACGTCGCCGGCCCGAAGCTCGAATTCGACGCGGTGGTCGGCGTGCTCGGCATCGAAAAGCTGTTGGGCCGCCGGCCGAACGCGCTTTCGGGCGGCGAGAAACAGCGCGTGGCCATCGGCCGCGCCTTGCTGGCCTCTCCTCGCCTGCTGCTGATGGACGAACCACTCGCCGCGCTCGACGCGCCGCGCAAGCTCGAAATCCTGCCCTTGATCGAGCGCGTGCGCGACGAGATGAAGGTGCCGATTCTCTATGTCTCGCATGCGGTGGAGGAGGTAGCGCGCCTCGCCGCCCGTGTCGTGGTCCTGGAGGCCGGCCAGGTCAGCCGCATCGGCACGCCGCAGGACGTGCTGGTACCGGCATCCGGCCCGCTCTCCAATCAGCGCTTCGAGACGGTCTCGCTGCTGGAAGCACGCGTGCGCGGCTATGACCAGCATTACGGCCTCTCGACCCTGGATCACCCGGCTGGCCCGATCAGCATTCCCGGCCGCGCCGGCCCGCCCGGGACCAAGGTGCGCGTGGTGGTGCGAGGCTCCGACGTCTCCATCGCCATGAAACGCCCGGGCAGCGTGTCGATCCGCACCATGCTGGGGGCGCAAGTGCAGGCGATCGATGCCGATGACGGCCCAGTCGCCCGCGTCGACCTCATACTCACCGGCGGCGACAAGCTTTCCGCCTTCATCACCCGCAACGCCGTGGATGAGCTTGGCCTGGGCCAGGGCGATAGCGTCCTGGCCATGATCAAGGCGGCCTCGATCGACGCGCGGTGGGAGGGCTAGCGCCCCTTCTTCACCTCGTCCAGCCAGCGCTGGGCCGCTTCGTGATGGCGCGGCAGTATGGCGCCGGAGACCATGCGGATGGCGGCATAGAGGATGGCGGCATCGTCGGTGAAGCCGAGGCCGACGATGAAATCGGGGACGATGTCGAAAGGCAGCACGAAATAGGCGAGCGCAGCCGCCAGCGTCGCCCGCACCTTGAAGGGCGTGTCACGGTCGAGCACTGCGTAATAGGCGGCCAGGAGATCGGAAGCGAAGGGTATATGGGCGAGCGTCAGCTTCAGCTTGGGCAGGAAATTGGCCCTGAGCTGTTCCTTGCGCCGCTCGAAACGACGGCCGGCATCGTCATACATACGGGACTGTGTGACCATGGTACCCTCCTCAACGCGAGACCATGTGGCCCCGCTTACGGCGGTTTCAAGCATCGCATGCCCAGACATCGTGAAAATATTTCGATCTGCATGGCTGCTCTGCGCCCAAAATCCGCCAGGATCTCGGGATTCGCGTTCTAATCCATTGCACTGAGCCCGCCGACAGGATATCGCATCGCAGCAAGATTATAACGGGTCGAAACTGGAGGTCCTTCCGATGGCCGATCCTAACGCGTCCGCCGGCAAGCCTGGCCTGGCTGATTCGCGTCCCTTGTCGCCGCATCTGCAGATCTATCGCTGGCCGATCACCATGACGATGTCGATCCTGCACCGCGTGACCGGCGGGGCTCTCTATGTCGGTACCTTGCTGCTCGCCTGGTGGCTTTTGGCTGCGGCGACCAGCCCGTCGGCCTTCGCCTGGATACAGTGGTTCATCGGCAGTCCGCTCGGCCTCCTCATCCTGTTCGGTTATACCTGGGCTCTGATGCATCACATGCTCGGCGGCATCCGGCATTTCATTTGGGACTTCGGGCATGGCCTCGGGCCGGGCGAACGCAACGTCTATGCCTGGGCCAATGTGATTGGATCGGTGGCGCTCACGGTGCTGATCTGGATCGTCGGCCTGCTGGCCTTCAGCGGCGCCAACTGAGGACCCGACATGAGCAAGAGCCTCAAGACTCCTCTCGGCCGCGTGCGCGGCCTCGGTTCGGCCAGGTCCGGTACTCATCATTTCTGGCTGCAGCGCCTGACCGGCGCCGCCATGGTGCCGCTCACCATCGCTTTCGTGCTGACGGTGATCTGCCTTGCCGGCGCCAGCCAGGCCACGGCGATCGCCACCTTGTCCTCGCCCCTCGTCGCCATCCTGCTGTTCCTGTTCATCATCGCCGGTATCGTCCATATGCGGGCCGGCATGCAGGTGATCATCGAGGACTATGTCGAGACGGAAAGCCTGAAGATCCTGGCAGTACTCGCCAACACCTTCTTCTCGCTCCTGGTAGGGGCTGCTTGCCTCTACGCGCTGCTGAAATTGAATTTCGGGATGTAAGCCATGGCCGAAGGCACCGTTACCACCCCCTCCGCCCTGGGCACTGCCTATCCCATCACCGATCACACCTATGACGTCGTGGTTGTGGGCGCCGGTGGCGCGGGCTTGCGCGCCGTGGTCGGCTGTTCCGAAGCGGGGCTGCGCACCGCCTGCATCACCAAGGTCTTCCCGACGCGCTCCCACACCGTGGCCGCACAGG
Organism: Labrys sp. HAY1-8F; assembly: GCF_056754975.1. Classification (NCBI taxonomy): domain Bacteria; kingdom Pseudomonadati; phylum Pseudomonadota; class Alphaproteobacteria; order Hyphomicrobiales; family Xanthobacteraceae; genus Labrys; species Labrys sp. HAY1-8F. Next base: position 3,371,172 of record NZ_JBPGWZ010000002.1, on the reverse strand, counting down.
GCGGCATCGCCGCCTCGCTCGGCAATATGGGTCGCGACGACTGGCGCTTCCACATGTACGACACCGTCAAGGGCTCGGACTGGCTCGGCGATCAGGACGCCATCGAATATCTGGTGCGCAACGCGCCCGCCGCCGTCTACGAGCTCGAGCATTGGGGCGTGCCCTTCTCGCGCACCGAGGACGGCCGCATCTACCAGCGCCCCTTCGGCGGTATGACCACCGATTTCGGCAAGGGCATCGCCCAGCGCACCTGCGCCGCCGCCGATCGCACCGGCCACGCCATGCTGCACACGCTCTACGGCGCGGCGCTCAAGCACCAGGCCGAGTTCTTCGTCGAATATTTCGCCATCGACCTGATCATGGATGAGGATGGCCAGTGCCGCGGCATCGTGGCCCTGAAGATGGACGACGGCACCATCCATCGCTTCCGCGCCCATCGCACCATCCTGGCGACAGGGGGCTATGGCCGCGCCTATTTCACCGCGACCTCGGCCCATACCTGCACCGGCGACGGCAACGCCATGGTGCTCAGGGCCGGCCTGCCGCTGCAGGACATGGAATTCGTGCAGTTCCATCCCACCGGCATTTATGGCGCCGGCTGCCTGATCACCGAAGGCGCCCGTGGCGAGGGCGGCTACCTCACAAATTCGGAAGGCGAGCGCTTCATGGAGCGCTATGCCCCCTCGGTGAAGGACCTTGCCCCGCGTGACATGGTCTCGCGCGCCATGACTATGGAAATCCGCGAAGGCCGGGGCGTCGGCAAGCGCAAGGATCACATTTTCCTGCATCTCGACCATCTCGATCCCAAGATCCTGGCCGAACGCCTGCCGGGCATCTCCGAATCGGCCCGCATCTTCGCCGGCGTCGATCTCACCAAGGAGCCGATCCCTGTGCTGCCGACGGTGCATTACAACATGGGCGGCATCCCCACCAATTATCACGGCGAAGTGTTCACCAAGAAAGGCAACAACCCGGATGCGATCGTCCCCGGCCTGATGGCCCTGGGTGAAGCAGCCTGCGTCTCCGTGCACGGCGCCAACCGCCTCGGCTCCAACTCGCTGATCGACCTCGTGGTGTTCGGCCGCGCGGCGGGCTTGCGTTGCGCTGAAATGATCAAGCCCGGCGAGAAGCATGCCGACCTGCCGGCCGATTCGGCCGAGAAGGCGCTCTCACGCCTCGATCGCCTGCGCTACGCCAAGGGATCGACGCCCACCGCCGAACTCCGCCTTTCCATGCAGCATGTGATGCAGAGCGACTGCGCCGTCTACCGCACGAGCGCCTCGCTCGCCGAAGGCAAGCAGAAGATCCATCAGGTCTGGGGCAGTGCCGATGACGTGCGCGTCACCGACCGCTCGCTGATCTGGAACTCGGACCTGATCGAAACCCTGGAATTCGACAATCTGATCAGCCAGGCCGTGGTCACCATGGACGGCGCGGAGAATCGCAAGGAAAGCCGCGGCGCCCACGCCCATGAGGATTTCCCCAACCGCGACGATCAGAACTGGATGAAGCACACGCTGGCCTGGGCCGACACCGAGAAGAAGTCCGTCACGATCGATTACCGGCCGGTGCACACCTACACCATGTCGAACGACGTCCAGTATATCGAGCCGAAGGCACGCGTATACTGATGCGATGGCTCTTCGCGATAGGCCTACTTGCGCTTTCTGTCTCGGAGCTACGAGCTGAAGTACGACATAGTGGCCTCGTCGGGTGTTGGCAGCCTAAGCAACAAAATGATCGCTACTTTCGTTCTGCATGCTTTTATCCCAGTGGAGATTTGGAGATAAGCCTGACCCTGACAACGGAGGGTTTTGGAGATTGCGCTCGATATCAGTTGAAGACACCCGACGTCATGCATGGATCAAATCTAACGCCTGGTGAGGCATTCTACGGAATTTCTAAACATGGATTTAGATTTAGAGGCATATCGAATCCAAAGAAATTTCAATGCAACGTAAGAAATCGCGATGGCATGCTTTCTTTGACAGGAAGTAGGTGCCCATTCATCACGCAATGGGTGCCCACTAAATTCAAACTGCGAGACCCAGACTCTATTTGTAGGTCTGAGGCGAGCAGCAATTGAAGTTGCTGTTGATGTGATTTGCAAACCGGCTGATGCTCTGCCTCGGCCAATGGTTAAAAAGACTAGACGTTTGTTAGGTTCAAGTTTGAGCTGCCAGACGCGGAGAGGCTAGCATGGTCCAACTCACACTTCCCAAGAACTCCCGCATCGTCAGCGGCAAGGTCTGGCCGAAGCCGGAGAGCCAGAAGAATCTGCGCGAGTTCAAGATCTACCGCTACGATCCGGACGGTGAGTCGAACCCGCGCACCGATACCTATTTCGTCGATCTCGACGATTGCGGCCCGATGGTGCTGGACGCCATCATCTGGATCAAGAACACCATCGATCCGACGCTGACCTTCCGCCGCTCCTGCCGCGAAGGCATCTGCGGCTCCTGCGCCATGAACATCGACGGCGCCAACACGCTGGCCTGCACCAAGGCGATGGATGACATCAGGGGCGTGATCAAGATCTATCCGCTGCCGCATATGCCGGTGGTGAAGGATCTGGTGCCCGATCTCACTCGTTTCTATGCCCAGCACGCCTCGGTCGAGCCCTGGCTGATGACCGACACGCCGATGCCGGAAAAGGAATGGCGGCAGTCGCATGGTGACCGCGAGAAGCTCGACGGCCTCTATGAATGCATCCTGTGCGCCTGCTGCTCCACCTCCTGCCCGAGCTACTGGTGGAACGGCGACCGCTATCTCGGCCCCGCCGCCCTGCTGCAGGCCTATCGCTGGCTGATCGACAGCCGCGACGAGCGCACCGGCGACCGGCTGGATGAGCTGGAGGACCCCTTCAAGCTCTATCGCTGCCACACCATCATGAACTGCGCCCAGACCTGCCCCAAGGGTCTGAATCCGGCCAAGGCGATCGCCGAGATCAAGAAGATGATGGTGGCAAGGCAGGTGTGAGGGTGGGGGTGCAAGCGCCCTTCACCAAGGCAGCCCCACCCGCGCCAGGATTGTATCCTGCACAATCTGCGGCGTTTTCAGGATTTCGGCATTCCAGAAACGCACGATGGTGAAGCCTTGTGCTTCCAGCCAGCGATCTCGCTCCTGATCATGCGTGCTTTCGGCATGTTGCGAACCATCGGCCTCGACGATCAGCCTGCATTCGAAACAGACGAAATCGACGATGTATTTTCCGATTGGCACCTGCCGGCGAAACTTCAGGTGGGATAACCGGCGACCACGCAATAACCGCCAAAGCCTGGCTTCCGCGTCGGTCGATTCAGCTCGCATTGAACGGGCGAAGCCACGTTGGTCCTGCTTCACGATCGAGGCTCGTTAAAAAAAGGGGTAGCGAATTATTCCCCTCATCCCCCTGCCGGGACCTTCTCCCGCATGGGGAGAAGGGATTTCATCAAATTCGCGACGCGGCTACCGCACCGGGCCAGTGACGTCCACGTCTTCCACCGGAGGCTGCTTGCCGAGTTCATTGCGGTCGAGCCGGGGCGAGGCCGCTGCTGGAACGGTGGCGGGCGCGTGGAGCGTGAGTTTGGGCAGTTCGAGATTGCTGTCGACGCGGCCAATCGGAGCGGCCGACGACGTCATCGTCGACAGGGCAACCAGCACTGCAACGGCGCTCGGGGCAGCCATGGATTCTCTCCGGGACGTGTGACGTTCAGGCCACACCTTGGCGAAATTGATTTAAGCAAACCTTAAGATCATCGAGCCTATCAAAGATTCGACACAGAACCAGCTCAACAGGGCAGTGTAGCCTCGCGGTCCAATTTCCCCTACGGCACGCGAGATTGTTTGCCCGATTTATCGCATGCGGCGTTGCGCTTCTTGCTGTCGCCGTGCGCCTCGATCTGTTATGGGCAGTACCTGATAACTCTGACTGGGACCGGATGGACCGATGAGATTTTCCGCGCTGGCAATTCTACCTTGTGCCCTGCTGCTGGCGTCCTGCGCGTCGTCATCCCGCCTTGGCGACGCCTTCGATTTCGGCAGTTCGCGCCGCCCCCCGCCCGATGCCGGTCGCCCCGTGCCGGCGCCAGAGCCGCTGATGGCGGCACCGACGGAGGACGTGACCTCCCAGCCCCTGCCGCCCGCCGGCGGCGAGGCGACGCCGGGCGGCACGGCCGCTGCCCCCTCCACCTCGCTCGCGCCGCCGAGCAACCAGGTCGCGGCCCTGCCGACCACACCGCGGGCGCCGTCCACCGGCGGCATCTCCGGGAGTTGGAAGATTTCCGATGCGGCGCGCGGCAGTTGCAACATCTCGCTGACGCGCCAGGCCCTGCTCGACGTCTACCGGGCCTCTCCGTCCGGCTGCCAGGCCGGATCGCTCGCCAAGGTCAATGCCTGGCAGCAGCGTGGCCAGGAGATCGATCTGCTCGAGCCGGGCGGCCGCACCGCCGTGCGTCTGTTCCCGACGGGCGACGGCGCCTATGAGGGCGCGGCCACGCTGTCGGGCGCCAAGATCCGGATGACCCGGTAGAGGGCGGCTTCCGACGGGAATATCGTGAGGGCAGGCTTCGGCCTGCCCTTTGTTTTTCTAAATCGATGAACAGAAAACAACAGACGGCCGATGCGATGGGCCCGCCAGGCTCATCCCTGTGCGGGCGCCCGGCCATAGGGATGGATCAGCGTGTCGTGCTCGGTGACGAAATAACGCCGGGCCACGTCCCAATAGCCGTTATAGACCAGACCGCCATTCTCACGAATCACCCGCTCGCGGTTGGCGCGATACCAGGCCGGGATTTCGTACCAGGGCATCATCGGATTGTCGTGATGCACGACATGCAGGTTGTTGTAGAGGAAGAGCAGGCCTAGCACCGGCGCGTTCTCGACGATGGCCGTGCGCTCCTCCACGTCGTTCTCCGCGCGGTGCTCGGCGAAGGAACGCACCAGCATCAGCGCCGTGCCGGGGTAGACGATCGCCACAAAATACACGAGCGGATTGAGATCGCACACCAGCACGAGCCAGGCCAGCACCACCAGGAGTTGCAGGGCGTGGCTGGTCCAGATGCGGCGATGCATCGGCTCATTGCGCCACACGGCACGGGCTTCGCGGAACAGGAAGGTCGACATTGCCCGCGCCGGCCCGATGATCATCCGGCCAAGGAAGGTGGCGTTGGCGCGGATCGTCCAGGCATGGAAGCGGCCAAGGCGATCCCATTGCTCCTGTGTCCAGTAGTGCGATTCCGGATCGTCGAGCGGGTCGGTCAGCCGTTCGTCGCGGTGATGCAGCAGGTGACTGATGCGATAGGATTCATAGGGCAGCCATAAGAGCAGCGGCCAGCAGCCGATCCAGCGATTGAGCGTCCGGTTCGAGGTCGGATGCCCGTGGATGATTTCATGCTGGAGGGAGGCATGCCAGGCGACCGTCCAGGCTCCGAGCGGAATCCAGAGCCAGAGCGGAATCGCGGCATGAAAATAGGTCAATACCCCCCAAAAGCTATAGATTAAAGCCGCAAGAGCGACGGTCGGCCACTCGACCGCCTTCCGTCTCCGCCGCGCCTGAATCTCAGCCTTATGCATTCAAATCACTCCATAATTACAGTGATGATGCGGCGAAAGCCTAAATCACACAAGGATTGTGTTGTCGCATAACATTGACATTTGTAGTTTAATAATCTCCTATGTAGATTATTTCATCATTCGGTGATAATTATAAACAACCAGGGCAGAAATGGCACACCCTACCGCGGCTCAGAGCTTTCGCGACCGGCTCGAACGGGTCATTGGCCAGACCGGCCTGAACCAGGCGGGCTTCGCCCGCCATGTCGGCATCGATCGCTCCACCCTGTCGCAATTGCTGTCGGCGGAGAATGACCGCCTGCCGCGGGCCGAGACCTTGGCGGCTATCGCCAAGGGCTGCCGCATCTCGATCGACTGGCTGCTCGGCCTCAGCCAGCGCGAGCAGATCGGCGCCGAGCTGGTGGAAGCGGTGCTGACCATCGAGACCCAGGCCCATGCCCCCTTCAACGAGCGCTTCCTGCGCTGGCATGCCGAGGCGGCGGGCCGCAAATTGCGCACCGTGCCGATGAGCTTTCCCGACTTCCTGAAGACGGACGAGGTCATGCAGTTCGAATATGCGGTGGCGCTCGGCCCAGATTCGAACCCGGCCCTGGCCGAGCGGCGGCGGTTGACCATCGCCGCCATCCGCGATGGCGGCGAGATGGAGGCCTGCGTCTCCGTCCAGGCGCTGGAGGTCTTCGTCCGAGGCCAGGCCCAGTGGGAGGGCTTCGATAGCGCCGCCCGGAAAGCCCAGCTCAACACCATGGCCAGCCTGGTGGACGAACTCTATCCGACGCTGCGGCTCAATCTGTACGATCTTAGGCACACCTATTCGGCGCCCTTCACCATCTTCGGCAATTCCCGCGCCGCGGTCTATCTAGGACCGACCTACCTTGTCCTCAATGCCAGCGAACATATCCGCCTGCTGACACGCCGCTTCGATGACATCGTGCGCACCGCCACCGTGCAACCCCATGTCGCGGCCGCCTATCTGCGCGATCTCGGCGCCTCTCTCGACTGAGCAGGATTGGCACGGCGCGCGACCGGAACGCTCCAGCTCCACGCCTTGATGCGGCGCAGTTCAACAGGAAAGTCCTGATTTGTCGGAGCTTGGCTTGTTCCGGCAGTAACAAGGCACACGCAAACTCGGATGAAGTTTAGGTGCGCCGTTCTCCACGCAAGATGAACGCCACGTGAACGAGCGCTTGCATCGTTGTTCACACAGTTCCGGTTATGGTGCCCGCAGATCTGGTCTGGAGAAGCTTCATGCCCTGCCGAACCCTTATCGGGGTGATTGCCGGTCTGGCCCTCCTGACCCTGGGCTTTCAGACCGATGTGAATGCCGCCTTCGCGCAAAACTCGTTGAATAATTACGCCCAGACGCCGCAGGAGGCACCGACGCTGGGAGCCAATCGAGGTCTTCCGCAGGCACCGAACGAGGTCGGCCGAGGGCCGGACGAGGCAGGGAATCCACGCCTGCTGCCGCCGCGCGCCATCATTTCCAGCCTGGCCGGTCGGGGATACCGCAACGTCGTCATCAAACGCGTGCGGGGCGACAGCTATATCGCCGAAGCGGAGGGCTCGGAGGGCGGGCGCGTCCTCATCGTCATCGACGGCCATACCACCGAAATTACGGGACTGCGGCAATTGGGCTGGGCCCGGCCTCCCCGCCAATGGGACAATGACAGCTGGGTCCCGCCGCGTCCCTGGAGTGGTCCACGCTGGTAGGCTCGAGCCGAAACTCGATAGCTCGGCGTGCTCCGGAGCAGTCCGGCAGCCCGCCTGCGCTCCCGGCGCGGGCGGGCTCGTTATTTGACGCTGCCACCACAAAAGATGCTGGCGCAAATTACGGTCTCTGCGAGCCGCAATTCTCTCCAATTTTCGTTTCGATGCATTTTCTTGATCGAAAAGTCTGCCGACTTTTCTGGAAAATGCGTTAAGGAGCAGGTCATGCTCCAGCCCACCAGCGCGATGCGCCTTCACGGCAGCCCCGAGAATCCCTGTCCCGATGGCGCCATACTCGAAGCGCTCACCACCCGGGACGGGATCAGCCTGCGCACGGTGCGCTGGCCTTCGCTGTCGCCACATCCCAAGGGAACCGTCTGCCTGTTTCAGGGACGGTCGGAGTTCATCGAGAAATATTTCGAGGTGATCCGCGAATTGCGGGCCCGGGGCTTTGCCGTGGCAACCCTGGACTGGCGGGGGCAAGGCGGATCCGACCGCCTGCTGCGCGACGGGCGCCTAGGCCATATCGACGATTTCGCCGACTTCGGGCCAGATCTCGACGCCTTCATGCGCAAGATCGCACTGCCCGAATGCCCCGGCCCGTTCTACGCGCTGGCTCACTCGATGGGGGGCGCCATCCTGTTCGCCAATATGCCGCCCGGCTCGATCTGGTTCGACCGCCTCGTCGTCACCGCGCCCATGATCGAAATTGGCCGCAAGCCCCCGGGTGCCCGCTGGCTTGCACGTTTCCTGGGCGGGATCGGCCTGGGACGGCTGATCGTGCCGGGCTGGTCGCCCCGCCCGGTCGGGCTCAAGCCTTTTGACGGCAATCCGGTGACCTCGGACAAGGCTCGCTATGAACGCGCCGCCCAAATCGCCCGCGACGCCCCTGAGCTTGCCATCGGCGGGCCGACGATCGGCTGGGTGCGCGCCGCTTTCCGAGTAATGGACCGGCTCGCCGACCCGCGTTTCGGGGCGGATTGGCGGATCCCTACCCTGATCATGCTAGCGGGCGACGACCATGTCGTCTCCTCGCCGGCAGCCCAGCATTTCGCCTCCAAGCTCTACGCCACCCGGACGTTGACCCTGCCCGGCTCGCGCCACGAGATCACCCAGGAGCGCGACGCCATCCGCGAAGCCTTCTGGGCCGCCTTCGACGCCTTCATTCCGGGCACTCAGGTGTGAGTCCTGGGAGCGCGGACACCTGCCCGCTCCTCTCCTGACCGCCAATGCGGACATCGCCCCATGACTTCATGGGGCTGTGATGTCCGCTCTGCGGGGCCGTCAGCCGGCCTGCAACAGGGAGAGCGCCGCCGCATGCACGCGAGCATCGCCCGCCGCGACGATCCGTCCGCCCGCCTGGGCAGGACCGCCGTCCCAGGTGGTGATGACGCCGCCGGCGCCTTCCACGATCGGGATCAGGGCCGTGATGTCATAGGGCTGCAGATTGGCCTCGATCACCAGATCGACCAGGCCCATCGCCAGCATGGCATAGGCGTAGCAATCGCCGCCATAGCGCGAGAGCTTCACCTTCTCTTCCACCACCGAGAACAACGCCCGATCAGGCTCGGCCATCAGGCGGGGACTGGTGGTGTAGAGCACGGCGTCGGCGAGGCCCGCGCAGGAGCGGGTGCGCATGGTGCGCTCGCCGCCCGGGCCGCGATATCGAGCCGAGCCGCCATCGCCCGAAAAGCGCTCACGCGTGAAGGGCTGATGCATCATGCCGTAGCAGGGCTGGCCGTTGCGCAGCAGGCCGATCAGCGTGCCCCAGCCGACCATGCCGGAGATGAAGGATTTGGTGCCGTCGATCGGATCGAGCACCCAGACGAACTCGGCATCGAGGCGCTCGGAGCCATATTCCTCACCCATCACGCCATGGCTGGGAAACATCGCCCGGATCTTCTGGCGAATCACCGCCTCGGCGCCACGGTCCGCCTCGGTGACGGGATCGAAACTGCCACCGCCGGACTTGTCTTCCGCCGCCAGGGCCGAACGGAAGAAAGGCAGGATCGTGGTGCCCGAAACATTGGCGAGTTCATCCACGAAGGCTTCGAAATCCACCGGTGCCATCTTTTTCTCCGCGCGGCCAGAGCGCTTGCTTGCGCCGGACTCCCTTAGAGTGTTTTGCGGCCTGGCGGAATCGCCGGGACTTGCAAAGGCACGTCAATGGGGAGCCGGAGCAAAGAGCGTTTCGATCTGAATGGGCCTTGCTCTAGAGCAGAACGTCGCCGGAGAAAACCGGTTTTTACAGCATCGGGCCCGATTTCGGAATCGTGTCCGATGCTGTAAGGTCTTGCTATCGCATCGTTTTTCCGAAAACCGGCACCCACTTTTCGAACGATACTCCAAAGCGTTTTGCGATTTGACGGAATCACCGAAAATCGCAAAGACGCGTCGAAACAAAGAGCTGGAGCAAAGCGCGTTTCCGTCCAGACGCGCTTTGCTCCAGAAATGAAAACCCCGCCTCTCGGCGGGGTTCCGGGGCCTCGCTGCCGACCGCTGATGCAGGCCGGTGCGAGGACGCTACCGTGAAATTCTGTTAGCGGCAGACGCGCACACGCTCGACGTGATAGCCGTAGTCGTACTGGTTCGGCACGCGCTGGCGCTCGAACCAGCAGCGGGGCTGCACATAGACCGGAGCGGGCTCTTCATAGTAGCCCTCGTCATAGTAGCGATCACGATTGGTCAGCGCGCCGCCTAGGAGCAGGCCGCCAACAAGACCGGCCGCCGCACCGCCGGCAAAGGCGCCGCCACGACCGTAGCGAGCTTCGGCGGTGCCGGTCGTCGCCATCGAGGCACCGGCAACAGTGGCAACAACCAGGGCCGATGCGAGAATTTTCTTCAACATAATCAGTTCCTCACGTGGGGCGCTCCAGAAGCGCCACCAGCGGTAGCTGCTTTGTGCCCTTGAACCTATGGGATGCATTTTAGGGGGTACAAGCTGAATGGACTATGAACGCTTCCGTCAGCTTTCGGACGGGTTTTGCGGGTCCAGCATGATGATGTCGACGGCCTGTCCCAGGCGTTCGCGGGCGATCTCTACCACATGGCGATGATGCGTAAACAGGATCTTCTGCAGCCCCGAGCCCTTGGCCGCCAACACCTGCAGCGCGGCGGCGACGCGCTCCTCATCGAAGGTCATCACCAAATCGTCGCCGATGAAGGGGGGCACCTCGCGCCGCCCCGCCATGGCTTCGAGATGGGCAAGGCGAAGCGACAGATAGAGTTGGTCCCGCGTGCCCTCGCTCAAGCCACCGATATCGGTGGTCCCGCCATCGGGCCGACGGGCGGCCAGGCGCAGCCTGTCGGCCTCGTCATAGAGCGTGGCGATACCGGAGAACCCGCCGGCGGTGATGGTAGCGAACAGGCCGCCGGCCCGCGCGATCAGCGGTCCCTGTTCGGAGCGTAGCTGGCGCTCCAGCCCCGCCTCCAGCAGCAGGGAGGCCGTCTTCAGCACCAGATAGTCGCGGGTGATGCGGGCAAGGTCGGTGCGCGCGTCCTCCCGTGCCTGGGCCGCGCCGGCCGCGCCGGCTTCCCGCTCGATCGCCTCGCGCCGCCGCCGCAATTCCCCGAGGGCGAGGGCCGCCTGCTTGTCCGCTTCGATCAGGCCGTTGAGTTCGGCCTGCACGGCTTCGCTCTCGCCCGCGGCCTCGTCGATACCGATCTCGGCCGCTTCATGCCGCAACACTGCCTCCTCCAGGCCGTCGCCCTGTCCGCCCAGTTCGGCCCGCGCAGCGGCAAGCTCACGGCGGAGGCCGGCACGCAAGGCGAGGTCGGCGGCTAGCGCGGCAAGCGCCGCCGTCTCGCAGCCGGCCGTAGCGGCCAAGCCGGCCAAGGCATCGTCATGGCTACGCTGGGCCGCCTCGGCCTTGGTCAGCGCATCGCGATAGCGATCCAGGCTCTCCCGTGCAGTGCGACGACGGATCGCCGCGTCACGGGCCGCCGTCAGAGCCGTCATCAGGCCAAGAGCCGTCTCCGCCGGATCGCCGCTCGCCTCGGAGGGAAGCTTGTCGACCAGGCCCGCGGCGTGTTGCGCGAAGGTGGTCCGATCGTCGAGAATACTGGCGATCCGGTGATCGAGGCTGCCGAACTGGGCAAGCTTGCCCTGGACGGCGATCCAGAGTTCGCTCGCCTTGGCGGCCTCCTGGGGGCTCGCCTCGGGCGCCAGGCCGAGAACGGCGAGTGCGGCGGTCCAATCCGACTGGGTGGCGGCCCGCGCCGCCTCGGCCGCTTCCTGTGATTTTTCCGCCCGGGCCAGCTCGGCCTGGTTTGCTGCGAGCTGGTCGGCGAGTGAGCGGGCCTCGCGAGCCCCGAGTTCGAGTGCGGCGAGACCGTCCTCGATCAGCCGAACCAGGCTGGGCAGGCTCTGCGCCCGTGCGCCCGCAATGCCGATTTCGGCGGCGAGAGCCTCGAGCCCTGGCCGCTCTCCGGCCAGACGCCGCCGGCCCCGCTCGATCCTGAGTTCGAACTCCTGCAGTGCCTGGCGTTCCTCGCGCAGCCTTGCGAGCTCGGCCAGAAAGCGACGCATCACCGCCGGCGCCTCCGTCTTGCAGCCGAGCGACGCGAACAGCGCCTGCCAGGCCTGCCCCACCTTCTCGCTTTCCTGCAAACGCGCCGCGATCCCCGCCTCAGCCCGCGCAAGGGCCGCGGCATCCCTGGCTCGCGTCCGGCGCGCCACTTCACGGCGAGCCAGATGCTCGGCCTGTGCCAGCCTGCGGTCAGCGAGTTGATCCACGGCGCCGACGATCTTGCGATAGGCCTTCGCCACAGCCTGCGAGGGCTCGGCGATTACAGCGTCGAACAAGGCATCGCGTTCCGACCGTTCGCGAGCCAGCAGGGCATCGTCGATCAGCCCGTCCTCGCCCCTGGTTTCGGCCAGGAGAGCGTCGGCTTCCGCGAGGGCTTCCCGCAGCCGCCTGACTTCGGTTTCCTGCTCGCGGGCTGTGCTCTCCAGCGCCGCCAACGCCTGCTCGGCCTGGGTAATCTCTGCCTCGGACGGCTCGCGCCAGGCCCAGAGCCTGGGCTCATCAGCCACCGCCGGCGACAGCCGCGCCAGCCTGTCCTGCTGCAGCGCCCGGCGACGGGCCAATTCGCCTTCCTGCTCTTCGAGGGCGCCGGCTTCCGCCAGGGCCGGCTGCATGGCCTTCAGGCGTTGGCGCAGGGGGCCGGGATCGGAGCCCGCCCGGACGGAGGCCGTCTTGCGTTTCAGCCCGTCGATCGCTTCGCGCGCCCGCTCGGCGGCGCGCCGGCTTTCGCCGCCTTCGCGCTCGATCTCGCGCCGGCGCTCGGCCAGCACTCGGATGCGTTCGAGGGCGAGATCGTCCGGGCTCAACGCCGAGAGGGCAGCCCGGTCCTTCTGGCCGAGCCGCCGGGCCAGGTCGTCGAGGTCATCAGCGATTTCCCGCGCTTCCGCCTCCCGGCGTGGCAGGTCCTGCATCGCCTTGGCCAGGGCGGCGCGCTCCTCATTGAGGGCCGTAATCGCCTCTCCCGCCGCCAGCAAATCATCATCGACGGCGATCGCGGCCAGGGCCCGCTCGGTATCACCAACCTCGCGCGCCAGGCGGGCCATGGCCTCGCGTCCGTTCTCGGCCCGGACCAGCGCCGCCTCGATCTCGGCGGCGAAGCCGTCGGGCAGATCCGGCCGGGTATCGAGAGCAGCCAGGGCCGCCTCGGCCTTGCCGATGCGGGCGAGCAAGGGGGCGACACGGCGGACGCGGTCGATACGGGCACGCCGGATTCCGGCCTGGCGCAATTGCTCGGCCAGGGTGCGGGCTCGCGCCTCACCGGCTTCGATCTCACCTTCGAGACTGCGCACGTCGTCGGCCCGCAGAGACTGCTCGCTCAGCGCCCGGCGGGCCTGATCGTAGCGCTCCTGCGCCTCATAGAAGGCACGCTTGTTCGACTTGCGGGCTCCGAACAGCCCATCCGCCTCACCCTCCAGCCCGGCGCGAACCGAAACCAGGGTCTTCAGGCCGGAGGCCGCTGCAAACAGGCTTTCGCCCACCTCGCCCTCGGCCGCCAGCATCTGGCGGGCGCCCTCGCGCAGGCCGGCTTGGTCGAGCCCGAAGGCAGCCAGGAAGACCTCCCGCGAAATGCCGCTCAACAGCTGTTCGAGCAACCCGTCGTCGAGCGGCGTGTCCTCGGCATCGGTGAGGGAATTCTTCAGCCGCTTGCGTCGCCAAAACCGCAAGGGTTCGCCATCAGCCCGTTGCAGCTCGGCGCCGACCTTCAAATCCTCGTAACGATGCCTGAAATTGGCGGGGCTGCGCGGCTCGAAACCATAGAGCAGGTCGGTGATCGCCGACAGGGCCGAACTCTTGCCCGCCTCGTTCGGGCCATAGACGATGTGCAGATCGGCATCGGGACGAAAATCGAGACGCGTCCCGGTAAAGGGACCATAGCGATCGAGATCGAGGCGGGTGAGCTTCATGCCGCCTCTCCGGCACCGGCCTTGCCGCCCCGGCGCAGGCGCGCCAAGGCGACGGCGCGTGCCTCTTCCACCAGAGCCGTCCCGATCTCCTCGCCGCGCACGGCCTGGCGCACCTCGTCCGGCAATTTGGCCAGGATCTCCTCGACGACACCGGCAAAAGCCTCAGCGAAATCCGACTCGGCTTCGAGCCCGGCCAACAGGCCTTGCGGATCGGCAAAGCCGACAGTCTCGTCCATCGCGATCTGCGGCATCGTAGTCGAGAGTTCGATGCGCTCGATATAGAGGCGCTCGCTAACCCGATCGGCGGCGGCCTGGATCTCGGCTCGCAAATGCTGGCTGTCGGCGGCAAGTCCGTCATGAACAGGCGTTTCACCCGTCAGCGTCAGGCGCAGCGCCAGCGGGCGTTCGCCCGCTGCGGTAATTTCCTCCCGCAGGGCGGGCTCGACCCGTGCCAGCACCTCGGCGAGCGTCGTCGCCTCGTCGATCGCGATGCGGCGATGGCCCCAGCGCGCCTTGTCGAGCACCAGGGGGATGAGCGAAGCGACGGCGCCATCCTCGACCTCCACCAGCATGGCGCCTTTCGGCCCGCTTTCCCGCACATGACGGCCCTGGAGATTGCCGGGGAAGACGATAGGGGGATCGGTGGCGACGATTTCGGCCGCATGGATATGACCGAGGGCCCAATAGTCGTAGTTGCGAGCCTTGAGATCGGCGAGGCTGCAGGGCGCATAGGAGGCGTGGCCGGCTCGGCCGTCGAGCGAGGTATGCAGAAGGCCGAGATTGAACCAGCCAGGCCGCGCAGGTGGAAAATCGCGCACGATATTATCGCTCAAGGAGCGCTCCGCGAAGCTGCGCCCATGCAGCGCGACTCTTAGCTCGGGCAGCTCCATGGTTTCGGCCTTGCGGGTGCTGAAGGAATGCACCAGGGGCGGCAACGTCACCTTGCGCGAGATCTGGCTTTCCGCGTCGTGATTGCCCTGGATCAAGTAGGTGGGAATGCCGGCCCGCGACAGACGCGCGAGCTGGCCGGCAAAGAACAGGCCGGTGTGGTAATCGCGCCAGTCGCCGTCATAGACGTCCCCCGAGATCACCAGAAAGGCCGCCTTGCGGGCCAGCACGTCGTCGATCAAGGCTTCGAACGCCTCGCGCGTCGCCCGAGCGAACAGTACCGCCAGCTCGGGCTGGCGAGCCGTCAAGCCATGCATGGGGCTGTCGAGATGCAGATCGGCGGCGTGGACGAAGCGAAAGCGCATGAGCGCTTGTAGGATCGTTTCAGCCGCTTTGTCGAGGCAGCCCGCCTGGGCCCTCAGGCACCCTCAGTCGAACAGCGGGCCGAGATAGTCCTTCTTGCTGAGCTCAACGCCATTGGCACGCAAGATGGCGTAGGCCGTGGAGGCGTGGAAATAGAAGTTCGGCAGGGCATAGAAGTTGAGATAATCGTCCGGCTTCAGGTCGCGCTGTGTGCCGGCGATCTTCAGGCTGATCGTGCGCCCGCCGCCGGCCTCGACATCGGCCTGGGGAACGGAGCGGATGAATTCCAGCGTCCTTGCGATGCGCGAACGCAATTCGGCGAAGTCCTTCTCGTCATCGTTGAATTTCGGCGCCTCGACGCCGGAAAGCCGCGCCACGCACAACTTGGCGAAATCGCAGCTCGTGCTGACCTGCCGCGAAAGCGGCAGCATGTCGGCGGTGAGCCTGAGCCCGCACATCACCGCGGGATCGACCTTCTTGGCTTCGGCAAAGGCTGCCGCCTTGTCGAGAACCCCCGAGATAGCCCCCAGAGCGTGCACGAAAACCGGCACGGTGGCCTGGTAATATGAGAGCGACATGATTTCCTCCGCATCCGTCCAAAGCGTTTTGCGATTTGTTGGAATCACCAGGAATCGCAAAGACGCGTCGAAACAAAGAGTTGGAGCAAAGAAGCGTCTACGCCTAGACGTGCTTTGCTCTGGGTGTGGCCGGCCCCTTGTACTCGGCCGAGCCCGCCAAAGCTATGGTCCTTCGACCTCACGCCCCGAAGATCGACCAGCCCATGCGGCGAGTGAGGGCCTCCAGGGCGATGCGGCCGAGATGGGAATTGCCGTTGGCGTCGAGGCCTGGCGCCCAGACCGCGATCGAAGCCTTGCCGGGGGCCACGGCGAGGATGCCGCCGCCCACCCCGCTCTTGCCGGGCAGGCCGACGCGATAAGCAAATTCGCCCGAGCCATCATAATGGCCACAGGTCAGCATGATCGCATTGATGCGGTGGGCACGCTCGGCCTGGACCACACGGTGGCCGGTGGAGGGATTGCGGCCCTGCCAGGCGAGGAATCGCCCCGCCATCGCCAGTTGCCGGCAGGACATCGCGATGGCGCAATGATGGAAATAGACACCGAGCGTGTAGTCGACCGGATTGTCGAGCACGCCGAAGGATTTCATATAGTTCGCCAGGGCGGCGTTGCGGAAGCCTGTGCGCTGTTCGGAGGCGGCCACCGCCTCGTCGATGGCGATCGAGGGATCGTCGGCGAGGAAGCGCATGAAATGCAGGATCTCGCCCAGGGCCTCGCGCGGCTGGTGGCCTGAGAGGATCAAATCGGTGACGGCGATGGCGCCGGCATTGATGAAGGGGTTGCGCGGAATGCCCCTCTCGTTCTCGAGTTGCACGATCGAGTTGAAGGCGCTGCCGGATGGCTCGCGTCCCACCCGGCGCCATAGCCGATCGCCGGCCTTGCCGAGGGCGAGGGTCAGGGTGAAGACCTTGGAGATGCTCTGGATCGAGAAAGCCATATCACCATCGCCGCCGACATGCGCATTGCCGTCGGCATCGATGACGGCAATGCCGAAATGTTTGGGGTCGACGCGGGCAAGCTCAGGAATATAGGTCGCCACCTCGCCCCGGTCGCTGTAACAGGCCATCTCCTCGGCGATTTCGGTGACGATCTCATCAAGCTGGGGCAAGGCGGGTCTCGGGTTTCGATGGCGGTATCCTCCCTTACCGCAAATCGGCAGCGGTTTGGAAAGAGGTGACCTTTTTTGGTGGGGTGGTGTTTCATCCCTCATCCCCCTGCCGGTACCTTCTCCCGCAGAGGGAGAAGGGTTTTTTGTGGGAGAGATCGAGTTTGACTGAGCAGTTCCATGGTGCATCATACCGAGCCCGAATAGATCCCTTCTCCCCTTTCGGGAGAAAGTGGCGGCAGCCGGATGAGGGGTGAAACGCCGCCTTTCCTTGACTCCTGCGCCCGTATCCCCTATGTCCCGCATCGTTCTTACACAGTAAGACGCTCTTCCTGCCGACCATCCCGAGAGGATGGAGGCCAACGCCCGTCAGCGCGATGCGCCCACGGGCGTGTTTTGCGTTGTGCGTCTTGCCTTGAAAGACGATGGCTCCGATATCAGCATCGAAGCCAAACAGGAAAAGACGAATGTTCGATGGTCTCTCCGCACGTCTGTCCGACGTGCTCGACAAGCTCACCCGGCGTGGCGCCCTTACCGAGGCGGATGTCGGCGAAGCCATGCGCGAGATCCGCCGTGCGCTGATCGAGGCGGACGTCGCGCTCGACGTCGTGCGCTCCTTCATCGACAAGGTCCGCGCCCGGGCCGTCGGCGCCGAGGTGCTGAAGTCGGTGACTCCGGGACAGATGGTCGTCAAGATCGTCAACGACGTGCTGATCGAGACCCTCGGCGGCGACGGCCAGGCCATCGACCTGCAGGCTGTACCGCCGGTGCCGATCCTGATGGTCGGCCTGCAAGGCTCCGGCAAAACCACCACCACCGCCAAGATCGCCAAGCGCCTGACCGACCGGTTCGGCAAGAAGGTGCTGCTGGCCTCGCTCGATACCCGCCGTCCCGCCGCCATGGAGCAGCTTGCCGTGCTCGGCAAGCAGGTCGGCGTCGCCGTGCTGCCGATCGTCGCGGGCCAGTCCGCCGTGCAGATCGCCAAGCGCGCCATGGATGCCGCCCGCTTCGGCGGCTATGACGTCGTCATGCTCGACACCGCCGGCCGCACCACGGTCGACGAGGCCCTGATGGCCGAGGCCGCCGAGGTCAAGGCCGCCACCGACCCGCATGAAGTGCTGCTGGTCGCCGATGCCCTCACCGGCCAGGATGCCGTCAACACCGCGCGCGCCTTCGACGAACGCCTCGGCATTACCGGCATCGTGCTGACGCGCCTCGATGGTGATGGCCGCGGCGGCGCCGCCCTCTCGATGCGTGCCGTCACCGGCAAGCCGATCAAGCTGGTCGGCACCGGCGAAAAGGTCGACGCACTCGACGACTTCCATCCCGCCCGCATCGCCAACCGCATCCTGGGCATGGGCGACATCGTCTCGCTGGTCGAGAAGGCCGCCGAGACGATCGACGCCGAAAAGGCCGCCAAGATCGCTGCCAAGATGCAGAAGGGTGCCTTCGATCTGGAGGATCTGCGCGACCAGCTGATCCAGATGGAGAAGATCGGCGGCATGTCCGGCGTGCTCGGCCTCCTGCCCGGCATGGGCAAGATCAAGGATCAGCTCGCCGGCGCCAATCTCGACGAGAAGGTGTTCAAGCGCCAGCGCGCCATCATCGACTCGATGACCCCCGAGGAGCGTCGCAAGCCGGAAATCCTCAAAGCCTCGCGCAAGCGTCGCATCGCCGCCGGCTCCGGCACCTCGCCCGAACAGATCAACCGCCTCCTGAAGATGCATATGCAGATGGCGGACATGATGAAGAAGATGGGCGGCGCCAAGAAGGGCGCGCTGGGCAAGATGGCCTCGATGTTCGGCCTGGGTGGCGGCATGCCGCAATTGCCGCCCGGCGCCATGGATGCCATCGCCAAGGGCCAGATGCCGCCGGGCATGCCCTCGGAAATGCCGAAACTGCCGCCCCAGATGCCGAATTTCGGTCCCGGTGGCCCCAAATTGCCAGGCTTCCCCGGGCTTGGCGGACCAAAATTGCCGGGCGGCCTGCCGCCGGGCTTCCCCTTCGGCGGCAAAAAGAAATAGCTGCCCGAAACCCCTTGAAGACCATCCTGCCCTTTAAGACCATCCCTACCCTTTAAGACACTTGCAAACGGAGTAACCCATGTCCCTCAAGATCCGTCTCGCCCGCCGCGGCGCCAAGAAGCGCCCGTTCTACGCGGTCGTCGTTGCCGATTCGCGCTCCCCGCGCGATGGCCGCTTCATCGAGAAGCTCGGCACCTATGACCCGATGATCGCCAAGGATTCGGGCAAGTCGCGCTGGACCGTCGATCTGGAGTCCGCCAAGGCCTGGATCGCCAAGGGCGCCCAGCCGACCGACCGCGTGCTGCGTCACTTCGCCGATGCCGGCCTGCTGGCCCGCGAAGCCCGCAACAACCCGGTCAAGGCCGTTCCCGGCAAGAAGGCGCAGGAACGCGTCGCCGAGAAGGCCAAGAAGGCCGAAGCTGCTGCAGCTGAAGCTGCCGAGTAAGCTCGACTAAGCAAGGACGAAGCGCGATTCCAGCGCACACAATTTGTGTGCGCGACCTCCCCCGAAGCTGGGGAAGGTGGGCTTGCGCAGCAAGCTCGGAAGGGGTGCAGCCAGAATAGAGCACATGGAACGGGACTTTGGGTCTGCGGTTCTCGTGCTCTATTCTGGCTGCACCCCCTCCGTCACGACTTCGTCGCGACACCTCCTCCAGCTTCGAGGGGAGGCTCCCGTGCCCTTTATCACAAGGTCCCCATGCCCCCTGCCTCGCAAAACCTCGTTGTCCTCGGCGTTTTCGGCGCAGCCCATGGCCTCAAGGGCGAGATCCGGCTGAAATCCTATACCGAGGAGCCGCTGGCCATCGCCAATTACGCGCCGCTCCTCACCAAATCAGGGCGCCAGATCAAGCTGGCCAGCCTGCGCCAGGCCAAGGATGTGCTGATCGCCCGGGTTGAAGGCGTCGGCGACCGCACCGCTGCCGAACAACTCGTCAATCTTCAGCTTTTCGTCGAGCGCGCCGTGCTGGGCACCCCCGAGGACGAAGACGAATTCTTCCACGCCGACCTTATCGGCCTTGTTGCGCGCGGCGAGGACGGCAGCAGGATCGGCACGGTCACAGGCCTGTTCGATTTCGGCGCCGGCGACATCATCGAGGTGACCCCCGATGGCGCCAAAGGGGCGCAAGGCAGCGCCAAGGGGGCGCCAGACAGCGCCAAAGGAGCGCTTGGAGGAGCCAAGCCCCTGCTGCTGTCCTTCACCAAGGCCGTCGTACCCGAGGTCGACATCAAGGCCGGACATATTGTCGTCGTGCTGCCTGAGGAAACTGGCGCGGCCGATGAGGCCGAGGAGACAGGTGACGATGAGCGCTGATTCTATTTCCACCGGCAGCCTGCAAGGCGATTTCAGGCATTTGGCCGGCACGCCGGTCGCCGGCCTGATCTTCGACATGGACGGCACGCTGGTCGACAACATGCATGTGCACAATGATGCCTGGGAAACCTGGCATCAGCGCCATGGCCTGCCCTTCGATCGCGAGCGCTTCTTCCGCGACACCGCCGGCCGCGCCAATCGCGAAGTGGTTGGGATGGTCAAGCCCGACGCGAGCGAGCACGAGCTCGACACGCTGGGGCTGGAAAAGGAAGCAATCTACCGCGAGATCTATCGCAACCAGATGGTACCGATGCCAGGCTTGGCGGCTTTGATATCAGCCTGCGAGGCTCGCGGGCAGAAGATGTCGGTCGCCACCGCGGCCACGCCCGAAAATGCCGCTCTGGTGCTCGACGGCCTCGATTTGCGCCGCCATTTCGTCACCGTGGTCTCCCCTTCCATGGGCTATCGCGGCAAGCCCCATCCCGACCTCTTCCTTGCCGCCGCCGAGGCGATGGGCCTGGCACCCAGCCAATGCGTGGTGTTCGAGGACGCACCGCTCGGCATCGAGGCCGCCCGCAATGCCGGCATGCGCGCCGTGGGCGTGAAGACCATGCTCGACGATGCGGCGCTGGACGGCCCGAACACCGTGTTTTCGATCAAGGACTTCACGGATGAGAGGCTGAAGGGCCTCTTGGGTTTCTGAGCATTCGTCCCGTGTGGCGTGCCTCGATCCTCACCCTCTATCCGGAGATGTTCCCCGGGCCGCTCGGCGTCTCGCTGTCGGGCGAAGCCCTGGCCAGCGGCACCTGGGCGCTGGAAACACGTAATATCCGCGATTTCGGCCAGGGCCGCCATCGCTCGGTCGACGACACGCCGGCCGGCGGCGGCCCGGGCATGGTCATCCGCGCCGACGTGCTGGCTGACGCCATCGATGCTCTCGGCGATGACGGTCGCCCGCGCCTGTTGATGTCGCCGCGCGGCCTGCCGCTGCAACAAGCCCATGTGCGGGCGCTGGCGGCGGGAGATGGCGCCGTGATCGTGTGCGGGCGCTTCGAAGGTGTCGACCAGCGCGTGATCGAGGCGCGGGGCCTCACCGAGGTTTCGATCGGCGACTATGTGCTGTCGGGCGGCGAGCTCGGCGCCATGGTGCTGATCGATGCCTGCGTCAGGCTGCTGCCCGGTGTGATGGGCGGCGCCACATCCGGCGACGAGGAGAGCTTCGAGAACGGCCTGCTCGAATACCCGCATTACACCAGGCCCGCCCTCTTCGAGGATCGCGAAATCCCGGACATCCTGCGCTCGGGTCACCACAAGAACATCGCGGCCTGGCGCCGGGGCGAGGCGGAGGCACTGACACGCGCACGCCGGCCGGACCTGTGGGCGGCCTATGAGGCGCGACAGCCGCCGCCGAAAAAGAGGAAATAGATGCGCCGCCCCTGTGACGTCCTCGGTCCCAGGGGTGACATCTCTTCACCGAATTCGGTGGACTCGCCTTCCGTAATGGCGTATTGGCACGCCTCCACTTAAAGCAAGAGCAAGATGCGTCCTTCGGGTACGCGCGGAGATATGATCATGAACCTGATTCAGACTATCGAGCAGGAAGAAGTTGCCCGCCTGTCGGCTGGCAAGGACATTCCTGAATTTCAGCCCGGCGACACGGTGATCGTGAACGTCAAGGTGAAGGAAGGCGAGCGCTCCCGCGTTCAGGCCTATGAAGGCGTCTGCATCGCCCGCAATGGCGGCGGCCTGCAGGAGAGCTTCACCGTCCGCAAGATTTCCTATGGCGAAGGTGTCGAGCGCGTGTTCCCGCTCTACTCGCCGATGATCGATTCCATCAAGCTGGTCCGCCGCGGCAAGGTCCGTCGCGCTAAGCTGTATTACCTGCGCGATCGCCGCGGCAAGTCTGCCCGCATCGCCGAGCGCGTCGACCACAAGAAGTAAGTTCGACGCATCTGACGGATTTCGACGCCGGCCTGGCAACGGGCCGGCGTTTTTGTTTGTGCAAGGCGGCCCGGACGCATCCTGCCGAAAGTTGGACCGTGTTTGCGAGCGTGGCGAAGCAATCCAGACGTTCAAACATATCACTCGCGGCCTCTGGATTGCTTCGCTACGCCCGCAATGCTCCTCAGCCGACCGATGCACTGCTATCCCTTTTTCTTCGACCACCACAGATCCGGGATGCCGCGGTCGTAGATCACGCCGGGATCGCCGTGCTCGAACTCGTCCCAATAGGCCAGCCAGTGGTTCGGGCGGGTCCACATCGGCACCCAATAATAGCCCGAGCGCAGCACGCGATCGAAAGCGCGGCACGCCGCGACGAGCGCGCCCCGGCCGTCGGCGGCGACGATGGCATCGATCAGCGCGTCGATTGCCGGATCGGCAATGCCGGAAATGTTGGTCGAGCCAGGGATGCCGGCCGTCCGGCTGGCGAAGGGCCCACGCATGTCTTCGCCCGGGGTCAGGCCGAAGGACGTGCGGCGGGAAATGATGTCATAGTCGAACGCATCGGTACGGCGCTGATATTGCGAGGAATCGACGGCGCGGAAACTCGCCGCGATGCCGAGCCGGCCCAGATTCTGGATGAAGGGGGCCGTGACCTTGTAGAGGAAGTCGCTCTCCTCCAGGAACTCGATGGTGAAGGCTTCGCCCTTGGCGTTCTTGAGAACGCGGTTGTCGAGGGTCCAACCGGCGTCCGCGAGGAGCCCCAGCGCCGTTCGCAGATTGGCCCGATCGAAGCCGGTCCCGTCCGAGACCGGCGGCAGCAGGGCTTCGCCGAAGACGGCATCGGGCACCTTGCCGCGATGAGGCTCCAGCAGGGCGAGTTCATCCGGCCCGGGCTTGCCTTCGGCCTTCAGTGGCGAATTTTCGAAGATCGAGGCCGTGCGCCGGTAGGACGCGTACATCACGTTTCGGTTCACCCATTCGAAATCGAAGACGAAACCGAGAGCCTTACGCACGCGAGGATCGGAAAACTTGGCGCGCCGCGTGTTGAAGTGCCAGCCCTGGGCGCCCGAGGGCGTGTGGTCGGGCACCGTTTCACGCCGGATGCGGCCGTCGCGCACAGGCGGAATATCATAGCCCTTGGCCCAGTTCTCGGAGCTCGGCTCCTCGCGGAAGCGGAAATTGCCGGCACCGAACGCAATGAAGGCCACCGAAGGATCGCGGTAATATTGCCAGGTCAGGCGATCGAAATTGTTGGTGCCGATCTGGGTCGGCAACCTCTCGCCCCACCAGTTCGGCACGCGTTCATAGCTGATCGCATCGCCTACATTGACCTTGCCCACCTTGTAGGGCCCGCTGCCGAGCGGTGCTTCCAGCGTGGACTTGACGAAATCGCGCTTGGACCACCAGGCTTTCGAAAAGATCGGCAGGGCGGCGACGATCAGGGGAAGCGAGCGCCCGCGCCCGGGCAGCAGCGTGACGCGCACGATGTCGGGGGTCTCGGCCACCGCCTCCTTGAAGAAGTGCAGCGGTTCGGCGATGAAGGGATGCCCCTTCTCCTTCAACGTGTTGAACGACCAGGCGCAGTCTTCCGCCGTCAGAGCGGAGCCGTCGTGGAAACTGAGCCCGGGGCGCAGGCGGAAGCGATAGGTCTGCCTGTCGGACGAGACGGCGACCGCTTCGGCCGCGTAGCCGTACATCGCATCCGGCTCGTCCACGGCCCGCGCCATCAGCGAGGCGAAGGTAAGGTCCATCCCCACCGCGCCCGTGCCCTTGAGGACGTAGATGTGCAGGCTGTCGAAGGTGTTGAAGGACTGGTTGTAGCCGGTCTGGTAGACCAGTTGCGAGAAGGCGCCGCCCTTGGGAGCATCCGCGCGCACATAGTCGAATTTCTTGAAATCAGGTCCGTATTTGAGATCGCCGAAGGTCGACAGGCCATGGCTCTCGACCTCCTGTCCCCGCGCGCCCACCGGCAGGAGCGCACAGGCTGCGCCGAGGAAGCCGGTCTTCAGGAGCATGCGGCGATCGAGTTCGGCCATGAGCGGGGGTCCTTCGAACGGGGGCAACGGGTTCGCGCAACGAGCAGAATCTGCCATGCCGCATCTCATTTGGCGGGTTGCTCTTCAACCGTGCCGATCTTGGCCGCCCTGGCCTCGTCATACCACCAGATATCGGGGAAGCCGCCCATATAGCCCAGTGCGGGCAAAGTTGCCGGTTGACCGAAGCGATCCCAACGCAAGGTGCGGTCCACACTCGAATAGAACATTGGCACCACATAATTATGGGCCAGCATCACGCGATCGAGTGCCTTGACAACTGCGACCTGCTCGTCGCGGTCCTTGGCATAGATGACGCGCTCAATCAGGGCGTCCACGCCGGCGTCCTTGACGCCGAGCTCATTGCGCGAAGTCGGCCGGTCGGCGGCGGCCGAGCCCCAGAAGTCGCGCAATTCGTTGCCGGGCGAATTGCTCTGCGATTGCAGATAGATGATCATGTCGAAGTCGCGGTTGAGCACGCGCGTCTGATATTGTGAATCGTCGACCGTCCGCAGCACCAGCTCGATCCCCAGCCGCTTGAGGCCCTGCTGATAGGGCAGCACCGTTCGCACGATTCCCTCCCCCTGCAGCAGCAGTTCGACCTTCATCACCTCTCCACTCGTGACATTGGTGAGCTTGCCGTCGCGGATCTCCCAACCCGCATCCTTCAGCAAGGCAAAGGCCTTGCGCAGATTGGCGCGCACCGCCTCATCGCTGCCACTGACGGGATTGGCATAGGGCGTGGTGAACACGGCCGGCGGCACCATGTCCTTGATCCCCTGGAGCAAAGCGAGTTCCTGCCCTTCGGGCAGGCCCTTGGAGGCGATATCGAGGCCAAAGAAATAGGTATTCACCCGCTCCAACAGGCCGAAAGACATGGTGCGGTTCTGGGTCTCGAAATCATAGGCCAGATTGAAGGCTTGGCGCACGCGCGCGTCCTGGAACTTGGCGCGGCGCAGATTGAAGCCAAAGGCCTGCATGATTCCACTCGTCGCACGGCGGAATTCCTGCTTGACGATCCGCCCCTCCTTCACGGCTGGAATGTTGTATTGTTGCACCCAGGCTGAGGCGCTGTTCTCGGAGCGGAAATCGAGGGAGCCGGTCTTGAAAAGTTCCGGCAATTTCGTGGCATTGGCATAATAATCGTAACGGATCTCATCGAAATTATACATGCCTCTGGCCGTCGGGAGGCCGGCGCCCCACCAGTCCTTCACACGTTCATAGGTAATTGAACGGCCGGCCTCGAACGCCTTGACACGATAGGGTCCGGAGCCGAGCGGAGGCTCTAAGCTGGTAGCCGCGATATTGCGCGGCTTGCCGTCCGGCCCCTTGGCCAGCCACCAATGCTTGGGCTGGACGATCAGCTGACCGACGATCAGCGGCAGTTCCCGGTTGCCCTTGCTCGAAAAACCGAAGGTCACCTCGTTGGGGCCGCTGACCTCGGCCTTGGCGACGTCGTGGTAATAGCGCTCCTGCTGGATATTGTTGGCCTTGAGGGTCTCGAAGGACCAGACCACGTCCTCCGGCGTCACCGGCTGGCCGTCCTGCCAGCGCGCCTTCGGGTTGAGGCGGAACGACACCCAGGACATGTCGTCGGGATAGCGCAGGGCCTCCGCCAGTTCGCCGTAATAGGTGTTGGGCTCGTCCTGCGCCGGGGTCATCAGGTTCTGGTAAACCCGGGCGAGCCCCGGCTCGACGATGCCCCTTACTCCCGCAAGCGTCACGTTGAAGCTATCGAAGGCCACCGGCGAGGCCATGCGCAACCTGCCGCCTTTTGGCGCATCGGGATTGACATAGTCGAAATGATCAAAGGCCTGGCTGTGCTTGGGTGTGCTGAGCGGCGAAAAGCCGATGCGCCAGGGTAATGTCGTGCTCGCCGTCGCCCCGGCAGGCGCTTCCGCCGGTTTGGCGGCCTCCTCCGCCGAAGCCTGCCAGGGCGCGAAGACAGCCAGGCTCATGAGGACGGCAAAGGCGGCCGAGGCGAGAGGGGAACGGACGGGGTGCATGGGATCTCCGTTGGTTTCCCTCGCCATGGGCAGGGAGACGGGGGCGGCCGGGGCGACGCCCCTCGATTGCAGCACGGCTTGCGGGCAGCGCCCGCCAGCCCGCGAGGATTAGGAGCCAATGCGGCGGAAATGCAGCTGATTCGGCAAGATGACATCGTGTTCACCTCGAGCAAAGCACGTTCACAGCTGGGCAGTCGTTTTGCTCCAGCTCCCCGTTTCCCAACCGATCCAGCGGATTGCCTGGGGCCTTTGCGCTTCCCGGCGATTGCACCAAATCGCGAAGCGTTTCCGCAGGAAAGCGCGTGCCAACGCGCCCGGCCGGGCTTATTCTGATCGGGCAGTCCTTGCGCCGGACGGCTGCGCCGGTTTTCGACGCCGAGCGGTACGGGCCGGCAAGAGGAACGATCCGGAGGCACCGCCATGCTGGGAGACAAGCTCGCCGTCGCCACTTTGCCCGTGCGCGATCTCGCCACGGCCCGGCGTTTCTACGAGGAGCTGGTGGGGCTGGAGATCGCCTTCGAGCATGCCGGCAGCGCCATCGCCTACAAGGCCGGCCCATCGATCGTGCTGGTCTACGCCTCGGCCAATGCCGGCACCAACCACGCCACCGCCGTGACCTGGGTGGTGGGGGACGACATGATCAGCCTGGTCGAGGCGCTCAAGGCCAAGGGCGTCGCCTTCGAGCATTACGAGATCCCGGGCACCACGCTCGACGGCGACATCCACCGCACCGGCGACCTCGAACTCGCCTGGTTCCGGGATCCCGACGGCAACATCCATGGGCTGGCAAGCGGGTGATCCCGGCTGCGCGGGCGTCGCGCCCGTTCTTTCTTCTCAGCATGCTCGGCGCTTCCAAGAACGGGCGCGACGCCCGTGCACCCGGAAAAAGCCCGCAATCGCGGATTGACGCCGCCCCATCCCTCGCTATAGTGCCGCCCGCGTTGCCCCTATGGCGGAACTGGTAGACGCGTCCGACTCAAAATCGGATTCCGCAAGGAGTGCTGGTTCGATTCCGGCTAGGGGCACCACTTCCACTTCATGCTGACGGGTGTGCCGCTGCGATCAGTTGCGCGCGCCGCAATCCTCGCCCTTCCCTCCCGCTCCCGCCCGTGACACTCTCCTGGTCCAATCACACTAGGGAGTGCCCGCCATGTCCTCGTCCCCCGCCATCATCGTCACCGGCGCCGCCGGCAATCTCGGGGCTGCGGTGGTGCGCGAGCTTGCCGAGGGCAGCGCCCCGCTGGTCCTGATGGAACGCTCGGCGGACAAGCTCGAGGCGCTGGTCGCCTCGCTGCCCTCGGACACCCAGGTGCTGTCGATCGCCGGGACGGACATGACCTCGCAGGAGGCTTGCGAAGCGGCGGTGGCCAAGGCCGTCGAGCGGTTCGGGGCGGTGGGCGGGCTGGCCAACACGGTGGGCGGCTTCGCTATGGCGCCGGTCGCCAAGGCCCTTGCGCAATGGGATGCGATGCTCACCGGCAATGCCCGCACGGCGCTCGCCATCAGCGCCGCGGTGCTGCCGGCGATGCAGACGGCGCGCCAGGGCCGCATCGTGCATGTGGCGGCGCTGGCCGGGCAGAAGGCGTCGGCGGGGATGGCCGCCTATGCCGCCTCCAAGGCGGCGCTGCTGCGGCTGACGGAGGCCATTGCCGAGGAATATCGCAAGGACGGCATCACCGCCAATTGCGTGCTGCCCGGGGTGATCGACACGCCGCCGAACCGTGCGGCCATGCCCAAGGCCGATACCAGCACCTGGGTGGCACCGGAAGCGATCGCACGATTGATCGCCTTCCTGCTCTCGCCGGAGGGCGGTGTGGTCACCGGCGGGGCGATTCCGGCGACCGGCGTGCCGGCGATGTGAGACCCGTATGGGTGTTGCCTGGGAGCGCGGACCTCACAGTGGCATGCTTGCATGTTGCGATGTCCGCTCTTCTTTTCGCAAGCTCGGCGCTTCCAAGAGCGGACAGGATGTCCGCGCTCCCAGGAGTCGCTGGATGTCGCCATCGGGCAATTGCCCGGCAATCTTCCAGCGCTATAGTTCCCCCCAAAATCCTGCCGGAGGAGGAACCGCATGCTGAACCCTTTCATCCGTCTCACCAAGGTGGGCGTGCTCGCTCTGCCCCTGGCCCTCGGCCTCGCGATGGGCGCCGCGGCGCCCGCCAGCGCCAAGGGCTGCGAGGATCTGGCGGCCGGGCGCTGCAAGGTGAAGCTGCCCGGCGGCATCACCATGGCCTATGTCGAGACCGGGCCGAAGGACGGGCCGGCGGTACTCCTCATCCACGGCCTCACCGACAATATCCGCTCCTGGTCGACGACGATGGCGGCGCTGCACAAGCGCGACCCCGGCCTGCACATCCTTGCCATGGACCTGCGCGGCCACGGCCAGACCTCGATGCCACCCCGCACCGCTTGTTCGCTCGCGCCGGAAAAGTGCTTCCGGACCAGCGATTTCGCCGGCGACATCGTCGCCTTCATGAAGGCCAAGAAGATCGCCAAGGCGACGCTGGCCGGTCATTCGCTCGGCAGTTTCGTCACCCAGGAAGTCGCCCTGGAGCACCCCGAGTTGGTCGAGCGCGCCGTGCTGGTGGCGAGCTCCACCAAGGGCGTCGACAATGTCGCCCTGCGCGACTACGTGCTCAAGGAGCCGGTGGAGGGCTCCTGGAAGAAGGCCCTGGAGGCCAAGGGCTGGAAATATCCCGCCGGCTTCTACATGCTCACCCCGCTGAAGGCCGATCCCAAGGCCGAGGACTGGATCGCCAAGAACTGGGTGGTCGATCCGGCGGCCGATCCCGCTTTCCTCAAGCCCTATGTGCCGGAGACCGCCAATGTCCGGCTCGGCACCTGGATCGGCGCCAGCAAGGCGCTGCTGGCCACCGACAACACCGAACGGCTGAAAAGCTTCTCCGTACCCGTGCTGGTGCTCTGGGCGACGCAGGACAGCATCTTCCTGGAGGCCGACCAGGCCTGGCTGAAGCAATCCCTCGGCGAAGCAGCCAAGGCCAAGGGCATCCCCGCCTACTGGAAGCGCTATGGCGTGATTCCCCTGCCGGCTTCCGGGGCGCAGGTCAGCGATATCGGCCATAATGTGCAATGGGGGGCGCCGGATGCCGTCGCCGCCGACATCGAGGCCTTCATCAAGACGGGCGCACCCACCAGCGATCTCCTGCACAGCGACAAGCCGCCGGCGCTCGACCACATCGTCACCGAGCCGGGCAAGGCGGAGGTGATCAAGCTCGGCCAGCCGGCCACGGGGAATTGATGCGATAACGATTGGGGCCGGTCTTAATGGCGGCCCTTTCAAGGGCTCTCGAACAATCGAGACATGCTGGGATCGGGCGGCGTGACCCCTCATCCGGCGCTTCGCGCCACCCAAGGCACTTCCAAAGGAAGTGCCGGGTCCCGCAAGGGGAGAAGGCAAATGGCGAGCGCTACACCTTCGAAAATAAATCCCCTTCTCCCCTTGCGGGTGTCGTCAACTCCCTTGAGTTGACTAGAGGTGCCGGCAGGCGGATGAGGGGTCGCACCACTCTACCGGGACTTGCAGACCGACACCTTGAAATGGGCCGGCCTGGAGACCAGTTCTCGCTTTCACTTTAAGGCTTGTTAAGTACGGCAATTCACTTTATGACTTGTTAAGTGAATCTGCCGAGGCCCTGATGAAGCGCGCCGACGATCACAATGCCGACAGCGGTGCCGCGCCCAATCTGGAAGCGCGGCGCTCCAGCGTCCTGGGCCAGCGCGTCAAGGCCTTCCGCACCGCGCGCCGGCTGACCCTGCGCGAGCTCGGCGACCTCACCGGCACCACCGCCAGCTTCCTCTCTCAGCTCGAGCGTGGCCTTTCCGGCGCCAATACCTCCACGCTGATGGGGATCGCCAACGCCCTCGGCATCAATGTCGCCGACCTCTTCGACGAGGGTGAGGCTTTGCCGCACAAGGTCGTCTCCCGCTCCGAACGTCCGGCCCTGCCGGCCAGCGGCGGCTGCCACAAGACCTTGCTGTCCCGGCGCCCGCTCCGTGACCTCGAAGTCTATTCCGGCGAGTTCGACGTCGGCGGCTCCACCGGCGACCTGCCCTATACCCATGGCAATTCCCACGAGATGTTCCTGGTGCTGCGCGGGCGCCTGCAACTGACGCTCGGCCAGGAGAGCTTCATCCTCGAGGCGGGTGACAGCATCGAATATTCGTCCTCGACGCCGCACAAGACGGCGAACATCGGCGACACGCCGGCCGAGGTGGTGTGGATCATCTCCCCGCCGACCAGCGGCGCCGCCGATCTCGACCAATATGTGATCCGGAAATCGCTCGCATCCGGGTCGCCACAACAAACAAGCGAGTCTCCAGAGGGATAATGGGATGACAACTGCAACGGCATTTGCCCGACTATCTTGCGCCAAAGCGATTTGTGCCGGCCTGGCCGGCGCCGCCTTCACTCTGCTGGCGGCATCGGGCGTGCAGGCCCAGAGCGCACCGCCGGCCGGCACCATCGGGGAGGGCTCGCTGAAGGACAAGACGCTGACTTTCGTCTCCTATGGCGGCATCTACCAGGACGGCCAGAACGCGGCGCTGAAGGAATTCGCCGAAAAGTCCGGCGTCAAGCTCCTGAACGACGGGCCGACCGAGCTCGCCAAGCTCCAGGCCCAGATCGAATCGGGCAACGTCACCTGGGACGTCGTCGACACCGGCGATCTCGCGCCCTTCGCCTATTGCGGCAAGTACTTCCAGAAGCTCGACTTCACCAAGATCGACGTCTCGCACATTCCGCCCGGCCAGGTCGGTCCCTGCAGCGTGCCGGCCATGAATTACGGCATCGTGCTGATGTACAAGACCGACAAGTTCAAGGACCATCCGCCCAAGAACTGGAAGGACTTCTTCGACACCAAGAATTTCCCGGGCACGCGCGGCATCGACGGCAGCGGCGACCCGCCGGTCGGCCTGCTCGAGCAGGCGCTGCTGGCCGACGGCCATCCCGTGGACAAGATGACGCCCGAGGATATCGACAAGTCCATCGCCCGGATCAAGGCCCTCGGGCCCGATACCGTGTTCTGGAAAACCGGCGCCGAATCCCAGCAGCTCGCCGAGTCCGGCGAGATCGACATGCTGCTGATGTGGACGGGACGCGCCATGACCGCCGTCAAGAACGGCGCCAAATACACCCCCGTCTGGCAGGACTGGCTGGTGGTCAAGGACCAGCTCGCCATCCCGGTCGGGGTCAAGGATCCCGCCGCCGCCCATGCGCTGATCAACGCCTATCTCGGCAAGAGCGCGCAGGAGGCCCTGACCCAGAAGACCTCCTATTCCCCGGTCAACAACGAGGCCAAGCCCGAGGTCGACGCGCAGGTGCAGGCCTTCCTCACCAACACGCCCGAACGCGTCAAGCAGGGCTATGGCTTCAACACGGCCTTCTGGACCGAGAATTTCCAGGCCCTGAACGAGAAATGGGGCTCGCTGCTGGCAGGCAATTGAGCGAAGGGATCTTTAAACCCTGCCCAGAGAAGCGCGACCAGCCTTCCCCACGAAGCTGGGGAAGGTGCCCAAACGGAGTTTGGGCGGATGGGGTGTGGCGGGCAGCGCAGCGTCATTTGAAGGTCTGCATACCCGTGGTGCAATCTTGTTTTGCTTGGGGTGCTGCCCGCCCCACCCTTCCCGACCTCGCTTCGCGAGGCAGCGCACACAACTTGTATGCGCGCCCTTCCTTGTAGGCATACCCAGCCAAAGCGGAGCTTTTGCGCGTGACTGACACAATGCAATCCTCCATGGCCATCGCCCGGCAACGCAGGTTGAGGCCGCTTTCTGCCTATCCGTCGTTGCTGACGGTCCCGGCGGTGCTGCTGCTGATCCTCGCCATGGGCTATCCCTTGCTGACGGTGGTGGTGCGCAGCTTTGCCGAGCCGAGCTGGGGCCTGCAGAACTATGTCTGGTTCTTTTCCACCCCGGCGAACCTGACCGTGCTGGCGCGCACCTTCTCCATTGCCGCCTGGGTCACCCTGGTCTGCGTGGTCGCGGCCTATCCCTATGCCTATCTGATGACGGCGGTCGGGCCGAGATGGCGGCTGGTGCTCATTCTGTGCGTGCTGGTGCCCTTCTGGGTCAGCGGCGTGGTGCGCACGCTCGCCTGGGTCGTGCTGCTGCAGGATTCCGGCGTGATCAACACGGCCCTACAGGCGCTCGGCCTCGACGGCATCAAGCTGATCCGCACCCCGCTCGGCGTCGTCATCGGCATGGCGCAGGTGCTGCTGCCCTTCATGATCCTGCCGCTCTATTCGGTGATGCGCAGCATCGACCTGCGCCTGATCCAGGCGGCGCGCAGCCTCGGTGCCAACCCGGTCCGTGCCTTCTGGCAGATCTACCTGCCCTTGTCGCTGCCCGGTGTCTTCGCCGGCGCCATCATCGTCTTCATCCTGTCGCTCGGCTTCTACATCACCCCGGCTTTGCTGGGCGGGCCGCGCAGCACCATGCTCTCCACTTTGGTGCAGAACCAGGTGTTGAGCCTGCTGGCCTGGGGCCGTGGCGGGGCGATGGGCGTGATCCTGCTGGTGGCGACCTTCCTGCTGCTCGCCATCGCCGCGCCTTTGATGCGCCAGCGCCACAAGCAGGCCTCGAGGAGCTGACGATGAAACCGCTGCGTCTCTTCCTCGCTTTGTTCTGCCTCTTGATCGCGCTCTGGCTGGTGTTGCCGACTTTGGTGATCATTCCAATGTCGTTCAACCAGAACAAGTCGCTGGCCTTCCCGCCATCGGGCTTCTCCTGGCAGTGGTACGAGAACTTCCTCACCAATCCGGACTGGTCGTCCAGCTTCTTCAATTCGCTACGCATCGCCACCATCGTCGCCATCATCGCCACGCTGATCGGCACGCTCGCCGCCCTCGGCCTCAGCCGCATGAAGCATGCAGGGGGAGGCATCCTGCGCGCGCTGCTGATCACGCCGATGGTGGTGCCGGGCGTGGTGCTGGCGGTGGGGATCTATTCGGTCTACCTCACCTACAAGCTGGTCGGCACGGATCTCGGCTTCGTCATCGCCCATACCATGCTGGCGATTCCCTTCGTGCTGATCGCCGTCTCGGCCAGTCTCGAAATGTTCGACGTCAGGCTCGAAAAGGCGGCAGCCAGCCTCGGCGCCAACCGTTTCACCACCTTCCGCACCATCACGCTGCCGCTGATCGCGCCCGGCATCCTGTCGGGCCTGCTCTTTGCCTTCGTGACCTCCTTCGACGAGATCATCGTCGCGCTGTTCATCACCAATCCCTATCTGAAGACGCTGCCGGTGCAGATCTTCACCTCCATCACCCGCGACGCCGACCCCACGGTCGCCGCGGTGGGAACCATCGTCTTCCTTGCCACGACATTGCTGATCGCCGCCGGCCTTCTCCTCGGCGCGCGATCGAAGAGGAGCTGAGATGTCCAACGCCGCAGCCGCCATCGCTACTCCTGCCGGCTCCCCTCAGGGCGCGGCCGGCGCCGCCATCGATATTCGCAATGCCAGCAAGCATTATGGCAACTTCACTGCGCTCGACGATGTCAGCCTCCATATCGAGCCCGGCGAGTTCATGACGCTGCTCGGCCCCAGCGGCTCGGGCAAGACGACCACGCTCAATGTGGTGGCAGGCTTCACCGAGCTCTCCAGCGGCACGCTCGCCGTCGGCGGCGAGGACATCAGCGGCCTGCCGGCGCACAAGCGCAATATCGGCGTGGTCTTCCAGCATTACGCCCTGTTCCCGCACATGACAGTCGGCAAGAACGTCGCCTATCCCCTCGCCTTGCGCGGCATTCCCAAGGGCGAACGCGACGCTCGCGTCCGCCACGCCCTCGACATGGTCAAGATGGCCGATTTCGCCCACCGCTATCCCAGCGAACTTTCCGGCGGCCAGCAGCAGCGCGTGGCGCTGGCCCGCGCCATCGTGTTCGACCCGCCGCTATTGCTGATGGACGAGCCGCTCGGTGCGCTCGACAAGAAGCTGCGCGAATGGCTGCAGCTTGAGATCAAGCGCATCCATCGCGAACTCGGCACCACCTTCGTCTACGTCACTCACGACCAGGAAGAAGCCCTGGTGCTGTCGGACCGCATCGCCGTGTTCAACCATGGACGCATCGAGCAGGTCGGCACCGGGCGCGAACTCTATGACGAGCCGGCCACCCTGTTCGTCGGCAAGTTCATCGGCGAATCCACCACCTTGCGCGGGGCCGTGGAAACCTCCGGCAACGAGACCTGCCTCACCATTGCCGGGCAGAAGGTGGTCTCGCAGGAAAGGCTCGCGGATGGCCGGCAGCCGGTGATGCTGCTGCGGCCGGAGAAACTCTCGCTCGCGCCGGCGGCCACCGGTGCGCGCGACGGCCGCAACAGCCTTTCCGGCCAGGTCAGCGAAGCGATCTATCTCGGCTCCAGCTCCAAATACCAGGTAGTGCTGGCCGATGGCTCGGTCGCGATCGTGCGCGCCCCGCTGGAAAGTCGGCCCTTTGTCATCGGCGAGGCGGTCGACCTTTGCTGGGCGAGCGGTGATGCCAAGCTGCTGGCCGACGACGAGCGCGCCGACCTGACCCTGACTTAAACGAACAGCGCCAACCTTTACCCTCGCCATCAAGGGGGTAAGCGTCACCTCCGCACCGCCATATTGCATCTCTTTTACGCGAGCCCCCCATCATGGACGTCAAAGTCAACGGCAACATTTCGTTCTGGTATGCCGATATCGGCGGCGTGCCCGGTTATCGCCCGGCGCTGCCGGGCGACCGCAGCGCCGATGTCTGCATCGTCGGCGGCGGCTTCACCGGGCTGTGGACGTCCTACTATTTGAAGAAGGCCAATCCCGAGCTCAACATCATCGTGGTCGAGAAGGAATTCGCCGGTTTCGGCGCCTCCGGGCGCAATGGCGGCTGGCTCTCGGGGGGCTTTGGCTGGTCGCGCGAGAAATATCTGAAGACGTCCTCGCGTGGCGCGGTCGTCGACATGGAAGCGGCGATGCACGGCTCGGTGAACGAGGTGATCGCCGTCACCGAGCGTGAGGGCATCGACGCCGATGTCCGCCGCAACGACACGCTGACGGTGGCGGTCAACCAAGCCCAGCTCGGCCGCATCCGCCAGTCCTACGAGTATGAGAAGGGCTGGAGCGTCCCCGATGCGCGCATCAGCCTGATCGGCCGCGATGAGATGCGCAAGCGCATCGAGATCCACAATGTCGAAGGCGCCCTGGTGCATCACGACACCGCCCGCGTGCAGCCGGCCAAGCTGGTGCGGGGCCTCGCCGCCGTGGTCGAGCGCCTGGGCGTCTCCATTTACGAGCAGACCGAGGTCGTCGGTATCGAGAAGGGGGCGGTGACCACCAAGCGCGGCACCGTGCGTGCGCCGATCATCATCAGGGCGACGGAGGGTTTCACCGCCGGCATTCCCGGCTTCGAGCGCCTGTGGATCCCGATGAACAGCGCCATCCTGATGACCGAGCCCCTCAGCGAGGAGCAATGGAGCCGGATCGGCTGGAACGGCTACGAGCTCCTGGGCGATGCCACCCATGGCTATTGCTATGCCCAGCGTACCCGTGAAGGCCGCATCGCCATGGGCGGGCGCGGCGTGCCCTATCGCTACGGCTCGGCCACCGACGTGCGCGGGCAGACGCAGGATCAGACCATCGCGCAGCTCTACGCCATCCTGATGCGGCATCTGCCCCAGACCAAGGGCCTCAAGATGGAGCATGCCTGGTGCGGCGTGCTCGGCGTGCCGCGCGACTGGTGCACCACCGTCGGCCTCGATCGCAAGAACGGCATCGGCTGGGCCGGCGGCTATGTCGGCCTCGGCGTCTCCACCTCCAATTTGTCCGGCCGCACGCTGGCCGACCTGATCCTGGAGCGTGACACCCCGCTGACCCGGCTGCCCTGGGTCAACCGCTCCGTGCGGGAATGGGAGCCGGAACCCTTCCGCTGGCTCGGCATCCACTCGATGTACCAGCTCTATCACATGGCCGACCGGCGCGAGTCGGCAGGCCTCAAGCAGACCTCGCGCCTCGCGACCTTCGCCAACAAGATCACCGGGCGCTGACAAGCCCGGGTTTCATTTGCTTCAACGCGCCTCGATTGGAATGACCATGATCGACAGCCGGACTTTCGCCGATCTCACCTCCCTCGACCTCGGTCCCTTCGGACCCAAGCCCACCACCCTCAGCGAAGGGCAGGTCGAAGCGGCAAAAACCCTGTGGAAGTCCGAGGACGGCCTGATGGAAGTCGGCGTATGGGAATGCACGCCGGGCCGCTTCACCGCCTCGCGCGAGCGCAATTCGGAAACCTGCCATATCGTGTCGGGGCGGGTATCGCTGCATGACGCGGGCGGCCAGACCCGCGAGGTGCGGGCCGGCGAGGCCCTGGTCCTGCCCAAGGGCTGGAAGGGCGAGTGGACCATCCACGAGACCACCCGCAAGCTCTACATCATGCATTACGACGCGGCGTGAACGCGTTTGTGGCGCCGCTCGGCCAGGATGGCGTTGATCTCCGCCCCGAGCAGGAACGCCAGCGCCACCAGCCACAGGAAGAACAACGCCGCGAAGACGCTGCCCAGGCCCGCGTAGAGCTTGGAGTAGGCGGCAAAGTCGCTGATATAGATGCTGAAGGCGTAGCCGCCGGCGAGCCAGAGCCCCATGGTGATCAGCACGCCTGGCCAGATCACGCCGAGCGAAGGGCGGCTCGCCACCAGGAACAGATGTACCAGGATGATGGCACCGCCGAGCACCGCCGTGGTGATGCCATAGCGGGCGATCTCGATCAGCGCCTGCAGCGGTGCCAGCACCGGCGTGAAGCTGACCGCCGCCTGCCATATCACTGGCCACAGCACCACCAGCAGAGCGAGAGTGACCAGGGCGAGCGAGGCCAGCAACACGAAGAACAGGCTCTGCAGCCGGCACCACCAGAAGGACCGCATCTCGACCAGGCCATAGGCCCGATTGATGCCGACGCGGATGGCCTCGACGCCATTGCTGGCCAGCACCACCGCCACGATGGCACTGACGGTGAGCAGGCCGGGGCGCGCCGTGCCCAGTACCCTGGTGACCTCGCGGGCGATCGGCTCGGAAACTTCATGCGGCCAGGTTTCGAACAGCAGTCGCACGATCTCGTTCTGCAGGTCGGCGGTGCCGAGCACGCCGGCCAGGGACGCCACGAAGATCAGGAAGGGAAACATCGCCGTGAGCAGGGACAGCGCCATATGGCTCGCCAGCGCGTAATCGTCATGCTCGGTGACCCGTTGCGTGAGATCGGAAATGAATTTGTACGCCCACATGGGGCAATCATGCCATTCCATTCGAAGATTTACCAGGAAAGGCCACGAAACATCCCGAGAAAACGCTAATCGCACTATGCTCAGGCGTTTTGTGATTTAATTGCCTTACGTCAACTCGCCATGTCGCTCCAGCCAATCGGTAGGATTGGCTTGGAACCAAGGAGCGAGCGCCCACAAGCGTTCACAGCTGAATGCGCTTTGCTCTGGAGGACACGGGCGAAATCGCTCGATATCACACCCCTTCACGAATCGCGGAGGTGCCGCCTTCTCACCACTGTGTTACTCGCCCGTTCATCTTCGATGGGCTATGGCTTGCGGGTGTTTCTCACCGGAGCAAGGCACTTTTCAGCAAGAATGCGCCCTGCCCGCACTCCCTGTTTCAACCCGTCTTTGCGATTCTCGGCAGTTCGGCCAGATTGCAAGGCGCTTTAGGCCTGGACGAGATCGATGCGGCGAAACCTGGTTGCAGCGCTGTTGTTGCTGGCCGCGAGCGGCCCGGCGATGGCGCAGCCGCGGGCCGTGGTGGAGCTGTTCACCAGCCAGGGCTGCTCCTCATGCCCGCCGGCCGACAAGATGATGGGTGAACTCTCCCGTGATCCCAGCGTCATCGCACTGTCCCTACCGGTCGATTACTGGGACTATGTCGGCTGGAAGGACACGCTGGCCGACAACACCTTCACCCGCCGCCAGCGCGCCTATTCGGAGGCACGCGGCGACAGGGCCGTCTATACCCCGCAGATCGTGGTGGATGGCGTGCAGCACGCTGTCGGTTCCAATGGCGAGGAAGTTCGCCGGGCCATCGAGATGGCCGCCACCCATCCCAGCGTCCTCAGCGTTCCCGTCGCCATTTCCGGCAAGAACGGCGCCTACAGCATCTCGCTGGGCAAAAGCGTCCACAAGGGCGAGGTCTGGGTGGTGCCCATCGAGACGAGCGCGGAAGTCAAGATCGAGCGCGGCGAGAATACCGGCAAGACGGTGACCTATTCCAATGTCGTGCGCTGCTTCCGCAAAGTCGCCGATTATGATGGCAGTGTCGCCACGGTAACGCTGAAGCCGGACGTGACCAGCGCCCCGGGGGCCGACAGTTTCGCCGTGTTGGTACAGGCCAATGCTGCCGGCAGGCCGGGAGCCATTCTCGGTGCTGCCCTGCACAAGCCGTGACCCTCTGTTTTTGATTCCCATCCAGCCCAAGGCGTTTCCCAGAAAAGTTGATGGACTTTTCGATTGAGAAAACCCGTGAAAACAAAAAGTTGGAGAAAAAGTGCGATTCAGAGAAATCGCATTTTGCTCGCGGCGCTTTTCTCCTGCGACAATCCTCCCTATCTTCCGGTCTCCCACGCATCGTGGCGGCCGAGTCGTACAGGTGTGCGCCGGCCATTGCCCCGAATCCGCACCGACGCCCCCGCCTGACGAGCTTCAAATGATTGACCAGAACGATATTCGCGCCGCCTATCAGCGCGTCGCCTCCCATATTCGCCGCACGCCACTTCTCGACACCCAGGCGGGAACCTTCGGCCTCGACCATGGCGTACAGCTCAAGCTCGAATTCCTGCAGCATGCCGGCTCGTTCAAGCCGCGCGGCGCCTTCAACAACCTGCTGTCGCGCGACGTGCCGGCGGCCGGGGTCGCCGCTGCCTCGGGCGGCAATCACGGCATCGCGGTTGCTCACGCCGCCCGTGCTCTCGGCCACAAGGCCCGCATCTTCGTCCCGGTGATCTCCAGCCCGGCCAAGATCGCGGCGATCCGCGCCCGCGGGGCCGATCTCGATATTGGCGGCGAGCGCTATGCCGATGCTCTCGCCGCCTGCGAACGCTATATCGCCGAGACCGGCGCGCTCTCGGTGCACGCCTTCGATGCCTGGGAGACCATTGCCGGCCAGGGTACGCTCGGGCTGGAATGGGAGGAACAGGCGGGTGGGGCGCTCGATACCGTCCTGGTCGCCACCGGCGGCGGTGGCCTGATCGCGGGTATCGCGGCCTGGTTCGCCGGCAGGGTCAAGGTCGTCTCGGTGGAGCCGGAAGGCTCGCAATGCCTCAAGGCGGCGCTGGAGGCCGGCGGCCCTGTCGATGTCGGCGTGGAGAGCGTGGCAGCGGATTCGCTCGGCGCCCGCAATTGCGGCGCCAAGGTCTATGCCGTCGCCAGCCGCCATGTCGGCGAGGCCATCACCGTGCCGGACAGTGCCATCGTGGAAGCGCAGAAGCGCGCCTGGGCCGATGCCCGCCTCGCCCTCGAACCCGGCGGCGCCACCGCCCTGGCGGCCCTGGTCGGCGGCGCCTACCGCCCGGCACCGGGCGAGCGCGTCGGCGTGCTCGTCTGCGGCGCCAATGTGGACCTTGCGACCATCGGCTGAGGCCTATGCCTCAGTTGCGCTGGCGCCGGTAGTGCAGGATGACGGCGCCGGTGTCGAGCGGGCGGTTCTCGATCAGCTCCAACCCGAGCTTGGGCAGGCCTGGCTCGAACAGGCGCTTGCCATCCCCGAAGATCACCGGCGTCACCATCAGGCGATATTCGTCGACGAGATCGAGGCTGATGAGGCTGTTGGCGACGCCGGCGCCGCCGAAGCAATAGATGTCCTTGTCTCCGAGGCTCGATTTCAGCCTCCCGATCGCGGCGGCGAGATCCGCTCCCGCCAGGGCGGCGTTCCAGCCGGGAGCGCCGGACAAAGTGGAGGAGACCACCGTCTTGGGCAGGCGGTTCATCACCGCGGCATGGGGAATACCGGCGGCGGGGCTGGCGGGATCGGTCTCGGCCGGCGCCCAGAATTCCTTGTTGAACAGGAAATTGGTGCGGCCATAGACGAGATGGCCGGCCCGCTCCAGGGCATGGCCGGACCAATGGGTTTCCAAATCACCCGACCACGCCGGCGGCACAAAGCCGTTCGGGCCCTCGATATAACCATCCAGACTCGTGAACATCGCCAGGACCAGTTTGGTCATCGTCATTCCTCCCAGGAATACCAGTTGTTATATGCAATCAGTTGCCTTCTAGCTCAACTACTCCTATTTTGCAAGCGGTCAAGCCATTTTACGATGGATGGTATCACCCGAAATCGTAAAGGCTCTTCCGCCAATCCGTTGGATCGGGTTGGAAACAAGAAGTTGGAGCGAACGGGCGTTCAGCCGCGAGTGCGCTCTGCTTCAAGCAGAGTTTCCCAGTGAGGCGCTTGAATGGGGCTCGCCGGGAAACTCTGAACTATTTGATATCTTGCAGGTTCCTCTTGATTGCGCCCTGGGCTCGATCAAGAGGCCCCTGCTTGGGAGTGCGATGATGAATACGGCCTACCGGTCGGGATGCCCGATCAATCTGACGCTGGAAATGCTGGGCGACCGCTGGAGCCTGATCGTCATTCGCGATGTGATGTTCGGCAACCGGCGGCATTATCGCGAACTCCTGACCCAGTCGGAGGAAAAGATCGCCTCCAACATCCTGGCCGACCGGTTGAAACGTCTTGTCGAAAGCGGCCTGCTCAGCCGTCGAGACGACCCCAGCCACAAGCAGAAGGCGATCTACAGCCTGACGGAGCCGTCCATCCAGTTGGTGCCACTGCTGGCGCAGATGGGCGCCTGGGGCCGCCGGCACACGCCGGCTTCACGTCGTCTGTCGATCCGCGCGCAATTGCTGGAGGAAGGCGGCCCGCCACTGTGGGAGGCGTTCATGGAGGAATTGCGGGCCCTGCATCTGGGCACGCCCGTGCCAGCCCGCTCGGTCCTGGCCGAATTGCAGGCAGCCTATCTGGCTGTGATGGCGCAGGAGGAGGGCGCGTCGGGTCCCGTCAAGGCTTGACCGGATCGACGTCCCGCTCGGGGTCGGCAAAGCCGATCAGATCCTGCGGCTTCAGCCGGTACTGGCGGGAGTAGCGGTCGGGCGCGTCGAGGATCTCAGGCGTGTGCCCCTCCTCGACCTCGGCTATCCAGGCGAGCAGGCGGGCCTTCAAATCGTCCGATATGCCGCGGAAGGCCGTCATGCCGACGAGGTTCACCATCTCATAGGGGTCGTTTTCGAGGTCGTAGAGATAGCTTTCGCGATAGACGTCCGAGCGGGGAGCTCCCTGGTCGTAGTCGGAGGTCACGCCATATTTCCAGCGCTGCGTACGCAGGGCCCGCCCTGTCTCCGTCTCGCTGATCTGGACGAGGATATCCTGCCGCCAGGGCTGCCGGGCATCCCGGATGACCGGCATGATCGACCGGCCCGCCATCGCGGCGGGTATGTCGAGGCCGGCGGCATCGAGCAGGGTCGGGGCAACGTCGATGGTGCTGAACAGGGCCCGGACCTGTCCGCCCGACATGAAGCCCGGCCCGGTGATCATGCTCGGCACGCGGATCGCGCTCTCATGGCAGGAGCGTTTATACTCGCTGTTGCGCGTCTTGAAATGGCAGGCATGGTCGGAGGTGAACATCACGATGGTGTCGTCGAGCATGTCCAGGCTCTTCAGGGCATCGATGAGCCGACCGAAAGCCTCGTCGAGGCGTTTCACCATGCCGTAATAACCACTCAGGTGCCAGGCGCTGCTGCCCTGGAGGCCGACGAGATCCGGCGGCGTCCACTGGCTGGCAGCCATGGCCTCCCGGTAGCCGTCGGGCGGGGGATAGTCGTCGACATGGTTCTGGTGATGCGGCTCCAGGAACGAGACGAACAGGAAGAAGGGCTTGTCCTGATGGTCGTCGCAATAGCGGATGGCGGCATCGGTCAGGGCATCGATCCGGTATCCCGGCAGTTTGCGGCGGCGGTCTTCGGTATCGAACAGCACCGCATCATAGGCATCGGACACGAATTCCAAAAGATTGGCCGCGAGCCAGTTCTGGTAGCCGCCACGCTCATGCTTGGGCACGGGATCGGTGTCGCCCAGATGCCACTTGCCGATATAGGCGGTGTCATAACCGTTGCGAGCAAATTCCCTGGCGATGGTGACGGCGTCGTCAGGCAGGGGAATGCCGTTGCGGAACACGCCGGTCTGCGTGGCGAAGCGCCCAGTTTGCATCGAGGAGCGCGCCGGCCCGCACAGCGGCTGGCTGGTAAAGGAATTGTAGAGATGCGTCCCCGCCCGGGCGAGCCGGTCGAAATGGGGGGTGAGGCCCATCGGATTGCCGTGCACGCCCGTGGTATCGTGGCGTTGCTGGTCCGTGAAGAAGACCACGACATTCGGCTTTTTCATCTAGGTCCCGCTCCAATTCGTCCGCTTTCGCCCTCGAAGAGTGAAGAAGGCGAGCACCGTCTGGATGGTTTAGCGACTCGATTCAGACCCGAAAAATGATATTAACTCACCCCCACCATAACCTGACGGAATATCGCGACTACCCGCAGGCCCCGTTCACGCCAGTGTCCCCTGCTCGCCCACCAGTTGCTCAAGCAGGTCGAGCGAGCGGGTGAGGATCGGAAACTCGCTGGTCGAACGACGAAAGCAGGCGCCCGAGGCAAAGCGCCAGAACGGGTCTTCGAACAGGAGCTTTTTCAGGCCGGCAGCTTTGGCCATCGCCTCGACCTGCACCGGCGCCAAGGTGAAGTAGGAGGTGCCGCTGATGATCCGGAAGCTTGCCGCCAGGGTCTCCACCTCCATGACGATCTCGGGCGAGCGCAGGCGCCTGTCGCGGAAATAGGTCTTCAGGCGTTCGACCACGGTGCCGTCGCGCTTGTAGACGATCCAGCGGCGATCACTGAGGTCTCGGGCGGCCACGCTGTCCGACTGAGCCAGCGGGTCGTCGCCGCAGCAATAGACGCACATCTCGACATTGAACAATTGCCGGGTCTCGATGCCCTCCGGCGGTTCGCCGCGCAGGATGCCGAGCAGCAGGTCCACGCGCCCCTCCAGCAATTGCGGAAAGGTCGTATCGGCGAGGTTGTAGTCGAGGGTGAACCGTGTCTGCGGAAATTCCAGACTCAGCCTTTTCACCAGGTCCGGAGCGATCGCCATCTGATAGGACATGCCCGCCGCGATGGTGAACATCTCGACGCTGCCCTTGCCGAGCGCCCTGATCTCCTCGCGGGCGTGACGATGATGGGTTTCGATCGCCCGCGCGCGCTCGAGCAGTTTGCGGCCGGCGACTGTGAGTTCCATGCCGCGCGTGGTGCGGTGGAAGATCTGGCTGCCGAATTCGAGTTCCAGCCGGCGAATGGTCTTGGTGAGGGCCGGTTGCGACAGGCCGATCTTTTCGGCTGCCGCCGTGAGATTGCCCTCCCGCGCCACCGCGAGGAAAGCCTTGAGATTGCGATCCATGCCATTCCCAAAAGTTATGGATAGATGCACTCAATATCATTTTCCAAGCTTGGCGGCAGTACCTATCGTGCAATCCGGAGCGGGGCCAATTCCGGTTATGGGCGGAGCCTGGCGGCAGACTCCCGGCCGAGCGGTCGGAGTATCGGACAAGGGAGAACTCGAATGAGCCATCGGCATGCCAATCCCGCGATCCTCGCCGCCCTGTGCATGTCGATATCAGCCACAGGCGTGGCGAAGGCCGAGGCCCCCTTCGCGGAGGTTGGCAAACAGGTGC
This sequence comes from Labrys sp. HAY1-8F, assembly GCF_056754975.1. Classification (NCBI taxonomy): domain Bacteria; kingdom Pseudomonadati; phylum Pseudomonadota; class Alphaproteobacteria; order Hyphomicrobiales; family Xanthobacteraceae; genus Labrys; species Labrys sp. HAY1-8F. Next base: position 3,327,496 of record NZ_JBPGWZ010000002.1, on the reverse strand, counting down.
CGATCACGGTTCTGATCAATGCCTCGCCCTGGTACAAGGGCTTTGAAAAGGCCGTCGAACTGTACGAGGACCAGACTGGTAACGTGGTCAATCTCGAGGTTACGCCGTTTGACGGCATGCTGGAAAAGGCTCGCTCGGCCGTGCGCAACGGTGGCACCAGCCCGCTCGATCTGGTGAACATGAACGGCCTTTCGGCGGTGGAGTTCTATGAAGGCGGCTTTCTCACGCCGTTCACGGATATCGATCCCGATTTCAAATGGCCGAAGGAAGCCTACACCTATGGCGACAGCAATTGCTGGGACGCCGGAAAGCGATATCCTGATTGCAGCACGGGCAAGGTGATGGGCTTTTCGCCCAACGGCAATGTCCAGCTCTATTACTACCGCAGCGACGTCTTCAAGGAGAAGGGCCTCAAGCCGCCGGCAACCTTCGACGAGGTGCTCGCCGACTGCAAGCTGCTGCACAATCCGCCGGCCGCCTACGGCTATTTGCAGCGCGGCGAGAAGGGCAATGGCATCTTCTATGACTGGATGGCCTATATGCTCAGCTATGGCGCCAAGGCCGAAGCCGATCCCGCCCATGGCGACTACACGGTGACGATCAACAGCCCGCAGGCCAAGCTGGCACTCGACAAGTTCATCGAGATCAGCCGCAATTGCGGCCCCGCCAATTACGCGAGCCTGGGCCAGGGCGACGTCATCCAGCTCATGCAAACAGGCAAGGGCATGCAGGGACATGCCGTGGTCGCAGCCTTCCCCAATTTCGACGATCCGCGCAAATCCGCCGTTACAGGCCAGATCGATGCGGCCGTCCTGCCCAAGGCGAACGCCGAAGCGGAACCCGGCATCGCCATCGGCAACCTCATTCTGGGAGTGCCCGCCAATGCCTCGGAAGCCGGCAGGAAGGGCGCGGTGGCCTTCGCCAAATGGTTCCTGACCTATGAGGCGCAATATGCCTATGCCGAGGCGGGCGGCATTCCGGTGCGCAGCGACGTGCTCTCCTCCGACCTCAGGAACCGGCCGGAATTTCGCTGGATGCCGGCCTATCAGGATTCGCTGAAATATGGCCGACAAGTCTTCTTCTATGCGGAAGGCACGACCATCAGCAACAATGTCGGCCTGCGCATCAACCAGGCTCTGGTCGGGGAAATGAGTTCGGCCGCCGCCCTCAACCAGATCGCCCGGGACATGAAAGCCCTCTTCGAGAAGAACGGCCGCAAGACCGGCATGCTGCCACCCTTGCCGGAATGACCCCGACAATCGCACAGGGAACGGGAGGAAGCCGGTTGCCGTGACAACGGTGCCGCCATTCTGAAAGGGGAAAGTGTGTCCGATTTCGTCGACCGCCACCTCGCCTGGTTCATGCTGGGACCGGCCATGCTGGTCCTGCTGGCCCTGACGATCTATCCCGTGCTCAACCTGATGGCGATGGCGTTTGCCGACATCCGCTTCGAACAGGCGCGGGAAATCTGGACCTTCCGGCCTCTGGATAATCTGCGCCAACTCGCTGGAGATGAAGTCTTCCGGCGAGCCCTGCTCAACACCGTCGTCTTTGCCGTGGCGGCCGTCTGCCTGGAAATGCTGATCGGGCTGGCACTGGCCATCCTGGTCTCGTCGCTAAGCGGCCTGAAGGGGCTGGTGCGAACGGTGCTCATCCTGCCCGTCCTGATGCCGCCCGTGGCCATCGGCTCGATGTGGAAGCTGATGTACAATCTCGACTTCGGCGTGCTGAACCAGGCCGTAACCGCCATTGGCCTGCAGCCGATCAACTGGCTTGGATCGAGCTCCCTCGCTTTGATCTCGGTGATCATCGTCGACGTCTGGCATTGGACGCCCTTCGTCTTCCTCATCCTGTTCGCCTCGGTCGAGGGCATTTCGAAGGATATCGTCGATGCCGCCAGGCTGGATGGCGCGGGCAATTGGGACATCGTCACCCGGATCATCGTGCCCTTGATCTGGCCGCCACTGCTGGTGGCCGCGCTGTTTCGCATCATCATGGCCTTCAAGGTGTTCGACCAGGTGTTCCTGCTCACCTCGGGCGGCCCCGGCAATGCCACCGAGGTGGTGAGCCTCCATCTCTACAAGGTCTATTTCCAGGAGAACCAACTCGGCTACGGCTCGATGCTGTCGCTGGCGATCATCCTGGCGCTGCTCTGCTTCATCTGGATCAGCCGGCGTGCCGGAAAAGCCATGGAAGCGCGCTGATGCTGGAGCTTCGCGGCAACTCCCGCGCCATCGGCTACGGCCTGATCGCCCTTGGCGTCTTCATCACGATCGCCCCCTTCCTGTGGATCGCACTGCAGTCGCTGAAGAACGAGATCGATATTCTGCGTGGAAGCTGGCTGTTCGCACCGAACGGGTTCAACTACGCCGACGTGCTCTATTCGCGGCGCTCGGACTTTCCCGCCAACATCCTCAACAGCCTCATCGTCGCCGCGACCTCCACGGTCTCAGTGCTGGTGATCGGCACGCTGGCCGCCTATGCGCTGACCCGGCTGACCGTGAAGCCCTGGATCTCCAGATTGTTCCTGGGCTGGACGCTGATCTTCAACATGCTGCCGACGCTGACCCTGGTCGGGCCCTGGTACCTGATCTTCCGCCAAGTCGGGCTGGCAGGCTCGCTGACGGCCCTGGTGCTGACCCACATCACCCTCAATCTGCCGATGACGATCTGGATGATGATGGCCTATTTCCGGGAATTGCCGCAGGAGCTCGAGGACGCTGCTCGCGTGGACGGCTGCCGGCAGATCGACGCCTTCTGGCGGATCCTGCTGCCGCTGACGACGCCCGGCCTGATCGCGGCGGGCGTGCTGGCTTTCGTGTTTTCGTGGAACGAATTCTCGGTGGCGCTGACACTGACCGATCGATCGACGGCGACGGTACCGGTCGCCGTCGCCCGCTTCGCCCAGCAGTTCGAGGTGCAATATGGCCAGATGGCCGCCGCCTCGGTGCTGTCGACCATCCCTGCCGTAGTGTTGATGTTCTTCGGCCAACGCTTCGTGGTGCAGGGGCTGACCATGGGCGCCGTGAAATGACGGCGCCCAGCGCAGGCTGTCCGGCATTGGGGGCGAACGACCGCGCTCGCCGTCCAACCCACGCAAAGGGCAGCCTCAGCCCTTGTTGCTCGCCTTGTAGCGTTCGATGGCTGCGAGGATCATCGCCTCCGCTTCCTTGGCGTCGCCCCAGCCCTCGACCTTGACCCACTTGTTCTTCTCGAGATCCTTGTAGTGCTCGAAGAAGTGCTCGATCTGCTTGAGGGTGATCTCCGGCAGGTCGGTATAGTTGTGCACCTTCTCGTAGCGGCGGGTCAGCCGCGACACGGGCACGGCGATGATCTTCTCGTCGCCGCCGGATTCGTCGCTCATCTTCAGGACACCGACAGGACGCACCGCGATCACGGCGCCGGGGATGATGCCGCGCTGGTTGGCAATCAAGACGTCGATGGGATCGCCATCATCGGACAGCGTGTGCGGAACGAAGCCGTAATTGCCGGGGTAGCGCATCGGCGTGTAGAGGAAGCGATCGACCACGAGCGCGCCGGAATCCTTGTCCATCTCATACTTGATGGGCTCGCCGCCGACGGGAACTTCGACGATGACATTCACCTCATGCGGCGGATTGCGTCCGGTCGAGATCGCTTCGATACGCATCGTAGATCACATCCTGTAAGGCAGGTTCTGGCGCAGGATGCCTCCAGACCCCGATCAGACTGCAGCCTTATGCGGAACGCGGATGCGTTTCAACCCGAAGATCACAAGAATATGATGCCGGTTTCACGGGAAACACTGACGGAAGCCCCTTCCGTCACGGCAGTGTCACAACGGAAGCTGCCGCGGCAGCATCCCTCTATGCTTCGAAAACATGGGCCGGCCCCGCCACGCTCAGGCGCACGCGCGTGCCGGTCGGCGGCAGATCGAGGCCGGTGCCGGTGATGCGAAGCCGATTGCCATCGGCCAGTTGCACCGTCACGGCCCGCAGAGCACCGCCGAATTCCACGTCCACCACGCTTGCAAAACAGCCCTGCGCGGCCTCGTCCGTGCTCGGCGTGAACTTGACCTGCTCGGGGCGCAGCATCAACTCGACATCGCCGCGCCGGCCATGCGTGCCGGCAGCGAGCCGGCCGAGCACGCAATCGACCCAGCCGACCCCGGCCTCCCCCTTCAGCAGGATAGCCTCGCCCAGAAACAGCGCCGTCTCGCGATCGCACGGCCGGCGGTAGAGATCGTGAGGTGCACCGGCCTGCACCAGCCGGCCCTCGCGCAGCACGGCGACCTGGTCGGCGAAGGACAGCGCCTCGGTCTGGTCGTGGGTGACGAGGATGGTGGTGACGCCGGCCTCCTGCAGCAGGGCTGCCACCGCCTTGCGGGTCGCCTCGCGCAGGCCGGTATCGAGGGCGGAGAAGGGCTCATCCAGCAGCATCAGCTTGGGCTGGCGCGCCAGTGCCCGAGCCAGGGCCACGCGCTGCTGCTGCCCGCCGGAAAGCTGGTGCGGCCGGCGCTCCAGCAGGCGCGGATCTAGATCGACGGTGCGCATCAAGGCGCGGATACGCTCGTCCCGATCCCTGGCACCCCGTTCCAGGCCGAAACCGATATTGTCGGCGATGGTGAGGTGGGGAAACAGCGCCCCGTCCTGGGTGACGAAGCCGATGCCGCGGCGATGGGCGGGCACGATGGCGGGGCCATCCGCCAGGACGGTACCGTTCAGGGCGATGCGGCCGGCATCCGGCCCCTCGAAACCGGCGATCAGGCGGAGCAGCGTGGTCTTGCCGGATCCGGAGGGGCCGACGATGGCGGTGCGGCTGCCGGACGCAACCTCCAAGCTAACGCCATCGAGCGCCACCATGGCTCCATAGCGCTTGCCGGCCTTGTCTATACTCAGGAAACTCATTGGCCGATCGATCGCCTGGACTGATAGTGAAGCAGGAGGGTGAGAGGCAGCGACAGCAGCACCATCAGGAGCGCGAAGGGCGCCGCCGCCACATAGTCGATGTCGTTGGTCAGCGACCAGAACCGCGTCGACAGGGTGACCGTGCCGTTGGGGGCCAGCATCAGGGTCGCCGTCAGCTCCGTGGTGATGCCGAGGGCGACCAGCGCCATGCTTGCAGCGACGCCCGGGGCCGACAGGCGCATGGTCACCTGCCAGATCGCCTTGAGAGGCGGGCGCCCCAGTGCCATCGCGGCCCGTTCGAGCTCGATGGGTGCCTGCGCCAGGCTGGCCCGCAGCCCGACCACGGCCCGTGGCAGGAACATCAGGCCATAGGCCAGCAGCAAGGTCGTCATGGTCTGATAGAGCGGCAGGGCGACCCGCACGGTGATCGTCACCAGCGCCAACGCCACCACCACGCCCGGGAGTGAGCCGACATAATAGTGGCAGGCTTCCAGCACCTTCTGCAGGTGGCCGGGCGCGCGCACCGACAGCCAGGCCATCGGCAGGGCAGCCAGCGTCGTCGCGGCCCCGCCGAGCAAGGCGAGGCCGAGGGTCTGGCCGAGGGCTTGGCCGATGTCGCCGGACGCCCAGGCCGCCGCGCCGCCGATAGTGAGCCAGCGCGAGAGCGTCAGCAGCGGCACGCCAAGCGAGAGGAGTGCGAGGCCGAGCGGCAGCGCCAGCCAGAGCAGGGTACCGCGCCCGAGCCGGGCGCGCGCTGCCGGGCGCGCAGCACCGGAGCCGACGCGGGCATAGCGCTCCTGGCCACGCAGACGGCTTTCCAGCCCCAGCAACACGAGGCAGGCGAGCACCAGCACGCCGGCGAGCATGTTGGCGGCCGGGCCGTTATAGGCCGACTGGAACTGGTCGACGATCGCGGTCGAAAAGGTGTCGAACTCGATCATGGCATAGAGGCCGTATTCGGCGAGGAGATGCAGGCCGACCAGCAGCGAACCGCCGCAGATCGCCAGCCGCAATTGCGGCAGGATCACCCGGAAGAACACGCGCGAGGGCGACTGGCCCAGGCTCGCCGCCACGTCCTCGAGTGCCGGGTCGAGCCGCCGCATCTGGGCGGCCACCGGCAGATAGAGGAAGGGCAGATAGGCCATGATCGAGACGAGGACACCGCTCCACAGGCCGCGCATGCCCGGCACCAGGCTGATCCAGGCATAGGAATGCACGAAGGCCGGCACGCCGAGCGGCGCCACCGCGAGCCAGGACCAGATGCGCGCCCCCGGCAGGTCGCTGCGCTCGGTCAACCAGGCGAGAGCCACCGCCAGCACGATGGCGATGGGGATGGTGACGGCCTCGAGCAGGACGGTATTGACCAGCAATTCGCCGACGCGCGGGCGCACCACCAGTTCATAGACGGTCTGCCAACCGGTCTGAAGAGTGATGAAGATCACGAAGCCGAGCGGCAGCAAGGCGAGCAGGGACACCAGTACCGCAGCCATGGCGACCGCATTGCGCCCGGTGAAGCCGGGTGAAGATACGCGCAAACTGCCGATTTCGGGCTGAGGTGACGTCGATGACACGAGGTGTCCTGAAAAGCGAAGGCCTCCGGCGCAGAGCCGGAGGCGCGATGATGTCAGGTTTATGTCGGCAGCGCCATATCGGCGCGGCGCGGTGTGCGGTCGCTCAGAGCAGGCCGGCCGCCGTCATCAGGTCGCTGACCTTCTTGCTGTTGAGCTGGGCCGGGTCGATCTTGGGAGCATTCAGATCGGCCAGCGGCACCAGCTTGGCATTGGAAGCGGCATCCTTGCCGACCGCATATTCGAAGGAATTGCCGGTCTTCAGGATTTCCTGACCGCCCTTGCCGGCAACCCACTTCACGAAGGCCTCGGCTTCCTTCTTGTGCTTGCTGGAAGCGAGCACGCCACCACCCGAGATGCTGACGAAAGCGCCCGGATCCTGGTTGCGGAAGTAATGCAGCGCAACGTTCTTGGAGTTCTCGCCGGTCTTGGCCTGGTCGCCGAACCAGTAGTACTGGTAGATGATCGCGCCTTCGACCTCACCGTCATTCACACCCTTCATGGCGATGCCGTTCTTCTTGAACGGCTTGACGTTGGCCTTCATGCCCTTCAGCCAGGTCGCCGTGGCTTCCTCGCCCTTCAGGGCCAGCAGCGCGCTGACGATGGCCTGGAAGTCGGCGCCGGCCGGCGCCGCGCCCCATCGGCCCTTCCAGGCCGGATCGGCCAGATCGAGCAGGGACTTCGGCAGCTTGTCCTCGGTCAGCTTGGTCTTGTTGTAGGCGAACACCGTGGTGCGCGCGGCGATGCCGATCCAGCGACCATGCGAGGGCTTGAAGGCCTCGGGCACCTCGCCCAGCGTCTCGGCCGATAGCGGCGCGAACAGCTTGGCGTTGTCGACCAGCACCATGGCCGGCGAATTCTCGGTGAGGAAGACATCGGCGGGCGATTTGTCGCCTTCCTGCACCAGCTGATTGCCGAGTTCGGTGTCTCCGCCATTGCGGAGCGTCACCTTGATGCCGGTTTCCTTGGTGAAGGCCTCGGCCCAGGCCTTGGTCAGGCTTTCATGCTGCGCATTATAGACCGTGATGCCCGCATCCTCGGCCTGGGCGCCCAGGGGAGCAGCGAACAAAACAGCGGCAAGGGCGACGGCCCCCGCGAGGGCTGCACGGCGATGCGGCAGGAAAACTCTCATCAGAACCTCTATCGGTTGGCTTCAGCCAAGGGATTGATTGAACACCCGATCTCTAGGCTCACCGAGAAGTTCCCGTCAAACACTTTAGATTAGAATTAGAATTATTAAAAACTAGATATTCATACCATTTATTATAGAAATGGTATCGGTCATCTGAGGAATCTCGAAAGGAGGACTTGCGCCTCTACACGTCCGCAGAACTATACGCTGGATTTTTTATCGACCGCCATGATGATACCGAGGATTACAAATGCGTAACCGGCACCTCGGGCTACCTGATGCCTCGCTCGCACATCCCTGGGCGGTCGTGCCTTCCGGCAATGAAGAAAGTCGACCGCCATCGAATTGATGACCGCGCTCGGAAAGGTGATGGGAAACAAGAGGGTCATCGACCGATCGAACCGCCGGCAAAAATGCAAACCAGCCCAGGCCTCGTTCAGGCGGCCCAGCCGAAGGCGATCTTCTGCAACTTAACGTCGCCGAAGCGCTCCACCATGCTGTCGACGGACTGGCCGCCGAGACGCCGGTAGAAATCGCAGGCCCGCACATTGTCGGCCAGCGCCCAGACCACCATGCCCTTGACGTCATGGCCGTTGAGATCGCGGCGCACCGCGTTGAACAGCCGCTTGCCCAGGCCGATGCCCTGATATTCCGGACGCAGGTAAAGCTCGAAGATCTCACCCTGATAGGGCAGGCCGACGGCCCGGTTGCGGCCATAGGTGGCATAGCCGGCGATTACGCCGCCAAAGGCCATCACCACGATGCGGGTCTTGCGATCGATGGCATAGCGCCACCATTTGGCACCACGCCGCTCGACCAGGCGCTCGAGCTCACGGCCGGGAATGACACCACGATAGGCGTAACGCCAAGCGACGTCATGCACATCGGCGATGGCATGGGCGTCGTCCGGGCGAGCCAGACGGATTTCGATGGCGTCGGTCCTCATGGCAGAAAGATAAGCGGGCCTGGCCGGTTCCTGCAAGTGAATTGCTCGTAGGAATGCGGCCGCCGGCGCAATGCGCGTCGGAGCGGCGACGCTGTTTCGCTTCAGCGCCTTGTTTGGACAGGTGTTTGCGATTCCCAGTGGTTTCACCGGGTCGCCAGGCGCCATGGCGTCGCGCCCGCACAAATCTGTTGCAAGCCAGACGCCCAGCCTGTTGAAAGGCCTGGAAAGGACCCGGCATGACTTCTCACCTAGCAAGCGCTCTTCCCGTTCCGGCGGATCATCCCGTCGGGGTCGGCGGAAGGATCGGTGTTCTCCTGGTCAATCTCGGCACCCCGGACGCGCCGACCTACTGGCCGATGCGGCGCTACCTTAAGGAATTCCTGTCCGACCGGCGGGTCATCGAGGTCTCGCGCCTGCTGTGGTGGCCGCTGCTCAACGGCATCATCCTGACGACGCGGCCCGGCAAGAGCGGCGCCAAATATGCCTCGATCTGGGACAAAACTGAGAACGCCTCGCCGCTCCTCGTGATCACACAGCGCCAGACCGAAAAGCTGGCCGAGACCTTCGCCGCCGATTCCCGCCTGACGGTGGATTTTGCCATGCGCTACGGCAATCCCTCCATCGCCTCGCGCATCGACGCCCTGCGCGCCAAGGGCTGCGACCGCATCCTGATCGTGCCGCTCTACCCCCAATATGCGGCGGCAACCAGCGCCACGGTGTGCGACAAGGCCTTCGAACATCTGATGACCCTGCGCTGGCAGCCGGCCGTGCGCATCGCGCCGCAATGGCATGACGACCCCGTCTATATCGAGGCCCTGGCCAGCTCCGTGCGCCAGAATCTCGCCAAGCTCGACTTCGAACCGGAGGTGCTGCTGGCCTCCTTCCACGGTGTGCCCAAGACCTATCTGATCCAGGGCGACCCCTATTACTGCTTTGCCATGAAGACGGGGCGGCTCCTGCGCGAGGCGCTCGGCTATGACGAGGCCCGTTTCAAGATCACCTTCCAGTCCCGCTTCGGCAAGGAGGAGTGGCTCAAGCCCTATACGGACGAGACCGTGGAAGGGCTGGCCAAATCCGGCGTGAAGCGCCTCGCCATCGTGGCGCCTGGCTTCGTGGCCGACTGCCTGGAAACGCTGGAAGAGCTCGGCGAGGAGAACAAGGAGATCTTCCAGCACAATGGCGGCGAGCACTTCGCCTATCTGCCCTGCCTCAACGACAGCCCCGAGGGCCAGCGCGTGCTGGAACATGTGGTCACGCGCGAATTGCAGGGCTGGGTCTGACGGGAAAATAGTCGCCCATACTGCCCTTCCTGGGATCGCAGGCATTTCAGCGACATGCTTGCATGTCGCGATTGCCCGCTCTTCCTATCCACCTGAAGAAGCGCTTCCAAGGGCAGGCAGGATACCCATAGGCGCTAACTTTGTGTGGTGGCACCAGATTGGAGGGTCGATCTCCAGGTCGACCATCTTGGAAATGGCGAGCGAGATAGAGGACAAAGGTGGTCGATCTCGCTCCATCAATTGATGGAGCTGTGGAGATCGACCCTCCACGCTACCTGCGCCTCTGGCCGCTAAGTTAGCGCCTATGGGTAGGACGCCTGCGATCCCAGGGAGAGTCGCCCCAATGCGGGCTGGTACTACTTCAAGATGGTAGCCGCCCGGTCGAGTGCCGGGCCGAACCCCTTGAGCGAAACCGTGAAGACGAGCGGCTTCACGCTGTCGTCGACCGACTTGGCCGTGAGCTTGAGCTGCTTGCCGGCCTTGAGCGCCGTGATGGTGTTGGCATCGAGTGCCAGGGGCACCAGGCAGCCCGCGGGGATGCAGGTCTTGTAGTTCAGCGGCTTGCCGCTGATCCCGGCATCCAGGGCGAGAGACACGCCGGCATCGAATTGCAGGCCGAACGGCATCACGAGATTGCCGGTGGTACCGCCATCCGCCGTGGGGTTCAGCTCGACCGCCAGCACGCGCTGGCCGGTCTTGGTATCGCTCTGGACCTGCTGAACCGCGCATTGCTTGGCATTGTTGACGACATTGCAGAGCACGCGCCAGTCCTCATAGCTCTCCTGGATGGAGGAGGCCCCGCCGGGCAGCGGCGATTTGGCAGGCGCTGCATCCTGGGCCTGGGCGGCACTTACCAGAAGGGCAAAAGCGAGACTAAGGCTGGTCTTCAGCATCGATTCCTCACGGCAGAAAGGCGTCATGCCCGGATGAGGGCAATGGCCGCAGCCATGACACGAATATCGCCTTCTGGCGATAGGGCCCTGCCGAAAAACCCGATGCTTTCGACACTTGATATGCCGTTACGGTAGGATGGCACGCCCCAACCTCCCAAGGTCGGCCCTTTCTCCTTGACTTGCCGCGGCTTCGCGATCCAACTGACCGGGGGAAAGATCCGGGGCATCTTGCACGAGAGGTGACGACCATGGACATCGACAAGGCCATTGCATTGGTTTCCGCGGCCGGTATCGAACTCACCGATCGACGCCGCAACGACAGCGATGACGGCTGGTCCCTCAGCTTCTCCAACGGCGCAGCGCTGGAAGTCCGGGACAATGGCGAAGTCTCCGCCTCCGGCAAGGGCGCCGAGGCGGTCACGGGCCTGCTGGGTCTGCCGGGCCAGTCCGCGGGAAGCTGAACCGCATGAAGCGCAGGCCAGAGGGCCGTCGCTTCGATCCGATACTCACTTTGCCGGCTCATAGCCGTCGGTGAGCGTGCCTAGGAAGACCACGACATCGTCGATCTCCGCCGGTGTCAGCGCCGGTTCGTCGCCGGCCTTGCGGTCGAAGGGCGGGTCGGTGTTGATGTTCGCCTTTGCCGCTTCGGGCAAATCGTCATATTTGTCGATGCTGCCGTCGGCCTTGCGCGGATACCAGCGTTCCGGATGGGTTTCCCGCTCGACATAGAAGCGCACGGCATCGCGCAGGGAATGCATGGTGCCGTTGTGGAAGAAGGTCTTGCGCAGGGCAATGTTGCGCAGGGTCGGCGTACGGAACAGGCCGCAATAATCCTCGCGCTTCAGAAAGTCGGTGCGCAGCGGCCCGCACAGGCCGAGATCGTGATAGGCCGGATCCTTGTTGGCGGGAATGTCGGGGTTGCGCGGCACGGCCAGCGCGATCTGGCCGTAATCGGTGAATTGCGGCGGCGTGCCGTCATTGCCGCGCTGGCTGATATGGCAGGAGGCGCAATTGCCCTTGTCCGCCGCGTTGAACAGGTCCAGTCCCCGAGCCTCCTGGGGCGTAAGCTCGGCCTTGCCGGCCAGAACTGCGTCATATTTGCTCGAATAGGGATAGAAGGTCCGGTAGTCCTGCTGGAACACTTCGAGCGCCTTGAGGGCGGTCTTGTAGACGAGGGCGGGATCGCCGGCCGCCTTCGGCCCGGCAATGGCGGCGATGGCCTTGCCATGCCCAGCGGCGAGCACGCGGCGGGCCACCTCGGCTCCATCCCGGTTGCCCATCTCGAAATCCGAGAGCAGCGGAATCCTGGCCTGATCCGCGCCGCGGTCGACACGCCCGTCCCAGGTCAGGCCTCCCGTGGGGCCGTTGTCGACGCTCTCGTCGGCCTCATCCTCGGAATCGTAGAAATGTTCGGTGAAGGGCGGCACCACCTGCAGATATTTCAAGGAGGGCACGGCACGCACACCGGACCGATGCATGTCGCCGCCGCCGAGCTGCACCGCGCGATCGTTTACCGGCCCGAAGGCATGGGCGGGATCGTGACAGGAGGAACAGGCAAGCTTGCCCGACCCCGACAGGGAGGGATCGAAGAAGAGGGAGCGGCCGAGGGCGCCGAGGGCCTGCGCCTGCTGGCGTACTTGCGCGCGCGACATCGCACGGGACACGTCTTGGCCGGCCTGGACCGAGGTCATCGCCAGCAACGGCAGGGCGAGCCCCAGGGCTCCGCCCAACCGCCTCACACGCCTGTTGCAAAGAAAGCTTATGGCTGCATTCCTTCATTGCGATCGGGGGTGGCTTCCGCCGCCAGCCCGGATAAGATGAGGGGCTGAGGGGAACGATAGCAACAAGCAAATCGATGCAGGAGACCCAGATGCGCATGAAACCTGCGGCGGTCGTGTACGCGTTGAGCCTTTCCATCGCGGCGTTCGGGCCGGCGCTGGCTGCCGAAAGCGCTTCAGGCCAGAAAGCCAAGCCTGCGCCCGGAACGTCCGAGGATCTGAAGCTGATCGACACCGTGGTGGTGATCTATGCGGAAAACCGCAGCTTCGACAATCTTTATGGCAGCTTTCCGGGCGCCAACGGCGTGGCGAAAGCACCCGCAAGCGCGCGCATCCAGCGTGATCGCGACGGCAAGCCCTTCCGCCAGTTGCCACCGATCTGGGAAGGTCTGACCGCCAAGGGCGTGACACCGCCGGTCACCCAGGCCGAGACCGAGCACCTGCCCAACCTCCCCTTCCATGCGGATGACTCCAAGGGTTTCAACCTCAGCTACGGCACGATTACGCGTGACCTCTGGCACCGCTATTACCAGAACCAGATGCAGATCAATGGCGGGCGCAATGACAGATTTGTCGCCTATGCCGATTCCGGCGCCTTGGTAATGAGCCTGTGGGACGGCTCGAAAACGGCGATGTGGCAGGTCGCCCAGAAATATGTCCTGGCCGACAATTTCTTCATGGGCGGCTTCGGTGGTTCGTTCTTCAATCATCAATGGCTGGTCTGCGCCTGCGCGCCCTATTACCCCAATGCCGACACCAGCCCCGCCAAGCCCTCGATCGCGGTGGTCGAGCCCGATGGGGTGACGCTCAAGCCCGCCGCCAACTCGCCGAAATCGGCGATGGACGGCATCCCGAAATATGCCGGCGACGGCAATCTCACGCCTGATTTCTATGCCGTGAACACCATGCAGCCGCCCTATCAGCCGAGCGGCAACGACCCAGTGAAGGGCGGCGACAAGGCGCTGGCCGATCCTGCCAAGCCGACGACGCTGCCGCCCCAGACCGAACCGACCATCGGCGATCTTCTCAGTCTCAAGCATGTGACCTGGGCCTGGTATAGCGGGGCCTGGCAGGACGTGCTCGACCACGGCAACAAGACGCCGATCCCGAACTTCCAGTATCACCATCAGCCGCTGAATTATTACGCCAGCTTCGCACCGGGCACTGCGGCCCGGGCCGAGCATCTGCGCGACGGCGGCCTGGCGGGTGTGGAATTCATCAAGGCGATCGACGCCGGCAAGCTGCCGCAGGTCTCCTTCTACAAGCCGCAGGGCGACCTCAACGAGCATTCGGGCTATGCCGACATCCAGGCCGGCGACGCCCATATCGCCGATGTGATCGCCCATCTCGAGAAGAGCCCGCAATGGCCGCATATGCTGGTCGTCGTCACCTATGACGAGAATGGCGGCCTGTGGGATCACGTCGCCCCGCCCAAGGGCGATCGCTGGGGTCCCGGCTCGCGCATCCCGGCCATCATCGTCTCGCCCTATGCGCGCCGCGGCATTGTCGACCACACCCCGATGGACACCACCTCGATCCTGCGCTTCATCACGCGCCGCTTCGAGCTGCCGACCCTGCACGGCATCACCGTGCGCGACTCGGCGATGGCCGCCCGCAAGCAGAAGCTGCTCGGCGACCTGACCAGCGCGCTGGTGTTGAAGGATAAGTGAGGCGGACCGCGACAAGCCTTCTCCCCTTGCGGGAGAAGGTGGCATTGCGGAGCAATGACGGATGAGGGGTGTTATCCCCCATCCAAGTCGAGTTTCATCCCTCATCCGCCATTTCGGGGCACCTTCTCCCGCGAGGGGAGAAGGGGACAACGTTATATTTTGAAGGCTTGAACTCAGTGAGCCGGGCGTTATTGGCGGCATTCGCCAATAAAGTTCCCCCTACCCCACCAGCTTCAAGAACCTTTCGACTTCCTCGCTCTTCGTCGCGAAGGAGGTGACCAGGCGCACCAAGTCCGCATCGGCGGCGGGCCGCCTGTCAGCCTGTAGGCCGTGAACAGGCCATTCATAGAGGCGGGCACCGGCCTGCCTCAATTGGGCGATCACGGTCTTCGGCAGGACGGCGAAGACTTCGTTGGCCTGCGTCTCATAGCCGAGTTGATGACCCGCCGCGACGAGGCCCTGCGACAAAGCCGCCGCCATGCCATTGGCGTGGCGAGCGAGATCGAGCCAGTGATCGTTCTCCAGCATGGCCAGGAACTGCGCGGCGATCGGCCAGGCCTTGGAGACGACATGACCGCTGCGCTTGCGCAGCCATTCGATCTCGGCCGCCTTCTCCGGCTCGAACAGCACGACAGCCTCGGCCATCAGAGCGCCATTCTTGGTGAGGCCGAAGGCCAGGGCATCGACACCCGCCTTCCAGGTGATGTCGGCGGGGCTGATGCCATCGGCCTTCTTGAGGAAGGCGAAGGCATTGGCGAAGCGCGCGCCATCCATATGCACCTTGAGGCCCCGTGCCCGGGCGATCTCGGTCAGGGCGGTGATCTCGCCCCGGCGATAGACCGTGCCGCTTTCCGTTGCCTGGGTGATCGACAGCACGGCCGGCTTGGGGATGGCAGAGCCGGAGCCCGAGCCCCGTGCCAGTGTGGCCTCCAACCCGGCCGGGGTCAGCTTGCCGCCGGCGCCGGCGATCGGCACCAAGCGCGCGCCCTGGGTGAAGAACTCAGGCGCACCGGCCTCGTCGCCGACGATATGCGCCTCTTCATAGGCATAGACAGCGCCATAAGGCGGGCTGAGGGCACTCAGGGCCAGAGAATTGGCGGCGCTGCCGGTGGCAGCGAAGAGCACGCCGACCTCGCGGCCGAACAGATCGGCGAGGCGTGCCTTCAATTCACGGGTAAGATCATCCTGCCCATAGGCAGGGGCGATACCATCGGCGCCGCGGGCAAGCGCCTCGATGATCCTGGGGCTGGCTCCAGCCCAATTGTCGCTGGCGAAATTCATGCCTTGAAGTAGAGCGCTCCAGGCCTGATGCGCAAGGGGGAAGAGGCAAGCTTTCCGGTGCGACGTGTCAGCGCTCCCAACCCTTGCCGCGCGGCCAGGGCAGCAGGACGAAGCTGGCGATGCCGGCGGCCAACAGGACGATGATCACCACAAAGACGGGCGTGAAAGGATCGGCATCCTGGGCCGCCGCGAAGGATCCCACCAGTCCCGTCAGCCATTGCATCACGGCGACGCCGAGGAAGATGGCGGTGTTGAACACGGCGAAGGCCCGGCCGGCGACCTCCTCGACATAGGCGGCGCGGACATCGGCATATTGCAGGATGAAATGGCCGGTCATGAATCCGAGCAGGACCACCGCGATGACATCGACGAGGCTCGACGACTGCCCGGCCAAGGCCGCAAAAGCGACAATGCAAAGGGCCGCGCTGGCGACGATCCAGTAGCGCCGGCCGCGATTGCCGGGCTTGAGCAGGCCGAAAACGGGTGGACCGAGCAGGGCTGCGACCGAGGTCGCCAGCATGATGTGCCCGCTGACGACGAGGCCGAAGCCGTGCCGGTCCATCAGCATCGGCACGGCCCACAGACCGCGTAAGGTGAGGAAGGCGGCATAGGAGACACCGCCGAGCAGCAGGATGCCGAGCGTATGCCTCTGCGCGAGAAGGGGACCTATCTCGGCAAAGGCGGCGAGCAGCCCCGGACGTTTGCGCTCACGACCGGGTTCGACCCTCTCGTCCGAAACCAGCAGGACATTCGCGGCCAGGACGATCGCCGACAGGATCGCCAGCACCAGGAAGCCAGCCCGCCAGGACCAGGTTTCGACCACGAAGGCGAGCGGTGTGCCGGTGATCAGCATGCCGATGCCGCTGAAGCTCAGCACCAGGCCGGAGAGCCGCGCAAATTGCGAGGCTGGATAGCGGTTGGTGACGAAGACGATGGCGCCGAGGAAAGCCGGCGCGCAGCCGATGCCGATCAGCACCTGGCTGGCGACGAGCACGGGCAGGTTCGGCGCGAACACGGACAGGAAGGAGCCGGCGCAGGCCAGCAGGAATGCCGCGCTGACGGTACGGCGCGGACCGAAAAGGTCGAGCGCGACGCCGATGGGAATCTGCGCCACCGCGAAGGACAAATGAAAGGCGCCGGCGAACAGCCCGATCTCTTGGGTGGAGGCGCCAAACTCCCGCTGCAACTCGCTGGCGAACAGGGTTGCGACCGTACGAAAGGCCTGGCTCATGGCCGCCACCGCGGAGAGGGCCGCGAGCATCGCCCAGAGCGGAATTGCGGCTTGTGCCCTGGCGTGGGGAACGGATCGCTGTTGGTCTTTCGGCACGGCTTTGCGAGCTTCGGTCAGCATGGCGCCCTCCTCGCATCGGCTTCATCAGGAATTTATAACCATCATGATGGTTATAGCATCGACCTCCTTGCCTTGACCGTCAACCCCTATGGGGGTTAGAAATACCCAGCAGCCGTCAGCGTTGATCGAAAACCCGGCGGGTAGCCCCAGAGGCCAGAGGGAGGGAGCGAGTTTGCTGATTGCTCCGGTGCGCGCCGATCTCTGCATCGACTATGCCAATACCCGCTCCTGGCGGGGCCGGGAAAAGCCCGTCGAGCGGTTGAACGGCATGGCGGACTTGCTGGCCTGGACGGCGCGGCAGGGTGACGAGGTACCTCGGCTGGCCGAACAGGCGACGCATTGGTCGAAGGCGCATCCCACGGCGGCGGACCGGCTCTTCGACGAAGCCATCAGGCTTCGGGAGACGCTCTACCGCAGCCTCGCAGCGGTTGCGCAGAACCGGGGGGTGGAGGAGCAGGACTTCCTGGACCTGGCGCAGGCGATCGCACAGGCCCCGCCACGAAACTGTCTGGTCCGCTCGCAACAAGGCTATGCCTGGACCATCGGCGCCTTTGAACCAGCCGCCGCTTATCTGATCGCCCCGGTGCTATGGTCGGCCGGCGATCTCATTCCCGCCGCCGAGCGTTACCGCATCCGGCGCTGCGCCAATCCCGAATGCCGCTTCCTGTTCCTCGACGAAAGCAAGAGCGGTACCCGCCGCTGGTGCGACATGGCCACCTGCGGCAATCGCGCCAAGGCCAGCCGGCATTATGCCAAGGTCAGGCAAAGCGACATCGGCGCATAGGCAACGCCGCCTCACCTCAGGCGAACGCGACCTTGCGGCCGGTCCAGCGGGCGATCAGGGCGTCGAGGGAGAAGAAGCCGCCGCCGAACTTGGCGAGATAGAGGGCGCAGACCATCCAGGGCAGGTGCTCGTTGTAATGGTCGGGATAGACGAAGAGCTGGATCACCAGCGCCATGCCGAACAGGCCGAGGCCGCCGAGCCGCGTCGCCAGCCCGATAAGGACCAGCACGGAGAACACGCTCTCGCCCAGCAGGGCCAGATGGGCGGCGAGCTCCGGCGGCAGCAGCGGGAGCTTGTATTCTTCCTGGAAGAGATAGACGGCGCTGTCCGACAGGGAGAACAGCGTGCCGTCAGCCACCTTGGTGCGCGCCGACCACCAGAACACCCGGAACAGGGCGATACGGGCGATCAGGGCGATCAGCCAATGCGGGATCAGCGTGAAGAGGTGGATCAGGCGATCCGCCAATCCCGGTGCTGCCGGGCCGGGGGATGCGAATGTCGTGCGGGTCATGGCAACACTCTCCGGCAGGTTCAGATCTCGAAGCGGCGGGCGATGCCGGCCGCAACCAGCCCCGCAATGGCGGCGGCTAGGTCGAAATCAGGGGTTTCGGCGAAAGCAGCCTCTGCCGCCGCCTCCAAGGGGTGCCGGGCCAGCAGGGTGGCCAGGAAGGCATGGCCGCCCGGCGGCAGGATCTGCACCTCGACATCGAGGCGGGGACGGGTCACCAGCACGTCTTCGCCGGACCAATCCGCGATCTCCCGCGCCTCGCCGCCGGCATTCATCTGCCAGATCGTCGCCACCGGGAAGGCCGAACGCAGGAGACGCGCCGCCGGATGGATCTCGACCCGCACTTCGTGCAGCCGTGCAGGATCGAGGCCGCTGAGGGCGGCCGGCGAGGCAGGCTCGGCATCGGCGGCGTGATAGGCCTGGGCCCGGGCAATCTCCAGGCGCATCACGTCGGGCAGATAGGCGACCGCCCGCGCCGGCTCGAAGGCTTCGGTAAAGGCCGGCAGATGATCGCCGTAATCGAGAAGCAGCGGCGAGCGCGGCGGATGCTCGCGCGCAAAGCGGATGGCGAGGGCCCGGAAGAAGTCGGCGCCGACGATGGCGATCGAGGCCGGAAAGCGGCTCTCCAGTGCCGCGGCGAGGCTAAGCGCGACATTGTCACGATAGACGGCGAAGCGCCGGTGCGGCGCCACGCCATTATGGGCGGCGAGCCCCTGTGGCAGCGCGGCGGCCGGGTCGAGCACGGCCTGCCGGAACGAGGATTGCATCTTGGCGAGCATCAGGCGGCCCTCGCTCGCATGACCCGTGCCATCGCGGCCTCGGCAAGCGCCGCCTCGCGGGCCAGCACCGGCCAGTCCGGCACGTCATTGTCCCATTCGATCAAGGTCGGCAGCCGCCCGGTCCGGGCGATGACGCGTTCATAGAGCGCCCAGACCGGGTCGGCCACCGGCCGGTCATGGGCATCGATCAAGAGCGGCGCGCCGGCATCGTCGACCGTCTCGGCATGGCCGGCAAGATGGATCTCGCCGACGAGATCGAGCGGGAAGCGATCGAGATAGGCCTCGGGCGAGGTCGCGTGATTGGTGGCGGAGACGAAAACATTGTTGATGTCGAGCAAGAGGCCGCAGCCGGTACGCCGGGCGATCCCGGCCAGGAAGTCGGTCTCCTCGATGGTGCTCTCCTCGAACAGGAGATAGGTCGAGGGATTCTCCAGAAGCATGCGCCGCCCCAGCGTCTCCTGCACCTCGTCGACATGGTCGGAGATACGCTGCAATGTTTCGGTGGTATAGGGCACCGGCAGGAGATCGTTGAGGAAGACCTCCTCATGGCTCGACCAGGCCAGGTGCTCCGAAAAGCTCGCTGGGCGATAGCGCTGTTCCAGCAGCTTCAGGCGGGCAAGATGATCCTTGTCGAGCGGCCGCGCCGCGCCGATCGACAGGCCGACGCCGTGCAGCGACAGTGAGTAGTTCTCGCAGATGGCCCGAAGCTGGGCATGCGGCGGGCCGCCCGCCCCCATGTAGTTTTCGGCATGAACCTCGAAGAAGCCGATGTCGGGCCGGGTCGCGAGAATGGTCTTGACATGCTCTGGCTTGAGCCCGGCGCCGGCGCGCAATGGCAGGGTCTTGCTGGTTGCTTTGCTCATGGCGTTCTCCGAGATGGGGAGGGCGCGGGAGCCATCGCCGTGAGGCGACGAGAGCCCCCGCGAGCTCGATATCAGCTCTTGACGGGCGTCAGCGAGCCCATGCCCGTCGGGGTCTTCATGGTGACGCAGCTGCCCTTGGGCACCAGCTTGAAGGACTGGCCGTCATAGTCGATCGTCGACGTGCCTGCACAGGAATGGGCACCGGCCGCGCAGTCGTTCTGGCCCTTGAGGGCGACGCCGTAGCACTTCTCCTTGGAATCGTCGGCCCTGGCGGGAGCCGACAGCAAAGCGGCGGCGCTGGCGACGGCGCCGGCGAGAGCGAAGGCGGTGCTGGCCTTGGTGAACACGGACATGGGAGTTTCCTTCTGTTGCTGGATGGCGGAAACGGCCTGTCGCCGCTCCGCATGAACAGGACTATGACCCGCTCCGGCAGCGGAGCCAAATCAAGTGAGCGTGCCGAAAACCACACTTTTTGCGCTAAAACATGTGATTCCAGCCGCTGTAACGATATTCGTCGCCACAGCGTAAGTTGTTACCTCGTCGTTCCGAAGATGAGGATCAGGGTATGATCCGCGCGCCCCGGGAAGGACCTGCCCCATCGATCCGACATTGACAGTGACACCTCTTGCTCCGATATAGCCAGCGTTCCCGACAGCCCGCCTCTCCTCAAAGGAGGATCAGACATGGCCGCCCTCTCCGATCTCGCCGAAAAGCCGCACCAGGCCGGCGCCGTCCGTACCGTCTTCATCGACGGCGAAGCCGGCACCACGGGCCTCGGCATCCGCGAGCGATTGGCGTCGGTGGCCGGTGTCTCCCTGCGTAGCATCGCGCCCGAACTGCGCAAGGACGTCGCGGCGAAGAAGGCACTGCTGGCGGAAGTCGACCTCGTGGTGCTCTGCCTGCCCGACGCCGCCGCCAAGGAAACGGTGGCGCTGATCGGCGAGCTCGGCGGCCATAAGCCCACGGTGCTGGACGCCTCGACCGCCCATCGCGTCGCGCCCGGCTGGGTCTATGGCTTTGCCGAACTGGCGCCGGACCAGGCCGCCAGGATCGCAAGCGCCAGCCATGTCGCCAATCCCGGCTGCTACCCCACCGGGGCGATCGCCCTCCTGCGGCCGCTGGTCGATGCCGGCGTGATTCCGCAGGACTATCCCGTCACCGTCAATGCGGTGAGCGGCTATTCCGGCGGCGGCAAGTCGATGATCGAGGCCTATGAGGCCGGTACCGCGCCGTCCTTCGAACTCTATGGCCTGACACTCGAGCATAAGCATGTGCCGGAACTGCAGGCCTATACCGGCCTGACGCGCCGGCCGATCTTCGTGCCTTCCGTCGGCAATTTCCGCCAGGGCATGCTGGTCTCGGTGCCGCTGCATCTCGACACGCTGCCGGGCAAGCCGAAGGCAGCGGACCTGCATGCGATCCTTCGCGACTATTATGCCGGTGCCAAGCTGCTGAGCGTGGAGCCGCTGGACGGTGCCGGCAAGATCGAGGCGGAAGCGCTCAACGACACCGATCGGCTGGAGCTTCGCGTCTTCCCGAACGAAGCCCATCGCCAGGCGGTGCTGGTGGCGCGGCTGGACAATCTCGGCAAGGGCGCTTCCGGCGCGGCCGTGCAGAACATCCAGCTGATGCTGGGCGTCTGAGTACGCCTGCAGTCGGACCGGGCTTCTCGCGCTAGGGCCAGGAGTCCGCATAGCACTCGGCCAGGCCGAATAAAGCCGGATAATCCCTCCCCGGTTTCGGGGAAGGCGGCCTCGCGAAGCGAGGTCGAGTGGGGGCAAGTGGCACGACCTGCCATTCTATTGCCCTCGAAGCGCTCCTCCCCCCTTCCGTCACTGCTCCGCAGCGACGACAGGAACATCTTCACTTTCGAAGATGTTCCGGACTTCCCCGAAACCGGGGAAGGATCACCCACGCTTCGTTCTCGAAGCATCGGATGTGTATCTGCCCCTGTTCGCGGGGGAGCATGGCGGTCTCATCGCACGATGCGAGGCATACCGCTCACCCGACCAAAACCTGATCCAGCCAGGCCAGCAGTTCCGCTTCGTCGAAGCCTGCCGCGGTGTCGATATCGAACAGCGGACCGCGCCTGAGCGGTTCGGCGCGCTGCGCCAATGCCACCAGTTCGGGCAGGAAGGCCTCGCCGGGATGGCCGGGATGGCGGGATGACAGGCGCGAGCGATAGCGTTCCACCAGGATGTCCGGTGGGGCATGGCACCAGATCTCCGCCGTGAGGCCGATCCCCGCCCGGGCAAGATAATCTTCCAGCACCTCGCGGGGCTGGAAGCCGAACCAGGCGTCCACCACGAAGGTCATGCCATCGGGTGCTTCGCCGACGATCGACCAGATCGCCTGCGAGCTCGCCCGGCCGAGCTTGCGGTTATAGTCGCGATCGCCCACGCCAAGATGGTCGAAGAACGGCTCCTTTACCGTATCGAGGCCGAGAATGGCCCAGCCGCGCGCATCGGCGACGAAGCGGGCGATGGAACTCTTGCCGCTGGCGGGAACGCCGTTGACCAGAACCGCCTTCTTCATGCGCAAGGCCTTCTTCATGGACCTGCTTCCCGCCTGCCGGCCAGGGCCGCCCCGATCACGCCGGCATCGTCACCCAACGTCGCGGCGGCAACCGGGCATTGATACCAGGCCGACAAGGCCGGCACGGTCTGCAGGGCAACCTCAGCGGCCTTGCCGAGCCCGCCGCCGAGCAGGACCAGCGCCGGATCGAAGGCCGCCACCAGGCTGTCGATGGCGGCGCGCAGCGGCTCGGCCCAGGCCCTGATGACGGCCTCCGCCTGCCTGTCCCCATCGAGGCGAAGGCCAAGCAACTGGCCGGCCGTGATGTCCGCCGGCAGGCCGGCTTCGCGGATATGCCGCCCCAGCGCCGTGCCGGAACTAGTGGTCTCCACGCAGCCGCGCCGGCCGCAGGCACAGGGCAGGCCGCCGACATCGACGGTGACATGGCCGAACTGGCCGGCGCTGCGCCGGCCGCGCAACACCCTGCCCTCCAGCGCCACGGCGCCGCCGATACCGGTTCCGATCGTCAGCATCGCCACATTGGCGCTTCCCCGCGCCGCGCCGACAGCCATTTCGCCGACCAGCGCCATGTTGCAGTCATTGTCGACGAAGATCCGCTTGCCGGTACGTTCGGCCAGCACGGACGCGAGCGGCACGCTCGACAGATCGACATAGCCGCCCGAGAGAACCTCGCCGCGCAGCGCATCCACCCGGCCGGGCACGCCGATGCCGATACTGCCCACGGCGGGACTGTCGAGGCGGTCGATCATCTCGGCCAGCCTGTCGACGAGGGCCAGGGGTTCCGCCACGGTGCGCTCGGCGAGCCGTTGCAGGATCTCGCCTCCCGCCGCCACCCGCGCGGCCCTCAGATTGGTGCCGCCGATATCGATGCCGATCGTCTCGGGCTCAACCTCGGACTTGCTTGGCATGACCGGCCTCTCAGGCGGCTTGCGCCTTGACGAAATGTCGCTCGATCACCGCCTGGATCTCGCGCAGGCGTGGCACCGCGACGTTGCGCAGCCTGTCGGCCTGCACCGCGCGGTCGAGCGAGATGCAATCCTTCCACAGCGCCCGGCCGGCAATCACGCCCGAAGCGCCGTTGCGCATCGCGGTCTCGACCTGGCCGAGGAAGGTCGCATGGTCGACGCCGGCCGACAGCACGGCCCAGGGCACGCCACCGGCAAGGCGGGAAACCGCGGCGCAGGCCTCCGCATGGCCGGGAAATGGCAGCTTCAATACTTTCGAACCGAGATCGAGGCAGATGCGGGTGCCCTCCACCACCAGTTCCGGGATCTTGGCCGCATAATCCTCGCGGCTTTCGTCGGGCAGGTCATAGGTGAGGAACTCCACCACCAGCAGCAGGTCCTCGCGGGCGAAATCCTCGATGCAGCGGCGCAGGATCTCGATGTTGTGGGCGTTGGCCTCGGGCCTGTCAGCCCGCAGATAGACCATGATCTTGCCGCCGGTGCCGCCGAGCTCGCGTACGCGGCGGGCATCGATGCCGGGCACCAGGCGCGAGAGGCGATAGCCTTCCGGCGAGCGGTCGAAGCCGGACGCGTCGAGCCCGATCAGCAGCGCCACGTCCCGCGCCAGCACACCATCGTCCACCACCTTGGGCACGGCGCAGAGAGGATCGAGCAGTACGCAGGACGCCTCGTTGGCGAGATGGCGCACGATGTCGGCCTTGGTCTCGCCGAGCATCGCATCGCTGATCGCCGCCTGGTCGGCCGGGTCGCTCGCCAGGATGGTGCGCATGCCGCCGCGCTGGTCGCAGGCGATCACCATCATGGCGCCATTGCCGCCGCAGATCTGCCGGTAGCCGCGATATTCCGCCGTCGTCATCGCCGCCATGGCGTTCTTCTCCCTTTGCCTCGGCAGCTTCCATCGCGGCCGTTGCTTGTTTCCTGTCGAGCGGGTAGCGATCTTGCGATGGCAGGCCGAGAGACCGGTCAGCGATGTTCTTCCCTCTCTGTCATCATCGATGTAACATATTTCTGAAAGGAATTGCAAACTGTCGGACAGCCTGACCAGCGACGCCTCGGCCACCCGCAAGACGCTGCACATGGTGGCGCGCCTTCACTATGAGTCCGACCTGTCGCAGGTCGAGATCGCCCGGCGCCTCGGCCTGTCGACGGCGACCATCTCGCGGCTGCTCCGCCGCGCGCGGGATGAAGGCATCGTCCGCATCGAGATCCGAGATTTCACCGCTCCCGAGGACCTGACCCGCGAGCTCGTCGAGGCCTTAGGCCTGCATAGGGCGGCGCTGGTGGAGACCAGCGAGGTCGGATTGCTGGCGTCGCTGGCCCAGCCCATCGGCGCGCTGCTGAAGGAAGCCGGGCTGAAGGACGGCTCGGTGCTCGCCATCGGCTGGGGCCGCGCCATCCGCGAGGTGATCCGCGCCGGGCTGCCCAGCATACCGGGCGTGATCACGGTGCCCGCGACCGGCGGCATGCAGCAGCCGGCCCCCCATTTCCAGATCAGCGAATTCGTGCGGCTGGCGGCCGAGCAACTCGGCGGCACGCCCCAATTCATCCACGCGCCCTATCTGCCGTCGCAGGAATATCGCGACGCCTTCGTCAACGATCCCACCATCCGCGACCAGATCGCGCTGTGGGACCGCATCGATGCCGCCCTGGTGGGTGTCGGCCTGCCGCATGGGGTCGATCCGGTGCACGCCGGCGCCGCCACTTCGAGCGAACGCGCTTTGGTGCAGGCGGCTGGCGACGTGATCCGGCATTATTTCGACGAGGAGGGCAATCTGGTGCCCTGGGACGGCGACGAGCGCCTGATCGCGGTGTCGCCGGAGCAATTGCGGGCCGTCCCTCTCGTCATCGGCGTGGCCGTTTCCCCCGCCAAGGCGAAGTCGATCATCGGCGCCGTACGGGCAAGGCTGATCAACGCCGTCGTGACCGATACCGCGACGGCCGAAGCCATGCTTGCTCTGCTGCGGGGATAACCGCTCGAAAAGCCAGCGCCACGCCTTTCCTTCCCCCGCCATGGAGGCCGGGGCCCTTGCGGTCGGGCTCAAGCTGAATCAGGATGGAAGCATGACCTCCCGTCCAAGCCGCACCGCCTCTCGCCACAACCCGCCCAGGGTTCTCATCCTGACCCCTATCAAGGACGCTGCCGATCTAGCGGAAACCTACCTGCAGAACCTCGAACGCCTGACCTATCCGAGCAAGGCGCTTTCGCTCGGCTTTCTGGAGAGCGACAGCCGCGATGGCACGCAGGAAGCTTTCCGGGCCATCGCCGACAAGCTCTCCAGGCGATTCAGGCGAACCGGCTTCTGGATAAAGGATTTCGCCTTCCACATTCCCGACAACGTCCCCCGTTGGGCGCCCGACATCCAGACCCAGCGGCGCGCCGTGCTTGCCCGCAGCCGCAACCACCTGCTCTTCAATGCCCTCGCGGACGAGGACTGGGTGCTGTGGCTGGATGTCGACGTGGTCGAATTTCCCGCCGACCTGATCGAGACGCTGCTGTCCTACGACAGGGACATCCTTCAGCCCCATTGCGTACTGCGCTATGGCGGCCCGACCTTCGACAAGAATGGCTGGCGCGACCACGGCCAATATTATCTGGAGCATCTGCGAGAGGAGGGTGAGATCGTTCCGCTCGATGCGGTCGGCGGCACCGTGCTGCTGGTGAGGGCCGATATCCATCGCGACGGCCTGATCTTTCCGCCCTTCTATTACGGCGAGCGCAATCCACTGGCGCGTGGCACCAAGGCCTATATCGAAACCTCCAGCTTCGGAGAGATCGAAACCGAGGGATTGGGCATGATGGCCGCCGATATGGGCCTGACCTGCTGGGGCCTGCCACATCTTGAGGTCCGCCACCGCAACAAATAGGCGGTGACTCTTTCTGGGAGCCGGCTTTCAGCCGGCTCTTGGAAACGCACCGTCGGTTGGAGAGAAAGAGCCGGCTAAAAGCCAGCGGTCCCAGGAAGGTTACTTCACATATTCCCGCGCGGCCTGCTCGAGTTGGCCATGTAAATAGTCGGTGAAGGAACGCCAGACCTCGACGTGGAAATCGCTCGCACCCTTGCGCCACAGCACGATCTCCGCCTTGGCGTAGAGCGTGCGCGTGGCGGTGCCGACGGGAAAGGCCTTGGGGTCGAGATCCAGCATGACGCCGGCATTCAGCACATCGGCGGCCAGCGAACCCGAGACCAGGACGCCGATATTGCGGTGGCTGACATCCACCAGCGAATGGGGCTCCTGGACGGCGGCCTCGATGGCGGCATAGGCCTCGGCCTCGCCATTCTCCGGCGCAAGCAGCAGCCACTCGTCCGGGCCGAGCTTGAAGGCGGTGCGCGTGCCGTCGGTGGTGGCGGTGTTGATTGCAGTCGGCAGGGCCAGTCCGAAGGCCTGGCCGGCCGCGGCCGCAGCGCTGTCCGGTCCGCGCAGCACCAGACGGGCGCCGCGTGGCGCCGCCTCGATGGTGAGGCGGCTGCGGGCGGTGATCGGCGCGATGCCGTCGAGCGGATCGCGGCGGGTTGCAGTATCAGCCATTGAGCCGCGCTCCTTCCTTGTCGATGAAGATAGGGTCGACCACCGTCACGGCGATCGAGCCGCCGGGCATCGGCACATAGACCGTCTCGCCATAGCGCGAACGGCCACGCTCGAGATTGGCGAGGGCGATGGAGCGGCCGAGATTGGCACTCCAATAGGCCGAGGTGACATGGCCAAGGGCATGCTCGCCGAGGGCGGGCTGCGCCACCTCGGTGATCTGGGCGCCCTCTTCCAGCACCACGCCGGGATCGACGGTGGCGAGTCCGACGAACTGCTTGCGGTTGGGATCCTGCAAATCAGGCCGCATCAGGCCGCGCTTGCCGACAAAGTCCGCCTTGGCCTTGCCCACGGCCCAGCCGACGCCAGCTTCGTCCGGGGTCAGCGTGCCGTCGGTGTCCTGGCCGACGATGATGTAGCCCTTCTCGGCGCGCAGCACATGCATCGCCTCGGTGCCATAGGCGCAGCCATCATATTTGACGACCTCGGCATGGATGGCCTGCCACACCGCACGGCCATAGGCCGCCGGCACGTTCACCTCGAAGCCAGCCTCGCCGGTGAAGCTCATGCGGAACAGCCGGGTGGGCACGCCGCAGATGCGGCCCTCCTTCACCGACATGTGCGGCATGCCGTCCTTGGAGATGTCAATACCCTCGACCAGGGGCGCCAGCACGTCGCGGGCATGCGGACCCTGCACGGCGATGACGGCCCATTGCTCGGTGGTGGAGGTGAACCAGACCTTGAGATCGGTCCACTCGGTCTGGAGATAGTCCTCCATATGCGAAAGCACGCGAGGCGCCCCGCCCGTGGTGGTGGTGACATGGAAGCGGTCCGGAGCCATGCGGCCGACCACGCCGTCGTCATAGACGAAGCCGTCGTCGCGGGTCATGATGCCGTAGCGCAGGCGGCCCGGCTCCAGCTTCATGAACGGGTTGACATAGATGCGGTGCATGAACTCCGCCGCATCCGGGCCGACGACCTCGATCTTGCCAAGCGTGGTCGCGTCGAACATGCCGACCTTGTCGCGCACCGTCTTGCACTCGCGATTGACCGCGTCATGCATGCTCTCGCCGGCCCGAGGATAGTACCAGGCGCGCTTCCACAGGCCGACATCCTCGAACACCGCGCCCAATTCGACCTCGGCCTCGTGCATCGGGGTCTTACGCACGGGATCGAACAAGTCACCGCGCGCCGTGCCGGCGAACAGGCCGAAGCTGGTCGGGGTATAGGGCGGGCGGAAAGTTGTCAGGCCGACCTGCGGCACCTTCTTGTCAATAGCCTTGGCGGCGATCGCCAGCGCATTGATGTTGGAGGTCTTGCCCTGGTCGGTCGCCATGCCCGTGGTGGTGTAGCGCTTGACATGCTCGATCGAGCGAAAGCCCTCGCGCGTCGCCAGCTTGATGTCCTTGGCGGTGACATCGTGCTGGAAGTCGACGAAGGCCTTGACCTTGGCGGCATTGCGGTCATGCGGCAAGGCGCCGGTGTAGAACCCTGCGGGAGAGGTCTCGCCATCGACGTCGAAGGTCTTGAGCGCGCCCCTGTCGAAACCGGCATCGCGCCCGGCCTCGTGGCCGGCGGCAAAGCCGTCATTGATCACCGCGCCGAAGTCGAACACGCCGCGGCAGGCGCCGGCCGAGCGCTCCTCGTCGCGGGCAAAGCCCGGCACGAAGATCTGCTTGGCTTCGTCATAACGCAGCTTGCCGCGCGACTGCGAGAACAGGTGCACCGTCGGCGTCCAGCCGCCCGACATCAGCACAAGATCGCAGGAGACGGTCTCACGATCACTGACGCTGACGCCATCCGTGGCGACCCGGCCAAGCCTGACCGCATTGACACGCAAGCGCCCGCTGGTACCCATCATCGTCGCGCCGAGGTTGACGCGAATGCCGGCCTCCCGGGCAGCACCGACCAGCGCACCGCCGTCAGGCCTAATGTCAGCGATCACGGCGATCTCGACGCCGGCGGCCTTGAGGTCGAGCGCGGCCTGATAGGCAGTGTCGCAGGCGGTGAACACCACCGCGCGGTTGCCCGGCTTGACGCCGTAGCGGTTGACATAGGTGCGGGCCGCATCGGCCAGCATGATGCCCGGACGGTCGTTCTCCGGGAACACCAGGGGACGCTCGATCGCACCGGCGGCGATGACGACCTGCTTGGCGCGCACCTGCCAGAGCCGTTCGCGCGGCGTGCGGGCTTCCGGCTGGGCCACATGGTCGGTCAGCCTTTCGGCCAGCGCGACGAAATTGTCCGAATACCAGCCGAAGGCGGTGGTGCGCGGCATCAGCCTGACACGATCGTTGAGGGCCAGCGACATGATGATGTCGGTGGCCCAGTCGCGCGCCGCCCGGCCTTCGATGGTGGCCGTGGTTTCCGTCAGCAGCGAGCCGCCGAGTTCGGCTTGCTCGTCGACCAGGATCACAGAGGCGCCGGTCTCGGCCGCGGCGATGGTGGCCGCCAGGCCCGCCGGGCCGGAGCCCACCACCAGCACGTCGCAATGGGCATAGCGGTTGAGGTAGCGGTCGGGATCGGCCACCTTGGGCGCCTCGCCGAAGCCGGCGGCAGCGCGGATTCTGGGCTCGTAGACCTTCTTCCAGAAGCTCTGCGGCCACATGAAGGTCTTGTAGTAGAAGCCCGAGGCCAGGAAGGGCGACATCGCGTCGTTGACGGCGCCGGCATCGAATTTCAGCGAAGGCCAGCGATTCTGGCTTGTCGCGACGAGGCCTTCATAGAGCTCGACCTGCGTGGCGCGCAGATTGGGCGTGGTGCGTCCGGCATCCCGGATCACCGTCACCATCGCATTCGCCTCTTCCGAACCTGATGACATGATGCCGCGCGGCCGGTGATATTTGAAGGAGCGGCCGATCAGGTGCACGCCATTGGCGAGCAAAGCGGAGGCGAGCGTATCGCCACGCACGCCCTGATAGGCGATGCCGTCGAAGGTGAAGTTGATCGGCTTGGCGCGATCGATGCGGCCACCGGCCGCCGTACGGAGAGAGGCGGTCACGCGCGCGCCTCCTTATTGGAGGGCGTGGCGGCGGCAAGCTCGGCGGCGAGCGCCGCCAGATCGGGCTTGGGCTCGCCCTGCTTGTAGGTCTTCACGAACTTGTCGGTCACGGTATGGCGCACGGCGTTGAAGAAGCGTGCGCAGCCATGCACATGGCGCCAGCGCTCGGCGATCAGCCCCTTGGGATTGGAGCGTGTGTAGAGGAAGCTTTCCCAGACCTCGTCCGTCGGATTGTCGGCGAAGGCGGGGCGGGCAATATGCGCCTCGCCCATGTTGCGGAACTCCAGTTCCGGGCGATCCTGTTCGCAATAAGGGCAGCGAATGAGCAGCATGACGGTCCTCAGTGCGCGACGGCGGCGGCGGCCGCTTCGTCGATCAGGCGTCCGGTGCGGAAGCGATCGAGAGTGAAGGGAGCGGCGATCGGATGGGGTTCGCCCGTCGCCACCGTATGGGCGAAGACGTGGCCCGAGCCCGGCGTCGCCTTGAAGCCGCCCGTGCCCCAGCCGCAATTGACGAACAGGCCAGGTACCGGGGTCTTGGAGAGGATGGGCGAGCGATCGGGCGTGACGTCGACGATACCGCCCCAGTTGCGCATCATGCGGGTGCGGCGCACCACCGGGAAAAGCTCGCAGATCGCGTCCAGCGTGTGGGCCGCGATGTGCAGGCCGCCCGTCTGCGAATAGGAGACATATTGGTCGGTGCCGGCACCGATGACGAGGTCGCCCTTGTCCGATTGCGACATATACGCATGCACGGTGTTCGACATCACCACGCAGGGCATGATCGGCTTCAACGGCTCCGACACCAACGCCTGTAGAGGATAGCTTTCCAGCGGCATGCGCACGCCGGCCATGTCCATGACCACCGAGGTGTTGCCAGCGGCGACGACGCCGAGCTTCTTGGTCCGGATCGTGCCCCTGGAGGTCTCCACCCCGGAGACGGCGCCCGAGGCATCGCGCAGGATGCCGGTAACCTCGCAGTTCTGGATGATGTCGACGCCCAGCGCATCGGCGGCGCGGGCATAGCCCCAAGCCACCGCGTCGTGGCGAGCGACACCGCCGCGCCTTTGCAGGGCGGCGCCCATGATCGGATAGCGGATGTCCTTGGAGATGTTGAGGATCGGACAGAATTCCTTCGCCTCTTCCGGCGTCAGCCATTCATTGTCGATGCCCGCCAGGCGATTGGCATGGATATGGCGCTTGAAGACCTGGATGTCGTGCACATTGTGCGCCAGCATCATCACGCCGCGGGCCGAATACATCACGTTGTAGTTCAGCACCTGGGACAGGTTCTGCCACAGCTTCATCGCGTGGTCGTAGAGCTTGCCGCTCTCCTCCCACAGATAGTTGGAGCGGATGATGGTGGTGTTGCGGCCGGTATTGCCGCCGCCCAGCCAGCCCTTTTCGAGCACGGCGATATTGGTCATGCCATGCTCGGCAGCCATGTAATAGGCGGTGGCGAGGCCATGCCCGCCGGCGCCGATGATGATGGCGTCGTAGCTGGCCTTCGGTTCGGGCGAGCGCCATTGCTCGGGCCAGTCCTGATGACCACGCAGCGCATTGCGCGCCAGGGAAAAGACAGAAAACCGCACGTGTTGCCGCCCGTTGGATGGAGTCTTGAATGGGGCGACTATCATCACCCCGGCCGGGGCCAGTCTAGCACGGAAGCGACGCGCCTTTTGTCGCATTGGAAGAAATTGCACAAAAGGCGCTATCTTCCATGCCCCGTAAAGGACGCATTTGGGATAGTATTTGACCATTGGGTCGCATCCGAATATCTCATACTTGTCAATTTGCGACATTAAACGCGACATATGGTCGGCCCCACATCAGAATTCTTCAAAAAATGTCGCAATATCGTCTCGGTTCGTCGTTTCGAAGAACGCGGTACAAACCGCCCCGCAACCGACGCTTTTGACCACAATGGGCGCGTAGATGCCCGATGCCATCATGAGGGCGAGCGCTCCGTCTGGTGCGCTTTCCCGCCTCCGTCACGCTTAGTACCGCCGGCCCCCCGGCGGAGGTCCCAGGGAGAATCGCGTATGAATATCCGGCCGGATATCGGCGCCACGCATACCGTCGGCCTTCTGCTCACCCCCAACTTCTCGATGATCGCTTTCGCGGCGGCTGTGGAGGTCCTGCGCCTGACGAATTACGTCACCGGCGCCAAGGCCTTCGCCTGGCGGCTCTATTCGCCTGACGGCCAGCCGATCGAGGCGTCGAACGGGGTGGCATTGGCGGTCGACGGTTCCTATGCCGATGTCGGGCCGATGCCGGAGATCATCGTGTGCTCCGGCATGGACGTGCAGAAATACGATCACGGCTCGCTGATCGCCAAGCTACGCAAGCTCGCCTTCTACGGCGTCTCGATCGGCGCCGTGTGCACGGGCACCTATATCCTTGCCAAGGCCGGTCTGCTCGACGGCCATCGCTGCGCCATCCATTGGGAAAACTACGACAGCTTCCGCGAGGAGTTTCCTGAGATCGATGCCACGCAGGAACTGTTCGAGATTGACCGCAATCGCTTCACCTGCGCGGGCGGCACCGCCTCGATCGACATGATGCTGGCGCTGATCACCGCCAAGAAAGGTGCTGTCATCAGCGCCCTCGTCACCGACGAGCTCATCCATCATCGCATGCGCGATTCCCACGAGCGCCAGCGCATGGAACTGCGCGCGCGTTTGGGCGTCTCCCATCCCAAGCTCCTCGCCGTGATCGGCGAGATGGACAAGCGCCTGGAACGTCCGGTGTCCTGCGCCCAACTCGCCCGGACCGTGCGCCTGTCGCCACGCCAGCTCGAACGGCTGTTCCAGCGCTATCTCGATACCACGCCGACCCGCTACTATCTCGAAATGCGCCTCAACCGCGCCCGCCAACTTCTGCGCCAGACCTCGATGCCGATCCTTTCGGTGGGCCTGGCCTGCGGCTTCGTCTCCGCCTCGCACTTCTCCAAATGCTATTCCGAGCATTTCGACCGCACGCCGTCCGAGGAGCGCAAGGGCATGCGGGTGGAACGCAACGTGGCGACCGCCATCGCCTGACCGCGCGCATGCAAAGCCGAATGGTTCCGATCGTCAGGCTCGCTATCGCCACGGCAATGCTGGTGGCGATGCCGGCTGCCGCGATTGCCATGGCTGAGGACTCCGATGGACCGACGGCCATGCTCAAGGTTGGCGGCAAGGCCGGCCCCCTGAGTTGCTGGTCCAGGCCCATCCCCTGCCGGACGGCATCCGGCGACCCGGATTACTGTTCCAAGCCCGCTCCTTGTCCTGCAGGGACCAGGACCATTCAGCTCGAAGGCGGGGAGGGCAAGCCGGCGATCTACGCCGGCGTCGCGCCGCCCCCCATCGCCGCGGCAGATGGAAACCATGAGGTAATGCGGCACGCGGTCGGCCGGGCCTGGAAGGCCGGACGATGCCTTGTCGTGTTCGGTCGCTTTACGCGCAGTGGTGCCGTTGCCGCACCACTCCTATCGGTCGAACGCGTTGTCGGTCCCTGCAGCAGTCCGCAACGCTAATGGAGGCACGCTTTTCCTGGAAAGGCTGCGACGCCGCCGTCAGTTCCCACCCAGCAACCCGGCCGCGATATTGATCGCCAGGGCCAGGATGGTGGCGTTGAAGAAGAACGAGAACACCGCATGGGCGGCGACGATGCGGCGCATCGGCCGCGAACGCAGATTGGTGTCCGACGTCGCCGAGGAAGCCCCGATCGCTACGGAAAAATAGACGAAATCCCAATAATCCGGCGGTTCGGGGTCACCGCCGAAATCCAGGCTCGGTTTACCCGGCCGGCCGCCGTCATTGTAATAGATATGAGCGTAATGGATGGCGAAGATGGTATGGATGAAGAACCAGGAACAGACGATGGTCGCCACCATCAGCGGCAATGACAGGCTATCGCTGTCAGCCTGGTTCTTGGTTGCCTGAAGCTCGAAGATCACCCCGGCAAAGCTGGTGGCGGCGGCCAGCATCGACAGGATCAGAATGATCACGGCACCTTCGTCAAGGGAATCAGCCCGGTGGCTGAAGCGATCCGGTGGCAGGCGCGACAGCTTGTAGCTGACGATGACGACGAAAATCGCGGTGGCCAGGCACCACCCTGCCAACAGGCGTTCGAGCCAGGGCAGGCCCGGTATGACGAGACCAAGAGCCATGCCAGCGACGAGGCTCCAGAGCAGGACCGGCCTGGCGGTCAGCGGACGCAGGAAATGCCTCACCTCAGTGGTCTCGCTCGCCGTCTCGCGTGGAGCCCCACTTGGAATCTCACTTGCGCCTGTCCGCCGTGAAGCGGGCGGCGGCGCGCAGGATATCCGCCTCGGCACCAAAACCGGCAAGGGCGCCGAGGGCATCGCCGGTAAGACGCTCGAGCTCGGCCCGTGCCTTGTCCACGCCCCACAGGCTGACCAATGTCGCCTTGCCGCGGTCAGCATCCTTGCCGGTGGCCTTGCCAAGCTCCGCGCTCGAGGCCTCGATGTCGAGAATGTCGTCGGCGATCTGGAAGGCGGCGCCCAGAGCGCGTCCATAGGACAGTAGGGTCTGATAAACCGGCGCATCGGCACGCCCGATGACCGCACCCATCTCCACCGCGCACGACAGGATCGCGCCCGTTTTCATCGCCTGGAGCTGGGCGATGGCCTGCGCCGAGAGCTCGGTTGTTCCTTCGAAACGCCCTTCCGCCTCGAGGTCCAGCATCTGGCCACCGGCCATGCCCGCACCGCCGGCGGCCTTGGCCAGCAGGCGCACCAGTTCGGCCCGCATGCCCGCATCGGTGCCGGTCGCGGCATCAGCAAGGGTTTCGAAAGCCAGGGTCTGCAGCGCATCCCCGGCCAGGATGGCGGTGGCCTCGTCATAGGCAAGATGCAGCGTCGGCTTGCCACGCCGCAACGCGTCGTCATCCATCGCCGGCAGATCGTCATGAGCGAGGCTATAGACATGCACAAGCTCGATCGCCGCACCCGCACGCAGAGCGGTAGTCTGATCGCCCTTCAGGAGGCGAGCCGTTTCGACCACCAGGAAGGGGCGCAGCCGCTTGCCACCGCCCAGAAC
This sequence comes from Labrys sp. HAY1-8F, assembly GCF_056754975.1. Lineage (NCBI taxonomy): Bacteria > Pseudomonadati > Pseudomonadota > Alphaproteobacteria > Hyphomicrobiales > Xanthobacteraceae > Labrys > Labrys sp. HAY1-8F. Next base: position 3,292,707 of record NZ_JBPGWZ010000002.1, on the reverse strand, counting down.
CGCATAGCGCATCGCGCCCAGCAGCCGTGCCGGCACCGGCGGCGTGGTGGCGACGTCGAAGATCGCCACCAGCACATCTTCGATCTCACTGGCGACGGAGGCGAGGCGGTGATGGAAATCGATGGTCATGGATTGCTCATAGGAACTTTCCTCTCCTAGAGCAAAGCGCGTTTAGATGGAAACGCTTGTTTGCTCTAACTCCTTGGTTCCAAGCCAATCCAATGAATTGGCTAGAGCGTCTTTGCGATTCTTGGCAATTCCGTCAAATCGCAAAACGCTTTAGCCCGGGAAAGGATGCCGCAAGATTATCGGCAAGCAGCTTCTGACGGCTGCGATGATGGAACGCGAAACGGGTCGCCGCGTTCCATCGATCGTCTCACATCCCACTGGAGAGTTGCGCTGCCCTGCCTCAGGCCAGGTACTGCCCGCCATTGATGCTGAGCGTCGAACCGGTGATATAGCCGGCATCGTCGGAGGCCAGGAACACCACGGCGCGGGCGATTTCGTCAGGCTGACCCAGCCGACCTGTCGGAATCAGCGGCAGAATGCGCGTTTCCAGCACTTTGGGATCGATCGCCTGCACCATCTCGGTGCCGATATAGCCGGGCGCGATCACATTGGCGGTGATGCCCTTGGCCGCGCCTTCCAGGGCCAGTGCCTTGACGAAGCCGATGTCGCCGGCCTTGGCTGCGGAATAATTGACCTGCCCCGCCTGCCCCTTCTGGCCGTTGATCGAGGAGATCACGACCACCCGGCCAAAACCGCGATTGCGCATGCCTTCGATGACCGGGCGGGTCATGTTGAACAGGCTGTCGAGATTGGTGCGGATGACGGCGGACCACTGGTCCTTGCTCATCTTGTGAAAGAAGCCGTCGCGGGTAATGCCGGCATTGTTGACCAGGATGTCGACCGGACCGAGATCCTTCTCCACCTGTGCCACGCCGGCAGCACAGGCATCGAAATCACCGACGTCCCACTTGTAGGTTGCAATGCCGGTTTCGGCCTTGAACTTGGCCGCTGCCTCGTCATTGCCGGCATAACTGGCGGCAACCGTGTGGCCGGCTGCCTTGAGCGCCCTGGAGATGGCCGCGCCGATGCCACGCGTTCCGCCGGTGACGATTGCAACTCTGGTCATGGTGCCTCCTTGGTAACGATGGTGTTCTTCATTGGACTAAGGCGTTTTGCGATTTTAGGGAGTCACGAACCGGCCTTCGCCCCTAAGGACCTGCCCGACGCGTACCTCCCCTCCCCTGCACGGGAAGGGGCCGAGGTCGAGGGCATCCCCCGTTCCTCCAACGGAGAAAGCCCTTGTTTCCAGCGTCTCGGCGATCCGATGAATTCTCCAGATCGCAAAACGCTTCGGCATCGCCGTGAACCGATCAGCGCTCGACGGTCAGGGCGATGCCCATGCCGCCGCCGATGCACAGCGTGGCGATGCCCTTCTTGCCGCCACGGCGAGCAAGCTCATGCAGCAGCGTGACCAGCACGCGGGCGCCGGAGGCACCGATCGGATGGCCGATGGCGATGGCGCCGCCATTGACGTTCACGATGGCGGGATCCCAGCCCATGTCCTTGTTGACGGCCAGGGCCTGCGCCGCAAAGGCTTCGTTGGCCTCGACCAGGTCGAGATCCTTGACGCTCCAGCCCGCCTTTTCGAGCGCCTTGCGCGAGGCTGGGATCGGCCCGGTGCCCATGATGGCGGGATCGACGCCAGCGGTAGCCCAGGAAGCGATGCGGGCGAGCGGGGTGAGGCCGCGACGCTCGGCATCCTTGGCGCTCATCAGCACCACGGCGGCCGCGCCGTCATTGAGGCCGGAGGCGTTGCCGGCAGTCACCGTGCCATCCTTGCTGAAGGCCGGGCGCAGCTTGGCCATGCCGTCGAGCGTGGCACCGTGGCGGGGATATTCGTCGGTATCCACGATGACGTCGCCCTTGCGGCCGGGAATCGTGATCGCGACGATCTCATCCTTGAAGCGCCCCGCGTTCTGGGCGGCCTCGGCCTTGTTCTGGGAGGCGACGGCGAAAGCGTCCTGTTCCTCGCGGGTGAGTTGCCAGCGTGCCGCGATATTCTCGGCGGTCGTGCCCATATGATAGCCCTGGAAAGCGTCGAGCAGGCCGTCCTTGAGCATGGAATCCAGGAACTTCACGTCACCCATCTTGGCGCCGGCGCGCAGATGCGCGACATGCGGCGCCAGCGACATCGATTCCTGGCCGCCAGCCACGATGACCGAGGCATCGCCATTGGCGATCTGCTGCAGGCCGAGGCCGACCGCGCGCAGACCCGAGCCGCAGAGTTGGTTGAGGCCGAAAGCGGTCTTCTCCTGGGGCACGCCAGCCGCCATCGCCGCCTGTCGAGCCGGATTCTGGCCGCCGCCCGCGCTCAGCACCTGGCCGAGGATGACTTCGTCGACCTCGCCGGCCTCTACCTTGGCACGGGCCAACGCTTCCTTGACGGCCGCCGCACCGAGCGTGTGAGCCGGTGTTGCCGCGAAGGCGCCGTTGAAGGAGCCGACCGGTGTGCGTGCGGCGCTGACGATGACGACATCACTCATGGCAATTTCACTCCTCTAATGTTCCGTTTTGCAGCGGCCCGATGGACCAACTCTTTCCGAAGCAGAATTTACCTGCTTCATCCCCGCTGGGATGAAGCAGGTAAATTCTGCAAATCTCCCAAGTCCTGGAGATTGCGCCTGCAAATTAAGGTTGAGCGGATCTGTGATCCGCTCAATCGTAATTTGCCTGGGCATATGGGACGCTTGGCGCGCCGCCGTCAATGCGCCAGGTGAGTTTACCGCGCTTGCACAAAGATGTTTTCGCGACCGCGAAAAGAGCCTAGATTTGTCAGACCGTGGGGGTGATCATCCCTCCAGGAGAGGGGTTCCGGAACGGGATACCGCCCCCGGGCCGGAGGCCGTCACGGGAATACCGGGGTGGTTCGGAATTTCCAGGCTTGCCCAGGCGGGCCGGTTCGGAAATTCTGCGTGATCGATTTCGAGGCAAACTCTCCGGCATCGCCGTCACGGGCCTGCCCGGGGGGATTTGTCCAGGCAGATTGAGTTTGATCGGGTCTCGGAACCGACCAAACTCAATCTGCAGGATCGGAAACATTTGCAGAGTTCGCACGCTTCCCCCACAGATGGGGCAAGCATGTGAATTGTGCAAGGCAGGGACGAGCGTAAGGGGCAGTAGGATGGCGAAAGCTAAAGAGCCGACCACGATCAAGAAATACGCCAATCGGCGCCTCTACAACACGGGTACCTCGACCTATGTCACGCTCGAAGATCTCGGCACCATGGTCAAGGCCGGCGAGGATTTCGTGGTCCACGACGCCAAGACCAATGAGGACATCACCCGCCAGGTCCTCACCCAGATCATCTTCGAGCAGGAGAACAAGGGCCAGAACCTGCTGCCGATCACCTTCCTGCGCCAGTTGATCCGCTTCTATGGCGACAGCATGCAGGCGCTGGTGCCGAGCTTCCTCGAATTCTCCATCGACAATCTCACGCGCGACCAGCAGAAGCTGCGCGAGCAGATGACGCAGCATCTTACCAGCGGCTGGGGCCAGGCGCCCTGGGTCAATGGCGGTTTCGGCGCGCTCGAGGAACAGGCCCGCAACAATATGGTGGCCTTCCAGCGCGCCTTCCGCCTGTTCTCGCCTTTCACGCAGCAGGCCGGCGGCGAAGACGCGAAGGAGCCGGCCGCGACCGCGACCTCCAAGAGCAGCGACGATCTCGACACGCTGAAGAAGGAACTGGCGGAGATGAAGTCGCGCCTCGACCGCATCAGCGACGAGAAGAAGTAGGGCAATACTTCCCTTCTCTCCTTATGAGAGAAGGAAGGCCGTGCCTCAGGTTCCGGTCAGCGCCATTGGCGCTTGGCGGCCAGCATCGCGCAGGCGCGGCAATTCCAGCCGGAGCGTGCCCGCCACCGTCCCCATCAGGCGGCTACAACCCCAGTTCAGGAGCTGGCGTGCGATGACCTCGTCATCCACCCATTCGGCCGCCATGTCGAAGCCATGCCGCGCGCCGGCCTCGATCAGGCTGCGCAGTGCGAAACGGCCCTGCGCGACCTGATCGGCCATTTCGACCAGCACGCCGTTGAGCGTCACCTGGCCGACTTCGAGAGCCTGGAGTTCGGCGAAATCGAGATGGCCGCCGCCGAAGCCGCCAATGCCGAGTCGCGCGCCGGAGGCGCGGATCGCCCGGCAATAGCGACCATTATTGTCGAGATCGGCCTTGGCCAGCGCCTCGTCGAGTTCGATGGTCAAACGCTGGAAGCTGTCGCCCGGTCCCCGGCGCGGATCGACGACGACCGGCAGGGGCAGGATCAATTCGACGCCGGGATGGCGGTCGAGCACCACGCCGGCAAGGTCCACCAGCCGCAAGGCGAGTCGGCGAGCGAGCGCACGGTCGCAGGCCGGGGTCAACCAAGCCGGTTGCAAAGACGCCGGTTGCAATGTGGTGAACGCCGCCGCCTCGGCATTGCCAGGCAGCCGGATGAAGGCGCGGGCCCGGAATGACTGCCGTCCTGCCGGCTGGGCCGCCAGCACCGGCTCGAAACCGAGGAAGATGCGGTCTTCGTTGAGTGCCAGCGCCAAGCGTTGCGCCGCATTCGCCGAAGCGACCTGATGGTCGCCTTCCGCGAAGATCGCGATACCGCCCGGTGTCTCGCGCTCGCAGCGGTCGAGGGCCTGCTGGGCCGCGTGCAAGGCCGTGCCGGCGGTCTCCGTCGCGGGCGCGATATGGACGGCCCCGATCGACACCGTCGGCTGGATCGCGCCCTCTTCCGCCTCGACGGTCACGCGCTCGACCACCTGCTGGAAGCGTTCGGCCGCCGCCCGCACGTCCCCGGCCTGGCAACCGGGCAACATCAAAGCGAATTTGCCGTCCGCAATGCTGGTAAGGCTGTCGCCGATGCGCAGCACGCTGCGCAAGCCGCGCATCACCTGGGCGCAGACGCGATCCGCCACCACCGCGCCGAAGGCACCGTGAATGGCACCGAGCCGGTCGACGGTCGCCAGGAACAACCCGGCCTGCCGGCCCTCGGCACAGGCGTTGGCCAGGGCGGTGGCGAAAAAGCGGTCGTGAATGCCGATCACCGCCTGGGCTGATGCCGCCGCCTCGTCTTCCGGGCATTCAGCCACGACACGCACCAGGCCGCGCGCGACCACGGGGCGCCCGTCCGGCCCGGCGAACCAGCGCCCACGATCCTCGATCCAGCGTTTCCGGCCGGCCGCATGCGGACGATAGCTGTAGCGCAGGCAGTAGGGCGCGCCCTCTCCCGTTCCCCCATGCGGGCTCTGGAGGATGGCTTCGTGCCGGCCGCCGGGCCGGTCGAGATCGATCAGGAGGGCAAAAGCCTTGCCGTCGGCAATGTCGGCGGCGGCACGCACGCCCAGCACGGCGGACGCTCCGGCTCCCCAGGCGAGGCGGTCGGTCTCCAGGCACCATTCGTAACTGGCCTGGCCAAGGGCGCCGAGAAGGGTCTGGGGCGCGAGAAGAACCTGGGGATCGAGGGTCGGCTGATCGACACAAGTGCCGGAAACCGGCACGGCACTATCATACATGCTTCGCGTCCTGCGCCCACTGCATCGGGCGTGAAAGGGGAAGCAAGATCAATGCCATTGAATGATTAATAGGTCGGAAAGAGGGAGCTGGGGAGGGCAGACTTCTAGCCTATAGGTGCCTAGGTCGAGCAAACAGGTGCGAATACGGAGGGTCGATCCCCCCAGCTCCATCAAGGGAGGAAGCGAGATCGACCATCTGGGAAACGTCATGTGCAATGGCAGGCGAAAATGGTCGATCTCCAGATCGCCCCTCCATGCTGCCCGCGTTTCGACTCGCAAAGCTAGCGCCTGTGGGCCTCCAGGACCCTATACGCTGCCGGCCACCATGGCGCGGATCACCACGCGCAGCAACCGGGCAAGACGCTGGTCGAGCTCGAGCCGATTGGCGTCGCGATCAGCTGCGATCGCCGCCGGATCGATGAAGCGGTGCAGGGCGTCACCAAGAAAGGCGATCAACCTCTCGTTCGAGCGGGCGCGAAAGAGTTCGATGGAACGCCCTTCGTCGACGACACGCTCGATCAGGCTGCGGATGCGGCGGCGATGCTTGCGCACCACCGCGCGGTTCTCGCCGATCGCCGACAGCCAGGCTGCATAGAGATTGGGCTCCTGGTCGAGGCGCTCGCGATAAAGCCGCGCCAGCAACAGCATCATGCGCTCCAACTTGTCGTCGGCCGGGTCGGGGGCGTCGGCGACCACGGCGAGCTGGGTCTCCACCGCCTTGTGCCAATCGGCGGTAACGGCATCGATCAGCGCGTCCTTGGAGGCGAAATAGCGATAGACGGCGGCATGGCTGACCTGAGCCTCGCGCGCGACCGACACCACCGAGGTCCGCTCAAGCCCGTGCTTGCGGACATGATCGGTGGCGATGTCCAAAAGGCGCGCGCCGGTCGGTTCGCTCTTGCCGCCCATGCCTACCTCCGATGCAGCTTCCTCTTGATCGCGCCCATGGCACGAACAAGAGGAAGCTGCAAGATATCAAACATTTGCAGAGTTTCCCGGCAAAGCTCCCGGCGAGGCCTCGCCGGGAAACTCTGCTTGCCGGCTCAGCCGTCCACCAGTGAGGTCTTGGGCGGCGCCCGATGCGGCTGGGCCAGATAGACCTCCGAACGCATCTCGATCAGGCGCGAGATCGTGCGTTGGAATTCGAAGGCCTCGCGCCCCTCCTGATAGGGATAGAGCCCGGTCGGCTCCGCCGCCGCGGAAGCCACGAGCTTGGCACCGCGATCATAGAGGCAGTCGATCAACAAAATGAAGCGCTTGGCCTCGTTGCGCTGCTCCTGCCTGAGCACCGGGATGTCGTCGACCAGCAGCGTGTGGAAATGTTCGGCAAGGGCCAGATAGTCGGCCGAGCCCAAAGGCTGGCCGCAGAGTTCGGCAAAGGAAAAACGGGCGACGCCCATGGCGGCCTGCGGCACTTTCAAGGCCCGGCCCTTGACCGTCAACACCAGCGGCAGGCCCTCTTTCCGCCCGGTGAGGCGCTCGAAGGCTGCATCCATCCCGGCGCGAACGTCCGGCCCGCCACCGACGAGATAGGTCTCCCCGCCGGAGAGCTTCTCGAGACGATAATCCGTACGCGCCTCCAGCTTCACCACCTCCATATGCTGCTGGAGCAGCGCGATGAAGGGCAGGAACAGGGCGCGGTTCAGGCCATCCTCATAGAGCCGGTCGGGCACCACGTTGGAGGTGGCAACCACCACCACCCCATGCGCGAACAACTGGGTAAAGAGGCGCCCGAGGATCATGGCGTCGGCGATGTCGGTGACGGAGAATTCGTCGAAGCACAGGAGCCTGGCTTCCCTGGCCAGCACCTCGGCAACCGGGCCGATCGGATCATCGCCCTTGACCCGCCCGGCCCGGATCTCGTTGCGATAGTGGAAGATGCGCTCATGCACATCGTTCATGAAGGCATTGAAATGCACGCGGCGATGGCTGACGCCAGCTGGTACGGCTTCGTGGAACAGGTCCATCAGCATGGTCTTGCCGCGCCCGACCTCGCCCCAGATATAGAGGCCCTTCGGACCCGGCCTGGGCTTGGCCCGCCCGAACAGCCAGCCGAGGGCACCAGGCTTGCGCGCCGCCGACATCTCGCCCAGCTCGTCCAGAACGATCTGCAGGCGGGCGAGGACGGCCTCCTGGGCCGCGTCGCGTTCGAGCCCGCCGGCGGCGACGAGGGCAAGGTAGCGATCGAGCAGGGAAATCGGGGCGGGTGCGTGCAAGGAAATGTCCCGTATCGTCAGTTTCGATCAGGTGCGCGCCGGCGGGGCGTGTGGCACCATCTCATAAGGCGGCTTCCATCCCGGCATGGCCGCGATGCGGGCCCGCCAGGCCAGGATGTTGGAATAAGCCTGGAATGGCAGGCCCGTCTCCTCTTCGAAGAAGACATAGCCGGCCAGGGACAGGTCGGCGATGGTCAGACGATCTGCAACCAGGAAATCCCGGCCGGCCAGATGCTTGTCGACGATGGCAAAGGCACTCTTGGCCCGCCCGCGCAGGAATTCGGTGACCGGGCTCTCGCCGCTCCTCTGCAGGCCTACGATGAAGCGAAGGGTGGCGTAATAGCTGGTGAACTTGTGATTGTCGAACAGGATCCAGCGCAGGATCTCGCGCCGTTCATCGGCAGTGTCGGCTCCGAACCGGCCGGTCTGCTCGGCGAGATAATCGAGAATCACGCCGGACTGGCTCAGCACCTTGCCGTCATGCAGCAGCACCGGCGCTTCGCCCATATCGTTGACCGTGCGAAAATTGTCGGTCCGCGTCTCGCCATTGAAGAAATCGACCGGGAGGCGCTCCCACGGCGTGCCGGTCAGGGCCAGCATCAGCGCCACCTTGTAGCAATTGCCTGATTCACCGAAGGCGTAAAGCTTGTAGTCGGCCATGCGGATCTCCTCATCGCGGCCAAGTCATAGACAATAGAGCCGCAATGGCATAGGCCTGCCGGCACAGTTCTGGTGCGACGAAGCGGCAACATGGCTCGCAACCATGTTGACATCCCCGCCCCTCGTCGCTAGAACCCCGCATCTTTCGAATTTGGGAGCTCCTGCGTCTTCTCGCGTGCTCCAATAGAGGCACGAGTACCATGAAGATCCGCAATTCGCTCAAGTCGCTGCGTACGCGCCATCGCGACAATCAGCTGGTCCGCCGCAAGGGCCGCGTCTACATCATCAACAAGACCCAGAAGCGCTACAAGGCCCGCCAGGGCTGATTTGGCGCCGAATTATCGGGTCTGCCGCGTTTGAACCCGGCCGCAGCGATGCGGTCGGGTTTTTGTCTTTGAATCCGCCACAATCTCGCGCCACTATCCAAGCATGAGGATCGCGATTCTGGCCCTGATCGGCATGCTTGCCGTACCCGTCGCCGCCCTGGCCGAGACCCGGCCGGCCGGCGATCCCGAACTCGACCGCCTGTATGAGCGCCTTGCCAAGGCCGAGTCGGAGAAGGAAGCCGACAATATCGCGGTCGCCATCGAACGTGTGGAGCTACGCTCGGGCAGCGACACCACCGACCTCTTGATGGACCGGGCGCTGACGGCGATCAAAGCTTCGAATACCGACAAGGCCATCAAGATCCTGAATGCCGTCATCCATCTCAGGCCCGGTTACGCCGAGGCATGGAACCGGCGCGCCACCGCCTATTACCTGAAAAAGGACTATGTGCGCTCGATCGCCGACGTCGCCGAGACGCTGCGGCGTAATCCGCGCGAATATGGCGCCTGGAACGGCCTGGCCATGATGCTGGTCGACATGGGCGACAAGAAGAACGCCTATGAGGCGCTCAAACACGCTCTGGCGATCAATCCTCATATGGCCGGCGCCCGCAAGATGATGGACGAGCTCAAGCCCGAGGTCGAAGGGCGCGATATCTAAGATTGGGGAATCGCAGATGGGAGGGTCGATCTCCTCAGCTCCATCATTTGATGGAGCGGGATCGACCACTTTGGAAAGCCGAGCGAGATAGAGGACTAGGACGGTCGATTGGAAGATCGACCCTCCCACCCGCTCCTGCCTGCGGCCCCAGGAAAGGCCGCAGCGCGCGGGGACTTTCGAGCCGGTTGCAAAACGGCTAGAAGCATATTTTTCCACCGGCTCCAGCACGCCAAAGGCCGCGATTGACCCTCTTTCTGCTCTTCATCGGCATTCTCCTTCTTGCGCATGGGCTCGGAGCCATCCAGGCCACCAATGTCATCGCCGCCCGCATCGCCGAAGAAAATCCGCCCGAAGGCATCTTCGTGCCCGTACCTGGCGGACGGCTGCACCTGATCGATCTCGGTGCCGGTCACGGCGGCGAAAAGCTGCCTGTGCTGCTGTTGCATGGCGCCACCTCCAATGCCCGCGACATCGTCTATGGCATCGGCGAGGATCTGGCGCGCCAGCGCCGCGTGATCGCCGTGGACCGGCCGGGGCATGGCTGGAGCGGCCGGCCGAACGGGCGCGGCGACGCTACCACCGCGGCGCAAGCCAAGCTGGTCATGGCAGCCCTGGATGGCCACGGCATCGACCGTTTCATCGTCGTCGGCCATTCCCTGGCCGGGTCGCTCGCCACGCTGCTGGCCGTCGAACACAGGGATCGGGTCGCCGGTCTGGTGGTGCTGGCCGGGGCCACCCATCCCTGGCCGGGCGGCATCGCCTGGTACTACCGCCTCGCCGCCCTGCCCGTGCTGGGGCGGCTCTTCGTGCACACCGTGATGACCCCGGTCGGAAGCTGGAGCCTGAGGAAATCGGTCGAGGACTCCTTCCGGCCTGGCGAGGCGCCGGCCGACTATGTGCGCAAGGCCAGCGCGGCCCTGGTGCTGCGGCCAGACGAGTTCCGCTGGAACGGGCAGGACGTCGCCACTCTCAAAGCCTGTCTGACGAGCCAGTCTCCTCGCTATCACGAGATCACTGCCGCCACCGCCATCGTCGCCGATCCCGCTGATCACGTGGTGTCGACAAGCATCCATGCCGAGACGCTGCACCGGCAGGTGCAGGGGTCTCGGCTGGTCCTGGTGCCCGGCGCCGGCCATCAGATCCACTACACAGCCAGGCAGGTGGTGCTGGAGGAGATCAACCGCCTCGCCCAGGTTGCCGACGACCGTGGCTCGGCGCGGCAGGCCGCACAGTAGTTAGCCAACTATTTTGAAGTGGGTTCGGTGTGGCGTTTTTGCGCAAGTATGGGCGCCCGCAAACTTGACTCGCCGGGTGTCCGCCCTCTTTTGCGAGCTTTCACCCCGAATTCCAGGGTTCACGCCATAAACGCAAAATATTAGCCGGCAACCATATTGCCGGCTAATATGTCTACGGCATTGTCGTAACAGGAACCGTCAGACCGCCTCGCCACCGTCGGCGCCGATCACGGCGATGCGCACCATGTTGGTCGCGCCCGGCGTGCCGAAGGGAATGCCCGCCATGATCAGCACGCGCTGGCCGGTCTGCGCGAAGCCGTCTTGCGAGGCATGGCGGCAAGCACGATCGACCATGTCGCTGATGTCGCGGGCGTCGTCGGTGAGCACGGCATGCACGCCCCAGACCAAGGCGAGCCGGCGCGCCGTGCCGACATTGGGCGTGAGCGCCAGCAAGGGCTTCTCCGCGCGTTCGCGGGCGATGCGGATGCCGGTCGAGCCCGAGGCCGTCCAGGCGATCAGGGCGGCGAGGTCGAGCGTTTCAGAGATGGTGCGCGCGGCCGCCGCAATGGCGTCGGCACCGGTCTGCTCGGGCTCACTGCGCTGGGCGTTGATGATGGTGCGGTGCAGGGCGTCGCGCTCCACTTCCTCGGCGATGCGGTTCATCGTCGCCACCGCCTCGCGCGGGAATTCGCCGGCGGCACTCTCGGCCGAGAGCATGACCGCATCCGCCCCTTCATAGACCGCCGTGGCGACGTCCGAGACTTCGGCGCGCGTCGGCACCGGCGAGGTGATCATCGATTCCAGCATCTGGGTCGCCACCACGACCGGCTTGCCGAGCTTGCGCGCGCCGCGCACGATCCGCTTTTGCAGGCCGGGCACCCTTTCGAGCGGCAGTTCGACACCGAGGTCGCCGCGCGCCACCATCAGAGAGTCGGAAGCAGCGAAAATCTCGTCGAGACGCAGGATCGCCTGCGGCTTTTCGATCTTCGACATCACCAGCGCACGGCCTTGGATGATCTCGCGCGCTTCCAGAACATCCTCGGGACGCTGCACGAAGGAGAGAGCGACGATGTCGACGCCCGCACCGAGTCCGGCCTCCAGGTCGGCATGATCCTTCGGCGTCATCGCCGAGACGGCGATCTCGGTATCGGGGAGCGAAACGCCCTTGCGGTTCGACATCTTGCCGCCGACGATGACCTCGGTGACAGCGCGATCGCCGGTCGCCTCAGTGGTCTTCAGCCGCACCTTGCCATCATCGAGCAGTAGCGTATGGCCGGGCCGCAGGGCCGACAGGATTTCCGGATGAGGCAAATAGACCCGGCTGGCATCGCCCGGCGTCGGATCGGAATCGAGGGTAAAGCTGGCCCCATTGGCCAGTTTCACCGCACCGCCGACAAACTCGCCGATCCGCAGCTTGGGGCCCTGGAGATCGAGCAGGATGCCGATCGGCCGGCCGCATTCCTTCTCGACATCGCGGATCAGGCCGACCATTTCGCGCATGCGGTCATGCGAGGTGTGGCTCATATTGATGCGGAACAAATCCGCACCGGCGCGGAACAAATGGGCGATCATCTCCCGCGACGAAGAGGCAGGTCCCAAGGTGGCGAGAATTTTTACTTTTCGCTGGCGTCGCATACGACCGTTTCTTTCTTATCTTGGTATTTTGCGCGGATCTTGGCGCGCTGGCACAGCGCATCCGCAAGGATGAGATGGCACTCTAGTCCGATTTTCGCACCAGTTAAGTGACATATATGCCACGCTGGCCCGCTAATTCGCGGAGGGTGCCGAGGCCGGTCGTTCAGGGGGCAAAGGCGGAGCGGGCGTGGTTGGCGTGCCTTCCGCAAGGGGAGGTGCCTCCGTCCCGGACTGCGGGGCGACCGTATCCTGCGGCGGCTTATCCGGCTCGGGTTTGTCCGGAGCGGGCGGGCTTGGGGCGGGCTGGTTCGGCGGCTGCGTGCCTTCGCCGGAGGGCTGGGCCGGCGCAGCGGGCGCCGGTGCTGCGGGAACGGGTGCATCTTGCGGCGTCAATGGCGATGGCGTCGCAGGCGAGACCACCGGCGGCGTGGTCACGACCGGCGGATTGGCTGGCGTGGGCGCCGCACCGGAGGCTGGCGGAACCGCGGGTGCTGGCGCATTGGGCGCCGAAGGCCCCTGGGCTGGGGGCGTGTCGGACGGGGCGTTCGACTTGGGCTTTGCCCCATTCTGGGCCTGCTCGGAAAGCTGGACCGTCCAGGCTTTCTGCTCGCTGGTGTCGATCTCGAAATAGCCGGTGCGGTTATAGCCGCGCGCCAGGCAGTTCTCGAAACCGCGAATGGTGAATTCCTTGTCACGCGAGCACATGAAGGCGTTGCCGCTCCATTCCCCGCCCTGGTCGTAGTCGACCGCATAGACATAGTAGAATCGTGCCGCCAGCGGGCCCTTCAGGATGGACTCGCAGCTGCGCGCCGCGACATTCCACCAGCCCTCGGTGAGCCAGCCCTGCTTGTCGCGATAGCCGACGGCGACGCCCACCCGGCTCGAGGTGTTGTTGCACAGGCGAAAATCGGCCTTGGCCGGGCTGGCGGCGAGCAGCGGCGCCACGCAGATCACGGTCGCGGCGAGCGGGAGGCGAAGAGAGGAAGAGATCATCCGGAACGATTCGACCTTGAGGGCCTTCTTGATACCGTTTCGTTCGGGCGCAAGGAAGGCAGCAAAGCGTTTTGCGATTTAACAAAATCGCCAGGAATCACAAAGGCGCGTCGAAACAAGGCACCAGAGCAAAGCGCGTTCAGGTCCGAACGCGCTTTGCTCTGGAGGGTGTAAACCCCGATTGTCTTTACCGATATCCTCAACCTTTCACCCTTGTCTCAGGCCGGCCGCGGACGCGAGACCCAGATGCCGGTGATGATGACCAGGCCGCCGAGCCCCTGCAGAAGCGAGACCGGTTCGTCCAGGATCACCCAGCCAAGCGCTGCGGCGGCCACCGCCTCCAGGAAGATCACCAGCGAGGAGAACACCACCGGCAGCGAGCCGAGCGCGACCGACAGCAGGCCCTGTCCGCCGGCATGGCTGACCCAGGCCAGGGCGATCAGCACGAGCCAGCCCGTCGCTCCGGCCGGCAGGAAGCGCTGGCCCAGACTCTGGGTCGCCCATAGCGCTGCCACGGCCAGGATCGCCACCGTCACCACCGACATGTAGAAGGTGAGCCGCGCGGCGCGGTGGCGCAGCCTTGCTTTCTCCACCGCCAGGAAATAGGCGCCGAAGAAGATTCCCGTCACCCCGGCAAAGCCGTCGCCGACGAGATGGCCCGGAGCAAAGCCGAGAGACTGGGCGACCAGCGCTAGCCCGCCCAGCAGGCACAGGCCGAGGCCGATCAGGGCGGCGCGGCTTGACTTGCGCCGGTAGACCAGCCATCCCAGGATCACCACCCACAGGGGCGCCATGGTGGCGAAGAAAGTGGCATTGGCTACCGTGGTATTGGTAATGGCGAGGTGCCAGAAGAAGAGGTCGCCGGCAAAAAACACGCCGGTGGCGATCACCGGCAAGGAGAAGGCCGGGCCGGCGTCGGGCGTATCAGCCTTGCTTTCTTCCAGGCGCATCCAGGCATAGAGCACCGGCAGCGCCAGCAGCACCCGGTAGAAGGCGCTGGCGAAGGGTCCGACATCCGTCAGCCGCACCAGGATCGGCGAGATGCCCATCGCCATGGCACCGGCGATCAGCGCGGCGAAAGCAGGCCAGAAGGCGCTTGGCGCCGGTGCCGCGGATTGGGCTGCAGAGCTCATCGGAAATGGTTCCTGGCAGGTCATTCGAACAAAGCGCGGTTTCTTCGAATGGTGGTTTTTCTAACTCTTTGTTTTGACGCTATTTTTAATAGAAAAGTCCATCGACTTTTCTGTAAAACGCTTTCGTGCGCCTGCATTGCGAAAGTCCGAAGCGGGACGTCGCATTGGCTGTGGCGCCGGCCTCCGCTCGTCTTTATGCTGCCCGCTTCGATACCACAATGTCAGTATCCCCCTTGCAGTCCGATTTCTCACCTATCGAAAGGCTGGATGGCCAGCCCGACTCCGGTCTCATCCTGCTGTGCGACCACGCCTCCAACGCCCTGCCCGCCGAATATGGCACGTTGGGGCTGCCGCCGGCCCAGCTCGAGCGCCATATCGGCTACGACATCGGGGCGCGGGCTGTTACGCTCGCCTTGTCAGCGCGACTTCGGGCTCCTGCCTTGCTCACACGCTTCTCGCGCCTGCTGATCGACCCCAATCGTGGCGCGGATGATCCCACTTTGGTGATGCGCCTGTCCGATGGCGCGCTGATACCTGGCAATGCCCGTGCCGACCACGCCGAGATCGCCCAGCGGATCGAACGCTTCCACCGCCCCTATCATCGGGCGATCGGCGAACTCGTGAACGAGAAGCTCGCCAGCGGCATCGTACCGGTGCTGTTTTCGGTGCATTCCTTCACGCCGGTCTGGCGCGGCGTGCCGCGTCCCTGGCACGTCACCCTGCTCTGGGACAAGGATCCGCGCATCATCCGGCCGATGATCGAGGCCTTCAAGCGCGACACGGCCCTGGTCGTGGGCGACAACGAGCCCTATGATGGCGCCCTGGAAGGCGATACGCTTTATCAGCACGCCACGCTGCGCGGCCTGCCCCATGCCTTGATCGAATTGCGCCAGGACCTGATCGGCACCCAGGAAGGAGCGCAGGATTGGGCCGACCGTATCGCCCGCGCCCTGTCGCCCCTGATCATCGATCCCGCCGTCCGGCGCATCGAACATTGGGGATCGCGCACCGGGACCCAGGCCCAGTCCTCGCATCGATGAAGGCGAATGCCGAAACAGATACGCCTTCCGCAACACAGG
Source organism: Labrys sp. HAY1-8F (assembly GCF_056754975.1). Classification (NCBI taxonomy): domain Bacteria; kingdom Pseudomonadati; phylum Pseudomonadota; class Alphaproteobacteria; order Hyphomicrobiales; family Xanthobacteraceae; genus Labrys; species Labrys sp. HAY1-8F. The sequence continues at coordinate 3,277,203 of NZ_JBPGWZ010000002.1, read as the reverse complement.
TGAGCAAATCCCTAACCTTTATCGGAAACCCTAGAGGCTGTTTTCGAAGCGCCTTTGCGATTCCCGGCAGTTCCGCCAAATCGCAAGACGCTCTGGGACTTGACCCGACTCGGCTTTATCAGCCACATCCGCCCCCAAATTTGTCTCAGGAGTAAGCAATGACGGACGCAACCTCGGTCGCCGCCGACCAGCTCAAGTCGATCATCGAGCGCATCGAGCGCCTCGAAGAGGACAAGAAGGCGATCGCCGACGACATCAAGGAAGTCTATGGCGAGGCCAAGGCCAACGGCTTCGACGCCGCCATCCTGCGCAAGATCGTGTCGCTGCGCAAAAAGCCAGCGGCCGAGCGCGCCGAGGAAGATGCCATCCTGGAGCTCTACCTCCAGGCCCTCGGCATGGAGTAAGGATTCGTCCGTCAACAAACGGATCGATTTGGCTCGACTTTTGTCATTGCCGGACTTGACCCGGCAATCCAGCTCGCTTCCTGGCCTCGAAGATGGGGCCGCTGGATGCCCGGGTCGAGCCCTGGCATGATAAAGGCGGCGCAGCCGTCATTTCCGGACAATGGCTAAAGCCAAGCTGCTTGGTGATCAGGCGGGTATCGGCGGGATGTACCCTGGCGATGCCCGCTGATCGGCGACCTCAATTGTTGCGCGTCGTCACCCAATATCGAGGCCCGGGGCCAAGGCGGCCGGCGCGGTCGTCCGGATTGGCGAGCTGGCAGAATTCCAGCGACAGGCAGCCGCAGCTGATGCAGCGCGTAAGACCGCTCTTCAGCCGCTGCAATTCGGCAATCCTGGCATCGATCCGCTCGGTCCAGGGCTGGGATAATTGTGCCCAATCCTCTCCCCCCGGCACGTGATCGGTGGGCAGCCGGGCGAGCTCCTCCCCGATCTCCTCCAATGACATGCCCAGACGCTGGGCGAAGACGATGAAAGCGATGCGCCGCAGCGTCGAACGCGCAAAGCGCCGATGCCCGGAACCGGCGCGTTCGGACCGGATCAGGCCGCGCTCTTCGTAATAGCGCAGAGCCGACGCCGCGACGCCCGATCGGCGTGAAATCTGATTGATGGTCAGGGTCGGATCCATACCGCCATCAAAGCACATTTATCCCTTGATCTCAAGTTCACTTGAACTTGTATAAGGACTCATCCTTTGCATGGAGGCTGAGTTCGATGACAATTCGAGCGACCGATCGACACATTGAGCTATCGGAAACCCCAAAGTGTTCCGGCTTTCTGCGCATTGAGCTGGAAGACCATGGGAGGCCGACATGAGCCGGGCCGCGCTCCGCCTCGGCCTGATCTATGGCAGCAGCCGTCGCGGCCGCTTCTGCGATATCATGGGCCAATGGGTGCAGCTGCGGCTCGCCCAATCATGGATGTTCGACATCGACCTCGTCGATCCCCAGCAGATCGACCTTGCGGCACTGCTGCATCAAGAGGATTGCCCAACGAGACAGGCGTTGCGCCGCCGGCTGGCCGACGCCGATTGCTTCATCCTGGTAACGCCGGAATATAATCATGGCTATACGGCAGCCACCAAGCTGATCATCGATGCGGCCAGTCGCGAATGGGCGGAAAAGCCGGTCGCCTTCGTCTCCTATGGCGGCATTTCCGGGGGGCTACGGGCGGTCGAGCAATTGAGGCTGGTCTTCGCCGAGCTGCATGCGATCGCCCTACGCGATAGCGTGAGCCTGGCCAATGCCTGGCGGGCGACCGATGCCGATGGCCGCCTTGTGCCCGGCTCCGGGACGAGTCAGGCCATGAATGTCCTGATCGGCCAATTGCACCGCTGGGCGCGCACGATCAGGCAAGTCCGGCAGGTGGATACCGCCATGGCCTAGACGCAAACCCAGTGAACTTCAGCCGTGCCGGAACGACCCGGTGCCGGCCTGCCGCAATTGCAGCCCGTTCAGGGCGAGCCAGCGCTCGACCTCGAGGGCCGTGACCTGCCCGATGCCGCGTTCGGCAAGCAATTCGTCCCAGGAATAGGCCGTTGCGATCATGGTCAGGTTGCGAGCGCGCTGCGCCAGCGTGCGCCCGCCCTTGTGGGCATGGCGCCCTTGCAAGAGCTGATCCAGAGCCCGCCGCCTCAAGCGCATGGCCATGTCCTCCTTTCCAAGAGTCTCATTGCTTCGACGCGCCGTTGCGATTTGAAGCGGTCTATTCAAACCACACGGCGCTTTGGCGCCCGGCCGCCGTCAGCCATGCAGGCGCGGAAAGCCGTGACGCTCGGCCAGCAGTTCGAGAATGCGCTGGGTCGGCTTGACGAAGGCAGCGTCGCCGAAGTGCTCCGCATCGTCGGGAACCGGTCCCTCCCGCAGGACCAGCGCTGGCAGGGACTGGTTGGCCTCGCCCAGTTCGGCGATCACCGCCCGGCGCGGCCGGACGAAGGGTACGCGCTCGATGTCGAGATGTCCGGCCAGTTCGGGAAAGCTCGCCAGCACACCTTCGATCTGGTTGCTGTGCGGGCAGACGAAGCGTTGACCCGGATGGCTGGGATCCTCGAATCCGGGTTCAAACAGAAACAACTTGTCGCGGCTGCGGCTCATGCCTGGTCTCCTGTCAGTTCGTGTCGGCGCGCACGGGCGCCGGGCGCTTCTCGACGCGATCGTAGAACACGTCGCCATAGGGGCTCTGGAAATAGCCGGTGACGCCCTTGGCGAGCACGATCTGGTCGCTGTCCTGCAGGATCACGACATAGGGTGAGCTTTTCTGGATCTTGCGCTGCAACTCCTCATAGAGGGCGATGCGCCTGGCCGGATCCTGCTCCTTGACGGCCGCGGCCGTCTCGTCGCTGAGCTCGGGGATGACCCAGCCGGCCTGCTTGGCGACGGTGTTGCGCTTGTTGTCGCGATTGACGGCGAAGGCGCCGGCATTGGAATGCGGGTCGAAATAATCCGGGCCCCAATAGCGCAGGGTCACCTCATATTGCCCGGAGCGTGCCTTGGCGAAGATCTCGCTGCTCACACCCGGCTGGATGTCGAGCGTGAGGCCGGCCTGGCCGAAGCTCTGCTGCAGGGATTGGGCGATTGTGAGAAAGAGCGGCTCGTTGAAGACCGGAAAACTGATCCTCGTCGGGCCGATGCCGGCATCGGCCAGGATCTTCTTGGCCTTCTCGACATCAAGCTTGTAAGGGGTATCGCCCAAGGCGCCCGGGAATCCGGCGGGCAGGAAAGCCTGGTGCACGCGATACTGCCCGCGCAGCAGGTTCTTGGCGATGCCCTCATAGTCGACGAGATAGCGCGCTGCCTTCCAGAAGGCCGGATTGCCGAGGGTTGGATTGGCCTTGGTGTTGATCAGGAGATATTCGAGCCGCGCCGAAGGCGTTGCATAAATGCTGACTTGGCTCTTGTCCCTGAGCGTCTCGACCTGGTCGATGCCGAGGCCACGGGCGATGTCGACATCACCCTGCTCCACCAGCAGGCGGCGGGCCGCTGGATCCGGGACATTGCGGAAGATGAGCCCCTGCAGTTTGGGTGCGCCGCCAGGCGAAGCTGGGTTGGCGTCCAGCACCAGCGCCTCATGCGCGGTATAGGAGTTGATCTTGAAGGCGCCGCTGCCGGCCGAATGTGATTTGAGCCAGCCATTGCCGAAGTCGCCATTGCTGGCTTGCGGCGCGAGTACCGCTTCGTCGAGAACCGAGGCGACGTTGGCGGTGAGGATGGCAAGCACGAAGGATGGAGCGACATCAGCTTGCCAGGTCAACTTGACCTTGCCGTCATCGACCTTGCTGATGGCAGCTTCGACATTGTCGGCGGTCCAGCCGAGTTCGTTCAGGATAAAGGCGGGTGCCTTGTTGAGCTTCACGGCGCGGCTGAGGGAGAAGATCACGTCTTCCGGCCGGACGGGATTGCCGGAGGCGAATTTGGCGTCCCTGGCCAAGGTAAAGGTCAGGCTCTTGCCATCGCTGCCCGCTTCCCAGCTCGACGCCAACGCCGGCTTGATGCTGGCGCTGGCATCGCGATCGGCTTGTACCAGGCGCTGATAGAGGGCGTTGGCCACCTGCCCCGTCGTCGACTCGAAGGCCTCGGCCGGGTCGAAGCTGGTGACGTCGTCGATGGATTGCGCCACCACGGCGATTCCCGGTGGCGTTTCCGCCCATGCCGCAGGCGCCTGCAGGGCGAGAGCGAGGGCCGTAAAGCCGAAAAGTCCGATCTTGCTTCGCATGCCACTTGCTCCGAATTCAAAGGAAAGGATGCGTCTTTCGAGCGATATGGCTGAATAATGACAGGGAACAGAGCTTGGTCAAGATTATTATATAAAAATTATGGACTAAGTGTATTTATGAATTAAGCTCGCCTTCCGGACACTCCTGCAACGAGGCAAGCGATGACGACACCGGCTTCCCCATCCCTGGTTACGGCGGACTGGCTTCTCGAAAATCTGGACAATCCCAAGGTGCGGATCTTCGAGGTCAGCGTCGATCCGACCGTCTATGAGCGCGGCCATATCCCCGGAGCAGTCAATCTCGACTGGCATCGGGACCTGGTCGACACCGTCAACCGCGATATCGCCTCGCGCGAGAAGCTGCAGGACACCCTGCGCAAGGCCGGTGTGGGGGACGACACCACCGTGATCGTCTATGGCGACAACAACAATTGGTTCGCCGCCTGGGGCGTATGGGTGCTTGACGTCTATGGCTTCGGCGAGCGCGCCAAGCTGGTGGACGGCGGGCGCAAGCTCTGGGAAGCCCGCGGCCTCGCCCTCACCGCCGACGTGCCTGATTTTTCAGCCTCCGCGCTCACTTTGCCGGACCGCAACGAAGCCCTGCGCGCCCGGCTTCCCGACGTGCTCGGCTTTGCCCAGGGCAAGGTCGACGGACAGCTGGTCGACATCCGCTCGCCCGACGAATATGCCGGCAAGATCTTCGCCCCCGAAGGCGTGAAGGAACTCGCGATCCGGGCCGGCCACGTACCGGGCGCCGAGAACGTGCCCTGGGCCACCATCGTCAACGAGGACGGCACCTACAAGCCCGTCGAGGAGATCCGCGGCATCTATGCCGCCAAGGGCATCGACGGAACCAGGCCGATCATCACTTATTGCCGCATCGGCGAGCGCTCGAGCCATAGCTGGTTCGCCCTCAAGCGCATCCTCGGCTATGACGCCCGCAACTATGACGGCTCCTGGACCGAATATGGAAATGCCGTCGGCGTTCCCGTCGACAATCCGTCGGGCACGATCTGGCTGGGCAAATAGGTTTTTGGAGCGCGGACTGGAAGTCCGCGCTCCAAGGATCAGCGATAGCCCCGCCCGCTCTGGATCTTTCTCAGCGCCGCCACCAGCGCATCGACATCGTCATACGTATTGTAGAAGGCCAGCGACGGCCGCACCGTGCTTTCCAGGCCAAAGCGGCGCAGGATCGGCTGGGCACAGTGATGGCCGGCGCGCACCGCGATGCCCTCGCGATCGAGCGCCACGCCGACATCCTGGGTCCGGCAGCCATCCAGCACGAAGGAGAGCACGCTCGCCTTTTCCTTGGCGGTGCCGATCAGCTTGAGGCCGGGCAAGCTAAGCATATGCTCGGTGGCGTAGACCAGGAGCTCATGCTCATAGCGGCCGATCACATCCATGCCGATCGTCTCGACATAGTCGAGCGCCGCGCCGAGCCCTACCGCGTCGGCGATGTTGCCGGTGCCGGCCTCGAAGCGCTCGGGCGGGCCGTGATAGATCGTTTTCTCGAAGGTGACGTCGGCGATCATGTTGCCGCCGCCCTGCCAGGGTGGCAGATGGGCGAGCACATCGGGCTTGCCGTGCACCACGCCGATGCCGGTAGGACCGAACACCTTGTGCCCGGAGAACACGAAGAAATCGGCATCGAGCGCCTGCACGTCGGTGCGCATATGCGAGACCGACTGGGCACCGTCGACAACGACCGTGGCGCCGTGGCGCTTGGCGATGGCGACCATCTCCCGCGTCGGCGTCACCGTGCCGAGCGCATTGGAGACCTGGGTGATCGAGACGATGCGCGTACGCGGATTGATGAGCTTCTCATATTCCTCGAGGATCACCTGCCCTGTGTCGTCGACCGGCGCGACACGCAGCTTGGCGCCCTTCTCGGCGGCGAGCATCTGCCAGGGCACGATATTGGCGTGGTGCTCCAGCCAGGTGACCAGGATCTCGTCGCCTTCCCCGACATGGCGGCGTCCGAAGGCCTGCGCGATCAGGTTGATGCCCTCGGTGGTGCCGCGCACGAAGATGATGTCGCGGGTCGAGCCGGCATTGAGGAAGCGCCGCACTTTTTCGCGCGCGCCCTCATAGGCGTCGGTTGCCCGCGCCGCCAGCGCATGGGCCGCGCGATGGATGTTGGAATTCTCATGCTCGTAGAAATGGCTGAGGCGGTCGATCACCGCCTGCGGCTTCTGAGTGGTTGCCGCATTGTCGAGCCAGATCAACGGCTTGCCATGCACCTGCGTCTGCAGGATCGGGAAGTCGCGCTTGACCGATTGCGCATCGAAGGGGCGGCCTGACTGGGCGAGATCCGGCACCGCATCGGGACGCAGTTCCAGGGAAATCGCACTGAAATCAGGAAGGCGTGGGGCAGCCGGAACGGCGGGCGAACCCACCTGCGGCGCAACCGACGGAATTTGCGGACTAGGTGGCGCCACCGGAACGGCTGGCGGGGTGGCGAGAGGCGGCGCAGGCGGTTGCGAGGGAGCGAGGGATTGTCCGTCGCGCAGGAAATAATAGCCGTCCTCGGACGGCTGGGCGATCGAGCCGGGAACGGAGGCCGTGGACGGAGCCTGCAAAGGTGCGGCGGCGGCCACGTCGGGACGCAGCAGCGATAGAAACTCGGCAAGACCCGGCGGCAGGACGGAGAAGTCGACCTGGGTCGGCACACTGGGCACGAAGGGACCGGCCGAGCCACCGGGCTGCGGCACGTCCGAGGGGACTGCCGACGCACCCGATAGCGGCTGCGGAGCGGTGGCAGGCGCGATCGGGATGGTCGGTGTCGGCACGATCGAGGGAATGGTCACGGGCGGCAGGTCCGGCGGGCCGACAGGCGGGCGTGCCGGCACCTGTGGGGCGACGCTGGTGGTGATGGAAGGCGCCGGCGCCAGCGTCGGGCTCGGCGGGACCGCCGGCACGGTTGGCGCCAGCGGCACGGTGCCTTGGCCGGGGGGCGCCTGGAACAGGGCATTGGCGAGATCTGCCAGCACCGTCGGATCCGGCCAGGTCGGGCTTGAGGTAAGGCCTGATGTCATCGAGCGGGAGCTCCTTAAAAAGGGCGGTCGTCATGGCGGGGAATGGCTCCTATCCCTGCCCAGAGAAGCGCGGCTTGCCTTCCCCACGAAGCTGGGGAAGGTGCCCAAACGAAGTTTGGGCGGATGGGGTGCGGCGGGCAGCGCGGTGTACTTGACGAGATGGCACCACGGTCGCGCGAGCTTCGGAGATGGCGTCACGCCGCCCTCCACACCCCTCCCGACCCGACTTCGTCGGGCCACCCTCCCCACTTCGTGGAGAGGGCCGATCGCACCATACTCAGTATGGTCGAGATAAAGGCTCGCCTGTCGGCATCAGCCCCGATCAGACATATTTGTCGGGATAGTCGTGATATTTGCCCACCTCGACGCCTTCCAGCACGGCCAGGGCATCATGGGTGAGGATGGCCGAGGAGCAGTAGAGCGAGATCAGGTAGGAGGCGATGGCCTTGCGGTTGATGCCCATGAAGCGCACCGACAAGCTGGGCTGCACCTCGCCGGGCACGCCGGGCTGGAACAGGCCGATGACGCCCTGCTTCTTCTCGCCGGTGCGCAGCAGCAGGATGTTGCTCTTGCCCTTGGCGTCGACCTCCAGCTTGTCGCTCGGCACCAGCGGCAGGCCACGCCAGGTCAGGAAGGGCGTGCCGAACAAGGTAACGGTCGGCGGCGGCACGCCGCGGCGGGTGCATTCGCGGCCGAAGGCGGCGATGGCGCGCGGATGGGCCAGGAAGAAGGAAGGTTCCTTCCAGACTTTGGTGATCAGCTCGTCCAGATCGTCGGGCGTGGGAGCGCCGGTACGGGTCTTGATGCGCTGGCTGGCCTGCGCATTGGGCAGGAGCCCATATTCCTTGTTGTTGACCAGCTCGTTCTCCTGCTTCTCCTTCACCTTCTCGATGAGGAGCCGCAGCTGTTCCTGGATCTGGTCGTAGGGATGGCTGTAGAGATCGGAGACGCGGGTCTGCACGTCGAGCACCGTGGTGACGGCATTCAACGAATATTCGCGCGGCGCCTCCTCATAGTCGACGAAGGTCTCCGGCAGGTCCGGATCCTGGTCGCGGCGGGGCGAGCACTCGACTTCGGCGCTGATGTCACCCTGGTCTTCCTTGACCCGGTTGAGGCGATAGATGCCGGCTTCCACCGGTGTCCAGGGCAGGAAGGAAACCAGCCAGCGCGGCGTGATGCCGGACCACTGGGCCCTGGTCTTGGTGGCATTGGCAAGCTGTCTTGCCGCCGCTTCGTTCAATGTTCGGCGAACGGCGGGTTCATCGGCCATACGGTGCTCCTTGTCTGGTTCATGGCGCGGAAGAAGATCTGGATTTGCCCTGTATCGAGGCCGGCAAGGCTCCGGACAAATGGGCTAACAACCGACGTGTCACGTGGCTTTGGCAAACCCCGCGAGCAACGCGTGAAATAGGCTCGAACCTCGCCATTTCAGGCCCGTTCCCCGGCCGCGGTGTCGGCGAGCGGGGCTGGCGCCGTCGGCGCAACTGAGTAGGGACGCTGGGCGTCCCGGTAGAAGTCGAGAGCCTTGTCGATGAGGCTGGCCGAACGGTGGAAGCGGTCGGACAGGATCAGGATGGTCTGGTCGCGGGTGAAACCGTCTTCGCGTATGGCGTCGAAGGCTTCGCCGATATCGAGCCATTGCGCCGGCGGCCGCCGGTTGCGGCGGTCACGGTCGGGCTTGGCGGGATCGAGCAGTTCGGCGATCAGGCTGAGGAATTGCGGCGAGGCATAGGCTTCGCGCAGCCACGCGCCCGCCTGCTGCTTGGCGGCGATGATGCGGCCCTGCTCGATCAGCCTGCGCAGATAGGCCGTACGGGGGCAATAGCGCGCCTTAGCCACGGCCGGCCTCTGTCGCTGGCGCAAGACCGGCTGGCCCAGTATCGGGACGGAAACGGATCGCGGGCAACGACGGGGCAAAGGCAGGTCTCATGAGGCGTTCCGTGTGGCGAGTTCGATCTTGAGAACACAGCTTCGATTGAAATTTACAATTTGTCTATAGAAATAGTAGATAATTAAATTTAGAACGACGGGGGCGATGCATGGCGGAGCATCTCCGCCGGTTTTCCCGACCCCTGCCGCCGAGAAGAGGCCGTGCCATGAACGAGATCGCACAGCATGCCATCGCCTTGCAGGAAGAGGCATCGACCGCCACGCGGCCGCCCACGCCGGGCTGGAATCTCGATGCCCTGGTGGCGCAACTCAGGCTCTCTCGTGAGATCACCCACAATATCCGCCATCAGGGCCGCATCCGCCGCACGCCTTCGCGCGAGACGGTGACGACCATTCTCGATGGGCTGAAGGCCGCCCTCTTTCCCAGCCATTACGGCCAGTCGGAAATCGGTGCCGGCAATATCGATTATTTCGTCGGCTCGACACTCGACAATGCCCTGATCCTGCTCACCGAACAGGTGCGCCGCAGCCTTGCCTTCACGCGCGACGATTCCGTGCCGGAGAACAGCCTGCGCGAGCAGGCCCTGGCGATCACCAGCACTTTCGCCGGCCGGTTGCCCGCCATTCGGGGTGTGCTGGTCAGCGACCTCACCGCTGCCTTCCGCGGCGATCCCGCCGCGACGAATTTCCCCGAGATCCTGCTTGGCTATCCCGGCATGACGGCGATCATCTATCATCGTCTCGCCCATGCCCTGCATGGCCTGGACGCCACGTTCCTGGCCCGGCTGATCTCCGACATCGCCCATTCGAAGACAGGGATCGACATCCATCCCGGCGCCGAGATCGGCGGCAGTTTCTTCATCGACCACGGCACCGGCGTGGTTGTTGGCGAAACCGCCGTCATCGGCGAGCGCGTGCGCCTCTACCAGGCCGTGACGCTGGGAGCCCGCCATTTTCCCACCGACGAGAACGGTGCGCTCGTCAAGGGCAGCCCCCGCCATCCTATCGTCGAGGACGACGTCGTCATCTATGCCGGCGCCACCGTACTCGGCCGCATCACCATCGGCCGCGGCTCGGCCATCGGCGGCAATGTCTGGCTGACCCGCAGCGTCCCGCCCGGCAGCCAGATCACCCAAGCCCATGCCCGCAGCAACGGACAGGTCGACTAGACCAAGCTCGCAGGCTTTCGCATTGCCTCCTGCTATGTGCGGGAAGGCTTGTAATTTTTAATTATATAAAGTCTATAGATTTAATTGACATAACTTCAAAAGCCACTGATGCTGGCAATCGGCCGGTGCGGGCCGTCCGCGCCGACGACGCGGGGAAGACCATGAGCAGCGTGACGACTGAGGGCGCCCAAGCCGCGCCCCTCGAAGGCAGGGGCTCCCTTGCCAGCAACCGCCTTTCACTACCGGAAGTGATCGCCCAGTCGATCGGCACGGTCGCTCCCTCCGGCACGCCGGCTCTGGTCATTCCCGTGGTTTTCGGGGTAGCCGGCAACGGGACATGGCTCGCTTATCTGTTCGCCACTATCGCCCTGCTGTTCGTTTCCTGGAACATCAACCAGTTCGCCCGCCGCACCGCCAATCCCGGTGCACTCTATGTCTTCGCCGGCCAGGGCCTCGGTGGTTTCTGGGGCGTCGTCGCAGGCTGGTCGCTGCTGATCGCTTATCTCTTTACCGCGGCGGCCGTGATCGGCGGCGCGGTTAACTCCCTGCTCGTACTCGCCCACACCTTCGGTATTCAGGAGGCTGATCGGGCCCTCACCCTCGTCGTCAGCCTCCTGGTCATCGTCGCCGCGTGGTGGTTCGCCTATCGCGACATCCGTCTGTCGACGAGGACAACCCTGATCATCGAACTGGCCACCGTCGCACTGATCCTGGTCGTGGTGCTGGGTTCGATCTTCTGGGTCGGACCCGCCGTAGACAACGCGCAATTCACACTGGAAGGCGTCGGTGCCGACCAGTTGCGCCTCGGCCTGGTGCTGGCCTTCTTCAGCTTCGTCGGCTTCGAGAGCGCCACGACATTGGGGGCGGAAGCCCGCGACCCCTATCGCGCCATTCCGCGCGCCGTGATCGTCAGCGTGGTGGCGATCGGGCTGCTCTTCATCGTCAGCGCCTATGGCCTGACCGGCGCCTTCCACGCTCTGCCGGTGACACTGGACAAGGCCGAAGCCCCTCTGACGACCGCGGCCCAGGGCATTCACCTGGGCTGGGTCGGCAGCCTGATCGATCTCGGCGTGGCGCTGAGCTTCTTTGCCTGCACCCTGGGCAGCCTGAATGCCGGCGCCCGCGTGCTCTATGCCCTTTCCGGGCATGGCCTATTCCATGGCTCGGCCGGCAATGCCCACAAAGTCAATGCCACCCCGCATGTCGCGGTCACCATCCTGGCGGTGGTTGCCATCGCCCTCTCGCTGGCCCTCACGCAGTCGGGCTACGGCCTTCTCGATGCCTTCGGCCTGCTCGGCAGCGTTGCCACTTTCGGCTTCCTGTTCGCCTATATTCTGGCCGCGGCCGGCGTGCCCTTCTTTCTCAGCCGTATCGGCGAGTTCAGGCCTTGGCACGGGCTGGTGAGCCTCATCACCATTGTCTTGCTGCTGATCCCGCTGGCCGGCAGCGTCTATCCCATTCCGGCCTGGCCCTTCTCGATCCTGCCCTACATCTTCCTCGGCCTGCTGGCGCTTGGCGTGATCTGGTTCCTCGTCCTGCGCGTCGCACGCCCCGCGTCCCTGGCCGCGCTCGAACAGGATCTCCTCTCCACCGGCAACCGCACGGAGCCGTGATGATACAGATTTCCGCGCCGACCGCTCCCCTCCCGGGTGTTCGAAATCGCTCTGTCGAACTGCCCAACGGCTTGCGTCACCATTTCGTCGAGGTGGGGAGCGATGGCCCTCCGCTCGTGCTGCTGCACGGCTACACCGACAGCTGGCGCAGTTTCGAACCCCTCTTCGCCCGGCTTGGCCAGCAATTTCGCCTGTTGGTCTTGGACCAGCGCGGGCATGGCGGCTCGGATGCCGCCGAGCAATACGCCATTGCCGACTTCGCAGGCGATGCCATCGACTTCATCGAGGCGGTGGTGGGAGGGCCGGTCCATCTTGCCGGCCATTCGCTTGGCAGCATCGTCGCCCAACGCGTGGCAGCCCGCCGGACCGACCTTGTTCACAGCCTGGTGCTGATCGGCGCCGCGCCCGACGCGGCGGGCCATGCAGGCCTTCTCGAACTGCGCACCGAATTGGCTGGCCTGTCGTCGACCATCCCGCGCGATTTCATCGAGGCTTTCCAGAAAGGCACCACCTTCGCGCAGCTCTCCGACCCACAGCTTGCCATTTTCGTCGAGGAAAGCCTCAAGCTGGCGCCCGAGACCTGGCGCAAGGTTCTTGACGGCCTCGTCGACGAACGCGCACCGCCACGACAGACTCTCAACTTGCCAGCCCTGGCACTTTGGGGGGCGCAGGACAGCGTGTTCGACGAGGGCACGCAGATCCGCCTCGCCCGTCATATTCCCGATCTCACCGCGATCCATTATCCTGCCATCGGCCATGCGCCGCATTGGGAAAGTCCAGCGCGGGCGGCTCAGGACATCGCCAATTTTCTCGCCGCCGTCGAAGAGGAAACCGTCGCAGCCAAGAAGGACGACCGTCATCATGCCTAAGGACGCTCAGGGACTCGAGATCACCGGCTCGCCGGCCTCGGTACAGGCTTTCGATCAGGCCGTCAGCGACTACTATGCCTGGAAGGGTGACCCTGTCGCCGTGCTGCAGGAGGCAGTCGACCGCGACCCGGCCTTCACCCTGGGGCACAGCGCGATCGCTTCCTTGCTGGTGCTCAATGGCCTGCGCGGCGATCATCCCGCCGTGACTGCGGCGCTGTCGGCGGCCCAGGCTTCGATCGGCGGTGCCGGTACCCGCGAAAACCGCCATCTCCAGGCGGCGCAGGCCTGGGCATCAGGCCAGATCGTTGTCGCCACCAATATCTGGGAAGACATCCTCATCGACCATCCCGTCGACGCCCTGGCGCTGCGATTTGCCCATGACAGCTATTTCTATCTCGGCCATTCGCTCAGCATTCGCGATTCCGTCGCGCGGGTGCTGCCGGCCTGGGATCCGCAGGGCGCCAATTACGGCTATGTCCTCGGCCAATACGCCTTCGGCCTGGAAGAGGCCGGGGAGCTGCGCCACGCCGAAGAGGTCGGCCGCGCCGCCATCGCCCGCAATGCCGAGGATGGCTGGGCCGTGCACGCCGTGGCCCATGTGCTGGAAACCGAAAGCCGCCAGGCCGAAGGCATCGAGTTCCTCAAGGCCTCGCGCCCGGCCTGGAGCAAGGCCTACGCCCTCTCCATCCACAATGGCTGGCACCTCGCCCTCTATCTCATCGAGGAAGGCCGCTTCGCCGAGGTTCTGAGCGACTATGACCGTTTCGTCGCGCCGAGGTTGACGGGCGAATCCCTGCTCGACCTCGTCGACGCCTCCGCCCTCCTCTGGCGCCTGGAACTCGCTGGTGCCGATGTCGGTGGGCGCTGGGCTCCCCTCGCCGAAAGCTGGCTCGGCCATGTCGACGAGCATGTGCTGGTGTTCAACGACCTCCATCTCGCTCTTGCCGTGTCGAGGGCTGATAATGCCGAGGGGGTGCAGCGTCTGCGCCGTTCGCTCGACGCCTATGCCCGCGACGGGATCGGCGACAACAGGGATATCACGGTCGATGTCGGCCGCCGCCTCGTCGACGGCGTCCTCGCCTTTGCCGAAGGCGACTATGCAAGGAGCATCGAGCTGATCCTGCCGGTGCGCTACAAGGTCATCCGCATCGGCGGCAGCCATGCCCAGCGCGATCTGGTGACGCAGACCCTGATCGCCGCTGCCGAACGCTCTGGGCGGACCAATCTGGCCAGGGCGCTGCTGGCAGAGCGCCTCGCGGTTCGCCCGACGGAGCGCACCAGGCAGGCCTATGCACGGGCCGGCGGCGTGACGGCGGGGCACGCCTGATCGATCTTGCGCTCGCTATTCTGCTGCGCTCGGCCGCTCCACGCCGGGCGCCGTCTCCAGCGGCCACCAGGTAGAGCCGAGATAGCGCTCGCCCGTATCGGGCAGGATGGCGACGATGACCTTGCCGGCGTTCTCCGCCCGGGCCGCCAATTGGGTGGCAGCCCAGAGCACGGCGCCTGAGGAAGTGCCGGCGAAGATGCCTTCTTCCGCCACCAGCTCCAGCGCCGTCCGGCGCGCCTGCGCCGTATTCAGCGCGATGATCTCGTCGGCGATCCCGGTATCGAAATTCTTCGGCAACTGCTCGGCCGGCACCTCGCTCACCTTGTGCACGCCATCGATCTCGTCAGGATAGGGGTTCTCCTCCGTCGGAATGGATCCTTCGGCCGGCTCGGCGATCACCACCTTCAGGCTGGGTTTCTTCGATTTGAGGAAGCGCCCGGCGCCGGCCGTGGTGCCGCCGGTGCCGACCCCGCCGACAAGAATGTCGACGCTGCCGGCCGTATCGCGCCAGATCTCCGGACCCGTCGTCTCGAAATGGGCCCGCGGATTGGCGGGATTGGCGAGCTGGTCGGCGAAGAAGGCCGAGGGATTTTCCTCGCGGATGCGCTGCGTGATCTTGTCGATCGCCTCCGGGTCGAGAAAGAACTCGTTCTTCACCGTGACGAGCTCCGCCCCGTAGAGGCGCAAGAGCTTGACCTTGTCCTGGCTGATATTGTCGCTGACATAGAACTTGGCCCGATAGCCCCGCGAGGCCGCCACCGCGGCCAGGCCGATGCCGGTATTGCCGCTGGTCACGTCGACGATGAGATCGCCGCGATGCAACCGGCCGGCCGCCTCGGCCTCCGCGATGATGGCCCAGGCCGCGCGGTCCTTGATGCTGCCGGCGGGATTGAAGAACTCGATCTTGGCGACGATCCGCCCGAACAGATTGCGGTTGCGGGCATAATTGTGCAGTTCGAGCAGCGGCGTGTTGCCGATCAGATCGGTGAGATTGTCGTGAATATGGCCAGGCTTTGCCACGGCGGCGCGGAGATTGCCGGAATTCATGTCATGTCTCGACTGTCTTGGTGAGGGCTGCTTCGGAGCGCGGACTTCTCAGCGACAGGTTCGCCTGTCGCGATATCCGCATCGTCCTTTCACAAATGCCGCGCACGGGCTGAAAAAGAAGCGGACTGGAAGTCCGCGCTCCCAGCGCCCCAGCCAAGTTCGGGCGCAATGCGCTGGATGAAATCGGTGAGGATCTGCTCGTAGTCGTGCTGCCCGAAGGCATAGGGAAGCTCCAGCCTGAATTCGCCGACCCCGGCGAGCACCGGATCGGCGATGAGGCGCTCCAGGATCTGATCGGAGGAGCCCACGAGATCGGCAGCATAGAGCGTGCGCCGGGGACCATTGGGCGCGAGCGTGCGGGCATGCCGGCTCGCGGCATAGTCGGCATAGCGCTGCCGCGTCACCCGATCGGCACTGTCATAGGGCACGATGACACGGCCGAGGGCGATGCGGGGCCGGGCCGAAGCCGCGCGATAGGTTTCGAGCTGGCGCACCTGCACCTCGAAGAAATCGTCGGTGCCCTCGCCCGTAGTGACGTTGCCCATCAGCAGGTTGAAACCGCTGCGGCCGGCCCATTCGGCCGAACGCAACGAGCCGCCGCCGTACCAGAGGCGTTCGACCAGTCCCTTGGCATAGGGCTGCAGGCCGGGCCGGATGCGACCGCCGGGAATGTCGATCAGGCTGTCGGGCGCGCCGAGATAGCTGCCGCGGAGATTATCGGCCAGCCGTTGCACCCTCGCATGGGAGAAGTCATGGCTGCGCCAGTCGCCGTCGAAAACCAGCGGCGCCAGCAATTCGGCATGCGGCGGCGTGCCGGCGCTGAGGCCGACATTGAGCCGCCCGCGCGAGAGCACGTCGACGGTGGCAAGATCCTCGGCCAGGCGATAGGGGCTCTCATAGCCGATCGGGATCACCGCGGTGCCGAGCTGGATGTGGTGGGTGCGCTGGCTCGCCGCCGCCAGGAAGACCGCCGCAGCGGAGACGCCCGGTTCGAGATGGCGCTGGCGCACCCAGGCGCTGTCATAGCCGAGGCTTTCGCCGAGCTCGAACAGCTGCAGCGTGCGCTCCAGGCCGCCCGCCGGATCATCGTCCGGATAGCTCCCCGGCGAGAGGAAGCCGACATGGCTGACGAGGGGAGAAGGCATGGGCATCCTTTCGGAAAGAGGCGCGCCGATCCTTCCCCGACTTCGGGGAAGGTGTCGCTGCGCAGCAGCGACGGAAGGGGGAGAGTGGTGCGCACCCGTCAGACTTGGGCGGCTTGGCATCACTCTCCCCCACCCGACCCTTCGGGCCACCCTCCCCGAAGTCGGGGAGGGATTGTCGCGCAACAAGCCTAAGGTTGGCGTCTACACATGGTGGCAATGGTCATGACCGCCCTCAGCTCTTCGGCAGGCCCTGGGGGTTGGTCTCGGCCTTCTCGATCGCCTCGGCGCTCAGGTTCCAGCGGGCGAGCGTCTTGGCATATTTGCCGTCCTTGATCAGGCCGTTGACAGCGATCGTCACGGCATCGGCGAGACCGCTGCCCTTGCGGGTGGTGACGGCGATATCGGCTGTGATCGGCCAGCCGCCCGAAATGGTGCCGACTAGCTTGGTCTTGCCCGTCTGCGCCGACTGGAAGGCCTGGGTGGCGTTCACGCTGAAGGTGATGTCGGCGCGGCCGGATTGCAGCGCCAGCGTCTTCACCGCATCGTCGTCGTAATACTGCACCTCGATCGGCTTGAGGCCGGCGGCCTGATTCTGCTTGTCCCAAGCCAGCAGGATCTTCTCCTGGTTGGTACCGGCATCGGTGATCACCTTCAGGCCGGCAATGTCCTTGGGCTCCTTCACCGAGGCGATCGGGCTGTCCGACTTGACATAGAGGCCGAGAATGTCACGCCGATAGGTGGAGAAATCGAACTTCTCCTTGCGCTCCTCGGTCACCGTGACGTTGGTGATCACGGCATCATATTTACCCGAGGAGAGGCCGAGCGGCCAATCCGCCCAGGTCACCGTCTCCAGCACCAATTCCTTGCCGAGGCTGTCGGCCACCAATTGCGCAAGATCCGGGTCGAAGCCGACGGGCGTCTTGGAATCGGTGGCATAGGTCACGATCGGCGGCAGGCCGGGATTGACCGCCACGGTGAATTTGCCATCCCGCACGAATTTGGCATCCTTGGCGATCGCCTTGATCGCCTCCTCGTTCTTGTCGGCACGCAGGCGGCCGGGTTGCTCCGGGCTGAGATCGAATTCGCCGGCGAAAGCGGCAAAGCTGAGGCCGAGGGCCAGGGCGGCCGCAAGGGCGCCGGCGGCGATAGAGGCGGAACGGGTCGTCATGGAGTCTCCTGATCGGGCTTGAGAGGAAGGGTCGCGCCGGCGGCTCCCCGCGCGCCGACATGGACGTCGAAAAAGCTTGGGCGTTCACAGAACCTTGGCGAGGAATTCGCCCAGGCGGGAATGGGCGGGCGCATTGAAAAGCAAGGCGGGCGGGCCAGATTCGAGGACGCGGCCGTTCTCCATGAACACCACGGTATCGGCCACTTCCCGGGCGAAGCCGACTTCATGGGTGACGATCACCATGGTGGTGCCGGAGGTGGCGAGTTCCTTGATCACTTCAAGCACTTCGCCGACCAGTTCGGGATCGAGGGCGGATGTCGGCTCGTCGAACAGGATGACCTTGGGCTTGAGCGCCAGGGCCCTGGCAATGGCAACGCGCTGCTGCTGGCCGCCGGAAAGCTGGCGGGGATAGGCATCCGCCTTGTCGGCGAGGCCGATGCGGCTGAGGAGGTCGCGGGCCTGTTCAAGGGCCACGGCGCGCGGCACCTTCTGCACCGAGACCGGCGCCTCGATGATGTTTTCGAGCACGGTGAGATGCGGGAACAGGTTGAAGTTCTGGAACACCATGCCGATCGAGGCACGGCGGCGGCGGATCGCTCCTTCCTTCAGCTCGTAGAGCACATTGCCGCGGCGCTCATAGCCGATCAGCTCACCATCGATGGCGATGAAGCCTTCGCTCGCACGTTCGAGATGATTGATGGCGCGCAGCAAGGTGGACTTGCCGGCGCCGGAGGGGCCCAGGATCGCGGTGACCTCGCCGGGCCGGACGGTGAGACTGACATTGTCCAATACGGTATGGCTGCCGTAGCGCTTGGACAGGCCATGAATCTCGATCAAGCCTTCCTGCCGGGTCGGGCGCAGCGCCGAAACCAGAGGCTTGCGAACGGCAGGCGCTGACGGCTGCGCTATCGGAGCTGATTTGATTTGGCGGCTATTATCGCGTCCTGTGATGCGTTCCAGCAAGGACGCGGGGGCAGTGCGCAAAGCGCCCCTGGCATAATGGCGCTCGATCCTCAGCTGAATGAGCGAGAGCACGCTCATGATGATGAGGTACCAGACCGTTGCCACCATCAGGAGCGGAATGACCTCGAGATTGCGCCGGTAGATGACCTGCACGGTGTAGAACAATTCCGGCAGCGCCAGTACGTAGACCATGGAGGTCGACTTGGCCAAGCCGATGATCTCGTTGAAGCCGCTCGGCAGGATGGCACGCATGGCCTGGGGCAACACGATGCCGAGGGCATGCCGGCTTCGCGACAGGCCGAGCGCAGCCGCGGCCTCGTGCTGGCCCTGGTCGACCGACAGGATGCCGCCCCGGATGATCTCGGCCGAGAAGGCCGCCTGGTTGAGGCTGAGGCCGATCAGCGCGACCGAGAAGGGGCTGAGAACCTCCACCAGATTATACTGGGCGAACAGGATACCGGTGAAGGGAATGCCGATATCCAGCGTGGTGTAGAGATAGCCGAGATTGTTGAGGATCAGCAGCAATACGATCAGCGGGACCGAGCGCAGCAGCCAGATATAGCCCCAGGATATCCCGGCAAGCAGCGGCGATTTGGAGACCCGCGCAAAGGCGAGCGTACCGCCGAGCAGGAAGCCGAAGATGGAGGCCAGCACGGTGAGCAGCACCGTGCGGGCGAGCCCGACCAGCACCGGCTCGGAGACGAAATACTGCGCGAAGACGTCCCAGCCCCATTTCGGATTGGCCAGGATCGAATAGAGGGTCACCCCGAGGATGAGGACGGCTACCACCGTGCCGACCGCGCGCCAGGGATGCCGGGCCGGCACCACGCGATAACGCGAATAGTCGGACGCATTGCTCGCCTGGGGCCCGGCAAGTACGCCGTCGAAATCCGTGGTGGAGGCCATCCCGCGCTTCCTTCGTTCTTGATTCAGTTAGTCCATAGAAAAAGTAGATTAAATGGCGAAGTAAGGCCGACCAAGCGACCCTGTCAGCCTGCCTTGCGGCCAGCCTGACCCTGTTCCGGCGCCGCTTGGCGCGCGGCTCGGACAGCGCTGAGCGCGACCAACCGGTCGTCTGCTGCCGACGCACCACCTGCGACCGACCGCTCGACTTCGGAGGCGAGATGGGAGATGTCCTTCTCGAAGGGCAGCGAGCCGTAGGTTTCGGGATCCTTGGTGACGTCGAACAGAGCGGTATAGCCGGTCGAGAGATAGAGGCCCGCGGCTTCCGGCTGGCGAAAGCCGGTGGTGAGGTAGATGCGACTATAGCCCTGGCGTGCGGCCTGTGACTCGAGCTCGACCAACACCTTGCGGGCAAGGCCCTGGCGGCGCAGGTCGACATGGGTCCACACGCGCTTGAATTCCGCCGTGTGCTCGTCATAACGCTTGAAGGCGCCGCCGGCGATAGCCACGCCATCACGCAGCAGCAGCACGAAATTGCCATGGGGCGGTGCGAAGAGCTCGGCGGGATAGCGGCTCATTTCCGCCGAGCCCGGTTCGCCCCAATAATTGCCATAGCGCGATTGATATTCGAAGGTGAGCGCCTCGACCAGGGGACGTGCCTGTTCGTCGAGCGGGGTCGTATAGAAGAAGATATCTGTCATTTTGCCGGCTCACTATTATCGGAAAGATAATCCTGGACCAGCGCGACCCAGTAGCGCGCCGCATCCACGAGAATGGCATC
The DNA here is from genome assembly GCF_056754975.1 of Labrys sp. HAY1-8F. Taxonomy (NCBI): domain Bacteria; kingdom Pseudomonadati; phylum Pseudomonadota; class Alphaproteobacteria; order Hyphomicrobiales; family Xanthobacteraceae; genus Labrys; species Labrys sp. HAY1-8F. The sequence goes on along the minus strand of NZ_JBPGWZ010000002.1, from coordinate 3,257,121 downwards.
GTTGAAATCATAATGGGGGTTGTGCAGGTCGGCGCTATCGCCATTGCCGATGAAGAGGTAGCTGCCCAGCCGCTCCTTGAGCATGAAGGCGAAATCCTCGCTCGCGGTGATCGGCCGGAAGTCCTGGCGAATGCGTTCTTCTCCGAAATGGCGGGCCGCTACCTGCCGAGCGAAGTCCGTCTCCCCGGCATGATTGACCAGCACGGGATAGCCGCGTGGATAATGGACCTCGGCGCGCGCGCCGAAGGAAGCGGCATGGCTCTGCGCGAGTTCGATGATGCGTTGGCGCACGTTCTCGCGCACAGTGTCATCGAAGGTGCGAATGGTGAGCTGCAAGTCGACGCTGTCGGGGATGACGTTGGGCGCGATGCCGCCATGGATCGAACCGACGGTGACGACCACCGCCTCGAGCGGGTCGACATTGCGCGAGACCACCGTCTGCAGCGCCAGCACCAGGGAGGCACTGGCCACCACCGGATCGACCGCCTGCTGCGGCTTGGCGCCATGGCCGCCCTTGCCGATGATGCGGATGATGGCAAGGTCCACCGAGGCCATGGCCGGGCCCGCCAGGAAGCCGAACTCGCCAGCGGGTACGCCGGGCCAATTGTGCAGCCCGAACACGGCATCGACCGGGAAGCGCTCGAACAGCCCGTCCTTGATCATCGAGCGGGCGCCGCCACCATTCTCTTCGGCCGGCTGGAAGATCACCCTGAGCGTGCCGGAAAAGGCGCGCGTCGTGGCGAGGTGCTTGGCAGCCGCCAGCAGGATCGAGGTGTGGCCGTCATGGCCGCAGGCATGCATCACCCCCGGTACCGTGCTGGCATAGGGCAGCCCGGTGGCCTCGGTGATCGGCAGGGCGTCCATATCGGCCCGGATGCCGACGGTCCTGCTGCCTCGGCCGCTTTTCAGCGTACCGACCACCCCGGTGCCGCCGACATTGCGCGCCACCTCATAGCCCCAGGATTCGAGGTAACCGGCGACCAGGGCGCTGGTCTTTTCTTCCTTATAGGCGAGCTCCGGCTGAGTATGCAGCTTTCGACGCAGGGCAACGAATTCCTCGCCCAGCGTCGCGATGGCCTGGAGTGCAATCGCCTCTGCCGTGGCCGAGGGCGGGGGAAACTGCGCCGTCATCAGGCCGCCTCCTCGCCGGCATCCGGCCCGGCTGCGACCGCATAGCGGCTTTCACGGTAGGGCAGGCCGAGATGGTCCCTGAGCGTCGTGCCGAACTGGGCCGGGCGGTGATGGCCGCGCGCCTCCAGGATCGGCAGGACATGCGTCTCGAAATCGTCGAGTCCGGCTGTCAGCACATGGAAGCCGAGCACGAAGCCGTCGGCGGCGCCTCCCTCCGCCCAATGGATCAACTCGTCGGCGATCGCCTCGGGCGTGCCGATGAAGCTGGTGCGCGGGGTCGCGACATCGAGCGCGATCTCGCGCAAGGTGAGCTTCTTCTCCCGTGCAACGCGCTTGATACGATCGGTATGGGCCCGGAAATTATTGGCGCCGATATCGCCGAGCTCCGGAAAGGGCTCATCGAGCGGATAGGCGGTGAAATCGTGATGGTCGAAGAAGCGCCCGAGATAGAGCAGCGCCTCGTGATCCGTTACCAGCGCGCGGATCTCCTGATATTTGCGCTCCGCCTCCTCTTCACTCGATCCCACGATCGGGGCGACGCCCGGAAACACCTTGAGATGATCGGCCGAGCGACCATGAGCCAGCGCGCTCTGCTTGAGCTTGCGCGACAGCTCGCGATTGTCCTCGAAGGATTCGGAACCGGCGAACACCGCGTCGGCATGGCGGCCGGCCAGCTTGATACCGTCATCCGAGGCACCGGCCTGGAACAGCACGGGCTGGCCCTGCGGCGAGCGGCTGAGGTTGAGCGGCCCTTCGGCGGCATGGAAGCGGCCCTTGAAATCGAGCCGGTGCATCTTGGCGAAATCGGCATATTGGCCGGTCTCGCGATTGCGCGGGAAGGCATCGTCGTCCCAGCTATCCCACAGCCCCTTGACCACCTCGATATGCTCGCCGGCAATCTCGTAGCGAAGGGCATGTTCGGGGTGCTTGTCGCGATTATAGTTGCGGGCCGAGCCTTCCAGCGGCGAGGTCACCGCGTTCCAGCCGGCACGGCCGCCGCTGATCACGTCGATCGAGCCGAACTGCCGGGCCACGGTGAAGGGATCGGAATAGGAGGTCGAGAGCGTGCCGACCAGGCCGATGCTGGAGGTCGAGGCTGCCAGCGCCGAAAGCAGGGCGATCGGCTCGAAGCGGTTGAGGAAATGCGGAATGGAGACCTCGTTGATATAGAGGCCGTCGGCGATGAAGACGAAGGCGATGCCGGCCTTTTCGGCCTGGCGCGCGGAGCGGACATAATGCTCGAAATTGATGCTGGCATCGGCCGGCACGCTCGGATGCTTCCAGGCGTTCATATGGCCGCCCGGGCCCTGCAGCATCACACCGAAGGGAATGCGTTTCCTGCTCAAATCTCTCTCCTCAAATGCTAAGCGGTCAGGCGGGAATGACTTGGCGTAGCGCCGGCTGCTGCGCGGCCGGGGACCGGCGGGCGGTGACACCGTGTTCCGTGACACCGTGTGCTTGGGCAAGCTGCTCGACCAGGGCCAGCCTCGCCGCGCCCTTCACGGCCGGCTCGACGATGAATTCCTCGATGCCGTGGCGCTCATGCAGGCGATCGAGTGCCGCCAGTACGTCGGCCGCCGTACCGGCGAGGACGCTCGGCACCTTGCGCTCGACGCGATATTCGCTGGCACCGGCCTGGCGGGCATAATCCTCCGCCTGCGCCTCGCTGCCGACGGTGACGCTCTGGGCACCTGGAACATGCACCTTGAAGAGCTGCAATCCGGCGGCCTGGCGCGCTGCCTCGGCGGCACTGTCGGCGACGATGGCAGCCACCGCCACCAGAGGTGGTCGCCCGGCCTTGCTGCGATAGGCGGCGACGGCATCGGCAAGCAGCACATCGTCGCCATTGAGGTGGCGGGCGAACACGAACTGCCAGCCCCTGGTGGCCGCAAGTTCGGCGCTTTCCACACTCGCTCCCAGCAGGAAACGCTCGGGCGTCACGGGTGGCCGCGGCGTCGCGCTCAGGCCGGCTAGCGTCTCGCCGGCCGCAACCGGCCCGTCGAGGAAGCGGCCGAGATCGTCGAGCTGCTCGGCAAAGCCCGGCTTGCGGGCGGGGTCATGGGCTCCCTGCAACGCGCGCGTCGCCAGCGGCAACCCGCCCGGCGCCTTGCCGATGCCGAGATCGACCCGTCCCGGCGCCAGCGAAGCGAGGAGATTGAAGACCTCCGCCACCTTGTAGGCGCTGTAATGCTGCAGCATCACCCCACCCGACCCGATGCGGATTCGGGCCGTGTTGGCCAGCAGGAAGGCGATCAGCACTTCGGGGGCGGAGCTGGCGAGTTCGGGGGCGTTGTGGTGTTCGGCAACCCAGAAACGGTGGTAGCCAAGCCGCTCCGCCGCCTGGGCCAGGGCAATGGTGCGCTTGAGGGCGTCAGGGGCCTCATCACCGGAAGCAAGGGGACTCTTGTCGAGCAAACTCAGCCTGTAGCGCGTCATGCCTGGTCTCGTCTTCGCTGCGGCACGCACAGCGCCGCTTGATGGGAGCTAGGCACATTAGACTACTATTTCTATATATTAAATATGAATCTTTGACGGTGATCGAATAATGTAGGAGTGGAGGTTCGCTCCTCATCCCGCTGCCGCCACCTTCTCCCCTTGCGGGATCAAGCCAAGCTCATCTCCTTCCTCAGCCAGTAGCGAAGCAGCCGCGAATTTGCTCAGATAGCGGGACAGGCTCGCGCCGGGAGCGGCCTGGGGGAAGACGGCACAATGGTCAGCGATGTCGCCATCATCGGCGCTGGGGTCGTGGGATGCGCGATCGCCCGCCGCTTTGCGCTGGAGGGGCTCGCCGTCACCCTGATCGAGGCCGGTGGCGATATCCTCTCCGGCGCCAGCAAGGCCAACAGCGCCATATTGCATACGGGTTTCGATGCCCCGCCCGGCAGCCTGGAGCTCGCCTGCATCCGCGCCGGCCATGCCGAATATCTCGAGATCCACGAGGCCATGGGGTTGCCGCTGCTGCGCAGCAGCGCCCTCGTCGTCGCCTGGAACGAGGCCGAGGAAGCCGGCCTGGAGGGTATCCGCGTCAAGGCGCTGGAGAACGGCATCGACAATGTCGCGCTGATCGGCCGCGCGGAGCTGCGCGCCAGGGAGCCGAGCCTGTCCGAAGCAGCACGATCAGCCCTCTTCGTGCCGGATGAAGCGCTCATCGATCCCTGGAGCCCCTTTCTCGCCTATGTCGAGCAGGCCATGGCGCATGGCGCCACCGTCCTGCGCGGCACTCGTGTCACCGGCGGCCAGTTCGATGGCCAGGTCTGGCGCCTCGAAACCACGGCCGGGCCTGTCGTGGCCTGCGGCGTGATCAATTGCGCCGGCAACCATGGCGATGAGATCGACCACGCGCTCCTCGGCCACTGCGCCTTCGAGATCCGCCCGCGCAAGGGCCAGTTCGTGGTCTTCGACAAGGCGGCCTACAAGCTGGCTTCAGCCATCATCCTGCCGGTGCCCAATGAGCGCACCAAGGGGGTTGTGGTCACGCGCACGGTCTTCGGCAACCTGCTCGTCGGTCCAACCGCGGAAGAACAGCAGGACCGGGACCGGGCCGATGTCGATCACGACGCGCTCGAAGCCCTGATCCGCCGGGGCGTCGAGATCCTGCCGGCTCTGGCCGACATGCCGGTGACCGCCTGCTATGCCGGGCTGCGGCCAGCCACCGAGCGCAAGGACTATCGCATCGACGCCTATCCCGAACGCAACTGGATCAGCGTCGGCGGCATTCGCTCGACCGGCCTGTCCGCCTCACTCGGCATTGCCCGCCATGTGCTGCGCCTCCACTTCGAGGCCGGCGGGAGGACCGCACCGGTCGAGGCATCCCCGCCCGGGCCGGTTCCCAATCTGGCCGAGCACCTGCCGCGCGACTATGACCGGCCGGATTATGAGGAAATCATCTGTCACTGCGAACTGGTGACCAGGCGCGAGATCGAGACCGCTCTGTCCCGCCCGCTGGCCGCCGGCGATTTCGGCGGTCTGAAACGCCGCACGCGTTGCGCCATGGGGCGCTGCCAGGGCTTCAACTGCAGTGCCAGGCTGGCCAGCCTGACCCAGGGCCGTTTCGCCATGCCTCTCGACAGCGGAGCAGCGCGATGAGTGCGGCCAAGGTCATGGCTCCGGATGTTCTCGTCGTCGGCGGCGGCCCTGCCGGCCTGTCGGCCGCGACAGCGTTGAAGGAACTCGGCATCGGCAAGGTCGTGCTGCTCGAGCGCGACACGGTCGTGGGCGGCATTCCCCGCCATTGCGGCCACTCGCCCTTCGGCATGCGCGAATTCCACCGCATTCTCTCGGGCACAGGCTATGCCGCCCGGCTTGAAGCCCGGGCTAGGGAACGCGGCGTCGAGATCCTCACCCGGCATAGCGTGCTCTCGGTCCAGGACGGCGTTGTGAAGGCGGTGTCACCCGACGGCCCCGTCGACTACAGGCCGAGGCGCATCCTGCTGGCCACCGGCACGCGCGAGGCCTCGCGTGCCGCACGGCTGGTGTCGGGCGAGCGCCCGCTCGGCATTCTCAACACGGCAGCCCTGCAGGCCTATGTGCATCTGGAGAAGCTCGCGCCCTTCCGTCGGCCCGTGATCGTCGGTACCGAACTGGTGGCGATGTCAGCCATCCTCACCTGCCTGTCGGGCGGCATCCGCCCGGCCGCCGTGATCGAGCCAAACGCCTATCCGACGGCCCGCTTTCCCTTCTGGCTGCTGCCGCGCCTGCTCGGCATTCCCGTGCACTACCGCACCGAAATCGGCACCATCGCCGGCAAGGGCCGGGTACAGGAGGTGATTGCACGCTCGGAAGCGGGAAACCGCAGCATCGACTGCGACGGGGTGTTGTTCACCGGTGCCTTCACGCCGGAATCGGCCCTGGCGCGCCTCGGCGGCCTGGCGATCGACCAGGGCAGCGGCGGCCCGATCGTCGATGCCTTTGGCCGTACCCGCGCGCCCACAATATTCGCCGCCGGCAATCTGCTCCGGCCCGTGGAGACCGCCGGCTGGTGCTGGGCGGAGGCACGGCGCATCGCCGGCAGCATCGCCCGAGACCTTGAGGGCGGGCTGCCGCCGCGCCAGGCCGCCATTCCCATCCGTACCGGCGCGGGCATCAAGCTGGTGATGCCCCAAGAAATCGACGTCAAGGAAATCGACGTCAAGGAAATCGACAGGGCGACGCTGCCGCGGGCCCTTCCCGCACTGCAACTGCGTCTCAGCGAGAGATTGAAGGGGACCTTGGCGCTGACGGCCGGCGACACCGTGCTATGGTCCCGTTCGATCTCGTCGGGGCCCGAACGGCGTGTCCTGGTGCCGCTCGAGCACCTCGTCATCCCGCCCGCCGCAACCGAACTCACCCTTGAGCTACGCCATGGCAGAGGCATCTCGCCATGAGGCTGCTATGCCAAACGCCGTTTTGGTAAAACCGTACTTATATTCTAGATATTGTCGGAAGCGTGCTTGCGATTCCCCGCTGGCTTTCTCGGATCGCAAGCCGCGATAGGAGCAGTTCTCGATGGCAAACATCGTTGCGATCGACCAGGGTACCACCTCCACCCGCTCTCTCGTGGTGGGTGAGGACGGCGCCGTCGCCATCGTCAAGGCGATCCGGCATGGCCAGCATCATCCCAATCCAGGTTGGGTCGAGCATGATCCGGAGGAATTGCTGGCCAATATCCGGATCTGCCTGGAGACCGCCGGCCCGGCAGCAGCAATCGGCCTTTCCAACCAGGGAGAAAGTTGCCTGGCCTGGGACGCTGAATCGGGCAAGCCTCTTTCTCCCGTGATCGTCTGGCAGGACGGCCGTACGGCAGACATGGCCGAAAAGTTGCGGGCGGCCGGCAAGGCCGCGACCGTGCTGGAGCGGGCCGGCTTGCCGCTCGATTCTTATTTCTCCGCCACCAAGTTCCGCTGGATGCTCGACAACCTGCCCGATGTCGCCAAGGCGCGTGCCGCGGGACGGCTGCGCCTGGGCACCACCGATGCCTTCTTCCTGCAGCGCCTGACGGGTGAGTTCGCCACCGACGCGACTACGGCTTCCCGCACCTCCTTGATGAATCTGGCAACGGGGGCCTGGGACGAGGAACTCTGCGCGCTGTTCGGCGTGCCCCTCGACAGCCTGCCGCCGATCCGGCCGACCGTCGCGGCCTTCGGGCAGACGCCAACCGGGCCGATCACCGCCTCTCTGGTCGACCAGCAGGCCGCGCTCTACGGCCATCGCTGCCGCCGCGCTGGCGACCTCAAGATCACTTTCGGCACCGGTGCCTTCTGCCTGGCCGTCACCTCGACAATCCCCAAGGCACCCGCACTGACCGGCGGCCTCTTGCCGACGGTGGCCTGGCATATCGGCGATCGCCTGACCTACGCCCTCGATGGCGGCGTCTATGATGTCGGCTCGAGTATCGAATGGGCGATCAAAACAGGTATCGCCGGCAGCGTTGCCGATTTCCACGAATTCCGGCGGCCACCGGCGATCGAACGCGGGCTCGTCTTCGTGCCTGCCTTTTCAGGCCTGGCCTGTCCGCATTGGGATCGCTCGGCCGCCCCGCTCATCATCGGCCTGACGCCGGCCTCCGATTTCGAGGATCTGCGCCAGGCCCTGTTGGAAGGCATTGCGCTGCTGACCTGCGATATCCTGGCAGCAATGGAGGCCGAAGTAGAGACCGGCGATGTGATCGCCATCGATGGCGGATTGTCGCGCAGCCCCTATTTCTGCCAGTTCCTGGCCGACAGCGCCGGCAAAGCCGTCGCCTTGTCCGATTTCGACGAAACCACGGCCCTTGGCACAGCCCAGCTCGCGGCCCTCGGCATTGGTGTGGAAATACCGGCCGTCTCGGCTTCGAACCGGAAGTTCTACGAGCCCAAGGACGCCCCCCGCGCGCGCTGGCGCGAGAGCTTCCGCACAGCCGTCGGGCGCACGTCGGGCTGGCGCTGAGAGGTCGAAGCGCAGCGAAAGCGTTCACACGGCCGATTGAACACCCAGCAGGCCGAGAGTACCCAGATCCCGGCGCAGGGCTTCGGGGTCACTGAAGCGGATCGCCTTGAAACCGAGGTGTGAGGCCGTTGCGATATTCTCAGCATTGTCGTCGATGAAGACGCAAGCGCTGGCCGGCAAGCCGGCTTCCCGCAGGAAAAGCTCGAAAATCGCCGGATCCGGCTTGGCCAGTTTTCTCTCGCCCGAGACGATCAGCACCTCGAAATGCGTAAGAAAAGCGTAGCGCTCGGCCGCGATCGGAAAGGTTTCGGACGACCAGTTCGAGATCGCATGCAGGGCCACATCCTGCCGGCGCAATTCCTCCAGGATGGCGACCGTCCCTTCGATGGCGCCCCCAAGCATCTCGGACCAACGCGTGTGGAAGGCCGAGATCAGCTCGCCATGATGGGGAAACTGAGCTGAGAGCTCGGCCACCCCTTCGGCGAAGGGCTTGCCGGCGTCGAACTGGCCGTTCCACGCCGGCGTGCAGACCTCGGCCAGGAAGCGGCGGGCGCGCTCTTCATCCGGCAGGAGCCGGCGGTAGAGATAGAGAGGGTTCCAGTCGATCAGCACGCCGCCGAGATCGAATACCACCGCCTTGATTGGATTTGCCATAGCCTTCCCCTATTGCTCGCTCTCGCGCCTATCTGCATGTTTATGCGTTTTTACGCAACTTCATGCGCGAATGCAATGCCGCGCCACGCACGCCCTTGCGGCACGATGCCTAATATCGCGCCTTGCTTCGTCAGTACTCTCGCCCGAAATTGCGGGAATGAACGATGCGCCCCTGCATGTCCTGCTGATCGACGACAATGCCATGAGGGCTTCGGTCATCGAGGAAGGCCTGCGCGAGGCGGGGCACGATCGCGTCACCATCATTAATGACATGCGACATTTGCTGCGGCAGGTCGTCGACGCCGATCCCGACGTCATCTTCATCGATCTGGAGAACCCCAATCGCGACGTCCTGGAGCAGATGTTCCAGGTCTCCCGCAGCGTGCATCGCCCGGTGGTGATGTTCGTGGACCAGTCCGACAAGGCCGCCACCGAGGCGGCCATCGATGCCGGCGTCTCGGCCTATGTAGTCGATGGCTTGCGCAAGGAACGCGTCCGGCCGATCCTCGACATGGCCATCAGCCGCTTCAACGCCTTCCATCGCCTGCGCGAGGAACTCGACCGTACGCGCCAGGCCCTGGAGGATCGCAAGACCATCGACAAGGCGAAAGGCATTCTCATGAAGCGGCGGGGCATCAGCGAGGAGGAGGCCTATGCCCTGCTGCGCAAGACCGCGATGAATGAAAGCCGGCGTGTGGCCGAGGTGGCGCGCAGCCTCGTCACCGCCGCCAAGCTTCTGGACAGATAGGCTGATGATGAGCGGTCACGGCGCGGACAGCGAAGAAATCCGGGAGCATGGGCGATGAGCAACAAGGGCAGGGACGGCATCGCGGATCTGACGCTCGGCTTCATCCCGCTCGTCGACGCCGCGCCCCTGGTCGTCGCCAAGGAAAAAGGGTTCGCCGCAGCTGAGGGCCTCGAACTCAAGCTGGCGCGCGAGACGTCCTGGGCCAATATCCGCGATCGCGTCATGCTCGGCCATTTCGACGCCGCCCATATGCTTGGGCCGATGCCAATCGCCTCCACGCTCGGCCTGGGGCATGTCGAGGTGCCGATGATCGCCCCCTTCTCGCTGGGCCTCGGCGGCAACGCCATCACGCTCGCGCCGACGCTCTTCGCCCGGATGGAAGAAGAGGGTGCAGATCTTGACGCCGGCCCGGCCACCATCGGCGCCGCGCTTGCCAAGGTCGTCGCCAAACGGCCGGCGGCGGGACAGGCGCCCCTTACCCTCGCCGTCGTCCATCCCTTTTCGGGGCATAATTACGAGCTGCGCTATTGGCTGGCCGCCGCCGGCATCGATCCCGACAGGGATATCCGGCTGGTGGTGCTGCCGCCGCCCTTCATGGTCGACGCCATGCGGGAAGGCCAGATCGACGGCTTCTGCGTGGGCGAGCCCTGGAACTCGCTGGCGGTCGAGGCCGGGGTCGGCGTGATCGCGGTGACCAAATCCACCTTGTGGCGCCAAGGCCCCGAGAAGGTGCTCGGCTTGCGTGCCGATTTCGCCGAACGCACTCCCGATCGGCTCGCCGCACTGCTGCGTGCGTTGCATGGCGCGGCCCGCTGGGCTGGTGATGCCGGTAATCGCAGCGAGTTGGCCCATATCCTCGCCGCGCCTGACTATCTCGACCGGCCACCCGAGATCATCGGGCAGGCGCTCAGCGGCGTGCTGGTGCGCCGCCGGCACGAGGCCGCGGCTGAGATTCCCGACTTCCTGGTCTTCCACGACCACGCTGCCAACTTCCCCTGGGCGAGCCATGCCCTCTGGTTCTATTCGCAGATGGTGCGCTGGGGCCAGGTGGATTACAGCACCGCCTTGGCCCAGCGGGTCGGCCAGGTCTATCGCCCGGACCTCTATCGCGCCGCCCTCGCCGGTACTGGCATCGACCTGCCCCGCGCCAGTGCCAAGGTCGAGGGTGCCTTGCGGCAGGCGACACCGGTCGCCTCGCGCCACGGCACCATGGTGCTCGGCCCTGACGGCTTCTTCGACGGCAGGCTGTTCGATCCCGACGACATCGAAGGTTATCTGCGCTCATTTAGAGTGTCAGCCTCCGGCTGAAATGCCGGCAGGCAAATTGTCAGCACAGCTCCATCACCTGATGGAGCTGTGAGGCTGACACTCCATCGTCGTTTCCTGCCTCGCGCCAAAAATATCGGCAAAACCATGCTGCGGCGCACAATATTTGATCTTGCCTAAAAAAGCAGCCTGCTTCTAAACTGCACACAGTGAGAGACGCAGGTCTCTTTCCGCAGCAGGGTCAATGACGGCCCGATAAGCGGCTTTCCTTGAAGATTTTGGGCCGAAAAGCCCGGCGCTCAGTGACGGGCGCAAAACGGCAACGCCGCCGAACCATCCCTGCCGCCCTTTGTCGGCGGGGATGGTTCGGCGGCTTTTTGTTTTGGCGACTTCAGCACGCGGAACACGACGATGCAGACGCGAGACTTCCTCAAGGCCGGGCATTGGCCCACCCTTTTCGCCGCCTTCTTCTATTTCGACATGAGCTTCATGGTCTGGGTGATCCTCGGCCCCCTCGCCGTGCAGATTGCCGGCGACCTTCATCTCGACGCTGCCCAGAAAGGGCTGATGGTGGCCCTGCCCGTGCTTGCCGGCGCCTTCCTGCGCGTGGTGAACGGCTTCCTGGTCGATTATCTCCGGCCCAAGCTGACGGGTATCCTGGCGCAGATCGTGGTGATCGCCGGCCTCCTTGGCTTCTGGGCCGTGGGCATCGGCTCCTACAGCCAGTTGCTGTTGCTCGGCCTCATCCTGGGCATGGCCGGCGCATCCTTCGCGGTGGCGCTGCCGCTCGCCTCGCGCTGGTATCCCCCGCATTATCAGGGCGTCGCCTTGGGCATCGCGGGTGCCGGCAATTCCGGCACCGTGTTCGCCGCCTTGTTCGCGCCTTTGCTCGCCACCATGGTGGGCTGGACCAATGTCATCGGCCTTGCCGCCATTCCGCTGGTTGTCGCCCTTATCGTCTATCTCCTCTGCGCCAAGGACAGCCCCAACCAGCCGCCTGCCAAGTCGCTCGGCGAATATGCCAGGATCCTGCGCCAGCCCGACGCCTGGTGGTTCATGTTCTATTATGCCGTCACCTTCGGCGGCTTTTCGGGCCTCGCCTCCTCGCTCGGCTTCTATTTCAACACCCAATACGGGCTCGACGCCGTCACGGCGGGCTATTGCACGGCGGCCTGCGTGTTCGCCGGCTCACTGTTCCGTCCCATTGGCGGCGCCATCGCCGATCGCTTCGGCGGCATCCGTGTCCTCAGCGTTCTCTATGCCGCAGCAGCCATTGCGCTGATCCTGGCCAGTTTCGGCTTCGCCCAACTCTGGCTCGGCCTCGGCATCCTCGTCGTCGCCATGCTCGCCCTGGGCATGGGCAACGGCGCGGTGTTCCAGCTCGTGCCGCAGCGCTTCCAGGCCGAGATGGGCGTGATGACCGGGCTGGTCGGCATGACGGGCGGTGTCGGCGGCTTCTACCTCGCCTCGAGCCTCGGCCTCTCCAAGCAGTTCACCGGCACCTACCAGGCCGGCTTCCTGATCTTCGCCTTGCTGGCGGTGCTGGCCTTGGCCGCCCTCACCCGGGTCAAGCGCCGCTGGCGCACGACCTGGACCCTCGAGGGCGGCACCGCCACCGCCAGAATCTGAAATGGCCGGAATCCGAAATAGCCGGAATCTGCAATGGTTTGGATCTGAGGATCGAGACATGACCGAGAAGCTCCTGATCATCGGCAACGGCATGGCCAGCGTCAGGCTGTGCGAGGAAATCGCTGCCCACGCGCCGGGACGGTTCGAGACCACCGTCGTGGGCGCCGAGCCGCGGCCGGGCTACAACCGCGTGCTGCTCTCGGCCCTGCTCGCCGGTGATATCGGCCGGGACGGCATCACGCTGCGGGACGAGGCCTGGTATGACGCACAGGGCATTCGTCTCGTTACCGGGCAGACCGTTACCGGCCTCGATCCGGCCGCCCGCACCGCCCATCTCGCCAATGGCGCCGCCCTATCCTTCGACCGGGTCGTGCTGGCGACCGGCTCTTCCGCCATCCTCCTGCCCGTTCCCGGGATGGCTCTGCCGGGCGTGACCACGTTCCGCGACCTCGCCGACCTGCCCGCCTTGCAGGAAGCCGCTCGCCTCAACCGACGCATCGCCGTGATCGGCGGCGGGCTGCTGGGCATCGAGGCGGCCTATGGCCTGGCCAAGGGCGGCGCCAAGGTCACCCTGGTCCATGTCATGGAGCGCCTGATGGAACGCCAGCTCGACCGACGGACGGCGGCCTTCCTCAAGCGGGCGGTGGAGCACAAGGGCATCCGCATCCTGCTCAATGCCCAGACCCAGGAGGTCGCAGGCGAGGACAGGGCCGAGGCCCTCATCTTCGCCGACGGTTCCCGCCTGCCCGTCGACATGGTGGTGGTCGCCGTGGGCGTGCGCCCCAATACTGGCCTCGCCAAGACTGCCGACCTGCCGGTTGGACGCGGCATCCAGGTGGATGACGGCCTTGCCACCGTGGTGCCCTTCATCCACGCCATCGGCGAATGCGCCGAACATCGCGGCCAGGTCTACGGCCTCGTCGAGCCGGCCTATGAGCAGGCACGCGTGCTGGCGCGTCGCTGGGGCGGCGACACCGGGGCAGCCTATGAAGGCACCGCTTTGTCGACCAACCTCAAAGTCTCCGGCATTCCGGTCTTCTCGGCCGGTGACTTCCTCGGCGAGGGTCATGACGACATCCTGCTGGAGGATCGTGGCGCCGGGCTATGCAAGCGCCTGGTCCTCAAGGATAACCGCCTCATCGGTGCCGCCATGGTCGGCGAGGCCGAGGACGCCGTCTGGTACAAGGATCTGATCCGACGGGGCAGCGACATCTCCGCCATTCGCGAGAGCCTGATCTTCGGCCGCGCCTTCTGCGAAACCGCCCCTTCGTGGGTTCTGAGGGAGGCCGCATGATGGGCAGCGATTTCACCTCCGACCAGAAGCGCTATCTCGAAGGCTTCGTCTCGGGCATGCAGGCCGTCGGCAGTGCCAAGGCTGCGCCCGCTGCGACGGCACCGATCCCCATGGGCCCGGACGCCACGCACCTTCAGGCGCAGGATGCCGTGACCGCCGGTGGCGGCAAGCTCGTCGACCAGGAGAAATGGAAGCGGGCCGAACATCCCTTCGATGCCTATCCACGCCTGAAGGCGCAGGCCAGGGACGGCGCCTTTCCCAAGCCCGAAGACAATTTCCGCTGGCGCTATTTCGGCCTGTTCTATGTAGCGCCCGCGCAGTCGAGCTATATGGTCCGCCTGCGCATTCCCAATGGTATCCTCACTCATTGGCAGTTCGCCGGCATGGCCGATGTCGCCGAGCGCATGGGCGGGGGCTATGCCCATGTCACCACACGGGCCAATCTGCAGATCCGCGAGGTGATGCCGGACAATGCACCGCGCGTGGTCGAAGCCATCCAGGATCTCGGCCTGTGCTCGCGCGGCTCGGGAGCCGACAATATCCGCAACGTCACGGGTTCGGCCACCGCCGGCATCGATCCGCAGGAACTGGCCGACACCAGACCGCTCGCCCGCGAATGGCACTATCACATCCTCAATGACCGCTCGCTCTATGGCCTGCCGCGCAAGTTCAACGTCGCCTTTGACGGCGGCGGGCGCATCGCCACGCTGGAGGAGACCAACGATATCGGCTTCCAGGCCGCGCGCATCGGCGGCGAGACCTGGTTCCGCCTCGTGCTCGGCGGCATCACCGGCCATCGCGACCTCGCCCGGCCCACCGGCGTGTTCTGCAAGGCGGAGGAATGCTGCGCCATCGCCGATGCCATCGTGCGAGTGTTCACCGACAAGGGCGACCGCACCAACCGCACCAAGGCGCGCATGAAATATGTCCTCGATGCCATCGGCTTCGAGGCCTATCTCGAGGCGGTGGAAGCCAAGCTCGGCCGCAAGCTCACCCGCCTGTCCGAGGACGGGGTCGAGCCCCGCCCCGCCTTCGACCGCCTGGCTCATATCGGCGTGCACCCCCAGAGTCAGCCAGGCCTGAACTGGATCGGCGTCACCCTGGCCGTTGGCCGAATGGACGCCAGCCAGATGCGCGGCCTCGCCGCCATCGCCCGCGATTTCGGGGATGGCGACATCCGCCTCACTGTCTGGCAGAACCTGCTGATCTCCGGCGTTCCTGACGCGAAGGTGGCGGAGGCCAAGGCGGCGATCGAGGCGCTCGGCCTCGACTGGAAGGCGAGCTCCCTGCGCGCCGGCCTAGTGGCCTGCACCGGCGCCACCGGCTGCAAATTCGCCGCCGCCCATACCAAGGAGCACGCCCTGGAGATCGCCGAGTATGTCGATGCGCGTTTGGCGCTCGACGTGCCGGTGAACGTCCACCTCACTGGCTGCCACCATTCCTGCGCCCAGCATTATATCGGCGACATCGGCCTGATCGGCGCCAAGGTGACGCTCAACCAGGAGGGCGACCAGGCCGAGGGCTATTCGATCGTGGTTGGCGGCGGCTATGGCGACCAGCCGCGGATCGGCCGCGAACTTTGGAAGGAGATCCGGGCCGAGGATTGCCCCGTGAAGGTCGAAGGCCTGCTGCGCCTCTATCTCGAGCATCGCGAGGGCCCCACGGAAAGCTTCCAGGCCTTCACTATCAGGCACGAGCCGGAAGCCTTGCGCGGCCTGGTCGACGGCAGGGAGCTTGCAGGCGCATGAACATGATCGCCGTCCCGCCCCAGCGTTCACTCATTCCCGAAGGAGCGCCCTTCAGCCCGGAGCAAAGAGCCTGGCTCGACGGATTCTTTGGTGCTGTCCTCGCCGCCCAGGGCGGCATGGCCCCTGCGGATCTGCCGCCCCTCGACAAGGCTGGGCTCGATCAGGCCGCAGGCCCTGCCCTGGCCGACAATGACGAGGCGCCCTGGCACGATCCAAGCATGGGCATAGACGAGCGCCTCGCCTTGGCCAAGGACAGGCCGCTGGCACCGCGCCTGATGGCGGCGATGGCGCAGCAGGATTGCGGTCAATGCGGCTACAACTGCGCCGACTATGCCAATGCGCTCTTCCTGCGCAAGGAGGAGCGCCTCACCTTGTGTGCGCCGGGCGGCAAGGAGACTGCCCGCATGCTCAAGGCCCTGGCGCAGGAGATCGGGCAGGACGGCACCGCTTCGACCACAAGCCCCGACGCGAAGGTCGATGTCGATGCGACCGAGGCCGGCCATCCCCCTGCCGCCGGCCTGCCCGGCCGCTCGCGCGACAATCCGGTTGCCGCACGCTTTCTCTCGCGGCGTCGGCTCAACGGCGAAAAATCCGCCAAGACCACCTGGCATGTCGAGTTCGACCTATCCGGCAGCGGGCTCGACTATATCGCAGGCGATAGTTTCGGCGTGATTCCGAAGAACAAGGCAGGCCTGGCCGACCAGATCATCGCCCTGCTCGGAGCCCGGCCCGAAGCCCTGATCGAGGGCAAGAGCCTGCGCGACAGGCTGATCGAGGATGTCTCGCTCGGCACGCCGCCCGACAGCCTGTTTCAGCTCCTGTCCTATCTCAGCACCGGCGACCTGCGCCGCAAGGCCCGGACGCTGGCCAATGGCGAGGATCCGGACGGGGACGCGGCATCTCTCGACGTGCTCGCCGTGCTCTACAAGTTCCAGGGCATCCGCCCCGGGGCCGAGGCCTTCCTCGAGGCCCTCGATCCCTTGCAGCCGCGGCTCTATTCGATTTCCTCCTCGCATAAGGCCAATCCGGGCCGGATCTCGCTCACCGTCGATACGGTGCGCTATCGCATCGGCGCGCGCGACAGGCTGGGCGTTGCCTCCACCTTTCTGGGCGAGCGCATCGCCGAGGGCGAGGAACTCAGGGTCTATGTACAGAAGGCCCACGGCTTTCGACTGCCCGAGAACGGCGAGACGCCGGTGATCATGGTCGGACCGGGCACCGGGGTCGCTCCGTTCCGCGCCTTCCTGCAGGAACGCAAGGCCGAGGGCGCCAGCGGGCGCAACTGGCTATTCTTCGGCCACCAGCATCGCGACCATGATTTCTTCTATGAGGAGGAATTCGCTGCCATGCGCGAGAGCGGCCTGCTCACGCGCCTCTCCCTCGCCTGGTCGCGCGATGCCGAGGGCAAGTTCTACGTGCAGGACCGCATGCGCGAGGTCGGTGCCGATCTCTGGCGCTGGCTGGCCGAGGGCGCGCATTTCTATGTCTGCGGCGACGCCAAGCGCATGGCGCGCGACGTCGAACGCGCCCTCGTCGACATCGTGGCGCAATGGGGCGCCCGCTCGACCGAGGAGGCGGCAAGTTTCGTCAACGGCCTGAAGAAGGCCGGCCGCTACCAGGCCGATGTTTATTGAAGGGGTGGCGCGATGAAACAGGCGGAGCGCGCCTTCTTGTCCCGGCCCCGGAGACTCCGCCCATGAACGTCTCCATGCCCACCCCCGATCCCTCGATGATCGAACCCGTCCAGGCCCCCGTGCGCACCACCTGCGCCTATTGCGGGGTCGGCTGCGGGGTCGTCGCCACCGCCGACGGCAAGGGTGGTGCCGCCATCGCCGGGGATGTCGCCCATCCCGCCAGCCAGGGCCGGCTCTGCGTCAAGGGTGCCGCACTCGGCGAGACGCTGGCCACCGGGCATCGCCTCGTCCATCCCACCATCCATGGCGTTCGCACCACCTGGAACCGCGCCCTCTATGCCGTCGCCAGGGGGTTCAGGGAAACCATCGAGCGCCATGGTCCCGATGCGGTAGCTCTTTATCTCTCCGGCCAATTGTTGACCGAAGACTATTACGTCGCCAACAAGTTGATGAAGGGCTTCATCGGCTCGGCCAATGTCGATACCAATTCGCGCCTGTGCATGGCCTCCACGGTCGCCGGCCATCGCCGCGCCTTCGGCGCCGACATCGTGCCGGGCTGCTATGAGGATCTCGACGAGGCCGATCTCGTCGTGCTGACCGGTTCCAACACAGCCTGGTGCCATCCCGTGCTCTGGCAGCGCATCGAACAGGCGAAGAAGAAGCGCGGCACCCGCATCGTGGTCATCGACCCCCGGCGGACTGTCACAGCCGACAGCGCCGATCTGCATCTTGCCGTCGCACCGGGCATGGACAGCGTGCTGTTCGCCCGCCTGCTGGTGGAGATCGCCGAGAGGGGCGCCATCGACGAAAATTATGTCATCCGCCACACAGACGGGATCGAAGCCGTCCTCGGCAACGCGCGCGAGATCGCCCCGAGCCGGACGCAAGCCGCCCTCCGTTGCGGCCTGACGGAGCAGGACCTCGCCACCTTCCTCGACTGGTGGATCGAGACGCCGCGCGTCGTCACCTGCTTCAGCCAGGGGGTCAACCAGTCGGCCCAGGGCACCGACAAGGTGAACGCCATCCTCAATGCCCATCTCGCAGTTGGCCGTATCGGCAGGCCCGGCTGCGGCCCTTTCTCGCTCACCGGCCAGCCCAATGCCATGGGTGGGCGTGAGGTTGGCGGCCTCGCCAACCAGCTTGCCGCCCATATGGGCTTTTCGCCGACCGAGGTGGATCGCGTCGGCCGCTTCTGGGGCGCCCCGCACATGGCCGAGAAGGAAGGCTGCAAGGCGGTCTCGATGTTCGAAGCGATCGAGCGCGGCGAGATCCGCGCGGTATGGGTGCTCTGCACCAATCCAGCCGCCAGCCTGCCGCGCGCCAACGCCATGCGAACAGCCCTGCGCAAGCTCGATTTCCTCGCCGTCTCGGAGATCAGCGCCCATGTCGACGGCCTCACCGATGCCGCGACCGTGGTGCTGCCATCGGCTGCCTGGGGCGAAAAGAACGGCACCGTCACCAATTCGGAGCGGCGTATCTCGCGCCAGCGCCCCTTCCTTGCGCCTCCCGGCGAGGCGCAGCCCGACTGGTGGCAGATCTGCGAGGTCGCCAAGAGACTCGGCCATGCCGAAGCCTTCGATTACACCTCGCCCGCGGCGATCTTCCGCGAGCATGCCGCGCTGTCCGCCTTCGAGAATGACGGCACGCGTCTGTTCGATATCGGTGGCCTCGCCGAACTCGCCGACGAAGCCTATGACGCCCTGGAGCCCGTGCAGTGGCCGCTGCCATCGGGCCGGGACACCGGCACGCCGCGCCTGTTCGCTGAAGGCGGCTTCGCGCATGCCGATGCCCGCGCCCGCCTCGTCCCACTAGCTCCGCCGGCGCTGTCGGCCGAGCCAAGCGTCGAGCATCCGCTCCTGCTCAATACCGGCCGGGTGCGTGACCACTGGCACACCATGACCCGCACCGGGCTCAGCCCGCGCCTGGCCCAGCATCGCAATGCCCCCTTCGTGGAAGTGCATCCCGCCGATGCCGAGCGTTTCGGCCTGCTAGACGGCGCCTTCGCCGTCGTGAGCACCGGCGAGGGCCAAGTCGAACTGCGGGTGGTGGTCACCGACAGCCAGCAACCCGGTTCGATCTTCGCGCCGATCCACTGGACCGACGCCAGCGCCGCCCGCGCCCGCGTCGGCTCCCTCGTGCATGCCCATACCGATCCCATCTCCGGCCAGCCCGATTCAAAGACGGTGCCGGCCGCAATCCGGCACTGGATGATGCAGGCGGAAGGCTTCATCGCCTCGCGCCACCGCCTGCCCATGCCGGCCTGGCTCAGCCATGCCCGCATGACCGTCGCTCATGGCGAGATCGTCCATTTCGCCAGCCCGCGCGCGCCGGGGCCTCTGCACGATCTTCTGTCGAACTGGCTCAATCTGTGGGCCAGCCCACTGCACCAGCGCAATCCCGCCGCCGATCTCTACCGCTCGGCCTCGATCGTGGATCACCGCCTCGAGATCCTGCTCTCGACCGGCCCACATCGGGATGAGGAGGGCGCAGCCTGGGCCACGGACCTGCTGGCCCGGGAGCGGATCGACGCCGCCACGCGCCGTTTCATTCTCGCGGGCCGCGCACCCAATCCGGGTATCCGCCCCAGCCGACAGGTCTGCGCCTGTTTCGGCATCGACCAGGCCCGTATCGAGGCGGCCGCACGCAGCGGCGCCTGCAGCATCGAGGCGATCGGCACGGCCTTGAAGGCAGGCACGAATTGCGGTTCCTGCCGGCCGGAGATTGGCAAAATCCTGGAAGGCTGCCGTCAGCCGGCCTGAACAAGCCTCACTCTCCCTTGGCGATCCAGCGCGCTGCTTTTTCGGCGATCATCAGGGTCGGCGAGTTGGTGTTGCCGCTGGTGATCGCCGGCATCACGCCGGCGTCGACCACACGCAGGCCGTCAACGCCACGCACGCGCAGATGGCTGTCGACCACAGCCTCGGGATCCCCGTCCCTGCCCATCCTGGTGGTGCCGACGGGATGGAAGATGGTGCTGGCGATATCGCCGGCCAGCCTTGCGAGTTCCTCGTCGGTCTGGAATTCGACGCCCGGCTTCCATTCGACCGGCTTGTAGGGGGCCAGCGCCGGCTGGCTCACGACATGGCGGACATGGCGCAGGCTGTCGGCGGCGACCTTGCGGTCCTCCTCCGTCGAGAGATAGCCAGGGGCGATAGCCGGCGCATCGCCCGCCCGGTTGGAGCGGATCCGGATGCTGCCGCGGCTGGTCGGATTGAGATTGCACACGCTCGCCGTGAAGGCTGGAAAATCGTGCAGGGGCTCGCCGAAGGCGTTCAGGCTGAGCGGCTGCACATGATATTGCAAATTGGCATGCGGCCGGCCGGGATCGGAACGGCTGAAGGCGCCGAGTTGGGAGGGCGCCATGCTCATCGGCCCGCTGCGGCGTAGCATATATTCGAGCCCGATGCCCATCTTGCCGGTCAGGCTGCTCGCCAGCGTGTTGAGCGTACGGGCACCCTCGATCTTGAACACGGCCCGGATCTGCAGATGGTCCTGCAGGTTCTCGCCCACGCCCGGCAAATCGTGCACGACCTCGACGCCATGGGATTGCAGCAGGCCGGCCGGGCCGATTCCGGATAGCTGCAGGATCTGCGGCGAGCCGACCGCGCCGGCCGAGAGGATGACCTCGCGCTTGGCCTGGATTTCGACGAGTTCGCCGCCACGCCGCAGGATCACGCCGGTACAGCGGCGGCGGCCGTCGTCACCAGTCCCGAAGGCGAGGCGCTCGACCTGAGCCTGAGTCCACACCGTGAGATTGGAACGCCCGCGCGCCGGTCGCAGGAAGGCCTTGGCGGTGTTCCAGCGCCAGCCGGCCTTCTGGTTGACCTCGAAATAGCCGACACCTTCATTGTCGCCGCTGTTGAAGTCCTCGGTGCGGGGCACACCGGCCTGCACCGCCGCCTCGGCGAAGGCATCGAGGATGTCCCAGCGCAGGCGCTGCTTTTCGATGCGCCACTCGCCACCATGGCCGTGCATGTCGGAAAAGCGGCTATTGTCGCCGGTGGCGGGATCGGCGCCGCCATCGAGGCGATGGTGATTCTCATGCGCCTTGAAGTCGGGCAGGCTGTTGGCCCAGTTCCAAGCCTCGTCCCCGGTCGCGGCGGCCCAGCCGTCATAGTCGCGCGCCTGGCCGCGCATATAGATCATGCCGTTGATGGAAGAGCAGCCACCCAGGGTCTTGCCGCGTGGATAGCGCAGCGCCCGCCCGTTCAGGCCGGGCTCGGCCTCGGTCTGATAGAGCCAATCGGTGCGCGGATTGCCGATACAATAAAGATAGCCGACCGGGATATGAATCCAGGGATAGTTGTCGGGCCGCCCAGCTTCCAGCAGCAGCACCTGCCGGCTTGGATTGCTGGAAAGCCGATTGGCCAGCAGGCACCCGGCCGTTCCCGCCCCCACCACAATGAAGTCGAACGGACCCGCCAGGGAGCCGGACTGGTCAGCCTTGCCGCGCGACATGCTTCCCCCTCGATATTCGCGCTACCAGTCATAACCGGGCTTGTTGCCGCTCTTCAAACGGAAATGAGCGGAGCTGACATGATGCCGCGACTGGGATCGGAGTGAAGCCCCGCCGGCTACCGCGACGAAAACCGGCAGGGCCACACCCGTACAAACCCCTTTGAGGGGAAAGGGGTTTGCGCACTTTGCGTGTCGATCGGATCCGGAGCTATCTCCGGCGGAACAGCACCGGTCAGACGCCTTTCTCGATCGCCTCGTTCAGGTCCTGATATTCCTCGCAGCCGGTGCCGCAGAGTGTCTTGATGGTATCGAGCTGCTGCTTGGCCAGATCGAGTCGACCCTTGATCACATAGGCCTCGCCCAGATATTCGCGGACCTGCGCATATTGGGGATCGGCCGCCACCGATTTGAGATAATAGCCGATGCCTTCGTCGGTCCGGCCGAGCTTGCGCGTGGCATAACCTCTGTAGTTGAGGGCCTTGGCGGTGTTGGGATCCTCGAGCAGGTCCAGCACCTGCAGCGATTCGTCGTAGCGGTCGGCCTTGGCCAGCACCCAGGCATAATTGGCCAGGTCATCGTCGGGCAGCGCCTCGGACTTCAGCTTGAGGCAGGCCTTCTTGCGGACACTCCACACCTGCCCCCGCGGGCAGGTGGTCATGTCGGTGATCGGCTTGCCATTGGTTGCGCCGCCGCTTCCCCCGCCGGCTCCCCCACCGCCGCTACTACCCCCTCCGCCCCCACTGCTGCCACCGCCTCCCCCGCCCCCGGCGGCGAGGGCCACACCCGCGACCAGCAGAAAGGCGGTCGAAAGGGCGGTGACCGCGAGGCGGCGAGTCGAAGCTTGGACTAAGGACATGATGTCTCTCCCTTGTGCATGGATGCCGGGAAAACACCTGGACTGGGATATTATTCGCTGCCGTGCAGCCTTCGGGAGAACCGGCGGCAAGCCTGGCATTCTTCTGCTTTCCGCACGCCGTCCCTCCTTGACGATTTGGTCGTTACTTTCCTTGACTCTGCGCCTCACGCCTGTATAAGCCACGCCAGCGCGCGGCCTTTGGGCCGCGTGCCTTTTTTCGTGGCCACCTATTCCGCAAGACCAGGTGGCAGATATCAACGACTGGAAAAGCCGGCCGCTGCGGGGACTTTGCTCAGGCAAGGACCCGATCCGTCGAGTTTCCCTTTGCGGAAGCCAGACGGGCGAAAGCCGGGTCCGAACGAGGAAAAAACATGTTCGCGGTCATCAAGACGGGCGGTAAGCAATACCGCGTCAATCAGAATGACGTTCTCCGGGTCGAGAAGCTCGACGCCAAGGTTGGAGAAGTCATCGTATTCCCCGAAATCCTGGCCGTTGGCGGCGACGCCGGCCTGACTTTCGGTACCCCCACGGTTGCCGGTGCTTCGGTTGCCGCCGAGGTTGTCGAGCATGATCGTGATGACAAGGTCATCGCTTTCAAGAAGCGCCGCCGGCAGAATTCGAAGCGCAAGCGCGGCCATCGCCAGCATCAGACCGTGGTGCGGATCTCCGAGATCCTCACCGGCGGTGCCAAGCCTTCCAAGGCTGCGGCCAAGCCCGCCAAGGCTGCCAAGGAAGAGGCTCCGGTCACTGCCGCCGCCGTTCCGACCGGTGGCCTCGATGCCTCCAACCTCTCGCTGATCTCGGGCATCGGCCCGACCATCGAGAAGAAGCTGCGCGCCGCTGGCATCAACAGCTGGAACGACATTGCCGCCTGGACCGATGCCGACATCGCCAAGTGGGATGAAGAGCTCTCGCTACGCGGCCGCGCCGCCCGCGAGGAGTGGGTCATTCAGGCCAAGGAACTCCTGGACGGCAAGCCGCCGCGCGCCAAGGTCGACCAGGCCGAGCAGGCTTCCGGCAAGGACCTCTAAGCCGGTTTCAGAGCGTTGGGGTCGACAACCGCCCGGCTTTCGGGCATTGTCGCCCCTGATTGATGGTTTTCACCGCCGTGTCACAGCACCGGCGTAGATAGAATTTCGAGGAGTTATCGCCATGGCTCACAAAAAAGCAGGCGGTTCGTCGCGCAACGGTCGTGATTCGGCCGGTCGTCGCTTGGGTGTGAAGAAGTTCGGTTCGGAAGCCGTCGTTGCTGGCAACATCATCGTGCGCCAGCGCGGCACGAAATGGCATCCGGGCGTCAATGTCGGCATGGGCAAGGACCATACGCTTTTTGCTCTTACCGACGGCCGAGTCGACTTCCGCACCCGAGCCAACGGCCGAATTTACGTCAACGTCGCCACGACCAAAGTAGCAGCAGAATAATCCCGGCGGGACCTCAGCTCCGCCGGCTCCACTGGACCGGCGGACCTGAAATGACCCTATTTGGGACTCCAGGTTGACGCAGGGGCGGTGGAGAAATCCTTCCGCCCTTTTTCTTGCCAGGAGCCCATCATGTCCCCCTTCAAATCTCTCCCGGCCGTTTCCATTCCCTCGATCGAGATCGAGACCCTGCGTCTCGTGCTGCGCAAGCCGCATCTGGGCGACGTGCCCCGCATGGCACGCCTCGCCAATGATTCGGCCGTGGCATTGATGACCGGGCGCCTGCCCTTCCCCTATGGCGAAAGCGACGCTGCGGATTTCGTGCGTTATCAGGACGAGGCTCGCATCGCGGGCAAGGAACTCGCCTTCGCCATCGAGTGCCGGGAGACCGGCGCCTTCCTCGGCTGCATCGGTCTGCGCTTTCCCAAGCGCGAGATCGCGGAGATCGGCTACTGGCTGGGCCAGCCTCATTGGGGCCAGGGCCTTGCCACGGAGGCGGCGCGCGCCCTGATCGATCATGGCTTTTCGACCCTGCCGCTTACCTCGATCACCGGCGAATGCCGGGTGATCAATGAGGCGTCGCGCCGGGTGATGGAAAAGTGCGGGCTGCGCTATGTCAATTCGGGCCTGCAGCATGCGCCGGCCCGTGGCGGCGCTCTGCCGATCGATCGCTTCAGCCTGGTTCGCCCCGATTGGGTAAGCTTCAAGGCTTGGGTGCCGGCCGTGGTCCGCGAGGCACAGCCGCCGCTGGCGGAGCTGACTCCATAGAGGCCTCGGCAATCACGGAGGCTTCCGCCTGGGCGATGCGCAGCGTACTCCAGCTGCCTGGCTCGGATGGCGCCTGCCTCGCATTGACGAGGTTCGTGCCCAGACCGTTGGTGAGGGTCACCTGGCCGCCCTTGGTGGCGACGGTGACCACGCCATGCTCGACGAAGACACCGAAGACGCCATCGCTGGGGCCGGCGAAAAATTTGGTACCGCGAGCGGCGATCAGGCCGAACGGGGTCGTGACGTTGAGCGGCCCCGACGGTTGATTGTCGGGCCGGTCGAACAGCATGGCACCGCGCTCCAGCACCAGTTCGCCGCCCCGGTCCACCAGGAACTTGTCGATGCGCACCCGCGTGCGCTCGCCCAGGGACAGGCGTGTGGCATCCCCGAGCCGGGCCCCCAGCCGGGCTCCTTCCCCGGTTGCCAGCATGTCATCGATGAAAACCGGCTCGCCGACCTGCAGGGCGCGTTTCTCGCCCCGCAGCTGCCCGGTGGTCTGCCCTGTGGCCGTCAGCACCGTGCCGACCTCGACGATCTGCATCGCCGAGGCCAAACCCGGCCGCAATCCGGCGAGGGCGAGACCGGCGAGCACGGAACGGCGGTGAATCAGCATGACGACGCTTCCTTGTCCCTATCCGTCCACCATCGGAGCCGGATCAGCCTCGAAACAGAATCCTTGTCTCATGCCATAAGCCAAGGATTCTGTCTGGGCCGTGACAAGTAGCACGCAGCGAAAAACAAACCCATTTTGAGATTTCATGGACTCGTCAGGAATCGCAAGGAACTCCTTCGCCTGAACGCGCTTTGCTCTAGTAGCCGCTACGCTCGCAAACACGCTGGCGTCGCTTGACATAACGTCCATAGTAATCGTCGTAGACGCGCACGACGCGATAATAGCAGCGGGGACGATATTGCCGGCGATAGCCGCCGCCGTTATCGTCCTGGTTGTAACCACCGCCGCCGTTATAACCCCCGCCGCCATATCCATCGTCATACTGGGCGGCGGCCGGCAGCGGCGCCAGAGCGGCCGCGCCCAGCGCGGCACCCAGCAGCAGGTAACGAAGCTTCAGGCCGAAAATCGTCATCGCAGTTCTCCTCGCTCGAACACGATTCCGAAAAGCAGGGCCCGGTAAGCTGTGCGGGCAGGCTTTCGGATGATGATTGCTCAAAAGCGCTGCCTGCCGGGAGGAGAAATCACACGAAACCATTCCGGCCATGCCGCTGGGCATGGCCGCTGCCTTCTTCCCCCCGGACGGGAAACGGATCACAGGATCCGCCCCAGCGACGCTAACCGGTCCCCTTGCTCCGTAAAGAGCAGACGAGCCCGATCAAGCCATCATCACCCCGCCACTCTAACCCGTCTGTTCCCGCTGAAACAGATCAACTTTTGCGGGAGTTGACCTTTCTTCTCCACCGTCATCGGCAGGGAATCGTCAGGGCGACACGCCCGGCCCTTCGGCCTGGCCCCGGGTCTTCCAGAGCGAGAAGACGATGCCGCCGGCGATGATCGCAACGGTGACGATCAGGGCGAGAGCCGGATCGACTTTGCCGACAAGATGGCTCCAATAGATCTTGCCGCCGATGAAGACGAGCACGAGGGCAAGCGCGTATTTGAGGTAGTGGAAACGATCGATCATCGCCGCCAGCGCGAAATAGAGCGCCCTCAGGCCGAGAATGGCCATGATGTTGGCGGTGTAGACGATGAAAGTATCGGTGGTGATGGCCAGAATGGCCGGTACCGAGTCCACGGCGAAGACGATGTCGGCGACGTTGATGACGATCAGGGCCAGCAACAACGGCGTGGCATGCAGCAAAGTCCTGCCTGTGGCATGGTCCGGCTGGCGCACCACGAAGCGGTTGCCATGCAGGTCCTCGCTGATGCGCATATGACGACGCAGGAAGCGAACCAACCAGTTTTCCTTGAACTCGGCATGATCGTCCGAGGCGACCAGCATGCGCAGACCCGTCAGGATCAAGAAGGCCGCGAAGATATAGAGCACCCAGCCATAGCTCTGCACGATGCTGGCACCGGCCGCGATCATGATGCCGCGCAGCACCACGGCCGCCAAGATACCCCACACCAGGGCGCGGTACTGAAAGGCCGGCGGCACCGCGAAGTAGCGGAAGATCAGGGCGATGACGAAGACATTGTCGATCGAGAGCGATTTCTCGATGAAATAGCCGGTGAAATAGTCGAGCGCCGGGCTGGTGCCATCCGGCCTGGTATCCATGCCCCACCAGATGGCGCCGCCGAAGGCGATCGCGATGGCGATATAGATGGCCGACAGCTTGAAGCTGTCGGCAACGCTCAGCACCTTGTCGTCACGGTTGAGCACGCCGAGATCGAAGGCGAGCAACAGCGCCACGAAGGCGAGAAAGGCCAGCCACATCCAGACGGGCTGGCCGGCAAAATCAGAAAATGCGAAATCGAGCATAACGCCGGACCCTTTTGCTTCGAAAACAATCGAAGCCGGCTCCGACATCACGGCATGCTTTGCGCAAACCGTCAGAGGGGCCCGGTAACCGGCGCCTCTGCATCGCCGAAACGGGGGCCTGCCGTCAAGGGGAGGTCACATTAAGCTTTGCTCATCTGGAGCAAAGCGGGTCGTGGCCGCACGACGCTCCGGACAATGAAAAAGGCCGGAGCGCGAGGCCCCGGCCCGAAAAGTCAGTCATGCAACCTTGCCTTAGTGGGCGGTCGTCATTTTCTTTTCGATTTCGCGCTTCAGGCGCAGGGCCGGCGCGGTAAGTTCGTTGCTGGAAGCCTTGATCAGCCAGGCATCAAGGCCGCCATTGTGCTCGACAGTGCGCAGGCCGGCCGCCGAGACGCGCAGGCGCACGGAGCGACCGAGCACGTCGGAGATCAGCGTGACATTGTGCAGGTTCGGCAGGAACTTGCGCTTGGTCTTGACGTTCGAATGGCTCACTTTGTGGCCAGACTGAACGCCCTTGTCGGTCAGCGCGCAACGGCGGGACATGGGTCTATCCTTCTCAATTCGGAACGGCGCCGCTGCAGCGGGGCCAGGGCAGTTTCCGAGGAACCTGCCGGTGTTAAGAGGGTCCGGCAATTCTGCCTTGCTTGCGCGGACAGAATCGCTTGGGCAAAAAGAAAACCGCCACCCCAAGTTGGGGGCGGAGCCTCCCGCCAAAATTTGTGTGGGTTGCTATAGTCGGGAGCTTGTGCCGCGTCAAGAGTTTCGCTCTAAACTCGCGTCGCATGCGTGAGGGGGCTTGCCTTCCGCTTTGCTTGCCTGTATCAGGGCGGCGCGTCCGCAAGGATCGCCTTCTGAAAACCGTTGGCGCCGCTTTAGCTCAGCCGGTAGAGCACATCATTCGTAATGATGGGGTCAGGTGTTCGAGTCACCTAAGCGGCACCACGTTTTCTCAGCCTCACAGTACTGGCTTCTGCCGTCAAGGGCCGACGTTCAATTCCACATTTCGGGATAATAAGCCGGGCAGATACAATGCCGGCTGGCACGTGGCGGATCGATCAGCCGGCCTGCCAGCTGCGTGAGCAGCGCCTCCACCCGCTCGGCTGAACGGACGGACGCTTCCGAGACCTCATAAGGACGGTCGGTGTCGCTCAGGCTGATTTCCAGCCGATTCGCTTGCGCATGGACATAGGCGGGCTGCCCAGCCAATTCGACCAAACCGGGCTGCCGGATGCGATGGCTTCCCGGCACGAGGGGAGCGAACTTGCCGAATTCCTCGGCCGTGTAGGCAACGCCCGGCACCGGTTGGGGAGAGTCGGGCGCGGCGACGTCCAGGGCGATCCCCAGGGTGGCGCAGACATCCACCGGATCGGCCTCTGTCTCCACCGCGATCGCGACCAGCAACTGGTCTCCATCGTTGGCATGGCCGCCAACGGCCCGGCAGAACCGGAAATAGCGCAGCCTGCCTGCCCATTGCATGATCTGCTGCCGGTCATGGCGTTCGAACAGATAGAGGTTCCAACGATCGTCGCTCATGCGCGTGCAGGTCCCCTCACAAAATCCTCCGCAGAGCTTCTCGGTAGTGCTCCTTCGTGGCCAATATCGAAAAGCTCTGCAAGCATTCAAGATCCTGCAGCTTCCACCTGCTCATGCAATGGGTGCGCTCAGGAGGAAGCTGCCTGGTGCCGCCGTTCCCAGCCATATTGGCCGCCAGCACATTGGCCGGCCCCGACAGGCGGCAGAACGGATGGAGCGCCATGGCGTTGCGGTTGAGCACAATCTGGTCTCTGCCATCCAAAGACTCCAGGGACGAGATCATGGTTCTGGCTGACGGTTCCATCGAAGGATCCACTCCCATCCGGGCATCTGGCTCCTGCCCTTCGGGAAAAATGGCTTGCCCGGATCAGCAAAGCCACAGCATGATCACAATTGCTTTGAAAGACCTACCTAAAGACAAGATCAATCAGGGGGAAACATATGAGTAACACCGCGGCCGTGGCAGTGGCAGATCCGCATGATACCCGCCGGCGGGTGATGGCGATTGTCGGCTCATCTTCTGGAAATCTTGTCGAGTGGTTTGATTTCTACGCCTACGCGTTTACGGCACTCTACTTTTCGAGTGCCTTCTTCGGCTTCATCAAGGATGCCGAGCCGACCACGCAGCTCCTCTATTCCTCGGCAGTCTTCGCCATTGGCTTCCTCATGCGGCCGATCGGTGGCTGGCTTTTCGGCTGGATTGCAGACCGCTATGGCCGCAAGAACTCGATGATGATCTCGGTCCTCATGATGTGTGCCGGATCACTGGCGATCGCGATACTGCCGACTTACGCCACGGTAGGTATCCTGGCACCGATCCTTCTCCTTCTCTGCCGGATGGTTCAGGGCCTCTCCGTGGGAGGCGAATACGGGACTTCGGCGACCTATATGAGCGAGGTCGCGCTCGCGGGGCGGCGCGGCTTCTTCGGCTCTTTCCAGTATGTGACGCTGATCGGCGGCCAACTCCTCGCCTCGGCCGTCATCGTTATCCTCGAACTCGCGCTGAGTGACGAAGAAATGCGGGCATGGGGCTGGCGGATTCCGTTCGTGGTCGGGGCTTGTGCCGCAGTCGTTGCCTTCTACCTGCGGCGCTCCCTGCACGAGACCTCGTCGGCGGAGACACGCGCCCGCAAGGAAGCCGGCTCGCTTGTCAGCCTGCTACGTCGACATCCGCGGCCCTTTCTGATCGTCATTGGGTACACAGCCGGTGGCTCGCTGATCTTCTACACCTTCACCACCTACATGCAGAAATATCTGGTCAACACGGCACACATGGCCAAGGAGACCGCCAATATCACCATGACGGCGGTGCTCTTTACCTACATGTGCATGCAGCCGCTCTTCGGCGCGCTTTCCGACAGGATTGGGCGGAAATGGTCGATGATGCTGTTCGGCGGGCTCGCGACACTATGTACCGTGCCGCTCCTGACGGCGATCGGCAGCGTCCAGAGCCCGCTCGCGGCCTATTTTCTGGTGGTGGCGGCACTTGCGATCGTGTCGTTCTACACGTCGATCAGCGGGCTCGTGAAAGCCGAGATGTTTCCGGCCGAGGTCCGGGCGCTTGGAGTCGGCCTCTCCTACGCGATCGCCAATGCCGTCTTCGGCGGTTCAGCCGAGGCGGTAGCACTCGCCTTCAAGGATGCCGGCCATGAGACGTGGTTCTTCTGGTACGTCACGGTAATGTGCGCGATTGCTTTCCTCACCGCACTCACCATGCTCGCCAACCGCCCGACCTATCTGACAGGCGACGGCACCGAGTAGACCCCGAAGCATCACACCGAAAAGCGGATCCCGGTTTTCGGTGAAAACCATGCGGCAACGGCGCCAACTCCGGGCGGCGGCGGCATGGGCTTCCTACCTGCACTTACGTCTGCTCGCTGGTGCGATCCCCAAGAGGCATCTTCGATGCCTCTTGGTATTGTCGATACCGCCAGACAAAGATCCGGCGCGCCTCATTCACCCGCCGATATTGGCCGCCGCCAGCACCGCCATGTTGACGAGATCGGTATCCTTGGCGGCGAGCGGTACGATCTGCACCGATTTGTCGAGGCCCACCAGGATCGGGCCGATCACCGTGGCGCCGCCGAGCTCCTGCAGCATCTTGGTGGAGATCGAGGCCGAGTGGAAGGCCGGCATTATCAGCACATTGGCCGGCCCGGACAGGCGGCAGAACGGATAGAGCGCCATGGCGTCGCGGTTGAGTGCGACATCGGCGCCCATCTCCCCGTCATATTCGAAATCGACACGCTGGCGGTCGAGGATGCGCACGGCCTCGCGCACGCGCTCGGCCCGCTCGCCTTCGGGATGGCCGAAGGTGGAATAAGCCAGCATGGCTACGCGCGGCTCATAGCCCAGGCGTTTGGCTACCGAGGCCGCCTCGATGGCGATGGCAGCAAGTTCCTCCGAGGTCGGCATGTCGTGCACGGCGGTATCGGCCACCACGACCGTTCGCCCGCGTGCGATGGCGATCGACAGGCCGAGGACGCAATGACCGGGCTTGTCGTTGATGACGCGCCTTACGTCTTCCAGCGCGATCGAATAGTTACGGGTCAGGCCGGTGACCATGGCGTCGGCATCGCCCATCGCCACCATGCAGGCGGCGAAATGGTTGCGGTCGATGGAGGCGAGGCGCACGCAGTCACGCATCAGGTAGCCCTGCCGCTGCAGCCTGTCATAGAGATATTGCGCATAGGCATTGGTGCGCGGCGAGATGCGGGCATTCTGGACCTCCATGCCCTCGCGCAGCTCCACCCCGGCAAAGGCGGCTGCCGCTTCGACCCGGTCTTCGCGGCCAACCAGGATAGCGGTGCCCAGCCCCTGATTGACGAAGGAGGCGGCAGCGCGGATGACCGCCTCCTCCTCGCCTTCGGCGAAGACGACGCGCTTGGGGGAACGGCGAACCCTGTCGAAGATGCCGGCCAGCGTGCCGGCGACGGGATCGCGCCGGGCGGAGAGTGCCGCGCGATAGGCGGCAAGGTCGGCGATCGGCTTGCGGGCGACACCGGTCTCCATGGCCGCCTTGGCCACGGCAACGGGCACGCGGATCATCAGGCGTGAATCGAAGGGAGCGGGAATGATGTAGTCGCGGCCGAAGCGAGGCCGCGCGCCCTGATAGGCACTCGCCACCTCGTCCGGCACCTCCTCCTGGGCAAGCTCGGCCAAAGCCTGCGCCGCCGCCACCTTCATCTCCATGTTGATGGCGGTGGCATGCACGTCGAGCGCCCCGCGGAAGATATAGGGGAAGCCCAGCACGTTGTTGACCTGGTTGGGATAGTCGGAGCGGCCGGTGGCGAGGATGACGTCGTCGCGCACCGCATGGGCTTCGTCCGGCGTGATCTCCGGATCGGGGTTCGCCATGGCGAAGACCACCGGATTGGGTGCCATCGAACGCAGCATCTCGGCCGTGAGGGCGCCCTTGACCGAAAGGCCGAAAAAGACGTCGGCGCCGTCGAGCGCCTCGGCCAAAGTGCGCCGGTCCGTGTCGGCGGCATGCGCCGACTTCCACTGGTTCATGCCGTCGGTACGACCCTTATAGACCACGCCCTTGGTATCGCAGAGCAGGACGTTGTCGGGCGCAAAACCCATGGCCTTGACCAGCTCGACGCAGGCAATGCCTGCCGCCCCCGCGCCATTGACCACCAGGCGGGTCGAGGTGATGTCGCGACCGGTCAGCTTCAGGCAGTTGAACAGGCCGGCGGCGGCGATGATGGCCGTGCCGTGCTGATCGTCATGGAAGACCGGAATATCCATCAATTCCTTGAGGCGCTGCTCGATGATGAAGCATTCCGGCGCCTTGATGTCCTCCAGATTGATGCCGCCGAAGCTGGGTCCGAGATAGCGTACGGCATTGATGAAGGCATCGGCGTCCTTGGTGTCGACCTCCAGATCGATCGAATCGACATCGGCAAAGCGCTTGAACAGGACGGATTTGCCTTCCATCACCGGCTTGGAGGCGAGCGCGCCGAGATCGCCGAGGCCGAGAATGGCGGTACCGTTGGAGATCACCGCCACCATGTTGCCCTTGGTCGTATAGTCATAGGCCAATGCCGGATTTTCCGCGATGGCACGGACCGGCACCGCGACGCCCGGCGAATAGGCAAGCGAAAGGTCGCGCTGTGTCGCCATCGGCTTGGTCGGTACCACTTCCAGCTTGCCGGGCTTGCCCTGGGAGTGGAAGGCCAGGGCTTCCTGGTCGGTGAAACTGGGGCGGGCTTGATTGGAGCGGACCGGGTTCGAGCCGACGGGGCGCGGCGGTTTCTTATCCGTCATTGCAGGGGCGTTTCCATTTACAGACGCGTTTTGCTCTAAGGCCCCGACCCTAAGCACAAACACAGGCTTCGTCCACGCACGAAGCTTTCAACGTCCGGGAAAGCGACCCTAGGCGCCGGCCTGCACGGCGTCGAGCAGATTGCGCGCCGCCTGTCTCCAGGTGAAGATGCCGGCCTGCTGGCGCCCCATGTCGATCAGGGACTGGCGCACCGCCGCATCATCGAGCGCCGAGCGGATTTTCGCGCACCATTCCTCCGCCTTGAAGGGGTCGGCATAGAGCGCGGCCTGCCCGCAGACCTCCGGAAGCGCGCCGAAGGGCGCCGCGACCACCGGGCAGCCGAGCGACATAGCCTCCAGAGGCGGCAAGCCGAAGCCTTCCGTCAGGGAGGGAAAGGCAAGCGCACCGGCATTGGCCATCAGGCCGGCGAGCTCGGCATCACTGGTACGACCGGCAAACCGCACATTGGCGGGGACGATATGGCCAAGGCTCTCGAAATCGGCCTTGCCCGCCCCGCCGAACAGGACGAGCGGGACGTCCTTCAGCTCGGGCCTGGCGAAGGCCTCGAGCAGGATGGCGATGTTCTTGTGTTTTTGCGTGTTCGCCAGCGCCACGGCATAGCGCCCGCGCTCGAGCTCGAGCTTGGCGAGCAGGCTGTCATCGGGCACGATCTTCAGAATATGGTCGCAGCCATTATGGACAACCACGATCTTGTCGGCACGGGCGATACCGTAGCGCACCAGTTCCTTCTTGGAGAATTCCGATACGGTGAAGATGACCTTGTGCCGCCGGCCGATGAAGGAGAAAGCGAATTTGTACCATAGCCGGAAGGGGCGTGAATAGGAATCGGGCGTGGAATAGACCTGGGCATCGTGAATCATCGTGGCCGAAGCGCGATGAAACAGCGGTCCGATATTGCACAGGTTGAGCAGGAAATCCTTCCTGCGCGCCACGGGCAGATAGAACTGCTCCCATGCAATCCTATGCATCCAGCGCACCAGCCTGCTTTCGCGCACGCAAGCGATCTTGCGATAGGCCGGGACTTTGGCGCCTTCCCGGACCACAAGGGCATAATCGCCGCCATCTTTGGCCTGTTCGGCAAGCCAGTCGTCGACAGCGGCGATGAGCTGTTCGGCAACCCTGTGCACGCCGGTCGGCGGCGCTCCGAAGAACTTGCCGTTGAACGCTATCGTCCTGGTCATTGCCGCAACGCCTCGTTGGCAGATTTGCCTCTATGGCGTTTTGCGATTGGGCGGAATTGCCTGGAATCGCAAAGACGCCCAAGCTCATCCGTTGGATTGGCTTGGAAGCAAAGAGCTAGAGCAAAGCGCGTTCGAGCCTGAATGCGCCTTGCTCTGGTTATAGTCGAGTTGAAGCCGGTTCTCTTTCCCCCGAAGGGAGTAGCTTGCCGACAAGATAGGACGATGGGGCCCATCCCAATGACCGATGCAGCGGGCCGGCGCACCGCCGAAGCGGTCACAGCGGGTGGAGCCAGGCATCGGCTCATCCCTCAAGCCCTCTAAAGGCCAACTAGGAAGGCGGGGTCGTCCTGTGATTTCATGCCCTCGAATCCCGAACCGGTCTTCAGCTTTTCAGATGGTCATATATGTCGCATTTCTCTCGATTTGATTGCCTTGAACCACGCCTTTGCCATCGAGCCGCATTCGCCGCCACTTTGTTCCTGGTCGCTACGCCCGCTCTCGCAGATCCGGTGAAAGCCGTCGGCGCCGACAGCTTCCTCAACTCCCTGGGCATCAACACCCATATCGACCAGGGCGTGAATCCGGCCTCCTATATCGAGCCGCTGAAATATCTCGGCGTCCGTCAGGTGCGCGACGGCGCCCGCCACGTCGAGGGCAGCATCGCGGTCGCACATAATACCGGCGTGCGCTTCACCATTTTCGGCACCGGTGACCTCGATGCGATCATCGCGGCGGCCGAGCGCCTCGCCAAGGCTAACGCCCTCTTGGCCATCGAGGGCCCCAACGAGCCCAATAATTTCCCGATCACCTACAAGGGCGAGAAGGGCGGGCGCGACGGCAGCTGGAAAGCCGTCGGCCAGTTCCAGGCCGATCTCTACGCCGCCGTCAAGATCAACCCGACCCTCAAGGATTATCCGGTGTTCAGCGTCTCCGAGCCGGGCGCCCAGACCGACAATATCGGCCTGCAATTCCTCACCGTTCCGCCGGGCGCCAACACGCTCTTTCCGGCGGGCACTCGCTTTGCCGACTATGCCAACGCCCACAACTACGTGATCGGCAATGGCGGTATCTACGAGGATAACCAGGCCTGGAATGCGGCTGACCCGATGCTGAGGGGCCGCTGGGATGGCCTGTTCGGCAACCACAGCGTGATGTGGGGCATGGGGTTTGCGGGCTATGACAAGGCTCAGCTCGAGGCCCTGCCGCGCGTCACCACCGAGACGGGCTGGGATTCGATCAACGATCCCGGCGGCGAACATGGCCAGGGCGCCATCCTGACCAACACCTATCTCGCGCAGTTCAAGCGGGGCTGGAGCTATACCTTCATCTACCAGCTGCGCGACGGCGAGGGCGGCGACGGCAATCAGGGCGTTTTCGTCGGCGACACGCCCAAGCGCGCCGCCTCCTATATCCACAACCTCACCACGATCCTGGCCGACGACAAGCCCTTGCAGCAGCCCGGATCTCTCGACTACACCCTGCCCAAGAGCGCAGCGACGGTACACGACCTCTTGCTGCAGAAGAGCAGCGGGCCGTTCCAACTGGTGGTGTGGGCGGAGAATGCGGCCGGTAGCAGGCCCGTCAGGATCGAATTCGCCAAGCCTCACGCCCGCATCAACGTCTACGATATCACGGTGGGAAGTACGCCCATCCGCAGCCTCAACGAGGCCAGCGCGATCGATCTATCCCTGAGCGACCATGCCGTGATCCTCGAAGTGATCGATTGAGGCGTTCGCCGGGTTGCTGCACAGAGCAACCCGGGCTTCAGAGCTTTTCCGCCCGTTCGGGCGTCAGCCTGCCGCGCAGGAGATCCCATATTCCGATGAGATTGCCGCGCAGGCGCCCGAGGCGATCGACATAGGGCTCGGGCGCAAAGCTCCGCACGACATTGCTGGCGACGTTGCGCACGACATGGTCGAGCGCGTCGCGCAGCGGCATGGTCTTCTTGTTCACCAGATAGAGCGGATTGATGACCTGCGAATAGCCGAGCCGGCGCCCCGATACCCGGCCCCCCTTGGTGCCCAGATGCACGCCGAGCGCCGTGTTGACCCGGACCACGCGCCCCCCCCGGTTCCAGACCTGGCCGCCGAAATCGCGATCCTCCTGCCAGCCATAGAGGACGAGGCGCTCGTCGAAGCGAAGGCCGGCGATGGCGCTGGCCCGAAAGGCCATGTTGCAGCCATAGGGGCCGCCGGTGGAGGCGGCGATCAGCTTGACCGGCACCTCGGGTGCATCGGCCAGGATGGCCCGCCCTTCCTCAAAGGACAGGCCCGCGCCATGAATGCCATCGGCCAGCAAGGTACCGGTGATGCAGGCGATCGCCGGATCGCTGCCGAAGACCTTGACGATCTCGGCGATCCAGGCCTCCTGCATCAGGAAGTCATCATCCAGGAAGATCACGACATCGATATCGTCGGGAACCTGGCCGAGGGCCGTGTTCCGCTGCGTGGTCAGGCCCGGCCGCCCCTTCACCACCAGCAGGCCGGGTCGGCTGACGAGATCGCCGACATCTTCGTCCGACACGCAGGAGACGATGATCAGATCAGGCTTCACGCTCTGCCGATCGACGAAGCCGACGACGCGTTTGAGAACCTCGGCCCGGCCCCGCGTAGCGAAGATGAGGCAGATCTTCGATGGCTTGTCGGACAATGACGGGTTCACCTTCTCATCCATGATCGCTTGCAGGCTGGCGCTCGTATCCATGTCTCACCTCGACCGCTCTTGCCGGCCATGTATCGTTCTTGCGGGTTCCATCGGACGCCTCCTTCTCAAGCCGGGGCGAGTTGCTGGCGTTGACGCGCCCCGGCCTGGAAGTCGCAGGTCGCGCAGGCAATGCCTGCCAGCATGTAGAAAGGCAGGCCAAGGTCGACCATCGTGCCAGAGATCGAACTCATGATCAGGGCAACCAGGCAACTGGTTCGTGCCGCCGCCTGAATCTGGGTGGTGGTCCAGTCGAGCGGGCGGGAGGCCGGCTTGAACAGCGCCATCAGGATGAAGATCCCGTAGGTCAGGGCACCGACGGCGCCGAGATTGGCGAGAACAGCTACCGGGAAGCTCGAGGCCCGGACCGTGCCAATGCCCGCACCGGCGCCATAGGTGGCGAAGAAGGCATTCAGGGCGGTCTGGTTCCACATGCCACGTTCTTCGGCCGAGGCACTGGCGCCTTTGTTCAGCACCATGTCGCGAACCATGTCCATGATCGGACCCGACAGAGCCGGCGTGAGGAACACGATGGCGAGGATGACCATGAGCAGCAGCGGCGCCAGCCCCAGATAGGCATAGACCCCCCGCGGCAAGGCCGTGCCCCGAGCCACCCGCAGCAGCGATGCCAGATACATGATGCCGAGCATCAGCGGCAGCACGACATAGCCGGTGGAGGAGGTCGCAAACACCACCAGCAGCATGTTGATGGCAGCCAGAGCAAAAGTGAGGCGCGGGCGGATACCGCCGAGCCAGAGCCGGAAGGCAAAGCAGCCTGCCCACAGGGAGGAAGCTGCGAAGGCGGAGGCCTCGGTGAACGAACCGTTGATGCGCTTGAGGCCGTTGATGACGGCCTCGTCCTGAATGCCGTAGGTGGAATTGCGCATGAAATCGAGCAGGAAGGAAGTACCGGTCCAGTAGGTCGCCAGATCGACCAGGGCGAAAAAGATGTTGAGGGCGCAATAGATCAGGATGGCGTTGGTGATCGCTTCCAGGCCTTGCTTGTTCAAGGCGACCAGGTAGCAGATCAGGAAGAAGACGAGGTCGCCGATGAAATAGATGCTTTGGGTCAGATTGCCGGTCGTTGGTGAGAGCGGCACCAGGATCAGCGCGGAGCCACCGCTCGAGGTCGCCCCGATCGCCACCACATAGGTCACGCCGGCAAAGAAGCGCGGCAGGATGAAGGCACCGACAATGCCGAGAACCGTGGTGGCGGCGAACCAGAATCCCTCGCGGGGGAAGGTCAGCCGGCCGAGGATGGAAGGCCAGGTGCCTGGCTGGGCAATCAATGCCATGGCGGTGAAGGCCAGCAGCAGATGCGAGGGCTGGATCGACGCATTCGAGACGATCAGTGCAGCGCATGAGCCCAGCACCATGGTCGGAACCAGGAGATAGATACCGAAGATCGGCCCGCGAACCAGGACCAGGATCCCGAGCAGCAGGAAAAAGAGGCCGATGGGTTCGATGCTCACGCCCGACCTTTCCTTAGGCCTTCAACCGAACGACCGCCCGTGCCGCAATGGTATTGAGCAAGGTGCCGATTCCGGTCACGTCGCCGAAGCGCAGCGATATCACATAGACCGCGACGACATAAGTCAGCACATAAAGAATGCCGGCGGCTGCGAGGCGGAGCAAGTTCATGACGATGTCACCATCGGCATGAATGAGTGTTGCGACATAAGCCAGGGGCGTGCCGCTGATCAGCAGGGCGGCAGCAGGCCCGGCGAGCGCCACGAACTGGGTGCGCAGGGAAATTCCGATCATGGACCGTACGGCCATCATGGTGGAGACTAGCACGGCAAGTGTGGCGACGCTCTTGGCGATCACCGCGCCTAATACGCCTGCCGCCAATACGGCGACAATGGTGAGGGGAACCCGTACCGCGCATTCGATCAGATTCCTCAGCGTGATCTGGCGCGACCGGTTGAGGCTGACTGCAAGGGGCGCCATGGGCAGGGCCGGAATGGAGCCGATGCTTGCCAAAGCCAGTCCGGTAAGGACAGGCGCCGCCTCCGCCCATTGCGCACCAAGGAAGGTACGGACCAGCGGCTCGGCCATGATGCCGCCGAAGCACAGAACGGGGGCCATCAGCAGGAAAATACCGACGCAAGCCTTCAGGTAGGTCTTGTCGAGCCCGCCATTCTGGTGCGCGGTGACGAAGGCGACATTCAGGGGAGTGGCCAAGGGCGCCGATAGGACCTGGAAGGGCAGGGCCGAAAGATCGTTAGCCATGGCGTAGCGACCAAAAGCCGCCGGCGGGATGAAGCGCGGTAATACGAGCCGGTCCACTTGCCAATTGAGGGCGGACAGGATCTGCGACATCAAGTTCCAAGTCAGAATGTCGGCGAAGATCGGCCATTCCTTCAGGGTCAGCCTTGGCCGCATGGGCGCCAGCACATAGGAACCCACCAGCGACACCAGCGGCACCAGCACCGTACCGACCGCGATAGACCAGTAGCTGCGGGTCACGATCGCCATCACGATCGCGGCGGTGATGGCGATGAACTTGCTCGCGACATCCAGGCCTGCCTGGCGGCGAAAATCCATCTGGCGGTTGTATTCCACCATCATGGGGCTGACGCAGCCACGCATGGCAGGCGCCAAGGCAAGGCTCATCACCAGCGGCACCAGCCGCGGTTCACCATAGAAATAGGAGAGCGGCCAGGCGCAGAGAACGAAGAACCCAGCAATGATCAGGCCCCGGAGCAGGCCGAGGGTGAAGGCCGTACTGTAGACATCCGGCCCCGGAGCGGGCACACGGAGCATGGCAGCGGCCAATGGCAGCTCCATGATGGCCTCGACGATGAAGATCAGCGTCATGGCCATGGCGACCAGACCGAAATCGCTCGGCCCGAGAAAACGGGCCAGCACGATCAAGGCAACGAAGTCGACCGCCTTTCCGGCAAGGCGGGCACCGGCCGTCCAAGCGCCAGCCTTGGCGGTCCGTTTGGAAAGGGTTCCGATCTGGGCTTTCATGACGCGTTGGTTTCCTGCCCGGCATGGCCTATTGGCATCGAACCGTCAGCATGCAGCTGACATACCGGATGTGCAGTAGAAATCTTCATCGAGGCCAGATCGTTAGGGGAACGGATTCAACGACGGGTAGATCTTCCCATCGGGGCAGAGTGGTCTTGACCCGCACGCACCGACCCCCCAGGCCGAATATCGAGGCAAAGCTGGCATGGACCCTCGCGCATGGGCGAGTTCATGCCCGTGCTGCCAACTCGGCATATTCTAAGCACAGCCCGCGCCTCCCGACAGCTATCCATTCGGGGGATGATCCAAAGGGAGGGATGCGTCCCCTTTGGGGGAGGCCGCGATGGCGAGCCACCCACTTCAGGCGGGAGATCGGCAAGGCTCGCGACCTCGGGCCAGAACTCAGCCCCAGGTCAGCGGGTCCAGGCCCAGGTAGAAGGCGAGCCGTTCCCTGTCCGGGCGTTCCAGGCCGAGCTCGTCGAACAGCATGTCGAAAGCTGCCTCGGCCTGCCCCGGGCCGGACCAGCTCTCGCCGGCATTGGCCACCATCAGCGCGAGGTCGACATAGCGGTCCGCCGTGCCGAGACGACCCAGATCGATCATGCCCGTGCAGCGCAGCGTGATGGGATCGACCATGAAATTGGGCATGCAAGCATCGCCATGGCAGACGACGCGATCCCCAGCCTCTTCCGCCAGGCGTTGTTCGCGCTGTGCTTCGAGCGCAAAAAGCAGCTCGGCCGGATCCACCTCCTTCTGCTCCGGCGGCAGGAAATCGGGATTGACGGCGCCGCGCGACACCACGTCGGCCGCACAAGCGAGCATGGTCGAAAGGCTGCGTTCGAACGGGCAATCCTTGGCCGTGAGCGCATGCAGCGCACCGACCCGGGCCGCGATCGACGGCCACGACTGCCACAATTGATAACCATCCAGATCGCTCGCCGGCACGCCGGGCACCGCACTGGTGACCAGACAGGCTCCTCCCTCCCCTTGATGCCAATCGAGCACCTCGGGAGAACCGAGATTGAAGCGGCTCAGCCATTCGATCCGCCGGCGCTCTCCCTCCAGGGCGGTGGCATCGCGGCCCCGGGATAGTTTGGCGAAGGCCACGCCATCGCTGCGGCGATAGACGCTGTCCCCCGATTCGCCGTGGCTGACTGCCAGCCATTCTCTTCCCGACGGCAAGGTTGGCAGAAGGCTGCGGGCATTGAAGGCAGAAGGCATGGCGAATCGCTCCGAATCGGGAGCGGTGACCATAATGCAGAATGGTGCGACGGCTGGGCCGGTGCGCCGCACAGCCGGATGACCCCGGCGTTTTGCGATTCATGACTGAACACGTGCTGGCTTTGGGCGACCGCCACTGGACAGCGTGGACAGGAGACTGGCGCATGGAGTTGACCACCCACCCCCTTACCGCCGAGCTCTGGCCGGATTTTGAGGCTCTTTTCGGCAAGAATGGCGCAAAATCCGGTCCGGTCGATTTCCTTTCTCTACCTCGCCAAGGGGGTCCGGCGGCGGGGCATCGCATCCCGCCTCATCGAGGCGGCGATCGATTTCGGCCGGACCGGCGGCGCCACCATCATCGAGGCCTACCCGATCGACCGGCGCATTTCACCCTCCTCATCCTCGACAGGCTTCGTGACCAGCTTCGAGCGGCTCGGCTTCCGGCACGTTCCCTCCCCGGCTCCGGAACGGCCGATCATGCGCCTCGAGGTCGAGCAGACCGCGGGCTGAGCGGCACCCATTGGTTCGCAAGGGCTTTTGCCCTATATCAGGGACCTTCAATCACGCGGAAGTACCATGTCTGGCCTCGCCAACCGCCCCTATCTGAAGATGAACGGCATCGGCAACGAGATCGTCGTTCTCGATCTCATCGACGGTTCGCATGCCGTCACGCCGGCGGAGGCCCGCGCCATCGCGGCGCATGAGCCTTTCGACCAGCTGATGGTGCTCTATCCGCCGCAGCAGGCGGGGACCGACGCCTTCATGCGCATCTTCAATGCCGACGGTTCCCAGTCGGGCGCCTGCGGCAACGGTACGCGCTGCGTGTCCTGGTATCTGATGCCGGTGCTCGGCAAGGACCGCCTCCTGCTGCAGACCCCGACCAGCCTGGTCGAGGCCCGGCGGGCGGACGCAGACTTCGCCGTCGACAATTTCATTGTCGACATGGGCCCTCCGGCCCTGGACTGGCAAGCGATCCCCCTTGCCCGGAATGCCGGCGACACCAAGGCCATCGACTATGCCTACGGCCCGGCGGAGGCTCCCCTTCTGCAATCCCCAAGCGTGGTGAGCATGGGCAATCCGCATGCCGTGTTCTGGATCGATCGGGATCCCGCCGAGATCGACCTCGCCGGCATCGGCCCGGCCATCGAACACGATCCCCTGTTCCCCGAGCGGGTGAATGTCTCGATCGCACAGGTTCGCGATACCAGCCATATCGTGCTGCGCGTGTGGGAACGCGGCGCCGGTCTCACCCGCGCCTGCGGTTCGGCCGCCTGCGCCGCCGGCGTAGCGGCGGCGCGGCTTGGCCTTACCGGGCGCAGGACTCGCATCAGCCTGCCGGGCGGCGACCTTCAGATCGAATGGCGCGAGACCGATGGTCACGTGCTGATGACCGGCGCGGCCGAGCTTGAACATGAGGGCCGCTTTGCGGCCTCCTGGTTCGCCGACGCCGCCTAAAAAAGCCGTATTCACTAGAGGCGCTGATCCCGGGATCGCGCGAACACGAGAAGGACAGCGCCGGCCATGCCGGCATGCCAGACCGCTCATGACCGAGATCGTCACCTTCGGCTGCCGCCTCAACATCCATGAATCCGAGGCGATGAAAACGGCCATCGGCGTCCGTGACGACCTGACCGTGATCAATTCCTGCGCGGTGACGGCCGAGGCGGCGCGCCAGGCCAGGCAGACCATCCGTCGGCTCAAGCGCGAGAATCCGGAGCGGCGGATCGCCGTCACCGGCTGCGCCGCGCAGACCGATGCCGTCAGCTTCACCGCCATGCCGGAAGTCGACTTCGTGGTCGGCAACGCCGAAAAGCTGAAAGCCCAGACCTGGATCTCCCTCGCCGAGGCGCCGGGCAAGCTCGTCACCTCGGACATCATGGCAGCACGGGACATCGCCCTGCCGCAGGTCGAGCGTTTCGAGGGTCGGGCACGCGGCTTCGTGCAGATCCAGAATGGCTGCGATCATCGCTGCACCTTCTGCATCATTCCCTTCGGCCGCGGCAATTCGCGGTCCCTGGCCCCGGAGACGGTGATTGCGCAGATCCACCGCCTGGTCGAGGCTGGCTATAAGGAGATCGTGCTGACCGGGGTCGATCTCACCAGCTATGGCCCCGATCTGCCTGATCCCCTGCCCCTCGGCACGTTGGTGCGTCGCATTCTGCGCGAGATACCGGAGCTTCCGCGCCTGCGGCTCTCATCCATCGATTCGGTCGAGGCCGATGCCGACCTCATGCGGGCGCTGGCCGAAGAGGAGCGGCTGATGCCGCATCTGCATTTGTCCCTGCAGGCCGGCGACGACCTCATCCTCAAGCGCATGAAGCGCCGGCATTCGCGTCAGGATGCAATCCGTTTCTGCGCCGAGGCCCGACGCCTGCGGCCCGACATCGTGTTCGGGGCCGACCTGATCGCCGGTTTTCCCACCGAGGACGAGGCTATGTTCGCCCGCTCACTCGATCTCATCGAGGAATGCGGCATCACCTATCTGCACGCCTTCCCCTTCTCGCCGCGGCCCGGCACGCCGGCGGCCCGCATGCCTCCCGTCGGCGGGGCCGAGGTGAAACAGCGGGCAGCCCGTTTGCGGGACGCCGGCGGCCGGGCAATGACGCGCTTCCTCGCTGGCGAAACCGGCAAAACCCGCGAGATCCTGATGGAGCGAGGCGGCATGGGCCGCACCACGCAATTCGCGGCCGTGCGGCCCGACAGGCCGCTTGGCCCCGGCAACTTCATGCGCGTGCGGATCGAGGAGCGTCAGGGCAGCGAACTGATCGCGACGGCATTGTAGGAAACAGCGCCGGCGATTTTATCGGAGTGCGGATCTGTCAGCGACAGGCTTGCACACTGCGATACCCCTATCCTGGAACCGGTAGCGCTGCAAAAGGAGGCGAACATCGCGACATGCAAGCATGTCTCTGAGATGCGTGCGCTCCATACGACACAATTGCGCCACGTCTGATTCATCGACCATTCAGCCTGAGCACGCCAAGATGGCTCCGGGTGCGCCTGCCTCGGCAAGATTTACGTAACGTTTACCTTGTTAAAATGCGCCTGAGAGATTCCATGCGCATGAGGGGCAGGGCGACTGGAACATCGTGCCGAAATGTGGACGCCGGTTTTCGGCGAAAACGACGCGACAACAATGACCTGCCGTGCCGGATCCGAATTCGGGCCCGACGCTGCAGGCGGCCCCGGAGACCGGCGTGACGATTTCGCATTTCTTTCGCTCGGCGCTCGGCGCCGGCTTTCTCATCACCGCGGGCCTCGCGCCTTCGCTGGCCGCCGCTGCCAGCGCCAAAACGGCGATAGACTATGGCGTGACCCTTGCCGGCTTTCCCATCGGCACGGCAAGTCTCGCCATCAATCTGAGCGAGGGCGGCCCCTACAAGATCGAGGCCTCCGCCAAGGTCGGCGGACTGATCAAATTGATCAGCGATGGCCGGGGTTCGGCCTCCTCATCGGGAAGGCTCGGCCCCAGCCAGGTCCGGCCGTCCGCCTATACGCTCACCTCGGTGGCGGGCAAGAAGCCACAATCGGTGCAGATGGCACTTGCGGGTGGCAATGTCACCGCCCTGCAATTGCAGCCCGACTTGCCGCCGCGCAAGGATCGAGTGCCGCTCACGGACGCCAACAAGCACGGCG
Organism: Labrys sp. HAY1-8F; assembly: GCF_056754975.1. NCBI lineage: Bacteria > Pseudomonadati > Pseudomonadota > Alphaproteobacteria > Hyphomicrobiales > Xanthobacteraceae > Labrys > Labrys sp. HAY1-8F. The sequence continues at coordinate 3,212,643 of NZ_JBPGWZ010000002.1, read as the reverse complement.
TGATCGACCCTCTTTCAGCCATCCTGGTGCCGGTTGCCGGCGGCGCGACCCTCGACGCCTCGGCATGCCGACGCTCCCTTCCGGTGTTCGACGGAGCCCAGCGCTTCGACATCAAGCTGTCCTATGCCCGAACCGAACAGGTCAGCGGCAAGGGCTATGCCGGCCCCACCATTGTCTGCTCGGCGCGCTATGTGCCGATCGCCGGCCACCGGCCTTCGCGATCCCAGACCAAGTTCATGGTCGATAATCGCGACATCGAATTATGGCTCGCGCCGGTCGGCGAGACCCACGTGCTCGCTCCGTTCAGGATCATCATAGGCACTCAGCTCGGACGCCTGACCCTCACCGCTTCCCGTTTTGGGGGCACCGAGAACTGAATCCGAAGCGCCCGTCCCGGAACGGGACACCTTGATTAAACTGGTACCGCGCGGGTTCGATTTTCGCCCATGGGGGAGCAGTTCTGCATCGTTTTTAGCCGACTATTGATTGCCGCGTTTCAGCAATGCCGAGCCGGGTCTTTTGCCATCGAGCAGCGCCCGTTCGACGGGCTCCGAGCGAAATCGAGAGACCAAGTGGCCACCGATCGCGCGTAAGGCCGATTTCCTCGCTCGATTCGATCGGTGCCCTTCGTCAAGAGAATTGTCCCGCAACGCTCGGGTTCTTCCGATTCGTCGGCGATTCGTTCAGGTTTTGGCAGTAGTTTCTCGACTTGGTTAATTCAAAGGAGCCGGCAATAAATTGCCGGCTTAATTTTCTGGAAACCATAGACCTATGGCAAGGGACGCAGATAGAGGGCACTGAGCCTTCCATCCGGTGCGAGCGCAAACCCCCACTCCAAATCGCCGCCATCGAAACCGGCGTCATAGATGTCCAACCCCGCCTGCGAAACGCCCTTGAACGTCAGGGATTGCAGGGCGCCGAGCTTGGCGAGACTGGCATGGACCGAAGCCGCCTGCTCGCGAGCGTGTCCGGCCAGCGGTTCACACATGCCCGCATAATCAGGCTCGCCGCGAAGATGATCCTGAATGATGCCGCGCAGGAGAGCCTCCCCACCGAGGACGGGAATCTTCTCCCGGATGCGGCGTTCGAGCTTGGCCTCGTTGTGCCGCGCCCGCTCCTCATCGACACGCTGGGCGGCATGTTCATAGCCGTCCTGATGGACCACGAGGCCGACGACTTTTCCGGCATCGCGACTGAAGTCGACCTGGGCCGGCACTACCTTGTAGAAGAATGCATCCTCGCCTTCCGCAAACAGCTCGAAAGCCGGTTGCCCGCTCACCCTGGCGAACAACCGATCGTCCTGCAGGACAACCGTGATCAGTCCACCCTCCCGAAGCTCGTAATGCCCGATATAGTCGGGCAGTTTCTGCCGGTCGGCCGGGATTGCCGTGCGAGGCCGCGCTTGTTCGTAGCGTCGCCAGGCGACGGTCTCGGATCTCGTATCCGCCATGTTGCTTTCCTTCGCCAATTTGATGAGATCATCCGCGGTGACAGCCGCACCCTCGGCCAGTCGGGCGCGCAGCCCGGCTAGAAGTGCGAGGCTGCGTTCGGCGCGGGCACGCATGTCGAGAGCGCTCTGCTGCTGAAGCGCGAGAAGATGCGCGAGATCCGTCTGCTTTCCGGCCAGCAAGGACGCAATACGGGCAAGACTGAGGCCCAGATGTTTCAGCGCCAGGATTTCGTTGAGCCGGGCAATTTCGCGCGCGCCATAGAGGCGCCAATTCTTGCCGGTCCGCGGCGGCGCAATCAGCCGATGCCGTTCATAGACCCGCAGCGCTCGAACCGTCAGGTTCATGCGGCGGGCGCATTCGGCGGCCGTCAGGTGACTATCGTCGGGGGATACGGATCGCATCGGAACCTCCTGCGATCCTCTCTAGGCTATGACCCAAGGTCCGATGCAAGCGGCCTTTTGAGGGCCGGTCTGACCTGCGGCCTCTCGGCTATGTCGCGCTTATGACCCTTTACTCGATCTCGAACACGCCGGTGACCGGCACGTGATCGGAAGGCTTTTCCCAGCCACGGGCTTGGCTGAGGATCTCGATCGACCGGGCCGTACCGGTCAGGCTCGGGCTCGCCCAGATATGATCGAGCCGTCGACCGCGGTTGGAGGCGATCCAGTCGGCCGCACGGTAGCTCCACCAGGTATAAAGCTTGGCCGGTTCGGGCGTGAACTCACGCATCAGGTCGATCCAGCCCCCCACCGCGATCATCGCCTTCATCGCTTCCGTTTCAACCGGCGTATGCGAGACCACATCGAGCAATTGCTTGTGGCTCCAGACGTCATGTTCGAAAGGCGCAATATTGAGATCGCCCACCAGCAGTGCACGGCCATTGGCCTGCGGAAAATCGCCGGCAAACCAGGCATGCATCTCCGCGAGAAAATCGAGCTTGTGGCCGAACTTCGGATTGCGCTCACGATCGGGAATATCCCCGCCCGCCGGCACATAGAAATTATGCACGGTCAGGGGCTGCTTCAGCCCGGCTTCGGCGCCGAGGCGGATCGAGATATGACGGGCATCGCCCTTCTGGCAGAACTCACGCTTGTCGACCATCTCGAAGGGCAGGCGCGAGAAGATCGCGACGCCGTGATAGCCCTTCTGCCCATTGAAGGCGATATGTTCGAAGCCGAGCTTGCGCACGTCATTGAGGGGGAACTTGCCGTCCTCGACCTTGGTTTCCTGCAGGCAGAGAATATCTGGGTTCTTCTCCCTTACGAGACGCTCGACCAGCCCCATGCGCAGACGGACCGAGTTGATGTTCCAGGTGGTGAGGGTGATCTGCATGGGAGGGGCACTCGGATGAGGGTGTCATACCGCGCCGACGTGGCGCGGCTAATCGGAAAGCCGGTTGATTAGGTAGCTCTTCCTACGGGAGCCGAAGCCGGTCGTGCCCTCTTCATCGCTGCGTCAGGGCCTTCGGCTCGCCCTGGCCGTGGACGAAGGAGATCGAAAGCGCTCAGCGTTCAATCCAATTCCAGAGCTGGGGATTGGATACCTTATATAATTGATATAGCGCCGCTTTTTTTAAAACCAGCTTCCACTTTCTAGCCGCGCAGCCGGCGGCAAAGGTCGTCGAGCTGCTCAAGTGATTTGTAGCGAATCTTAAGTTCGCCGCCATCACCACGATGATCGAGCAAAACCCTGAGGCCGAGTACGTCCGAGATGGTGCGCTCCAGCGCAATCGTATCGGGATCTTTCTCGACGCGGCTGCGCGCCCTCAATGTCTTGCCGGCGCTTTGCGACTGATCCTGCACGATGCTCTCGGCGTCCCGCACCGACATGTTCTCATCGATGATCAGCCTGGCCACACTTTCGGGATCGGAAACCGACAACAGAGCGCGAGCATGTCCGGCCGTCAGTTTGCCGCTCACCACATTGGTCTTGATTGCGTCAGGGAGCTTGAGCAGACGCAGCGTGTTCGCCACATGACTGCGGCTCTTGCCGATCACCTTCGCAAGGTCGTTTTGCGAATAGGAGAACTCCTCGATCAGCCGATCATAGCCGACCGCCTCTTCGATGGCGTTAAGGTCCGCGCGCTGGACGTTCTCGATAATGGCGAGTTCGAGCGCCTCCTTGTCCGAGGCCTCGACGATCGTTACGGGTACATCATGAAGCTCGGCGCGCTGAGCAGCGCGCCAGCGCCGTTCACCCGCGATGATCTCATAGGCATCCATGCTACCGGCGACGGCGCGCACCAGGATGGGCTGGATGATACCCTTCTCGCGAACGGAATTTGCCAGATCTTCGAGTTCGTCTTCGCTGAAATTCTGACGTGGATTCTTCGGATTGGGCCGCAGGAAGCCCGTCGGTACGCGGCGCTGGCCGCGAGCTCGCTCGATCGCCGCCCCCTCGTCACCGGCATCGCCGATCAGAGCAGCCAAGCCACGTCCCAGGCGCGGGCGCATTTTATCATCAGAAGTCATGGTCGGTCCTTACGCGGCACGCAATAGTTTCTCGCGCTGAATCACTTCGGAAGCGAGACGAACATAGGCCTGGCTTCCCGGGCATTTGAGGTCATAAAGCAGGGAGGGCTTGCCGTAAGAAGGCGCTTCCGACACGCGCACATTACGCGGGATCACCGTCTGATAGACTTTCTCACCCAAGAATTCGCGAACATCGGCTACGACCTGCCCGGAAAGATTGTTGCGGGCATCATACATGGTCAGCACCACGCCATGGATGCTGAGATGTGGATTCAGCGAATTGCGAACCTGCTCCACTGTGCGCAGAAGCTGGGACAACCCCTCCAGTGCAAAGAATTCACATTGCAACGGCACCAGAACGGCATCCGCTGCCGCCATGGCATTCACCGTGAGAAGGTTGAGCGAGGGCGGGCAATCCACCAGCACATAGGAGCAGCGAAAATCGCTCGACGACGCCAAAGCATGAATGGCTTTGCGCAGACGAAATGCCCGGTCGCGCTCACCAGCAATTTCGAGTTCGACGCCGAGCAGATCCATATTGGATGGCGCGATATGCAGCCGCGGCACCACGGTTTCGACAATCGCCGCGCGCAGATCGCAGTCCCCTACCATCACATCATAGGTAGTGCGTATGCGCTGCTTCATACCGATGCCAAGACCCGTCGAGGCGTTGCCCTGCGGATCGAGATCGATGATCAGCACATCTTCACCGATTGCGGCAAGCGCCGTGCCGAGATTGATGGCTGTCGTGGTCTTGCCGACCCCACCTTTTTGGTTGGCAATAGCGAGAATACGCGGCAACGTCATGGCACCCATCTTTCCTGCAGCCTGAAGCTTGGAAACGGCATCTAAATTTTACTCGCCTAGGTGCTTTGTCGCGGTTTTGATCGAAACAATCTGCCCGGTCGAGTCAGTAAGGCTCGGTATCAATTCTGCCTGGATATTCCAATATTTAGTGGCTTGGGTCAATTCCTGCTCTACATCTTGACCCTTGAGAAACAAGGCTCGAGCACCTGTTTTCAACAACTCCGCGCTGTAATCGAGCAGCTCGACGAGTGGCGCCAAGGCACGAGCCGTGATCAGATCGGCGCGATCTTGCCATTCTGAGACGAAATCCTCGATCCGGACGGCGTGTACCGTCACCGGTGCCCGGGTTATGCGGGCGACCTCGCGCAGAAAGGAAGCCTTGCGGCCATTTGACTCAACCAGATGTACCCGAAGCCCAGGAACCGTTTTATTGGCAATCGCCAGGACCATGCCGGGAAAGCCCGCGCCACTACCGAAATCGACAATCGTCCTGGCATCACCAAGTAGCGGGAGCAATTGAGCACTGTCCGCGATATGCCGCGTCCAGATCTGCGGCAAGGTCGACGGTGCCACGAGGTTCTTCACCCTCTGCCAGCGCTGCAACAGCTCGACATAGAGGTCAAAGTCTCCAACTGTTTCACGTGAAACAGGGAGGGATTGCAGGGCGTCATGGCGGTCGCTATCGAGAGTCATGGCCGGACCATGGCTGATGCAGGCTATAGAGGCAAGTGAGACCTGCAGTAATCCAACGTCATGAAACACCCACATCGAGGGTCTGTCCCCTCAGGCAGGCATGTCGGCTGGGATCTCCCCACCGCACACGGCGCTCCTGTGACCAGGCGCGAGATGCCTGCATTGAGAGACATGTCGCTCCCAACGCCGCTAGCGTCCGTCTGCTCTTAAAAAGATTCGATACGAGTCCGAATCAATCAGAGAGCGGCCCGTGCCTGCCTGCGCTTGCGCAGGGCGGCCAGCAGAAGGGTGGTCGCTGCTGGCGTGATGCCGTCGATCCGGCTCGCCTGGCCAATTGTCCGCGGCTGGACGCTGGCAAATTTCTGCCGTGTCTCGTTGGAAAAGCCGACCACGGCCTGAAAGTCGAAATCGCGAGGGATTTCAATATCTTCGTCGCGGCGGAAAGCAGCCACATCCGCCTTCTGCCGCTCCAGATAGACCGCATATTTTGCTTCGATCTCGACCTGTTCCAGCACGGTGGCTTCGAATTCACCCGCCTCGGGCCAAAGACGAGCGAGATCGGAGAAACCGACATTGGGATAAGCGAGGAGATCGAAGGCTGAGCGTCTCACGCCGTCGCGATTGATGTGAATGCCCGCCACCTCGGCCTGATTGGGCGTTACCGAAACGGATTGGCTCCAGGCCAAGGCTGCCTCATACGCCGCCTGCTTGGCCTTCCAGGCCAGCTCACGTTCCGTACCGACCAGGCCGAGCGCCAGACCGCGATCGGTCAGCCGGCGGTCGGCATTGTCGGCTCGCAGCGTCAGACGATACTCCGCCCGCGAGGTGAACATGCGATAGGGCTCGCTGACCCCGCGCGTGACGAGATCATCGATCATCACGCCGATATAGGATTCATCGCGGCGGAAGCTGACGCCGTCGCCGCCGCCCGCCCGGCACGCCGCATTGAGCCCGGCGACGAGACCTTGGGCACCGGCTTCCTCATATCCGGTGGTACCGTTGATCTGCCCGGCCAGGAACAGGCCACGCACCCGCCGCGCCTCCAGGGTGACGTCGAGTTCGCGCGGGTCAATATGGTCATATTCGATGGCATAGCCGGGGCGGATCATCCTTACCTTCTCGAGGCCGGGGATGGTGGCGAGCATGGCCTGCTGCACATCCTCGGGCAGGGAGGTCGAGATGCCATTGGGATAGACGGTATGGTCGTTCAAGCCTTCCGGCTCCAGGAAGATCTGATGACCGTCCCGTTCGCCGAAGCGGACCACCTTGTCCTCGATCGATGGACAATAGCGCGGGCCGCGACTTTCGATCTGACCGGAATAGATCGGAGCACGGTGGATATTGTCCTGGATGACCTTGTGGGTTTCAGGCGTGGTGCGGGTGATGCCACAGGAAACCTGCGGATTGGGCAGATGCGTGGTCAGTGTCGAAAACGGCTCCGGCGGCTCGTCGCCTGGCTGCATTTCCAGCGAGGCCCAATCGATGGTGCGGCCGTCGAGACGGGCCGGTGTGCCGGTCTTCAGACGGCCCAGTTCGAAACCGATACGGGCGAGGGTCCGGGAAAGACCGAGCGCGGGGGCTTCGCCGACACGGCCGGCCGCCATCCTGATGTCGCCAATATGGATGACGCCGCTGAGGAAGGTCCCCGTGGTGAGAACAACCGATCCGCATCCGAATCGATCGCCTTTCGCGGTCAATACAGCCTGGACCTGGCCGTCCGCGATCTCGATATCATGGACCTCGGCCTCGATCACGCTCAGATTGGCCTGCTCGGCAATGGCTGTCTGCATGGCGGCAGCGTAGAGGGCACGGTCCGCCTGAGCGCGCGGACCCCGCACGGCCGGTCCCTTGCGGCGGTTGAGCACGCGGAACTGAATGCCGCCCTGATCGGCGACGCGGCCCATCAAACCATCGAGCGCGTCTATCTCGCGCACGAGATGTCCCTTGCCGAGCCCACCGATCGCCGGATTGCAGGACATCGTGCCGATGGTGTCGGCGCGATGGGTGATGAGGGCCGTCCGGGCGCCGAGCCGCGCAGCGGCTGCCGCCGCCTCGCAGCCGGCATGACCTCCGCCCACCACGATCACATCGAATTGCTGCTTCATTGGATTGGATCCTTCGCGCGCCTTTTACGCCGAAGGTCTCCATGGGTCAAAGGGAAGGCGTCATGCCGGCGAAAGGTCACATCGGGGAGTACGGCCAACCATGATCGGGGAGACCCGAGCATCAATCAGCAGTGGTAGGAGCGTGTTTCCGGCAACCTCGATGCGCCATCGGCGTAAGCCCTTTTGACCTGACGCCTACGCCTTGAACCCGATAACCCGGCAATCTAAGCTGCCTCCTGCTCGATTGACGAAGGAGTTCGGTCGATGTCCTATGAAGCCTATGCAAATTGGAAAGGCTGGGACGCGGCGGAATTCGGCCAATTCAATCGCGGCGAGGACGTCTTCTATAACACGGAAGTCAAGGCGTATCTTCCTTCGGCGCTATCGGGTTCGACGGTCATCGAGATCGGTTTCGGCAATGGCTCTTTCCTCGGCTGGGGCAGGAAGAACGGCCTGACCGTAATCGGCATCGAGATTCAGCCCGTGCTGCGGGAACGAGCCGAGCAGTCTGGCTTCCCTGTGATCGATGACCTTCGGCTGCTGGAGCCACTATCCGTCGATATCGTGGCAGCCTTCGACGTCTTCGAGCACATACCCTACGATTCCTTGCAGGAGATGTGCCGGCAAGCCGCGCGGGTGCTCAAGCCGGGCGGGTATCTGATCGCCCGCTTTCCCAACGGCGACAGCCCATTTGCGTTGCCCGTCCAGAACGGTGACCCCACCCATGTCAATGCCATCGGCGCCGGCTTCATCGGTGAACTGATGCGCTCCACGGGCTTCGAGCTTCGGGAATTGCGGGCACCCACCGAAACGCCCCTGCATCTTCGTGCCAGGCTGGTACTGCCCATCAAGAAGCTGATGCGTTCGGCCGTACGAGCCTATGTCCGCTTTGCCTTTCTGGGAGCAACGACCCCCTCGACCTTCCATCTCAATTACATGATGATCGCCCGCAAGCCCTCGGAGATCGACGCCAGAAACGGCAAATCCCCGCCGGGAGCCCGGGTCACGGCGTTGCGCGCCTGATCCTCACTTGCCGATGCAGAATTCGCGGAAGATCACGTCATAGATTTCATCGATATCGACCCTGCCCGTCAGGCGGCCGATGGCACGCACCGCCAGGCGCAGGTCCTCGGCGACGAATTCCACCGGCGTCGCCTCATCCGCCGCCTGCACCGTCGCCAGATGCGCTGTCACGGTCTCGAGCTCCCGCCGATGGCGCTCCCGCGTCACCAGGGCGGTCTCGCCGCTCTCCAATGCGGCCCTTGCTGCCTGCTCGAGCCGCTCGAGCAAGGCCGGCATGCCGGCGCCACTGCGGGCCGAAAGACCGAGCTCGAAACCACCAGGCAAAAGACCTTGGGGCAGGGGATACTGGCTATCGTCCTGCTTGGTAAGGACGCGCATGAGTGGGGCGGGCACAACGGGCGGGGCAGCGCGAGCATCGTCAGCCTCAAGCCAGATCACCAGATCGGCGCGATCGAGGCTCGCTTTTGCCCGCTCCACGCCGATCGCCTCGACCATATCCGCAGTCTCCCGCAGGCCGGCGGTGTCGATCAGGGTCACCGGATAGCCGCCGAGATCGAGATGCACCTCCAGCGTATCGCGGGTGGTACCGGCGATGGGCGAGACGATGGCGACATCGCGCTGGGCCAAGGCATTCAGCAACGTGGATTTGCCGGCATTGGGTGGGCCAGCAATCACCATCACCGCGCCTTCGCGCAGCCGCTCACCGTTTCGCGCACCGGCAAGCGCCGCCCGGATCTCGGCCAGCAAGGTGCCAGCACCGGCACGTACGGATGCAAACAGGGCAGGGACATCCTCCTCGTCGGGGAAGTCGATCTCCGCCTCCATCAGGGCCAGCAGGGCGGCCAGGCGCTGTCGCCAGGCCATTGCCGCCCGCTCAAGCGCACCGCCCGCCTGGCGCAGCGCCTGCCGCCTCTGGCTTGATGTTTCCGCCTCGACCAGGCTGGCAATGCCCTCCGCCGAGGTCAGGTCCATCCGGCCGTTGGCGACGGCGCGCCGGGTGAATTCGCCACGCTCGGCCAAGCGAAAGCCCGGCAGAGCGGCGAGCGCGGCGATCACACCGGAAATGATGGCCCGGCCGCCATGCACCTGCAACTCGGCGACGTCCTCGCCTGTGAAGCTGGCCGGTCCCGGAAAGAACAGTACCAGGGCCTCGTCGAGCACTTCTCCGCTTTTCGGATCTTTCAGCCGTCGCAACGCGGCACGGCGAGGCTGCGGCACATCGCCGGCAATCGTTTCCAACCCGAATCGAACCGAAGGCCCCGACAACCGAATCACGGCGATGCCGGCACGGCCGACACCCGAGGCAAGCGCGACAATGGTCTCAGCCATGCATGAAAACTCCAGCAAGCCCGGCAACTTCCCGCCTCCGCGACACAGCCACGCTTTTACTTCCCACCCGGCAACCCCATACTCTCTTATCGAAAGAGAGGCTGCCATCATGTCCACCGCGCTGCAAAACAACCTCGCTCATGAAACCAGCCCCTATCTGATCCAGCACGCCGGCAATCCCGTGCATTGGCAGCCCTGGGGCGAACAGGCCCTGGCGCGTGCTCGGGCCGAGAACAAACCGATCCTGCTCTCCGTCGGCTACGCCGCCTGCCATTGGTGCCACGTCATGGCGCATGAGAGCTTCGAAAATCCCGATATCGCCGCCGTCATGAACGAGCTTTTCATCAACATCAAGGTGGATCGCGAGGAGAGGCCCGATATCGACCAGATCTATATGGCCGCTCTCCACGCTCTCGGGGAGCAGGGCGGCTGGCCGCTCACCATGTTCCTAACGCCCGGCGGCGAACCCTTCTGGGGCGGCACCTACTATCCGCCCGAATCGCGCTATGGCCGTCCCGGTTTCGTCGACGTGCTCCAAGCCATCGCCAAGGCCTATCACACCGATTTCGAAAGGGTCGGCCGCAACCGCCAGGCGCTCCTCGACGTGCTCGATCGTATCCCCCAGCGTGGCGATCGCGCTTTCGACGCCAACGGCCTCGCCCAGGCCATCAGCGCATTGGCCGGCATTACCGATCCCATCAATGGCGGCACCAAAGGCGCGCCGAAATTCCCCAACGCTTCCTATCTCGAACTGCTTTGGCGTGGCGGGCCGGGCAGCGAGGCCCGCAAGCTGATGCTGCTGACGCTGGAGCGCATCTGTCAGGGTGGCATCCGCGATCATGTCGGCGGCGGTTTTGCCCGCTACAGCGTTGATGAATATTGGCTGGTGCCGCATTTCGAAAAGATGCTCTACGACAATGCCCAGTTGCTCGAACTGCTGGCGTTGGCCTGGCAGGAGACCAAACGCGATCTCTTCCGCCAGGCAGCCACCGAGATGGTCGAATGGCTGCAACGCGAGATGATGGCAGGCGATGGCCAGATCTCGAACGGATTGGCCTTCGCCGCCTCGCTCGATGCCGATTCGGAGGGGCATGAAGGGCGCTTCTATGTCTGGAAACCCCATGAACTCGTCGAGATCCTCGGCGTGGACGATGCCGAATTCGTCGCCCATACATTCGACATCGCCGACGGCGGCAATTGGGAAGGCCAATCCATTCCCAATCGCCTCGACAAGCCGGACCTCGAACCGGCTCTCGAGATCGGCTGGCAGGACCTGCGACCCAGGTTGATTGCCGAGCGGGCCAGGCGCGTCGCACCAGCCCGCGACGACAAGGTCCTGGCCGACTGGAATGGCCTCGCCATCGCGGCGCTCGCCCGAGCCTCCGTCCTGTTCGGCAAGCCGGACTGGCTCGATCTCGCCCGGACAGCCTTTCGTTTCGTCGCCGAATCCATGGCCGACGGGCCGCGGCTCGGCCATTCCTGGCGTGAGGGCCGGTTGCTGAAGCCGGGCCTGGCCACCGATCTTGCAGCCATGATCCGCGCCGCGCTTGCCCTTCATGAAGCCGGAGCGGGACAAGATTATCTCACTCAAGCCCTGGGCTGGGCGGAGGCAATCGAACACGATTATGCGGATGTCGAGGGCGGCGGCTATTTCCTCACAGCCAGGGATGCCGCTGCCCTTATCACCCGACCACGCTCTACCCTCGATGATGCCGTTCCCAACGCCAATGGCATCATGGCGGACAATCTCTTCCGCCTCGCTGTCCTAACAGGTGAGGAGCGCTGGCTGCAGCGGGGAGACGAAGTGCTGACCGCCCTGTCGCCGGCAATGGCCGGGAATGTCTTCGGGCACGCTTCCTTGCTCAACGCCCTGGACCTGAGGCTCCACGGCCTGGAGATCGTCGTGAGCGGCCACGGAGAAACAGCGGAACGGCTATACCATGCCGCTCTCGATCAACCCTTCCCGACCAGAACCGTCGTCCGGGTCGAAAGCCCCGAGGACCTGCCGGAGGGCCATGCGGTGCGCAATGCCGGTGTCAGCGACGAGCCAGCGGTCTTCGTCTGCTCCGGCCAGCGCTGCTCGCTACCCGTCAGGGACGAGGCCGGTCTGGCCACGGCGATCGGTTCCATGCGGGGATAAGGAAGGGGGGGCGCGCTTCCCGAAGAAGCGGGCCTGTTTCACGTGAATCATTGTGCGCCTGTTTCACGTGAATCAGGCCTGGGGATGATTCACGTGAAACAGAGTTAACTTTGGAGCGCGGACATCCTGTCCGCTTTCCTCTCTTCCCATTTGTAGCGCTTGTGGACAGGAAAAGCGGACAGGATGCCCGCGCTCCAGAGCTGTTCCGCTTCCGAATCGGTGCTCATAGCAGAACGGCCCGGCATTGCTGCCGGGCCGTTCTGGACAATCCTGATTGATGTGTCTCAGGTATTCATCGAATCGAAGAAGTCCGCGTTGAGCTTGGTCTGCCTGAGCTTGTCGAGCAGGAACTCGATGGCATCGACCGTACCCATCGGGTTGAGGATGCGGCGCAGCACATACATCTTCTTCAAGATATCGCTGGGAACCAGCAGCTCTTCCTTGCGGGTACCCGAGCGGGTGATGTCGATCGCCGGGAAGACGCGCTTGTCGGAAACCTTGCGGTCCATAATGATTTCCGAATTGCCGGTGCCCTTGAACTCTTCGAAGATCACCTCGTCCATGCGCGAACCGGTTTCGATCAACGCGGTGGCGATGATGGTCAGCGAGCCACCCTCTTCGATGTTACGGGCGGCACCGAAGAAGCGCTTGGGCCGCTGCAGGGCGTTGGCGTCGACACCGCCGGTAAGCACCTTGCCGGAGGACGGCACGACGGTGTTGTAGGCGCGGCCCAGACGCGTGATCGAATCGAGCAGGATGACCACATCGCGGCCATGCTCGACCAGGCGCTTGGCCTTTTCGATCACCATTTCCGAGACCTGCACGTGGCGGGCGGCCGGCTCGTCGAAGGTGGAAGACACCACCTCGCCCTTCACCGAACGCTGCATGTCGGTGACTTCTTCCGGACGCTCGTCGATCAGCAGCACGATCAGATAGCATTCGGGATGGTTGGCGGTGATCGATTGGGCGATGTTCTGCAAGAGCACGGTCTTGCCGGTACGCGGCGGAGCGACCACCAGAGCGCGCTGGCCCTTGCCGATCGGGGCTACGATATCGATGACGCGCGAGGAATAATCCTTCTTGGTGGCGTCTCCGATTTCTAGCTTCAGCCGCTGGTTGGGATAGAGCGGGGTGAGGTTATCGAAATTAATCTTGTGCTTGGTCTTGTCCGGATCTTCGAAATTGATCGTGTTGACCTTGAGCAGGGCGAAATAGCGTTCGCCATCCTTGGGAGAGCGGATAATGCCCTCGACCGTATCGCCGGTGCGCAAGCCGAATTTGCGGATCTGCGAAGGCGATACATAGATGTCATCCGGGCCGGGCAGATAATTGGCCTCCGGCGAGCGCAGGAAGGCGAAGCCGTCCTGTAGCACCTCGACGACACCCTCGCCGACGATCTCGACCTCGCGATTGGCGAGCTGCTTGAGCACGGCGAACATGAGTTCCTGCTTGCGCATCGAGGAGGCGTTCTCGACCTCGAGTTCCTCGGCAAAGGCAAGCATTTCGATTGGGGTTTTGGATTTGAGATCCTGAAGTTTGATTTCCCGCATGGGGGTCCTTGTTGGGAGGATCGATTCGTTTCATGACGCGCATTGAAAAGCGCGAATAGAAGGATTCTTTGGGGGGAACAGGTCTTGTTATCGCCAGACTTGGTCTTGCGTCAGCGCCGTGGCCGGGTTCGATACCCATACCCTCAAGACGCCAGCCTGCAATGGGAGGAGAAGCACTTTATACAGCCGCCCGCTGGCCTCGGCAAGCGATCGGCAGAGTCAATTTCTGAAAAAACGGACAATTTTAGAAAACGTGAAATCCTCAGAAAGGCTTCACCACCACCAGGATGACGATCAGGATCATCAGCACGGTGGGAATTTCGTTGATCATCCGGAAGAATTTCGCCGGGCGAATATTGCGGTCCTCGGCAAATTCCCGCGTCAGCTTGCTGAACCAGCCATGCACGCCCGAAAGCAACAGCACGAGCAGAAATTTGGCTTCGAACCAGTGCGCGCGGTAAAAACCGGACGACCACACCAGGAGAAGGCCGAAAATCCAGGTCGCGCCCATCGCCGGGTTGATGATGGCCTTCAACAGGCGACGCTCCATCACCTTGAAGGTCTCGCTCTGGATCGAACCCTTGGCAGCCTCGGCGTGATAGACGAACAGGCGCGGCAGATAGAGCATGCCTGCCATCCAGGCGATCACGGCGATGATGTGCCCCGCCTTTACGAGATCATAGGCCGTACCGCCGTATTCCATCACGTCATTCCTGCCATTTGGTGCTGCCGCCCCTTCTCCTCATCGGGGGAAGGCTGCTTTGCGGCATGGGCTGTCGCCAGTCCATCGTCTATTCAAACAGGACTGGATACTAGCAACCCTAGCCCCTGATTCGCTTCAGCATCTGTTCGACATGGGCAATCGGGGTCTGCGGCACGATGCCGTGTCCCAGGTTGAAGATGAAGGGTCTGCCTGGAAGGGTTTCGAGGATACGGTCGAGTGCCCGGTTAAGCGGATCGCCGCCTGCCACGAGCGCAAGCGGATCGAGATTGCCCTGCACCGGTTTCAACGGCTGCACTTCGCGCGCGGCCCAGGCCGGATCAACAGCCCAGTCGAGTCCGACGGCATCCACCGCTACGGCCTCGGCATAATTGCGATAGAAGGATCCGGCGCCGCGCGGAAAACCGATGATACGGGCTTGCGGATGACGCGCCCTGACACCGTCGACGATGCGCCTGTTAGGTTCGATCGTCCAGCGTACGAACTCATCCGGCGGGAGAATACCGGCCCAACTGTCGAATATTTGGACAGCGTCGACGCCATTTTCAAGCTGGGCAGCGAGATAATCGATCGAAGCCGATACCAGCCGGTCGATCAGAGCCGTGAAGAAGGCCGGATCCTGATAAGCGGCAAGGCGGGCCGGCACCTGGTCCTTCACCCCGCGGCCGGCGATCATATAGGTGGCCACCGTCCAGGGTGCCCCGCAAAAGCCGAGGAAGGTCACATCGGCCGGGAGCGCCGTCTTGACCTGGCGGATCGTCTCGAAGACCGGCGCCAGATGTTCGAGATCCACGCGGGACTTGAGCTTGGCCAATCCGGCAAGGTCCGTGACCGGCTCCAGCCGCGGGCCTTCACCTTCCTCGAACCAAACCTTCTGCCCCAAGGCATCAGGCACCACCAGAATGTCCGAGAACAGAATGGCGGCATCGAAACCGAAACGCCTGATCGGCTGCAAGGTCGCCTCCACGGCGAGATCAGGCGTGTAGCAGAAATTCAGAAAGCCCGAAGCCTTGGTCCTGATAGCCCGGTATTCCGGCAGATATCGTCCCGCTTGGCGCATCAGCCAGACTGGCGGTACCGGTTGGGCCTTGCCGGCAAGGACGTCGAGGAGAGGTTTGGTCATATCGGTCAGACTTTCCAAAGCGTCTTGTGGTTTGAATGAATCACCTCAAATCGCAAAGACGCGTCCAACCAGTGATCTAGAGCAAAAGGGCGTTTCCACCAAAACGCGCTTTGCTCCGGGCAACACCAAACAGGTCACTGGATCGAACCGGAACCTCGATTGGCTCGCCCTGCTAAAAGATTGAAACGTCGCTGGCGTATCGGATCCATTCGGGAGGGGCGTTCGGAAATCCAGCCCGGCGAAAGAATTCACCCGATCCAGCCTACCGCCAAAGAAAATAAAAAAGAGAGATATGAATCTTCATTCTCCTTCTTCTTAACGCCTCGTTTACCGTGCTTCCTCGCCGTCCACAATCTATTCACAGGCGACATCGGAAGGCCGCCAAAAATTCGATATGAAAAATGCGGAAAAAACAGCGCGGATTCCGGCTGTTGAATCAAAGCGATGGCAGCAAGCCAAGGGGGAGGGCGCAGACTCGCACTTAGCAGCTTATGAGTCTTTTGCAGCCGAGCGTACGGAATCCCATCCCAAGCAATCAGCCTGTTGATGAAAAATCGGACTCTTCCACAGGCCTTCTTAAGATCGGGTTAAGGCGCTTCATCTGTCCCCACTTGTCCACAATGCCGTCCCACGCCAATCCGAAAGTTACCAACCCATTTCGGCGTTTCCCGGCGAAGCCCATCTGTGGACCTTGCCGGGAAACTCTGCTTAGGTCCTGTCATGGTCACAAGAAGCTTCTTCCACCTTCACCTGGTTTCGGACTCCACCGGTGAGACCTTGATCATGGCCGGGCGAGCCGTCGCTGCCCAATATCCGGCGGTCTCGGCGCTTGAACACATCTACCCGCTGGTGCGCAGCGAACGCGATCTCGATCGCACCATTGCGGAGATCGAAGCCAATCCGGGTGTGGTGCTCTACACCCTGGTTGAGCCTCAACTGGCGGAGCGGCTGGAGCGTAGCTGCCGCGAAATGGGCGCTCCGGTGCTGTCGGTACTGCAGCCGATCTTCGACCTGTTCAAATCCTATCTCGGCACCGAAGTGATGGTGAAGCCCGGTGCCCAGCATGTGCTGAATGCCGACTATTTCCGCCGCATCGACGCTCTCAACTACACGATGATGCATGATGACGGGCTGATGCCGACCGATTACGACGAAGCCGACGTGCTGCTGCTCGGCGTCAGCAGAACCTCCAAGACGCCGACTTCGATCTATCTGGCTCATCGTGGAGTGAAAACCGCCAATATTCCCCTGGTGCCGGGCGTGCCCCTGCCACCGGAGGTCGAGCATCTGAAAAATCCGCTGATTGTCGGCCTTTTCGCCTCGCCCGAACGTATCGTGCAGATCCGCGAGAACCGCGTGCTGACGCTCAGCCCCCACCACGAAGTCGACACCTACACCGATCGCATGTCGGTGGCCGAGGAGATCGCCCAGTCCAGGCGCCTATTCTCCCAGCGCGGCTGGCCGATGATCGACGTCACCCGCCGTTCGATCGAGGAGACGGCCGCAGCCATCCAGGGCCTGTTGCGCGCCCATCGCCGCGCCCGCATCGTGGAGACGTGAGGAAGAGCGCATGCGGGTTCTGGCGTGGTTGGCGGGAATTCTGGGATGCATTCTCCTGGCCTATTACGGCGGAGGCTCTCTTCTGCCTGACCATGCCAGCATCTATCGCAAGATGGAGATCGGCCGGCCGCCTTCCGCCGTGTTCGCCCTGATCAACGACCTCAAAACCTTCGACCAGTGGTGGCTGTTCACCAGTACGAATCCGGCGCAACGACCAGATCAGGCCGGCCCGGCGACGATCAGCGGGCCTTCATCCGGCGTCGGCCAGAAACAGATCTGGTTGGTTCGCAACGCATCCGATCGGCAGCTGGAGATCCTCGGCCAGCTCGAAATCGTCGAGAGCGAGGCCGATCGGCATGTTGCCATTGCCGTCGATGTCCCCGACTGGCTGTCGGGGCGCTTTCGTTTCGATCTCGGCGGCAGTGGCAATACCGAGCTTGAATGGGCGACCGATGTTGCGCTGGATACAACCTTCAAGCGCTGGGCCGGCTATCTCTTGGCCGACAAGGCCATAGGTGTACTCGAGGAGATCTCGCTGGTGCAGCTCAAGGAGCTGGCGGAAACCGGCACGATCCGCCGACCCGATCCGGTCAAGCCGGCGAAAACGGTCTCTCCACCCACGGCAAGCTGAACAGGTTTGGGAACGATTGACGATGATCGCCGGTACAACGCCCTTGGCGCCGAGACCCCGGCCCGTTCTGGGCTTTCTCGTCCACCTCGCCTTCAGCCTTATCGGTATCGCCCTCGCTTCGCTCACCGCGGCCCTGACCTATATCGGCGCTATGATGGTCCGGTCCGACGCCGGTCTCAGTGACGCCGGTGATGTCCCGACCCTGATCGGTGCCTTGGCCTATATGACCGCGTTGCTCGCCGGCCTGCCGGCACTCCTGACCCGCGCCCTCATGCATCTGCTCGGCTGGCAGGCGCCCTGGCCCTATATGGCGGCGGCCGCGATCGTCGCGGCCGTCGGCTCCGTCTATCTGATGTTCGGTACCGAATGGATTTCCAACGGGAGCGCCGAACTTGCCGGCGTGGCCCTCGGCTTCGGTTTGATGGGCGCGCTGTGCGGCCTAGTGTTCTGGCTGGTGGCCGTACGACTGCCCGACCGCCTTTTGAGGGGCTAGCCACCCCACCCCGATAGATTGGTCGCACGTTTAGCCTGAGTCTCGGGCAGGCGCCGGAGGTGGCTTGCGTTCTGCCGTAAAAAGCCTATTCTTGTTGTACAATCGTTCAACAAGAGATTGATCCGAGATGCCCCGCAATCCGCGATACGACATCCTGTTCGAGCCGGTTCGGATCGGTCCAGTCACCGCACCCAACCGCTTCTACCAGACGCCGCACGCCACCGGCATGGGCTATCTCAAGCCTGAAAGCAGCGCCAAGCTGCGCGGCATCAAGGCCGAAGGCGGCTGGGGCGTGGTCTGCACGGAATATTGCTCGATTCACCCCAGTTCGGACGATTCCCCGTTCGGCTTTCTGACGCTGTGGGACGAGGACGATATCAGGGCGCTCATGCCCACCGTCGAGGCCATCCATGCCTATGGTAGCCTGGCCGGCGTGGAGCTGTGGCATGGCGGTTCACATGCCAATAATCGCCTCACGCGCGAGCCGATCCTGGCGCCGTCGGCCCGTCCGGCTCTGATTCCGCAGCCGGGCAGCGCGCGCGCCATGGACAAGGCCGATATCAAGGCCTTCCGAACCTGGCATCGCGACGCGGCCCTGCGGGCCAAACGGGCCGGCTTCGACATCGTCTATTGCTATGCCGGCCACGATTATCTGCCGTTCCAGTTCCTGTCGCCCCGTCTCAATCTGCGCGGGGACGAATATGGCGGCAGCCTCGCCAATCGCGTCAGGCTGCTGCGGGAGTTGATCGAGGACACGCATGAGGCCGTCGGGGATCGCTGCGCGGTTGCCGTGCGCCTGTCGGTCGACGAATTGCACGGGTCCCGCGGCATCACCTCGCAAGGGGAAGGTCGGGAAATCCTGGCCATGCTGGCAGAGCTGCCGGATCTATGGGACGTCAACGTCTCCGGCTCGCTCGGCAATGATTCCCGCTCCGCCCGCTTCAGCGACGAGGGTTTCCAGGAGGAGCATGTCGGCTTCGTCAAGGGCCTCACCAGCAAGCCGGTGGTGAGCGTCGGGCGGTTCACCTCGCCCGACAGCATGGTGAGCCAGATCCGGCGCGGCATCCAGGATTTCATCGGCGCCGCCCGTCCCTCCATCGCCGATCCCTTCCTGCCGAGGAAAATCGACGAAGGCCGCGAAGACGAGATCCGTGAATGCATCGGCTGCAACATCTGCCGCTCGGCCAACAACGAGGCCGTGCCGCTGCGCTGCACGCAAAACCCCACCATTGGCGAAGAATGGCGCCGCGGCTGGCATCCCGAGCGCGTCGAGGCGGCCGCATCGTCCTCGCGCGTGCTGGTTGTGGGAAGCGGCCCGGCGGGCCTGGAATGCGCCCTCACCCTCGGGCGGCGCGGCCATCGGGTGATGCTGGCCGAGGCCGGGCGCAAGCTCGGCGGGCGCATCAATCGCGAATCCAGCCTGCCCGGGCTCGCCAGTTGGGTCCGCGTGCGCGACTATCGCCTGCATATGATCGGCAAGCTCCCGGCCATCGACCTCTTTCCCGAAAGCCGGTTGAGCGCCGAGGATATTCTGGCGCTCGAGGCCGACCATGTCGTGCTGGCTACCGGCAGCCGCTGGCGGCGCGACGGTATCGGGAGTCTTGGCGAGGAAGCGGCGGAACTCGGTGCCGGCGCGATACTCACGCCCGACAACGTCTTCGCCGGTGCCGAGATCAGTGGGCCGGTGCTGATCTATGATGACGAGCATTACGCCGTCGGCGGTGCGCTGGCCGAGAAATTGAGCAAGGAAGGTCACCAGGTGCATCTGGCGACACCGGCGGCCATGCTGTCGAGTTGGACAGTGATGACCGACGAACAATTCTTCATCCAGAAGCGTTTGTTGGAACTCAGCGTGAGGCCGCTGCTCAGTCAGCGTCTCACTGGTGCTGCCAATGGCGTGGCGGAACTGGCTTGTGTCTATACCGGGCGGATCCGCAGGCACGAATTCGGCACGCTCATCCTGGTCACCGGGCGGGTGGCCGAGGATAGCCTTTATCGCGATCTCACGGCCATGACAGGGCAATGGCAAGCGGCCGGCATCCGTTCCGTTACCCGCGTCGGCGATTGCCTGGCACCCTCGTCGATCGCCGATGCGGTGCATGCCGGCCATCGCTGGGCTCGCGAGTTCGACAGGCCGCCGGCCGAGATCGCGCCGCGCCGGGAACGGCCGATACCGGCCTGATCTGTCCTGCACCTATCGCAAGGGACCCAGCGCGCTTTCCAGCAGGCCAAGACTGGCTTCCTCGGCCTCGGCCGGGGTTACCACCTTGTCGTCGAGACACCATTCCAGCCACAGGCCATCGACCAAGGCGATGAAATTGCGGGCGAGCCCGGCGGCATCGACCTGCCGGCCGCGATGGGCTGCGATGGCGGTGATTTCGAGGGCCAACTCGCTGCGGTAAGCCTCGTAGAGGCGGCGATGGGCCTGGCGCAGCTTGTCATTGACCGCGATCTCGCCCCAGAGCGCCAGCCAGACCAGGAGATTGTCGCGTGTGAAGGAGCGAGGCTGGAAATTGGAGCGCACCAGCCCGAGCAGGACGCTCTCGGGCTGGCGCTGCGCCGGGTTTTCCCGCTGCCGGCGGGCCTGCGCGATATGCTCGCTGACGCTTTCGTAGAGCGAAGACTGGTAGACCTCGACCAGGAGATCGTCGAGGCTGCCGAAGTGGTGGTTGATCAGGCCGCGCGAGACCTGGGCTTCCTTGCAGATGCTGTCGATGGTGAAGGCGGCGATACCGCCCTTGGCCAGGGCGCGTATGGCCGCCTCGATCAGCTGACGCCGGCGGACTTCCGCGGTTTCGCGGTTGAATCGGGGGGTGCGCTTGGCTGGGCGGGGCGGTGCAGGCGAGGTTGAGGTCAAACCGGATCGCTTTCTCCCGGCACCGGCCTGACGCCCTCAATCCTTGGGCGGTGTGCCGATATCGAAGCTGAAATATGTCTTGGCGAGCTTGTCGAACTCACCGCTCTTGTAAACGGCAGTGATGCCCGCATCGAGCTTGGCCTTCAAGTCGATATCGCTCTTGCGCAGGCCGCCGGCGATACCCCCCTCGAAAATCGGGTCCTTGGGTATGTTCTTGACCTCGCAGCATTCGCCATCCCCACCCTTGAGAAAGTCGGCCAGCGCAATGCTGTCGGCCAGGCCGAGATCGAGCCGGCCGGCGACGAGATCGGCATTGGCGGCATCCTGGGTCGAGTAGGTCTTCACGATAGCCTCGGGATAGGCGCGAGCGATATAATCGGCATAGATCGTGCTCGTCTGCACGCCGACGGTCTTGCCCTTCAGGCCGCCGGGCGAGAAGTCGAAGCTGTCGCCCTTGGCGCCGACGAAATGGGCTGGGGTGGTATAATAGGGAATGGTGAAGGCGACCTGCCGGGAGCGTTCCGGCGTGATGCCCATCGAGGCCCAGATCACGTCGATCTTGTTTGAATTGAGCGCCGGGATGATGCCGTCCCAGGCAGTCTGCACGATCTCGCAATCGAGCTTGGCGGCCTTGCACACGGCCTTGGCGAGATCGACTTCGAAACCGGCCCATCGCCCTTCGGCATCCTTGGCCGCGAAAGGCGGATAGGGCTCGGCGGCAAGGCTGACGCGGATGGAAGCCGCCTCGGCCCCGGTCATGGCAATGAAGAACAGGGTGGCGGCGGCGATACAACGCGTCCCGATATGAAGAGGCATGGTGTCTTTCCGTTCTCTGGCTGCACAGGCACGGCCGCGAAAGATCGGATGATCGGCAAGGGCAGGTATAAACGTTTCCCGGTGCCGAGCATCCTCCGCCGCGGCTATTGCTCTTTCTTATTGAACAAACGTACAACAAGAGAAAGGAGGATGCAATGCTCGTGGCGGCCGGCATGAACGCGGCTGGCCAGGGGCCATCGCGCACTAGGAACGGGCGAGGTGTCGGCTGAGGCGATTTTGCTGTGAATTCACGGGAGGCCGCGCGGGACGGGACGGCTCATCCCTTTGTGGTCTGGCATAGAATGAGGAGGTTTGATCGGCCAGTGCGAGCGGGGTGTGAATGACTGAGGATCGGACCCTATGGCCGCCACGCGATCATCCAGCGCTGGTTCTACTTTTTCATTTGGCTTTCAGCCTGCTGGGCATTGCCCTGGCCTCGCTCATGGCGGCGCTGGTTTACGTCGGCGTGGCAGCGCTGCAAGGGGGAAAGCTCTTGCCCTTGAATCTGCAAGAAGCCTTCCCGGTCGAGACCCCAGTCGCGACTCTGGCCGCGCTGACGGCGATGTTTGGCGTCATTCCCGCCTTGCTTGTCAGGGGAGCCGTCCAGCTGATTGGATGGAGGTCGCCCTGGCTTTACATCGCCGCAGCCGCGGCTTTTGCTATCGCCGCGTATTTCGAGATTATCCGCACCGCGCAGATTTTGTTAGAGGATCCCGATCTTGCCATGAATGCCACGGGTTTCGGCACGCTGGGTGCATCGTGCGGCCTGGTGTTCTGGCTGGTGGCGGCGCGGCTGCCGGCCGGTCTTGCGAGGCGATGAGCCCGTCCAGACCGGCCGACCATACCTTTAGACCCTCGTAGCCAGGGCCTCGAATAGCTGGAGATTGAGCTTGTCGGTCGCATCGTCCACCGGCTCGGGCTGCGAGGACAGCTTGACAACAACCACTTCGGCGGCCGGGTTCACATAAAGCCACTGGCCATGAATGCCGATGGCCAGGAAGGCGCCATTGGCATAGCCGGTCTGATACCATTTGTTGCGGTAGCGGCCCTGGCCAAGCAGATGCACGAAGTCGCCCCGCAGCCAGGCCTCGGTGCTGCCGCCCCGGCAGGTGTCATCGACCCAGGCCTGCGAGACGATACGAGTGCCCTCCAAACTGCCGCCTTGGCGCATCATTTCGCCGACACGGGCAAGATCCCGCGCGCTCATGCTTATGCCGCCCGCGGCGCGGGCCGTGCCCCCGGCATCGACCGTGACGGTGCCATCCTGGCGGGCGCCGAGTTTTTGCCACAAGCGGGAGGAGGCGTAATCGGCGTAGCGTTCGCCGCTGGCCCGTTCGACCACGATGCCGAGCAGATCGGAATTGGGCGAGCGGTAGCGGAAGGGGCCGCCATGCTCACCAACGCCCTTGGGCATGGAGGCGATGAAGCCGAGCAACGTTCCGGGATCCTGACCCGGCGCCGAGGGATTCCACAAGGTGGCGCGCCGATAGCGGGCGAATTCGCCGGCGGGATCGAGATAGGCTTCCTCGAAAGAGAGGCTGACGCGCATGTCGAGCAGGTGGCGCACACTGGCATCGGCAAAGGCCGAGCCGGCGACTTCGGGCACATAGTCGACGATAGGAGCTTCGGGATCGAGCCGGCCTTCGTTCTCTGCGACACCGGCGAGGATCGCGGTCAGCGACTTGGAGATGGAAAAGACGATGTGCCGGCTCGCGCTGGTGAAGTGCGGGGCGTGGAAGTCAGCAACGAAGCGGCCTGCCTTCATCACCACCAGGGCGTCGGTGGACGTCTGCGCCAGGATGTCGGCGAGGGAACGACTGTCGCCGTCGATCGTCAGGATTTCACGCAGCAGACCGGAGGGATCGGCGTCCGGCGTCTCGTGCCCGGCGGCTTCGGCGGCAATCCGCGCAGTCGGCACCAGTTCGGAGACGTTGCGGAAGGCCCAGACATTCCAGGGCGCCTGGCGCCAATTGCTGAGCTGTACGGCATCACGGCGAAAGCCGTAGGCGGTTTCGAAGGCTGAAAGAGGCATGATGATCGATAAAATGAGGCGGCTGGAGCGAAAGGAGGACAAAGCCCTGTCGGCGAGGGAATGTCGAGGGCCCTCCCCCTTTGTAGGAGGGAGAGGGCTTGATGTGTCGAAATGCGGCCCTTACTTCTGCAGCTCGGTCCAGATCTTGCTGTAGAGCTCGGTCACCTCGGGCGGGCAGGCATGCGAGAACTCGGCGGTCTTCATGACCTCTTCCGGCACATTGACCTCCGGTGCGTCCTTCATGTCAGCAGGCATGAACTTCTCCGAACCGGCGATGCCGTTGGCATAGCGATGGAAGGCCGAGTTCAAGGCGGCGTTTTCAGGATCCATCATGAAGTTCATGAACAGCTTGGCGTTCTCGACATTCTTGGCTTCCTTCAGCACGACGATGTTGTCGCTCCAGAGCTGCACGCCCTCTTTGGGATAGCCGTAATGGATCTGCGGGTGGCCCAGGCGCTGGCGCAAGGCCGAGCCGTTCCAGTCGCTGGAAGCCTTGAAGTCGCCGGCACCCATCTTCTCGATGGTGTTGTATTCCATGGCGATCCAGTTCGGCTTGGCCTTGACCAGGGTGTCGCGCACCTTCTTGAGCAGCGCCTTGTCGCCGTCGCACATCTTGCCGCCATTGTAGCGCAGGGCGGCGTGGATGACGTCGTTCATCTCGGGCACGACATTGGTCTTGCCCTTCAGCTCGGCCGGCGTGTCGAAGATGATGCCCCAGGTGTTGATGTCACCCTTGTAGACGTCGGTATTGACCACGACACCGACCGTGCCCCAGGCCCATGGCACTGAATATTTGCGGCCGGGATCGAAGGGCGGATCGGCCCATTGCTTGGCGACGTTCTTGAAGTTCTCCATCTTGGACGGATCGACCTCCTGCACGAGGCCTTCGGAGATCCAGATGGGAATGAAGTTCTGCGAGGGCATGGCGATGTCGTAGCCCGTGCCGCCCTGGCGCACCTTGGCGAGTGCCGTGTCGTTGGAGTCGTAGTCGGTGATGGTGACCTTGACGTTGTATTTCTGCTCGAACTTCTTGATCATCTCAGGGCTGGTGTAGTTGCCCCAGTTGAAGATGTTGAGCGCGCCCTCCGCGCTGGCGAGGCTCGTGGATGCGAGCAGCGCCAACGCGGCGGCCGTGGCCGTGGATTTCCAGTTCATCTCTGTCTCCCGTTACAAAGCCGGGGCACCGGCTTGAGCTCTATTGCCCCCAACTTGAGTGGCGATGCGGCGGCCGGGCGAAGATGCGAGCTTCGCTCCGCCCGGCGCATCAGTCTTTCTTCCTGCTGATGAAGAAGAAAATCGTGACGATGACGACGGATAGCAGCAGGAAGACCGTCGACAGCGCATTGACTTCGGGCGTGACACCGCGGCGCAGCTGGCCGAGCATGTAGGTCGGCAGCGTATCCTGGCCACCGGATTTGACGAATTCGGTGATCACCACGTCGTCGAGCGAGGTGACGAAGGCCAGCATCAGGCCGGCGAGGATGCCAGGCCAGAGCAGGGGCAGCGTCACGCGCCGGAAGGTTCGCCATGGCGTGGCATAGAGATCGGCGGCCGCGCGCTCCAAAGTCAGGTCCATGCCCTCCAGACGTGCCCGGATCGGCAGATAGGCGAAGGGCACGCAGAAGGCCGTATGGGCGGCGATCAGATAAGCCAGGCCATCATAGCCGGTGACGATCTTGATGCGGGAGAAGAAGATCAGCAGCGCCACGCCGGTGACGATTTCCGGCACCATCAGTGGCTGGTTGATAGCCGAATAGGTGAAGGTGAGTCCCCGATAGGCTTCGGTGCGCGTGGTCGCCAGGGCCGCCATGGTGGCGCAGATGGTGGAGAGCACCGCGGCGACGGTGGCGATCTGGAAGGAGCGCAGCGTGGCGTCGACCACCTGGTCGTTGTTCCAGGCCGCCGTGAACCATTTCAGCGAAAAGCCACCCCAGGTGGAGACCGATGTCGCTTCGTTGAAGGCATAAACAACCATCACCACGATCGGCAGATAGAGCAGCACGAAGCAGAGGAGCGCAATGGTGGTGAAGCCGGGCTGGCGGCGGATGGAGAAGGGCTCAGCCATGTTTCACTCCCGAACCGCCGGTGTTGCGCACATAGACCAGCAGCGCCACCATCACGATCGCCATCACCGTGATGGAGAGCGAGGCACCCAGCGGCCAGTTGCGGCCCTGGCCGAATTGCAGCTCGATAAGGTTGGACAGCATCATGTTCTTGCCGCCGCCGAGCAGGTTCGGCGTGACATAGGCGCCGAGCGCCGGGATGAACACCAGGATGGAGCCGGCGACGATGCCGGGCTTGGTCAACGGCACGATGATGCGGCGGAGTACCTGGAAGCGGCTGGCATAGAGGTCATAGCCCGCTTCGACCAGACGGAAGTCGAACTTTTCCATGCTGGCATAGATCGGCAGCACCATCAGCGGCAGATAGACATAGGCCATGCCCGCCAGGATGGCGGTATCGGTATAGAGGATCTGCAGCGGCGCCGAGATCACGCCAAGCTTGATCAGCATCGTGTTGAACAGGCCCTCGTTCCGGATGATCTGCAGCACGGCGAAGGTGCGGATCAGAAGATTGGTCCAGAACGGAATGGTGATCAGGAACAGCCAGAGGTCACGCCGGTTGGCCGGTCGCGTCGAGATGAAATAGGCGGTGGGAAAGCCGAACGCCAAGGTGACCACCGTGGTCATCAGCGCCAGCTTCACCGAGCGCCAGAAGATGGTGAGGTGGGCGCTGGCCAGCGACAGCGTGTCGTCGAACATGTCGCGTTCGAAGAACACCGAGGTCCAGGCCTCCGTGGAGAAGTTCCATTTCACGTCGCCATAGGGACCGGGCTCCAGGAAGGAATAGATCAGCACGATCAGGAGCGGGCCGGTGGCCGCGAGCAGGATCACCAGCAAGGCGGGGGTGGAGAGCAGCCAGCGATTGCGGATTTCGCTCCGCCGGGCTTTGGATGCGATTTCGGCGGCCTCTGCCATCAGTCCCTCAACACCCGGGCTGTGCCTTCGGCGAAGACCACGCCGGCGCGTTGGCCCGGCTGGAAGCTCTCGCTGGAGCCGGTGAAAGTGTCGCCGCCTGCGGCCTGAGCACTTGTATTCTGCCGGCGCACGGTGAAGCGCGGGCCGTGATCGAGACGCAGGTGAAAATGCGTATCGGTGCCGAGATAGACGACATTCTCGACCGTACCGGCCAGGAGAGCGTCTTCGCCCGTGGTGAGCTGCGCATGTTCGGGACGCACCACCAGCCAGGTCTTGTCGGCGGGCTGATGCCCGTCGCTGAGGCCGGCCTTGATCTCGCGCCCCGAAGGCAGCTTGACGCGCGCCTGGGCGCCGTCACGGCCCAGAAAATCGGTTTCGATGAAATTGGTCTCACCGATGAACTCGGCGACGAAGCGCTCGGCCGGCGTGTCGTAGATGTCGCGCGGGGCGCCCACCTGCAGGATCCGCCCGGCGGACATCACTGCGATACGGTCCGACATGGCCAGGGCTTCCTCCTGATCATGCGTGACGAAGATGAAGGTGATGCCGGTCTCGTGCTGCAGGCGCTTGAGCTCGAGCTGCATCTCCTTGCGCAGCTTGTAGTCGAGGGCCGACAGGGGCTCGTCGAGCAGCAGCACCTTGGGTTGGGGCGCCAAAGCGCGCGCGAGGGCGACACGCTGCTGCTGGCCACCGGAGATCTGGCTGGTCTTGCGATCGGCCAGGTGCTCCATGCGCACCAGGCGCAGCATCTGTGCAACGCGTGCCCCGATTTCGGCCTTGGGCTTGCCCAGCATCTCCAGGCCGAAGCCGATATTCTCGGCCACCGACATGTGCGGGAAGAGGGCATAGCTCTGGAACACGGTATTGACCGGCCGCTTGAAGGGCGGCAGGCTGGCAATGTCTTCGCCATAGAGCAGGATCTGCCCGGAGGTGGGGAAATCGAACCCTGCGATCAGGCGCAGCAGCGTGGTCTTGCCGCAGCCGGATGGTCCGAGCAGGGTAAAGAACTCATTCTGGCGAATGGATACGCTCACCGTATCCAGAGCGACGAAGGCACTGTCGCCAGCGCCGAAAACCTTCCGCACATCGCGAACTTCGATTGAATTGACAACCGTTCCGTCCGGCACGCACAACCCCTCATCTGCCTTGGCTCGCGGCCAGGCTCGTCTCGGTTCATTTTTCTTGGCTTTCGATAATGTGATCACAATATCGGCTGGTTTGCAACGGGCCGGTGTGCAGGATTTTCAGGCAACCCCTGCGGCTGAAAGCAGCGATCATGCGGCATTTTTGGCCGCTACCCTACGCAAAAGCCGGATGGGCTGCTAAGGCAAGGCAGAAAAACGGGATTTTCAGACCAATGAAAAAAGTTGACGGTCGGGCTCAGGATCAAGCTGCCGGAGTATCAGCGCGCTTCGTACTGGCCTCCAAATCCGCCATTCGCGGCGAGATGCTGAGGGCGGCCGGGCTTGCGATCGAGACGATCCCGGCAGCGATCGACGAGCGTGGCTTCGAACGCCGATGGCAGGCGGACAACCTGGCTCCCGACCGGGTTGCCGAGGCACTCGCCCGTGAAAAGGCTCTGGCCGTTTCGCGCACCGAGCCGGGTGCCGTGGTGATTGGCGCCGATCAGACCATGGCTTTGGGCGAGCAGCGCTTTTCCAAGGCGGCCACGCTGGCGGAGGCCCGCGACAAGCTTCTTGTTTTGCGCGGGCGGCGCCACGAACTCCATTCCGCCTATGCCCTGGCGAGGGATGGCGAGGTTCTGGCGAGCGGCGTTGCCAGCGCTCGCCTCACCATGCGCAATTTCTCGGATGCCTTCCTCGACGATTATCTTGCCCGAGCGGGAGAGTCGATCCTGGGCAGCGTCGGCTGCTATCAGCTCGAAGGGCTGGGCGTGACCCTGTTCGAGGCCATCGAGGGTGATTATTTCACCATTCTCGGTCTCCCCCTGCTGCCCCTGCTCGCCACGTTGCGCGAGCATGGTCTTGCGACTGCCTGAGCCTTTACAGGACACGCCATGAAACGCGCCTTCGTCGTCGGCTATCCCATCTCCCATTCACGTTCGCCGCTGATCCACGGTTTCTGGCTGAAGGAGCTGGGCATTCAGGGCAGTTATGAACGCATCGCGGTAGAGCCGGCCGCCTTCCAAGCCTTTGCCACCACGCTGGCTGATCGGGGCTTTGCCGGCGGAAACGTCACCGTACCGCACAAGGAAGCGGCCTTCCGCCTTGCCAGCGTGGACGATCCTGTCGCGCGCGACCTCGAGGCCGTCAACACGCTCTGGTTTGAAGACGGCGTGCTCAAGGGCATGAATACCGATGTCGCCGGCTTCCTTGCCAATCTCGACCAGGAGGCCCCAGGCTGGAGCGATAACCTGAGGCGGGCAGTCGTGCTCGGTGCCGGCGGCGCGTCCCGGGCCATTCTCTACGGCCTCATCCAGCGTGGCGCCGCCGAGATCCTGCTGATCAACCGCACGCTGGAACGCGCCGAAGCTCTTGCTCGCCATTTCGGCTCGAAGGTGAAGGCGCTGGCCTGGGACCAGGCCGAAACCGCCCTCGAAGGGGCCGATCTCCTGGTCAATACCACCTCGCTCGGCATGAAGGGCCAGCCGCCGCTCGATCTCGACCTCTCGCACCTGCCGAAATCGGCGTTGGTGACCGACATCGTCTATGTGCCGCTGGAGACGCCGCTGCTCGCTACGGCCCGGCGGTTCGGCCTTGCCACGGTGGATGGGCTCGGCATGCTCCTGCATCAGGCTGTTCCCGGCTTCGAGCGCTGGTTCGGCGCCAGGCCCGAGGTGACGCCGCAATTGCGGGCGCTGGTGCTGGCGGACATCGAGGCGCAAGCAGGTTGACTCGATCGCATCCATGCATTCGATCGAGTTCAATCCGCAAGATATGAAGCGTTCGCAGAATACGCGCGCTTGCCCACGAATGGGGATGGGCGTGTATTCTGCCGGGGGATGGGTTTTTTCGGGTGATCCCTGCTTGGCGACAGGCATCAATGTGATCACGATGCGCGGACATTCGTGTCCGTGTCCAAAGCGTTTTACGATGAGAACGTCTATTTCTAATCGCAGAAGAGCTCTAGCCAATCCGTTGGATTGGCCTGGAAACAAAGAGTTGGAGCAAGCAGGCGTTCAGTCATGAATGCGTTTTGCTCTGGGAGGCGATGATGACCTTCGTTCTTGGCCTGACCGGCTCGATCGGCATGGGCAAGTCGGCAACGGCGGCGATGTTCCGGGCGCGCGGCATTCCCGTGCACGATGCCGATGCCACCGTCCATCGTCTTTATGCTGGACCGGCGGTGGCCGCCGTGGAGGCCGCCTTTCCCGGCGTGACCGTGAAGGGCGTGATCGATCGCGCTAGGCTCGGGCGGCAGGTATTCGGCAATGCCGAGGCGATGCGGACCCTTGAGGCGATCGTGCATCCTCTCGTGCATGCCGCCGAACAGGATTTCCTGGCGTCGGCTCGTGACAAGGGGGCGAACCTTGCCGTGCTCGATATCCCCCTGCTCTATGAAACCGGCGGCGAGCGGCGCTGCCGGGCGGTCGCGGTGGTGTCGGCTCCTGCCCGCATCCAGCGCGAGCGCGTAATGGCTCGTCCCGGCATGGACGAGGAACGCTTCGCCATCATTCTGGCTCGGCAGGTGCCGGATGTGGAAAAGCGCCGCCGCGCCCATTTCATCATCGATTCAAGCAGGGGTCTCGACTTTGCCCAGAATCAGGTGGATGCCATAATCACAGCCCTGTCCTCCACCGCTTGAGTCGGAAGCCTTTCATGCGCGAGATCATCCTCGATACCGAAACCACCGGCCTTGATCCCAATGAAGGGCATCGGCTGGTCGAGATCGGCTGTGTGGAGATGCTCGACCGCAATCCCACCGGCGCCACCTGGCACAAATATTTCAACCCCGAGCGCGACATGCCGGTGGAGGCCTTCAACGTGCATGGGCTTTCCGCCGAGTTCCTGTCCGACAAGCCGCTCTTCGCCGAGCTCGCCCAGGAATTCGTCGATTTCATTGGTGACGCCCATCTCGTCATCCACAATGCCGGCTTCGACATGCGATTCCTCAATGCGGAGCTGAAGCGCGTCAACAAGGCTGTCTTGCAGTTAGACCGGGTGGTCGACACCCTGGCCATGGCCCGGCGCAAGCATCCCGGCGCGCGCGCTTCGCTCGATGAACTCTGTCAGCGCTACGGCATCGACAATTCCAAGCGCGTCAAGCATGGCGCCTTGCTCGACGCGGAGATCCTGGCCGAGGTCTATATCGAGCTGACCGGTGGACGTCAGACGGCGCTCAGCCTTGCTTCGGCCTCCGCCGCCATCGTCGCCCGCGCCGGCGGCGGCGCGGTCAGGCCCCGCCCCAAAGCATTGCCATCGCGCATCCGACCCGAGGAACTGGCCGCCCACGAGGCCTTCATTGCTGGCCTGGGCGAGAATGCCTTGTGGAAGAAATATGCACCGTGACGGGGCTGGTGGGTTAACGGTCTGAAGATCGGCCCTCTGCTCGCCTCATGCTGGGCGCAGGCGCCTGAAAAGACGTCCGTCGATCGCCACCAAAGCCAGGCCGATCAAGGCCATCCCGGCAAAATGCTTCAGTTCGAGCCTTTCTCCGAGAACGAGTCCGCCGAGCAGGATGGCGCTGATCGGGATGAGAAAGGTCACCAGGGCCAGATTGGTGGCGCCTGCCGTGGTCAGGATGCGGAAATAGAGGACATAGGCGAGCGCCGTGGACAAGGCGGCCAGGGCGAGGATTGCCGCCCAGACCGTCAGACCCGGCATGGCCAGCGTCCAGGGCTGGTCGACGAGGATCGCAACCGGCACCAGCATCAGGGTAGAAGCCGTGACCTGCCCGGTGGCGGTGACCATCGGCGCGACGCCGAGGGCTTTGAAGCGGCGGCCGAAAATGGCGGCGAGCGCGTAGGAGATGGCAGCGCCGAGCACGGCACATTGCGCGGCAAACTGCGCGCCCAGGTCCGCAAGGGCCTGGGGGCCAACCATCAGGGCCACGCCCGACAGTCCGATCATCACGCCGGCGAGGCGATTGCCGGTCATGCGTTCTTCCGCCGTCAGGAAATGGGCGGCGATTACCGTCCATAGGGGCGTCGTGGCATTGAGGATGGCGGCAAGACCGGAGGCGATCTCGGTCTGGCCCCAGACGATCAGGCAGAAGGGCGTGACGTTGTTGAGCAGGCCCATGCCGAAAAAGGCGGCCCAAAGGCGAGGTTCACGCGGCAGGGATTGGCCGTGGAACGACAGGACGGCCAGCAGGATGAGTGCGGCGAGGCCGACGCGCAGCAGGACAATGGTGAACGGCGGCAGGGCCTTGATCGCGATGCCGGTGAAGAAGAAGGACCCGCCCCATAGCAGCGAGAGAGTGAGCAACAGGCCCCATTCGACGGGCCCCATCGGGCTATTGGGAGTGGCAGGTCTCGTCATGGTGCAGATCCGAGAAGCGGGCTTTCTCAAGATCTGCAGCACCGGCCGGGCCGATGCCACCCGCTTCCTGCGATTTCATGCCGGGTTGCAAAAAGACCAAGCCATCGAAGACACGTTTCCCCGGGAAGAGCCGGTCCTGGTGAGAAGCTTCAGCGGGGTTCGACCTGCAGGGAACGGCCACGCCAAGTGTAGCTCGCCCTGTCCACCAGACAATAGAGACCGTGGAGCGTTACCGGGCGTCTTGGTTCCGTCTTTGGCAAGACGGTCAATTCCGCCCTGGCGCAGTCCGCTTCGGCGGGCACCGCTGTGGCGGTGACGTCTGGCAATTGCGGATAGGGTTCGCTGTAGCGATATTGCCGGGCCGCTGGCTCGGTGCCCAGCACCGACAGTAGCGTGTTCAACACGGCGGAACTGCCGGTTTCGGAAATACCGGCCTCGCCGAGTGCCTTCACCAGGGCGTTCCGGCTCTCCCGTTCCAATTGAGGGGAGGCCGGCAGCACCGCCCTTCCGTCCGTCGGGGCGAGCAACAGGACGAGTATGACTGCGAAACCTGCGCGAAAGTGCCACCGCTGTCGTTCGGAGGCGCGTCTTGCAAGGGTTCCACGCATGCCAAGCCAACTCCGTGATGGGGTATGTGAGGGAAGAATCGCTTCTATGTCCACCCTTGCGGTGAACCGGTGTCGGCTTTCATTCATCGCAGCGTGCCGGCGCCGATGGGCGTCATGGCGACGTGTCAGTATGTTCGAAGGTATCAGTCGCCAATGGCGAACAGGGCGTAGCCCGAACCCTCGTGACCATCGCGCCGGACTGCAAGGCGGCGGCCATCGGCGGACCAGGCCGCTTCCGTGGCAAGCCTGGGGACGGCAGCGTTGATGAGGCGCTGGCCGGTCCTCATGTCCCAGACCTGTAGAATACCGTCTGCCTCGACCGGACGCAGGATCAGTGACAATCTGCGTCCATCCGGCGACAGCAGCAGCCAGTTGGTCGAAATCTGCTGCTTGGCAATGCCGAGATCGTGGCTCGATCTGCGGCCATCGGCCTGCACGATCTCGATCACGCCCTGGTTGGCGCGGACCACCGCCGTGGTGCCGTCGGGCATATTCACCGGCATGTCGCTGGAGCCGAGCGCCTTGTTCCAGCTCACTTGGCCCCGATCGATCTTTTCTCCCCCGATCGTCCAGGCTCTGGTGAAAAGCCGAAACCGCTGATTGTCCGGGTCGAACTGGCCGAAACCGGAACGGCTCGTCGGGATGTCGTCCATCGGCTTCTCCCACCCGGGATCGCCACTGGTCAGGGGCATGAGCCTGAGGGTCGCCACCACCTGTTCCGTGGCGGCCGCTTTGCCTGGCTGCGGCACGGCCATCACGGCATGGCGACCATTCCAGGAGAGCAGGATGGCGCCGTTGAGGCGGCCCTCCTCGAAGTCGCCCAGCGGGGTACGGCGCAGAATCATGCCTGATTCGGCCGACACTTCCAGCAATGTATAGCGTTGGGGAATGACGCCGGCAGCGGTAGCCGGCTGGGTTTCGGTCATCGCCAAGGCCAGGCGATCGCTTTCGCCTTCGAACGCCATGGCCGGATTGTTGAGGCTTCTGCCGTCGAACAGATTCGAAAATTCATAGGCGGCGATGCAGCCGCTGCGGCGGAGCCAGACGTCGAGGAGGCCGCAACTGCGCAGTTGCTGGCCGACGAGATAAATGCCGCCACCGGCAAGCATGGCCGCGGCAAGGCATCCGACGATCAGCCGCCGCATTCCCAAGCCAATTCCTCCTGCCTCCGGTCCTTGCGTCTGCGGAGTGTGGCCGGATGATCGACATCCGATCCTGAAGCAAAGCGCGCTCATGACTGAACGCTTGCCTGCTCCAGCTCATTGTTTCCAAGCCAATCCGTCGGATTGGCTAGAGCGTCTTTGCGATTTGAAGGGATTCATTCAAATCACAACGCACTTTAGCGCGGCTTCGGGAATGGCACTTGTTTCACAACATACCGGCGGCGCGTCGAAATCGCGCCGCCGGTCCTGTCCAGGAGAGTTTCGCAGTCCGGCGATCGTCAGGCCTGACCGACGGTCGGCTGGCTCTGGGCGAGGCGGTTGCGGTAGAGCGCTACGAAATCGATCGGGTCGATCATCAAGGGCGGGAAGCCGCCATTGCGCGTGCAATCCGCGATGATCTGGCGGGCGAAGGGGAAGAGCAGGCGCGGGCCTTCGATCATCACCATGGCGTGGACATTGTCTTCGGGAATGCCGGCGAGACGGATCACCGCGCCGTAGAGCAGCTCGAACTTGAACAGAGTGTTGGCGCCCTCGCCGGCGCCGCCCTCGATCGAAAGCTCCACTTCATAGTCCGGGCCGCCGAGCGGCTTGCCGTTGACGTTGACGGTGAGCTGGATCTGCGGCGAGTTCTGCAAATTGCCGAGCGAGCGCGGTGCGTTCGGGTTCTCGAAGGAGAGGTCCTTGATGTATTGCGCCAGCACGTTGAGGGCGGGCTGGACTTCCTGCGCCTCTTCGGGGCCGTTCTGCTGTTCGTTCGCCATTTCGAGTTCCTTGTGGGTGTGCAGCCCTTGGGCCGAAGAAAAAACCGCTCCAGAGCGCCCCATGGTTCGGCAAGGCCGCCCAACCTGGCAGTGACGCATCAGAACAAAGGGCTAAAGCAAGGCTCGCTCCGGCTTGGACGCGCCATACTCTAGGAAAGGTAAACCAGTAACCGGCCGATCATGGCAGGCCACCGAGCCAGCGCGCGGGTACCACGCCGGAGCCGTGGCGACAAGGGGAGGTTGAACTTCCGTACCGGCAAGATCTCGCTGCCCCACTCCCATCTTAAGCCTATGAATTGCGCATGGCGTCGTCGATCTCGGCCTTGGTCGGAATGCTGGATTGGGCACCGGGTCGCGTGCAGGCCAGTGAACCGCTGGCGGCACCGCGAGCCAGGGCAACCTCCAGGCCAAGCCCCTGATCGAGGGCCGCGGCATAGGCGCCGGTGAAGCTGTCTCCGGCGGCGGTGGTGTCGACCGGCGTCACCTTGAGGGCCGGTGCCGCGTAGCGGGCGCCATTGCTCCAGCCGACCACGCCTTCGGCGCCCAGCGTGACGATGCCGGCGCAGCCGAAGCGTTCATTGATCAACCGGGCGGCTTCGATCGGGTCGGCGGTTTCAATGCCGGCCGCCCTGGCGACCACCAGAGCCTCATGCTCATTGACGACGAGATCGTCGACCAGCCGCAGTATTTCTTCGGGGAGCGGGCCGGCTGGCGCCACGTTGAAGACGACGCGGGCGCCGCGCGACTTGGCGTGCTTGATCGCGGCAAAATTCTCGGAGTCGCGGATCTCGCGCTGCAGCAGCACGATGTCACCCTTGGCAAGGTCGAAGGTCTCCAGCTGCTGGGCGCGCGTGGCCTGGTTCGCGCCGGAGGCGACGACGATGGCGTTCTCGGCCTTCTCGTCCACCGTGATCAGGGCGACGCAGGTCGGCTTGTCGACCGGCAGCACCGGCGCGACATCGACGCCCGCTTCCCGCATTACCGAAAGGGCGAGATCGGCAAAGCCGTCATTGCCACGCGAACCGATGATCGCGGTTTTGGAGCCGGCGCGCGCCGCCGACACCGCCTGATTGGCACCCTTGCCGCCAGGCACCATGAAATAGCCTTCGCACAGCACGGTTTCGCCAGGGTGGGGGATATGGCTGACATTGGTGACCAGGTCCACGCCAAGCGAACCGAACACGACGATCATAGGGCGGTTTCCTCGATTGTTGGAGCGCGGACTTCCAGTCCGCATCTGTTGGCAACAATATCGTCTCTAAGAGCGGACTGGAAGTCCGCGCTCCGAAAGGCTCAGGCCGTGCGCTCGCCCTGGAGGGCCCGGATGGCGGCGGTGAGGGCAGCCGCACGCTCGCCGACCTCGGCGGCGCTGCGCCCGACCGCATAGAGGTCCGAACCCACGCCGAAGCCGTCGACGCCGACGGCAAGATAGGGCGGAATGGTCTGTGGCGAGACGCCGCCGACCACCAGCATCTTGGTGTTGCGGGGCAGCACGGCGCGCATGGCCTTGACGGCGGCCGGCGATGCCATCTCGGCTGGGAACAGCTTCAGCGCATCGGCTCCGGCCTCCAGCGCGGCGAAGGCTTCGGTCGGGGTGAAAAAACCCGGCAGGGACAGGAGACCGCGCGCCTTGCTGGCCCGGATCACCTCGACATTGGTGTTGGGCGAGACGATCACCGTGCCGCCCGCCTCGGCGACGCCGGCAACATCCTTAACGGTGAGCACGGTACCGGCGCCCACCAAGGCGCGTCCGGCGAGGCTACGGGCGAGAAGGCCGATGGAGGTGAGGGGGGCGGGCGAGTTGAGCGGTACTTCCAGGATGCGGATGCCGGCCGCGACGATCGCCTCGGCGATGGCTTCCACCTCATCCGGCTTGACCCCACGCAGGATGGCGACCAGCGGCATCTCGGCCAGGGCGGAGGCGAGGGTGAGGCTCATGGTTTTATCCTTGTTGTTGATTGGGGCCTGATGTCACCGGGCCGTGGCAAGGGCGGAAAGACCATCGAGGAAAGCGCGTTCGGGCGCGATGATCTCGATGGCGTTGCCGCGAGCCCTCAGCGCCGCAACATAGCGCTTGGCCAGCACGCCGTCGGCGACCAGCGTGACGAGATGGTCCGCGCCATAGCGCTTGAAGGCGCCCTCGATCTCGGCATTGATCAAAAGGCCCGAGAGATAGGGTCCCACCTTCTCGCCGCTCATCTCCCCGGCAAGCACGCGGGTGCGGGCCTGGAACAGGCGGTTCAGCAGACCGCGTTCGTCGGTGGCGGCCTCCAGGCCGTCGTCGAAGCCGGTGAGGTCCTCGGGTTCTGCGGCGAGGCGGGCGAGCAGGCTGTGCTGGCGATAGAGGGCGTAGGTCTCGCCCGTCATGAAGGTGGCAAAGCCGGTGATGATGCCATCCTCCACCCGTGCCCATTTGGAATGGGTGCCTGGCAGGCAGACGAGGCCGTCGCGGACATCGGTGCCGAAGATCAGGGTTTCTTCGCCGCGCATCACGTCGGGACCCGTTTCATCGTGTGCGATGACACCGGGAATGATCGAAACCCGCTCGTCGATCCGCAGCATTGCTTCTGCCAGGCTCCTGGGGGAGGCGGGACAGGGCGCGTAGGCGGCCTCGGCCCAGCCATTGCGGGCGCCGACCATGCCGGCCATCAGCACCGGAGCGTCGGGGCTCGCCTTCATCCAGGCGCCGCAATGGCGTTCCAGCACGGCAGCGAAGCCGCCGGCCGGAACTGTCGACATGCCATCCTCAGCCGAGACGCGGTCGAGCACCTTGCCGGCGCTATCGAGTCGATAGGCGCGAAAACGGCTGGTGCCCCAATCCACGGCAATGAGTTCGGAAGTCATGCTGGTCCAATCAGGTTGATGTTAGGGTTGTCGCGTTTACATGCCCGCCCGCTCGCCGCCGCGCAAGCGCCATGGCGCGCACCAATCCTTCATCTGAAGCCTTCATCGATGTCGAAGATCGAGACACCTGATCCTCGACGATCCTCGATGGCTCAATACCAGCCACCATCCACGATGATCTGCTGGTTGGTCATGCCCGAGGATTGCTCGGACGCGAGGAAGAGCACCGCCTTGGCGATATCGTCGGGCACCAGCTTGCGCTTGAGCACCTGGTTGCGCGCGATCGCTTCCTCGCCCGCCTTGTCGACCCAGAGCGAGAGCTGGCGTTCCGTCATGATCCAGCCGGGAATGACGCAATTGACGCGGACATTGTCCTTGCCGAATTCACGGGCCAGCACGCGGGTCAGTCCGTAGGCGGCCGATTTGGCGGTGGCATAGGCGCTCAGATCCTCCGAGCCCATCAGCCAGGAGCCGGAACCGAGATTGACGATGGTGCCGCCGCCGGCGGCGATCATGTCGGGGATGGCTGCCTGGGCGGCAAAGAAGGCATGCTTGAGGTTGACGGCGATTCGGTCGTCGAAATAGTCGGGCGTCACCTCGAAGAATTTGTGGCGCTGGTCATGGGCGGCATTGTTGACCAGCACGGTGACCGGGCCGAGCGTGGCGCTGATATCGGCGATCGCGTCCTTCAGGGCTTCGATGTCGGTGATATCGGCCTTCTTGAACAGGACGGTGGCGCCGGCCCCACTGAGCTCGTCGGCCAGGGCTTGGGACGGCTTTTCCGCAATGTCAATGAAGCCGACCTTGGCCCCCTGCTCGGCGAACAGCCTGACGGTGGCGGCGCCGATGCCCTGCCCGCCGCCGGTGATGACGACGGTGCGGCCTTTCAGATCTGGATAAATGGCGTTCGCCATCCCTGGAACTCCCTGATGCTTTTCTGTCTGAGCGTGGATTCGTCTTACATATTGCGCGGTTCGG
Organism: Labrys sp. HAY1-8F; assembly: GCF_056754975.1. Classification (NCBI taxonomy): domain Bacteria; kingdom Pseudomonadati; phylum Pseudomonadota; class Alphaproteobacteria; order Hyphomicrobiales; family Xanthobacteraceae; genus Labrys; species Labrys sp. HAY1-8F. Next base: position 3,174,068 of record NZ_JBPGWZ010000002.1, on the reverse strand, counting down.
GCGCGCCGTCCAGCGTGTGTCGTCGGTCATGCGCCGGGGACGCTGACAAAGACGTTCGGAACGGCTAAGTAAGGCAATAATGATTGATAGCAGCCTCAGCCCGCCTAGGGCGGGCGCCCCGTGCTTTAAAGGTATCCCATGAACTGGATCGCCAATGTCGTTCCGCCGCGCATCAAGGATTTCTTCTCGCGCCGCGACACGCCTGAGAATCTCTGGATCAAGGATCCCGAGACGGGGCAGATGGTCTTTCACAAGGACCTGGAACAGAACAACTACGTCATTCCCGCCTCGAATTATCACATGCGCATGACGGCGACACAGCGCCTCAAGCTGATGTTCGATGACGGCAAATGGGAAGACATCGCGCTTCCCGAGGTCGTGGCGGATCCGCTCAAGTTCAAGGACGAGAAGCGCTATGTCGACCGGCTGAAGGATGCCCGCACCAAGACGGGCATGACGGATGCGGTGAAGCTCGGCGCCGGTACGATCGACGGCCTGCCGACGGTGATTGCCGTGCAGGATTTCGACTTCATGGGCGGTTCGCTCGGCATGGCGGCCGGCGAGGCGGTGGTCAAGGGCCTGCTCACGGCGGCCGACCGCGGCGTTCCCTTCGTGGTGTTCGCGTGCGGTGGCGGGATGCGCATGCAGGAAGGCATTCTGTCCCTGATGCAGATGGCGCGTACCACGGTCGCGATCCAGCGTTTCCGGGAAACCAGGAAGCCCTATATCGTGGTGCTGACCAACCCGACCACGGGCGGTATCACCGCTTCCTATGCCATGCTCGGCGACGTGCAATTGGCCGAGCCCGGCGCCCTGATCGGTTTTGCCGGCCCGCGCGTCATCGAGCAGACCATTCGCGAAAAGCTGCCTGAAGGCTTCCAGCGCTCCGAATATCTGCAGGAGCACGGCATGGTCGACATGGTCGTGCATCGCAACGAGATGAAGGCCACCGTCGCGCGCATCTGCCGCCTGCTGACCAAGACACCGCCCAAGGAGATCCCGGCGGAAGCCGCCTGACCTTCACGGGAGGCTAGGTGTTTAGTCCCAGCATGTCATGGGTTGGTGAACGAACGAACAGTTCGGGTTTTTTGGCGCTGATGTGTTTGAGTGCCTCGATCGGTGTCCTGAAGTGTAGCGCCCTGAGTTGCTTGGCGTAGTTATAGGCGAGAAGCCAATCGCGGACGTCGCGTCTCAGGTCCTGGATCGAAGCATAATGGAAGGCACGGACTGTGGCGTCTTTGATGGTTCGCACCATTCGCTCAGCCTGCCCGTTGGTCCAGGGATGATATGGCTTTGTAAGCCTGTGCTCGACGTTGTTCTCGGCACAGACCCTTCCAAAGACATGGGCAACCAAGCCGCCCGCGGTCCGCCTGTCATGCTGGATGAACTGGACCCCATTGTCGGTGAGCACCGTGTGGATCTTGTAGGGAACGGCCCTGAGCAAGGCCGTCAGGAAGCCATGGTGTCGCCTTGACGAGGCCGTGATGCGTCCGCGTTCCGTAAATATGGCCAGTGTCGGCCTGGCGTCGATTGCCGCTGGGCCGGCCTTCTTGCTCGGTCTGGCTCTGACAGCCTCGGCGCAATACGCGGCCAAGCCCATCCCCTTCGACGCGCGGACCCTGCCCGATTTCCTGGCGGTGGCCGTGGGTCTTGCACCGACCGTGGGGCTGGCCTTCTGCATCGTCGGCACCATTATCGCCTTTCCTCTGGCAATGACCGGCGCCGTGCTGCTGGCTTGGTTGGGCGAGCGTAATGTCGGTGCCCGACTGCCGGCGTTCTGGGCGCTGATCGGCGCATTGTCTGCCGGCATTCCGATGCTGGCCTTCTCCGGCGGATGGATGGGCTGGTTCCTTCCCTTTGCCTTTACCGGGGCGGTGGTTGCTTCGATCTGTCGCCGGCGTATCGACTGGGAGGCATGACGCCGGGCAAGAAAGGGTCTGGCCCCGCGCCGGGGGAAAAGGTAAGGCTGACGGTGTGCCGTTTCCCTTCCGGTTCTGTCCGAGCCGGCTCAATTCGAGGCCCTATCGCCGCCATGACGCAGTCCGACGCCTATCTCTCCCGCTTCATGGCGCTGCATCCCAAGAAGATCGATCTTTCGCTCGACCGGATCGAGGTGCTGCTGGCCAAGCTCGGCCATCCCGAACGGCAGGTGCCGCCGGTGATCCACGTCGCCGGCACCAATGGCAAGGGCTCGACCATCGCCTTCATGCGCGCGGCGCTGGAAGCCGCCGGCTACGGCGTCCACGTCTATACCTCGCCCCATCTGGTGCATTTCCACGAGCGCATCCGGCTGGCTCAGCCCAAGGGGAGCGCTGGCGGCGGTGCTCTGGTGAGCGAGGACAAGCTCATCGAGGCTTTCGAAGCCTGCGAGCAGGCCAATGACGGCGCGCCAATCACCTTCTTCGAGATCACCACGGCGGCCGCCTTCAAACTGTTCGCCGAGAATCCGGCCGATGTCCTGCTGCTGGAAGTGGGGCTTGGCGGGCGCATGGACACCACCAATGTCATCGACAAGCCGCTGCTCAGCGTGATCACCTCGATCTCGCATGACCATGCCGATTTTCTCGGCACCGACATTGAGGGCATCGCCCGCGAGAAGGCCGGCATCCTCAAGCGCGGCGCCCCGGGGTGATCTATCCGCAGATCGATGCGGTCCGCGCCGTGATCGAGGCCGTGGCCGCCCGGGTCGGTGCGCCGCTCGTCATCGGTGGGCAGGATTTCGACATGCATGAGGAGAATGGCCGCCTGGTCTATCAGGACGAGCGCGGCCTGCTCGACCTGTCCCTGCCCCGCCTTGCCGGGCGGCACCAGCATCGCAACGCCGGCCTTGCCATCGCCGCGCTGCGCAACCAGAGCCTGTTCACCGTCGAGGATGCTCATTTCGAGAAGGCGATGCAGGTGGTGGAATGGCCTGCCCGTCTGCAGCGCATCGCCCAGGGTGTCATTCCGGCGCTGCTGCCGGCCGGCTCTGAAATCTGGCTTGACGGCAGCCACAATGTCGATGGCGGCCGCGTGCTGGCCGAGGCTCTCGCCGAGCTGGAGGAACGTCATCCCCGGCCGTTGGTGCTGGTGACCGGCATGCTCACCACCAAGGATTCCGACGGCTTTCTGCACAATTTCGCCGGCCTCGCCCGCGAAGTGCATACCGTGCCGATCGAACACAGCGCGGCTTCCCGATCGCCCGAGGCGGTGGCCGAAGCCGCGCGCCAGGCCGGGCTCGCTGCCCAGGCCCATGGCAGCCTCCAGTCCGCGCTCGAGGCGATCGCCAGCGAAGTCTTTTTGGTGGCGCCGCGCGTGGTGCTTACCGGCTCACTCTATCTCGCCGGCGAGATCCTTGCCTTCAACGGCACGGCGCCGAAATAGGCCGCGGAGACGGCTTCAGGCTTTTTCTGCATTGGCGAGAATGATCTCGCGCCAGAGGCGCGTCGGGGTCACCCAGGCGTCGGGTGCGTTGTACTTGCCCGAATAGATCACGGCAGCGATGCCGGCGTCCGGCATCAGCCATAGGCGCTGGCCGCCATTGCCGAAGCCGGCGAACCAGGGATGCTCGCCGCCGGGCAATGCCGTGGTCGCTGCCTCGCCGATGAACCACAGCCGGCCATAGGCCAGCCCGTCACCGGTCGGTATGGCGTGCTTCAACGAGGCCTCGATCCAGGCCTGCGATATGATTCGGTCGCCGTTCCAGAGGCCCTTGGCGAGCACCAGCTCGCCGATGCGCAGCAGGTCCGCGCCGCGCAGGCGCAGGCCCGAGGCCGCCGAGGCAACGCCGTCGTCTCCGGTGATCCATTCGAAGCTGTCAATGCCAAGCGGCTCGAACAGGGTTTCCTTGGCGAATTCAGGCAGGGTCTTGCCGGTTCCGCGCCGAATCAGCTCACCGACCAGGGCGACGCTCCCGCCCGAATAGATCCAGCGCGTGCCAGGCTCCGCGACGACGGGCCGGTCGAGAATGAAGCGGTAGCGATCCGGCGCCATTTCCATGGCGATCTCGCTGTTCAGCGGATCGGTATAGGGCCGCTCCTCGTCCCATTCGAGGCCGAGCGTCATGGTGAGGGCATGCTCGATCCGCAGTCCCTGCCGATCAGGTGCGGTAAGGAGGTCGGGGTAGTCCGGAAAATGCGGCAGCAGGGGCGCGTCGGGTGGCGGCACCAGTTTGCGATCGAGGGCGATGCCATAGAGTAGGCCGACGACGCTTTTGGTGACCGAGCGCAGGTCATGCAGCATCTGCGGCCCGAAACCGAGCTCGCCGAGCGGTCGCCCCCAGCTTTCGTCCGTCCCGGTCAGATAATGTTCGAGGATGACGCGTCCGCCATGACTGGCGAGGACCACATGCAGGTCGCGCAGCAGGCCGGAGGCGATGCCCGCGGCGAGCTTGTCCTGCATCGACAATCTGGACTCTTTCGTCTTTGCCGGGCCCGCGGAGGCTGGGGCCTTGGCTGATCCTCCTTCAGGCGAGGTCATGGAACGGTGTCTCCTGCGATCCGAAATGGATGATTTCCGACCCGTCCTTTCCGGGTCAGGCCGGCCTGATGATGCTGCGCAACGGGCTGCCCGCCGCAGCGATGCGCGCAATGCCTTCGGCTAGGTCCTCGACCATCACGGTCATGGTATGGCCGGTGGCGTGGATCATCGTCCTGTCGTCACGGACCATGGCGACATGACCTTTCCAGAACAGGAGGTCACCCCGCCGCAATTGCGAAAGAGGGCCGGCGGGATCGAGCCTTTCGCCCGGCACCGCGCCTTCCTGCATGTCGCTGTCGCGCGGGCAGGCAAGGCCGCAGGCATGGCGCGCCGTCTGCACCAGGGCCGAACAATCGAGGCCGAGGCTCGATTTGCCGCCCCACAGATAGGGCACGCCGAGGAAACGCTCGGCGACCGCGACCGTATCATCCTCCTTGAATTCGACGGGCCTGGCATGGGCGGCGAAAACGAAGCCCCAATCCTCGAGGCGAAGGAACTGCCCCTCGCTGGCAACCACGGCAAGCGCGGAGCCATGGCTAAGGGCCTGCATCACCGGCGCCTTGATGGACGGCACGGGATAGATGAAGCTGCGCAGCACGCTGATACGGTGGGTGGCCGGGCGCGGGGCCGCCAGCGCATTGGCGGACAGCCAGCCGACATAGCCGTCCCGGCCGGCCTGGCCCCAGGCCCAGCCTTCCATCTCGTCATAGACGGTGAAGGTTTCGCCGAAGAGCAGTTCGGTATCGATGGAGGCCGAGAAATCCGGGTCGGGCCGCAGCGGCACCGCCGTCTCGATCACACGGCGCTCGCTGCCCACGACATAGCGCGGCGCCGCGACGATGCCGCGCAACGAAGCGGCGGCAAGGTCCGGCCGGGCCGGCGTGATACGACGATCATAGGCAGTCAAAGGGTTTCGTCCTTGAAATTGGCGGTGTCATCAATGAAGCAGGCAACTGGGGGCTGCAAGCACTTCGCCGCGGCTCGCGCTTCCGTTTACCGGTATCGTATCGCCCCTGCTGAAAATGGCTATCTGCTTGACGGAGCGGTGCTCCAGGCTGCTCACCGCGGCAGATCCCGGCCGAGAGCAACCAGGATATCGCCGAGCTTCTCGACATAGAGCGCACCGTCCACCGTGCGCTGGATGATGACATTGCGCCGATCGAATTCATCGCGCCGGCGCGCCGTGAGCTTGAGCTTGGCCAGGCTGTCGAGCGCGCGAGTGATCACCGGCTTGGTGACATCGAGTTTGGCGGCAAGGCCGCGCACGGTATGCGGCGGGGCCTCGAGATAGACGGTGAGCAGGATGGCAAGCTGCCGGCTCGACAAATCCGGCTGGGCGTCGCGCACGAGGTTCAGCATCACATCATGCCAGAGCCGCAACGCCTGCGCCGGCCGCATCTCCACCGCCATGGCTATCCCTGCCTCCGAGCTGTCAGCATTCGAAAGGTTAGGATAGAGGTGTAATCACGCAGATTGGGTTAATTCGAGAATTGTCAGGCGTCCCCCTTGCCGTGTTTGTGGAGGGGCCACAGGGCAATCATTCTACTGGAAGGCAGTAATTTATTTTTGATTCTAAAATAATAATTCTCCCATCTGGACACAATAAATTAGCCTGATTTACGTGATTTTTTGAGTATTAGCTATTAATTTAATGGTTCTTCCCATCCTTTATAATGATATTTCAGAGAATTACCGAAAATTGCATGAAATATATAAATTTATATCGATAATTTTGTCTTTTATTGTTTCGCGATGATCTGGTAGTGGTGCTAAAATTAAAACTTGCCCTATTTGGAATATATTCATGGTTTGGTTGCTGGGGGCGTGCGTGATATACGCATTCTGGCAAAGACACCTGGCTTCGGGGTGTGGTTGCAGGGAGGCGGAATGAATTTCTCCGCTGCCTTAGCCTCATAGGCCGATCACTTGGCGGACTCGGGATGTATTTCGCGTGAGTACCATTCAGTACCAAGTACCGAGCTTCTGGGTTGCAATGAGAAGGCAACGTCAGGTGCTCGCTGCCCTGATCCTGCGCACCATGAGAACCCGTTTTTTTGGTCATGGACTAGGCTATATATTCGCGGTTGGGTGGCCAGTTTCACATATCTTGATATTGATCGCCATTATGTCAATCAGCCATCGAGCTGCGCCTTTTGGAGATAGTGTCGTCTTATTTATTGCGACAGGGTCAATACCATTTATGGTGTTTTCTTACCTGGCTCGCTTTATGATGGTAGATCTTATTGCAAACAAACCCTTGTTGGCTCTTCCGGAAGTTAAATTAGTAGATGTTTTAATAGCGGTAGCTATATTGGAAATGTTATCAGCTTTTACGGTTACCATCATAATGATCATTCTCGGCTGGTCCTTCGATATTCCCATTGTCCCCTATGATATGGCGGAAGCATTTTTTGCTCTCTGCGCAGCGGTCATACTGGGATTGGGAATGGGCGTTCTCAACAGTGTGATCATGATGATGAACCAGATGTGGATGACAGGTTATACGTTGTTTAATATTGCGATGTGGGCGGCATCCGGTGTCGCTTTTGTGCCGAGTTCTGTACCTGACCCGTTTCGTACCTGGCTTTCCTACAATCCTGCGCTTCAGGTAGTTGAGTGGATGCGATCGGCCTATTACCGAGGCTATGGCGAGGATTTGCTTGATCGCAGCTATGCCATTGAATTTGGTGTCGTAACCCTTGGGTTGGGACTTATCTTGGAGCGTCTCAGTCGGAGCTACATTCTTTCGACGCGCTGATTCATTCTCCGGGCGTAAATAGATCGCCACAATTTGAAATTAGTCCTGGAAACGAAGCTTCTCCCAGGCGATTCCAGGTACGAAAGACATGGATAACTTGTTGTCAAATTCTGTATTGCGGCCCTGTGCAGGGTTCTGGAACGACCCCCGCTGGAACACAACCGAAGCAAGGGCGGGAGATCCGGTGATTGGCCATGTCGCCAAAGCTATATTCACGCCAATGGTGGCCTTCGGCAAATGGGGTGTGTTCGATCTTCAAGGGACCATCATTCGCGACGCCACCGACTACAAAGGTCCACAGAACGAGGATCTCGTCCAAGTTCCGGAAATGCCTTGTTCTCTGGATAATGTTGTCGATGGAGGCGTGTCCAATGTGATTTTCGGCGGTCGGATCAACCTCTATTATGGACACTTCCTGTTCGAGACGTTGCCGCGTTTATGGTCGGTAGCACAACATGGGCTTGGCGGCAGGAAAGTGCTGGTTCAGGCGCAATGGCCTATGGATCAATGGATCAATCATCATTTCGTACAGGTTTTCTTGTCCGCCTTGGGGATTCAGCGATCGGACATCATTCAATGTACCCGGCCTGAAATATATCATGATGTTGAAATTGCTCTGCCCTGTCTCCGACAGAATGCATGGGTTCATCCGCAAGCAACACAAGAATTGTTTACGAGAATAGGTTCTAATATCTTAGGCGATGCGCCTCGGAATGCGAACAGCACACCGGTATATATTTCAAAAACAAAACTAACTCATAAGATAAGTGGAATTGTAAATGAAATAGAAATAGAAAATATATTGAAAGAAAAGGGTGTGGATATTGTATATCCTGAAACTATGTCAATTAAAGATCAGTTATTGCTGTTTAGAGACAGGGAAGTAATTTTAGGAACGGTAGGATCGGCTTTTCATTCCGCGGGCTTTGCTCAAAGCAAGGCTCGGCAGATAATGATAGCGCATGGAGAGCGAGTTAATCCGAACTATGGTCTGCTGGATATAGCATTCAACAGCAAGACGGAATATTATTATACGGACCTTATAGCCGAGGTCGGCAAGACCTCAGATACCGGGTACGCATTGCATTGTAAAGATACAAGAGCGGTCGCTGAATCTCTTTTGAAACTCATTTCATAAAATCATTGTTTTGAGGGTTTCTGGATCTTTTTAATGTGTCATGAACGGCAAGCAGGGAGCCAGAGGTAATTGCCTTGCCTCTGGTTTGGCCGCCCTAATCTCCGCCTGCAGGCGTGGCCTGTGAGGAGGGGCGATCAGAATTCGAGGTGACCGCTGACCTCGCTCCGATCGTCATTGATATTGGAACTCACAAATCATAGCCAGAAGAAGCGCCTCATTTCCTCGGCTGTCCTTAATTTTGAGGTCGATATTATTTCACATTGCTCAATAAATCTATCATATCCATATGATTCCAGATCTATTCTTGACCACTTTCGCCAGATATCCCAATAATTCTCTTCAAGGAGTTTTGACTGAGGGTCGAGATTTGTACAAACAACTAAGCCTGTAGGTGGAGCGTCAAAAACGTAAATGTTAAGATCCGATCTATATTCCTTAAGTATAGATAATACCTTCCATACATCTCCAGTCCAAAAGGAGCCATTATGAGCTCGTGTAAGCATCGATGTATTCGTAGGAACGCAATCATGAATGCAAATGATGGAGTTCTTCTTGCAGTACATCTCCGTATTATAGAAGTCCCTCAGGAGCGTCTCAGCCTCATGTAAGCCATCCAGAAATGCCAAATCAACCTCGGCGTTAAGAAGCGCCTTGGGATTATATTCCTTAAAGAAATCATCGCTTTTCATCTGGAAATACATCGTAACAGGACGTTTTCCCGCAGGTTCTGTCGGTCCACCAAAGGACGGATCAACGGCAATCGACCTGCATTTCGCGAGATTGAGTGAGTGACCTTTATTTGTTCCGATTTCGAAATATGTTTTTGGATCTAAATAATTATGCAGCCAGCTCATGACATCAAAATATATATTTCCATTTAGTGAAGTAATACCCTTATTTTCTTCAGGAGTATTTGCAGAATCGGCCATCAATTTTACCTCTAACATGTGCTTTTAACCTGCATGCTAGGCCGCTTTCAGGTTTGGTGCAATGATCTGAACCTGAGACAAGTCACACAGACGAGTCAGGGGCGATGCGATCAAGGAGCGAATATTTCTAGGCCGGTGAGCGAACAATGGGGCATTCTCGGCTCGATCGGCACCAGCCTGCTCAGCCCCAACAGTTCCTCCAGCACGGCGCCCGCGCTCAGCAGCGCCGCCTCGCCCCGCGGTCGGCCGATGAGTTGCACGCCGACGGGGCGGCCGTCGGTCGTGAAACCGGCGGGCAAGGCGAGGGAGGGGCAGGAGGTCATGGTGACGACACTGGCGATCTTGAGCCAGTCGACATAGTTCTCGAACTTTGTGCCCTCCACCTCGCGCACCCAGCGCTGCTCGATTCCGAGCGGCGGCGTGCAGGCGGCCGGGGCGATCAGCACGTCATAGCGCGAGAAGAAGGCGGCGATGTCGTCATAGAGCTTGCTGCGGCGGAGCATGGCGCTGCCGATGCTATCGGCATCCAGTGCGCGGCCCTTCTCGATATTCCAGATCACGTCAGGCTTGAGCTCGCTGCGGCGCGTCTCGAGCAGTTCGCGCATGCCGGCGGCGTAGGAAAGCGCGCGCAGCGTCTGGAAGGCTTCGGGCACGCCGGCAAAATCGGGACAGGCTTCCTCGACGATACAGCCGGCTTCCTCCAGCTTCATTGCCGCGGCCTCGGCGATCGCCCGGGTCTCGCGGTTGACCGGGGTGATGCCGAGGTCGGGCGAGAAAGCCGCCCGTTTGGGCGGCTGGCGACGCCGGGCGCTCTCGCGAAAACCGATGGTCGGCGCCTCCAGCGATAGGGGATCCTCGATATGCCAGCCGGCCATGGCGTCGAGCATCAGCGCCGCATCCTCGACAGTGCGCGCCATCGGGCCGTTGACCGGCAGGGTTTCGAATTTGATGCCGTCGGGGCCACTGGCGACCCGGCCGGGCGAAGGGCGCAGGCCCACGACCGAGCAGAAGCTGGCGGGCGTGCGCAGCGAGCCGCCGAGATCCGAGCCGGTGGCCAGCCAGACCTGCCCGGTGGCGAGCGCCACGGCCGCCCCGCCCGAGGAGCCGCCGGCATTGAGGCTGGTGTTCCAGGGGTTGAGCGTGTCGCCGAATACGGCATTGAAGGTATTGGCGCCGGCGCCGAATTCGGGCGTGTTGCTCTTGCCGATGGTGATGCCGCCGCGGGTTTCCAGGCGCTCGACCATGATGTCCGAGCGCTCGGGCACATGATCCCTATAGATCTGCGAGCCATAGGTCGTGCGCACGCCGGCAACGTCGTTGAGGTCCTTCACCGCAAGCGGCAGGCCGCCGAGCCAGCTGGGATCTTCGCTTGGCGCAGTCGCCATCAGGCGACGAGCCTGGTCGCGCGCGCTCTCGGGGCATAGGGTGACCATGGCATTGACCTTGCCATCCACCGCCTCGATGCGGGCGAGCGAGGCCTCGACCAGATCGAGCGGGCTGACCTCGCGCCGCCTGAGGCGCTCGACGACCTCGCAGGCGGTGAGGCGGATCAGTTCGTCATGGCTACTCATGGCGCAAATTCCCGGAAGGCTGGACTGGCTTTGGTTATGAGTGGGACCAGCTTCGCGGCCGGCTCCCGATATTCTGTCGATAGGCAGGCTTTGACCGGCCTGTCGTGTCAGCCGAAACGCGCCTTGAGATAGGCGTAGAGGGCGCGGGCGCCCATCACCTCGGCTCCCTCTGGCCGGCCTGGCTTGGCGGAAGGCGTCCAGGCGAAGATGTCGAGATGCACATAGGCGCCGGCCTTCTCGACGAAACGATTGAGGAAGAGGGCCGCGGTGATCGAGCCGGCAAAGCCGCCGCCGGGGGCGTTGTTGAGATCGGCGACCTTGGACTCCAGCATCGCGTCATAAGGCGGCCAGAGCGGCAGGCGCCAGAGCGGGTCGTTCTCACTGGCGGCGTGGGCGAGAAGATCGGCCGCTACCTTTTCGTCGCGGCAGAACAGGGGCGGCAGATCGGGGCCGAGCGCGACGCGGGCGGCGCCCGTCAGAGTCGCCATGTCGACGATCAGCTCGGGCGCTTCCTCGTCGGCGAGCGCGAGGGCGTCGGCCAGCACCAAGCGGCCCTCGGCGTCGGTATTGCCGATCTCGACGCTCAGCCCCTTGCGCGAGGCGAGGATGTCGCTGGGCCGGAAGGCATCGCCGGAAATCGCGTTCTCGACCGCCGGGATCAGCACGCGCAGGCGCAGCTTGAGGCCGGCGGCCATGATCATGCTGGCGCAGGCGAGCACCGAGGCGGCCCCGCCCATGTCCTTCTTCATCAGGAGCATGCCGGCAGACGGCTTGATATCGAGGCCACCGGTATCGAAGATCACGCCTTTGCCGACCAACGTCACCTTGGGATGGGAGGGATCGCCCCAGGTGAGGTCAACAAGCCGCGGCGCTCGCGCGGAGGCACGACCGACGGCATGGATCATCGGGAAATTCTCGGCGAGCAACTCCTCGCCGACAACGACCCGGAACGCCGCAACGTGCCGTTCGGCCAGGGCGCGTGCCGCCTCGGCCAGTTCCGCCGGACCGAGATCATTGGCCGGCGTGTTGACGAGGTCGCGCCCGAGCGCGACCGCCCGGGCCATCGACAGGATTTCATCGCGATCGATACCATCGGGTGCGACCAGGTGTACGGCCTTGATATCGTTGCGCTTGTAACGGCCGAAACGATAGAGACTCAGAACCCAGCCGAGCGCAGCGAGCCGATCGTCATGGCTGGCATTGGCGAAGCGATAGGTGCCCACGGGCAGCAAAGTGGCGAGTTTGCCGGGCAGGAAGCCATCGCGATGACGGGCCGTTTCGCCTTCGAGGCCGAAGATCACCCCGGCGAGGCTGCCCTCAGGTCCCGGCAGAATCAGGTGGCGGCCGGCGCTCGCCTCAAAGTCATTGGCGGCGATCCAGTCCCGCTGCGCTTGCGGCAGGCGCTCCAGCACCGCGCCGGCGGTCTCCTTGGTGGCAAACCAGATGGGAACGGCCTGTTCGGCAGCGGCAAGCAGGGGCTCGGACATGGTGCAACTTTCAAGGTTCGGGGAAGATCTCGTCGATGCGCCCGCTCAAGCGGTAGGACAGCAGGCCGATCCATTCGCGCACGGCGAGATTGCATTGGCGCAGCCCGTCGCTCATCGCATAGAAGGGCCGCACGCCATCCTGCGGGCCCGCTGTGCGATAATTGACGGGATAGGCCATTACATCGAAGCCGGCCTTGCGAAACAAGGCCATCGAGCGCGGCATGTGGTAGCCGGAAGTGACCAGCAGATAGGTCTCACCGGGCTTGGGCTTGAGGAGGTCGTAGGTGAAGACGGCATTTTCATAGGTGTCGCGCGAACGGTTCTCGAACAACATACGCTCATCGGGAATGCCAAAACTGCGGAAGAGCTGCCTGGAGGCATCCGCCTCGGTGATGTCACCCCAGATCTGGCCGGCAAGCGAGCCGACGCCGCCGGTGAAGATGATTCGGGCCTCGGGAAACTGACGCGAAAGGCCGGCGACCGCCGTCATGCGCTCGGCCGAATCGGTGAGGGCCGTCTCGTTCCTTGTGGTGGAGATATGCGTGTCCACCGCCCCGCCCAGCACGATGATGCCGGCGATCCTGGTCTGCGGCATGATCGAAGCTTGGGCAAAGCGCTCCTCCAGCGGCTGGATCAGCCAATTGCCGAGCGGCGACCAGCCCATCACGGCAAAGGCCAGCAGCGCAAAGCCCATCAGGAAGCGGCCGAAGCGCCGGGCACGGCGAATGAAACTCAGGCCGAGGCCGAGGAGGCCGAGCACAAGGGCCGCGTTGGAGGGCAGGATCAGGAAGCCCAGGGTCTTAGCGAGATAATAGAACATGGGATGCGTTGTCAGGGTGGCGGCATTTGGGGGCGGGTCTTCAGACCCGCCTTTCTCGATCCAGCGAGCGTGGCGTTTCCTGGCCGGCCTGAAGACCAGCCCCCCAATCGGGCTTAGGCCGCATCGGCCTTGAGGAACCGCTGATCGGCGAGGTCGAGCTGCCGGCGCAGGCGCACGATGGTGAGGCTGTCGTCGACCGCGCAATTGTCGTGGCTGAGCAGCTCGCCCTTGCGGATCGGCTTGGTGACGCAGGCGCGTTCAGCCAGGCCCAGCGGCAGCAGATTGTCCCGCCTGGCATCGGCCCAACGCATCGACCAGCCGCGATAATCATATTCGCCGATGCGGCCGAGCACGGTACCGGGTGCGAGGTCGCGCTTGGCCACTGCCGCCGTCTCCGCCACGGGATGGTCGAGCGGCTGCAGGTCGGCGGTACCGTAAAGCACGGCACGCGCAGCAGTGAGCGGCGTCTCCAGGCTGGTGAGGTGATAGGGCCGGTGCAGGGTGAAGAAGGGGCCCTTGCCGACATGCAGGTCCGTCATGCGTTCCAGCACGCGCGGATGGTTGGGCTCGACCACGCAGAACACGCCCGGCGCCACGCCCTTGCCGATGGTGTAGTCGACGCAGCCGCGCTTGGAGAGCACGCCGCCATGGCTGACCGGGATCAGCACTTCGGCAAGTTCCTCTTTGCTGGCGCGCGGCCCATGCAGGCCAGGCTTGTCCGGCTCGAGGCCGGTGGCATTGGCGAGCGCCACCATTTCCACCATGGTCTTGGAACCGTCGACGAACTCGACCAGCACGCGCGGGTTCATGTCGCGCGCCGCCGCCTCGGCGACATAGTCGTCGGGCACGGCATCGAAATTCAGGGCGTTGTTCTTGCCCTTGCCGGCGGCGACGACCGTCATGCCGAGAGTGCGGGCGAAACAGACCAGTTCGAGCGCGGCGGCCGGTTCGTCGCCGGCCGCGCCGGTATAGATCACGCCGGCCTTCTCCGCCTCGGCCTTGAAATGGCGGCCGATGGTGATGTCGGCCTCGACATTGAGCATGACGATATGCTTGCCGTGCCGGATGGCGGCCTCAGCCACGATCGCCCCGGATTCGGGATGACCGGTGGCATCGATGATCACTTCGATACGGCCGGCGGCGGCCAGTGCCTCCAGGTCGGTGGTGATGGCGATGCGCCCGGTCTCGATGGCACGGTCGATCGCCGAGGCATTGGCGACCTCGACGAGCTCGTCCAGCCGGTGCCCGGCGCTCAGGGCGGCGGCGATGGCGTTCTGCGGGCGCGAGCGCACGGCGACCGCACCGATACGGATGCCCTGCATCAGCGCGACCTGAACGATGAGGTCGGTACCCATCTGGCCGGCGCCGACCAGACCGATGGTGATCGGGCCCTTGTCACGGGCGCGTTCCACCAGATCAGCGGCAAAGGAGGGGTTCATCAGCGGCTCCGCAATCTCGTTACGCCCCGTCTAAGCACCAAATCGCGGCGCTGCAAAGGAAAATGCCTGTGTCCTTTCGGTGCAGGGGGGCGTCTTTTCGGGTAAAAGGACGGCCCGTTTCGTTCAGGTGCCGAAGCGTTCCGCCCCATAGGCGGACGGATCGATGAAGGGCTTTTGGCCTGTCATCATCTCGGCCAGCAACCGGCCCGTGGCGGGCCCCAGGGTGAAGCCGAGATGCTGGTGGCCGAAGGCCAGCCAGAGGCTATCATGGCGTGGCGCTTTCCCGATGATCGGGCGCGAATCGGGGAAGATCGGCCTCGATCCCATCCAAGGTTCGGCCTCGGCGCGCTCGCCGAGCGGGAAGAGCTTGCGGGCGAGCTTTTCCGTGCGCTCGACCTGCACGGGTGTCCTCGGAGCGTCGCGCCGGGCGAATTCGGCGCCGGTTGTCAGGCGGATGCCGCCGACCATCGGCGTGATGACGAAGCCGCCCTGCTCGTCCAGCACCGGGCGGCTGAGGCCGGCATTGCCCTCGGCGCGGTAATGCATGTGATAGCCGCGCTTCACCGCGAGCGGAAAGCGGTAGCCGAGCGGGGAAAGCAGGTCCATCGACCATGGCCCGAGCGCGACGACGGCCTGGGCCGCCTCGATCGGACCCTCCTGCGTAGCGACGCTCCAGCCGGAAGCACCCGGACGCAGGCTGCGGGCGTCCCCGGTCAGGACCTGCCCGCCGATTGTTTCGAAATAGCGGGCATACGCCTTGGTGACGCCGCCGGGATCGGAGACGCTCTGCGGATCCTGCCAGTGCACGGCGGCGGTGAAATCCGGCCGAAGATTGGGTTCGAGCGCCAGGGCTTCATCGCGCGTCAGCGCCTTCACCCGGTAGCCGAACTCCGCGGCGAGCGGAAATTCCCGTTTCTCGGCCTCCAACGCGGCCTCGCTGCGATAGACCTTGAGCCAGCCCGTGTCGCGGAACAGGGCGTCGGCGCCGGCCTTGCTCGCCAGGGCGCGGTGCTCGGCCACGGTAGCGCTGAGCAAGGGTTGCATGAGACGGGCGGTGGCCAAGAGGCGGTCGGGCGCGGAGTTGCGCCAATAGGCGAATAGCCAGGGTGCCAGGGCCGGCAGGGCCGACCAATGATAGTTGGCCCCGGGATAGCGCTTGAGCGCGACGTCTGCGAGGGCGGACAGGCTGCGCGGGAAGGCGACGGGCAGCAAGGCGGAGCGCTCGACCACGCCGCTATTGCCGTAGGAGGTTTCCTCGCCCGGGCCGCGCCGGTCGACCAGGGCGACGGACCGGCCGCGCTCCTGCAGATGCGCGGCGACCGAGGTGCCGACGATGCCGGCGCCGAGAACCACGACGTCGTAGCGCATGGAGACCCTCGTTGGTGCTGAAATAGCCTTGGTATCGAATGAAGTGTTGGTCGGCGCGTCAGGCGAGCCTGCGCCCGTTCTCGTCCAGCAGCAGCACGTCCTGAGGGGCGATGGTCACCGCGACGGCCTCGCCGTCATGCCAGACCCTGTCCTCGATGGTGGCATTGGCCTGCAACCGGAGGCCGGCAAGATCGAGGATATAGGCCGCCGTGCCGCCGAGATAGGAAGCGGAGGTGATGGTGGCACGCAGCTCGCCCGGATCGCCGCTCGGCGAGCCGAGCTGGATGCGCTGGGCGCGCACCACGCCCGTCGCCCTGGTGCCGGCGCGGGCGGTGGCCGGCGCGATGGCGACGAGTTGCACGCCATTGTCGAGATGCAGGGCAAGGCGGCCTTCGGACACGCCCAGGATCTTGCCCTCGATCAGGTTCGACTGGCCGAGGAAGCTGGCGACGAAGCGGGTATCCGGACGCTTGTAGACCTCCTCGGGCGTGCCCTGCTGCTCGACCACGCCCTTGTTCATCACCACGATATGGTCGGACATGGCCAGGGCTTCCTCCTGGTCGTGGGTGACGAAGATCGAAGTGATGCCGATCTCGCGCTGGATGCTCTTGAGCTCGATGCGCATTTCCTCGCGCAGATGGGCGTCGAGCGCCGAGAGCGGCTCGTCGAGCAGGAGCACGTCCGGTTCGATCACGATGGCGCGCGCCAGCGCGATACGCTGCTGCTGGCCGCCGGAGAGCTCGGACGGCAGCTTGTGCTCGACGCCAGGCAGGCGGACCATGTCGAGGGCGCGCTTGACCTTGGTGGTGATGGTGGCCCTGTCTGCGCCGCGATATTTCAAGCCGAATGCGATATTGTCGTGCACGTTCTTGTGCGGGAACAAGGCGTAGTTCTGGAAGACCAGGCCGATATTGCGTTTGTGTATCGGCACATTGTCGATGCGCCGGCCCGCCACGACGATCTGGCCCGCTGTCGGCTGCACCAGGCCCGCGATCGAACGCAGGATCGTGGTCTTGCCGCAGCCGGAAGGGCCGAGCAGGGTGACGAAGTCGCCCTTGCGAATGGTGAGGTTGACGTCCTTGACGGCAACGAAATCGCCATAGGCCAGATTGACATTGGTGAGTTCCACGGCCGTCGGCTTGGTCATCAGTCACGCTCTCGTTCGAAACACCGGCTGCGAACGCAGCCGGCTTGGACGCAGCCGGGCCGGCGAAGCTCGCCAGCCCGGATTTCTCGGGTGGGAGATCACCCGCCCTTGGCGATGCGGTCCCAGGCTTTGGTCCACTCGTCCGTGTGCTTGTCCCAATAGGCGGCATCGGCGAAGGTCAGCGAAGCCATCTTGCCGGTAGGGTCGAAGGCGGGCAGCGCCTTGACCTTGTCGGTCAGCTTCACCTTGGTGGGATCGAGCGCGGGCGGATAGCTCTGTCCTTCCGCCACTGCAATCATCACCTCGGGCTGCAGCATGAAATTGAGCAGTTCCTCGCACTCGGCCATCGGGGCGCCCTTGAGCACCAGGAGGTCCTCCATCCAGGCATAGGAACCGGGCGGATCGAGATAGCCGATCGGCGCGCCCTGGGCCTGCAGGGCGGCGACGCGTCCCGACCAGGCATCGGTGACCACCACCTCGCCCTTGGAGAGCAGATCCATCAGCTCGGCGCCCGACGACCAGTATTTCTTGGCGAGGTCGCGCTGCTCGCGAACCTTGTCCCAGACAGCATCGATGTCCTTGATGGCGTTGGGGTCCTGGCCCAGGGCCAATGCCGCATACCAGACGCGGGTGATCATGTTGCCGTAGCCGCCGATCTTGTCCTTGTATTTGGGGTCGAACAGCAGATTGACGCCCTTCTCCTTGGCTTCGGCTTCGGAGATCACCTTGGTGTTGTAGGCAATGCCGGTGGTGCCGTAGTCGTAGGGCACGCAGGACAGGTCCGGCGAAATCTTGCGGAATGGCTCGAACATCACCTGCATGATGTTGGCCATGTTTGGAATGTTGGCTTCGTTGAGCTTGGTGGTCAGCCCGGCATCGACATAGCGCTTGTAATATTCGACGCCTGAGGAATGGATCACCTGGAACTCGCCGGGCGAAGCGGTCTTGACCTTGGTGATGATCTCGTTCTCATCGCCGAAGGTGCCCTGCACCACGTTGTTGCCTGTTTTGGCCGAATAGGGCTTGAAGGCATATTTATCCATGGCCTCCTGCACGCTGCCGCCCCAGCCGTCGAAGCGCACGTCCTTGGCGGCGGCAAGGGCCGGGCCGCCCCACTTCAGATTGATGCCGGCCCCGGCCGCCGCTGCCGCGGTGAGGCCGAGGAAGGTGCGGCGGCTCATGCCGCCATTGAGATAACGTTCCTTGAGGCGCTCCAGGCGCCTGGTCTGCGACATTGTCATTGGTTGGGTTCCCCTCCTGGTGGTTCTCGGTGTCTTGACGCATTTTCTTAGTCAAAAAGTCCATCAACCTTTCTGGAAAATGCCTTATCGGATCCCGCGGGCGAGATAGCGGGCAAGGCCGCCGCCGATGAGCGGCACTCCCACGGTCAGCAGGATCATCAACGCGCCGAGGGCGTTGATCTCCGGGCTGATGGAAACTTTCAGCATCGACAGGATCTGCGTCGGCATGGTCTCGACGCCCGAAGGGCGCCAGAACAGGCTGGCGGTGACGTTGTCGAAGGAAATGGTGAAGACGAGCAGCAGGCTGGCGATGACGGCCGGCATCAGCAGCGGCAAAGTGATCTCGCGGAAGGTCTGGAAGCGGTTGGCGCCCAGCGACAGGGCTGCTTCCTCATAGACCCGGCGGATGCCGATGAGCCGCGACTGCACCACCAGAATGACATAGGGCAGGGCCAGCATGATATGCCCGAGCACCAGCAGCACCAGCGTGCGTGGCTGCT
Organism: Labrys sp. HAY1-8F; assembly: GCF_056754975.1. Lineage (NCBI taxonomy): Bacteria > Pseudomonadati > Pseudomonadota > Alphaproteobacteria > Hyphomicrobiales > Xanthobacteraceae > Labrys > Labrys sp. HAY1-8F. Next base: position 3,155,212 of record NZ_JBPGWZ010000002.1, on the reverse strand, counting down.
GGGCCCAGCGCATCAAAAGCAGCAGACCAACGCCGAGCACCGTCTCCGGCACCAGGGCCGGGGCGATCAGCAGCGTGTTGATGAACTGCTTGCCGGGGAAGTCGTAGCGCACCAGCGCCATCGCCCCCATGATGCCCAGCACCGTGCAGATCACCGCGGTGATCAGGGCAACCCAAAGGGAGGTCTTGAAGGCGCGGATCACCGCCTCGTTCTCCATCAGCTTGCTGTACCAGCGCAGGCTGAAGCCGGTCATCGGGAAGCCGCCGAACTGCGAATCGTTGAAGGAGAGGATCACCACCACCAGGATCGGTGCGAACATGAAGATGTAGACCAGGATGGTGAACAGCTTCACCACCTGCCAGGACCAATCCTTCTCCACGCCGGGCAGGTCACTCATTGGCTCAGCCCCTTGAAGATGCGCGACAGGCCCATATAGCGGCTGTAGATCATAGCCACGATGCCGAGCAGCACCAGCAGCACGATGGAGAGGGTCGAGCCCAGCGGCCAGTTCAGCTGCGTCATGATGGTATCGTAGATCAAATTGCCGAACAGCGCGTCACGGGTCGAGCCCAGCACCTGCGGGGTGACGTAGCTGCCCGCCGCCAGCACGAAGCAGAGCAGCAGGCCGGCCATCAGGCCCGGCAGGGACAGCGGCAGCACCACCTCGCGGAAGGCCTGGCCCTGGGTGCAGCCCAGCGTGCGCGCCGCCGAGATCAAATTGCGGTCGATGCCCTCGAGGCTGACATAGATGTTGAGGATCATATAGGGCAGCAAGAAATGGATCATGCCCATGATCACCGAGCCCTGGGTGTAGAGCATGCGCAGCGGCTCGGAGATCAGGCCGAGCTTCATCAGCACCACGTTGATGATGCCCTGTTCGCCCAGGATGTGGATCCAGGAAAAGGTGCGGATGGTGAAGCTGATCCAGAAGGGCACGATCAAGAGGAGGAGCAGCAGCCATTTGTGCCGCGTGCGCGTCATCGCGATGAAATAGGCCGGCGGATAGCCGAGCAATGCGCAGAGAATGGCGGTGATCGCCGCCACCTTCACCGTCTTCCACAGGAAGAGGTGGTAGAAGCTGTCGGTGAAGAATTCGTGCCAGTTCGCGGTGGTGAAGACCTGTTTCTCCACCCCGGCCGTGACGAACTGATAGAAACTGAACACCGTCATGATGACGATGGGCACCACCATCAGCACGGTGAGCACGATCAGGGTCGGAGAGAGCAGATACCAGGGGCGCAGCCGGTCGCGCGCAGAAAGCTGCTGGCCTGCCATCATGTCCCCACGCTGTTCCCTGGAAGTAATATTTGTTTCGTTCAGGGTGGATCTTCTCTAGGCATGTGTCAATTGCCGGACAATACAAATCCGGTCGTGGTTACCCTGCGCCATGAGGCCCTGCCCCGATGCTGCTGCCTGATTACCTCGCCCAAGCGCTGCCGCCCGGCCTCGAGGGGCTGAAGCCCTTCGTCAAGATGCACGGCCTGAGGAACCACTTCGTGATCTTCGACCAGCGCGTGCATCCGCGTGCTTTGCCGGTGGCCGACATCGTACGCCTTTGCGACGTCGAGGCGGGCGTGGGGGCCGAGCAGGTCCTCACCATTGAGACGCCGACACCCGTCGGGGCAGCCGGCGGCAGCTATGCCCGCATGCGTATTTTCAACATCGATGGGCGTGAGGCCGGGGCTTGCGGCAATGCTACGCGCTGCGTCGCCCATATCCTGCTGGAAGAGAGCGGGCGGGATGAACTGGTGCTGGAGACGGGCGGAGGCCTGCTGGCCTGCCGTCGGGCGGGGCCGATGGCGGTGGCCGTGACGCTCGGGCCGATCGTGATGGGCTGGGACCAGATTCCGCTTGCTCATGAGGTCGATACCGCCCATCTGGCGCTTATCAGCGGCCCGCTTCGCGATGGCCTCGCCCTGAATATCGGCAATCCGCACGCGGTGTTCTTCGTCGAAGATCTCGACGCCGTCGATGTCAGGGCCGTGGCGCCGACCATCCAGAACGATCCGTTGTTCCCGGAGGGCGTCAATGTCGGCGTGGCCGAAGTCGTCGATCGCACCACGCTGCGCCTCAAGGTCTGGGAGCGGCCGGGCATCCTGACGCAGGCTTGTGGTACCGGCGCCTGCGTCGCCGCCTATGCCGGGCGCCTTCGCGGGCTCGTAGACGGCAACAGCGTCACCGTGCATCTGCCGGGCGGAGCCCTCTCCATCGAACTGCTGCCGGACGGCCGCGCGATCATGACCGGGCCGGTGGCTCTGTGCTGCCTCGGCTATGCCTGAGAGGTTCAGGCATAACGCAAGCGTGAGCTGAGGCCTGAAACCTCGATGGCGGCTGCTGCCGGGGCACCTTGGGTGCGCGGACGCGGCGGCGGCATGCGCGTGCCGATGGTGAACATCACGGCGCTGGCCGCGGCGAAGGCAGCGAAGGTGAGGAACATGCCGGCGCCACCGAAGGTGCCGGCCATCAGGCCGCCGAGCGCCGGGCCGAAGAAATTGCCGATGGTCGAGAAGGAGTGGGCGCCGAAATAACTGCCCCGGTTTCGGGCGTTGCAGATGCCGTCCACCAGGAGATATTCGGACGGCACCACCAGGATCTCGCCGATGGTGAACAGCACCATGAAGAGGGCGAAGCCGGTGAAACCGCTGGAAGCCAGGAAACCGAGCTCGCTGGCGAGGATGAGGATGCACCCCAACACCATCGCGTGGAGGGCGCCGACCTTTTCGATCAGCCGGCGTGCGAACAGATTGCCGACAAGCACGACCAGTCCGTTGATCGAGAGGAGATAGGCGAAGAGGTCCACGCCGCCTTCCAGAGTCGTGCTCAGATAGGGCGCCAGGGTGGCGGACCATTGGCCGTAGACGGCGATCAGCAGTGTGCCGCCGCCGACGAAGAAAGTCAGGCGCGGATCACGCGCCGCAGCGCGAATGCTGGCCAGGGCGGAGACGCGTTCCTCGGCCGCGTCGCTCCCGGAGACTTTCGGATCCGCAGGCACGCCAACCAGATGGAGCGCGAGAGCGAAAGCGGCGTAGATGCAGCCGGCAAGGGTAAACAGCAGGCCGAAGGCAGCACCGGCAGCGATCCCGATCAGCGGACCGACGGCCCAGCCGGCATTCACCGCCATATAGCGCCAGGAGAAATATTTGAGCCGCAGTTCCGGCGGGCAGATGTCGCTCATCAGGGCACGCGAGATCGGCTCGTAGACCGCGATGGAGACGGCCGCGACGATCTGGGCGGCACAGAAGGCGGTGACCGATTGGGCAAAGCCCATGCCGACGAGGGAGAGGGCTGTCAGCACCAGCATCAGCACCAGCATGAATTGCCGGCCGACGCGATCCGATAGCGACCCGGCGACGGGAGCGGCGATGGCGCCGAGAAGAGGGCCGGTGCCGAGCAACACGCCGATGGCGGCGGGACCCAGTCCGAAGGACTGCTGCAGCTTCACCGCCAGGAAGGACAGGCTCATCGCCCGCGCGACATTGACGAGGCCGGATCCGGCAACCAGGAAATAGACGAAGCGAAGGCGGCGCGAATCGGGAGGCATCTGACGAGTCCGAGGGGATTGGGAAGGCATACTATGCCGCGCGCGGCTTCACCACTTCCATCCTGGGACCGCCAGCATCCTGCTGGCTCTTCCATTCTGCAAACGCAACATTTCCAAGAGCCAGCAGGATGCTGGCGGTCCCGGGAATCACGTCTTGAAGAAGGCGCGGATCTGCGCCAGGAACTGCGCGGGCGGCCCCGGCTGGGCATAGGTAGCGGCCGCCTCGTCACGGGCAAGGAACGCCTGGCCCCGGCGGACCGAGGCTTCGAACGCTTCCGACAGCCCAGGTTCGGCGGCAAGGATAGGATCTAGATCCTCCTTGCGCAGTTCGAAGATGATGCAGCGGGTCAGTGCCAGGATCGTGCCTGCATTGGGCGCGCCGGTGATGAGGCCGAGTTCGCCGAAATGGTCGCCCGGCCCCAGGCGTCCCACCACATGGGAATGGTCGCGGATGGTCCGGCTCGCCTCCAGCACGCCGGAGGCCACCACGATCAGGGATGAGAGGGTGCCCCCTTGCGACGCCAGCGTCGCCATTGCTTCGAGATGGCGCTTGATCATTTTGGTGGAGAGATCGGCTCGCTGTTGGGGCGAGAGCTCGCGAAAGAGCGGAATGTCGCCAAGGAGTTGCTCGGGAGGCAGGGTCTCCAGCGGGCCGAGACTGACCTGGACCGGCCCGATCGGCGTCGAGATGGCGCCCGGATTGACCAGGCGGATGCCGTGATAGTGGAACTGCCGTAGCACCTGGCCGAGCAGCGCGCTCTTGGCCGCGCCGAGATGGTCCGTATGCGCGACCGAAAAGCTGATGTCATAGCTGTTGGTGCGGGCACCGATGCGCGCCAGCGAGGTTCCGGGGGCGGGGCTGGAGAGAAGCTTGGGTGTCAGCAGCGCCGCATGGCGCAGATATTCCAGGACAAGGTCCGGCCGGGCCGTGGAATCGCAGGCGACCTGGACCGAATCATCGCGCCTGGTGCTCGGCCGGCTGCGATTGATCACACGTGACTTGGAGATCAGGCTGTTGGGGATGGTGACGATGTCGTTGCCATCGGTGCGCACATGGATGGAGCGCCAGTTGATCTGGACGATCACGCCCTCGAAGGAGCCATCTATCCCGATGCGGTCGCCGACCACATAGGGATGCTCGATACCGACGGCGATGCCCGCGAAGACGTCGGCCAGCGTGTTCTGCAGGGCCAAGGCGAGCACGACGGCAATGATGCCGGAGGTGGCCAGGAGGGCGCGGACGGGCAGGTCGAAGACGAAATTGACGATGGCCAGCACGGCGGTGAGATAGGTCAGGCCGGCCAGGAGGTCCGAAGCGATCTTGGGCTGGCTCGATTCGCGCTTCTGCCAGAGGACCAGCGGCAGGATACCGACCGTCAACCGCGCGCCAAGCAACCACCACAGGGCGATCAGGCCGCGCTGCCAGGTGGCGATGCGGGTGTCGGCGTCGAGCACCGGCGCGGCCGGCATGCCGGCGACCCGCAGGATCAGCAGGGTGAACAGGCAGAAAAGGCCCGCAGCGACGCCGATGCGCAGCCAGGCTGGCTGCCAGGCGATCCGCCAGTTGAAGATGAGCACGGCCGCGAGGGCCGTGGCGAGGATCAGTTCGGAGAGCAGCGACACCGGGGCCACGCAACTGGTCGAGAGGACGGTATGATTGCATCACTCCGCGCTGCATGCCAGAGCGGGAATGCGGCATGGCGGCGGCGAAGCCAATCATGGCAAACAATCCGGCCTCTCACGCGCTTGCCCGTCTCGTCACACCGGAAGGAATGGCCTTGGAACTGAAATGGCTTGAGGATTTCCTGAGCTTGGCCGAGACGCGCAGCTTCTCGCGCTCGGCGGAGGACCGCAACATCACTCAGTCCGCTTTCAGCCGCCGCATTCGTGCGCTCGAGGTCTGGCTTGGTACCGAATTGCTGGACCGCAGTACTTTTCCGATCACCCTGACCGCTGATGGCCGGCAATTCCGCGAGACGGCCGAGGAAACGGTGCACCTGCTCACCCTCAGCCGTTCGCAGTTCCGCAGCCGCCAGGAGGGCAGCAAGCTGCCAGTGCTCGCCGTCACGGCGCTGCATGCCCTCTGCCTGACCTTCCTGCCGGGTTGGCTCACGGAAATCCGGCGCAAAGTCGGCCCGGTGACGAGCCGCGTGCTGCCGGAGAATTTCCACACCTGCATCCAGGCGCTGGTGGAAGGCGGCTATGATTTCCTGCTCACCTTCCATCATCCCAATATCTCGGTGCCGCTCGATCCCGAACGCTTTGCCTTTCTCACCGTCGGGCGAGACAGCCTGGTCGCGGTGGCGGCGCGGCCCGAACGCCGCAGCTGGCAGGCCGGCGACGAGCGCGTGCCGCTGCTGCATTATTCGCGCGGCTCTTTCCTGGGATTGCTCGCCGCCATCGCCCAGGCTCGCGAGGGAGCGCCGGTAACCTATCTCGCCCACACCAATGAGGGCTCCATGGCCGAGGCCTTGAAGTTCATGGCGCTGGACGGCCATGGCGTTGCCTGGCTGCCGCGCAGCCTTGTCGCCGATGAGATCGCCGAGGGGTCCTTGACGGTGATCGCCCCGGAAATGCCGATGGATATCCGGCTCTACCGCAGCGCCGACCGTTCCCGGCCCTTCGTCGACAGGGTGTGGAAAGCGGCGCAGGTGGCCGTCGCCTGAAGGTTATGCAGATTTGGAATAGGCTTTGCCGCGATAGCATTGGCGGGGAGTCCCGGCCAGGCGTATGAGCCTTCCCGGCCCGGCGGAACGGAGCCGGCAAAGCAAGAACCGCTTCGTTCCGCCCGGTTGTCCATCATTGCCCAATGCACGCTTCGGTGCGCGCGAAGCCGCAACTCGCCATTGCCCCGGGGAGAACCCCATGCAGCTTCCTCTTGATCGTGCCATGGGCGCGATCAAGAGGAAGCTGCAAGAGATCAAGCATTTGCAGAATTTCCCCGCGCGGCACGTCCGTGGGCCGCGCCCGGAAATTCTGCTTGATGCTTGGCCGGAGGAAACCTGCCTTGTCTGAGATCGCATTCCGCCTCGAGCACGACCTCTTGGGAGACCGCGAGGTGCCCGCGCACGCCTATTATGGCGTCCACACCCTGCGGGCCGTCGAGAACTTCCCGATCAGCGGCCAGACCGTGGCGACCTGTCCTGACCTGATCCGGGCCCTGGCCTCGATCAAGCAGGCGGCCGCGCTTGCCAACCGCGAACTCGGCCTGCTTGACGACAAGCGCACCGCCGCCATCGTGGCGGCCTGCGAGGAGATCAAGGCCGGGGCGCTGCACGACCAGTTCGTGGTCGACCTCATCCAGGGCGGCGCCGGCACCTCCACCAACATGAACGCCAATGAGGTGATCGCCAACCGGGCGCTCGAGCTCATGGGCCATCGGCGCGGCGAGTACAGCCATCTGCATCCCAACGAGCACGTCAATAAGAGCCAGAGCACCAACGACGTCTATCCGACCTCCCTGAAGATCGCGGCCTGGTTTGGCATCGGCCGGCTGATCGACGCGATGGCTATCCTGCGCCGGGCCTTCGAGGCGAAGGCGGAAGAGTTCGCCGACATCCTCAAGATGGGGCGCACACAGCTCCAGGACGCCGTGCCGATGACGCTGGGACAGGAATTCGGCACCTATGGGCTGATGCTGGCCGAGGACGAGGCCCGGCTTGCCGAAGCCGCCGGGCTGATCCGCGAGATCAATATGGGCGCCACCGCAATCGGCACCGGCATCACCGCCCATCCGCTCTATGCCGATATCGTCTGCAAACGCCTGGCCGAGATCACCGGCATCGACCTGATCACCGCGCCCAATCTGGTCGAAGCCACCCAGGATTGCGGCGCCTTCGTGCAGCTCTCGGGCGTGCTGAAGCGCGTGGCCGTGAAGCTCTCCAAGACCTGCAACGATTTGCGCCTGCTCTCCAGCGGGCCGCGGGCCGGGCTCAACGAGATCAATCTGCCGGCGCGCCAGGCCGGTTCCTCGATCATGCCGGGCAAGGTCAATCCGGTGATCCCGGAAGTGGTCAACCAGGTCGCCTTCGAGGTGATCGGCAATGACGTCACCATCACCTTCGCGGCCGAGGCCGGACAGCTCCAGCTCAATGCGTTCGAGCCGATCATCGCCTACAGCCTGTTCCGCAGCATCGATCATCTGCGCGCCGCCTGCCTGTCGCTGGAAAAGAACTGCATCACCGGCATCACGGCCAATCGCGAGCGATTGCGCGCCAGCGTCGAACAATCGATCGGTATCGTCACCGCCCTCAATCCCTATATCGGTTACCGCCATGCCACCGAAGTGGCGATGGAGGCCCATGCCACCGGGCGCGGTGTCTATGAACTCGTGTTGGAGAAAGGGCTGATGCCGCGCGAGCAACTCGATGCCGTGCTGCGGCCGGAAAACCTTACACGGCCGCAGCCTTTCGAAATGAAGCTGTAGGCGGTTCCTGCAAAACGCTCTAGGAACACCACGATTGCACTTGTTTCGGCGGAAAGGATCATGATGCGCCGCAGGGCCGTTTTTGTGAGCCCGATCATGCCGGACAGGACCGGAAACGGGCTGGCCATGCGGATGGGCCTGTTTCTGGAGGCGCTGGCCCGCATGGCCTCGGTCGAGCTGATCGTGGTGCCGGCTGCCGGTGGAACCAGCGTCGCGCCGGGCTTCTATGCCGAACTCGACGTCCGGCTCCATGTCGTCGCCTGCGCCGGGCGCCGCGATACCGCCTTCCAAATGCTCGCCAGGGTCACCGATCCTGGCCGGCGCCTGCAGCTCTTCCAGGCCTATGGCAAGCCGAGCATCGCGAGCCATCTTTCCGCGCCGGTTATGGCTGAGATTGCAGGCCTGATCGCGGCCTGCGATCCGGATATCGTGCATGTCGGGCGCTCTTATCTGGCGCCCTGCATCGATATTCTCGGCAGGGGCGCGACGGCGACGATCGATCTCGACGAGGACGATGCGGTCGCTTTCGGCCTGCGGGCCGTATCGGCGCGAGCCCGGCATGACGAGGCCCGTGCCGCCTGGCTCGAGCAGGAGGCCTGCGCCTTTGATGGCCTGATCGAGCGCTATGCCGGCCGCTTCGGCCGCGTCTTCGTCTCCAGCGAGCAGGAGGCCCGGCTCTTGGCATCGCGTCATGCCGGCCTTGCCTGTGACGTTATCGAGAATGCGGTCGCCTTGCCGGCTGAGCCACGCCGAAGTGACGATGGCGCCACGCTGGTCTTCGTCGGTTCGCTGTCGCATGAGCCCAATGTCGAGGGCGTGCTCTGGTTCGCGCGGGAGGTGATGCCGCATCTGCGCCATCAGGCCGGCGGGGCCTGCCGCCTCGTGGTCGCCGGTGCCGAGCCGCCGCCGCCCATCCTCGCGCTTGCCGCACAGGATGATGTCGAGGTGGCGGGCTTCGTGCCGGATATTGCCGGGCTCTATCGGGATGCCGCCCTTGCTCTGGCGCCGCTGCTCAGCGGTGGCGGCACCCGCATCAAGCTGCTCGAAGCCTCGGCCCATGGCGTTGCCTTCGTATCGACCCCGGCCGGCGCGGCGGGACTCGATTGGCCACAAGAAGCCGGCGGCTGGATCGCCGAGAGCCCGCAGGCTTTTGCTGATTGCTGCGCCCAGGCGTTGGCTGATTCCGGCGAGCGGTCAAGGCGAGCAGAACTCGGCCGGGACTGGGTGCGCCGTCATCATGACAGGCAGTCGCTGATCGAGAGGCTCGGGAGCCTGCTCGTTCCCGGGATACCGTAGATCTCAGCCGTTGAGCGTCTTCTGCATGAAGACGAGATCGAGCCAGCGGCCGAATTTCTGGCCGACTTCGGGCATACGCGCCGTCTCGGTGAAGCCGAAGCGCCGGTGCAGGGCGAGCGAGGGTTCGTTTCCGGCCTCGATGCCGCCCAACATGACATGCTTGCCGGCATCGCGTGCTGCGCCGATCAGGGCATCCAGCAAGGCAGCCCCGGCACCCTGGCGCCGCACCGTTCCGGCGACATAGATCGAGTGCTCTACTGTGTGGCAATAGCCGTCGAAGGGACGCCAGTCGCCATAGCTGGCATAGCCGATCGCCGTGCTCTCGACGTCGGCGACGAGGATGGGATAGCCTTGGCTCTTGCGCAGGTCGAACCAGGCCTGGCGGTTGGCGAGATCGACGGTGTTCCAGTTCCAGATCGCCGTCGAGTTCAGCACGGCATCGTTGTAGATGGCGAGGATATCTGGCAGGTCGTCCGGGGTGGCGGGACGGATGATCATCGATCTAAATCTTTCCAGAACAAGGTGGTGTCGCAATAGCCGCCCTGCGGCCAGAGTGCATAGCGCGGAATGACGCCGGCCTTCTGCCAGCCGAGCCTGTCATAGAGCCGCTCGGCCGAGGAGCCGGTGGCGGTGTCGAGGCAGAGTACGATGCGGCCGCTGGCCCGGGCGCTCTCCTCGAGGGCAGCCATCAGCGCGGCGGCGATACCGAGATTGCGGCCGCGCCTGTGCACCATCAGTTTCTGCACGTCGGCGCGATGGGGCTGGTTCGGGCGGCTTTCAGGGCTGAGCAGCACGGTGCCGACCGGCCTGCCGTCGAGATAGGCGACATGCAGCAGGGTGGTGCCCTCTGCCACCCGTGCGGCGACGCCGCGCCAGAAGGCCTCCGCCTCCTCGCGGGCGAGCGGCAGCATGAAGCCGATGGAGGCTTCACCCTCGACGCAGTCGATCAGGATATCAGCCAAAGCGGGAATGAGGGCTTCCGCCTCTTGCGGCGTTGCGATGGCAATGGTGGGGCCGGTCATCGGGAAACCTGTCGTGAGGGGCAGAGCACGACGAAATAGTGCGCCGGCCCGTCGCCCGGATTGTGGAACATGACGAGCTTGTCGAGCCGCATATGCAGGCAGTCGCCCGGCTGGAGCGGAAAGGCCTCGCCATCGACCGTCATGGTAAGGCTGCCCGATTGCAGCCAGACCAGCTGGTCGAAGGCGGTTGCCTGGGGTTCGAAGGGAATGAGGGCACCCGCGGGCAGCTCAACCTCGACAAGGTCGAGGATGCCATTGGCCGCTGCGGGCGAAACCGAGCGGCGCAGATAGCCGGTGGCGGGGTCGCGCCAGAGCGGCTGCTCGGCGCGCCGGGCCAGGGGCGAAGCCGCCGGCTCCACGGCGGCGAACAGGGTGGACAGGCTGACGCCGAGGCCGCCGGCAAGCCGGGCAAGCAATTGGGCGGTGGCACTCGACTCGCCGCGCTCGATACGCGAGATCATGGCGCGGCTGACACCGCTGGCGGCGGCGAGTTGATCGATGGTCAGATGGATCTGGCCGCGCAACGCCTTGATGCGCCCGCCCAGCTCAGTATCGATAGTGGTATCGGCTGATTCCATAATGTGAGATTATTTATCCATTATAGTGGAGTCAAGCATGAAGTCCCCGTTGCGGATTGCTTGGCATACGTCTAGAACTTAGTTCGTTTTCTTAAGCAACAAACTGGATCTGTCATGACGGAGACCATCCCCGCCCTCAGCCTCAGCGCTCTCGACGACCTTGCCACAGTGGTAAAGGCCCTTCCCGCCGACGCCGCCGATGGCCTGATCGAAGCGCTCGCCACGGCGGGCCGTATCGCCATTTATGGCGCCGGGCGCGAGGGGCTGCAGATGCGCGGCTTGGCCATGCGCCTGTTCCATCTCGGGCTCGACGTCCACGTCGTCGCCGACATGACGGTACCGCCGATCGGCCCCGGCGACCTCCTCTTCGTCTCCTCCGGGCCAGGCGCTTCCAATATTGGCGATGCCTTGATCAGCGTCGCCCGCAAGGCCGGCGCCCAGGTTGCCGTGGTCACGGCCCAGCCCGAAGCGCGTACACCCAAGCTCGCCGATATCGTCTTCACCATTCCGGCCCAGACCATGGCGGATGACCGGGGCGGGCGGGTTTCCGTATTGCCGATGGGATCGCTGTTCGAGACGGCGCAGATGCTGGTGTTCGAGATCATCGTGTTGAAGCTGCGCGATCGTCTCGGCGAGACCGCCGAGACGATGCGGGCGCGTCATACCAATCTGGAGTGAGGGCCGTCAGGTCGACGCCGGTGCCTGGTCCCTGAGAAAGGCCGCGACATCGTCTGAAAAATCATAGCCTTCGAACGCCGAAAGCGGCACGCCGTGCTCGACCAAGGCCCGTGCACAGCCGACATAGTCCTGCGGCATGACGCTGGCGATATCCTCCGCCTGGCTGGCATAGGAGAGCGTGCCGAGGACGTTGTTGCCGAAGCCGTGCTCGGTGCGCCAATCGGCTCCCTCTTCCAGCAGCAGGCGCAGCATGGCGGCGTCGCCCTGGAACATCGCCTTGTTGAGCGCCGTCGCCGACCATTCATGCTCCTTCACCTCGCGGGGCCAGCCCAGGCCGAGCATGACGCGGACGGCCTCGATCGCGCCGTTGCTGGCAAGCAGAGGCAGGGTCCTGAGCTGTCTTTCCGAAAGGCGGGCGAGAATATCCGGCTCCCTTGCGAGAATATCGGCGGCCGCGGCTCGGTCAGCCCGCGTGCAGGCCGCCACGAAAGCCTCTTCCTGGGTGAGTTCCTCCTCGATTCCCATCGCTTGCAGCATGGCTGCTACATCGGTGCGGCCATATTGCTGGGCATAGCGATAGAGGCTCACGCCGCCATGGCCGGTGGCACGCGGATCGGCGCCGGCGTCCAGCAAGGCCCGGACATGGGCGCTGGAGCGTCCCCGCAGGATGGCATGATGGATCCAGGCCTGTTCCCTGGCATCGCCGCCATGCGCCAGCAGCAGCCTGAGCGTGTCGAGCTTGTCGAAATCGAGCACCCGGCCCAGGGCATTGGTGCCAGTGACGCGCGCGCCGGCGGCGAGCAGCAGGCGGGTGCCGACATCGTCGGAGCCCTCGACCGAATGATAAAGCGATTCATTGTCATTCGGATCGGCGCCCGCTTCGAGCAGCAGCCGGGTCATGGCTTCGTCATGCGTGCGTCCAGCCGCGCCATAGAGCCCGGAAAGCGGCGAATCCGGCCAGCGCGGGTCCGTCCAGCTGGCGTTGACGTCGGCGCCATGGGCGAGCAGCAGACGGGCGCAGGCGAGCAGCGGTTCTTTGAAGCCCGGTACGCGGATCAGGCCGGAATGGCTGGTGCCGATCAATGGCGGCATGGCGAGCGGGCCGCCGCTGCGGTTCACGAAGGCCGGATCTTCGGCGATGAGCGCCCTGAGCTGAACCTCTTCGCCGGTGACGCAGGCGAGCCACGGGTCCTGCGCGAACAGCGCCGGCTGTTCGGCAAGGGTGCGTTGCGCCAGATGGCGCTGGGTGGCATTGCCCTCCAATACCCAAGTGAGCCAGGTCCGCAATCTCTCGGCTGTGGCGCTGCGCGTCCACTCGACATAGTGCTTGAGCTCGCTCCAGGAGCGGAAGCCGTAGTCGCGCGCGATGACGGACTGAGCGTCGTGCAACGCGAGTTGGCGGCCGGCAAGCCCGGCCGGCTCGAGGCCGCGTGCCGAGGGCAGGCATTCGGCGAAATGGCGAAGAGCCTCGCTCTCGCCGTTGCGGGCGAACCGTAATAGCTGCTTGGCCTGGTTCTTGAGGTGCGAAAGGTCGGGCGAAACCGGAAGGGTTTTCATGGTGCCTCCATGTGCGCAGAGCCGAAGACCCGCAATCGGCTGCACAGGGGCAGGTCGTCCTGATGTCGATGATTGTGAGGGGGCTGAGCCCTTCCCGCGGGTCCGGAGGCGTCTCGCAGCGCCGTGACGGATCTTAGGGGGTTTCTCGCCTGGATGGAAGTCCCATCCGCCGGGGTTACGCTCCGGTGCTGCGGGATTTGCCGAGCGATGACATCAAGTCGCCGAAACGCTCGCCCTGCACGGCGACATGGGCTCGCAGTTGCTCGGCGGCATGCTGGGCCTCGCCGGCGCGGATGGCGGCGACTACGGCCTCATGCTCGTTCTGCGAGGTCTTCATGCGGTTGCGCACGCGTAGCTGCAGGCGGCGGAAGGGAGCCAGGCGCTTGTTGAGGGCCACTGCCTGGCTCGCCAGGAACTTGTTGCCGCTGGCGCGATAGATGACGCGGTGAAACGTCTCGTTCTCATAGTAATAGCTGTCGGGATCGCCATTGGCGGCAGCCTCCTGGCAGGCCGCCAGGGCCGCGACGAGAGCCTGTTCGTCCTCGGGCAGGAGACGGCGGGCGGCGAGGCGCCCGCACATGGCCTCCAGTTCCGCCATGACCTCGAACATTTCCATGAGCTGGCTGGGATCAGGCGCGCTGACGATGGCACCCCGGCGGGTTCGCAGCTCCACCAGCCCGGCGGCGGCAAGCTGCTGCAGCGCCTCGCGGATCGGCGTTCGCGAGACGCCGAAACGTTCGGCGAGAGACACTTCGTCGAGGCGCTCACCCGGCTTCAACTGCCCGGTGGCGATCTCGTCCTCGATCGAATCCCGCAATTGGGTGGCTCGGCGCTCGGTCATAGGCCCATATCGCGCCTTCTACCGATGCCGGCAAGCTGCCATTCCTTTCACGGCCCGAGAAAGCCGAGGCACGCGCTTCGGGGACTGGCGTGCCTCGGCCGGTCGCCTCACGCCGGCTTGAGCGCCGGTGGCAGCCTGTTCTGAGGCCAGCCGGTGGCCTGCTCATAGGCGTAGGCGAGCTGCAGCACGGACATCTCGGCATGATTGCGCCCAACGAGCTGCATGCCCATGGGCAGGCCACGATCGTTGAAGCCGACCGGCACGCTCATGGCGGGGCAGCCGGACATCGTGACCGGGATCACCACCTCCATCCAGCGATGATAGGTGTCCATCGCTTGGCCGTTGATGTCCTTGGGCCAATGGGTGGTGGCGTCGAAGGGGAAAACCTGCGCCGACGGCAGGATGAAGTAGTCGTAGCGCTCCATGAAAGTGCGGACCGCCTGGTACCATTGGGTGCGCGCGGCAGCGGCATCGGAGAGTCGGACGGCGCTGAGCTTCAGATAGTTCTCGATCTCCCATTGCGCCTCCGGTTTGAGCAAGGCGCGCTTGGCCGGATCGTCATAGAGCACCTTCAGGCCGGAGCCGGTCTGCCAGGCGCGCAGCGGCAGCCAATTGCGCCAGACATTCTCGATGGGATAATCGGGCCTGGCTTCCTCGACGGTGCAGCCGAGCGCTTCGAAGGTCTTGAGAGCTGCCCTGCACAGGTCGAGCACGCCCGGTTCGAAGGGCAGATAGCCGCCGCAATCGCCAAGCCAGGCTATGCGCACGCCCTTCAGGTCGCGCTTCAAAGGCTCGGTGAAGCGCGTGGGATCCTCGTGGAGGGAGAGGGGCGCGGCAGCGTGGTAGCCCGACTGCACCGCGAGCAGCAGAGCAAGGTCCGAGACGTTGCGCGCCATCGGTCCGTTCACGCCGAGCGCGGCGTCGAACACGTCGGCACCCGGTGAGGGGACCCGTCCGAAGGAGGTGCGGAAACCCAGCACATTGTTGAAGGCCGACGGGTTGCGCAGCGAGCCGGCATGGTCGCTACCATCGGCGACCGGCAGCATGCGCATGGCCAGCGACACCGCGGCGCCGCCGCTGCTGCCGCCTGCGGTCTTGCTGTGATCATAGGCATTCAGCGTGGTGCCGAAGACCTGGTTGTAGGTCTGCGACCCCAGGCCGAACTCCGGCGTGTTGGTCTTGCCGATGATGATGCTGCCCGCGTGTTTCATGCGGTCGACGAAAAGCGCATCGGTCTTGGGAATGCGGTCCTTGAACAAGGGCGAGCCCTGCGTGGTGCGGATGCCCTTGGTGTCGGCGAGGTCCTTGATCGCCTGCGGGAAACCATGCATCCAGCCGGCATAGTCGCCGCGGCCGAGCTGCGCGTCGCGCTCCCCGGCCTGCTTGAGGAGATCACCGCGCTCCTGCCGGGAGACGATGGCATTGACAGTGGGGTTGAGGCGATCGATGTGGTCGAGATAGGCCGTCATCACCTCCACACAGGAAATTGATTTCGACTTGATCGCCTGCGAGAGCGGGATGGCGTCCATCATCACGATGTCGGAGGGCGCCGTTTTCGCCAGGGACGAGCCTGGCCACGCCGCCTGGCCGACAAGGGCTGCCGAGGCCGCACCCGCCAGTCCCTTCGCGCTTAGATTCAGGAAACCGCGTCTGCTGAGACCACGCTCCTGCGCGGGTTGCGACGTGCCGCCGCGTTGCTTGCCAGCCATGGAACACCTCCTCGGTCAACCTTCTGAATGAGGTTGTGTCCACACATTGTCAGGTTCTGTGTCATCCATCAATTAAATTGTATACAAAAATATCATTCAATAATACATAAGTGGCATTTAGTTATGCAATAGGCAAAGCGAGGCTTTTGCGAGCCGCCCGCATGGCGAGGACATGCATTGCTGCGCGGTACGCGCCGCGGGCTGAACAGTCGAACTGCGACCGCAATACAGGCCCGGGAGGAGAGATTTTCGTGTCGGGGAAGATAGATTCCAGGAATCCGGTCCGATCACGCCCGCTTTTCGACCAGCGCCGCCAGTTGCCCCGTCACGGTGCCCCAGCCGTCATGGAACCCCATCTTTTCATGCAGGGCGCGATCGGCGTCGCTCTTGTGCATGACATGGGCAGTGTAGTCGGTTCCGTCTGGGTGGTCGGCGAAATCGACGACTGCCGTGATGAACGGCTGTTCGGCGGGGCGCCAGCCGCGGGTGAGCGCATTGGTGAACACGATGCGCCGCCGGTCGTCGACGGTCAGGAAACAGGCGTCGAGATGGGGCTGAAAGGTGCCGCCATCCTCGCTGATCCGGGTCACGAAGGCGCCACCCGGGGACAGATC
The DNA here is from genome assembly GCF_056754975.1 of Labrys sp. HAY1-8F. NCBI lineage: Bacteria > Pseudomonadati > Pseudomonadota > Alphaproteobacteria > Hyphomicrobiales > Xanthobacteraceae > Labrys > Labrys sp. HAY1-8F. The sequence goes on along the minus strand of NZ_JBPGWZ010000002.1, from coordinate 3,138,950 downwards.
CATGTCGACGACCTGGCATCGCGCAGGGGCGGGCACCCACCATTGTTCGAAGAGGGCGCGCTCGGTCCAGGCCTGCCACACGATGGCCCGCGGCGCTTTGATAACGCGAGCGATACGCAGGTCGAGTTCGGGGTCGAAGTGGCGGGTCACGTCGGCGGCTCCTTGTCGAGCATGGTGGCGACGATGCGTTCCAACCTGTCGGTCCGGCCCTCCCATATCGCGTGCTGGGCAGCCAGCCAGCCCTCGACGGCGGCGAAAGTCTGCTTTTCGATGGTGCAGGTCCGCACGCGCCCCTGTTTGCGGGTGCTGATCAGGCCCGTACCCTCAAGCATGCGGATATGTTTCATGAAGGAGGGCAGGGCCATGTCGAAGGGTTCGGCCAGGTCGCTGATGCTGGCCGGCCCCCGCCCCAGACGTCCGAGCACGGCCCGTCGGGTCGGGTCGGCCAGGGCCAGGAAGATCTCGTCGAGCTGCTCGATACGATAAGCCATAAGGCTAAGTATCAGATCCATGCTACACCCGCAAGAGTCGACCATCTCGCCACGATTCGGGTCGGAACCTGAGCGGCCTCTCCCGGCGGCAAATATGCAATTCAAACAATTTGAATAATAATTATGGCCCTAAATCGAAGATACGAGCGTATTGTTGATTGCCATTACCTCCAGTCTCGATAATATGAAGGCACGAATGACGGAAGGTAGTTGCGTGCCGGCAACCCGGGCAGATCGATCAAAGTGTCAACTGTCTCAACGGAAGCACACGACGTGTTGGTAACTGGGCTGGCTAACACCAGACTGGATTGGGGGAAATAATGTCCTGGTTGGTTTGCATCCTCCTATACTGTCTGTCTTCCTCGATCATGGCTTCTTTGCTCGGACAAGCACTACGCGAGGAACGTGTGTCCTGAACGAGAGAACATCGCAGGAGTTTTCTCCTTCCCGAAGCAGAGTCACGCAGTTCCGGCAATTGCATGAATCGCGGCGCTAGCCTTTGATGACGACTGGGCGTGCCGTCATCCGCGGTTAGGGCCAAGGTATTCATATGGCATTGCACTTCCTCATGGACGGACCCGAGGATGCAAGGATCACCGTCCTGCTCGCGCATGGTGCCGGAGCGCCAATGGATTCGGCCGCAATGTCCGCCAGTGCCGGGGCGCTGGCTGCAGCCGGATTGCGCATGGCCCGGTTCGAATTCGGTTATATGGCGGCGCGGCGCCAATCGGGCGCCCGCAAGCCGCCACCGCGCGCCGAAACGCTGGAAGGCGAATATCGCGCCGCCATCGAAGCATTGGGCGCGGCTGGACCTCTCGTCATCGGCGGCAAATCGATGGGGGGCCGGGTCGCCAGCATGATCGCCGACGATCTCCAGGCCGAAGGCCGCATCGCCGGTCTGTTGTGCCTCGGCTACCCCTTCCATCCCATCGGCAAGCCCGAGCAGTTGCGCACCGCCCATCTCGCCGACATGCGCACCCCGGCGCTCATCGCCCAGGGCACGCGCGATCTGTTCGGCACGCGCGAGGAGGTCGCGACCTATACGCTGTCGCCCCGCATCGAAATCCTGTGGCTGGAGGATGGCGACCACGACCTGAAGCCGCGCAAGTCCGTTTCCGGTTTTTCGGCTGCCGACCACCTCAAGACCCTGGCGGTGGCCGTCTCGGGCTGGGCCGCGCGCCTCGCCACCTGACCGGGCCGCTATGACGCGAGCTTGCCAAGAAAGTCGAGCACCGCCCGGTTGAAAAGTGCCGGCCGCTGCAACGGCGCGAAATGGCTCACACCTGGCAGAACGGTCAGCGTCGCGCCGGGAATGGTGCGGGCAAGATAGGCTGCATGGTCGGGGCGAATGAACTCGTCATGCTCACCCAATACGATCTCCACGGGCACATCGATCGCGCTTAGATCGCTCGCGCTATAATTGGGCTGCGTCCGCATCATCTCGCTGACGGCGGCGACGAAGGGCTCGAAGCTATCCGGTGTGGCGGACAGTGCGGCATAGTCCTGGCGGTGCCGGGCGAAACAACGGTCGAGCGCGGGGCTCGGCTCCATCTCCTTGGTGCCGCTGGGGTCCATGTTGCAAGCGAAGAAAAACACGCCCGACGAGCGGGCGGGGTTCTCGGCCGCCAGCACCAGGGCGATGCAGGCGCCGTCGCTCCAGCCGACGAAGCGGGCCTTGTCCAGGCCGAGCCGATCCATCACCGCCAGCACGTCGGAGGCCATCAGCTCATAGGAATAAGGCCTGTCGTTACGCGTGCTGCGGCCGTGGCCACGGCTGTCGACCAGGACAACGCGATAGCCGGCGACCCGCAGATCGTGCAATTGGTAGCCCCAATTGCCGGCATGGCCGAGACCGCCATGCAGCAGGATCACCGGCGGCCCGTCGCCATACGAAGCATGCCAGATGCGGGCGTCGTCGTGATCAAGCCAGCCCTCGATATCGGCCTGCGGCAGGGGCGGCGCGCCATAGGCGTGAAATTGGCTGAGATCGTCGTCCTGCGTGCTCATGGCCGTCCCTTCCTATCCCGGTGCAATCGAGGGCTCCTTGGTGTCGATTTACCACATCCAGACCAATTGCAAACAGCAAGTGCTCTTGCGCGGGCGGGCGGCTTTGGCCGATCCCGCCCGCTTCATTCGCTCAACAGGCCATGACGCCGGTGCCAGTCCTCCAGCGATTCCTCGGGATAGGTGTCGAAATGCAGATAGCCGGGACCGGATGGTACATCGACCCATCGGGGAGCATCGGCCAGCATCATCTCCACGATCTCCGGCGGCTTGGGCAGCGGCGTATCGATCGCCGAGGCGTGCGGGTGGATCAGTTCCGGCCAGCGCGGATCCCACAGCCAGAGCGCACTGCCGCATTCCCCGCAGAAATGGCGCCCGGCCGGCGAGCGTTGGTCGGCCTGCCCTTCCTCGCGCAGGACGGCGTGATAGATGCGCAGATGCTCGCGTCCCTCCACCTTCAGGCTTTCGGCATGGGCACCGAGATTGATGGCATAGCCGCCCGATCCCGCCGTCTTGCGGCAGATCGAGCAATGACAATGCATGAACGGGGCAGGGCTCATTGCCTCGACGCTGAACGTCACGGCGCGGCAATGGCAGGATCCTTTCAGCAGCATGTGCGTTTCCTTAGTCTCTTTGTCTCACAACGGATGGAATGATGTGGGGTTCCAGGAGAACTTCGCTTCCATACAAACCGGAAAGGGTGACCCTTGAAAGGCAGATTCGTCATCATCGCCATGGCTGCATTGCTGTTCTCCTCCACGGCGCAAGCGGGCGACTATGCGCCCCTCGATTGTGCCAAGGCAGCTTCCCCCGCCGAAAAAGCCGTCTGCGGCAGTTACGCCCTCGGCCAGGCCGAGGCGCGCATGGCGACGCTCTACGGCGTCTCGATGTCCCTGGTGGCCATGGGCCAGCGCGGCAATATCGGCGAGGCTCAGCAGGCCTGGATCAAGACGCGCGAGGCCTGCGGCGCCGATACCGCCTGCCTCGACAAGGTCTATGGCGAGAGGATCGGCGTGCTGGACGAGGTGATCCGCAACATCGCTTCGCACGGCCCGTTCTAGAACTAGGGCCGGTGGGGCCCGCAAACAGGCCTCGGCCGGCCTGGAATCCCCATTTGTCCTTGGCGCAATCATCCCTTCCTGCTATTGCGCGCGGATGAGCGAAGAATTGATCGAAAATATCCGGAATTTCTCCATCGTGGCCCATATCGACCACGGCAAGTCCACCCTTGCCGATCGTCTGATCCAGGCCACGGGCACGCTGACCGACCGTGAAATGGTCGAGCAGGTGCTCGATTCCATGGATATCGAGCGCGAGCGCGGCATCACCATCAAGGCGCAGACCGTGCGCCTGAACTACCGCGCCCAGGACGGCAAGGACTATATCCTCAACCTGATGGATACGCCCGGCCATGTCGACTTCGCCTATGAGGTGTCGCGCTCGCTCGCGGCCTGCGAAGGCTCGCTCCTGGTGGTCGACGCCTCCCAGGGCGTCGAGGCGCAGACGCTCGCCAATGTCTATCATGCCATCGACGCCAATCACGAGCTGGTGCCGGTGCTCAACAAGATCGACCTGCCCGCGGCCGAACCGGACCGCATCAAGCAGCAGATCGAGGACGTGATCGGCATCGATGCCTCCGAGGCCGTGCCGATTTCGGCCAAGACCGGCCTCAACATCGACCAGGTGCTGGAAGCCATCGTCACCCGCCTGCCGGCGCCCAAGGGCGACCGCAACGCCCCGCTCAAGGCGCTGCTGGTGGATTCTTGGTACGATGCCTATCTCGGCGTGGTCGTGCTGGTGCGCATCTTCGACGGCACGCTCAAGAAGGGCCAGCGCGTCAAGATGATCGGCACCGATGCGCATTACGAGGTCGATCGCCTCGGCGTCTTCAGGCCGAAGATGCAGGCCATCGCCGAGCTCGGGCCGGGCGAGATCGGCTTCATCACGGCGGCGATCAAGGAAGTGGCCGATACCCGTGTCGGCGACACCATCACCGATGATCGCAAGAACACCAACATCGTGCCGCTGCCGGGCTTCAAGCCGGCCCAGCCCGTGGTGTTCTGCGGCTTGTTCCCGATGGATGCGGCGCAGTTCGAGGATCTGCGCGCCGCCATGGGGCGGCTTCGCCTCAACGATGCCTCGTTCTCCTTCGAGATGGAATCCTCGGCGGCGCTCGGCTTCGGCTTCCGCTGCGGCTTCCTTGGGCTGCTGCACCTGGAAATCATCCAGGAGCGCCTGGAGCGCGAGTTCAATCTCGACCTGATCGCGACGGCGCCGTCCGTCATCTACAAGATCAACATGACCGACGGCAGCCATATCGAGCTGCATAATCCGGTCGACATGCCGGATGTGGTGAAGATCACCTCGATCGAGGAGCCGTGGATCCGCGCCACCATCTTGACGCCGGACGACTATCTCGGCTCGATCCTCAAGCTCTGCCAGGACCGGCGCGGTGTGCAGGTCGATCTCAATTATGTCGGCAAGCGCGCCATGGTGCAGTACGACCTGCCACTCAATGAGGTGGTGTTCGACTTCTATGACCGCCTGAAGTCGGTATCGAAGGGCTACGCCTCCTTCGATTATCATTTGACCGACTACAAGGAAGGCGATCTGGTCAAGATGCAGATCCTGGTCAATGCCGAGCCGGTGGACGCGCTTTCGATGCTGGTGCATCGCGACCGCGCCGAGAGCCGCGGCCGCGCCATGTGCGAGAAGCTGAAGGACCTCATCCCACAGCACATGTTCGTGATCCCGATCCAGGCGGCGATCGGCGCCAAGATCATTGCGCGCGAGACTATCCGGGCTCTGCGCAAGGACGTCACCGCCAAATGCTATGGCGGCGACATCTCCCGCAAGCGCAAGCTTCTGGAGAAGCAGAAGGAAGGCAAGAAGAAGATGCGCCAGTTCGGCAGCGTCGACATTCCGCAGGAAGCCTTCATCGCCGCGCTCAAGGTGGATGGGTAGGGACGAACTAGCTTTATCCTAGGATCGCCGGCTTTCCAGCCGGCTCTTTCAATCAATCATGAAACGCCGGGTTTCCAGGAGTCGGCTGGAAAGCCGGCGGTCCCAGACGCCCTCACTCGCTGTAACGCTCCTCCCGCCAGGGATCACCGCGGTTGTGATAGCCGCGCACTTCCCAGAATCCCGGCTTGTCGCGGGTGGCGAATTCGATGCGGCTGAGCCATTTGGCGCTCTTCCAGAAATAGAGCCGGGGCACGACGAGGCGTACCGGGCCACCATGGTCTGATGTCAGCGGCCTGCCCTCCCAGGCGTGGGCGAGCAGCACGTCCTCCCCCAGGAAATCCTGCAGGGACAGGTTCGTGGTGTAGCCGTCAGCCGAATGCAGCACGACATGACCAGCCTCGGGCCTGGGTCGTACGATCTCGGCGAGGGCCAGCGTGGTTAGGCCCTCGAAATGGTTGTCGTAGCGCGACCAGGTGGTGACGCAGTGGATGTCGCAGACCTGCGTCACCTGGGGCTGGGCCGAGAAGGCCGCAAAATCCCAGACGAGCGGATTCTCGACCGCACCGAACACATCGAGCTGCCAGCGCGCCTTGTCGATGCTGGGCTGCAGGCCGAGATCGAGCACCGGCCAATCCTTGACGAGATGCTGGCCCGGCGGCAGGCGGTCGCTCTCGGGCCGGGACGCCTGGCCGGTGAGGAACTTGCCGGCCTGGGCCCAGAGCTGCTTGGTGCGGGTGAGCTTGGAATCGGCCGGCGTCGCCGGGTCGTCATCATCGGCCATGGTGCCCTCCAAAATCAAAAGATAATGCATATTTCGAACCAAGCAGAGTTTCCCGGTGAGGCCTGTCCGTGAGGCCCGCCGGGAAACTCTGAAGATGTTTGATATCTTGCCGATTCCTCCTGATCGTGCCCGTCGCACGGATCAGGAGGAATCGGCTTGTGGTAGGTCGGCTGCTATAAGGGCCGTACCCGAATCGAGGTCCTCATGTCCGCTGACGTCAATCCCCTCCTGGCCCGTTGGTCCACCCCCTTCGAAGCGCCGCCCTTCGCCGATATCCGCACCGAGCATTATCGTCAGGCCTTCGAAGCGGCGCTGGCCGAAAACAAGGCGGAGATCGCCACGATTGCCGACAATGCCTCGGTGCCGAGCTTCGACAACACCCTGGCGGCGCTGGAGCGTTCGGGCCGGGCGCTCGACCAGGTCGCCTCGGTGTTCTTCAACCTGGCGGGCTCCGACACCAATGACGAATTGCAGGCGATCGAGCGCGAGATGGCGCCGATCCTGTCGCGCCATCACACCGCGATCTATCTGAACGACGCTCTGTTCCGGCGTATCGATGCCGTCTTCGCCCGGCGGGCGGAGCTCGGCCTGTCGCCCGAGCAGGCCCGGGTGCTCGATCGCTATCACACCGCGTTCCGTCGGGCCGGCGCCGGCAGGCCCGAAGAGGTGAAGCAGCGCCTGGCGGCGATTTCCGAACGCCTTGCCAGTCTCGGCACCCAATTCGGACAGAACGTGCTGAAGGACGAGAAGGCCTGGTCGATGAAGCTCGACGGCGAGGCCGATCTCGCCGGCCTGCCCGATTTCCTGCGCGCCGCCAGCGCCAGCGCCGCGGCGGATCGCGGTGAGAGCGGCCATGTCGTCACGCTGTCGCGCTCACTGATCGAACCTTTCCTGCAGTTTTCCGCCCGCCGGGACCTGCGCGAAACGGCCTTCAAGGCCTGGCTCGCCCGCGGCGAGGGCGGCGGCGAAACGGACAACCGCGCTTTGATCGCCGAAATGGTGGCGCTCCGGGCCGAGCGCGCCAGGCTCCTGGGCTATCAGACCTTCGCCCACTATCGCCTGGACGATTCGATGGCCCGCACGCCTGAGGCCGCGCTCGATCTCCTGCGCTCGGTCTGGCAGCCGGCCCGCAGCCAGGCCGAACGCGAGCGCGAAGGCCTCGAGGCCCTGGCGGCTGGGGAAGGCGACAACATCGCGCTGCAAGCCTGGGACTGGCGCTATTATGCCGAGAAGAAGCGACGTCAGGAATTCGACCTCGACGAGGCCGAGCTCAAGCCCTATCTGCAGCTCGACAAGATCATCGAGGCAGCCTTCGACACGGCCCACCGCCTGTTCGGCATCACCTTCACCGAACGCAAGGACGTGCCGGTCTATCATCCGGACGTGCGGGCCTTCGAGGCTACGGATGCGGCCGGGACGAGCATCGGCCTGTTCTATGGCGATTATTTCGCCCGGCCCTCCAAGCGCAGCGGTGCCTGGATGAGCGCCTTCCGCAGCCAGGAGCGGCTGAACGGCGCGATCAACCCGATCATCGTCAATGTGATGAATTTCGCCCGCGGCGCGGATGGGCAACCGACTCTGTTGTCCTTCGACGACGCCCGCACCTTGTTCCACGAGTTCGGCCATGGCCTGCACGGCCTGTTGTCGGACGTCACCTATCCCCTGCTCTCGGGCACCAACGTGGCGCGCGACTTCGTCGAATTCCCTTCTCAGCTTTACGAGCACTGGTTCGAACAGCCCGAAGTGCTGCAGCGCTTCGCCGTGCACTATCGCACGGGCGAGCCGATGCCGAAGGCCCTGCTCGATCGCCTGCTCGCCAGCCGCACCTTCAACCAGGGTTTTGCCACGGTGGAATATGTTTCCTCCGCCCTGGTCGATCTCGAAATGCATTTGTTGAAGGAAGCCGAGGGCTTCGATGTCGGCGCCTTCGAGGCCAAGGTGCTCGGCGAGATCGACATGCCCCGGGCGATGGTGATGCGCCACCGGCCCCCACATTTCCAGCATGTCTTCTCGGGCGACGGCTATTCCTCGGCCTATTATTCCTATCTGTGGTCGGAGGTGCTCGATGCCGACGGCTTCGACGCCTTCGTCGAGACCGGCGACATCTTCGATGGCAAGACGGCCCGCAAGCTCAAGCAGTTCGTCTATGCCGCCGGCAACCGGCAAGATGCGGCGCAGGCCTATCGCGACTTCCGCGGCCATGATCCCAAGCCCGAGGCCTTGCTGAAGAAGCGCGGCCTGGCGGCATGATTGGAGCGCGGACATCCTGCCCGCTCTTCTTTTCAGGCGCGCATGACGGTTGCGAAAGCGGACATTGCGACATGCAAGCATGTCGCAATGTCCGCGCTCCTAAGCCGCGTGCCGCTCTGCGCCCGCGCCGAAATGATCGACATAGCGCGGATTGATCTTCTCGACCGGCAGGACCACCAGCACGTCGGTGGTGCCGAACTGATGATCGATAACCGCGCCGTCGCCAAAGCTGGCGCCGAGGCGCAGATAGCCTTTGATCAACGGTGGTAGGGCATGCAGCGCCTGCTTGACGTCGATGCCTTCCTTGGCGATGCGGTTCATCGAGACATAGCGCTCCGGCACCGCCTTGACGCTCCACTCGCCCTCGGTAGCGGCATGGTGATGCAGGAAGGCGAGCGGCAGGGCAAGGCGGCTCGGGTCGGTGCCCTCCAGGCTGGCGCAGCCCAGCATCACGTCGATCTTGTGATGCAGCACATAGGTCCAGATGCCGTGCCAGAGCAGCTCCACCGTGCGCTTGTTGCGATAGGCCGGCAGTACGCAGGAGCGGCCGAGCTCGAGGAAGCGGCGGCCAGGATGGGCTGCGATCAGCGGCTCGATTGCGTATTCGGCCGTCGAATAGAAGCCGCCATGGCGCTCGGCCACGTCCTGGCGCAGCAGGCGGTAGGTGCCGACCACCCGCCCGCCCGGCTTGCCCAGCCTGGTGGGGGCGTCATGGTCGATCACCAGCAGGTGGTCGCAGAGCGTGTCGTAATCGTCGCGGTCACGCCTGGAGATCAGGGACAGCGCGTCCGGTATGGCGGCCATCTCCTCGTAGAACACCTGATAGCGCAGCTTCTGCGCTTTCTTCACGTCCCTGGCGGTCTCAGCCAACCGTACTTCCAGGGAGCCGATGCGTCCGAGAGTCATCGGCAAACCGATATTCTCGATGCGACGCTGGCGCAAGGCCGGCTTGAGCCGGCGGCGCGGCGCCAAGGGCACGATGCCGGCCGGCAGCTTGCTGCTCCAGCCGCGCGGATCGATCATTGCAAACAAGCCTTTCGGCGGCGTCGTCGGCATCTTCAGCCCCTGCCCGAATCCCCATCCCACAAGCATCATCACAGTTTTCGCACGGATTTGTGACAACAAGCCGCAGCGCCGAGCCGCCCGCTCAGGCGGGCTTCGCCGGGGCCAGGGCGCGATCGATCGCCACCACGATCAATCCCAGCCCGAGGAAGCCTGCCAGGATGACGAGGCCGTTGGCGAGGGCGCCGCCATAGCCGAGAACCGTGACGTCGGCAAAGGGGTAGAGATAGCGCCCGGCCAGTGCGCCGTAGAGCAGCGAATAGGCGACATAAAGCAGGGGGTAGAGCATCCATGCGATGGGATCGCGCCAGCGCAATTGTCCCTTCGGCACGAAGACGAGCCAATAGAGCACGAACAGCACCGGCACGATTCGATGCAGCACGTTGTCGACCGCGAGTGTCAGGCCGCTCATCGGGCGCAGCCCGGTGAGCAGGGCAGCAAAGATCACGCCGACCACGAAGATGTAGATGGCTACGGCCGCCCGGGTTCCAGGCCGGCTCAGGAAGCCGCCCCGTTCCCCGAGGAGGGCACTGGCCCCGGCCACGATCGTCACCAGCGTGTTGGTGAGCACGGTGAAGTAGCTGAAGACGAGGATGATGCCGTCAAGAGCGCTGCGTCCCTGCGCCTGCACGGTCTCGACACCCAGCAGCACCTGCAGCAGCACGGCGCTGCCCGCGATGAGGGCGATCACGCCGGCGACGACGCATCCGAGCCTTTGGTTGCCTGTCACGCCATACCTCGTCCTGGCTGTGATCGGCAGCGTAGCATAAGCGCCATCATCATGATGCCGTCGACGGTCACTGCCGCGCCCGGACCACGGAGCCGGCAAGGGCGCGATCAAGCGCCACCAGCGCAAGGCCGAGGCCGTAGAAGGCGGCGAGGATCAGCGCAGCATAGCCGAGCGCGCGGGGATAGCCGAGCACCGGCACGTTGGAAAAGGGGTAGAGATAGCGCCCCGTCAGCGCGCCATAAATCAGCGAGTAGACGACGTAGAGCGCCGGAAAGGTCAGCCAGGCCAGCGGATTGCGCCAGGTCAGCTGGCCCTTCGGCACGAAGATGAGCCAATAGAGCGTGAAGAGCACCGGCACCACCCGATGCAGGGCGATGTCGACGGGCACGGCGAGGCCGGTCAGCTGCCGCAAGCCGGCGAGGAACACGGCATAGATCAGGCCGACGATGATGATGTAGACGGTGACGGCGGCCCGGGTCGACGGCCGGGTCAGGAAGCCTCGGGCTTCCCCGCGCAGGGCACAGGCGGTGGCCACCACGGCCAGGATCACATTGGCCTGCAGGGTGAAATAGCTGAACACGGTGACGAGGCCATCGATCGCCGTCCGGCCTTGCGCCATCACCGCCCCGACCACGATCCAGGCACGCAGGGCAACGGCGAGCCAGGCCGTGATGGCGATCAGCGCCGCAAAAAGGCGTCCGGCTGCCTGGCTGCCCGTCATGAATCACCCCGATTGCTGCTGCGGCTGGCGATACAGTCTAGAGCGTTTTCCAGAAAAGTTGATAGACTTTTCGATTAAGAAAACGCGTCAGAACAAAGAGTTAGAGAAAAAGTGCGACTCGCGGAAATCACACTTTTCTCTAAGCCGCATCGGCCGCGGCTGGCCAGCGTGGAGCGATCAATAGGGGTCACTGCGCTCCAGGATCTCCTGGCCCATCAGCACGCAGTCGCCCGGCAACTGGGCATAGATCAGGTGCATGCGGTAATTGCCTTTGTAGATCGAGCCCTCGACCTCGATCACGTCGAAGCGGCCCTTGCCGACCAGGGCCCCGACGGTGCCGATTGCCCTCACGCTGTCGGGATCGACCTGGGCGCGGTCGTCATTGTCGGAATGGAAGGCCAGCAGCTTGGCGGCCTGCTTCACGGCGGCATCGGCGCAATGGGGGCGGGGAGCAGCGTGGGAAGCAGCGGTGCCGGCGAGCAAGGCGAGGCAGGCGAGAAGGATGGGTATGCGCATGACATGTCTCGGGTGAACATCGGCTGGGTGTGTCTGCAGATAGCGGCTTGGCGGCCGTGTCGCCAGCCTGTCCATGTCGCAGATAGCGCGTGATAAGGTCGAGCCTAGGCCAGAACCGTCGCCCTGTCCGTCCTCGCCCGGTAGCTCAACGCTTCGGCGATGTGGATGCGGCCGACATCGGTCTCGCCGTCGAGATCGGCCAAGGTGCGCGAGACGCGCAACACGCGGTGGAAGCCGCGGGCCGACAGGCGCATGGCCTCCGAGGCATCGCGCAGAAGCTTGGTGGCTCCCGCGTCGGGGCGGGTGACCTCCTCGACCACATTGACCGGCACGCTGGCATTGGTGGAGCCGTCGGGCAGGCCGAGTGTGCGGTAGCGTTGGGCGGCACGGTCCCGGGCTTCCGCCACCCGGGCCGCCACCTCGGCCGAGCCTTCGGCGGGCGGTGGCAGGATGAGGTCGGCGGCGGAGACGGCGGGCACCTCGACGACGATGTCGATGCGGTCGAGCAGCGGGCCGGAGATGCGGGCCTGATAGTCGGCGGCGCAGCGCTCAACCGGCCCGCGCCGGCAGGCGAAGCCCGGATCGTTGGCCTTGCCGCAGCGGCACGGATTCATGGCCGCGACGAGCTGGATCCGAGCGGGATAGGCGACGCGGGCATTGGCCCTGGCGATCACGGCCTCGCCCGACTCCAGCGGCTGGCGCAGGGCATCGAGGGTTTGTGGTGCGAATTCAGGCATCTCGTCGAGGAAGAGCACGCCGTGATGCGAGAGCGACACTTCGCCGGGCCTGGCATGGATGCCGCCGCCGATCAGGGCCGCCATCGAGGCCGAATGATGCGGGGCGCGGAAGGGGCGCCGGCTGGTGAGCTCGCCGCCGGCGAGTTGGCCCGCCACAGAATGGATCATCGAGATTTCCAGGAGCTCGGCTGGCACCAAAGGCGGCAGGATCGAGGGCAGCCTTGCCGCCAGCATGGACTTGCCGGAGCCGGCCGGGCCGATCATCAGGAGATTATGCGCACCGGCGGCTGCCACCTCCAAAGCGCGCTTGGCGGTCTCCTGGCCCTTGATGTCCTTGAGGTCGGGCAGGGCGGCCGCTGGCGCGGCGATGCGCGGCTGCGGGCGGGAGAGCAACTGTGTGCCCTTGAAATGATTGACGAGCTGGATCAGCGAACGGGGGGCGAGAATGTCCATCTCCGGGCTGGCCCAGGCCGCCTCCGGCCCGCAGGCGGCGGGGCAGATCAGGCCAAGCCCGCGGCCATTGGCGGCGACGGCGGAGGGCAGCACGCCGGCGACCTTGGTGATGGTGCCGTCGAGGCCAAGCTCGCCAAGCACGCAATAGCCCTCCAGCGCGTCATGGGGAATGGCGCCGATGGCGGCCATCACCCCGAGCGCGATGGGCAGGTCGAAATGCGAGCCCTCCTTGGGCAGGTCGGCCGGGGCGAGATTGACGGTGATGCGCTTGGCCGGCAGGGCGAGGCCGGCGGCGGTGAGGGCGGCGCGTACCCTCTCGCGCGCTTCCGACACCGCCTTGTCGGGCAGGCCGACGATGGTGAACACCACCGAACCGGTCATGATCTGGACTTGCACGTCGACCTGGCGCGCTTCCACGCCCTCGAATGCCACCGTCGCGACGCGCGATACCATCTCGTTTCCCCGTCAGCCTCCCCGACGATAGCGGGGAAGCACGGCATCGCCAAGCAAAATGAGAACAAAACGTGATTACAGACTGCAAAATCGATACCGCTTCGTGGTTTATGTGACCGTTGCGCATGGCAAGACACTTGTACCGATCTGCAATGGAAACGCCGAACGAGCTGGGTATAGTCATCCCAGCGCTCCGATCAGGCAGGCCTCATTTGGATCAGATACTCGCCATACGCACCTTCGTTCGCGTCGCCGAAGCCCGGTCCTTCGCCAAGGCCGCGGACGCAATGAGCCTGCCCCGTTCCTCCGTCAGCAAGCTGGTGCAAGATCTCGAGGCGCATCTTGGAACGAAGCTTGTCGAGCGAACGACGCGCTCGGTGACAATGACCACGGAGGGCGCCGCCTATCATGAGCGCGCACTGCGCCTTCTGGCCGATCTCGACGATATGGACGGCATCGTCGCCGGCTCTCGCAGCACCCCGAAGGGCAGGCTCCGCGTGGACATCGGATCGGTTCTGGCAAACAGGATACTGATCCCCTGCCTCTCGGACTTTCAACGCCAGTATCCGGACATCGACCTTCTTCTGGGCGTCAGCGACCGCTCCGCTGACCTCATAGGCGAAGGAATAGACTGCGTCATCCGTGGCGGTTCCCTCGTCGCTTCTGCGATGAAGGCAAGGAAGCTGTGCGAGCTTGATTATGTCCTCTGCGCAGCGCCCAGTTATCTCGAAGGTCGGGAGCCGCCCGCTCACCCTGACGATATCCACGGGCACCGGGTCGTCAGCTATTTTTCGGCATCGTCTGGAAAACGATTTCCATTGCGCTTCCAGAGGGTTGACGAACGGATAGAGTTCATCCCGTCGGCGAGCGGCCTCTCGGTCAACGAGAGCACCGCACATCTCAATTCGCTGCTTGCCGGCTTGGGGATCGGGCAGAGCTTCGGTTTCCTTGCAAGACCTCATATTGAGTGCGGCTCGCTGGTCGAATTTCTTCCCGCCTGGAAGCCGGAGAACCACGTCCTGCACCTCGTCTATCCCGCAGATAGATTTCCCAATCCTCGATTGCGGGCATTCGCGGACTGGGCCCAGCAAGTGTTCGAGCGCGTCGACGCCAGGCGTGGCGACTAGGTGCCCGAGATTGTCCATGTGAATGGATAATCTCTTCATACCGGGCCGCTTCTCGCCGTCGGACTGACGAATTAGCTTCTCCACATCGGACGGCAACGACAGGCCAAGGGCCAACGCCACCTCCCGAACAGTTTCAAAGCATCATTGGCCGCGTTCGCTCGGGATGATCCGCTACGCGTGCCCAGTAACAGGAGAGTAAGATGACCAATAGACTTGCGAACAAGATCGCCGTCGTTACTGGCGCAACCAGCGGCATCGGCCTTTCGACCGCCAAGCTCTTTGCGGCCGAAGGCGCCCGCGTCTATATCACCGGCCGCCGCAAGGACGCTCTGGACAAGGCAGTGGCCGAGATCGGCAAAGGGGCAGTCGGTGTTCAGGCAGATTCCAGCAACAATGACGATCTCGACAGGCTCTTCGCTCAGGTGAAATCGGAACAGGGGCGCCTGGACGTCCTCGTCGTTAACGCAGGCGGCGGCAGCATGCTTCCGCTTGGCCAGATCTCCGAAGAACAAATTGACGACACCTTCGGCCGCAACGTGAAAGCCGTCATATTCACAGTGCAGAAGGCGCTCTCGCTGCTGGGCAAGGGCTCGTCCGTCGTACTGACCGGTTCCACCGCCGGTACCGAAGGCACTGCTGCTTTTTCCGTTTACTCGGCGTCCAAGGCGGCCGTCCGCAACCTGGCCCGTTCCTGGGCTCTCGACCTCAAGGGCACCGGCATCCGCGTCAACGTCGTTTCGCCCGGTGCGACCCGCACGCCCGGCCTCGTCGAGCTTGCCGGTGACGACAGGGAGCAGCAGCAAGGCCTCCTGGACTACCTTGCTTCGCGCATTCCGCTCGGTCGCGTTGGAGAATCGGAGGAAATCGCCAAGGCGACGCTATTCCTGGCTTCCGACGATGCAAGCTTCGTCAATGGCGCCGAGCTCTTCGCCGATGGCGGCCAGGCCCAGGTCTAATCTTGAGTCGGGATCTAGTCTTGAGACGGGGGCGGCCGGTATCTGCTCCCCATTTTCCAGGAGGGTCAGCAATGCGCGCTACAGTCTATTTCAAGCACGGAAAGCCTGAAGAGGTCCTTCAGACTGTCGAAGTCGAGGAGCTCGAGCGCCCGGGACGCGACGAAGTTCTGATCCGCGTCCTCCTCCGTCCCGTTCACCACGGCGATCTGCTCGGCGTAACAGGACGCTACCAGCCGGGATCGATCGTCCCGGAGCGCGGCGTCCGTGTCGGCTTCGAAGGCTATGGCATCGTCGAACAGGCAGGGGACGGAACGGATCTGAAGCCAGGAAGGCGCGTTGCCTTCTTCCCCGGACGCGGAGCCTGGAGCGAGAAGGTCCTCGTTTCCGCCGCGTACGTCACCGAGATCCCCGACGATGTGTCGGACGAGGCTGCGGCACAGCTTCACGTCAACCCGCTGACGGCTGCGCTTCTCCTCAGAGCCGTCGAGACTTCGGGGGCGAAGCCAGGTCGCGATTCCGTGGTACTCACCGCTGCGGGGGCCGCCGTTGCCAGATTGACGATCGGGCTTCTTCTCGATCGCGGATTCGATGTCGTCGGCGTCGTCAGACGCGAGGCCGGCGTGAACGAGCTCAACGTCGTGTTTCCCGATCTGCCTGTTGTCTCCACCGACAAGCCCGGTTGGCAGGAGAAGGTCATCGCCGCGGCGGACGGGCATCCGATCTCCGTCGTCCTCGATCCGGTTGGCGGCGAAACGGCAAGTGCCGCTGTCGGGCTGCTGGCTCAGGGCGGCAGCCTTGTTTCCTACGGCGATCTTTCCGGCCAACCGATTTCCGTCCTGGCACTCTATTTTTCGACCCGCGATATCCGCATTTCGGGAGTGACGATCGGACGGTGGTCGAACCTGCCCGCCGAGATTCGCAAAGCTGATCTGGAGCTGGCGCTCGAACTTGCTTTTACCAAACCGGAACTGTTCACGGTCGAGAAGACATTCAACTTCGCGGATGCGGGGCAGGCTGCGGCACTTGTCCAAAAGCCAGGCAGGACTGGTACGGTCCTCCTGGCGTCGCGCTGAAACGTTTTGCGATTTGGTGGAATCACCGGGAAACCTTGCCGCCAATCGCGCGGGAATGGCGCCGTCGAGGCCGAGCTCGCCCAGGGCAGGTCGGCGATGGTGAACACCAGCGAACCGGTCACGATTCGGACCGACCCGGGCAGATCGCGGGTCTATCCATGCGGTCGTTCTTGAAATGGAGGCGCAGCTATTTCAATGCGCCTTTGCGAGATCGACAGATCGTAAGGCGTTTCAGGGTTTCACGCCCTGCAGCAACGACGATAATCCCGGCTCTTCGACGACGAGAGCCGCATCTGCCGGCAGGACCCACCGCACCTGGCGCTGACCGATTTCTTTCCAGGTCGGCAATGTCGCATTCACATGCAAAGGGTACACTGCGACCTCGACGAGATCGAAGTGCTCAGCTCGGCGCTTCCAATAGACGAAGCTGCCGCAGGGTTCCTCGGCGACCGTTCCGACCAGGCCGGCTTCCTGTTCGGCCTCGATTCTCGCGGCTTCCCAATCATCGCGCCCTTTCATCGGCCATCCCTTCGGGATCGACCAACGGCTGGTCTCGCGCGTGGTGATCAGGCACACTTCGAGCTGCCCATCCCGTTCGCGCACGGGAAGGGCAGCCACTTGATGCCGTATATCGGGCTGGCGCTTCTTTTTGTCCTTCTTGGGCATGGCTTAGTGAGTATAGCGCAAAAGAGCGGATATTATGTCAGATATTCGACCTTGATTGTTGTTTTGGCAACATATGACGATCGAAAGAAAGCCTGCTGTTTCCCGCTGGCGATGGTGGGGGTCAATTCCCTGTGCGAGATCCGAAATGCGCGCCAGTGACGCCATCGAATGCCGATCGCCTTTTATACCGACCTGCAGAAAGAGGATGATTGCCGATGGATCCCAAGGAAGAATGGCTCCGCTATAGCGGCTGGGACGCCAGCGAGCATGACCGCTGGCTGCGCGACAGGATCGCGTCGCTCTTCGACCTGCAGAACCCCACGTCGAGGCAGCAGCAGCTGCTGCATATGGCGAGCTTGCGGTTGACGCTTCAGGATCTGCCGGCCGCCGCCTATCCAGGCCAGGAGGCCGAGCTTCGCGCTTTGGCGGAAACCGAGTTCAAGGACCCGGCCTGAGCGGCGGAGGCCAAGAGCGAAGATTCGAGAACGAACACTCAATCGAAAGTGAGCTATCAATGCCCATGGATGTCCGGATCGCGTCTCCTCGGGACGCCGGCCCGATGGCCCAACTCATCAACGAGATCATTGCGATCGGAGGAACCACGGCGCATCGCCGGCCCTTTGACGAGCATCGCATCCTTGATGAGTTCATCGCCGCCAAGCGCGGAATCTGCTGTTTCGTGGCGGTGGACGATGCGCAGATCCTGGGGTTCCAGGCCCTCGAATGGTGCGATCCGGACTGGCCGGGCGAGGACCGTCTTCCGGCGGACTGGGCGGTCATCGCAACCTATGTAGCACCCGGGGCGCATGGCAGGGGCATTGGCCGCGCCTTGTTCCTGGAGACCGCGAAGGCCGCCAAGGCGGCGGGCGTACGTTTCATTGACGCCACTATCCGCAAGGAGAACGAGGGCGGCCGGGCCTTTTATGCCGGTATTGGCTTCGTCGATTACCGCACCGGAGACGAAAGCGTTTCAAAGCGTTTTGCACCCGGCTGACGCTTGGCGTCGCCGCTCGGCTGTACGGGACTTGGCTCAAGGAAGTGGCAGGAGCGCGAGGCTGTCTTTCAGAATGTCGGCCGGAATCAGGCCGTTGCCTTCGCCGGAGAATTGTATGTCGTGGAGCCACCAGCGTGCGTTGGCCTTGGCATAGGTCAGCCGGATG
The DNA here is from genome assembly GCF_056754975.1 of Labrys sp. HAY1-8F. Lineage (NCBI taxonomy): Bacteria > Pseudomonadati > Pseudomonadota > Alphaproteobacteria > Hyphomicrobiales > Xanthobacteraceae > Labrys > Labrys sp. HAY1-8F. The sequence continues at coordinate 3,120,806 of NZ_JBPGWZ010000002.1, read as the reverse complement.
AACATCGTTTTTCTGTCGCTGATCGCGGCGTAGTAGAATTGCTGCCGGATGCCATCCATTTCCCTGTCGATGATCTTCCGGATGTGGCTGAAATCATATTGCTTCACATTGGCGAAGAGCCCGTCGACGGAGCGTTTCATGCCCTCATCGGAATTGGGGATGACCTGCCGGACGGCATTTGTGGCACCGTCGTAGTTCCGCCTAGCGATGCTGGTCATGATCTTCTCGCTCGTCTCGTCGACCGCCGTGGCCGGTCCGGTCCGGTTGGCGCCCGTCAGGCCGACCAGGCTGCCTTCGAGGAGGGAGGCCGGAAAGATCGCACTCGCGGAGCCGGTTGCAAAGCGAAAATCCCGATGGCGCCAACCGGCATCGCTCATCCGATAGGTAAAGCGCAGATAGACCGGTGTGTAATCGTCGACCCGCATTGAAAGATAGATCTCGCGGATGGCCTCCGGGAAAGAGAGGTCGAGCACCTTGCCGATTTCGGTGAGTTTGCGCCCCTTGAGCGGGGCCAGGGCATTGCGCAGGCTCTTCCCGAATTCGCAATCGGTGGGGTTGTCCGCACCGCAGCCAATCTTCGCTACGCTGTCGAAATCCTGCCGGGCCAGCGCATCGACATAGTGCCGGACCTGGGCTTCGGGATCGTCGATCAGTGGTATCTCCTCGGCGGTGGCCAAGCGGGCGAGGCCGAGGAACAAGGCGAACGACAGAAGGAGGCGACGCTTGAGATGGCGGGGCATCCGCTTTTCTCCAATGGAGTGAGGTCGGGCCTAGGCAGAGTTTCCCGGCCGGCCCCACGGGTGGCGCGCGATTTGACCCTGCTGTTCGCCGGAGGAAGGCAAGCATGGAGCGGGCCGCTATGCAGTGCCATGCGAAACAGAGGCCGCGCCCCGTTGCTGGCGTCGTCAGGGCCGACCGTTCAATCTGCTTCCGGCCCGGGCACGCCCGTCTTCAAGGCCGGACCGTCATAATGCGCACGCGGGCGGATCAGGCTGCCCCGGGCCGTCTGCTCGAGCATATGGGCGATCCAGCCGACGGATCGGGCGAGGGCGAAGAGCGTGAACGGGGCGCTCGCCGGCAGGCCGTAATGGTCGGCCAGGGCCGCGAGGGCGAAGTCGACATTCGGTGGTTCATCGCTGTGCTCCGCCACGGCCTCGCGGATGCCCTCATAGATCTCGCTGCAGGAGAAGCAGGCCAGCAGGGCGGCCGCCCGGGGATCCCCGTTGGGATAGAGCGGGTGGCTGAAAGCGGGCAGGCGATGGCCGCGGGAGAGCCAGTCATGCACGGCGCGCCGGGGGCCGACCCGGCGGGCGGTCTCGGCCAGGGCCTGTACGCTCACGGCGGCCGTGCCATGCAGCGGTCCGGCAAGGGTGCCCAGCCCTGCCAGCAGGCCGGCGGCCAGCGGAGCGCCCGTCGATGCGGCCGTGCGGGCGGCGAAGGTCGAGGCGTTCAGCTCGTGATCGGCCAATAGCACCAAAGCCCTCCGGATGAGGTCGGCGGCATTGGGAGCCTGCCAGGCCAATGCCGCCCGCTGGTGCAGCGGCAAGGCGCCATCGGCCCCGCCCCCGAGCATCGCCGCCGCCATGGTGCCGACCAGCCCCGCCGCTTCCCGGCAGAGCACGGCATGCGAACGCCCGCCGGTGGGAAAGTCGTGGCTGGCCCGCCTCGCCAGAGCGAGCAGCGCGGCTTCGAAAGGGTTGGCCGGGATCGGCATGCCCCTGACCGTGGCTGGGAAGGCGAGATCGACCCTTTCGACCTGCCAGAGTAGCTTGGCGGTCTCCTCGAGGCTGGCATGGTCGGAAAGGCCGATGGCATCCTCGCCGCGATACCACAAGCGGCCGTCCGATATCGTCGACAGGCCGGAGGCCAGCACGGGCTCGCCGAAGGAGATGGTCTGCGTGGCGACGTCGGCGACGCTGCGGCGCCCGGCATGGCGTCCTGCCAGCCGTTTGACGTCCTCGCCATGGTAGAGGCTGCGCCGCACATCCTGCGGATGCGGTTTGGTGCGGATCCTGCCGCGGCTGACATTGGCATAGAGCGTCTGCGGCTGGACCTTGAGGACGGCGAGAGCTTCTTGCGAGGTGATCCAGGGCATCGGCGCAAACCAGGCTGATATATTGACGATATCTATCAAGATTGACGTCAATGCTAAAGCGTCAGCATGCTTGTCGCAATACGAGGTTTCATTGAGGAGATTGCGATGAACAATGGATTGGACGATGTCATTGCCACCGAGACCGTGATGTCGGACGTGGACGGCCTTGCCGGCCGGCTCGTCATTCGCGGCCATTCGCTCGACGATCTGGCCGGCCATGTCGGCTATGAGGAACTGGTCGGCATCCTGCTGGACGGCTTCTTCCAGGATCTGCCCGGTCCGAAGGAACTGGCGTTCCGTCTCGGCGAGGCCCGCCGCGAGGTGTTCGAGGCGCTGATCCCGGATGGTCTCGCCGCCGAGAACCTGCCGGCCACCGATGCCCTGCGCGCGGCCCTGGCCCGCCTTGATGACGGTGAGGATCTTGCCCTGGCGCTCCGACTGATTGCTGCGCCCGCCGTGCTGACCCCGGCCATCATCCGCCACAAGCGGGGTGAGGCGGCCATCGCGCCGGATCCGGAGGCCGGCCATGCCGGCGACATGCTGCGCATGCTGCATGGCACCGTGCCTCGCCCGGAAGCGGCCGCTGCCCTCGACACCTATCTGGTCACGGTCAGCGACCACGGCCTCAATGCCTCGACCTTCACCGCCCGGGTCGTCGCCTCGACGCAGGCCGGCCTGACCTCGGCGGTACTGGCGGCACTCAGTGCCCTGAAGGGCCCTTTGCATGGTGGCGCGCCGGGCCCGGTACTCGACATGCTCGACGGCATCGCGGCTTCGCAGACGGCCGAGGCGTGGCTGGAGGCAGCTCTCGACAGGGGCGACAGGCTGATGGGCTTCGGCCATCGCATCTACCGCGTGCGCGACCCGAGGGCCGAGGCGGTCAAGCGGGCCGTTACGGCGCTGTTCGGGCCCGGCAAGAACGACACGGGTCGCCTCGCTTTGGCCGAGCATGTCGAAGCGGCCGCGACCAGCATTCTTGCCCGCCGCAAGCCGGACCGCTCCCTTCAGATCAATGTGGAGTTCTATACGGCGTTGCTGCTCGAAGCGCTCGGCTTCCCGCGCGAGAGTTTCACCAGCATCTTCGCCACCGGGCGGGTGGTAGGCTGGATCGGCCATGCCCGTGAGCAGGTGCTCTATGGCCGGCTGATCCGGCCGCAGTCCCGCTATGTCGGCCCACGGCCCGACCAGGCCGCCTGAAACGCACGAAAGCGGGCTCCGGTGCCGGAGCCCGCTTTCGAATCTTTGCTGGACCTCAGGCTGTCGCTGTCGCCAGACGCGAGCGTACGCCCGCCAGGATGAGCAGGACGGCCAGCAGGAGAACCAGGCCGGCTGCGACGAACACGCCGCTCGCGCCGCTGACGTCGAAGATCGTGCCGCCGCCGGCGGCGCCGAGGGCGATGGCAAGCTGGATCACCGCCACGATCAACGCCGTGCCGCTTTCGGTTTCATCCGGCACCGCGCGGGTGATCCAGGCCGTCCAGGCGACCGGCACTGCGCCGAAGGCGAGGCCCCACAGGGCAATCAGCACGGTATCCGCCAGGGGAGCGCTGCCGAGGCCGGCGAGCATCAGGCCGAGCACACCCATCGCCAGGGGCATCGCGGCCAGGGTCAACCTGAGGCTGCGCTCGAGGAGGAAGCCGCCGAGGAAGGTGCCGAGGAAGTTGGCGATGCCGAAACCGAGCAGGATCGCCGACATCGTGCTCACGCCGACCCCCGTCACCGTTTCCAGGAAGGGCCGGATATAGGTGAAGAAGGCGAAATGGCCGGTGAACACCAGGGTGACCGCGACCATGCCGAGGCCGATCTGCGGGCGCATCAGCACCTCCCACAGCGTGCGCAGGCGGGCATGCCCGCGCGGCTCCAGGCGCGGAAGGGTAGCGAACTGCACCACCAAAGCGAGGACGCCGAGGCCGGCCCCCATGATGAAGACGGCCTGCCAGCCGGCTATGTCTCCGACATAGCTGCCGACCGGAGCGGCGAAGACGGTTGCAGCCGAGACACCGCTGAACAGGATCGACAAGGCGCGCGGCACCATCGCCTCCGGCACCAGCCGCATCACGGTGGCGGCAGACATGGTCCAGAAGCCACCGAGCGCGATGCCGAGCAGCACCCGCCCGAGAATCAGGAAGGCCAGGCTCGAGGCGGAGGCGACCAGCAGGTTGGAAGCGATCAGCAGGATCGAGAAGGCCAGCAACACCACACGGCGGTCGAGACGCCGCGTCAGCGTCACCACGAGCAGACTGGTGATCAGGGCCACCGTGGCGGTTGCGGTGACGGCCTGCCCGGCCACGCCTTCGGTCACGCCGAGATCGCGGGCCATCGGCGTCAGCAGGCTGGCCGGCAGGAATTCCGCCGTGACCAGGCCGAACACGCCGAGCATCATGGAGATCACGGCGCCCCACAGGGCGTTCTGCGATCCTGGGGCAGCCGTCACGTCGGCTGCGGGCATATCGTCCTTGAAAGCCCGGTGCAGGCTGCGATCCGGCTCGATCGCATCAAGCGTCGAGGCGGTCTGCAACGCTTCGCTCATCTGTCTCGTCCTGTCGAAGTGACCTGGAGCCAAACGCGTTCAGGCGGAAACGCTCATTTGCTCCAAACTCTTTGGTTTGACGCGTTTTGCAATTCTTGGTGTCCCGCCAAATCGCAAAACGCTATCGCGTTGCAGCAACATAGGGTGGACATGTCGGACGATCCATGTCATCAAATCCGGAATGCTTTACCATTCGTCCGGACTTGAGCGCGTGCGCCGCGATAACCCGCCGGCAGACCTGATGAGCGAATTGCTCCTCGGGATGCGTCTCAACGGCGTCCAATATCGGCGCCTGCATGCCGCGCCGCCTTTCGGCGTTCATTTCGGTACTGTCGAGGGACGGGCCCAGTTCCATTTCGTCGCCTGCGGTACGGTCTATCTGCGCATGGCAAGCGGCGCGGTGCACAGCCTCGGGCCGGGCGATGCGGTGCTGCTGCCGCGTGGCGGAGAGCACGACCTCGTTTCCGCACCGGACCTGCCGAGCCAGGATGTCGGCACCTACGAGGCCATCCCGCTCTGCAAGAGCGTCAGCGCCGTCTCGGCCTGTGCCGAGGAGACCTGCCCGAGCCGGCACGCCCATGTCTTCAGCGGTTGCATGGAGTTCGATCTCGGCGGCATGCATCCGCTGGTCGCCCAGATGCCGGAAGTGATGCTGGTCGGCACGCTGCTGGAGCGTCAGCCGGAAATCGAGCCGATGCTGCGGGCGATGGAGCGCGAGGTGCTCACCGAGCGCGTCGGCTCGGCAGGGATCCTGGCGCGGCTGGCCGACGTGGTGTCCGCTTCCATCGTGCGCGGCTGGGTGGAATGCGGCTGCGGAGAAGTGGGCGGTTGGCTGGACGCGCTGCGCGATCCGCGCTTGAGCCGTGCCATCGGCGCCATGCATCGCGACCCCGGCCGGGACTGGACGGTGGCGGAACTGGCCCAGGAGATGGGCGCCTCGCGTTCGGTCTTCGCCGAGCGTTTCCTGGCGGTGACAGGCCAGACGCCTTTGCGTTACGTCACCGAGTTGCGCATGCGCCTGGCAGCCGAATGGATCGGACGCGACCGCATGTCGATCGACACGGCCGCCCAACGCCTCGGCTATGCCTCGCAGGCTGCTTTCAGCCGCGCCTTCAAGCGCGTGACAGGCATGCCGCCGGGTGCTCTGCGCACGGAAGGCCCCCACGCGCAAGCCTGAGGGCGGCAAAAGACGACACCGATGAAAGTGTGGCTTTCTCCTTCTGCAAGACGAGAAGGCAGTCTGGCTTCATGTGTCTCGACCGAGATCCATCATCCGTTATGGCTATTGCTGGCACGGTTGCCGGCCTGCTGGAAGTGTGTCAGAAATTTGGCGGAGAGGACGTCGCCCCATAGAAGGGAGCCTCATGCCGGCTGGTGAGCCTGTTGTCGCCTGGTTGAGCCGTCGCAGGCCTGCTGCGGCACTTTTGGAGTGCGACAAGGGCGGCTGGGCCAAACGCTTGGTTTTCACCTCGCCGGTTTTCCCTCGCCGATACCCCACGGGACGACGGTGCGCTCTTCGAGCCCCGCGCTTCGCCTCTTTGGCCGTACAAGCCCTCCAACACGGCAAACCCTGCAGAGAATGGGATCCCCATCATGAGCGGACGTGAGAAGCTGCGCAGCCTGAGCGATATCTATCGTTTCCTGCGCATGAACGAGACGCCGATCTATGTCGTCACGCCGACGCCCTTCAACCTGCTCGGGCTCGATGAGTGGGTGGGTGGCCTGGAGTTCATCAATTATTTCGACATTTTCGACGGCAGGCACCCGCGTGTCTTCGTGCCGCCGCGCACCGGGCCGGTCGAGTTCAAGTCGATGGAGGACGTTGCCAACTATCTGGTGGCGCACCCTGCCTTCAGGGCTCGTATCCGCAAGAAGCCGCGTGGCAAGGCGATCTTCGTGATGTTCGACGAGGAGACCGAGGAACTCTGCGCCGAAGCCGGTGTCGATGTTGCCCTGCCGAAGGCCGCCTTGCGCACGAGGCTCGATTCCAAGATCGAGACGACGCGGCTCGGCAATGAGGCGGGCGTCGCCAGCGCCCCCAACACCATGGGCTTGGCCAGCAGCTACGAAGAACTCGGCGTGCTGGCCGCTGCAGCGGGTCTCGGCAGCGACCTCGTGGTGCAGACGCCCTATGGCGACAGCGGGCGCACCACCTTCTTCGTCAAGAGCCAGGCCGACTGGGATAAATACGCCGCCAAGATCATCGGCCAGGACTTGAAGGTGATGAAGCGCATCAATCACCTTCCCGGCACCATCGAAGGCTGCTGCACCCGCCACGGCACGCTGGTCGGCCCGGTGATGACCGACATTACCGGCTTTGCCGAGATCACGCCCTATAAGGGCGGCTGGTGCGGCAATGACGTCTCGCCGACCATTCTGCCAGGCGATGCGCCCGATCGGGTGCGCGAGATGGCACGCAAGCTTGGCGACCGGCTCTATGAGGAGGGCTATCGCGGCGTGTTCTGCTGCGACTTCCTGCTCGATACCGATACGCACGAGGTCTATCTGGGCGAACTCAATCCGCGCGTCTCCGGCGCTTCGCCGCCGACCAATCTGATCACCACCATCTATGGCGGCTGCCCGCTCTTCCTGTTCCACCTGCTCGAATTCCTCGATGTCGATTACGACCTCGACGTCGAGGCTGTGCAGAGCCGCTGGAAGGAATATGACCACTGGACCCAGCTCATCCTCAAGCAGACCGAGGATAAGGTGGAGATGATCACGCGGGTGCCGCAGTCGGGCATCTGGCGCATGAATGATCGCGGCGAGATCGCCTATCAGCGCTCCGCCCTCGACCTGACCAGCGTCGGCGACGAGAACGAGGCCTTCTACATGCGCGTGTACGGCGTGGGAGAATATTGCTACCATGGCGCCGATATGGGCTGTCTGCTGGCGCGAGGCCGGATGCAATCGGACGCCCGGGAACTGCTGGCGCGTGCCAAGAAATGGAACGCCGGCATCAAGGCGCAGTTCGAGTCGGTGCCTCTGTCCGCGATGACCGCCATCGTGCCGCCGGCGGACATGCCGTCAGCCAAATGGATCTAGCGGAAGTGGATCTGACCGAACGCGCCCGAAAGGCATGAGTGGAAAGAAATGAACGTAGGGTTCCGCAGCTTGCGGGAACAGGGGCCTGGCCCGGCTTGGAACGCGGTGTTCCAGGCCGGCTGGCCGGGCTGGCGACAATGGTTTCTGGAACGGGGCGGCGCGCAGGCGCCCAGCCTCACCGATGCGACGCGCGCCGTGCGGCGCTTCATGCCGGAAATGGAGGGGCTGTGGTCCGGACTGGTGGCGGCGGTGCCGTCGGACGAGGATGTCGCCCGCTTCCTGAGTTTCTGGACCCCGCCGCGTTATCTCGTCCATTGCAGCCAGGCCGTATTGGTCGATGATCACGGTCCCATCCTGGTGCGCAATTACGATCTGGCACCGGAGCTGAACGAGGGCACGCTGCTCCGCTCGCGCTGGCGCAGCCGGGACGTCATCGGCATGGTGGACGGTCTATCCGGCCTCGCCGACGGCATGAACGATGCCGGCCTGGTCGTCTCGCTTACCTTCGGGGGCCGGGCCGTGGCCGGCAGGGGCTTCGGCGCGCCGATGATCGTGCGCTATCTCCTGGAGGTCTGCTCCGACACGCATCAGGCGGTGGAGGCGCTGCGCTCGGTTCCCTGCCACATGGCCTACAATGTCACGGTGCTCGATCGCCAGGGCCGTTGGGAGACGGTCTATCTCTCGCCCGACCGGCCGGCGATCGTCTCCGGCAAGGCCTTCACCACCAATCACCAGCTCGGCGTGGAATGGCCGAGGCATGGCCGCCTCTCGCGCACCCTGGAGCGGGCGGCAGCCCTCGAGCAGATCCTGGCGAACCCAGCGCTCGACGGGGAAGGATTGTCTGCGGCCTTCCTGACGCCGCCCTTGCTGACGACGAGTTACGCGCTGGGCTTCGGCACGGTCTACACGGCCTGCTATCGCCCGGCCGCTGGGGCCGTGACCTTGCTCTGGCCCGGCCAGGCCGCAAGGCACTGGACCTTCCAGGACTACGGCCAGATCGAGTTCGAGGTGTCCTATCCGGATTGAGGGTAAAGAAGCCTCATCGCGCCGGCTGCAGCATGGCCTCGAGATCCGGCAATTCACTGTGATGGACGAGGAGCACGCCAAGCTTGCGTGCGAGTTGTTCGGCCGAGTTGGTGAAATCCCGGTTGGAGACCACCACGGCATAGTCGGCGTCGGTGAAGCCGGCGGCGGCATGGGCTTCCTGCACGGCTTTGTTGCCCACGGGGTTGCCGAAATAGAGCTTGCATTGCAGGGCGACGGTGGTGCCATCGCGCTGCGCCAGGATATCGATGCCCTGATCGCCGGACTGCCCTGTCACTTCGGCCTCCCAGCCCGCCTTGCGCAGGAGATCGGCGCAAAGATGCTCGTAATCCTGTGGCGAGATCTCTTCCATGGCGTCGGGAATGCGGGCGTCGGGTTCCACCGCCGCCCATTTGCCCACCATGCGGGTGGCAAGGGCGTCGAAGCGGGCGATTTCCTTCTCGTCGAGAGAGAGCTTGGTGGAGGCGCGAAAGCGCACTAATTCATCCCGCCATTTGTCGAACTCCTCGGCGCCATAGGCATTGACGCGCACGAGCTGGCGATAACGCTTGGTCAGAGCCGGGCCGTGGCGGCGGATCAGGCGGCGCCATTCGGGGCTGTCGCCGCCGACGGGCAAAAAGCCGAACCACGTCAGCAACCAGATCAGCACGAGGGCGGCAAGGGCCAGGCCGGCGGCCAGGCCCGTCAGGCGGTCGAGACGCGCCAGATTCATCGCGACGATGAAAACGATCGCGAATTTGGTCAGGCTGACCCATGCCGACGCGCGAAATATGCCGAATCCCCGAAACATGGGCTGGTTCTAGCGCAAATATCTTGCCAAGAGGTTGGATGAGGCCGGTACTGTCCGACACGACGAAGCGAGAATTGACGAAAGCGGGAATTGCCATGACCGAGATCGAAACGCTCAGCGCCCGTGTCGACGCGCTGGAGACGCGCGTGGCCTTCCAGGACGAGACCATCGAGGATCTAAACCAGGCTGTTATCGCGCAATGGAAACAGATCGAGGCGCTGAACCGTCTGCTCACCCAGCTCTCGGACCGCGTCGAGATCAGCGAGCAACGCGCCGATCTCGCCGGTTTGCCCGAACCGCCGCCGCCGCATTATTGAACACAACGCATTCATGCCGGAACCCATCGTGACCGAACCTTCGCAAACCAACTCCCCGATATCGCTCGCTCAGGCTGCTCACCTTCTGGGCGTGGAAGCCAAGACTCTGGCCAATGTTGCACGCCAGCACGGCTTCTTCACGGCCATGGGCCGCGAGGTCTTCTTCACCGAGGCGCAGCTTAAACAGGTGAAGGCGCTGCTGTCGGACAAGGCGCGAGCCGAGAAGAGGGCGGCCTTGCGCAAGAAAAAGCCTGTCTCCACCTTCGGCATGCACGAGAGCACGGAGCTGCGCAAGCAGCGCCGCCGCACCAAGAAGCGCCAGGGCAAGAAGGAAGAGTAGGGGTTCTTCCGGGTGTGCGGACGTCTCGTCCGCTCTTGGACACGCGGCGCGTGCACCCAGGAAGAGCCTTCTACGCCAGGTTCGACCGGCTGCCCTCAAGTCCTGCCACCATCGGTGGGTTTTCTTCCCTCACCCCGAAATGCCGGCGCTTGCCGAGCACCTGCTCGACGATGGCGCGGGTGAACAGCCCAGGGCCGCTCGAATAGATGCGCCAGCCACCATCGACGTCGATCGTTCCTGTTCGCACGCGACCCCATTCGGCACTGGCGACGTAGCGATCGGGGAAGGCGGCATCGGAAGAAGAGAAATAGGTGTTGCGCTGGCGCAGCGAGGCATTGGGCAAATGCTGCGTCACGGCGATCGGATTGATCAGGGCAAGGCCTTCCCAGGCCTTCTGCGCCTCGCCGAGCTTTGCCAAAGCCTCGCAATAACGCAGATGGGCATGCACATACATCAGGCCGATCTCTCGCCCGAAGAAGGACGAGGATTCGGCGCGGCGGAACAGCTTTTCCGGGCCGCCATCGTAGACGACGGGCCGATCCATCAGATGGGCACCGTCCGGCAGCAACAGATGCTCCTCGATCAGCTTGAGGTGGTGGCGGGCTTGGGTCTGCGTGAACAGGCCGCCGATGATGGGCTGCGTCATCGAGATCAGCGAATAGGACAGGCCCGTCCTGGTGTCGCTGGGATGCAGCAAGAGCTCGACGCCGCCCGATTTGGCGTCAACAGGCGCAATATCGGTCTCACCGGGCGCTGCCTCCGCCTCGCCGAAGATGGCGTGATCGAACAGGCCATAGCCGGCCACAACGCCGTCGCGGATCAGATGCTGGTTGAAATCGCCGCGCATCCGGGCGGCAAGATCGGAAAGTTCGGCACTGCGGGCCGTCTCGCCCCGACGCTTGAGGATGGAAGAATAGCGCACGACCTGTTCGTAGAGCAGCGCCATCGTCCAGCTCGACACCATCCAGTCGCGCAGATGCGGATCGGCGGGCTGGAGCGAATCGTTCCAATCGCCTTCGCCATAGCGCACCAGATGCGTGCCGGGGATGAAGCTGGCCGTGACGGTTTCGAGGAGCTTGTCGACATGGCTCGAGAGCGTCGACCGTGTTGGGGTCGCCGCGTTCTTGTCGTCGCGCCAGGGCGTCTCGGCGTCGAGCACGGTGAGGTCGCCGGTGGCTTCCACATAATCGCACAACGCTTTCAGCGGCCAGACGATGACGTCACCATGGCTGTCGCCCGCCCTTATATAGGGGTAGGGATCGAGCATGAACCATTGCGGCCAGTCCCCCCGCGACTGCGACTGCTCGCCGAACAAAGTGAGGAGGATGTGGCGCACCTCGGCATCGTGCTCGAGGGCCAGCATCAGCTCGATCGGCCCCTGGCAGACGTCGCGGGTGCCCCAGGCGGCGCCGGTATATTGTTCCAGGCCATGCGGCACGGTGAGGTGCATCATGGCGTCATGGGCGAGCCAGGGCAGCATCAGATCCTGCGCCTCGACATCCGGGCCGGTGCCCTCCAGGCGCAGGTCGCGGGTGAGAAGGCTCCAGAACCGCCGTGCCGGGACGAGCAGGCTCTCGGCATCCGGACCGGCGGCAAAGCGGTCGGCCAGCTTCTCGCCCTCGGCGGCCGATGTCATCGAGCCGGTGACGGCGAAGACGAGTTCGTTGGTGGCATGCGAGCGCAGGGCGACATAGGCGCCGTCGCGCGCCTTGCCGTCGACATAGAGGAGTTCGTCACCGCCCACGGTCTCGACCGCGGATGGCGTCGAGGTGACCAGGTGATAGGCCGCTTCCTTGTAGGTCTGCCCCCACAGCCAGTCCGAGCCCGGCGTGAGGCTGATGCGCTTGGCGGCGGCATCGATGGTGATGGTGCCGGTCTGCTCATAATCGCGCTCGCCCATCACAACATGGCCGAACACCAGGAAACGGCAGGGAGCCCCCTCGACGGTGACGCGCCATTGCATGGCCGGCGCATCTCCCGCGGCCACGGCCCGCACGGTCACGGTACGCCCGGGCAGGCGATAGATCCATCGGGCATCGCTGAGCCCGATGTCGAAGGCGCTCGGTACGCCCAGCAGGCTCCAGCCGTCGCCATCGTCCATCAGGATGCGCAGGCCGCTGCCGCGCGTGATGTTGTAGGGATCGCGCGAGACCGAGAACAGCTTGTGAAAGGAGGTGTTGCCGATGGTGAGCTGCGCTCCGAACACGCCATGCATCCAGGCGGTGGAGCACAGGGTCGCATCATCGAGCCGCATGCTGGTGCCGCTGCGTAGCAGGGCGCCGTGGCGGCGTGGCACCTGTGCTTCCTTGGCTGCGAGCACGACATGCCGGTTCTGCCCGCCATCCGGCACGAAGAAGGATAGCAGGGCGCCGTTCTGCACTTCCTCCGCCAGGCGCTCGGGGTAGCGCGCCGCGAGGTCTCCGGCTTCAAGCGGGAGCACCGGCAGCGGGGCGGCATCCTGCACGAGGCTGCGTGCCGGATCGGTCGGAGACGGCGCGTCCGTGCCGGTTTCGCTGGCCCGGCCGGCAGCGGCGACGGCCGCCGGTAGATCGGCTGGACCGGAAGCGGCAGGGTGGTTTGGCGTAAACAATCCGAAGAAGGTAATGTCAGCTTTCGAGCCTTGCCCGATGCTGACGGGCCGGGATTGCAGGGCGATGCAGCCGACCTCGTGCTGGCGGCGCTGCGAGGGCAGGTCGGTGCCGAAAGCCGCGTCGAACACGCCGGTGATGCGATAATCCGGGCCGAGGACCTGGATCGCGTCGGTGGCAAAGGCCACCGCACCGCTGGTGCAGCCTTGCGCCAGCCAGGGGAACTTGCCGCCTTGCGACAGGTTCTGCCGGCTCATCAGCACCGGGCCGAGAGCCTCGTGCTTTTCGACATGGTGATCGAGATATTGCGAGACATAGGCTTCGCTGTTCATCAGGAAGCCGCGGCTGCCCAGGCCGACATCCTGGATAAGGACGAGATCGCAGGGCTGCGCCGCACCTGCGCCCGACAGCTCGATTTGCCAGAACCAGAGCGCCTCGCCGGGATGGAGGGCAAGCCTCACCCGATAGGCGATGCTGCCGGCTTCGCCCTGCCAGACCGCGCTGGAACCACCAGCCGCGAATCGGCCTTTGGCACCGGGGCCGACCAGTTCCTGCACGATGGGGCTTGCGCCGCCGGCGCGCAGATAAAGCCGGCTGATGCCGCCATGGATAGGCGATCCCAGCACCTGGTTGAGCGTGACCCGGTCCTTGCCGTCGTCATGCTCGATGGCGAAGACCGTGCCGTTCTCCAGGAAGGAGACGCTGAGGCCGCCGGTGTTTCGGATGGTCCTGAGCTGGAGATCCTTTTCGCGCGGGATTGTAAATTGGCGCGTGCTGCCATCCGCCATGGCCTGTCTCCTCAAGCTGGCAGACCGATGCAGAGGCCTGCGAATCGCAGGGGCATTGGTCGACCTTGTCAGGACGCTACTCGGAAGGCAAAAGCGGGCCCTGTCAACGGTTCCAGGCGCGCGAGCGTCTACCTCTCCAGTGATGTTGCGGTTCCAAGTTGCGGAAGAGACGTCCGCGCTCTCAGCCGTGGCGGTTCATGCTCGAACCCAACCAATGTCGCGCTGGAAGCGGCGCGGCTGGGAGCGCGGACATCTCTTCCGCATCCTGCCTTTCCAAATCGCCCGTTCATCTGAGGGAAAAACAAGACAGAACAGGACGAGATGGGCTTGTTGCAGAAGGCGCCGCTGCGCTATAATTTATTCTGAAGAAAGAAATTCCACTGTCCGTAAACCATCGAAAGCTCGCCATGACCGAATTGATCGACGGCAACGTCCATGCGGCCAATGTCCGCGCCCGCACCAAGGTTCGCGCGGAGGCCTTTGCCGCCGCTCATGGGCGCAAGCCGCGCCTCGACGTGGTGATCGTCGGCAACAATCCGGCAAGCCGGGCCTATGTGAACACCAAGGCCAAGATGGCGCATGAGACGGCGATCGATGGCCGACTGATCGAATTACCCGAAACCGTCTCCAAGGAAGAGCTGCTCGGCGTGATCGCGGGCCTCAATGCCGATGCGGGCGTCGACGGCATCCTGGTGCAGTTGCCGCTGCCCGACCATCTCGATGGCCAGATGATGATCGATGCCATCCATCCGGCCAAGGATGTCGACGGCTTCCACCCGATGAATGTCGGCAAGCTGTTCACCGCGTCCAAAATCGACCCGGAAGCGATGCTGATCCCCTGCACCCCGCTCGGTTCGCTGCTGATGCTGCTCGACACCGTGGGCAAGGAAGGGCTTTCCGGCAAGAAGGCGGTGGTCGTCGGCCGCTCCAACATCGTCGGCAAGCCGATGGCGCAGTTGTTGCTCGCCTATGACTGCACCGTCACCATCGCCCATTCGCGCACCAAGGACCTGCCCGCCGTCTGCCGTGAGGCGGACATCTTGGTCGCCGCCGTCGGCCGGCCCGAGATGGTCAAGGGCGACTGGATCAAGGATGGCGCCGTGGTCATCGATGTCGGCATCAACCGCGTGCCCACCGAGGATGGCAAGGGCCGCATCGTTGGCGACGTCGCCACCAAGGAAGCCATGGGCAAGGCTTCCTACATCACCCCGGTTCCCGGCGGCGTCGGCAAGATGACGGTGGCCTGCCTGCTGCACAACACCATCGTGGCCGCCGAAGCGCGGGTGAAGGGGTAGGCGCGACACCAGCCGCTCCTTCTCCCCGTTCTCACGGGGAGAAGGTAAGGATGAGGGGAAGCGCAGCGGTAACAAACAGAGCTTTGCACAGCCCCTCACCTCTACCCTCTCCCCGCAAGCGGGGCGAGGGGACACAAGCGCCGTGTCATATTGGGAACCGCTGTCTCTCGTCCAATCCTTCACTTGCTCTTGTGAGTGTCCTTCACCCCTGCCGCCGGGCCTCGTTGCTCAACCGCCCTTCCAGCAGATCGAGCACGGTGCGCGCCGCGTCGAGGACCGGCGTGCCCGGGCCGAACACGGCTGAAACCCCAGCCTCGCGCAGGAAATCATAGTCCTGGCGCGGAATGACGCCGCCACAGACCACGGCGATATCGGCCCGGCCGCGCGCCTTCAGCTTTTCGATCAACTGGGGCAGCAGCGTCTTGTGCCCGGCTGCGAGCGAGGAGACGCCGACGACGTCGACCTTTTCGGCGAGGGCTAGGTCGACAGCCTCGTCCGGGGTCTGGAACAGCGGGCCGGCGACCACCTCGAAACCCATGTCGGTGAAGGCCGAGGCGACGACCCGGGCGCCGCGGTCATGGCCGTCCTGACCGAGCTTGGCCACGAGGATGCGCGGCTTGGCGCCGCGCTGCGCCGTGAAGGCGGCGATGCGGCCGGCGAGAATCTCAACTTCCGGCCCCTCGCCGAAAGCAGGGCGATAAATGTCCGCCACCACCTTGGGACGGGCGCTGTGGTCCCCGAATTCGACCCTGAGCGCGTCGGAGATCTCGCCCACCGTGGCGCGGTGGCGGGCGGCCTGGACGGCCGCCTCCAGGAGATTGCCTGTCCCGTTGCGCGCCACTTCGGTGAGCGCGGCAAGGGCCCTGGCCACCGCCTGCGGGTCGCGCCGGCGCCTGACATCCGCCAGGCGTCGGATCTGCGCCGCGCGCACGGCATGATTGTCGATGTCGAGGCTGTCGATCGCAGGCTCGTCCTCGAGCTGATAGCGGTTGACGCCAACAACCACCTCGTCGCCGCGGTCCACCGCCGCCTGCCGCTTCGTCGCGGCTTCCTCGATCAAACGCTTGGGTAGGCCGGCCGCCACCGCCGCCGTCATGCCGCCCATCGCTTCGACCTCTTCAATCAGCGCCCAGGCCTGGGTGGCAAGGTCATGGGTGAGGCTTTCGAGGTAATAGGAACCGGCCAGGGGATCGACCACCTTGGTCACGCCCGTCTCGTGCTGCAGGATCAACTGGGTATTGCGGGCGATACGGGCCGAGAATTCCGTCGGCAGCGCGATCGCCTCGTCGAAGGAGTTGGTGTGCAGCGATTGTGTGCCGCCGAGGGCCGCCGCCATCGCCTCATAGGCCGTGCGCACGATGTTGTTGTAGGGATCGCGCTCGGCCAGCGACACGCCGGAAGTCTGGCAATGGGTGCGCAGCATCAGCGATTGCGGATCCTTGGGGCCGAACTCGGTCATGATGCGCGACCACAGGAGGCGGGCTGCGCGCAGCTTGGCGACTTCCATGAAGAAGTTCATGCCGATAGCGAAGAAGAAGGAGAGCCGTCCGGCAAAGGCGTCGACGTCGAGCCCCTTGGCCAGCGCCGCCCGCACATAGTCGCGGCCATCCGCCAGCGTGAAGGCGAGTTCCTGCACCAAAGTCGCCCCCGCCTCCTGCATGTGATAGCCGGAGATCGAGATCGAGTTGAAGCGCGGCATCTCCCTGGCGGTGTAGGCGATGATGTCGGCGACGATGCGCATCGAGGCGGCTGGCGGGTAGATATAGGTGTTGCGGGTGATGAATTCCTTGAGGATGTCGTTCTGGATCGTGCCCGATAATTTCGCGCGCGATACGCCTTGTTCCTCGCCCGCCACGATGAAGAAGGCCAGCACCGGTAGCACCGCCCCGTTCATGGTCATGGAGACCGACATCTCTTCGAGCGGGATGGCGTCGAACAGGATCTTCATGTCCTCGACGCTGTCGATGGCGACGCCGGCCTTGCCGACATCGCCCTCCACACGCGGATGGTCGGAATCGTAGCCGCGATGGGTGGCGAGATCGAAGGCGACGGAAAGGCCCTTTTGTCCGGCGGCGAGCGCCTTGCGGTAGAAGGCGTTGGAGGCTTCCGCCGTGGAGAAGCCGGCATATTGGCGGATGGTCCAGGGCCGGCCAGCATACATGGTGGCGCGCGGGCCGCGCAGAAAAGGCTGCTGGCCGGGCAGGGAACCGAGATGGGTGACGCCGGCGAGATCGGCCTCGGTATAAAGCGGCTTGACCGCGATGCCTTCCGGGGTCTGCCAGGTCAGGCTGTCCGGATCGGCCTTGACCTCCTTCCTGGCCAAAGCACGCCAGTTTTCGAGGGGCGTATCGGTGACAGGTACGGACATTACGGACCTCATTCGAATTCGAGGATGAGTTCGTCGACGGCGAGACTGGCGCCCTCAGTCACGGCGATGCGGCTGATCGTGCCAGCCTTTTCGGCGCGCAGCACATTCTCCATCTTCATCGCCTCGATGGTGGCGAGCGCCTGGCCGGCCTCCACCGCTTCGCCCTCGCTGACGGTAATGGCGGCGACCACGCCGGGCATCGGGCAGAGCAGGAGCTTGGAGGTATCGGGCGGAATTTTCTCGCGCATCAGGCGGGCGAGCGCGGCAACGCGGGGGCTGCGCACCTGCACCAGGACGTCGCGGCCATGCCAGCGCAGGCGCAGTCCGCCGGCGGTGACGCCAACCTTCACGGCCATGGCCTCGCCACCGACGCTGAAATGGCCGAGGACCTGGCCGGGCGTCCAGCGGCTGGTGACGGCGAGCAGCGAGCCGTCGGCGAAGACGACATGATAGCCGCCGTCGACGGCATCGATGGTGAAGGGCAAGGCATGGCCTGCCAGGGTGGCGACGAAGTCGCGGCCGATGGCGCGGCGGTGATTGTCCATGGCGCCGGAGATGGCGCTGTCGCGGTGCTGGCGGATATGGCTGATCACCGCGGCCACGGCCGCCAGGCGCGGCAGGTCGGTGTCTCCAGGCTCCACACCGGTAAAGCCGCCCTGGTATTCCTCGGCGATGAAGGCCGTAGTCAGCTTTCCGGTGCGGAAACGCTCATGATCAGCCAGAGCCGCCAGGAAGGGCAGATTGTGGCCGATGCCCTCCAGCTCGAACTGGTCGAGGGCGCGGGCGAGGGCGTCGATCGCCTCCAGGCGGGTCGGCGCATAGGTGCATAGCTTGGCGATCATCGGATCGTAATGGATCGAGATCTCGCCGCCTTCCTGCACGCCGGCATCCACCCGCACCAGGCCACCCTCGCCATCCGGCCCCTCGGCCGGCGGACGATAGCGGCTCAGCCGCCCGATCGAGGGCAGGAAGTTGCGGTAGGGATCCTCGGCATAGACGCGCGCTTCCATGGCCCAGCCGGTGAGGCGGACCTCGTCCTGGGTGAGGGGCAGGCGTTCGCCGGCGGCGACGCGGATCATCGCTTCGACCAGATCGAGGCCGGTGACCAGCTCCGTCACCGGATGCTCGACCTGCAGGCGGGTGTTCATCTCCAGGAAGTAGAAATTGCGGTCCTTGTCGACGATGAACTCCACCGTGCCGGCGGAGTGGTAGCCGACGGCCCGGGAGAGGGCCACGGCCTGCTCACCCATGGCGCGCCTTGTCGCCTCGTCGAGGAAGGAGGAGGGCGCTTCCTCGATGACCTTCTGGTTGCGGCGCTGGATCGAGCATTCGCGCTCGCCCAGATAGATCAAATTGCCGTGCTGGTCGCCCAGCACCTGGATCTCGATATGGCGCGGCTCGGTGACGAATTTTTCGACGAAGATGCGGTCGTCGCCGAAGGAGGACTTGGCCTCCGAGCGTGAGGCGCGGAAGCCCTCGCGGGCCTCGGCGTCGTTCCAGGCGATGCGCATGCCCTTGCCGCCGCCGCCGGCCGAGGCCTTGATCATCACGGGATAGCCGATCTCGGCGGCGATACGGGCGGCTTCGCCCGCATCCTCGATCAGGCCCATATGGCCTGGTACCGTCGACACGCCGGCTTCGGCCGCCAGCTTCTTGGAGGTGATCTTGTCGCCCATCGCCTCGATCGCCTTGGGCGGTGGGCCGATGAAGGCGACGCCCGCCTCGGCGAGTGCCTTGGCGAAGGCGGCATTCTCCGACAGGAAGCCATAGCCTGGATGCACCGCATCGGCGCCCGCCTCGTGGACAGCGGCGAGGATGGCGTCGATCTTGAGATAGGACTGGGAAGAGGGCGGCGGGCCGATGCGCACGGCCTCGTCGGCCTCGCGCACATGCACGGAGTCGCGGTCGGCGTCGGAATAGACGGCGACGGTGGCGATGCCGAGCTTGCGGGCGGTGCGGATGACCCGGCAGGCGATCTCGCCGCGATTGGCGATGAGGATCTTCTTGAACAGGGTGGGCTTCGTCACGGTGTCGATCCTCACAGCGGCATGGTGTCGTGCTTGCGCCAGCGCGTCTCGGCCGCCTTGCGGCGCAGCGCCGCGAAGGCGCGGGCGATGCGCTTGCGCGAGGTGTGCGGCAGGATCACCTCGTCGATGAAGCCGCGTTCGGCCGCGATGAAGGGGTTGGCGAAGCGGGCCTCGTAATCCCGGGCACGTTCGGCGATCTTCTCGGCATCGCCGAGTTCGGCACGGTGCAGGATCTCGGCCGCACCCTTGGCGCCCATCACCGCGATCTCGGCAGTCGGCCAGGCATAGTTGACGTCGGCGCCGATATGCTTGGAGGCCATGACGTCATAGGCGCCGCCATAGGCTTTTCGGGTGATCAGCGTCACCATCGGCACGGTGGCCTGCGAATAGGCGAAGAGCAGCTTGGCGCCGTGCTTGATCACCCCGCCATATTCCTGGCCGGTGCCTGGCAGGAAGCCGGGTACGTCGACCAGGGTCAGGATGGGGATGGAGAAGGCGTCGCAGAAGCGCACGAAGCGTGCGCCCTTGCGCGATGAATCGATGTCGAGGCAGCCGGCCAGTACCAGCGGCTGGTTGGCGACCACGCCGACGGTCTGACCCTCGATGCGGATGAAACCGGTGACGAGATTGCGGGCGAAGGCCACGCCGACCTCGAAGAAGTCGCCTTCGTCGGCGACGGCCAGGATCAGCTCCTTCATGTCATAGGGCTTGGTGGAGCTGTCGGGCACCAGGGTGTCCAGGCGCATCTCCAGTCGCGACGGATCGTCGTGGAAGGGCCGCACCGGCGGCTTGTCCCGGTTGTTGAGCGGCAGGAAGTCGAACAGGCGCCGGATTTCTTCGAGCGCTTCGACATCGTTGTCGAAGGCACCATCCGCCACCGAGGATTTCTGGGTGTGGGTGCGGGCGCCGCCCAGTTCCTCGGCGCTGACGACCTCGTTGGTGACCGTCTTGACCACGTCGGGGCCGGTGACGAACATGTAGGAGGTGTCGCGCACCATGAAGATGAAGTCGGTCATCGCCGGCGAATAGACGGCGCCGCCGGCGCAGGGACCCATGATCACCGAGATCTGCGGCACCACGCCGGAGGCCTCGACATTGCGCTTGAAGACGTCGGCATAGCCGGCCAGCGAGGCGACGCCTTCCTGGATGCGGGCGCCGCCGGAATCGTTGAGGCCGATCACGGGCGCGCCGTTGCGCAGGGCCATGTCCATGATCTTGCAAATCTTCTGGGCATGGGTCTCGGACAGCGAGCCGCCGAGCACGGTGAAATCCTGGCTGAACACATAGACGAGGCGGCCGTTGATGGTGCCCCAGCCGGTGACCACGCCATCGCCCGCGACCTTCTGGGCCGCCATGCCGAAATCCACGGCGCGGTGGGTGACATACATGTCGAACTCCTCGAAGGAGCCCTCGTCGAGCAGGACTTCCAGGCGTTCCCTGGCCGTCAACTTGCCCTTGGCGTGCTGCGCCTCGATGCGTCTGATGCCGCCGCCGAGTCTCGCCTCCTCGCGGCGGCTTTCTAACTGTTCGAGGACGGCGCGCATCGGGCTTGCTCCACACGGACTGACATCCCGCCCTGTTAGCTTTTCTCCGCTCTTTGTTCTTGCTTGAAAGAGTGCGAATGCATGATTTATGCTAATTGGAGTTGCAAATTGCAAAATTGCGAACAAGGGTTTCCACTTGGCCGGCAAGCTCTTCATCGGCGCCCGCCTCAGGGCCATCCGCGAGGCCGCCCACGCGACGCAGGCGGCGTTTGCCCAGCGGCTCGGTATCTCAACCTCCTATCTCAACCAGATGGAGAACAATCAGCGCCCGCTCTCGGCCGCGGTGCTGTTGGCGCTGGCCGAGCGTTTCGACGTCGACATCGCCACCATTGCCCAGAGCGACGGTGACCGCCTGCTCTCGGCCCTGAACGAGGCCCTGGCCGATCCGCTCTTCGATGCCCTGGCGCCGAGCCTGCAGGAACTGAAGCTGGTCACCCAGAACGCGCCGGGCTTCGCCCATGCCCTGATCACCGCGCATCAGGCCTACAGGCGCAATTCCGAGCAATTGGCGAGCCTGGACGGGCGGCTGGCGGGAGGCCTGTCGGAGCCGACGCCCTATGAGGAAGTGCGGGATTTCTTCCACTTCCTCGACAATTACGTGCATGAGCTCGACACCGCCGCCGAAGCCCTGGCCGAGCGCCTGGGCCTGCCCCGCCGCGAGCCCGGCGCTGCCCTGACCGCTTATCTTGAAAGCCGCCACCGGGTCAGGGTGATGCAGGCGCCGGCCGAGGAGGGCATCATCCGCGGTTTCGACAAGGAGGCGCGGGTGCTGCGCCTGCACCCCTATTCCCCTGCCGCCACCCGGCATTTCCAGCTCGCTTTCCAGATTGCCGCGCTGGAGGCGGAAACCGAGATCGCCGCCATCCTGGCCGGGGCCGACTGGCGCAGCACCGAGGCGGTGGAGATTGCCCGCATCGGCCTCACCAATTATGTCGCCGGCGCGCTGACCCTGCCCTACCGGGCTTTCCTCGCCGCGGCGCGGGAGCTGCGCCACGACCTCGAACTGCTCGCGGCGCGTTTCGGCGCCAGTCTCGAACAGGTGGCCCATCGTCTCTCCACTCTGCAGCGGCCGGGCTCCAAGGGCGTGCCGGTGTTCTTCGCGCGCATCGACCGGGCCGGCAACATCACCAAACGCCATAGCGCTGCCAAGCTGCAATTCGCCCGCTTCGGTTCCGCCTGCCCGCTCTGGAACGTGCACCAGGCCTTCGAGGCGCCGGGCCGCATCATCCGCCAGCTCGCCGAAACGCCGGACGGCGAGCGCTATCTCAGCGTCGCCACCGAGATCGCCAAGGGCGGTGGCGGCTTCAACGCAACCCAGCGGCGCTACGCCATCACGCTGGGCTGCGAGATCGCCTACGCCAGGGATTTCGTCTATGCCGACGGCCTTGATCTTTCTAACCGCGCGGGTTTCGATCCGATCGGCATTTCCTGCCGCATCTGCGAGCGCCAGCACTGCCATCAGCGCGCCGTGCCGCCCCTGAAGGCGCATCTGTCGGTGAACCACGACCGGCGCGAAATCGTGCCCTATCGTATCGTCTAGGCTGGAGGCGGCGATGGGTTGGAGCCTGAGGGCCCGGCTGTTCCACTGGATCACGGCGATCGCGATCACCGCGCAATGGATCATCGGCCTCTTCCTCCTCGGCGGCATGGCGATGGCGGGCAATGTCTGGCTGACCACCCATCTGTCACTGGGCCTGGCCATCCTGGCGTTGACCTCGCTCCGCCTCGGTTCTCGGATACTCGACCGCGCACCACGGCGCGTCCGTTCCCCGTTTGCTGCGATCGTTGCAGCTCTCGCTCACAGCGCTCTCTACGCCTTGCTCCTGCTCGTGCCGCTTACGGGCTGGCTCGGCTATCGCCCGGCGCCATTCATGCCGCCGCCGCTCGCCTTCGGCCTGCTGCCCATGCCTGTATTGACGGGGCTGGAGGGCCTGTCGCCGCGCACGATGCTGAGCCTGCATGCGATGCTGACCTGGGCGCTCGTCGCCCTCGTCGTCGTCCATGTGCTGGCGGCCTTGTTCCACGCGGTCGTGCTGCGTGACGGAGTCCTTGGCGGCATGCTGCATGGACGCGGTCGTGGCGATGCCGATCGGGAAGCGTAGGCGCCAGCCGGAATCGGGCCTGGCTTGCCTCTCGACATCGTCTCGCGAAATCGCTACGCGAGGACAACCGACATCAGGAAAGGCGCCGCCATGCTATTTGTCATCCAATGCGAAGACATTCCCAATGGTCTCGAACTCAGGCAGGCGACCCGCCCGGCTCACCTCGATTATCTGAAGACGCAGGACGCCCACATCCTCGGCGCCGGCCCGTTCCTGGATGAAGCGGACAAGATGGTGGGTTCGCTCCTGATCGTGGACTTCCCCACCGAGGCCGAGGCCCGGACCTTCGCATCAAACGACCCCTATACCAGGGCCGGCCTGTTCGCCTCGACGAGCATCCGTCGCTGGCGCTGGGGCATCAAGCCCCCGGCCGGCCTCTGATCCGGCAAGGAGGCGGTTGTCATGGCCCAATGGCTGATCAAGTCTGAACCCGAAGTGTGGAGCTGGGACCAGCAGGTCGCCGCCGGTGCCAAGGGCACGCCCTGGGACGGCGTGCGCAATCATGCCGCCAAGCTCAATTTGATGGCGATGAAGAAGGGCGACAAGGCCTTCTTCTACCATTCCAACGAGGGCAAGGCCGTCGTCGGCGTCGCTGAGGTGGCGCGCGAGCATTATCCGGACCCGGCCACACCAGGCCAACCCTGGGTGCTGGTGGACTTCAAGGCGGTAGCCCCCTTCCCCAAGCCGGTGACTTTGGCCGATGTCAAGGCCGAGCCGAGGCTGGCCAATATGGCGCTGGTGAAGCTGTCGCGCCTGTCCGTGCAGCCCGTGACGGACGAGGAATGGCAGATCGTCTGTGCGATGGGTGGGTACAAGGTCTGAGCCCAGCTGAACCGTCCAATGGACCAGCCGCGCACCATCAAGGCCGTTGCTTTCGACGCGTTCGGCACGCTCGTCGAGGTCACCGACGAGCGCCGGCCCTATGTTCGTATTGCGCGAGCCTCGACAATTGGCGTTCTGGCCGCGTCAATCACGCGGCCGCTCGACCTCGGCGCTTTCGCCGATATGTGCGGCGTGCGGCCAAACCCCGAATGGAATGTTGATCTAGAGGCGGAGCTGGTATCCATCCGCGCCTTTGCGGAAAGCCGTGCGGTTCTTGTTGCGCTACGTCGGGCGGGCTATCGCATTGCCCTCGCCTCTAATCTTGCGCTGCCCTACGCGGCTCCGCTGGAGGCTTTGTTTGCTGATCTGTTGGATTGTGCCTGCCTCTCCTTCGAGGTCGGAGCGGCAAAGCCTGCTCCCGCATTTTATCGATCCCTCTGCCTCCAGCTTGGCTGTACACCAGCAGAAATCCTGATGGTTGGCGATAGCTGGCGAAGCGATTATGAGGGCGCGACGAGATCGGGCCTGCAGGCTCTTCATCTCGATCGCCGCAGCGTCGCGCAGGCTGGGCGGGGAGCTGTCACCATCACGGATCTCCGCCAGTTGCTCGCCATTTTGCCGGTGTGAACGTTATTCTATCTATTTGGACACCGGATTTATGATTACCCTTCGCTCCTCCCGCCCGGCGGATGTGCCCTCCCTGCTCGAGATCTGGCGCGGCTCCGTCAGGGCGACCCATGATTTCCTGCTCCCCGGTGATTTCGAGGCGATCGAGAAGCTGGTCGCCAACGACTATCTGCCGTCAGCGCCCCTGCATGTCGCCGCTGACGGCGACGGCCGGCCATTGGCCTTCATGGGCTTGTCGGTGCGCCATATCGATTCGCTGTTCATCGATCCCGAAAGGCGCGGCCAGGGCATCGGCACGCTGCTGGTCCGCCATGCCCGAGAACAGGGCGAGGGACCGTTGACCGTCGACGTCAACGAGCAGAACACGCAGGCTGTCGGCTTCTACCGCCACCTCGGCTTCGTCGAGACAGGTCGCTCCGCGCTCGATGGTGACGGACGCCCCTATCCGCTGATGCATATGCGCTTGGGTTAGTTTTTCGGAGCCTTGCCCTGATTCGCCGCAACGAAGTCGAGGAAGGCCCGCAGCGGCTGGGCCATCTGGCGGCGGCTGGGATAATAGAGGTGGAAGCCCGGAAAGGGCGGCGACCAGTCCGCCAGAAGGTGGACGAGCTGGCCTGATGCGAGCCCGGGGCGGACCTGATGCTCGAACAGATAGGCGATGCCGACGCCGGCGAGCGCCGCCAGGCAGGCGACCTCCGGTTCGTTGACGATGAGCGGACCTTCCACGGCAGCTTCCAGCGGCCGGCCCTCGCGCTCGAATTCCCAGTGATAGAGGCTGAGATCGGTCGGCCAGCGGAAATTGATGCAGCGATGGCGGGCGAGGTCATGCGGCGTCACGGGCGTGCCGTAACGGGTGAGATAGGTCGGGGCGGCGACGGCCATCAGCCTGAGTTCGCCGCCGAGCCGCACGGCGATCATGTCCCTCTCCACCATCTCGCCGAGCCGCACCCCGGCATCAAAGCGGTTGGCCACGATGTCGATCAGCCTGTCCTCGCTGACGAGGTCCACCGTGATGTCGGGATAGGCTGCGAGGAAGGGGCCGATCAGCGGCCCGATGACATGGATGGCGGCGATACGGGTGGCGTTGATGCGCAGCAGGCCGGCAGGACTGTCGCGCAGGCTCCGTACATCCGCGACGGCGGCGTCGAGATCGGACAGCGCCGGGCGCAGCCGGGCGAGGAAGCGCTCGCCAGCCTGGCTCGGTGCCACGCTGCGGGTGGTACGGTTGAGCAGGCGAACGCCGAGCCTCTCCTCCAGCGAGCGGATGGTCTGGCTCAGGGCCGAAGGCGACAGGCCGAGATGGGCGGCGGCCCGCGCGAAGCTGCCATGTTCGACCACGGCGACGAAAGCCCGCAATTCTACATGCTCGCTGCCGCGCATTCTATATGCTTTCCTTCATAAGCCATGCGCATTCTATAGCATTAACGAAGCAGTCTCCAGGGACCATCTTCCCGGCAGCATCGCAACGGAGGATGACCGCCATGACACTCGCTTTGGATGACTACCGCCTTCTCGGCCGCTCGGGCCTCAGGGTATCCCCACTGTCGCTGGGGACGATGACCTTCGGCACGGATTGGGGCTGGGGCGCCGACGAAGCCGAGGCCCGCCGTATCTTCGACGCCTATGTCGACCGCGGCGGCAATTTCATCGACACCGCCAACCAATATACCAACGGCACGTCCGAGCGCTTCGTCGGCGCTTTCGCCGCCGACCGCCGCGACCGGCTGGTGATCGCCACCAAATACACGCTGCCCTCCCGCCCCGGCGATCCCAATTCCGGCGGCAATCACCGCAGGAGCATGGTGCGTTCGGTCGAGGACAGTCTGAAGCGGCTCGGCACCGACTATATCGACCTGCTCTATCTGCACGCCTGGGACTTCACCACGCCGGTGGAGGAAGTGCTGCGCGGCCTCGACGACCTCGTGCGCTCGGGCAAGATCGTCTATGCCGGCATCTCGGATGCCCCGGCCTGGCAGATCGCCCGCATGCAGACCATCGCCGATCTCCGCGGCTGGGCGCCGCTGATCGCCCTGCAGGTCGAATACAATTTGATCGAGCGCACCATCGAGCGCGAGCTGGTGCCGATGGCCCGCGAATTGGGTCTCGGCGTCATTCCCTGGTCGCCGCTGGCCAGCGGCGTGCTCGCCGGCAAATATAGCCGAGCGGATCTCGACGACAGCGGCGGCTCGGCCGAAGCTTCGGGCACCCGCCGCAATGTCGCGCTGGGCAATGGGGCGCTCACCGAACGCGGCCTCGACATTGCTGAAGTGGTCAAGGCGGTCGCGGGCGAGACCGGGCATACGCCCTCGCAGGTGGCGCTGGCCTGGACACTCGCCAATCCCGCGGTCGCCTCGCCCCTCATCGGTGCCCGGACGCTGGCCCAGCTCGAGGACAATCTCGGCGCGCTCGAGGTGAGCTTCTCGGACGAGCAGCGCGACCGGCTCGAGGCGGCCAGTGCCATCGAACTCGGCTTTCCGCATGACTTCCTCAATCGTCCGCTGACACGCAATGTGATGTTCGGCGGGCTGAAGATCCCGACGCGGGGGTAGGGGTGTAGATTTCCTACAGTCGTGCCGCCCCTCACCCTTACCCTCTCCCCGTAAGGACGGGGCGAGGGGTGTCAGACGTTGCGCCTCGATGCGAGACAGGGCGCCTGCTGGATAGGGCGGGACATGGAAGTCTCCCTCGCCCCGTTTACGGGGAGGGTAAGGGTGAGGGGCAGCGCTACCTCAAACCAAGCTTGCTGCCATCTCCCCCTCAATGCAGGGTTGTCTCCCCGATATGCTTGAGCTTGTCGGGATTGCGGGTGACGTAGATGCCGACGATCCGGCCATCGCGTATGTCGAGGGCCGTGGTCTGCAGCGTGTCGTCGCGTTCGATGGTGATGAAGCCCGGCAGGCCGTTGATATAGGTGTAGCGCACCAGCTTTGACATGGTCTCGGCGAAGTAGTGGGCGAGGCCGGCCTGCAGCTTCATCACGTCATCGAGGCCGAAGATCGGCTTCATCGCGGCCGGCTTCTTGCCGCCGCCATCGGAATGCACGGCGACATCGGCGGCCAGCAGGGCCTGCAGCGCTGTCATGTCGCCGCTGCGCGAGGCCGCGAAGAAGGCGTGGGCGATCTCCAGTCCACGCTTCTTCGGCATGTCGAAACGCGGCCTGGAGGCGCGGACATGGGTGCGGGCCCGGCTGGCGAGCTGGCGGCAGGCGGCGGGATCGCGCCCGATGGTCTCAGCGATCTCGTCGAAGGAAACGCCGAAGACGTCGTGGAGCAGGAAGGCGGCACGCTCCAGCGGCGAAAGCCGCTCGAGCGCCAGCATCAGCGGCAAGGTGACGTCCTCGACCTCGTCCTCGCCCTCCTCGATCATCGGCTCGGGCAGCCAGGGGCCGATATAGGTCTCGCGCTGGCGTCGGGCCGATTTGAGCACGTCGAGGCAGAGCCGGGTGACGGCGCGGGTGAGGAAGGCCATCGGCTCGCGCACCTCGCTGCGATCCGCGTCGAGCCAGCGCAGGAAGGCATCCTGCACCACGTCCTCGGCGTCGGCGACCGATCCCAGCATGCGATAGGCGATGCGGATCAGGCGCGGCCGCAAGGGATCGAAGCTTGCAGCCGCATCGCTCTGGAGGACGCCCGGCATCAGGCCGCCGCTTTCGCGCGCACCGGATGCACGGCATTGAAGCCGACATTGACCCGGTTCCAGCCATTGATGGCGACGATCAGCAAAGTGAGTTTCACCTGTTCCTCCTCGGTGAACTGCGCCTTCACCGCTTCGTAGACGTCGTCGGGCGCGCGCTTGTCGGCGACCAAGGTGAGGGCTTCCGTCCAGGCCAAGGCCGCGCGTTCGCGTTCGTTATAGAGCGGCGATTCGCGCCAGGCGTCGAGCAGATAGAGCCGCTCCTCGCTCTCGCCAAGCTTGCGGGCGTCGAGGGCGTGCATATGCAGGCAGAAGCCGCAGCCATTGATCTGAGAGGCGCGCATCTTCACCAGTTCCATCAGGCTGGTCTCGAGGCCGTCGATCCCGGTCGAGAAATCGAGCCACTGCTTCATGATGGCGGGCGAGGCGGCGAAGGGGTTCAGTCTGGCTTTCATGATCATGTCCTCTTGATCGGTTTGCGCAGACATGACGAGCCAGCCTCCGCCGCTGTGACATGGCGGCGAAATTTTTTCGAAGTGACGAAGGCAACTGCACGATGGTTGGGGGAAGGCGCAACGCCAGCCACTCCTTCGCCCCGTTCTTACGGGGAGAAGGCAGGGATGAGGAGCTGCGCGAGGGATACCAAATGGAGCGTAGCGAAGCCCCTCACCTGTATCCCAGCCCACTCCAAGTGGAGTGGCCGATACCCGTAAGGACGGGGCGAGGGGGCACGAATGTCGCGCTCCTTCATCAATTCCGTCAGCTCGCCCAAGCCGTTGTCCTGACTCAGCCGGTCCGGCGTTCGTCCCTTCAGCGCAGCTTGGCGGCGATGTGTCCGGCGAGCTGGTCGAGGGCCGAGCTCATCGCCTCGACTTGGGCGGGCGCTCCGGTATCGGCCGGGGGCACGGCGATGCTGGCCTGGGCGGCGGCACTGCGGCCGCCATTGCGGTAATGCAGCCGCCATTGCGCCTGCAGCATGACCACGCCCTCGGCATTGGTGTCGAAACGGCTGACCGAAAGCTCCAGCGTCGCCGCTTCCTTGCCCGACACGGTCTGGCTGGTGGTCACCAGCGAGCCGGCGGGCAGGCGCCGGCGCAAATTCTCGGCGAGCACGCGCTGCACCATGGAGCCCATCGGCTCGCCCCAGCGTTCGAACTCGGAGACGCCGAGCTGGACGTCGCCGGAGCGGCGCACCAACTGTGGCCGATCGAGATATTTGGCGACATCCACCGTTTCGATCGACACCGAGACGGGCCGGCCCGCCACCCGTTGTCCGCCCTGGGAGGCCAGGGTGTAGATCTTGGCCTCGGGCGATGCGCAGGCCGCGAGCAGGCAGAGAGCCAGGCCCAGGCCCGTGAGGGCCGCGATGCGTCCAGAACGACGGAAGGAGGAGAACGGCATCAGTTGCTTCCTCTGGTCTTGCCCCGGATCAGGGATTCGGGGTGCTGCTGCATATAGTCGGTGAGCACGCGAATGGACCGCACGGCATCGTCGACCTGCGACATCAGGCGCGTGAGGTCGCGCTTGAAGCTGGACGAGCTGCCATAGCCCTGGTCGAAGGAGCCCAGGGTGGAATTGATGCGTTTCATCGACTGCTGGGCGGTGTCGAGCACCGGCTGCAGCCTCTGCATTGCCGGGGCGAGATCGGTCTTGGCCTTGTCGATCAGTTCCCTCGCGGAGGTGAGGGCGCCGGCGAGCGAGCGCAGCGATTCCTTGATCTCCGGTCCGGCGGCAAGGTCCTGGAACGACTTCATGGTGTCGTTGGCCTGGACCACCAGTTTGTCCAGCGGCAGTTTCGAGATGCGGTCGAGGATGTCGTTGACCGAACGCAGGGCCGAATCGAACTGGTTCGGACTGGTCGGGATCACCGGATAGATAGCGCCGGTTCCCAGTTCCGCCGGCCCGGCCTTGGGATCGATGTCGAACGACACCACGCTCTGGCCAGTCAGGTAATTGCTGGTCTTGATCTCGGCGCGCAGGCCCTTGGCGACCAGCGATTTCAGCACGGTTTCGGGATTGATCGGGCCGTCCGCGCCGACGATCTGGATGCGCTGCGGCTCGATTTCGATCAGCACCGGCGCGCGCGGCGTGTTTTTGGTGACGTCATATTGCAGGTTGATACTGACCACTTGCCCGATCTTGAGGCCATGCCACTCCACGTTGGAACCGGCGGCAAGGCCGCCGACCGAGGAATCGAAATAGACCAGATAGCGCAGGCGAACGGTATA
This sequence comes from Labrys sp. HAY1-8F, assembly GCF_056754975.1. Taxonomy (NCBI): domain Bacteria; kingdom Pseudomonadati; phylum Pseudomonadota; class Alphaproteobacteria; order Hyphomicrobiales; family Xanthobacteraceae; genus Labrys; species Labrys sp. HAY1-8F. Next base: position 3,090,623 of record NZ_JBPGWZ010000002.1, on the reverse strand, counting down.
TTTGGCCTCGTCGGCACTGGCCTGGTCCCGGTAGAGGGTGAAAGCCGTCTTGGGAGCGGCGCGCTCGTTCGAAAGCACGTCGGCCGGCGTATCGAAGGCGATGCCGCCCGCGAGCAGGGCCTGGATGGAATCGAGCTGGAGCCGAAAGCCCTGGGGACCGGTGGTGAGGGAGACCCCGGAGGCATTCCAGAAATTGGTACTGGTGCGCACTTCCTTGTCATAGGGATCCCTGACGAAGGCGCGGATGGTGATGCCGTCGGCGAGGTTGGAGGAATCGTAGCCGAGGACCTGACCGACTTCGAGGCCGCGATGGAAGATCGGCGATCCCGCGCTGATCGAACCGATCTGCGTGGTCTTCAGGGCAAATTCCGTTCCGGGCGCGTCGGTGGGAATGACGGGAGGCAGCTCGAGGCCGGCGAAGCTGTCGGCTGTCGTGCCGGCCTTGCCGGGATCGAACTCGATATAGACGCCGGAGATGATGGTCGACAGGCCGGAAATACCGGAACTGGCCGACAGGCGCGGCCTGACGACCCAGAACAGCGTGCCCTCGCGCATCAGCGGTTCGGCCTGCTTGGTCATATCGGCGGCGACGATGACGTGGCTGCCGTCCGGCGCAAGCGCGACGCTCTTCACCGTGCCGAAGACGATGGCCTTGTAGCGGATCTGGGTCTTGCCCGGCTCCAGCCCTTCCGCCGTGCGCATGGTGATGGTGATCACGGGCCCCTTCTCCGACAGCGTGACCCAGCCCAGATAGAGCGCGATCCCGGCCGCCACGATCGGGATCAGCCAGATCGCGGACAGGCGGCGACGGCGCGGCGGATCGATATCCGGCGTGGCCGTGTCACTGCCGTTCTTGGAGGCGTCGGAGTCGGTCAATGGCCCTTCTTCCCTGTGTCGCGGCGCAAGACATCCCACATCAGCCGTGGGTCGAATGATTCGGAGGCGATCATGGTGATGATCACCACGCTGGCAAAGGCGATCGCCCCGATGCCGGGCTCGATGGTGGCGATCTCGCCCAGCTGCACCAGGGCGACCAGGATCGAGATCATGAAGATGTCGATCATCGACCAGCGTCCCACGAACTCGATGATCCGGTAGAGCACCGTCCTGTCCTGCAGACGCCAGGTCGAGCCGCGCTGGGTGGTGATCAGCAGCATCGTCAGGCCCGCCAATTTGAGCACGGGAACCAGGATCGAGGCGAAGAAGACCAGGGCGGCCAGTGGCCACAAACCGGCATCGGCCAGGGCGATGACACCGCTGATGATGGTATCGGGCTCGCCATGCCCGAGCGAGATCACCGTCATGATCGGGAAGAGATTGGCCGGTATGTAGAGGATGGCGGCGGTGATCAGCAGGGCCCAGGTTCTGGTGAGGCTGTTGGGCTTGCGTTGATGCAGGGGCGCCGAACAGCGTGGACAGGCCGCGTCATGGCCGGAAGCGGGCAGGTTCGACACGAGCCAGCAGGATTCGCACAGGGCGGTCGGGCGGCTCGGATCCACCCGGGGAGGATGGGGAGCCACGCCCTTGCGCGCAAAGCTGCGCCAGATGGTTTCGTCGTCCAGGAGGGAGCCGGTCGCCACCGTCACCAGCATCAGCGCCACCACGGCGAACACGGCGGGGCCGAGATCGACGTGTGCGAGATCGATCAGCTTCACATAGGCGACGAGAAGGCCGAGCATATAGACTTCGATCATCGCCCAGCGGCCGACGAAACTGGCGCCGCGATGGACGAGCGGCAGCCAGCGCGGCGGGCGCCGCATCCTCAGCCCGGTCAGGACCGTGAGGCGGGCGAGAATCTGCAGGCCCGGCGCCACCAGCATGGTGAAGGCGACGACGATTCCCAGTTCCCACAATCCCTGGTCGTAGAGCGCCTTGATGCCGGTGACGAGGCTGGCCACCTGCGCGCGCCCGGATATTTCGAGCTTGATGAAGGGCAGGAAATTGGCCATGGCAAAACAGATGGCACCGGCCCAGCTATAGGCGTAGGCGTGGCTCAGCGAGATGGCGCGATAATGCTCCATCGTGGCGCCGCAGCGCGAGCAGCGCGCGCGCATGCCGTCCTGGAGCGGCGGCACGTCATGCAGAAGCCCGCAATCGTGGCACTCCATGATCTGGGTGGAGCTTCGCGTCGTCGGGGTGATCACCCGATCTGTCCGGCCGGCTACCATGTCACCGTTGCACTCGAATCACAAAAGAACTCCGGCCCTGCCGCAACGTCATTTTGCCAATGGAGACGATGAATCTCCCCTGAAGTCTCTCATCGAGCCGATCGTAAATCCGATGTCTTAATATCGAACGGCTCTTTCCTAAACGTTCGCTAGCGGACGACTGCATTGCCGCCATCAGCCTTTTCCGGATCCCTTTTGTCGCATGCGGCGCGAAAAGCCAAGGCTTAGACGGCATAAGAATTATTAAGGCGTCGGCATCGCGGGCACCGAAGCGCTGCGCAAGCCTGGTATTGTGAGACGGGATATCTGGACGATTTGGTACCGATCGGGTTAGGCTCCCTCAACATTGAATAAACCATCCGGAGCCGCCATGCCCAAGGTGCCGCTTCATAGCCCCCGCGAGAGGGCGGCGACCCTGATGTGCTGGCACGGCAGGGTCGATCCGCAGCCGCTCGGCGGCGGCATCACCAACACCAATTTCACCGTCGATGACGGCAGCGGCCGCTATGTCGTGCGCATCGGGGATGACATTCCCCTACACCAGATCAGTCGCACTAATGAATTGGCGGCCAGCAAGGCCGCCTTCGCGGCCGGCATCTCGCCGGAAGTGGTGCACCACGAGCCGGGTGCCCTGGTGCTGCGCTTCATCGAGGGGCGCACCTTCACGCCCGAGGACGTGCGCGACCCCCGCAACCATCAGGCCATGATCGACCTCATCCGGCGCTGCCATCGCGAGATGCCGCGCTTCTTTCGGGGCCCCGCGGCGATCTTCTGGGTGTTCCAGGTCGTGCGTGATTACGGCCATACACTGAGGGAGGGAGCGAGCCGGCATCTGCAATTGCTGCCGCGCCTGCTGACCGAGAGCGAACGCCTGGAAGAAGGCGTCGGTCCTGTCGATATCGTCTTCGGCCACAACGACCTGCTCGCCGCCAATTTCCTCGACGACGGCAAGAGGCTTTGGCTTGTGGATTGGGACTATGCCGGCTTCAACTCGCCTTTGTTCGACCTTGGCGGTCTCGCCTCCAATTCCGAGCTCGATGCCGCGGCGCGCGAAACCCTGGCGGAGGCCTATTTCGAACGGCCCATCGATGACGGGTTGCGCCGGCGCCTTGCCGCCATGACTGCGGCCTCGCTGCTGCGCGAGACCCTGTGGAGCATGGTGTCCGAGATCCATTCCAGCCTCGATTTCGACTATGCCGCCTATACCGCCGAGAATCTGCGGCGCTACGAGGCTGCCTATCAGGCGTGGCGGGACGAGTAGTCCCTGGCAGCGCGGGCGTCCTCGCCCGCTGTTTCCTCCATGCGTCGTGTTTCCAAGAGCGGGCGAGGACGCCCGCGCTCCCAGGAGATCTCCATGTCCGACCTGCCCACTTCCGCCAAGATCGTCATCATCGGTGGCGGCATCATCGGCTGTTCCACCGCCTATCACCTCGCCAAGATGGGGCTCACGGACGTGCTGGTGCTCGAGCGCGGCAAGCTCACCTCAGGTTCGACCTGGCATGCCGCCGGCCTGGTGGGCCAGCTCAGGACCAATGCCAACATCACCCAGCTCCTCGGCTATTCCGTCGCCCTTTATGACCAGCTGGAGCGGGAAACGGGCCTCGCCACCGGCTGGAAGCGCAATGGCGGCCTCAGGCTCGCCTGCAACCAGGAACGCTGGACCGAGGTGAAGCGGCAGGCCACCACGGCGACCTCCTTCGGCCTGGAAATGCAGTTGCTCAGCCCGAAGGAGGCTCAGGACCTGTGGCCGTTGATGCAGGTGGACGACGTGGTCGGCGCCGCCTTCCTGCCGACGGACGGTCAGGCCTCGCCGTCCGACATCACCCAGTCGCTCGCCAGGGGCGCGCGCATGGGCGGCGTCAGCTTCCGCGAGGGCGTGACCATCACCGGCATCGAGGTCGAGGGCGGCGTCGCCAAGGCCGTGCTTACCGATCGAGGCCGCATTCAGGCCGAAAAGATCGTGATCTGTGCCGGCCAGTGGTCGCGCGAGATCGGCCGCATGGCTGGGGTCAACATCCCCTTGGTGTCGATGCAGCATCAATATCTGATCACCGAGCGGATCGAGGGCATCACCTCCAACCTGCCGACCTTGCGCGATCCCGATCGCCTCACCTATTGGAAGGAGGAGGTCGGCGGCCTGGTGATGGGCGGCTATGAGCCCAATCCGAAGCCCTGGGCCAATACCTCGGCCACCTCGCCATTCGAGTTCCAGCTCCTGGAGAACGATCTCGACCATTTCGAACCACTGATGGAGCTTGCCATCGGTCGTGTGCCCGCCATGGAAAATGCCGGCATCAAGCAGTTCATCAACGGGCCCGAAAGCTTCACGCCGGACGGCAATTTCATCCTCGGCGCGGCGCCGGAAACCCGAGGTATCTATGTCGGCTGCGGCTTCAACGCCTTCGGCATCGCCTCGGGCGGTGGCGCCGGCATGGCCCTGGCCGAATGGGTGGCCAAGGGCGAGCCTCCCTATGATCTGTGGGCCGTCGACATCCGCCGCTTCGGCAAGAACACGCTCGATACCGGCTGGGTGCGCCAGCGGACCATGGAGGCCTATGCCAAGCACTACACCATGGCCTGGCCCTTCGAGGAGTACCAGTCCGGCCGTCCCTTGCGCCGCTCGCCGCTCTATGACCGGCTGAGGGCGCAGGGCGCCGTGTTCGGCGAGAAGCTCGGCTGGGAGAGGCCCAATTGGTTCGCTGCCGCTGGCGAGGACGCCAGGGACGTCTATAGCTATGACCGCCAGAACTGGTTCGCTGCCGTCGGCCGCGAGCATAAGGCCTGCCGCGAGGCGGCCGTGGTGTTCGATCAGACCTCCTTTGCCAAGTTCACCGTGAAGGGGCGCGATGCCGACAAGGCGCTGTCCTGGCTCTGCGCCAACGACGTGGTCAAGAAGCCGGGCAGCCTCAGCTACACCCAGATGCTCAATCGCAAGGGCGGCATCGAGACCGACCTCACCGTGGCCAGGCTCGGGGATGGCAGCTACTACCTCGTCACCGGCACCGGCTTTGCCAGCCATGACTTCGACTGGATCCGGCGCAACGTCCCCGATGGGCTCGATGTCCAGGTCGAGGACGTCACTTCGCAATTTGCCGTGCTGGTGCTGATGGGCCCCAAGGCGCGCGAGATTCTCGGCGGGCTTACGGCTGAGGATCTCTCAAATGCCGCGGCGCCCTTCGGGAGTGCCAGGCCGTTGCACATCGCCGGGGCACGCGTCCTGGCACTACGCGTGACCTATGTCGGCGAGCTCGGCTGGGAACTGCATGTGCCGATGGAGTTTGCGCTGACGGTCTATGACGCGCTGATGGCAGCGGGTGCTCCGCTCGGCCTGGTCAATGCCGGTTATCGCGCCATCGAATCGCTGCGCCTGGAAAAGGGCTACCGGGCCTGGGGCGGCGAAATCGGGCCGGACCATTCGCCTTTGATGGCTGGGCTCGGCTGGGCGGCGAAGCTGAAGAAGGACATCCCCTTCCTCGGCCGCGAGGCGCTGCTCGACCAAGCCGCCAGGCCGCTGCCGCGCCTGCTCGCGGGCTTCACCGTCGCCGATCCCGAGGTCATCCTGCTCGGACGCGAAACCATCTATCGCAATGGCAAGCGCTGCGGCTGGCTGGCCTCGGCCGGCTTCGGCTACACGGTGGGCAAGAATGTCGGCTACGGCTATGTGCGCGATCCCGCCGGCGTCGATGCCGACTATGTGCTTTCCGGCAGCTACGAGCTCGAAGTCGCCACCGAACGGGTGAAGGCGCAGGTGTTCCTCGAACCGCTCTACGATCCGAAGATGGAGCGGGTGAAGGGGTGAAGGCACATCTTGTGAACCTATGTGGTTCGATTACATTCAAAAAGAACCACATAGGTGCGGCATGAGTGCTTTCACAGTTCGAACTCGCAGACGAAACGACGGACAGGCTCGACCGCCTGGCCGCCAAGCTTGATCGCTCGCGATCTTACGTCGCTGCTCGGGCGATTGAAGACTTTGTCGCCCGAGAAGTCTTGGCAGCTTGCGGAGATCGAAGCGGGCCTTGCCGATGCCAATCGGGGAGACTTCGCCACGGACGCCGAGGTCGAAACCGTTCTGGCCAAATATCTGCGGTCCTGACGGGCGTGGCAGTCCTGCGTTGGACCAGGCGGGCGCTTCGTCGTCTCGACTCCATAGGCGATCATATTGCTCGTGATAACTCAGCAGCGGCCAAGCGAGTGGTTGCGCGAATTGTGTCGGCAGCCGAGCATTTGAAAGCCAATCCGGCCCTGGGTCGAGCGGGACGGATCGGCGGTACGCGTGAACTCGTTCTGGGCGATATTCCCTATATCATTGCCTATCGTGTTGCGGACGCCGATATCGAAATACTCACGATTTTACACACGTCGCAGGAATGGCCTGAGGCTCTCTGACTCCCCCTCATGCTGCCGGCGGGTTCAGGCGGGCAAAGCCTTCCTGGCGGCGATAGGGGAAGTAGGGATAGGCCGCTTCCACGCTGCTCGCCGCGTCGAGCTTTTTGCGCTGTTCCGGCGTCAGGCTCCAGCCGATGGCGCCGAGATTCTGCCTGAGCTGTTCCTCATTGCGGGCGCCGATGATCACCGAGGAGACGGTGGGGCGGCTCGTCAGCCAGTTGATGGCGATCTGCGGCACGCTCTTGCCGGTTTCTGCGGCGACCTCGTTCAGGGCGTCGATGACGCGGTAGAGGCGTTCGTCCTCGACCGGTGGGCCGAAATCGGCGGTCTGGTGCAGACGGCTGCCGGCCGGCAGCGCCTGGCCGCGCTGGAGCTTGCCGGTGAGGCGACCCCAGCCGAGCGGGCTCCAGACCAGGGCGCCGACGCCCTGGTCGAGGCCGAGAGGCATCAGTTCCCATTCATAGTCGCGGCCGATCAGGGAGTAATAGGCCTGGTTTGCGACATAGCGTGTCCAGCCATGCCGGTCGGCGATGGCGAGCGACTTCATGATCTGCCAGCCCGAGAAGTTGGAGACGCCGAGATAACGGACCTTGCCTGCCTGGACGAGGCCGTCCAGCGTCGAGAGCACCTCCTCGATCGGCGTGCCCGCATCGAAGGCATGCAACTGCAGGAGGTCGATATGGTCGGTGCCGAGGCGGCGGAGCGCAGCGTCGACGGAGCGGATGAGGCGCTCGCGCGAGGTGCCGTAATCGCCGGGCCCGTCGCCCATCGGCAAGGCGGTCTTGGTCGAGATCAGCACTTCGCTGCGCCGGCCCTTGATGGCGGCGCCGAGAACCTCCTCGGATGCCCCATTGGAATAGACGTCGGCGGTGTCGAACAGGGTCACGCCGGCCTCCAGGCAGATGTCGAGAAGGCGGCGCGCCTCCTTCTCATCCGTGGTACCCCAGGCGCCGAATAGCGGGCCGCTGCCGCCGAAAGTGCCGGCGCCGAAACTGAGGACCGGCACTTTCAGGCCGGATGCGCCGAGACGACGATAGTCCATGATGATGTCCTTTCGAGAAACGGAACTAGATCAGGCCGACTGGCCGATGGCCTCGGGATGGCGGTCGAGCGCGGCACTCCACAGCGTCAGCACGAGGGCGGCGGCGACCAAGGCAGCACCGATCAGGGGCGTCATGCCCAAGCCGAGCGGTGAAGCCACCACCAGGCCACCGATCCAGGCACCCAGTGCGATGCCGAGATTGAAGGCGGCGATATTGAGGGCAGAGGCGACGTCGACGGCGGCCGGGCGATGGGCCTTGGCAAGCTGCACCACATAAAGCTGCAAGCCCGGCACATTGGCGAAGGACAGGAAGCCGAGGGCTGCCAGCGTCACCAGGGTCAGCATGGGCGAGGTCGCGGTGAAGGCGAAGACGGCCAGCACGGCAGCCTGCAGGGCGAATAGGACGATCAGGGCCTTGGCGGGATTGCGGTCAGCGATGCGGCCGCCGACGAGATTGCCCACGGCGATCGCCGCGCCATAGAGCACCAGGATCAGGCTGACGCTACCGGCGGCAAAGCCGGTGATCTTCTCCAGGATCGAGGCAAGATAGGTGAAGGCGACGAAGGTGCCGCCATAGCCGAGCGCCGTCATGGCGAAGACGAGCAGCAGGCGGCCGCTGCCGAGAACCCGGACCTGATCGATCAGCCTGGCCGGCGGCGCCTTGCGCAGCGTGGCGGGCAGCAGCACGGCGATGGCAATGAAGGCGATCAGGCCGAGGCCCGCGACGCCCCAGAAGGTGGCGCGCCAGCCGAAGCTCTGGCCGATGAAGGTGCCAAGCGGCACGCCGGTAACGATCGCCACCGTCAGCCCCATGAACATCATGGCAATGGCCGAGGCACGACGATCGGGTGCGACAAGATCGGCTGCGATGGTGGCACCCACCGAGAAGAACACGCCATGGGCGAAGGCAGAGAGTACGCGGGCGACCAGCAGCAATTCATAGCTGGGGCTGAGCGCGGCCGCGCTGTTGCCGACGACGAACAGCGCCATCAGGCCGAGCAGCAGGCCCTTGCGGCCAAGACGTCCGGTGAGGGCGGTGAGGATGGGTGCACCGAAGGTGACGCCGAGGGCGTAGACGCTGACGATCAGGCCGGCGAGCGGCAGGGTGATACCGAGATCGGCGGCGACCGTCGGCAGCAGGCCGACGATTACGAACTCCGTGGTGCCGATCGCATAGGCCGCGATCGTGAGGGCAAGGAGGGCGAGGGGCATGAGAATGGTCCCGATAAGGGTGAATGAGTGTTGGGACCAATATGATCGCTACGCATTGCCACGATAATCCGGCATAATGGGTGAATAGCTTTGAATTGAATTCATAAGAGGCTGCCATGGACAATCGGGCCGGCGAAATGGAGGTGTTCGTCACCGCGGCCGAGTTGCACAGTTTCTCGGCCGCCGGGCGCAAGCTGCATCTGTCCCCCTCGGCGGTGAGCAAGCTCGTTACCAGGATCGAGGACAGGCTCGGCGCCCGCCTGCTGGTGCGGACCACGCGGACCCTGCAGCTCACGCCCGAGGGGGAGACCTATCTCGCGCGCGCCCAAGCCATCCTCGCCGACATCGCAGAGACGGAGCGGATGATCTCGAGCGGCGGCGAGGTCGTGCCATCAGGGCGGCTGCGTGTCAGTGCGTCGGTGGGATTCGGGGCGCGCTGCGTGGTGCCGGTACTGCCCGATTTCCTGGCGCGCTATCCCAAGGTCGAGCTCGACCTCTCCCTCACGGACGAGGTCATCGACCTCGTCGAGGAAAGGGCCGACATCGCGATCCGTTCGGGGCCCCTTCGCGATTCGGGGCTGAAGGCGCGCAAGATCCTGGAAAGCCGGCGGGTGATCACTGCTTCGCCCGGCTATCTCGCCCGTCATGGCATGCCCGACAGGCCCGAGGACCTCGAGAGGCACAATTGCCTGCTGTTCAACTTCCGGCGCGGCCTCGACAGCTGGCCGTTCCGCGACCCCGGCTCGGTCATGGTGCGGCGTGTGCAGGTCGCCGGCAATCTCATGGCCAATAATGGGCCGACCATGCGCAAGCTCTGCATGGACGGCCTCGGGCTGGTACGCCTCGGCCGTTTCCACGTTCAGCCGGATATCGATGCCGGGCTGTTGGTGCCGGTGCTGGAGGACTACAACGCCCTCGACGTCGAGCTGATCCATGCCGTCTTCGTCGGCCATGACCACCTAGCCGCCCGCATCCGCGCTTTCGTGGATTTCCTGGCTGAAAAAATCGGGCGGGAGGAGCGTTGAACCCCTGGCGGTCCCAGGAAACGCAAACACCGGCCCCGCGTGAGTCGGGGCCGGCGTCCTGAATTCCGATCGCGGCTGCCTTACGCCACCTTGGTGGCTGCCTCCGGCTCCGTGCGCAGATAGGTTTCCATGCTGTCGTCGAGCGCCTCCACCCAGCTTGTATGGTGCTTGGGCGCCATGGTGCCGGTCATCAGAGAGCGGTAGCCATGGTCGCGGAAGCCCATGATGTCCTCCATCTTGTGGTGCTCCCACTCCATGAAGGTCTTGTTGGTGGCTTCGATGTCGAACTGGGGATAGTCGGTCTCGGCCAACAGTTCCTTCACATAGTCGCCCTGGTACCAGATCATCTGCTCGGCATTCTCGAGAGTTTCCTCGCGGGCACGCCAGGCGTCGAAATTGGCCTTGAGCTCGGCTTCCGGCGGCAGCTTGATGCGGCCCATCATCACGTCGCGGGCCCACCAGGCCTGCACGTCGAACATGTTGAAGGTGTAGAACTGGTCTTGCATGCCGATGTAGAAGAGCTGCGGGTTCCCGTCGAAAATCACGCCCTTGTAGAGATGGTCGGCCCACAGCCGGTTGGCCGTCTTCAGGCGCAGATCATCCGGCAGGAACGGGAAGTGGTGCTGATAGCCCGTGCACAGGATCAGCGCGTCGACCTCCTTGCTGGAACCGTCGGCGAAATAGGCCGTGCGGTTTTCCAAGCGCTGCAGCAGCGGGCGCTCCTCGAAATTGGCTGGCCATTTGAAGCCCATCGGCTTGGAACGGTAGGTGGTGGTGACGGACTTCGCGCCATATTTCCAGCATTGCGAGCCGATGTCCTCGGCCGAATAGCTGCGGCCGACAAGCAGGATGTCCTTGCCCTTGAATTCCAGGGCATCACGGAAGTCATGCGCATGCAGCACGCGGCCGTTGAAGTTCTTCACGCCCTCGAAATAGGGCACGTTCGGGGTGGAGAAGTGACCGGAGGCGACAACGACATAGTCGAACTCCTCGTCATACATGCGGTCTTCGGTGCGTTCATGCGCGGTTACCGTGAACTTCTTGGTGGCTTCGTCGAAGCGCACCATGCGCACCGGCGTGTTGAAGCGCACCCATTTGCGCACGTCCGCCTTCTCGACGCGGCCCTTGATATAGTCCCACAGCACCGCGCGCGGCGGGTAGGATGGGATCGGCTTGCCGAAATGCTCCTCGAAGGAATAGTCGGCGAATTCCAGGCATTCCTTGGGGCCGTTCGACCAGAGATAGCGGTACATGCTGCCATGCACCGGCTCGCCATATTCGTCGAGGCCCGTGCGCCAGGTGTAGTTCCACAGTCCGCCCCAATCGGACTGCTTCTCGAAGCAGACGATTTCGGGAATGGAGGCGCCCTTGCGGGCGGCGGATTGGAAGGCGCGGAGCTGAGCCAAGCCCGAGGGACCGGCACCGATCACGGCAACTCTTGTCATATATTCTTCCCCTCTGCCGTTATGGCGGTTGGTTTGAGCGTCTGGATTTCTATACTTATTGGCGCTCCGCCGGCCTCGTTCAAAGCCGTCGCCGCGCTGCTTGGCCGCCGCTGGCCCGATGGGGCTTGCTTGCATGACGCCGGGTGGGAGATGCTCGCCGGCATGCAATCCAAGCTCCGCGAACTTCACTGCGGATAATATTTATTTCCTGACTATAATCTCACCTGCCGCTGTGACAAGTCGGCTCTTCGTTTTTTTGATCTGGCTCCCATCTACGGGGAGAGTCTGCGAAGCGGGCTTGCCATCCCGACATGGTGAGCTTCACCTTCCAAAGGTCAAGTCTCATGGTCTTTGCGAGCGGGCAAGGCATTGCTCGCCGCTTCCCGCGAAATCGAGCCGGCTTTCGCAGAAGTACTTGATCGAACATACCATATTTGCGATGGAGGACCCATGTCTGCTCCTGAATCCGACACGCCTCCCAATGCTGCGCCTGGCAAGGTCCTGAGCGAAGCGGCCAAGCGCGCGCTCGTGGAGGCGGCCGAGCGCCGCAAGGCGGAAAAGCCGGTCGAGCATCCGCGCGAGATCAATGGCCGCGATGGCCCCGAACCCGTGCGTTATGGTGATTGGGAAGTGAAAGGCATCGCTTCCGACTTTTGAAGCCGTCATTGCCGGATGTATGGCAGCGCGTTGATCGCAGAATTGCCGCAAGTATTGCTGAATTGTTTCCGATGTATTCCTATCGGTAAATTCGTCATCACGAATAATTCACGCCTCAGATCTTTCTCGTGAATTGCGAGTGTGGACGCTACGTCGTACCTTCTGGATCATTGCACGCTCGTTTTTCATATGAGTTTTCGAGGAGATGGTCATGAAGATCTTTGCGATTTCTACGATTGCAGCGTTTGGTATCGTCCTTGCCGCTACGGCCGCCAATGCCCATGGCCGTCTGGTTACCGGGCCTGAATTATACGGTGCGCCCGCCTCGGCCCAACAGACGGGTGACAGTGATCAGCGCTTCGGCACCAGTGACAATGCCGTCCAGCCCCGCAAGGTCCATGCCGTCCAGCACGGTGCCCACCGGCTTCCTGACAGCCAAGCCTACTGAACCGCCACGCCGGACGTTTCATCACCTAGGCGTAGAAAGGCGTTCTTTTCCATCAGATCATAGTGAAGTGATATTGCGCGCCGCCCCGCTTGCCGGGGCGGCGTTTTTGTTGTGCTGCCGATTGCATGTTCCCTCGGAGATTTCCGCCGGCGATCAAGGCTTGTTAAGCCGGTAGTAACCATAATCGGTGCCAAGATGGCGGGTCGCTTCGTCATGTCTGGTTCCCTCATTGGGAGCCTTCACCTGCAAATTTCCTTGCATAGCCGCCGAATGACCTCTTCCGGCGGGAGTCAAGGGGAGGGTAAAGTGAACTGATTCGGGGGACGGGTTCACGGTCGTGCAGACCGGGAGGCCGCGCCTCCGCGCAAGGCCGGACGTCATGCGCAATGACAGCCGGTTCCCTTTGTGGGCGGGGCCGATCTCCATTCGGTCCGCGGGGCCCGCAAATGTGCGAGGGCAGGGCGCGTCGGTGCCTGCGCCCTTGGCAGACGGGGTCGCAGCAGCCTGGCGGTTTCCGCCCGTCGAAGGACGGGCGAGGCTGTCGCGGTCCTGCCAACGTCGCGTTGCGTTTCAGGGTGAGCGGAACGTCATTCGCCGGCGCCTGTCCGGTACCGAAGGGATTCGTCGAAGCAAGATGCGACAGGACAGACGGCAAGCCAGGCACAAAGGGTGGAGATTCCCAGGCGGACTCCCAAGCAGATTCCTGCTGATCGGGCCACGGACCCGATCAGCAGGAATCTGCAAGATATCAAACACAAGCAGAATTTCCTGGCGAGGCCCATCCGCGGACCTCGCCAGGAAATTCTGCTTGTCCGCCGGCATTTCCTTGACGGCCATGCTGCCCGTATCAGCCGCATTGGCCGCCGATGCCGTGCCGGCGACATCGGGCCTGTTCGGCAATCTCTCCAGTGCCGATCGCCGCATCCTTGCCATGCTGGCTCTGTTCGCCGGCCTGCTGATCCTGGCAACGGGCCTCGCCGTATTCTATCTGCGCGCCCGCAATGCCTGGCTCAAGCGTGACCGCGCCGCCAAGGCCGAAGCGCAGGTGCTGGCCGCTCGCGCCGAGCGTGCCGAAGCCCTGCTGATGTCCGAGCCGCAGCTGATCGCGGTCTGGTCCGGCACCGAGGACCTGCCGCTGCTGTCGGGTGAACTGCCGGGCGTCGCCATCTCTCCCTCCCGCCGCGGCCTGATCGGTACGGGCTGGCTCGATTATCACGATACCCGCACATTGGAGGAGCACATCGCGGCGCTGCGCGGACGCGGCGAGAGCTTCCACATGGTGGCGCGCTCGCGCCATGGCGGTTATGTCGAAGCGGATGGCCGCGCCATTGGCGGTCGTGCCGTGCTCAGGCTGCGCGACGTCACCGGCGACCGCCTGGAACTCGCCCGCCTCGCCGACCGGCATCGCCGCGCCAGCGAGGAGATCGAGGCGATCCGTTCTCTGCTCGACGAGGCGCCGGTGCCGCTCTGGCTGCGCAACGCCAACGACAAGCTGGTCTGGGTCAACAAGGCCTATGCCAGGGCTGTGGATGCCCAGGACGAGAACGACGTCCTCAGCGGTGATATCGAGCTGCTCGACCGGCCGGCGCGCGAGGAGGCCAATGCTGCGCGGCATGATGGCAAATCCTTCCTCAAGCGCGTGCCTGCTGTGGTCGGCGGTGCCAGGCGCACGCTCGACGTGATCGACATTCCCTCTTCCCGCGGCTCGGCCGGCATGGCGATCGACGTCTCGGAAGTCGAGACGATGCGGGCCGATATCGGCCGCCAGATCGAGGCGCATGTGCGCACCCTCGACCAGCTCGCCACCGCCGTAGCGATCTTCGATGCCGATCAGCACCTCACTTTCTACAATGCATCCTTTGCGGCGCTCTGGCAGCTCGACGCGGCTTTCCTGGACGGCAAGCCGACCGACAGTGAGATCCTCGACCGCCTGCGCGCCCAGCGCCGCCTGCCCGAGCAGGCCGATTTCAGGGCCTGGAAATCGAAGCTGCATGAAGCCTATCGCGCCTTCGAACCGGCCGAGCATTGGTGGCATTTGCCTGATGGCCGCACCTCGCGCGTGGTTACCACGCCCAATCCGGCCGGCGGCGTCACCTATCTGTTCGAGGACGTCACCGAGCGCATCGATCTGGAGGCCCGCTACAAGGCGCTGTCGCGCGTCCAGGGCGAGACGCTGGAAAATCTGAAGGAAGGCGTCGCCGCCTTCGGGTCCGACGGCAGGCTGCGCCTGTCCAATCCGGCTTTCGCCGCGATCTGGCGGTTGCCGCACGAGATGCTGGAGCAGCGTCCTCATATCGACGACGTGGTCTCGCGCTGCTCGGTCCTGTTCCGCGACGAGGCGGTCTGGCAGGCGCTCAAGGGGGTGATCACCTCCTTCGGCGATGCCCGCCATTCCACCGACCAGCGCATGATGCGGGTCGATGGCACGGTCATCGACGTCGCCACCGTGCCGCTGCCGGATGGCGGCACGCTGGCCACCTTCACCGACGTCACCGATTCGGTGAATTTCGAGAACGCCCTGGTCGAGAAGAACGAGGCGCTGGAGGAAGCCGCCCGCCTGAAGAACGACTTCGTCCACCATGTTTCCTACGAATTGCGCTCGCCGCTGACCAACATCATCGGTTTCGTGCAGTTGATGGCCGATGGCGCCGCCGGGCCGCTGAACGAGAAGCAGCGCCAATATGCCGGCTACATCAAGACCTCCTCCGACGCGCTCTATGCCATCATCAACAACATCCTCGACCTCGCCACCATCGATGCCGGCGCCATGACGCTCGACCTCGGCAAGGTCGATATCCGCGAAGCCATGCAGGGCGTGGCCGAGGCAGTGCAGCCGCGCCTGGCCGAGACCGGTGTCCGGCTGGAGATGAAGGCGAGCCAGGCCATCGGCAATTTCGAGGCAGACGGCCAGCGCGTGCGCCAAGTGTTGTTCAACCTGCTCTCCAACGCCATCGGTTTCTCGCAGGCAGGCGGCACCGTGACGCTCTCGGCCCTGCGCAAGGGCCAAGAGATCGTCTTCCGCGTCGAGGATCGCGGCCGCGGCATTTCCCAGGCTGTGATCGATCGCGTCTTCGACCGCTTCGAATCCCATGGCGGCTCGAGCGGCCATCGTGGCGTCGGCCTCGGCCTGTCCATCGTGCGCTCCTTCGTGGAGCTGCATGGCGGCACGGTCGAACTGGTCTCCGAGGAAGGCCGCGGCACCATCGTGACCTGCCGCTTTCCGGTCGATGCTTCCGCCCACAGGGAGGCTGCCGAATGATGAAAAGCCTGCCTATCCGCGTGGATCGCGCTCCATACCTTAACGATTATGCTCCGACGATCTGAAGGCCCAGCCCATTGACCGATCTCCTGACCCACCAATGGACCGTCGACCTCCCGAGCGAGGCGGCGACCGAGCTGCTTGCCCGCGACCTGGCGGCGACGCTGCGGGCCGGCGATCTCGTCACCCTCTCGGGCGATCTCGGCGCCGGCAAGACCGCCTTTGCCCGCGCCCTGATCCGTGAGATTGCCGAGGATCCGGAGCTGGAAGTTTCCAGCCCCACCTTCACGTTGATCCAGCTCTACGACACGCCGGTTTTCCCGGTTGTGCATGCCGATCTCTACCGCATCGGCCATGCCAGCGAGCTGGACGAACTGGGCTGGGACGAGGCGCCCGACGGTGCGCTGGTGCTGGTCGAATGGCCTGAAAAGGCCGGCGAGACGCTTCCCGCCGACCGACTCGACATCCGCTTCGTGCATGCCGGCCGCAGCGAGACCGCTCGGCGCGCGACGCTGACGGGCACAGGCGAGTGGTCGTCCCGGCTGCGCCGCTTCTCGCAGACCGGCGATTTCCTGCGCCATGCCGGCTGGCAGGATGCGTCACGTGAACATGTCCAGGGCGATGCCTCGACCCGTTCCTATGCCCGCCTCAGGCGCGGGGACTCCACGATAATCCTGATGAATTCGCCGGCGCGTACCGACCGCACGCCGGTGCGCTACGGCAAGACCTACAGCCAGATCGCCCATATCTCCCAGGATGTGAAACCCTTCGTGGCGATGGCGAAGGGGTTGACGGAGCGCGGCTTCTCGGCGCCGCAGATCCTCAAGGAGGATCTGCTGCATGGCCTGCTCCTGCTGGAGGATTTCGGCACGGACTTCATTGCCGAGGACAACAAGCCGGTTGCCGAGCGCTATGGCGTGGCCATCGACCTGCTCGCCCGCCTGCATGGCATGGAGCTGCCGGATACGCTGCCCGTCGCGTCGGCCATCAACCACAAGATCCCGCCCTTCGATCACGGCGCCCTGGATATCGAGGTCGAGCTTCTGATCGAATGGTACATGCCGATGATTGGCGCGCCCCAGTTGTCGCAACGCAATCGCGATCATTTCACGGCGCTCTGGCGCTCGGCCCTCGCGCCCGTCGTCAAGGGCGAGCAGAGCTGGCTGCTGCGTGACGTGCATTCGCCGAACCTGATGTGGCTGCCCCAGCGCGAGGGCATCAAACGCATCGGCCTGCTCGACTTCCAGGACGCCATGATCGGCCCGCCCGCCTATGACGTGGCTTCGCTTTGTCTCGATGCTCGGGTGAGCGTGGACCAGGAGCTCGAACTCCACCTCCTGACGCGCTATGTCAAGGCGCGCCGCGGCGCCGATGCGGCTTTCGATCCCGCCGGCTTTGCGCGCGCCTATGCGGTGATGGCGGCCCAGCGCAATACCAAGCTGCTCGGCCTGTTCGCCCGTCTCGACAAGCGCGACGGCAAGCCCGCTTATCTCAAGCATATTCCGCGCATCCGAGCCTATCTCGACCGCGCTTTGGCCCATCCCACCTTGGCCGACCTGAGGGAATGGTTCGAGACCTTCGTCTTCGCGATCGAAGCGAAGATGTCATAATACCAAGAGTCATTTTCAATGACTCTTGGTTCCTTCTGATGGTTTTCGTCAAATCTTTGATTTGATTTCGAAAATCGTCAGGTGTTCAAGCTGGGAATGCGCCAGCATTTTTTAAGCTTGATATGAGGACCGGTATCACATGACCCGCCCCTTCTCGACCGCCATGCTGCTGGCGGCCGGCCTCGGCAAGCGCATGCGCCCCCTGACCGATATCAGGCCCAAGCCGCTGATCGAGATCGCCGGCAAGCCGCTGATCGATCATGTGCTCGATCGTCTCGCCGCATCGGACGTCGAAACTGCGGTGGTGAACGTTCACTATCTCGCCGAGCAGATGGAGGCCCATCTCGCCGGCCGGCAGCAGCCGAAGATCCTGATCTCCGACGAACGCGCCGGCCTGCTCGATTCCGGCGGTGGCGTGCGCAAGGCCCTGCCCTCGCTCGGCAAGGCCCCCTTCATCGTCTGCAATTGCGACAGCTTCTGGATCGAGGGGCCGCAGAACAATCTCGAGGCGCTCATGGCGGCTTGGGATCCCGAACGCATGGACATCCTGATGCTGGTGGCGGCGACGGCAACCAGCATCGGCTTCGACGGGCGGGGCGACTATCATCTCGACAGCCGGGGCCTGCTCTCGCGCCGGCGGGAGAACGAGACCGCCCCCTTCGCCTATGCCGGGGTGCTGCTGATCAAGCCCGAACTGTTCGAGGGCACGCGTGAGATCTTCTCCCTAAACCGGTTGTTCGATGCAGCCGAGACCAAGGGCCGCCTGTTCGGGCGGCGTCTCGACGGCGTTTGGCTGCATGTCGGCACACCCGAGGCCGTCGGCGCGGCCGAAGCGAAGATCGCGCAGTCGGCGCTGGAGTGATCGGCGGTCCCAGGAAGCTTCCCACCCCGGCTACGACCGGCTATAAGGGGGTCCCACCGGAGCCTCCTCATGCTCGATCCCGCTGCCCTCGCCGTCTATGCCGGCGCGCTGTTCGTGGCCGCGGCCACGCCGGGGCCGGGCATCGCGGCGCTGGTGGCGCGTGTGCTCGGCAAGGGGGTACGCGAGAGCCTGGGCTTTGTTGTCGGCATTGCGCTCGGCGATCTCGTCTGGCTCGGATTTGCCGCGGCCGGCCTGGCCGTGCTGGCGCAGAGCTTCGCTGGCGTTTTCCTGGTGATCAAATATGCGGGCGTTGCCTATCTGCTCTATCTTGCCTGGAAGTTATGGACGACGGCGAACCTCGCCCAGGCCGTCGATCGCGACACTCGCAGCGAAAGCGGCTGGCGCAGCTTCCTCGGCGGTTTGTCGATCACCCTCGGCAATCCCAAGGTGATGGTGTTCTACACTGCGCTTTTGCCCAATCTGATCGATCTCGGCCATCTTTCGCCGGCGAGTTTCGTCGAGCTCGCCATTGTCACCGAGGCGGTGCTTGCGGCCGTGTTCGCCTTCTATATCGCCCTGGCCGGGCGGGCCCGGTCCCTGCTCACCAGCCCACGGGCGATGCGGCTGCTGGCGCGAAGCTGCGGCACCATCATCGCCGGCACGGCGGTGACGATCGCTACGCGATGAAAGATGCCAGTCATCCACTGATAAATATCTGATAAATCACAAAAATGTGCCGTTTTGGCATGAAATTCGGGTCGGGAATCCCTATATTCCTTTCCGAATCAAGGAATGAGTTGCTCAATGGCTGAACCCGCTTTGTCCGACACGCCCGAAAATGACTATGGCGCCGACAGCATCAAGGTCCTCAAGGGCCTGGACGCGGTGCGCAAGCGCCCCGGCATGTATATCGGCGACACGGATGACGGCTCGGGCCTGCATCACATGGTCTACGAGGTCGTCGACAATGCGATCGACGAGGCGCTGGCCGGCCATGCCGATATCGTCACGGTGACGCTCAACCCCGACGGCTCGGTCACCGTCACCGACAATGGCCGCGGCATCCCCACCGCTATTCATGCCGAGGAGGGCGTGTCGGCGGCCGAAGTGATCATGACGCAGCTGCATGCCGGTGGAAAGTTCGACCAGAACTCCTACAAGGTCTCGGGCGGCCTGCATGGCGTCGGCGTTTCCGTGGTCAATGCTCTCTCCTCCAAGCTCACTTTGCGTATCTGGCGCGACGGCGGCGAACACACGATGAGCTTCAGCCATGGCGATGCCGATGCGCCGCTCAGAATGGTGGGGCCGGCCGGCGACAAGCGTGGTACCGAGGTGACCTTCCTGCCTTCGACCGGCACCTTCACCAAGGTCGAGTTCGACTACGCCACGCTGGAGCGGCGCCTGCGCGAACTCGCCTTCCTGAATTCCGGGGTGCGCATCGTACTCACCGATCGCCGCCATGGCGGCGAGAAGAGCGAGGAACTGATGTATGAAGGCGGCCTCGACGCCTTCGTGCGCTATCTCGACCGCTCCAAGACCGCCCTGGTGCCGGCGCCCATCTATGTGAAGGTCGAACGCGACGGCATCGGCGTGGAAGCGGCGATGTGGTGGAACGACAGCTATCACGAGACGGTGCTGTGCTTCACCAACAACATTCCCCAGCGCGACGGCGGCACCCACCTGGCCGGCCTGCGCGGCGCCCTGACGCGCCAGGTCACCGGCTATGCCCAGTCCTCCGGTATCTCCAAGAAGGAGAAGGTGGAAATGACGGGCGACGATTGTCGCGAAGGCTTGACCTGCGTGCTCTCGGTCAAGGTGCCCGATCCCAAATTCTCGTCCCAGACCAAGGACAAGCTGGTCTCCTCCGAGGTGCGTCCGGTGGTGGAAAGCGCCATGAACGAGGCGCTGTCGACCTGGTTCGAGGAGCATCCGGCAGAGGCCAAGGTCATCGTCGGCAAGGTGGCGGAAGCCGCCGCCGCGCGTGAGGCCGCCCGCCGAGCCCGCGAACTCACGCGCCGCAAGGGCGTGCTCGACATTGCCTCCCTGCCCGGCAAGCTCGCCGATTGCCAGGAGCGCGACCCCGCCAAGTCCGAACTCTTCATCGTCGAGGGTGACTCGGCCGGCGGTTCCGCCAAGCAGGGCCGTTCCCGCGAGTTCCAGGCTGTGCTGCCGCTGCGCGGCAAGATTTTGAATGTGGAGCGGGCGCGCTTCGACAAGATGCTGTCCTCCGAACAGATCGGTACGCTGATCACCGCTCTCGGCACCGGCATCGGCTCGGAGGAATTCAACCCGGACAAGCTGCGCTACCACAAGATCATCATCATGACGGACGCCGACGTCGACGGCAGCCATATCCGCACGCTGCTGTTGACCTTCTTCTTCCGCCAGATGCGCGAGATCATCGACCGCGGCCATATCTACATCGCCCAGCCGCCGCTCTATAAGGTCTCGCGCGGCAAGTCCGAGCAATATCTCAAGGACGAGCGCGCGCTCGAGGACTATCTCATCGACACCGGCGTCGAAGGGGCGGTACTGCGGCTCGGTAGCGGCGAGGAACGCGCTGGCCAGGATCTGCGCGGCGTCATCACGGATTCGCGCACCATCCGCACCCTGCTCGGGCAACTCCACAGCCGCTATAACCGCACCGTGGTGGAACAGGCAGCCATCGCCGGCGCACTGAACATCGCGGTGGTGGCAGATCCCGCACTGGCTCAGCAGGCGGCCGAGGAGACCGCCCGCCGCCTCGATGAAATCGCCGAGGAATTCGAGCGTGGCTGGACCGGCCATCTCGACAGGGGCGGCTATGTCTTCGAGCGCATGGTGCGCGGCGTCAAGGAAGCCCACACGCTCGACGCCCAATTGCTCGCCACCGTGGATGCCCGCCTGCTCGACGAGCGCTCTCAGGCGCTGCGCGAAGTCTATGGCAAGCCGGCGACCCTCACGCGTCGTGGCGAGGAGGTCGAGGTGCACGGTCCCGTGGCCTTGTTCGAGATGCTGACCAATGCTGCCCGCAAGGGCCTGTCCCTGCAGCGCTACAAGGGCTTGGGCGAAATGAATCCCGACCAGTTGTGGGAGACCACGCTCGACCGCAATGCCCGCTCCCTGCTCAAGGTGCAGGTGAAGGAGGTGGTCGAGGCCGAGGACATCTTCACCAAGCTGATGGGCGACATCGTCGAGCCGCGCCGCGAGTTCATCCAGGACAATGCGCTGACCGCCCAAGTCGACGCCTGAGGCGCGGCATGCGCCGGTGGCTGCAGGCGCGGATCCGATTTTGCGATCGGGTCCGGCGCCGCAGGCTGCCGACGTCGTATGGATTTTGCCGAGAACTGATTGCCACTTTTCGGCGCGATGCTCTGGCGGGCGTCCTCGTGATATTAGCCGGTATCGGTCTGGCGCGGGCCGAGCCGGTGAAAAGCGTCGCCATCACCTTTGATGACCTGCCCTTTGCTGGCGCGGTGGGGGCGAGACCGGGCAATATCTCGCCGGTCGAGGTCGCCGCACGCAACAGCGAAGTCCTGGCGACGTTGCGCCGCCATCGGGCGCCTGCCATCGGGTTCGTGGTCGAGACGGCCGTGCAGGGCGTCGGGAGGCCGGCGACGGGCATTCTCGAGGCCTGGACCCGCGAGGGCCTGTCGCTCGGCAATCATGGCTATGCCCATATCGACACCAACAGCCTCGATCTTGCCGGCATCAGGGCCGAGATCGAGCAGGGCGAGACCACGATCCGGCCCCTGATGGCCAAAGCCGGCCAGCCGCTGCGCTTCATGCGCTTTGCCATGAATCACACCGGCGATACGCCGGAGAAGCGCGATGGCATCGCTGCCTTGCTGGCTGAGCGCGGCTACGAGCCGGCAGCCTCGACCATCGACAGTTCCGACTATATATTCGAAAAAGCCTATGGCCGCGCCTTGGCGGCAGGCGCCGTGGGAGACGCCGGGAAGATCCGTGCGGCCTATCTCGACCATACCGATCGGCAGATCGATTATTATGCCGGGCTGAGCCGACAGGTGCTCGGCCATGAGCCGCCACAGGTGCTGCTCCTCCATCTCAACCGCCTCAATGCCGCCGCGCTGGAAGAGATCCTGATGCTGTTCGAGCGCAAGGGCTATCGCTTCGTCACATTGGCCGAAGCACAGGCCGATCCGGCCTATGGCCAACCCGTCCGTTTCGTCACGCATTTCGGCCCGATGTGGGCTTATCGCTGGGCACGCGATCGTGGCATTGCCGTCGACGGCAAGAGAGAAGTCGAGCCGCCGCAATGGGTGGTGGACTATCAATCAAGCCAAGCAAAATGACCCGCCGAACGGTCCGATCGAAGTGAGGGGGAGATAAGGGGCGGTTTGCTCTGAAGCCGCCAAAGTCGCGCCTAGTCATCCGGCGTTCGATAGGCCTGAGGCCTCTTGGACCGGTTGCCCAGTCCTTGGCTGAGTCTATGGGCTCAGTCATCGAAACGGAACCGGTTCCCCGCGATCCGTTAATACCTATGATAGCAGAAGTCCGGGGTGAGTTGAACCCTGGAATTGCCGGTGCTTGCGCCCAAGCCGGTTCCTCATGATCGGGCCATGGCTATGATCACGAGAAATCGGCAAGACATCAAACATTTGTGGATCCTCCTGCCCACCGGATTTGCGGGCGTACATGGGTCCGGCACGGCAATGATCCGACATCGGGAACGGTGCGGCGGGTGTGACATGGCGGACGGGCCGTGCCATAAGCGCCGCATCCCCTTGCCTCAACACGGTCTTCCCATGCCCGATATTGCCGCCCTGCAAGATGCCTTCATCCCGGAACTGCCGAATTACTATCGCGGCAAGGTGAGGGAGAACTATGATCTTGCCGATGGGCGCCGCATCATCATCGCCACGGACCGCCTGAGCGCCTTCGACCGGGCGATCGCCAGCATCCCCGGCAAAGGGCAGGTGTTGACGCAGACGGCGCGCTATTGGTTCGAGCATACCGGCGATATCTGCCCCAATCATGTGCTCGATTATCCCGACCCCAATGTCGTGGTCGGGCAGAGATTGACGATCCTGCCGGTGGAGATCGTGGTGCGCGGCTATCTCGCCGGTACGACGGGTACTTCCATCCTGACCCTCTACAAGCAGGGCCAACGCGAGATGTATGGCACGCGTTTTCCCGACGGCCTGCGCGACAACGAGGCCTTGCCGCAGGCCATTATCACGCCGACGAGCAAGGCTTTCGATGGGGGCCATGACGAGCCGCTTTCGGCCGACGAGATCATCGCCAAAGGTCTGCTGAGCCAGCGTCAGTGGGATGAAGTGTCCGGCTATGCGCTGGCGCTTTTCGCTCGCGGCCAGGCCTTGGCCCGTGAGAAGGGGTTGATCCTGGCCGATACCAAATATGAATTCGGCACCGACGGCGAGGGGCGCATCGTCCTGGCGGACGAAATTCATACGCCCGATTCCAGCCGATACTGGTTTGCCGCCAGCTATCCGACGCGCTTTGCTGGCGGCGATAAGCCCGAAAGCTTCGATAAGGATTTCGTGCGCAACTGGGTGGCGGCGCGATGTGACCCTTATAAAGAAGCGATCCCTGCCATTCCCGCCGAACTCATCGCCGAAACCTCGAATATCTATATTCAGGCCTATGAGACGATAACCGGACAAGTCTTCGAAAGCCCGCACGGTGCAGACAAGCCTCTGGAGCGCATCCGCCGCAACCTCGCCCGTTACTTTTGAGGAATCGGGCAAACCGGCCCTTTCCATCCTGTCAGGCTTGGCCGCGCCCTCGAAAAAGGGCGCGGCCAAGTTCTATGGTCGCCTATGTTGCATAGCTCGAACATTACTGCTTGGCGATTGTGCCTGAGGCGCGACGAAGATTGACTTCACTAGGCCAGCTTATCTTGGGAAGCATTTACGTTGCATTCCTTGAATCTTGAATGAATTTCTGCAAAGAAAATCAAATCATTGCAGTATGTATTCAATATCATTTTCAATTAATGCGAATTAGTTTTTATATATATAGCATGAACTGTAAGAATATATAATATTTTTGTTTTATCATGGTTAAGAGTGTTGCAATTATTCGATTTTTGTGCAAACATTCCCGTGCGTCACTATGGAGTTTCGGCTAGGAGAAATCCTGCGCTGGCAATGAAGGTCGGCTGTCTGGGTGGGCGCAGTCGGCGGCGATGCGGTCGTGCCGGCTTCATCATGCGGCTTCGCAGTCACCGGCAATAGGCCGATGACCCTCAAGCGCCTTACGCTCCGAGGAAGGCACTGCATATCGCGAAGACGCGTGGAAACAAGGCGTTAGAGCAATGAGGCGTTCAGGCATGAACGCCCTTGCTCAAGACAAGGCGAGGTAAGGATGCAGCGTCATTTCGCGATCCCCGGCAATGGGGCCGCCAAACCGCATTTCCTGTTGCTCGACGGTTTGCGTGGCTTTGCCGCGTTTTGCGTGATGCTGATCCATCTCGGCAGCTGGCTGGCGGTACCCTGGGTCGCCAGGAACAGCTATCTGGCGGTCGATTTGTTCTTCTGCCTTAGCGGCTATGTGCTGTCCTATGCCTATATGGGGCAGACCCGCTCGATGGACAGTTTCAAATTTCTGCGCGTACGTCTGCTGCGCCTCTTGCCGCTGACAGTCCTCGCCCTCGCCATCAGTGCCGCCTATCTCGTTGTCCGCGGCGCCATCGAGCACGCACCGGTTCCCTATGCCGAGTTGCTGAATGCGCTGATGCTCTCCACCTTCAGCCTGCCGAATTTCAGCGCTCCTGCCGAAATCGGAGGGCCCAGTTTTTTCCCGCTGAATGTACCGCAATACACCATCCTGCTCGAGATCACCGCGAATCTGCTGTGGTGGCGCCTGCGCCACACCAATCTGGAGAAGGTCGCCGCCGCCATCGCCCTGGCCTGCCTGTGCGTCCTGATGATCACCGGCTTGGGCGGGGATACCCCCAATACCTTCCTTGCCGGCTTCCCGCGCGTCGGCGCCTCGTTCTTCATCGGGATCGTGCTCTATCAGATGCGGGACAGGCTGCCGGCGTGGGAGGGATGGACGGTTGTATTCGGGCTGCTGGTCGGCGTGATGGCCATCTTGTTCTTCTGGCCGACGGAACTGCCGCGGGCGATGCAGCTCACCTGGGTGGCTCTGGTTTCGCCCGCTTTGGTGGTGGCGGGTGCCAGGGCTCATTGTTCGGGCAGGCTTGCATCGTTTTGCTCGACGGCGGGTACCGTATCCTACCCGCTTTATTGCCTGCATTTTCCGATCTTCTGCTGGGTCAACGGCCTCTACCGCTCATTCTTCGGTGCGCAGAATTTCTATGTCGAAGCTCCCATCGTCGTGGTCGTCGCGATCATCGGCGGTTTGCTGGCGCATTATTGCTATGATGTTCCCATTCGCCACTATCTGAGTGCCAGGGCAAAGCGTGTTCATGCCTGAATTGTTTTTGTTGTAATTCTTTGTTTTAACGTTCTTTTTTGACCTCCTCGGATGTCGCCAGATCGCGAAATGGTCCGGATGTGGGCGACCCTGCAAAGGACGGCTTGATCTCCCGGGCGCGAGCTGTCAGTATCCGTGCGTGGCAACCATGGCAGGTGGAGTGCGATCCTTGCCGGTGGTCAAAAAGCCTAATTCGCTCCTGTTCCAACCAAGACAGATTAAAGGCAATACCTAAGGAAAGGGCCGATCTCCCTAGGCCTTTTCCCGTGTTTGATCGATATTGCAAAGCTGAAACAGTAGCTTAAGTAGTCCCTCGTGCAGTGTTGTGCTCGCAATGCACAAGCCGCGCAGACGGATACTTGGCAAATCGTTAATTGGAAGGCATGTTGTGCCGCCTTCACCATCCAGGACGGGAGACACACAACAAATCCATTTCCCCGGTTCTCAACAAGGAGGATTTATATGTCCCATACCGGAAGCGATCATACCCTTGCCCAGACCTGCACTTCCTCGGTGCCCGTCGGTACGGACCTCTTCAGGCAGGTCCGCGAAGCCAAGGGATACAGCAGGGAAGATCTCGCGGTCACCTGCGGTCTCACGGTCGATGAGATAGAAGACCTCGAACTGGGCAACGATGTCAGCCCCGCGCATCTGCGCCGCGTCGCGGCCGCCCTCGGCTTGCCGAGCGAATAACCGGCTGAGCCTTCCCTTCTGAGCTGCCTCAAGGGCCTGACGCCCTGGTGCAAAGCGTGGGCTTTGCGAGGTGGTTCGCTCAAGCGGACCTGGTCCAAGCCGAAGACCGGCACCGCCACAGTTCGTTCAATCGTCTCATGACCTAAGATTTGAGGTTGGCGTTCCCGGGGGGTGAACCCAGCCGATCCGAGGTCGGTCCAGGGACCGGTCCTCACTAAAAATCTGAAAAAATCAAAATTGCGTCTCCGCATCCCTATCCGGGTGCGGGGACGGTGCGTCTGGATCGGCCTGCCGTCGTGCGAAGAAGTGGGGGCAGCTGGGTTCGTGATCTTGCCATTGGCGGCGCTTCGGGCCATGGAGCGTGTGATCCTCTTGATCCGCTTCTGGAGACCGACGATGCCCCTCACCCTTCCCCGTGTCATTGGGCATCGCGGCGCTGCCGCGCACGCGCCGGAGAACACGCTCGAATCGATCCGCTGCGCAGCAGCCTTTGGCGTTGCGATGGTCGAGATCGACGTGCAGCTCAGCAAGGACGGGGTGCCCGTCGTCATTCATGACGATACGCTGGAGCGAACCACCACGGGGCGGGGACCGGTCATCGACCTTACCTGGCATGAACTCCAGGCTCTCGATGCGGGTGTGCGCTTCGGCCGTCCATTCGCCGGCGAGCGCATTCCAGACCTGCCTTCGGTGCTTGCGCTGTGCAAGGAGCTGAAGCTTGGCCTCAATGTCGAGATCAAGCCCTCGCCTGGCACCGATGTTCGCACCGCAGAGGTCGTCCTGAAGACGATCCGCGCCTTTGGCCCGACCGGGGCGCCGCTGATTCTCTCCTCCTTCTCGGTCGAAAGCCTGGAAGCGGCGAGAGACCTCGCCCCCGATCTGCCGCGTGGCTATCTGATCTGGGATCGCCCGGCCGATTGGGCCGACATTGCCGACAGGGTGGCAGCGGCCTCTATCAATTTCGACCAGGAGCGCGAGACGCCCGAAAGCATCGCCGCCTACAAGGCGACTGGACGTCCGCTGCTGTCCTATACCGTCAACACCGCCGAGCGGGCGCTGGAGCTGTTCTCCCTCGGCGTTGCCGGCGTCTTCACCGACTTCCCGGGCCGCATCCTGCGGGTGGCCTGAAGCGTCACGCCGGCGGCACACTCCTGCCCTTGCCTTCGAGCCAGGTGCGGATCAGCTGACGGTAGCGCTCGCCGCTGAAGCTGGGAAAATGCCCGCCATGCACAATGCCGACGGGCAGGCGCAGCAGCCGCTCCATCGAGGCGACGTAGTCCTGTGCGTTGGCGTGGTAGGTGTCCTCGATCAGCGGCCCGTCATAGAGGATGTCGCCGGAAAACAGCGTCGCTGTGCGTTTTTCCCACAGCGCGATGCCGCCCGGTGAATGGCCGGGCGTGTGGATCACCTCGAAGACGCGGTCACCGAGGTCGATGATATCGCCATCCTCCAGGAGGCGTGTGGCCGGTGCCCGCTTTACGGCATAGCAGGTCGAGCAATAGGGCTCCGGCGGCAGGGCGTCGAAAATCTCGTCGGTAACATAGGGATCGGCCAGGGTATTCTGCCGCGTCGGGTTGGCGAGAAGATCCGCTTCGGCACTATGGACGGCGCGGCATTCGAACTCGTGATGGCAGCCGATATGGTCGAAATGGGTGTGGCTCGCCACCGCGATCAGGTCCCGCTCGGTGACCACGGGCACCCATTCGCGCAGGGACACCACGCCCATGCCGCTATCAACCAGCATGTCGCGGTCGCGCCCGCGGACATGCCAGATGTTGCAGCGATAGAATTCCTGGATATAGGGCTCGCCGATGGCGGTGATGTCGTCGCCAAGACGCCTTACCTCGTACCATTTATCGGGGCTTATCCGCTGCATCGGGCGTTTTCCTGTCGTCGTCCGGACGCGTCAGGACAAGATCACCACATCATCGGGCTTGACCGCAAGCGCCAGAGACTGCCCCTCCATGAGGCCGGCCGATTGCGGCAGATGCGCGACCAGGGCCGGCCCGGCGGCGGGTTGGAGATGGCAGCGGTAATGCGTGCCGAAGAAAGCCCCGCCCGTGACTATGGCCTCGCCCAGGGAAACCATCGGCCCTTCCTCGCCCGCCGTCGGGCGGAAATGCTCGGGCCGGATGCAGAGCGTCACCGCCTCGTTCCTGCGAGGCTCGCCCGCAGTGAAGCCGGCGCAGGGCAGCACGATACTGCCCAGGGCGGTGTCGATGCGGGTCTGATCGCCCGAGAGATCGGCGACCTCACCGGCAATGAAGTTGGCCTCGCCCATGAAGCCGGCGGAGAACAGCGAGCGCGGCCGCATATAGACCTGGGACGGCGGGCCGAAATCTTCGATATGGCCTGCATTCATCACCACGATGCGATCGGCGATGGCCATCGCCTCCTCCTGGTCGTGGGTGACATGTACGAAGGTGGTGCCGACCCGCTTCTGGATCGCCTTCAGCTCGTCCTGCATCTGGCGACGCAGCTTGAGGTCGAGCGCGCCGAGCGGCTCGTCGAGCAGCAGCACGTCGGGATCGACAGCCAAAGCGCGGGCAAGGGCGACGCGCTGGCGCTGGCCTCCCGACAATTCATGCGGCTTCTTGGCGGCCGCCTTGTCGAGGCCGACCAGTGCGAGGTAGCTCAGCGCCTTCTCCTCGCGCTCGGCCCGCCCCATGCCGCGCATGCGCAGGCCGAAGCCGACATTGTCGATCAGGCGCATATGCGGGAAGAGGGCATAGTCCTGGAACATGGTGGTGGTGGGCCGCCGCGCCGGCGGCACGTTCGTCATGTCCTTGCCGCCGATCAGCACCTGCCCGGCGCTCGGCGTCAGGAAGCCGCCCAGGATCGAGAGCAGGGTGGTCTTGCCGCAGCCGGAAGGGCCGAGCAGCACGATGAACTCGCCGGCCGCGATCTCGAGCGAGACATCGTCCAGGGCGGTGAAGGCCCCGAAGGTCTTGCTGGCATTGCGGACGGAAACCGAGGCGGTCATGATTTCGGTTCTCTCATGATTTCTTGGCCCTTCCGAAGACGGTGAGTTCGACGATGACCAGCACCAGGATGGAGATGAGGAAGACCAGCGAGCCGATGGCGTTGGTCTTGGGGTTGAGGCCCGAGCGCAGGAGATTCCAGATCTCGACGGGCAGGGTGACGTCGAAGCGGGACAGCAGGAAGGCGATGATGAATTCGTCCCAGCTGAAGGTGACGGACAGGAAGAAGGCGGCGAGGATCGAGGGCGTGAGCATCGGGGCGGTGACCAGCGCCATCACCTTGAGGTCGCTGGCGCCGAGATCGCGGGCGGCTCGCTCGATGTTGATGTGGTGGTCGCCCATCGAGGAATAGATGATGGCAAAGCACAGCGGCAGGTTGATCACCACATGGCCGATGCTCACCGTCCACAGCGAGAGCGGCAGGTGCAGGGCGTTCAGCACCGTCAGCAGGCCGAGGGCGATGATGAGGTAGCTCACCGTCATCGGCGCGATCAAAAGGCCGCGTTGCAGCGCCGAGCCGGGCAGCTTGTAGCGCGCCAGGGCATAGGCGGCGAGGAAGCCGAGCAGGCAGGCGACGACAGAAGAGCCGATACCCACCATGAGGGAATTGAGCATGGCCGCCATCAGTTTGCCGTCGGCGAACACGGCCCGGTACCATTGCAGCGAGGCCCCGTTGAACGGCGGTACCGGCAGGCGGCCGTCCTGGAAGGAGAACAGCACCAGCACCGCCACCGGCAGGAAGATGAAGCCGAAGATCGCCACGGCATAAAGGCCGCTGAGGGCGTTGAACAAGGTCTTGCGCGTCATGCTCAGGCCCTCTCGATCTTCAGCCAGCGCGCGCAGGCGACATAGGCCAGCGTCACCACCACCATCAGGATGATCGACAGGGTGGCGGCCATGGGCAGGTCAGCCCGGCGCCCGAGCTGGAGCATGATGATCTGCGGCAGAACCAACTCGTTGTTGCCGCCGAGGATCTGCGGGGTGACATAGTCGCCGATGCAGAGCACGAAGGTGAGGAACGCTCCCGTCATGATGCCGGGCAGGGTCAGGGGGAGCACCACATGCCAGAAGGTCTGCAGGCCGTTGGCGCCGAGATCGGCCGCGGCCCGCCGGTAGTTCGGCGAGAGCTGGATCAGATTGGCATAGATGGTCAGCGTCAGCAGCATCACGAAGAAATGCACGAAACCGATCACGGTGGCGGTGCGTGTCGAGGCGAGGTCGAGTGGCTCGCCGATCACCCCGAGCGCGAGCAGTGCCTGGTTGATCACGCCGGCCTTGGAGAGCACCAGCAGCCAGGCATAGGAACGCACCACATAGGAGGTCCAGAACGGCAGCACCGCCAGGATGAGGGCGAGGCGCTGATAGCGCTTGGGCACGCGTTCGGCGATGATCCAGGCGAGGGGATAGGCGAGCAGCACCGAGAGCACCGTCACCATCGCCGTGATTTCCAGCGAATTGACGAGTCCCTTGAGGAGGGACTCCTTCTGGAAGAAGGCGAGATAGTTGTTCAGATCCCAGCTCTGGACGATCTGCCCGCCCTGTAGCGACCACAGGCTCATCGCCGCCATGAAGCCGAAGGGCACGACGAAGAAGGCCAGCGTCCAGCCGAGCGCCGGCAGGACGAAGCCCCAGGCCCTGCGGTGCTCGGCTGCTTCGAGACTGGATGCGGTCATGAGGGCT
This sequence comes from Labrys sp. HAY1-8F, assembly GCF_056754975.1. NCBI lineage: Bacteria > Pseudomonadati > Pseudomonadota > Alphaproteobacteria > Hyphomicrobiales > Xanthobacteraceae > Labrys > Labrys sp. HAY1-8F. Next base: position 3,059,748 of record NZ_JBPGWZ010000002.1, on the reverse strand, counting down.
CCTTGGAGCGCGGACTTCCAGTCCGCTCTTCCCATCCTGCAAGCGAGGCGTTTTCAAGAGCGGACTGGAAGTCCGCGCTCCAACCTCACTGCTGCATCATGTCGGTCCAGGCGTCCTGCATCTTCTTGTCGAGATCGGCATTGGGCGCGGGATAGAGCTGAGCCTTGGCGAGATAGCCGGCCTGGTCGTTCCAGCGCAGGGCCGTCTTCTGGGCATCGGTCAGGTGGTCGCCGGCGCGTCTGTTGGCGGGCATCGCCCAATAGCAGGAGGAGGTGGCGAGGCGCGCCTGGCCTTCCGGGCTGAGGATGTATTGCACGAATTTCAGGGCCAGCTCCTTGTGGGCGGCATCCTTCATCACCCCGATCGACTGCGCCCAGCGCACGGCGCCCTGGTCCGGCACGGTCCAGTCGAGATTGGGCTTTTCGGCCGAGAGCGCAGCGGTGATCCATTCGCCGCCACCGACCAGGATGTCGACTTCGCCCGTGGCCAGGGCGGTCTGCGAGGCGGTGACCTCGCTGACCTGCTTGGAGACCTTCTTCATCGCGGCAAGTTTTTCCTGGATGGCCGGCAGGTCGGCGTCCGAGAGCTCGGCCGTCTTCTTGCCGAGGCCGACCTGAACCAGGCCCATCACCGGCATGTAATAGTCATAGATGGCGATGCGGCCCTTGTATTTGTCGGACCACATCACCGACAGGTCCTTCATGTCCTTCGGGTCGACCTTGGTCTTGTCGTAGGAAATCGTGTTGTAGCCGAACTTTTCGGTGGCGGCGTAGATCTTACCGTCCTTGCTGTTCTGGGCCTCCATGCGCACTCCCGGGAACGTGTCGGCCAACGGCAGGGCATCGGCGGGCATTTCGGCCAGCAGATTCTGGTCGACGGCGCGCTTGACGTCGATGGCGTCGATCACCAGCACGTCCCAATCGCCCGGCCGGGACTGGGCGATGATGGAGAGGCCCGCGCCGGTGCCTTCATAGGTCTTGAGGTTGACCTTGACGTTGTTGGCCTTCTCGAAGGGCTCGATCAGGGCCGGGTCGGTATGGTCGCACCAGACCAGGGCATTGAGCTCGTCGGCGGTACGGGCGGTTGCCATGCTCGAAAGGCCGGCCGTGCTGGCGAGGATGGTGGCGAGGAGGAGACGGCGCGCAGGGGCGCGGCTTGCGAATGTCATGTCAAACCTCTGGCTGGCGGCACGCATTGACGGTGCTCTAATAAAGAAATTGAGTGAGTTCATTTTTTAAGTCAATATCAATTTTAGAACACATTCAGAGGATGCGGCCAAGGGAGGTGATATGGCGGGACTACGCGCAAAGCAGAAGGCGGACAGGAACCGGCGCATCCTCGAGGCGGCCACGTGGCTCTTTCGGGACGTGGGCTATGATAGCGCCAGGATCGAGGACATCGCCGAACGCGCGGAAGTATCGGTCGGCACGCTCTACAACTACTACCAGAACAAGGGCGACATCCTGCTCGCCGCCGTCACCATGGAGGTAGAGGAGGTGCTGGATGCGGGCCGCCGCATCGTGGCCAATCCGCCTGCGACCGTCGCGGCGGCCCTGCAGGCACTGATCGAGCAATATTACGACCATTCCCTGGTCTATCTGTCCAAGGAAATGTGGCGGGTTGCCATGGCGCTGTCGATCCAGCAGCCCGACAGCCCGTTCAGCCGGCGCTACACCGAGCTCGACCGGCGGCTCTGTGGGCAGGTCTCGAGCCTGGTCCAGACCTTGCAGAGGCGCGGCGCCGTCCGTGCGGATGTAGACGCGGCCGCAGCCGGCGAGATGTTCTTCAACAATCTCAACCTGATGTTCATCGAATTCGCCAAGGACGAGGCCATGCCCCTGGAAGCGCTGAAGGCCCAGGTGGAACGCCAGAACCGGCCACTGTCAGGCTTGATCGCGGACACAGGGACTTGAGGCGGACCAGAACCGGCCGCGACGAGCCTTCTCCACTGCGTGAAGAAGGCTCGTTACGCCTCACTCAGCCTTCACCTGCACCATCTTGTCCTGCCCCGCTTCCAGGGCACTCCAGGCGGCGATGAGGGCGAAGGCGATGAACAGCAGCGTCGGTGCCGCAAAACTGCCGGTGATGCCGCGCAGCAGCCCCGCAAGCAGCGGGCCGAAACCGGCAATGATATAGCCGAAGCCCTGCGCCATGCCGGACAGGCGGGCGGCGACATGCGCATCGGGCGAGCGCAGGATGATCAGCGTCATCGCCACCGCGATCAGGCCACCCTGGCCGATGCCGCAGAAGATGGCGCCGATCCAGGTGAGCGACAGGGGCAGCCAGTAGCAGCCGGCAAATCCGACCGCGCCGCAGGCGAGCAGGACAAGGCAGACGAGGCGCTGATCGCGCCCGCGCATGGCCAAAGGCGGCGTCGCCAGGCAGGCCAGCATCTGCACGACAACGGAGCCCGACACCAGAAGCCCCGCACTGGTGCCTTCCATGCCGCGATCGCGCAGCATCGGTGCCATCCAGCCGAAGACGATATAGGCCATGGCCGATTGCAGGCCCATGAACAGCGTGACTTTCCAGGCGAGCCTGTCACGGAACAGCCCCTTGACGGCCGGCTTGGCGGCAGCGTGGTCATGGCCCGCCTTGAAAGCCTGCGGTGCCCAGATCATGGCGGCGGCGAGTGCCGGCACCCCCCACAAAGCCAGCGCGGCGGGCCAACTGCCGGACAGTGCCTTTTCGAGCGGCACGGTAAAGGCCGCGGCAGCGGCCGCGCTGCCGCACAGCGCCATGGTGTAGAGCCCCGTCATCAGGGCGATCTGCTTGGGGAAGTCGCGCTTGACCAGCCCGGGCAGCAGCACATTGATCATGGCGATGCCGGCGCCGGCCAGGAAGGACCCGACGAAGAGGAGTGGGGCCTGGCCGAGGCCGCGCAAACCCGTGCCGAGCGCGATGGTCAGCATGGAGGCGAGGATGACGCGCTCTGCCGAAAAACGCCGGGCAAGGCTCGGGGCGGGGAAAGAAAAGATGCCGAGGCAGACCACCGGCAGTGTGGTCAACACGCTCGACCACAGGGAATTGAGACCGGCGTCACGCACGATTTCCGGCAAGACGGTCGACAGGCTGGAGAATACCGCCCTCAGATTGGCGGCGATCAGCACCAGGCTGACGCCGAGCAGGACGCGCGCCGTCAGGCTCGCTCCACCGGGTTCCGGCCCCTCCTCGACATCGATCAGCGGCTCCCCCGGGAGCGGGTGCAATGCCTCAGGATCGGCGGAAGGCCGCAACGGCTTCTCAAAGGATCTGTCGGTCAAACGATGTTCGTTTCGAAATGGAGGAAACAACGGGCAGCCGGTGCGGGAAAGCGGCGCGAATAGTCCTAGCAATAGAGACATCGGCCATGGCGCTCAACCATCCTGCGTCCCGATGCATGCAGGGGAGGCATGCGCCAAAACGCGGCAGGCCCGCGGTGCCTCAATAGCTTGCCCGGCCTGCCGGAATAGGCTCTGTTGCGCGCCTTATTGCAACGGCAGGATTTCCGGGGGGCACATGCCGCAGGCCGATCTCATCATCCACAATGCCCGCATTCTCACCATGGATGAGGAGCGCTCGCGCGCCCAGGCGCTGGCGGTCGCCGGCAACCGACTGCTTGCCGTGGGCAGCGACAGCGAGATCCTGGCTCTGGCGGGGGAAGGCACAAGGCGCATCGATGCCAGGGGTGGCACTGTGCTGCCGGGCCTCAACGAAGCCCATATGCACATCTTCGGCGGCTCGGTGTCTCTCACCCAGCTTTCCCTGTTCGGCGTGAAAGGCTTCGAGGCCTTGAAGCAGGCCGTCACCGCCTATGCGGCCGCCAATCCCGATCTTCGCCTGCTCGTCGGCCTGTCGGCCGACTACACCATCCTGTCCGAGACCGAGAAGGTCAGCCGCCACCATCTCGACGCCATCCTGCCGGATCGGCCCTTCATGATGCTGGCGCCCGATCGCCATACCGCCTGGGCCAACACGGCCGCGCTGAAGGCGGCCGGCATCCTCGAGGGGCGCGACGTCGGGGTGGGCAACGAGATCGTCATGGGCGAGGACGGCCTGGCCACCGGCGAGCTCAAGGAAACCAACGCTATCGACCCGGTGGCGGAGATGGGCGTTACCGCCGGGCGCGACCATCTCGGTATCGGCACGGGCGGGGATCCCGATCATGTCACGCCCGAGGAGCGGGCTTCCGATCTGGCGCTGATCCGCCGGGGCCTCGCCTATTGCGCCGAACTCGGCCTCACCAGCGTGCAGGCCATGGACGGCAATCTCTACCAGCTCGAAATCCTGGAGCAGATCGAGCGCGAGCATGGCTTGCCGGTGCGCGTGCGCATGCCCTTCCACATGAAGAACTTCATGGATCTGAGCATGATCGAGGCCAAGGCGGCAGACTGGCGCCGGCGCTTCGACAACGACAGGCTGCGCTGCGATTTCGTCAAGGTCTTCGTCGATGGCGTCACCGAATCCGGCACCGCCGTGATGGTGGACGATTATGCCGACGAACCGGGTTGGAAGGGCGATCCGCTGTTCACGCGCGAGCATTTTGCGCGCGTCGCGGTCGAGGCCGACAGGCTCGGCCTGCAGGTGGCCGTGCATGCCATCGGCGATGGCGCCGTGCGCATCGTGCTCGACGGTTATGAGGCCGCGCGCAAGGCCAACGGGCCGCGCGACAGCCGGCATCGCATCGAGCATGTCGAGGTCGTCCATCCCGACGACGTCAAGCGCTTCGCCGAGCTCGGCACGGTGGCGTCCATGCAGCCCACGCATCCGCCCGGCTCGGCGGGCCTGCCCCTGGAACCCTATCTCACCCGCATCGGCGAGGCGCGCTGGCCGCTCGCCTTCGCCTGGCGGACCCTGAAGGATGCCGGCGCGCGTATCGTCTTTGCAACAGACTGGCCGGTCTCGCCATTGTCGCCGCTGAGCTGCATCCAGGATGCGATGACCCGCCAGCTCTGGAAGGACGGCATGCCCGACCAACGCCTGAGCCTGACGGAAACGCTTGCCGCCTATACCAGCGAGGGAGCCTGGGTCGAGTTCATGGAAGACCGCAAGGGCCGGCTCAAGCCCGGCTACCTTGCCGATATCGTGATCCTCTCCGGCGATATCGAGGCCACGCCTGCGGCCGAACTGGCGGCGCTGCGTCCGGTCGCGACGATCTGCGACGGCAGGATCACCCACCAGGCCTGAAACCCGGTCCGTTCACGAAGGCGTCACGACTTCGGTCGTTTGCTGTTCCCCGGGCAAGGCTTGGCTCCACTGCCAGGCCTTGATTGTGGGGACATGCGATGCCGGGTCGCAAGAGTGCCGTCATTCTCACCCATGGCATGGGCGAGCAGATGCCCATGGCGACCCTGCGGGGCTTCGCCGAAGCCGTCTGGGTTCACAATCCTGACATTGACGGGCGCCGGCGGGACGATCCGCCGAAGGGTGGAAACCCGGTCTGGTGGAAACCGGACACACGCAATGCCTCCTACGAACTCTATCGCATCACCACCCGGTCAGGCGGTCATCACGAGGGAAGCGATGCGCCGCGAGTCGATTTCTTTGAATTCTACTGGGCCGATCTCACCACGAGCACCACCACGGCCCAGTTGCGCGATTGGTTCATGTCGCTGCTCCTGCGTCGGCCGGGCCGGGTTCCCAGCGATGTCCGTGGCATCTGGCTGGCGCTCTGGATCGCCACGATCGGGGTGATCGGCCTCCTTTCTCTGCAGGGCCTGGCACAAATCCTCGATTGGAAGCTGGATAGCTGGGTGAAGGGGTTGCTCTGGGCCTTCACGGCCCTGAGCGCCATCTTCATCGGCTTCGCCGTCGCCTATTTCGGCGATGTGGCGCATTACATTCGGGCCAAGCCTGCCAATATCCAGGCGCGCCGCGAGATTCGGAAACGCGGCCTCGAACTCTTGCAGACACTCTCGAGGAGCGGCGAGTATGACCGCATCATCCTGGTCGGCCACAGCCTGGGCAGCGTCATCGCCTATGACCTGGTCCGGCTCCTGTGGGCGGAAGAATATGCGGCACGGACATTCGCGCCGGCGGGTAGGGTGGCGGATGCCTTGGCGGCGGTGAGAAAGGCGGGCGAGGACCTCAATGCAAAACCCTCCCACGCCGGTCTCCTCGATGCCTATCAAATCGCGCAAAAGGGGCTGTTCGCAGGCCTGCGGGAGGCGCATTCAGACCCGAAGAAACGCTGGCTGATTTCCGACCTCGTCACCCTCGGCTGCCCGCTCACCCATGCTGAATTTCTGATTGCGCGCGATCTCGAGGCCCTGAAGCAGGATGTCGAGGCACGCCGGCTGCCGAGTGCCCCGCCGGCCACGGAAGCCTCGGGCGATTATGCCTATCCTGTGCCCGATCCGACGGCGGCAGCGATGCGGCTGCACCACGCGGCCCCCTTCTCGCTGGTGCGTTGGACCAATATCTACGACCCGGGCAAGCTGGCCCTGTTCGGCGATATCATCTCGGGGCCGGTTCGCGGCAATTTCGGCACAGGCGTCAGGGATGTCGCTGTCAGAATAAGCGGGCGGGTGCCCCTGATCGGGCGGATCTTCACCCATACCCGCTATTGGGATGAGGATAAGGGAGCCGCCCAGAGCCTGGTGGCGCTGCGCCAGGCTCTGAAACTCGACGAACGATAGCACGAGCCCAGAATCGGGCGAACCCAGCAAGCAGACCTGCCGTTCCCGGCACGTTCGAGGGCCGTAGGCTCTCGGTGCCAACCCTCAGGATTTCTTGGGCTTCTTCTCCGGCAGGGGCAGGCTCGCCGCCTTGGAGTCGGAGGCATTGGCCTTGCCGGAGCTTTCCTCCGACGCCTCTTCGGCTTCCTCAGCGCCACTACCGGCGAGCCTATGCTTGATGGCCAAAGCATAGATCGTGTTCAGGACGTTCCGATCAGTCAATTCCGGATCGCTGAGGGCGAGGAAACCTGCCCGGGCGATACGTTTGCTGTTCGCCTTGGAGACACGGCCTACAATATACGCATGGATCTCTTCGTCGGTCAGACCCGACGTCGCTCCTTCAATCAGATATTCATAAATTTTCTTCTTGGTGTCGCCCACGTGTCGGTCCTTCGATTGTGAATCGGGCAGACCATGCGTCATCGGGGTGTCACAAACAACCCTGCCCGGGCGGCACCGGCGCGAGGCAAGGATTACAAACGCCGAAAGCCCCCGACAGGCGATGCGGGGGGCTTTCTTCGCGATCCGTCTGGCGTCAAGCGCCCGGGCGCTTCACACGAACCGCTCCTGCAATTGCACCAGATGGGAGGTGGCGATCGGATTGGCATTGGCGACGAGCTTGTCGAAGCGATGGTTGGCGATCTTGGCGATTTCGATCAGGCCCGTGGAACGCTCGACCGTCGGCGAGTTGGCCATGCGCGACCAACCGGTCGCCAGCACCCGCTCATAGCGCTCGACTTCATGCGCGCAGATGATCAGCGGGAAGCCGAAATGCTTGCGATAGGCCACGGCCAGCCTGTTCACCTCGGCCAGATCTTCATTGTCGATGCCTGCATCGGCGTGATCCAGCAGATAGGTACTGCCTGCGTCGCCTTCGCTGCCGAGATCGGCGAAGGAGTTCAGCAATTGCAGCTGTTCCGCGGCCGAGCCGGTGAGCAAGGCGTCATGGAAGGCCGAGCGCAGTGCGATGGTGTCGGCGAAGGGCCGCAAGGCATAGGCCCGTTCCAGCACCCAGGGCGTATTCTCGACCAGGCCGCCGAAGGTCCTGGCGAATTCGGCGCTGCTCATCTTGTTGACGTCGGCGAGGGTGACCAGCGTATGGCCGGGGCGGCCGGCCACGGCCGGGCTGTGCACCTTGCCGACATGGTTGAAGATGATGTTGAGCGCAATGGCCGAAATGGCGCCCAGCGTGATGCCCGAGCCGAAGATGATCTGGGCCCATTGCGGAAAGGCGTTGGCCACGAAGGGTTGCGACGTCACCAGCATGCCCAGGCCCACGCTGGTCGAGACGATCACGATGTTGTTGTGATTGTTGAAATCGACCTTGCTGAGCGTCTGGATACCGACCACGGCCACCGCCGCGAACATGGCGAGCGCGGCGCCGCCGAGCACGGGATGCGGGATGCCGGCCACGATGGCAGCCGCCTTGGGCAGCGAGCCCAGGATGATCATGATCACGCCGGCGGCAACGATCACCCAGCGGCTCTTGACCTGGGTAAGCCGGACCAGGCCGACATTCTCGGCAAAGCAGGTATAGGGAAAGGAGTTGAGTACGCCGCCGATGAAGGTGGCGACGCCGTCGGCCCGGATGGCGCGGCCGATGTCCTCGGGAGCGATGCGCTTCTTGACGATCTCGCCGGTGGCGAAGACGTCGCCTGTGGTCTCGACCATGGTGATGATCATCACCACCATCATCGACAGGATGGCGGTGATCGAGAAGGTCGGCCAGCCGAAATAGAAGGGCGAGGTGTAGCCGACCCAGCCGGCATTGGCGACTTCGCTGAAATGGGCATCGCCCAGGGCCCAGGCCACCAGCGTGCCGGCGACCAGGCCGATCAGCACCGCGACGGTCTGCATGAAGCCGGTGAACACGCGCTGGATGCCGACGATCAGAGCCAGCGTGCCGAAGGCGTAGGCGAGGTTCTTGAGCAGGACCGGGTCCTGCATCGCGTTTGGCCCCTTGCCCACCACGATGTCGTTGGCGGCCACGGGCAGCAGCGCCACGCCGATGATCAGGATCACCGACCCCGTCACCACCGGCGGGAAGAAGCGGGTCAGCCTGGCGAAATAGGAGGCCACGGCGAAGGTGAACAGGCCGGCCACCAGCACGGAGCCATAGATGGAAAGCAGGCCTTCGGTGCCGCCGCCGACGGCGAGGCCGATGGCGATCATCGGGCTCACCGCGGTGAAGGTCACGCCCTGGAGCAGCGGCAGCCGGACGCCGATATTGCCGATGCCGACCGCCTGGATGATCGAGGCGATGCCGCAGGTGAAGAGGTCGGCATTGATCAGGTGGATCAACTGCTCGGGGCTGAGCTTGAGCGCGCTCGCCACGATGATCGGCACCAGCACCGCACCCGCATAGAAGGCGAGTACGTGCTGGAAGCCATAGGTCGCCAGCTTGGCGAAAGGCAGAACCTCATCGACGGGGTGCACCCGCGCCGTTCGCTCCGAGGCGGTGCCGGCCGCCTCGCTGATCTGGGTTAGCGTTGTCATCGGGCGTCTTCCCTCCTGAGTTTGGCGGCCATCGCACCGGCCTCAGCAGGGTGTCGACGGCATTCTTATTGCTGTGGCATGGGCGTGCAGAGGCGATCCTCGCCGCGAGCGGGAGAAGGGCGCCGGTACTTCAGGTCAGGTTCTGGCCGGAGTCTGGCCGGTACGAGACCGGCGATCAGCCGGTCGAGGCTGCGATGCCCGTCTTGGCCGGAGCCCAGGCGGGGCGTTGCAGCCTGGCGGCGCGCTGGGCGAAGCATCGCACCAGCTCGGCCGCCGTCAGGCTGGCAATGATCTCGGGGCGCTTGTCGTCGACATCGGCGCCGCCGATCGGGCAGGTCAGTTCACCGAGCATGGCCAGGGTGCCGCTGTTGCGCAGGAACTGGCTTTCGAACCGCTTGCGCTTGGTCTTGGAGCCGATCATGCCGACATAGGCGGCATCGCGGCGTTCCAGGGCCGCCTCGGTCAGCCGGTAGTCGAGCGCATGGCTATGGGTGAGGATGATATAGGCGGCGCCGGCCGGGGCGTCCGCGATGGCATCGGCCGGATCCTCCAGATGGCGCACGCGGCAGTTTTCGGGCAGGCCGGCGAGCGTCTCGGCGCGATCGTCCACCAGCGTCACCGCGAAGGGCAGCAGGCTGAGCATGCTCGCGAGCGCCCGGCCGGTATGGCCGAGCCCGAATACCAGCACCGGCGGCCGCGCATCCATGAGCCTGGCCTCATGGTCGCCCAGCCAGGCGGCCACCTTGGTGGTCACCGGCGCGAAGCGCAGGGTGACATGGCCACCGCAGCACTGGCCCATCATCGGGCCAAGCGGCAGGTCCATGCTCTGTGCCTTGGGGCCGCAACCTTCCTTGCCCTCGGAGAGCATGGAACGCGCCACGTCGATGGCATGGAATTCGAGATGGCCGCCGCCGATGGTGCCGGCAACCGCATGGGATGTCACCAGCATCAGCGCGTCGACGCCGCGTGGCGTCGAGCCCAGCGCCGCCGCGATCTCGACCAGAATCGCCTGGCGGCCATCGGCTTCGATCGTGGCGAGGAGCTTGCCGATCTCGAGATCAACCATGGCCCCCGCTCCTCTCCCGCACCTTCGCGCGCATCGCCTCGACGGCGAAGAGGACGCGCTCGGGCGTGGCGGGCGCATCGAGATCGGGGAAGATCTTGTGGTCGCCGATGCTGGCCACCGCATCCGACAAGGCGTGCAGGACGGAGACCGGCAACACCAGCGGCGGCTCGCCCACGGCCTTGGAGCGGTGGATCGAAGGCATGTGGTTGGGCTTGTTCAAGAGGTCGATGTTGAAGATGCGCGGACGGTCCGAAGCCACCGGGATCTTGTAGGTGGAGGGCGCGTGGGTGCGCAGGCGCCCCTTATTGTCCCACCACAATTCCTCGGTGGTCAGCCAGCCCATGCCCTGCACGAAGCCACCTTCGATCTGGCCGATGTCGATGGCCGGATTCAGCGAAGCGCCGACGTCGTGCAGGATGTCGACCCGCTCGACCCGGTATTCGCCGGTGAGCGTGTCGATCGTGACTTCCGAGGCGGCGGCGCCGTAAGAATAGTAGTAAAAGGCGCGCCCGCGGCCGGCCTTGCGGTCCCAATAGATGTCCGGGGTGCGATAGAAGCCGGAGGAGGAGAGCTGGATGCGGTTGCTATAGACCTCCTTGACGAAATCCGGCCATTCGATCTCGCGATTGCCGACGCGCACGCGGCCGGGCAGGAATTCGACCTGGTCGGCGGGAATACCGTGCTTCTCCACGGCGTAGGCGACCATGCGCTCCTTGATGTTGTTGCAGGCGTTCAGCGCCGCCATACCGTTGAGATCGGTGCCGGAGGAGGCCGCCGTCGGCGAGGTGTTGGGTACCTTGGCGGTGGTGGTCGGCGTGATCTTGACCATGTCGAGATCGATCTGGAAGGCCTGCGCCACCACCTGGGCGACCTTGATGTAGAGGCCCTGGCCCATCTCGGTGCCGCCATGGTTCACGCTCACCGAACCATCGGTATAGACGTTCACCAGAGCGCCGGCCTGATTCTGCCAGCTATTGGTGAAGGAGATGCCGAACTTCACCGGTGTCAGCGCGATGCCGCGCCGGAAGACGCCACCCTGGGCATTCTGCCTGGCATTTTCGGCGCGGATTTCGGCGCGTCGGGCCTGATAGTCGCTCGATGCCTCGAGCTTAGCGATGATCTCGGCCGAGAGGTCTGCCTCCACCGTCTGGTGATAGGGGGTGAGGTCGCGGCCCGGCCCGCCATAGAAGTTGAGCTTGCGGATTTCGAGCGGATCCTTGCCGGTGGCATAGGCCACTTCCTCGATCAGGCGCTCGGCGCCGATCGCACCCTGCGGCCCACCGAAACCGCGGAAGGCGGTGTTGGAGACGGTATGCGTCCGCAAGGGCTGGGCGTTGAGGCGCACGGCCGGATAGAAATAGGCGTTGTCCGCATGGAAGAGTGCGCGGTCGGTCACCGGGCCGGACAGGTCGGCCGAGAAGCCGCAGCGGGCGGCGAACAGGATATCGACAGCCAGGATATGGCCTTCATCGTCGAAGCCGACTTCGTAGTCGATCACGAAATCGTGGCGCTTGCCGGTGGCGACCATGTCGTCGTCGCGATCGGGCCTGAGCTTGACCGCCTGGCCGGTGCGCCTTGCCGCCAGGGCAGCGATGGCGGCGAAGATGTTGCCCTGGGTCTCCTTGCCGCCGAAGCCGCCGCCCATGCGGCGGATCTCGCAGGTGATGGCGTTGCTCGGCACATCCAGTACATGCGCCACCGCATGCTGGATCTCGCTGGGATGCTGGGTGGAGGAATAGAGGGTGACGTCGCCGTCCTCGCCCGGCACGGCGAGGGCGATGTGGCTTTCCAGATAGAAATGCTCCTGGCCGCCGAGATTCATCGAGCGCTTGATGCGCCGGGGGGCGGCAGCCATCGCCGCATCGAGATCGCCGCGGTTGAGGCTCATCGGTTCGGCGACGAGGTCCAAGCTACCGGATTTCTGGCCGTCCTTACGGGCGGCGGCGATGTCGAGAACCGCAGGCAATTCCTCATAGGTGATCTTGGCCTTGGCCGCAGCCAGGCGCGCCTCGTTGCGGGTGCGGGCGATCACGGCGAAGATCGGCTGGCCGTAGAACATCACCTTGCCCTCGGCGAAGACCGGGTCGTCGTGATGGTTGGAGGGGCTGACATCGTTGACGCCGGGAACATCGGCCGCCGTAAGCACCAGTTCGACGCCGGGACTGTCCTTCACCGCCGAGAGGTCGATCTCCTTGATCAGGCCATGGGCACAGTGTGACAGGCCGAGAGCGGCATGCAGCAGGCCTGCCGGTTCGGGCATGTCGTCGATGTAGAGCGCCTCGCCGGCCACGTGCTTGTGACCGGAATCGTGACGGGTGGATTGATAGACGCCGCCGGTGACCTGATCGCGATTTGCAGCGAAGACGGGCTTATGCATGGGCGTCACTCCGGAGGATGCCGGCAACCCGGTGGACGGAACCGGTGGTGGTCTCGGCCTGGAAACGGCGGATCAGATTGGCGGCTACCGTCGAGCGGTAGCGTGCGCTGGCGCGCCAGTCGTCGAGAGGCTTGAAATCACTGGCCAAGGCGAGGGCCGCAGCTTCGGCGGCCTCGGCATTGAAGGCCCGGCCGGCGAGAGCCGCTTCGGCCGCGGCTGCGCGCTTGGGCGTGGCGGCCATGCCGCCGAAGGCCAATACGGCATTAGTGGTCAGGCCCGCCCCATCCAGCTCAAGGCGGAAGGCGGCGCACACGGCCGAAATGTCCTCGTCGAAACGCTTGGAGATCTTGGAGACGTGGAACAGCGTGCCCGGCCTGGGCTTGGGTACGATCAGGGCCTCGACGAAATCGCCAGGCTGGCGGTCCTGCTTCTTGTAGGCGATGAAGAACTGCTCGAGCGGCACGGTGCGCCGCTCACCGCCGCGCCGCAGCGTCACGCTGGCGCCGAGCGCGATCAGGAGCGGGGGGAATCGCCGATAGGCGAGCCGTTGGCGACATTGCCGCCGATGGTGCCGGCATTGCGCACCTGCTCCGAGCCGAAGCGGCGGATGAGTTCGTCGATCTGCGGGTCGAGTGCGCCCAGCGCGGCGCGCGCGTCGCTGACCGAGACCAGGGCGCCGATGACGAGGTGGTCGCCCTTGTCTTCGATGAGGTCGAGTTCACCGACGCGGCCGAGCGTGATCACGGTGGCCGGACGCAGCAGCATCTTGGTGATCCACAGGCCGACATCGGTGGCACCGGCCACCAGCGTGGCATCGGGATGGGCGGCCGTGAGTTCGGCGAGCTGGTCCGAGGTGGCGGGAGCGAACAGCCTGCGCCCGCCTTCGGAAATCTCGATGACCTCCTGGTCGGCAAGACCGGCCAGCTTGCGGGCGATCTCGACGCGGCCGACATTCAGCGAGTCGGCGCTGGTGGCCTCGATCTCATAGGCTCGGTCGAGCGCCGATACGATCGGGCCATAACCGGTGCAGCGGCACAGATTGCCGGCAAGAGCCTCCTCGATGCGCTCGCGCGAGGGCGCTTCGGCGGCGCCCAGCCACAGGGCGGTCAGCGACATCACGATGCCGGGAGTGCAGAAGCCGCATTGCGAGCCGTGCAGCTCCACCATCGCCTGCTGGACGGGGTGCAGGCCTCCACCAGCCTTCTTCAGATGCTCGACGGTGACGATGTGGCAACCGTCGAGAGTCGCCAGGAAGCGGATGCAGGCATTGATCGCCTCATAGCGCAGTTCGGTCTTGCCGTCGCCCTCTTGGCGCAGCCGTCCGACCAGCACGGTGCAGGCGCCGCAATCGCCCTCGGCGCAGCCTTCCTTGGTGCCGATGAGCCGGCGCTCGTTGCGCAGCCAGTCCAGCAGCGTCAGCGTGGGGTCGAAGCCCTCGAGCGAGAACTGGCGATCGTTCAGTAGGAATCGTACGGTCCGGCGCATGATCATCCATGTGGTTTTGGCGAGGACTGTTGACCAGTTTCCCGGTGTAGCCAACCCTGCAGCATAGTCGATGAAGGCACTGAAGCGAGCCAGGCGAAAATGCCCGGCCCCGAACATACCAATGCATGCCCGGCGACTGGCGACCCGAGAGTGGGTGCGCGGCGACGAACATGCCGGAGGGCTGGAGCCCGGCCGATCCACAACGGGATCGGACTATGTTTGGGGGGTGTCGATCCGGCCTCCCTGCGCCGGCGCCTCCTCCCAAGATTTCAACCGGGCTCGTTCCTGGCCTCTTTGTAGCACTTATAATTTCTCGTGGGGCGTCGCAGCGGTAGACAGGCCTCGCATGAAGGACTTCCCAATAAAATGTGACAATCGCCTGAAAGGGATATGGTTATGATGACTGGCATGATCGGTGAGCCATGCCATGGGATCCTGACGCAGTCGCAGGTCCCACGCTGGTGCCCGCATTGAAGGCACGGCGTCTTCACCGGAGAAAAGCGCTCTAGTCGCGCGCCCTGTGCGCCAGCCAGAAGGAAGTGACGTTGTGACGACGAAGGATATCTCGCGGGCGGATACGGCCCTGCGCGGCCGCCTGTTGTGGTTCGTAGAGCGCCCGGAGGAGCACGGCGCGAGCGCCGTGCGTTATATCGAGGACGGTCTGCTGGTCCTGGCCGGCGGCAAGATCCTGGCGGTCGGCGAGACGTCCGTTCTGCGTCCCCAGCTTCCCGCCGGCGCGGTTGTTCACGATCATTCGGGCAAGCTGATCACGCCCGGCTTCATCGATCCGCATATCCATTTGCCGCAGACGCAGGTGGTGGCGTCCTGGGCAGCCCAGCTGCTTGACTGGCTCAATACCTACACTTTCGTCGAGGAGCAGAAATATGGCGATCCGGCCCATGCGGCCCGCGGCGCCGCCTTCTTCTTCGACGAACTGCTTTCCAACGGCACCACCACGGCGGTCGCCTTCTGCTCGGTACATTCCACTTCGGCGGAAGCCTTCTTCGCCGAATCCGAGCGGCGCAACACCCGTATGGCCGCCGGCAAGGTGATGATGGACCGCTATGCGCCCGATGCTCTCACCGACACCGCCAAGTCCGGCTATGACGAGAGCAAGGCCCTGATCGGACGCTGGCACGGCCGAGGCCGGCAGCTCTATGCCATCGCGCCACGCTTTGCCATCACCTCCACGCCCGAGCAGCTCGAAGCTGCTGCCACCTTGTCGCGCGAACATTCGGACTGCCTGGTCGAGACCCATATCTCCGAGAATCTGGAAGAAGTCGCCACCGCCAAGCGGCTCTATCCCGACTGCGCCGACTATACCGCGATCTATGAAAAATACGGGCTGCTCGGCCCGAAGTCGCTGATGGGGCACTCGATCCATCTGTCCGAGAGCGAGCGCCAGCGTTATGCGGATGCCGATGCGGTGGCGGTGTTCTGTCCGACCTCCAACCTCTTCCTCGGTTCGGGCCTGTTCGACTGGAAGGCGATGCGCGATCCTGCCAGGCCGGTGCGCATCGGCGTCGCCACCGATATCGGCGGCGGTACCTCCTATTCCATGCTGCAGACCATGAACGAGGCCTATAAGGTGCTGCAATTGCAGGGCCAGCGCCTGGATTCGCTGGCGCTGTTCCATGCCATGACGCGCGGCAATGCCATTGCCATCGGCCTCGAAGATCTGATCGGCAGTTTCGAACCGGGCCATGAATGTGATGCCGTCGTGCTCGACGCCAAGGCGACGCCGGCCATGGCGCATCGCATGGAGACGGTGACCACCCTGGCCGAGGAGCTCTTCGTGCTGATCACGCTCGGTGATGACCGCGCGGTGGAGGAGACCTATGTCATGGGCGAGCCGAAGAAGCCGCGCAAGCGCAGCTGAGACGGAGTATCTGGCCTGAATTCGCCCACCGTCGCGGATTGGCGACGGTGGACTTTTTATTGCCGGCCTGCTGCGACTTTGCGCGCGCCCATGGTTTGCGGCTGTGCAGGTTGCTTCTCATTCGAGCAGTATTGGCTGAGTTGGCGATCGGGAGAGGTCAGTACAGATAAAATATCGGTTCTTATTGTTTTGATGTTGATTGACTTGTCTCTTGAGAAGGCTCTGACTGCGACATGCAGGGCCAAGATTCGGCTCAGCCATGACGAATGGAATTGCCGCCGGACATTACCAGACGTCATGCCATGATCTCCGGCGGCAGGGCAGGAGAGTCGATAAATGGAGATCAAGGGGGCATCGCCCGACCTCTACAACGAGGATCTGGCACCGGCAAAAGTCCGCAATTGGGGGCCGTTCAGCATCTTCAACGTCTGGACATCGGACGTGCACAGCCTGTGGGGTTATTATCTTGCGGCCAGCCTGTTCCTGTTCTGCGGCGGCTTCGTCAATTTCATCGTGGCCATCGGCATCGGCTCGCTGGTCATCTACGCGCTGATGAACCTGGTGGGTTATGCCGGCGTGAAGACCGGCGTGCCCTATCCGGTGCTCGCCCGGGCCTCCTTCGGCATCTGGGGCGCGAACCTGCCGGCTCTGGTGCGGGCCGTGGTTGCCTGCTTCTGGTATGGCGCCCAGACATCGGCCGCCTCGGGGGCCATCGTCGCGCTGCTGATCCGCTCGGAGAGCTTGGCCCAGTTTCATCGCGACGTGCATTTCCTCGGCCATTCCGGGCTCGAAGTAATCTGCTTCGTGGTGATCTGGGCCCTTCAGCTCCTGATCATCCAGAAGGGCATGGAGACGGTGCGTCGCTTCCAGGATTGGGCCGGCCCGGCGGTGTGGGTGATGATGCTGATCCTGGCGATCTATCTCTGCGTCAAATCCGGCAGCTTCGCCTTTTCCAGCGATATTCCCCTCGAGGTTCTCCTGGAGAAGACCAAGGATGCCGGCGTGCCCGGCACGCCCGGCTCCTGGACCTCGCTGTTTGCGGTCGCGGCGATCTGGGTGACCTATTTCTCAGCGCTCTATCTGAATTTCTGCGATTTCAGCCGTTACGCGCCCGACAAGGCCGCGGTGCGCACGGGCAATCTCTGGGGTCTGCCGGTCAATCTGGTACTGTTCTCCATGGTGGCTGGCGTCACCACCATCGCGGCCTATGACGTCTATGGCGAGGTGCTGCTGCATCCCGACCAGATCTCGGCGAAATTCGACAGCTGGTTCCTGGCTCTCCTCGCCGCGCTGACCTTCGCGGTGGCGACGCTGGGCATCAATGTCGTGGCGAACTTCGTCTCGCCGGCCTTCGACTTCGCCAATGTCTTCCCGCGCCGCATCGACTTCAAGAAGGGTGGCTATATTGCAGCGCTGATCGCCTTGGTGCTCTATCCCTTCGCGCCCTGGGAAGGCAGCGCCGCCAGCTTCGTCGGCGTCATCGGCTCCACCATGGGGCCGATCCTCGGGGTGATGCTGGTCGACTATTATCTCATCCGCAAGGGCGAGATCGATGTCGAGGCGCTCTATCGCGAGGATGGCGAGTTCCGCTTCCAGGGCGGCTGGCATGTCAAGGCGCTGATCGCAGCCGGCATCGGCGCGCTGTTCTCCTCCATCCTGCCCAACCTGACCAATTGGCTGCCGGCCTGGTGGGGCATCTATGGCTGGTTCTTCGGCGTCGCCATCGCGGGCGTCATCTACTATGTGCTGCGTTCGCTGGCGCCGGGCGTGAAGGTGTCGGGGGCAAAGGCGTAAAAGGTACTTGGGCGAGGGAGATGCGCCGCCGCCGCTCCCTCGTTCCGTACGAAGCTGGGGCGATGGCTCCATCCCTGACCCAAAGTGGGGCGAGTGGCCTTCTTTGTCAGTCCGCCATGTCGCCATTCTCTCCGAGCACCTTGGCGGCTCTTGCCCGGTCGAGGTCCCCTTCCCAGGCGGCGATGACCACGGTGGCGACGCAGTTTCCGACGAGGTTGCCGACGGCGCGGGCCATGCCGATGAACCAGTCGACCGAGAGGACGAGCACGAGGCCGATGGCGGGGATGGAGGGGATCGTGTTGAGCGTGGCCGCCAGGATCACGATGGCCGAGCCCGGTACGCCGTGGGCCCCCTTCGAGGTCAGCAGCGAGACCCCCAGCACCAGAAGCAGATCCCCGAGCGACAGCGGCGTGTTGGTGGCCTGGGCGATGAAGACGACAGCCAGCGTGAGATAGATCGAGAAGGCATCGAGATTGAAGGAATAGCCGGTGGGAATGACGAGGCCGACCACCGATTTGCGCACACCCAGATACTCCAGCTTGCGCATCACCTGCGGCAGGACGGCGTCCGAAGAGGCGGTCGCCAGGACGATGGCGAGTTCCGCGCGCAGATAGGCCAGGAACCGGAAGATGTTCAGGCCGGTCATCCACATGATGCTGCCCAGCACCACGATGACGAAGGCGGCGACGGCGACATAGTACAGGCCGACCAGCGAGACGAGTTGCTGCAGCGATCCGACGCCGTATTTGCCGACCGTGTAGGCCACGGCGCCGAGGACGCCCAGGGGCGCGAGGCGCACGATGAGCGACATGGCCTTGAACAGGATCGTCGCCACGGCATCCACGAAGGAGGAGATCCTTTCTGCCTTCTCGCCGCCCACGAGCGCGAGGCTGATACCGAAAACGATGGCGAAGAACAGGACTTGCAGCACGTCATTGCGCGCGAGGGCATCGATCGAGGTGGTCGGGATGATGTTGAGGATGAAACTGCCGACGCCGGCGCCCTGCATCTTGTGCGCATTGTCGGCATAGCTGCCCATAGCGCCGGCATCGAGCTTGGTGGCATCGACATTCATGCCGTGGCCGGGGCCGGCGACGAGGGCCAGCAGCAGGCCGAGGGCGAGGGCCACCGTGGTCACCACTTCGAAATAGATCAGCGCCTTGACGCCGACGCGCCCGACCTTGCGCAGGTCCCCGGCGCCGGCGATGCCGTGCACCACCACGCAGAAGACGATCGGCGCCACGATCATCGAGATCAGCTTGAGGAAACCGTCGCTCAGGACCTTCAACTGAACGGAGAAGCCCGGCGCGGTCATGCCGAGCACGACGCCGAGCGCGAGGGCGACGAGAACCTGGAGGAAGAGGGAATTGATGAGTGGTTTTCGGCCGGCCGGGGCCGTGATGGCATCCATGGTCATCGGAATAGTCCTGTCCGAAGGGGCAGCGGTCGGTGGTTGTCCCGCAACCGGCCGGCACGTCTTGCGCCTGGGGTGACGACGAGCCCACCCCCGCGTCGCCGACGGCGCGCGTCAGGCTCGCTCAGGAAATTCAAGCAAGGAGCATGCCAGCTGGTGTTTGCCGTGGCCTTCGTGCCGAAAGGTGGACACCCTCTTGCGCAGCAATGATGCGGCGACAGTGACCAAAGGGGCCAGGGGGCAATGCAGTTCACATAAGGAGGAAACGCTCCGATTTGTCATTGCCGGGTCAAGCCCGGCAATGACAAAGGTCGTGCAAACTCGAAGACGCTTAAGTGAACGGCATTGGCCTTTGGGTCTCTTTTGCCGATCAGAACGAAGTGCGGGCGTCGCTTCTGGGATCGCCGTCTATCTTATGCGCCTCGTAAAGATCGGAGCGGGCGGTTCGTCGCCATGGCCGCGCGGGATGCTCGCGATCGGCCGAGATGTCGGAGACGAGGAGGGCCGGCGTGCCGTCTGACGGGCATTGGGCTTTCCATCGGCCGTCCGGCGCGGCTATTCCAGCGGGGATCGTCACGCTTTGCGGCGCATGGGCGGCGTAACTGACCCAATAGGCATTGCTGGCGGCATGTCCCAATGCCTCCGCCGCGAAAGGCGGCGCGGCCGATGGGGTCTCTCCCGTCGTCGAGAACAGGACGCAATCGACATCCAGACTCTCATACTCGGTGAATATCTCCGGATAGTGCGCCTCCATACCGAGCGCACAACCGAAACGGAGGTCGTCGACCTCGAAGGTCACCGGGCCTTTCCCCGGCGAATACATGAAGGAGATCTTGGTGTTCGAGAGCAGGCGCTCGTCATAGCGGGTGACAAGGTCGCCGCGATCGGAGACGACATAGAGGCTGTTGTGCGGCCGGTGCGGCGGCGTGAGGCGATGGACCGACCCGAACGCTGTCCAGAGCCCAAGTTCCCGCGCGAGCGTGCTGATCATGTCCAGTTCCTCGCGAAGAACCGCCCAGTCGAATCGAGTCCAGTCGGAAGGGCCGATATCCCCAGGGCCGTTCTGCGACATGATGCGCTTGTTGGGGGAGCAGGTTGCGCCCTCTGGGAAATGGATGAGCCGCGCGCCTTCCTTATGAGCCTCACGCATCAAGCGCCGCATTTCCTCGCCAGTGGCGCGGAAACCGGAACTATCGCGGGGATCGTTGAAGAGCGAGGTTTGCGCGACCGCCAGCCGTAGCGATTGCGTGTCGGTATGGCTCGGCGACGGATCATGTCCCGATGTCTGGCGAATATGTCTGAGAGCGGCGGTATAGGACTCGCCCGTTTTGGCTGCGCGCGCACGGACACGGCGCTTGAGATTGCCATTCTGCGTCATTGTCAGGCCTTTCACGCCCCGGACGCAAGTTCCCCAGCAACCACGCCCGAAACGACCGGACCACGACAACGACCCGAGACAGAAGTCCCTTTGCCTCCGTTTAAGGCCATGCTGGGGAAGGCCTTGGGAGGTTGGGCGTCGGTCACGCCTATGCGCAAAATGTCGGCCCGGTGGTAATTCGTCAAGTGGCCATGGACGCGTGCAAACCCGCCGCGGCAACCTCCCTAGTCCATATTACCCGGGGGCGTTGCCGAGCTCGAAGCTCTCCACCATGCCTTCCGAAGTCTGGAGGCGAATGCGGACAAGATGGCTTGGAGCATGCCACAGGTCTACTTGCTTCAAGATCGGAGAAAATCTTCTCTCTCTCATAATAATTCTCTCCTACGGCACCGATTGTATCGAATTTATCTCAAGAGGTATGCATCTACCGCGCGGCAATTTACATAATTGTCAAATAATACTTCTTGAGAGACATCGATGCGTCCGTATAGACTGCTTCATATACTTCGCAGGTCATTCGGGGTGGGCAATGAACTGGAACGGCGCCTTTCCTTTCGACAGTCACGACATGTCGGTGCTTTACACCATGGAGGTCGCACGGCACGAGGAGCGGCAAAGGCGCGGTGCCGAGATCGCAGCGGCCAATGCCGCGCTCGATATCTATGCCGGCATCGACGGCACCGGCCCCTATTCCGACCGGGCCTATGAGACGGAGTTCGGCAATAGTTTCGTACAGCGCCTGTATCGGAGCTGGGGCAACGAAGCGCGATATTACCGGCGCGGCCCGAGCCTCGACGGCGTCTCGACGCCGGCCCTGGGGATCGGCGCCTATCGCTCTGTGCGGGAGCGCTATCGGCACAAAGCGTCCGGACCCAAACGTATCTTCTTAGCCGGCTATAGTCGTGGCGGTGCGGCAGTGGTCTATACCGCTTCGCTGCTCGCGCTGAAGGGGATTGCCGTCGACGGCCTATTCCTGTTCGATGCGGTCGACAGGCAGCCCTTCAATGCGCCGCTCTTCATTCCGCCCAATGTCCGGGTGTGCTTCCATGCCCGCCGGGATCCGAAGACGGGTTCACGGTCGCTGTTCGGCAGCTATGCGACACGGCGCATGCCGGGCGCGCCCACCATTTACAAGCAGCAATATTTCTTCTGTACCCATGGCGGCATGGGTGGCACGCCCTGGGGCGTCGCCGACCCGGACGGCATTATCAACGAATCCAACGATTATCTGCCGCCCGGCGCCGGCGGGGCGCGGCGTCCGTCCGTTTCGGCGGCGGAGCGGCTGGCCGGCGACCGGACGACCCGCGAAATCCTGAAATATACGGCACCGGGAGCCTATGGCGCCCTGGAGGCCAATGACGCCTACAAGCATTTCGGCAGGACAAAGGTGACCTTGGCCCAGGAGCAGGCCGAGTCAGCCCGGGTCTGGATCTGGATGTCGACGGCCCTGAAGGTCCTGCGCCGGGAACTGGCTGCCGTCCCGGTCTCCTGAGCAGCGGAAACGTTTATTGGCGGCCTGGCTGGGCCCGCCAATCGGCCAGGAAGCGGCGCGCGAAGCCCAGGAAGCGTGCCAGCACCGGGCTGGGCTCTCGCTGATAGACCATGCTGACGTCGGCAGTGGGGGTCGGTGGCACGAGGTCGCGGTAAATAACTTCGGGCCGCGACAGGGCGCTGACGCTGCGCGGGGCAAGGGCGATGCCGAAGCCCGCCGCGACCAGGCTGGTGAGTGAATAGGATTCGATCACCTGTTGGCTGATGCGGGGAATGAAGCCGGCCTCGACGCAGCATTGGCGCAGATAGACCGCAAAGCTGGAATCGCGCAGGCGCAGGAAGACATGCTCGTCCTCGTGGAGTTCGGCGAGAGCGATGGAGCCGCGCTCGGCGAGGCGATGGCCTGATGGCAGGAAGACGCCGACAGGCTCGCGCCAGGCGGTCTCGCGGACGAGTTCGGCATCCTCGGGCGGCATGCGCAGGAAGCTGACGTCGACGGCCCGGGTCGAGAGCGCATTGAGCTGGGCTTCGGGGGCCATTTCGTGCAGGCCGATCACCACGCCCGGAAAGCGGCGCCGGTAGTCCGCCATCAGGGCGGCGAGCGGGCCGAGCAGCATGGAGCCGGTTGCCGCCACGTTGAGCGCGCCCGTCATGCCCTGGCCGATCGCCTTGACCTGCGTCGCGGCAAGTTCGGCGCTGGCGATGATGCTGCGCGCATGGGCGAGAAAGGCCGTGCCGGCTTCGGTGAGCATCACCTTGCGGCTGGTACGCAGGAACAGCACGGCGCCGAGCTCATGCTCGAGGTCGCGGATTTGCTGGCTCAGCGGGGGCTGCGAGATGTGCAGGCGCTGCGCGGCGGCCGTGAAGCTGAGTTCCTCCGCCAGGGCGATGAAGTAGCGCAGATGGCGCAGTTCCATGGCAGCCACCGATCCATATCTTTTAGCTATTGATTATACCGAACCATATATTGGACTAATAGTCGTTCCCCTGCAATCTTCAGGCAGCAATGAGCGGGAAAGACCGCTCCGTCGAACAATTCATACCGCCTTGGATTCGATCCCGTCGGTCGCATGCGAGGCGCGATTTTCAAGAACGACATTCAATCCCGTTGAATCGAATATCGTTCATGATTTCAAAAAGATAGACGCGTCTTTCCGATCCAGTCGGATCGGAAAGCGCTATGAAACCGACGCAAATTCCGATCCGCGGATCGAAGAATGCTTGAGGAGAAACGCTCATGGCCCGCATGACCGCGGCGGAAGCTGCTGTGCACATCATGGAGAAGGAAGGCGCCCAGTGTGCTTTCGGCGTCCCCGGTGCTGCAATCAACCCGCTCTATGCCGCGCTGCGCCCGCGCAACCAGATCAAGCATGTCCTGGCCCGCCATGTCGAGGCGGCGTCCCACATGGCCGAAGGCTATACGCGTGCCAAGGCCGGCAATATCGGCATTTGCATCGGCACCTCCGGCCCGGCCGGCACCGACATGATCACGGGTCTCTACTCGGCGGCGGCCGATTCCATTCCAATTCTGTGCATCACCGGCCAGGCGCCGCGCGCCCGTCTGCACAAGGAGGACTTCCAGGCCGTCGACATCGCCGCGATCGCCAAGTCCGTCACCAAGATGGCCGTCACCGTGATGGAGCCCGCCCAGGTGCCCGGCACCTTCCAGCAGGCCTTCCATCTGATGCGCTCGGGCCGCCCCGGCCCCGTGCTGATCGACCTGCCCTTCGACGTGCAGACGGCCGAGATTGAGTTCGATCCGGAAACCTATGAGCCGCTGCCCGTCTACAAGCCCAAGGCCACCCGCGCCCAGATCGACAAGGCCATCGCCCTCCTCCAGGCGGCCGAGCGCCCGCTGATCGTGGCCGGCGGCGGCATCATCAATGCCGATGCCTCCGACAAACTCGTCACTTTCGCCGAACTGACCGGCGTGCCGGTGATCCCGACCCTGATGGGCTGGGGCACCATCCCCGACGACCACCCCTTGATGGTGGGCATGGCCGGCCTGCAGACCAGCCACCGCTACGGCAATGCCACGCTGCTCGCTTCCGACTTCGTGCTCGGCATCGGCAATCGCTGGGCCAACCGGCACACCGGCACAATGGAGGTCTACACCAAGGACCGCAAATTCGTGCATGTCGACATCGAGCCGACCCAGATCGGCCGGGTCTTCGCGCCCGATTACGGCATCGCCTCGGATGCGGGCCTGGCCCTCGATGTCTTCATCGAAGCCGCCCGGGAACTGAAGGCGCAGGGCAAGCTCAGGGATCGCTCCACGTGGCTGGAGGAATGCCGCGAGCGCAAGAAAACCCTGCTCCGCCGCACCCATTTCAGTGAGACGCCGATCAAGCCGCAACGCGTCTATGAGGAGATGAACAAGGCTTTCGGCCGCGACACCACCTATGTCTCGACCATCGGCCTGTCGCAGATCGCGGCCGCCCAGTTCCTGCATGTCTACAAGCCCAGGGGCTGGATCAATTGCGGCCAGGCCGGTCCGCTCGGCTGGACGCTGCCGGCGGCGCTCGGCGTCTGCGCTGCCGATCGCAGCGCTTCGGTGGTGGCGATCTCGGGCGACTACGATTTCCAGTTCCTGATCGAGGAGCTGGCCGTCGGCGCCCAGTTCAACCTGCCTTATGTGCATGTGCTGGTGAACAACGCCTATCTCGGCCTGATCCGCCAGTCTCAGCGCGGCTTCAACATGGACTTCCAGGTCCAGCTCTCCTTCGAGAACATCAACACGCCGGAACTGGGCGTCTATGGTGTGGACCATCTCAAGGTGGTCGAGGGCCTGGGCTGCCGCGCCATCCGCGTCACCGACCCCGAGAAGCTCTATGACGCCTTCCAGGAGGCCAAGCGCCTGGCCGCCGAACTGCGCGTGCCGGTGGTGGTCGAGGTGATGCTGGAGCGCGTCACCAACGTCGCCATGGGCACCGATCTCGACAAGGTCACGGAGTTCGAGGATCTCGCCCTCGACGCCTCCGACGCGCCCACCGCGATCGCGCTGCTGGACTGAGTTTTTACCCTCCCCTGGAGGGGGAGGGTCGGCCAATAGGCCGGGGTGGGGTGAGAACCGCTGCCCCTGGCCAATGTGATTGAATGAGAGCTCGTTCTCCGACGGTCGAGCCATCACCCCACCCCGACGCTAGCGCGTCGACCCTCCCCATCGAGGGTAAGACACCGGGAACCGCCATGCCTAAATTTGCCGCCAATCTGACCATGCTGTTCAATGAAGTGCCGTTCATGGAGCGCTTCGCGGCAGCCGCCCGCAACGGCTTTGCGGGCGTGGAATATCTGTTCCCCTATCCTTTCCCGGCGGCCGATCTGGCTGCCGCCCTGAAGGAGCACAAGCTCACCCAGGTCCTGCACAATCTGCCGGCCGGCGACTGGGCGGGCGGGGAGCGCGGCATCGCCGTGCTGCCCGATCGCAAGGCGGAGTTCCGTGAAGGCGTTGCAGAGGCCATCACCTATGCCAAGGCGCTGGACTGCAAGCTGGTCAACTGCCTGGCCGGCATCGCGCCCGCCTCCGTCGATGCGGGGCAGGCAAGGGCCACCTTCGTCGAAAACATCGGCTATGCCGCAAGCGAGCTCAAGAAGGCCGGCATCCGCCTGGTGATCGAGGCGATCAACACGCGCGACATTCCCGGCTTCTACCTGACCAACACCCGCCAGGCGGCCGAGATCATTGCCGAGACCGGCTCGGACAATGTCGGTCTGCAATACGACATCTACCACATGCAGATCATGGAAGGGGATCTGGCCCGCACCATCGAAAAGCACCTGCCTGAGATCTGGCACGTGCAGCTGGCCGACAATCCCGGCCGCAACGAACCGGGCACCGGCGAGATCAACTACCCCTTCCTCTACCAATGGCTCGACCAGCTCGGCTACGCCGGCTGGATCGGCTGCGAATACAAGCCCAAGGGCGAGACCGAAGCGGGCCTGGGCTGGTTCAAGCAGGCTCGCTGAGCCCGTCCCATAAATCCCCTTCTCCCCTTGCGGGAGAAGGCGACTGGCTGGCGCTTGCGCCTAAGGAACAAGGATCTTCATCATGAATATCGGCTTTGTCGGACTTGGCATCATGGGCGCCCCGATGGCGGGACACCTGATTGCGGCCGGCCACACCCTCTTCCTCAACACGCTCGGCAATGTGCCCGAGGACCTGATCAAGGCCGGCGGCAAGGCCGAGGCGAGCGCCGCCGACGTCGCCCGCAAGGCCGACATCATCATCACCATGGTGCCCGACACCCCGGATGTGGAGACGGTGCTGTTCGGCAAGGGTGGCGTCGCCGAGGGCCTCTCCGCCGGCAAGCTCGTCATCGACATGAGCTCGATCTCCCCGGTGGAGACCAAGAAGTTCGCCAAGCGCATCAACGAACTCGGCGTCGACTATCTCGACGCGCCGGTCTCGGGCGGCGAAGTCGGCGCCAAGGCGGCCTCCCTCACCATCATGGTCGGCGGTCCCGAGGCCGCCTTCGAGCGCGCCAGGCCGCTGTTCGAAAAGATGGGCAAGAACATCACTTTGGTCGGCGGCAATGGCGATGGCCAGACCACCAAGGTCGCCAACCAGATCATCGTCGCCCTCAATATCGAGGCCGTCGGCGAGGCCCTGCTGTTCGCTTCGCGCGCCGGTGCCGACCCGGCCAAGGTGCGCCAGGCCCTGATGGGCGGTTTTGCCGCCTCGCGTATCCTGGAAGTGCATGGCGAGCGCATGGTCAAGCGCACCTTCGATCCAGGCTTCCGAATCGCCCTGCACCAGAAGGACCTCAATCTCGCCTTGACCACGGCCCGCCAGCTCGGCCTCTCCCTGCCCAACACCGCCACCGCCCAGGAATTGTTCAATGCCTGCGTCTCGCATGGCGGCGCGGCCTGGGATCATTCCGGCCTGGTCCGGGCGCTGGAGATCATGGCCAATCACGAGATCGGCGCACCGGTCAAGGGCTGACGCCAGCCATCGGTCTTTCCCGCTCCCGGGTGGGGGAGACCGTCGGTTCCGGTGCAGAAGCTCCTCGTTTCGACGTATCTTTGCGATTCCAGACGCTTCCGTCTGATCGCAAAACGCTTTGGCACAGAAAGGTTCGCCATGCCTGAACGGGCATTGTTGACATCGATGTTCGAGGCAGCGGTGGCTGCGGCGACACCTTCTGCCTGCATGCCGGCCTTCCTGCCGCGGCCGCCGAAGGGGCGGACCATCGTGGTCGGGGCCGGCAAGGCCGCCGCCGCCATGGCCAAGGCGCTGGAAGAGTCATGGCCCGGCCCGCTCGAAGGCCTGGTAGTGACGCGTTACGGCCATGCCGTGCCGTGTCGGCGTATCGCGGTGATCGAAGCCGCCCATCCCGTACCGGACCTCAACGGTGTCAGGGCGGCGGCACGCATGCTCGCCCTGGTGGAAGGGGCTGGCGAGGACGATCTCGTCATCGCGCTGATCTCCGGCGGCGGCTCGGCCCTGCTCAGCCTGCCGGCGGAAGGATTGCTGCTTTCCGACAAGCAGGCGATCAACAAGGCGTTGCTCAAATCGGGCGCGCCGATCGACGAGATGAACTGCGTGCGCAAGCATCTGTCCGCCATCAAGGGCGGGCGGCTGGCCGCCGCCGCCTTCCCGGCACGTGTCGTCAGCCTGGTGATCTCGGACGTGCCGGGCGACGATCTCGCCGCCATCGCCTCTGGCCCCACCGTGGCCGATCCCACCACCTTTGCCGACGCCAAGGCCATCCTTGCCCGCTACGGCATCGATGGGCCGGCACCGGTGATCGCTCATCTCGAAGCGGCCCAGGAGGAGACACCCAAGCCCGGCGATCGGCGCCTCGCCCGCGGCGAGATCCATCTGATCGCCTCGCCGCAGCAATCGCTGCTGGCAGCGGCCGCGGTTGCCCGCAAGGCCGGCATCACCCCGATCATTCTGGGCGATTCCCTGGAGGGGGAAGCCCGCGACGTCGGCATCGTCATGGCCGGTATCGCCCGCCAGGTCGCCCAGCACGGCCAGCCCGCAGCCGCACCCTGCGTGCTGATCTCCGGCGGCGAGACCACGGTTACCGTGCGCGGCAAGGGGCGGGGTGGGCGCAATGTCGAATATCTGCTCTCGCTTGCGATCAAGCTCGGCGGACAACGTGGCATCCATGCCCTGGCCGGTGATACAGACGGTGTCGACGGCGCCGAGGAAGTGGCCGGTGCGATGATCGATCCGACAAGTCTTGCACGCGCACGCGCCGCCGGGCTTGATCCGATCGCCAGCCTCGACAACAACGATGCCCATACCCTGTTTCAGGCTCTTGGCGACCAGATCGTCACCGGTCCGACCTTGACCAACGTCAATGATTTCAGGGCTGTGCTGATACTGCCCGAAGGAATGAAGCTGTGATGAGATTAGCCCTCGCAACATCAGCCATCCCCAGTGGTGTCCGTGCCATGGCCCGGCTCGATGAGTTAGCATTCTGCTCCGCCGACGAGGGAGCTCTGACCCGGCTCTATCTCACGCCTGAGCATGCCGCGGCCATCGCGCTGGTGAAGGGCTGGATGGAAGAGGCCGGCATGACGACGCAGCTCGATGCGGCCGCGACGCTGATCGGCCACTATCCCGGCGCCACGCCCGATGCGCCCGTGCTCATCCTGGGTTCCCACATCGATACCGTGCGCAATGCGGGGCGCTATGACGGCAATCTGGGCGTGATCGTCGCCATCGAGGCGGTGGCGGCGCTGCATCGCGCCGGCGAGAAGCTGCCCTTCGCCCTCGACGTCGTCGCCTTCGGCGACGAGGAGGGTGTGCGCTTCCCGGTGACGCTGACGGGGTCGCGCTCGCTCGCCGGCACCTTTCTATCCGGCAATCTCGACGCAACCGACAAGGCCGGCATCAGCCTGCGCGAGGCCTTGATCGATTTCGGCTGCGATCCCGACGCCGTGTCCCGCCTCGGCCGCGATCCCCGCCGCACGCTGGGCTATGTCGAGGTCCATATCGAACAGGGGCCGGTGCTGGAGGCGGAGGATCTGCCCGTCGGTGTCGTCACGGCCATCAATGGCGCCAGCCGCTTCAAGGTCGAACTCACTGGCAAGGCCGGCCATGCCGGCACGGTGCCGATGGGGCTGCGCCTCGATGCCGGCGCGGCTGCGGCCGAGATGATCCTGGCGACCGAGCTGATCACCACCACCTCGGGTGATCTCGTCGCCACGGTCGGCGCCTGCGAATTCCGCCCCGGCGCGGTCAACGTCATCCCCGGCAGTGCGCATTTTTCGGTCGATATCCGCAGCCCCGACGACAACATCCGCAACGCCGCCATCGCCGAGCTGACGGCCCGGTTCGAGGCGATCGCGGCCCGTCGCGGCGTCGCCTTCGCCATCCAGAAGACCTATGACGAGCCCGCGGCCCGTTGTGATGACGGCCTGATCGAGACCTTCGAGGCGGCGGTGGCCGCGACCGGCCTCAAGCCCCTGCGGCTATCGAGCGGCGCTGGCCATGACGGCCTCGCCATGATCAGCCTGTGCCCGATCGCCATGCTGTTCCTGCGCTGCAAGGGCGGTGTCAGCCACAACCCGGCCGAAGCCGTCCTCACCGAGGACGTCGGCGCTGCCCTGGAGGTGCTGATCGACTTCCTCAAGCGCCTGCCCGCCTCCTAACTCTTTACCCTCCCCTGGAGGGGGAGGGTAAAGCAACCGAACCTTCGAGGCCGATCTGGAATTGGCCCATCCACCCCATCTGAACGAGACCATAATGAGCATCAAGGACACTATCCGCACCTATCTGGAAAGCGAGCGTGAGCGGCAGACCGAATTCCTCGCCGAACTCGTGCGCACCCCGTCCGACAATCCGGCCGGTGATTGCGCCGCCCATGCCGAGAAGGCCGCGCGCCTGCTCGAGGGCCTCGGTTTCACCGTCGAGCGCCATGTCGTGCCCGAGGCGCTGGTGCGCCAGCACGGCATGATCTCGGCCACCAATCTGATCGTGCGCAAGCGCTTCGGGGACGGGCCCGTCATCGCCCTCAACGCCCATGGCGACGTGGTGCCGCCCGGCGAGGGCTGGACGCGCGACCCCTATGGCGCCGAGATCGTCGATGGCTGGATGGTCGGCCGCGGCGTCGCCGTGTCGAAGTCCGACTTCGCCACCTATGCCTTCGCCCTGCTCGCTCTGGAAAAGGTCGGCCGCGAGCTCAAGGGCACCATCGAACTCCATCTCACCTATGACGAGGAAGCCGGCGGCGAGATCGGTCCCGGCTGGCTGCTGTCGGAAGGCCTGACCAAGCCGGATCTGGCGCTCGGGGCCGGCTTCTCCTACGCCGTCGTCAACGCCCATAATGGCTGCCTGCATCTCGAAGTCGAGGTGAACGGGCGCTCGGCCCACGCCGCCAAGCCCTGGACAGGCGTGGACGCGCTCGAAGCAGCCACCAACATCCTCGGCGCCCTCTATACGTGGCGCGCCTCGCTGGCCCAACGTGTTTCGGCGGTGCCTGGCATCGGCGCCCCGCAGCTCACCATCGGCCTCATCCATGGCGGCATCAACACCAATGTCGTGCCCGACCGGGTGACCTTCCGCCTCGACCGGCGCATGGTGCCGGAAGAAAAGGGCGGGGACGTCGAGGCTGAATTGCGCAAGGTGATCGAAGGCGCGGCCCAGGCGAGCCCTGCCGCGCGGGTCGAGGTCCGCCGCATCCTGCTGGCCGAGCCGCTGACGCCGCTGCCGGGCTCAGAACAGCTCTCCGAAGCGCTGACCCGCGAGGCAAGCCGCGTGATGGGTGCGCCTGTCACCACCAATGGCGTGCCGCTCTATACCGATGCCCGACACTATGCCGCCAAGGGCATTCCGATCGTGCTCTACGGCGCAGGTCCCCGCACCATCGAAGAGGCCAACGCCCATCGCGCCGATGAGCGGCTCTATTTGCCCGACCTCTACAAGGCGACCGAGGTCGTGGCCGCTGCGCTGGCAGATCTGCTCTCCTGATTCAGCGCAGGCGAGGGAAAGGTCACCGTGCCCGCACGCCTGCCTTCACTCGTTGGACCCGATTTGCCGAAGGGCCTTCCCCGCAAAGGGGAGGCCCTTTGTTTTGAGAGGCCCTTTTCGAGCGTCGGCGATCCCTGTCTCGACCGGCCGTCGCGTCCGGCCGTGCCCGTCGCTTCTGCCGGCGGGACCGGGACGGGTGGCATCGTTTCGGGCTGCACATCGGTGTTTGCATACGGTCGCCAAACGGACGGTTGGGGAGGGTGGGCAATGCGATATCCGCCGAGCGCTGGCGCGACGGTGACGCGATCTCGTTGCATGCGGAGACCGTTCGATGCAGCCTCGCCGGGACGCTGTGATCGGTTGTTCTGGTCGCGATGCCTGCATGCGGCAGCACGCAGCCGAGGCAGGACGTCGTCTCCCTTCTTGTTGAGTCCGGCAATTTTATCGCGCGCGATACCATCGCTCGGCAAGGAAAGATGGCAGGCCACTTGCAATGTCGGGCGTGATGCTTGTTCGCCCTGGCGTCAATGGCCCGCCTCCTCACGCAACAGCGGAGCGGCATGCCGACAGGACCTGCCTGGCACGTCACGCAAAAAAGGCCCCGCGAACGGGGCCTTGCACGATGGTTCTGGAAAGGGAGGAGGGATTGGTGCCGGCCCGGCCTCAGCGGCCGGCGAGCTGAACGGCTGGCTTGGCTTGCGCCGCGGCCTTCTCACGCCTGAGCACCCACTCGCGCACCACACGGCGTTCTTCCGGGGTCATCTCGGTGACGTTGTTCGGCGGCATCGCGTGGGTCATCACGGATTGCACAAACACTTCATGCTCGTTGCGGGCGATATTGGTGGGCGAATCCAGGAGCACGCCCTTGGGCGGCATGTTGATGCCCTGATAGACCGGCGTCTCGGCATGGCACATGGAGCAGCGGCTGGTGATGATGTCGTGCACCGCCGCCGGAACGGTGGCGGCGAGAACGGTTTCGGTTGCCGCCGGCGCCTCGATGGCGCCGAGGTCGAAGGCATCGCGGAAGGCCGGCGAGCGGAAGGCGCTGATCCAGATGGCGCCGAAGATCAGGATGGCCGCAAGCGCCCAGGTCCACCACTTGTCGCCGCGTCCGGCATGGCGTTCGTTGTAGAACACCCGGATCAGCGCGCCGGCGACCAGGATCAGGCCGACAACCAGGAAGGCGAAGGGACTGGAATAGGTCAGCGGATAGTGGTTGGACAGCATCAGGAACAGCACGGGCAGCGTCAGATAGTTGTTGTGCGCGGAGCGCTGCTTGGCTGCCTTGCCGAGCGCCGGATCGGGCACCTGCCCGGCCTTGAGCGCAGCGATCACCTTGTGCTGGTTGGGGATGATGATGAAGAACACATTGGCCGACATCATCGTCGCCATCAGCGCGCCAGTGTGGATGAAGGCGCCGCGGGCCGAGAACATCTGCTGGAAGAACCAGGCCATGAACACCACGAAGACCAGGCCGATGCCGGCCAGCAGCGTCTCGTTCTTGCCGATCGGGGATTTGCACAGGAAGTCATAGACCAGCCAGCCGGCGGCCAGACCGCCAATGCCGACCACCAGGGCCACGGCCGGCGACAGCACCCGGACGCTGGGATCGATCAGGAGCAGGCTCGACTGGGCGTAATAGACCCACAGCAACAGGCAAAAGCCGGTCAACCAGGTCGAATAGGACTGCCATTTGTGCCAGGTGAGGTGCTCGGGCAGGAAGTCCGGCGCCACCAGATATTTCTGCACCTGATAGAAGCCGCCGCCATGGACTTCCCAGGCTTCGCCGCCCTGCCCCGCGGGGATCTTCGGGGTGGGACGCATGCTCGCGTCCAGATGCATGAAGTAGAACGAGGAGCCGATCCAGGCGATTCCGGTGATGACATGTGCCCAACGCAACATCAGACTGCCCCATTCGTACAGGGTCATCAGCATTGGTTATTTCCTCCCATTTCCGTCGTAGTCCGCAAAGCCGTCCTTTACTACGGGCTTACGGGCTGCATGATTGTTCCCGACAGTCACGGCAACAAATGCCGCCCTGTGGAGCTGACAGGCAAGAATCTCGCCAGTTTGATGACCTTCGACCCTCATTCAGATCGTCGAATGGGTTCGAAGGTGGATAGTCGATCCAGGCCAAAGATATTGGCCGCAAGCAGAACGAGGTGAAGCATGATCAAGCAGAAGCGAGGTTTTGGCCGGCGCTCCGGGTGTGCCGGTCAACCGATGACGATTGCTCCCAGTCACCTTCGTTTCATCCCGTCGAAGCTGGTCGAAACCACAGCCGACGATCTGCCTTACGGAACCGCCCGCCATGCTTGAAAATTTCCGTTCCTTCGCCCGTGCCGTCGAAGCCGGCAGCTTCTCCGAAGCCGGCCGTCGCATGCGCGTTTCCGCCAATGTGATCAGCCAGCGCATCCAGGCGCTGGAAAACCACCTCGGCTGCCGGCTGTTCAATCGCACCACCCGCAATATGGGCCTGACCGAACAAGGCCGGATCTTCTACGACCACGTCATCGACGCCCTGCACACCATCGAAATGGCCGAGGCCAATATTGGCGAGCTCGGTGCCATGCCGCTCGGTTCGATCCGGGTCGCCGCGCCGCTCGGCCTCGGCCGGCGCCTTGTCGGCCCGACCGCAGCGGCCTATCGCGATGCCCACCCGCAGATCGACGTGCAGTTGCGCCTGTCCGAGCGCCGCCTCGACATCATCGCCGAATCCTGCGACCTCGCGCTGCAATTCGTCACCTATGCGGACAGCTCGATGATCATGCGCAAGATCGCCGACGCCGAGCGTGTCCTGTGTGCCTCCCCCGCCTATATCGAACGCACCGGCATGCCGATGACGCCAGCCGATCTGGCGCGCCACCAATGCCTGCTGCTGCGCTTTCCCGGTTCGCGCGAGTTCCGCTGGTCTCTCAGCCAGGACGGCGATGAGATCAGCGTTCCGATCAAGGGCTCGCTCGATGCCGATGACGGCGATGTGCTCACCGCCTGGGCGCTCGACGGGCGCGGCATCGTGCTCAAGCCGGTCTACGAAATTGCCGATGCGCTTGCCCAAGGTCGTCTTGTTCCCGTTCTGACCGCCAATCCGCCACCGCCTGCCACGCTGGCCGTGCTCTATCCGACGCGAAATCTCGTACCGCTCAAGGTGAAGGCTTTTGCCGACCTGTTGGTCGAGCGGGGCCGACGCTATCTCGCGACCGAACTCGCCCGACTGGGTCCCCTGCCGTCAGGCCTGTCATCCTTGCAGGAGAATGAAGCCTGATACGCTCCATCAAGCCTGAGGATGGCCTGCAGCAGAAGAGTATTCTTTACCGAAACATCTTCACAAAATATTTGGAAATGCCGGGCCGCAAATTCGTTATCGTCTGGGGTGCGCCTTTAATGGCCGTGCCAGATTTCCGGAAGCAAAAACATTTCACGATCCGGGTGGATCGCAAGGGCGTGCTCCAAGCCGCTCAGGGACAGGATTGGGTGAGGACGATATGGGAAGGCTCTCCACGCATGTGCTCGACGTCAGCCGGGGCAAGCCCGCGCAGGGCGTGACCATCGAACTCCAGCGTCTGGATGCATCGGGCGGGCGCGTCACCGTGACCACGACGACGACGAACCAGGAAGGCCGCACCGATCAGCCCCTGATGGTGGGCGATGCCTTTGTGCCCGGCGTCTATGAACTGGTTTTCCATATCGGCGCTTATTTTCGTGGTCTCAGTGCCATCGGTGCCGGCGAATTTCTCGATGTCGTGCCCCTGCGCGTAACGCTGGCCGACAAGGACGGACACTATCACGTGCCGCTGGTCTGCTCGCCCTTCAGCTATTCCACCTATCGGGGGTCGTGAGCGATGAGCGAGACGTCACAAGCGCCCTATGATCGCGATCTCATCGGCTATGCCGGCAAGCCGCCGCAGGCGGCCTGGCCCGGCAAGGCGCGGGTCTGCCTGCAATTCGTGGTGAATTACGAGGAAGGCGGCGAGAACTGCATCCTGCATGGCGATGCGGCCTCGGAAGCCTTCCTGTCCGAGATCGTCGGCGCCCAGCCCTGGCAGGGCCAGCGCCACATGAACATGGAATCCATCTACGAATATGGTTCGCGCGTCGGTTTCTGGCGCCTGCACCGGATGTTTACCGAGCGCCGGATCCCTGTCACCGTCTTCGGTATCGCCACCGCCATGCAGCGCAATCCCGGGGCCGTGGCCGCCATGGCCGAGGCCGGCTGGGAAATCGCCAGCCATGGCCTGAAATGGATCGATTATCGCGACTACACCAAGGAAGGCGAGCGCGCGCATATCGAGGAAGCCATCCGCATCCATGCCGAACTCACCGGCTCCAGGCCGCTCGGCTTCTATCAGGGCCGCACCTCGGCCCGGACGCTGGAACTGACCATGGAGGAAGGTGGCTTCCTTTACTCGGCCGATTCCTATGCCGACGAACTGCCCTATTGGGTCGAGGGGCCCCGCGGTCCCCAACTGATCGTGCCCTATACGCTCGATGCCAATGACATGCGCTTCGCCACGCCCCAGGGCTTCAACAGCGGCGATCAGTTCTTCGCCTATCTCAAGGACAGCTTCGACACGCTCTATGCCGAAGGCGGCGAGCAGCCGGCGATGATGTCGATCGGCCTGCATTGCCGCCTGGTCGGCCGGCCCGGCCGCGCCGCCGCGCTCGCCCGCTTCCTCGATTATGCCCGCGGCCATGCCGATGTCTGGTTCGCCACCCGCCTCGACATCGCACGCCATTGGATCCGCCAGCACCCGCCGGAAGGCGGCTATGTGCCGACGCGCATCAACCGGGCTCTGTTCGTCGAGCGTTTCGGCGGCGTGTTCGAGCACTCGCCCTGGGTGGCTGAGGGCGTCTATGACAAGGGGCTGACGCCGGCCGAGGACACGGCCGAAGGCCTGCATGCGGCCATGACGAAGGTGCTGAACGCAGCTTCCGACGAGGCCAAGCTCGCCTTGATCATGGCGCATCCCGATCTGGCCGGAAAACTCGCCCAGGCCAAGATGCTGACCGCCGAATCCTCCGCCGAACAGGCCTCTGCCGGCCTCGACCGCCTCACGCCGGAGGAACTCAAGCGGTTCACCGAGCTCAACGACGCCTATAAGGCCCGGTTCGGCTTCCTGTTCATCATGGCGATCAAGGGCCGCTCGAAGGCCGAGATCATCGCCGCCTTCGAGCGGCGCCTGCAGCATGACCGGGCCCAGGAATTCGCCGAGGCCCTCAAGCAGATCGGCGAGATCGCCCGCCTCAGGCTGAAGGACATGCTGCCCGGCTGAGCGGCGGCAAGGGGAAGGGCAGCGCGCCGACCGCAAGATGGTTGCACCGTCGTCGTGGCGACTCACCCCTTCGAGGTCGCGTCGCCCCTCACCCGTACCCTCTCCCCGCGAAAAGCGGGGCGAGGAGGACTTCGACCGAGCGCCTCATGCCGGAAACGCGCGATCTCGCCTGACCGTGGGGAGAGATGAAAGACAACAGGACCATTCGCGACGACTGCGCTCCCTCGCCCCGCCTGTTGCGGGTGTCGTCCACTCCATTTGGAGTGGACTGGGGTAAGGGTGAGGGGCGGCGCCACCGTGAGCGGTGAGCCATGGTCACCGCACTTCCTTCAACCTCGCTTCGCGAGACAACTTCAGGCTTCCAGGAAACGGCCGATATTGTTGAGGGGGCCGACCCCGTCGCAGATGATCTTGAGGATGGCGAGCATCGGAACCGCCAGGATGGCGCCCGGCGCGCCCCACAGCCAGAACCAGAAGATCAAGGCGAGGATGATCAGCACCGGGTTAAGCGTGAAGCGCCTGGCCAGCAGCATCGGCGTGACGATCTCGCCCTCGATCAGATGGATCACCAGATAGAGCCCGGCTGGCAGGAAGGCCGCCAGCATCGTGTCGAACTGCAGCAGGCCGGCAAAGGCGAACAGGGCGACCCCGAAGAAGGGCCCTATGATCGGCACGAAATTGAGGGCGAAGGCGACGACTCCCCACAGGATCGGATCGCCGAGCCCGGTGGCCCACATGGTCAGGCCGGTGGCCAGCCCCACCAATCCGTTCATCACGGTGATCGTGGCCAGATAGATCGAGATGTTTTCCTCGATCTGCTGCGACAGCGTGACGACCTGCCGCTTGTCGCTGAAGCGGGGCAGGATTTCGACCATCCTGCGCAGGAAGGTGTCCCCCGATACCAGCAGGAAGTACAGGATCAGGATCGTTTCGAAGAAACCGCTGGCGAAATGCTGCGTGCCCCGGAAGGCCGCACCGAGAATGTCGACATTGGCGCCCCCACCGGCGCCGATCTGCTGCATGAAGCTCTGGAAGGTCTGGATCGGTCGACTGAGGACGGACAGGCGCTCCTGCAGTCGCGGCAGGGCTTCCGGTAGGCGGGTTGCCCATTCGGTGGCCGGCCCCGCGACGGCGGCCCCCAGCCCTACGAACAGGCCGAAGAAGACGAAGATCATCAGGAGGGCCGCGATGCTGCGCGGCAGGCGAAGTCGCTCAAGCTGGCGCATGACTGGTTGAAACAGCAGTTTCAGCACGAAAGCAAGCACCAGCGGCAGGATGATGTCGGCAGCGACATAGGCGATCGCCAGGCTCGCCAGGACCAGCAGGCAGGCCTGGATGATGGTTCGGGGATCAAGAGGAAGGCGTGCCTCCTCCAGTTCGCCTTTGATGTCCGTCTGGGCGGTGGGTGTGTTCACTGGAATAGGTGTTGTCTGATCTTGCATGCAAGGCCCTGCTGGTGGTCCGAGGCTGCCGCATCGAGGCATTGGAATGCCCGAGCCCGATCTGCAGCGTAACGTCCAACGTGGTTGGCGGCATCAGAGTTCCGGTCGATCCGGATGTGTGATGCCGCGATCGCACGCAGGACCATCGCGGAACCATCCATGACACGGATGGTTAGCATCCGTGAATGCTTCGGCAATCATCGACGAAAGGATGTTCCATGCGTGGTTCCACTGTCGTGGCTGGTACAGCTTTGGCGATTGCACTCGCCTGTGGGGGTACGGCTTCCGCCGCCTCCAGTGTCCGGCTCGGCGTCTTGCGCTGCAATGTCGCCGGCGGGCTCGGGTTGATCGTGACGTCCTCCAAGGAAATGAGCTGCGTCTTCAGATCCAATCGGGGCTATTCGGAACGTTATTACGGCACGATCCGAAAATTCGGCCTCGACATCGGCCGCACCCAGCGTGGCGTGTTGGTCTGGGGCGTGTTCGCGCCCGGTCAGGGCCGCATGCGTGGTGCGCTTGCCGGCAATTATGGCGGTGTCGGTGCATCGGCGACGCTCGGGGTCGGCGGCGGGGCCAATGCACTCGTCGGTGGATCGGGACGTTCGATCACCCTGCAGCCATTTTCGGCCCAGGCCCAGACCGGCATTGGTTTGGCCGCGGGCGTTGCCGCACTCGATCTGCGGGCTTTCCGCTGAAGCCGATCGAAGAGCGCCAGGGCCGTCACGAATCCAGCGTCGCGACGGCCGCGGCGCTTTCCGGACCTTATGCGTTTCATGTGAAACCGGATCTGCGACGATGCCCGGGGAGTGGGGTGGTCTCATAGTCTCGTGTCAAAACGTAAAGTTAGGTATTCTGGTATTTAAAATTGAATATATGTGACAATAATATCAGAGCAATATCACTCGGTTTTAAAGTAAGGACATTGCGTACTTTCATGTACATGCGGTTGCGAAAAAATATCTTAAACGAAAGAGGTCTTATCCAAATAGCATTGCCTGTCTGCCGTTTCGCGATGGGGTGCAAATGCTTGCATCTGCCCATGTTGCAGTGCAATGTGTGACGGTGATGCGTTGCATCTCCCGCTGCTCGATGCGCGGGTGGCTCGCAGGACGACCGAACGGGAGACGACGGTATGACCCAGTTCTTCGGCACGAGGGTGCGTGAGGGACATCCCCATCCGCGCGGCGCGATCTGGGACGGGGCCGGTACCAATTTTGCGCTGTTTTCGGCGCATGCCAGCAAGGTCGAGGTCTGCCTGTTCGACTCGAGCGGCGAGCAGGAACTTGAACGCATCGAACTGCCTGAGTTCACCGACGAGATCTGGCATGGGTATCTGCCCGATGTCAGCCCCGGCACGCTCTATGGCTATCGTGTGCACGGCCCTTACGAGCCGAAGGCCGGTCACCGCTTCAATCCCAACAAGCTCCTGCTCGATCCCTATGCACGCGCCCATGTCGGCGCGCTGAAATGGGATCCGGCCTTGTTCGGCTATACGCTCGGCGAGGGCGATCTCAGCTTCGACACGCGCGACAGCGCCCCCTTCATGCCACGCTGCATGGTGGTCGATGCGCGCTTCGACTGGCCGGGCAATCGCTCGCTTGTGCCCTGGGACCAGACCATCATCTACGAGACCCATGTAAAGGGGTTCACCAAGCGCCATCCCGGGATCGCGCCGGCCCTGCAGGGCACTTATGCGGGCCTCGCCTCGATCCAGTCCCTCGAGCATATCCGCTCGCTTGGCGTCACCACGGTCGAACTCCTGCCGGTGCATACCTTCGTCGACGACGACCAGTTGCTCCAGCGCGGCCTCAGGAACTACTGGGGCTATAATTCCATCGGCTTCTTCGCACCCGATCCGCGCTATGCCGCCGATCCCCCGGGCGTGCTGGCCGAATTCAAGCAAATGGTGGCGCGCTGCCACGATGCAGGCCTCGAGGTCATCCTCGACGTCGTCTACAACCACACGGCGGAGGGCAACGAACTCGGCCCGACCCTGTCGTTCAAGGGCATCGACAACGCCTCCTATTATCGGCTGATGCCCAACGAGCCGCGCTACTACATCAACGACACCGGCACCGGAAACACCCTCAATGTCAGCCATCCGCGCGTGATCCAGATGGTGACGGACAGCCTGCGCTACTGGGTGAACGAGATGCATGTCGACGGCTTCCGCTTCGACCTCGGTACCGTGCTGGCCCGCGATGTCGACGGCTTCAATCCCGACAGCGGCTTCCTCAAGGCGGTCAGCCAGGATCCCGTGCTGGAGAACGTCAAGCTGATCGCCGAGCCCTGGGACGTCGGGCTCGGTGGCTATCAGGTCGGCGGCTTCACGCCCGGCTGGGCCGAGTGGAACGACGTCTATCGCGATACCGTGCGTGACTTCTGGCGGGGCGAGGCCCGGCCTGCAGCCCTGGCGCCCCGCCTGTGCGGCTCACCGGACAAGTTCGACCATCGTGGCCGCAAGTCTTGGGCCTCCGTCAACTTCGTCACCGCCCATGACGGTTTCACGCTGCGCGACCTGGTTTCCTATAATGACCGCCATAACGAAGCCAATGGCGAGGACAATCGGGACGGCAGCTCCAACAACCGCTCCTGGAATTGCGGCGCCGAAGGGCCAAGCGACGACATAGCCGTCAAGGATCTGCGCGAACGCCAGATGCGCAATTTCCTGGCGCTGCTGCTGCTCTCGCAGGGGACGCCGATGATCGTGGCCGGCGACGAGTTCGGGCGCAGCCAGCAGGGCAACAACAATGCCTATTGCCAGGACAACGAGATCAGCTGGCTTGATTGGCAGGCAGCGCAAGAGGGCAAGGCGCTCACCGATTTCGTCCGCAGGCTGACGGTTCTCCGGCGCAAATATCCGATCCTGCGGCGATCGCGTTTTCTGATCGGCGAGCGCATCAACGAGGCGATCGACGTGCGCGAGGCGACCTGGATCCATCGCAGCGGCGAGGAAATGACGAGGCCGCGTTGGGACGATGCCGATGAACCCTCCTGCTTCGGCCTGTTGCTGGACGGCCGGGCCCAGGCCAGCGGCATCCGCAAGCGTGGAGCGGACGCCACACTGCTCGTCCTGCTCAATGCCCATCACGAGACGCTGAACTTCACCTTGCCGCCCTGCTATGACGGTTCGGCGTGGAAACGCCTGATCGCCACCGATGATCCGGATCTACCTGAAACGAACATCGCCGTCGGTCAGGCCTATGCGCTCTCCAGTCGTTCCCTGGTTCTGTTCGAGCGGGTCGATTGAACCGGCCCT
The DNA here is from genome assembly GCF_056754975.1 of Labrys sp. HAY1-8F. Lineage (NCBI taxonomy): Bacteria > Pseudomonadati > Pseudomonadota > Alphaproteobacteria > Hyphomicrobiales > Xanthobacteraceae > Labrys > Labrys sp. HAY1-8F. Next base: position 3,018,815 of record NZ_JBPGWZ010000002.1, on the reverse strand, counting down.
GTTTTCCCGTCGGATAGGCTATAGTGCCGTGAGTGCCCGAAGCGCCCATTTCAGCAGCTAGTGATTCTCCGTTCCGGAAGCGGTTTTCCGGCAGCAATCCCGATTTGAGTTCGAGATCCGAAGCATGGCCGACCACGACAAGAGAACCATTCTCGTCGTCGAAGACGAGGCAGTCATTCAGTTGCTCGTCGTCGATATCCTGAACGATCTCGGCTTCGCCACGCTTGAGGCCAAGGATGCCGATTCGGCCATTTCCCTTCTGAAGAGTGCTGATAGCATCGATCTGCTGATTACGGATATCGGGCTGCCGGGCATGAATGGCTGGGATCTGGCTCGGCTGGCACGCCAGGCCACGCCGGCCCTGAAGGTGCTCTTCCTCACCGGTTACGAGGCTGCCGAGCGCCAGGATCTCGAAATGGATGAAGGGCAGGACGTCATCGTCAAGCCCTTCGAGACCGGTGAATTCGAGGCCAAGGTCCGGTCGATGCTGCCCGCAGGCTGAGCCGGAACAAAGGCGAGCTTCGGGCGTTCGTTCCCCAGAGCAGCATATTGAAGCGACGACGCGGCCTTGTTCCAACCCGTTGTTTCAACACGCCTTTGCGATGCCAACCCATCGCAGGACGTCCTGACGGAGCCTGAGGGGACAAGAGTCGTGAAACAGCAAGCCTTCGCCGAACCGGCAATGCACAACGCACCGGAACACCATGCCGGCCCACGCAAGCCGGCGCATGGCAGCCCCGGTGCCGCACCAGGACGTGACGATATCGCTAGCTCCCCTCCGGTAACAGTGGTGCTGGTCGACGATGACAAGGATGTCAGGCTGATCACGGCCGATCTGCTCGAAGATGCCGGCTTCAGGGTTTTGCAGGCGGCGCGCGCCGAGGCGGCGCTCGACATCCTGGCCTCGAACGGGGATGCCCGGGTGCTGATCACCGATGTTCGCATGCCCGGGCCGATGAGTGGCTATGACCTCGCCTTGAAGGCCAGGGAGCGCTGGCCCACGCTGGAAATCATGTTCGTCTCCGGCTTTGGCTTGCCGGAGCGCCGCCGGCTCTATTTCGACTGCCTTCTCGTCAGCAAACCCTTCAATCCCGACGACTTCGTCAACAAGGTCCGCGGTCTGGCGGATCGGGCAGGCTGAACCGCCCGCTCAGGCCATGTCGGGCAGGGCTCGCAGTCTCGGCACGCGGGAAAGCAGGATCACCAGGAGCTGCACCAGGAAGCCGATAGCCGCCGCACCCAGGCAGGCCGCCGCGCCGGCGTGAGAGGCGATGAAGGCGCCCGCCGCCGCTCCGACTGGCCTCGCGCCGAAGGTTGCGGTCATGACCAGCGCCGAGACGCGTCCGAGCATGGCGTTGGGTGTAACCGCCTGCCGGAGGGTGGTGGTGGTGATCGTCCACAGGATCGGTCCGGCACCGAACAGGAAATAGCTGAATCCGGCTATGATCGGGGAGGGGAACCATACGGTCCCCAGCATGAGGAGCGCGGCGCAGAAGCCGCCAAGCGGCCCGAGCACGATCATGGTGCCGAACGAGACGCGCCGCGCCAGCATCGGTGCGGCGCTGGCACCGGCAATCATGCCTGCGCCGTAGATGCCGAGGGTGATGCCGACTTCAAAGGCCGTCATCCCGAGGACTTGCACGGCATAGGCGACATAGATGGCCTGGATGCAGAACCAGCCGATGTTGAAGAAGACGGCGGTGAGGAGGATGGGCCTGAGCAGGTCGTGGCTGGTGACGAAGACGGCGCCCTCCTTCAAATCGTGCAGGAGCCTGCGGCCGGTATGAGCCGCCATGTCTTCCTTCGGCAGGCCGGCAAGTAGGACCACCGCCCAGATCGAGAGGATGGTGGAGAGGACATAGGCGACCGGTGCGCCGATCCAGCCGACGAGGGCGCCGCCCAGGGCCGGGCCGCCGGCATAGGCGGCACTGCGCGCCAATTCCAGCCAGCGATTGGCGTCGGCAAGCTGGGCGCGTGGCACCAGCGTAGGAATCAGAGCCGGCGCAGCCACGCTGTAGCACACGGTGCCGATGGCACCGGCGCAGCCGAGCAAGGCCAGCAAGAGCAGATTCATCTGGCCGAGGCCGAGCAGCAGGATGGTGAGCGCGAGGGAGAGCGCCCGCAGCGCTTCCGATGCCACCATCAGTCCTCGCCGCGAAGCGCGATCGGCGACCAGACCGGCCGGGATGGAGAGCAGGAGAAAAGGCAGGGTCTGTGCGGTCTGCAGCCAGCCCGTCTCGGCGGGGCCGGCGGCAAACAGGATCACGGCCGCCAGGGGAGCGGCGGCGAGGGCGATCTGTTCGGAGAGCTGGGCAAGAAGATTCGACCAGCCGATGCGCCGGAAGGCCGGCGGCAGGCGGTCGGGGTGGAACGTCCTCATGACAATCCTCGGCAAGAAAGGGCTGCCGGGACAAAAGCCGATGGCGCGAGTGCCAGCCACCCGTTTCCTGTGCCTGCCGTGGAGGCGGAGCTTATCGGGCTCTCAGGACGAGATTCGCCTGGACGGCACGCATCAGTGCTGTCGTGGTCTTCAGGCTGGGCGCAGACTGGCCCGCTTGTCGAAGAACAGCGCCTGGCTAATGGTGGCCTTCACGATTTCAGGCCGGAAGGGTTTGGTGATCAGGAAGGCCGGTTCAGGCTGCTGGCCGGTCAGCAGCCTTTCAGGATAGGCGGTGATGAAGATCACCGGCAGTTCCACGCTCGCCAAAATCTCGTTCACGGCCTTCAGGCCGGAACTGCCGTCGGCGAGCTGGATGTCGGCGAGGATCAGGCCTGGCGGATGCTCCCTCACCCGGGCGAGCGCCTGGGCATGGGTGCGTGCGATGCCGACGACACGATGTCCGAGTTCCTCCACGATCGATTGCAGATCGAGCGCAATGATCGGCTCGTCTTCGATGATCAGGATCTCGGTGGCAATCTGGCGAGCGACGTCCTCGGTGGCCTCGGTCACCAGGGCGATGACTTCCTTTTCGTCGATGCGCATGATGGTGGCGGCCTCTTCCGAGGCAAAGCCTTCCATCGTGGTCAGCAGGAACGCCTGGCGCGAGCGCGGTGCCAGGCGCTCAAGGCGCTGTTCCGGCGAGATGCCCTCGACCTGCTTGGCAGGCTCCATGTTCAGAGACAGGGAGGACCACAATCTCAGGAACACCTGATAGAGCGCGATGCGCGGCGGCAGGGCGCGCGGAAAGGACGCTGGGTCGGCAACCAAGGCCTCCAGCGTCTCGACCACATAGGCGTCGCCGCTGGCCTGGCTGCCGCTCAGAGCCCGGGAAAAACGCCTCAGATAAGGCAGTTGCGGCGCGATCTCGGCTGCGATCGACATTGTGTTTGCTCTAACTCTTTGTTTCGACGCGTCTTTGCGATTCTAGGTGATTCCGTCCCATCGCAAAACGCTTTGATCGGTCGCTCATGCGGCCCGGAAGAGCACCACAGACGAATAGTTCCTGACAATGAATTTATTTCTTCGACAGGATGGAACGTATCCGAAGGGGGATGCGTTTCGCCGATTGGCATTGCATGATCTCTTCACCCAAGACAGGCCTTCTCGCCTGCTCAGGTCGAATTTACCGGCGAAGCCCGTGGTTGGGCCTCGCCGGGAAATTCTGCAAATGTTTGGTATCTTGCAGGTTCCCCTCCATCGGACCCATGGCGATCCGTGAGGAACCTGCTTGGGAGCGATGGTGGTGCCGGTGCCGTTTCACGGGAGTAGTGATGTCGAGGAATAAGAAGCCAGACGAGGATCTGCCCAATCAGAGCCCCCCGGGTGACGGCAAGCTCGATCCACAGATCCGCGACTATGTCGCTCGCTCCCTCCAGGCCCATTACGAATCGATCGTCCGGGCCCCCGTGCCTGACAGGTTTTTGACACTCCTGGCCGAGCTCGAAGAGCAGGAGAAGAAGGCCGGGGAGGGCAAGGACGATGAGCGGCGATAGCTTCAAGGACGGGCTCGTCGCACATATTCCCAGTTTGCGTGCCTTTGCCGCGTCTCTGTCGGGCTCGATCACCCTGGCGGACGATCTGGTGCAGGATACGCTGCTGAAGGCCTGGGCCAATGCCGACAAGTTCGAGCCAGGCACCAATATGCGGGCCTGGTTGTTCACGATTCTGCGCAACATCTACTACTCGCTCTACCGCAAGCGTTCGCGCGAGGTGCAGGACAGCGATGGGATCTATGCCGAACGTCTAGCCGTTCACGCCGACCAGGAAGGGCATCTGGCGATCGCCGATTTCACGGCGGCCCTCGCCAAGCTGCCCGAGGAGCAGCGTGAGGCCCTGATCATGGTGGGTGCCTCGGGCATCTCCTATGAGGAGGCGGCGGAGATCTGCGGCGTCGCCCTCGGTACCATCAAGAGCCGCGTCAACCGGGCGAGATCGCGGCTGACCGAGATGCTCTCGACCAATGATGCGGACGATACGGGGCCGGATGCCAAGATGCTGGCCGCCCTGCGGGTCGGTGGACGCGAGCCTCCCTCGTGACGGCCCGCTTTCGCCATACCTTTAATAAGGTCTTGGCCTTCGATACGGTCCAGGCCAAGCTTCTGACCTTCTTCCTGTTGGTCGCCATACCGGTCGGCGCCATCACCAGCATCATAGCGGTGGTGACCTATCGCGACAACGTCAAGACGATCGAGACGTCCCAGGCGCAGACCGTCGGCAATTTCGTCGTCCGCATGGGCATCTGGTATGTCGGCGTGCTCCGGGGACTGATGATCTCGGCCGCCGAGGTTACGACGGGCGCCTCCTGCGAGGCGGTCGGCAAGGCCAATGTGGGGCAGCTCGACGGCTACCAGGCCCTGCTGATCCAGGGTGACGGCGGCCCGACCTGCCTGTTTTCCGACATATCCGGCCTGGACCAGGCCGCTCTCGCCGCCGAACTGGCGGCGCAGGCCGCCAAGCCGGTGATCCAGCCCCGCGCCGTGCTTTCGTCGGTGACCAGCCGTTACGATTCGATTGTGCTCGCGGGCGAGCGCCGGCTCGTCGTCTATGCCAGGCGCGAAGGCAAGCCGGATGCGCCGGGCTGGCAGGCGCTGCTGGTGATCGCCCCGCAGGCCCTCGATCGTGTCTTCAATCTCGGCGAGGGCGATCGCGATTTCGTCGCTGCCCTGATCACCGCGCATGAGGATATCGTGTTCGCTCGGGGGCGCCCAGCCGGCGACAATGGCTGGCTGCCGGGCAAGGGCACCTTTCCCGTCACCCGTCAGCGCTGGGTCGCCGTCAGCGGAGCCGGCCAGACGCGGGTCTATTATGCCATGCCGGCGGCGGCACCCGATCTCTACATCGTCGCCAGCTTCCGCGACATTCATCTGCGGGCGGCGCGTTCGCAATTCCTTTTCCTGCTGCTGGCGCCCCTCGCCGCCCTGCTCTTGCTGCTGGTGGTCTTTGCCCGGGTGATGAAGCGGCATCTGGTGCAATGGCTCAAGGGCATCGAGGCCGCGTCCCGGGCCCGGCGGCATTCCGGCTGGGGGCGCGTACCGCTCAGCGCCCAGATGCCATCGGACATTCGCAATGTGGTCGTCGCCTTCAACGACATGGTGGAGGAGCAGGAAGCCCGCGAGAATCGCCTGCAGACGACGCTTGCGGCCAATCACGCCCTCACCCGAGAGTTGCATCACCGGGTGAAGAACAATCTTCAGGTGATGCAGAGCTATATTGGCCTTTCCAAGAACGCCTATGCCGGCGATGCCCGCATGGCTCTGAGCGAAGCCGAATGCCGGGTTCACGTGCTGTCGGCCGCCTACCGGGGAGCCCTGTCCGAGGGCGAGATGCATCCGGTTGCGATCGAGCCCTTCCTTCGCGACGTCACGCTGGTGATCGGCAGGTTGCTGTGCCACTCCGGACAAGATGTGACTTTACGTGGCCTCACCGAGACGACGCTGCCGGTGGATCGGGCGATCCCCCTCGGCTTACTCGTGGTCGACTATGCCTCCACGATCCTGCATGCCGGCTCGGCACTCGTCCTTACCCTCGATATCGAGGATCTCGATGGCGGGCGGTTCGGTTTCGGGTTTTCCGCCGACAGGCCGGTCGAACCACCACAGTCCTCGCGCATCCTGCTGGGCCTCGTGCAGCAGCTCGACGCGGCCGAGACGAAGGACGTCGTCACGCGCGATCTGGGCGCCTGGGAACTGGCCGTCGCAGTCGATGAGGAGAAGCAGATGGGAGGCCGGGCGCCCTGAAATTTTTTACCGGCGCAGCGCCTTCAATCGACGCTTCCGCAGCGGAATAACTCTTGCCAACGGTCGTATAGTGCCTATGTTTTCCAGGAGGGTACCGGCAGGCGGCCGTCGGTTTGGCGATGTTCTCCCGCCGGTGCTGCTCAGGCTAGGTGCCGCCTTATGTCCGGTCCCGGCTGGATTGTTAGGAAATTGTAACTGAACTTTGCGCCCCCTGGCGCGTTAACAATCAAGCATGATCGGACGTTCGGCCGAGTATCAGGGGTATAGAACATGATGAACACTCTGCTTGCGGTTCTTTCGACCTTACTGGCCACGGGGCTTTGCGCCCTCGCGGTAGCGTCGATGCGCCAGCCAGCCCGCGTCAGGGTCGTCGCGCGGCGCAACAGGCGGTTCCCGCCCCGGGACTGAGCCGGTTTCATAGCAAGTAGGACGGAATGGGGGAGGAACGCGGGTTCCTCCCCCATTCCGTTTATTGTGACCGTTCCTGCTGAAAATCCGTCTCATCCGTCGATCGCCGCCCGGATGCGGCGCGAGAGCTGGTCGATCGAATAGGGTTTGTAGAGCGGCCTCGTGTCGAGGCCGGGAATGTCGACCCGGCCATTGTCTTCCGGTGCATAGCCGGTGGTGAACAGCACCTTGATGTCCGGGGAATGGGCTCGGGCGCGGCTGGCGAGCTCGCCGCCGTTCATCCCGGGCATAACGATGTCGGTGAACAGCAAGGTGATCTGGCGGCCGGCTGCGACGAAACCGAGCGCCTCGCTCGGGGATGCGGCTTCGAGAATGGTGTAGCCGAGCCCACTCAGGGCTTCCACTGCCATGGAGCGCACCCTTTCCTCATCTTCCACCACCAGCACAATCTCACCGGGATGGCCATGGAAGGTGGCGGGAAGTCCGTCCCATAGGGGGCGCTGGGCCTCGGCAGCCTCCGACCGCGGCAAATAGAGCTGGATGGTGGTGCCCTGTTCCGGCATGGATGCGATGGTAACGTGACCGCCGGTCTGGCGCACGAAGCCGAAGACCTGGCTGAGGCCCATGCCGGTGCCCTTGCCCACGCCCTTGGTGGTGAAGAAGGGGTCGAAGGCGCGAGCGGCCACTTCATCCGACATGCCGATACCCGTATCCATCACAGCCACACTGAGATAGGGGCCGGATGCGATGCCGAACTCCTCGGCCTGGCTGCGGCCCAGCATGACATTGCTGGTCTCGATGCTGAGTTCGCCCCCGTCGGGCATGGCGTCGCGGGCATTCACCGACATGTTGAGCAGGGCGTTCTCCAGCTGACTCCTGTCGGTCTCCACCGCCCAGCCGTCCGGAGCCAGGATGGTGGTGATGTGGATATGCTCGCCGAGCGTGCGCGACAACAGATCGGTCATGTCGGCGATCATGGCGTTGGGCGACACCGCTTCCACCGTCAGCGGCTGCTGACGGGAGAAGGCGAGCAGGCGCCTGGTCAGCGCAGCGGCACGCTCGGCGCCGTCGAGCGCGCCGTCGATATAGCGCCCCACATTGGTCTGGCCGCGTTCCAGCTTGCGCTTGAGCAAGGTAAGGCCGCCGATGACCACGGCCAGCATATTGTTGAAATCATGGGCGATGCCGCCGGTGAGTTGCCCCAGGGCCTCGACCTTCTGCAACTGATGCAGGCTGTTCTCAGCCGTCGCCCGGGCGGCTATGGCGGCCTGGACGCGCTGCTCCAGCGTCTCGTTGAGTTCGCGAAGCTCGGCCTCTGCCTGTCTCTGCCTGGAAATGTCGGTGTTGGTGCCGAACCAGCGCAGGATGCGGCCGCTATCGTCCTTGACGGGGGCGACGCGGGTGAGGAAGGGTCGGAAGACGCCATCCCTGCCGCGGAGCGGGAAGACCATCTCGAAAGCGCTGCCTTGTTCGAGCGACTCCCGCCAGCCGCCGATGATATCAGGCAGCTTCGCGCGGTCATGTACCGACCGCCAGCCCCATCCCTGCATCTGCTCGAACGAGGATCCCGTATAGTCATACCAGCGCTGATTGTACCAGTAGATGCCGCCATGCGCGGCGGCCATCCAGCACAGGATCGGGATGTTGTCTGCCAGGGTGCGGAAATTGGCCTCGCTCTCGCGCAGGGCCGTTTCGGCCGAGCGGATGCGCAGCAAGGCGCGGACGGAAGCGACGAGCTCGACCGGCTCCCAGGGTTGGGCGAGGCAGGAATCGGCGCCAGCTTCCAGCGCCCGCATGCGATGATCACCCGAAACGAAGGAGGCCGAGGTTTGCAGTACCAGGGTTTCGGGATAATCCCGCTTGATGATGCGGCAAAGATCATAGCCGCTGATGTCGGGCAGCCTCTCTTCGAGAAGCACCAGGGTCGGCCGTCGCTCGCGGACCAGGACGAGAGCATCGAAGCCCGAGCCTGCCTCGACCACCTCGATTTCGCTCGCTCGGCCGAGAGCCTCGGTCTTGGTGCGCCGATCCGCTTCATGGTCGTCGAGGTTGAGGACGAGATGGCGTCGAAACTCCATTGTACACCCACCTCGATGACGGCCCTGCCATAGGCGGGGCTCCAGTCCGCATCCTAATACCAAGTTTTAAAAATATTGACCCGTGGAGGCCATGCTTTACCGGGTGCGACGCCCACAATGGGTCAATATTTTTCAACCTGGGCATACATGGACGCCCACAACGTTTTGCTTGGGAGAACGCCCCGCATGGTGGAAGGTTCCGGCTCGATGCACAGCCGGTCTTCGAACGGTCCGGCGTCCTTGGCGCCCGTCGCCACGGTCCGATATTGCCGTGCCCAAGGGCGTGAAGCTTGACAGATGGGGTCATTCAAAGCGCTTTGAGATGTCGATTTTGGTTGTAATCCGGCGTCCTCACTCTATCTTAAGCATGGTCGTGCGCCCGCCTTCCGAAGATTACTCCGCCAAGGGGGAAGGAAATTGATCGCAGTGGGGAACCGCGGGGATCATGGCGGGTTGAGGTTAAGTACCACAGCGCGATGATTGTCATGCCTGGCTTGTTCCGGGCACCCGGATGACATGCGTTCAAGGTCGTCCGCGGGGACCGGAAGCGGCCGATCGTGGCAGATCCATGTCGAGCCTCATGAAGGCGTGCATGCTCTAGAGCAAAGCGCGTTCATGGCTGAACGATCGTTTGCTCTAGGTTCTTGTTTCGACGCGTCTTTGCGATTCTTGCCGCGTCCGTCAAATCGCAAAACGCTCTAGGCCATGGGCGTTCCTTGCCATAACCCAGACCGGGAGAGACATCGATGAGCAATGAGATAGAACAAAAGATCCGCGACAAGGCCCATGAATTGTGGGTTTTGGACGGACAGCCGGAGGGGCGCGAATTGTTCCATTGGGACTTGGCGCGCCAGCTCGTCCTGCAGGAGAATACGGCGGAGTTCACGCTCGTGCCGACGCCGCCCTGCGTCGAGGATTTGATCGACCCTCTGGCCGCACCGGACAATCTGCGTGAGATCCCGGACCTGACCCATCTCGGGGAAGAAGCGGTGGAAGCCGAAGTGCCGCTCAAGAGGATCGCTTGAGCCCGATCGCCGAAGGTGGGCTTGTCCCTCCGAATGGCCGGGGCGCAGGGTGCGTTCCGGCCCGAATTGCGGTGGCTTGCGTCGCCTCTGCATTTTCCAGACCCAATCCTTGAAAATACGCCCTTTCGAGCGGCTGAAATCGCAAAATCCGGCCCCGATGTGTGCCCGACACTTGCCTCTGCGCCGCAAGGTGCTTACTGCGAACGCTGACCGAATTGATAGGAAGCGTCCGCATGTCTGCCTCTTTGAACCGCCTCGTCGACGAGATGTTGGCGAATGCCTTTTCAGCCTGTGGATTGCCGACCGAAACAGCCCGTGCCGCCCGCTCCACGCTGCCTGAGCTTGCCGACCTGCAGTGCAACGGCGCCATGCCGCTGGCCAAGAGCCTCAAGCGCAATCCACGCGAGCTGGCAGAGCAGGTGGCCGAAAAGCTGAGGGACCTGCCGGCCTTCAAGGAAGTGTCGGTAGCCGGCCCCGGCTTCCTCAATCTGCGCCTGTCCGATGCCTTCCTGTCCGAATGCGCCGCCGCCCAGGCCGCCTCGCCCGATCTCGGCATCGTCCAGCTGCCGGCGGACACCGTAGTGCTCGACTATGGCGGCCCCAACGTCGCCAAGGCGCTGCATGTCGGTCATATCAGGGCGCTGGCAATCGGTGAGAGCCTGAGGCGTATCAATGCGGCCCAGGGGCTGGACGCGATTTCCGATATCCATCTTGGTGACTGGGGCCTGCAAATGGGCCAGCTGATTTCGGAGATTCGCCTGCGCTGGCCCGACCTCGGCCCGGGCGAGACGCCGGATCTGACAATGGACGATCTGCAGCGCCTTTATCCGGAGGCTGCCGCGGCCTGCAAGGCTGATCCCGCCCGCATGGAGCTCGCCCGCGCCGCCACGGCCGCTTTGCAGGCCGGCGATCCCAATGCCACCGCGATCTGGCAGAAGCTGCGCGACATCTCGCTGACGGCTCAGCGCGAAGACATCGATCTGCTCGACACACATTTCGACCTTTTCCTGGGTGAAAGCGATGTGCAACCGCTGATTCCGGACATGATCGCCGACATGCGGGCCAAGGGTGTGGCCGTCGAGAATGACGGCGCCCTGATCGTCGACGTCGCCATTCCCGGCGACAACAAGCCGATGCCGCCGCTGCTGCTGCAGAAGAAGGATGGCGCGGCGCTCTATGCCACCACCGATCTCGCCACCATCGTGGCCAGGGTTCGGGATCAGGATCCCAGCCGCATCATCTATGTCGTCGATCAGCGCCAGGAGCTGCATTTCCGGCAGGTCTTCCGCGCAGCCGAACTGGCCGGGATCGCGCCGGGCGTGGAATTGATCCATGCCGGCTTCGGTACGGTGAATGGTGCGGACGGCAAGCCCTACAAGACCCGCGACGGCGGCGTTGCCCAGCTCAAGGATCTGCTCGCCGATGCGATCGAAAAGGCGCGTCAGCGCCTCGACGAGGTGATCGCAAGGCGCTCGGTCGATCCCGCGTTGGACCTCGACACGCTGGCTCGTCAGGTCGGCATCGGCGCGGTTAAATATGCGGATTTGTCGTCGTATCGCCTCTCCGGCTACATTTTCGACATCGAGCGGATGACCGCCCTGGAGGGCAAGACCGGTCCCTATGTGCAATATGCCTGCGTACGTACCGGCTCGATCCAGGCTGAGGCCCGGCTCAAGGGCTTCGAAGTCGGTCCGATTGCGGTCGAGGCGCAGGCCGAGCGCAATCTGGTGCTCGAATGCACCCGGTTGCCGGAGGTGGTTGCGTCTGCCACCCGGAACAACGCGCCCAACGAGATCGCCGACCACGTGTTCACGGTCGCCCAGGCTTTCAGCCGCTTTTACGATGCCTGTCCCGTTCTCAAGGACAACACCGAGGCCGAGCGTGCCTCGCGCCTGGCTTTGTGCGGCCTCGCGCGCGCCGTGCTGGAGAAGGAACTGTGGCTGCTCGGCATTGAAGTGCCGGAGAAGATGTAACGTCAGGCGCGGGAGTCTCTTCCCGCGCTTCCCGTTTGCTGCTACGCACGCCTCTAATTGACTGACAAATAGAGGCAGATAGCATGAGCCAGCATTCCATCGCCATCATCGGCGTCGGCAAGATCGCGGTCGACCAGCATCTGCCGGTCATCGCCAAGAACCCGGCCTTCCGGTTGGCGGGCCTGGTCAGCCAGCGCGGCATCGAGCAGCCTGGCGTGCCGACCTTCCGCACGCCGGCCGAACTCTATGCCGCCCTGCCGGATCTCGACGCGGTGGCGATCTGCACCCCGCCTTCCGTGCGCCACCAGGTGGCGCTGGAGGCGCTGAATGCCGGCATGAACGTGCTCCTGGAAAAGCCGCCCGCCCCGACCGTGAGCGAACTGGCCGATCTCGTGCGCCAGGCCGCTGCCCGGCGCTGCGTGCTGTTCGCCACCTGGCACTCGCAATACAATGCCGGCGTCGCGGAAGCGAAGAGACATCTTGCCGACCGGAAGATCGCATCCCTCGCCATCACCTGGAAGGAGGACGTGCGCCGCTGGCATCCAGGGCAGGAATGGATCTGGCAGCCCGGCGGCTTTGGCGTGTTCGATCCCGGCATCAACGCCCTGTCGATACTCACCGAGATTGCGCCGGAGCCCTTCTTCGTCACGGCCGCGACGCTGACCTATCCCGCCAATCGCGATACGCCGATCGCGGCCAACCTTACCTTCGCCTCCGATGCCGGCCAGCCCGGCGCGGCGTTGACGGCCGAGTTCGACTGGCGCCAGACCGGAGACCAGACCTGGACGATCGAGATCGTCGTGGAGGACGGCACCAGGCTCACTCTCAGCGATGGCGGTTCGAAGCTTGCCGTGAACGGAACGCTGGTCGTGACGGAGCCGATGGCCGAATATGAGGGCATCTACGCCCGCTTCGCCGACCTGCTCGATCGTGGCGAGAGCGCGGTGGATGCCGCTCCCTTCCATCTGGTCGCCGACGCGATGGTGGTGGGCAAGCGCGAGACGACAGACGCCTTCGAGTGGTGATCGCTCGAAGCGGCCTCAATAGGTTGCCCGGCCGCCCGAGAGATCGAACACCGCGCCCGTGGTGAAGGAATTCTCCTTGGTGGCCAGCCAGCAGATCATCGCGGCCGCCTCGGCGAGCTCCAGCATGCGTCCGCGCGGAATCTTGGAGAGGATCATCTTCAGGAATTCGGGATCCTGGCTCATCGCCATCGTCGTCTTGGCCACGGCGGGCGTTACCGCATTGACGGCAATGTCGTATTTGGCGAGTTCCTTGCCCAGCGACTTGGTCAGGGCCAGCACCCCGGCCTTGGTGGCGGAATAGGCCGGTGCGCCGGGATTGCCTTCCTTGCCGGCGACCGAGCTCAGATTGACGATACGCCCGTAATTGCGGGCGATCATGTGCGGCACCACGGCATGACAGACGTGGAAGGTGCCGACCAGCCCGACATGCACCACCTCGGCGAAGGCCTCAGGCGGGTATTCCCAGGTGTTGGCGTTGGGACCGACGATCGCAGCATTGTTGATGAGCACGTCGATCTGGCCGAAACGCGCCAGGGTCTGCTTGACGCCGGCCTCCACCGAGGTGAGGTCGCCGATATCGACGTTGAGGGCCTGGACCTTGCCGTCCCGGCCATATTTGGCCTCCAGGGCCTGCAGGAGGGAAGCATCCCGATCCCAGATCGAAACGTTGCCGCCGCTGGCCAGAATGCGTTCGGCGACCGTCAGCCCGATGCCCTGGCCACCTCCGGTGACGATGGCGGCCTGTCCTGCAAAATCGTAGCTGTTCATGGGAACGTCCGGGGAAACTGAGGTGAGGGAAGGCCGGCGCGGGCGAGTTCCCGCGCCGGGTCGGAATCAGAAGTTGAACTGGTCGATGTTGCCGGCGTCGAAGGTCGTCAGCTCGGCCTGGGTGTTGATGATGTGATCGGCCCCGATGGTGATCTGCCCGAGACCGGGAACCTCGAATTTGGTGCCGGGCTCGTTCTTGATGGTGCCATTCTTGACGCCCACGGCGAAATAGGAGGTAAGCAGGCCTTCATTGTAGGGGCTCCAGAGCTGGAAGGCCTTGAGCGTGCCGTCCTTGATGAAGGGCCGCATCTGGTTGGGCGTGCCGAGGCCGGTGAGCGTGATCTGCTTGGCCTTGCCCTGGGTCTGCAGCACCTGCGCCGCCGCGGCGACGCCTACGGTGGTTGGCGAGATCACGCCCTTGAGGTTGGGGTATTTCTGGATCAGCGCTTCCATCTCCGTGGTGGATTTCTGCGGATCGTCGTCGCCATAGGCCACGGTGACCAGCTTCATCTTGGCATATTTGGGATTGCTGGCGAGGCTCTCCTTCATCGCCGCGATCCAGGTGTTCTGGTCGGGTGCGTCGGTGGTGGCGGAGAGGATGGCGATCTCGCCTTCATAATTGATCTGCGAACCGAGGAGCTCGACCTGGCTCGGCCCGGTCTTGGTGAAGTCGACGGGCAGGATGCCGGCATCGCGATGGTCGAGATTGCCGACGAGGTCGCCATTAACAGCCAGCACCAGGATGCCGCGCGAGCGGGCGCGGTCGAGCACCTGGTTGAGGGCATCAGGGCTGTTGGGGGAGATGGCGATCACACCGACGCCGCGCTGGGTCTGCGCGGTGATGAAGGGGATCTGCGAGGTGGCTTCGGCGGTCGCCGGGGCCTGCATGTCGAAATCGCAGCCGACCTTGGCGCAACCGTCCTGGAAGCCCTTCACCAGTGAATCGAAATAGGGATTGCCGGTGTTCTTGGGAATATAGACGATCGAGACCTTGTCAGCCGCCTGCGCATTGACGGCGGCGGTCAAAGCGAGCCCGAGCGACAGCCCGAGTAGAAGCGTTTTCCTCAGCATGGTTCCCTCCTGATGATGATCGCAGGCCGGTTTCTCCCGGCTATCTCTGGTTGCGGGCGTAGATCGTGTTGGTCGCGATGATGGAGATGATGAGAAGGAGGCCCATCACCGTGAGCTGGTAGGTCACGGGGATGTTGGCGACCGTCATGCCCGTGGCGATGATCACCAGGAGCCAGGAGGCGATGAAGGTGCCGGCGATGGTGCCGCGCCCGCCGAAGATGTAGGTGCCGCCGAGCATGACGATCAGCACCATCTGCAATTCGCCGCCGGTGGCGAGATCGTAGCGCACCGAGGCCAGCCGCGAGGCCGCCAGCAGGCCGCAGAGCGCGCTGGTGAGGCCCATCGCCAGGAACAGGGCGAACTTGATGCGCCTGACCTTGATGCCGGCATGGCGCGCGGCGATCTCGCTGGTGCCGATCTGGTAGATCTGCCGGCCCAGAATGGTGGCGCCGAGCACGAAGGCCAGCACCAGCGAGGCGGCGGCAAAGATCAGCACCGGCACGGGCACGCCGAAGAGGGTGCGATAGTCGATGCCGACGAACCAGGCCGGGAACTTGCCGATGGATCTATCGCCGGCCAGCACCTGGGCGAGGCCGCGATACATGATCAGCGTGCCGATGGTGACCATCAGCGAGGGTAGGCGCAACCACAGCACCATGAAGCCATTGAAGGCGCCCATGACGAGGCCGGCGGTTAGGCTCGCCGCCATGGCCCAGCCGATCGGCAGGCCGGCCTGGTACGCGGTGCCGAACAGGCAGGCCGTGAGGGCCATGGTGGAGGCGGGAGACAGGTCGATTTCACCGGCGATGATCACCAGGGTCAGCACCAGGGCGATGATGGAGAATTCGGCGTAGTAGGTGGCGCTTTCCAGGATGAAGGTCAGCGAGGCGAAGAAGGGCGAGAGCAGGCAGGCGATGACGATAGCGCCAGCCAGCAGCACCAGGGTCATGGTCTCAGGCCGCACCAGCACCGTACGCCAGAGCGGCAGCGGCTTGGCGGCGTCCTGCGGGGAGACGGCGGTGGCGGGGGTGTGGCTCATGGGAGCCTCCTTTGCCGGCCGAGGCGCGGGTTTTTTACCCTCCCCTGGAGGGGGAGGGTCGGCCTGAAAGGCCGGGGTGGGGTGAAAAAGTGCGAAGGTGGTAATGATGGAGCCTGTTCCTGTGAAGAAGACACCCCACCCCGAAGCTTCGCCTCGACCCCAGGCACTTCCAAGAGGAATGGC
The DNA here is from genome assembly GCF_056754975.1 of Labrys sp. HAY1-8F. NCBI lineage: Bacteria > Pseudomonadati > Pseudomonadota > Alphaproteobacteria > Hyphomicrobiales > Xanthobacteraceae > Labrys > Labrys sp. HAY1-8F. The sequence goes on along the minus strand of NZ_JBPGWZ010000002.1, from coordinate 3,003,068 downwards.
CGATCCCTCCAGGGGAGGGTAAAATGCGTGCCGGTGCTGGTCATGCCGCATCCCTCGCCAAGAGGCCCTTGAGGCCGCCCTGCCGGACGCTGCGGTCGATCACCAAAGCGGCGAGGATCACTGCGCCGTAGATCGCCTGCTGCCAGAAGCCGGACACGCCGAGGATCGGCAGGGCCACGCTGACGGCGCCCAGCAGGAGCACGCCGAGCACGGTGCCGGCGACCGAGCCCGAGCCGCCATTGATCGATACCCCGCCGATGACCACGGGCGCGATCACCGTGAATTCGAAGCCGACGCCGGTGATGCCGGGGTTCACATAGCCGAAGCGCGAGGCGTACATCACGCCTGCGAGCCCGGCGAGCGCCCCGGACAGCACGAAGACCAGCACGGTGATCGGCGCGGCGCGGATGCCGCGCAGCGGCGCCGCCACCGGATTGGAGCCGATGGCATAGATCTGGCGCCCGAGCCTGGAATAGCCGAGGAAGAGATAGGTCGCGATCGCCACGGCAAAGGCGATCAGGATGATCCAGGGGATGCCGAAGACCGGCGACGTCTGGCTGAGCTCGATCAGGCCTCGCGGAATATATTGCGGATCGACCTGGCGGGCGTCGGAGATGAAGAAGATCAGGCCGCGATAAAGGCTGAGCGTGCCGAGCGTCACGATGATGGACGGCAGCTTGAAGGTCGTCACCACCAGCCCGTTGACCAGGCCGAGCAGGGCGCCGACGGCGATTGCGGCGATGACGCCGACCAGGACAGGCAGGTCTGGATGGTCACGCCAGAGCATGCCGGCGACGATGGCGGAAAAGCCGAGGATCGAGCCGATGGAGAGGTCGACATGGCGGGCGACCAGCACCATCATCTCGCCCATCGCCGCCACCATGATCAGGGGCACGGCCAGCAGCACGATGCGTAGCGTTTCGGTGGAGAGGAAGCGCGGCTGGATCAACCCGACGATGAGGGCAAAGAGCGCGATCATCACCACGATGCCGGCTTCGCGGCGGCGGAAGAGGTCAGCGATGTTCATGCGGCGGCTAGTCCATCCCGGCTCGACTTGCGGCGCGGCACGGCGGCCTGCATCACGCTCTCCTCGGTGGCCTCGCCGCGGGGGAGATTGGCGGTAAGGCGTCCCTCCGACATCACCAGCACGCGGTCACTGAGCGCCAGGAGTTCCGGCAGTTCGGAAGAAATCAGCAGCACGGCCCGGCCCGAGGCGGCCAACTCGCCGATCATCTCGTAGAACTCTGCCTTGACGCCGATATCGATGCCGCGCGTCGGTTCGTCGAGGATGAGAACGTGCGGATCGGTGAGCAGCCAGCGCGCCAGGATGGCCTTTTGCTGGTTGCCGCCCGAAAGCTCGCCGATGGGCTGGCGCTGGCTGGCGAGGCGTATGCGCAATCGGCGCACCTGTTCGCGGGCGATCGAACGCTCGAGGGCGCGACGGATCACGCCGCCCGGAGCGATCCTGCCCGGCACGGCCGCGGTGATGTTCTGCTCGACCGGCAGGGTGCGAAAGATGCCGGCGACCGCCCGGTCCTCCGGCACGAAGGCGAGGCCATGGGCCACCGCATCCGCCGGCTCGCGGATGGTGACGGTCTTCCCGTCAACCTCGATGCTGCCGCTGGCGGCGGGAACCACGCCGAACAGCGCGCGGGCGACATCGGTGCGGCCGGCACCGACCAGGCCGCCGAGGCCGACGATCTCGCCCTTGCGCACCTCGAAGCTGATATCCTCGAACTTGCCGGGTAGGCTCAGGCCCCGCACTGCCAATGCAACCGCACCGATCTCGGACTTGTGCTGGGGAATGTAGCCCTTCACCTCCCGGCCGATCATCAGGCGGATGATGTCGGCGTCGGAGAGCCTGGCGGTCTCTTCGGTGGCGATCTTGCTGCCGTCCCGGAAGATGGTGAGGCGGTCGCACAGCACCCGCACTTCCTCGAGCCGGTGGCTGATGAAGATGATGGTGCGGCCTTCCTGCCGGAGCTGGCGGGCGATGCCGAACAGGGTTTCGACCTCTTTGGGCGTCAGCGGGGCCGTAGGCTCGTCCATGATGATCAGCCGGCTGTCGCTGGCCAGCGCCCGGGCGATTTCCACCATCTGCTGGTCGGCGATGGAAAGACCGCGCATCGGCTTGGCGACATCGATGACGATGCCGAGCCGGGCCATCAGGCCCTCCGCTTCGCGCCGGAGTTCGCTCCAGCGCACCCGCCCGAGCGCCGGGCCTTGATGGCGGCCGAGCACGAGGTTTTCGGCGACGGAGAGATCGGGAAAGGAGATCGGCTCCTGATGGATCAGGGTGATGCCGAGCTTCTGGGCGATCAGGGGCGTCGACACCTCGACGGGCGTTCCGTTCAGGGTGAGCGAACCGCGGCTGGGCCGATGCACGCCGGCGATGATCTTGGCGAAGGTCGATTTGCCCGCCCCGTTCTCGCCGAGCAAGGCGTGGATTTCGCCGGCACGGAGGTCGAGATCGACGTCGCGCAATACTTCCACGCCGGCAAACTGCTTGGAGATGCCGCGGGCCGAGATCAGGATCGGCAGCTCCGTTGCAGGTTTGCCCGCATGGTTCATGGCGTGGGCGCGTCCTTGTCGATCAGGCCTTCCGTCTTGAGGTCCGACCAGAAACCGGGAGGGATCGGGGCGTGATGCGAGGCGACGTTCTCCACCATCTCGCTCGGCTTCACGGCGCCCGGGATTTCTGAGACAACGGCAGGGTGGGCCAGCACGAATTGCAGCGCCGCCGCCGGCAGGGCGACGCCATGGGCCTTGCAGACCGCCTCGATGCCACGCACCTTGGCCTGCACGGCCTCTGGCGCCTTGCTGTAGTTGTAGTTGGCGCTGCCGCCGGAACCGGTGACCAGGATACCCGAGGCGAAGGGGGAGCCGATGACGACGCTGACCTTGCGCTTCACGCATTCGGCCATGCCGGTATGCAGGCAGCCCTGGTCGATCAGGGTGTAGGGCATCGCCACCAGCACGAAGTCGAGATCGACCAGCGGAGCTACGGTCTCCAGGGCGTCGGCGGTGTTGATGCCCATGCCGATAGCCTTGATCTCGCCGCGCTTCTTCAATTCCTCCAGCGCCTTGATGCCGGAATAGACCAGGTCCTTCTTGCGATAACCGAAATCGGGGCCCTGGTAGGCGGCGTCGAGGTCGTGGATGACCAGGGCGTCGATGGTGTTGAGGCCGAGCCGCATCATCGACTGCTCGTAGGAGCGCATGATGCCGTCATAGCTGTAGTCGTAGCGGTGCTGGAAGGGCAGGCCGCCGAGCCACATCTCCGATTTGAAGGTGGTGGGATCGAAGGGACGTTCGAGGATGCGCCCGACCTTGGTGATCAGTTGGTATTCCTGGCGCGGCCGATGCCTGAGGCCGTAGCCGAGGCGATGTTCGGAGAGGCCGAGGCCATACCAGGGCGCGGTATCGAACAGGCGCACGCCCGCATCCCAGGCGGCGTCGATGGTGGCGATGGCATCGGCTTCGGTCACCAGGCTGTAGAGCTCGCCGAGATGTGCCGCGCCATAGCCGAAGGTTGGAACGGTCATCGCCGTCTGGCCGACGCGGCGGCGCTCGAACTCCTTGGGCATGCAGGCTCTCCCGGGCATTTCTGGTTTTGCGGTTTCGGCCGGTTCGGCCGCGTTTGCGAATAAGTTGTCAGACAAAAATTAGTTTGACAAGTTTTTACTGACTGACGGAGAATGGCTGTAAGACCCAATGCGGTTTACTTAAGCGCCTTCGAGTTTCCACGACCTTTGTCATTGCCGGGCTTGACCCGGCAATCCAGCTCCAAGCCCGTTACGGGAGCGGGCTTCTGGATGGCCGGGTCAAGCCCGGCAATGACAAATCGGGGTGTTTCTTCCTTAAGTAAGCTGTGTTTGGCCAAGGCCGGCATCGATGCAGAAATGCCGGATGCGACTTCGCGCTCACGGTGAGGATGCCATGCCCGATTTTCCCATCATCGACACGCATCTTCACGTCTGGGATCATACGAAGCTGAAATATTCGGCTTTCGAAGGCAGCCCGCTGTTTTCCAGGAACTACCATGTCGAGGACTACAGGCGCGATCTCGGCTCGGTCGAAGTCGAGGCCATGGTCTTCCTTGAATGCTATGCCGATTTCTGGGAAGGCGGCGGCCAATATCTCGACGAGATCCGCTTCGTCGAGGAGGAGGCCCGGCGCGATCCCGGCCTCAGGGCGATCGTGCCGATGGCGCCGCTGGAATGGGGCCGGCGGGCAGAGCCGATCCTGGCTGAGATGAAGGACAAGCACCCCATGGTGCGAGGCATCCGCCGCATCGTCGAGTTCGACGCCGATCCGCGTGCCCTGACCCTGTCGGACAACTTCGTCGAAGGCGTCAATCTCCTCGAAGAATTCGGTTACCATTTCGAGATCAACGTCCATCACCACCAGATGGACATCGTGCGGGACTTCGTGAAGCGCATCCCGCATGTGCCGATGATCCTGGATCATTGCGGCAAACCCGGCATCAAGGAAGGCGCCATCGCGCAGTTTCGCGACGACGTGAAGGAATTGGCGCGCTGCCCCAACCTTTTCATCAAGCTCTCCGACCTGCCGGTGGAGGCTGACCTCACGACCTGGACCGATACGGACCTCAGGCCTTACATCGACGCCACCTTCGAGAGCTTCGGCATCGACCGCACCCTCTTTGCCATGGACTGGCCGATCTGCCTGCAGGCCACCAGCATGACGCGCTGGGTCGAGACGCTCGATCGTGCCATGGCGGGTTTTTCTGAAGTCGATCTGCGCAAGTTCTACCGGGATAACGCGAATTCCTTCTACCGCCTGTAGCGTTTTGCGATTTGACGGACTCACCAAGAATCGCAAAGACGCGTGGAAACGAAGGGCCGGGGCAAAAGTGCGTTTTCGTCAAAACGCGCTTTGCTCAGGGCCTGTGAGGCAGTAAGGCAGTCCTGTGAGCAAGCTGATCAAAGACCCCGATTTCAGCGATCTGGCGGCCCTGGATGCCGGCGAGGCCGTCTCCGAACCATTCGGCGGCGGCGCGCTGGAGCGGCGTCCGATCGCCGAGCAGGTCGCCACCCGCATCATGGGCATGATCAAGTCGGGCAATCTTCGATCCGGCGACCGCCTGCCGACCGAGCAGCAGATGGGCATTGCCTTCGGCATTTCGCGCCCGCCCTTGCGAGAAGCGCTCAAGGCGCTGACCCTGATGGGCGTGCTCGAAAGCCGCCAGGGCGGACGCTATAGCGTCACCGACCTGTCGCCGAGCCGCTTGGTGGCGCCGTTCTCGACCATGCTCTCCTTCGCCGACTACGACGTGCGCGAGCATTTCGAGGCGCGGGTGGTGGTCGAACTCGAACTGGTGCGGCTCTGCGCCGAACGGGCTGATGAGGAGACGCGGGCACGCATCCTCGAATTGGCCGTCGACGGCCGCGCCTTCCACGAGGATCCGGTTGCCTTCCGCCTGCTCGACATCGAGTTGCACCGGGCCCTCTATGGCGGCGGCCACAGCCGCCTGCTCGCTGCGATGGCGGAAGGGCTCTACGATGTCGGGCTCGACGTGCGCCGCGTCGCCAGCGCCCTGCCCGGTGTGATCGAGATCAGTGTAGCCCAGCATGTCGAGATCGCCGAGGCCGTGATGGCCCGCGATGCCGCGGCGGCGGTGGCTGCCTATCGCCGGCATCTCGAACATGTACGTGACACCTCCAGCCAGGCGCAGGAGGTGATCGGCGGCGAGATGGCCGCTCGGGACGCCGCTAACCGGCCCGACAAGCGCTGATCGCGGATCTCTGGCATAACCGGAATTGCCTTCGAGAGAACACCCCAAGGAAACGTCGCAAGCAAACGTCGCAAGGAAACGCTCCATGCCGGACCGCATCGCTTTTCGCATGAACCTGAACCCCGGCCAGGCCGCCGAATATGAAAAGCGCCATGACGAGATCTTTCCCGAACTGGTGATGCTGCTGAGGCAGGTCGGCATCTCCGACTACACGATCTGGCTTGACCCGGAGGACCACCATCTCTTCGCCATCCTCACCCGCAGCGACGACCACAAGCTCGACCGCTTGCCCGACGAGGCGGTGATGAAGCGCTGGTGGGCGTTCATGGGCGACATCATGGCCACCAATCCGGACAGTTCCCCGGTGCAGGTGCCGCTGAAGCGGGTGTTCTATTTGCCATAGAGCCGGTGAGAGACAGGCGGCACCTAAACGTCTTCCTCGCTGTCCCTTTCATAGAACAGCGCATGGACCTCATATCCGGGCCTGGTCCGAATGGCCTCTGCGCGAATGATTTGCGCTCGGACGAAAGGCTCATCCACTCCGCCGGCCCTGAGGATCGCATCGGGTTGGATGCCCTCCAACCAGGTTGTCACGGTGGAACGCGGCTGAGACGTTGCAATGAAAATATAGCCGAGAGTCGGCCAGTCTTCTTCTTCGCCAAATCCCCAGATCTGGATGGCAACGTCTGCCACGTCATCACGACCGCGGACATCCATGAGGCGGTCGCGAAAGGCCTCTATGCCGAAGGTGAGAATGGCCCGACTGGGGACGGCGTGACGTGTGATTCCTGCTGTAAAGAAATCTTCGATGGCGACAATTGGCAGTCTGTTGGCCCCATCTCGCTTGAAGACATGATCCTGCTCATGCACGAGCCGACGCAAGTTCGAGCGGTTTCTTTGGGCGTCCTCCGCTTTCTCCGGCATCTCCGCTCACCCGTAGCGGTGCAGCCCGGCACCATGCGACTTCAGCCAGGCCCGGGCTTCCTCGGTACGGGGACAGAGCTGGTGGCACAGGCGCCAGAAGCGGGGCGAGTGGTTCATTTCCTTCAGATGCGAAACCTCGTGCGCAGCGAGATAGTCGAGCACGAAGGGAGGCGCCAGGATCAGGCGCCAGGAGAAGGCCAGCGCCCCGGTCGAGGAGCAGGAACCCCAACGGCTGGTGGTGTCCTTGACGCTGATCGGGCCGTGCTTGACGCCGAGCGCCGCGGTATGGCGCGCGACGGCCGCCTGCACCTCGCGCAGAGCCTGTTTCTTCAGCCAGTCGGTAAGGCGGCGCGGCAAATGCTTGATATCGCCATGCACGACGAGGAGGGGCGGCGTGCCTGCCTCGATCTTTGCGGTACCACGGCCCTCGCGATGCTCGATGCGGTGCGGCACGTCGCGGATGGGCACCATGGCGCCGTCGGCGAAGCTGACATCCTGGGCGAGCTTGGCCAGCTTCAGGGCGATCCAGCCGGCATGCTTGTCGGCGAAGGCCTTGGCGGTGATCAGGCTGCCACGCGCCGGCATGGAGAGCACGATGTCGCGCTGCGCCGTACGCACCCGGAGCGTGTAGCGGCGCGCCGAAACCAGCCGCCTGACGGCAACCGGATAGGTTGTCGCCCCGATCCTGACGGTGATCTGCTCGGGTTGGGGCGTCGGATTGCGTCGAAACAGCGATATCATGCTCGAATCAGGTTTGAGCCGCCATCATAACCCGGATTGCGGTTTTGCCGCGGCTGGCGTAGGGGCGAGGCAATTCATCTCAAAGGATCCGCCATGTATTCCGATCCTACCCCCTGGTGGCAGCCATCGGCCCATCAGGATCGCCGGCCCTTCCTGATCGGGCGCAACCGGCTGATGACGGCGCTGCGTGGTTTCTTCACGGCGGAGGACTTCACCGAGGTCGACACTTCAATCCTGCAGGTCTCCCCCGGCAACGAGGCGCATCTGCATGCCTTCGCCACCGATCTGATCGATGCCGATCTTTCGGTACGCAGGCTCTATCTGCACACCTCGCCGGAATTCGCCTGCAAGAAGCTGCTGGCGGCGGGGGAGGAGCGCCTGTTCACCTTCGCCAAGGTCTTCCGCAACCGTGAGCGGACCGGCACCCATTCGCCCGAATTCACCATGCTGGAATGGTATCGCAGCGGCGAACCCTATCGGAAGCTGATGGACGATTGCGCCAGGCTGCTGGCCCTTGCCGCCGAAACGGGCGGCCTCAAGCGCTTCAGCTATCGCGGCGTGGAGACGGACCCCTTCGCCGAACCCGAGAAGCTCAGCGTCGCCGAGGCCTTCGAGCGCTTTGCCGGCATCGATCTCCTGGCGACGCTCGACAAGGACGGCAGCAGCGACCGTGACGCTTTGGCCGACGCCACTGTTCGGGCCGGCCTGCGGGTTGCCGCCGATGATACCTGGTCCGACATCTATTCCGGCGTGCTGGTGCAGAAGATCGAGCCCTATCTCGGCCTGGGACGCGCCACCATCCTCCACGAATATCCAAGCGTGGAGGCGGCGCTGGCCCGCCGCACCGCCGATGATCCGCGCGTGGCCGAGCGCTTCGAGCTCTATGCCTGCGGCGTCGAGCTCGCCAATGCCTTCGGCGAGCTGACCGATGCCGAGGAGCAGCGCCGCCGCTTCCAGGCGGAGATGGACGAGAAAGAGCGTATCTATGGCGAGCGCTATCCGATCGACGAGGATTTCCTCGCTGCGCTTGCCATCATGCCTGAGGCCAGCGGCATTGCCCTTGGCTTCGACCGGCTTGCCATGCTGGCGACGGGCGCAAGCCGCATCGACCAGGTAATCTGGACCCCGGTGGCGTGAGGCTGTGAATAGCGGGGATATGTTGCGTGAGAGGCCACAATCTCGACAAAAGGACCTGTGAGCTTTCACCCCATGCCGTTGACGCGGCACGAACTTGATCCGCGAGAGACCTCATTGCACCGCCGGCCCTAGGGTCGGCGGTTTTTTCTGCAGGAAGCGTCCGCGGTCCCAGCCGGCTGCCACGCCGCACCGTCTTCAAAAACAAGAGGGCCGGTGCTGAGACCGGCCCTCTTCAGAGATCGTTTGGCGGCTCTTACGCTGCCGCGTCGCGGGCGCGATCGGCTTTCTTGCGCTCGTTGGGATCGAGGATGGCCTTGCGCAGGCGGATCGACTTCGGCGTGACCTCCAGGAGTTCGTCGTCCTGGATCCAGGCGATCGACTTTTCCAGCGTCATCCGGATCGGTGGCGTCAGGCGCACGGCTTCGTCCTTGCCGGAGGCCCGGACGTTGGTGAGCTTCTTGCCCTTGAGCACGTTCACTTCCAGATCGTTCTCGCGATTATGCTCGCCCACGATCATGCCCTGATAGACCTTCCAGCCGGGCTCGATCATCATCGGGCCGCGGTCTTCCAGGTTCCACAGCGCATAGGCCACGGCCTCGCCGGCGTCGGTGGAGATCAGCACGCCGTTGCGGCGGCCGGCCACCTCGCCCTTGAAGGGGGCATAGGCATGGAACAGGCGGTTCAGCACGGCGGTGCCGCGGGTGTCGGTGAGCAACTCGTTCTGATAGCCGATCAGGCCCCGGGTCGGGGCGTGGAAGACCAGGCGCTGGCGGTTGCCGCCGGAGGGGCGCATTTCGATCATGTCGGCCTTGCGCTCCGACATCTTCTGCACCACGGCGCCGGAGAATTCCTCGTCGACGTCGATCACCACTTCTTCGATCGGCTCCAGGACTTCGCCGGTGGTCTCGTCCTTCTGGAAGACCACGCGCGGGCGGGAGACGCCGAGTTCGAAGCCCTCGCGGCGCATCACCTCGATCAGGATGGCGAGCTGGAGTTCGCCGCGGCCGGAGACGATGAACGAGTCCTTGTCGACCGATTCCTCGATTTTCAGCGCGACATTGCCCTCGGCTTCCTTGAGCAGGCGGTCGCGGATGACGCGGCTGGTCACCTTGTCGCCCTCGGTGCCGGCGAGCGGGGAATCGTTGACGGTGAAGGTCATCGACACGGTCGGCGGGTCGATCGGCTGGGCGATGATCGGGTCGGTGACTTCGAGCGCGCAGAAGGTGTCGGCGACGGTGCCCTGGGTCAGGCCGGCGATGGCGACGATGTCGCCCGCCTCGGCTTCCTCGACCGGCTGGCGTTCGATGCCGCGGAAGGCAAGCACCTTGGAGACGCGGCCCTGCTCGATCACCTTGCCGTCATGCGAAAGCGCCTTGATCGCCATGTTCGGCTTCAGCGTGCCGGAGGAGATGCGGCCAGTGAGGACGCGGCCGAGATAGGGGTTGGCTTCCAGGATGGTGGCGAGCATGCGGAAGGGACCGGGCTCGACGGTGGGCTGCGCGACATGCTTGAGCACGAGGTCGAACAGCGGTGCCATGCCGTCGTCATGCGAAGCCTCGGGGGAGGTCCCCATCCAGCCCTGCTTGCCCGAACCGTAGAGGATCGGGAAGTCGAGCTGCTCATCGGTGGCGTCGAGGGCGGCGAAGAGGTCGAACACCTCGTTGATCACCTCGGTGGTGCGGGCGTCGGGCTTGTCGACCTTGTTGATGGCGACGATCGGCTTGAGACCGATCTTGAGGGCCTTGGCCACCACGAACTTGGTCTGCGGCATCGGCCCTTCGGCGGCGTCCACCAGCACGATGGCGCCATCGACCATGTTGAGGATGCGCTCGACCTCGCCGCCGAAATCGGCGTGGCCGGGGGTGTCGACGATGTTGACGCGGGTATCCTTCCACACCACCGAGGTAGCCTTGGCCAGGATGGTGATGCCGCGCTCCTTCTCGAGATCGTTCGAGTCCATCACGCGCTCGGCCACGCGCTGATTGTCGCGGAAGGCGCCAGACTGCCGCAGCAGTTGGTCAACCAGCGTGGTCTTGCCATGGTCGACGTGGGCGATGATGGCGATATTGCGAAGTTGCATAGGTTAAACCGGGTTCCTGGCTAAGGCGAAGTGCGTTCAGACGGAAACGCTCTTCTGCCCCAACTCGTTGTTTCCAAGCCAATCCGATGGATTGGCGAGAGCGATTGTGCGATTCCCGACGTTCCACCAAATCGCAAAAATGCTTGAGCCGATGGCATCGGGCCGCGCCAAAAAGGGGATCGTCTGTCGGATTTTGCGCCGCAATATCACAGGAGAGGGGGGCGCGGCAATGGCGCAGCAGCCAACTAACGGCTCCTAGCCGTCCTTTTCCGGCTCATATTCCAAGAATGTCGGCAGGTCATCGGCCGTCGCGAACCAGGAAACCTGGCTGCGGGTCCAGATATGCTTGCGGGGCGGCACCAGCGAGGGGTCGTCGAGCGTGCCGATATTGATGCTGATCTCGGACGCAGACTCGCGCAGCCGGAATTCGATCGAGGCGCCGCAGTCGCCGCAGAAGCGGCGCTCCCCGAAACTGGAAGAGTGATAGATGCGCGGCTCGCCCTTCACATAGCCAAAGGTCTCGACGGCAAAGAGCGCCCAGGGCTGGGCGGGCGCTCCCGAAATGCGCTGGCAGATGCGGCAATGGCACCAACCGGCATCGAAGGGTACTTCCTGCGCTTCGTAGCGGATCGCCCCGCATGCGCAGCCGCCGGTCAGCAAGGCCATGGCATCCCCTCCGTCAGGCCGCAGATGTGTTCGGCCTTCCAGCTTCCCAGCTTACAGATTCGCATGGGAAAGGGGGAGGTGGGTTTTGATACGACGGTGTTTCAATAAAGACCTGCGGTATCGGCGATGAGGCCGATACCGCAGGAACGGGCGAGCGCCGGCTGACAGGGCGGAAAACCTAGCGCTGCGCCACGAAGACCGCGTTGTCGAGGACGAAGGACCCGTCGGCCTCGACGGCGAAGTGCTGGCGCACCTCCTCCGACATCGCAGCCTGCAGGGCACGGATGGCCTCGACGAAGACCGGCGGCGTACGCATGCGCGTGATCCAGGAGGTAAATTCGAGCGGCTGTCGCCCCGGCGTCGTCGTACCCAAGGTGAAGCCGGCGGCGGCGAGCATGGCCTGCCATTCGCGGATCGAATAATCGCGGACATGCGAGGGGTCGCGCAGCATCTCGAAGGCCTGCAGGAAGGTGTCACAGACGGCCCGCGCCGGGGCGATGGCATCGGCGATCACCAGCGTGCCGCCTGGGCGCAGGACACGGAAGGCTTCCTGCAAGGCTGCGGGCACGTCGCCCCAGTGATGGGCCGAATAACGGCTGAGCACCATGTCGAAGCTGGCGTCGGCAAAGGGCAACTGCTCGACCGAGCCCTGGCGGGTGGCGATATTGGCAAGGCCGCGCCTGGCGGCTTCCTCGGCGACGGCCGCCAGCATTTCCGACGAGAGATCGTAGGCGACCACCTGAGCCGCGACCGGCGCGGCCGCGAAGCTGACATGGCCGCCGCCGCAGCCCAGATCCAGCACATGGGAGGGATGCCGGGCCGCGATCGCTTCGGCCACCAGAGCGAGATCCTCGCCCTTGGCATGGACGGTGCTGGCGACGTAGGCGGCTGCCTGGGAGCCGAATTGGCTGGTGACCAGGTTTTCCAGGGTGGCCGATCGGGCCATGGTTCTTACTCCATAAGGCTGAACACGCGGCTGAAGCGTTTGTGAATCGATCGCCTGATACAGGGCGGGCGGTGCCTGTATTGAGGCTCGCCCACTCCCCGAGAGCAGACTGGAACGTCTCTAGGTTCTGATTTACACTGGTACCAGATCCTTTTTTATCCTGGTATGAAAGTTGCCATGACAGCGGAGTCGGATCAGGCGCGCCGCCAGCAGCTCGGCGAATTCCTGCGGTCTCAGCGGGCGCGGCTCACGCCCGATCTTTTCGGCCTGCAGGGCGGGGCGCGGCGGCGAACGCCGGGCCTGCGCCGCGAGGAAGTGGCCCAGCTCGCCGGCCTTTCGACCACCTGGTACACCTGGCTGGAGCAGGGGCGGGACATATCCCTGTCCGCCCATGCGCTGGGGCGGCTTGCCAATGTCCTGAACTTTTCGCAGGCCGAGCGCGCCTATCTGTTCGATCTCGCCGGCAAGCGCGATCCGCAGGCCAGCACCGAATCCGAGCCGGCAGCACCGTCGGCCCTGCTCACCGCCCTCGATACCATCGCCGGCCCGGCCTATCTGCTCGACCACCTCTGGAACGCACTGGGCTGGAATGCCCAGGCGGCGGAACTCTTCAGCGGCTGGCTCGACGGCGACAATGACCGCAACCTCCTCGCCTATATTTTCCTCAGCCCGGCCGCGCGGGAGCTGATCGAGGACTGGGAGGGACGGGCTCGTCGGGTGATCGCCGAGTTCCGCATCGATTACGGCCATCACATCGAGGAGGAGGTGATGCAGGCGCTCGTCGGCGGGCTTGTGACGCGGAGCCCCTTCTTCGCGCAGGCCTGGCCGATCCATAGCGTGATCGGCCGCGAAGGCGGCCTGCGGCGTTTCAATCATCCCGCGCGCGGGGCGCTCGAATTCCAGCAGATCACCCTCAATCCGACGACGCGGCCGGATCTCAAATTCGTCATGCTGGTGTGACTGGTTTTGGGGGCGGGTCTTCGGACCCGCCTGCCTCTCCAACGAGCGCTGCGGTTCCAGGCGGGTCCGAAGACCGCCCCCATATCGCCCGCCTTGCCGCGGCCTCGTCGCTCGGCTAGGTTTCGCGCCAATTTCCCCAAGGGTATTCCCCCATGTCCCTAGAGACCGATCTCCTGGTCGACAGGCGCGTTCTGCGCCGCAAGCTTTCCGTCTGGCGCGTGCTGGCCTTCCTGTTTCTGGCTGTCGCCTTGGTGGTGGCCTATCTCGCCATTGTCGGCACCGGCGCCCTGCAGCATCGCAGCCCGCATATCGCCCGCATCAAGCTCGACGGATTCGTGGGGGACCAGACCGCCAATCTGAAGCTGTTCGATCAGATTGCGACGTCCCAGGCCGAGGCGGTGATCGTGCGGATCAACTCCCCCGGCGGTACGACCTCCGGCGGCGAGGCGCTCTATGACGGCCTGCGCAAGCTCTCGGCCAGCAAGCCGACGGTCGCCTTCATCGACGGGCTCGGGGCGTCCGCCGCCTATATGGCCGCCGTCGGCACCGATCACATCGTGGCCCGGCGGTCCTCTCTGGTCGGCTCGATCGGCGTGCTGGTGCAATATCCCAATGTCTCCAAGCTGCTCGATACCCTCGGTGTCAGCGTCGAAGCGGTGAAATCCTCCCCGCTGAAGGCGTCGCCGGACGGGTTCACGCCGACCAGCCCGGAGGCGCGGGCAGCACTCGCCTCCATCGTCAACGACACCTATGGCTGGTTCAAGGACCTGGTGAAGGATCGGCGCAAATTTGATGATGCCGGCCTTGCCGCTGTCGCCGACGGGCGCGTCTTCACCGGCAAGCAGGCACTCGATCTCAAGCTCATCGACGAGATGGGCGACGAGACCACCGCGATCGCCTGGCTGAGCAAGGACAAGCCGCGCATGAAGGCGCTGCCGGTCGAAGACTGGGACAAGCCTTCCACCACCTCCTCCTTCCCCTTTGCGCGCACGGGACTGGCCTGGCTTGCCGACAGCCTCGGCATCACCAGCCTGGGCGATGCCATCCGGACGGCACCAGATACGCCGCCGGCTGCGCTTGACGGGCTTGTTTCGGTTTGGCACCCTTGAGGCATTCGTGTCTCACGGTCTGTCGGGACCATAGTAACGTGTCAAACAAGGCATTGTAGAGCATCAACAAGACCTGGAGCGGGCGTACGCTTGGGCTCGATCCGTATCATGCTGTAAGGGAGCTTGGACGCGATTCGCGTCGAGCGAACGAAATTTCACAAGACCGGCGACTCACGGGAACGAAAATGATCAAATCCGAATTGGTTCTGAAGATTGCGGAAGCCAATCCGCACCTCTATCAGCGCGACATCGAAAACATCGTCAATGCCATCCTCGACGAGATCGTCAATGCGATGGCCAAGGGCGACCGGGTCGAGCTGCGCGGCTTCGGGGCTTTTTCGGTGAAGGCCCGTCCCGCTCGCATCGGCCGCAATCCGCGTACCGGCGCGCATGTGCCCGTGGACGAGAAATTCGTGCCTTTCTTCAAGACCGGCAAGGACATGCGGCTGCGACTGAACAAGTCGACGGCCTGACACAGTTATCGTGCCGGAGCGGGGCAGGTCATGAAGCGCATATTCTATTATTTCATCCTGATTCTGGCCCTGATCGTGATGGCGGCCTTTGCCATCGCGAACAAGCAATGGATCGCCGAAGGCGTAGCTTTGTCCTACGATCCCACAGCGCCGGGCGCCGAAGCGACCACATTGCATCTGCCGATGTTCCTGATCCTGTTCGGGGTCCTGCTTGTCGGCATGTTGATCGGCGGGATCACCGTCTGGCTGAAGCAGAGCCGTTTCCGCCGCGCCGCGCGGGTCGCCCAGGTCGAGGTGGAGCGCAATCGCAATGAGCTTGACCGCCTGCGTAGCCAGGCTGGCCCCGTACCCGAAGCACGCGACAGCCATGCCGTCCTGCCTTCGAGCGTGCCGTTCTGACGCTCCCGGTGTGATCGTTTCGCCCTGATCGGAACATCGTGCCGAAAAGTGGACACCGGTTTTCGGCAAAAACGATGCTGTAGGCCGATCTGTTTCCTGCAACCGGATCGGTTATACTTCCCGCTCCGGGCCATACGGCCAAAACCTTCTTGTTGCCTCGGACGAAACAGCCATGCGCGTCATCACCGCCGATGAGATCGATGGCCTTCTGACCTTTCCCGATCTGATCGAGGCATTGCGCACGGCCTTTGCGGCCGACTTCGTCACGCCGCCACGCCAGCATCTTGAAATCGGCCACGGCGCCGCTGCGGCCACTGCCCTGATCATGCCGTCCTGGACCGGCGATGCACCGGGGCCGGGCGCCTTCCTCGGTACCAAACTGGTGAATGTGTTCCCGTCCAATGGCGCTCGCGGCCTGCCGGCCGTGCTCGGCACCTATGTCTTGATGTCGGGCGAAACCGGGGCGCCCCTGGCGGCGATCGATGGCACCCGGTTGACCCATTGGCGCACGGCCGCCGCTTCGGGGCTCGCCGCCTCCTATCTGGCCCGGCCTGATGCGAACCGCCTTGCCATGGTGGGCGCCGGCGCGCTGGCACCCTTCCTCATCCGCGCCCATGCCAGCCAGCGACCGATCAGCGATGTGGCGATCTGGAACCATCGGGCGGAACGCGCCGAAAAGCTGGTGGAGGAACTGGGCCAGCAGGGGATTACGGCTCGATACGAGCCGGATCTCGAGCGCGCGGTGCGCACAGCCGATGTGATTTCCTGCGCCACGCTGTCCAACCTGCCCTTGGTCAAGGGAGCCTGGCTGCGGCCCGGCATGCATCTGGACTTGGTCGGCGCTTTCAATCTGCAGATGCGCGAGGCCGATGACGAGGCCGTACGTGCCAGCGATCTGTTCATCGACACGCCGGGTGCCCTGATCGAGGGCGGCGACATCGCTCTGGCCCTCAAGGCCGGCACGATCAGTCAGGATGATATCCGGGCCGATCTGGCCGACCTCACCCGGGGGAGGCATCCCGGCCGTGATTCGAGCGAGGCGGTGACGCTGTTCAAGTCGATCGGCAGTGCGTTGGAGGACCTCGCCGCGGCGATCCTCGTGTGGCGCAAGGCCGGCGGCGAAGGCTGACGACCTGTCCCGAAGAGATCGGTTCATGTCACGTCATTGCGAGCGCAGCGAAGCAATCCATACTCTCGCATGCCGGTCGGACTGGATTGCTTCGCTACGGTCACAATGATGAATTTGGTATCGCTTGCGTATAAGGGCCAAGCTGCCGCTATGCCGCATCGCTTGCCTGTTTCTGATGCAAGTCCAGGGCTTCCCGCAGCCATTCCAGCCAGTCCTTGAGGGCGCCCGCCTGGCCGGCTTCGAGACCGGTGTTCGTGGTGATCTGGGACGGCACGACGCGGGCCTTCTCGCGCAGGGCCTTGCCTTCGGCGGTGAGGGAGATGCGGACCTGGCGCTCGTCATGGCTGTCGCGCCGGCGTTTCAGCAGCCCCGCTGCCTCCAGGCGCTTGAGCAAGGGGGTCAACGTATTGGTTTCCAGGAAGAGCCGGGCGCCGATCTCGCCGACCTTGAGTCCGTCCCGCTCCCACAGGCAGAGCATGACCAGATATTGCGGATAGGTCAGGCCGAGCGGATCAAGCAGAGGCTTGTAGGAACGGCCAAAGGCATTGTTGGCGGCGTAGAGCGCGAAGCAGAGCTGGTTCTGCAAGAGCAGCGGCGTGAACTCGTTGGAAGACGATTCCATCGGTGCCTCCTTTGGCGGAACGTTCGGTGCCGGCTGCACAAGCCTGGCCGGCAAGCTTCAGCCGCGAATCATATCGCACACGACAGGGATGCAGAATCATTTTCGCAGACTTTCCCGCCAAAAATCGCCTTTCCGAAAAAATGCTCCTCCTATCAAAATAAATATCGCGCGCGATATAAATGTATGCGATATAGAGCGTGTATTCAACCCGAAGGGAGTTCGTCATGAAGGTTCTCTACACCACCGCAGCCCGTTCCGATCACAATGGCCGCGACGGTGGTCGCTCCGGTACCGTGGATGGCCATTTTTCGGTCAAGCTGGATCTGCCCAAGGAACTCGGCGGCGCCGGCGGCGCCGGCACCAATCCGGAACAGTTGTTCGCCACCGGCTACGCCGCCTGCTTCATGGGCGCGCTGCGTTTCGTGGCCGGCAAGGAAAAGGTTACCCTTCCCGAGGATGCCAGCGTCACCGCCACGGTCGGTATCGGACCGCGTGACGATGGTGCCGGCTTCGGCCTCGATGTCGCTCTTGCCGTCGCGCTGCCGGGTATCGACCATGCCCGTGCCGAGGATCTCGTCGCCAAGGCCCACATCGTTTGCCCCTATTCTGAGGCGACCCGCAAGAATCTCGACGTCCGCCTCAGCGTGGTCTGAGGCCGTTCGCGCCCGGTATTCGGTACCGGGCGTGCGGATCCTGTGGGGAGACGTGCGCCTGGCCGTGCCGGGCATGGCTGGCATGGTGATTCGGCGCTAAGCAGGGAACTCTGCCCGGAGTTCCCCTATGTCACTGCCTCGCCCCTGGCGTGAAGTCCTGCCGCAGCTTTTGTCGACGGCGCTGATCCCGCTCACCGTGGCCGGGATCGGCTGGTACTACACGCGGTGGCAGCAGAATCTCGCCGATCTGCGCACCATGATCGACCTGATGACCGATGCCGCGCCGGAGAAGCGCAAATATGGCGTCGCCATGTTCGAATATCTCCTCAAGAACGACAAGGTGCCGGTGGAGTTCATCACCGCGCAGCTCGATTATGCCAATTCGTCTTCGGACCGCGATTTGCTGCCCCTGCTGGAGAACGCGGTGCAGAAGGCCTCGCTCGTCAACACTTCGGTGAAGTCGGCCTATGAGGAGGCGACGGCAAGGTTGCCGAGCCGCATCTTCGTGCACGCGCTCAACGACACGCAGCGCCCCTGCGCCAATATCCTGCTCGACGAGATGAAGGACGGCGACAAGGCGGCCATCACATTCCCGTCGGTGCTATCAGCCAAATGGTCGGGCGAAGCGCATGAACTGCGCTACTTCAAGGCATCCGACCGCAAGCGCGCCGAAAGCCTCGCCGAACTCTTCGCTTCCGTCGGCCTGCAGCTCACCACCAAGGATCTGTCGACGAGCTGGAGTGGGGCGCGGGATTCGCGTCCCAACACCTTCGAGATCTGGTTCGGCAATCCGGCCCTGCCGGCGAATTGCCTGCAGCCCAGGAAATAGGCCTGGAAACAAACCCGACCGAGGTCAGGCTGCCGCGGCCGCCTGCCGGATGGCTATCCGGGCAATGTCCCTCGCCAGCTTGGCGGCATGGGTCACCATCACGCCGTGGGCTATGTCTTCATAGACCAGCAGCTCGGCTTCCGGGATCAGGGCGGCGAAGCGCTTGCCGGTGCTTTCCAGCGGTGCCGAGACGTCGCGGTCGCCATGGATCAGCGTGACAGGCACCCTGAGGGCGGTGGCTTCGGGGCGCAAATCGGTCTCCACGATCGCGCGCTGCAGATCGATCAGGCCCCGGGTGCGAAGGGTTCGATATTGGCCTCGAGCCAGGCCGGCAAGTTGTCGGCAAGCTGTTCCATCAGGGCCTCGATGGCTTCCCTCGGCCGCCCCTGATCGTTGCCCGGTCCCGCGACGAGGCAGGGGCCCTGGGCCCCGACCAGGACGATGCGCCCGATCCGCTCTGCCCCGTGGCGGCTGATATAGCGCAGCACTTCGCCGACGGCGCAGGAATGGGCGACCACGGTGAGGTCGCTGAGGCCGAGCTGAGTGATCACGGCGTCGAGGTCGTCCGCTAGCGCGTCGAAATCGACGGTGCCCGGATCGCTCGAGTGACCATGGCCGCGCCGATCATAGGCGATGGTGCGCAGGCCTCTCGCATTGAGCCCGAGCATGGTTTGCGCCCAGATGCCGGAATCCATTGCCCAGCCGGCAAGCAGCAGCACGGGAGCGCCCTGGCCCCAGTCGCGAACGAAAAGACGATGGCCGTCGGCGATCTCGACGAAAGGTGCGGTCATGGCGGTTCCTCCGGGTTGAGAGGCCGCCATTGTGCCGGGAGCCGAGGTGGCGCGCGATTACGCCCGAGGTAATCGCCTTCCCTGACCCGCTCGCTATCCTCGCTGGCGTTGGCGGCGGGAATGCCGCAGGAGGACAGTCAAATGAGCGTGACCTATCTGATCGGCTTTGTCGTCAACCCCGGGCAGCGCGAGCGCTTCCTCGGCATGCTGAACACATTGTTGGACACGATGCGTCATGAAGCGACCTTTGTGAACGCCACGCTCCATGGCGATCTCGCCGATCCCTGCCGCTTCCTGCTTCACGAAACCTGGGTCGATCATCAGGAGGTGCTCGACGTGCAGCTCAACCGGCCCTATCGGCAGGCCTGGCACAAGGCTCTGCCCGAATTGCTGGCGGAACCGCGCTCCGTATCGATGTGGCAGCCGCTTCGTGCCGACCGGAAGGATTGACCGCCGGCGTGGCTACCACAGGTTCCGGCCGTCGATGACGGTGACGGGTACGGCCTCCAGGTCGAAATCGTCGAAGAGCCTGGCATTGATGCTGATCTTGGGATTGTCGAAATCGGGCTCGCCGGTCGACCAGTCCGGAGTCTGCGTATAGGTGCCGCAGCCGCAGGTCGCGCAAAAGTGATGCTGGATGGTCTTCGACCCCCAACGATAGGTCGCGACCTGTTCGGGCGGCGAGGTCAGCCGGAACTGCTCGGGCTTGTAATAGGCCCAGAGCGAGCCGCGCTTGGAACAGAAGCTGCAGGTGCAGCGTGTCACCTCCTGCGGCGCCTTGCTCAATTCGAATGTCGTGCCGCCGCAATGGCAGCTGCCTTTGAGAGCCATGGCTTGTTCCTTTCCGATCTTCGCGGTAGCTCTTGATAACGCCTGCCTGCTGACATCTTCCTGTCAGCAGTGATCCGCTAAAATGAGAGCCTGATGAGCGCTGCCCGCAAGATCCATACCTTGACCTTCCATCTCCTCGGCATCAGCGGCGAGGATGCCATGGATGATATCATCGATGAGATCGAGGAGTTCGCCGATGGCGTGGAGTGGCCGATCGAGGCGCCTGATGCCTTCAAGCACAAGGTCAGCGAGACCGATCCGGACACGGGCTGCGCGGTGGAGCTGCCGGTGCGCGCCAGCCTTGCCGGAGAGACCATCGCCGGCGAGAAAGCCGATTTTGCCGGCGCCATCGCGCTGATCGAGCATTTGCGCCAGCTCTCGGCCCGCCATCGCTTCGATGTCGAAATCACCTTCGACAAGGAGATTGTCGGCACCATCGACAAGGGGGCCTATAGCGAGGCCCTGCGCCAGGGACTGGTCGAACCCTGGCAGGTTGGGTAGCCGTTTGCGCGGGCGATCGGGCTGGCGTGCCGTTGCCGCGGGGCTGGCAACCGCCATGATGCTGTTCGGCTCTGCACAAATCGCTGCCGCCCAAGCCTCCGCAACCGATAGCCGACTCGCGGACCTGCCGCTCGAGATCTCGGCGCCGCCGGCCGGACACGGCGCGGTCGTACTCTTCCTGTCGGGTGATACCGGTTGGGGAGGGCTGGAACGAAGCCTGACTCGCCGCCTCGTCCGCGCCGGCGTTGGTGTCGTCGGGCTCGATGCGCGCCGCTATTTCTTCACCAAACGCTCGCCCGCCGAGCTGGCACGGGATATCGAGCGTGTCCTCACCGTCTATCGCCGGCGTTGGCATGCCGGCCGCATCGTCCTGGCCGGCTATTCCTTCGGTGCCGACGCGCTGCCTTTCGCCTGGCCCTTGCTTTCGACGAAAACGCAACGGGAAACCAGGCTGATTGCCTTGATAAGCCTTTTGCCCGAGGCCAATTTCCGCATCTCGCTCCTGGAAATGCTGAACTTGCCGGCGGCGGACGATACGCCGGTCGCGCCAATGCTGCGCGGCCTTCCCGTTCGCAAGGTGGTCTGTCTCTATGGCCGGGAAGAACGCAGCGCCTGCACCCTGCCACAACTTGCGGGAGCCGAGCGCATCGCGCGGCCCGGCGGGCACGACCGCGACGGCGATGCCGGCGCCGCGGTGCAGGCGATCCTGCGATATCTGGCGGTCAGGCCGCCAACTCCGCCACCACCGCATCGAGCAGCGGAAAGCCCGCGCGGGTAACGCGAACCCGGTCTTCCCGGCGCTCGATCATGCCGTTTTGCTGCAGGCCGGCCAATGTAGCCTCCGCCATGGGCCGGCCGCGCAACCGGGCGAGGCGGGCAAGATCGATGCCCTCGGCGAGGCGCAGGCCCATCAGCAGCATTTCGTCGCCCTGCTGGTCCGCCGTCAGGGCCTGATCGTCGACGAGGCCATGGCCGTTCGTGCGGACCGCCGCGAGCCATTTTTCGGGGCTGCGTTCGGTCGAAAGGGCGCGGCGCATGCCATTGGCATCGATGAGGCGTCCATGGGCACCCGGGCCGATGCCGGCATATTCGCCATAGCGCCAATAGACCAGATTATGCCGGCATTCGGCGCCGGGGCGGGCGTGGTTGGAGATTTCGTAGGCCGGAAGACCGCGTCGCTCGCAGGTTTCGCGGGTGATGTCGAACAGCACGCGCGCATCCTCGTCCGGCATCGGAATGAGCTTGCCGGCGGCGACCAGGCGTTCATACATAGTGTCCGGCTCGATGGTGAGCTGGTAGAGCGAGAGGTGCTCGGCGGCCCGGTCGATGGCCTCGTCGAGCTCGGCCTGCCAATCCCCAGGCCGCTGGTCCGGGCGGGCATAGATCAGATCGAAGGAATAGCGCTCGAAGGATTTGGCGGCGATCTCGACGGCGGCCATGGCCTCGGCCACCGAATGCATGCGGCCCAGGCGCTTGAGATCGGCATCGTTCATGGCCTGCACGCCGAGCGAGACGCGGTTGACTCCGGCGGCGCGGTAGCCGGCGAAGCGCGTTGCGTCGACGCTGGTCGGATTGGCTTCCAGCGAGACCTCGGCATCGGGCGCGATGGTCCAGGCGCCGCCGATGGCATCGAGAATGGCCCCGACCGTCTTCGGCTCCATCAGCGAGGGCGTGCCGCCGCCGAAGAAGATCGATTGGACCTGACGCCCCGGCGCGATGTCGGCCATATGGGCGATCTCGCGGAGATAGGCCTCGACATAGCCGGTCTGGTCGACGCCGCCCTGGCGGACATGGCTGTTGAAGTCGCAATACGGGCATTTGGCCAGGCAGAACGGCCAATGCACGTAAACGCCGAAGCCGGGTTCAGGGGATTTGGGGATCATGCCGGCTCAAGTGGCAGTTGCTCGGGCCTACGTCAATCCCTGGGGGCACGACTTGGAGCGCGGACTTCCAGCCCGCTCTTGGAACCACTACGCTTCAAGAAAGAGGCGGACAAGATGTCAGTGCTCCAGGCGCGCCCTATCCTGCAAGCTCCCTGAACAGCATCTTCAGCGCCGTATTCGTCTCGAAACCGATGCCCTCGGCCTGCGGCAGTGTTACATAGCCATCGGCAATCACACTGTCGTCGGCAAGGCCGCAGAAGGGCTGGAAGGCGAAGGGGGTGACCTCGGCGCCGCCGAGCCCCAGGGCCGCAGCGAGATGAAGGCCGAACAGGTGCCCACCATGCGGCCAGAAGGCCTGTCTCGCCCAGCCTTCCAAGGTCGCGGCCTCGACGATCTGGAGATAGCCGGGCAGGCCGTAGCAATGCACGGGGTCGAACAGCAGCACGTCCCGATCCGGCCGCAGGCCGCCATGGCGGGCGAGGAGCCTGGCCTCCGCCGCCGAAAACAGGGCCTCGCCCGCGCCGATCGGCGGCGTATAGGCCGATGCCAAAGCGGATTGGGTTTCGAAGTCGAGCGGGTCGCAGATGTCCTCGAACCACCACAGGCCAAGGGGCGAAAGCTTCGTGGCTGCCTCCAGGCCGGCCGAACGGTCATAGGCGTTCATGGCATCGACGGCGAGGCGGCCGGGTGCTCCCAGCGCGGCGACGGCCACCTCGATGCGGCGGAGATCCTGGTCGAGGCCGGCGCTGCCGATCTTCATCTTGGCATTGAAAAAGCCGAGATCGGCGAAGCGGCGCATCTCGTCGGCCAGCAAAGAGAGGTCGTCCCGGGGATGGCGATAACCACCGCTCGCATAGACGCGGACTTTGTTCGTTTCGGTGGAAACGGCGCCGAGACGGCCGGTGAGATGGGCATGAAGCGGCAGTTCAGCCGCCTTGGCGGCGATATCCCACAGCGCCGTGTCGAGGGCACCGATCGCGACGCAGCGCTCGCCATGCCCGCCGGGTTTCTCGCCCGTCATCATCGCCTGCCAGGCCTTGAAAGGATCGAGATTGCCGTCATCGCCGATCAGGGTTTCCGCCGGAGCCTGCAGTAGCCGCGGGGCGAAGCGTTCGCGGATCAACCCGCTCTGGGCATAGCGGCCGACCGAGGCATAGCCATAGCCGACGATCGGCCGGCCGGCTTTCACCACATCCGTGATGATGGCGACAACGCTGGTCGTCAGCGCGCCCTGCCGGGCCGGGCCGGCGTAGCGGGAGATCGGAAGGCTGCGTTCGCGGATATCGAGAATGCGCATGGCGGACAGAGCTGCGGTGTGAGGTGGCCGGCTGGCGCTTCCCTCTTACCTCAATCCCGCCTCACGCGGGACTCCTGGTAGCGGTCGCGAGCCACGGCGCTGCACAGGCCCGACCATTCGCAGCCCACACAGGCCGAACGCGTCAGATTGGCGGCGAAGGCACCACGGAAGCGTGCCAGCAAGGTCGGAGTTAGGGCGATGCGGGTGCCGGTGCGGATAGGCAGGCGCATCAGGGCGCCGACGTCGCGGATGGCGAGTTCGTCGCGCTGGTCGATCCGCGGCTCGTGGCAATGCGAATCGGCCTGTTGCAGCAGCGGGGCGCAGATATCATCAGGCCCCGCCACGATCACGATGTCTTCACCCTGGCTCAATCGCACTGCGATGGCGTCGTAATTGGCGACGAAGCCGGGGCTATAGCCTTTGCCGACATAGGTCAGCATGCAGAGGAGATGGTGGGCACGAAGCCGCACCGTCACCGGGCAGCGCCGGCCTTGCCGCGAACCAGGGCCATCAGGGTGACGGCGCCGATGACCGACTTCAGGAGGCCGCCGAGCAGGAAGGGCACCACGCCGAGCAGGAAGGCCTTTTCCACGCCGATCTGGGCGCCAAGCCAGGCACCGCCGATCGCCAGGCAGAGGGCATTGCCCAAGGTCATGTTGACGAAGGCGAGAACCGGGCGGTTGCCATTCCAGCCGCGCTCGGCCAGCAAGCCACAGAGAGCAGCGACGAGTGGGAAGGAGATCAGATAGCCAGCCGTCGGACCGACGAACAGCAAGGCGCCGATGCTTCCCGTCGCGGTGACCGGCATGCCCATCCAGGCCTCAGCCAGCCAGGCCAGAACCGTGATGGCGCCGAGCCGCCAGCCATAGAGCGCGCCGATCAGGGTGACGGCCAGCGTCTGCATGGTCATCGGCACCGGGAACATGGGCACCTGGATATGAGATGCCAGGGCCAGCACGGCCGTGCCTGCGACCACGGCTGCCGCCTGCCAACCGAGGGAGCGCCTGGAGATGTCGAGAGGGCTGAAAGCCGGGATAAGGGAGGGGGTGGCGCTGTGCGACATGGGGGCTCCGCTGGAAATTATAGATAATCTTGAATTCGATGATCTATAGAGGTCACAAAATGGGACGATTGGCAATATCCGGGTGCGCGGGCATCTTGCCCGCCCTTGGAACCGCTGTACCTGCCGGATGAGTAGGGCGGGCGAGATGCCCGCGCACCCGGGGGGCTCAGCCGATGATGGCGAAGGCTTCCCGCGTGGCACCGGAGGCCGACCGGACCGGCTTCAGGCCGACCCGCTGCACATGCCGGGTCAGGGTGCCGGCGGCATCGTCGACCTTGCCCGCCCGCAGCGCCGAGAGGATGGCGCGGTGATCCTGGTCGGTCGGGGTTTCCCACTCCGAGCGCCAGGCCGCGAACAGGAAACGGGCGCTGGCGGCATGGAGGTCGTCGATCGCCGCCAGCAGGCGCGGCATGCGGCAGGGCGCGAGGATGAGCCAGTGGAAGCGGCGATTGGCCTCCTCCCAGGACCGCACGTCGGGCGACCGGTCGCCAGCCTTGGTTGCTTCCTCGGCCTCGTCGAGGATGGTGGCGGTGAGGTGCGGTGCGGCCTGGCGCAGGGCCAGCACTTCCAGAGCCGCACGCATTTGCGCGACCTCCTTCACTTCTTCCAGGTTGAAGGCGGCGACACGCACGCCGCGCCGTGGCTCGCTCACCGCCAGGCCCTGTGCCTCCAGGCGCCTGAAAGCCTCGCGCACCGGCACGTGGCTGGTGGCGAACTCTTCGGCGACATGGTCCTGGCGCAGCCGGGCGTCCGGCTCGATCACCCCGGAGATGATGCGATCCGCCAGCACCTTGGCGATGCGGATGGCAATGGTGTCGTCCTTGGGGTTGCTCATGATTTATAGATAATTTTTCTGATCGGTATTGTCGACATCAATCCCGGCCCAGTGCCGGAAGGTTATCCGGCAGCCACCGGCAAAGCGCGCTTATGGGCGCTGGTGCGATAGGTCGACAGGATGCGCTGATGCGAGGCTTCGCTGATCGCCTTGCCCTCCAGGAAGTCGTCGATCTCGTCATAGGTCACGCCATAGGCGTCCTCGTCTGGCTTCAGCGGCACATTGGTCTCCAGATCGGCGGTGGGCACCTTGAACACCAGCTCACGCGGTGCACCCAGATGGGCGGCGAGGGCCCGCACCCGTCTCTTGTTCAGGCCGGCGAGCGGCAGGATGTCGGCGGCGCCGTCGCCGAATTTGGTGTAGAAACCCATCACTGCCTCGGCCGCATGGTCCGTGCCGATGACGAGGCCGCGCACGGCCCCGGCGAGGCCGAACTGGGCGATCATGCGCTGGCGTGCCTTGATGTTGCCGTGGTGGAAATCGGCGCGCGCGCCCTCGATCAGGTCGCCGGCTTCGCGTGTAAGCTCGGCCATCATCGCGTCGGCCGCCGGCTTGATGTTCACGGTGACGACGCGATCGGCCTTGATGGTCGCCAGGGAGTGCTGCGCATCCTTCTCGTCTGCCTGCACGCCATAGGGCAGGCGCATGGCCAGGAACCGGGCGTCATACCCCTCGGCTCGCAACCGTTCGACGGCGGCCTGGGCCAGCAGGCCCGCAGTGAGCGAATCGACGCCACCCGAAATGCCGAGTACATAAGCGCGCCCTCCCGAAGCCTTGAGATAATCGGCCAGGAAGGCGACGCGCCGTTCGGCCTCGGCCGCGGGTTCGAAGGCTTCGGGCACGATGATGTCGGGCGTGAGCGGTTGCGGCATGGTCGGGCTTTCGCGAGGTTGAATCGGGCGACAACAGGCCATGTTCGTTCCGGAGCGTCAATGACATTGGGGACCGGGCATCTTCCTACCGGAGAACGCGACGGTTACAGGCTGGTCTGAGGACCGGCCCCCCAACCTATCCACAACGTGCCGGCCCCCAGCTCGTGCTCCCTCCGCCCGCATCTGCTAGCGTGCCGCCATGACCTCCACGCCCCGTAAACTCGACACCGCCGACGCGTCTGCTCCCGTCACGCCGATGATGGCGCAATATCTCGAGATCAAGGCCGGCCATCCCGGCGCCCTGCTGTTCTATCGCATGGGCGATTTCTACGAGCTGTTCTTCGAGGATGCCGAGATCGCTTCCAAGACGCTCGGTATCGTTCTGACCAAGCGCGGCAAGCACCAGGGCGAGGACATCGCCATGTGCGGCGTGCCGGTGGTCAGGGCGGACGAATATCTGCAGCGCCTGATCGCCCATGGCCACCGTGTCGCGGTCTGCGAGCAGATGGAGGATCCGGCCGAGGCCAAGAAGCGCGGCTCCAAATCGGTGGTCAAGCGCGGCGTGGTCCGCCTGGTCACGCCCGGTACCATCACCGAGGAGACGCTGCTGGAGCCGACGCGCGCCAATCTGCTGCTGGCTTTGGCGCGACTGCGTATTTCCGACGACGAGGCCCGCTATGGCCTTGCCTTTGCCGATATCTCCACCGGGGAGTTCGGCCTGTCGGAATGCGACGAGGCGGGGCTGCCGGCGGAACTCGCCCGTCTCGACCCCTCCGAAGTCGTCATGGCCGAGACGGTGCATGAGGAGGCTTCGCTGGCCTCCCTCTGGCGCGAATGCCGCGCTGCCGTCACGCCGGTCGGGCGCGACGTCTTCGACGGCACCCAGGCCGAGCGCCGTCTCGCCGCCTTCTATGATGTGGGCACCATCGATGGCTTCGGCACCTTCTCGCGGGCCGAACTGGTCGCCGCTTCCGGCCTCGTCACCTACATCCTGCGCACCCAGGTCGGCCAGAAGCCGGCGCTCGCTCCGCCCCGCCGGGACGGCGCCAATGCGCATATGGCCGTCGATGCCGCCACAAGAGCCAATCTGGAACTGACGCGCACGCTCGGCGGCGAGCGTGCCGGATCCTTGTTCGATGCAATCGACCGCTCGGTGACGGCCGCCGGCGGTCGTCTGCTGGCGCAATGGCTGGCGAGCCCGCTGCTGCAGCCCGAGGCCATTGCCCTGCGCCAGGACGCGGTGGCCTTCTTCGCCGAACAGGCCCTGCTGCGCGGCCAGATCCGGGCTCGGCTGAAATCGGCGCCTGATATCGCCCGCTCCATGGCGCGCCTCGCCCTCGACCGGGCCGGCCCGCGCGATCTGGCGGCGCTCAGAGAAGGGCTCGTTGGCATTGCCGGTATCGAAACCCTGCTGCGGCAGCGCGAAACCGAGTTGCCGCCGGTGCTCGCCGGTGTCCTGTCGGCCCTCGCAAGGCCCGACCAGGGCCTGGCGGCGCGCCTTGCCGCGGCCCTGCAGGACGATCTGCCGCTGCTCAAGCGCGATGGCGGCTTTGTCCGCGCTGGCTATGACCAGGCCCTCGACGAGACGCGGGCTCTGCGCGACGAGAGCCGGCGCGTCATCGCCGGCCTGCAGGCGCGCTATGCCGAGGAGAGCCAGGTCCGCCAGCTCAAGATCAAGCACAACAACATGATCGGCTATTTCGTCGAGGTGCCGCAGCAGGCTGGCGAGGCCTTTCTGCAGCCGGGCCTGCGCGAGACCTATGTGCATCGCCAGACCATGGCCGGTGCCATGCGCTTCTCCACCGCCGAGCTTTCGACACTGGAATCGCGCATCGCCTCGGCGGCCGAGCGCTCGCTGGCGAGCGAACTTCAGATCTTCTCCGATCTCGCTGCCGCCCTGCTCGGCGACAACGCTGCCATCCGGGCCGCTACCGAAGCGCTGGCTCTGCTCGACGTCATCGTGGCGCTCGCCGTCCTGGCCGACGAGGAAAACTATGTCCGCCCGCTCGTCGACACTTCGCTCGCCTTCGCCATCGAGGGCGGCCGCCATCCCGTGGTGGAGCGGGCGCTGAAGCGCGAGGGCAAGCCCTTCGTCGCCAATGACTGCGAGCTCAGCGGTGAGGCGGAAGGACAGCAGGCCGCCGGCAAGATCTGGCTGCTCACTGGCCCGAACATGGCTGGTAAGTCGACTTTCCTGCGCCAGAACGCCCTGATCGCGGTCTTGGCGCAGATCGGTTCCTTCGTGCCGGCGAGATCGGCCCATATCGGGGCCGTCGATGCGTTGTTCTCGCGTGTCGGCGCCGCCGACGACCTGGCGCGTGGACGCTCCACCTTCATGGTGGAGATGGTGGAGACGGCGGCGATCCTCAATCAGGCTGGGCCGCGCGCGCTCGTCATCCTCGACGAGATCGGCCGCGGTACCGCCACCTTCGACGGGCTTTCCATCGCCTGGGCGGCGATCGAGAACCTCAGCGCCGTCAATCATTGTCGGGCCTTGTTCGCCACGCATTATCACGAGCTCACCCAGCTGACGAAGAAGCTGCCGCGGCTGGCCAATGCCACCATGCGGGTGACCGAATGGCATGGCGACGTCGTCTTCCTGCATGAGGTGGTGCCCGGCGCGGCCGACCGCTCCTATGGCATCCAGGTCGCCAAGCTCGCCGGCATGCCGGCCGCCGTGGTGGAACGGGCGCGGGCCGTGCTGGCGCAGCTCGAGGCGACCGATCGCCAGGCTCCGGCGGCCCGCCTGGTCGACGATCTGCCCTTGTTCGCGGCAGCCCCGCGGGCAACGGCCCAGCCCGCCGTCAAGGCGCGGGACGAACTGACGGAAGCCCTCGATGCGCTCGACCCCAACGACATGACGCCTCGCCAGGCGCTCGACGCCTTGTTTTCCTTGAAAGCCAAGCGCGATAGCGCCAAGAAGGGATAACTGGAGCGCGGACATGTTGTCCGCAGCGATGCCGTATCCGCAGGATGGGAAGAGCGGACAGGATGTCCGCGCTCCGACACCCTTCTTCCCAAGGCCTGCAATGCTCGACAAGCCCGATCGTGAGCTCCACCTCGTCCTCGACCGCATGGCGCTCGAAGCCGAGATCGATGCCTTGGCACTGGAGCATGAGGGCCATGCCGATGCCTTGCGCCTGGCGGTGGTCACCCTGCTCAAGGCCACCTTGCGCGACGGCCGCGAGACCATCCATACCTGGTTCAGCGAGGACCGTCTCGGCACGGCCTGCGCCCAGCGCCTGTCCTGGCTCGAGGACGAGATCATCCGGGCCAGCTACGCCTATGTGACGCGTTACGTCTATACCACCCACAATCCGACGGCGAGCGAGCGCATGGCGGTCATCGCCGTGGGCGGCTATGGTCGCGGCACCCTTGCGCCCGGCTCGGACATCGACCTGCTCTTCCTGCTGCCGTCCAAGCAGACGGCCTGGGGAGAGAGCGTCACCGAGGCCATCCTCTACGTATTGTGGGATCTCGGCCAGAAGGTCGGCCACGCCACGCGCTCGATCGACGAATGCCTGCGTCTCGCCCGCAGCGACATGACCATCCGCACCGCCTTGCTCGAAGCGCGCCCGATCCTCGGCGATATGGGGCTGGCGAGCGAGCTTGCCAGCCGTTTCGATCGCGAGCTCGTACAACTGACGGCGACGGAATTCGTGGCGGCCAAGCTCGCCGAGCGCGACGAGCGGCTGATCAAGGCTGGCAATTCGCGCTACCGGGTCGAGCCGAACGTCAAGGAAGGCAAGGGCGGCCTGCGCGATCTCAACACGCTCTACTGGATCGCCAAATATGTCTATCGCGTCAGGGATGCCGCCGATCTCGTCGAGGCCGGCTTGTTCACCCGGCGCGAATATCGTCAGTTCACCCTGGCCGAGGATTTTTTATGGGCGACGCGCTGCGCCATCCATTTCCTCACCCACCGCGCCGAGGAGCGCCTGACCTTCGATCTCCAGCGCGAGATCGCGGCCTTTCTGGGCTATTCGGATCGCGGTGCCTTGCGCGGCGTCGAGCGCTTCATGAAGCATTATTTCCTGGTGGCCAAGGATGTCGGTGATCTCACTGCCATCGTCTGCGCTGCGCTGGAAGCGCGCCAGGAAAAGCCCAAGGCGATGCTGGATCGCTTCATCGCTCCCTTCCGCCGCAGCCAGCGCCAGGCCCTGATCGGCACCAAGGATTTCGTGATCGAGACGGGGCGGCTCAACATCGTCAACGATCAGGTGTTCGCGCGCGACCCCGTCAACCTGATCCGGCTGTTCCATCTCGCCGATCTGCATTCACTCGCTCTGCATCCCGATGCGATGCGCCTCGTCACCCGCTCGCTCAAGCTGGTGAACGCGGCGCTGCGCGAGAATGTCGAGGCCAACCGGCTGTTCCTGGAAATCCTGACATCGCGCAACGCGCCCGAGACCGTGCTCAGGCGCATGAACGAGGCCGGCGTTCTCGGCCGCTTCATTCCCGATTTCGGCAAGGTCGTGGCGATGATGCAGTTCAACATGTATCACCGCTACACGGTGGACGAGCATCTCCTGCGTTCGGTCGGCGAACTCGCCGACATCGACCGAGGCGAGGGGGGTGACGAGCATCCCCTCGTCAACGAGATCATGCCGACCATCCAGAACCGCACCGCGCTCTATGTCGCCACCTTCCTGCACGACATCGCCAAGGGCCGGCCGGAAGACCATTCGCTCGCCGGTGCCAAGATCGCCAAGCGATTGGGGCCTCGCCTCGGCCTGACGCCGGGCCAGACCGATACGGTGTCCTGGCTGATCGAGCAGCATCTGGTGATGTCGATGACGGCGCAGTCCCGCGACATCTCCGATCGCAAGACCATCGAAACCTTCGCCGGCACCGTGCAGACGCTGGAGCGGCTGAAGCTGCTGCTCATCCTCACCGTGGCGGATATCAGGGCGGTGGGGCCAGGCGTCTGGAACGGCTGGAAGGGCCAGCTCCTGCGCTCGCTGTTCTGGGAAACCGAGCTGGTGCTGGCCGGCGGCCACTCCAAATCCGACCGGCGCGCCAGCGTTCAACTGGCCCAGGACGAACTCAGGGCCGGCCTGTCCGACTGGAGCGCTGCGGAGGTCGATGCCTATGTGGCGCGCCATTACCCGCCTTATTGGCTCAAGGTCGAGCTGCCGCGTCGCCTGCGTCATGCTCGCTTCATCCGCGCCGCGCGCGAACGTGGCGAGACGCTCGCCACCGAAGTCGCCACCGATGCCTTCCGCGGTGTGACCGAGCTGACCATTCTCGCCCCCGACCATCCGCGCCTGTTGTCGATCATCACCGGCGCCTGCGCCGCCTCTGGCGCGAATATCGTCGACGCCCAGATCAACACCACCACGGACGGCCTGGCGCTCGACACCATCTTCGTCAGCCGCGAGTTTCCGCAGGATGAGGACGAGCTGCGCCGGGCAGGGCGCATCGCCCAGGCGATGGAACAGGCGCTCACCGGCACCATCCGCCTGCCGGATGCCGTGGCCAAGCGCAGCGCCATCAAGCCGCGGCAGAAGGCCTTCCAGGTCGCGCCCGAGGTGGTGGTCGACAATGAATGGTCGAACCGCCACACGGTAGTGGAGGTCTGGGGCCTTGACCGCCCCGGCTTGCTCTATGACCTGACCACGGCGATCTCGCAGCTCAACCTCAACATCGCCTCGGCCCATATCGCCACCTTCGGCGAGAAGGCTGTCGACGTGTTCTATGTCACCGATCTCACAGGCGCCAAGATCACTTCGGTGCAGCGCCAGGACAGCATTCGCAGCAATCTGCTGGCGGTGTTCAAGAGGGAAGGGAAAGCGGGCTGAAAGGGGCAATGCCGGCTCCACGCAACGGCCTCATTGCAGCTTTTGCACCAGTTGCTGGTAGAGCTTCTGCGAATCCGCTCCCATCGGGAGGTCGTTCTGCGCGTTGGGGCCGACCAGATCGGCGGTGACGATGCGCGCCCGGTCGCGCAGGGCCGACCAGTCCGGCAAGGCCCATTGGGCTGGCGTGATGGTCGAGAGGATGTAGAGCACGTTGTAGCGTCCCGTCAGGGTCAGGCTCTGGACCGCCGGCCGTCCCAGCATGTTGACCAGGGCGCCGACGAGCATGCGCTGGTCGTCGGGCGAGACGGTGCCGTCCCTCAGCGCCCGCACAAGATTGTCCGTGGTCGTCCGCCGCACATCGCCATTGGGGCCATCGATTAGGTTGACGTTGGCGAGCAGTTGTTCTCCGTCCGTCAGCTTGGGTGGAGGCGGGAGCTTGTAGGCGCGAGACTGGTCGATAGCCTGCGTCAGCACGGCATTCGAATCGCGCAGATACATGTGTTGGGAGGGGTTCATCGTCGGCGATGGCGTCGGAGCCAGGGCGTCCTTGAGTTTGGATTGGGCTTCCTCGAGCGAGCGTTTCATTGCCTGCAACTGATCATCGAGGTCCTTGAGTTCGGCCTCGTGCCGAAACCGCTCCGTCTGGAGTTGAACATCGGCCCTGAGGAAACGCTGGGCCCGTTTGTCATTGTCCGCCGACAGCTCCTCCGCCTGCCCGCGCAGACGATCGGCTTCCTTGCGTGCTTCGTTCTCTCGGAAGAAGGATATGAGAGCGAGAATGGCAAAGGCGATCGACAGGATGAGCGTGACGACGAACCCGGTGCGAATCTGGCGCGTCCGGCGTTCGGCCGCCTCGCTCGCACTGACGAAGGCCTCGATTTCCGGGTCCTTGTCGCGATAGCCGGCGGCTTCCGCCAGCGCGTTGCCGGTGAGCAGATAGCCGGGCGCCCGGTTCGACCGGCGCCATTGATAAGCAAGGGAGCCGATTCTGACTTGGGCGCGGCCATCCTGCGCCGTCGTCTCGCCCTTCGGGGCCCTGGCCGCGGTCTTGCCGGCCGGCAAGGTCGCTTCCGGCAGTTCATGATAGGGCGCCAGTGGCAGATCGAGCTCCGGTTTTGCTCCGCTCGTCGACCAGGTCAGCAATTGCAGGCTCCAATAGTCGAGGATGCCTTGGGCTGTCTCGCGGTCCCCCTCCTTTCCAAGCTGCGCGCCGGCTGTCACGACACGGTCTAGGAAAGCGACGATACGATCGCGAAAGGCTGCGAGCGCCTCTGGACTGTCGTCATTGCGCTGGCTGCTGGATCTGAGCAGGTCGAGATGTTCGTTGCTGATGTCCGTGATGCTTGCGAAGGAGATCGGCGGGTGGTGCGACGTTGTCCCGCTCATTGCACGGCCCCCAGAATGTTCTTCAGGCGGTCGCTGATCTGGAAGACACTGTCGAAATCCGCTTTTAGCCGGCTGTCGAGCGCGAAGAACTGGGCGCTGGCATTCTTCTGAAAAGCCGAGAAGGCCCGCTGCAGGGCCCGGATCGCCGGGGCGCTCTTGAGGTTGAACGCGGTGTCACGCTGTGCGATCTCGACATCCTGGAGGCAGGCGTCGATCTTGTCGCAATCCGCTGCGTCCACCGTCATGTCAGCCCGTTCGAGGCCGAGCACAGCCAGATTCAGCAGCATTACTCTGGTCTCCGGCCACAAGGCGGCGATCTCGTCCACGATCAGGGCACCGGGATCGTCCAGGCAACTGGCGAGGATCGAGAGATTCTGCTCCACTTTCTGCAAGCGGTTATGTGTCGCGATCCGGCTCATCAAGCTGCGCTGCAGGGCTCCGAGGGCGACGATCGCCTCGTCGAGCGCAGCCAGAAGCCCGGCGTCGGCTGCGCCGATCTCGATCAGGGCACCGGCCAGTTCCGGCAGGGGCAGTTTCGTCGCAGCATCGAAGATACCCTTGTTCAATTGCACCGACTGGCCATCGCTGATCGCGGCGATCTGCCGGATGGCGATGAGCACCGGCCCCGGCTTGTCGGCGTCGAGTCCTTCCTGGCAGCGCTGCGAGCTGCTTGCCAGGTCCTCGACCCAGGAAAGATCGAGACCGACGAGGATTTCATCTGCACCAGGCCTCGCGATCTCGGTGCGGATCGCGATGACGGCGGCGCGGACCTGCGAGATATAGACCTGGACCGTCTCGAAGCTGATCGGGTTGTCCATGGTCGCCACGGCCTGCAGCAGGATGCGGGTGTGGTTGATCTGAATGTGATGAAGGCTGTCATGCAGTCCCTTATAGGCCGCCAGCAGGTTGATGCGTTGGCCGATTTCGGTAAGCCGCTGCTTCGAGATGCCCGCCTTCTTGCGCACCTCGTCCTTGGCCAGGTAGGCTGCGAGGCTGTCAAGCCCGGTGACCACGGTGCCGACCTGCGACGCCACGCTCGGCGGCGCAGTCAGCGCATCGGGGATCAACTGCGTGACCAGCTCCTTGAAAGCGGTGTTGTCGTTCTTGGCATGCAGAACGATAGCGACGAAGTTGGTCAGGATCCCGCATTTTTGTGCCCAGTCGACGCAATCACGGGCGACCTTGCGCCGGGGTTGCTCGGCAAAGCTCACGCCGGTGATCGCAACCGAGGTGCCGTAGCAAATCTGCATGAGGTCGCCGAGTTCGCGAAAGGTGCACAGGTCTCCGATGGCGTTGGAGATCGAGATCACGCTCTGAGGGGGGAGTGTGACAAGGCCCATGCCGTTCTCCCTTTCCTCAAGCCGCCGGAATGGCCGCGCCGAAGCCGGCCGCTTCGATATCAGCCCGGATCAATCCCGCCGGGACGCCCTGGTTGAATTTCGGCTCGCCCCAGGCCGGATCGCCGAAATGATGGAGGGCGAGAAGCTGCCACTCCAGGCTCAGGCAGGGGGAGCCCGAAGAGCCCGCGTCGGTGTTGGTGGCATAGCGCAGCCTTGGCCGCTC
Source organism: Labrys sp. HAY1-8F (assembly GCF_056754975.1). Lineage (NCBI taxonomy): Bacteria > Pseudomonadati > Pseudomonadota > Alphaproteobacteria > Hyphomicrobiales > Xanthobacteraceae > Labrys > Labrys sp. HAY1-8F. The sequence goes on along the minus strand of NZ_JBPGWZ010000002.1, from coordinate 2,967,819 downwards.
CGGCGGGGCGGGCGTCGGCAGGATCGCCTCGGTGTCGATCGCCAGCTTGACGGGCCCGCCATGGGGATGTTGGACGATGATCAGGGGCGAGCCTTGGCTCAGGACGCCGTCCCGCTCCGGCAGGGCGAACCAGCCACGTCCGGTGCCGGCGGTCTCGGCGAGCTGCAGCAATGCGAAGTCGAGCTCGGTTGCCGAGGGGGGCGGCTCGTCCGGTGCCTCGGTCATCTCGGCCGGCGCGTAGGGGCGATGGTGCAGCAGCGCGGTGCCGGACAGCGCCACCACCTCGCCCTCGTCGAAGGAGCCGTCGGCCTTGCGGGCATAGTCGAAGCGGCAGGAAATGGCCGGCAAATCGTTCTGCACGGCCGCAGCCTCGACGACATGCCAATTCGTCAGCACGGCTTGCGGCCCGACCAGGAAGCCGGTGCCTGCCGCGCTGCCGGCGATCTCGATGCGGCAAACCCGGCGCAGCGTCTGCGTCATTCCGGCGATCCACAGGGCAGGATCGAGCATGCGCAGATGGGGCTTGATGTTACGCTGCAGGCCGGGCCCCAAGGTCGCATCGCTGGGCTGTGTGCGGCGATTATCCTTGTCCAGCATCACCAGATCATAGGGGTTGCTCAGGATTTCGGCGGCCGCTTCCGGCGCCAGGTGGGCGATGAGCTGGCGGATATCGTCGCGACGCGGACGGTTGACGTAGACTGCCTTGAGGAAATTGCCGGTCTGGCCCTCCTGTTCGAGGCGAATGACCAGCTCGCGCAGCACGGAGACCAGCGGTTGCCTCACGTCGGTCCAGTAGACCTCGAGCTGATCGCCGGTTGCCACATAGACGAAATTGCTGAGATCATCGAGATTGACGGTCGTCGACAGGGCCTTGGCCAGTTCGGAGACTTGCGTGCCTGTGAGCTTGTCCACCGTCGCCCCCTCTTGCCGCCTGGAGCCCGCCGCCTCGCCCGACGATCTCGGTGCCGGTTCATGGCTGAGCGCTTATTTGCTCAAGCTATTTGCTTCGACGCGTCTTCGCGGCTCCGGGTGACTCCGTCCAATCGCAAAACGCTTTAGCATAGTTGCGTGAGAGCGCCGTGAATCCCGGCCGGCAGAGGTTTGTTGAACTTCAATATGCTGCAGATGATGTTGGGAGCGGCGCCCTGGTCTCAGATCAGGATCTCGGTTTTCGATGAAACCGGGATGATAGTCGACACGGAGACTTGCGCCGCCAGATCCTATTTCAAACGTGGGGTCGGCTCTGCCATGTCAAAACGAAAACCGCCTCCGTTACACGTGCAACGAAGGCGGGGAAAGCGTGGGCCGTGGGGCTCGCCGGCTCGGTTCAGGTCCGGGCGCTACCCGAGGATCGCAGGCGGTCGAGAGCGACGGCACCGATGATGACCAGGCCCTTGATGATGAACTGCCAGATGTCGGAGACGCCGATCAGGATCAGGCCGTTGGAGAGCACGGCGATGATCAGGGCGCCGATGAGTGTGCCCCAGATCGAGCCGATGCCACCCACGAAGCTGGTGCCGCCGAGGATCACGGCGGCGATAGCGTCGAGTTCGTAGGATTGGCCGAGCTGCAGGCCGTTGGCGGCATAGAGCTTGGCGGCGGACATCGCCCCGCCCAGGCCCGCCAGCAGGCCGGATATGCCATAGACGATGAGCAGGATCGACCAGACCTTGATGCCCGACAGCCGCGAGGCCTCGGCATTGCCGCCGATGGCGTAGATGCGCAGCCCCAGCACGGTGCGGCGCAGGATCAGCCAGGACACCACCACCGTGGCGAGTGCGATCACCATCAGCCAGGGCACGCCCAGGAGCGTGCCATTGCCGATGAAGGCGAAGGGCAGGCTGGGATTGAAGATCGTCTTGTCCTCGCCGAACAGGCGGGCAAGGCCGCGCACCGCCGTCATCGAGCCGAGCGTGACGATGAAGGGCGGCAGGCGCATGAAGGCGATCAGTGCCCCGTTGACCAGGCCGAGCAGGCCGCCGGTCACCAGGGCCGCCACCAGCCCCATCATGCCCCAGCCCGGGATCAGCGAGACGATCAGGGCGATCATCGCCGAGGCAGCGAGCACCGAGCCGACCGACAGGTCGATGCCCCCGGTAAGGATGACGAAGGTCATGCCGGCGGCGAGCACGGTGTTGATCGAGGCCTGCTGGGCCACGATCGACAGATTGTTCCAGCTCATGAAGCGGCCGCTGGCCCAGGACAGGCCGCCCGATTCGACATAGCCCGACAAGAGTTGGAACAGGATGGCGATCAGCACGAGGGCGGGCAGCATGCCAAGGCCGCGCAGCGTGCCGGACAAAGCGAATTTGCGGCGGGCGGTATCTGCCGTGGAAGGGTTGGTGGATGTCATCGCACAGTCCTGCCTGTCTTGAGGGCCGTCTTGTCTTGCCGGTACGTTGTGGTGCCGCGTCGGGCAAAAGCCGGGTGCGTCATGCCGCATCCTTTGCGGCTGAGGTCGCGATGGCCATGATGTTCTCCTGGCTGACCGCTTCGGTCTCGGCGCCGCCGAGTTCGCCGGCGATATGACCTTCGCGCATCACGATGACGCGGTCGCAGATGCCGACGATCTCCGGCAGTTCGGACGAGATCACCGCCACGCCGACGCCCTCGCGGGCCAGCCGGTCGATCAGGCGGTAGATCTCCGATTTGGCGCCGATGTCGACGCCGCGGGTCGGCTCGTCCAGGATCAGCACGCGCGGCTTGGTCTCCAGCAGGCGCGAGAGCAGCACCTTCTGCTGGTTGCCGCCGGACAGGCCGCCCACCGGCGCGTCGGGCGAGGCGGTGCGGATGCCGGTGGCCTGGATCGCCTCGCCCGTGCGCTTGCGGCCCTTGGCGAGGTTGAGGAAGCCGCCGGCCAGGGCATCGCGGGCGATCACCCCCAGATTGATGTTCTCGGCCACCGACATGTCCAGCATCAGCCCGAGCAGCTTGCGGTCCTCGGTGAGATAGGCGATGCCGGCCTCGATGGCGTCCTGCGGCGAGCGGATGCCTACCTCCTTGCCATCGACCGCCACGGTGCCCGATGTCTTCGCATCGGCACCGTAGATCAGGCGGGCAAGCTCGGTGCGCCCCGCGCCGACCAGGCCGGCAATGCCGAGCACCTCTCCCTCGTGAATGTCGAAGGAGCAGGGCTGGATGCGCCTGCCATCGGCGATGTCGCGCACCGAAAAGATGATCCGGCCCCGGCTTTGATGAGCGTCGTGCTCCTTCTTGTAGAAGGAGGTGAGATCGCGCCCCACCATCATGCGCACCACCGCGGCGGGGTTGATCGCCTCGCGCTCCAGGGTGCCGACATAGGTGCCGTCGCGCAGCACCGAGACACGGTCGGAGAGTTCGTAGACCTCCTTCATGCGGTGGCTGATATAGACGATGGCCAGCCCCTCCTGCTTGAGCTGGCGCACCAGGGCGAACAGCCGCTCGGTCTCGCGCTCGGACAGGGTGGTGGTGGGTTCGTCCATGATCAGCACGCGCGAACGGGCATGGACGGCACGGGCGATCTCCACCAGCTGGCGTTCGGCGATGGAGAGCTCGGCCACCTTGTCGCGCGCAGTGAAGGTGGCGCCCAGGCGCTGCAGCACGCTTTCGACGCCGGCAATCATTGCGCCACGGTCGATCAGGCCGGCCCGGCTTGGTTCGCGGCCGAGATAGATGTTCTCGGCCACCGTGAGATTGGGAGCGAGGGCGAGCTCCTGGTAGATGATGGCAATCCCCAATTGCTTGGCCGCCATCGGGCCCGAGATCGCCACCTTCTGGCCGTCGATCAGGATTTCCGAGCCCTCATCCGGCACATAGGCGCCCGAAAGGATCTTCATCAGGGTCGATTTGCCGGCCCCGTTCTCGCCCATCAAGGCGTGGATCTCGCCCAGCTTGACGTCGAGCGAGACCCCCTTCAGCGCCTGGACCCGGCCGAATGTCTTGGAAACATTCCGCATTTCAAGGAAGGGATGCGTCTGGCCTGCGTTCATCCTGCCCCCGTTTTCATGCCGTTATTTCAGCAGTTGCACCAATGTTGCAGCTGTTCCCTGGCTTGCCAATGATTTTGACTGGATTTGGTAAGCGGCGACGAAGGCCGAGCTCTGGCGAAGGCTGTAAAAGCCTATGTCGAGCATGGCTCGAAGATCTCGAACGGCATGCCTTGATCGTCCACGCCGCCCCATGATCAAGGCGTGAGATCAAAGACCGATTCCCGGTCGATCAGGATGGTCGGCATCTCGACATCCCTTCCGGCTTCGCCGCCTTGGATCTGTCGAACCAGCAAATTGACGGCCGCGCGCCCCATTTCGTGGATCGGGCGCTGTACCACCGAGATCGCCGGCGTCAGTGCGCCCGACCAGGGCGATTCATCGAAGCTGATGAGGGCGACATCTTTCCCGACCACCAAGTTCAGGGCCCGGCAGGCGGCCAGCACGCCAATGGCGATTTCCTCGCATGTTGCCAAAATCGCGGTGGGTCGCGGATCGGAGCGCAGAATCGTCGACGCCGAGTCGATGATCATCTGGGGATCGTTCGGCGTATAGCGCAGCCAGGCCTTCGGCAGGTCGAGGCCGGCCGCCTCCAGGGCATCGCGCGCGCCGAGAACGCGGTCGCGTGCGCTCGACACGGCCCCTCGCGGCTCGCTCTGCCGCTGCGAGGAGGCTGCCGCGGTCAGGACCACCAGGCCGATGCGCCTGTGTCCGCGGGCGATGAACAATTCCACGGCTTCTCGGGCCCCACCACGATCATCCGTTGTCACGGCACTCACCGAAAAATCCGCGATGCGGCGGTCGAGGAGCACCATCCGTCCCTCGCCCGCGCCGGCTTTTTGCAGATGCTCGTTGTGGTCGGGCGAGGACGGCACGACGATCATGCCGGCAACGCGCTTTTCCATCAGGGTCTGGACCGCCTCGATCTCGGTCTTGAGATCGTCGTCCGTATTCACGATCAGGGTCTGATAGCCCAGGGAGGCGCAGGTATCGATGATCGCCCGGGCGGCGCTGGCAAAGAATGAATTGCTGATGTCGGCAATGACGACGCCGATCACCTGGGTGCGGCCGGCCCGCATGGCCCGGGCCGCCTCGTTGAGCCGATAATTCAGCGTCCTGGCAGCCGCCGCGACGCGCTCCCGCGTCTCCTCGGTAACGAGGCCATAGCCGCCAAGAGCGCGAGCCGCAGTCGCTCGGGAAACCTTGGCAAGGCGTGCAACGTCCAGAAGGCGCGCGGGACGAGTAGCGCCGGACCGCGGGCTTTGCTCGTCGATTTTCTTGTTTTGGGTCATGCCTCTACTTGGTGCAGGAGGCTTTCTTTGGCCAAATTGAAAAAGTATTTTTCTGTCGCGGAGGCTTGCGTACTACCTTTACGGCAGAAAGGCAAACCGTCTGCCTCCTGAAACGACTGATCCCGGCCGAGAAAGTTCAATCCGTCACCCATGCAGAGTTTCCCGGCCGGGTCTACGGATAGGCCGCGTCGGGAAACTCCGCAAATGTTTGATATCTTGCAGGTTTCTCTTGATCGTGCCTGTGCGCGACCAAGAGAAACCTGCTTGGCAGCAAAGTTCGGAAATAGTCGGCCTTTTTTAAGTCATCGGATCGCCGTGATGGCATCGGATACGCCGCCGATACTGTTGCTGCCCTGAATGGCGGAGGCGACGGTGGCGAACCAGGACCTCGACCCTGCACGGGTCGTTTTCAATCGTTTTGGCTTGGGGGCCCGTCCCGGCGATCTGGCGAGGCTGGGCAGCGATCCGCATGCCGCCTTGCGGGCAGAACTGGTCAAACCCGATATTGCCCTGATCCCGATGGCAACGGATGCCGATCCCCTGCCGGGTAGCACCGCCGCCATTCAGGCAAGCATGGCCGCAACCATGCAGCGCAAGGCCGAGCGGATGACAGCGCCTGCGGGCGCGATGCAGATGGGCCCGGAAGGGAAGTCCTCCGCACTCGCCGCCCCCGCCCCGCGGGGGCCGATAAAGCCGGAGCCGCCCATCGAGGCCCGGTTGCTGAAGGCGGAGGCACAGGCCCGTTTTGCCAAGGCGCTTAATGCGGAGATCGGGTTCGTCGAGCGGCTGGTCGCCTTCTGGTCCAACCATTTTTGCGTCTCGGTCGCCAAGGACAACATCGTGCGGGCGTCGGCAGGAGCCTTCGAGCGGGAGGCGATCCGCCCCTTCGTGCTGGGGCGCTTTGCCGACATGCTGGTCGCGGTCGAGCATCACCCGGCCATGCTCTATTATCTCGACAATCAGCAATCCGTCGGCCCTGACTCGCGGGCGGGACGCAACCGCAATCGCGGCCTGAACGAGAACCTCGCCCGCGAGATCCTCGAATTGCACACGCTTGGTGTCGGCAGCGGCTACAGCCAGGCCGACGTGACCGCCTTCGCGCGTATCCTCACCGGCTGGATGATTGCGGGGCGGGAGGGCCGCCTCGGCGAACCCGGCAGTTTCGTCTTCAACGCCAATGCGCATGAGCCCGGTGACCAGGTTTTCCTCGGCAAGACCTATCCGGCCGGCGGCATGGGCCAGGCGGAGGCCGTGCTCAACGATCTTGCACGCCATCCTGCCACGGCCCGGCACATTGCCATGAAGATCGCGCGCCATTTCATCGCGGACGACCCGCCGGCCCCGATGGTCGCGCGGCTGGCGGAGGTTTTCACCAAGACGGATGGCGATCTTCGCGCGCTCGCCATGGCGCTGGTCAACGCGCCGGAAGCCTGGTCGCAGCCGCTGGCGAAGATGCGCTCGCCATTCGATTTCGTTCTCGCCTTGCGCCGTGGCATCGGGCCCGGCCCGGAGGCGGATCCCGGCCAGACGCTGAACTGGCTGGCGCTGCTGGGAACACCCCTGTGGCAGCCGCCCGGCCCGAACGGCTTTCCCGACCTCGCCGACACGCAGGCCTCCCCGGCCGGCATGGCGATGCGCCTCGATATCGCCTGGCAGGCGGCGCGCCAGGCCAAGGGCATCGGCGAACCGGACGACCTGCTGGCCACGCTCATCGGCCCGTCGGTGTCGGCGGAAACGCGCCAGGCCGTCGGCCGTGCCGAGTCGCGCCAGCAGGCGGTGGCACTGCTTTTGATGGCTCCCGAGTTCCAGAGGAGATAGATCATGGAGACCGCGTCGGACACCCTGTGCGAGCGTCCGCATCCGTCCCGTCGCGCCGTCCTGCTCGGCAGTGGCGCCCTGTTTGCCTGGGCCTATCTGCCACGGTTCGCCCGGGCCGCCGAGGCGAGGGATCCGCGCCTGGTCGTGCTCGTGCTGCGCGGGGCGCTGGACGGGCTCTCGACCGTGGCTCCCGTCGGCGACCCCGATTATCATGGGTTGCACGGCGATATCGCCCTGGCCCTGGATGGGCCGCATCCGGCTCTGCCCCTGGATGGATTCTTCGCCCTCAATCCGGCCATGCCGACCTTTGCCCGCCTGTTCCAGGCCCGGCAGGCGCTGGTCGTGCATGCCGCCGCCACGGGCTATCGCGAGCGTTCCCATTTCGATGGGCAGGACGTGCTCGAGAGTGGCTTTCCGGGGCCGGGCCATACGGCGACGGGCTGGCTCAATCGCGCCTTGGCCGATCTGCCCGCCGGCGAACGCATAGCGCCGCATGGCGGCCTCGCCGTCGGGCCGTCGACGCCTCTGGTGATGCGTGGCGCCGCGCCTGTGCTCGGCTGGGCGCCCCAGGTCCTGCCGGATGCGGGCGATGATCTGGCGGCGCGCCTGCTCGATCTCTACGACCATCGCGACCCGGCGCTGGCGATTGCTCTGCGCAGGGGGCTCGAGGCCGAGCGTCTGGCCGCCGGTGACGGCATGGGCATGACCAAGCGCAAGGGTGGGCTCGACAGCGCCGCCGGCATGCGGCAGGCCGCCGAAGGAGCGGCCCGGCTGATCGCGGCCGAGGACGGGCCGCGCCTCGCCGCGCTCGCTTTCGATGGCTGGGACACCCATGTCAACGAGGGTGGAGCGACAGGCCGGCTCGCCATGCTGCTCGGCGGCCTCGACGGCGCCTTCGCCGCGTTCGAGAGCGGCCTGGGGCAATACTGGAAGGATACGGTCGTGGTCGCCGTCACCGAATTCGGCCGCACAGCACGCATCAATGGCACCGAGGGGACCGATCATGGCACCGGCACGGTCATGCTGCTGGCGGGCGGTGCGGTAAAGGGAGGCCGTGTCGTCGCCGATTGGCCGGGCTTGAAACTGGCGCAGCTTCATGAAGGCCGTGACCTCCGGCCGACGACGGATGTTCGCAGCGTGCTGAAAGGGCTGCTGGCCGATCAGTTCGGCCTTTCACCCATGGCGCTGGGTTCGACCATTTTCCCGGATTCGCTTTCGGTTCGACCGATGGCCGGACTCGTCGCCTGAACAGACGAGGGCATGAATCCGCTAGCCCTTTTCTTCGGAATTGTGGCTAAATCTGACAGAGCTGCCACAGGAATTACTGATATGTTCAGAAGATATATTCAAAATAAACCATTGTTGTTCATGTGCCTTTAAGGTGGTGTGGGCTAGTTTGTTGCCAATGCTGGGGTAGCCAAATCGGAGTTTCTATTGCAATGACGATGAAGATCTGCCTTTCAGCCGCGGTGCTTTGTGTCATGACGGCCTTGGCGACGACACCGGCCTCCGCAGGCGACGGCCGTACAGGTGCTTTCGTCGGCGGCGCAGCCCTCGGCGCGGTCGGTGGTGTCCTGCTCGGCCAGGCGCTGGCCGACCGTCCCGCTCCGCCGCCACGGCCGGCGCCGGTGTATGAGCCGGCCCCGGTTGCCTATGATCCCTATGTCGACCGCCTTGATCGTCTGCATGCAGGCTGTGACAGGGGCGATCGTCGGGCCTGCGTCCAGTTCGGCGAAATGATCGGCGCCCATCGCGAGCGCGTGGTGGAATGGCGCCGCACGCATCCGGACTTCTTCGAGTGGGAATAATCCATAAAGAGGGAACAGGCAGGCCTTTCGGAAACGCCCGTTTCCCAATTGGCCCACGAAGCGAGGTGATGTTCAGCCTGCATGCTTCAAGGTGATCATGCAGGCGATGCCGGCGCTTACGGCAAGCGGTTGGTTGAGGCAGCGGATGGTGGCAAAGTTTTCGGTGACCACCCGCGCCCTGCCGATGTCTCCGTCGGAGTCACCGCGCATCACGCCAAGATCGAGCGTGTCCTGCTCGATGTCGTAGTCGCTCTTCTGCGGCCCGATCGTGTGCAGCAGGCTTTCGAGATGGGCGGTAAAGTTGATGAGGTCCGCCGGGCTCGCGCGGTCGCCGATCAGGCCGATTGCATCGATCGCGTTACCGGCGAGGATGACTGTCATCGAGGTGGGCGAGCGGGACACGCCGATCGAGCCGGTGATGTCGCTTCTCGGCGAGATCGTCGTCAGATATTCGGTGTCATCGAAGGTGCAGGCATAGGACTCGTCGTCCTTCCCACGACAGGCACGGATCGGATCCAGCCCGTCCCGGGCGAGGCGCGTATCGAAGAGGTCGATCAGGCGCCGTTCCGTCAGCGATGCGGATTGGGCGTGAGCGCTGCCAAACAGGGCGCTTACGAAAAGGATGGATAACAGCAGGCGCATGGCCGTAGCGAACTCCGGCCCCCCGAAGGGGATTAAGCACCTGCCCCCTTAAACATTGATGAAAGCGGCCGAACGATGCCGCTTGTCAAAGGGCCCGGCCGCCTCAGGCGGCGCGGACTTCCTGCACCTCGGGCACGAAGTGGCGCAGCAGGTTCTGGATGCCGTTGCGCAGCGTCGCCGTGGAGGAGGGGCAGCCCGAGCAGGCCCCCTTCATGGCGAGATAGACCACGCCCTCGCGATAGCCGCGGAAGGTGATGTCGCCGCCATCGGCCGCCACTGCCGGTCGCACGCGGGTTTCGAGCAGGTCCTTGATGGTCTCGACGGTGTCTTCGTCGGCCTCGTCGAAGAACTCTTCGCCCTCATCCAGCGGCGCGACATCCGCGTTGAGGATGGGCACGCCGGACAGATAGTGCTCCATGATGGCGCCAAGCACGGCCGGCTTGAGGTGCTGCCATTCCGCGCCCGAGCGGGTGATGGTGATGAAGTCCGAGCCGAAGAACACGCCGGCGACGCCCTCGATCGAAAAGAGCTTCTGGGCCAGCGGCGATTGCGCGCCTTCGGCGGCATTCGTCATGTGCAGCGTGGTGCCCTCGGGCAGCACTTCGCGGCCGGGGAGGAATTTGAGGGTCGAGGGATTCGGCGTCGCCTCGGTCTGAATGAACATCTGTCTCTCCGCTCCAAATACCGGGTCCTGACGGAGCTCTCAAACCCGCGCCTTCGGGCGGGTTTGAGAGCTCCGCAGCATTTAAGTTCCAGCAAGGTTTCCTCGGTCGGAAGGGCGTTCCGACCGAGGAAACCTTGCTATGGCCGGTCAGGACGTTACGACTATAGGAGGAGCTGTGATTTGGGCGCAATGCCCTCCACCGCCTCCACCAGCCTGTCGAGGTCCTGGGCGCGCGACAGCCGGTGGTCGCCATCCTTGATCAGCGTCACCGTCACATCGTCCTCGGCCAGGCTCTCCACCAGCGTCATGGCATGCTGCCAGGGCACGTCCGGATCCTCCATCCCCTGTAAGATATGTACGGGGCAGCCGGTTTTCACCATGTCGCCGAGAAGAAGATGGCTGCGGCCTTCCTCGATCAGCGTCCGGGTGATCGGATAGGGCTCGGGCGAATATTCGGACGGGCGCAGCCAGGCGCCCTTGTCGAGGATCTCGCGCTTCACCGTGTCGGGGAACTGGTCCCACATCAATTTCTCAGTGAAGTCGGCGGCGGGGGCGATCAGCACCATGCCTGACGGCGCCAGCGGCGTACCGGCCAGAGCCCGTGCCACCAGCAGGGCGATCCAGCCGCCCATCGAGGAGCCGACCAGGATCGGCGGCGTCTTCACGCACTCACGGATCACTGCCAGGGCGTCCTCGAGCCAGGAGCCGATAGTGCCGTCCTCGAAGCGCCCACCCGATTCGCCGTGGCCGGAGTAATCGAATCGCGTCACGGCGCGATGGTGCCGCGCGCCCCAATCGGCAAGGAAACTTGCCTTGGTCGCCAGCATGTCGGAGCGGAAGCCGCCGAGCCACACCACATCCGGGCCGCGGCCGGGCTGATGGCGCCAGGCAATGCTGCGGCTGGACGGGCCTTCGCCGACGGTGATCATGGCGGGGTTGCTCGTCATCCGGTCACTTCCTTTTGCCCAAGCGTTTTGTGTTTTGTCGATTGCGGTCTGGCAGATTCGCCGAGAATCGCAAAGTCACCTCGACGTGGGGAGTTAGAGCAAGAAATTCCGTCACAAAGACGCTGCTTTGCCTCTGTGTAAGGTAGCTGTTTGCGAAAAATATACCGGGCAGGCCGGAAATTCCCGCACAGCATCACCTTTCATTTAGAACATGGGGCGCTCTATAGAGTCTGTGATGGACCATGGTCCACAGTCGTTATCGTGAAGAAGCCAGCCGGAACAGCCAGCGCCCATGTCTGATATCTCGTCCAAAGCTCGCCCAATCGGCCGTCGGCCGAAGGAGGAACGCTTTGCCGGCATCACGGTGCTGCAGATCATTCCGGCCCTGGATGCGGGCGGGGCCGAGCGTACCACCATCGACATCGCCGATGCGCTGACGCGGGCGGGTGCCCGTGCCTTGGTCGCTACCGAGGGTGGCCGGCTGGTCGGCGAGCTGCAGGCGCGCGGCGGCCTTTGGATCCCGTTCAATGCCTCGACCAAGAATCCGCTGCGCATCTGGGGCAATGCCCGGCGGCTCGAACGCCTGGTGCGCGAGGAGAAGGTCGACCTCATCCATGCCCGGTCGCGGGCGCCGGCCTGGTCGGCGCGCCTCGCCACCAAGAAACTCAGCCTGCCATTCGTCACCACCTATCATGGTGCCTATTCGGCGACTTCCGAGCTGAAGAAGCGCTATAATGGCGTGATGGCGCAGGCGGACGTGGTCATCGCGAATTCCAACTTCACTGCCGCCACCATCAAGGCGAACTGGCCGGAGGCCGCCGAACGACTGCGCGTGATTCACCGCGGCACCGACCTGACGGCCTTCACCCCTTCCGCCGTGTCGTTCGAGCGTGTCGAGGCGCTACGCCGGGCCTGGAACGTGGCGCCGCATCAGCGCATCGTGCTGCTGCCCGGCCGGCTCACCGGCTGGAAGGGCCAGCGCGTGCTGATCGATGCCGCGGCCATTCTCAAGCAGAAGGGCATCGAGGACACGGTTTTCGTGCTGGCGGGCGATGCCCAGGGCCGGGATGGCTATGTGGCCGAGCTCGAGGCGCGCATCGCCGAGCGTGGCCTCAAGGGGCTGGTGCTGCGCGTCGGCCATTGCAGCGATATGCCGGCCGCCTATCTCTCCGCCGCGGCGGTCGCCATCCCTTCCACCAGTCCCGAGGCTTTCGGACGCACGGCGGTCGAGGCGCAGGCCATGGGCTGTCCGGTGGTGGTGGCCGATCATGGCGCCACCTCCGAAACGGTGTTGGCCCCGCCCGAGATCGTCGGCAATCTGCGCACGGGTTGGCGCACGCCGGTGGGGGACGCCGAGGCCCTGGCGGAAGCCCTGCACGAGGCCCTGACCCTGGGCGCCTCCGCCCGGGACGGTCTGGCGGCGCGCGCGCGCGCGCATGTCGAGGCGCATTTCTCGCTGGATGTGATGTGCAACGCCACGCTCGACGCCTATGCCGAACTTCTGGTTCGGAGTCGCAGACTCAAAGACGAGTAGGCGAGAAGCCTGGACGAGCAGGCGATAAGCCTGGAAATATCTGCCTCATTGCCGATCCGTGACAGTCTATCGAGCTGATTTGTGATCTAAAAATCATGCCGTCGGCCATGAAAGCGTTGACTTCCGGTCGCTTCGGCAACATCTTCCCGCAATCCGGGCGCGGGCTTCGACGCGAAGCCGACAGTTTGCCCAAATCAATTCAATGGTAGAGGAGTTTACCGCCATTCGTCGCCCTATGAGGACAAACGCACCGGTCGTGAAGGACGGTCCGCGCATCAATGAGGAGATTCGGAACCGCGAAGTCATGCTGATCGATCAGGACGGGCAGAACCGCGGTGCCACCGACACCAGGGCGGCGATCGCCATGGCCTTTGAAATCGGGCTGGACCTTGTCGAAGTGGCCGCCAATGCCGAGCCGCCGGTCTGCAAGATCATGGACTACGGCAAGTTCAAGTTCAACGAACAGAAGAAGGCCGCCGAGGCCCGCAAGAATCAGAAGACGGTCGAGATCAAGGAGATCAAGCTCCGCCCGGCCATCGACGATCATGACTATGACGTCAAGATGAAGGCGATGAGGCGCTTCTTCGAGGAAGGCGACAAGGTCAAGGTCACCCTGCGCTTCCGCGGTCGCGAAATGGCGCATCAGGAGATCGGTTACCGCCTGCTCAATCGCGTCAAGGACGATACGGGCCTGATCGCCAAGGTGGAATCCGATGCCTCGCTCGAAGGCCGTCAGATGGTGATGGTTCTGGCTCCACGCTGATCGGGCTAGGGCAAAGCGCGTTCCACGGCGGAACGCTTGTTTTGCCCTGGCTTCCTGTTTCCAAGCCAATCCAGAGGATTGGCTGAAGCATCGCTGCGATGCTGGCTGAACTCGTCCAATCGCAAAACGCTTTGGTTCGTTCGGCTTTTTGATGTGCAGGCCCGGAAGGCGGTTCCGGGCCGCCATTGTCATGCCATCTTCCAGGCACAGGAACGGATCAGTCATCTGTTTCCTGTCGTCCAATGGCGCGTTTCATTACCCTACGGCGTCTCGCTGTCCTGATCTTGCTGGCAGCAACCGGCGTCTTCCTCGACGCCAAGGTCCTGCCGCGCTGGTTTCCGCAGGCTTTCGGTGGAGTCTGGGGTGGATTGGCCGCGCCCGATAATGTCAATGTGCCCGCATCCCTGCGCGATCTCCCGGTTGTCCTGACCAAGGGCAGGCGAGAGGACGGCCCTGTCGCGATCCTGCTGTCGGGCAATGGCGGCTGGTGGGGTATCGATGATGGCATAGCCGAAGGGCTTGCCCGCGCCGGCGTGACCACGATCGGCCTGAACAGCCTGGCCTATTTCATCCATCGGCGTTCTCCCGAGGAAGTTGCGGCCACGATCGACAGGATGGCGGCGTCGCTTGGGGCCGACAGGCCGATCATCCTGGTGGGCTATTCCTTCGGTGCCGATATCGCGGCTACGGTCTATTCACACCTTTCCGACGATCTGCATGCGCGCATTCGCCAGGTCTCGCTGCTCGGCCTCTCGCGGGAGGCCGACTATGCCGTCGGCTTCATGAAGGTCGCCGGCGGGCGCAGGGCGACGATCCCGGCTGTCGCGGCGATCGACGGCCCTCATATCCAGTGCTTCCATGGTGTTGACGAAGGCTTGCGTTCGGGCTGCAACGATGTCGATGCCGGGACGGTGCAGGTGATCGAGTTGCCGGGCGGGCATCATTTCGACGGCGATTATGACGCGATCGCCAAGCGCATCCTCGAAGGCATGCCCTTGCCTCATCCCAGCGATCCGATTCGCTACGCTGGCATGGACAGATTCGCCTGGTTGGCCCATCCGGTTGGAACGCAGGAGCGGACGGAGCCGCGCTGAAACGATTGAATCCCCCGATGGCGCTATTTATGTGTGGGGTGGTCGCGGTGCTTTTCGGTAAGCCCGGCAGAATCGCAAACGCCCTATTGGCCTCACGCGGATCGATCCATGTCCACCACCCTCGTCGGCAAGCGCATCCTTCTGATCATCGGCGGCGGCATCGCCGCCTATAAGGGCCTCGAGCTGATCCGGCGCCTGCGCGAACGTGGCGCCGATGTGCGGGCCATCCTCACCAAGGCCGGCGAAGCCTTCGTCACGCCGCTCTCCGTCTCCGCGCTCACCGGCGACAAGGTCTATACCGACCTGTTCTCGCTGACGGACGAAGCCGAGATGGGGCATATCGAAATGTCGCGCGATGCCGATCTTCTAGTGGTGGCGCCGGCGACAGCCGACCTCCTCGCCAAGATGGCGCAGGGCCAGGCCAATGATCTCGCATCCACCACGCTGCTGGCCACCGACAAGCGCGTGCTGGTCGCCCCTGCCATGAATGTGCGCATGTGGCTGCATCCGGCGACCCAGCGCAACATTGCCCAGTTGCGCGAGGACGGCGTGCTCTTCGTCGGTCCCAATGATGGCGAGATGGCCTGCGGGGAATACGGGCCGGGACGCCTGGCCGAACCGCTGGAAATCGTCGCGGCGATCGAGAAGGCCCTGGCGGGGCCGACCTTTATTCCGCTGCCAGGCTCGGTGCGCGCCGATACACGGCTGCTCCCGGCCCTGCCGCTCGCCGGCAAGCATGTGCTGGTGACGGCCGGGCCGACGCATGAGCCGATCGATCCCGTGCGCTACATCGCCAATCGCTCCTCCGGCAAGCAGGGTTATGCCATTGCGGCGGCTGCCCTGGCTGCCGGGGCTCGCGTCACCCTGGTTTCGGGACCGGTTTCGCTTCTGCCGCCGCCGGGGGTGAATCTGGTGCCCGTGGAAACGGCGCGCGAGATGCTGGAGGCTGTCAGGACTGCCATGCCGGCCGATATCGGCATCTTTGCGGCGGCGGTGGCCGATTGGCGCGTGGCCGATGCCGGCGCGCAGAAGATCAAGAAGGGCGCAGAGGGCACGCCGAGCTTCTCGCTGGTGGAAAATCCCGACATCCTGGCCACCATCGCCCAGAACAAGGCGCGCCGACCGTCCCTGGTCGTCGGCTTTGCGGCGGAGACCGAACATGTCGTCGAGCATGCCAAGGCCAAGCTCGCCCGCAAGGGCTGCGATCTCATCGTCGCCAACGACGTCTCGCCCGAAAGCGGCGTGATGGGCGGAGACCGTAACCGCGTTCATCTGGTTTCGGCCTCGGGCGTCGAGACCTGGCCCGACATGGACAAGGATGCGGTTGCCCGGGCCCTGGTGGCTCGCTTTGGCGAATTGGCCAGTGCCACGGCGTGACCGGGGCCGAGTCTTCGGGGCCTGACCGAGAAATCGGGGGAACCTCGACTTTTTGTCATCACCGTGCTTGTCCCGGTGATCCAGGGGCCCCAGTCTCGATGGGTTTGCGGTATCTGGATGCCCGCGACGAGCCCCGGCATGACAAAGGTGGAGCTATTCCGGGCCGTGTTGCGAGTTTTGAGACAGTCTCTTCAGACCCGCCTACGCCATCACCTGTCCCCACGATTTTGAAACAGGCGGGTCTGGAGACCCGCCCTCTATGCAGGATTGCCATGACCCTGACCATTCCCGTCAAGAAACTCCCCCATGCCGGCGACCTGCCGCTGCCTGCCTATCAGAGCGAGGGAGCGGCGGGTCTCGACCTGCCGGCCGCGCTGGGCCCGGGGGAAACCTTGGTTCTTGCACCGATGATGCGTGCTCTGGTGCCGACCGGGCTGGTTTTCCAAATTCCACAGGGCTATGAAGGACAAGTGCGCCCACGTTCCGGATTGGCTGTGAAAAGCGGAATTACCGTTTTGAACGCACCTGGTACGATAGACGCCGATTATCGCGGTGAGATTAAAGTCGCCCTGATCAATCTGAGTGTAGAATCCTTCGCCATCACCCATGGCATGCGAATCGCCCAGTTGGTCATTGCACCGGTGACGTTGTCTGTCCTGGTCGAAACGGCGGAAGTCGATTCGACCGTTCGCGGCAGCGGCGGCTTCGGTTCGACGGGCACCGCAACGTGATCTAGAGCAAAGTGCGATTCTGCGAATCGCATTTCGCCCTAACTCTTTGTTTTGACGCATTTTCTTGATCGAAGAGTCTATCGCCTCTTCTGGAAAATGCGTCAGGGACCGTATCAGGGGGTCGACATGCAATTGCTTTCGCGCCGTTCCTTGCTTGGCCTCGCCGCCGTGGTCGATATCGCCCACCATTCGAGGCCGACGCCGGTCGCCGCCAAGGCTCTTGCTTCCCGGCATGCCTTGCCGCCGCGTCATCTGGAAACCTTGCTGCAGACCCTGGTGCGCCACAATATTCTCAAGGGCGTGCGCGGTCCGCGCGGTGGTTATGAGCTGGCGCGCGAGCGGCGGCGCATCAGCGTCGGCGATATCGTGCGCGCGGCGATGACGGATGCCGCTGGAGAGGACGACCCGGCGCCGGTCTCGACCCTGGTCGATCAGGTCATCGCGCCGGCCGTCAACCAGGCCTCGCAATCTTTCCTGGCCGAACTCGACCAGATCACCGTCGAGGACCTCTGCCGGGATGCCGAGCGCAAGCATGTCTTCGGCGGCACGCCCGCCAATATCGACTTTGCGATTTGAGGGCTCGATTTGAAGATTTGGTCATCTAAAAAACATTATGGATCTGTAATTCAACATTAACCTCGACATTTTCGTGGATTAATGTTGAATTCCAGCCGCTTTCAATCAAGGACGTTCCTCATGGCGAATGCCAATCATGTGCCCGGCCGCGGCCGCATCTACCAGTCGATCACCGAGACCATCGGCGACACCCCGCTGGTGCAGCTCAACCGGCTGGCCAAGGCCAAGAACGTCAAGGCACGCATCCTCGCCAAGCTCGAATTCTTCAATCCGATCGCCAGCGTCAAGGATCGCATCGGCGTCAGCATGATCGATGCACTGGAGAAGGCCGGCCACCTCAAGCCGGATACCGTGCTGGTCGAGCCGACCTCCGGCAATACCGGCATCGCGCTCGCCTTCGTCGCCGCCGCCCGTGGCTATCGCCTGATCCTGGTCATGCCGGAATCGATGTCGATCGAGCGGCGCAAGATGCTCGCATTGCTCGGCGCCGAACTGGTCCTCACCCCGGCTGCCCAAGGCATGCGCGGTGCTGTCGCCAAGGCCGAGGAGATCGTCAAGGAACTGCCGAGCGCCATCATTCCCCAGCAGTTCCGCAATCCGGCCAATCCCGAGATCCACCGCCTTACCACGGCGGAAGAGATCTGGAACGACACCAAGGGCGATATCGACTATTTCGTCTCGGGCGTGGGCACTGGCGGCACCATCAGCGGCGTCGGCCAGGTGCTGAAGCCGCGCAAGCCCGACCTCAAGATCGTGGCGGTGGAGCCGGAAGATTCCCCGGTGCTGTCGGGCGGCCAGCCCGGTCCCCACAAGATCCAGGGCATCGGCGCCGGCTTCGTACCGGATGTGCTGGACCGTTCGGTGATCGATGACATCATCACCGTTGGCAACCAGACCTCTTTCGACACCGCCCGCCTGCTCGCCCGCATCGAGGGCATCCCCTGCGGTATCTCGTCCGGCGCGGCCGTCGCGGCGGCGCTGGAACTGGCTGCTCGCCCCGGCATGGACAACAAGTCCATCGTGGTGATCGTGCCCTCCTTCGCCGAGCGCTACATTTCGAGCGCTTTGTTCGAGGGGCTGTAATCCAAGTCTTCAGGATCGTAGGCAAGGATACCTGCGGTCCTGGGAATGCCGTCCTGAATGCGGGTTTGTATGATTGTCTCTCGGCTCCGTCTCGAATTGGGCGAGTGTGCTCGAAATTCGCTATTGGAGGGCGGCGCTGCGCGAGGCAGACATCCATGCCAGATTTGGTTCCTAACCTCCGCTTGGTGAGTGCCCGTATCAAGCTCAAACGCGCAAGCGACCTTGACGGCGAGGGGCGGGTCGGTGAGGCCCTTGCCCTTTACGACGAGATCCTGACGGAGCTTGCGGCGGATGTCGGCTCGGCGGTCCGCAAGCGCGTCGCCGAGGCATTGTTCTTCAAGTCTCAGGCCTTGTTCGATCTGGGCGAGCCCGGCGAGGCGCTGGCCGTGGTGGACGAATTGATCCACCGCTTCAGCACGGCCGAGTTGCCGGTACGCAGGCGGGTTCTGCATGCGTTGTGGGTGACCTGCTGGACCCTGCGCCGGGAGTATCCGGACCATGCCGAGACGGCGCTTGCCCTGTGCAACGAAGGCGTTCGCCGCTTCGGCCATGAGACCGATCCCTGTCTGCGCGAGCGACTCCTTGGCCTATTTGTGGATCAGAGCCTCATTCTGGAGCATTTGGGTCGGCTGGAAGAGGGGATCGACCTTCGTCACAAAGTTGCAGCGCGCTACGAGGCCGATCCAGATCCAAATCTGCGCGAACGGGCGCAACGTGTGGTCGACGCAATGGACCGTCGCTTCTCCACGAAGGGCGAATCGTTCTGAAAATCATCTTTGTTGCCGTTTGCCGAGCCACCCTGTCAAAAGCCCAGGCCCTGGCCGTCTCGGGCTAAAGCGTTTTGCGATTTGACCGAGCCACGTCGAAACGCAAAGACACCCGAGCCAATCCGTTGGATTGGCTCGGAAACAAGGAGTTAGAGCAAAGTGCGGTTTGGAGAAATCGCACTTTGCTCTAGGATCTCGCATCTTTCCAGGTGCACGGGCATCTTGCCCGTCCCCGGAAACATGGCGTTTGTCAGCGAGGCGGAACGGGCAATGTGCCCGCGCCCCCGGTGACGGTCAGATCCAGCTATCGTCGCTGCCGCCGGAATCATCCGAGCCGTAATCGCCATCGTCGTCATCATCCGAATCGTAGCTGGCGTCACGCACATTGTCGTCGCTGTCGCGGCCCTTGTCGGCGTTTTCGTTGATGACGGTCTCGTTGATGGTGGTGTTGCCGCCGCCGCCAAACGGGCTCGATCCGCCGCCGAGCAGGCCGCCGCCACCGCCGAACATCGAGCGCACGCCCTCGAACAGCAGCGCGCCGCCGGCGACACCGGCCGCCGTCTGCAGGGCGCCCTGCAGGAAACCGCCGCCGCGCGCGGGTTCGGCCTGCTGCGGCGGAACCTGTTGCTGCTGAGCCTGGTTGCGCTGGCCACCGAAGCCCTGCAAGGCCGAGCCGGCGCGCTCGATGAAGGATTGTGGCTGCTCGGGCGGCTGCGGTGCTTGCTGCGGCTGCTGCGCGGCAGCTTCCGCAGCCTGGACCTTGGCATGAGCCTCGCGCAAGGCGTGGTCCTGCACCAGGACGGTCTGCACCAGGGCATAGGCGGCGCCCGGTGAGCGGGCCATTTCGGCCGCGATCGCGGTGTCGGCCTCGGCGTCGCGCCCCGTCGTCGGGGCGGAACTGCGCAGGCGATTGAACAGGTCCTCGATGAGGGCTTTTTCGTTGGGGGTCATCCTGACTCTCCTTCGCGACTGCATCCTGAGGGGAAGCCGCAACGCCTCCCATGTGGGTGCTGCACCTCAATCGGACAAGAACCGGCCGGAATTGGGGCGCGTTACAAGGGATTAATGCCGATTGGCCCTGCTTAATGCGCCTCTTCCCAATTGCTGGCGGCCCGTGAATCGACCTGCAACGGCACCTTGAGCTGCAGGGCCGGAAGCGCTGCGTGCTCCATCACCTGGGAGACCACCGGCAGCGTCGCCTCGACTTCCTCCTCCGGGGCTTCGAAGACGAGTTCGTCATGCACCTGCAGCAGCATCTTGGCCGAGAGCCCGGCCTTGATGAGGGCACCATCCATCCGGCTCATCGCCCGGCGGATGATGTCGGCGGCCGAGCCCTGGATCGGCGCGTTGATGGATTGCCGCTCGACGAAGGCCCGCTCGGAAGGGTTCTTCGATTCGATCGCCGGAAAATGCATCTTGCGACCAAAGACGGTCTCGACATAGCCGCGGGCGCGGCATTCGGCCTTCATCCGGTCCATATAGTCGCGGATGCCGGGGAAGCGCTCGAAATATTTCTTGATATAGGCGCTCGCCTCCTCGCGCGGAATCGAGAGCTGGTTGGCGAGGCCGAAGGCGGAGATGCCGTAGATGATGCCGAAATTGATGGCCTTGGCGCGCCGCCGCACCTGGGGATCCATGCCCTGCACCGGCACGCCGAACATCTCGGAGGCCGTCATGGCGTGAATGTCGACGCCGTCCTCGAAGGCCTTGGTCAGTTGCGGGATCTCGGCGACATGGGCGAGTACGCGCAGCTCGATCTGCGAATAGTCGGCCGAGATCAGCTTGGCGCCGGGCGCGGCGATGAAGGCCGAGCGGATCTTGCGCCCTTCCTCGGTGCGCACCGGAATGTTCTGCAGATTGGGCTCGGAGGAGGAGAGGCGCCCCGTGGTGGTCGCCGCCAGGGAGTAGGAGGTGTGGACCCGGCCCGACTTGGGGTTCACATAGGTGGGCAGGGCGTCGGTATAGGTCGATTTGAGCTTGGTGAGCTGGCGCCAGGCCACGATGCGCCGCGGCAGTTCCAGGCCCTGGTCGGCCAAGTCCTCCAGCACCTGGGCCGAGGTCGCCCATTGGCCAGTGGGCGTCTTCTTGCCGCCGGGCAGCCCCATCTTGCCGAACAGGATGTCGCCGAGCTGTTTGGGCGAGCCGACATTGAAGTTCTCGCCGGCGAGTTCGTGGATCTCCGCCTCGAGCCGGGCCGCGCTCTGGGCGAATTCGCCCGACAGACGCGCCAGGATCTGGCGGTCGATCATGATGCCGCGCGATTCCATCTTGGCGAGCACGGCGACGAGCGGGCGCTCCAGCGTCTCGTAGATGGTGACCAGCCCCTCGGAGACCAGGCGAGCCTTGAGCAGCAGCCATAGCCGCAGGGTGACGTCGGCATCCTCGGCGGCATAGGCGGTAGCGCGCTCGATAGTGACCTGGTCGAAGCCGATCAGCGACTTGCCGGAGCCGCAGACTTCGGAAAAGGCGATTGGCTTATGGCCGAAATGGCGTGACGAGAGTTCGTCCATGCCGTGATTGCCGCGCCCACCATCGACGACATAGGACATCAGCATGGTGTCGTCATAGGGCGCGATCTTGACGTTCTCCTCGCCCATCACCAGCGTGTCATATTTCAGGTTCTGGCCGATTTTCAGCACGCCGGGATCTTCGAGCAGGCCCTTCAACCGCTTTAGAGCCTCGCCGGCATCGACCTGCCCGGCCATCATGCCGCCGCCGAACAGGTCCGCCTTGTCGCGATGGCGCAGGGGCACATAGCAGGCCTTGCCCGGCTCGACCGACAGGGAGAATCCGACGAGATCGGCCTGAAGGGCGTCGAGCGAGGTGGTTTCCGTGTCGAAGGCGACATAGCCGCGTTCGCGGGCCCTGATAATCCAGCCGTCGAGCGCTTCCAGGCTGGCGACGGTTTCATAGGAAACGCTGTCGAAGGGAATGGCGGTGAGCCTGGCCTTGACGCTTTCCACCACGGCGGAGGGCGTGCCGGCCCCCGTGGCAACCGTCGGAGCGGTAGAGACGCCTTCCGCACTCGGCTTGGGTGCCGGCGTCCTCGCCGGGGCGGGCGAGAAATCGCTGTCGGGGATCTTCAGCGCCTCATCGGGCGCGATATCGGCGACGTCGAGGCCGGCATCTTCTGCGATGCGGCGGGTCAGTGTGGAGAATTCCATCGCCTTCAGGAAGGCGATGGCGCCCTTGGCGTCGAGCCCGGGGGCGATCAGGTCCTCGATCGGCGTTTCCAGGGTGACGTCGGTGACGAGCTTCACCAGTTCGCGCGAAATGCGGGCGAGCTTGACGTTCTCGGGGTCGGTCAGGCTCTCGCGGCGCTTGGGCTGCTTGATCTCGCCGGCGCGGGCGAGGAGCCCTTCGAGGTCGCCGTATTCATTGATCAACTGCGCCGCCGTCTTGACGCCGATGCCGGGCACGCCGGGGACATTGTCGGTGGAATCGCCGGCCAGGGCCTGCACATCCACCACCTTGTCCGGCGTCACGCCGAACTTTTCGAGCACTTCGGCCTCGGCGATCAGGCGTT
The DNA here is from genome assembly GCF_056754975.1 of Labrys sp. HAY1-8F. Lineage (NCBI taxonomy): Bacteria > Pseudomonadati > Pseudomonadota > Alphaproteobacteria > Hyphomicrobiales > Xanthobacteraceae > Labrys > Labrys sp. HAY1-8F. The sequence goes on along the minus strand of NZ_JBPGWZ010000002.1, from coordinate 2,945,232 downwards.
CGGGTCGCGAACCCTTGGCCTTCTGGTCGCCGGAAGCAGGATCGAACATCACCACGCCGGGCTGGATGAGCTGCATCAGGTCCTTGTCGGCGGAGACGATGGTGACGTCGGCGCCGGCCTTGACGGCGATGTCGCAATACGTGGCGATCAGATCGTCCGCTTCGTAGCGGGACTGTTCCACCGGCTTCAGGCCGAAGGCGCGCACGGCAACCCGCATCAGCGGGAATTGCGGCACCAGTTCTTCCGGCGGCGGGGGACGGTGGCCCTTATAGGGCGGGTAGATCTCCTTGCGGAAGGAATCTTCCGACTTGTCGAAGATGATGCCGAGATGGGTGGGCTGCTTGCCCATCACCCCTTCCTTGATCATCTTGTGCAGCACATTGCAGAACAGGCGCACCGCACCCGTGGGCAGGCGGTCGGAGCGGTAATTGTAGCGGGCGTCCTGGTTGATCGACTGGAAATAGGCCCGGAAGATGAAGGACGAACCGTCGACCAGAAAGACGTGGTCGCCCTTTCCGGGTGCGCGCGGAGCAGAAGTCATCAGGGCCTCGTCTTCGGTCTGTTCAAGACTGATTCTTGGAGCGCGATCATACAGGCTCGCATCCAGAAGGCGAGCCTGGGAGCGTAGATCGGAGCGCGGACTTCTCAGCGACACGCCTGCATGTCGCTGAGAAGTCCGCGCTCCGATCATTGCGCCTTTTCGGGCAAGTATCTACATTCGCCCCATGGCATTTTCATCCGAAGAGCTGGAGCGTTACGCCCGGCATGTCGTCATGCACGAGGTCGGCGGCGCCGGGCAGCAGGCTTTGTCGCGGGCTCGCATCCTGGTCATCGGCGCGGGCGGGCTCGGCGCCCCGGTGCTGCTCTATCTCGCGGCGGCGGGCGTCGGCACGCTCGGCATCGTCGATGACGACATCGTGTCGCTCTCCAACCTGCAGCGCCAGATCATCCACGCCACGCCCGATATCGGCCGTCCCAAGGTCGAGACGGCCGGGGAGGCGATCGAAAGACTCAATCCGCATGTGACGGTGGTTCCGCATGCGATGCGCATCGATCCCACCAATGCGGCTGAACTGATCGCATCCTATGATCTGGTGATAGACGGCTCGGACAATTTCGACACCCGCTATGCCGTCTCCGATGCCTGCTTCCATGGCCGCAAGCCGCTGGTCATGGGGGCGCTCGGCGTGTTCGACGCGATGCTGACCACGCTGCGGCCCTTCGAGACCAATGCCGAAGGCGAGCCCAACCCGACCTGGCGCTGCCTCTTCCCGCAGAAACCGCCGCCGGGCACCATTCCAAGCTGTTCGGAGGCTGGCGTGCTCGGTGCGCTTGCCGGCGTGGCCGGCTCGATGATGGCGCTGGAAGCGATCCGCGAGATCGTCGGATTCGGCACCGGCCTCACTGGCCGCCTGATCCATCTCGATGCGCGCGACATGCGCTTCGGCGAGACCCTCTATGGCTGGGACCCCGACAACCCGCTGAATGGCGAAGCCGCGCAAGCAACGGGCGAAACGGCGATGGCGCTTCCCGGCTGAGTGTGGCATTGCTGCCTTCATGACCGAACCGCGATCCTATAGCCGCGTCTTTCTGCGCGCCCTCAATCTCGAAGCCCATATCGGCTATTACGAGCATGAGAAGGGCGTGACCCAGCCCCTGATCGTCGATGTCGAGCTGACTTTGGCTGAAGCACGTTTCGGCGACGACGATATCGAGGGCACGATCGACTATGACAAGATCGCTGCCATCGGGCGTGAACTCGCCGCCAGCCATGCCGATCTCCTCGAGACCTTCGCCGAGCGGCTGGCGCAGCGCTGCCTTGCCTTCGACCGCGCCGCCGCGGTGCGCGTGCATGTCGAAAAGCCTCGCGCCGTGCCGGGCGCCATGGCCGGGGTCGAGATCCTGCGCGTGAAGTGAGGCAGGAAGCGCCCGACACCCACTTCGGTGCCTGCATTACAATTTGGCAAGGCTGGGTTCCCTCGCCGGGCGCGTCCCTCTATTTTGCGCGCGATTGTTCAATCGGGTTGAGATTCCACATGGAAAAAATGATCGAGCGCTGCCTCGTCGCATCGCGCTGGGTGCTGGCGCCCTTCTATATCGGGCTGGTCATCGCCCTATTCGTCGTTCTGCTGAAATTCGGGCAGGAATTGCTCCACTATGTCGTTGGCGCCTATGGCTTCACGACCGAGGAGACGGTGATCGGCGTGCTGGAGCTGGTTGACCTAGCCCTGTTGGGCAGCCTGATCCTGATCGTGATCTTTTCGGGCTATGAGAATTTCGTCTCCAAGATCGACGGCACCGAACATCTGACCTGGCCGAACTGGATGACCAAGGTCGATTTCGCCGGCCTCAAGCTCAAGCTGCTGGCCTCGATCGTGCTGATCTCGGCGATCCAGTTGCTTAAAGGCTTTATGCAGATCGAGAAGCTGACCGACCGCGACCTCTATTGGCTGGTCGGCATCCATATGGTGTTCATGATATCGGGCGTGCTGCTGGCCTTCTCCGACCTGTTGCAGGCCAAGGCGGGCCATCCCGACGATTGAGGCCGCCGGTGTGGCGCCGCTCAACTGCTCATGCCGCCTTCGACCGGAATGCCGGCGCCGGTAATGAAGCTGGCGGCGTCGGAGGCGAGGAAGACGGCGACGTCGGCCACTTCGCGGATCTCGGCGAGCCGTCCCAGCGGCGTCTGGCCGACGACATGACCGACCGCCGCGCCGGTATCCGGAAACATCCCGGCTTCCACCACATCCTGCGTCAGTTTCCGGCCCATCTCGGTGGGAATCAGGCCGGGATGGATGCAGTTGACGCGCACGCCATAGCCGAGCTTGCCGGCTTCGGCAGCGCCGATGCGGGTGATGCGGTCGACGGCGGCCTTGCTGCCGGAATAGCCGGCTATGGTTGGGAATACGATGGTGGCTGCGACCGAGGCGATGTTGATGATCGCACCGCCCTTGCCGGCTGCTCCGCCCGGCCGCATCGCTCGGAAGGCGTGCTTCATGCCAAGCAGCGTGCCGACGACATTGACATCGAACATGTGCCGCAGGCTGTCGGGCTCGATCTCGGTTACCAAAGCGGTGACTTCCACGCCGGCGTTGTTCACCAGGATGTCATAGCCGCCGATCTGCTCGATCGTGGTCGCGACGGCGTTCTCCCACTGAGCCTCGTCGGTGACGTCGAGCGCTACGAAGCCGTAGGCGCCGCCATGGCGCGCCAGGCTGGAAGCGGCTTGCCGGCCGAGATCTTCGAGGATGTCGCCGATCATTACGTCGGCGCCGGCCTGGGCCAGGGCTTCGGCGATGCCTGCACCGATACCGCGCGCTCCGCCGGTTACCAGGGCCTTGCGGCCCGCCAGATCGAATCGATCGGCCATCCGACTCCCTCCCGATCATGCAAGGCAGCGGGATGGAGAATACCCGTCTCCCCGGCAAGCGGGAGAATGGCGTTTCGCTCGACCTCGGGCAAGGCCGGGAAACAGGCCGGTGGCGGTCAGGCCATTCCTACGGCGCTGCGATGACCTGGCTGCAGGCGGCGGGCAGATCGCTCAGGGTGAGCTGGCGCGGCGGGTGCGGCGGCTTGGGACGCGGTTTGGGATGCAGCACCGCATCCGAGAACCAGTAATCGAGTTCCTTGCCACAGCCTTCATCGCCTGTCGGCGGCTTTTGTGGCGTGCAGGTCGGGCTGCCGCGCGGGCAGGTGATGCGGACATGGAAATGATAGTCGTGCCCATACATCGGGCGCACCTTGCCGAGCCAGGAGCGATCTCCGGTGGCATCGCGGCACATCGCCTTCTTGATGGCTGCGTTGACGAAGATGCGCTCGACCGCCGGATCCTGGGCGGCGGCGCGCACGATGCCCATCTGGCCCGCCGTCCAGGAGCGCGAGACGTCGAGCCGGTCGGAACGCACCATCATCACGGCACTCTTGGTCTCGCGTTCGGCGACGCTCAGCCGGCGATCCGGCATCGGCGTCAGCCAGATGTCGGCGTCGAGTCCGATCTGATGCGAGGCATGGCCCGTCAGCATCGGGCCGCCGCGCGGCTGCGCCATGTCGCCGATCAGGATGCCGGGCCAGCCGGCCACGGTTGGGGCCTTGGCGGCGAGGTTCTTCACCACCCGGATCACGGCGGCATTGCCCCAGGCGCGATTGCGCGAAGGCCGCATGACCTGCCAGGTCGGACCATCAGCCGGCAATTCCACGCCGTTCGACAGGCAGCCCTTGGCATAGAAGCCGATCGAGCCGAGGCCGACATTGGCCGGCGTCGCGGCGCGGCCGAAGAGCTGCTTGGCGGGCGTGGCTGATGTCACCGCGCCGAGCGGCGGCAGCTTGTAGCCAGGCGGGGTGATGTCTTGCGACAGGGCCGGCGCATGGCTCGCCAGGGTCAGCAGCGCCGCCAGCGGCAGGGCGGCCTTGAACGGCGGGAAGATCCTGACGAAACGGCGCATGCATGCTCCCGCGAAGTGATTCGTGACGCCATCCTATCCTGTCTTTGCTGGAACGGCAGCATCGGGCGGCAATCCCTCGGGTTTCGCATCACGTCGGCCGGCGGGCGGAAACCGAAAATTAACCATGTTCGATTCATGCTTTGTTCGGTTTCGGGTGGATTTGCATCCTGTGCAAAAGCGCATGGCGAATGAAGGCCCGGGACGGCCAATGTCAGCGAACCGTATCGAGGAACCTGTCATGCCTGCCCTGCATCTGAGCGCGAGCTTCCGCTGGATCACCGTTGCCTTCACGCTTCTTGTCGCCGCGCTCTGCCCGCTCGCGCCGGCCTCCGCGGGCATCGTGGCCAAGGTCGACATTGCCAGGCAACGCATGACCGTGATCGTCGATGGCAATGTCGAAGCAATCTGGGCGGTGTCGACGGCAAGGCGCGGCTACTATACCCCGCGCGGGGTATACCGCCCCAAGCTGCTCAAGCGCATGCACTACTCGAAGAAATACGACAATTCCCCGATGCCCTATTCGGTGTTCTTCAAGGGCGGCTATGCCGTGCACGGCACCTATTCGGTCAAGCAGCTCGGCCGTGCTGCCTCCCATGGCTGCATCCGGCTAGCGCCGTCCCACGCCGCCGCGCTCTACCAACTCATCCGTCACCGAGGCATGTCGGATACGCGGGTGGTGATCGGATAAGCAGAATTTCACGGCGAGGCCCCATTCGTGGGCCTCACCAGGAAATTCTGCGAATGTTTGATAGTATGCAGGCTCCTCTATTTCACCAGTTTGGGCCGGTAATAGCTGCGAATCTGCATATCAGCCGTGCACATTCGCGCGAGAAGCCGTTCCGCTTCTTGACGCTGGGCCGGTGCATTCCTAGCTTGAGGGCAACGGATATTTGCATGGCGATTCCGCCATTCCCGCTGTGGAGATTCTCGAAATGGGTGCCAACACGATCAAGGTCACGGATGCCTCGTTCGCTAATGACGTGCTGAATTCGGCTGAGCCGGTTGTCGTCGATTTCTGGGCCGAGTGGTGCGGGCCCTGCCGCATGATCGCGCCCGCTCTCGACGAGATCGCCACCGAGATGGCCGGCAAGGTCAAGATCGCCAAGCTGAACGTCGACGAGAACCCCCAGATTGCTTCGCAGTTCCGGGTGATGTCGATTCCCATGCTGATCATATTCAAGGACGGCAAGCCCGTTGCCCAGAAGGTCGGCGCTGCTCCCAAGGGCGAACTGTCGCGCTGGGTTTCGGCCTCGGCCGCCTGAGGCCAGAATTATTTATTCGAGCGGACGTTCTAGCGTCTGTTTCGTGTTGAAGGCGGCCCCTCGGCCGCCTTTTTCATGTCGCCAGTGTCGCGGCACGCAGGGCGTCGGCATCACCGATCCTCAAGCCAGCGGCCTCGATCGCCTGGCGTGCCAGCACCACCAATTCGGCGTTGTCCCGGGCCAGCGTGCCATCGGGACGGTGGAGATTGTTCTCGAAGCCGACGCGGGCGTGCCCGCCCCGCCGCGCTGCCGCGGTGACGCAAGCCACTTCCTGCGGCCCGAAGGCGCAGAGGCTCCAGGGATCGAAACGGGGCATGCCCTCGGCGAGGAAGGGCAGGAGATCGTCGGGCTGTGAGGTCTGGTCCGCCGTATAGCGGCCGAGCACATAGAGTACGGGCAGTTTCTCGAAAGGAATGAGGCCCCGCCGTTGAAACTCGGCAAGGCGTCTGGCCTCGTCCGGCGTGTAGAGGATGATCTGCGGCATGGCGCCGATCAGCCTGAGAAACAGCAGCAATTCGGCAAAGGCGGCTTCCTCGGCGGTGTCAGGCACCAGTTCGCGCAGTGCGAGCGATACGGCCTCCGGCCGGGTGGCGCGGATGACGGCTCTCTGCTCGGCGGGCGAATAGAGGCCGAGCGCCTCGCTGGTGATCTGCACCACGAGATCCTTGCCTGTCACGGCGCCAATCGCGGTGATGACGGCGCGATAGGCCTCGGCATCGAGCAAATGGTCGCCATCGTTGCGCCGGACATGGACATGGATCATGGCCGCGCCGGCCTCGAGACAGGTCGTGGCTGTTTGCGCCAGGGCGGTAGGCGTCATCGGCAAGGCCGGATGGTCCGCCTTGGTACGCCGGCCGCCATTGGGGGCGACGGCAATGAAGCGCGGGGTACAATCCAGCGTAACCGACAAAATCCGTCTCCGAGCGAGGCTTCATTTGTATCAATACGATAGCATCTGATACGTTTGTTTCAATAATCCTTCCGACGGAGTGCATGGGCATGAACGGGCTTGTGGATCTCGACGGCTTGGCCGGCGAGATCGTCAGGGGCTTCGACGCAATGCCGGCGCAAATCAGGGCTGCCGCGCGCTATGTGCTGGAGAATCCGCGCGATGTCGCTCTGCTGTCGATGCGGGAACAGGCGCGACGTGCCGGCGTTCAGCCGGCGACCATGATGCGGCTTGCCCGCCAACTGGGCTTTGACGGTTACGAGGCCCTGCGGGAACTGCACGCCGATACGCTGCGGGAAGTGCCGACGGGCTTTGCAGGCAAGGCGGGCGACCATCTCGCCCGGCAGGGGCGCGTCGGTGACGAAGGACTGGCCACTGCCATGCTCGGCATGCTCAGCGCCCAGCTCGGCGGGCTTGTGGCAGGCAGGCCCCTTGCCGCATTCGCCGCTGCCGCGCAAACCCTTGCCTCGGCGCGCCGTATCCTTTGTCTCGGCCTGCGGGCGAGCCATCCCGTCGCCTGGCATCTGCATTATGCACTCACCCTGATCGGCAGGCCCAGCATGTTGCTCGATGGAATCGCCGGCATCGGGGCCGATGCTCTCGTCGATGCCGCCCCGGGTGACGTGATGGTGGCTGTCAGCCTGCAGCCCTATACGCGCCTCACCCTCGAACTCGCCGAGCATGCCGCTTCGCGTGGGCTGTCCGTCCTGGCCATCACCGACAGCGAAGTGGCGCCGCTCGCCAGGATCTCCCGCCATCACCTCATCATGCCGACCGCGAGCCCCTCCTTCCTCCATGCCGTGACGCCTGCCTTCGCTGCGGCCGAAGTGCTGGCCGCGCTGGTGGCCGGCCATGACGGCGAGGCGGCGCTCGCCGCCTTGCGCCGGACGGATGCGCATCTGGCCGCCCTCGGCACCCATCTGACCTGACGCCCAGCGCCGAAACTCCCGGGAGCCTCCCCATGAGCCATCTGCTCCACCGCGCCGCCAATGCCGTCATGCCGGTCGCCGTCGGGCAGGGCATCGAACTGATCGATGCCGCCGGCAAGCGCTATATCGATGCCTCTGGCGGGGCCGCCGTCTCCTGTCTCGGCCATGGCCACCCCGCCGTGCTGGAGGCCCTGCACCGCCAGCTCGACAGACTCGCCTATGCCCATACCTCCTTCTTCACCACCGAGATCGCCGAGAGGCTGGCGGACTGCCTGATCGCCCAGGCGCCCGTCGGGATCGAGCGGGTCTATCTCGTCAGTGGGGGCTCGGAGGCGATCGAAGTGGCCTTGAAGATGGCGCGGCAATATTTCGTCGAGAGGGGCCAGTCGGAGCGCCGGCATGTCATCGCCCGGCGCCAGAGTTTTCACGGCAACACCCTGGCGGCGCTCGCCGCCGGCGGCAATCAGTGGCGGCGCGCCCAGTTCCAGCCGCTGCTGCTCGAAACGCACCATATCGACCCCTGCTTCGCCTATCGCTTCCAGGCACCGGGCGAGAGCGAGGAGGATTATGCGGTCCGGAGCGCGCAGGCCCTCGAAGACAAGATCCTGGAGCTGGGGCCGGGCAAGGTCATGGCCTTCCTGGCGGAAACGGTGGTGGGTGCCACCGCTGGCGCCGTGCCGCCCGTCGCCGGTTATTTCACCCGCATCCGCGACATCTGCGACCGCCACGGCGTCCTCTTGATCCTGGACGAGGTCATGTGCGGCATGGGGCGCACGGGCACGCTACATGTCTGCGAGCAGGAAGGTGTGGTGCCCGATCTCATGACCATCGCCAAGGGCCTTGGTGGCGGCTACCAGCCGATCGGCGCCGTCCTGCTCAGCGCTGCCATCTTCGAGGCCTTCGCCGGAGGATCGGGTTTTTTCCAACACGGCCATACCTATGTGGGCCATCCCATGGCGGCGGCCGCCGCCTTGGCCGTGCAGGAAACAATCGTACGCGATAGTCTTCTCGCCAATGTCGAGGCCATGGGCGATCACCTGCAGGAACGGCTGGAACAGCGTTTTGCCAACCATGCCCATATCGGCGATGTTAGGGGTCGGGGCCTGTTCCGCGCCATCGAATTCGTCGCTGATCGCAGCAGCAAGCAGCCTCTCAATCCCGCCCTCAAGCTGCACGCCGCCGTCAAGGGCGAAGCGATGGCGCGAGGGCTGATGGTCTATCCGATGGGCGGTACCATCGACGGTGCGCAGGGGGACCATGTTCTGCTGGCGCCGCCCTTCATCATCGAACGCAAGGAGGTCGATGCCGCGGTCGAGCGCCTGGGGGACGCCGTCGATGCCGCCTTGGCCAGCATGCCGGCCGGAAGCACCTGAACCGCGCCCGATACTGCTGAATGCCAGGAAGATACGGTTCTATCGACGCAGGCCGAAATCCCGTTTAGCAATGAAGCCCTCGGAGCCGTGAGCTGCCGGCGGGTCGTTGAGACGGCTTTGGGGAGCGGCCGCGCCGAGAAGACCGGCATTCCCGGGTAAACCGGGACAGCCAGAGCCTGCTTCGCCCGACCTGGTTCGAATCAGGCCCTGAACTTCAAAGGAATGGGCGCGACATTCCGGCCTCGGGGGGCGGAAGCCGCGCCAGTCAGAGGAGGAGCCTATGCATCACGTCCGTCCGGCGATCGTCGCCGGCCTCGCCGTCTCGCTGACCTTTACGCCGCTTGCCGGAGCCTTTGCCGCTTCGCCGGCGCCAGTGGAGGCCGAGCACGGCATGGTCGTCACCACCCAGCGCCTGGCCACCCAGGCCGGCGTGGATGTCCTCAAGAAAGGTGGCAACGCCATCGATGCCGCTGTCGCGGTCGGCTACACGCTGGCGGTGGTCTGGCCTGAAGCCGGCAATATCGGTGGCGGGGGCTTCATGACCATCCGCACCAAGGACGGCAAGTCGACCTTCATCGATTTCCGTGAGCGGGCGCCGGCCGCGTCCACCAAGAACATGTATCTCGACGACAAGGGCAATCCGGTAAAGGGGGCCTCGACGGATGGCTATCTCGCCGTCGGCGTGCCCGGCTCGGTGGCCGGCTTCGAATATGCCCGCGAGAAATATGGCTCCCTGCCGCGCAAGGACCTGATGGCATCAGCCATCCGCTATGCCAAGGATGGCTATGTACTCGGCCAGGGCGACGTTGCCTCCGTCAAGGAGAATGCCGATTGGCTCAAGCGTGATTCAAACGCGGCCAAGATCTTCCTCCAGGCCGATGGCTCGCCCCATGCGGTTGGCGACACCTTCAAGCAACCCGATCTCGCCGCTTCGCTGGCGGCCATTTCCGAGAAGGGCCAAGATGCCTTCTACAAGGGCGCGATCGCCGATGCCATCGTCAAGGCTTCCGGTGCCAAGGGCGGCATCCTGAAGAAAGAGGATTTCGAGCAGTACAAGGTGCGCGAGCTCGAGCCCGTGAAGTGCAATTATCGCGGCTACGACATCATCTCCTCACCCCCGCCGAGTTCCGGCGGCGTGATCATCTGCGAGATCCTCAACGTGCTGGAGGGCTATCCGCTCTCCTATCTCGGCGCCGATTCGGCCAACACCGTACATCTGATGGTCGAGGCGATGCGCTATGCCTATGTCGACCGCAATTCCAGTCTCGGTGACCCCGATTTCGTCAAGAACCCCGTCCCGCATCTGCTGGACAAGAACTACGCCGCCGAGATCCGGGCCAAGATCAATCCCTACAAGGCTGGCGTCTCCAAGGATTTGATGCCCAAGGGCATGGGCGAGTCCAAGGAAACCACGCATTATTCGATCATCGACAATGACGGCAATGCCGTCGCCGTCACCTACACGCTGAACGGTTCCTATGGCGCCGGCGTGGTGGCAGAAGGCACCGGCATCCTGCTCAACAACGAGATGGACGATTTCACCGCCAAGCCCGGTGTGCCCAATCTCTACGGCCTGGTGCAGGGCGAGGCCAATGCCATCGAACCCAAGAAGACGCCGCTCTCCTCGATGAGCCCCACCGTCGTCACCAAGGACGGCAAGCCCTTCATGGTGATCGGCAGCCCCGGCGGCTCGCGCATCATCACCATCACATTGCAGGCCATCCTCAATGTGATCGACCATGGTCTCGACATCCAGGAAGCGGTCGACGCGCCGCGTATCCACCACCAATGGCTGCCCGACCAGATCTATACCGAGCCGCAGGCTCTCTCGCCCGACACTATCAAGCTGCTGGTCGAGATGGGCTACAAGGTGGACGAAGGCGATCCGGCATGGCCGGTCTGGGGCAAGGCAGCCGGCATCCTGGTCGGCGGCAAGGATCTCGCCACCATCAAGAAAGGTGATGGCGCCCGCTATAACGGCGCCATGGATAGCCGTGTCGAATCAGGGCTGGCGGCCGGATATTGAGGGCACGCCTGTACTTGAAAATACGCGACGTTTGTCATTGCCGGGCTTGACCCGGCAATCCCGGCTAGTTCTTCGGAGAGCCAAGCATCCGTATGCCCGGGTCAAGCCCGGGCATGACAAAGGTCGGCGTTTCCGTCGTTACGATCAGGCCTGCTTTTCGGCCTCGGCGGCCTGTTTCGGGCCGCCGCGGGCGACGCCGACCATGGCCGGGCGCAGCACGCGCGTGCCGATCGAATAGCCGACCTGCACCACCTGGGCCACGGTGCCGTTGGGCACGGAAGGATCGGGCACCTCGAACATGGCCTGGTGGAAATTGGGGTCGAAGCGCTCGCCCTTCGGGTCGAGCTTCTTGACGCCGTGCTTTTCCAGCGAGCGCAGCATTTCCTTTTCGGTGAGCTCGACGCCTTCCATCAAAGCCTTGACGGCCTCGTCGGTCTCGCGTGCCCCGGCGGGTACGCTGGCCAAAGCGCGCTCCATATTGTCAGCCACGCCAAGCATGTCGCCCGCGAACTTCGCGATGGCGTATTGGCGTGCATCGTTGAGCTCGCGCTCGCCGCGGCGGCGGACATTCTCGACCTCGGCCAAGGTGCGCAGCAGGCGATCCTTCAGCTCGGCATTTTCGGCCTGCAGCTTGGCAAGGACCTCGAATGCTTCGTCATTCACGGCGGTCTGGTCGGCGCCGGCCTGTTCGCCACCAACCTGGCCCGTGCTGTCCGCCGTCGGCGCCGCCGGGGCGGCCGACTCGGCCGCAGTGCGGGTCTCGGCTTTGGCTTCGGGTTTGGTCTTGTTGGTCATTTCACCTTTTCCAACTCATGTTCGGCCGGGATATCAGCGTCCTGGCCGATAAAATCAAGGGTTGATGCAGCGGACGGCCCCAAACCGCCCGTTTTGTTTCAGCGCCGGTGCCGCTCGACCAGCGCCAGAGCGGCGGCAAAGGCGCTCTCGACGTCGAGGGCGGTGGTGTCGAGCACATGGGCGTCGGGCGCCGGCTTCAGGGGGGCATCGGCACGTCCGGCGTCACGCGCGTCGCGCTTGCGGATATCGGCGAGGACGGCTTCGAAGGGGGGAGCATCGCCGCGTTTTTCCAGTTCGAGATGGCGGCGCTTCGCCCGGATCTCGGCATCGGCGGTCACGAAGATCTTCACCTCGGCGCCGGGGGCGACGACCGTGCCGATGTCGCGCCCATCGAGTACGGCGCCGCCGCGCTGATGGGCGAAGCGTCGCTGCAGGTCGAGCAGAGCCTTGCGTACTTTGGGATGGGCGGCGACCACGGAGGCCGCTTCGCCCATTTCGCGCCCGCGTAGCCGGCTCTCGTCGAAACTGGCGACGTCGAGCCCGTCCGCGATCTCGGCGGTGGCGTCTGCATCCTCGAGGTCGAGGCCCTCGTCGAGCGCCGCCCGCCCGACGGCGCGATAGAGCAGGCCGGTATCGAGATGAGGCAGGCCGAGATGCGCGGCCAGGCGCTTGGCCAGGGTTCCCTTTCCGGACGCGGCGGGACCATCAATGGCAATGATCATAATGGGGCACCAGATTACACATCAGGGGGAGGAAGGCGGAATTTTCGCCGGCAGGGTTACGACCGCGGGCCGGAGCGTGGGGCGGCCCTGCAGCACGATACGGCGTCCGGTGCCCTCGGGTGATATCGCGACATCGGCCCCGAACAGCCGGAGCAGATGCGCAGCATCGTCAGGCGATCTGAAGCTCGAGACAGCCTCGCTTGTCGCTTGCGGCGCGATGACGGCGGTCTCACCGGGCGCATTGAGGCCGGCCAGCAGCACCGCCGCACTCACCAGGTTCGGGGGCACCGGCGAGGAGGCGCCGCTATCGGGCACGTGCCAGAGGATCGGCACAGGATCGACCGCGCCGCGCAAGGTCAGGGGCAGGCGCACACCCTCGGCGGCGGCGACGATCTCGGCACCCATCCGCGTCAAAGGCGTCAATACAGGCATCATCGGGCAGGTCCGCAGCGTGGCGTCGCCATCGAGGGTAGCCGTGATGCCATGGCTGGCAATGACGCCCATCATCAGCACCGCACCTGCCAGCGACCCGCCGAAATCGAGGCTGCCCTCCGGCGAAAGCAGGCCGCCGACGCCGACACCACGGATACACCAGGCCGCATCGCCACCCCGTTCGATTGCGGCGCCGAGCCTGCGACAGGCCTCCGCCATCGCCACGACGTCACGACTTCCCACCAGGCCCTCGATGCGTGTCTCACCCACGCTGAGCAGCGCCAGAATCAGGGCGAGCAGGCCGATGCTCTCCTCGCCCTCGGCCTTGTTTCTGTCGGCCGCCCCGGAGGACCGGCGCGCGGAAGGCGAAGCGGTCTGGGAGGGCGATGTGAGCAAGAGGCGGCTCCGGAGCGATGGAAGGGGTCTACGGCAAGGACGAATGCCGATGGCGGGATTCTCACTCCTGCATGGCGCACCCGGCAGGTTCGGTCCGGCCACACGCCCTAGCATGGATGGCCCGAGGGGGCAAAGCCGGCGGTGCCAGGAAATCTTGATTCAAGCCCTTGCCAGATCGCGAAAAAACGCCATCTTTGCGATTCTCATTGACAGGGACGCTTCTAGTCTGTAGCGGCCTCGCACTTCGATTTCCGACATAAGGTATACGCCGTGGCCAGACCCGAACTTGGCACGAAACGCGTCTGTCCGACGACTGGGCGCAAATTCTACGATCTCAACAAGGATCCGATCATCTCGCCCTATACCGGCCAGGTGGTCGTCATCGCCGCAGCGCCGCTGCTGCGTGGTCGTCCCGAGGCGGTTGCGCCGCGAGTCGACCAGACTGAGGAAGACACCGATCTCGATCCCGCAGCGGACGCCGAACTGATCAGCCTCGAGGAGGCCGATGACGAGGCGAGCACCGCCAAGACGGTGGTCGGCGACGACGATATCGACGTCGAAGACGATCCGGTGGCCGACGATACCTTCCTCGAGGAAGATGAGGACGAGAACGACGATGTCACCGATCTGATCGGCGACGGCATCGAGGATGACGAGGAAAGCTGAGGCTCGCAGCGGGCCTCGCCGGAGACGCGGAGCCAGCATGGAGCCGCGTCTTTTTCCCAATCGGAAGATTTTCCAAATTTTCTTCGCAAGACGTCTTGCATCGGGCCGCGAAACGTGACAAACGAGCGGCCCGTCGGCGGTGACGCCGAGGGACACCGAAGCAGCTCCCAGGCTGCTTTGAAAAGTGGGGTCATAGCTCAGCTGGGAGAGCGCTACAATGGCATTGTAGAGGTCGGCGGTTCGATCCCGCCTGGCTCCACCACTTCCTCCCAAGCTTCAACGATGAGAAGCTTGGTTCCACCAAGCCCGCTGGCACGCAAGCGGGCTTTTTTATTGCCCGACGCAAGCCGATTCGAAGGATTGCATTGCCTCCATCCGGGCGAGCGCCTAGAGTTCGATGGCGTTCCGTTCGGTTATCTCGCATGCCGGTGGATCATCGCAGTTCGACTGCAGCTTGCCGAGCCCGCCTGGTCCTGTGTTTCGCAGGCGATAGTCTAGGTGGCCGGGATCGGCGAAGATGACCGAGGCAAGAGATGCCAAGCAAAGGGAGATAAAGCATGCGCTTTTCACTCAAGGCCTTGTTCGCTGTCGTCATGATGCTCGGCGGACTGGCTGTCACCTCGACGCCGTCTTCGGCCCTGCCGGTGGCACCGGTCGAGCGGGCGGCCCCCATGGCGAATGCACTGGAGGGCTCGGCCCAGGTTCAGCAGGCGCAGTATTACTACTACCGCCGCCACTATCGGCCGCGCTACTACCGGCCCTATCGGTATTATCGCCCCTATCGGCGCTATTATCGGCCGCGCTACTATTACAGGCCCTATTACCACCGCCGCTACTATTACGGCTACTGAGCCCGCTAGGCTTCATAGTCGGGAGGCCCGCTGGCCGGGCCTCCTGATTGGCTGCCGTGCGTCGGCATCCCCTAGCAGAGCTCTCCGGCAAGGCCCGCGGATGGGCCTCGTCGGAAAGCTCCGAAAATAGCCGGTATCTTGCGGATTCCTTTCGATCGTGCCTGTGGCTTGATCGAAAGGAATCCACTTCCGCTGGCATGGAACCATGGGCTGATCCACGCGTTCTCCACCCTGGGACCAGCAAGGGTTCCGTTTCGATGTCAAAGCGCCTTGCGATCCGGAGGACAGTCGCCCATCGCGGGCAATAGCCTTCCAAGGGCGTGTTTGGCGTCAGGCCTGACAGAGGGGTGCAGCATGGATAATCCGCAGGTGGGTTGGATCGGAGCCATCATTATCGGCGGGCTGGCGGGTTGGCTGGCCGAGATGTTCATGAAGAGCAATATGGGCCTCCTCATGAACATCATCCTCGGCATCATCGGCGCGGCTGTCGCCAATTTGGTGCTGGGCATGTTCGGCGTGGTGCTTGGCGGCTGGGTTAGCTACCTCATTGCCGGATTCATCGGCGCCTGTGTGCTGATTGCGCTCGGAAGAATGCTGAAACGATCCGCCTGACAAATCGACGGCCGGCGCTGTGCCGCCACGGGCTTGCCCGATGGGCGGGCACGGCCCGGCTAGAGAACGCTGCTGGAGAACCTAGCCGGGCCGCGGCAGGGCGAGAGAGGCTCCATGCAGGGCTAGGCTATCCCCGCCTTGCGACAGTTTTGTAACAAAGGTGGGACTTCCCTGCTTCAGACGTTGGCGGCCTGGGCGATGAAGCGGTCGAGTTCGGCGAAGTCCGCGCTCCCTTCCATCGGCCCTTGCACGGTCACGGTATGGGCGCCTGCGGCATTGGCATAGCGCAGCGCCTCCGTCACGGACTTGCCGAACCGGCGCGCCACCAGAAACGTCGCGCCAAAGCAGTCGCCGGCGCCTGTCGGATCGATCTCGGTCACCGCGAAGCCCGGCATGTCAGTGCGGCTGTCGCGATTGAAATGGCTGGCGCCGCCGGCGCCACGCTTCAGCACGATCTCCTTGACGCCCGCCGCCAGCAGGCCCGCGACCGCCTTGTCCTCGTCGGTCTCGCCGGAGAACAGTGACAATTCCTCGCCGGAGGGCAGGAAGAGATCGGTTGCGGCCAGCACGGTATGGAAAACAGCCTTACTGCCGTCGCGCAACGTCTCGCGCCGGATATTGGGGTCGAAGGAGACCGTACCGCCCCGCGCCTTGAGCCCCGGCAGGGTCTTCAGGATCATCTCGGCGACGGCTGGGACCGGCAGACCCGATCCCATGACGTGGAGATGCCCGGCCTCGGCGAGCACCGCTTCGGCTTCGGGCGTGGCGGCGATACGCCCGGCGGCGCTGTCGCGCATATTGTAGACGAAGGCACGGCCGCCGTCCGGCCGGTAGCGCACGAAGGCGCTGCCGGTTGCCGCTCCCGCATGCACGGCCACGGCGGAGACGTCGACACCATCGCGATCGAGGCGCTGGAGGTTCAGCGTACCGAAATCATCGTCGCCCACGGCCGAGACGATCGCGGCGGGGTGGCCGAGCTTGCCGACCTGATCGATGAAAATCGCCGGCGCGCCGCTCGGGAAGGGGCCGACCAATGGTTGCGGCTCCAGGAAGCCGTTGCCGGTGGTGGTGGCCATGATCTCTACCAGGATTTCGCCAATGGTGACGATCTTGCCTGCAAGCATGGATGATTCCTCGATATCGGAGAAAGGGGAACAGGATCAGCTCTGGAACAGCGTGATCGGTTGTTCGCTGGCATAGATCGCGCTCTCGTCAATGGAGAACATACGCTGATGCATCAGGAGGGCGCCGCCGAGGGCAGGGCCCTCGACGCCGAGGCCGGAAACCTCGATGCGCGGCATCGGAAAGCCCTCGAGCAGTTCGCGCTGCATGGCCTGGGCGACCTCGGCCGCGACATGGCTGAAGACCGGCGCGACAGAGCCGCCGAGAATGATCAGGCCAGGATTGAGCACGCTGGTAACCTGGATCAAACCGGCGGCGAGCCGCTCGCCCCACACCCGCGCGGTTGTGATCGCCGTACTTTCCCCGAGGGTGAGGCCTTGCAGCAGCCTGTCGAGATCGGCCTCGCCGCCCTGGGTGCGGTAGAAGCCGAGGATGGCGTCCTTGCCGATATAGCTTTCCAGATGGCCCGGCTTGGAGCGGCCGGCCTGGATGGTGTCGCCGCCGAGCACGATCTGGCCGAACTCGCCGGCAAAGCCGGCGGAGCCGCGCAGCAGCCTGCCGCCGATGACGATGCCGCCGCCGGCACCGTTCTCGATCAGCAGGAAGGCGACGGTCTCGGAGCGATGCGCAGTGTCGCGGTAGGTCTCGGCGATGGCAAAGGCATTGGCGTCGTTTTCGATCGAGATGACGGGATCGAGGGAGGGACAGCGCCGCTTCAGCCTGTCGGTGATCATCGTCTTCAGCTTCACGTCGCGCCAGCCGAGCATCAGCCCGTTGATCACCGTGCCATCCGAGGCGAGCAGGGCCGGCAGGGTCACGCACAGGCCACGCAGGCGCTCGGGGCGGTTGAGGCTCTCGACGGCCTCGGCGATCAGCGCCACCATGCGGTCGGTGCCGACCTCCGGGGTTTCCTGATAGGTCGGGAACGGCAGGGTGAGGCGCAGGATCTCCTGTGCCAGCATGTCGATGATGACGACGGTGAGCCGATCGACGCCGATCTCGGCGCCGAGAAAGCTGGCGCCGGCCGGGTCGATCTGCACCCGGATGCCGGGGCGGCCGGTCTTGCCGGCATTCTCGCCGCGCGGCTCGTCGCGGCGCTCGACAGCAAGGCCCTCCGTCATCAGGCCAGTGATGATGTTGCCGGTGGTCGAACGGTTGAGGCCGAGTGCCCGGGCGAGGTCGGCCCGGCTCATGCCCGCATCGCGGAACAGGGCATTAAGGGCCCTGATTTCATTGAGATGACGGACGGTTTGCGGCGTTGCCAAAATGGGGAGGTCCGCTAAGGCGTTTTGCGACGAGACGGAGTCGCCGAGAATCGCAAAGACGCATCCAAACAGGGAACTAGAGCAAACAGCGTTCAGCCGCGAACGCGGTTTGCTCCAGGATGGGAAAGGGAGACTACAGCGTCTTGCGGTCCGATGGAATCGGCAAACCGCGTAAAGGCGCGTCGAAACAAGGCGTTAGAATATCGTCACCCCGGTCTGTTCCATGAATGGACCGGAATGCAGTTCGCACCTCGGGCGGGCGTGCAAGCGGGCTGCGTTCCAGGTCGCATTCCAAGTCGCGTTCACGGCGTGCGCGCCGTCTCGGCCTTGCGCCGGGCTTCGGCATAGCGATCGTCGATGAAGGCCTTGGCGCAGCGGGCCAGCTCGACATTATCCGTCCAGGTATTGCGCCAGATCGCACAGATGATCGAGAGATCCTCGTCGACCACCTCGGAGGAAAAGCTCTCGAAGGTCACCCAATCCTGGTAGCCGCTGGCAACGAGGGCGTCGAAAATGGCGGGGAAATTGATCACGCCCGAGCCGAGATAGCCGCGATTGCTCTCGCCGATGTGGAAATAGCCGAGCTTGTCGCCGGCGAGCCGGATGGCCTGAGCGGGGTCTGCCTCCTCGATGTTCATGTGGAAGGTGTCGAGGTGCAGGAAGATGTTGTCCGAACCGGTATCCTTGATGAAGGCGAGGCCCTGTGCGGTGGTGTTGAGCAGGTTGGTCTCGAAGCGGTTCACGATTTCCAGGTTGAGGCTGACGCCGGCCTGCTTGGCCTTGTCGGCCAGGCGGGACAGCGTGGCCACGCTGTTGTCCCAGCCCTTGCGGGTTGGCAGGCTGCGATATTTGGTGTGCGCCGAGAAGATGATGCCGCCGAGCTTGTGCCCGCCGAGATCGCGCGTGATGGCGACCGCATCCGACAGGATCTCCTCGCCCCGGCGCACCACGGCGGCGTCCTCGCTGGAAATGTCGCCTTCCAGCGGCAAGCCCATGGTGACGGTGACGGCGAGATCATAGTCCCTGAGGCGCCGAGCCAGCCAGGACACATCGAATTTGCTGGGATCGAGGCGGGGAAATTCGATCAGCTTGTAGCCGAGGCGATGCGACTTCTCCATCGCGCCTTCGAGATCCTGCTGCGTGGTGCCGCCTGTCCACACGAAGGAATGGATACCGAGTCTGTCCATGGTGATTCCTGCCCTGTTGCGCCGGCTGGAACCCATCCGGGACAAGCCGGCCTGATCATGCTTCTTTTCTTTTATTTTGTTGTGAGTAGCAGCAAACTAAATCTCGTTCAAGCAGGACCGGTCGAGACGAGCGATGATTCTATCCATCGGCGATGACGCCGAGCCCCGGCCGCTCGGCGCGCGCGGCGACGAAACGCAACCCCTCCCGCGCGCGGTGGAGGGCCGGATTGTCGCGTCGGGCGGTAGAGAGGGCATAGATCGAGTGTGAGAAGGCTGGCGCCCCTTTCACCAAGTGCAGGCGTCCATCGGCCAGCAAGGGGGTGACGGCGCCGGCCCGGAAATAACCCGAACCGCCGACAGCGAGGATATGGGTCAGCGCCAGGGGGCCGAGCGAGACTGTAACGGGTGCAGCGGCGAGATCGGGAAAGGCGGCGCGGTGGTTGATCGCGAAGGCCGGTCCCCAATCGACCTGGACATAGCTGTCGCGATGCACCTGCGCGTCGGGGGAAGTCGTCACCAGAACCAGTTGCTCCTCCACCACCAGTTCGGCGACGACATCCTGATATTGCGGCGGATTGTAGAGCGTGACGAGGTCGAGCGATCCTTCCCTGACGCGCTCGATCAGCCGGGAGGGCGTATCGACTTCGACTCGCAGGGCGACGCGCGGGCATTCGCGATGCATCCAGCCCAGCCAGTCGGCGAGGAGGGGATGCCAGAGGCTGAGTTCGCCGCCCAGGCTGATGCCTTCTTCCCGCCCGGGCGGCAGCGCCACCTCCTGCCGGGCGCGTTCCCAGACCTGCACCAGGGCGGTGGCGGGCCCGACAAAGCGCTCTCCGGCTTGCGTGAGCCGCGCCCCGGCCTTGTTGCGGACGAACAGGCGGCGACCGATCTGCTGTTCGAGAGCCCGAATGCGCGCGCTGACGGCCGTCTGGGTCAGATTGAGACGCTCGGCGGCAGCGGCGAAGCTGCCATTATGCGCGATTTCCAGAAAGGTCCGTGCCAGCCCGATATCCATGAAAATCAGATTATTAATTTTGCATTGAACTGCAATAACAATGCGTTTGTCTGAGTTCAATGCCAATGCCACAACTCCAGGATGGCCCGATGACGGCGGCGCGAATCCGCCGCGCGGCGGGTCGCCGGCCTGGAGTCGCTGCCGGCCGACGATGCGGTGATATCGAGTGAAATGGCATGACGGACGACAGGTCTCCCGAAACGATTGCGGCAAACAACGGCATGGCGGCCGACAAGGCCTTCCGCGCGGTGGCTCCGCCGCTTTATCTCGCCAGTTCCTACGCCTTTGGCGGCTTCGAGCAGGCCGGGACCTATGAATATGGGCGTACGCGCAATCCGACGCGCGACCAGCTTGCCGACACGCTGGCGGCGCTGGAAGGCGGGGCCGCAGCGATCGTGGTCGCCAGCGGCATGGCGGCGGTCGATCTGGTGGCCTCGCGCCTCAATCCGGGCGAGACCGTCTTGGCGCCGCATGACTGCTATGGCGGCACGCAGCGGCTCCTCGCCATGCGGGCTGCCAAGGGCCAGTTCAATCTCACCCTGGTCGACCAGACCGATGAGAACGCGCTCGATGCCGCTTTGACCCGGCGCCCGGCCCTGGTGCTGGTGGAGAGCCCCAGCAATCCCTTGATGCGCGTCGTCGACATCGCCGCCATCGCCGGCAAGGCCCGCAAGGTGGGGGCAGCGCTTGCCGTCGACAACACCTTCCTGTCGCCGGCACTGCAGAAACCGATCGCGCTTGGCGCTGATTTCGTCATCCATTCCACCACCAAATATCTGAACGGCCATTCCGACGTGATCGGCGGCGCGGTGGTGGCCGCCAGGGCCGGGGATGTCACGGAGCTGGCTTCCTGGGCCAACCTCACCGGTGTCACCGGCTCGCCCTTCGACGCCTATCAGACGCTGCGCGGCATCCGCACCTTGTTCCCCCGTGTCGAACACCAGCAGCGATCGGCGGGCGCGATCGCTGCTTTCCTGGCCGGCCATGACGGTGTCGCCGCCGTGCATTATCCCGGCCTGCCCGATCATCCCGGCCACGAAATCGCACGGCGGCAGCAGGCCGGTTTCGGTGCCATGCTCAGCTTCGAGATCGCCGGTGGCCCCGCGGCCGTCAGGCGCTTCGTCGAGGCCGTTCGGGTCTTCACCCTCGCCGAGTCGCTCGGCGGCGTCGAAAGCCTGGTTGCCCACCCCGCTACCATGACCCATCTCGGCATGGGTGAGGCCGCGCGGGAGGCCGCGGGAATCAAAGACAGCCTCCTGCGGCTTTCGGTGGGGCTGGAGGGCGAGGCCGATCTGCTGGCCGACCTTGCGCAGGCGTTGGCGGCGGCGGATGATCGCGGCTCTGGCCAGTTGCGGGCCGTCGGCAGATGATTGCCGCCGTTTCGATCAGGGAGCCGATATCATGACAAATGCCGATGGCGACGATTCCGACGAGACCCCCAGGACTTTCGCCTCACCCGCGTGTTTTTCGCATGAAGCCGACAATGGTCAACTCGATGCCGGTGTGCAAATGCAGGCGGAGCGCCGGGCAGAGATCATGGCCTGGCGCAAAGGCGAGCGGGCTCGTCTGATCGCCGAACGGCTGGCCATGTCGGCCGATCTCAGGGCCGAAAAGACCCGGGCGATCGCCGAACGTCTCGATGGTGTCGTCGGCGATGTCGCCGGGCGAGTGGTGAGCTTCTACTGGCCCCTGCGGGGCGAGCCCAATCTACGCGACTGGGCCGAGGCGCTGGCCGCGCGGGGCGCAGTCACGGCTCTGCCGCTGGTGGTGGAAAGGAACGCGCCGCTGGTATTCCGGACGTGGCGACAGGGAGAGGAACTGGTCAAGGGCTTCTGGAACATCCCGGTGCCCGAGGGCGGGCGCAAGGTGGTGCCCGACATCTGTCTGGCTCCGGTGGTCGGCCACGACGCCAGGGGCTTCCGGCTCGGCTATGGCGGCGGCTATTTCGACCGCACGCTGGCAGGGCTGTCCTCTAGCGTGGTGGCTGTTGGCGTCGGCTATGCCGAAGCCGCTATCCGCACCATCCATCCCCTCGCCCACGATATTCCGCTCGACGCCATCGTCACGGATGACAGTGTCCGGCGCTATCCCAGCGATTGAGACAAAAGAGACCTCGTCGCTCGTCGAGGTCGAATGCGCTCTATGCCCCAATGATGGTGGCAAGTGCCGCTCCCTCTTTGCCGCTCAATTCTCCTGCAGATCCTGAACCGCCCGAACCAGGGCGTTGTGCAGAGCTGCCCGCGGTGACATGCTGGGCTGCCACCTATTCTCCGCGCAAGAAACGCACTTGCGCCGGCAGCCCTGACATTCTATGTAAAATGCCCTAATTACACATTTTCCAATGTGAAAAGGGCCCATAGGCGCCAATGTCCCGCACCCTGTCTCCTCATCTCAAGCGGCTCGAAGCCGAGTCGATCGGGATCATCCGCGAAGTCGCGGCCGAATTCGCCAATCCGGTGATGCTTTATTCCATCGGCAAGGATTCGGGGGTGATGCTGCATCTGGCCCTGAAGGCGTTCTATCCCTCGAAGCTGCCGTTCCCGCTGCTCCATGTCGACACGACCTGGAAGTTCAAGGACATGATCTCGTTCCGTGACGAGATCGCCAAGCGCTACGGGCTCGACCTGATCGTGCATGTCAACCAGGACGGCGTCGAGCGGGGCATCAACCCGATCACCTCGGGCTCCTCCCTGCACACGCAGGTGATGAAGACGGAGGGCCTGCGCCAGGCCCTCGACAAATACAAGTTCGACGCGGCCTTCGGCGGAGCGCGCCGCGACGAGGAAAAGAGCCGCGCCAAGGAGCGCATCTTTTCCTTCCGCACCGCCAACCACACCTGGGACCCGCGCAACCAGCGTCCGGAATTGTGGTCGCTCTACAACACCAAGATCCGGCAGGGCGAATCGATCCGCGTCTTCCCGCTGTCGAACTGGACCGAGCTCGACATCTGGCAATATATCCTGGAAGAGGACATTCCGATCGTGCCGCTCTACCTCGCCAAGGAGCGCCCGGTGGTGTTTCGGTCGGGCACCATGTTGATGGTCGATGACGAGCGCCTGCCGCTGGAGCCCGGCGAGGTCCCTCAGATGCGCCGCGTCCGCTTCCGCACGCTCGGCTGCTATCCCTTGTCCGGCGCCATCGATTCCGAGGCGACATCGGTCGCCGACATCGTGCGCGAGATGCTGACCGCCCGCACCTCCGAGCGCCAGGGCCGCCTGATCGACAATGACGAGTCGGCCTCGATGGAAAAGAAGAAGCGCGAGGGCTATTTCTGATGAACGCTGCCGCTCCCCAGGCTGAGCTTTCGCTCGCCGAAATGCTCAAGCCCCGCGAAAAGGGGCTGCTGCGCTTCCTCACCTGCGGCTCGGTCGATGACGGCAAGTCGACCCTGATTGGCCGGCTGCTCTATGATTCCAAGCTGATCTTCGAGGACCAGCTCGCCACGCTGGAGAAGGATTCCAAGCGCCACGGCACCACGGGCGAGGACATCGACTTCGCCCTCCTGGTCGACGGGCTGGAGGCCGAACGCGAGCAGGGCATCACCATCGACGTCGCCTATCGCTTCTTCTCGACCGCCAAGCGCTCCTTCATCGTGGCTGACACCCCCGGCCACGAGCAATATACCCGCAACATGGCGACCGGCGCCTCCACCGCTGACCTTGCCGTGCTGATGATCGATGCCCGCAAGGGCGTGCTAGTGCAGACCAAGCGCCATGCCACCATCTGCTCGCTGCTCGGCATCCGCCACATCGTGGTCGCGGTCAACAAGATCGACCTGGTGAATTATGATCGTATCGTCTTCGAGAAGATCGTTCACGATATCCTGGCCTTCACCGCCAATCTCGATTTCACCTCGGTAACCCTGATCCCGATCTCGGCGCGTTTCGGCGAAAACGTCTCGATGCGCTCGACCAATATGGACTGGTATCACGGCCCGATCCTGATCGAGCATCTGGAGACGATCGACGTCGCTTCCGATGCCGCCAAGAAGCCCTTCCGCTTCCCGGTGCAATGGGTGAACCGCCCCAATCTCGATTTCCGTGGCTTTTCCGGCACGGTTGCCTCCGGCTCCATCCGTCCAGGCGACAGTGTGACGGTCGCGGCGTCGGGCAAGACCTCGGTGGTGACGCGCATCGTCACCCAGGATGGCGATTACGAGGAAGCCGTTGCCGGCGATGCGGTCACCCTCACGCTCGCCGACGAGATCGATGCCGCGCGGGGCGACGTGTTCTCCCGTGCCACCGAACGGCCCGATGTCACCGACCAGTTCGCCGCCCATCTGATCTGGATGTCCGAGGACGCCCTGCTGCCGGGGCGCTCCTACATGCTGCGCCTGGGCACCAAATTCGTGCCGGCCACCGTCACCTCGATCAAGCACAAGATTGACGTCAACACCCAGGAGCACCTGGCCGCCCGTACGCTTCAGCTCAACGAGATCGGCGTCGTCAATGTGGCGACCGGCGTGCCGGTGGCTGTTGACGCCTATGTCGACAACCGCGAGACCGGCGCCTTCATCCTGATCGACCGCGCCACCAACCAGACCGCGGCGGCCGGCATGATCGATTTCGCCCTGCGCCGGGCCACTAATATCCATCGCCACTCGCTCACCATCGACAAGCTGGCTCGCTCGGCCCTCAAGCATCAGAAGGCGGCGATCGTCTGGTTCACCGGCCTGTCGGGCTCGGGCAAGTCGACCATCGCCAATCTGGTCGAGGCCGAGCTCGCCCATGCCGGCCATCACACCATGCTGCTCGACGGTGACAATGTCCGCCATGGCCTCAACCGTGATCTCGGTTTCACGGACGCGGACCGGGTTGAGAACATCCGCCGCGTCGGCGAGGTCGCCAAGCTGTTCGTCGAGAGCGGCACCATCGTACTGTGCTCCTTCATCTCGCCCTTCGAGGCGGAACGCGCCCTTGTCCGCTCGCTGGTCGAGGCCGGCGAGTTCGTCGAGGTCTTCGTCGACACCCCGATCGAGGATTGCATCAAGCGCGATCCGAAAGGGCTCTATGCCAAGGCCCTTGCCGGCGAGATCAAGCACTTCACCGGCGTCAGCAGCCCCTATGAACGGCCAGAGAATGCCGATATCGTGCTGCAGACCGTCGGCGAAACGCCCAAGGCCCTGGCCGAAGCCGTGGTGAAGGCCCTGCGCGAGCGCGGCCTGCTCGACCACCAGGACGATTGGGGGCTGTAGCGGCCCCATTGAGGGCGCCCAAGGCTCTGTAGCGCCCCGGCTTCAGTGTCGCGGGTTGGGTTCGCCCATTGCCGGCCGGAAGGGCTCGACGTAGGTTGAAGACAGGGCGCAGGGCCGATTTCAGCGCTCGGTCGCAATCTCCGCCGGCTTTCCATGACGTGGACTGGGGTTTTCATGCTCAGGATGGGCGCCGCAGTGGCGAAGCTGTTGGGGTGCCGCGTCGGCGACGCGAATGTCGGACCGCTGGAAAGTCCCGGCAGGCCCTTGCCGGGTGATTGGTGCTGAGGGCGGAGTGGGATGGGCAACCTATTTTCCTTCAAGGGCCGTATCGGTCGGCACGCCTACCTTCTCGCCACGGTGCCTCTCGCCTTCGTCTATCTGGTCTGGGTCGCCTGGTGGCTGTTCACGGCGGCGAATTTCCCCGACGAAGGTCCCGCTCGCGTTTTCCGCATGAGCGCGGTCGGCTGGTTCGTCTGCGCCTGGCCCTATCTCGCCGCCGGCTTCAAGCGCTGCCACGATCGCGGCAAATCGGGGCTGTGGTATGTCGGTTGGACGGTGGGCTGTCTCGCCTTCTGGGCTGCGGCGATCTTCGTGCAACCCTGGCTGGCCTGGCTGGGCAATCTCATCGCGTTGTGGACGCTGGTCGAGATGGGCTTCGTCAAGGGGACGCCAGCACCCAATCGCTTCGGTCCACCTGCTGAGGAATGGCCCCCGAAAACATAGATCGTCGCGATTTGACGGAATTGCCGTCGGGCAGCCGGGGCGCCGAAATTCACATCCACTTCGAGTTGCAGGCCGTTGGTTCTGTATTGATCCGCGTGTATCCTGGCGAGGGAATGCCAGCGGCGACGAATGCAACATGGCACAGGCCGGTTCAGATGATGGCGGCATGACCGTCGGGCGGATGTTGCTCAGCCCGAAAGGGCGTATTCCGCGCTTCGACGCCCTGTTCGCCTATGTCTGTCTGTGCGTGATGTTCGCGGCGACCGCCTTCGTCTGGGTAGGGTGGGTGTTTGCCTATTACCGTCATGATCCGGCGGCGGTGTTGCAGATGCTGCCCTGGATACCGCTCGGCGGTCTCGCTCTGTTGGTGGGCTGGATGGTCTTCTGCATCCTGGCCAAGCGCTGCCATGATCGCGACCATTCGGCCTGGTTCCTGCTGGTCGGGCTGATCCCGATTGCCAATCTCTGGCTGCTGGTCGATCTGTTTTTTTGGCGTGGCACCCGCGCCGCCAATCGCTTCGGTCCCGAGCCTGAGGGTATGGCCAGCCAATGGCGTGCAGCGAACGAGGACCTTTGAAAACACACCAACGATCAAAGGCTGAGAATGCTGGTGAGGTTTCCAGTCAATGATCTCGAATGCCAAGATGACATGAAGATCGTGATTGATATTGTGACAATTTCCTGACCAGTAAAATATCGCTCGTCCAAGAGACCAGCCTGCTGTTCTTCTGTCACGCTGGAAACACGCCTCTCCATTGATCGATATTGGTGCCTTGTTTTCAATCGCCTGCGCTGCTAGGCCGGCGAATATTGAAATCGCAAGAGCTGATGGTCAAAAGGGGTTGAGCGCGATGAATGAACCGACACTTGTGGAGAAATTGTTCAGTTTTCAGGGCCGGCTGCGCCGCAGCAGCTACTGGATCTATCATCTCCTGCAATGGGTTGCCCTGTGCGTCGTCGTGGGAGTTTTCTACGGTCTGGCGCTGGCCCTAACACCGGACAATCCGCTCATCTATGTGCTGATGGTGATCGGTATCCTGCTCTATATCGGCTTCGTATGGTCGGGGCTTTCCATCGGTGTCCGCCGCTGCCATGACCGCAACAGGAGTGGCTGGTTCCTGCTCGCCAGCCTCATTCCCCTTGTCGGCGCCATCTGGGTTTTCATCGAGCTCGGCTTCCTCGATGGTACCCAGGGCCCCAACCAATATGGCCCCTCGCCCAAGGGGATTGGCGGCAATGAAGTCGCCGGTGTCTTTTCCTGAACAGCAAAGGGGCCGAACCCGTTCGGCCCCTGGTTTGCGGCGCTGGTCGATGATGCTGTCGTCTGCGCTGCTTCGCTCAGGCCAATTTCCAGGCCAGATAGAGCGCCACGAGGGCGATCAGCCACAAAGCGGCATTGCCCCAGCGATTGCGGCGGGCTTCCGCCTTGCCGATCGCCTCGATGCTGTCGGGTAGCAGGGCAAAGCCCTTTTCCGCTGCCTCGTTGAGGCGCGCGGCCAGGGTCTCGGCCCGGTTGAGCAGGCTCGGCAACAGCGTGAGCGACTTGCCGGCCTCCAGCGTCTGCTGTCCGAGGTCGCCGATTTTGCCCAGCGGGCCGAGATTGCGCTCGATCCAGTCGCGCACCACCGGATCAGCCGTCGCCCACATGTCGAGCTTGGGATTGAGCCGTCGGGCGACGCCCTCCACCACCACCATGGTCTTCTGCAGCAGGATCAGCTCGGGCCGGGTCTTCATGTCGAAGAGTTCGGTGATTTCGAACAGCAGCGTCAGGAGCTTGGCCATCGAGATCTCGTCGGCCCGCTTCTGGTGGATCGGCTCGCCGATAGCGCGGATCGCCTGGGCGAAATCGTCGATCGAATGGCTGGCGGGCACATAGCCCGCTTCGAAATGAACTTCGGCCACCCGCCGATAGTTGCGGGTGATGAAGCCGTGCAGAATCTCGGCGAGGAAGCGGCGCTCCTTCAGGCCGGCCCGGCCCATGATGCCGAAATCCACCGCAACGAGCTGGCCGGAGGCATCGATCATTAAATTGCCCTGATGCATGTCGGCGTGGAAGAAGCCGTCGCGGATGGCGTGGCGCAGGAACGACTGGATGATGATGCGGGCGAGATCGACGAGATCGAAGCCGGCCGCCTTCAGCCTGTCGATGTCGGACAGGGGAATGCCCTCGATCCATTCCAGTGTCAGCACGGTGCGGGCCGTGCGGTTCCAGTCCGGCGCAGGAATGCGGAAATCGGGATCGTCGGCGATGTTCTCCGCCATTTCCGACAGGGCAGCCGCTTCCAGGCGCGAATCCATCTCGAAGGCGACGGTGCGCGCCAGCATGTCGACCGTCTCGACAGGCTTGAGGCGCTTGGAGCGCGGGTCGAGCCGCTCGATCGTACGCGCGGCGAAATAGAAGGTGGAGAGGTCGGAGCGGAAACGCCGATCGACGCCGGGACGCAGTACCTTCACCGCTACTTCGCGCTCGCCGTCGGCGTCGCGGATGATGCCCTTGTGCACCTGCGCCACCGAGGCTGCGGCCACCGGCTCGGAAAGCTCGTCGAAAAAGTGGCTCAGCGGCCCGCCGAGGGCCCTCTCGATCTCGGCGATGGCGATGGCGCGCCCGAAGGGCGGCATGCGGTCCTGCAGTTCCTCCAGGTCGCGCGCCACCGCAAAACCGACCACATCGGGCCGGGTCGCCAGGAACTGCCCGAGTTTCACCCAGCTCGGCCCGAGCTTCACCAAGGCGGCCGCCAGCCCCTTGCCGCCGCTGACATGGCGCTTTTCGATCAGCCGGCCGAGCCGGACGGCCAGCCGTGCCGGCGCCGGAAGGTCATGGATGTCGACGAGGCTAAGCGCGCCTTCGCGGGCCAGCGTCCAGCCCGCGCGCATGAGACGAAATGGATCGAGGAAAGAAGCCAAGGGTACCAGCCGAATGAATTCGCGGGGAGGTCGATAGCACGGGCGGGCGCATTGGCAAACCTTCTCCCGATATGGGGTTCAAGCCCTGCAGCCTCTTGCACATCGTCTTGCGAGAGTTCTATCTGCGAACTGATCCAATGAAATCGAGTTCAGGAAGCTTCCGTGACCATTCGCTACCACCGCGGGGATCTGCCCGACCTGTCCCGCTACACCACCAGCGCCGCCATCGATACCGAGACCATGGGTCTCAATCCCCATCGGGATAGACTCTGCGTGGTGCAGCTCTCGCCGGGCGACGGCACCGCCGATGTGGTGCAGATCGCCCAGGGCCAGAAGAGCGCCCCCAATCTCGAGCAATTGCTGGCCAATCCCTCGGTCACCAAGATCTTCCATTTCGCTCGCTTCGATATCGCCGCGCTGCAGAACGCCTTCGGCGTGGCGACGAAGCCGGTCTATTGCACCAAGATCGCCTCCAGGCTCACGCGCACCTACACCGACCGCCACGGCCTCAAGGACCTGGTGCGCGAACTGCTCGGCATCGACCTCTCCAAGCAGCAGCAATCCTCCGACTGGGGCGCCGATACGCTCACCGATGCCCAGCTCGCCTATGCCGCTTCGGACGTGCTCCATCTGCACGAGCTCAAGGCGAAACTCGACACCACCCTGGCGCGTGAGGGACGCTCGGAGGTGGCGCGCGCCTGTTTCGACTTTCTGCCGACGCGGGCGCTGCTCGACCTCAATGGCTGGCCGGAGACGGATATCTTCGCCCATAGCTGAGGATGAAGGCCAAAGCGTTTTGTGCCGGCGCTCTGGGGAACCGCCGCAAGAGGCGGGTGGGTATCGGCGTCCCGTTCTCGCCCACAGATTTGCGCATCGGAGGGACGGGGCCGGCGGTGACGGCGGCGTGACGCGTTCCCCTCGGCACATTCCCCCTGCGGCTGAAATCTGCTATGACGGCCGACCTGTTGCGATTTTCACCCAAAGTTGAGGAATTTCAGACAGGGATGGACGGCGCCTCCGGCGCCGGGTTGACGTCTCCACTTCGCATCGCAATATGATGGTCGGTGGTGATGGTTTCCCGCCGCTAGCAGCGTTTGGATAGGTATTCTGTTTGGCCGATATCATGGATGCGCGGGTCAAGATCCCCCAACCCGCCATGCCTTCACGTGAAAGCGCTTTCAAAGCTGCCCGCGCTCACAGCAGGCTGGTGCGTTTCCTGAAGTTTGCCGTGCCCGCCACCGCGGTTGCCGGAGCGGGCGTGTTTGTCTTTCTGGCGGTGGTCAATCCCTTCGCGCCGCCTCCGATCGAACTCCCCCCAGTCACGCCGGTCAGTGAGGGCATTCTGGCCGTCGAAAGACCGCATCTGACCGGTTCCAACAATCGCGGGCAGAAATACGACGTCACGGCGACCTCCGGCACGCAGAAAGTGTCCGTGCCCGGCGTTGTCAGCCTGACCGAGCTGAATGCGGTGATCACCGCGCCCGACCAGAGCGATGCCAAACTGACAGCCAAGGCCGGCACGTTCGATACGGTTGGCCAGCTTCTCGATCTCAAGGGCGATGTGCGCGTTCGGTCCACCAAGGGCTATGACGCGACCTTGAAGAGCGCCAGCATCGATCTCAAGGCCAGCACGGTCAACAGCACCGAACCGGTCACCGTCAATCTCTCCTCCGGCACAATTTCAGGCAATGGCTTGAGCATCGTGCAGGGCGGTTCGAAGATCCTGTTCAAGAACGGCGTCAGCGCCAGCTTCAAGGTGCCCTATAAACCGGATACGGAAGATGGGACTGACGGCGCCGAAGCGCCCGCCACGCCGCCCGATACTCCGGCTCCGAACGCCGCTCCACCGAATTCAGCCAACCCAGTGCAGGGAAATCCCACCCAATGACGATGAAAATCCGCCGCCTGGTGCCTCTTGCGGTGCTGCCGCTCGCCCTGGCCCTGACGGCTGCCGATGCCGGCGCCGCCCCGAAGAAAGCGGCCAGCCCCTTCCAGGGCTTCTCCTCCGACAGCGGCAAGCCCGTTGACGTCAAGTCAGACTCGCTCGAAGTGCATCAGGACGAGCAGAAGGCGATCTTCACCGGCAATGTGGTGGCGACGCAGGGAGAATCGGTCCTGCGTACCAACGAATTGACCGTGTTCTACGAGAATGCTGACAACAACGCCAAGGATGGCAAGGCCAAGGACGCCAAGCCTGCTGATGCCAAGCCTGCTGATGCCAAGCCTGCCGATCCGAAGGCCGCCGACGCCAAGCCGGTGGATGGCCAGCAAGCGGGCGATGCCAAGGTTGCTGACACCAAGCCCGCCGATACCAAACCCGCTGATACCAGCAAGGCGCCGACCTCCGGCTCCGGCACACCGGCTAGTTCCATCAAGAAGCTGGTTGCCCGCGGCAATGTCGTGGTGACCTCCAAGGATCAGAAGGCGACCGGCGCCAATGGCGTGATGGACATGGCGACCAATGTCGCCACGCTGACCGGCGGTGAGGTGGTGATGATTCAGGGGCCGAACGTGCTGAAGGGCACCAAGCTGACCGTCAACCTCAAGACGGGTATCGCCAGGGTCGAAGGTGGTGGCACCGGCGTATCCGGCGTCTTCACCCAGGGCGGCCAGAAGAAGAGCAATTGAGGGAGCAGGCCCGTGATGATGCGACCCAGCCCGACGTCTCGCCGCCTCGCTCCGGCGCTGTTGCTGCCTCTGGCGTTGCTCGTTTCGTCACTGGCCTTGCCGGCCGGTGCGCAGGAAAAGAAGCCGTCCACGCCTTTCCAGGGCTTCTCCTCCGATAATGACAAGCCGGTGAACATCAAGGCCGATCAGCTCGAAACCCATCAGGACGAGCAGAAGGCGATCTTCACTGGCAATGTAGTGGCCACCCAGGGCGAGTCGACGCTGACCTCCGAGGAACTGACGGTTTTCTACGAGGCCGCATCCGTGCCGGGTAAGCAGCCGGCCGATGCTGTCGGTACCAGCCCGGCCCAGCCGGCGGTTCCCTCGGCAGCGCTGCCGGCCGATGCTTCCTCGACCGCCGAAGCTGCCGGCGCCGATACGACGCCGGCGCCCGCCGACAACAAGGTCAAGAAGCTGGTGGCCAAGGGCAAGGTCGTTGTCACCGCCCCGGACCAGAAGGCGACCGGCGATGACGGCATCCTGGACATGGAGACCAACATCGCCACGCTCACCGGCGAGGAAGTGGTGATGACCCAGGGCTGCAACGTGCTGCGCGGCAAGAAGCTGGTGGTCAATACCCAGACAGGCCGCGCCACCGTTACCGGCGGCACCACCGGCCATTTCATCTCGGGCGACCAGAAGTGCTGATCCAGGGATCCGCCCTGGCCGGCCAACATCTTTTTGCCTGGTGAACGAGATATTCACCGGCGTGCGGCAAGGCTGTCACTGGATACCGGGATGCGGAACACATGCCGATTTTCGGCATGGGCGGCGTAACAATACCGAGCCTCGAAAATGCTGACGCATTCTCGGCTTGAACATCTGGCGATTTTCGATGCCAAATTAAAGGCTTGGCGAGAATCGTCGGACGGAACCAAGGCGCGTTGAAAATGCCTCTTGGTGTAACATGAAAACGCGGCATCGGGCCCGATGCTGCAGGAAGAGTGCGGGCCAGGCATGAACGAGATGGTGCAATATGCGGAGGCCGGCGACGAGACCGGGCCAGCCGTGAGTGTCGAGGGCACGCTCTCGGTGGTGTCGATTGCCAAGACCTATGGCAAGCGTACGGTCGTGAGCGACGTCAGCCTGGAGGTCCGGCGCGGTGAGGCCGTCGGCCTGCTCGGTCCGAACGGCGCCGGCAAGACCACGGTCTTCTACATGATCACCGGCCTGGTGCCGCCGGATCATGGCCGCATCGAGCTCGATGGCCATGACGTGACGGCGCTGCCGATGTATCGGCGCGCCCGGCTCGGCATCGGCTATCTGCCGCAGGAAGCCTCGATCTTCCGTGGCCTGAATGTCGAGGAGAACATCCGCGCCGTGCTCGAGATCGTCGAGCCGAACAAGGCCGAGCGCGACCGCCAGCTCGACGAGCTGCTCGAGGAGTTCAAGATCGGCCGCCTGCGCAAGACGGCCTCGATCGCACTCTCTGGCGGCGAACGCCGGCGCGTGGAAATCGCGCGCGCCTTGGCCGGCAAGCCGTCCTTCATGCTGCTGGATGAACCATTCGCCGGCATCGATCCGATCGCGGTAGGCGACATCCAGACCCTGGTGCGCCATTTGACCAATCGCGGCATCGGCGTGCTGATCACCGATCACAATGTACGCGAGACGCTGGCCCTGATCGACCGGGCCTACATCATCCATTCCGGCCATGTGCTGACCCAGGGCACGCCCCAGGAAATCATCGACAATCCCGAAGCCCGCCGGCTCTATCTGGGCAGCGAGTTCAGGATGTGACGGGCTGCGGATCTTCCCTCATCCCCGTCCCGATTCCCATCGACCTGATTCTCCTCTAGGCTCGACAGGCCAACCCGGAACGCCGATTTGCTCGCCTATGTCCTGCGTCGCCTCGCGCTGATCGTGCCGACCTTGTTCGGCATCATGCTGATCTCCTTTGCCATCATTCAGATCGTGCCCGGCGGTCCGGTGGAGCGCATGGTGTCGGTGCTGTCGGGCAATTCAGGGGGCGGTGGTGATCTCGGCGGCCCCACACCCAGCTTCAACGCCGGCGCCTCGCAATATCGCGGCTCCCAGGGGCTCGATCCGGCCTTCATTGCGAGCCTGCGCAAGCAATATGGTTTCGACAAGCCGGTCTATGAGCAGTTCTGGCTGATGATCAAGAACTACGCCACCTTCAGCTTCGGCCAGAGCTATTTTCGCGATACCCCCGTCACCACCCTGATCGCCGAGAAACTGCCGGTCTCGATCTCCATTGGCCTATGGGTGATGCTGCTCTCCTACACGATCTCGATTCCGCTGGGCATTCGCAAGGCGGTCAAGGATGGCTCCTTCTTCGATGGCTGGACCAGTGCGGTCGTCATCGTCGGCTATGCCATTCCCGGCTTCACCCTCGGCATCCTTCTGATCACCCTGTTCGCCGGCAGCGCCTTCTGGCAGATCTTTCCCAATGGCCGGCTGGTTTCCGACAATTGGAGCGACTTGTCGCTATGGGGCAAGATCGCCGACTATGCCTGGCACATGACGCTGCCGCTGATCGCCATGGGGGTCTCGGCCTTCGCCACACTAACCATGATGACCAAGAACGCCTTCCTGGACGAAATCCGCAAGCAATATGTGCTGACGGCGCGCATGAAGGGATTGTCGCCGCGACGGGTGCTCTACGGTCACGTCTTCCGCAATGCCATGCTGATCGTGATCGCGAGCTTTCCGGCCGCCTTCATCTCGGCGCTGTTCACGGGATCGCTCCTGATCGAGCAGACTTTCGAGCTCAACGGCTTGGGGCGCCTCACCTACGAATCGGTCATCAACCGCGACTATCCCGTGGTGCTGGCTTCCATCTACATCCTGGCGCTGGTGGCCCTCGTCATCAATCTCGTCACGGATCTCATCTACATGTTCGTCGATCCGCGCATCGACTTCGAAGCGCGTGAGGTTTGAGATGGAGGCTGCCACCCGAACCCCGCGGGGCTGGCTGAAGCTGTCACCCCTCAACCGGCGGCGCCTCAACAATTTCAAGGCCAATCGACGTGGCTACTGGTCGTTCTGGCTCTTTCTCACCCTCTTCATCCTGTCGCTGTTCGCCGAGTTCATCGCCAATGAGAAACCGCTGCTGATCGTCGACCACGGTCGGATCTTGACGCCGGTCTTCGTCGACTATGACGAGACCGATCTCGGCGGAGACCTGCCGGGACCGGCAAATTTCCGCGACCCCTATCTCACCAAGTTGCTGGCCGATCGCGGCGCCTACGTGCTCTGGGCGCCCATTCGCTATGGCCCGCAGACCATCAACAAGAACCCGCCGGCAGGTGGCGTGCCTTCGCCCCCCACCTGGGCCCTGAGCGACGATCAATGCCGCGAAGCCGCCCAGACCGTGGGCGGGGCCGGATGCCGCGACATCGAGTGGAACTGGCTCGGTACCGACGATACCGGGCGGGACGTGCTGGCCCGAATCATCTACGGCACCCGGATTTCCCTGCTCTTCGGCCTGATCCTCACCGTCTTTTCCTCCCTCATCGGTGTGGCGGCCGGCGCGGTGCAGGGCTATTTCGGCGGCTGGGTCGACCTGATTCTCCAGCGCGCCATCGAGATCTGGACCAGCATTCCCTCGCTCTATCTTCTCATCATCATCTCGGCGGTGTTGGCGCCGGGCTTTTGGATACTGCTCGGCATTCTGCTGCTGTTTTCGTGGATGGCGCTGGTGGCGGTCGTCAGGGCCGAGTTCCTGCGCGCCCGCAATCTCGAATATGTCCGCGCCGCCAAGGCGCTCGGTCTGTCCGACACCACCATCATGATCAAGCATCTCCTGCCGAATGCCACGGTGGCGACGCTGACCATGCTGCCCTTCATCCTGTCGGGCGCGATTTCCACCCTGACGGCGCTGGATTATCTCGGCCTCGGCCTGCCGCCCGGCACGGCCTCGCTCGGCGAATTGCTCAAGCAGGCCCAGGCCAGGCCCAATGCCTATTGGCTTACCATCAGTGGCTTCACGGTGACGGCGTTGCTGCTGTCGCTCCTGATCCTGGTGGGCGAAGCGGTGCGCGACGCGCTCGACCCGCGCAAGACCTTCGGCTGATCCCAAGAGAAAGTCGCATCGGGGAAATCGCCAGGGGAAACGCTTGGGGCGATTGCAGGATGCGGAACGATCGGCTAGAAGGACAAACGACGCACCCATAGCTCAGCTGGATAGAGTGTTGCCCTCCGAAGGCAAAGGTCGTACGTTCGAATCGTACTGGGTGCGCCATTTTTCCCTTTTCGATCAATGATGTGAAGCCGCTTGGGACATTCTGGGCGGCTAAAACGTTTTGCTCGAGGCCTGTCGGTTGCAGGAGATGCGATGGACCAGCGGTTCAGTCCGGGTTCATGGCGCTGAAGGTCGCATCGTAGCGACCGTCTCGCTCCGCCCATCGCCGAGCCCGGTCTCGTTCGACCAGCACCTCGCCTCGGGGATGATCGCACCGATCGAGCAGTTGCATCACCTCGGCGACATAGGCTTCGACGGGCATGGCACGCGGATCGGATGCCTGCTGGCTGCCTGTGAGCTCGGTCTGCACATAGGGCGGTGCCAGTTCGAGCACATCGACGGGGATCTTGCGGAGCTGGTGCCGCAGAGACTGGAGCCAGGAGTGCAGGAAGGCCTTGCTGGCGCAGTAGGTCGGGAAGTCGGCGCGCGGTACGAAAGCAAGATTGGAGCTGGTCGCCAGGATCGTCGCGCCAGCCTGCCCTTTCAGGATGGGCAGGAACGCCGCCGTCACGCGCAGTACGCCCAGGATGTTGGTCTCCACGATTGCCTGGGCGTCGTCGATGGCCCAGCCGTCGGCCGCCAGGTTTTCCGCTCGTGAGATGCCTGCATTGGCGATGAGCACGTTGAGCTCGGGAAAGCGCCTGTGAACCTCGCCTGCGAGGCGGGACGGGGAAGCGGGGTCGTCGAGGTCGAGCGGCATCCCTACCAGGCCGGGCCGGCTCGCCGTGATCTGATCAAGCAGGCTTTGCCGCCGCCCCGTCACGATGACGCGGTTGCCGTGCTGGTGGAAGGCCTCGGCGAGCGCACGGCCGATGCCGCTGGTGCCGCCGGTGACGAGGATGGTGTTGCCGGTCATCTTCATGGGTGCTCCGTCTCCGCTGAGCTGGGGGCACGGAAAAGCTGCCGCCGAGCCCGCGGGCCGCGCGCAATCCCCGGGGAGGCATCAAGCATCGAGGCGAGGCTGGGCCGCGCCGGGATGGATGCCCCGAACGGGTGCGGGAACGCGAAGCAGGAGAGGGATGGCATGACCGTGGCGCCCTGTTGAATCGAGATCTCCCTGCTGGGACCCTCTCGACAAAGGACGCGTTGGATGACGGTAACGCCTACGGCAGCGTCATGACTGTTGCTGCAAGCCTTCCCCTAATATGACGCGTCGCAGCGGTCAAGGCGCCTCAACGCGAGTCGCGAGCGAGGCCGTTGGCCCTGGGGTCACCAGGCGTTCGGCTCACGCACCATGTGGACGATATTGGCGGGGCTGGTAATCCAGCCCCCCTTGAATCCGTCCGGCAGGGGCTCGATAGCGTCGCAGCGGACCACGCCGGCGCGGGACAGATGGTCGGCCGCCGTGTCGAAATTGTCCGTGAACAGCTCCAGCCAGATCTCGGCCTGGCTCAGCATTGGCGCCTCGTCGAGCCACAATTTGTTGGGGCCGAGTTCGAAGCCGATGGCGGGTGCCTTGTCGGTGATCGGCTTCAGGCCGACCACATCGCGATAGAACGCCACCGTGGCCTGATATTGATGAGGTGGGACCTTCATGGCGATGTCGATGCCGCCATAGATGTTCGCAGCCATGCTTGCTTCCTTTATCTTGTCAGGGGGATGTGCAGCGCGGCTCGCTCGCCGGCACGCCGGCCAACTCGCTGCGATAATAGCCCTCGCGCAGATTGATGCCGTGTTCGAGGAACGCCTTCAGGCAGCACAGCATCTGCGACCATCCCTCGCAGTTGATATAGGAGGCGCGCTGGCCCTGGGCGTCCTCGCGCCAGCCCGTCTCGGCAATGGTGACCAGCGTGGCGTCGTTTTCCAGCGCCTGGAAATTCATCTCGATATGAGTCTTGTAGAGCACCACGCCATCGGCGGATTTGGGCCCATCCCAGCGCAATACGATGCGGCTGTCGGCCACCACTTCGTCCACTTCGACGGGAACCTCGCCCCACCACACCACCGTCGCGCCGGTCACCAGCGGCGCGCTGGCGCCGCCCACCGTGGTGAAATAGGCGCTGAGCTTGCCGGGGTTGATCACGGCGTCGAATACCTCGCGAACCGGCCTTGAGATCCGCCCGGAGACCCTGAATTCCGGCTTCATCGCGTTTCTCCCTGTTGCAGGAGGCTAGAATATGTTATAAGTTTATAACATGTCAAGCGAACTCAAAGAAGACCTGGTTTTCAAGGCATTGGCCCATCCGCGCCGGCGGGCCATGCTCGACCACCTCAAGGAGGAGGCGCGCACCACCGGCATGCTCTGCGAAGCCTTTGCGGATATGGATCGCTGCACCGTCATGCAGCATCTCAAAGTGCTGGAGGAGGCCGATCTGGTCATCGTCAGGCGGGAAGGGCGCGAGCGCTGGAACCACCTCAACGCGCTGCCGATCAAGCGCATCCACGACCGCTGGATCAGCGGCTATGCCACCCATGCCCTCACCATTCTCGACAAGCTCAAGGCCGATCTGGAGGGGTGAGCTTGTGGCCGCAGGTGCGCTCGCCGGCCTTGAACGTTATCCTCAAGGCGAGGGCGGGTCGACGAATGAGCGGTC
This sequence comes from Labrys sp. HAY1-8F, assembly GCF_056754975.1. Classification (NCBI taxonomy): domain Bacteria; kingdom Pseudomonadati; phylum Pseudomonadota; class Alphaproteobacteria; order Hyphomicrobiales; family Xanthobacteraceae; genus Labrys; species Labrys sp. HAY1-8F. Next base: position 2,906,962 of record NZ_JBPGWZ010000002.1, on the reverse strand, counting down.
GCTTAAGACGGCGCCCTTCTCTCAGCCTGTCGGGATGCCAGGGGCAGGTCGATTTCCAGGCAGGCGCCGCCCGTGCGGTTGTTGGATGCGGCGATATGGCCGCCATGCAGGCGCACGATCTCGCGCACGAGGTTGAGACCGAGCCCCGCGCCGCGACCGTCCTGGCGCAGGCGATGAAACGGCTCGAAAATCCGTTCGGTTTCCGCAACGGGAATGCCGTCGCCTTCGTCGCAGACCTCGATGCGGCCGCCGCGGTCGACGCGCACGCTGATGGTGCCACGGCGTCCGCCATGATCGATGGCGTTCTGGACGAGATTGGTCAACGCCCGCTCGAGCGAGGTCTGGTCGCCTGTGATCAGGATCGGCCCGTCGTCCGCCTTGAAGTCGATCTCATAGCCGGCGGCAAAGGCCAGAGGCGCGAGATCGACGATTACCCTTTGGGCGAGCGCGGCGAGATCGACCGCCGACGTCGGCCTGTCCTGCTGGTCCAGGCGCTGGAAATCGAGCAATTGCCCCGTCAGCACAGCCAGCCGATTGGCATCTTCCAGAAGCCGGCTTTTCTCCGCACCCGGCGGTAGCGAAGCGATGCGGGTGGTCAGGATGGCGATCGGCGTTCGCAGCTCATGTGCCGCGTCCGCGAGAAAGCGCTGATGCCGTTCATAGCCATTGTCGAGGCGAACCAATGCGTCATTGACGGCCTTGACCAGAGGCAGGATCTCGGCGGGCACGCCAGACAGAGGCAGGCGGACGCCGCGCTGGGCGATGTCGATGCGCTCGGCCTGCATTGCCGCCGCGCCGAGCCCCTTCAGCGCCCGTCGCACCACGATCGGTGTGACGATCAGGGTGACCAGCGCCATCAGCACGAAGAGCGGTCCGATCACGGTGGCCGAACTCAGCGATACGCCCCAGAACAGATGTTGCCAGGACATATGGCCTTGCGTGCCCGTGAGGATCTGCACGCGGCCGGCGGCGCTCTCGACCCATTTGAGCACGGCATCCGGCTTGTCGATGCCGGGCTGGTCCTCGCCGAGCCGCATCTGTTGGATAAGGCCGATGTCGGCCACGATCGCGGCGTAGTCGGCGGGAACTGTGCCTTCTTTCAGTTCCTGGCCCTGCTTGTCTCGGATGACGAACCACAGATCGGGGGCATCCTCCCGCAATCGTGCCAAATCGCCGGTTTTCGCTAGAGCGAGCCCACCATCCGCCTGGCGGACCACGGCATCGCGAAGCACATCAAGGGCACTGTCTTCATAGGCATCGACAATGCGTGCCGTACCCCAGACCGCAAAGACCAGGATCACCACGATGAGTGTGAGCATGACGGTCTGGAAGGCAACCAGCCGTTTGACCAGGCGCCAGCGCAAAGAGGGCGGGGCGGTGGCGATCATGGCGTCTCGCGCAGGAGATAGCCGACGCCGCGAATGCCGTTGATGGTGACGCTGGCGTCGGCGTCGGCAAGCTTGCGGCGCAAGCGTGAAACATGGGTATCGAGTGCGTTGGACTGGATTTCGTCATCCATGCCGAACACCGCTTCCATCAGGAAGGAGCGCAGCACCATGCGCCCCATGCGCCGCACCAAGGCTGCCAGCACCAGCAGTTCCCGCCGTGGCATTTCCAGCGGGATGCCGGCAACGCTGGCCTCCTGATGAGTGAAGTCGAAGCAGAGCCGCCCGACCCGCACGACGTGGGACTGCATATGGGCGGGGCGGCGCAGCAAGGCCCGCAGCCGTGCCAGCAATTCCTCGAATGCGAAGGGCTTACCAAGATAGTCATCGGCGCCATGTTCCAGCCCGGCGACACGATCGGGCAGGTCGCCCCGGGCGGTCAGCACCAGTACCGGCAGGGCATTGCCGCTGGCGCGCAACGTGGGAATCAGCGACAGGCCGTCGCCGTCCGGCAGCTGACGATCGAGCAGCATGGCATCGTGCACGCGATCGGAGAGCACGCCTTCGGCGGCGGCAATGCTCGAGACATGGTCGACGATCATGTCGTGGCGAACCAGGGCGGAGCGCAAGGCCGACACCATCTCCGGTTCGTCCTCTACCAGCAATACCCGCATTGTGCGTTCCGCCTTTTCTGTTCCGCTCACATCATTTCGTGCAGAAGCACATTACGCCGCCAGCATTGCATCAACCTTGCAGAGAAATCTCGCGCCCCGGCGGACAACGGACCGGAAGCGCCCTGGCGACAGGCTCCCGCAACCCAGGCATGGGACCAGTTGGTAATCGATTCGGTCGCCTGAGAACCCATCGGAACCCCCTCGGCCGGTCGATCGCCCGTTCATTGAGAACGGGAACAGCCCTCATACCGTGGATGACCCGAGAATGTTATCGAGATTGATCGACCGACCCGTCGCGCAGAGCTTCGATCCCGCTGAGCCTCTCCTGCCCAAGGGAGGTCATGATGCCGGTTTCTGACGCATTGCCATTCTTCCGGGCCTGGATCAGCAACCCGATTCGCGTGGCTGCCGTGGCTCCCTCCGGCAACGTCGTGGCCTCCCTGATGACGCAGGAGATCACGCCAAGGACCGGGCCGATTCTGGAGCTTGGCCCCGGCACGGGCCCCTTCACCCAGGCTCTGCTCGAGCGAGGTGTGCCGGAGCAGAACATCACCTTGGTGGAATATGACGCGACCTTCGCGCGCCTGCTCGGCCGCCGCTTTCCCCTGGCCCGGGTGTTCCACATGGATGCGGCGGAACTGGCAACAACAAGTCTTTATGTCGGCGCACCGGTTGGCGCTGTGATCAGCGGGCTCGGCATCCTGGCGATGCCTTCGGACAAGGCTTCGGCCATTCTCACCGGCGCTTTCGCCTGCATGGCTCTCGGCGGGGCCTTCTATCAGATCACCTACGGTCCGCGCTGCCCGGTTAGGCGGGAAATTCTCGACGGCCTGGGCCTCGAGGCCGAGCGTACCGGCTGGACCATACGCAATCTTCCACCAGCGTCTGTCTATCGGATCAGGCGGCGCCGGTCCCTATTGCCGTCCGGGCTGTGAACCGGCCATGGAGATGTCTCCCGCCATCGTCGCGATGCTCGGTTTCGGCCTCGCCGGCATTACCTGCCTGGCCATCGCGGAAAAATTCCTGCCGGTCATACCTTCCTACATATTGCTGATGTTTCTGGGCATGGCAGCGCGCGATGGCCCCGGGCTCGCGGCCACAGTGATCGCCACGACGGTCGGGTCGACGATCGGGTCCGTGTGCTGGTATGGATTGGGCCGAGCTCTCGGCCCGCACCGGGTCGAAACCCTGGTGGCCGCCTACGGACGTTTCGTTCTGCTGCCGCTGCCTTTGTATCTGCGTCTGGTCGAGCGCTATCGGCGCAATCAGTTTTGGGCAACCCTGGTCGGCCATACGATTCCGACCGTCCGCGTCTATCTCGGCCTGCCTGCTGGTGTTTTCCGACTTGAACTGCGTCGGTTCATCCTGGCGGCCCTGCTCGGCAGTCTGGCCTGGAATGTCCCATTCCTGAGTTTGGGCTTCATACTGAAGGGCAGCGACCGTGATCCCCTCAGTCTAGGCCTTCTGGTCGCAATCGTGCTTGTCGGCGGTGAGTTCGCCATCCTTTGGGGAGTACGCCAGGTGCGACGGATGGAGCGCGTCCGGCTCGAACGGCTCGATGAGATAAGGCGTAGGGCGGATCATGACCGGCCGGCCCCTGCCCGCGGCGGGCGCTCTTAAAAAAACGCAGCGCCGGCGATCATGCAAGGCTCCTGCAATTGAGGGCCCGGAAAGTCGGTGTCGCTCCCTGCCAGCCCCCGCGCTGCGGAGGGCTGTTGCAGCGTTCCCGAATGCGATGATGATTGCCCCTCCTTCACGACGCCCCGCCTCCCGCCGATCATCCCTGGTCACCGCACGCCGGTCACATCTGGTGGTGTTTCTGGCGCTAGCTTGCCTGCTTGCCGGGTGCGCAGCACCGGATACGCGGCCAACCAATGCACCGCTCGGACTCGTCACGGGCTCCATCCCGGCAAGCAGCCCAGCGCGGGGAGGCGATGTTGCAATCGTGCTCACCATTTCCGGTGGTGGCGCCCGTTCGGCCGCTTTCGGCTACGGCGTTCTCGCCAACCTCGCCCAAACGCCCTCGACCGTCGCCGGCCGTAGCCTGGCCGATGATGTCGCCGTGGCGGCGGGCGTGTCGGGGGGCGCCATGCTGGCTTCCTATTTCGCTCTGCATGGGCCGGCGGGATTGCCCGGCTTTCGGCGCGATTTCCTGGCGCGCAATGCCGAGGCCTCGCTGCGCACCAGCCTGAGCCCGACCAATCTGCTGCGCGGCTATCGCGGCGGCGTCAACGATCGCAACGGCCTGCCGCCATGGCTGGATGCCAATCTCTATCATGGCGCCACGCTGGGGATGCTGGATCGACCTGGCCGCCCCCGATTGGTGATCCATGCCACCGACCTCTACAACCGTGCGCCCTTCATCTTCGACCGAACATCCTTTGCCGCCATCTGCAGCAATTTCGACGATTACCCTCTTGCCTATGCGGTGGCGGCATCCGCGGCGGTACCCGTTGCCTTCGCGCCCATCACGCTGCGCAATTATCGTTCGAGCTGCCCGGCCGATGCCGAGGGTGTCCCGGCAGCCGGCGCAAAGGCGGACATCCGTGCCCAATCGTTGGTTGAGCAGCAATATCGGGAGGCGCTCGATCGCTATCGCAGTGCCGGGGATCTCAACTTCCTCAAGCTCTATGATGGCGGGCTCGTTGACGGCATCGGCACGTCGGCGCTCCTGCATCTCCTGAACCGGGGGGCACCTGAACCGCTGCCGGCGGAGACGGCGAGCCGGGTTCGGCACCTGCTCTTCATCGTCGTGGATGCCTCCACCCGTCTTGGTGGCAATCTTTCCGAGACGTCGGACAGCCCCTATGCCAAGGACGCGATCGTGGCGGCGACCGATGCCCTGATGAACATTCCCAATCTCCAGAGCTTCGACGAACTACGCCGCCGCCTGCCGTCCTGGCGGCGGGAACTGATGAGATGGCGTTGCCGTGGAACAACTCACCTCACCTGCCGTGACCTCGATGTCGCGATCATCCGGGTCGCCCTCGCGGATGTTCGGGAGCCTGCCATGGCGCGGCGAATCCTCGCCTTGCACAACACGCTCGCCCTCAAGCCCGAGGATACGGCCTTCCTGAGCGATCTTGGCAGCAGCCTTCTCACCCGGCAGCCCGGCTATCAGCGTTTCCTGGCACGTCTGCGCCGGCGGTCGAATTCGCTTGCTCTCGCAAGCACCGAGGCTGATTTGACGCCGTGACAACCTTCATGACCTCGTTGTCGCCCGGCTGAGGACCAGGGCGACGACGATGGCTGCGATGGCCGCCACAATGACGAGCAGGCCGGCCGATCGCCAGCCATAGGCATCGATGAGCCCACCCACGGCGACCGACCCCGCCACCTGGCCGAGGCTGCTGCCTTGCATGGCGAGGCCGACCACGATGGGAGCCAGGGATGTGGCGGGCGCCACGACAGGCGCGGAGGACAGCAATGTCGCCGGGATGATGCCGCCCACGGCCGAGAACAGCATGCACAGCAGCAGCGTCGGGCCGTCCGGAAAGATCTGCAGGAACACGCTGGGCGCGGTGATTCCCATCACCAGGCTGGCGCCCGCGATCAGGATGGCGCGGCCGGCACCACGCGAAAGGAGAAAGCCTGCCGCGAGATTGCCGATGATGTTCGATGCGCTTGCCAGGGCGCTCAGCATGCCGGCGGCACCGTAACTCAAGCCCATATGCTGCATCAGCAGCACTGGCAGGAAACTGAACAGGGCAAAGAACATCAGGCTGTAGAGAGCAAAGCACAAGGCAAGCAGTGGGGGCCCGCCGGCCGTCACCACGGCAAGGACATCCCGGCCGAGGTGCTGCGGCGGAGGCGCACTCGACTGCTGTTCGCCCGGCACGGTGAGCAAGGCCGCCAGGATGGCAAGGCATGCGATGATCGCACCGGACCACCAGATGGCACGCCAGTCGCTGAAAAGCGGCCCGGCGAGCATGGCGAGGGCCATGCCGGCCGGCATGAAACAACTCCACACGGCAAAAGCGAGATCGCGCCGCCCGACCGGGCAGATCCGGTTCAGGATGGCGGGACCTGCCACCGTGACCATCAGGAATCCGAGGCCTTCGACGATGCGTGAAGCGACCAGTGCACCATAGTGGGAGGCAAGGGCACCGAGGCCGCTACCGGCTGCGATGGCGCCCAGGCCTAGCAGGAGCACGCGGCGATCCCCGAAACCTGTGATGATCGCACCCGCCGGCACCCCGCAAACCAGGCTGAGCATGGCAAAGATCCCGGCCAGCCAGCCAATGGCGCCAAGGGTAAGGCCGAGATCGGCCTGCAGCATGGGCGTGGCGATCAGCGCCTTGCCGACCTGCAGCGAGGCTGCGATGCCGCAGGCGACCACCGCCACCATGGCCGGCCAGGCCGTGGTGGTGCTGGGCAGCGGGATGGTCGTGACCATCAGGCCGCCTCCTGGAGCCGCGCGGCAGCAAGGGCCCGGGCGAGATGGGCGACATGGCGCCCCTGGAAGCGCGCGCCGTCGAGTTCGTTGGCGCTGGGCTTGCGATTGCCGCCGCGACCGTCATCGGCCAGCGTCGAAGCGCCGTAGGGTGAACCGCCAGTGATCTCGTCCATGCGCGACTGGCCCTGGAAGGTATAAGGCAGGCCGGTAACGACCATGCCCAGATGCAGCAGCACGATATGGGTGGACAGGATCGTGGCCTCCTGCCCGCCATGCTGGCTGCCGGTGGAGGTGAAGACACTGCCGATGCGTCCGACCAGGGCATTGCGCGCCCATAGCCCGCCGGCTTGGTCGAGAAAGTTCTTCATCTGTGCGGCCATCGTGCCGAAGCGGGTCGGCGTGCCGAAGATGACGGCATCATAATCGGCCAGCTCGGCGATATCGGCAATCTCCGCGCGCTGATCCCGCTTGTAGCCGGCGCGGATGGCGACCGCATCCGGTACGATTTCCGGCACCCTTTTCACCACGGCTCGTGCGCCGGCCTCGCCTACGCCTTCCGCCACCGCCTGCGCCATGGCCTCGATATGGCCGTAGGAGGAATAATACAGAACCAGCACGGACGTCATCGTCAACTCCTCGTCATTCCTGAATGATGGGAGCATGGCATTTCCTGCCTATCGATCGGAGTGATATAAATGGCATCGAATTGATCGAAAGAATTGATCATGATTGATGCCCTTACCCTCGATCAACTACGAATCTTCGTGACGGTTGTCGGCAGCGGCAGCTTTCGATCGGGAGCTGCCAGGCTGTCGCGCGTGCAGTCGGCGGTAAGCCATGCCATCGCCAATCTGGAAGCCGAACTTGGGCTGGCCCTGTTTGATCGCTCCGGTCATCGCCCGGTGCTGACCGTGGAGGGCAAGGCGCTGCTCGCCAATGCACGCGACATCCTCCTGCGCGTGGACGCCATGCGTGCCCGCGCCCATGGGCTGGGGGAGGGGGTGGAGCTCGAACTTTCCCTGGTGGTGGACACACTGTTTCCGACTGCCTGGATCGGCGAGGCACTCGAAGCAATGCGGCAGGACTACCCGTCGGTCGCGATCAGATTGGCCGTCGAACCGCTCGGCGGCCCGCTTGCCGCCTTGTTGGCCGGGCGCAGTGTGCTGGCCGTGATCACCGGGGAGAGCTTTCGTGATCCGCGCGTGTCGCTACAGGCCCTGTCCTCCATCGAAATCGTGGCGGTCGCCGCTGCGGGGCACGCGCTGGCGACGCGCAGCGACGACCAGGCGATCGAGGTTGCCGAACTCGCGGATCATCTGCAGATCGTTCTGGTCGATCCGACCACCTTGTCGGAGGGGCGGGATTTCGGCGTGTTGTCACCACAGACCTGCCGGGTCGGCGGCCAGGATACCAAGCACGCCATGATCCTGGCCGGCCTCGGCTGGGGCAGGCTGCCCTATTGGCAGGTGGAACGGGATCTTCTCGAAGGCCGTCTTGTCCGGCTGCGCACGAAGGATCTGGGTCGCCATGCCCGGACCGGCACGGAGGCCTATCTCGCCCATCGCCTTGATCGACCGCTCGGGCCCGCCGCACGCGCCTTCGGCCGGGCGCTCGAACGCATTGCCGCAGAATAGAGCATCGTGCCGAAAAGTGGATGCCGGCTTTCGGCAAAAATGATGCTAGAGTGACAACCCACAACGTCGGACACGCGTCAGAAATGGGATCCGATGCTGCGGTGCCTACCGGAGAGGCACCCTGTCAAATCAGCCGTATGTACATATTTGCGACAAGAACTATCAGTATGTCCAGGCTGTTCCAGTTTGAATCAATTATCGGATTGCCGATGCCGCGTCCCAAGTTCATTGTGCTGCTCCAGGGACCGGTGGGGCCCTTTTTCTCCGAGCTTGCGCAATCGCTCCTGGCGCGTGGCGACAGAGTCCTCAAGATCAATTTCAATCTCGGAGACCGCATCTATTCCAGGCGGATTCCGTTCGTCATGTTTTCCGACAGCCTGTCGGCTTGGCGTGGCTGGTTCTCACAGTTCCTGCTTGGCCAGAAGCCGGACAAGGTAATCCTGTTCGGTGACCAGCGCCCCTATCACCAGGTGGCCGTGGCCCTGTGCCGGGAGCTTGGTGTCGATGTCTGGTGCCTCGAGGAAGGCTATATCCGGCCCGATTATGTGACCGCCGAGCGAGAGGGCAACAATGCGGCCTCACCCCTACCGCGGGTCCTGTCGGCCTATGACCGCACCAAGGTGACCTCCATCGAGGCGCCGGTGACGATCCCGGCGACGAGCTTCAAGCCCATGGCTTGGTGGGCCTTCAAGTATTACGTGGCGATGTCGGCCGGCAATGTGGTGTTCCGACAATACTCGCATCATCGCGAGCGTTCCTTGCTCGGAGAGGCGATGCTCTGGAGTCGCAATGCCATCCGCAAATACACCGATCGCTGGACCAATGCGAAGAAGATCATCGACCTCGTCGATCATTTCGACCGCAAATATTTTGTTGCGGCCCTTCAGGTCCACGATGATCTGCAATTGCGCGTCCATGGGGCGGGCTGGACCATGGAGCGCATGATCGAAGCCACGATCCGCTCCTTTGCCAAGCATGCACCGCCTGGCACCCGCCTTGCCTTCAAGGCCCATCCGCTCGACCGCGGACATCGGCCCTACCACCGTTTCGTGGCGCAGCTTGCCAAATTGGCGGGGGTGGCGGATCGGGTCTCCCTGATCGACGACGGGCCGACGGGACTGCTGATCCGGCACGCTCGTGGTATGATCACGGTCAACAGCACCACGGGAATACTGGCTCTGCAGCGCAATTGCCCGGTATTCGTGCTCGGGAATGCGCATTATGCCATTGATGGCCTCGTGGCCCAGGGCGGCGAAGACAAGTTGAAACAGTTCTGGAACGCTCCCTTCCTGCCCAACGCAGCGGCGAAAAACGCCTTCATCAGTCACCTGGTGGTCGAGACGCAGATCAACGGCTCCTATTATCTCAGCCGTTACTTCGATCTCACTATCAGCAACCTGATCAGTCGCATCGACGACAATGTGGTGGAACTGCCGAAAAGAAGCCCTGCGCGTGTGCCGAAATCGGCTTGAAATCGCGTTACGGAACTTCGCATTCTCGAATAGTATGGTGAAGCATCCTGATGGCCAGCAGGAACGCAGGGCCGTCCAAATGCGACCATATCCCGGTGCCGCAAAGGCCATGCAGCATTTTATTTAGCCGACTTAGAATGGATGAGAGCATACTCTGATGGTGCTGGCAACGCCCGTCCACTTCGTACGCGCCCGTGTCGTTCTCGTCATTCCAACAAACAAAAACGGGGGCAAAAATGCCCCCGTTTATGCGATGAATCAAATGCAGCAGCGCTAGATCAGAACTTGTAGTTCACACCGAGGCGCACGGCGTGGAAGTCCGGCGAGGCCTTGGAATTGAGGGTGCCGCCGCCGCGTACCGTGTAGCTGCCGAAATTCACATACTGATATTCGATACGGCCCGAGATGTTGTCGGTGAAGGCGTATTCGACACCGGCGCCTGCTGTCCAGCCAACCTTGGTGTTGCTGTCGCTGAAGGAAGCGCCGTTATAGCTCAGCTTGTAGTCGATGTTGCCGTAGGCCAGACCACCGGTTGCGTAGATCAGGAAGCGATCATAGGCATAGCCGATGCGCGGACGCAGCGTGCCGTACCACTTGATGTCCGAGCGAGCGCGACCGGGAGCGCCAGCGACGACGCCATGCACGGTGTCCTTGATCTGGGCACCCTGGAAGTCGGTTTCGATACCGACCACGATGTTGTCGAACTGGTAGTTATAACCGGCCTGCAAGCCACCAAGGAAACCCTTGCCCGTCAGCTTGCCGATGTCGCCGATGAAAGTCGGATTATGAATGCCAACCGTATCGCGGCCGCCAAAGGCATAACCGACGTTCGCACCAGCATAAAAGCCCGTCCAGGAAAACGGCAGGACAACCGGTGCCACAGGCTCAACGGGTGCAGGCGCAAGATCGGCAGCGATAGCGGCCGTCGACGTGAGCAGGAGAGCAATTGCTGCTGCAGAGATTCTCATATGCGTTACTCCTAAAGGTAAGGTCACCATGCCAGTTTTCGAAACACGAGTCTGTAGCATTGATGCAACAGGTAGCTCGGAAATAACATCTTCAGTTCTATGTGAGCTCGAAGGTGGAGGATCCACCCGACCAATGCAAGATATGATGATTTGGCTGTAACCACAAAGGAGTTTTACCAAGGCTGGTTTGATAAAGTAGAAAATTGTATCTCACATGGGAAAATTCCCTAAGGTAGATGGTAGCATGAAACAGTCCTCTCTCATGCTGGCCTCCGCCTGACGAAGTTGTTTTTCGAGGCCGAGTGCTGGAAATGATCGCGCATGACCTCGAGGGCCTGCTGTACGTGATCCTGCCATGTGGACACGGCGACACGGGTGCTGAGCTCGAAACGGTCCGAGGCCAGCGTCGTCACCGCGCCCATCCACTGCGGCAGGTCGATGGGGTCGACCAGGCTGATGCCGTGATGGCCGGCAAGGTCCGCCACTTCTCGGTGGGCGGGAATATCTGAGGCGATCACCGGCACGCCGAGGGCATTGGCTTCGAGGATCGGCAGCCCGAACCCCTCCACCAATGACGGCTGCACCATGCCGTGAGCGCCGGCAATCAAGGAGGCCACGGCTCGGTCGCTGAGGTCCGAAACTTCCACGACGTGGCGGGCCAGCGGTGCCGCATGGGTCAACAGATCCAGGACCTGATCGACCTTCCAGCCTCGCCGTCCCACCAGGACCAGGCGCGGACAGGCCGTACCGAGTTTCTCGGCGAGCCGGCGCCAAAGCAGCAGGAGCAGGGTGTGATTCTTGCGGGCCTCGATCGTGCCGAGACAGACGAAATAAGGTATTTGTGACGGGGGTGGCCGCAGCGCCTGGCGGGTCAGGAACTCGTTCTCGACGGCCAGAGGCACTACCACGATGGGTGGCGCAGGGGAGCGACGTTCGCCCCACGGGGTGATCGTCGCCAGCCATGCGATGAACCGATCGCGCGAATAAGCCGAATTGGCGATGATCAGATCCGCGTGCTGCAGCAAGGAAAGCATGCGTCGGTGATGCTTGTCCGCCTCCCCTTCGCGGCAAAACTCCGGAAAATCGATAGGAATGAGGTCGTGCAACATGGCGACGATGCGGGCGCCTCGCCGCTTCATCTCCTGAATTTTAAGTGTGTTTTCCAGGCCGGAGTGGGAGGTATTGAGATACACCGATCCGCGCAGGTCGGGAGGCAAGTCCCGGGTGCCGAAGACCTGCCGCATGCCGGCGAGCGCTACCCGGGCGGCGGAAGGCTCGGTACGGCCGGTTTCCGCCAGGCGGCGGCAGCCGCGTTCGGAGAGCCAGGCCGGTGCGGCCAGATAATCGGCCAAATCGGTGTAGATGCGATCCTCTTCGACGCCGGAGCCCTGCCAGGCCAGGTATTCCGTGGATGGCAGGAGCCTATCGACACGCCGCAGGCCGTTGAAGCCGGGCATCTTGGCCACGAAGGAGACGTCGCCGGCGAGATCGGGCAGCAGCCGGATATAGGCGGCATCAACCCGGTCTATGCCGGTGGGCGTGGTGCGAATGAGCCGGCGCAGGTGCCGCGATACGTCAAAAAGAAACTGCATTGCGTGGCCACCAGCGTATGATTCGGTGCAAGGGGTTGGTTCTGCCGGCAGGGGCCTGGCGCGCCGCGCTCAACCAGGCCACCGCGTCTTCGGCTTCCATTGGCAGCCGCCGGACGGGGTGAAGATAGGTCGGATAGAGGATGAGGGCGGCAGCCACCAATTCGTCGAGCGTGCGGCGTTGCGTGCGGCGCGGTATGGCGACGCGGTCGGTCGTCAGGCCCCAGCCGGCAAAGAAGGGCGCGCCGTGGCAGGTCACGGGCTTGTCTCGCAACAGGGCCTCGAATCCTGCCAGCGAGGTCCGCACATGCACTTCGTCGGCAAAGTCGATCCAGGCCGCCGCATCGCCCGACACCGCCAGATGATCGGCCAGGGCGCTGGCCTCGTTCCGATCGCTCAGGCCGGGCCGTTTGCCGGACACCAGATCGGGGTGCTCCTTGAAGATGACGAAGGCGTCGGGGCAGTCCCGGCGGACGGCCCGGAGAAATTCGAGATTGCTGGCCTGGCAGGGCAGGCCCAGCTTGAGGGATTGGTCATCCGGCACTTGTCCCGTCACCAGCACGCGCCGGCGGCCCCGCGCCTGCCGAGGAACCTCGTCAGGCACGTCGCTGCTCAGATTATATTTGGTCAGGCCGGCCTGCAGGATCGCTTGGCGCAGCCGGGCGGCGCGATCGGTAAGTTCGGCAGGAAACGTGCCGGTTTCGAGCAGGGTTTCGAGGTCGCTGATGGCGGTTGCATTGTAATAGATGCCGCTGGCATCGAAGCACAGCGAGATCGGCACGGTGCCGGGGAAGCCGAGCCCGACCGATCTGAGGAAACCGTCTTCGACCGTGATTGCTGGTGCCCTCGCAGCCCCGCCGGCGGCGGAAGGCGGCAGACCCCAACTCAGTTGCCGTGCCTTGCCGGAGGCCGCTGCGCTGAAGCGAAGGGTACCGCCGGGGGCGGCACAGTAGCGCCGCAATATCGGCCGCTTGTGCTGTTTGATGGCGACGGCCTCGGTCTCCCCGCGCCAGCGGCCGGCATGGGCTCGCCAGCCTTGTAGCCGTGCGATCGCCTGTTCAGGACTGGCGGCGCGGCGAGTGACCGGATCGGCATAGAGCGGGTAGCGGATCAGGGCGGCATCGACGAGATCGACGATGTCGAGCGGGGCGCCGGTCCGTGCCTGAAGGCGGCGGGCCAAGGCTTTGTGCGCGCTCGGCCGGACCGGCCGGTCCTCGGTCAAACTCCAGCCGGCGTAGAAGGGCACGCCATAGCACCGCACCGGCAGGTCGCGCAGTAGGGCGTCGAAGCCGAGTTGGCTTGAGACGGTCCAGACCTCGTCGACCTCGTCGAGCACGGCATGGGGGGAGACCGCATCATCGAGCCGGTGCAGATGGGCAGCGGCCGGGAGGCCGGCGAAGCTGCCTTGGGCTCGGCCCGCCATCACATCCGGATGGGAGCGGATGATGACCTGCGCGTCCTGCAGGGCGAGGGCATCGGCCAGCATGGCGGCAAAACTCGTCTCGTCGGCGCAGGCCCCGGCGATCGACAAATCGCCCGCGACCTGCTCCACCAGCAGGATCCGCCGGTTTCCGCGCGGCCCCAGCGACACGGGCGTGTCGGGAAGGTGATTATATTTGGTCAGCCGTCGTTGCACGATGTCTTCGCGCAGGGCGGCCGCGCGTGGCCGGGACGCGCGGAAATCCCCCCGCGCCAATTCGTGTTCGAGCCGCGACGGTGTGCGGGCGTCATAATAGACGCCGAGGTCGTCCATCACCACCGAAACGGCGGCCGCCCCCATCTTGCCGAGGCCGACCGAGCGCAGGAAGCCGTCCTCCAGCGTGAAGAAGGGGCGGGAAAGCCGGGCAGCCCTATGCCTGGCCCAGCGGGCCGGCAGCTTGCGGCCCCAGCCGGCGATGGCGTCAACCCGCGCTCCGGCCCGTTCCAGCGCCACCAGCCGGTAATCCGGCAGCAACTCGCCCAGATCGGGAAAGCGCAGCAGGGTGACCAAGGGCAGGCCGATAACGCTGCCAGGACGAGGCAACCAGGACTGATCCATCAGCATACCTCATGGGGCAGGGGAACGAGCCCGGCCGACAACGAGCCGGAGACACTGACAGAAGATCGCGGCTTCAGTGCCGCTTGCGTGCGCGGGCCGGTCAAAGACAGCCGTGAGTTGGATCGCGCTGCGAGTCTGAAAGACCTGGCCGGATGTCCTTCTAGGCGGAAACTGCTTACGCGTGCCGGTGGAAGTGACGATGCAAGGACGTGATGTTCTACTACTAAAGGAGTAGTGCCGATTTCGCAGACAGGCTTCTGGCGATTACAATTCGCGGTCGAGGCGTCCTCCAGGGGAATTCGAGCGGAATGCTGGCTATCGGAGGGTAGTATATTATAAGAATACCTAATTTTTTTCTTGATGAAAGTTGGAAAAACATGGTGTGCGATTAAAGATACGTTCCCAGAAGAGAATCTAATGTGTAGATTTCGTGACGGGATAGCTGCCGCAGCCGGCGCAATTTCTGTTGCATTATCACTGAAAGTTTGCAAATTGGCCCGGGCTGTCATGCAGCCTCCTTTGGTCGGCACTGCCAAAGCCCTCCGCCAATTTTCATGATTCCTACTTACCTTTCGGGAGACAGGAACGGAAGCGAAAATGTGGGACAAGGGAGCGGGGAGTTTGCGTTGGCCCGAGCGAAAGAGGTTTCCATGGCGAGATGGGTAGAGGCCGATTCGGCGTCTGAAGTCGTGGTGTCCATGTCGTCGGCGTCGATTGGGAAATGTTCAGAGGAAATGGCTGTTTCGGCAAATGTTACCTCTTTCGGAATTGAGATCTTTACCACAAAGAGCATCAAAGCTTGTTCCGATCTGTCAGTGATGGGAAAAAGAAATGGTGCCGTTGAAAAGCGAGTGATGTTGAAGTGCTGCGTATTCCAATCATTCTCCTGATCACCGCCGGCCTTTCGGCTTGCTCCAGCCTGCCGAATGCTGGCCCCACGGCCAAAACCATTCTGAACAATCAGCAGGGTGGCGGTGCGCAGGCGCGCGGAGTTGCGAGCCCCTATTCCATCTTCGACGTCAACGCTGCGACGGTCGCCGTGTTGTCGCGGCATCGGCCGACCGGCTTCCTTGGCAGCTTTGCTGCCGGAGGCCCGCCGTCGAGCGGCACGCTGGGCGTGGGCGACATGGTGTCGGTCTCCATTTTCGAGGCGAGTTCGGGCGGCCTGTTCGGCACCTCCGACGCCACCGGCAGCGCAGGCAGCAAGAGCGTGCAGTTGCCGCCCCAGCAGATCGATCGCGGCGGGCGCATCAACGTGCCTTATGCCGGCAGCGTCGTCGCAGCCGGGCGTACACCGGCTCAGGTGGGCCAGGCTGTTGTCAGCGCCCTGTCCTCCAAGGCGATTGAACCACAGGTGCTGGTCACGCTTACCCAGAATGCCGCCAATCTCGTCACGGTGTCCGGCGAAGTCGGCCAGGGCGGGCGCTTCCCCCTTGCCGTCAAGGGCACGCGCGTGCTGGATGCGATCGCTCTCGCTGGCGGCCCGCGGGCAGCCGCCCACGACCTCTTCGTTCGCCTGACCCGTGGATCGCGCACGGGCGTGGAAAGCCTGACTTCTCTGGTCTCCAATCCGCGCGAGAACATCTATATGCGCGCGGACGATCAGCTCTTCATCTATCGCGAGCCGCGCACCTTCACCGTGCTCGGCGCCACCGGGAAAAACGACACCATCGAGTTTACGAGCGACAGGGTCACTCTCGCGGAAGCCATCGGCAAGTCCGGCGGTCTCAACGACCAGCGTTCGGATGCCAGCGGCGTCTTCGTGTTCCGCTATGAAGATGCAGACGCCTATCGCGACCTCAGGGGCGGAGCGGCGCCGGCCGGTTATCGTTCGGGCAGCGTGCCTGTGGTCTATCGCCTCGACATGAAGAATCCAGGCTCCTTCCTGTGGTCGCAGCGTTTCCTGATGCGCAACAAGGACGTGCTCTACATCTCGAACGCGCCCTCGACCGACCTCGCCAAGTTCCTGCAGATGATCGGTGGAGGCGTGGGTATCGTCAGCGCCGGCGCCAATCTGTCGACGATCGGGCGCTAAAGTCCAAGCTATCGAGCGGTTTTGCTCCAGCGCGCCTCGCCCGAAAGGGCGGGGCGCGCTTGCTTTGAAAGCGTCGCTTCGTTCGCTCTGGTCGAGCGGGTGACGACGCCTTGGCGGCGCATTCGAAATGACCTTGAGTAATTGTAGTAATATAATACTATGTTTCAATAATTTTTTAGAATTGAAGCCGGCACATGTGTCGAATGAGAATGCCGGAAATTTACTTAAGTATCTGATTATAATGGAAATATTTCAAAAAAGCGACCGCGTTGATGTTCGGCTGGATTTGTCCATATTTGTGAATGTGGTGGTATTATCAGAAGAGGCGGCCTTATCTTCGCCTCGATCTTCTGGAATGTCACTTGATTGTCATAAGTATGTCGGTATTTATGCGAGAGAATCCTTGCGGCACTGACGTTGCGTGATCTGAGTTTGTCGCAAGGACTGAACCTGCCTGGAGGTGTTTGTGGCGTCCGAGATCATGGAATTCAAGCGCGAGCCATTCAATTCGATTCGCCCTCTGATCATGTGCGGTGGTTCCGGTACTCGGCTCTGGCCCGCCTCTCGCTCCAACCGCCCCAAGCAGTTCCTGCCTCTTTTCGGGGCGCTCTCGACCTTCCAGGAAACCCTGCGCCGGGTTGCCGACGCAGGTCTGTTCGGACGTCCCGTCATCGTCACCAACAAGGATCATCGTTTCCTGGTCTCTGATCAGCTGGAAGCGCTCGGCATCGAGGCCGATGTCCTGCTGGAACCCCAGGCGCGTGATTCGGGGCCGGCCATTCTCGCCGGCGCCCGCCATATCGCCGATCAGGATGGCGAGACGGCCCTGGTGCTTGCCTTGGCTGCGGATCACATGGTGCGGGATGTCGAGGGCTTCCATCAAGCGTGCAGGCATGCAGGCACCGCCGCCAGGGCCGGCCATATCGTGACCTTCGGCATCGAGCCGACCGGTCCGGCCATCGGGTATGGCTATATTGAGCCGGGCGAGGAGGTCGCCGTGGGCGGGCGGCGCGTGGCCCGCTTCGTCGAGAAGCCGGATGCGGCGACGGCGGAGCGCTATGTTGCCGAGGGCTTTTTGTGGAACTCGGGCAATTTCCTGTTCCAGGCGGGCGTGCTGCTCGGCGACTACGCGGCGCATGAGCCTGAGACGGTTGATGCAGTGACCGAGGCCGTTGCCAGGGCCCAGAACGATCTGGGCTTCCTGCGCCTTGATGCAGCCGCCTTCGCGCGTGCCGAAGCCCGCTCCATCGATTATGCGGTGATGGAGCGCACGGCGCGCGCGGCCGTAGTGGCTGCGGCCTTCGACTGGTCGGATGTCGGCTCCTGGAGCGCCGTGCGCGATCTCCACGCCCTGGACGAGGCCGGCAATGCGGCCCGCGGCGAGGCAACCTTCGTCAATGCCCGCGCCAATTTCGTCTCCACGGACGGACCACTGGTCGCCGTCGCCGGTCTTGATGACATTGCCGTCGTCGTCACGCCCGATGCCATCCTGGTGGCGCGCCGCGACGATGCAGCCGGTGTCAAGGCGCTGGTCGAGCAGCTCAAAGCCAGTCATCGCCCCCTGACGCAGGAACACCGGCAATCCTTCCGTCCCTGGGGCAGCTATCGCTCGCTGGATCTGAGCGAGCGGCACCAGGTCAAGTCCATCGTGGTCAAGCCAGGCGGACGTCTATCGTTGCAGAAGCATCATCACCGCTCCGAGCACTGGATCGTGGTGCGCGGCACCGCTCTCGTCACCGTCGGCAGCGAGGTCAAACCGGTGCATGAGAACGAATCCGTCTACATCCCGATCGGCGCGGTGCATCGCATGGAGAACCCCGGCAAGATCGATCTGGAGATCATCGAAGTGCAGACCGGCGGCTATTTCGGCGAGGACGACATCATCCGCCTGGAAGATATCTACAACCGTGAGGCGTCGTGACAGTCGACCTCATCAGTGCCGCTGGTCATTCCGCACGATGGATGCCATCGAAGCTGTGAAATGTTCACCGAAGCATCGGAATAAGTAATTTTTTAATTGAGACCTGATTGCTCATAAGACAAGGGTGCATTACCGGTCATGCAAAAAAACGTTCTTTTAATATCGGACAGTCTTGGAACGCCGATACATGCTCGAGGGATTTTTAATTTTACCTTTGGTGTCGTGCAGATCATCAAGAAATTAGGGCACAAGGTAACTTTGCTTGTCGAGCCCCCGCGGACGGGGCTCTTGTTTGCCAATCAGAGGGCTGGAAGACAGATCAATGATCTGGGCACGAGAAGAGCCTATTTCGCTGATGCGATGCGTCATTTCGAAGGAGATAGATTTGGCTTCGATTGGCACTATTCCGACCAGAGTGAACAACGTCTTGCGGATGAGCATCCTCAATTGATGGATTTTCGCCTGGCGATGAAAGATGCGGAAAATGCCCGAGAACAATTTTTGTTCTCAATCGAACAAGGCGAGTTATCCGAATATGCCTCTTCGCCCTATTCCGATCATTTGCGTATATTTGATGCTATTCTGACACATAGGGCCATTTATTCTGAATCATTTCGGCGAGGATACCAAAATTTACGGCCGGTTGCGATAGATGCGACCGGCTTTGACCGAGTTATCATTGATACGCCGCATTATATTCAGATTGAGGGAGTTGATTCCAAGGACATATCGTATGTCATTCATGATCTTATCCCATTTTATGAAATTTCAATGGGATTCGATTGGCGCAAATTGTTTGTCCATAAGATGGAATGTACGATGTCTGTTGGACGAAACGTCATTTATAATTCCGAGACAACGGGGAATTACTTTAGAAGGATCTATGGAAATAATGCCGTTGACCGAGAGATAACGATTTATCCTCCAATTCGCGAAGAAGTTAAGCAGGCCGCCTTGCTCGGGGGTAGAGGCGCGCCGTCTAATTATGTTCGAGCCATTCGCCGGAATAAAATGAAGGAGCAGAAGCAATGGTTGGTAGATATCTTCAAGCGTAAACCTTCTTCTCGAACAAAAAGAAAGCTCTTTCCGCTACCGGTATGGAATGGAGATCTACCTTTCTTTTGTAGCATTCTTTCGGACGAGCCGAGGAAGAATGTTGCAGCTCTCGTGGAGGCTTCCAAATCCTATGTCGGCAAGGCGAATTTCGTTGTCATGGGGCAGATTGATGGGAACCGTTACATGGACCATAGGCCCGGGAACTTCCCTAATCTCCACTTCACCGGTTACGTCTCGGATGCCCAGAAATTCGACCTGTTAAGATCCTGCGAAGCCTTCATTTTTCCGAGCTTGAACGAGGGATTCGGGATTCCGATCGTTGAGGCGGCGACTTTCGGCACACCTATCATTTGTACGGATCTGGAGGTCTTTCGTGAGATCACCTACGACCAGGCCTACTATTTTGATGGCAATAAGAAGGGGGATCTCGTGCAGGTCATCGAGCAATGCAGAGCAGACCCAGCCAGCGAGCAAAAGGGGTTGGCGCTTAAGGAACTCGTGAATCGAGCGTTCAATCAGGATGTAATGGCCGAGCGCCTGGCGACATTGTTGGCCTGAGGAGCGCGGGGTCACCATGACAAACGACAATGTAACTCGCTGCGAGCGGAATTTACTCCAGACCCTCGTTGATAATTTCCCGAATAAGATCGATCTGAATTACTTCGAACTCAGCAATATCGCCCAGGGGCGGGCGGTCTGGGGCGATGGCGAGGTCGCATCCGCCGAACATCTCATGGCGACGCTGAGTCTGATGAGGTCGCAAAACCTCCTGAGCGCCGATTTTTTCCTGGACGGTGAGCGACACTATCTCTGGAATGTGTGCCTGCAGGTAGGGGCCTATGAAGCCTTCAAGAAACGGCTTGAAGGCTTCATGTCCGACCCGTCCATCGCATTTCGGGATCTCTTGGGGAGCGTTCTCCGCGACATGAAGGCCGACGAACCGCGAAGCGGGCCTCGTTGACGATGCCGTTTGTCTGTGGCGCCACCTTATATGAGCACACATGCCCTCTTTGGGAGATACGTTAATGTTTTCGACGGAAATGGACAAAGCTGATCGTCAGAAGCTGATCGACGAAATACAGCTTCTAAAGCAGAAGATAGAGAATTTGGAGCGCGAAAAGGTGGATGGATGGCGCGTTGGCCATGACGCGCGCAATCTCGCAGAGGCGATTGCTTTCAAGGGGGATCAGGAGAATAATCTCTACAAGGCCTTTGTTGGCACCGAAATGCCGGAGTTCAGTCCACCGAGATCGATCGGGCTGACATCGGCATTGTGTCACCAGCGCCATTTTCTACTGGATCAATACCGTTTCTGGGTAAAGGCATTAAAGGATAAGCCGAGGTTTCTTCGCAAGCAGTGGGAACATGTCTATATTGCGCAGGTACTTTATGAACGTGGGATGCTTTCCCACGGGAAAAGGGGGCTTGGCTTTGGAGTTGGACAAGAGCCGCTGCCCGCTCTATTTGCGTCCTTTGGAGCCGAAGTTGTGGCGACTGATCAGTCGTTACAATCCGCTATAGATGCAGGTTGGGTTTCTACGCATCAACATATCGTGGATACATCGGCCTTGAACGAACGCGGACTCTGCACCGATAAGATGATGAGGGAGTTAGTCAGCTTTTCGGAAGTCGACATGAATGCTATCGATCCGAAGTTTCATGGAAAATTCGACTTTTGCTGGTCGTCATGCTCGCTGGAGCATTTGGGGTCGCTGCAGCATGGGCTCGATTTCATCGAAAATTCGTTGCTCACCCTCAAGCCTGGGGGCGTAGCCGTGCATACGACGGAGTTCAATTTGAGTTCAAATGAAGCAACGATCGAGAGCCCCAGTATCAGCATTTATCGAAAGCAGGATATTTCGGCGCTGGTGGAGCGATTGATCATGCGGGGGTTCAAGACGAAAGAGGTCGATTTTGATACCGAAAATGAAGGTTATGCCGAGCAGGTGGTAGATCTACCTCCCTATGGCCGGGGCGAACCGCATATTCGTTTGAGACTTGGTGAATTCGACGCGACTTCAATTTGTTTAGTTGTAGAAGTTCCCAAATAATAATTTCGATTTTGCGCCTCTGAGGGGCGAGTGCATATACTGATTGTGCTGCCATTACGCTAAAAATATATTTAATAATTTCTCCAAAATGACGATTTATATGGGAATGTCTAGGAATATTTTGCATATTCGCGGGAGTAATGAAAGATAATATACGTAAAAATACATCACGTGCTGTGATAAATGTCCGCCGCCACGTGAACTTATCAGGTCGGAGCGACCCTTTCGCAGTCAACGCGATGGGAATAAATATGAGGTAATAAATGCCGGTGTCGTTCGCGCAGGCTCTGGAAGATGTCCTGCTTTTTCGTGCACTGGGCACGATAGAATCGGGTTTTTACATTGATGTCGGAGCAAATGATCCCATCTCAGATTCGGTTACAAAGATGTTCTATGATCTTGGTTGGTCAGGGATCAATATTGAAGCCGCACCAGTTTGGCATGAGAAGTTGATTAAAGAAAGGCCTAGAGACATCAACTTGAATGTCGCTGCTTCGGATCGAACTGGTACGCTTACATTTCATGAGATTGAGGATAGCGGGCTGTCCACATCCAGCGCGGATTTTGCTGCTCGACATACGGCCAGTGGGTTTCGGCGACGCTCTTATGATGTCCAAGCCGATACTCTCAAGGCGATTTGCGAAGCCCATGTTACCGGCCCTATTCATTTTTTAAAAATCGATGTCGAAGGTGCCGAGGATGCCGTTATTCGAGGCGCTGACTTCAAACGGTTCCGGCCGTGGATCATACTGGTTGAAGCGACCGAACCGTTGTCTACCGTGCAGACGCATGGCTCCTGGGATCCCATTCTTACCGATGCGCAATATGATTTCGTGATTTTTGATGGACTCAATCGGTTCTATGTTGCTCAAGAGCATCCGGAATTAAAACCTTTTTTCTGCGCCAAAGCAGATGACTACGAGCGCATTACGGCTGTCTGGACCCGCGGGTATTGGGAAAATATTGCCAAAGAGCAGGGGATCGAATTGGCTCAGCTTGGCAAGGAATTGAGGGAGTTGAAAGAAAAATTCAAGGAAACCAGAGAATCCATACACCGTCTGATGAAGATAGAAGAGGACTAATTCCTCAGGATTTTTGTGGAATTGCATGGTTTCCTGTGCAGGGAGTCCTGTACCTGAGTGAATGACAGGGGTGGGAGTGTAGTTTGCTAATAACCGTCCTCGGCCTCCCATCGCCCCTAGCCCATCGCGCCGTGCACGCAATTCAGTTGATTGCTGGGGGAGCGCTTGGCGCCGTCGATTTCTTTCATTTTACCACGATCGAGCAATTGCAGGAGCAGTGGGCTCGGCGTGAAAGCGATCATGTAATCCTTCACACGGATAACCCTGACGCGCGTATAGCCGGTTTGCTCGCGGCGAATGCCAAGCAAATCATTCTGGTAAGTGAGGATCCGGTTTCGGCAGCGCTGCATATTCGAGATAGCTCGGACGTAGAGTTGGGATCTGCGGTTCGCGCGGTCTCTTCGATTTTCGCTTCGCTTCATGATGTCATCCTGCGGTGCCCGAATCTGCTGACTCTCTCCCCCGGCAACAGTGCGACACCGGCATCATTAGTCTCGCACGTACTGAGTTTCCTTGGTCTCGAGCTGACCGAATCGAAAACTACGGAAGTTCTGCGTATGCTTGCCGGTCCCGACGGAAATCGCTGGCTCTACGGGATTGATCGGAATGACGACGCCCGCACCGCGTTGAGCAAGAATGATCAGGCGCTTCTCCAGTCACTCATACCCTACAGATCGATACTTGGTATGAAGCCTGTCGAGCGGTTCAACTGGCCGAGGGAGCTGTTTTTTGGTACGGATCGTATTGGTACGCCTATCAATGCGCCCTTTGAGGAAGTGATTGAATTGGTTGGTCCCGCGCGAATATTGTGCTGCGGGCCATATTTTCACCTCCCGCCGGCAGATTGGGTTTTAACTTCCAGCATTGAAGTGAACGACAATCATTCCGGCAATGAACTTCTGATCGAGGTTTTGGCGGGGAGCGAGACTTTGGTTCACAGGCCGGCTTTGTTGCCGGACAAAGGGCATTACTTCTTTGAGGTCTCTTTTACGATAACCGAGCCGCGAAACCGAATCGAGTTTCGATTGTGGACCCGGCAGGGAGCCATTGAAGGTACCCTTGCCTTGAAGAAAATAGAGGTGTCGAGGAAGCCTGATCGGAAGAAACAGCCGCGATCAGGACCCGTATCGTCGAAAGCCGTCTCGCTCTGAATTTTGTCCGATCCATTCTGCTTCACAGACTAGAATAGATACTCAGAGCCAGTTCCAGATCATCAAAGACCCGGCCACGGCCACCCTTGAGAACGAGAGCACTTCGACAGAAATTGCGGATGATCTCGACATCGTGGCTGACGATGATCATGGCGCAGTGAGCCCGTTGTACAAACAGGGCATCGAAACATTTACGGTGGAAGCGCTGGTCACCGACAGAGAGCACTTCGTCGATCAGAATACATTCGAAGTCGATAGCCAGAGTCAAAGCGAAGGACAGCCGCATTCGCATGCCCGAAGAGTAGTTCATCACCGGAATGTAAAGCTGGCGCCCCAACTCGGCAAAATCATCCACGAAAGCGACCACGTCATCCAAAGGGCGTCGGTAGATACGTGCGATGAAACGGATGTTGTCCATGCCGGTCATATGACCCTCAAGTCCGCCGGAGAAGCCGAGCGGCCAGGACATGAACAGATTGCGTGCGATTGTACCGGTGGTGGGAGGCTCTACGCCGCCGATGATCTTCACCAGCGTCGACTTGCCCGCGCCATTGCGGCCCAGCACGGCGATCTTCTCTCCCGCGTGCACGTTAAAACTGATGCCGTCGAGCACGCGCCGGTGCCCGATCGATGTTTCGTAGACCTTGGTAATTGCGTCGAGATGGATGCCGCGTTTATGCGCTGATAAACGGGAAGGCACTGGCATGCCAATTTCAGGGCGTGCCAAAGCCGGGACTACTGGGCCTTTCAGCTCGAGTGTCATGGCCGATGCTCCCTGACAAGGGCGATCGCGAAGCGCAGGACCGCGTAGAATGCAAAGCACATTGTAGCAATCAAGGCGAGCCAGATCAGCCTGCGCGGATATTCGGCGGTACTGGCCAAATTGGGCTCGGAAATGCGCACCAGATAGACATGTGGCGTCTCTGCTTCCTGCCGAGCCTTGAGCAGATTGGTCGTCGCTGCTTCCAGCGTTCGCGCAGCCAGTGCCCGCTCCAAGGTCAGGCGTTCATAGCCGGCGATAGCGTCCGACATTGCCCCCGTTCCACCGACCACCTCCAGGCGGAGCTTCTCTATCTCCGCGCGATATGAGGAAATTTTCTGTCCCAGAGGAGCTATGCTGGGACTGTTGGGAGAAAGTGATTTTTGCTGCTCGAGCGACGCCTGGAGTTGTGTAATAGCCGTGGTCATCTTGGCGATCGATTCGAGCGCCGCGGACGATTCAGTGTTCGGATCGACCAGCCTAGCTTCATTGCGGTATCGTGTCAGCTTGGCCTCGACCGCGGCCACGCCATCCTGCGCCCTGCCAACGATCTGCTCGGCATAATCCACGCGATCGGCATAAGCTCTCTTGTTCAGCTTATTGACGAATTCTTCGGCGTGCTCGATGACGGCCAAAGCGACATTACGTGCATCTTCGGCCCTGTAGGCATAGGCGCGCACCGAAATGATCCCCGTGCTTTCGTCGATCGTGGTGGAAACCCAATCCCGGAAATGCTTGTAGAAGCCTTCGAAATTGTCGTTCTGCATGACGTTGGGAAAACGGCTGAGGAAATCGCTTTCCGGCCGGGTATACACATCCTTCAAGCCGTCTCGCGTGGCGAGTAATTGGGCCATGTCGCGTGAACGCATGAAGGCATAGACGGCCTGCGTTTCTTCGTTTGAACGAGAGAATCCTTGTGTACTCAGGACGGTGCTGAGGTTGTTTTCAGCAGGGGTGCGCACCATCACTTCCGTCTCGGAGGCAAATTGATCGGTGGCAAAGACGAAGAAATAGAGTCCAGCAAGCAAAGTGGGGAATACGAAAGCGATCCAGAACAGCGAGCGGTTGGGAGCGCCGTCTTTCGTTATCTCTCCGGATGTCCCGTGGACGATTAGATCTCCCGTCGGCGCCAAAGGGATCAATTCGATCGGCGCCAAGTCTTGTGGCGCCGGGTCTTGTGGCGCCAGCTCTTGTGGCGCCAGCTCTTGGAGCCTATCCGCATGTTTCTGCTGCAAGTTCCAATGCTTTCTATGTCGTCTTGGGGAGAAGCACATCCATCGGAATGAATCAGTTATGAGTCACAAATTTCTGAGCGTAGACCACCAGGGGAACGCCGATGGCTGTCAGCATGGCACAGACGACGGTCAGAAAATAAGGGTCGTAATACGTCACGATATCCTCTGGAAAAGCGCCAGCTCGAAACATTTCGACGGATGTTGCGATAGGGGAGTAGACGAGGACAGCTTGAGCTTTCTGGGGCAACCAATCGATCATCGCGAAAACGCCCGTCAGCGGTATGGTGACATAGAGGAGAGGGCCGATGAATTTCTCGACGGGCTCGTACATTTCCGTGAGGGCGGCAATGATCAAGCCAACACTGATGGAAAACCAGGCAAGGAACAGCCACCCGCCTATCATCAGGAGCGTGTCACGCGGTGGTAGGATCACGCCGAAGATCACGAGAGGGATATAGGCGCAGATAAAGGCTGCGAAGATGCCTATTGTCTCAAGGAAGAAGACCGCGATCAGGACGTCGAAAGGCTTGATGTTGGCATGAAACAGCAGCGCTGACCGTTGCCGTATCACGCGAGCCGATCGTCCCGCGATATGCCGCCAGAGGGTCAAGGGGCAATAGCCGGTCAGCACGAACAAGACCAAGCCGATGGCCTCGGTGTGGGAATGGTTGGTCGCATACCACATCAGCGCGACCATGGCCGCCAGCGACAGCGGCTCGATCATGATCCAGAAGAAGCCGAGATTCTCATGGCCGTATTTCGCGTTGCCCTCGCGGATCATCAGGGCGGCGATGATGCGTGATTGCAGCCGAAAGGAACGCCAGAGCGATGGTGCAGGAGCCGATCCGATACCGCTCATTGTGCCTTCTCCTTGGCGCCGACGCTCAGGATCCAGATGACGGCATAACTCATGAGCGCTGTCATGAGCACGGTGATGATCAAGCGCAGCCGGCGGGGTTCCGTCGGCTCGTCGGGGAGATTGGGCTGTGCGATCTTCTCGATATAGATCTGTTGCCGGCGAGCTTCCGAACGCACGCTCTCGAGCGACAAGGTCGCAGCAGCGAGGCTTTTGTCGGCGAGATCGCGAGTGAGTGTAAGGGTCTCATAGGCCGATACCTTGGCAGCCAGGGACCCGTCATTGCCGGCAAGCTTGCCGCGTTCGTTTTCTATGCGACTCTTCAGGGCTTCGACACGCGCCCGCAAAACCGAAATCTGCGGCGTCGACGGCGAGGTCTGCTGGAGTTGTTGAATCTGGGCCTGAGCCTGCACGAGGTCCCCGGTCAAGGTCGTGATGGTGTCGAGGGCGGAGGTTGACGACTTGGAGGGGTCGACCAGGGTTGCCGCGTTTCGGAACTGGGTGAGCTGCATCTGCGCGTTCAGAACGCGCTGTTCCGCACGCCGAACTTCGTCCTCTGCGCTCCGGGTTGCGTCCGCCTGGGCTCGTTCGTTGAGGCGGTTGACGAGGCGCTCAGCCAAGGTCAGCACCTGTGAGGTGATGCGTTGCGCATCCTCGGCCCGGAACGCTTCCGCGTGGACGGTGCTGATGCCGCGTGTCGTGTCCTGAATGACTTTCACGCGCCAGGCATAATGGGCGTAGAGGCCCTCGAAGCTGTCACTTTCCCAAAACCGCGGAAACCTCGAGAAGATGTCGGCCTGGGGATCGGAGAATATCGCCTTGATGTCGATATCGGATTGCAGTTGCTTCACCGCATCCCGGGACAAGATGTAGCTTTGGACGATGTTCGTATCGTCGACGGTTCTGGCAATGCCAAATGTCTTGAACAGGGCGTCGAGGCCGGTAAGCCGGCTCGATGAGAGGCCTCTGACCACGAACTCGGCTTCCGATACATAACGGGGTGTAACCCAGAGACCGTAATAGGTGACAGCGGCCAGGGTCGGCGCGATCACGACCGCCAGCCAGAGCAGGTGCTTGCGCACATAATCGCGAACGAGGCCATGCGAGGGCTTGGCTCTTTGTCGTGCGCCGGGAGGAGGAAGGGCGGCCGTATGAGACAAGGTCGTATCTTGCTTTGCTTACGAGAGGACAAGACGCCTGAATGAGCACAGGCAATGCAGAAAGCCTATATCGGCAAATCTTGAAGACCGATGGATCCGGCGGCGAAAATCACTCACCGCATTGAATGCATTCATTGTGACGGGTGTGTGTTCGTCCTGCCGCAATGGACTGCGTCGATTTTCTGAAAGGCACGCAGGGCGCCCGTCGATCATAGCAATGCTCCATACACTTCTGCGACGCGCTTGCTGTAATTCTCCATCGAAAAGTGCTGAACGCGTTCCTTTCCCTTGCTGATAAGATCCGATCGAAGATCCCGATCATTATCCAGTGCTGCAATGGCGCTCGCCATTTCCTCAAGGTCGTAGGGATTGACCAACAGAGCCGCGTTCCCCGCGACCTCGGGCAGGGACGATATATTGGATGTCATGACGGGCGCGCCGAGCATCATCGCTTCCAGAACCGGGAGGCCAAATCCCTCGTAGAGCGACGGAAACAGTACTGCCTTTGCGCCCTGGATCAGGGCCGTGAGGTGGCTGAGCGGCAGATGCCCGAACCGCCGCACTTTCCGTTCGTGAATGATCTGGTTCTGGGTGATCCGCCAGCTTGAGAAGCTTTCATTGTTGATCTGCCTCAGTTCCGTCCTGTAGTTCCAGCCAAGCCCGCCGGCTATGACCAGCGGAGCGGATACGCCGGAGGCAACATAGGCGTCTATCAGCCGCGAGACATTTTTCTTGGGCTCAAGCGCGCCAAAAAACAAAAAATACTCCCCACGTTCCAGTGAAAAAGAATTTTGAAGAAGTTTGTCAATATTTTCTTGCGATTTATTAAGTAAATTATCGGGTATTTCGATGGATTGATAGGTTACGCTTATTTTTGATTCGGGCGTTCCAATAATTGATATGATATCTTTCTTGGATGTTTCCGATATAGTAACGATATGATCGGCCTTTTGGCATATTTCTTTCATTAAATTGAAATAATATTTTTTATTGTCAAGCGTTGCGTTCGGTAATTTGAGCGGAACCAGATCATGTATCGTATAGATATTTGCGGCGCCGGGAACTCTGACTGGAACCGGATGCGTGGCGTGGAAGAGGTGCGGCGCCGATGCCAATTTCAGGGTCGCGAGCGTGCCATAGCGTGTAAAATGGCGCCGGGCGGCCAGGGTGAATTGATGGGCCGCGAACACGCGCGCAAACGGTTCCAGCATGGGATCCTGTCTCAGGATCAGGCCTGATTGAGGCACCGCGTCCGCCCGAATGCCAAATGGCTTTCCAAAAAGGGTCTCGAAGGGCGTGCGGACATATTTCTCCTTCCAGCCTCGCCTCTTCTTGCCCTCGTGAAAGGATATCTCGGTGAGGATCGGATCGCCCTGCTGAAGGCGAGTGAGCGATTGGAAAAGCGCCTCCGTCTCATAGCCGAGTGTATTCGCGATTCGTGCGAGGTTCGATGCATAGGTCTTTATGCCCGTTCCGCTCGTTAGTGCCAGATTGAAGCACTCAATTAGGATTCGCTGGGGCAAAGGGCATCCGATCTGTCACTGGTTCCAGAATTTCGAACCGCTTACGCTAGGTTTCTCTTTCCTGAAAGAGCCGTGAAGTTCACAAGAATCCTTTCTATCAGATTCATGGCAGAATGATGCCGTTCATTTATCTGAATGATATTTCATTAATTACTAATATACCTCAACGGAAGTAACAAATTACCACTTCGCTCGCGGAGAGGTATCTGACGGCGGTTGGCCCGTATGATGAGCGGTTTGGTGCTGGAGCAAAGGCGTTCGGGATAAATGTCGGGCGTTTCAGATCGCAGCGACAATTCCTTTAGATTATGTCCCTGATCGCATCTCGATCGCCCCTTCGATGCCGATGATAGAGGGCGCCAGCGGCAGGTCTATTGGCATACGGCAGGTGGGCAGGATACCGTCTTTTTGTCTCGAAGGCGCTGCTGCACGATCCGCAGGGCTGTATGCCTGCCCAGCTTCGGTCGACTCTATGGCTGCCTAGCGCGCCGAAAGTATCGGTGTCGGCAAGCCGCACCGTATGCGCACGCCGCTCATGCGGGAGGGAGCCGACGAAGTCATAGTGATCTGAGCAGCTGTCTCACACCGGCGGGCCGGCAGTCGGCGAGGCTGCTGGATGTGCCCGAGTAATCTCGGCAATGACCCCGCCGCCGCCAGGATCCTTCGGGCCCTGGCGCCACCTATGACCGACTGCTCGCCACTCTGGGGGAGCCCCTGGCCCGTCAGTAGCCGACGGTGAAGCGCCCCCGGCTGTGGGCGGGCTTTTCGATCTCGTCGGCCAGGGCGACGGCATAGTCCTCGAAGGAGATGCTGCTGCCCTTGTCGTTGGTCAGGAGTTGGTCGCCACCCAGACGGAACTTGCCGGTGCGCTCGCCCGGCACGAACAGGGCCGAAGGAGAGAGGAAGGTCCAGTCGAGATCCTTCTCGCCGCGCAGGATGGCGAGGAACTCGGCGCCCTTGGTCGCCTCTTCCTTGTAGATGGCCGGGAATTCGGGCGTCGACACCAGGGTGACGCCGGGGGCGACTTCCAGGCTGCCGGCGCCGCCCACCACGAGATAGCGCTTCACGCCCGAGGCGCGCACGGCTTCGATCAAAGCGTGGGGATCGCTGGCGGTGAAATGCACGCTCGAAACCACCGCGTCGTGGCCCGCGAGCAGAGCGGCAAGGCCGGTCTTGTCATGCACGTCGCCCTTGCGCGCCGTGACCTTCGGATTGGCCGGCACCTTTTCGGGATGGCGGACGATGGCGGTGACCTCATGGCCGCGGCTGACGAGTTCGGCGAGGATGCGCGAGCCGGCATTGCCGGTGGCGCCGATCAGGGCGATCTTCATCTGGCTTTCCTTTCGGTTGGGAAAATTTTGGCGGGAAGGGAGGCTATCAGCCCCATTTCATCTCGCCCTTGACGACCTTGGCGCTTAGATCGAGCGAATCGAGGCCGCCGAGCTTGGGGTAGAGCGCCTTCATCGCCTCGATCAAGGCCGCGCTGTCCTTGGCCTTCTCGGCCTCGCGGTTGAAGGCGGCGATATAGTCGCGGCTGAATTTGACGGCAGCGAGGCCTTCTGGAGCGCCTTCGGCGTGGTGGGCCGGCACCACGATCTGGGGCTTGCGGACAGCAATGGCATCGAGCGCCCCGATCCAGGCCTGCCGGGACGCGGCGTTGGCGTTGTCGGCCAGCCAGACATGGCCGCCGGAGCTGACCAGCACGCCGCCGAACACGGCCTTGATGTCGGGCACCCACAGATAGCGCCGGTCATGCATGTCGGGCACCTCGACGATCTCGATGCGATGGCCCTCGAGGTCGAGCGCCGTGAGGTCCGATGGCGTGGGGATCACCACCTCGGCCAGGCTGCGCGGGCCGTTGTCGCCGAGTTTGGGTCCCCAGACCTCGAGCTTGCCCTGGACGCTCGCCTTGATCGAGGCGACCGTCACCGGCTTGGCGATCACCTTGGCGGCAGGGAAGGCCTCCACCACCGGACGCAGCGAGAAATAATAATCGGGGTCCGGGCAGCTCACATAGATGGTCGTCAGCATCTTGCCGCTCGCCTTGATGGCCTGCGCCAGCTTGCGGCCATCCGAGAGGGTAAAGCCGCCGTCGAGCAGGATAGCTTCCTTGCGGCCCGTCAGCAGCACCGGCATGCGGGAAAAGCCGGTTTCGTCGGCCTGGAAGGCACGCCAGGCGAGCTTGCCGCCGGCGGCGTCGGCCGGGGAGAGCGGCAAGAGGGTGCTGGCGCCGAAGGCGGCGGTGAGCTTGATTGTGTCGCGTCTGCTGATCACGGGTCTGGTCTTTCCGATCGATGCCGTCAGGCGTTGAGGTGGGAAACGAGATTGTCGAAACTACCGAACAGCGCGTTCGAGGCGATGAGCCGCTGCTGCCCGTCCTGCTGCAGGGCGAGGGCCGGCACGCCCTGGGCGCCGAGGCGGGCCATCAGGCTGCACCCCTCGGTGATGCGGGTACGATTGGCCGCGAGCAGGGCCTCGTCCGGTGCGGCGAGGCGGCCGGCGGCGGCCGTGAAGCCCGCGCTGCGCAGGATCGCGGTGAGGCAAGCGAGGGAGGTCGTGTCGCGGCCCTCGACATAGCGTCCGGCCTGGATCGCCGCGAGGGCGTCGAGTTCACGTGCGGGCTCGGTCAGGGCCGCGGTAGTCAGTGCCAGCGTGGCCGGCCCCGAATCGAACAGGCCGCCTTCGGCTTCCAGCACCTGCTTGCGATAGGCTTTGGTGAAACGTTGGCCGGTGAGGCGCTCGATGCGCTGGTCGTTGGACCAGGCATAGGCGGCAAAGCCCGTATCCATCGGCCGGGCGCCCGGCCCCGTGAACAGGCCGGTCGGCAGCGGCCTGATGGCGACGCCGGTCTCACGCAGGCGCTGCAGCATCGGCGAAGCGCCATAGCACCAGCCACAGAGCGGATCGAACAGATAGGTCACGACCTGCCCGCTGGCGGCCTGGCGTGGGGAAAGCGAGGTGGACATCGAAATCTCCTTGCCCTCCAACATGGCTCGTCGGCTGGCCAAGAAAAATCCCGAACAATTTGACAGAGTGTCTGATCAAATCAGACAATAAGCGCAATCGAGGCTGTTCTCCCCTATAGCCGCCTTCAGCAAGGTTGGGGTGGCAGGCACCCTGGCGCAGCAAGCTCATGTCCGAACTTCTCAATCTCAACCGGCTCGCCTTCTTCACCGCGGTGATCGAGACCGGCTCCTTCACGGCGGCGGGGGAGCGGCTCGGCGTCGCCAAGGCGGTGGTCAGCCATCAGGTCGGCAGGTTGGAGGAGGAACTCGGCGTCACCCTGATCCTGCGCACCACCCGCCGCCTGCAGGCGACGGAGGCGGGGCGGGCCTTCTATGATCGTGCCGCCTTGATCCTGCGCGAGGCCGAATCCGCCTTCGGGGAGATCTCCAAGGACGCGGCGGAGCCGACCGGCGTCCTCACTCTGGCGGCACAGATCGACTATGGCGGGGCAGTTGTCGCCCCCGCCGTCGCCGCCTTTCGCCAGCGCTATCCCCATATGCGGGTGGAAGTCGCCTTCGACGATACCGTGGTGGATCTGGTGGATGGGCAGGTCGATGTCGCCGTGCGCGTCGGCTGGCTCACTGATTCCTCAAACCAGGCCCAGCGGCTCGGCACGTTCCAGCAGCATCTGGTCTGCTCGGCCGCGCTTGCCGCAGGCCTTCCTGGCGATCTCGACCCCAAGGGGCTGGCAGCGCTGCCCTTCGTGGCGAACCATGCCTTGCGCACGCCGGGACGCTGGCTGTTCTCGCGGGGGGAATGGGAACGGGAGACGGTGGAGGTCAGCGCCGTCGTCGACGCGGACAAGACGCCCACCGCCTATGCCATGGTGCTGGCGGGGGCCGGCCTGTCGGTTTTTCCGGATTTCCTGGTCGCCGGCGACATCGCCGCGGGCCGGCTCGTCCGATTGCTGGCGGACTGGACGCTGCCCGCGGGCGGCATCCATGTGGTCTACCCGGCCGCGCGTTTCCGCCCGGCCAAGGTGCGATTGTTCGTGGAGATCCTCAAGGGCCTCGAGCGGGCACGGAGCAAGCCTTAGGAAAGCGAAACGACCACAAATGGTGTCGGTTCGTGCTGCCCCTCACCCTTACCCTCTCCCCGCAAGAGCGGGGCGAGGGAGGCACAGGCGTCGCGATTTATCCTCAGATCTCTCATCTCGACCGACGGTTGGGCGAGATGAAGCCGTTCCAGCACAAGCGCACCACCAAAGTCCCCCTCGCCCTACTCTTGCGGGGAGAGGGTAAGGGTGAGGGGCAGCGTGGAGCTATTGACGTGAGGACTGCGCCCCTCACGCCCGCGCGGTCTTTTCCTCGGGCAGGATCATCTCGTTGGGGACGTTGGCGCTGCCCCGGGCCAGAGCATAGTAGACCACCGAGGTCGCCACCAGGCTGACGATCCAGGAGATGTCGGCGTCGTCGAGCATCTTGGCGACCGGCCCCTCATAGAGCGCCTGGTTCAGGAAGGGGATCTGGACCAGCACGCCGAAGAGGTAGCAGCCCAGCGCCGTCCAGTTGTAGGCGCCGTAACGGCCCGAAACGTCGTAGAGGGCGGGAACGTCCACCTTCTCCTTGGAGATCAGGTAGTAGTCGACGAGGTTGACCGCGCTCCAGGGCACGAAGACCGCCAGCAGCAGCAGCATGAAGTTCTTGAAGGCCGAGAGGAAGTGGGCGCTGGCGAACAGGGCGATCACCACGGAGCCGGCCACGAAGAGCAGGATATAGGCCACGCGTGCTATTTGTGACACGCTGCGCTGGCCGGCATAGGCGCTTACCGTGGTGAGCAGGGTCATCGAGCCGCCATAGGCGTTGAGGCAGTTCACCGTCAGCTTGTTGGTGACGATGACGATATAGACCAGCACGGCCACGCTTGGCCCGGCGAGCTCGCCGAGGAAGCCGACCTGGTTGGCCAGGAATTTGCCGCCCAGGGCCGCCACCACGGCGCCGAAGGTCATGGAGATCTGCGCGCCCACGGCCGAGCCGAGCAGGGTGGACCAGAAGGTCACCGAGGCCGGGGTGGAGGAGGGCAGATAGCGCGAATAATCGGCGACATAGGGGGCGAAGGTCAGCTGCCAGCCGGCAGCGAGCGCGATGGCGAGCAGGAAGGTCGCCATGGTGAAGGGCTTTTGGCCGAAAGCGTCGGCAACGTTGTATTGCCCGAACAGCCGGAAAGCGAGATAGGCAAAGCCCAGGATGCCGACCACGGTGGCGATGCGTCCGATGATGTGAATGAGTTTGTAACCCACCACCGCGACGATCACGGTGATCAAGCCGAAGGCGATCATGCCGAAAGCGGGTGTTTCCACGCCAAACATCAGGTTGATCGCCTGGCCCGAGAGCACGGTGCCGGTGGCTGCAAAGCCCAGATACATCACCACGGTGAGGAGGAGGGGCAAAGTGGCGCCCTTCACGCCGAACTGGGCGCGCGAGGAGATCATCTGCGGCAGGCCGAGACGTGGCCCCTGCGCCGAATGCAGGGCCATCACGGCGCCGCCGAGGAGGTTGCCGATGGCCAAGCCGATGATGGCCGTAAGCGCCTCGGCACCGAACACGATCGAAAGCGCGCCGTCGACCACGGCGGTGATCTGCAAATTCGCGCCGAACCACAAGGTGAACTGGTTGAAGGAGGAGCCATGCCGCTCGCCCTCCGGAATCCGGTCGATCGTCCGTTTCTCGATCGCGCCCGTCTCTGCTGCCATGCCGCTCCTCCCAAGAGCTGATGTGCAAATGTTTTATGATGTAATATGTATATACAAGTTAACTCAATGCGCGTGGGAAAAGGGAGAGTCAAGGGGATTGTGCGGCAGAGCCCATGCCTGTCGAGCCGCTGATCTGCCTATGACGGCTCTTGCGCCTAAGCAGGTTTCTCTTGATCGAGCCAGGGGCACGATCAAGAGAAACCTGCAGGATATCAAATACTTGCAGAATTTCCGAGCGAGACCCATCCGCGGGCCTCACCGGGAAATTCTACCTAGGTCTTGCGCGCCACGATGTAGGGGCGATTATCGTCGCCCTTTGTCGCGTGGTTCTCGACGGCGAGTATCTCGAAGCCGGCGGCAGATATCTGCCGGCTGAGCGCCGAGACCCGAAATATGCCGGCATGAGGCGCCAGGCCGAGTGCGCGCATGACGGGCAAGGCAAGCCGGATGAGGGGATTCATCTCCCCCACGCAGGGGGTTTTGGAGATGAGCAGGCCCTCCGCCGCCAGCAAGGCATGGACGCGGCGCAGCGTGCCGGGCAGGTCGCGAACCAGATGCAGATAGTTGAAGCCTAGAACCGCATTGAACTTGGCGGCGTCGGGAAGGAGCGCTTCCGCGGTGGCGATGCGAAAGGCCAGGCTCGGGGCGGGAGCTGCAGCGTGTTTCTCCTCGGCGATCGCGATCATGCCGGCCGAGATATCGGTCGCGAGATAGGACTGGACCCCGCTTGCGAGTACGAGTGCCGTCGTTCCCGTGCCGCATCCCAGTTCCAGCATCCGGTCGCCGGGTCCCAGCAAGGCCCGGGTTCGCTGCAGCGTACGCTCATAGCCGGCCTGGTCTGCAATCGCTCCCCTGGCATATTTGCGCGAACTCCGATCCCAGAAACGCGCGTCGCTCGCCAAGCTCATGGTGCGATGTCCTTACCAAGGCAACTGTCTTGCCGAGCAGCCTTCCTACGAAATATGGCCAATCTCGTCGACAGCCGATCACGTCGGTCTATGTGTTGCGAGCCATGTCTCACGATGATGCTGCCAGCGGCGGCGCAATTCTCCCTTCGGCAGGCCATTGGTTTCCTGCAATACCTCGGCTTCGATCATCCGGTCGGTGCGAAAATGACGGAACGCCTGCCTTGTCTCACACCAACCAATGAGGAGGCGGCTTGCTTCGGCATAACCGAGGATGACCGGCCAGACGGTGCGTTCGGCTTCCTCGCCCGTCTCGGCGCGATAGCGCAGGCGCAGTTTGCGGCTTTCGCGGATCGCGCGCCGCAGTTCGGTGGTGTCCACGGCATCTTCGGCGACGATGGTGCTCGGCTTGGGGCCAATGCTCGGTTCGGCGATAAACGGCCTCAGGCGCACCGGTACAACGGCTGCAATCTTGGCGATGACATCGCGGGCGGCTCCCGACAGCACCTTGTCGCCACGCCCTTCGACCCATTGCGCGCCAAGCACCACCGCCTCGATTTCGTCCGGCGTCAACATCAAGGGCGGCATGTCGTAATCGGCATCGAGCAGAAAGCCAAAGCCGGGTGCTCCGACGATCGGAACCCGTTGGCCGACCAGGTCGGCGATGTCCCGGTAGATGGTTCGCTTGGAAACTTCGATTTCGTCCGCCAGTGCGGCTGCCGTCACCGGGCGGCTCGACCGGCGTAAAATCTGGATGATCTGGAACAACCGGTCGGCGCGGCGCATGAAATAATGACTCCTGTTGCCATCATGGTGGCAACAGCGCTGTGCGACAAGTCCTTCCGCCGTGTCCACGCCCTGGACACCCTGCGAAAGGTTCAAATCATGAAACTTGCTTCGACCCGCCTGATAGCCGCCGACGTCAAAGCAATGGTTGGCTTCTACGAACTGGTGACGGGCTGCCCTGCTACCTGGCTCGCTCCGGTCTTTGCCGAAATTGTAACGCCGGGTGCCACACTTGCCATTGGAAGCGCGGAGACCGTCGCCCTGTTCCGGGAAGGTAGTGCCGAACCGCGCGCCAACCGGACGGCCATCCTCGAGTTCATGGTCGATGACGTCGATGCGGAATTCGAGCGCCTGAGGCAGGAGGTCGAAGTTGTGCACGAGCCGAAGCTGATGCCTTGGGGCAACCGCTCGGTGCAGTTCCGTGATCCCGAAGGAACGGCCGTTTCGCTGTTCATGCCATTCACCGAGGCCGCGAAAAAACGCTTTGGGGTGCTGGGCGGGGAATAGAGGCATGAAGCAGATCTGGGGCGCCCTCCGGAAAAGCGGTGTCCGGTGAGGTGGTGCAGCCGGCAGAGTGTTCGGTACTACGCCGCGAGCGAGGCTTGCCGATGGGTTTGATCGCATCGGCCAAGGCCCACTTGATGAGCCGCTTCCGTGGAACTGGCCAAACTTAACGCGGCGGATCCCGTCTGCCGATCTGTGCCTGATCCTGAAAATGCCCTGCCGAGCGCTTTCAAGTGTAATGTCCCAACGACGTGGTCCACCGCGATATCCTGCTGCAGAGGCCTGAACGGATAATCCGGAGAGCTATTACTTAAACATAGGGGTTTTGAAGGGAAAGCGGCGGAAAATCGCTCGCTGGCACTTTCTGCAAGGTGGCGGAAGGGGCGGGATTCGAACCCGCGATACGGTTTCCCGTATACACACTTTCCAGGCGTGCGCCTTCAACCACTCGGCCACCCTTCCGTCGAGCGGTGCTTATGGCGATGTCGGCGCAATTTGTAAACGGGAGATTGCAGTTTTTTGAAGGGGAATATGCTTTCAATTCGGTGGCTCGGAACGGAGCGCCTGCCCGTCTCTTCGGGGCCGTTCACCTTCGAGCTCGAATTTCCTACGCGCAAAGGGGCCCCCTGCGCTAAACTGGCATGAGCCCTGCCATCGTCGGCGGGAGCGCGCGGTGGTGGAGTGCGTGATGCGTTTTCTGGCTCGTTCGCTCGGCTTGTTCCTGGCTGCCGGCGCCTTCGTGGCCGCGGTGGTCGACGGTACGCGCTCGATCGCCGACAATCATCTCGTCTTCCTGCCGGTGCGCGCGGTCTGGCTCTGGCTCGGCCCTGCGAGTTTCGACCGGATGCGCGCCTGGGTGGAGGCCTCGCTTTCGGTCTTCTTGTGGAACAACCTGGTCTCGCCTTTGCTCGGCCTGCCCTTTGCTCTGGTGCTGGTGCTGGTTTCGGGCCTGCTCTTCTGGCTGGGGCGTCCGCCGGCAAGCCGGATCGGCTATGTCTCGCATCTGTGAGCGAAGCATGAGCGGGGCCGCATCTCGCCGACTGATCTTCGAGTATGTCATGGCGCCTTTCATGGCGGCCTGCATCACCGCCTTGTTTTATGGGAGCGCAGGGCCGGCGCGGGGCCAGGAGTTCAAACCGGTGAGCAAGCCGATCCTCGGCCGGTGGGCCGAACAAGCCACTTCCGAGCGATCGAAGAGCCAATGGCGCATCGGCCAACTGGATATCGTTGCTTGCGAGGGAGGCTATTGCGGTATTCAGGTCGGTGAGGGCGATCGATGCGGAAACCTCATCTTGCGCATGGGCAAGGAGGTCGCCTGGACGGATTATCAGACTGTACTTGGGGACAACCCGCATGGCGGCAGCGGGCCGGTCGCGAGTTTCGGGTCACGTCGTCCGCCGGGGAGATATGAGGATTTCTACTATTTCTTCGGCAAGCTGGCTTCGGGTGGCGAAAAAACCGCTGAGGCCACCTTTTCGCAGAGAAAGAATGACGAAATAAAGCTCGTGACCAGGAAGGACAAGAGTTGCACCCCTCCCTGCAAGGAGATTCCAGTCCTTCTCTATGAAGGCGTTTTTTCACGGCAAGGTGAAGCGCGCTGTACTTCAGGCTGAGCCAAGGACGGGCTCTGACATATCCGTGATCGGCGCCGCCCCTGACAACGGCATCCGGCGCCCCCATATTGGCCAAGTCACCCAAAATCAGGAAGGAAGAACCATGTTCGGCTTTCGCAAGAAGACGGCGTTGCCCTCCGCCGACGAAGCCCTGCCGGGGCGTGGCGAGGCCATCGAGACGGCGGGCACGCATTTCGTCAACGGCGCGGCCCTGAAGGGGCCTAACCCCGAAGGCAGTGAGACGGCCTATTTCGGCCTCGGCTGCTTCTGGGGCGCCGAGCGTAAATTCTGGCAGACCCCTGGCGTGCTTGTTACCGCGGTGGGCTATGCCGGTGGCTCTACCCCCAACGCCACCTATGAGGAGGTCTGCTCCGGCCTCACGGGCCACAATGAGGTGGTGAAGGTGGTGTTCGACCCCAAGACCATCTCCTATGATCAGCTCCTGAAGGTGTTCTTCGAAGCACATGATCCCACCCAGGGCATGCGCCAGGGCAACGACATCGGCACGCAATATCGCTCGGGCATCTATGTCACCAGCGAGAAGCAGCGCCAGGCAGCAGAGGCAGCCAAGGCGCGCTACAACGAGGCACTCGCCGCCAAGGGCTTTGGCGCTGTCACCTCCGAGATCCTGGAGGCACCGCCTTTCTACTATGCGGAAGCCTATCACCAGCAATATCTCGCCAAGAACCCGGCCGGCTATTGCGGCCTGGGCGGCACCGGCGTCTCCTGCCCGATCGGCGTGGGCGTCGCCGCGTAGAAGCGGTGCCGTAGTGGACAGCCATGCGTGTACACCTCGATCGTCGGGTATGTGCTTGGGTAAAATGAAGCGCGACACGCCTCCCCCACCGGGTTGGGGAGGGCGTGTCCCGTTCCATTCGTGCTGGCTAGGCCAGGCCTGCCCGTCATGGCGCGACATTCGCGCCTGTCGGCCCGCCTTGCGCTCCCTTCCGCGCCGCTATATCCCTGGGTATACAACCACTATGGCTGTCAGGGGATTTCACCATGCTGCGCTTTGCCCGCCGGGCTTTTCTCGCTCTCTCCGTCAGCCTCGTCTTTGCGCCCGCCATGGCGCAGGCCGAGGATGCTTCCGCCGCCAAGGCCGCGCAGGCCCAGGCCGGTGACCTCACCGTCTTTGCGGCGGCCAGCCTCAAGGGCTCGCTCGACGAAGCGGCCAAGGCCTGGACGGCAAGCTCGGGCAAGAAGGTGGTGATCTCCTATGCCGCCTCTTCGGCGCTGATGAAGCAGATCGAGCAGGGCGCGCCCGCCGATGTCTTCGCCTCGGCCGATCTCGACTGGATGAAATACGGCGTCGACAAGAAGCTGATCAAGCAGGACAGCGTGGTGAAGCTGCTCGGCAACGCCCTGGTGCTGATCGCGCCGGCCGATGCTGCCACGACGGTGGATCTCAAGCCCGGCGTCGATCTTGCCGGCGCCATCGGTGACGGCAAGATCGCCGTGGGCGAGGTGAAGACGGTGCCGGCCGGCAAATATGCGCGGGCCGCCTTCGAAAAGCTCGGCATTCTCAAGGCGGTCGAGCCGAAATTCGCGCAGACCGACAATGTCCGTGCCGCCCTCGCGCTGGTCGCACGCGGAGAGGCCAAGTTCGGCGTGGTCTATGCCACCGATGCGGCTGCCGATCCGAAGGTGAAGGTCGTCGCCACCTTCCCCGCCGATTCGCATGAGCCGATCGTCTATCCTTTCGGTGTGACGGCAGCTTCGCAGAGCACGGACGCCGCTGGCTTCCTGAGCTATCTCAAGACCTCCGAAGGCCAGAAGCCCTTCGCCAAGGCCGGCTTCACCTTGTTGAAGGACTAGGGCTGAGAGGACCTTGCTTCATCGGGCCGCAACAATCCTCACTCGATTGTGTCCGATCGCCTGCTTCACCCTCTCCCAATTCTGCCGGAATTCGGGCAGGAAATGAGACTCGCTGGTTTTATCCGTAACCGGCGGGTTTTGATTCGGGGCCATCATGGAGCAGCGTACGGACGACAAGTCATCCGGCGAGGAGCACTGGCGCGACGTTCGGCGCAACAATTTGCTGGACGCGGCCGGTCGCATCTTCGCGCGCCAGGGCTACGACTCGGCCTCGGTCGATGACATCGCTTTCGAGGCCGGTATCGGCAAG
Source organism: Labrys sp. HAY1-8F (assembly GCF_056754975.1). Classification (NCBI taxonomy): domain Bacteria; kingdom Pseudomonadati; phylum Pseudomonadota; class Alphaproteobacteria; order Hyphomicrobiales; family Xanthobacteraceae; genus Labrys; species Labrys sp. HAY1-8F. Next base: position 2,866,345 of record NZ_JBPGWZ010000002.1, on the reverse strand, counting down.
GCCACCGTCTATCGCTATTTCTCCAGCAAGGAAGCCCTGTTCGAGGCGGTGTTTGCCCAAACGCTCGACGATCTCGAGGTCCGGCTCGACAGCGCCCTGCTGCGCGAGGGCAATTTCCGCGAGCGCCTGACCTATCTCGTCGCCGAGATCGTGCCCACGGTGCGCACCCATCTCAGCACCATCCGCGACCTCAACGAGGGCGAAAATTCCAAGCGGCGCATCTTCCGTCGCCGCCGCGGCGCCATCGCCCAGCGTCTGATCACGGTGATCGAGGAAGCCCAGCGCCGCGGCGAGGCCCGGATCTACGATGCCGACATGGCGGCACGGCTGCTGATCGGCATGGCCTGGATCGGGGTGGGCGCCGACTATCTTTCCGACATCGAGGTGACGCGCGACGTGGTCGACATGGCGCTCAACGGCATTGCCCAGGGGCGTCCGGTGCCGGAGGGGCTGGTCACCCGGCTCGAACCGGGCAGGCGCGGCCGCAAGGGGAGAGCACCCTCGTGAGCGAGGGGCTGAAATCGCAGGGCCGATTGCTGCCGCTGATCATCGCCACCGGCCTGTTCATGGAAAATCTGGACTCGACGGTGCTGTCGACGGCGCTGCCCACCATTGCACGCGATTTCGGCACGAGCCCGATCTATCTCAAGCTCACCCTCACCTCCTATCTGCTCTCGCTCGCCATCTTCATTCCGACCTCCGGCTGGATGGCCGACCGCTTCGGCGCCCGCACCGTGTTCCGCGCCGCCATCGTGGTGTTCGGCCTCGGCTCGATCGCCTGTGGCCTGTCCTCCAACCTGACCGAGCTGGTGGCGGCCCGCATCGTACAGGGCATGGGCGGAGCGATGATGACGCCGGTTGGCCGGCTGATCATTCTCAAGACCACGCCCAAGCACGACCTCGTCAACGCCATGATGTGGCTGACCCTGCCAGCCCTGCTCGGCCCGCTCAGCGGGCCGCCGCTCGGCGGCTTCATCACCACCTATTTCCACTGGCGACTGATCTTCTGGATCAACATTCCGATCGCCGTGCTCGGCATCGTCCTGGCCAGTCTCTATGTGCCCAATGTGCGCGAGGACGAGCGACGGCCCTTCGACCTCATCGGCTTCCTCATCCTGGCGCCGGGCCTGGTGGCGCTGATGGGCGGGGCAACGCTGTCGGGCCTCGATCTGGTGCCGGTGAGCGTCAATATCGGCCTCGCCATAGCGGGTCTGGCCCTGATCGGCCTCTATGTCCACCACGCCGGGCGGGTCGCCAACCCGCTGATCGAATTGAGGCTGCTGCGCTTTCCCACTTTCCGGGCGGCGATTGGCGGCGGCTTCCTGTTCCGTATCGGAGTCGGCGCCACGCCCTTCCTGCTTGCGCTCTATTTCCAGCTCGGCTTCGATTTCAGCCCGTTCCAGTCAGGTCTGCTGACGCTTGCTACCGGCGCCGGCGCCATGGCCATGAAGGCCCTGGCCGGCCCGATCCTGCGTCGGCTCGGCTTCCGGCGGGTGCTGACCTGGAACGCCGTGCTGTCCTCCGTGCTGGTGGCGGCCCCGGCCCTGTTCCATGCCGGCATGCCGGTGCTGCTGATCTCGCTCACCTTGCTCGCCGCCGGTTTCACCCGCTCGCTGCAATTCACCTCGATCAACATTGCCGGTGTCTCGGACATTCCGCCCGAGCTGATGGGCCGGGTCACCTCGATGACCTCGGTGCTGCAGGAGCTGGCAGGTTCGGTCGGCGTCTCCGTCGCCGCGCTGGCGCTGGAGACGTCGATGCATCTGCATGGCGCCAGCCATCTCACCGCGCCGGTCTTCCCGCCGGTGTTCCTGATGATCGGGGTGATCGCCATGACCTCGGGCCTGATCTTCCTCACCTTGCCGCGCAATGTCGGCAATGAGCTGCTCGCGCCGGCGCCCCGAACGCCTGCCGCGGCAGAGTGAATCGACGGCCGTGATCCCATCACACGCTATCACGATGGGGTGATCCGGGGCCTTTGGACACCAATCGAAGTCGGACAGAAACATCCCTTAACACTGGCCCACACTTCCGTCGTCATCGCCGTCACAAATCGGATTCGAAACCTTGCACCTGCCCTTGGGCGGGACCATTGCGACGGATCGGACTCATGAATATCGAACGTAAACCCAGACGGCGCCGCTGGCCCGCCGGGCTGGCAATCTTGATGGTCGGACTGGGAAGCTACGCGGCCTGGCGCCATCTCGCACAGGCGGCGCCGGCGCCCCAGGCGCAGGCCGCGCCCGCCAAGGTGCCGGTCACCTTCGCGCAGGCAGTGAAGGCCGACTATCCCGTCGAGGTCGACGGTTTGGGCACGGTTTCCCCCTTCAAGACGGTGACGGTGAGGAGCCGGGTCGACGGCGAGATCACCAGGATGTTCTTCAAGCAGGGCCAGATGGTCAAGCAGGGCGATCCGCTGGTGGAGATCGACAGACGCCCCTATCAGGCAGCGCTGGACCAGGCGATCGCCAAGAAGGCTCAGGACGAGGCCAGCCTCAGGAACGACCAGCTCAACCTGCAGCGCTTCCAGAACCTTGCCCAGAAGAGCTTCGAATCACAGCAGGCCGTGGACACCCAGCAGGCCCTGGTCGACCAGGTCAAGGCACAGATCCAGGGCGACGAGGCGGCCATCGACAATGCTCGCACCAATCTCGACTACACCACGATCAAGGCGCCCTTCACCGGCCGCACCGGCTTCCGCCAGATCGACCCAGGCAACATCGTGCATGCCGCCGATCAGAATGGCATCGTCACCATCGCCCAGCTCCAGCCTATCGCGGTGCAGTTCACCGAACCCCAGGACCTGCTGCCGGCCATTGCCAAGGCTTTCGATCGCGGGCCGGCGCCGGTCGAGGCCCTGAGCTCCGATGGCCAGACCGTTCTTTCGCGCGGCACGCTGGCGGTGATCGACAACACCGTCAACCAGGCGACAGGCACGATCAGCCTGAAGGCGCGTTTCGACAACGCCGACAATGCACTCTGGCCGGGCCTGTCGGTCGATACCCGCTTGCTCGTCGACACGCTCAAGCAAGTCCTCGTGGTGCCCGAGGATGCCGTCCAGCATGGGCCGTCAGGCCTTTTCGCCTATGTGATCGGCGATGACGGCAAGGCCGTGGCGACACCGATCCAGGTGGGCATGAGCGGCAATGGCCGCGCCGTGGTCAACCAGGGTCTGACGGTCGGTCAGAAGGTCGTGGTATCAGGCCAGGCACGCCTGCAGAACGGCGCGGAAGTCGAGGCGCGGCCGCTGCCGTCCCCGGATGGAAAGATTGCCGAACAGACCGGCCTGCAGGCGGGCGGCAATCCTATCGGGAAGGCGGACTGACCATGCCCGGTATCTCCACCCCTTTCATCCGCCACCCGGTTGCCACTACGCTCTTGATGGTGGGCATCCTGTTCGTCGGCATCATCGCCTATCCGCAATTGCCGGTGGCGCCGCTGCCCGAAGTCGACTTCCCGACCATCCAGGTTTCCGCCAGCCTGCCCGGCGCCGATCCGGCCACCATGGCCTCGTCCGTGGCCCAGCCGCTGGAAACGCAGTTCTCGCTGATCCCGGGCATTTCGGAGATGACCTCGTCGAGCCAGACGAGTTCGACCCAGATCACCTTGCAGTTCGACCTGTCCCGCAATATCGACGGTGCGGGCGCGGATGTGCTGGCGGCCATCAATGCCGCCAACGGGCAATTGCCCAAGAACATGCCGAGCCCGCCGACCTATCGAAAGGTCAATCCGGCCGATTCCCCCATCCTGCTGCTCGGCGCCACCTCCGACACGCTGCCCTTGACCGAGGTTTCCGACCAGGCGCTCACCAAGCTGGCCCAGGCCATCAGCCAGATCGGCGGCGTCGGCCAGGTCAATGTCGGCGGCCAGCAGACCCCGTCCATCCGCGTCCAGGTCGACCCCGCCAAGCTGGTGGCCAAGGGATTGTCGCTGGAGGACGTGCGCACCCCGCTGGCCGTCACCACGGTCAACAATCCAAAGGGCACCTTCAACGGCGCCACCCGCTCCTACACCATCTATGCCAACGACCAGCTCACCGACGCCAAGGACTGGAACGACGTCATCATCGCCTATCGCAATGGCAGTCCGGTACGCGCGCGCGACATCGGGCAGGCGGTGAGCGCGCCCCAGGACGATACCCAGGCGGGCTGGGCGGATGGCAAGCGTGGCGTCTTCCTGGTGATCTTCAAGCAGCCCGGCGCCAACGTCATCGACACCGTCGACAATGTCATGAAGGTGCTGCCGCGCCTGGAAGCGGGTATTTCACCCGCTATCAAGATCTCCGTGCTGTCGGATCGTACCCAGACCATCCGCGCCGCCGTGAAGGACGTGCAGTTCACGCTGCTGCTCACCATCGGGCTCGTCGTCATGGTGATCTTCGTCTTCCTGCGCAGCGTGTGGGCCACGGTGATCCCCTCCATCACCGTGCCCTTGGCCTTGCTGGGCGCTTGCGCCCTGATGTGGCTGGCCGGCTACAGCCTCGATAATCTCTCGCTGATGGCGCTGACCATTGCGGTGGGCTTCGTGGTCGACGACGCCATCGTCATGCTGGAGAACATCACCCGGCATATCGAGGAGGGTGAGAGACCGATGGCCGCCGCCCTCAAGGGAGCCGGTGAGATCGGCTTCACCATTCTGTCGATCAGCATCTCGCTGATCGCCGTGCTGATTCCGCTCCTGTTGATGAGCGGCATCATTGGCCGGCTGTTCCGGGAGTTTGCGATCACGCTCGCCATGACCATCGTGGTCTCGGCCTTCGTGTCGCTGACCCTGACGCCGATGATGGCTTCGCGCTTCCTCAAGCCGATTCACGAGGAGCATCATGGCAAGTTCTACAAGCTCAGCGAATCTTTCTTCGAGGCCATGGTGAATGCCTATGAACGCGGCCTCGACCTCGTGCTGCGCTTCCGCTTCATCACCCTGCTGACCTTCTTCGCCACGGTGGCCCTGTCGGCTTACCTGTTCGTGATCATTCCCAAGGGCTTCTTCCCGCAGCAGGACACCGGCCTGATCACCGGCGTCGTCGAAGCGGCGCAGGATACGTCCGTGGCCGACATGGCGCGCCATATGGAGGAATTGGGCGCCATCGTGCTCAAGGATCCGGCCATCGACCATATGGCCATGCGCATGGGCGGCAACGGCAACACCCTCAATGACGGCACCATGTATATCACGCTGAAGCCGCGCGACCGGCGCAGCGCTTCGGCTGACCAGGTGATCCGCCGCCTGCAGCTCCAGACCGCCAAGGTCGAGGGGGCGCGGCTTTACCTGCAATCGGCGCAGGACGTGCGCCTCGGCGGCCGGCCCTCCCGCACGCAGTACCAGTTCACCCTGCAGGGCACCGACATCGACCAGCTCAACCAATGGGCGCCGAAGCTGCTGGACGCCATGAAGACCATGCCGGAACTGCGCGACGTCGCTTCGGACCAGCAGGCATCCGGCACCACTCTGACCCTGTCGATCGATCGCGACCAGGCTGCCCGCTACGGGCTGACGCCCGACATCATCGACGCCACGCTCTATGATGCCTTCGGTCAGCGCCAGATCGCGCAATTCTCGACCCAGCTCTCGACCTATTACGTCATCCTGGAGGTGCTGCCCTCGCTGCAGAAGAGCACGGCGACGCTGCAGCAGATCTATCTGCGCTCGCCGGCCACCGGCGGCGAGGTGCCGCTCTCGGCCTTTGCGAAATGGAGCACAGATCCTGTCCGCCCGCTCGCCATTAACCATCAGGGCCAGTTCCCGGCGGTGACGATCTCCTTCAACCTGGCGCCCGGCGTGGCGCTCGGGCAGGCGACGGCCGCCATCGAGGCTCTGGAAAAGCGGATGGAGCTGCCGGCCACCATCGGCTCGACCTTCCAGGGCACGGCGCAGGCCTTCCAGGATTCGCTCTCCTCGGTGCCGATGCTGATCGTCGCGGCCCTGGTGGTGGTCTATCTGATCCTCGGCATCCTCTATGAGAGCTTCATCCACCCCCTCACCATCCTCTCGACCCTGCCTTCCGCGGGCGTGGGGGCTCTGGCGACGTTGCTGCTGTTCCATTTCGACTTCAGCCTGATCGCCCTGATCGGGGTCATTCTCCTGATCGGCATCGTCAAGAAGAACGGCATCATGCTGGTCGATTTCGCCATCGTCGCCGAGCGCGATCACCGCATGAGCGCCGTCGAGGCGATCCGCCGGGCCTGCCTCCTGCGTTTCCGGCCGATCCTGATGACCACCATGGCCGCCTTGCTCGGCGGTGTCCCGCTGATGCTCGGTTCCGGCACCGGCTCGGAGATCCGCCAGCCTCTCGGCTATGCCATGGTCGGCGGCCTCATCGTCAGCCAGGTCCTGACTCTCTTCACCACGCCGGTGATCTATCTCTATCTCGACGGCTTTTCGAAATGGCTGAGAAGCGGTCGCGATTCCGGCGAACCGAGCGAGCCGCCGGAAGCCGTTCTGGCGGGAGAGCCCAGGGAGGACCAGGATCTGGTCATGCCCGAACCGCGTGCCGTCGCGATGCGGTGAGTGCGAGTTTTCTCACGCTGCCCGCGCGATCATCTCGATGGGCGCGATCAGCCCATCGGCCAGGGCCGACATCACATTGCCGATGCGAAGGGGAGCGTTCGCGCCCATCAGGACCTGGGGCCCGAGGGGAGACGGGCCGTCGCGGGCGACCTTCTCCCTCATCTCGCGGCCGAGCCGGAGAGCAAGGTCGCGATGGCTGCGCTCGAGTTCCAGGCTGAAACCGGCCTGGGCAAGGGCCTGGCGGTAGCGGCTCGGCGGCTCCACGAAGCTGGTGGCCGAACTCATCGCCCAGGGCATCGGGAAGGGCAGTTCACCCAAGCCATTGTGTGTCTGGCCTTGGTGCATGATGTCGTAGACGCCGAAGCGCGCACCCGGCTTGAGTACCCGGCGTATTTCGCGAAAGAGGGTATCCTTGTCGGCGATGTTCATGCCGACATGGAACAGGGTGGCGCCGTCGAAGCTCGCGGCCTCGAAGGGCAAGGCGAGGGCGCTGCCCTGCACGAAGGAGACCCGCCCCGACAGGTGGCAGCGCCGGGTCACCGCCTCCGCCACGGCGACGAATTCGGCGGTAAGATCGATGCCGGTGACGCTGCAGCCGAGCGCCTCCGCCAGGTGCCGCGCCGGTCCCCCGATGCCCGAGCCGACATCGAGCACATGCATGGCATGGGTGAAGCCGAGATCCTCGGCCAGCTCTTCGGTGGCGGCGGCCCAGCCGAGGTGAAACTCGTCGATGCCGGCGAGATCGCCGGTGACGAGCCGGTCCGGATCCTTGCCGGCGGCCTCCAGTGCCGAAAACAGTGTTCGCTCAAGCGAACCTTGCGTGTAATGGCTGGCGACGGCGCCTTCGATGTCCATGGCCACATCCTTTCTTGGCGGGCTGGTACTAAGCGGTAGCATCGCAAGTTCAGCCGCCACTATACCGCGCCGCGTCAAGCAAAGACAGACGCACCTCAGTATCCGCCGGAGCACGCGAGGGACTTGCCCTGCGCCCGCGCTTTGTCATAAGCGTTCTATCAAAGCGTTTTGCGATTTTTGCGGAATCGTCAGGAATCGCAAAGACGCGCCGAAGCAAGGAGTTGGAGCACACGAGCGTTCAGCCATGAACGCGCTTCGCTCCAGAGGAAATGCCGGTTTCGAAGCCGGCGCGCGTTGCAAGGCCGTGGCACGACCCCGGCCGATGGGAGGAAGGCATGTCTGAGGCCAAGATCTACGACGTTCCGCGCGAATGGGCCGAGGAAGCGTATGTCGACAATGCGCGTTACCAGGCGATGTACGAAGCCTCCGTCAGCGATCCCGAGGCGTTCTGGGGCGAACACGGCAAGCGAATTGGCTGGTTCGAGCCCTATACCAGGGTCAAGAATACCCGTTTCGAACCGGATGTCTCGATCCGCTGGTATGAGGACGGCACCACCAACGTCTCCTGGAACTGCGTCGACCGCCACGTCGCCGAACACGGCGATCGTACCGCTATCATCTGGGAGGGTGACGATCCCTCCGAGAGTCGCCACATCTCCTATCGCGAGTTGGCCAGCCAAGTGCAGCGCTTCGCCAACGTGCTCAAGGGCGAGGGCGTCAAGAAGGGCGACCGGGTCACCATCTATCTGCCAATGATTCCCGAAGCGGCCTTCGCCATGCTCGCCTGCGCCCGCGTCGGCGCCGTGCATTCCATCGTCTTCGGGGGCTTCTCGCCTGATTCCCTCGCCGGCCGCATCACCGATTGCGGTTCGACCGTGGTCATTACCGCCGACGAAGGCTTGCGCGGTGGCAAGCGCGTGCCGCTCAAGGCCAATGTCGACGCGGCGCTGGCCAAGGAAGGGGGCGTCTCCTCGGTGATCGTGATCAAGCGCACCGGTGCCCCGGTGCCGATGGTCACCGGACGCGATCATTTCTACGCCGATCTCGCCGCCAATGTCTCCGACGAGTGCCCTTGCGAGGAGATGGCGGCGGAGGACCCGCTGTTCATCCTCTACACCTCCGGTTCCACCGGCAAGCCGAAGGGCGTGCTGCACACCACCGCAGGCTATCTCGTCTATGCTGCGATGACGCACCAATATGTCTTCGATTACCGCGAGGGCGACATCTATTGGTGCACTGCCGATGTCGGCTGGGTCACCGGTCATTCCTACATCGTCTACGGCCCGCTGTGTAACGGTGCCACCACGCTGATGTTCGAGGGCGTGCCGAACTACCCGTCGGTGTCGCGCTTCTGGGAAGTGATCGACAAGCACCAGGTCAACATCTTCTACACTGCGCCGACCGCGATCCGCGCTTTGATGGGGGCCGGCGAGGAGCCGGTGAGGAAGACCTCGCGCGCCTCGCTCCGCCTGCTCGGCTCCGTGGGCGAGCCGATCAATCCCGAGGCCTGGGAATGGTATCACCGCGTGGTGGGCGACCATCGCTGCCCGATCGTCGACACCTGGTGGCAGACCGAGACCGGCGGCATCCTGATCTCGCCGCTGCCCGGCGCCACCAAGCTCAAGCCGGGATCGGCCACACGGCCCTTCTTCGGCGTGCGTCCCGAGATCGTCGACGCCGAGGGCAAGGTGCTGGAGGGCCCCTGCGAGGGCAATCTCGTCATTGCCGATTCCTGGCCGGGCCAGATGCGCACCGTCTATGGCGACCACCAGCGCTTCTTCGACACCTATTTCGCCGCCTATAAGGGCAAATATTTCACCGGTGACGGCTGCCGCCGCGACGAGGACGGCTATTACTGGATCACCGGCCGCGTCGACGACGTCATCAACGTCTCCGGACACCGCATGGGCACGGCCGAGGTCGAGAGCGCGCTGGTGGCGCATGAACTGGTGTCGGAAGCCGCCGTCGTCGGCTACCCCCACGATCTCAAGGGCCAGGGCATCTATGCCTATGTCACCTTGATGGCGGGCAGCAGCGGCGACGAGATCCTGCGCAAGGAATTGGTGGGCTGGGTGCGCCGCGAAATCGGCCCGATCGCTTCGCCCGACCTCATCCAGTTCGCGCCCGGCCTGCCCAAGACGCGCTCCGGCAAGATCATGCGCCGCATCCTGCGCAAGATCGCCGAGGATGATTTCGGCTCGCTCGGCGATATCTCCACTCTGGCCGACCCGACGGTGGTGGAAGACCTGATCGCCAACCGCCAGAACAAGCCCAAGGGCTGAGAGTGCGGCGGGCGCTTTTCGTCGCGCTTGCCCTCTGCTTCGGCATGATCGCGCCGTCGCGGGCAGAAGAAGGGCCGTTGCGCCCGGATGCGACCCGGTTCGAGACCGCCTTCGCGCCCGGCGCGACGGCGACGGTCGAGGGCACCTCCGTGCCGCTCGACAGCCGCGTTCTGGGGGAGGTCACGGTGTCCTCCGGGCAGATCGTGGCCTGCGATCCCTTCGTCTTCATCGAGGCCAAGCCCTTCACTCGCGCCGTGCCGAATGGGCGATTTCCCGTGCGCGTCGCAGTGATGCGTTCGAAGCGTTTCGGCGATCGCGTCGCCTTTGCGCGCGTCGAATTCTTGCAAGCGCCGGTCGTGAGCTGGGAACGAGCCTTGGTGCCGGGCCAGGACCCTGCCAAGCTCGGCAAGCACGAATATTACGGCTTTCCGGTCGATGCGGGCACCGGTGCCTTCCTTGATCCTGCCGTAGGCAAGGATATCGCAGTCCTGTCGACCGATCAGGTGCAGGCCGTCTATGACGATTGGATCCGTCAGGGCGAAAGCTACGGCAAGGCGCATGGGCTGCCCTATGCGCTGCCCGTCAACCGTGGTGCGCATGCCCTGGTGCTGTTCTCGAGCGGCTGGGGCGATGGAGCCTATCCATCCTGGTTCGGCCTGGGGGCTGATGGCAGCGTGGCGATGCTGCTGACCGATCTGCGCGTGGCGGATGACGGGCCGGCCCGGCGAGAATAGGCGCCCCGTTCCCGATCGCGCCAATTTTCGTCGTTTGCGGACTTTTGCCTTTCACGGCGAGCGTCTAAACAGGATGGACCGGCTTACCTCTTATTCCTGCCTCCAACCGAGGCGGGCCAGCTTGTCATGTCCCATCAGCGTTTTTCCCGCCAGACTCTCAACCTCGTCTTCGACCGGGCCATCCCTGGCTGGATGCGCCTTCTGGTGCGACGCAGCGAAAGCGGCATGGTGGCGCTCGCCGCCGTGGTGGGGGCATTGGCCGGGGTGGCTGTCTATGGTGTCGCCGCCACCGCTCAGCTTGCCCATGAACTCTTCTTCGGTCTACAGGCGGAGGAGAGGCTGAGCGGCACCCTCGGCCTGCCGGTGATCCTGGCCGTGTCAATGCCGGTTATCGGCGGCCTGCTGCTCGGCCTGTTCAACTTGGTCCTGGCGCGTACCCGTTCGCCGCGCCCGGTCGACCCGATCGAAGCCAACGCCCTGCATGGCGGGCGCCTGTCGCTTGCCGGCAGCATCATCGTGGTCGTACAGACCTGGATCTCCAATGCCTTCGGCGCCTCCGTCGGGCTCGAGGCCGCCTATTCACAGATCGGCTCGGGCATCGCTTCGCGGATTGGGCTCGGTTTCCATCTGCGCCGTGCGGATTTGCGCCTGCTGGTGGGCTGCGGTTCGGCCGGTGCCATTGCCGGCGCCTTCAGCGCGCCCCTGACCGGCGCCTTCTACGCCTTCGAGATCATCATCGGCACCTATGCCGTCTCGCATCTGGCGCCCGTCGCTGCCGCGGCCATCGCCGGCACCATCGTCACCCATCTGCTCGGGATCGATTCCTACGCCTTCGTCATCAATGTCGGCTTCCGGCCGCAGGCTTCATCCTTCGCCGCTTTGGTCGGTCTCGGCCTGTTCAGCGCCGCCGTCGCCATCCTGGTGATGCTCGGGGTCGCCATGACGGAGAAGGGATTTCGCCGCCTGCCCCTGCCGATCTGGCTGATGCCGGCGCTCGGCGGGGTGATGGTCGGCGGTCTCGCTCTGATCACGCCGCAGGTGCTGTCATCCGGGCATGGCGCGCTGGTGAAGATGCTGGCCGGCAGCGAATTGCCGCTCCTGGTGCTGGGCGGGCTGATCGTCTTGAAGGCGATGGCTTCCTGCATCTCGCTCGGCTCGGGCTTTCGCGGCGGCCTGTTCTTCGCCTCGCTCTTCCTCGGCGCGCTGGTGGGCCAGTTCTATCTCGGCGGCATCCAATTCTTCTCGATCACGACCGGATTGACGCCCCACGCTGCCGCGCTCGCCGGCATGGCGGCATTGGCGGCGTCCGTGATGGGCGGGCCGCTGACCATGAGCTTCCTGGTGCTGGAGATGACCGGGGATTTCCAGCTCACCGTGGCCGTATTGCTGGCGGTGATCATCGCCAGCATCACCGTGCGTGAGACGTTCGGCTATTCCTTCGCCACCTGGCGCTTTCATCTGCGCGGCGAGGCGATCCGCAGCGCCCACGACATCGGCTGGGCGCGCGACCTCACCGTCGGCCGGGTGATGCGCAAGCCGGCGCCGACGGTGGACAAGGACGCCTCGCTCGTGGTCTTCCGCAATGCCCACCCGCTCGGCACCACCCATTACATCGTGGCCGTCGATACCCTGACCAATCGCTATGCCGGGCTGATCCGGGTCGCTGATGCCTATCAGGTCAGCCCGGAAATCCAGGATGGTGCCAGTCCCGTCAGCGGCCTGGCTCTCTATCGCGATGAGGTGCTGACGGCGGGCATGACGCTGAAGGAGGCGACCGAGCGCATGGAAGGCTGCGAGGCCGAGGCGCTGGCGGTGGTGGACGAGGCCGGCCATGTCATCGGCCTGCTGTCGGAAGCCCACGCCTTGCGCCGCTACGCCGAAGCCGCCGACCGCGCCCGTCGCGACCTGGCGGGCGCGGTCTAGGCGCTGCGGTTCCTCCTATCGCGAGGGCAGGGCCCGAGCCAGGAAGGCGAGGATCTCATCGGCGATCTGGCGGTGCAGGGCCGTTCGCTCGCGCGTGCCGCCGTCCCGGCAGACGAAGCTTTCTCCCGGGGCGATCTTCTCGATCGCGGCGGGCGCCTCCGGCAGGCATAGCTGCATGAAGCTGAAATGGGTGGCATCGGGGATGGGCAGGTAGCGCGTGCTCGCTGGCGGCAGGGCGTTGACCAGATAATCGGAGTCCTGCTTCAGGGCCGCGATGCCGGGGACCGGCGTTCCCGCCGCGAGCACCAGCACGGGTATCCGGACAGCGGCCAGGCTTTGCGGCGTGAAGCCGAGCGCCGGTCCGAGATCGAGGGAGACGACGGCGCCGATCCTGGCATCGCGGAGATCGGCTCCCAGCCTGGCGCGATCGGTCCCGCCACCGCGCAGCCCGAGAGCCGTGAGAGCTTCGCAAAGAGGCGCGGGCGAGCAAATCGCGGGAAGGCGGCTCGCGTCATAGCGCCCGCCGGCCATCGCCATCACCGTCCAGCCGCCGAGGGAATGGCCGATAGCGGCGATGCGGCTCGCCTCGATGGGGCCGGCAAGGCCGGGGTTGGTGCTGACGGCATCGAGGACCCGGCTGAGATCGCGGGGCCGTTCCCATAGACGGACAGCCTGTTCCGGCCGCTTGTCGAAGGTGGTGGTGCCGGGATGATCCGGCGCTGCCACGACATAGCCTTGCCTGGCAAGTTCGCCCGCCAGCCAGTTCAGGTTCCGCCAGTTGCCGCCGAAGCCGTGCGAGAACAGGACGAGCGCATGGCTGCCGGCGACGGGAGGAGCATTCTCCACCACCTCGACGCCCGGGAAGCTGCCATCCCGCCCGCCGATCGAGGTCAAGGGCCCGGCGGTGCTGGCCGGATACCAGAGGCGGGCCTGCAGCGGCCGCTCACCCGCCGGGTCGGGGATGCTGATCTGCCGGGACCCGATCGGTTCGCTGGCGAAGGCAGCAGGTCCCGCCAGGATGGCGGTGAGGGCGAGAAGGAAAGCGAAACGGCGCATGGAACTCTCCAGGAAAACAGCTGACACCGCCTTCCTGCCGCACCCAGGCCAGCCCTTGCGACCTGGAACATGATTGAGGTCGTGCCGGAAGGCGATGGGCTACCTGACGGTGTCAGGCCAGCCATCCAACGGCATTGACGCAGGTATTGGGAGAGGTTAGGATATCTAATATATCAGATATGGTGGATGCGATGAGTGCCTTTGCCACTTTCCAGGATCGTACCGGTGGGCGGCCGCTTGCGGCGCAGCCCGGCATGACGACGTCGGCGCTCGTGCATCGGGCGCTGCGCGACGAGATCGTCTCCATGATCAGACTGCCTGGCGAGAAGATCGCCGAAGCGGAGGTCGCCGCGGCGCATGCGGTCAGCCGCACGCCGGTCCGCGAGGCGCTGCTGCGCCTAGCCGATGAGGGGTTGGTCGAAATCGCGGCCCGGTCCGCCACCCGCGTCGCCCGCATTCCTGCCGCCATCCTGCCCGATGCGATCTTCGTGCGCTCGGCCGTCGAGCACGCCACGGCGCGGGCGGCGGCCCATCAGGCGCGAGGCAGCAGCGTCACCCTGCTGCGCGGCCTGATCGAGCGCCAGAGCGAGAGCCTCGCGTTCGGCGACACCAATGCCTTTCATGAAGCCGACGAAGCCTTCCATGCCGCTCTCGCCATGGCGGCGGGCCGGCCGGGCGCCTGGGACATGGTGCAGCAGGTCAAGACCCAGCTCGACCGCTACCGCCGGCTGACGCTGCCGGAGGCCGGGCGCATGCAACGTGTCGTGGAGGAGCACGGCGCCATCGTCGATGCCATCGAGGCCCATGACGCCGAGAAGGCCGGCCTCGCCATGAACAACCACCTCGACGGCCTGCGCCGGAGCCTGGCTTCCATCCGCGATCACAACCCGGACTATTTCTCGGGGGATGCCGCCGGCATCTCCGCCGCCTTCGAGACGCTGCTGTTCCGGTGAGGAGCCGCTTGCCCATAAACACTCTGTCATCCCCGCCACGGCCAAGGGCCGTGGAAGGGGATCCAGGAGCCATAAGCTGCATCCAATAGCTCCTGGATCCCCTTCCCGGGGTCTTCGACCCCGCCGGGGGTGACAATTCCTTCAAGTCACCTATTCGAGTGCGGTTCTTGAGCGGCTCATCCCAGCGATCCCGACAATCCAGAAAGTTCCTATGTCCCATCAATCCCTCGAAATTCGCCACGCCAGCCACCCCGAGGCCGTCAAAGGCCTGGATACGCAGGGCCTGCGCCGCGAATTCCTGATTCCCGACCTGTTCGCTGCCGGCCGCATCAAGCTGGTCTACTCCCATGTCGAGCGCATGATCATCGGTGGGGCCTGCCCGGTCGATGCGCCCCTCGTGCTGCTGACGCCAAAGGAGGTCGGGCAGTCGAGCTTCCTGGCGCGGCGCGAACTGGGCATCATCAATATCGGCGCGCCAGGGATCGTTCGTGTCGACGGTGAGGCTCACGACATCGGCACGCGCGAAGCCCTCTATGTCGGCATGGGCGCCAGCGAGGTGGTGTTCGAGGCCAGGAACGGTGCCGTGCCGCCGCGCTTCTACCTGTTGTCGGCGCCCGCCCATCGCAGCTATCCGACGCGCCGGATCGACGCCTCGATCGGGCGCATCCTGGAACTCGGCGACAAGAGCACGGCGAACGAGCGCAGCATTCACCAGATGCTGATCCCGGGCGCGGTCGAATCCTGCCAGCTCGTCTTCGGCATGACCACGCTGGCGCCGGGCTCGGTGTGGAACACCATGCCCTGCCACACCCATGACCGGCGCAACGAGGTCTATCTCTATTTCGACCTCGCACCCGAGGCGCGCATCTTCCATTTCATGGGCGAGCCCCAGGAGACGCGCCATCTGGTGATGGGCGAGGGCGAGGCGGTGATCTCGCCGCCCTGGTCTGTTCATTCCGGCGTCGGCACCGGGGCCTATACCTTCATCTGGGCCATGGCCGGCGACAACCAGGACTATGCCGACATGGACATGGTTGCGACGGCGGACCTGCGATGAGCGGCGCGGCCATGAACCGGATTGCCTCCAGTCCTTTCGATCTCACCGGCAAGGTCGCGATGGTGACGGGATCGCGCACGGGGCTCGGGCAGGCCATCGCCATCGCCTTGTCGCAGGCCGGCGCCAGCATCGTCGGTGTCGATCGCGGCCCCGCCGAGGAGACCCGCGCGGCGATCGAGGCGCGGGGTGGCGCCTTCCTGCCTGTGATGGCCGATCTCTCCACCACGGCCCGCCTGCCCGCGATCGTCCAGTCCGCGCTCGACCGTTTCGGCGCGCTCGACATCCTGGTCAACAATGCCGGCATCATCCGCCGCGCCGATGCCCTCGACTTCACCGAGGAGGATTGGGACGCGGTGGTGGACGTCAATCTCAAATCGGCCTTCTTCCTGGCTCAGGCGGCGGCCCGCGCCATGCTTGCGGGCGGGCGTGGCGGCAAGATCATCAACATCGCCTCGATGCTGTCCTTCCAGGGCGGCATCCGCGTCGCCTCCTACACCTCGGCCAAGAGCGGGCTGATGGGACTCACCAAGCTGCTCGCCTGCGAATGGGCCGCCAAGGGCATCAACGTCAATGCGATCGCTCCCGGCTACATGGTGACCAACAACACCGCCGCGTTGCGTGCCGACACCGAGCGCAATGCTCAGATCCTGGCGCGCATTCCGGCCGAACGCTGGGGCGTGCCCGCCGATCTCGGTGGCGCGGCCGTGTTCCTGGCCTCGGAGGCCGCAGCCTATGTCCATGGCACCACCATTCCGGTGGATGGCGGCTGGCTGGCGCGCTGAGGCGCATCGTCCGGCCCTGGGGGCCGGCTCTTAAAGAACAAAGGCGGCCTTCCGGCACCTCTCTGGGCCCGAAGGCACAGCCACAATGAACATTGGGAGGCAGTCCATGAAGATATTGAAAGTCATCGACAAGATTCCCGGCGGCCTGATGCTGGTGCCGCTGCTGCTCGGCGCTCTGTGCAAGACTTTCTCACCGGGCGCCGGCAGCTATCTGGGGTCGTTCAGCAACGGCCTGATCACCGGCACCGTGCCGATCCTCGCCGTCTGGTTCTTCTGCATGGGCGCCACCATCGATCTGAGGGCGACCGGCGTGGTGCTGCGGAAATCGGGCACGCTCCTGGTCACCAAGATCATCGTGGCCTGGGTCGCCACCATGATCGCAGCACGGTTCATCCCCGACGGCGGCATCACCTCCGGCCTGTTCGCGGGCCTGTCGGTGCTGGCGATCACCGCCTCGATGGATATGACCAATGGCGGCCTCTACGCCGCGGTGATGCAGCAATATGGCACCAAGGAGGAGGCCGGCGCCTTCGTGCTGATGTCGGTCGAATCCGGGCCGCTGGTCAGCATGCTCATCCTCGGCGCGTCCGGCGTGGCCGTGTTCGAGCCGCGCCTGTTCGTCGGCGCCGTGCTGCCCTTCCTGATCGGCTTTGCCCTCGGCAATCTCGACCGGGACCTGCGCGAGCTGTTCGGGCGCTGCGTCCATCCGCTGATCCCGTTCTTCGGCTTCGCCCTCGGCAATGGCATCGATCTCAAGGTCATCGCGCAGAGCGGCCTTGCCGGTGTTCTGCTCGGCCTCGGGGTGATCGTGGTCACCGGCATTCCCCTGATGCTCGCCGACAGGTTCATCGGCGGCGGCAACGGCACGGCCGGGCTGGCGGCCTCCAGCACGGCCGGGGCGGCGATCGCCAATCCGACACTGATCGGCGAGATGATCCCGAGCTTCAAGCCGGTGGTGCCGGCGGCCACGGCCCTGGTGGCCACGGCCTGCCTGGTGACGGCGATCCTGGTGCCGATCCTGACGGCTGTGTGGGCAAAGCGGATGGGCAGGGTGCCGGCCCCGCAGGCGGACGCCGTGCCCCGGCACGGCGTCGAGCCGATCTAGCTCGGCTGCCGTTCGCCTCAGCCGAGCAGAGCCTCGATGGCCCGGCGTAGCGCCGCCGGATCGTCCTCCGGCACCAGGGTCAGGCCTGGTCGCGTGGAGAGGCCGCAGGCCGGCGTGGCGATCACGGGCAGGCCGGCAGCAAGGGCAGCGAGGAGGAGGCGGGGCTGATGCTCGACCAGTGCCGGCAGCACCACGCCGGCGAGCGTGGCGGGCGTCTCGCCCGGCGCCAGCAGGCGGACAGGCATGTTGCCCCAGAAGCCGAGGCTCTCGCGCGCATGCCCCTTCACGGCAAGCTCGACGGGCAGGCCGTAGAGCGCCTCGCGCAAGGCATAGGCGCCCTTGCGGCCGAGGGCCGAGGCGGGAAACAGCAGGGTGCGGCCGCTCTTTGCGGCCGGAAGCGGCCTGGCGGGGGACCAGTCGAGCAGATGGGTTCTGCCAGGGGCGAGGTTGGCGATCTCCGCATGCGGGCTCAGCAGCCGGTCGGCGGCAGCTAGGGCGGCGCTTTCGGCCGCGACGATCGCCTCCGGCGCGCGGAAATCCGCCAGAGTGGAGCTTTCGGGATGGCGCGCGGCAGCAGCATCGAGCTTTGCCTGCAGCACGGCGAGCGGCAGGCGCTCCATCAGCACTTCGAAGCTGCGGCCCTGCAGGGCGCCCGATAGCCACAGATGCGGCAGCAGGTTCTGTGACACCATGAGATGCGTATGCCGGTGCGACAGTTTCGCGGCATAGGCGGCGGCGAGCCGGGCATCGCCCTGCAGAGCCTTTGCCTGCAGGCTGCCGCCCGTGGCGCCTCGCATCGCCAGCGAGCGGCGCAGCGCGGCGATGGTTGCCGTGGTCTCGCCGCCGGCAGCGCCGGCCGGCCAGCCATAGCGCACGGCGCCGAGATGGCGGGAGGGCAGGAAAAGGACATCCTCGCTGCCAGCCCTCTGCTTCAACAGGGCCGCAAATTCCGGCCAGCAGGCATCAACAAGCCAGGCTGTCGGCACGCCGGCGGGTAGTGGGCGTTCGGGATCGTTGCGATGGCAGTCCTCGCGGCCGCATTGGGTGCAATCGTGTACCGCCGGTCCTGCAGCAGGTGTTTCCACGGGGAACTCGGCGGCATTGACGCGGCCATGGCCGCGCAGGACGATCTCCAGCCTGTCCCGGCTCATCGAAGCTTCGATGCGGAAGGCGTGGGGGCTGCGGATACGAAAGTCGACATAGTTCCAGAACACGGTGGCGTCGCGGCCGAGCTGGGCACGCGAACCGGGCACCACGCGGCTATGGGCGTGGCGTTCGACGATCTCCAACCCGGCTGCGAGGGCCGCCTCGTAGAGGGCGTTGGAAAGCTGGCAGAGGCCGCCGCCGACGCTGGCGATCAGGCAGCCTTCGCGCAGCTCGCGGCCGGGGACGTAACCGCGCGCCCGGCTGGCGCGGCCGACCTGCTTCCAGAAGCTGAGCACGGCGTCGGCAGGCACCTCGACGCCGTCGAGCCCTTTCAGGGCCATGCGCAAATTCTGCACCTTGCCGGCGGTGAGTTCGCGATCCCTGGCTCCGGCGACATTGGTCCACAGGGGCGAACCGGCCCGGCCAAGCACGGGTGCGGCGGCCAGCCGGGTCGAGCGGCGATGGCGACGAAGGGGCTCGGCCGCAACCGCCTCGCGCAAAGAGCGCAGGCCCCGCAAGGCCATCGCCTTGACCTCGAAGGCAAGGCTGTCGGCATAGGTGGGTACGGTGCGTTGCTGGAGGGCGACCATGGCGGGATCCTGGCTCGGCTGAAACTTGCCGAGACCTTAACGGGATCCAGCTAGACCCGCCGTGCGCGCTTGCACGTGGAGTGTCGACCTCCAGGTCGACATCTTCGGGTCGACATAGGGCCTCGTGGAGAGCGCATCGCTTTGGAACATGTCGATCTCGCTCAATCACTTGATGGAGTTGCGGAGATCGACACTCCTTGCCTCCGATCCCCGGTCGAATTCACACATCTCAGCGATTTCGGCGTGGAGCGCGGATATCCTTCCCCGACTTCGGGGAAGGTGTCGCCGCGTAGCGGCGACGGAAGGGGGAGAGCGGCACCAGGAGGCCAGAAAATGGCGAGATCGCGCCACCCTACCCACCCGATCCGGCTTTGCCGGCCCACCCTCCCCGAAGTCGGGGAGGGATTCCCGCGCTTTACTTGTCTCTGTCGCGATATGGGAATGCGGCAGCTCCTACCCCCGGTCGAGCCAGGCGACCTCTTCCGGCGTCAGGGCGATGTCGAAGGCTTCCAGGCTGTCGTCGAGCTCGCCCAATGTGCGCGGCCCGATCAGCGGTATAGACGGGAAGGGCTGCGACAGCACGAAGGCGAGGGCGACATGGATCGGCCGTTTGCCGAGCCGCCGCGCCAGTTCGACCGCCCGGTCCCGGCGTGCGAAATTGCGCTCGGAATACCAGACCCGGATGAGCTCCTTGTCCTCGTGCCTGTCCCGCCCGGCCCTGTCGGTGAAGAAACCGCGGCCCTGGCTCGACCAGGCGAAATTGGGGATCTGTCGCGCGGCGAGCCAGGCCTTCCAATCATCGTCCGAGGCCGAGACACAGCCGGCCCAGATCACATCCTGCATTTCGGCAAGCGCGAAATTATTGGAGAGTGCTCCCGGCTTTTGCTTGCCTGTCCGCTCCGCATAGGCGACCGCCTCGTCGAAGCGCTCGCGCGTCCAGTTCGAGCCGCCGAAGGGGCCGCGGATGCGGCCGGCCCTGACCTCGGCGTCCATGGCATCGACGAACTCGCCGACCGGCACGTCGGGATTGTCGCGATGCATGAAATAGACGTCGACATGGTCGGTCTTC
Organism: Labrys sp. HAY1-8F; assembly: GCF_056754975.1. Taxonomy (NCBI): domain Bacteria; kingdom Pseudomonadati; phylum Pseudomonadota; class Alphaproteobacteria; order Hyphomicrobiales; family Xanthobacteraceae; genus Labrys; species Labrys sp. HAY1-8F. Next base: position 2,846,286 of record NZ_JBPGWZ010000002.1, on the reverse strand, counting down.
AGCCGCTCGAGTGACTGGGTGAGCTGCTGGCCGATGAATTCGGGGCGGCAGAGCGGGGTATGCGCTCCCTTGCCGATCACCACGCTGTCGTTGCGCACGCCCCTGGAAGCTTGCCATTCGCCGAACAGTTTTTCGGTAATGCCGGCGCCATAGACGAAGGCGGTGTCGAACAGATTACCGCCCTTTTCGAAGAAAGCGTCGAGCAGGATGGCGGCGCTGGAGAAGCTCCTGAAATCCTCGAAGCCGAGCGCCACGGCGGAAGTGGCCTGTGACAGGCCGGGGATGGCGCGCCGGGGAATCGGCCCGCTGTCCGACTTGAGCGGCCCGTCGCTTCGTTTGAGCGGCATGCCCTTGAGGGTCTCCTTGCGCCGCTCCGGCTTCTCGATGTCATATTCGAGCCCAATCGCCTGGCGCCATTTGTCGAGCACGCGCAGCGAGCCCAGGCTGTCCGCCCAGCTCATGCCCGGCCAGGCGAATTCCTGGCGGCCTTCGCGAATGGCCGTGCCGGCGGCGTCGGCCTCGAAGGAATAGAGATGCCGCGCCGCCTCGACCGTCACCGTCTCGCTCGTGCCATCCGGCCTGACGATGCGGATCTCGCCGGTGCCGCCCTTGAGGCCGCCGCCGAACCAGAAGTCCGGCACCTCGATCCAGCCCGAGGTACCGAAGACGCGCAGCACATTGTCCTGTTTCAGCGAGATCGAGCAGGAGAGATCGGCCAGGATGCCGCCCGGGAATTGCAGCAGGGCCGAGGCCCATTCGTCGACGCCCGATCGTCCGAGATGGCCGGTGCCGGAAACCTTGTCTGGTTCCAGGAAATCCTTGCCTGTGGCGGCGCCGGCAAGGAGCCGCGCCATCGAGACGGGATAGCAGCCGACGTCGAGGATGCCGCCGCCCGCCATGTCGTTGGCATAGAGCCGGTGCTCGGGCTTGAAGTCCGGCATGGCGAAACCGAAGCTCGAACGGATCAGCCGGATCTCCCCGATCGTGCCTGATCGCACCAGCTCCACCAGCTTTAGGGTGAGGGGATGCTGGCGGTACATGAAGCCTTCGCCCAGGAAGGTTCCGGCCTTGCTGGCGGCATGCATCATGGCATCGGCCTCGAAGGCCGTCAGGGCCAGCGGTTTTTCCACCAGCGCGTGCTTGCCCGCCTCGGCCGCCTTGATCGCCCATTGCGCGTGGCCGGGATGAGGCAGCGCGATATAGACGGCATCGATCTGAGGATCGGCCAGAAGGGCCTCATAGCCGCGATGGATGCGGGCACCGGGGAAGGCTTCGGCGAGGCCCGGCCTGTCCGGGTCGCGGGTGCCGATCGCGGCGAGCACGCCGCTGTCGGAATCGGCGAGGCCGGCGACGAAGGCCTTGGCGATGGCGCCGGGCCCGATGATACCCCAGCGGATCTTGTCTTTCTCGGTCATTTCAGTCTTTCCGAAGGCTTGAAAAGAAGGTGGTTGGAAGGAAGGGGGTGCGCTCAGCGCAGGCGTTGGCCGTCCTTGGCGAACAGCAGAGCGCGATGGCGGGGGATGGCGACGGTGAGCTCACGTTCCTCGGCCCATTGGCGGGAATCGTCGCGCTGGATGATGAGCGGCTCGGCGGAGCCGGTGCCGGCATAGACATAGGAGGTTGCGCCCAGATGCTCGGCCATGTCGACCTCGATGGCGAGATCGGCGTCGCCACTGCCCGCCGGCTCGAAATGCTCGGGGCGGATGCCGATGGCGACCTCGTCGCCCGATGCCGGCGCCGAACCGGAGAGCGGCACCGCGAGGCGGGCGCCTTTCTGGTTGACCAGCTCGACCGTCACGCTTCCTGTCTCGGCCGCGACGACGCGGCCCGCCAGGAAATTCATCTTGGGGCTGCCCATGAAGCCGGCGACGAAACGGTTGGCGGGATCCTCGTAGAGCTCGAGCGGACGCCCGACCTGCTCGACATTGCCGCCCCGCAGCACCACGATCTTGTCGGCCAGGGTCATCGCTTCGGTCTGGTCGTGGGTGACGTAGATCATGGTCACGCCGAGTTCGCGGTGCAGCCTTGCGATCTCCACCCGCATCTGCACCCGCAATTCGGCATCGAGATTCGACAGGGGTTCGTCGAACAGGAAGACCTTGGGATCGCGCACGATCGCCCGGCCGATCGCCACGCGCTGGCGCTGGCCGCCCGAGAGCTGCTTGGGCCGGCGCTGCATGAGATCGGTGATGCGCAGGATTTCGGCGGCCCGCGTTACCCGCCGGTCGGTATCGGCCTTGGGATTGCCGTTCATCCTGAGGCCGAAGGAGAGATTTCGCTCCACCGTCATATGCGGATAGAGGGCGTAGGACTGGAACACCATGGCGATGCCGCGATCGGCGGGCTCGACCTCGTTGACAACCTGGCCGGCGATGGTGATCTCGCCGCCGGAAATGTCCTCGAGCCCAGCGATCATGCGCAGCAGGGTGGACTTGCCGCAGCCGGAAGGGCCGACGAAGACCACGAACTCGCCATCGGCGATGTCGAGGTCGACGCCGTGGATGATCTCGAAAGTGCCGAAGCGTTTGATGACGGAACGGAGCGTAAGGCCTGCCATATCGGTCGCTCCTATTTTGCTTGCTTGGTGAGAGTGGGAAATGAGGCTTTCCTGTCATCCCCGGCACGACCGAAGGTCGTGGTATCCTCACAAGCTTGCTTGGGAGCGGGATCCAGGGGCCAAGGTCTCGATGGGAACCCTGGATTCCCTTCCCGCCGCCTGTGGCGGCGCCGGGAATGACAGTTACAAAGCGATCTAAGCATTCTTCCTCTTTTCCTCACTTGACGGCGCCGGCGGCGATGCCGGCGATGAAGTGGCGTTGCAGGATGAGGAAGACGGCCAGCATGGGCGCGGTCAGCAGCACGGCCCCGGCCATGATGCCGCCCCAGCTCACATTGGAGATGCCGATGAGACTGCCGAGGGCCACCGGCGCGGTGAACATCGCCTTGTCGCCGGCGATCAGCAGCGGCCACAGATAGTTGTTCCAGCTCGTTAGGAAGAGGATGATGCAGAGCGCCGCCAGGGTCGGGCGCGCCAGCGGCAGCGCTACGAACAGGAAGATGCGCCATTCCCTGACGCCTTCCACCCGTGCGGCGTCGAAGAGTTCAGCCGGCATCATGGTGAAGGCCTGGCGCATGAACAGCACGCCCAGCGAATTGAACAGGGGCGGCACGATCAGGCCGAACCAGCTATTGGCCATGCCGAGATCACGGGCCACTAGGATGAATTGCGGGATGATCACCACGAAGAAGGGCAGGGAGATGGTGCCGAGGATGATGGCGAGCACTGCGCCGCGGCCGAAGAAGCGGTAGCGCGCGAGAGCCCAGCCGGCCATGGCCGTCAGACCGGCCGAGAGCACGGTATAGGCGAGCCCGACGATGACCGAGACGATCATGGCATGCAGGAAATTGGTCGTGCGCTGCAGGTTGGCGAGGTTGTCGAGGAAATTCGAGCCGAACCAGAACGACAGGCCCGGCGCGTAGATGCCGTAGTCGGGCATGGTGGCGAACACGCCCATCATCCAGAGCGGGAAGAGCCAGACGAGAGCCATCGGTGCGATGAGGGCGTGCAGGATGACGGCGTTGAGCCTTTGGCGATTGGACCGGGTCATTTCGGCTCCCTCGACAGGCGCAGCTGGACGAGGGAGATGATCACCGCCAGGCCTGCGATGGTGTAGGCGATGGCGGACGCGTAGCCGACATTGCCGGAGAGGAAGGCCTGGCGGTAGAGCAGCAGGCCGAGGGTTTCCGTCGCCCCGCCCGGCCCGCCATGATTGGTGATCAGGAAGGGCTCGGTGAAGAGCTGCATGGTGCCGGAGACGGACAGGATGACGCAGAAAGTGATCACCGGCTTCAGGAGCGGCAGGGTGATGTGGATGAACTGGCGCAGCTTGGAGACGCGGTCGAGTGTCGCCGCCTCATAGACGTCGCCCGGTATCGACTGCAGGCCGGCGAGAATGATGATGGCGTTGTAGCCGGTCCAGCGCCATGTCAGGGCGATCATCACCAGGGCCAGCGCGGCGGTCGGATTGGAGAGCCAGTCGATCGCGGGCAGGCCAACGGAGGCAAGCAACTTGTTCACCACGCCGAAATCCTGGGCGAAGATCAAGCGAAATACCGCCGAATAGGCGACCTCACCCACCACGACCGGGGCAAAGAAGGCGAAGCGGAACAGGCCCTTGGCCTTGAGCAAAGGCGAGTTGAGAAAAACGGCGATCACGGTGGCCAGGCCGATCATCACCGGTACCTGGATGATGAGGATGATCAGTGTGTTCTTCAAGGCGTTGAAGAAGGCGGGATCGGAGATCAGGCGCCCCCAATTCGCCGCCGGCTTGAACACCCAGGGCGATACCCGCGTCTGATGCAGGGATATGACGAAGGAGGAGATGATCGGCCAGATCCAGAAGGCGAGGAAGATCGCCAGATAGGGCGCGAGGAAGCCATAGGCCGCGCGATTGTGCCGCTGCATCGGATGGTCTCCGCTGGGAGAGGGGGCAGTCTTACCCTCCCCTAGAGGGGGAGGGTCGACGCGAAGCGTCGGGGTGGGGTGACTTCTTCGCTGGAAGTGAAAGGCCACCTTTGTCGGGGTTGGCGGTTCTTCACGCCACCCCGGCCTTTCAGGCCGACCCTCCCCCTCCAGGGGAGGGTAGCCCCTGTGCCCTTCCCCTATTGCCCCACCGGCAGCCCCGAGGCGGACGAGATCTGGCTGGCGGCATCGTCCAGCGCGGCCTTGGCATCGGGGTAGCCGCCACCCAGGAACTTGGTCTGCACGGTCTTGAGGGCTGCCTCGGCATCGTTGAGGAAGGCGGTGCCATGGGTGGACTTGATCTTGGGCAGGGTGGCGAGAATGTCGGTCCAGATCGCCTGGTTGGCCCAATAGGGCTGGCCCTGCTTCACATAGGGATCCTCCAGCGCCGAATTCAGCGAGGGCACCAGGCCATAGGCCTTGAGCATGGTGACCTGGCCCTCATCGGTGGAGAGGGCGTATTTGATGAAGGCGAAGGCTGCTTCCCTGTTCTTCGAGCCGGCGGGGATCGCCAGCGACGAGCCGCCGATATTGGCGGCGCGCGGGCCATCCGCTGTCAGGCTCGGCATGCGGTAGACCCCCCATTTGCCGGCGAGCTCGGGGGCGTTGGTGCGGATCGTGCCCTCATACCAGCCGCCGAACATGATGGTGGCCACCTTGCCGGCCTTCAGGGACTGGATCTTGTCGGACCAGCCGGCCGAGACGATGGTACCGGCCTCCTTCAACTGCTTGAGCTTGTCGTAGACGGCGACGCAGGCCGGCGCGTTGACCGTGACGGCGCTGCCGTCCGAGGCGAAATAGTTGCAGCCCTGCTCGTTGCCGACCATGCGGAACCATTCGGTGGTGCCGTCGCCGTCGAGATCGGTGGCGCTCATGGTCACGCCGGGATTGGCGGCGGTGACCTTCTTGCCGGCGGCGATAAAATCATCCCAGGTCTTGATGCTGGCCGGGTCGACGCCGGCCTTCTCGTAGAGGTCGCGCCGGTAGAACATCACCACGGGGCCGGAATCCCAGGGCATGGCATAGGCGGCCTCGCCCTTCTCCAGCTCCGCCCGCTTGAAATCGGCGAACTTGCCGGCGACCTCCGGCGTGTAGCCCAGCGGCTTGAGGTCGGCGAAGCAGTCGGGGAACTGGTTCCAGTAGCTCTCCGCCTTGTAGTTTTCGATCGAGACGACGTCGGGCAGGCCTGCTCCGCCGGCGGCGCAGCCGGCTTGGGTCTTGGAGAAGACCTGGGCGTTGCCGAGATCCTCCACCGTGACCTTCACATTGGGGTATTGCTTGTTGAAGCCTTCGATGTTGGCCTTGAGCGAGGCAGCGGCGATATCCCAGCTCCAGACCCGGATTTCCCCCGATTGGGCCAAGGCCGTCGACGCATGAAGGCCCGCGGCAACTGCCAGCGCGGCGCAGCCGATCGTCTTGCGCATGTCATTCCTCCCCTTTTCATTTGCTCTTGTGTGGCGGGAAGCTACTTTAGGCAGGTAGCACTGCCTGTCTGCGATAAAGGGAAGATGGACTTGCCTGAAAGTAAGATGCAGGAGCGCTCCTATTATCAGCCGACGGCCAACAGCGTCGAAAACCTGCCGACCGTGCTGCAGACCTTCCACAATACGCCGCGCGTCATGCTCTCGCCTCACTGGCACGCCCAGGTCGAGGTCAATTTCATCGTCCAGGGCTGGGTGCATTATCGCATGGCCGGCTATGAGCTCAGGCTGGAGGCGGGCAATATGGTGCTGTTCTGGGGCGGCCTGCCGCACCAGATGGACGATGCCTCCGATGACGCCATCTATGCCGGCGCGCATCTGCCGCTGGTGCACTTCTTTCGGCTGCGCCTGCCCGAGGAGGTACCCGCTCGCCTGATGGCCGGGGCAACTCTGCTCATCCACGAGACCGACTCTTCGGATAGTGCCAATTTCGCGCGCTGGAACGGCTATACCCGCTCCGGCGACATGGTGCGCGCCCAGCATGCGGTGAGCGAGTTGCTACTTCGGCTGGAACGGGTGCGTTTCGAGCCTTATGCCTTGGTGCCCAGCCTCGACAGCCGTGTCGGCCAGGCCAGCGCCGGAGATCCGCAGGCCCTGCGCCATGTGCGCAGCCTGTGCGATTTCATCGCCGACAATTTCCTCGACGATATCGACAGCACCGACATCGCGGCGGCCGCCGACCTCCATCCCAAATATGCCATGAGCCTGTTCAAGAAATGCACGGGCATGACGCTGAACGATTACGTCAGCCTGCTGCGCCTGTCCTATGCGCAGGCGCGCCTGATCAGCGGCGACGGCAACATCCTGCGCGTGGCGATGGAGTCCGGCTTCGGCTCCCTCTCGGGTTTCAACAAGAGCTTCCGCAAGATCGCCGGCATGTCGCCCTCCGATTTTCGACGCAGCGGACAGTGTGAGCGTCCCGCGCTTTCGCCTCTCGAAGCGCCGGTCGAGCCGGGGACGGTATCTTAGGGGCTGGCGGGCACGGGCTGTCATCTGCCCAAATTTTATCAATTCACTTGAAATATTTGCCCTCTGTGGCGAAAAAATCACCTTTTCGTCACGATTGGTATGCTACAGATCTGTCATCTGAGCGCCGCTTCATTGCCCCGCCGGTTATAGATTTTCACATTTCCGAGTTTTCCATGCCCCGTCCCGTTGCCGGCGCGGCGCTGGAGCCTGCCGTGCGGCGGGAGCCCCAGCCGTCCTTTGCCGAATTTGTTCTCGTGATTGCCCTGATGATGGGGCTCAGTTCCCTCTCCATCGACAATCTCCTGCCAGCCTTCTCCGCCGTGCGGTCGGAATTCGGCATTGCCGATGCCAACCGCATGCAGTTGATCATCACCGCCTATATGGCGGGTTTTGCCATCATGCAGCTCGCCTGGGGGCCGATCTCCGATTCGATCGGCCGCCGCAAGGTGCTGATGATCGGCTTGGGCATCTATACCGCCGGCACCCTGCTGGCGATCTTCTCGCCCAGCTATGAGGTGCTGCTGGTCGCCCGGGCCATCCAGGGCCTCGGCGCCGGATCGGCGCGCGTGCTCTCCATCGCCATCGTGCGCGACCGCTATGAGGGCCGCGAGATGGCGCGGGTGATGTCGCTTACCTTGATGATCTTCATCATCGTGCCGGTGATCGCGCCGGCCACCGGCAGCGCCTTCCTGATGCTCGGCGACTGGCGCACCATCTTCATGAGCATGCTGGCGCTGGTGCTGGTGGTGGTGGCCTGGTTCGGCCTGCGCATGCCCGAGACGCTGCATCCCGAATATCGTCGGCCGCTGTCGCTGCCCGCGGTCGCGAGCGGCATGCGCCGGGTGGTTGTTACGCGTGCCTCCTTCGCCAACATGCTGGCGATGGGCCTGGCCATGGGCTGCCTGATGACCTATCTCGGCTCGTCCCAGCAGATCTTCGAGACCGACATCTACAAGCTCGGCCCGCTCTTCCCGTTGGCTTTCGCGCTGATCGCGATCTGCATGGGGCTGGCCTCCTTCGCCAATTCGCGGCTGGTGAGGCGCCTGGGCATGCACCGGCTGTCGCGCTTCGGCATGATCGGCTTCTGGCTGACGGCGATGCTGCTGCTGGGTCTCGCCGTGCTGTTCCAGGGACGGCCGCCGCTGATCTATTTCGGCATCGTCATGGGTGTGGCGCATTTCCTGCTCAGCCTCACCATGCCGAATTTCAACGCCCTGGCGATGGAGCCGGTAGGCGATATCGCCGGCACCGCCTCCTCCTTCATCGGCTGCGTCACCACGCTGATGGGCGCCGTGATCGGCGCGCTGATCGGCGAGGCCTATGACGGCACCATCTTCCCGCTCGCCTGCGGCTATCTCGGCCTCTCCAGCCTGTGCATGCTGGTGCTGGTGTGGTCGAGCGAACGCGAGGTGGCGGTTCCAACTCCGATCGCGACCCCGGTGATCGTGGCGGGGGAGTGAAGAAAGTGGGAGGCTCTAACCTCCCGCTCACCTTTTTCAGCCACACTGGCGGCATGAACGCTTCGCCTCCTGTCCTCATCGCCGCGCCGGACCTTGCCGCCGCCAAGGTGCAATGGCTTGCCTATCTTGCCGTCGAGCGGCGCATGAGCCCCAAGACGGTCGAGGCCTATGACCGCGACGTCACCACCTTCCTGCGCTTCCTGACCGGCCATTTCGGCGAGCCGCCGGGGCTGGACGAGATCGCATCCCTCGCACCCCGCGACGTCAGGGCTTTCCTCGCCGCGCGCCGGGCCGATGGCCTGAAGCCCCGTTCGCTGATGCGGGCGTTGGCGGCGACACGGGCTTTCGCCCGCTTCCTTGAACGCCAGGGTCATGGCGCCAGCGCGGCACTATCGGCCGTACGCGGGCCCAAGCTGCCACAGAGCCTGCCCAAGCCGCTGTCGCCCGAGGCCGCCCGCAAGGTCGCCTCGGCCGATGCCCGCATGGGCGAGGCACGCGAACCCTGGATCCTGGCCCGCGATGCCGCCGTGCTGGCGCTGTGCTATGGCGCCGGCCTGCGCATTTCCGAAGCACTTGGCCTGACGCGCAAGGATGCACCGGTGAGCGGGCGCGACAGTCTGACCGTAACCGGCAAGGGCAACAAGATGCGCTCGGTGCCGGTGATCGCCCCGGTGGCGCGGGCGGTGGAGGAATATCTGAAAATCCTGCCCTTCGCGGGCGGGCCGGATGAGCCGCTCTTCGTCGGGGCTCGTGGAGGGCCCTTGTCGCCGCGCATCATCCAATATGCCATGCAGCATCTTCGGGGCGCGCTCGGCCTGCCGGACAGCGCTACGCCTCATGCGTTGCGCCATTCCTTCGCCACCCACCTGCTCGGGCGTGGCGGTGATCTGCGCTCGATCCAGGAACTGCTCGGCCATGCCAGCCTGTCGACCACGCAGATCTACACCAAGGTCGACGCCACCGAATTGATGCGGGTCTACCAGTCGGCCCATCCCAGGGCGCGAGCATGACGGCTGCTCAGTAGGATTAAATCGTGCGCTATGTTAAGGTCTGATAACGGAGGTCCTGATCATGCGTTCGACCCAATCCCTCAGCATCACACTGCCTCATGACATGGCGCAGATGGTCAAACAAAAAGTCGCTTCCGGTGAGTACGCAACCGAAAGTGAGGTCATCCGAGATGGCCTGCGCAGTTTGCAGGCCCGCGACGCGGCTCTGGAAAAATGGCTGAGAGACGAGGTCGTGAAAAGCTATGACGAGTACAAGGCCGATCCAACCACTGCCATTGATGGTGCGGAACTGAAACGCCGAATGGCTCTCCATTTGCGGGCGTCCTGACCTGCATGCCCCATGAGGTCAAGTTTACGCCGCGCGCGGAACGGCATCTCCGGGACCTGCAGCAATACATCGCGGTGGAGGCCGGACCTCAGACGGCCGGCAGATATATCGAGCGAGTGATCGATTATTGCCTTGGGCTGGAGACCTTTCCCCTTCGAGGCACCCAGCGCAACGATCTTCGCCCTGGACTGCGGGTCTTGGGCTTCGAACGCCGGGTGGCAATCGCCTTCACAGTCGATGATGCCGCGGTCGTCGTCCACGGCATCTTTTATGGCGGCCAGGATTTCGAAAGGCTTTGGCGCGACAAATCCTGAATGGCCTGCGCTTACAGCGCGGCTTCGACCATGATCTCGACGTCGAGGCCGGGGCCGGCGAGCTTGGCTTCCACCGTGGCGCGGGCCGGAGCCTGGCCGGCAACCACCCAGGCATCCCAGGCCTCGTTCATCTCGGCCCAAGTGCCGATATCGGTAAGCCAGATATTGGCCTTGATCACCTTGGTCTTGTCGGTGCCGGCCTCGCGCAGCGTCTCGTCGATCTGGGCGAGGATGTCGGCGGTCTGTTCCTTTACCGACTTACCGACCGTGGTCTCGGCGACATAGCCGGACAGGTGAATCTTGTCGCCATGGATGACGGCGTCGCTCATGCGGTTGCCGGCGCCGATACGCTTCAGGGTCATGTCAGTCTCCAGTTTTGTTGAACGAGTTACTCCGCGCGCGGTGGGCGCGACAGCAATTGCTTGATGGCCTGGTCGATGCTGGCCTTGCCGGCCACCAGGTCGGCGACGGCGGTGGCAACAGGCATGTCGACATGCCTTTCCCTCGCCATGCGCGCCAGGATGGGGGCGGTCCAGACGCCCTCGGCCAGACCGACATCGGCGATCGCCGTTTCCAGGCCGATTCCCTTGCCGAGTTCCTCGCCGAAGCGCCGGTTGCGCGAGCGCGAGGAGGTGCCGGTGAGGATGAGATCGCCGAGGCCCGACAGGCCCGCCAACGTCTCCGGGCGCGCGCCGAAGGCGAGGCCGAACCGCGTGAGTTCGGCAAAGCTGCGCGCGAGCAGGGCCGCCACCGTGCTCTCGCCGAAGCCGCGCCCGGCGGCGATGCCGGCCGCGATGGCGAGGACGTTCTTGGCCGCCCCGCCGATCTCCACGCCGCGCAAATCGTCGGTGTTGTAGAGCCGGAAAGTCGGGGAACCGATGGCCCGGACGAGGCGCTCGCCGAGGGCGCCGTCGGCGCAGGCCAGCGTCAGGGCGGTCGGATAGGCCTTGGCGATGTCGGCGGCAAAGCCTGGTCCGGAGAGCACGGCGGGGATGCAGCCCGGCAGGATCTCGGTGGCGATCTGCGAGACGAATTCGCCGCTCGAGCGCTCGATGCCCTTGGCGGCCAGGATGAGCGGCGTATTCGGCGCCACCGTGGCGGCCAGGCGCCCGCAGACGTCGCGCAGGGCCTGGGTGGGAACGGCCAGGATCAAGATGTCGGCGTGGGCGGCCTCGGCGAGATCGGCGGTCGGCTTGATGGCTTCGGGCAGAGCGAGGCCATCGAGCCTCGAGAGCCGGCGCGTATCCACCAATTCGACCATGGTGGCGGCATCGCGGCCCCACAGGCTGACATGACGGCCGGCGCGTGCGGCGGCGCAGGCCAGCGCAGCGCCGAAGGCGCCGGCGCCGATCACCCCGATGCTTTTCGAGCCGGAGCCGCTCAAGCCTTCGCTCCCTTGCCGACGCCGGCCTTGCCGAGGCCCTGCTTCCCCGCGCCGGGTGCGTTGGGGTCGAGCGGCCAGCGGGCCCGCGGGCTCACGTCGAGCCCATCCGTGAGGCCGGCGGCCAGACGCTCGGCCCCAGCCCAGGCGATCATGGCGCCGTTATCGGTGCACAGGGCAGCCGGCGGCATCACGATGCGCAGGCCCGTCTCCGCGCCGAGGCGCTGCAGGCCGCGCCGGATGGCGAGATTGGCAGCGACGCCGCCCGCGATCACCAGGGCGCTGGGGGATTGGCCGGCGGTTTCGCGGAAGCGCCTGAGGCCGACGCGCGTGCGGTCGACCACCATGTCAACCACCGCCGCCTGGAAGGAGGCGCAGAGGTCGCGAATATCCTTGGCGGCAAGCGGCGCCAGCCTTTCGGCTTCGAGCCTCACTGCCGTCTTCAGTCCCGACAGCGAGAAATTCGGATCTGGCCGTCCCTGCAGCGGCCGGGGAAAGGCGAAGCGGGCGGCATCGCCGCTCATCGCCTGGGCCTCGACGGCGGGGCCGCCGGGATAGCCCAGGCCTAGCATCTTGGCTGTTTTGTCGAAGGCCTCGCCAATGGCATCGTCGATGGTGGTTCCAAGCCTGACATAGTCGCCGAGGCCGCGCACGGCCAGAAGCTGGGTGTGCCCGCCGGAGGCCAGCAGCAGCAGATAAGGGAAAGTGACCTGGTCGGTGAGGCGCGGGGTCAGCGCATGCGCCTCCAGATGGTTGACGGCGATCAGCGGCTTGCCGAGCGAGAGCGCCAGGGCCTTGGCGGTGGTGAGGCCGACGATGACGCCGCCGATCAGGCCGGGGCCCGCCGCGGCGGCGATGCCGTCGAGCCTGTCGAAGCGGATGTCCGCTTCTTCCAGGGCCTGCTCGATGATGTGGTCGAGCACCTCGACATGGGCGCGAGCGGCGATTTCGGGCACCACTCCGCCATAGGCGGCATGCTCGGCGATCTGCGACAGCACGACATTGGACAGAATCTCGCCTTCGCCGTCCTGATTTCGCATGACGACAGAGGCGGCGGTTTCGTCGCAAGTGGTTTCGATGCCGAGAACGAGCATGGGGCGGGCAGGTACCTGAGGAGTTGATGGCTCTCCCTATAGCACGATCCGCTCGCGGGGATAGGGGGAGTGGCCATGCCGGCCGAGCGCAGGAGGCTCCCGTTTCAGCAATGCGAGCGCGCGCGGCGGATCGTCGGGCGGAAATTGCCGCGTTCGAAATGGGAGGGACTTGTCGGTGATCGCGCCCATCTCGACGTCCGGTGCAGGCGCTCCACGCTGGAGATCGGCCTTGGCGGGGGAAAACGGCCCGCTGGGGTTTGCTTGCCCGTCCCCGAAAACGCTAAAGCGTTTAACCATTGCCGGGATCATTGAGTCGGTGAGAAAGGGGGAAGCATGGGCGAACAATTCGACATGTTTCGGACCGAGGCGCTTCCGGAAAGGCGTGCGCCGTCTATTCGAGCCAAGCGGGCGCCTCCCGCACCCGTGCCGGCCCGCCAGCACGAGGCTCTCGACGAGGCCACGCTGGTCAGCATGCTGGAAGCAACCGGCCGCTACCGCATCCAGCGCAAGCTGGAGCCGCGCTCCGTCGTCTCGTGGGACAAGAGCAGATTTCCGCGCCTGGCGGTGATCGTCGATACCGAGACCACGGGCCTCGACCATGAGAAGAACGAGATCATCGAACTGGGCATGGTGGCGGTCACCTATGATCCTTCCGGGCAGGTCGGCGACGTCGTCGGCATCTTCAATGCCCTGCGCCAGCCTCAGGAGCCGATCCCGCCCGAGATCACCAGGCTGACCGGTATCACCGACGCCATGGTGGCCGGCAAGGCGATCTCGCCGGCGGAGGTCGAGGCCTTCATCGAGCCGGCGGACCTGATCATCGCTCATAATGCGCGGTTCGACCGTCCCTTCTGCGAGCGCTTCGCGCCGGGATTCGCACCCAAGCCCTGGGCATGCTCGAATGTCGACATCGCCTGGTCCGACCGCGGCTTCGAAGGCACCAAGCTCGGCTATCTCCTGGGACAATCGGGCTATTTCCACAACGGGCATCGAGCCGTTGACGATTGCCATGCGCTGCTGGAGGTTCTGGCCCGGCCAAGCGGGGAGAGCAGGACGGTGCCCTTTGCCGAGCTGTTGAAGGCATCGGAACGCGCGCGCATCAGGATCTCGGCGATCAACAGCCCCTTCGACATGAAGGAGCGGCTCAAGGCTCGGGGTTATCGCTGGAACGACGGCAGCAATGGCCAGCCCAAGAGCTGGTGGACCGAAGTCGGCGAAGAGGAGGCGGAGGCGGAGCTGAAATTCCTGCGCGCCGAGATCTACCAATGGCCGGAGGCCAGGCCCCTGACGCAGCGCCTGGCAGCCACGGACCGGTTCAAGGCCTGATCGGCTGGCGGGTCTTCGACGTGTTTTTGGGCTCTTCGGCGAGGTTGCCCGACCTCATCGAATGAGCCCGCAACGATCGCGAAAAGATCAGGCCGCCAGATTGTGCCGGAACCAGGTGACGGCGCTGCCCACGATGGTGTCGATCTCGCGATGCTGGGGGTGCCAGCCCAGCAGTTCGGCCGCCTTGGTGGCCGCGGCATAGAGGCTGGCGGGATCGCCGGGCCGCCGCGGCTGGAAACGGATGTCGAGCTTGCGGCCTGTGCAGCGCTGTACCGCCTCGAGGATCTCGATCACCGAAGTGCCGATCCCGGTGCCGAGATTGAAGGCTGCGCTTTCGCCGCCTGCCTTGAGATAGTCGATGGCGCGCACATGGGCGTCGGCGATGTCGGCGACATGCACATAGTCACGGACCGCCGAACCGTCGGGCGTAGGATAGTCCCGGCCCAGCACATTGAAGACGGCGCGGTGGCTGAGCGCAGCCTGGATGGCGAGCGGGATGACATGGGTTTCCGGCTCGTGCCTTTCGCCCAGCTCGCCGTCGAGGTCGGCGCCGGCGGCGTTGAAATAGCGCATCGCCGCCCATTTCAAGCCATAGGCGGTGCCGAAATCGGCCAGAGCATGCTCAACCGCCAGCTTGGTCGCGCCATAGGGGCTGATCGGATTGCGCGGCGCACTCTCCAGGATCGGCAGGCTGGCCGGAACCCCGTAGGTCGCACAGGTCGAGGACAGGATGAAGGTCTCGATCTCGTTCTGGCGCACGGCCTCGAGCAGGGTCAACGAGCCCACGACATTGTTGGAATAATATTTCGCGGGATCGGCGACCGATTCGCCCACCGTGGAACTGGCCGCGAAGTGCATCACCGCTTCGGGCTTGTATTTGGTGATCACCTTGTTGAGGAAGGCACTGTTGCGAATGTCGCCGACTTCCAGCGGGCCCCATTTGACCGCATCGGCATGGCCCAAAGAGAGATTATCGACGACGACGGGGTCATAACCTGCCTGGGCCAGGGCCTTGCAGGCGTGGCTGCCAATATAGCCGGCGCCACCAGTTACCAGAACACGAGTCATGTTGGTTCCCATACTTGCCGGGGCTCAATCGATCCGGTTCCCGCGTGCCGGGACTTCTCGCTGCGATTGACCTGTCGGGCGCGTCACTACTGTTAACCAAGATTTACCTTCAGATCGCGGATGCGGCTAGCTGGGAATCAGCGGTATCGCCGCACCGAAAGGATAGGGGCGCGCACCCGCTGCCCCCCTCCCAAAAGGTTGAGGGGCCCGCCCATTTCGACGAGGACGGGGTCTCCTCGCGGATCAGGGGGCACCAAATCGCAAAACACCCTAGCCGTATACGGCGGCGCGGAGGGCGTCGGGATAGGCGCCGCCGACGCCGGCGACCGCCGTGTTGGTGAAGATGACCACCGAAAGCTCGCGTGCCGGATCCACGAACCAGCTGTGACCGTAGACGCCGCCCCATTGCCAGCATCCTGGCGAGCCGGGCATGCCGGCAGCGGCGGGATCGCGCAGGATCGACCAGCCGAGGCTGAAGCCACAGCCGGGATCGTCGATGTCGAGGTCGGCAATCGCATCCTCGCTCAGGAGGCGCTGGCTCTCCGGTGAGAGAATCGGCGCCCCGCCGCCGCGGACGGCTTCGAGGAAGCTGAGGAAATCGCCGGCCGTGCCCACCATGCCGGCACCGCCGGAGGGGAAGGCGGTGGCGTCGAAGGCGCGCTGTGGCGCGAAGGTGAGCCACCAGCCATTGTGGCATACGCGCTGGATCTCGCCCATGCGCACCGGGTGGGGCACGCCATCGGCATAGGCGGTTGCCAGGCGCTGGGGCTTGGTGGCAACGAATTCGGTGTCGGCCATGCCGAGCGGCCCGGTGATGCGTTCGGCCACGATCTCAGGCAGGCTTTTGCCGGCG
The DNA here is from genome assembly GCF_056754975.1 of Labrys sp. HAY1-8F. Lineage (NCBI taxonomy): Bacteria > Pseudomonadati > Pseudomonadota > Alphaproteobacteria > Hyphomicrobiales > Xanthobacteraceae > Labrys > Labrys sp. HAY1-8F. The sequence continues at coordinate 2,830,480 of NZ_JBPGWZ010000002.1, read as the reverse complement.
GCCTTTTCCATCAGCCCGCCCAGCACGTCGATCGCTACCGAATAGCGCCAGGCGCTGCCGGGCGCGAAGGCCAGCGGCTGGGCTGCGATCTTCTCGAGATTTTCCGCCATGCCGCGGCCGAGCCGGTCGAGGCCGTCGGCGATATCGGCGGCGGCATCGTAGTCATAGCGCAGGCCTGCGGTGTGGCTGAGAAGATGGCGCACCGTGATCACCGGCTCGCTGCCATCGGCGAGCCTGGGGCGGAAATTCGGAAGGTAACGTGTTACGCGGTCGTCGAGGCCGAGCTGTCCGGCCTCGACCAGTGCCAGGGCAGCGGCCGCCACCATCGGCTTGGTCACAGAGGCGAGGCGGAAGATGGTGTCCTCCGCGATCGGCGTGCCAGCCTCGCGATCGGCATGACCGGCGCTGCGACGATAGACGATCTCGCCCGCCTCGGCCACCAGCACCACGGTGCCGACGATGCTCTCCTCGGCGATGGCGGCGTCGATCACGGCATCGAGGCGCTCCGTACGGGCTTGGTCGATGGCGGGGGAAGGCTGGCCGTGCATGAGGAAAGCTCCGAAGCGGGAAGGTTTCGGACAATCGGCAACAAACCCGCTTCGTTCAAGTCCCTTTCCGGGCTGGGGGCCCGCGGCGGTCACTTGCCGGTCTGGTCGCTCCAACTGGCGTTCTCGCTCCTGCCGTCGAGGAAGGGCAGGGCGGCTGCCGTGAGCTGCGGCGACAGGAAGATGTCGTAATGGGTCAGGCCCGGCAGGATGGCGAGACGGTTCTTGGCCATATGCTCGCGCTGCCAGCCGGCATCATGCAACCCGCCGCCGAGGAGCTGGTAGAACTTGATCACATGCTCGGGGCGATACATGTCGCTGTCGCCAAAGACCAGCATCACCGGCATGGTCAGCTTCGGCACGTCGGACGACCAGTCATAGGGCTTGCGCATCAGGGCGCCCATGGCGTCGAGCAGGCGTGGGAACTCGGCCGGATCGGGCGCGACCTTGACATAGGACTGGTACATCGGCGTGGCCTTCATCGTCTCGGCCATGCCGGCGCCGACCTGGGCCTGCATCGGCAGCATCTCGGGATAGAAGCCGTCCTGGGCAAAGCCTGCGGAGACCAGCACCAGCCGCCGCACCTTGTCGGGGTGCTGGGCGGCGAGCTGGAAGGCGACGCCGCCGCCCATGGAGTAGCCGAACACGTCGACCTGGCCGTAGCCGAGCTTGGCGAGGATCTGGCCCATGTCGTCGCCCATGGCCTTGAGATCGATCGGGCGCTTGCCGAGCGGTGTGCGGCCATGGCCCTGGAGATCGACGGCGATGATCTGGCGATGGGCGGTCAGCGTCGGCATGACCGGCTGGAACATGTCGATCGAGCCGAGGCCGCCATGCAGCAGGAGGAGCGGTTCGCCGCTGCCGCGTATCTCGTAATAATAGTTCACGCCGCCGGCCTCGATATGGCCGCTCTTGGCCGGCGCCTGGTCGGTCGTCGCCGTCTCTGCGCCCATCGCCGCGCTCATGGCGACGGAAAGGCTGCCGACGCCGATCACCAGGGCGGCCAGCAGGGATTTCAGGATGGAGGCTTGCGGCATGGTCGTCACTCCTGTCTCGACGGATGGGTCCGATGGTTCTGGTTTCGGGCCGCGCGAGCCGTTTTTCGCTCGTGGGGCGTCGCGCAAAGGACGCTGGCCGGCGGGGCCGGCCGACATCGGGCGACGGATTTTTTTCGCAGGGCCAATCGGGGAGGAGTGCAGGGGCGAGTCGATTTGAGACGGACTGTGGCGATTTTGCTCTATCGAAGAAACGACAAGGGGTGTTATAAATCCGTACAAGATGCTAACTGTATGGCTCTGTTGAATTTTTTGTTTCCGGTCCGGTTAAGTGAAATAGCCGATTGGAAGCAGGGCGAGCGGCTTGGTCATGACCAGATTTCGTGTGAAGCGGACCCGCTGAGGCAGGCCGGCTTGTCACGATGATCTCACGCCGAACGCCGACAGTGCCGCGGTGACGCGCCTGGGCCGGGGAACAAGGTAGGTCGACATGATGGATGATATCGATGACCTCGAGAGCAAGAGCGGAGCGATCGAAGCACCGGTGCTGACCAGCCTGTTGCGCCTCGCCTCCCCCCCAGCGGCAACTTCGTGCTCGCCGAGTTCCATTTCGACGGGAACGCCGTCTTGAAGGTGCCCCTCTCTCCCGAAGCTGCGGAGGCTTTGCATACCGCCCTCGGCCTCTGGCTTGCCACGACCGGGGGCTCCTCGCCGGTGCGGCACTAGCGCAGACATTTGTTGCAGCCTCTTCCGGATGTCGATGCGCCGAACGATGTCCAGGGCATATCGCCCACCGTCATACGGGCTTTGTGATCTTTCTCCATAAGCTCGCCTTTGACTCCCCTAACCTCCGGCGTTAAGCAGCCGCGAGCTGTTTGGGAAAAATATCGATCGTGTCCATTCTGTTGCGCCTCGGCACGCGAGGCAGTCCGCTTGCATTGGCGCAGGCCCGGCAGACGCAGGCCCTGCTGGCCGGCCTGTTGGAGATCGCGCCCGAGCGTATCGAGATCCGGGTGATCAAGACCTCCGGCGACATGATCCGTGACCGGCCGCTCTCGGAAGTCGGCGGCAAGGGGCTGTTCACCAAGGAGATCGAGCGGGCGCTGGAAGATGGCGAGATCGATATCGGCGTGCATTCCTGCAAGGACATGCCGACCGTGCTGCCCGACGGCCTGGTGCTCGCGGGCTTTCTGGAGCGCGAGGATGTCCGCGATGCGCTGATCGCGCCCGGCATCGCCTCCTTCGCCGAACTGCCGCAGGGCGCCGTGGTCGGCACGGCGGCGCTGCGGCGCCAGGCCCAGGTCAAGCATCTCAGGCCCGATCTTCAGACCGTGCTGTTCCGCGGCAATGTCGAGACGCGCCTGCGCAAGCTCGCCGAGGGGCAGGCCGATGCCACGCTGCTGGCGGTGGCTGGCCTGAAGCGGCTCGGCCTCATCGCCCATGCCAGCGCCATCCTCTCCGAAGAGGATTTCCTGCCAGCCGTCGGCCAGGGCGCCATCTGCCTGGAAACCCGGGCTGACGATGGCGACACCATCCGCCACGTCGCCGGCATCGACCATCGCGACACCCATCTGGCCGTGAAGCTGGAGCGAGCCTTCCTCACCGTCCTGGATGGCTCCTGCCGCACCCCGATCGCCGGACATGCCGTGGTGGAGGGGGATGCCATCCGCTTTCGCGGGCTCATCCTCAAGCCTGACGGCAGCGAGGTGCACGAGGCCCAGCGCAGCGGCCGCGTCGCCGATGCGGAGGCGCTCGGGCGCTCGGCCGGCGAGGAACTGCACGCTCTGGGCGGCGAAGGATTCTTTGCCGGCTGATCATCCGGTGGCGAGCGGATTGGCCTTCCTGTCGCGCCGATCACGCGGCCGGCGGCGTATCGAGCGGAAGGACAATGATGGCGCGCATACTCGTCACCCGGCCGATCGAGGAGGCACGGCAGACGGCGAAGGTTCTCGCGCGGCTGGGCCATGAGCCGGTGATCGAGCCGATGCTGGAGATCGTGTTCGGTGGCGACGCTCTGCCGACCGGACGCTTCGATGCCCTCATCGTCACCAGCGGCAATGCCCTGGCCGCCCTTTACGAGCGGCCGGAATTCCAGGGGCTGACCGCCACGCCCCTGATCGCCGTCGGCCGTCGTACCGGGGCCGTTGCTCGCGCCATGGGTTTTGAAGACGTCGAGACCTTCGGGCGCGATGTGGCCAGCCTGATCACCCATGTCCGAGAGGCCTGGCGCGAGCCGCACCGTGCCCTCTATCTGGCTGGGGCCGACCGCACCGGCGATCTCGTCGGGGCTCTCGCGGGGATGGGGCATCGCATCGAACTCGCCGTCGTCTACACCGCGCATCAGGCGGCGCGGTTCCGGCCCGAGACCCAGGCGGCGCTGACGCAGGGCGAGCTCGATGCCGTGCTGCATTACTCCGCGCGCACGGCGGAGGCCTTCATCGCCTGCGCCGGTGGTGCCGAAGCCGTGGCGCGCCTGCCGGCGCGGCATCTGTGCCTGTCGCGCAAGGTGGCCGAGGTGATATCGGCCACTGGCGCCGTCGAGGTCGCCTTTCCCGCGCGTCCGGAGGAGGATGCGCTGCTGGCGTTGATCTGAGCGCCTCCCGGAACGACGAGTTGCAGCAAGGTGCGATCAGCGGCCCTGGCTCGAATGGAGATGTTCGGGCAGGATTTCCGGCGGAATCGGACTTTCGAAGGGCCGGCCGCCGGTGCGCCGGTTGAGTTCGGCTTTCGCCCTGGCGATCAGGTCCGGCTTGCTCAGGCAGTCGGCCGCCGTGCTGGCGAGCACCTTCGCCGCCGCGACCATGCCCTTATGGGCCGCCGGCTCCAGGCCCTGCGTCACCAATTGCCAGCTATGAAAGGGTGTGCCGATCGCAAAGCAGGCGGTGTGGCATTGCACCGTCGGCGCAATCCAGCTGACGTCGCCGACATCCGTGCTGCCCATCTGCACGCTGGCCCTCCGGGCCATAGGCAGGATGCCTTCGTGCAGGCTATGGGTGGCCAAGGCCGGATCATGGGGCGCCACGCTTGCGGCAATGTCTTCGTCCGACAGGCTGGCCCGACGTAGCCGCTCGGCGAAGTTATGGTCATCGCCGTCGAAAGCCGGGGCGCCGATGCGGATCATGTTGTCGTGCATGGCTTCAAGCAGGGTTTCGTTGGGCACGAGATTGAGCCCGGCATCGGTTACCTGGAAACTGGTTTGCGTCTCCGTCATCAACGCGGCGCCCTCGGCCGCCTTCTTGACGCGTTCGAACAGGCGTTTGGTATCGGCGATATCGGGGGAGCGCACCAGATAGAGCACTTCGGCATTGGCCTGTACGACATTGGGCGCGATGCCGCCGCTATTGGTGACGGCGTAATGGATACGCGCCTCCGCCGGCATATGCTCGCGCATATAATTGACGGCGATGTTCATCAGTTCCACCGCGTCCAGCGCCGAGCGGCCGAGATGTGGGCTTGCCGCCGCGTGCGAAGCACGGCCGGCGAAGCGGAAATAGCATTGGATGAAGGCGAGGCTGGAGGCGGCCACGACTTCGTTGACGACGCTCGGATGCCAGCAGAAGGCGACGTCGACATCGTCGAATACGCCGGCCCGGGCCATGAAGCTCTTGCCCGAGCCGCTCTCCTCGGCGGGGCAGCCGTAATAGCGCACGCGGCCCTCGATACCCGCCGCGGCCAGCGCATCCTTCAAGGCCACCGCGGCCAGGGCCGCGCCCGCGCCGAGGAGGTTGTGGCCGCAGCCATGGCCGGGACCGCCGCGCTGCAGCGGTTCGGCCTTCTCGACGCCGCTGGCCTGGGACAGATCCGGCAGGGCATCATACTCACCCAGGAAGGCCAGCACCGGTCCGCCCTGGCCATATTCGGCCATGAAGGCGGTCTCGATGCCACCCGCCTTGCGCGTGATGCGGAAACCCTCTGCCGTCAGGGCCGCAATATGCTCCTCGCAGGATCGCTGCTCTTCGAAAGCGAGTTCCGGCATGTGCCAGATGCGATCGCTCAAGGCGCAGAAGGATTGCGCCTTCGCATCGACATGCTCGACGATGTGCTGGAGCGTCAGACGATCATTCTGCGTCATCTCTGCGGTTCTTCCCTGTCGAGGCGGCTGCGCCGCCAATTGTCTTTCATGGCCGTGATGCCCGTCGCGCCGCGAGCCGGCTCCCGGGGCAAGTTCCTGGGAGCAAGTTCCTGGCGGCAAGACGGAACGATTGTGACCGATATCGATCACCGACACCGAAACCGCAAGCAGATCAATCGCTGGCATGGGATCGCTTGAATATCCTCGCGGCCAGGAGGCCTTGCCTTGGCCCGTCACCGTGCGGAACGATTGGAACAGGCGGAGGTTTTCACAATCGGATAGCGCCCGTTTCCTGCCTGCCTTTACGCCGGTGGCTGTCCAGCGGGCTTCGGTTTGGGCAAATTGGCTTGTCGGGTTTTCATGCTATAGGCTGGGCCCGTTGGGGGTCTCCATGGGGGTCGCATGGCACGGGAAGACAGCACGCAAGGCAGGCCGAAAAAGCAGAAAAGCGCAGGCCTCGGTCCCGCGACGTTGGATTTGAGCGCCACCGAAGTCGCCGAATCGCCCGCAACCTCGACTGCTTCGCCGGCGCAGGCCGCCGGCGGGGAAGCATCTGCCTTCAGTCCCGAATCTGCCGCCGAGGTACAGCCCGCCACCGGCGAGGCGCCGAAGACCGAGGAAACCGGTGCTGCCGCCGCGGCGGATGCCGGAGAGGCGGCGGGCCCGTCGATCTGGGCGCGCCCGTCCGCCGATGGCGAACAGGCCAGCGGCGATACGCCGCGCACCGAGGCGCCCCCCGAACCGGAGGCTGCCTCTCCCACGCCTCGACCTGAATCCGAATTCGCGCCTCCGCCTCCACCACCTCAACGTTCGGGCTTGTCGACCCTCGCTGCGGCGCTGGCGGGTGGTATCGCCGGCGGCGTGCTGGTGCTGCTGGCCGGCGCCCTTGGCGTCGTCCCGCTCGGCAAGAGCGGCGGCGATGACGGGCTGGCCTCCCGGCTGGCGATTGCCGAGCAGGACGCCGCTGCCGCCAAGAAGACCACGGGTGAGGCCCTCAGCCGCCTCGCCGCCCTCGAGACCGGCGCCAAGACGACACAGGAAGCGGCGAACAATGCCCTCGCCCTGGCAGGCGAAGCCCAGAAGGCGGCTGCCGCCGCCGGCACGTCCGCCTCGGTCGCGCCTCCGGCTGGACCCGACGTTTCCGGCCTGACCGAGCGCCTCGCCAAGGCAGAAGGCGAGATCGCCACCCTCGGCGACGGCCTGCGCCAGGTCGGCACCGCAGCCAACGGCCTGTCGCAGGAACTCGCGCAGGTCAAGCAGGCGGCCAGCGCGACGCCGGACAAGGCGGCCGCCTATGCCGTCGCGCTCGGACAACTCAGCGAGGCCATCCGCAGCGGCAAACCCTTCGCCACCGAATTGCAGACGGCCACCGGGCTCGGCGGCAATGCGGAAGCCCTGGCGCCGCTGACGGGCCTTGCCTCGACGGGCGTGCCGTCGATCGAGGCCCTGGCTACCAGCTATGATGCGCTGAAGCCGCAGATCGAGGCGGCGCTCACACCCAAGCCCGAACCCCTGTCGTCGGATGCGGGCGTGATGGATCGGATCACCGCCAGCCTCGGCAACATCGTCACCGTCACGCGCGACGGCGAGGGTGGGGATGGCGATCCGGTCGCCTCGGCCGAAAAGGTCTCGAAGGCCCTGCACGCGGGCGATCTGACCGCAGCCATCGCGGCCTTCAAGGCGATGCCGGAGGCGGGACAGCAGGCCGGTGCCGCCTGGCTCACCCAGGCTGCGGGTGCCGCCGAAGCCCTCGCTTTGATCAAGGCGCAGACCGGCGCCGCCCTGCAGAAATTCTCTCATCCGTGAGGCGTCGATGATCCGGGCTCTTGTCACTGTCCTCGTTCTCGCTCTCGCGGCTTACGGGCTTTATTTGCTCGCTAGCCGGCCGGGCGATGTCTCCCTGACCGTTGGGCTGACAACCTATAAGGTGAAGCTGGTCTGGGCCGCCGTCGCCGTGCTGGTGCTCGTTGGCGTGCTGATGGCTGTTATCGGCTTCCTGCGCTGGCTGTTGCGTTCGCCTGCCAATGTCGCCGGCTATTTCCGCACCCGCCGCCGCTCCAGGGGCTTCAATGCGGTGACGCAGGGCATGATCGCCGTCGGTTCGGGCGATGTCCGCCGTGCCCAGCGCCAGGCTGTTGATGCCGAGCGCATCCTTGGTTCGGAGCCGCTGGCCCTGCTCCTGCGGGCGCAAGCCTCGCAGCTTTCGGGGGACCGCGCCGGCGCCGAGGCCGCCTTCCGCGCCATGCTTTCGGAGGCCGAGACCAAGCCCCTCGGCCTGCGCGGCCTCTTCGTCGAGGCGCGGCGACGTGGCGATGCTCACGCTGCCCGCCAACTCGCCGCCGAAGCGGTGAAGACCTCGCCGACCCTGCCCTGGGCCGGCACAGCCTTGCTCGAATTCCAGTCGATCGAGAAGGATTGGAGCGGCGCGCTCTCGACTTTGGCGCGCAACGCCAATCATCGTCTTATCGACAAGGAGACGGCCAAGCGCCATCGTGCCGTGCTGCTGACCGCCCAGGCGATCGAGCAGGCGGAGCGCGATCGCGCGGGCGCCAAGGCCAGCGTGCTCGAAGCGCTCAAGCTTGCCCCGGGCCTGGTGCCCGCGGCGGTGCTGGCGGCCAAGCTGCTCTCGGAGGGCAACGATATCCGCAAGGCTTCCAAGGTGCTGGAGACGACCTGGCGCCTGCAGCCGCATCCCGACATCGCCGAAGCCTATACCAATGTCCGGCTCGGCGATTCCGCCCGTGACCGTTATGCCCGCGTCCAGACGCTCGCCGCCCAGATGGCCGGCAATCCGGAGGCGGCGATTGCGCTGGCCCGCGCCGCTCTCTCAGCCCGCGATTTCGCGGTCGCCCGCTCGGCGCTGTCGCCGCTGCTGGCATCGGGCGCTACCGAGCGTGTCTGCCTCTTGATGGCCGATATCGAAGAGGCCGAGCACGGCGCCACCGGCAAGGTCCGCGAATGGCTGTCGCGTGCCGTGCGGGCGCCGCGCGATCCGGTCTGGACCGCCGACGGCATGGTATCCGACGTCTGGCTGCCGGTCTCACCCGTCACCGGCCGGATCGATGCGTTCGAGTGGAAGACGCCGGTCGAGCGCCTTGGCGCGCCGGTGGTGTCCTATGCCGATGACGTCCTGGCCGATGTGGACGAACCCGAGCAGCCCAGGCTGGTCGAGGCGCATGTCAGGCCGGTCGAGACGCCGCCGCCCGCGGTCGAGAAGCCCGTGGAACCGGCCGCTGCCGCGCCGCCGATATCGGTCGAGCCAGCCAAGGTCGAGCCCATCAAGGTTGAGCCAGCCAAGATCGAGGTCCTGTCGCCCGAACCATCCAAGCCCGAGCCGTTGAAGCCGCCGCCGCGCCGCCCGCCGCCGCCCATGCCGGTGGTGCCGTCGCATCCGGTGCCTGATGATCCCGGCACAGGGGAGGACGAACCGAGCCGGGTAGTGCGCTTTCCGATCAACGGCTGATAGCGGCTGCTATCGAAGAAGATCTTCGTAATCTGGCATGGCAATGCGCGAGCGCACGGACAACGCGCTCGCAACGGCGTAGGGTGTTCCGAGCTGCGCATCGCCTCTGGAGGGCCGCATGAGACGTCATTTCCTGATGCGTGTTGTGTTGGCGGAGGCCGTCCTCATCCTGATGGCCGGCACGGCGTCAACAGCCCTGGCGGCTGGTTCGGCACCCGACGAGGCCTTCCAGCGCCAGGTCTTCGGCCGGACCATCGACAAGGACAGGATCCATGCCTGCTATCGGCGCGCCTATGATGCGCCGCATCTGGGCAGCCATCCCCAGCAGAATGTGCGCACCATGACACTGCTGGTCACCGGATCGGCGGAAGAGGGTGCCGATCCCGGTTATACGCTCGGGCTGGGCGTGACCTTCCGCAAGGCCGGCACGCATTTCGAGACGTTCGGGGGCTGCGGTGCTATCGGCTCTTCCGCTGCGCCTGCGGCCAAGGCGACGATCGCTCATTGCAGCGTCGATTGCGACGGCGGAGCCATCGACGTGCGGCTCAAAAATGAAAAATCCGTCCTGGTCGCCATCCCCGACGGCGCGCGCATCTGGAAGGCCGGCAGCGACAGCGAGGACAGCGATGAGCGCAAGCGCTTCGGCGCGGACGACAAGCTGTTCCGGCTCGACCGCACCGCGCTGACCGACTGCCTGTCCCTGGTCGGGGACGAGGACGAGAAGGCAATGCTGCGCCGCGGCCAGTGAAGCGGATCGAAGCTAACCGTATTGTGCCCTAACTCTTTGTTTTAAAGCGCTTTATTGGTCGTAAGGCCTATCGATTTTCTGGAAAACGCTCCTTTTCTGGAAAACGCTCTTGGAGAGCCTCACATGGATCGTAGAACCGCCGTGAGGGCCATGTTGGCAAGCGGCCCGGCCATTCTCGTCGCGGGGGCGGATGCTGCCTTCGCCGCCGAGGCCAAGCCGGTGCCGCGCATCGCCTATCACCTTGCCGATCTGGAGAAGGCCGGTTTCGTGCTCGGCAATCTGCGCAATCATATCGACGGCATGGGCGGTCCCGACGGCGTGAAACTGGCCGTGGTGGTGCATGGCCCGGCCCTGCGAGCCTTCCGGGCGGATGGCGGCAACCAGGATTTCAAGGCGCGTTTCGGCCGGCTCATGCAGGACGGCGTCGCCTTCCACGCCTGCCGGCACACGCTGGAAGGCATGAAACTCAGCCTTGCCGACCTCCTGCCCGGCTTTGCGGTGGCGGAGAAGGGCGGCGTCGTCCTGCTGGCCGAACTCCAGGGCGAGGGCTGGCTCTATTTGCGGCCATAGCTCGGCGGGGAAGGGGAGCCGGCCTGCTGCGAATCGCCCTGGAGCCGCAATGGGGGCAGTTCGTAGCGGGCCAACTTGGCGATGTCGGCGGGGCGCCCGGTCTTCAGCCGCCCCAGGAAGGCCTTGGCGGCCTCGTTGCCATAAGCGCGGCGGCTGATCGCAAACAGCATGACGCCGTCGCCGCGCGGCGCATAGCGATAGGCGTTCCACTCCACCGTGAACTCGCCCCAGGGGTTCTTCTGGCTGACCAGGAAGTCCAGCAGGATCTCGCCCGTCGGCGCATTGCGGATGAGGGCCATCTGCACGAGCGGATCCCCGCCTTTGCGCTGGTTGAGCGAATCGACCTGCGCCTTGGCGGCGCCGGCGACATCCGTGCCGCCGGCCAGCAGTTCCACCAGCACCATCTTGGTGTATTCGGCCACGGTCTCGTCGGCCGGCAGATATTCCTGCTTGTAATAGGACGGATTGGGCTGGGCGCTCCAGGCGAGCCGGTATTCCGTGCCGTCGAAGGCGAGCGGGCCGGGCAGGCCGATGCGGTCGACAGCCTCCTGCGCGGCCAGTCCGGCCGGCAGCGCGATCAGGGCCAACAGAATCAAGCCGGCGCGGGCGGCGTGACGGATGAGCGCTCCGAGGTGTCCGCTATTTGGAAACGATCGTTCTCCTATCGTCGCCATCCTGTCCTTTCAGGCCAGCTCGCAAGAATGGCACTACCCTAGGGGCAAGCCCCCATCCGTGACAAGAAAAGCGATGGACTGGTCCGATTGGAGCGGAACTTTCTGCCCAGCCACAGGCGGATGCAGGCCCACCTCTTGACGCTATGCGCAAACTGCCGGATGCAACCAGGAGACGATGTCGAGGTGGCGATGGAAACCTTCGAGTGGATCATTCTGCTGTTGCTGGGCGCCGCCCTGCTGTCGACCCTCGCCCGGCGCCTCGGTGCGCCCTATCCGACCTTCCTCGCCATCGGGGGAGCCTGCCTCGCCTTCGTGCCCAACAGTCCGGAATGGACGCTGGATCCGCATCTTGCGCTGACCCTGTTCGTGGCGCCGGTGCTGCTGGATGCCGCCTATGACACCTCGCTGCGGGACCTGCGCGACAATTGGGTCCCGGTCGCCAACCTGGTGATCGTCGCCGTCGGCGTGACCACCGTCGCCGTCGCCCTGATCGCGCGCTGGCTGGTGCCGGGTATGCCCTGGGCCGCGGCGATCGCGCTCGGTGCCATCGTGGCGCCGCCGGATGCGGCCGCCGCCACGGCGATCGTCCGGCAGGTCAAGCTGCCGCATCGCCTGACCAAGATCCTCGAGGGCGAGAGCCTGCTCAACGATGCCAGCGCCCTCTTGATCTACCGTCTCGCCGTGATTGCCATGGTTTCGGGTGGCATCACTCTCGGCAGCCTCGGCCCGGCCTTCTTCATCACGGTGTTCGGTTCGGTCGCGGCGGGCATCGCCTTGGGGCTGGCCTTTCCCTATGTGATCGGGCGCTTCGACGATGCGCCGACCGCCGTCATCGTGCAGTTTGCCACGACCTTCGGGGTCTGGATCCTGGCGGAGGCAGTGGGGCTATCAGGCATCCTCACCATCGTCTGCTATGCCATGACCATCGCCCGCCGGCGTGACGCACCCATGCCGGCGCGCCTGCGCGTACCCGTCTATGCGGTATGGGAGACGGTGGTGTTCATGCTGAACGCCTTCGCCTTCGTGCTGATCGGCCTGCAGTTGCGCCCGATCTGGGAGCGGCTCGACATGGGGCTGCGCTTCCAATATTGCGCCGTGGCCCTGGCGGTGCTGGTCACGGTCATCGTGGTGCGCTTCCTGTGGGTGATGACCTACAACACCGCGATCCGCTTCAAGATTTCCCGCTGGGGCTTCCATCCACCCCGGCCGATGGCACGGCCGACGGCGCGGGGCGGCATCGTCATCTCCTGGGCCGGCATGCGTGGCATCGTCACCCTCGCCGCCGCCTTCGCCCTGCCGGAGCATCTGGCCGACGGCACGCCGTTTCCCTATCGCGACCTCATCCTGTTCACCGCCTTCTGTGTGGTGTTCGGCACGCTCGTCCTGCAGGGCCTCACGCTCAAGCCGCTGATCCGCTGGATGAAGCTGCGCGACGGCGATCCCGTCGGCCAGGAGGTGAAATGGGCTCGCACCGAGGCCTATCGTGCCGCCATCGAGGCGATCAAGGACGACGAATCCAAGCATGCCCGGCTGCTGTGCAAGGAATATGGCGCGGTGGTGGAACTGAGCGAGACCAGTCCGTTGCAGGGCGAGATCGGTGATCTGCCCGGCAATCCGCTCAGGCGGCGGGCGATCGCCGCCGCCCGGCTCAAGGCGGGCGAACTGCGCCGCGAGGGGGCGATCGGCGACGATGCCTATTATGTGCTGGAGGAGGAGTTCGACTGGGCCGATCTCAGCGCCGGCGCGGCGCGGAGCGCATGATGGAGTCTAGCAGCTTCAATGGCATTGCTGAAGATTGCCTCACGGTCGCGTAGCCCGCCCCCTCGCTCTTGCAGAGCGAGTGCGGACCTACACATCTCATGCTCTCCAGATAAAGCGCGGGAATCCTTCCCCGACTTCGGGGAAGGTGTCGCTGTGCAGCAGCGACGGATGGGGGAGGGTGGCGCTGCCGCGCCGATGGTGGTTGGATTTGTGTCACTCTCCCCCACCCGACCTCGCTTCGCTCGCCCACCCTCCCCGAAACCGGGGAGGGATTAGCGCGCTCCAATCGGCCTGGCAGCGACGTGCATATGCCCCAGCGTCGTTGCTGGGAGAGGTTCGCACTCGCGCTGCAGGTGCGAGGGGCGGCGCAGTGCTTTCCGAGACGGCCATTCGAGGATGCCACATCCGCCCCCTGTGGCCGCTCCCACCTGCTCACGCCACCCGCAACTGCGAGGCAGTGTGGGCGGTCGTCTCGCGCAGATTTTGCGGGATCCAGTCGCCATGGGCTGCCATGAGTTCGTCGACCAGAGCCCAGATCTCGTCGAGGTTGAGTTCGGCGGCGGTGTGCGGGTCGAGCATTGCGGCATGGTAGACATGGTCGCGATTGCCGGTCAGCAGGGCCTCGACCGTGAGGTTCTGGACGTTGATGTTGGTCTGCATCAGCGCGGCGAGCTGGGGCGGCAGCTTGCCGATGCGAACGGGCTGCAACCCGTTCCTGTCGACCAGGCAGGGTACTTCCACCGCGCAATCGGCCGGCAGATTGGTGATCAGGCCGCGATTTTCGACATTGCCATAGACCACGGCGGGCCTGCCCGTCTCCATGGCATGGATGATGGTCGAGCCATATTCGACGCTGCGATCGACCTCGAGCGGGACGGAGGCGTCCTGCAATTGCCTGGAGAGCTCGCTCCATTTCTGGATCTGGTTCTCCGAGCGGGTGATGTATTCGTCGAGCGGGATGTTGTAGCGCTCGACCAGCTTTTCCTGCCCCGTCTTGATATACCAGGGAACATATTCGCAAAAATGCTCGCTGGATTCGGTGACGAAATAGCCGAGCCGCAGGAACATGTCGTAGCGCACCCGGTTCCATTCGGGCACGCGCCCTTCCTCGACCACCTTGCGGATCAGCGGATAGAGATCCTCGTCATTGCGCTCGAACTTCAGATAGAACGCCATGTGGTTGATGCCGGCGCAGGTGTAGTTGATCTCCTCGAGTGGCACGCCGATATCCTCGGCGATCTCGGCTGCCGTGCCCTGCACGCTGTGGCAGAGCCCGACGCTGCGGATCTTGCTCGACCGGTTCAGGGCCATGACGTTCATCGCCATCGGATTGGCATATTGCAGATGGAAGACGTTCGGGCACAGCCTTTCCATGTCGCGGGCATAGTCGAGCAGCACCGGAATGGTGCGCAGGGCCCGCATGATGCCGCCGATGCCGAGTGTGTCGGCGATGGTCTGGCGCAGGCCGTATTTCTTGGGCACCGCGAAGTCGGTCACCGTGCCGGGCTTGTAGCCGGCAACCTGGATCATGGTGATGGCATAGTCGGCCCCGTCGAGGGCCCGCGAGCGGTCGGTGGTGGCCTCGATGCGGGCGGGGACCTTGAGGGTCTCGACGATGCGCCGGCCGACGCGCTCGGAGACGGCCAGGCGCTCGGCATCGATGTCATAGAGGCAGATATGCGCCCCGGCGAGTTCCGGGAAGGAGAGGATGTCACCCATCAGGTTCTTGGCGAAAACGGTGCTGCCGGCACCGATGAAGGTGATCTTGGGGGAGGGCATCAGGAGCTCCTGATCGAGAAGAAAAGGTCGGCGACGGCGACCGCCGCCGACAGGGGGAGGAGGGTGGTCAGAACAGGGCGTTCACGGCATCATTGGCTTCCTTGAGGACCTTCGCCGCATCGACTTCGTTGAGGAAGATCTGCTCGAAGGCGGCCTTCATGAGCGAATTGATTTCGGAGGAATGGTCGGTGATCGGAAAATAGAAGGTCTGGTCGGGAGTGGCTTCCTTGAGGAAGGCGGAGACGTCCCAGCCCTTGGCGGTGGAAGCCTGCTGGGACAGCTTGGCCGCTTCCTCGATCGCCGGGAAAACCACGCCGGAGGCGCCGACGATGCGGGCGCAACGGGGCGAGGCCAGGAACTTCACCCATTGCCAGCTTTCCTCGGGATGCTTGGTGCCGGTCCAGATGCCGTCGGCCAGGCCGTTGAACATGGTCTTGCGGCCCATGGGCCCCTTGGGCAGCAGGGCATAGCCGAGCTTGAACTTGGCGTTGTTGCCGAAGAAGCTGATCATCCAGGAGCCCTGCGGCGTGAGCGCGGCCTTGCCGGCGACGAACAGGGCCGAGGCATTGTTGCCGACATCCTTTTGCGGGATGGCGAAGCCCTTCTTCAGGCCGAGATCGCGCTGCCAGCTGATGGAGGCAGCCAGTTCCGGCGCATCGTAGTGGTAGGACGTGGCCCATAGGCCGTCGACGAATTTGAAGCCGTTGGAAGCGGCGAAATGCGCCCAGGCCGACTGGCCATAGCCGTCGATCTCAGGAAAGACGATGCCATATTGCTTGACGGATTTCGGGTCGAACTTGGCCGAGAGGCCGTCATTGCCGCCGGCATCGACGGAGAGCCGGGCCAGGATCTTTTCGAAGCTGCCGCCGTCCTTCGGATTCCAGGTAGCCTCGTTGAGCTCCCCGACGCTGACACCGGCCTTGTCGAGCATATCCTTGTTGTAGACGACGGCGACCGTGTCCCAGTCCTTGGGCAGGCCATAGATGTGGCCCTCCTTCGACCACAGGTCGAGCAGGCCCTTGTAGTAGATGTCGGTCGGGACCTTGTCGCGCTTGATGAAGTCGGTGATCTCCATCACCTGGCTGTTGGCGACGAATTCAGGATAGCGGCTGAGATGGTTGGTGAAGACATCCGGCGCCGTGCCGGAGACGAAGCCGGTTGAGAGCGTCGTCCAATAGTCGTTCCAGGCGAGCTGGGTGAGCTTCACCTTGATATCGGGGTGCTCTTTCTGGAAGGCGTCCGCGCAAGCCTGGTAGGGCGCGAGCTGGTTGTTGTCCCACAGCCAATAGCTGATCTCGGTTGCGGCCCGGGCCGGGACGGCACTTCCCGCCAGCAGAAGCGCGCCGAGGCCGAGTTGCAGGCGGCGAGACCCGCGCCTGGGAGTCTTCGGACGGTCGCCGGGCCGGCTGTGCGCATGGCACCAAGAACGCAGTCGTGACGCGAGAGCTTTCGAGATGGTCTTCAAGGCTTCCTCCCGGATGTGCTTGGCTTGGTTGTTTCAGGTTATTTCAGGCCGCTGAATTGCAGGGACTCGACCACCCGTCGGCCGAGAATGACGAGCAGCGCGATGACCGGCAGGATCGACAGGAAAGTCGCGGCCATCAGGCCGGTCCAGTCCGGATTGCCGTTCGGCTGCTGCTGCAGGAAATTGGTGAGGGCGACCGACAGCACGCGCGAGCTTTCATCGCGCCCGATCAGATAGGGCCAGAGAAACTCGTTCCAGCTGTTGATGGCGAGCAGGATGGCGAGCGTGGCGATGGCGCCGCGATGAACAGGCAGCACCACGCTCCAGAAGATGCGAAGCGGCGAGGCGCCGTCGAGACGGGCGGCGTCCTCCAGTTCCGATGGCGTCGACAGGAAGAACTGGCGCAGGAAGAACACGGCGAAGGGTGTCATCAAGACGAAGGGCGCCACCATCCCGGTCATGGTGTTCAGCCAGCCGAGTTCCTTGATCAGCACGAAATTCGGGATGAACAGTACGATCGCCGGCACCATGGTGGCGGAGATGAAGAGGTAGAAGATCACGTCCCGCCCGAAGAAGCGCAGCCTGGCGAAGGCATAGGCCGCCAGCGAGGAAAACAAGATCTGGCCGGCGACGCAGATCGCCGTGAAGACGAGGCTGTTCACAAGGGCAGGCCCGAAACTGATCCGGGCGACGAAGCCTCCCTGTTCCGGGCTGAGGCCGAAGATGCGGGTGAAGTTGGTGGTCGTGACGCTGTCGGGCAGCAGCGAACCGGCGCTGTCATAGAGGTTCGGCAACGGCGTGAAGGCCGTCTTGAGGGCGATCCAGAGCGGGAAGAGCGAGCCGATGACGAAGAGCCAGAGCACCAGCCAGGCAAAGGCGCGTCCGAGGTTCCGGCGTGGGGCGACGATGGCCATGGCGCCTACTCCAGATCCGAACTGCCGGCGCGCATCACCCGCATCTGGATGAGGGTGACGCCGACGAGCACCAGGAAGAGCAGCACGGACATGGCCGAGGCATAGCCCATCTTGGAGAAGCGGAAGGCGCTCTCATAGATGTACCAGATGATGGTGCTGGTCGAATTGACCGGCCCGCCCCTCGTGGCCACGGCGATGGTGTCGAAAACCTGGAACGAGCCGATCACGCTGGTGACCACGATGAAGACCAGGACAGGGCGCAGCAGCGGCAGGGTGATATGCCGGAACATGTGCCATTCGCTGGCGCCGTCGATCCTGGCTGCCTCGTAGAGCGAGCGCGGAATGGCCTGCAGCCCGGCATAGAACAGGATCGCGGTCATGCCGGTGTGGCGCCAGACATTGATCGCCGCCACCGAGACCAGCGACAGCTCGGGCGTGGTCAGGAAAGGCTGCCGGGGTATGCCGATCAGGCCGAGAAAGGCGTTGGTGATGCCGAGGATCGGATCGAGCAGCCACAGGAAGATCAGGGCGGCGACCACGTTGGAGAGGAGATAGGGCGCCACCACCACAGCCCGCAACGCCACGGATTTCGACAGCCTGTCCATCAGCACGGCCAGAGCCAGGCCGAGCACGGTCTGAACCGGAATGTTGTAGAGGACATAGAGGCAGGTGATCTTGATCGACTGCCAGAAGCGGGGATCGCCCATCAGCCGGACATAATTGTCGAGCCCGACGAATTTCGGGGCCCGCATCAGGTTCCAGTCGGTCAGGCTGATCTCGATCGCCCGCAGCGTCGGCAGCAGGTAGAACACCGTGAAGCCGATGAGGGCGGGAGCGATGAAGAGCCAGCCCGTCAGATTCTCGCGCCAGCGCTGGCTTTTTGCGCTCCAGGCGGGACGTCTCTTGGCCAGTGATCCAGACTCGCCGATCGATACCAAAGGTGTTGCCTCCCCAGGCCGGTCGATTGTTTGGTTTGTTAAGTGACACGTGTTATTTGTTTACTAACACGTGTTAGTATGATTAATGCAGAGGATCGAAATCGTGTCAAGACAGGTCTGAGGCGGCTTGACAGTCCGTCACCGGCTCGGCGATGCAGGGTTCGCTGCTCGGGCATGAGCGGCCGGCTGTTGCTCGTTCCAGGGCCAGAGCGAGGTGCGTTCATGATTGAACGCTTCTTTGCTCTCGTTCTTTGGTTCGATGCGTTTTGTGATTTGAAGGGATTGAACCAAATCGCAAAACGCTCTGGGAGGATGGATGGAGCGGATGAAGGTGACGAGCCATGACGTCGCGGAACGCGCAGGCGTGTCCCGTGCCACCGTTTCCATGGTTCTGAACGGCTCCACTGCCGTTTCGATCAGCACCCAGACGCGCGAACGCGTCCTGCAAGCCGCCGCGGAACTGGGCTATCGGCCGAATTCGGCCGCCCGCATGCTGGTGCGCGGCGATACCGAGACCATCGGCCTGGTCGCTACCGATCCGGCGCTCCTCAATGTCGACGGCTTCGTGCCCCAACTCCTCTATGGCATTACCCGCGTCAATCGCGATCACGGCTACGGCGTGTTGCTGGAGGTCGTCGAAAAAGGTGGCGCGCCCAATGTCTACACCGATCTGGTGCGCAGCCGCCGCATCGACGGCATGATCGTGCTCAACCCCGCCAGCAACGATCAGGCCCTGCACGGCCTGATCGAGGATGGCTATCCCCTGGTGCTGCTCGGCTCCGTCGGCCACCCGCGCGAGCATGCGGTGAACTTCTCCAACCGCCGGGCGATCCAGAGCGCCGTTGATCATCTCGTCGGGCTCGGGCACCGGCGCATTGGCCATATCGGCTTCTCGGCGATGGGCAACATCGCCACGGACCGGCGCCTGGCTGCCTATCAGGACAGCCTCGTCAGCCATGGCATTCAGCCTGATCCGGATCTGGTCGGCTTTGCTCATCACAGCGCCGAAAGCGGCTTCACCGCCATGCAGGCACTCCTGGCACGAGCCCATCGACGGCCCACTGCCGTACTCGCCGGCAACGATACGATCGCGCTCGGCATAATGGCCGCGATCGAAGCGGCCGGCCTGCGGGTGCCCGAAGACATTGCCGTCATTGGTTTCGACGACCTGCCGATCGCGGCCTATACCAGGCCTGCCCTCACCACCATCCGCAACCCGGCGATCGAGCAGGGGGAGGCGGCGGCGCGCATGCTGATCCGGTTGCTCAAGCGCGAAGTGGTCGAGCCCTCGCGCATCGTCTTCGGCACGGAGCTCGTCATCCGGGCCTCGAGCGGAGGCATGGTTGGCTAGGCAGCCTCGCCTGTACCTGAAGGCGCTGGAAAGAAAGAGCCCGCTTCGGGTGAAGCGGGCGTAGTTGCGGAAATCACGCTTCCGAGGCGTTCTGCCACCGGGGAAGCGGCGAGAAGAGGGGGCCGTCGTGCAAGGTGGCCTTGTCCAGATGGCGATAAGGCTGTCAGGACCCGGAAGTCCGGCCTGCGCCGGGGACGACGAGGGCTGCAGAACGCCTGCGGGCGAAGCCGATATTGACCGCGATCAGCAGTTCGGCGAGCGCAGCGACCAGCAGGATGACCAGAAAGGTGCTCTTGCCGAAATTGACCAGCACCCAGCCACCGATGACGGGAAAGCCGAAGACGCCGATGAAATAGCTGAGGACGAACCAGGTAAGCGCCGCGTGGCGCAGGCCTTGCGGCGTATCGTTGACTGCCCAGGTCTGGATGACCGAATAGACCAGACCATAGCCGATACCCGTCAGGATTGCGGCGAGGATCTGAAATGCGGGATGGAGGGCGACGCACCACATCGCCACGACCCCCAGTGCCATGGCGGCAAGCAGGCCGGTTGCAAGCGCGGCCTGCGGCAGCTTCGCCAAGGTGCGGGCGAGCAGCAGCCGTGCGGCGACGACCGTGAGGGCGTAAACGGCGAAGAAGGTGGCCGCGCTCGCCGTGGTGCCCTCAACCAGCGTGGACTGGAAGGTCAAGATGCCGGAGAAGACGCAAGCGCCGAGCGCCACCATGATGATCGGACGTATCGAAGAGCTCCGGCCGATGACGACGATGTCGGTGAGCCAAGGGCGCAGAGCCTGGATGCGTGGCCCGCCGGGAGCGAGGCTGCCGAAAATCCAAAGCAGCGCCGATGCCGCCAGGCAGGCCAGGCCGACCAGCAGGAACGCCGTCTCGATGGAAAGGCCGGCCTGATGGACGGCGAGATTGAGAAGGAAGGGCCCGCCGCCGATGCCTACCATCTGGAAGGCGCCGAAGCGCGTGAACCAGAAGGCTCGGTCGGCGTCGGTGATGCGCTCTGAGAGGGCCATGGGCGCCGAGATGTAGAACATGCCCCAGCCCAGCCCGATGAGAAATCCCGAAGCCATGCCAAGTTTGAAACCGGCATTCGTTGTAGAGGCCAGCAGTAGAAAGCCGGAAGCGACGGCACAACAGGCGATCACGCCCATGCGGGCGGCGTCGAAGCGGCCGGACAGCCAGCCGACAAGCGGAACGCCAACAAAGGTGCCGACCATGGCTGCCCCTAGGGTCAGGCCGGTTTCGATGTCGCCGCCGCCCTGTGCCCGGTAATAAGAGGCAAGCAGGAAGGTGGCACCGTAGCCGGCGGCGGCCAGCATGGTACCGGCAAAGAGAAAAGGAGCGGAGGATTGGCGCATCTGCATCACCGTTGAAAGTGGATCGATAAAACGGCAAACTGAAGCTCCAATCTAGGGCCACTTCGAGGTGCGGATGCGAGCCACTTCAGCGCGTAACAGCCAAGCTCGATCGCTGCGCCGGGAGAGCGCGGCGGCAGGTTTTCTTCCCGCGATCGAGACGCCGTCGCCGGTGCCGGCCGTGCGCCAGCTCTATCTGCAATTGCGCAACGGCATCATTGCGGGCCGGCTTCAGCCGGGACACCGTCTGCCATCGACACGCACGGCGTCACGCGAGTGGTCACTCTCGCGCGGCCTGATTGCCGAATCCTACGACATGCTGATTGCGGAGGGATATGCCGTCGGGCTGCACGGATCCGGGACCTATGTCGCGAGCGGCTTGCCGCCCATCCCGACCGGTGCGAGCGACGGACGCAAGGCGGCCCAGGGAAACGACAGCCGAGCCATTTCGACGGCGGCGCGATTGGCCATGCGCATCGGGACGGCCCTCCCCCTGCAGGCACCCTTCACGACCGGCCGCGTGATTCATGACATCAAGACAGCCAGCTTGTTGAAACGGCTCACGCTTCGTCATCTCGACTACACGCATGACGGTTATCGCGACCCGCAAGGCGAGCAAACGCTGCGGGAAGCGATCGCCGCCCATCTCATCGCCTCGCGCGGCGTGCGATGCGAACCGGGACAGATCTTCATTACCTCGGGTACGCAGCAGGCCCTCGATCTGGCCGCTCGCCTGCTGGCCTCGCCGGGGGAGACGGTGTTGGTCGAAGATCCCTGCTACCCGCCCGCGCGGCAGGCCTTTGCCTTCAATGGCGCCCGGTTGGCCGGCATTCCCGTTGATCGGGACGGTTTGATCACCCAGGCGCTCGGGAGCTATGACGGTCCCGCGCCGGCGGCTGTTTATGTGACGCCCTCGCATCAATATCCTTCCGGCTCGGCCCTGCCGCTGGCGCGCAGGCTGCAGCTGCTGTCCTTTGCGCAGGAGCGGGGGTGCTGGATCATCGAGGACGATTACGACAGCGAGTTCCGCTATGACGGCAGGCCGATCACCTCGCTCCAGGGCCTCGATGCGACCGATCGCGTCATCTATCTGGGAACCTTCAGCAAAGCGCTGCTGCCCGGGATCCGCGTGGGCTATCTCATCGTTCCCGGTGATCTCGTCGCGGCCTTCAGGGCAGCGCGGCCTATCATCGATCGCTTCCCGGCGCCGCTTCATCAGCGTGTCGTGGCCGATTTCCTGAACGAAGGCTATTTCCCGGCCCATTTGCGGCGCTTGCGGGAGCGCTATCGCGCCTCGCGCGACTTTCTTGCCCGTTTGCTGAACGAGCGGCTGTCGGAGCATTTGATCGCGCCCGTGCCCGAGCAGGGCATTCACTTCACCGTGCGCAGCACGGGAACCTGGTCTGATGACCGCACCGTTGCGCAGGCCGCGCTCGAGGAAGGCGTCGTCGTTCTACCGGTGTCGCCGATGTGCATCTCGGCCACGACCGAACCCAAGCTGTTGCTGGGGTTCTCGGGCCTGACGGACGAGGAGACCGATATCGGCACCAGGAGGCTATCGCGCGTATTTGCCCGATTTGCGCTCTAGCGTGCCGCCTTGGTTGCCTGATAGAGACGGCGGAAGGCCGCGACCTTTTCGGCATAGACCTGCGTCAGTTCGGCGCGCGGCTCGGCGATGTCCAGGACCGGCGGCTTGGTGGCGATTGCGGTGATCGGCTCGCCGCTGGCGGCAGCGCGCGCCAGGCGGGCGGCGCCGAAGGCCGGTCCCTTTTCGCCGCCGCGATAGCGCTTCAGCCTGAGGCCGAGCACGTCGGCGAGAATCTGCACCCACAAGGCGCTGCGGGCGCCGCCACCGATCACGGCCGCCTCGCTCAACTCGGTGCCGGCTTCGGCCAGGCAGGCCGCCGCGTCGGCGAAGGAATAGGCGACGCCCTCCAGCACGGCGCGAATGAGGTCGGCCTTGCCGGTCGCGCCGGTCATGCCCGTGAACAGGCCGGTC
This sequence comes from Labrys sp. HAY1-8F, assembly GCF_056754975.1. Taxonomy (NCBI): domain Bacteria; kingdom Pseudomonadati; phylum Pseudomonadota; class Alphaproteobacteria; order Hyphomicrobiales; family Xanthobacteraceae; genus Labrys; species Labrys sp. HAY1-8F. Next base: position 2,807,843 of record NZ_JBPGWZ010000002.1, on the reverse strand, counting down.
GCCTCGGCGTCGTTATGCGGGGTGCGCTCGCCCGCCAGATAGGGCAGGAACAACACGCTGCCCGGACCGGAAGGCTGGGCGGCGACATCGGCCAGCAGCTTCTCGATCGGTTCGCCCACCAGCCCCGCGGCCCAGGCGAGACAGGAGGCGCCGTTGAGCAAAGCGGCCATCTGCACCCAATGGCCCGGCACGGCATGGCAGAACGTATGCAGGAACTTGTCCGGCAGCGGTCGATAGTCGGTGCCTGGCACGAAGAACTGGCCGGAAGTGCCGATGGAGAGGAAAGCGCCATCGGCAATGGTGCCGATGCCGATGGCTCCCGCCATGGCATCGCCCGCGCCGCCGGCCACTGGAATGCTGGGCTTGAAGCCGAGACGGGCGGCGAGCGCCGGGCGTAGTTGCCCGGAGATTTCGGTGCCTTCGATCAGGCGCGGCACCTGGCTGCGTTCGACGCCGGTCGCCGCCAGGGCCGCATCGGACCAATCACGCCTGGCCTGATCGAGCCACCAGCTTCCCGCGGCGTCCGACATTTCGCTGACATGCTCGCCGGTCAGCCACAGGCGCACGAAGTCCTTGGGCAACAGCACCCGCTTCAGGCGGGCGCGCAGCGCCGGCTGATGGCGGGCGAGCCACAGCAATTTGGGGGCGGTAAAGCCGGGAGCGGCCGGCACGCCGAGCTGCCAGGCGAGTTCGGGATGCTCACGGTTGAGCTCGGCTGCCTCGGCTGCGGCGCGACCATCGTTCCACAGCATCACCGGGCCGAGCGGCCTGTCCTCGGCATCGAGGCAGACCGAGCCGTGCATCTGGCCCGATAGCCCGATGCCTGCCACGCCGGCCAGCAAGGCTGGCTGCTCGGCCCGCCAGCGCGCCAAGACGGCTTCGATCGCCGCGATCCAGTCATCGGCATTCTGCTCGCTGAGTCCCGGCCCGGGCCGGGACAGCGAGAGAGGCTGCTCGCTCTCGGCCAGCACGGTCTCGCGTTCGTCGACGATGACGGCCTTGACGGCCGAAGTTCCGATATCGAGACCGAGATAGAGCATGGCGACAATCTCATGCGGGAAGGGTCATCCTTAGGACCACAAGCCGCTTGATTTGTCATTATCCCAAAGCGTTGGCCGGGCCGGGATATGGCCTAGCGGTAATGCAACTCACTGAAGTGTCTTCGAGTTTGCACAACCCTTGTCATTGCCGGGCCTGACCCGGCAATCCAGCCCCTTCGCGCCGGTTCCAGATAGCCGGGTCAAGCCCGGCTATGACAAATCGGAGCGTTTCCACCCTGAGTGAACCGCATTGGGCCTAGCGGCCGTGCCGGGGCTATTCCGACAGCAGCCGGCGCAGCAGGTCCACTTCCTCCGCCAGGCCGGTGTCCTTGCCGACCAGGCCCTCGATCTTGCGCACGGCATGCAGCACCGTGGTGTGGTCGCGCCCACCGAAGCGGCGGCCGATTTCGGGCAGGGAACGCGGCGTCAGCGACTTGGCGAGATACATCGCGACCTGGCGCGGCTTCACCACCGTGGCGGTGCGGCGCAGCGACAGGATGTCGGCGCGGCTGACATTGTAATGCTTGGCGACGATGCGCTGGATGTCCTCGATCTTGACGCGCCGCGGCTCGCGGTTCTTGACGAGGTCGCGGATGGCGGCCTCGGCCGTCTCCAGCGACATGCCCGAGCCGGACAGGGCCGAATGGGCAAGCAGGCGGTTGACGGCGCCGTCGAGATCGCGGCCATTGGTCGTGACCTGATGGGCGACATAGGCCACGACATTGTCGGGCACGTCGAAATTGGCATGATGGGCGCGGGCCGCCTCGATGCGGGCCTTGAGGATCTTGATGCGAAGTTCCTCGTCGAGCGAGCCGATCTCCACGACCAGGCCGCCCGACAGGCGCGAGCGCACACGCTCGTCCAAGGTCTCCAGATCGGCCGGCGGCCGATCCGCCGCCACCACGACCTGCTTGCCGCCGTCGATCAGGGCGTTGAGCGTATGGCAGAACTCCTGCTGGATCGACTTGCCGGCCAGGAATTGCAGGTCGTCGATGACGAGCAGGTCGATGGCGCGCAACTTTTCCTTGAACTGGATCGCCGTCTGCGCCTTCAGGGCGGCGACGAAGCCATACATGAAGCGCTCGGCGGTCAGATAGAGGGCACGCTTGCCCAGGGCCTCGGACTGATGCGCGATGGCCTGAATCAGATGCGATTTACCCAGGCCTACCGAGGCATGGATGAACAGCGGATTATAGGGCAGCGGATCATGGGCGCCGGCCTTGGCGACCTGCAGGGCGGCGGCATGGGCAAGCGAATTCGAACGGCCGATGAAATAGGCTTCGAACGACATGCGGCGGTCGAGGGGAGAGCCGGAAAGATCGTCTTCGCGCACCGGCGTTTCCACGGCCCGCAGGAAGGGGACGGCCGACTTGGCGGCCGTTGCCTCGCCGGTGGGCTTGGCGCAGGGCGCGGCGTCGCGTGTTGCCGGCGGGCGGGCCACCGCCGTGCGGACATTGAGGGCGATATGGGCGGTGCCGGGCAGTTCGGCCGATAGCAGGCCGAGGATCTTGTCGATGTAATGAGCCTGAATCCAGCTGCGCAGGAAGCGCGTCGGCACGGACAGACTCACGGTGTCATCGACGACGGCGTCGAGTTCCAGGCGGGCGAACCAGCTTGAAAACACGTCCTCGCCATATTCGGCGCGCAGGCGACGCTTGACGCGATCCCAGGCGGCTGCCGGCTGGATGACGGTGTCGACAGCAGAGGAGACAGCATCCAGGCCGGAAAGGGTTTTCGCGGATTGGCTGGCAACAGCTGACAGGCGTTCGCTCGAGGTCATGGGGCTATCGTCTGACAAAATGAGTTCAAAAACAGCTCCGGCCTTCTCCGGTCCAGGACCGGCGGCAGCAGAGCGCGAATTGGCTTTTTTAGGACTGGATCCAGGGCAAACCGGAGGCTTTCCAGCCCTCGACGATGCCACGATGCCGCGAGGCATCCATCGGGCCTTCAAAGCCCGCCGCGATATTGCGGGCACCCTTCCAGCCTGCGGCTAACATGGCTTGGGCGGCCGCGAGCGAACGGGCGCCCGAACGGCAGAGGAACAGGACGGGTTGGTCCTGGCCGACGCCGCGGCGCTCGAGTTCGCGCTCGAGCTGGGAAACGAAATCGGAAGCGACTTCCATGCTGGGGTAGCGCTGCCATTCGGCCAAGACGGGTTCCTTGCCGAACACGGAGAGGTCGGGAACGCCAACGAACGACCATTCGGCCCGGGTACGGACATCCACAAGCTGTGCCTTAGGCTGCTGGCCGAGAAGCTCATAGGCTTCCTGCGCCGAAACGTCTCCCGCATAGTCATTCAACCACCCCGACGACATGACACCCCAATTCCGTCTTCTTCAGACTTCGTTCGTAATTGTACAAAACATGCCGTGTAACGCCGGCACGGGACACTTCACCAGAAGGTCCACCTCATTATTGGCCTCGAAAGCAGCAATCGAATGCTAGCGGCATTACCTTACTGTTTTCAAAACTATACGTAGTCATCAAAGCATACCCCACCGATGCCCCGGAATGGACGGACGTCCGCTCGCAATATCGGGAAGGAACCTACACATGACCCGTTCCGAGAAAAAACATACCGAACCGGCCCAGTCGGGTGCAACAGGCAAATCTCAATGATTCGTTAATGGCCCCTCAATGTTCCCGATTCGGACAGCAGGTGCCTTCGCCGCCAAAGTCGCAAGGTGTTGAGGAGTCGATGGAATCATGGAGGCGGCAAAATGACTCAAAAATATTCATTTCGGATGCGTAAAGATTGCGAGGCTTCGTAATTTGCCCGGCACGCGCCGGGATGGCTGCAGGCCTACTTTTCTCTTATCCCATAAAGCCATGAAATATATGAGAAAATTTTGACCGACCAGGGAGGGTGGATGGCCATCCTGGCCAAACCTTGAGTTAAGGGGAAAGATTGCCCAGTCCATCATCATTAGTATTATAATACCACAATCGGGAAATATTGTTACGAGACGATGACAATCGTGGGTCGCGCTTTCTGCCAAGGCTCAACCCGGAACAAATGTTTCCCAGGCACCGTCGACGCGGACGGCTGGAACGCCGGCGCGGCAAGGGACGGGGCCGGAACGATGGCGCGCGACATCGGAGGGGCCGTAGGCCCAGGCGCCTTCCCTCCCTTCGGCCGGGGGACGCCAAACAACAAAAACCCGGCTTCGAGGGCCGGGTTTCGTCACCTAAGGGAAAGCAAATAAAGTGGTTCGATCACCTGTCTTTATTCGATGTCCTGCTGTTCGGCTCAGGCGCTGAGCTTCTTCACCGCATGGGCCAGACGCGACACCTTGCGCGACGCCGTGTTGGCCGGCAGCACGCCCTTCTGGGCAGCGCGCATGATCTCCGGCTCGGCGCTCTTGAGTGCAGCGGCAGCCTTGGTCTGGTCACCGGCAGCGACGGCTTCCTCGACATTGCGGATGAAGGTGCGCATACGCGAGCGGCGCGCCTTGTTCACTGCGGTGCGCACTTCGATCTTGCGCGTAGCCTTCTTGGCCGACTTCGTATTGGCCATGGTCCCTGCCTGTTCAGCCGGCCGCATCCATAACGATCCCTAAGAATCGCCGAAAGGCCGTGCGTTGCCTGAAATTGATAAGTTGCGGGCGCTACGAGCGCTCGCTATTGGAAGGCGGCTCTTTACATGCCAATGACTTCGCCGTCAACGACGGACTTCACTGGAACAGCGAAATAACGGCCTGATGCAAGGGATTGGTCGGGTCGAGCAGCAGTTTGACGGCCACCGAGCAGCATACCAGCACCAGAAGAGGCCGGATGAGGCGTGCGCCTTGGCGCACCGCCATGTAGGAGCCGGCCTGGGCGCCCACGAACTGCCCCACCCCCATGACCAGGCCCGCTACCCAGACGATCTTGCCTGCAAGGATGAACAGGATCAGGGAGGCGAAGTTGGAGGTGAAGTTGAGGAGCTTGGTGTTGGCGGTGGCATGGATGACGCCATAGCCGCACAGCGCCACGAAGGCGAGCATGAAGAAGGACCCCGTGCCAGGCCCGAACAGGCCATCATAGAAACCGATCAGCGGCGCCATGGTGACGGTGAACAGGGCCGGCGTCATGCGGGCCTTGCCGTCCTCGATGCCGGCCTTGGGCGAGAAGCGGGAAGAGAACGCAAAATAGAGCGCCATGGCGATCAGCAGCACCGGCAGCGCCGCCGACAGCAGCGACAGGGGTGCGACACTCACGGCCGCCACGCCGAGGCAGGCGCCGATCAGGGTCGTCACCACCATCCAGCGCGTCTGGTGAAAGTCGACATGGCCGCGCCGGGCAAAGGCGATCACCGCAGAGCCCGAGCCGAAGCTCGATTGCAGCTTGTTGGTGGCCAGGGCCGCCACCGGATCGAGCCCGGAGAGCAGCAGCGCCGGAATGGTCAGCAGGCCGCCCCCGCCGGCAAGGGCATCGACGAAGCCGGCCACCAGGCCGACGGCGCCCAATATGGCGATGAGAGTCCAGGTCATTTCCACGAGCGAACGTCTTCCTTCCGAAAGGCCTGCAGCCGGCACGCTCATAGCGTTTTGCGATTTGTCGGAATCATTTCAAATCGCAAAGGCGCGTTGAACCAAAGAGTCAGAGTAAAAGGGTGTTTTTAACAAAACGCGCTTTGCTCTAGCGGTCCGGAAGGCGAGAAAGCCCCCGGCTAGGCCATCCCAGGGCGCTTGGCAAGCCATTCGCACTGCCGGAGGCCGCGATGGGAGAGGGAGTGCAAGAAGCCGGGTACCATGCCGACGACCGGCGATCAGAAATTGTGCGGCGCCGATTTCAGCCGCCCAAGGATCATCCTGGCGATCGGCTCGTAATTGCCGTCGAAATGGTGGCCGCCCGGCCGTTCGACCAGGGTGGCCCCCGTCATGGCCGGGCCCAGGCAACCGCTCTGGCCGGGATCGCGCTCCTCGGTACCGTAGAAGCACATGACGCGATCGAGCGGCATCGTCTTCACAGCCGGCTCGATGCCGACATCGCTGTCATTGTTCATGCCGAGATAGCCGGAGACCGAGATCTCGAAGCTTGCCCTGGGGTCGAGACTGAGCAGGGCGACCAGCTTGATGGTCTCATGCGTGCTGTGCTGCAGGTTGCTCCAGGCGAAGGGCAGGACACCGGCACCCATGGAGTAGCCGACCAGCGCGACATGCCTGACGTTCCAGCGCCTCTTGTAGCGAGCGATCAGATGGTCGAGGTCGGTTCCGATCTGGGCGGGCGATTTGCGGCGCCAGAAATAGCGCAGGGAATCGACACCGACCACGGCGACACCGTTGCGGCTGAGATAATCCGAGATGCGTTTGTCGATGTCGCGCCAGCCGCCATCGCCCGAATAGAACACCACCAGCGTGTCGGCCTCCCTGGCGGGAATTTCCTCCACGGGCATGTCCTGCACGCCGCTGCCGGCATCCAGACGCGCGATCTCGAGGGCCGCGTCCGCAGCCGCTTCGAGACGGTCCGTGCCGACGGGCCTGATCTCGCCGACCGATCCCGTCCGCGCCAACGCGGTGAGGGTGCCAGCCCCGGCGCCGTCGGGGATGGCGATCCAGTGCGCGGGCAGCCTGGCAGGCAGGTGATAGGTGACGGCGCCGTCGGCGGTACGGATCGAATCGGCGCCGCAGAAGGGCAGCCGCGGTCTGAGGGTGGGATCGAAGCCGAGGCTGACCGCCCCCGCGATCGTGTTCGCCGGCGCCTGCATGTCCGAGACGAAGGCCAGCGTCCCGCCAAGGCCGCTGCCGACGATCACCGGGCGCTTATAGGTCGCGACGCCGAGGTCCCGCTGCGCGGTCTGCGAGAACTCCTCGAACAGTCCCAGGGCATAGTGGCAGCCGGTCCGGGTACCGGCGTCGAGCGCGGCCAGGAGATGGGGGCTGGAGAGCAGGGCAACGGCCGCGCCTCGCTTCACCAGACGCTCCGCGGCTCCCTGCAGCGCGGTTGTGAGGCCCTGGCTGTCCGACAGCAGCACGATGAAGGCATCAGGTTCTCCGGACGGAGCGAGCACGTCGACGGGGCCGAGCTTTTCATGATGCAGGGTAAGGCGGCGCCCAGGCGGCTGCCTTTCCGGGATCAGGGCGGACATGGCGAGGGCCAGACCGGCCAGGAGACCTGCCAGGAGACCTGCCACGACGAGGAAATGGTGGGGCCGGGCCACGCTCTTCATATTTTGATCGCGACGCAATCCCGGTCCTTGGCGCATCCGCAGGAACGCGCCCTGCGACGAGCGGCAACCTAGCCGGGGTCCATAAAAACTATGTGTCGTCGCACCTTGGGGTGCGACGCGGCCAGTTTGCCCGGCTTTGGGAGGGAATTAGGGCGGGATTGGAGTCGGATTATGGCTACGCGTCACCGCACCGCGAGAGGCTCGCCAATCGCATATCGCGGTCATCGAGGTACCGGGTATGCTTCTTCGCGCAAAGAGCCGGATGCCTCCACCGGCCCTTGTCCGATGGAGGCTGCGCGGGTTACTCCGCCGCCTCGGCGAGGACGGGGATCAGGGCCGGTTCATGGGCCTCGGCGCTTGCCGGGGCCGCGATCTGGGCCTGGGCCGGAATGCCGGTCCATACCGTCGAGGCGGGGAGCGCCTCGCCCTTCATGATCAAAGTCAGCAATTCCACCTGGGCAAAGGGGCCGATCTCGGTATCGTAGAGCACGGTCGCTCCGGTGCCGATCGTGGCGCCATGGCCGATGCGGATACGACCCACCTTCATCACCCGGTCCTCATAGAGGTGGGTCTGCGGGCAGGCGCCCATGTTGAGCACGGCGTAATCGCCGATCTCGGTGCAGTCGAACTCGCAGATGTCGGTGGTGTTGATCCAGGTGCCCTTGCCGATCTTGGCACCGAAGGGGCGCAGCAGCCAGGGCAGGAAGGGCGTGCCCCGGAGATAGTCTAGCAGCATCTTGCTGGCGAGGCCGCCATAGATCACCGCAACGCCTTCCGTGCGCATGGCCCACCAGGACCACATCGGACGCATCATCGGCTTGTAGGTGCCGATCAGCAGCCATTTCACCGCGACGGCGGCCAGGTACATCAGGCCGGAGATCGCCAGGCCCGCCACGAGGAAGATGCCGGTCGCCTCGAGCCAGGCCCCTTCGGCCAGCACGGAGGCGAGGATGTCGGCGGTGATATAGGCGGCGGCGATCAGCACGGCCGTCGGCAGCGAAGTGTGCAGCGTCTCGAACACCACACGCAGCAGGCGCATGCGCAAGGGCGGCGCATAGGTCGTGCCGGCGGCGGCCGTCACCCTCTGGCGGGTCGGCATGGCGATGGGCGGGCTGCCCAGCCAGGTCTCGCCGGCGCCGACATTGAGAGAATCGGGCAGGCGCGACTTGATGCCGATCAGGGCATCGTCAGCCACCACAGAGCCCTGCGAAACCACCGAGGAATTGCCGAAGAAGCAGCGGTCGCCCGTCTTCAGCCGCTTGAGGATCATGCGGCCATTGCGGACCTCCTCGTCGCCGAAGATGGTCTCGTCGCCGATGAAATTGTCGCGACCCATTTCGATCAGGTCGTAGCGCCCGGCAAAGCTCGCCGAGATCTCGGTGCCCTTGCCGATCTTGGCCCCCATCATGCGGTACCAGTTGCGCATGAACACGGTGGCATAGAGCGAGTTGAGCGTTTCCAGGAGGGATTCGGTCGAGAGGCCGATCACCCATTTGCGGAAATAGAGCGAACCAAAGATCGAATAGGAGCCCTCCCGCACTTTGGGCAGCAGCAGCCAGCGCAGGACCACCATTACCGCCATAGAGACCACGATCAAGGCGAGCGCCGCCGGCCAGGCGGCGATGGCCACCAGGCTCCAGGACAAGGGCTGGTCCGGATTGGCGCCGAACAGGGCCTCGACTTCCGAGAACAGCGAGAAGGCCGGGAAGATCGGCAGCAGGCCGATGACCAGGCAAAGGTTATAGGCGATGAAATAGCCGACGGCCTGGACGGAGCGGCCGAAGCGGCCGAGGCGGGGATGGTCGGCCGGATCGTCCTGCTCGGCAGGACCGATTTCGGCGGCAGGCGCTCCCTCCCAATGGCTGCCCGGTGCCACCATCGTGCCCTGCGGCAGGGCGGTGAGGTCGCCGATCTCGGCGCCGTCGCCGATCACGACGTCGCCACCGATGACGCTGCCATTGCCGATGCGTGCGCCGGCACCGATCTCGATGCGCCCGACATGGACCTCGTTGCCGATCACCTCGACATTGGCAAGCTTGAGCTTGGTGCCCAGGCTCGCCCGGTCGCCGATGGTGACGAGGTCGATCGCGCCTTCCTCGAAGTCGTCAATCATGGCGTCATCGCCGATGCGGGCGCCGAGGGCGCGCAGATAGACGCGGATGAGCGGCGAGCCCTTGAGGAATTTCGGCGTGGTAAGCTGCACGATGCGCTGCATCAGCCAGATGCGGAAATAATAGGCGCCCCAGAGCGGGTAGACGCCCGGCTTGGTGCGGCCGATCACCAGCCATTTCAGGCCGACGACGATCAGCTTGGTGGCGAGGTTGAGGCAGATATAGACCCCGCACAGCACGGCTAGCTCGGTGACGATGGAGGCATCGTCGCCCACCAGCAGCATGCTGGCGAGCAGGAGGCCGATCCATTGCACCGAGACGAGGGCGACGATGAAGGGCAGCGTGACGGCCTGGGCCAGGCCGCACAGGAAGCGCCGGGCGAGCGGCACGGGCTCGAAGCTGCGGTCGGGCGGCGGCGCCGAGGCCGTTGCAGCGGCACTCTCGTCCAGGGCCCTGGCGAGATTGCGCAGGGTGCGATGGGTATAGAGGTCGCGGATCGCGATACCCGACAAAGCCGGCACGCGGCGGACCTCGGAGACGAAGCGCGCCGCCAGCAGCGAGTGGCCTCCGAGCTCGGTGAAGAAATCAGCCTCGAAATCGATCGCCGGTGCGCGCAACAATTCCTGCGCCGCCTTGAGCAACTGGGCCTCTGTCCAGGAGCGCGGGGGCTCCTGTTCGCCGGCCGTGGCCTGGCGCTCCGGCAAGGGCAGGGCGAAGAGGGCCTTGCGGTCGACCTTGCCCGACGGCAGCACCGGCAGAGCGTCATGGAGCTGGAAGGCCGAGGGCAACATGTAACGCGGGATCTTGGCGGCAAGGTCACGTTTGATCCGGTCGAGGTCGATCTCGCCCTGTGGCACCAGATGGGCCACCAGCGTATCGCCGGCCTCGCTCTGATTGGCCGTCACCACTGCAGTACGGATGGCAGGATCGGCTGCCAGCAGGCTCTCGATCTCGCCGAGCTCGATGCGATAGCCGCGGATCTTGACCTGGCTGTCGATGCGACCCTGGAAGACGATCCGGCCGTCCGCCTTGAGGCTCACCGCGTCGCCGGTGCGGTAGAGCACGGGATCGGAGTTATCGATGGCGAAGGGGTTGGCGATGAACTTGGCTGCCGTCATCTCGGGCAGGTTGAGATAGCCCATGGCGACGCCGGGGCCACCTACCAGCAATTCGCCGACCTCGCCGGGCGCCAGCAGGTTGAGCTGATCGTCGACGACATAGGCGGTGTAGTTGGGGATCGGGCGTCCGATCGTGATGTCTTCGCCGGCCTCGAGCTCGGCCGAGGTCGCCACCACCGTGGTCTCGGTGGGGCCGTAGGTGTTGAGCAGGCGCCGGCCGGGCTTGGCAAAGCGGGCGACCAGAGCGGGCGGGCAGGCCTCGCCGCCCAGGATGATGGTGTTCAGCCCGGCGACGTCCCGGCTCAGCATGGACAGCAGCGTCGGCACCGTGTCGATCACGGTGATGCCCTCGGCTTCCAGCATTTGGGGCAGGGCGTCGATGTCCTGCAGCACAGCTGCGCTGGCGATCTTCAGCGTGGCGCCGACCATATAGGGGATGAAGATCTCTTCCAGCGAGAGGTCGAAGGCGATCGAAGCCTGCTGGAGCACCACATCGTCGGCCGTGATGCGCAGGCGTTCATTGCCGGCACGCAGATAGTGGCAGATGTTGCGGTGGGAGACCTTGATGCCCTTGGGCTTGCCGCTGGTGCCGGAGGTGTAGATGGCATAGGCGGCGTCGGTCAGCACTGGCGCGAGGCTGGCGGGCGTATCGCGGCGCGGATCGGCCAGCAGGGCGTCGAGCGTCACCGTCTCGGCCTCGACGGGGGCATATTTCTCGGCCTGCGGCGCATGGGAGATCAAGAGGCCCGCGCCGGCATCGGCGAGGCTCGCCGTCACCCGCTCGGGCGGAATGTCGGCATCGAAGGGAATGAAGCTGGCGCCGGTCTTGACCAGGCCCAGCAGCGCGACGTGCAGCTCGATCGAGCGCTGGAACCAGAGGCCGACGAACATGCCAGCGCCGACACCACGACGGACCAGGGCGGCGGCGACCCGGTCGGAGCGTTCATCGAGCTCGCGATAGGTCAGGCGCTCGCCGGTGCCGATCGCACCAAGGGCCTGCTTGTCGGGAAAGGCCACGGCGGACGCCCTGAAGATCGTCGCCAAGGTTTCGTCGCGGAGAAGGTCGGGACGCTGCTCGCCGCGAACCACGGCGAGCGGCCCGGCGGCATTTACTGGTACAGGAGAAGACAACACACGCGTAATCCTTCGGCCGGCGATTCGGATGGTGGCCAAAAATCGTTTCGAGCTATTGTAGCGAGGTGCGCGTTGCGAGCGTCTGACAGCGCCTGCAAGCCAATTGCAAGCTTGGTTTCGGTACACTGTGCAGAGGGGGAGCGAGGGCGCCCGGGAAACCCTGCTTAGGAGATTCATGACGGCTTTCAACGCCAGGTCCAGTGCTTGCGCGGGACTGCTACTGACAATTGCTTGCTTCATGCCGCCGCTCGAAGGGGCGATGGCGGGGGGGCTCATCGTGGTCAGCCCAGCGGCGTGCTGATCCGCCGCCCCGGCGCGCATTCATTCAAGGACATTTCCGCAGCCGTGGCCCGCGAGGTGCCGGGACGCATCCTGCGTGTGCGCGAATTGCGTCGCGGTGGGCGCTTGCTCTACATGGTTCGCGTCCTCAGGCCGGACGGCAAGCGCCGCGACGTGCTTGTCGATGCGGTGACGCTGGCCTTGGTCGATAAATAGGCTTAATGTCCGGCCTGGCTTGGCAGTGACTTCCTTGGCCCGGCCGTATCAGCCCATGAGATCCTATCTCCGAGATCCTAGCCTCGCATCATGCGTATTCTGGTTGCCGAAGACGAACGAGCCATCGTCGACGATATCCGTCGCAGTCTCGAAGCCCAGCAATATATCGTGGTGACGGTGTTCGATGGCGAGGAAGCCCTCTTTGCCGGTGAGAACGAGCATTTCGACCTGGTGATTCTGGATCTGGGCCTGCCCAAGCTCGACGGGCTGACGGTGCTCCGGCGCTGGCGCCTGGCGCGGCGTGGCATGCCGGTACTCATCCTCACCGCGCGCGACGATTGGCGCGACAAGGTCGACGGCATGGATTCGGGCGCCGACGACTACCTGACCAAACCCTTCCGCATGGAGGAATTGCTGGCGCGTGTCCGGGCCCTGGTCCGCCGTGCCTCGGGCCAGTCCTCCCCCGTCCTGTCGAATGGCGTGCTGGAGCTCGATACGCGCCAGCGGGCCGTCTCCTTCTATGGCAGTCCGGTACAGGTGACGCCGCTGGAATATCGCCTGCTCGCCTATCTCCTCCATAATGCCGGCACCGTGATGTCGCAGTCCCAGATCACCGACTCAATCTACGATCAGGATGTGGAACATGACTCCAACGCCCTCGAAGTCGTAGTCGCCCGCCTCAGGCGCAAGCTCGACAACTCCGTGATCGAGACGCGCCGGGGCCAAGGCTATGTCATTCCGGCCGAGCCCTAGGGCCTGTCGTCAGTTATGGTTTGGAGTTTGACGGGAGCGATTTTGGCCGAGTGGAAGGGGCGTGAGGACGCAAGCCTTCCGGCTTGCTACGTCAGCCACAGGCAAAGCCTGTGGCTGATACGATGCGCCAATCAGCCAAAAGCGTCCCGCCGCCGAAAACGGTGAGGTGAAAAATGGTCGTCTGCAGCGTCGCTTCGCTTGCCAAGACGAAAGTCTTGGCGGCGCTAGCTCCTCCCATCCAACCATTTTTGACCTCATCAAACCCGAAACCATAACTGACGACAGGCCCTTGTGACCGTGACCTCCTTCTCCCTCAGGCGTCGCATGTTGTTCGGCTCGGTGGTGGCGATCGTGGTCGCCACCATCCTGGCCGGCATCGGCATCGACGCGATCTCGGGCCTGGCGATCCGGGCTCTCGAATTGTCCGAGGTCGAGGACGAAATGCGCCTGCTGCTCGGCAGCATCGAGGTCAACGGCTCCAACCAGCTCACGATCGACGAGGGGCCGCAGGACCCGCGCTTCGAATTGCCCAATGGCGGGCTCTATTGGCAGGTCGGGCGGGGCGGCAATGTCGAGCTGCGCTCGCAGTCGTTGTGGGACCAGGGCCTGCCCTGGCTGCATGCGACGGCGGTCAAAGGCGGTGGCAAGGTCAACGATCTCGTCGGACCGAATGGCAGCCAGCTCCTGGCGGTGGAACGTTCGATCGTCATCTCGACCGCGAACGGCGATCAGACCGTCAGTGCCCTCATCGCCCTCGACAATGCCCAGCTTTCGCCGGTGAAATGGCGCTTCTTCTATGCAATGGCCCCCTCGCTTGCCGTGCTGATGGCGGCGCTGCTTGGCGCAGTCATTGCCTTCCTGCGCTATGGCTTCCGTCCGCTCGACAAGCTCAGCGTCGAATTGCTGTCGCTACGCAGCCGCCCGGCCCGCAAGATCAGCGGGCGTTATCCCGACGAGATCCAGCCGCTGATCGACAACCTGAATGCACTGATCGCTTCGCGCGAGGCGCAACTCATCGAGGCGCGCAGCCGGGCGGGTGACCTCGCTCACGGCCTGAAGACACCGCTTGCGGTACTGGAGGCCACCGCCCGCTCCCTGACCGACAGCGGGCAGGCGGCCGCGGCGAATGCCATCCGCGACGAGGTCTGGCGCATGGACGCCCAGGTCAAACGCACCCTTGCGGAGGCGAGAGCGAGTCTGGCGGCGGCGCAATTGTCGGGGCGTGTCGACACCCATGCCGTGTTGTCCAAGCTGGTCTCGACCATGCACAAGCTCTCGCGTGACAAGGACATGACGTTCGGCCTCGAAGCCCCGCAGGGCATCGTGATCGCCATGGACGAGAGCGATTTCACCAACATCGCCGGTAACCTGCTCGACAATGCCCGCAAATGGGGGAATTCCCAGGCAAAAGTGCGCCTGATGGCGCAGACGGCCTCGCCCATCATCCTGCTGTCGATCGAGGATGACGGGCCTGGCCTGCCGCCCGATGCCGAAAAATCCTTCATCGAACGCGGCAAGCGTCTCGATGAAACCGTGCGTGGCACCGGCTTCGGCCTCGCCATCGCCAAGGACATCGTCGAAGCCTATGGCGGCGAGCTTCACATCGCCAGATCGAGTCTCGGCGGCCTCGGTGTCGAGGTGCATCTGCCCAAACGGCTTATTGTCACCGACATGGGCGATGACGATTCTATCGAAGGGCGGCCCTCGGCCTGACGCCGGGCTGTTGACGCTCACAAGGTCAGACGCATCACGTGCCGGCGCGAGCCAGCCCGGCCGGCGGCAGCAAAGCCACGCCCTTCGAACAGTGCGACAAAGCCCATGAAACGGTAGCTGGGCGAGTTCGGATCGACGGGATAGGCCTCGATCGCCCGCGCTCCCCGGCTGCCGGCAAGTGCGATGGCCGCATCGAGCAGGGCGCGGGACAGGCCGGCCTTGCGGTGGTCGCGCCGCACGAAAAAGCAGACGATCGACCAGACGCCGGCCTCCCCGTCGTCCTGACTGGGCGAGAGCCTGAGGTAGCTCTCTCGCGGTGCCAGTGAGCACCAGCCGACGGGCTCGTCGTCGAGATAGCCGAGAAGGCCGATCGGCACGTCGGTCCGGACACGCTCATGCAGTGCCTGCTTGCGGGCGGCATTGTCGGCCGAGCTACGCTCTTCCATCGGCCGCCAGGCCATGCACCAGCAATATTTCGGCGCGCCCTTGCCTTCGAACAACGCCTCGAAGTCGGTCCAATTGGCGGTGGTGACCGGTCGGATGGAAAATCTCGGATCGACCATGCGGTTGACCTCTGGCTGTCTGCCGCGTCCGTTTCAACCATGCTCTCCCTGGAGAGTAGCCTCAGGCATTTGTGGAGGCGGTGCCAGCGAAATCGACAGGCAAAGCCACGGCCGGCGATTTTGGATGCCGAGCCGGCGAACCGTCATATGCCTGTCACGTCGAAACGGCAGGGATAAAACATGGCAAGGCTTCTGCACAGCTGTGCAAATAGAGGCCGGCTTACCGGTAACCCTGCTTCCGTGTCGTTGGAGCAGATTCCAACGACTCAGGATTGAGCGAACGACCGCGATGGAATGGCTCTGCGCTATTGACAGGAGTTTCGGGCAGAGCGAGCATTGCACAGCTGTGCAATCAGACATGGCGATGAGGAAACGAGAGGGGATGGCGCCGCCGGTTGCAGGCGTCCTGCCTGAATCGAGGACGCCGGGCTCCGCCCGCGGGAGGTTGTGCCGTGAAGCCGAGTGATCAAACCCAGATGGACCGATCCTTGGCGACAGGCTCCTTGCGGCAGCCCCTGCTCGAGGTCGACAGGGCCTCGGTAAGGCTGGGCAACACCCAGGTCTTCGAGAATCTGAGCCTGACGGTGGGCGAGGGCGAATTCGTCGCCCTGCTCGGTTCGTCGGGCTGCGGCAAGACCTCGCTTCTGCGCACCATCGCCGGCTTCATCCAGCCGCGTTCCGGCGCCATCCGCGTGCGGGGACGCGACATCACCGGCGAGCCGCCGGATCGGCGCGGCATGGCGCTGGTGTTCCAGACCTATGCGCTCTGGCCGCATATGACGGTGGCGCAGAATATCGGCTATGGCCTCAAGCTGCGCCGGCTCGATCGCACCGAGATCGCTGCCAAGGTCAAGGACATCACCGCGTTGCTCGGCCTTTCCGGGCTGGAGGAACGCAAGCCGGCGGCGCTCTCCGGCGGCCAGCGCCAGCGTGTGGCGCTCGGGCGGGCGCTCGCCGTCAGCCCCGACATCCTGCTGCTCGACGAGCCGCTGTCCAATCTCGACGCGCGCATCCGCCTCACGGTGCGCCAGGAGATCAGCGCCCTGCAGCGCCGGCTCGGCATCACCGCGATCCATGTCACCCATGATCGCGAGGAGGCCATGGTGATGGCCGACCGCATCGTCATCCTCAACGCTGGCAAGATCGCGCAGATCGGCACGCCGGAGGAGGTCTACAATCAACCGGCTTCCGCTTTTGTCGCCGCCTTCATGGGCGCCGAGAATAGCCTGCGCCTTACTTGCAGCCCCGCTCCTCCTGGCGAGGGCCTGTTGCGGGTGGAGGGGACGGGCGGTGCGCCTGCCCTGATCGCTGCAGCCGGACGGCCGGTCGTTTCAGGCCCATGCATCGCCCATTTCCGGGCCGAGGCGGCTGAACTGCATGCAGCTGGGGCCCAGGCAGCCGAACTTTTGGCGAATCCCACGCGAGGCTTCCTGGCACTGCCGGGGGAGATCGGTCAGGTCAGTTTCCCGGGCGGCTTCTGGCGCCATGTCGTCGCCACGCCGGCCGGCCCGCTGGTCGTCGATGCGCCCAAGGCCTGGCCTGATGGCGCGAAAGTCAATGTTCATATTCCCGAGACAGGCCTGTTCGTCTTCCCCGGCGAACATGGCTGAACCGTAACGAGAGACAGGAGAGTTCGGATGAGACTGGCTGCATTATCCGCCGTCGCGGGGCTGCTTGCCGCCGCGTTGCCCCTGGCAGGTACCACGGCATCGGCCGAGGAACTGACGGTGATCACGGCGGGCGACCAGAACATGGTCGACTACGTCAATAATTTCCTGGCGCCGGCTTTCGAAAAGCAGAATCCGGGCACGACAGTCCGCGTGGTCGGCACCGGTCCTGGCGATGCCGGTTCGCAGAAAATCGTCGAGCGGCTCGATGCCCAGAAGAAGGCGGGCAAGGAAGTCTATGACGTCGACGTCGCCGTCATCCACGAGAAGGTGGCGGGCAAGCTGGTCCAGGATGGGCTGCTCGATAAATATCGCGGCAATATCGACACGGGCAAGCTGGTTACGCGCACCAACGCCAAGCTGGCGCTCGGGGCCGATGTCGACGGCTATGTCATGCCGATGTTCAACAGCCAGACGGCCATCGCCTACAATCCGGACCTGGTGTCCAATCCGCCCAAAACCTTCGACGAATTGGTGACCTGGACCGAGAAGAACCCCAAGCAGTTCGGCTATAACGGTATCAAGGGCGGTGCCTCCGGCGTCTCCTTCGTGATCAGCTGGATCTACAATTATGCCGGCGATGCCAAGGTCCTGCAGGAAGGGCCTTACGATGCCAATGAAAAGACCAAATGGGACGATGCCTTCGCCAAGCTGAAGGCCTTCAACAAGAATGTCGCGCTCACCCCCGGCAATGCCGGCACGCTCGACATGCTCAGCCGTGGCGAGATCGCCATGGGTGCGGTGTGGGTCGACATGTTCTATTCCTGGAAGGCCAACGGCCAGCTGCCGCCCACCATGAAGCTGGTGCTGCCGGCACCCGGCATGCCCGGCCAGCCGATGCACTACGTCATCCCCGCCAAGACCGCCCACAAGGCGCTGGCCGAGAAGTTCATTGCGCTCGCCACCAGCCCCGACGTGCAGGCCAACGGTATCGTCAAGCAGTTCAACTGGTATCCGGGCATCGACGCCAAATATGTGCAGGACAAGCTCGATCCGGCGATCTGGCAGAAGCTGTTCACCGACATTTCGCCCGACGATCTCGCCAAATACGGCAAGTCCTTCCCGATCGGGCCTTATTACGCCGATCTGCTCGAAGCCTATGAAAAGAAGGTGGCGGAGTAGGGGGTGTGTGCCTTCTCCCCTTGCGGGAGAAGGGGCTCAAAAATCTCGAGGTTTCACCACATGGCTTCTTCACGCACCGCTCCTTCCCTCGCCGGCCTGTTGCTGGTGGCGCCGGCGCTCGCGGTGGTGATCCTGCTGTTCGTGGTGCCGCTGGCCGGCTCGGTCACCGGCTCCTTCGCTACGCCGGAGGGGCCGGGGCTCGGCAATTTCAGCAAAGCCTTCGAGCTCTACTGGACCGACATGGTCTTCTCGGTGGTGATCATCCTGATCTCCACCGCGCTGATCGTGCTGATCGCCATCGCCATTGCGGGCTATCTCACGCTCGGGTCCAATCCCCTCGCGGTTGCCGTGCTGCGTTGGCTCTATCGCTGGCCGCTCTTCGTGCCCTTCATCGTGGTCGGCCAGATCCTGCGCACCTTCCTCGCCAAGAACGGGTTGATGAACAGCCTTCTGGTGAATGCCGATCTGCTGTCGCCGCTGCAGGCCGTCAGCTTCCTCGACTGGCGGGGCATCGTGATCGCCTTCGTCTGGAAGCAGATGCCCTTCGTCACCCTGCTCACCGCCGGCGCCATGGCTTCGCTTGACCGGTCCACCATCGAGGCCGCCCGCAATCTCGGGGCCTCGCGCCTGCGCATCCTCCTGGAGATCGTGGTGCCGCAGGTTGCTTCCACGCTGCTTGTCGGTGCCGTGCTGAGCCTGGTGACGATGATGTCGGTGCTCTCGGTACCGCTGATGATCAATGCGCAGTCACCCACCATGATCACCGCCGACATGGCCTTCCGCATCAATTCCTATGGCGACTACGGCGTCGCCAACGCGCTCGGCTTGCTGTCGCTCGCCTTCACCGGCGCGGTGGCCTGGATCTATCTCAAGCAGACCATGAAGGAGAATGCGCGATGAGCGATGCCGGTCACGCGCTTCCTGCCCGTATTTGGCGGATCGACTGGCTGTGGATCCCGCGCGGCATCGGGCTCGGCCTCCTTGCCTTTGCTATCTTTGGCCCGCTGGTCAACCTGCTGCTGTGGACGGTGGCGGAGCGCTGGTATTTCCCGCACAGCCTGCCGCTGCAATATGGCTTTTCCTTCTGGCCGCGCGTGTTCGCCCCGCGTGGCGATGCCCTGGCTTCGCTCGGCACCAGTGTCTCCATAGCCTTGCTCACCGTGGCGCTGTCCCTCGCCCTCGCGATTCCCGCCGGCTATGCGCTCGCTCGGTTGAGACTGCCCTTCCGCGCTGGCATCCTGCTGCTACTGCTTCTGCCTCAGGCCTTTCCCAACTTGCCCGTCTACGTCAACATTGCGCGCCTGTTCTATGAAATCGGCCTGAACGGCACGGTCCTCGGCGTGGTGCTCGTCCACACCACGCATGGCCTCGTTTATGCAGTGTGGATCGCCACGGCCTCCTTCTCGGCGGTGCCGGTGGATCTGGAGGAGGCGGCGCGCTCGATCGGCGCCGGCGGGCCGCGTGCCTTCCGCGACATCGTGCTGCCGCTCGCCGCGCCCGGGCTGATGGCGAGCGCCATCTTCGTCTTCCTGGAATCGCTGGACGAGTTCACCGGCACCTATTTTGTTGGCGCGCCCGACATCAAGACCATGCCGCTGCTGCTCTACACTGCCAGCGCCGGCGGCAACTATCAGATCGCTTCGATCACGGCTTTGGTGCTGCTGGTTCCCTCCATCGCCTTCATGTTCGTGGTCGAGCGTTTCCTCAGCGCCGACGTGCTGGCCAAGGTGGGCCGCTGACATGGCCGAGGATGCGGCGAAGGGCATGCATTCCGTGTGGCTGATGCCTGCGGGCGAGGACGAGCTTATGCTGGCCGCCATCGTCGCCGAATTGGCCGAGCGCTTCGGCACGCCGCGCTTCCAGCCGCACCTCACCTTGGTCGAGGACCGGCTCTGCGAGGAAGAGACGCTGGCGCGCCAGCTTGTCGCCGTCACCGCCGGCATCGCGCCCTTCACTGCCACTATCCAGGCGATAGGCACCAGCGACCTCTTCTTCCGGGCCTTTTATGCCCGTTTCGAGAAGGCAGGGCCCGTGCTCGAACTGAAGCGCCGTGCCATCGCCTTGATCGCCGCTTCCGCGATCGAGAGCTTCATGCCGCATGTCTCACTGGCCTATGGCGTGGAAGACGGGCCGCTCAGGCAGGCAACGGCGCGGCAAATCGAGGCGCGCCTGGCCGGACGCGTCATCCGTTTCGACCATATCGCCGTGGTCCGGTCGGCACAGAGCATTCCGATCGAGGACTGGGCTGTGCGGGCGACCATTCCGCTCGATTGATTGGGGCGCTAGCCCAAAGATGTCATCGGCTCATGTCTGGCAGTGCCGGCACCAATAGGTCGAGCGCCCCGATTGCACCAGGCGTTCGATGATGCCGCGGCAGTCCGGCGTCGGACAGGCTTCGCCCTCGCGGTCATAAACGCGGAAACGGTGCTGGAAATAGCCGAGCGAGCCGTCGGTGTGCCTGTAATCCTTCAAGGTCGAGCCGCCGGCTTCCACCGCCTCGGCCAGTACCTCGCGGATCACACCGGAGAGACGTTCCGCCTGCCCGTCGGCAAGCGTGCCCGCGGCCCGCTCGGGCGCCAGGCCGGCGCGATGCAGGGCTTCGCAGACATAGATGTTGCCGAGCCCGGCGATCAGGCCCTGGTCGAGCAAAGCGGCCTTGAGCGGCGCCATCTTGCCGGCAAACAGGCGCGCTATCGTTTCCCCGCTGAGCTCGTTGCCAAGCGGCTCGATGCCCATGGCCTTGAAATGGCGCGAACTCTCCAGCCCGGCGCGCGGCACCAGATCCATGAAGCCGAAGCGACGCACGTCGTTATAGGTGATGGTGAAACGGTTGGAGAGGCGGAAAACGACATGATCGTGCTTGGCATCCTCCTTGACCTCCATGGCGAATTCGCCCGGCTCCTCCACGCCGCCATCCGGCGCCGTGATCAGGAAACGGCCGGTCATGCCCAGATGCATCACCAGAACCTCGCCGGAAGAAAGATCCGCCAGGAGATATTTGGCACGCCGCCCCATCGAGAGAATGGTCTGGCCGGCGAGGCGGCGGGCGAAATCGGCCGGCAGCGGAAAGCGCAGATCCGGCCGTCTCGTCTCGACCTCGAGGAAGCGGGCGCCGGTCATGGCCGGTTCCAGGCCGCGACGGACGGTTTCGACTTCAGGCAGTTCAGGCATGATTCCTCCGGCGCAGGCTGCCGGGGAGAGATAGGACGAAGCCGAGCCTTGCGCTAGATGCGGTTCACCTCGCCCTTGTGATGGTCTATAGCACCCGCAGACCTTGCCCGGAGTTCACCCGATGACCGCCAGCACCGACACCCATTTCGGCTTTTCCACCGTACGGCTGGAGGAGAAGCAGGGGATGGTCGATGATGTCTTCCACAAGGTGGCAGGGCGTTACGACCTGATGAACGACCTGATGTCGGGCGGGCTGCACCGGCTGTGGAAGAACGACCTGGTCAACATGCTGAATCCGCCGCGCCAGCGGCCCTTCCGCCATCTCGACGTGGCCGGAGGCACCGGCGACGTCGCCTTCCGTATCGTGAAGGCCGGCGGTCCCGACACGCATGTCACCGTGCTCGACATCAACGGTTCGATGCTGGAAGTCGGCCGCCAGCGCGGCGAGGAGCGCGGCCTTGCCGGCCAGCTCGATTTCGTCGAGGCCAATGCCGAGGAACTGCCTTTGGAGACGGGCAGCTTCGACGGCTACACCATTGCCTTCGGCATCCGCAACGTGCCGCGCATCGACAAGGCCCTCGCCGAAGCCTATCGCGTGCTCAAGCGGGGCGGGCGCTTCCTGTGCCTGGAATTCTCCACCGTCGACATGCCCGGCCTCGACAAGATCTACGATCTCTATTCCTTCAACCTGATCCCGCCGATCGGCCGCATGGTCACCGGCGATGCCGAGCCCTATCGCTACTTGGTCGAGTCGATCCGCAACTTCCCCAAGCCATCAGCCTTCTCGGCCATGATCCGCGAAGCGGGCTTTGCCCAGGTCAGCCATCGCTCGCACACGGGCAACATCGTCGCCATCCATTCGGGCTGGAAGCTGTAGCCGGAACCACCTGCAATCCCGGAGGCGCTATCCCCTGCCTGAAATTAATGCTCGCCTGCTGCGGTTTTCGATTGGCGAAGCAGGGTCCTTCGTTGTTCGATAGGCATAATCGAACAACATGGGGGTGGTTTTGGCTGGAGCGGTCGATCTCTCGGCTTTGAAGGACGCTTTGGTCGTGCTCGGCACGGCCGGCGTGGTGGTGCCGCTCGTGCGCCGCCTGCATGTCAGCCCGGTCATCGGCTTCCTGGCGGCCGGCGCGGTGATGGGGCCGACCGGTGTCGGTTCCCTGTCGTCCTATGTGCCCTATATCGACTGGATTGCCATCAGCGAGCGCGAAACCATCGCCCGCATCGCCGAATTCGGCGTGGTATTCCTGCTCTTCGTGATCGGGCTCGAGCTCTCGCTCGCCCGCCTGATGACCATGCGCCGGCTGGTCTTCGGCCTGGGCGGCCTGCAGGTGGTGGTGTCAACCATCATCGTCGCCCTGCTTGCCCAATTGGTGCTGCCGCCCGAGGTGGCGCTGGTGGTTGCCGCAGGTCTGGCTCTGTCGTCCACGGCCATCGTGGTGGAGGTGTTGGCCGGGCAGAAACGCATGGCCTCGGCCACGGGACGTGTCAATTTTGCGGTGCTGCTCCTGCAGGATCTCGCCGTGGTGCCCGTGCTGTTCCTGGTCGGCACCATGGGCGGGCATTCCGACCGCTCCGTGCTGGTCGGCCTCGGCTATGCCCTCGGCCTGGCCGTGCTCACCATTGCCGCCATCGTGATCGCCGGTCATTTCCTGCTGCGCCCGCTGTTCCGCCTAGTCGCCAATCCGGAGAATCCCGAACTCTTCATCGCCGCTACCTTGTTCGTGGCGATCGGGGCCGGCGTGGCGGCGGCGAGCGAGGGGCTGTCCATGGCCCTTGGTGCCTTCATCGCCGGGCTGCTGCTGGCCGAGACCGAATATCGCCGTGCCATCGAGGCGACGATCGAGCCCTTCAAGAGCCTGCTGCTCGGCGTGTTCTTCTTCACTGTCGGCATGAGCGTCGATCTCACCGTGGTCGTGCGTTATCCCTTGCAGATCATCGGTGCGGTGCTGGCTCTGGTGCTGGTCAAGGGCCTTCTGATCTTCTGCCTTTGCCGTCTCTACCGGCTGTCCAAGGCCGTCTCGATCGAAACCGCCTTCCTGTTGGCTTCAGCCGGCGAGTTTGCCTTCGTGGTGTTCACGCTCGCCACCCAGCTTTCCATCCTCACGCCGGAACAGTCGGCGCTGGTGGTCGCCATCGCCTCTCTTTCGATGGCCTCGATCCCGGTGCTGGGGGTGCTCGGCCGTCGCATCGCCAAGCGCTATGAACTGGCGGTGCCGGTGGAAGCGGCCGCCCTGGAAAGCCCGCCGGAGGACAAGCAGCGCCGTGCCATCGTGGTCGGCTATGGCCGCGTCGGCCGCCTGGTGGCCGAAATGCTCAGCGAGCACAAGATCGCCTATCTTGCCGTGGACGCGAACGCCAAGGCGGTGGCGCGCTGGCGCGAGGACAAGAAGCCTGTTTATTGGGGCGATGCCACCAACGCCGCCTTCCTGGAACGCTGCGGCCTCGCCGAGGCCTCTGCCCTGGTCGTTACCATCGACCAGCCCCGCCAGATCGAGGCCGTGGTCACCACTGCGCGGGCGCTGCGGCCGGATCTCGTCATCGTGGCCCGCTCGCGCGATGCCGATCATGCCAGCAAGCTCTACGCCCTCGGCGTCACCGACGCCGTCCCCGAGACCATCGAGGCGAGCCTGCAACTGTCCGAAGCAGCCCTTGCCGGCCTCGGCGTGCCGGCCGGCCCGGTGATCGCTTCCATCCATGAGCGGCGTGACGTCTTCCGCCGGGAGCTGCAGACGGCAGCCGGCCGGGAAACCCACGCCGTCAAGCCCAAGCGCAATCGTCGTACGGTGATCACACCGTCATAGGGCCTTGTTCGTGAGGCCCCCGTAGAATGGGGGCGGGTCTTCAGACCCGCCAAGTCTTGCCGGCCGCGGTTACGGGCTGGTCTGAAGACCAGCCCCCCAAACGTCGTCACCCCTTCAGGAATTCGGCGAATTTCTCGGCATAATCAGGGTGCCAGCGCGACAAAGGCGGACGGTTCTCGATGATGTCGCCGGCAGCCCAGGCGATGCGCTGCTCGTCGAGCGAGCGTGGCACCTCGTTGTCGGGGCAGAGAATGTAGAAATCGCCGGCTGCCAAGCGTTCGAGCATGAAATCAACGGTCTGTTCGGGCGTCCAGGCTCCGGCCGGCTTGTCGGCACGGCCCTTGGCGGCGAGTGGCGTGAAGACGAAGCCCGGGATCAACAGGTGGGCTGATATCCGGCAGCCCTCGGTGTTGCGCAGCTCGTGCTGCAGGGCCTCGGTGAAAGCCTTCACCGCCGCTTTCGAGACATTGTAGGCAGGATCGCCGGGTGGGGTGGTGATACCCTGCTTGGAGCCGGTGTTGATGATCAGGCCGGGACGTCCCCGCGCGATCATGCCCGGTGCGAAGACCTGCGTGCCCTGGATCACACCCTTGAGATTGACGGAGAAAATGCGTTCCCAGGTCTGGTCCCCCCGAGCCTCGAACAGTTTCGAGCCCGGCTGGATGCCGGCATTGTTCATCAGCACATCCGTACCGCCGAAGTGCTCATGCACTGCTTGCTGCAGGCCGAGCAGGGCCTCGACGTCGCTGACATCGGTGGCCGAGGCGAGCACGGCCTTCAGTCCGTCCGGCGCGGCCGCAGCGACCTTTTCGGCGGCTGCAGCGAGCCTGTCCTCGCCGAGATCGGCGATGGCGACCTTGAGGCCGAGGGAGGCAAATTTGACGGCGGAGGCGAGTCCGATGCCGCTGGCACCGCCGGTGACGACGGCGACCGAGCCGGGAACGAGCGCTGGATGGGACATGGTGATGCTTCCTGGCAGGAACTAAGGCTGTTCGGCGCTGCCGAAGGGAGTTCCTTGGAGCGCGGACATCACAGCGACATGCTTGCATGTCGCGATATGTCCGCTCTTTTAAACGCTGTGCTTGGGAAGAGGAAGCCATTGCGTCGTGCAAGCACGTCGCTGTGATAATCGGGCTCTCAGAATGTCCGCAGAAGTCAGGCGCTTTTGCCGAAGGAAGCGATCACGCCCTCGGCCATGCGCACGAAGCGGGCGCTCGGCCCTTCCACCCCGGAACTTTGGCGGCTGACGCGGGCACCCTCGAGCAGGAGATGCAGCGTATCGGCGACCAGGTCCGGCTGGTCGAGGCCCGCCTGCCGGCAGAGCAGGGCCAGGCGGTCGCGATGCCTTTTCTTGAACTCCTCGACCAGGCGCCGGGCGGGGTGGTCCTCGCCCGAGAGTTCCACGGCCGCATTGGCGAATTCGCAGCCCCGATTGTCGCTCTCGATATAGTCGGCGCATTTGCCGACCCAGGCCAGCAACTGGGCACGGGCGTCACCGGGATACTCGGTCTCGAGCTGAGCCCAGCGGGTCTGGTTGTCGATCTCGGCGGCCCGCAGGCATTCCACGATGAGATCGTCCTTCGAGCCGAAGTGACGATAGAGCGTCATCTTGTTCGTGCCGGCAACCTTGGCAATCGTGTCGACGCCGATGGTGTTGATGCCATGTCGGTGGAAGAGGTCGCGCGCAGTGACGACGATGCGGTCTCGCGGACGTTGTCCGGGGCAGCAGACTGACTCTTCGCTTTGTTCCAAAATTTTCTGGCTCATGGCTTGACCAAACTGTTACCGACCTGTAACAGTAATCGCTGTTACTGATCGGTAACAGCTTGGTAAGGCGTCGTCAAGGCCGTTTCGTCATCGCACTGCGATCCAGCCCTGTTAGAGAGACGATTCACCAGAGCGTCTTGTGATTTGATCGAATCTCTTCAAATCGCAAAGGCGCGTCGAACCAGGAAGCTAGAGCAAAGCACGGTCACGCCTGAACGCGCTTTGCTCTAGGAAACAACACATCGTCAATCGGATTCGGCGGAGCATGAACCCACGTTTCCGCGCTGGAGGAGTCATGGCTCAGCAAGGCTGCAATATGACAATCGATCAGTTGCTGAACGATCCGCTGACGCTCGCCTTCATGCGGGCCGACGGGGTCGATCCGGTTTCGCTCAGGACGATGCTCACCGGCCAGGCTCGCCGTCTCGCCGAAAGGCGGGACATGCCGTCGATCCTCCTGACATTTTCTGACACCGTCATGCCACATGCTGGCATCCAGGGCGGCTGACGCAGAGCTTCACAATGGTCAATTATTTCATCCAACGTCCGATCTTCGCCTCGGCCATCGCCATCATCATGGTGATGGCGGGGGCGATTGCCTATTTTCTGTTGCCGGTCGCCCAGTTTCCCAACATCACGCCGCCTCAGATCCAGGTCAGCGCCTCCTATCCTGGTGCCAGCTCGCAAGTCGTCGCCGATACGGTGACCACGCCGCTCGAGCAGCAGATCAACGGCGTGCCGGGCATGATCTACATGTCCTCGGCCAGCTCCAATGACGGTTCGTCCAACATCACCGTCACCTTTGATGTCGGCTACCCCCTGAACATCGCGGCGATGGACGTGCAGAACCGGGTGGCCCAGGCCGCTTCCTCCCTGCCGGCGATCGTCAACCAGTCCGGCGTCTCGGTCACCAAGGCCAATCCGAATTTCGTGCTGATCGTCGACCTGACTTCGCCGGACAATTCGGTCGATTCGGTCGCTCTCAGCAACTACGCTTATCTGCAGATCGTTGATCCCCTGAAGCGCCTGCCGGGCGTCGGCGACGTCAAGATCTTCGGCGAGCGCCGCTATTCCATGCGCATCTGGCTCGATCCGGACAAGCTCGCCAATCTCGGTATCACGGCCGTCGACGTGCAAAATGCCGTCGCCGAGCAGAACGTGCAGGTTGCTGCCGGCAAGATCGGTCAAAACCCGGCACCCGCGGGCACGGCCTTCGAAATGCAGGTGAACGCCACCGGCCGCCTCAGCGATCCGGAGGAGTTCGGCAACATCGTCGTCCGGGCCAACCCGGCCGGTGGCTCGGTGGTGCGCCTGCGCGATGTCGCCCGCATCGAGCTCGGCTCTCTGCAATACTCATCCTCAGCCTATCACGGCGAAAAGCCGATGGTGGTGCTCGGCGTCTTCCAGGCGCCCGGCTCCAACTCGCTCAAGCTGAAGGAATCCGTCGAAGCCAAGATGAAGGAGCTTTCGGCACGGTTCCCCAAGGGCATCGAATATTCGATGAAATACGACACGACGCGCTTCGTGTCGGCCGCGATGGAGGACGTCGTCAAGACGCTGGTCGAGGCGCTCATCCTCGTGGTCCTCGTCGTCTACATCTTCCTGCAGAACTGGCGCACCGTGCTCATTCCGGTCATCGCCATCCCGGTGTCGCTGATCGCGACCATGGTGGTGATGCTGGCCATGGGCTTCTCGCTCAACATGCTCTCGTTGCTGGGCATGGTGCTCGCCATCGGCCTCGTCGTCGACGACGCCATCGTCGTGGTGGAGAACGTCGAGAGACAGCTCGAAGCGGGTCATCCGCCGATGCAGGCGGCCAAGATCGCCATGAAGGAGGTGACGGGCCCGATCGTCGCCACCACGGCGGTGCTGATGGCGGTGTTCGTCCCGGTTGCCTTCATTCCCGGCGTCGCCGGCCAGCTCTACAACCAGTTCGCCCTGACCGTGGCGATCTCGGTCGGCATCTCCGCCTTCAACTCACTGACCCTGAGCCCTGCCTTGTCGGCGGCTTTCCTCAGCCACAAGCCGGCCTCGCGCTTCTTCCTGTTCCGCTGGTTCAATGCCGGCTTCGACAGGCTGTCGCACGGCTATGCCGCCTCGGTGCGTGGCTTCATCCGGCTGCGCTGGCTGATGATGGCAGCGTTCGTGGTGGTGCTCGGCGCGACTTACTGGATCTCGACGCGGGTGCCCTCCACCTTCCTGCCTTCGGAAGACCAGGGTTATTTCTTCGTGGTGCTCCAGCTTCCGGACGGCGCCTCGCTGGAACGCACCGATGCCGCCGCCAAGCAGGTGCGGCAGATCCTGATGGCCGAGCCTGGGGTTGAGGATATCATGTCGATCTCAGGCCTGAACTTCCTCACCAATGCCCAGCAATCGAGCGCCGCGGTCGAGTTCGCGATCCTCAAGCCCTGGGATGAACGTGGGGGAGGCCTCAGCGCCACCGATATCGTCAACAAGGTGCGCCCGAAACTCTTCGGTATCGCCGATGGTTTCGTCCTGGCCTTCGAGCCACCCTCCATCCAGGGCTTGGGAACCACTGGTGGCTTCGAGTTCCAGATCGAGGACCTGAACGGACGCGGCCCCGTCGCCGTGAACGATGCAGCCCAGGCTCTGCTTGCCGAGGCGCGCAAGCAGCCTGAACTCAACCCGCAGACCCTGTTCACCACCTTCTCGACCTCGACGCCGCAGTTCAATTACGACCTCGATCGTAACAAGGCCAAGCTGCTCGGTTTGAATCTGCCTGACATCTTCAACACGCTGCAGATCTATCTCGGCTCGCTCTATGTCAACGACTTCAACCAGTTCGGGCGCACCTTCCGCGTCACGCTGCAGGCCGACAAGGATTCGCGTGCCGACCCGGGTGACATCAGCCGCCTCTACGTCCGCAATGCCACCGGCAACATGGTGCCCCTGTCGACGCTGGGATCGTTGAAGCCGATCGTCGGGCCGGAGACGGTGACCCATTACAACAATTACGGTGCCGCTCTGATCAACGGTGCTCCTGCGCCGGGCTACTCCTCGGGACAGGCGATCGAGGCGATGCAGAGGGTTGCCGCCACGACCCTGCCGAACGGCTTCAACTATGAATGGACCGGCATCACCTTCCAGGAGCTCAAGGCCGGCTCGATCGCAGCGGCTGTGTTCGCCCTTGCCATCGTGTTCGTCTTCCTGATCCTGGCGGCCCAGTATGAGAGCTGGTCCATGCCCTTCATGGTCCTGCTGGCGGTGCCGCTCGGCCTGTTCGGTGCGCTGCTCGCCATCTGGCTGCGCAACATGCAGCTCGACGTCTACTCGCAGATCGGCTTCGTCATGCTGATCGGCCTGGCGGCCAAGAACGCCATCCTGATCATCGAGTTCGCCAAGCATCTGCGTGAGCAGGGCCATGGCATCGTCGAGGCAGCGATGGAAGCCGGCCGCCTGCGCCTGCGCCCGATTCTGATGACGGCCTTCGCCTTCATCCTGGGCGTGGTGCCGCTGGTGAAGGCGACCGGGGCCGGCGCGGCCAGCCGGCAATCGCTTGGCACGGCCGTGTTCGGCGGCATGCTGGTCGCTACCGTGCTGACGCTGGTCTTCGTGCCGGTGTTCTACGCCATCATCGAGCGTTGGCGCGAGCGTCGCGCCTCCGCCAGAAAAGACTCACACCATACCGACAGCGCGCCTGATGCGTCCGAGGAGGCCTTGCCGCCCCGGATCCAGGCTGCCGAATAAGGGGATACCGATGCGTATCTGGAAAATCGCCACCGCCATCGTCGTGGTCGCCGCCGCTGGCGGCGGCTACTACCTCAAGGACAAGCCGCATCTCATCGCCGCCGGCCAGGAACTCTTGGCTGGGATGCTGAGCAAGCCGGCTTCCGCCAATCCGGCACCGGCCATGCAGGCCATGCCGGTGCCGGTCGCCTCCGTGGTCAAGAAGTCCATTCCGATCTTCCTCAACTATCCCGCCCGCACGGAGTCGATCCGCAGCATCACCCTGCAGGCCAAGGTCTCGGGTTACATGCTCGAACAGCCTGTCACCGACGGCGCCGATGTGAAGAAGGGCGATGTCCTTTATCGCATCGACGCGCGCGACTATCAGGCTGCGTTGGCGCAGGTAAAAGCTCAGGCCGAGCGCGATACCGCCGCACTCGACTATGCCAAGAACAGCATGACCCGCGGCAACGACCTCAGCAAGACGGGCTTCCTGTCGAAGGATCTGTTCGACCAGCGCACCAGCGCGGTCAAGCAGGGCGAGGCCACCCTGCTCGCCGACAAGGCGGCGATCCAGGCGGCGGAACTCAACCTGTCCTATACAGAAATCAAGGCGCCCTTCGACGGGCGGATCGGTCGCAACCAGGCCGCCGCCGGCACGCTGGTCAGCCCCGGCGGCACCGTGCTCAACACGCTGGTGCAGGTCAGCCCGATCTATGTCACCTTCACGCCGACAGAAGCCGAGCTGACGCAGATCCTCAAGGCCAAGGCGGCCGGCAAGGTCCCGGCCGATATCACCGTGCCCGGGCAGAACGAAGCCGCCCATCAGGGCGAACTCACCTTCCTCGACAATGTCGTCGATCGGGCCACCGGCACCATCACCGCCCGCGCTACCACGGCCAATGCCGAGCGCAACTTGCTGCCGGGCCAGTATGTCAATCTGCGCCTCAGCATCGGCGAGCGGCCGGACACGCTGCTGGTGCCGCAGGCCGGTCTCGGCTCGAGCCAGCTCGGCAAATATGTCTATGTCGTCGGCGAGGGCAACAAGGTCGAGATGCGCCTGATCGAACTCGGCCCCGCCGAGGGACCGCTGATTGCGGTGACCAAGGGGATCAAGGAAACCGACCAGATCATCACCGGCAACATTCAGAAGATCTTCCCCGGCATGCCGATCCAGCCCCTGCCCCAGAAGGCGGGAGCATAACTTCTTCCAGCGGACGACGGGGCCTCGCCTCGGCCCGTCGCAGCGCGGCCTGGCCGGCCCGGATATCGTTCCCGGCCGGCCTTTTTATTCCGGGCGCAGGGATTTCGCTGTGCAACGATGCCACTGATAGGAAGCGGCGTCGGGATCGTCCTTGCGGCCGAAGCACCATCCGGCCTTGCCGAGTTGGCGGGTGAGCGCATCTCGCTGGCCGCAGGCACGCAAGGTGGCGGGATCGTCGCCACTGCCGCCGCGGCATTGACTGTTCAGGGCTTTCCACTGGTCTATCGAAGCGCTCGACTGCGCCGCAAATACCAATTGTGGCGCAAGGACGAGCCCCGAAAGCAGGAAAGCGAGTGAGGCAATTCTCATCCGTGCGACCTCCGATGCCATCAGCTATCCAGGGGTAGATGAGGTTCGAAAATCAAGCTGTTTCACCGGAAACTTCTTCTGGGCCGGCGGGAACGTTCAGTCCGAAGCCGCGTCCCGCGGTAGCGCCAGCCGGGCCCGGAAGCGCACCTGTGGCGGGCGCACGCCGTGGGAGAGCAAGACCCGCAGCACGGCGGGACGGGCGCCGACGATCTGCACCGTACCACCCCTGCCCGCGGCCTTGCGCACCAGCCCGTGAATGGTGGCTGCAGCGGTTGAATCGATGATCGGCACGCCCGAAAAGTCGATGATAGTCGTCTTCGGATGCTCGCCGATGTCGTCGAGGGCGGCGGCGACCGTGGCGGCCGCGCCGAAGAAGAAGGCACCGGAAATCCGGTAGGCGACCACGTCGGGATTGCTGGCCAAGCCGGCCTCATAAGGCAGGGGGTCCTGATCGCTGCCGGCGTCGGACAGATCCTCTTCGACGACCGGCCGCAATGTCTCGATCTCGACCGCCTCGGCCATGCGGTGCAGGAAGAGGAGGCAACCGAGGGCAAAGCCGATCAGGATGCCCTCGGTGAGATCGCGGAACACCACCACCAGGAAAGTGACTGTCACCACCACGGCATCGCCGCGCGAGGCGCGCACCAGCGTGGCGAACTGGTGGAGCTCGAACATGTTCCAGCACACCACCGCCAGCACCGCCGCGAGGGCCGCCAACGGGATATAGCTTGCAAGCGGGGCCGCCAGCAGCATGAAGGCGAGCACGAAGAGCGAATGCAGAATGCCCGAGACCGGTCCGCGCGCCCCGGCCCGCACATTGGTGGCCGTGCGGGCGATGGTACCGGTGACGCAGATGCCGCCGAACAGGGCCGAGGCCATGTTGGCGATTCCCTGTGCCACCAGCTCGATATTGGAGCGATGGCGCCGGCCGCTCATGCTGTCGGCCACCACGGCGGAAAGCAGACTCTCGATGCCGCCCAGCAGGGCGAAGGCGATCGCGGTCGGCAGGAGTTCGATGACCTTGTCGAGCGACAGGGTCGGCAGATGAGGAGCCGGCAGCGAGCGCGGGATGCCGCCGAAGCGCGTGCCGAGCGTTTCCACAGGTATGCCCGCCAGCCAGACCAGCACGGCCGCCGTGACGGTTGCGATCAGGAAGGCGGGCCAATGGGGGCGTAGGCGCCGGATGACCACGATAAGGCCGATGGCGAAGACGGCGACAGCCGTGGCGGACAGACTGAAGCTCGGCAGGGCGGTGGCGAGCGCCTCGACCTTCTCGACGAAGGGACCGGGTTCACCATCTTTGAACGTCAGTCCGAGCAGTTCCTTGATCTGGCTGGCGAAGATGATGACAGCGATGCCGGAGGTAAAGCCGACGGTGACGGGGTAGGGAATGTATTTGATGAAGGTGCCAAGCCGGAGGGCACCTATCAAGGTGAGGATGATACCGGCCATGAAGGTGGCGAGGAGGAGGCCGTCCACGCCATGCTGTTTCACGGCGGCGGCAACCAGCACGATGAAGGCGCCGGCGGGGCCGCCGATCTGGAACCGGCTGCCGCCCAGTACCGAGACCACGAAGCCGCCGACGATGGAGGTATAGAGGCCGCGGTCCGGCGTCACGCCGGAGGCGATGGCGATTGCCATGGACAGCGGCAGAGCGACGATGGCGACCGTCAATCCGGCGAGGATGTCGGCCCTCAGCTTGTCCAGCCCGTAGCCTTCCTTGAGAACCGTCACCAGCTTGGGCGTATAGAGCTCGCTGAAGCTGGGTTCATGCACCCGGGCCGTCATTGCTTCTCTCATTTCCGGAGACGGTGCAGAGCATTCTGCAGACCGCCGCCACTCAACCTCAAAGCGTCTTGTGATCTGATCGCATCGCTTCAAATCGCAAAGACGCGTCGAACCAAAGAGGTAGAGCAGAGAAGCGTTCACGCCTGAACGCGCTTTGCTCTAGGTCAGGCCGAGGGCACCTCCGACGATTTGGGCTGTTTGAGGCGCACACCTCGCCCACCCTCGCGGCTGACAGCATTGTCGCCGATCAGCTCGACGCCGGCGCGGTCAAGCGCCTCGATCACTTTCGTCAACGTGTCGACCACACCGCGAACATTGCCTTCGCTCGCTTCCATGCGCTGAACCGTTGGCAGGGAAACCCCCGACAGGTCAGCGAGCTGGCGCTGGTCGATGCCGAGGAGGGCACGGGCAGCGCGCATCTGGGCAGCGGTGATCATAGGCAGCCTCGCATTTATCAAATACTATATTTCAATATTGATGTCTAGAACATCAATTAGAATGTTTAAGCCATCGACACTGGCGGCGCCTGCTGGAGCGTGCAGGGTTGGGAACCCACTCCCGCGCGTCCACGCCGCTTTGCCCTATAGCCGAAGCGTCCTGCGATTTCACGGAATCACCTCGAATCGCAAAGGCGCCTCGAAACGAAGAGTTAGAGCAAAGCGACGTTTCGCGTAATTGCTCTCGGTGGGGCTCTCCCTCAACGGCAGAGGGAGTAGTTGCGTTTTAGCCGAAAGGCGCTTTGCTTGAGGAAAGGCCGCCAGTGTCCAAAAAAATGCCGGTATGAGCGAGCGGCGCAGCCCGAATTCGCGTATCAGCAAAAGGACGATTGGATTGGTAGTGGCTGACATTATGGCTGTTTTGTTGGGTATCGATACGGGCGGCACCTTCACCGATGCCGTCCTCTATGACGAGGAGAAGGGCGTTCTCGCCAAGGCCAAGTCGCTCACCACCCATCATGATCTCGCCATCGGTGTCGGCGGCGCCGTCGGCGCGGTGCTGGCCCAGTCCGATGTCGCGCCCGCGCGCATCGCCCTCGTTTCGCTCTCCACCACGCTTGCCACCAACGCCATGGTGGAAGGCCAGGGCGGGCGCGTCGGCCTCGTCTATATCGGCTTCGATGCCGATGATGCCGAGCGGCCGGATCTCAAGGCGGCGTTGAACGGCGACCCGGTGTTGCTGATTGCCGGGGGGCATGACGCCATGGGCCAGGCACGCGCGCCGCTCGACGAGGTCAGGCTGATAGAACAGGCCCGTGCCTTGGCGCCGGGGCTGACCGGCTTTGCGGTGACCGGGCGCTTTGCCGTGCTCGATCCCAGCCATGAAATCGCGGCGCGCGAGGTCCTGCGGCGCGAAACCGGCCTGCCGGTCACCTGCGGCCATGAACTCTCTGCCAAGCTGGACGGGCCGAAGCGGGCCCTGACCTGTGTGCTCAATGCGCGCCTGATCCATCTCCTCGAGGCGCTGATCGCCGCGACCGAAGGCCAGCTCACCGCGCTCGGTATCGCTGCGCCTTTGATGGTGGTGCGGGGTGACGGCTCGCTGGTGGCGGCCGAGGTGGCCAAGGCCAAGCCGATCGAGACGATTTTCTCGGGCCCGGCCGCCAGCGCCGTGGGCGGAGCCTTCCTCGCCGGTGCTCCGGACGCCCTGATCTCCGACATCGGCGGCACCACCACGGATGTCGTCGTGCTGCGCGGCGCCAGGCCGCGCATCGATCCGGCCGGCGCCCTGATCGGCGGCTTCCGTACCATGGTTGAGGCCATCGCCATCCGCACCTGCGGCCTCGGCGGCGACAGCGAAGTAGCGATCGAACAGCACGGCCTGGATACCTCGCTCAAGCTCGGTCCGCGCCGGGCCGTGCCTTTATCCCTGCTTGCCGACAGCCATGCCGACCTCGTGCATTCAACGCTCGACCGCCAGCTCAGGGCCGATCTGCCCAACGACCTCTTCGGCCGCTTCGCCATGCGCCTGCATTCGCCTCTCGCGGAACTGCCGGCATTGGAGGCCGAGGTGCTGGCACGGCTGGAGAACGGACCCCAGCCCGCCGACAAGCTGATCAACAGCCGGCGCGAGCTCAATGCGCTCCAGCGCCTGGTCGTCAGGCGCCTTGCCATCATGGCAGCACTGACGCCCTCCGATGCCGCGCACCAGCTCGGCCTGCATCACGCGTGGGACAGGGGGGCGGCCGAGAAGGGACTCACTCTGTTTGCCAGACGGCGCAACGCCATGGGATTGCCCTTCGCGGACGGCGCCGAGGCGCTGGCGCGGCGGATCATCGAGACCCTCACGCGCCGTTCGGCCGAGTTCCTGCTGGAATGCGCTCTGGCCGAGGACGGCTTTCGGGAGACAGGCCTGTCGCGCCATGCCTTGTCGGTGGCGGCGCTCGACGGCCATAGCGGCCTCGTCAAGATCGGCCTGTCGCTCACGGCCCCGGTGGTCGGGCTCGGTGCCTCGGCCGCGACCTATTACGGCGATATCGCCGGCATGGTCGGCGCGCCTTCGCTGGTGCCCGAACATGCCGAGGTCGCCAACGCCGTCGGCGCCGTGGTCGGCGGCGTGCATGTTTCGGCCGAAGTGAAGGTGCTGCAGCCGGTGGAGGGAATCTTCCGGGTGTTCACGCGTTCAGGCACGCGCGACATCCTCGATCTCGCCGAGGCGCTGGGCCATGCTCAGGAGGCGGCGCGGATCCAGGCCGAGAGCGACGCCCTTACGGCGGGTGCTGCCTCGGTCGAGATTTCGGTGAGTGTGGACGAGAAGAAGATCGTGGCAGAGGGCCGGGAATTGTTCGTCGAGGCGCTGGTGACGGCCCGGGCGTCGGGCCGGCCGAGGATCAGCGCCTAGACGAAATTCCGACGCTCCTCTCGTGCCTTGATTTGACTGATCGTGCGTCGCGCGGCGGGTATGCAGGGCGTTTCGTGCATTCATTTGTTGCATCTCGTGCGTCTGGCGCAGGGTATGCGCCTTGGCCTATTGCTGACCGATCACACCAGCAACGAGCGTTGAAGCCATGCCTGATACCTTATCTCCAAAGCCTGCCGGCACCGTCCTGCTCATCGGAGCGTCCCGTGGTCTCGGCCACGCCATGGCCGTCGAATTCGTCAAGAAGGGATGGCATGTCGTCGGTACCGTTCGCGCCCGGGCAGGCAGAACGAAACTGCATGACCTAGCCGACGAACATGGCAACCAGGTCGAGATCGAAACCGTCGACATCTGCGAGCCGGCCGAGGTCGCAGCGCTCCGCGCCCGGCTGGCGGGTCGCCGGTTCGACATTCTGTTTGTGAATGCAGGCGTCACCAACGATCCCGAGGAAACCATCGGGGAGGTGACGACCGAAGAATTCATCCGTGTCATGGTCACCAATGCGTTGAGCCCCCTGCGCGTCATCGAGGACCTGGCGGATCTCGTCACTGGAACGGGCTTGATTGGCGTGATGTCGTCCGGACAGGGCAGTGTCAGCAACAACACATCTGGCATGCGTGAAGTCTATCGCGGCAGCAAGGCAGCCTTGAACATGTTCATGCGCAGCTATGCGGCCCGCCGTGCCGGGGAGGCTCACCCGATGGTGCTGATGGCTCCCGGATGGGTTCGCACCGACATGGGTGGCCCCAGCGTACGCCTGTCCATTGAAGAGAGCGTGCCGAGCCTCGTGAACGTGCTTCTCGAAAAACGCAGCAGGCCCGGCCTGGAATATCTCGACTATCGAGGGCAGACCGTCCCTTGGTGAGGGCTCCTTGAGGGCGTGCCCGTCAATTGCCAAACCCCTCAGGCCGAGCATTTCTGGCGGGCGAGGTCGCGCTCGCATTCTGCGCGATGTTGACGCATCGAATGAAGAATTCATTTTCCAAAACGTTTTGAACGATGATGAAAATCGCGACTGCGATTGACAGGGCAGGAAATTCCAGCGGAAGATGACGCCAACCGCGTCGATGTTGGGGAGCGGGCTGCCGAACTCCCCTTGTCGGAATGCATGCGGAGGGCGGAGCGAATGCCAGGAATGGGTAAGTCGGACCGTCTGCATCATGCGGATCTGGTCTATGCCACCTTGAATGACGGCACATCGGGTGCCCAGTCTGCGGTCGCGGCCTCCTGGTCGCGCTCCATGAGCCATTACGGCCTCGATCCCGATCACGCGCCGCCGCCCCTGCGCCTCGGCGAAGGCGAATTCAGGGCGGCTCTGTCGCGCATGGAACTGCTGGTCCGCCTTGCGCAGACGACGCTCGACCGCCTGTTCCAGGCCGTTGGCGACGCCGGCTGCTGCGTCCTTCTCACCGATGGAGACGGGGTGCCGCTCGACCGGCGCGGCGAGGCGGGAGACGATGCCGATTTCGAGGCGCTCGGGCTGTGGACGGGCATGGTCTGGAGCGAAAAGAGCGAGGGTACCAATGGTGTCGGCACCTGCATTGCCGAAGGGCGCGCGCTGACCATTCACCGTGACCAGCATTTCCTCACCCGCAATATCGGTCTGAGTTGCACGGTGGCGCCGATCTGGGACGCGAATGGCCGCCTGACGGGCACACTCGACGTTTCGACCTGCCGCTCTGACGTGACGCCGGCCCTGCTCAAGCTGGTGGCGGCTGCCACGAGGGATGCCGCTACCCGCATCGAGACCCAGCATTTCCGCGAGGCCTTCCGCCATGCGCGCATCATGGTCGGGCCCGATGCCGGTTCCGGACCGGTCGGCCTGCTGGCCGTGGACAGGGAGGACCTGGTCATCGGCGCCAGCCGCGCGGCGCGCCTCGTCTACGGGCTGACGGACGAGCATCTCAACCACCCCTTCCCGGCAGGCGATCTCATCGATGGCGAAAGGGTGGGGCCGGGCGAGGGGCTGCTTGCAGGCGAGCGTGCCGCCGTGCGCCAGGCGCTGTCGCGTGCCAAGGGCAATGTCTCCACGGCAGCCCGCCTCCTCGGCGTCAGCCGTGCCACCATGCATCGCAAGATCGCGCGCCTCGGCATAGGCCGCGAGAGCTGATCGGGGGGCTGGTCTTCAGACCAGCCTGGAAGGACCGAGCTGGTCGAATAGGCGGGTCCGAAGACCCGCCCCCTAAATCTGTCTCATCCCTGAGACACATTGCCCTCGTCATCGCCTGTGCCCATCCTGACAAGCAGCCTCGCCCCGCCCATCCTTCTGGCCAGACGACGCCAGTCCCAAAACCTCAATTGGCGCGCTGAAGGAGGAAATTGATGAACAAGCCCGAGATCGTCCGCTCGCCTGGAACGCTGTTCAAGCCCCGCTACGGCAATTTCATCGGTGGCCAATGGCAGGAGCCGCGCAGCGGCAAATATTTCGAGAACACCTCTCCCGTAAACGGCCGGGTCCTCTGCCAGATCGCCCGTTCCGATGCCGCTGACGTCGAAGCCGCCCTCGACGCCGCCCATGCCGCCAAGGACGCCTGGGGCCGCACCAGCGTGGCGGAACGCTCGCTGCTGCTGCTGCGCATCGCCCAGGTGATAGAAGACAATCTGGAAACGCTCGCTCTGGCCGAGACCTGGGACAATGGCAAGCCGATCCGCGAGAGCACGGCCGCCGACCTGCCGCTCGGCGTCGACCATTTCCGCTATTTCGCCGGCGTGCTGCGCGCGCAGGAAGGCGGCATCTCCGAGATCGACCACGACACGGTTGCCTATCATTTCCATGAACCGCTCGGCGTTGTCGGCCAGATCATCCCCTGGAACTTCCCATTGCTGATGGCGATATGGAAGCTCGCCCCGGCACTCGCCGCCGGCAATTGCGTGGTGATCAAGCCGGCCGAGCAGACACCCGCCTCCATCCTGGTCCTGGCCGAGCTGATCGGCGACATCCTGCCGCCGGGCGTGCTCAACATCGTCAACGGCTTTGGTTTGGAAGCCGGCAAACCTTTGGCATCCTCCAGCCGGATCGCCAAGATCGCCTTCACTGGCGAGACCACCACCGGCCGCCTCATCATGCAATATGCCAGCCAGAACCTGATCCCGGTGACGCTGGAGCTCGGCGGCAAGTCGCCCAACATCTTCTTCAAGGACGTCGCGGCCGAGGACGACGACTTCCTCGACAAGGCGATCGAGGGCTTCGTGATGTTCGCCCTCAACCAGGGCGAGGTCTGCACCTGCCCGAGCCGCGCCCTCGTGCATGAAAGCATCTACGACCGCTTCATCGAGAAGGCGCTGAAGCGTGTCGCCGCCATCAAGCAGGGCGATCCGCTCGATCCCACCACCATGATCGGTGCGCAGGCGTCCTCCGAACAGCTCGAAAAGATCCTGAGCTATTTCGATATCGGTCGCCAGGAAGGCGCCGAGGTGCTGATCGGCGGCGAGCGCAACGAACTGCCCGGTGACCTCGCCGGCGGTTATTACGTCAAGCCGACCGTGTTCAAGGGTCACAACAAGATGCGGATCTTCCAGGAGGAGATCTTCGGTCCGGTGGTCTCCGTCGCCACCTTCAAGGATGACGAGGAAGCGCTTTCCATCGCCAACGACACGCTCTATGGCCTCGGCGCCGGCATCTGGACACGCGACGGCACGCGCGCCTATCGCTTCGGCCGCGCCATCCAGGCCGGCCGCGTCTGGACCAATTGCTACCACGCCTATCCGGCCCATGCGGCCTTCGGTGGCTACAAGCAGTCCGGCATCGGCCGCGAGAACCACAAGAAGATGCTCGATCACTACCAGCAGACCAAGAACATGCTGGTCAGCTACTCCCCCAAGAAGCTTGGCTTCTTCTGATCCGTGCCGGAGCATCTTGCTCCGGGGATCGCCTTGGCCGCCCGATTCACGCCGGGCGGCCCTTTTGATAGCCAGGCAGGGTCGGAAGTGGCGATCCGTGCTGGGATGAGGGAACGATTATGCAGGACACCGCCCTCGAACGCGTGACGGCGACGCCGGCCGCCCTCGACCTGATTGCGAGCCTCCAGGCCCGCTACGGCCCAGTGCTGTTCCACCAGTCGGGCGGGTGTTGCGACGGCTCCTCGCCGATGTGCTATCCGCAGGGCGAGTTCATCGTCGGGGACCAGGACGTGCTCTTGGGCAGCATCGGCGATGCGCCCGTCTATATCAGCGCCCTGCAATTCGCCGCCTGGAGCCATACCCAGTTGATCATCGACGTGGTGCCGGGGCGCGGCGGCATGTTCTCCTTGGAGAACGGCACGGAAAAACGCTTCATCACCCGTTCGCGAACTTTCTCGGGTGAGGAGATCTGCGTGCTGCCGGCTGTGAGAAGCGGGGCCTGAGGGCCTTCCCCGGGTGCGCGGGCATCACAGCGACATGCATGCATGTCGCGATGCCCGCGGCGCGGTGTGCCGGTCTTCAGACCGGCATCTTCCTTGCCGATCTCGCCCCATCTCTCGATGGAACTGAGAAGATCGGCACGCCAATCCCGCGCTTATCCTCGCCCCACCAGCGGCATCTTGGTGGCCATTACCGTCATGAACTGCACATTGGCCTCAAGCGGCAGGCCGGCCATGTAGACCACCGCATCGGCGACATGCTTCACGTCGAAGGTCGGCTCGGGCTTGATCGAGCCGTCGGCCTGCGGCACGCCGCCCGGCATCTTGGACGCCATCGGCGTCAGCGTGTTGCCGATGTCGATCTGGCCGCAGGCGATGTCATATTTGCGCCCGTCCAGCGACGAGGATTTGGTCAGGCCGGTGACCGCATGCTTGGAGGCGGTGTAGGGCGCCGAATTCGGGCGCGGCGCGGTGGCCGAGATCGAACCATTGTTGATGATGCGCCCGCCCCGCGGTTCCTGCGCCTTCATCACACGGAAGGCCTCCTTGGTGCACAGGAACACGCCGGTAACGTTGGTGTCGATCACCGCCTTCCACTGCTCGAAGGGCAGGTCCTCGATCGGCACGCCGGGCGCGATGGTGCCGGCATTGTTGAAGACGAGGTCGACACGGCCGAGGGCGGCGACGGTGGCGTCGAACAGCGCCGCCACCGAGGCGGGGTCGGTGACGTCGGAGGGGATGGCGCGGGCAGAGGCCGCATGCGGGCTTTCGGCGATCGCCGCTTCCAAGGCCTCCTTGCGACGCCCCGTGAAGACGACAGACCAGCCATCGCCCAGCAGCGCATGCGCGACGGCCTTTCCGATGCCGCTGGCGGCGCCTGTGACGATGGCGATCTTTCCTTGACCCGACATAGGGTTCCTCCCGATTCCAATTCGATTTGTGCTGCAACGCGCAGTTCCGCCCGCCCAGGCGGGTTAGGCCTGACAGGCAGCCGCTTCCGTTGTCAGACAAATATCTCTAATCGGAAATCTCGTACAGGGCGAGCCTCCATGACAGCCATCATGACAGATCTTCACATCCGCAAGCTTTGCAACGCCCTCATCCCGAATGCGGTGCCCTCGAAGCTGGTGCCCGACGTCACCGTCAGCACGGTCGATCGGATGAGCCGCAAGATGGGAGGCCTGTGGGTCGGCGGACGTGTCGAGATCACGCCCGAAGGGTTGTCCTTCGCCGCCAATCGCCTGAACAAGGCCTTTCATATCGGCTTGCAGCCCGTGCACATCCCGATGGCTGCCATCCGCAAGGCTTGGCGGGAATTCGGTTGGGTGACCGGCATCGTCGCCGTCGAGCATGACGAAGGCACGTTCCGCTTCCGCTGCTATGGCGCCCGCAAGGTGGCGGCGGTGCTGGAGAAATATATCGCGGGGCGGCAGGAGCGGTGATGGATCGCTCGGTGAAAGGGCCTACCTTGTCCGTAGACTCGCAGCGTTCCAACATGTGGCGCAATAATCCTTCCCCGAAACCGGGGAAGGATTATTGCGTTTTGTGCGGCTCGGCCGAGATATGTGAATCAGACAGCTGAAGCCGAGGGCGATAGAGCGCACTCTACCAAGGCGCGGGAGCTCGCCGTTGTGAGGCGCCCCAGTTTCTCACCCCAGGCAGGCGATAATGGTCTCGATCACCCGCTTGGTCTCCTCCGGATCCCTGACGCGGATCGAATCGACACCGGCCTCCTTGGCCGCATAGTCGTTGCCGCCCGGGAAGAGGGCGTCACCGGCGAAGATCATCTCCTCGATGGCGATGCCCAGACGGTCGCGCAGCTTGGCGATGCCATAGGCCTTGTCGATGCCCTGCCGGGTCACGTCGATCGATGTGGCGCCGCCCATGCGCACCGAGAAATCCGGTATCGACTTGTCGAGATAGGTCTTGAGGATGGTGCGCTTCTTGAAATCGGGATCCCAGCTGTGCTTGGCCTCGAGGGGTGCCTCCTGGCCGAGTGCGGACATGGTGATCTGGCTGCCGCGATCCTCGATGCGCTCGCCCCAGATCCGCTCGGGCTTGAAGCCAGCCTCAACGAAGGCCGCCTCCAGCGCAGCAACGATGCGCTGCTTATCTTCCGTGGACAGGTCCTCGCGATAGACGGGCACCCAGGCGCCCCCATCGAAATGGAAGAATTTCGTGCCGCAGGTGGGCAGCAGATGCAGCCGGTCGAAACGATCGCCGGCGGGGAGGTTAGCGAGGAACTGCTTTTCGAATTGCGGCCAGTCGCCGCCCGAGATCACGGCGACCTGGGCGACGGTGAGAAGCTGGCCCAGGAGGGCAGCCATCTCGGCGTCGATGGCCGATTTGCTCTTGGCAAGCGTGCCGTCGAGATCGAAAATGACGAGTTTCTTCATGAAGAGCTTCGATGTCCCTGGGGAAGGAAAGAGTCCGGCCGTTATAAACGAGTTGGCCGGATGCGCCACTCTACGATGGTACAGTCGGGCTCACCCTTTCGGGGCACGCCGCTTTCCCGGGAACTCTCAGTGATCCATGCCGGTGATCACCCGTTCGACCGCCTCCACGCTGGTCGTTTTGGGATCGATGTCGTCGGCGACGACGCGGCCGCGGCGCATCACGACGATACGGTCTACCACTTGGAAGACATGATGGATGTTGTGGGCGATGAAGATGCAGGAATGGCCGGAACTGCGGGCATTGCGCACGAAGTTTAGGACGCCTTGCGTCTCCGCCACGCCCAGATTGTTGGTGGGCTCGTCGAGAATGATGAGGTCGCTGTCGAAATGCATGGCGCGGGCGATGGCCACCGCCTGGCGCTCGCCGCCGGAGAGCGAGCCGATCGGCGTGGTCGGTGCGATGTTCTTGGAGATGCCGACCCTTTTCAAGAGCGTCGTCGCGACCTCGTTCATCTTGGCCTGGTCGAGGCGGTTGAGGAAGCGCGGCCCCTTGATCGGCTCGCGCCCCAGGAAGAGGTTGCGGGCGATCGAAAGCTGCGGCACCAGGGCCGAATCCTGGTAGATCGTCTCGATACCCTCGGCGATCGCGTCGGTGGTGGAGCGCATCACCACCTTCTTGCCACGGACATAGATGTCGCCGGAGGTAGCCGCTACCGCCCCGGACAGGATCTTGATCAGGGTCGATTTCCCAGCCCCGTTGTCGCCGAGCAGCCCGACGATCTCGCGCCTGTTCACCGTGAGGGTGACGTCCTCGATGGCGCGGATGCGGCCATAGGACTTGGCGATGTTCTGCATGCGGACGAGTTCTTCTTGAGGTTCAGCCATCGCTCATCTCCCTTCCTGGTGCCGGCGGTCGAGCCATGAATGCAGCGCCATCATGCCTAAGATGATCGCGCCGATGAAGATGTTGTAGGCCAGACCCGGCACGCCGATCAGCACGATGCCGTTGCGCATCACGCGCAGGATGAAGATGCCGAGCACGGTGCCGATGATGGTGCCCCGGCCGCCGGTGAGCGCGGTGCCGCCGATCACCACCATGGCGATCACCTCCAATTCATAGCCCGTGCCCGAATTGGGATTGGCCGAGGCGGTCCGGATCGATGAGATGATGCCGGCAAAGGCCGAGAGCACCGAGCACAGGATGAAGAGCCAGACCTTGGTGGCATCGACATTGACGCCGCGCGCCCGCGCCGCATTGGGATTGCCGCCCGCCGCCTGGATCCAGTTGCCGTATTTGGTCTTGGTCAGGACATAGCCGAGCACGACGGCCGCGATGGCGAACCAGAGCAGGGACATGTAGACGCGAAAGCCACCGATATAGAAGGTACCGACCAGGATGTCGGCGAGTGGCTGGTCGCCCGCATTCCAGGTGCGCTGGGGAAAGCCGTTGGTGACGAAGAGGGCCGTGCCGCGCACCACCAGGAGCATGCCGAGCGTCACCAGGAAGGAGGGGATCTTCAGCCTGGTGACGAAGAGGCCGTTCACCCAGCCGATCAGCGCCGCGACGACGAGCGCGACGAGGAAGGCTACCCATAGCGGGGTCGCACCGCTGTTGAACAGCGTCCACATCAGCACCGGCGAGAAGCCGAAGAGCGAGCCGACCGAGAGATCGAACTCACCCGAGGTCATCAGCAGCGTCATCGCCAAAGCGATCAGGCCGAGCTCGACGGTAAAGGCCAGGATGTTGCTGAGATTGTCGGCGGAGAGGAAGTCGGGGTTGATGCCGCCGAAGATGGCGAGTTCGATGACCAGGAGCACGAAGGGGCCGAATTCGGGCCGGGCGATCGCGCGCTGGAGCAGGGAGCGTTGTTCCACGAGAATTCCTTGGCGGGTGATGGAGGCGGATGCGGAAGGGGCGCTTCGGGGGCGGTGTGATGATATTGAGATTGGCTCGACATTTGTCATTGCCGGGCTTGACCCGGCAATCCAACCTGCCGCGCAGGCGGTGGCCCGGCCTCCTGGATGCCCGGGTCAGACCCGGGCATGACAACGGTCCGTGTCTCCTACGATATCAAAAGAGGCCACCGCGCTGGACAGCCATTCCCGGCCGTCCGCGCCTGTGAATGCCCTATTTCTTGCCGCTCAGGATGTCGTCATATTGCTGGGCGGCATCCTTCTCGTAGAGCGCG
Organism: Labrys sp. HAY1-8F; assembly: GCF_056754975.1. Taxonomy (NCBI): domain Bacteria; kingdom Pseudomonadati; phylum Pseudomonadota; class Alphaproteobacteria; order Hyphomicrobiales; family Xanthobacteraceae; genus Labrys; species Labrys sp. HAY1-8F. The sequence goes on along the minus strand of NZ_JBPGWZ010000002.1, from coordinate 2,763,402 downwards.
CCGGTGATGACGTTGAAGCCGGGGCGGATGCCGCTCGACGCCATGGCCGCCATCGACAGAGCGATATAGCTGGTCGCCTGCGGATCCTGCCATTGGGCGGCGTTGACATAGCCGTTCAGCACTTCCTGGGTGGTGTCGAGCGAATTGCCCCAACCGACGACCGGGATCTCGCCGGGCTTGACGCCGACCTGGTCGAACACTCGTTTGATGCTGCCGGTGACGAGATCTCCCAGGCCGATGATCGCCTTGATCTTCTTGCGGTTGGTGGTGAGGTAGTCGGTCATGCGCGAGATGACTTCGGCCTGGTCGAGCGTGGCCTCGGTGATCTCCCAGGTGATGCCGAGCGGCTTGAACACGCTGGAAATGCCCTGCTCCTCCTGCACGCCATAGGTGGCGCCGGGGATCTCCACCGGCATCCAAACGAAATCGCCAGCCTTCACCAGCTTCTTGTCGACCAGATATTGGGCCCAGGCCGCGCCAAATTTGACGTTGTCGCCGCCGACATAGGCACCGAACTTGGCTTGGGGGTCGGGCGTGTTGAAATTGATGATCGGGATCTTCTTGGCGTTGGCTTCCTCGACCACCTTGATCAGGCTGCCGGGATCGGGGCTGGTGGTGACGATGCCGGCGGCGCCCGCCGCGATCGCCGCGCGCACGGCTTCCTGATGGGAGGCGACGTCGCCATTGTGGAAGGAGGTGTTGACCGTGTTGCCGGTGTCACTGGCCCATTGCTTGGCGCCCGCCAGGAAATAGGTCCACACCGGGTCGGCCGGACCGCCATGGGATATCCAGTAGAATGTCTTCGGGGCGGCTTGCGCCATCGGGAGAGAGGCAGCCAGCGCCAATATCGCGCCGGCAACAGCCAAGACGAATTTCCTGATCATGGGGGTGCCTTGCTCGTGTTCCGGTCTCTGGAGGACCAACAGGCACGATCATTGCAATTGTATTACGATTAATCAATGCGATCTTTGATATGAGATCGTATCATCACAGAGCATTCGTCGGGGGGATCGAAAGAAAGTGACTCATTTTACTTCAAGGGTTCATCTTGCGGCGCAGAAATTATTTGCTGCAATGCATCAAAGTTAACACGCTATCGTTCCGCTGGGCTTGGATGCTGTCGATCTGAAGCGCTTTGACAAATAAAAAGCCCTTCCCTGGGTGGGGAAGGGCAGTGAGCAATTTCAAACTTGATGCGAACCGGATCAGACGCCCAGCTTGCGTTTGCGGCTGCCGAGGGTGCGCAGGCGCAGGGCGTTGAGCTTGATGAAGCCGGCGGCGTCGCGGTGGTCATAGGCCACGGCGCCTTCCTCGAAGGTGACGAGGTCCTGGCTGTAGAGCGAGTTGGGGCTCTCACGGCCGATGACATGCACGCCGCCCTTGTAGAGCTTGAGGCGCACCGAGCCCGTCACCGCTTCCTGGCTCTTGTCGATCAGGGCCTGCAGCATTTCGCGCTCGGGCGAGAACCAGAAGCCATTGTAGATGAGCTCGGCATATTTCGGCATCAGCTCATCTTTGAGATGCGCTGCGCCACGGTCGAGCGTGATGCTCTCGATGGCACGGTGGGCCGGCAGCAGGATGGTGCCGCCGGGCGTCTCGTACATGCCGCGCGACTTCATGCCGACGAAGCGGTTCTCGACGAGATCCAGCCGGCCAATGCCGTTGATGCGGCCGAGTTCGTTGAGCTTGGCGAGCAGGGTGGCCGGGCTCATCTTCACGCCGTCGATGGCGACGGCGTCGCCCTTCTCGAAGTCGATGGTGATGACGGTGGGGGTGTCCGGCGCATCTTCCGGATTGACCGTGCGCGAATAGACGTAATCGGGCACCTCGATCGCCGGATCCTCCAGCACCTTGCCCTCGGAAGAGCAGTGCAGCAGGTTGGCGTCGACCGAGAAGGGCGCCTCGCCGCGCTTGTCCTTGGCGATCGGAATCTGGTGCTCTTCGGCGAACTTGATCAATTGTTCGCGCGAGCGCAGGTCCCATTCGCGCCAGGGGGCGATGATGGTGACGTCGGGCTTGAGGGCGTAGTAGCCGAGCTCGAAGCGCACCTGGTCGTTGCCCTTGCCGGTGGCGCCATGGCAGACGGCGTCGGCGCCGGTCTTCTCGGCGATCTCGATCTGCTTCTTGGCGATCAGCGGGCGGGCGATCGAGGTGCCGAGCAGATAGACGCCTTCATATTGGGCATTGGCACGAAACATCGGGAAGACATAGTCGCGCACGAATTCCTCGCGCAGGTCCTCGATGTAGATGTTCTCAGGCTTGATGCCGAGCAGCAGCGCCTTCTGGCGCGCCGGCTCCAATTCCTCGCCCTGGCCGAGATCGGCGGTGAAGGTGACGACCTCGCACTTATAGGTCGTCTGCAGCCATTTCAGGATGATCGAGGTGTCGAGGCCACCGGAATAGGCGAGCACCACCTTCTTGACGGATTGAGACATCAAAGAGCCTTCGGGTTGGGATGGCACCGGGCAGGGAACCCGGCGACGAAAATCGCGCGCGACTATAGTCAGCCGGTGCAACAAGACAAGCGTGGGAGGCGCTCCTTCGGAGCTGGAATTCGCTGCCCTCTGCGCCTTCGAGGGATTTTCTCCCACAGCGACCAGCCGCGAGCCAGTCAAGAATTGTGATCGATCGGAGCAAGAACCTTGAAGTGAGACGCCTGGCGAGGCCGATCAACCCTCTTGGGCGAGCTCGGTGATCTCCGAGAACTTGACCCCGGCCGCGGCGGCCAGCAGGGACAGGCGCTCGCTCACCGCTTCGCTGTCCGGCACGCGGGCCGAACGGCCGACTTCCAGGCGGAGGCGGTTGGAGCCGATGGAGAGGCGTGAATTGGCCAGCACGGCCGGCGTACCGCCGGACAAGCGGTAGGCCACCAGCAAAGCCCGTCCAAGAATCTCGGCGCGGCGACGATCCGCCGGGGACAGCAACTTCAAGGCCCCGGCGAGATAGGGCGCATCGAGCCGGCCGGCGTGACGGGCGTGAAGCGCGACGGCGAGAAAGGCCCGCTCGGCGTGATCCAGGCCGATGAAGGGAAATTGCAGCACGCGGCGGTGGCTTTCCTCCGCCCGTATGTCGGGATGGTCGCGCCAGCCGAGGTCCGAGAGCGCACACAAGGTCACGCGCAGGCGCTTTTCGGCCGGACTCTCGTCCGGGAACAGCCCGGCGGTCCAGGCAACCAGAGCGGGAGGAAAGTCGGGCACGCGCGAACCCGGCAGCCCGATCAACTGGGCGCCTTCGACCAAGGGATCGAGATAGCGCTCCTCGGCGTCGAGCTGCGAGTAGAGCCAGCCTTCCCTTAGGCCGAGGGCCGAGAATACCACCTCGTCCGGCGTCAGATATTTGAGCACGCGGTCCAGCACCAAGGCGGCGGCAGGCATGGTTCGCGCGCGCCGACGCGATATGCCCGGCAATTCGGCGATCTTGGCCAGGGGCAGGCGCAGCAGCGTCTTGGCAAAGGCCCGGGCTTCGGTCGCCGGGATGCGATAGCCGTGCACCACGGGAACCGGCGCCGCATTCAGTGCCATATGGGCCTTGGCGAGTGTCCGCCATCCCCCGCCGACGGCAAAGAAGATCGGCTGTTTCAGGAAGGAGGCGGGCGTTTTATCCTTCAGCAGTGCATCGATCCGCCGTTTCGCATCGTCCGGGCCCTGCATCAGCGCCTCGACCGGCAGGGCCCCCAGGGGGAAGCTGACCCAGTCCTCGCCGACCCGGTCATCCAGGGCGGCGGCCAACTCCAGGCTGCCCCCACCCATGTCGCCGACGATGCCGACGGGCCGGTGAAAGCCGGAGATCACGCCAAGCGCCGCAAATCTCGCCTCCTCGGCGCCGCTGAGGATGCGGACATCGACGCCCGCCTCCGCGCGAATGGCCTCGACCAGATCCTTGCCGTTCTCGGCCCGGCGCACCGCCTCCGTCGCGGTGGCATCCAGGCGCGCCACGCCCATGGCATCGGCCACGGCGCGAAAACGTCGCACGGCCTCGACCGTCCGCTGGAATCCCTCGACGGAGATCAGGCCGGTCTGGGCCAGCCCTTCACCGAGACGACAGAGCGATTTTTCATTGAAGCGCGGCAATGGGGCCCGGCCAAGCTGGTCGTAGACCACCAGGCGGACCGAATTGGAGCCGATGTCGATGACGCCATAATGCGCTCGATCGAGGCGTCCCGCCCGCTTCGGATCGAGGTCGAGCGGACGATGAACGGCTGCCGTGCCGGTGCTGGTCTCCATGAAGCGCTCCCAATGACTGCCGGGAATCTGGCGTTGGTTCCAGAATTGCCGGGATCATGGCGGAACCAGGGGGCTTCGTCCATCCGCAGGATGGGGAACGCAGCCCGTCGTCGAGAGCATCTTTCTCAGATCCGCTCGCCCGTCAGCCGGTGGGCGAGCATCTCGACGAAAAGGCGGGTTCGGGCCGGCGTGCCGGCCTGGGCGGGCCACACGGCGCTCACCGGCGTCGGCGGCGGCTCGTAGTCGGGGAGCAGCACTTCCAGGCGACCATCGTCGATTTCCCGTCGTACCTGCCAGAGCGGGGCGATGCCGATACCGGCGCCGAGGGCGACGGCTGCATTGGCCGCGGCGGCATCGTTGCATTTCATCGCGCCTTTGACCGGGATGCGCACGAGCCGGTCCCCGATCATGAACGGCCAGGCATCGCCCTCCGGCCCGATGGTGCGGATGACGCAGCGGTGGGCGGCAAGCTCGGCCGGCAGGCGCGGCCGGCCATGCTGCATCAGATAGGCCGGCGCGGCCACCACCACGCGGCGCAACTGGGTGATCTTGCGCGACCGCAGGCTGGCAGCGCCGAGATCGCCGACCCGGATCGCCACGTCCAGGCGTTCTTCGATGAGATGGGAGAAGGCGTCGTCCAGCACGAACTCGATCTCGACCTCCGGATAACGCTGGGCGAAGGCCACGGCGGTCGGCACGACGAATTGCGCGGCGAAATGGATCGAGGCACTGATGCGGAACAGGCCGGCGATGCGCTGCCCCTCGCGCTGGGCCTGCGAGCGGGCATCGTCGATGTCCTTCAGGGCCGCGCGCAGCCGCTCGCGCAGGAGCATCCCGGTCGGCGTCGTCTGCAGGCGACGCGTGGTGCGCCGGATGAGCTCGACGCCCAATTCCGCCTCGAGTGTGGCGATCGCCCGGCTTACCGCCTGCAGCGAGCGGTTGAGATGATGTGCCGCTGCCGTCAGGCTGCCGCGCTCGACCGTTTCGACAAAGGCTTCATATTGCTCAAGGCTCGCCATATTATCACGAATAAAGGAATAATTATTCAAGAATAATAGCAATTATCACCATAATCGGATGGATGCAAACTGCGACCCGATTTTCTCATTGGGAAAGAGCATCATGCCCTCCACCTCGACCGCCGGAATGGCGCAGGCGCCCGCCGAACCGGTTGACGGCCTGTCCGCCGGCCTGACCCTGCTGTTCGCGTCTGCTGTCGCCATCGTCGTTCTCGGCCTGTTTGCCTCGCAGCCTCTCATCGGCCTGATCGGCCCGGCCTTCGGCCTCGATGCCGCCGAAGCCGGGCTCGTCACCACGCTCACCTTGCTGGGGTATGCCAGCGGCCTGTTTCTGTTGGTGCCGCTCACCGACATCGTCGAGAACCGGGCGCTGATCGTGGCGACCCTGGCCGTCGACGTGCTGGCCCTAGCTGCGGTCACCTGCGCGCCGACGCCGGCTCTTTTCCTCGGCGCCTGCTATGTCGCGGGGCTGACGGCGAGCGCCATCCAGATGCTGGTGCCTGCGGCGGCGCAATTGAGCCCGGCGAGCCAGCGCGGCCGGGTGGTCGGCAATGTGATGAGTGGCCTGATGTTCGGCATCCTGGTCTCGCGGCCGGCCGCCAGCCTCGTGGCGGAGATCGCGGGCTGGCGCTGGTTCTATGGCGGCCTTGCCATCCTGGTGGCCCTGCTGGCGGCGAGCCTGGCCTTCGTCATTCCTCAGCGCCGGCCGGCCGGTGGCGTCGGCTATCTCGGCCTTATAGGCTCACTGTGGACGATCCTGCGACAGGAACCGGTGCTGCAGCGGCGGGCGCTTTATCAGGCTTTGTGCATGGGGGCGTTCGGCGTGTTCTGGACCTCGGTGGCGTTGCGCCTTGCCGAGGCGCCCTTCGGGCTTGGCCAGACGGGGATAGCCCTGTTTGCGCTGGCGGGTGCGGCCGGTGCCGTGGTGGCGCCGCTGGCCGGACGGGCCGGGGATCGGGGCCGGACGCGCTGCGCCACTCTGCTCGCTCATTGCGCCGTGATCTGCGCCATGGCCTTGGCCGAGATCGGCGGCGATCTGATGACCCGCAGTGCATCGCCGCCTTCGTCGCCCGTCGCCCTGGCGGTGCTGGCCACCGCCGCCATCCTGCTCGACCTCGGCGTCGTCTGCGACCAGACTCTGGGGCGCCGCGCCATCAACCTGCTGCAGCCGGAGGCGCGCGGGCGCATCAACGGCCTGTTCACCGGCCTGTTTTTCATCGGCACGTCGGTGGGATCGGGTCTGTCGGGCGTGGCCTGGATCGCGGCCGGCTGGCCCGGCATCTGCGCGGTAGGCGCGGCTTTCGGTCTTGCGGCCCTGGCGACCTTTCTCACCGAGAGGGCCGGAGCCCGGGCGCCCTGAGACTATCCTCGGGCTCACAACTTCCGGAGCGAAACCTGCTCGATGTCGTGGCTGTCTCCCTTGCGCAGGATCAGATCGGCGCGCGGGCGGGTCGGCAGGATGTTCTCGATCAAATTGGGCTGGTTGATACGGCTCCACAGGCCAAGTGCCGTCTCCAGGGCTTCGGCCTCGGTCAGGTCGGCATATTTGTGGAAGAAGGAGAGCGGGTTGCGGAAGGCCGTCTCGCGCAGGGTCATGAAACGCTCGACATACCAGCGCCTGAGCAGCGGTACCTCGGCGTCGAGGTAGACGGCGAAGTCGAAGAAGTCGGAGGTGAAGGGGATCGCCTTGCCGTCGCGGGGAAGGCGAGCCGGCTGCAAGACGTTGAGCCCTTCGACGATCAGGATGTCGGGCTGGTCCACCGTGACGATCTCGCCCGGCACCACGTCGTAGACGAGATGGGAATAGACCGGCGCCGTGACCTTGCCCTGGCCCGCCTTGATGTCGGCCAAGAAGCGCAGGAGGCGCTGGGTGTCGTAGCTTTCCGGAAAGCCCTTGCGCTCCATCAGCCCATGCTCGCGCAGGAAGGCATTCGGAAACAGGAATCCGTCGGTGGTGATCAGGTCGACCTTCGGCGTGTTCGGCCAGCGCGTCAGCAATTGGCGCAGCACGCGGGCGGTGGTCGATTTGCCGACCGCGACCGAGCCTGCCACGCCGATCAGATAGGGCACCTTGCCGTCGCGGGTGCCGAGAAAGCGCTGGGTTGCGCGATGCAGGCCCTGCGTCGCCGCGACATAGAGCGAAAGCAGGCGCGACAGCGGCAGGTAGATTTCCTCGACGTCGGTCAGCGAGACCGGGTCGTTGAGGGCGCGCAGGCGGTCGAGCTCGGCCGCCGTCAAGGTCATGGGTGTGTCGGCCCTCAGCTTGGCCCACTCGCTGCGAGTGAATACCGAATAGGGGGAGACCGGCGACTTCACGAGTTGATCCATGGCGTTTGCCTGCCCCCTCAATTGATTGGCGTCACTTCGGACGGGCCGCTTTTTCGGCAAGGCCTGATTGCCCGGTGCGCCGCTCGAGTTCCTGCAGGACCGACGCCAGCGGGATGTCGCGTGCCTTGAGGCCAACGAGCAGATGATAGAGCACGTCTGCGGCCTCCGAGACGATCGGGCCTTCATCGCCTTCGGTGAGGGCGATCACGAACTCCACTGCCTCCTCTCCGAACTTCTTGGCGGCACGCGGCGGCCCGCCCGCCAGCAGCTTGGCCGTCCAGGACTGCTCCGGCGGCGCCTTGGCGCGCTCCGCCACCCGGGCTTCGAGATCGTTCAGCGAAAAGCTCATGCCGCAATAGCGTTTTGCGATCTGGTTAGATCGCAAAACGCGTCTCCTTATTTTGAGTCATGTTGGGAATGCGATCGTCTCCGATCGAATTCCCCACTTGTCCATCAAGGCGCATCGGCAGGCCCGCCTTGGCCATATAGGTCTTGGCCTCGCGGATCGAGAAGGTACCGAAATGGAAGATCGAGGCGGCGAGGACCGCGCTGGCATGGCCGTCGCGCACGCCCTCGACCAGATGCTCGAGCGTTCCCACACCGCCCGAGGCGATCACCGGCACGCCGACCCTGTCGGCGACGGCGCGGGTGAGATCGAGATCAAAGCCGATCTTGGTGCCGTCGCGGTCCATGGAAGTGAGCAGCAATTCGCCGGCGCCCAGCCGTACCACGTCCTCGGCAAAGGCGATGGCGTCGATGCCGGTCGGGCGGCGCCCGCCATGGGTGAAGATCTCCCAGCGGGGCGCCTCGCCTTCGGCCGACACTCTTTTGGCGTCGATGGCGACGACGATGCATTGCTGGCCGAACTTCTCGGCTGCGCGAGCCACGAATTGCCTGTCGGCCACGGCGGCCGAATTGATCGAGACCTTGTCGGCACCGGCGAGCAGGAGCTGGCGGATATCCTCGACCGCCCGCACGCCGCCGCCGACGGTGAGCGGCATGAAGCAGGCCTCGGCGGTCCGGCTGATCACGTCGAGCAGCAGGCCGCGGTTCTCATGGGTGGCGGCGATGTCGAGGAAGCACAATTCGTCGGCGCCGGCGGCGTCATAGGCACGCGCGCTCTCGACCGGATCGCCGGCATCAATGAGATCGACGAAATTCACGCCCTTGACGACACGGCCGTCCTTGACGTCGAGGCAGGGGATCACGCGGGCTTTGAGCATCGACCTTCTTGACCGGGACTGCGGGCCGTTGCCGGCACCATGACAGAATTATAGAGGAAAATCACGTGCTTCGCTGGCGCGTCAGGTCACCCTGCTCAGCAAAGCGAGGGCTTCCTGCGGGTCCAGGCGGTGGTCATAGAGGGCGCGCCCGGCGATGGCGCCTTCCAGCAGGGCGGCATCGGGCTGGACCAGGCGTTCGACATCGGCAATGGAGGCAAGTCCGCCCGAGGCGATCACCGGGATCGAGACTGCCCGGGCCAGAGCCAGGGTGCCGTCCCAGTCGATGCCCTTGAGCATGCCGTCCCGGGCGATGTTGGTGTAGATGATGGCTGATACACCCGCATCCTCGAAACGCTTGGCGATTTCCTCGGCGGTCACTGTGGAGACCTCGGCCCAACCCTCGACCGCGACGAGGCCGTCGCGTGCGTCGAGGCCCACGGCGATCTGCCCCGGAAAGGCCTTGGCGGCTTCCTTGACGAAGGTGGGATCGCGTACGGCAGCCGTGCCGATGATCACGCGCGCGATGCCCTTGTCGAGCCAGGCGGCCACCGTGCGCATGTCGCGGATGCCGCCGCCGAGTTGCACCTTCATGGTGCAGGCGGCGAGGATGCGCTCCACGGCGGCCGAGTTCATCGGCTTGCCGGCGAAGGCACCGTCGAGGTCGACGACGTGGAGATGGGAAAAGCCCATGTCCTCGAAGGCGATCGCCTGTTCGGCTGGATCGTCGTTGAAGACGGTGGCCTGGGCCATGTCGCCCTGGATGAGGCGCACGCAGCGCCCTTCCTTGAGATCGATTGCGGGAAAGAGGATCACGGGCGCCACCGCAGGAAGTTGGCGATCAAAGCCAGGCCGAGAGCCTGGCTCTTCTCGGGATGAAACTGGGTTCCCACCATGTTGGCGCGGCCGACCATGGCCGTGACCGGGCCGCCATAATCGGCCTCGGCGATCACATCGGCCGGATCGGCCGCCGCCAGATGATAGGAATGGACGAAATAGGCGTGCAGGCCGGAAGGACCGGTCGGGATGCCGGCGAGGAGCGCATGCTCCCGCTGAACCGACAGCGTGTTCCAGCCCATATGCGGCACTTTGAGGGTTGGATTTGCAGGCTGGATGGCTTTGACGTCGCCGCCGATCCAGCCAAGGCCCTGTGTGGTCTCGAATTCGAGCCCGCGCTCGGCCATCAGCTGCATGCCGACGCAGATGCCGAGGAACGGGCGGCCCTTGACGGTGACGGCATGGCCGAGAGCCTCGATCATGCCGGATATGGCGGTGAGGCCACGCTTGCAGTCGGCATAGGCGCCCACGCCCGGCAACACGACATGATCGGCGCTGGCAACCCGTTCGGGATCATTGGTCACCTCGATGGCGACGGCCAGCCCGGCTTCGCTCGCGGCGCGCTCGAAGGCCTTGCGGGCCGAGTGCAGATTGCCCGAGCCATAGTCGATGATGGTTGCGATCAAGGCTTTGTTCCATGCGGTTCGGGAAAGACGCCGAGCACGCCCGGCGAACCGCTGCTCTGGCCGAGGGCTGATGACCAGGGGCCGGGGAATTCATGGCCAGGCAGCACCTGGCCTGATGCTGGCGGGTTCGGGGAGGCGATGGACCGTCCCTCGAAATGGCGTTGTTCGGCCTCGTCGAGGCTCTGGCCGGAGGCGATGCCGGCAAAGCGCCAGCCCTGCCGGCGCATGGTCCAACTGCGCAGGGCATTCGCTTCAAGGGCGAAGCACAGGCTGACCAGCAGCGAGACGATCCCGGCTGCGCGCTGGTCCAGCGACAGCATCGTTGTCAGCACGGCGAGCGCCACCTGCAGCGCCAGCCAGGCCAGGAACACCAGCCACATCTTGCGCCACAACAGCCAGACCGGCGTGACGAGGAAGGCGCCGAGGCTGAAACCATCCTTGACGAAGACGGATTTGTCGGCCGCCGCCAGCGTGCCGGGAGCGGTCTTGGCAGGCTCGAACACGAACCAGCTCGGCATCGTCTCAGCCTCCGAGCTTGCCCTTGGTGGTCGGCAATTGGCCTTCCAGGCGTGGGTCAATGGCAATAGCCGACTTCAGGGCTCGAGCGAGCGCCTTGAAGCAGCTTTCGGCGATGTGATGGGCATTGCTGCCATAGAGCGTTTCGACATGCAGCGTGATGCCGGCATTCATGGCGAAGGCCTGGAACCATTCGCGCACCAGTTCGGTATCGAAGGTGCCGATCTTCTCGCGCGGGAAATCGACCTTGAACACCAGGAAGGGGCGGCCTGATATGTCGATGGCGGCGCGCGTCAGCGTCTCGTCCATCGGCAGATAGGCATCGGCATAACGCGTGACGCCCTTCAGGTCGCCCAGCGCCTTGCGGATGGCCTGCCCCAGGGCAATGCCGGTATCCTCGACGGCATGGTGGTCGTCGATATGCAGGTCGCCCTTGGTACGCACGCTGATGTCGATCAGCGAATGGCGGGCGAGCTGGTCGAGCATATGGTCGAAGAAGCCGACACCGGTGGCGATGTCGTGCTTGCCGGTGCCGTCGAGTTCGACGGTTGCGGACACCGACGTTTCATTGGTGACGCGCTCGATCGACGCGCTGCGCATGGCTGACCCCGCTAGAACCTTGTGCCGAAAGACGGTGGCGACCTTCGGCATGGGCGATACAACGACTAAGCAGAGTTTCCCGATGAGAGCCATGAATGGGCATCGGGGAATTTGCTCAAAGCGTTTTGCGATTTAGCGGAATCGCCAAGAATCGCAAAGACGCGTCTAACTAAAGAGTGAGATCAAACAAGCATTTTCGTCTAAACGCCCTTTGCTCCAGGGGCATGGCTGGCTTCGATAGTCGAGCCATGATCATAACCCCCAAGGGACAGCCTTATAGCGGGGTGGCGGGTGCGGGGAAAGCCCGTATTGTGCGGTGCATTCACGCAGAAAGGTGCTCTGCGATACAGCGCGTCCATGGCATCATGTTTATCTGGGGTTAGGAACCGGGCGCGAGAGTGCTTTGCGATTTGACGGAATTCGGCAAGAATCGCAACGACGCGCTGAAACAGGGGGCTGGAGCAAACAAGCGTTTCCGTCGAGACGCGCTTTGCTCCGGGGCCCGTCGAGGAGGATGGGGCATGGGCCGCCGCGCAGAGTTTGCAGTTTCGAGGAGAGCCTTGATGATCCTCGGCTTGCTGGCCGCCTTGCCATGGCAGGCCCAGGCCGCGTCGAAGTCCAAATCAGCCGATGCCAAGCCGGTTGATGCCAAGGCCGAGAAGGCAAAATCTCCCCCGAACGCCGTTTCGCAGGCCTCCGCCCGTTTCGGCTTCGATCTGCTCGCCACGCTCGGCAAGACAGCAGCGAGCGAGCCCAATCTCGTGGTCTCCCCGGCCAGCCTGGCTGCCGCCTTCTCGCTGCTCGATCTCGGTGCCAGCCCGAAGCTGCATGCCGCGCTGCTCAAGACGCTGCGTCTCGAGGGCAAGGCCGGCGATTTCACGAAACTGCGGCAGGCCCTGTCGCCCCTGATCGCGGGCGGCAAACCCGACAGCCCGCTGACCGGCATCGGCGCTGTCTATTTCGACCGGGAGGCCGATCCCAAGCCGGCTGCCGTGACGAAGTTGAAGCAGGCGGGTGCGATGGTCGAGGTCACCGATCTCGCCAGCTCAGCGACGCGCGACGCCATCAATGCCCTGGTCAAGGAGCGCACGCGCGGGCTCATCCCCAGCCTCATCGACAATCCCCTGCACAAGGGAGGCCTCGTCCTGCTCAACGTCCTTCATTTCAAGGACGAGTGGCGCATGGCCTTCGATCCCGCCCAGACCGGCGAGGCCGATTTCCACCGGGCCGAGGGCGGCGCGGCCAAGGTGGCGATGATGCATTCCGGCTCGGCGCCCCGGCTCGCCCGCCAGGACGGACGCTTCGTCGGTGTTTCCCTGCCCTACCGCACCAAGGGCTATGCGCTGATTCTGATCACCACCACCGACAAGCCGGCCGGCCTCGCGGATTTCTCGGAAGTCTCGAGCTGGTTGACGGGTGATGGCTTCACGGAGATAGCCGGTACCGTCGCCCTGCCGCGCCTCGCCATCAAGGCTGGTGGTGACTTGAGGGCAAGCCTGGACAGCCTCGGGCTCGATCCGGCCGCCGGAGCGCCGGATGCGCTGCGTCAGTTCTCGGCCAAGCCGCAGAAGATCGACGAGATCATCCAGAAGGTCGTGATCGCCGTCGACGAGAAGGGCACGGAGGCGGCAGCGGCCACCGCCATCACCTCACGCAGCCTTGCCGACAAACCGGAACTCTCCTTCGTCGCCGACAAGCCTTTCCTGTTCGCCTTGCGCGACGAGGCCAGCGGCCAGACCTTGATTGCCGGCTATGTCGGCGACGCGTCCAAGGCACAATAGGGCGCGCGCCGGCGCGCCTCTTTTTTTGTCGTGATCCCCTCGGCTTCTGTTGCGACGCGGCGTTGAGCGCTATCTAACTAGCAGTCCTTTTCGATACGCCCTGGAATTCCGAGGAACTGCCTGATGAAGCTCAATGTTGCCGTGCAGATGGATCCGATCGAGCGCATCAACATCAGGGGGGATTCCACTTTCGCCCTGATGCTGGAGGCACAGGCGCGCGGCCATTCGCTCGCCGTCTACACGCCCGATACGCTGTCCCAGCGGGATGGCATCGTCTCTGCGCAGGTCAGGCCTGTCACCGTGCAGGATGTCGAGGGCGACCACGTCAAGGCCGGCGCCGAGAGCCGCACCGATCTCTCCGGCTTCGACGTAGTGCTGCTGCGCCAGGATCCGCCCTTCGACATGGCCTATGTCACCACCACCCACATGCTCGAGCGCATCCATCCCAAGACGCTGGTGGTGAACGACCCCTTCCACGTGCGCAACGCGCCCGAGAAGATCCTGGTCACCGAGTTTCCGGACCTGATGCCGGCGACGCTGATCACCCGCGACCGAGCCGAGATCGAGGCCTTCCGGGCCGAGCATGGCGACGTGGTGATGAAGCCGCTTTACGGCAATGGCGGTGCGGCCGTGTTCAAGGTGGCGCGGCAGGACCCGAATTTCGGCTCGCTCTACGATCTCTTCGCCTCGCTGTCGCGTGAGCCGTGGGTGGTGCAGCACTTCCTGCCCAAGGTCTCCGAGGGCGACAAGCGCATCATCCTGGTCGACGGGGTCGCGGCGGGCGCCGTCAACCGGGTGCCGCAGCCGGGCGACATCCGTTCCAACATGGTGCGTGGCGGTGCGGCCAAGCCGACGGACCTGTCTCCGCGCGAACTCGAGATTTGCGAGCGAATCGGGCCGACCCTGCGTGACAAGGGGTTGCTGTTCACAGGTATCGATGTGATCGACGGTCATCTTACCGAGATCAACGTGACTTCGCCGACGGGCTTGCGGGCGATCAAGCGGCTCGGTGGCCCGGATCTGGCTGCCCAGATCTGGGATGCGATCGAGGAAAAACGGTGCTGAGTGCCTTTTGGGTGCATTTCTGTGCGCCTTCCGTAGGGAAAGCTGCACTTTGCGGTAGCGCCTTTGGGCAAATCATGCCCTAATATTCCACGCTTGTTTCGACCAGCAAATAACTGTGTCCGATGCATCGTGATCCAGGAGGAATGCACGCCGATGTCTGATCTGGCTACCTACGTCGCTGATATCAAGAAATACACGTCCAGTGTGAACGAAGCCGCTGCTGCCGGCATCGTGAAGCATCTTGGCATTGCTCTGCGTAATCGCGACTCTTCGCTCGTTGCTGGCAAGGATCCCACCGAACTTGCCCGCGTTCGTGACAGCTTCCTGAAGAAGAAGCTCGCCCTGACGGATGCCGACGACAAGCTTGATGCAGCGGTTGCCGCGGTGATCGAGAAGCTCAAGGCGGACCATTCGAAATCGCGCGTGACGGTCTATTATCTCCTCGCCGAGCACTACAAGAAGCTCGACCTCTTTGTGAAATCCGCCTGATTCTTGCTTCGGCGCGTCCGTCGCGCCGCCCGCCTGGGTAACTTTATGATACAGAAAAGCCCCGTGGAATTGCCGCGGGGTTTTTCGTTGGCGCTTCCTGATACAAAAATTACAAACGCCACGAAAATGTCAGATTCCGATTGCCGAAAACGCATAAAAAGGCTTCCATACGCGCCAACTGGGCAAGGGGCGTAACGTCGAGTATGGTTTGGAGCTAGATGAGGCCGGAAATGGCCGGACGGGAGGCGCATCGCAACCAGGATATGCATCCCTGGTGAGCGGAGCGACGCTGCAGAAAGCCATTCGTTGCCTCACCGCCTTTGGTGGCGCTGCGGCTTTGGCCGATGAGCAGGTCGTTTCAGTCATGGGCCTCGCCTGTGGCGGGCGTAACAAGCCGGAAGGCTTGCGTCCTCGAACTTCTTCTCCTCGGCTCGAAACGCCCTTGTCTGGCCAGAAACCATAAGGACGGCACGCCCTGAATGCCCGTTCGGCGTTTGCGTTCGCTCGGAAGCGGACGGAACAATGCACCATGACAGTGGGGAACAAATGTCAAAACTGCTGAAGACAGGCCTTCTGGCGGCCGGCTTTGCCGCGTTGCTGGGAACGACGGCAATGGCGGCGACCAAGACGCTGGTATATTGCTCGGAGGGAAGCCCCGAGAACTTCACCCCGGCCTTGAACACCACCGGCACTTCGCTCGATGCTGCCCGACCGGTCTACAACCAGCTCGTGGAATTTACGCCCGGCACCACCGATCTCCGGCCCGGCCTTGCCGAGAAGTGGGATGTCTCCAAGGACGGCACCGAGATCGTCTTCCACCTGCGCAAGGGCGTGAAGTTCCACTCCTGGAAGGGCTTCAAGCCGACGCGGGATTTCAACGCCGATGACGTTCTGTTCTCCTTCAACCGGCAGTGGAAGGATGACAACCCCTATCACAAGGTTTCGGGCGGCGCTTACGACTACTTCAACGACATGGCGATGCCGGAGTTGTTGAAAACGATCGAGAAGGTCGACGACTATACGGTCAAGATGACGCTGACCAAACCGAACGCGCCCTTCATGGCCAATCTCGGCATGGACTTCGCGACCATCCAGTCGGCCGAATATGCCGACTACCTGCTCAAGGCCGGCACGCCCGAGAAGTTTGACCAGGAGCCAGTCGGCACCGGCGCGTTCCAGTTCGTCGCCTATCAGAAGGACGCGGTCATCCGCTACAAGGCCTTCCCGCAATATTGGGGCACCAAGGTCAAGATCGACCAGCTTGTCTACGCGATCACGCCGGATGCCGCCGCCCGCTATGCCAAGCTGCAGAAGAACGAATGCCAGGTGATGGTCGGCCCCAACCCGTCCGACCTCAAGGCGATGGAGGCCAACAAGGACATCAAGGTCCTGACCAATGAAGGCCTGAACGACATGTACTTCTCCTTCAACACGGAGAAGCCCCCGCTGGACAAGAAGGAAGTGCGTCTGGCTCTGGCCAAGGCGATCAACCTGAAGGCCATCCTCTCGGACGTCTATGAAGGCAGCGGCAAGCCCTCGACCACGCTGATCCCCTCCTTCATGCTGGGCTACAACGACAAGATCCCCGAATATGGCTATGACCCCGAGGCTTCCAAGAAGCTGCTGGCCGATGCCGGGGTGAAGACCCCGATCGATATCGACCTGTGGTACATGCCGGTCTACCGGCCCTATAATCCCAACGGCAAGCGCATGGGCGAGCTGATGCAGGCCGATCTCGCTAAGATCGGCGTCAACGCCAAGCTCGTCACCTATGAATGGGGTGATTACCGCAAGCGCCTCCAGAACGCCGAAGCCTCGCTGCCTCAGATGGGCTGGACCGGCGACAATGGCGATCCCGACAATTTCTTCTTCCTGTTCGCCTGCGATATCGAGAAGAAGAAGCCCGTCTCGCAGAACTATCCGCGCTGGTGCAACAAGGATCACCAGGAACGCCTGGAGAAGGCCCGCGCCAGCTTCGACAAGGCCGAGCGCACCAAGCTCTACCAGGAGATGCTGCAGATCGCCCATGACGAAGTTCCGTATCTGAACATCGCCCATACGGTGGTCTACACGCCCGTTCGCAAGAATGTCGAAGGCTTCAAGCCCTCGCCGCTCGGCCGCTTCGAATTCTTCGATACCGACTTGAAGAAGTAATCGCACTCTCAGGCTGCCAGGTCTTCATCGGCCCGGCAGCCTTTTTGTATCCTGTTTTCTACTGCTGACCCGCGAGCGCCCATGCTGACCTTCCTGCTCAAGCGTGTCGCCATGACCATTCCGACCTTCATCGCGTTGGTCGCTCTGGCGTTCTTCGCCATTCGGATGGTTCCAGGCGACCCGGTCGAAGTGCGTGTGGGCGAAAGAGGTATTTCGCCCGAGCGCCTAGCCGAATTTCGTCATCAACTCGGTCTCGACCAACCTGTCTATGAGCAGTTCGGCCGTTATCTGTGGAAGCTCCTGCACGGCGATTTCGGTACCTCCCTCGTCACCCAGAGGCCGGTGCTGACTGAGTTCTTCACGCTCTTTCCCGCCACGGTAGAACTGGCCGTCGCGGCCATGATTTTCGCCGTCTGCCTCGGCATTCCCTTCGGCATCCTCGCTGCTCTCCAGCGTGGCAAGTTCGCCGACTACATCGCCACCGCCCTTGCCGTGCTCGGCAATTCCATGCCGATCTTCTGGTTCGGCATCCTTCTGATCCTGTTGGTTTCCCTCAAGCTCGATCTGACGCCGGTCGGCGGGCGCATCGACACGATGTTCTATTTCGATGAGGAAACCACTACCGGCTTCATGATCTGGGATGCTTTCTGGTCCGACCAGGAGGGGGCCGTCTGGTCGGCGCTGCAGCATCTCATCCTGCCTGCCATCGTGCTCGGCACCATCCCGCTGGCGGTGATCATGCGCATCACGCGCTCGGCCATGCTGGAAGTGCTGAACGAGGATTATGTCCGTACGGCCAGGGCCAAGGGGCTGTCGCCCCTGCGGGTGATCGGCCTGCATGCCCTGCGCAATGCCATGATCCCGATCGTCACCGTGGTCGGCCTGATGATCGGCATGCTGTTCGCCGGCGCGGTGCAGACGGAATCGGTGTTCTCCTGGCCCGGTGTCGGCAAATGGCTGATCGATTCCTTCTCGCGTCGCGATTATCCGGCGCTCCAGGGCGGCATCCTGATCATCGCCATCCTCGTCACCTTCATCAATCTCTTCGTGGACCTGCTCTACGGCGTCATCAATCCGAGGATTCGCCATGGCCGCTGATACGCATGCTTCGGCCGTAGTCCGCTCGGCCAAGCCGCCCTCGGCCCTCGCCGAGATCTGGGACTCTCTCAAGCACAACAAGGGCGCCGTCGCGGGCCTCGTCATCCTGGTCCTGGTGGTACTGGTTGCCGTCTTTGCCGATTTCCTGGCGCCCTACGCACCCTACAATGCACCCGGCTGGCCGGACGCCGGCCATCCCGGCCATGTCGGCCAGCCACCTGCCTGGGTCGAGGGCGGCAGCTGGGATTTCATCCTTGGCACCGACAAGACCGGCGGCCGTGACGTGCTGTCCCGCCTGATCTACGGCGCACGCTACTCGCTCGGTATCGGCCTGACCGTGATGCTGGTCTCGATGCTGCTCGGCGTGGTGCTCGGGCTCATCGCGGCCTATCTGGGCGGCTGGTTCGATTTCGTCCTGATGCGGCTGATGGACATGATCATGTCGATCCCGGATCTGGTGCTCTCCATGGTGATCGTCGCCATTCTGCAGCCGGGACTGGGACCGACGGTCGCGGCCATCACCATCGTGTTCCTGCCGCGTTATGTACGCATCGTCAGAGCGGCCGCCCTGGGCGAATTGTCGAAGGACTATGTCACGGCCGCCACGGTCGTCGGGGTCAAGCCACCCCGATTGCTGTTCCGCACCATCCTGCCCAATTGCATGGCGCCGCTGATCGTGCAGGCGACATTGGGCGTCTCCGATGCTATTCTGCAGGCAGCGGCACTGGGCTTTCTCGGCATGGGCGCGCAACCCCCGATACCCGAATGGGGCGCCATGCTTTCCGACGTGCGTCAGGACATCCAGAGCGCACCCTGGCTCGCTATCGCGCCGGGCGTGTGCATTCTGATCACCGTGGTCGCCATCAATTTGTTCGGCGACGGCCTGCGCGATGCGCTCGATCCCAAGTTGAAGCGAGGCTAGACATGGCGCTGCTCGAAATCTCCAATCTCGCGGTCGAATTCCAGGTCAAGCACGGCTTCTTCCGGGCGGTCGACAGCGTCTCGCTCTCGATCGACCCCGGCGAGATCGTTTCCATCGTCGGTGAGTCGGGATCCGGCAAGTCGGTGGCAATGCTGGCGTTGATGGGGCTCCTGCCGAAGACGGCCCGCATCACCGCCGACAAGCTGGCCTTCAACGGCCTGGACCTGCAGAAGATCTCAGCGCGTGAACGGCGCAAGATCATCGGCCGCGACATGGCGATGATCTTCCAGGAGCCAATGACCTCGCTCAATCCGTGCTTCACGGTGGGCTTCCAGCTCGCCGAAGCCATTCGCGCCCATCTGCCGATGTCCCGGCGCGAGGCGCAGGAACGGTCGGTGGAATTGCTGAAGGACGTCGGCATCACCGATCCTGCGCGCCGCTTGTCGGCCTTTCCGCATCAGATGTCGGGGGGCATGAGCCAGCGCGTGATGATCGCCATGGCGATTTCCTGCAATCCCAAGCTCCTGATCGCGGACGAGCCGACCACGGCGCTCGATGTGACCATTCAGGCCCAGATCCTCGACCTCCTGGTCAAGCTGCGCGACGAGCGTGGCATGGCGGTGGTGCTGATCACCCACGATATGGGCGTGGTTGCCGAGACGGCCGAGCGCGTGATCGTGCAATATGCCGGCCAGCAGGTCGAGAGGGCCAAGACCGCCGCCTTGTTCCATACGCCGCGCCATCCTTATACGTCTGCCCTGCTGGCCGCCCTGCCCGAGCGGGCGACGTCGCAGATGCTGCCGTCCATTCCCGGCGTCGTGCCGGGGCAGTATGACCGCCCGCGCGGCTGCCTGTTCTCGCCGCGCTGTTCCTATGTCACCGATGAATGCCGTGCGGCACCCCCGAAGCGAGCCGGCATCGAATATAACGAGGCCCTGTGCATCCACCCGCTGACTGGTGGCAAGACGGCCCGCATGGAGGCCGTATCGTGACAGTTCTCGTCGACGCACGGGATCTCGTGCGCTCCTATGAAGTCAAGCGTGGCATGTTCGGCGCCAAGGCCACCGTGAAGGCGCTCGCGGGCGTGAGCTTCACGCTCGATGCCGGCAAGACGCTGGCGGTGGTGGGCGAATCGGGCTGCGGCAAGTCGACTCTCGCGCGCCTCCTCACCATGATCGAGCAGCCCAGCGCCGGTTCGCTGACCATTGGCGGCATCGATGTGAAGCTCGCGACGGCGGCACAGCGCAAAACCTTGCGTCGCGAAATCCAGATCGTGTTCCAGAACCCCTTCGGCTCTCTCAATCCGCGCCAGACCATTGCGCAGGCACTGGAGGAGCCCCTGCTCGTCAACACCAAGTTGAGCTCGGGAGAACGGCGCGAGGCCGCCATTGCCATGATGAAGCGGGTGGGCCTTCGTCCCGAGCAGGCGATGCGCTATCCGCACATGTTTTCCGGTGGCCAGCGCCAGCGCATCGCCATCGCCAGGGCCCTGATGCTCAGGCCGAAGATCCTGGTGCTGGACGAACCGGTCTCCGCGCTGGACGTCTCGGTGCGCGCGCAAGTACTCAACCTGCTTGCCGAGCTGCAGCAGGAATTCAAGCTCGCTTACATCTTCATCAGCCATGATCTGTCGGTGGTGCGCCACATCGCCGACGACGTGATGGTGATGTATCTGGGGCGGGCGGTCGAGATGGGCACGCGAGAGGCCCTGTTCTCGGCGCCGCAGCACCCCTACACGAGAGCACTGATGTCGGCGACGCCGCAGGCCGATCCCGACCGCAAGCGCGAGCGCATCGTCTTGCAGGGCGAACTGCCATCGCCCTTCTCTCCGCCGGCTGGCTGCGCCTTCAATCCGCGCTGCCCGATCGTCAAGCCCCATTGCCGGGACGAGCGCCCGCTCCTCGAACTGAAGCACGAGCGCATGGTCGCCTGTTTCGAGGTTTGAGGGGTGACACGCTTCGCCCCCTACTTGCCTTGATTGAAGAAGAAATCCTCGCCCGGCAGCGAGCCGTAGGTGAAGGGCTCCTGCTGGCGATCCGTCGCTTTCATCACGTCGTCGCGCACCAGGCGGAAAAGCTTGCCGATCTCGACATTGGGCTTGCGCAGATTGGTGTCGAGCGCGGTGACGAAGGGTGAGTTGCCGCTATCGCCGTCCAGTGCCACCTGGCCGGCCTTGGCGGCGTAGACCACCAGGGACGCCCCATCTGGCTCGACCCGGCTGAGACCGCGCGTGACGGAGCGGGTCGCGGTCTTCTTGGCCATGGCGCCCTCGAAGGGATTGTTGCGGCAGGCATCGAGAATGACCAGTCGCAACGACTTGGCTCCTTCGCCGGCCGCCATCACCCGATCGAGCGGAACGGCCTCGAACAGAATGTCGCGATCGCTCTTCAGCTTGGCATCGACCGGAATGAGGTAGTTGACGTTGTCGACCTCCATGCCGTGGCCGGCATAGTAGACCACCGCCCAATCGGCCTGCGACGCCTTGTCCGAAAATTCCTGCAGGGCTCGGTTGAAGCCCTGATTGTCGAGGTCCTCCAATAGCGTCACATCGGTGAAGCCTATGCTGCGGAAGGTCTCCGCCAACCTGGCCGCATCACGCTTGGGATTGGGCAGGGGGCTGGTGCCGGTATAGGCGCCATTGCCGATGATGAGGGCGATGCGCTTGCCCATCGCCGCGGGGGCTTGCGCGAGCTTCTGCGTGCTGGGTGTGCCTTGCCCCGATGCATTTGGGTCCGAAGCAGGCGGATTGTTCGTTCCGAATTTCTGGATCACCGCCTGCTTGGCTTTTTCGAGACCGGAGGCGGCCAGCGGATTGGTCGGAAACTGGTGCAGCATCGCCAGATAGTCGGTGGCGGCCAGATCGGGCTGGCCGGAGGCGAGATAGGCATCGCCGCGCTGGCGCAAGATGAAGCTCTTGCGTCCCAGATCGATGGCCTTGGTATAGTCCGCGATGGCCGCGTCGTAATTCTGCTTGGCTGCGTTGGCGAGCCCGCGGGCGTGGAAGGCCTCGGGGGATTGCGGTGTGCTCGACAGAAAGCGCGTCGCGTCGGCAATGGCGCCATCCGGGTCATTGCCATAGGCCTTGGCCATGGCGCGATACATCAGGCTATAGGCGTTCTTGGCTGGATCGGCCGCCAAATCATTGCTCGCCAGATCGATGGCTCGGCTCAGGTCCGCCGTGGCCTCGTCCTTGCGGCCGAGTTCGAGCAGGGCGACGCCACGATTGAGGTAATCGGGGGTGACGGCTTTGCCGCCGGCAACCACAGAGGTGATGTTGTCGACGCTTTCCTGCAGGCGGCCGAGCTTGAGGGCGGCGGAAGCGCGATAGCTCAGGAGTTCGGTCCGGACGGGCTTCAGGCGCAAGGCCTGGTCGAAATCGGCGATGGCCTGGGCATTGTCGCCCTTGGCGAAACGGGCATAGCCGCGTCCGGAGAAGGGAAGGTCGTCGTCCTGGCGCAGGGCGATGGCTTCGTTGTAGTCGGCGATGGCCTTGTCGTAGTCTCCCCTGAGGTAGAAGCCCCAGCCCCGGTTTGAATTGGTGACGGCAAGCGTATCGGGAAGGAGCAGGTCCCCCACCGCCAGCACGTCGCTGCACGCCTTGATGATGTCATCAGCCGTCTTGGCGCCTCCGCAAAGCTGACGATTGGCCTTGAGATCGGCGGCCTCGGAGATCGGCGCCTCCGCCGCTGCATCGCTGTCGTCCTCGTCCAGCTTCAGCGAGCCGACGATAACGGCGAAGGCATCATAGGCCTCGAACATCTCCACCATCTGATTGCTGTCATTGCCGGTATCGGCATTCCAGCGGATCACCACGCCCCGCGCCGAGCCGTCGGCCGCCTTGATGAAGCGGGCGTAGAAGCCCAGGCTGTTCTTGGTCCCGAACAGCGCGAAATAGGTCGGGTTCCGCCCGGCTCTTGCCTTGAACAGTTTGGCCTGGACGATCCTGGTGATCTCGGGCGAGGCCTTCATGGCCTCGAAGCGCGCCTCGAACGGCATGTCTCCCGCCGCGAAGGCCTGCAATTCCACGCTCATGTCCCAGCGGGGCGCCCGCAGGCGCAGGCCCGTCGCCGTTTCCTCGCGATCCGGCAGCAGCGAGGCAGGGTAGTTGATGGTCATGCCCTGGGCGCTGGCCGTCTTGAAATCGAGCAGCGCCTGCCGCTTGGCTGCCTTGCTGCGGGCAAGCTTGATCAACTCGGGCGAGGGGATGCCGTCTTCCTGGTATAGCTTGAGTTTTGGAAAGCTCTTGAGGTTATGCGACTGGAAGTTCCGGATCGCGACGAAGGTCCCCTCGTCATAATTGCCCCAGAGGGGAAAATTGACGAGGCTGTTATAGCCGGTGTCCCAGGCCAGGTCGGATTGAAGCAGGCGCAGTTGCGTGCCGCTCAATTGATCGCCGATCGGCTTGGCTTTCTCGAAGCGGGAATAGTCGATGATCTGCGCCGTGGCCGGGGTGGTGATGGCCAGCGTCAGCCCGATCAGGGCGGCAATCGTCTTCAAGCGCAACATTGGGGAACCCCGGATCGATATTTGTGGCCAGAACTTCGGCCGGCCAGGTCGCGGCCGGCAAGTCGAAGGACCTGAGTTTGGGCGTATTCCTGCACCATGGAGCTTCTCGCCACAACCGCAACATGCCGCAGTTCCCTGGAGAACACGGATGATTCACGGCCCGTCCCTCAGCCTGGATTGAAGATGAAGTCCTCGCCGGGCAGGGAGCCATAGGTGAAGGGCTCCTGCTTGCGGTCGGTCGCCTTCATCACGTCGTCGCGCACCAGGCGAAACAGCTTGCCGATCTCCAGCCCCGGCTTCTGCAGGTTGCTGGTCAGGGCGGTGACGAAGGGCGAGTTGCCGCCACTGCCGTCGAGGGCGACCTCGCCGGCCTTGGCAGCGTAGACGACGAGGGTGCCGCCATCCGGCTCGACCCTGCTGAGGCCGCGCGAGACGGCACGCGTTGCCGTCTTGCGTGTCATGTTGGCGAGGAAGGGGTTGTTGCGGCAGGCATCGAGAATGACCAGGCGCATGCCCTTGGCGCCCTCGCTGGCGGCCATCACCCGGTCGAGCGGCACGGCTTCGAAGGTGACGTCGCGGTCCGAGGCGAGCTTGGCATCCACGGGCACCAGATAATTGGTGTTGGCGATCTCGATGCCATGACCGGCATAATAGATCACCGCCCAATCGGCACCATCAGCCTGGCTGGCGAAATCCTGCAAGGCGCGGTTGAGGCTGCGGAAATCGGTGTCTTCGGCCAGCGTCACCTCGGCAAAGCCGATCTTGCGCAGGGTGTCGGCGACCTTGGCCGCGTCGTTCCTGGGATTGGGCAGGGCGGCGACATTGGCATAGTTGGAATTGCCGATCACCAGAGCGACCCGGCGGCCGAGCGCGACCTTGGCCTGGGGCGGCAGGGCGGCCAGCGTGGCGGCCTGCGGCGAACCGGCGGCGACTGGGGAGCCATTGCCTTGCGGCGCGCCGGCAGTCGCCAAAAGCTTGGCCGCCATCGCCTGCTTGGCCTTTTCAAGGCCCACCATCGCCAGGGCGTTACCAGGCGTGAGGTTGAGCTGGGCCTGGTAATCGGCGATCGCCTGTTCGGGCTGGCCGGTCGCCAGATAGACATCGCCGCGCTGGCGCAGGATGAACAACCGCTTGCGCCCCATGCTGATGGCCTGGGAGAAATCGGCGAGCGCTTTGGCGAAATCCTTCCCGGCGACATCGCCGCGCGCGCGCGCATGGAAGGCTTCGCTGGCCTTGGGATCGATGGACAGATATTTGTCCGCATCGGCAATCGCGCCCTCGGCATTGCCATTGAAGGCCCGGGCGAAGGCGCGATAGACCAAATTATAGCTGTCCGTCTCGATCTTCGCGGTGGCGATGGCCTCGGCCTTGGCGAAGTCCGGCCTCCCTTCATCCGCGCGGCCGAGTTCGGCCAGCGCTTCGCCGCGATTCTTGTAGTCGCCGGCGCCGACCTTGTCTCCGCCCCGCTCGATGGTGAAATTCAGATCGGCCATGGCCTCCGCCGGCCTGCTCAGCCTCAGCAGGGCCGAACCGCGAAAGGCGCGGGTGTCGATGTCATCGGGATTGAGGCGCAGCGATGCATCGTAATCGGCGACAGCCTTCTGGTAGTCTTCCAGGCCGAAATAGCTGTTGCCGCGATTGGTGTAGTCGGCGGCCGTCGGCGTTTTCTTGGCGATGGCCTGGCTATAATCCGCCACTGCCGCATCATATTTCGACTGGCCGTAGCGCACATGTCCACGCTGTGTGTAATAGCTTGCCTGATCGGGATCGATGGCGATGGCCTGGTCGAGATCGGCAAGGGCCAGATCGGCCTTGTTCTGTCTGTTGTAACCAACGGCGCGATTGAACAGGAGGGTCGGCCGGTTTTTCGCCAGCAGGGTATCGGCCGACAACGCCGCCGTGCATGCGGTGACGATCTCGGCGGCATCCTTTGCCTTGGCGCAGATGTCGAGCTGCCGGTTCAGTTCGGCCGTCGACATCTTGGTGGTGCCTTGCGCGTTCTGTCCAGCCGCTGCTGCGGCATAGGGATTGGCAATGGTCTTCGGCCGGATCGAAAGGGCCATGACGATGGCGGCATTCGTGAAACTGGGCCTTTTCTTGCGATCCCAGCTGGCGATGAAGCCGACGATTGCATCGTCCTTCTGCGCGATGCTCGTATAGAGGCCTTGTTTGGCATCACCGCCGACGATCACGAAACGGGTGGGCTGTGCCTCACCCTGATCATCGAGCATGATGGCGTATTTTACCTTGCCGGCCGCCTTCTTCATGTCGGCGAACATTCGATCGAGCCGCTCGCGCGATCCCGCCATGTTGACCAGTTGGACGATCGCGTCGCCCGATGGCGTCGTATAGCGTGTATCACCCTTGACTGCCTGCTGTTTGGTCAGCACGCCGGCAGGGTAGCTGATCTTCAGGACGCTGTTTTCCAGGGTCTTGAGATTGGCCGTGCGCCGGATCGAGGCGACGCGGCCGTCCAATTCACTGACCAGGGCCGCACTGGGCGCACCCGTTTCAGGCAGATTGTTGCTGCGTTGATATTGGCGGATGGCCTGATAGGTAGCGTTGTAGAAAATTCCCGAAACAGGGGGAGAACCCCCTTCCGAAAACATGCCGGCCCAGGCCAGGTCTTCCTGTAGATTGGCGATTTGCTGGGCGCTCAACTGGTTGGCCGCCGCCTGGGCCGAGGCGAAGGTGCCCTCCTGGCTTAGCGCAACATGGGGCGCGGCCACAGCAAGGGCCATGAACAGGCAGAGTTTCCCGCTGAGGGAAGCGGCGATCGCCTTCAGTCGAAACATCTCAAGTCTTACCTCGGCCCATACAGCGAGCCGGCAACCCGCTTGAGATCCGTGCCCGCCGGGATCCTCGTCGGCAGGCTTGGAGACGGGGCCGAACTCTGGACCATTTGTTACAATGGATTGGCGTTTGGCAATAATGAAAAGTGCAGACGACGATGCACCGGGACCTATCGTAGCGAAGCACCGTTCTCCGCGAAGAAGGATAGTGGTCTTTTCTTACCGCTGCGCTGCGGGTGGGGCGATAAGGAAGTAATGCGCCGGTTGGTGGACGCGGGTTTTGCTCTATGATTTGGGCGTGCAGCTCAGTGTGACGGTAGCTTTGCTCGGGTCACCGCCGCGTTCCGGAGGGGTGACGCCACTGGCACGCAGGAAAGCGGTGACGAACAGTCCCTTCAAGGCCGTCGCTTCGCCGTTGGCGGCGGCGAGGCCTGCCAGGGCCCCGTCCTTATCGATCAGGGCGCCAGGTGCGCCTGAGCCCAGCGAGATGCGGCGACTGTCGTCGTTGCCGCCGATCAGCGCCGTGACGGTGGTCGCTGTCGGCGTGGGGCCGGACAGCAGAGCGACGGCCTCGCCTTGTGTCAGGGGCGGCTGCCGCCAGGCGAGAGGCGCCGGGCCGGGGGGCGGGGTTGCTCGGACCAGCGCGACGTCGTTGCCGAGGTCGCCGCCGATCACCTTGGCCGTGGCACCGCCCTGGAGCGTCACTGTCTCGCACCCGGCCACCAGGCCGGCATAGGTCAAAATATCGCCGTTCGATGACACCAGGGTACCCAAGCCAGTCTTGGCCGCCGTCGAGGCGCCCGACGGCAATGGCACGGGCGGTCCTGCCAGTTTCGACGGCTCGGGGGCCTGAGCCGGTTTGTCGGCGGGCTTGGCAATCGGAGGAACCTCGGTGGCGGCTGGCTTACCGCTATCGGCCAATTTCATCGATGAGGCCATTGCGATGGAAACGCGGTCGAAGCCGGGGGAAAGCGCCGGGTCCCAGCCGAGCGCGAAGCCGCGTGAATCGCTGTCGGTCTTGACGAAGCGCAGATAGAAGCTCTTGCCGTCATTGCTGCCGGCGACCACCAGGAAATCCGGGCGCAGCAGTGAATAGGTCACCTTGCGACCGGGGCGCTCGGTCTTGAGGCGTGCGAACAAGGCCTCGAAGCTCTCCTTCTCGGCGGGGATGGCGAGAATGTCGAGGGTGACGTCGTTCTTGGGCGTAGCGAAATGGGGACCGTTCTTGCCTTCCGTGCGCGCGGTGGTGAGCTTGGCCGGATAGCCCAGCGTGATGCCGTGCTCGGTGATGGTCGTAAAGCCGTAACGGGCCGTGAACTTGGCGGCGTGCTGGGCAAGAGTGATGCGCTGAGGCGGCGTGAATATGCCGGTTTCCTTGGCCTTGATCCGCTTCTGGAAGGCGCGGATGGCCTCATAGCTGCGCTTGCCCATCTCGCCTGAAGGCAGGGAGTTGAGATC
Organism: Labrys sp. HAY1-8F; assembly: GCF_056754975.1. Lineage (NCBI taxonomy): Bacteria > Pseudomonadati > Pseudomonadota > Alphaproteobacteria > Hyphomicrobiales > Xanthobacteraceae > Labrys > Labrys sp. HAY1-8F. The sequence continues at coordinate 2,735,768 of NZ_JBPGWZ010000002.1, read as the reverse complement.
GCCGGTCCAGATCAGGTCCTGCTGGATGGAGGCAAAATCCTCCGCCCCCATCGCCGAGGCGGCTGCCTTGGCCGCTTCGAAGACGGCATCGACGGGAGCGGCCGGTGCCGGCGTGGTGGGCGCAGGCTTCGTCTGGGCGAAGGCATGGCCGGCCCAGACGGCCGAAATCGCCAGCAAGCAAGCGCCAATCGTCCGTATCCGCCGCATTCCTGCTGTCCCCCCTTCGCCCAACTGTCTTTGTATAGCGCTGCGCCACGACAGCAAGCGTTCTTCAGGAAACATTCGGCGTCGGCGCAGCCAGTTTCTCCCGCAGCCGGGTCCAGCGTCGGCGCCCCATGGCATTTTCCGCCGCCAGTCGCAAAGCGCGCTTCTCGGCGACGACCACAACCAGGCGCTTGCCGCGGGTAATGGCCGTGTAGAGCAGGTTGCGGGCCAGCATCGGATAGTGCGCGTTGGAGATCACCACCACCACCGCCGGATATTCCGAACCCTGGGCCTTGTGGATGGTGGTGGCGTAGGCCGGCACCAAGCTGTCGAGCTGCGCGGTGGTGTAGTGGACGTCGCGTCCGTCGAAGGTGACGGTGAGCTGCCCCGCCTTCACATCGGTGCGTGTGATGAAGCCGATATCGCCGTTGAAGATTTCGCGGTCGTAGTCATTGTCGATCTGCATGACCTTGTCATGCGGAGCGAAGGTGCCGAATTCGCGCACGATCGCGCCCTCGCGGGTCGGATTGAGGACTTCTCGCAGGGCCTGCGTCAGCGTCTGCGAACCGAGCGGCCCCTTGTTCATGGGGGTCAGCACATGAATGTCCCTGACGGGATCGAGGCCGAAACGGCGCGGCAGGCGATTGGTGACGATGTCGACGACCTTGTTGGCGCCATCCTCGGCCGACGCCATGTCGACGACGAAGAAATCACCCTCATCCGGGCTCTTGGCCCCCTCCGGGACCTCGCCGTGATTGACGGCATGCGCGGCGGCGATGATGCGGCTGGTCTCGGCCTGGCGGAACACTTCGGTGAGCCTGACCACCGGGATGACCTCGGATGCGATGATATCGGCCAGCACCTGACCGGGGCCGACGGAAGGAAGCTGGTCGGCATCGCCCACCAGGACGAGGGCAGCGCGCGGCGAAAGGGCATCGAGCAGAGCGCGCATCAGCTCGATGTCGATCATGCTGGCCTCGTCGGCGATGACGAGGTCGGCATCGAGCGGATAGGCTCGCTGCCGGCGGAAAGTGCCGGAAATCGGATCGATTTCCAGCAGTCGATGGATAGTCTTGGCCTCCTGGCCGGTGCTTTCGGCCATGCGTTTGGCGGCACGACCCGTCGGCGCACACAGCGCGATCGTCACGTCCTTGCGTTCGAGCGCCTTGATGATGGTATCGATGATGGTGGTCTTGCCGACGCCGGGGCCGCCGGTAATGACCAGCAGCTTGGAGGCGAGGGCGGTTTCCACCGCCAGGGCCTGGGCGGGGGCGAGACGCTTAGCTGTGCGCGCTTCCGTGTCCAGCACCGCCTGATGCAGGCCCTCCTGGCGCCAGGGCGGGTTGCCACCGGCCATTTGCTTCAGCCGGGTGGCGACGGCCTCCTCTGCGTTCCACAACGCCGGCAGGAAGTAGGACGGCGCCCCCTCGATGGTGTCGCCGATGATCGAGCGAGCCTGCAGCAGGCGGGTGGCGGCATCGTTGAAGAGATAGTCGTCGACCTCCAGCACCCGCCCGGCCCGTTCGAACAAGGCTTCGCGTGGTACGCCGCAATGGCCGTTGGTGGCGCCTTCGCCCAGAGCCCAGAGCAGGCCGGCGGTGAGGCGCGAAGGATCCTCGCGCTCACGCCCGAGACTGAGGGCGAACTGGTCGGCGGTGCGGAAGTCGAACCCTTTGATCTCGCGTGACAGGCGATAGGGGTCGGCCTTGATCAGCTCGACGGCATTGGTGCCCAGCGCCTTCTGCACGCTGGCGGCGCGCGTCGCGCCGAGTCCATGCTCGGTGAGGAACACCAGGACGTCGCGAAATTCCTGCTGGGCGCTCCAGCCTTCCCGGATCAACCGGATGCGCTGGGGCGACAGGCCCGCCACCTCACTCAGCCGGTCCGGTTCGCTGTCGAGCACCTTGAGGGTGTCCTTGCCGAAGGCCGCGACCAGCTTCTTGGCGGTCTCCTGGCCGATGCCGCGCACTAGGCCGGAAGCGAGGTAGCGTTCAATGCCCGAGGCGGAGCCCGGCGGGGTGGTCCGGATGACATCGGCGCGAAACTGTAGGCCACGCTCGGGGTCGACGCTCCAGCGCCCCTCGGCTTCGAGCTTCTCGCCGGGCGCGATCGCGGCGGTGCGGCCGAGCACGGTGGCAAGATCCTTGCGGCCCTTGATCTTTACGCGCAGTACCGCAAAGCCGTTTTCGGCATTGTGATAGGTCACTCGGTCGATAACGCCGGAGATCGTCAGCTCTCCGGGTACCTCGTCGGGAGGGGCCGGCTTCGAATCGCGTTTGAAGGATGGCGTGCGCATATCGGCACCATGGGCAGGCCGACGCGACTTGTCGAGGCATGTCGTGTAAGGGTGGATAAGTGGGTAGTGAATGAGGGTCAGGCCGGCCGAACTCAGGCGCTCCTGCTGGGGAAACGGTCGGCATCGCGCAATGGCTTGAACAGGCGCGACCAGGCAAGAGCGACGAGGATCGTGCCCAGGCCGCCCAGCACCACGGCCTCAACCGGGCCGAACAGGGCGGCAGTAAGGCCCGATTCGAACTCTCCCAATTGGTTCGAAGTGCCGACAAACATCGAGTTGACGGCGCTGACGCGCCCACGCATCGCATCGGGCGTGCCGAGTTGGACCAGGGTTGAACGCACCACCACGCTCACGACATCGGCGGCCCCCATGACCACCAGCGCCGGTAGCGAGAGCGCAAACCAGGACGACACGCCGAAGACGATGGTGGCCAGGCCGAACACTGCGACAGCCGCGAACATCTTCAGGCCAACCCGCCGCTCCAGCGGCCAACGCGCCAGAATCAGGGACATGGACAGGGCGCCGAGGGCCGGGGATGCCCGGAGCACGCCGAGGCCGAAGGCATTCGTGTGGAGAATGTCGCGGGCATAGATCGGCAGCAATGCCGTAGCGCCGCCGAGCAGCACCGCGACCATGTCGAGCGAGATCGCTCCGAGTATGATCGGCCGGCTCCTGATGAAGGAGAAGCCCGAGAACACCGATCTGAGAGTTGCCGGCTCGCGTGCAGTTGATGGCGTGAGGATCCGCAGGCGTGAAACCAGGATCGAGGCCAGGCCGTAGAACAAAGCCACGAAAAGATAGGCTGAGCCGGGGCCGATGATATAGAGCAGGCCACCCAAGGCGGGACCGATGATGGTGGCGGTCTGGATGGCGGAGGCCGACAACGCAAGGGCTCGCGGCAATTGGAGGGCCCCGACGATCATCGGCAGCAGAGCGGCTGTCGTCGGCATCTCGAAAGTGCGACAAGCGCCGATCACGACGGCGGCGGCGAAAATGATCGTCGGGCTGATCATGCCCTGCCACGAGGCAAAAGCCAGCGCGGCCCCCGTCAGTCCCGCCACCATCTGGCAGCAACGCACGACCGTACGCCGGTCGAAGCGATCCGCAATGTGGCCCGCCGGAATGGTCAGCACCAGCATCGGCAGGAATTGGCACAGGCCGACGAGGCCGAGATGAAGGGCGGAACGGGTAAGATCATAGATCTGCCAGCCGATCACCACCGAGACGATCTGGAAACAGCCGGTGGAAAGCACGCGGGCCGACCAGAATTGCCTGAAACCGCCATGACGAAGTAGGGAGGGCGTGTCCTGAACGGCGGACATGACGAAGCCTTGAAAGTGATTTGGGAAAATGACTGGAAGTGATGGTTGCAGTGGCGGCCAATGCGACGGCATTGATGCGGCTTGAGGCTCCTCCCGCATTCTCGCCGTCGCCGCCAGAGCATATGACGGTTTCTAATCAGTGCCTTGAAAAGAAAAAGCCCGGACGAACCGGGCTTTTCCTCACGCAATGATCCAGATACGCAGATCAGAACTTGTAGCTCACACCGAGGTTCAGATCGACAGCGTCGAACTTCACCTTCGTGCGGTTGCCGGCAATGGTGACGCTCTTGTCGCCGAGGTCGATGTAGCGGGCCTCGCCACGCACGATCCAGTTCGGGTCGATGGCGTACTCGACGCCGGCGCCAGCCGTCCAACCAACGCGGGTATCGGTCTTGGAACCGATGCCGGCAATGCTGGTCTTGACGTTGCCGTAGGCAACACCACCCGTCACGTAGGGCAGGATGTTGTCGAAGGCATAACCGACGCGAGCGCGGGTCGAACCCATCCACTCGTTCTTGAGGGTGCCGCGGGCAACGATAGCGCCATTGGTGATCGACTTCGACTTCTTGAAGCTCGAATAGTCGATATCGGTCTCGAGACCAACGACCCAGCCGCCGTCGAACTGGGCATTGTAGCCGGCATGCACGCCGCCGATGAAGCCGGCGCCGTCAAACTTGGCATGATCAATCTTGCCTTGGCCGACCAGAGCGCCAGCGTGGACACCAGCGTAGAAGCCGGTCCAGTTGTAGACGGGAGCGACGACCGGAGCGACCGGCTCGACAGCCTGGGGAGCCAGGTCGGCAGCGAAGGCCGAGGTCGAGGTGAGAAGGAGAGCCACGAGGGCCAAACGCATTTTCATTACTAGGGCTCCAGAACGGAAATTCAGTGTGGGAGCATATAAACAGAAACCATCCAGGGAGTCTGTAGCATTCCGGTCACAGTGCCAGACAAACGAATTGGGTTTGGCTGGAATTCCTACAAAGATCGAAGATTTTTTTTCGACTCCGTATGGTTAAAATTTCATGTAATTTGGGATTGTTGTTTTTAAATCACAAGGATTCGAAAATATTTTGAAATTGAGATCGATGTTATTTAAGAAATTATATGGGGTGTGCCTGGGAGGGTGGTAATGCAAATCTAAGTATTGTCGGCGTCGCTGCCCTCCGCATTCACTTAGTGCTGTAGATAATGCCCTGCCCCCCCAATTGGTGCTCGCCGCTGCGTACCGTCGCGGCCTCGTTCCAGATCGGGCAAATCACACTTTCTTTCGGCCACTTGACAATAGGAGGTCTCCATAAACTTGCGGATGAAAAGCGGGACTTTCACCGTGCCTGTCGGCAAGTAAGTCCAGATAGCCTTGTTTCGAGGAGTACTACAAAGAAAAAGCCCGGCTTTCGCCGGGCTCTTCCTTACGCAATGATCCAGATACGCGGATCAGAACTTGTAGCTGACGCCGAGGGTCAGGTCGGTGGAGTTGAACTTCACCTTGTGGCGGGTGCCACCGAAGGTGCTGTTCTTGTCGCCGAGGTCAACATAACGGGCTTCGCCGCGGACGATCCAGTTCTGGTCGATGGCGTACTCGACGCCAGCGCCAGCCGTCCAACCAACGCGGGTGTCGGTCTTGGAACCAACGCCGGCAATGCTGGTCTTGACGTTGCCGTAGGCAACACCACCCGTCACGTAGGGCAGGATGTTGTCGAAGGCATAACCGAAGCGAGCGCGGGTCGAACCCTGCCACTCGTTCTTGAGGGTGGCGCGAGTGACGATGTTGCCGTCGGTGACCGACTTGGACTTCTTGACGCTCGAATAGTCGATGTCGGTCTCGAGGCCGACGACCCAGCCGCCATCGAACTGGGCATTGTAGCCGGCATGCACGCCGCCGAGGAAACCAGTGCCATTGAGCTTGGCGCGGTCAATCTTGCCCTGGCCGATGGCCGCACCGGCATGGACACCAGCGTAGAAGCCGGTCCAGTTGTAGACGGGAGCGACGACCGGAGCGACCGGCTCGACAGCCTGGGGAGCCAGGTCGGCAGCGAAGGCCGAGGTCGAGGTCAACAGAAGAGCCGCGAGGGCCAAACGCATTTTCATAGTTCGATACTCCAAAAAACCGGAAATCACAGTGGCTGGATATAAGCAGAAAGCGTTGACGGAGTCTGTAGCGTTTTCGCCACACCGGCTTTCGAACTGGTGACAGGTCCGCGCAGATTTCAAGGCAAAAATAAGACAGGCATGATGACCTCGGATAGTTAAAATGCAATTAAATAACTTCCATGATTATAAAATTTCTCCCAATAAAATTCATTTTTTATAATAATTCATGAAATCGTTGGATCTATACGTGTTGTTCAAGTCGAACATCAATGAATTAGCTGCGCGATATCATGGGTAAGGGAGGCAATGAAAGGGCATCTATGCTTGTGGGACGCTTCATGCTGCTCTGCAGCACATTCGCAGCCAAGTCGATCCCATTGGCAGTTGTGCAAAGAACCTGCCCCATTTGCGCCACATTATGGGACGGAATGTGGCATGGGATTGCTTTGCTGCAATGAAGGGGCTGCTCTGCATCTTTCGCATGGCTGCCCGATTTTCTCTCAGAAAGGCACGGCGGGACCGCTGCCCCGCCCGATCTGAAGCCCGATTCCAGCTTTGAGGCGACCTGCCAGCCATTGCTTGGCGTGGTGAACCGCCTCGGCAAGCGTACAGCCGCCTGCGAGATTGGCGGCGATGGCCGACGAGAGGGCACAGCCCGTCCCGTGCAGGTTCGGGCTCCTGACCCAGGCGCCGGCAAAGCGCCGGGTGCCGTCGCGGGTGGCGAGAATATCGACCGCCTCGCCGAGATGGCCATGCCCGCCCTTCAGCATTACCGCCTGCGGGCCGAGGCCGAGGAGTGCCTGGGCTTGCTCGACCATCTCTGCTTCCCCCTCCGCTGGCGCGCCGTTCAGCAGGGCCGCTGCTTCCGGCAGATTCGGCGTGAGGCAGGTGGCCAGTGGCAGGAGATGGGATTTGAGGGCCTCAAATGTGCCCGTCTCGCCCAGCAGCCGACCTGTGGTGGCTGACATCACGGGATCGAGCACGATCGGTAGCCGCCGGTCTGCCAGCAGTTCGGCGATGATTCGTGCGTGTTCGGCTGTCGGCATCATGCCGATCTTGATGGCGGCGACGTCGAAATCGTCGAGCACGGCCTCGATCTGCACGGCGAGCACCGGCGGCGGCACCGCGTGGATGGCGCGGATGCCACAGGTGTTCTGCGCCGTAACTGCGGTGATTGCCGTGGTGCCGAACACGCCGAAGGCGCGAAAGGCGGCAAGATCGGCCTGGATGCCGGCGCCGCCGCCCGAATCGGAACCGGCAATGCTGAGCGCGATCGCCGTCATGCCCTGACCGAAGCTGGCCGGGTTGCCGCCAGCCATGCCTGGATCCGTGCATCCGGGTCGGGATGACGGGTAACGTCGCTGACCATGGCTGTTACGTCGGCCCCTGCGGCGAGACAACCCGCCGCCCGTTCGAGGGTGATGCCGCCGATGGCGACCAGCGGTAGCTTGCCGATCAGCTTCTTCCATTCGCCGATGCGCTCGAGCCCCTGCGGCGCGAAAGGCATCACCTTGAGCGTGGTGGGATAGATAGGTCCCAGCGCCACATAATCAGGCCCGCATGCGAGCGCGCGCGCAAGTTCGGCATGATCATGCGTCGAGATGCCAAGCTTCAGGCCCGCGCTGCGTATGGCCGCGAGGTCGGCGGTGTCGAGGTCGCCCTGGCCGAGATGGAGGAAATCGGCGCCGGCCGCGATGGCCGCCTGCCAATAGTCGTTCACCACCAGATCGGCGCCATGGGCGCGGCAGACTGCCAAGGCGGCGCGGATCTCGGGCATAACAGTCTCGTCGTCGCGTTCTTTGATGCGCAACTGCACCAGTTTCGTGCCCTGCTTCACCAGGCGCTCCACCCAGTCGACGCTCTCGACCACGGGATAGAAGGGATCGAGACGCCAGATAGTGTCGATGATGCTCATGCCAGCACCGCCTTGCCGAAGACCGGCGTCGAGGGAGCCGCCATGTCACGCGGCACCATGGGGTCGGCGAGGAAGGCGAGCCGCCCGGCCTCGATACCCAGCGCAAAGGCCCGCGCCATGCCGGCGGGATCGCCCGCCTTGGCGACGGCGGTGTTGAGCAGCACCGCGTCATAGCCGAGTTCCATGGCGTGCGCTGCATGTGAAGGCGTGCCGATGCCGGCATCAACAACCAGCGGAATGTCGGGGAAATGCGCGCGCATGCTGCGCAAGCCATAGACATTGTTGAGGCCGCGCGCCGAGCCGATCGGTGCGCCCCAGGGCATCAGGACCCGGCAGCCGGCATTGACCAGGCGTTCGGCGACCACCAGGTCTTCGGTGGTGTAGGGAAAGACCTCGAAGCCTTCGGAAATGAGGATGCGGGCCGCTTCCACCAGGCCGAAGACATCGGGCTGCAAGGTATCGGCCTCGCCGATCACCTCCAGCTTGATCCAGGTCGTGCCGAAGACTTCGCGCGCCATCTGCGCCGTCGTCACCGCTTCTTTCACGCTGTGGCAGCCAGCAGTGTTGGGCAGCACCTTGACGTCGAGTTCTCGGATCAGGCTCCAGAAACTCTGGCCGCTGCGCTCCCCACCGGATTCCCGGCGCAGCGAGACGGTGACGATACCGGTACCGGACGCGCGCACGGCCTGCGCCAGGATGGCGGGCGAGGGATATTGCGCCGTGCCGAGCAACAGGCGGGAGGTGAAGGGTGTGTCGTAGAAAATGAGGGTGTCGGCCATGGTCATCCTCCCTGCCGGGGGGCAAGGATCTCGACGGCATCGCCGTCCTTGAGGGCGGTTCGGTCGCGATCAACGGCTCGCACGAAGCGGCCGTTGAGGGCGGTGGCCACCACGCTGTCGCCGAGTTCGAGCGCTTCGAGCAGGCGGGCGAGGGTGGCGGCATCGGTTTCCTGACGTTCACCGTTGACGGTCAAGGTCATGCGAAAACTCCTTGATGGGCTGTCCGCACGGGCAGGATCCGGTCGGCGGCTTCCTGGGCCAGGGCCGGCGAGAGCAGGAAGCCGTGGCGGAACAGGCCGTTGAGCGAGATGACGCGCCCGACCACGGTGAGGCGCGGCAGATTGTCGGGAAAAGCAGGACGCAGCCCGGCCTCGAGCTCGAGGATTTCGGCCTCCCCGAAGGCCGGATGCAGGCTGAAGGCCGCAGCGATCAGCTCCATGGTCGAGCGCAGAGTGGGCGGCCCGTCATGCTCGCTCTCGATCATGGTGGCGCCGATCATGAAGCGATGGTCGGCGCGCGGCACGATATAGAGCGGAAAGCGCGGATGCAGGAAACGCACGGGCCGGGACAGGCTGACGCCGGGCGCGTGGACGACGATGGCCTCGCCCCGGACACCGCGTAGATCGGGCAGCTCTGCACGTGCGGCAAAGCCCCGGCAGTCGATCACGGCGTCCGCATCGAGGGCATGCGGCCTGGCCTCGACCCCGAAGCGGATGGCGACGCCGAGGTCGGCGAGGCGCCCTGCCAGCACCTGCAGCGCCCGTCTCGGGTCGAGATGGGCTTCGCGCGGAAAGAACAGGCCTTGGTGGAAGCGGCCCGCAAGATCGGGCTCGAGCGTGGCAATGCCGGGCTCATCCATCGGGAGATGGGCCTGGGTGCGGCGGGCGAAACGGGCGATCTCGCTGCCGTCGCGGGCGGGCGCGACCACCAGCGTGCCGCGCTGAACGGTTTCCCGCACATGGCGCGGCCACCAGGCGAGAGCGAGTTCGCCGCGCCGCTCGACCTCGACCTCGGCACTTTCCCGCTCGCACCAGGGCGCCAGCATGCCGCCGGCCAGCCAGGAACAGGCCTGGGCACCCAGGACCTCGCTGCGCTCCAGGATCTCGACCTCGGCACCTCGCGCCGCGCATTCCATTGCCGTAACGAGGCCGGCAACGCCGGCCCCGACAATGGTGATGCGCCGTCGTCCGTCACTCGGCCGGGACATAGAGGGCCCCGCCCTGTTCGAGGAATTCGCGCGATTTTTCCGCCATGCCCTGCCGTGCGGCTTCTTCCATCGCCCGGACTTCTTCTCGCAGATCCTGCGTGATCTTCATCGAGCAGAATTTCGGCCCGCACATCGAGCAGAAATGGGCGACCTTGTGCACGTCCTTGGGCAAGGTCTCGTCGTGATAGGCGCGCGCGGTATCCGGATCGAGGGAGAGGTTGAACTGGTCCTCCCAGCGGAAGTCGAAGCGCGCCTGCGACAGGGCATCGTCGCGGACCTTGGCCGCCGGATGGCCCTTGGCGAGGTCGGCGGCATGGGCGGCGATGCGATAGGTGATTACGCCGGTCTTGACGTCGTCGCGGTTGGGCAGGCCGAGATGCTCCTTGGGCGTGACGTAGCAGAGCATCGCGGTGCCGAACCAGCCGATCATCGCCGCACCGATGCCGGAGGTGATGTGGTCATAGCCCGGCGCGATGTCGGTGGTCAGCGGCCCGAGGGTGTAGAAGGGAGCCTCGCCGCAGGCGGCGAGCTGCTTGTCCATGTTCTGCTTGATCTTGTGCATCGGCACATGGCCCGGCCCCTCGATCATCACCTGGCAGCCCCTGTCCCAGGCGATCTTGGTCAATTCGCCCAGCGTCTCCAGTTCGGCGAACTGGGCGGCGTCGTTGGCATCGGCAATCGAGCCCGGACGCAAGCCGTCGCCGAGCGAGAAGGAGACGTCATAGCGGCGCATGATGTCGCAGATGTCGCCGAAATGCTCGTAGAGGAAGCTTTCGCGATGACCGGCCAGGCACCAGCGCGCCATGATCGAGCCGCCGCGCGAGACGATACCGGTGACGCGGCTGGCGGTGAGCGGCACATGGGCGAGGCGAACGCCGGCATGGATGGTGAAATAGTCGACGCCCTGCTCGGCCTGCTCGATCAGCGTGTCCTTGAACACCTCCCAATCGAGCTTCAAGGGATCGCCGTCGACCTTCTCCAGCGCCTGGTAGATCGGCACCGTGCCGATCGGCACCGGCGAGTTGCGCAGGATCCAGGAGCGGATGTTGTGGATGTTGCGCCCGGTGGAGAGGTCCATAACGGTGTCGGCGCCCCAGCGCGTGGCCCAGACCAGCTTCTCCACCTCCTCGGCGGCACCCGAGGTGACGGCTGAGTTGCCGATATTGGCGTTGACCTTCACCAGGAAGTTGCGGCCGATCACCATCGGCTCGAGTTCGAGATGGTTGATGTTGGCGGGCAGGATGGCCCGTCCCAGGGCGATCTCGTCGCGCACGAATTCCGGCGTGACGAATTCAGGGATGGCCGCGCCGAAATCCTCGCCATCGGCCCGGCGCTCGGCCGCGCCGTCCAAGGCTTTCTCGCGGGCGAGGTTTTCACGGAAGGCGGCGTAGACCATCTCCTCGGTGACGATGCCGGCCTTGGCGAACTCATATTGGGTGACGCGCTGGCCGTCGGCGCCCCGGCGCAGCTTACGATCAGCCGGGCAGGGTGCCACGAGCCTGTCGGCGGAGACATTGCCATTGTCCTCAGGTCTAACGGTGCGGCCATCGATCGCGCCGAAGCCGCGGCCGGCAATCCAGCTTTCGCGCAGGGTTGGCAGGCCCTGCTGCAGGTCGATGCTAGCGTTGTCCTCAGTATAGGGGCCGGAGGGATCATAGACGCGGATCGGGGCGAGCGAAGCATCGCTCAGCGCGATCTCACGAAAGGGCACCCGCATCTGGGGATGCGAAGCGGGGGCCGCATAGACCTTGCGGGAGCCGGCGATGGGGCCCGTGGTCACGCTTTGCGGCGCGGCAATCTTGGTCTTGGGATTTTGGATGTTCATGGATCTCCTCCTCGTTGCGAGTCATGGAGATCCGGGGCGACGATTGTCTGGGCAGAACCGGCATCCCAGCCGATTCCGGGACCTGGAGCCAATTCCTAGCGCCAAAGCCCTGTTCCCGTCCCTTCGCCGGCATGACCCGGATCAGGTTCGAAGGGTTCGGCTCTAGGCCATCTCAGCCCCGCTTGCGCAGGACACCCCTCGGAACGATTCCAAGGTTAGACCCGGAATCGCCGGGCGTCCAGAGGGAAGGATTGTCGCATTATTTTGGAAGAAGGAGCGTTGCCACCCCTCATCCACCTGCCGACCCCTTCTCCCGCAAGGGGCGGATGAGGGGCCGCTCTGCCCTATTTGGACTTCGGACCTCAACACCTTGAAAGAGCCGGGTCCGAACACCCGCCCCTCCAAAGGACGACCTCACCCCCGCCAGGCAGCGGCGATCATGTCCGAGGCCTTCTCGGCGATCATCACCACGGGCGCATGGGTATTGCCGGAGACGATCGTCGGCATGATCGAGGCATCGGCGATGCGCAGGCCGGACATGCCGCGCAGGCGCAGCTCGGGGTCGACCACGGCCGCCGCGTCGGTGCCCATCCGCGCCGTTCCGACCGGGTGGAAGATGGTGGTGGCGATGTCGCCGGCGGCCTTGGCGAGATCGTCGGCCGACTGGATCGCCGGCCCCGGCTTCAGCTCCTCCGGCCGGAAGGCCTGCATGCGCCGGGTCGCCATCAGGCGGCGGGCCGCGCGGATCGAATCGGCCGCGACCGCACGGTCGCCTTCCGTGGAAAGGTAGTTCGGCGCGATTTCCGGATGAGTCTGGGCATCCGGCGAGACGATGCGGACATGGCCGCGTGCCTCCGGCCTGAGATTGCAGACCGAGACGGTTATGGCCGGAAAGGGATGGAGCGGGGACCCGAAGGCGTCGAGCGACAGAGGCTGGACATGGAACTCGATATTGGCGCTGCCAAAACGCGCATCCGACTTCATGAAGATGCCGAGCTGGCTCGGTGCCATCGCCATCGGCCCGGAGCGCTTGAGGACATAGGTGAGGGCGATCTCAGCCTTGCCCAGCAACGAGGCCTGCCATTCGTTCAGGGTACGTGCGCCGCTGATCCTGAACACGGTGCGGATCTGCAGATGGTCCTGCAGGTTCTCGCCGACGCCGGGCGCATCCAGCACGAGGGGGATGCCGTGCCTGGCCAGCAGCCCCGCCGGACCAACGCCAGAAAGCTGCAGGAGCTGCGGCGTGCCGATGGCGCCGGCCGCCAGCACCAGCTCGCGCTTGACGCGGACGCAGGCGGGCTTGCCATCCAGCCTCAGTTCGAGGCCATCGGCGCGTCCGTCGACGAAACGGATGCGCTCGGCCATCGCCCCGGTGAGAATGGTGAGGTTCTTGCGGTGCCTGACGGGATTGATGAAGGCCCGCACGGCATTGAAGCGAAAGCCGGCCTTCTGGTTGACCTCGAAATAGGCCGAGCCGGTGTTGTCGCCGGCATTGAAGTCGTCGATCTGGGGCACGCCGAGTTCCTCGGCCGCCTCGCGCACCGAGTCCAGGATCGGCCAGGACAGGCGCTGGCGCTCGACGCGCAGCTCGCCCTCCGAACCATGAAAGGGCGCGCTTCCGGCATGGTGGTTCTCCGAGCGTCGGAACAGCGGCAGTACGTCGTCCCAGCCCCAGCCGGCATTGCCGAGCTGCTGCCAATGGTCATAGTCGGCGGCCTGGCCGCGCATATAGATCATGCCGTTGATGGAGGAGCAGCCCCCCATCACCCGGCCGCGCGGATAAGCGAGCGAGCGCCCGTTCAGGCCTGGCTCGTCCACGGTCCTGTAGCCCCAGTCGGTGCGGGGATTGCCCATGCAATAGAGATAGCCGACTGGGATGTGGATCCAGTGATAGCGATCCGAGCCGCCGGCTTCGAGCAGCAATACCCTGGCCTTGGGATCGGTGCTGAGCCGGTTGGCCAGCACGCAGCCGCCGGAGCCGGCACCGACGACGACATAGTCGTAGGCGCCAAGATCTGTGCATTCACGCTCGATGCGTTCGCTCATGCGCCCTCGCGATAGCGTTTCCAGTGTTCGGGCATGGTCTCGGCGAGGCTGCAATAGAGGCGGTAGCGTGCCTCCACGAGCGCCCGGTCCGAGATGCGGGGCTGGTACTGCGCGGCCTGGCGCACCATGGCGGCGATGCCGTCGTCGAGCGTCGGGAAGGCCCTGGCTGCGACGCCCGCCGCGATGGCCGCGCCAAGCGCACCGGTTTCCTGGCATTCGGCTACCGTGACCGGCAGGTCGAGAATATCAGCGAACATCTGGCACCAGACCGGGCTGCGCGAGCCCCCGCCGGACAGCGAGGCACGGGTGATATCGGCGCCGGCGCTGCGCAGGCGCTCGATATGGCGGCGATGTTCGAACACCACGCCCTCATAGAGCGCGTGGAGCATTTCCGCTTTGCCGTGCCAGCCGGCGAGGCCGATGAAGGCGCCGCGTGCGTCGGGATGCGTGGAAGCGCCGAACAGGAAGGGCAGGAACAGCGGCAGTTCCGCATGGGGCGTGACCGAGGCGACCAGCGCGTTGCAGGCTTCGAACTCGGTGGGACCATGTCCGCCGCCGAACTCGCGCACGAACCATTCGAGATTGACGGCCGAGGTAGCGCTGGATTCGACGGCGACATAGCGGTTGGGGCGCCAGGTCGAGGCGTGGAACACCCGCTGGTCTATCAGCGGCGTCTCGCGTACCACCTGGTTGATGCCCCAGGTGCCGGCCACGATCGCCGCCTCGCCGGGCGTGTTGATGCCGGCGCCGATCATCGAGGCGATGATGTCGAAGAAGCCGGCGGCAACCGGCGTACCCTCGGCGAGCCCGGTGGTGGCGGCGGCGCCGGCGGTCACGCCGCCTGCCGAAGCTTCGGACTCGACGAGATCGGGCAGCAGTCCTGCTGCATCGCCGAGGCCGTAGGCCGCCAGCAAGGCGTCGTCATAGCGCCGCTCGGGGAGGCGCAGCAGGCCGGCGCCGCTCATGTCCGAAAAATCGGAGACGCGCCTGCCGGTAAGCATCAGCGTCATCGCGTCCTTGCACAGGAAGGCGGTACCGGCCCTGGCGTAGAGATCGGGCCGGTTCTGCTTCAGCCATATCAGGAGCGTCGCCGTCTGGGCCGGCCATGGCCGCTGCAGGCAGAGCGGATAGAGGGCGTCGGCAGCCGGCGAAGTGCGCAGTTCGGCGGCGAGGTCGGCGGCCCGGTTGTCGATCGACTGGATGCCGATGAGAGGCTGGTCGTTCTGGTCGATGAGATAGAGGCCGTTGCCGTGACCGGCGGTGCCGATGCCGATGACGTCCTTGCCCTCGACGCCGGCCTGCTCGAGGCAGCGCCGGATCACCGTGGCGGCATTGGCCCAGAGTTCGGCGATGTCGCGCTCGACATGGCCGGGATGGGGCTGTCGCGATTGGCCGTCGAGCGCCGCCCGCGCCAAGACCCGTCCTTCGAGGTCGAACAGGACGGCCTTGACCACGGTGTTGCCGGCGTCGATGCCGAGGAGATGGCGCGTCACGCTGCGGCCTCGTAGATGGCCCAGGCCTGCGTATCGTCGGCGCCCTGATGGATCATCGCCATCAGGGCCTTGACCACGCGGGCGGGGTTGTCGTGCTGGTAGATGTTGCGGCCATAGACCATGCCATGCGCGCCCTGGCGCATCAAAGCGTGGGAGTTGGCGAAGACCTGGCGCAGATCCGCCTTGCCGCCGCCGCGCACCAGCACGGGGCAGCGGGCGGCCTCGACCACGCGATGGAAATCGCCGGAATCGCTGGTGGGATCGGCCTTGACGATGTCGGCGCCGAGCTCGCGGGCGAGGCGCACCAGCGTCACGATCTTTTCGGCGTCACCGTCGACGAGATAGCCGCCGCGCTCGCTGGCCGGCTGCATGACCAGCGGCTCGATCATCAGCGGCATGCCGTATTTCTCGCAATCCTGGGCGACGCGCGAAATATTTTCGATGCATTGGCGGAACAGGTCGGGTTCGTCCGGCAGCATGAAGAGATTGACCACCACACAGGCCGCATCCATGCGGAGCGCCGGGGCAATCGGGTCCTGCGCGTTTTGCAGGAGGGCCCACATCTCGCGATGGCGCTGGCGGTTGTAGGGATTGCCCATGTCGATGCGCATCACCAGGGCAGGCTTGTGCTTGCCCGGGATCTCCTGCAGCAGGTCGGCCTGGCCGTAATTCATCTGGATGGCATCGGGGCCGGCATCGGCCAGCATGCGCACGACCTTGCCCATATCCTCCAGCCCGTCGAGGAAGGAGGGCTCGTTGCAGACGCCATGGTCGATGGCGACGTCAAGACATTTGCCGGCGCCGAACAGGCGGTTCATCCGGACTTTCTTGGTGAGGTACATGGGTCTTCCCTGTGGCTTTTCTTACCCTCCCCTGGAGGGGGAGGGGCGGCCCATAGGGGCCGGGGTGGGGTGGGAATAGGCAGGGGTTTGGCGTGGAGAACGGAACTTCCTCGTCAAGAAATCACCCCACCCCGACTCTTCGCGTCGACCCTCCCCCTCCAGGGGAGGGTAAAAAGGGGCCGAAAGTGAAGAATTGCGGGCCGCGAGCGTCGCCGCCGCGAGGCCGTGAAAGTGATCGAGATGGGTGAGCAGCCGGTCGATCTCGACTTGGGTATGCGCCTGGCTCCAGCCCAGAGAGGAAGCCGCCAGCGCGGCGAGTTCGTGGATCGCATCGAGCGACAGCTCGCCGCTGAAGGCGATGGTCATGCGCCGGAGAACAAGATCGGCCAGAGTGGCGACCTGGCCAGTGGCGAGGATCCAGCGGATCTCGTCACGGCTGTAGCTTGGTAGACCGGCGAGGGGGGCATCGTCGGCGCCGGGCGTGAAATCGAGCATGCGCGTGCCGTAGCGTTCGAACAAGGCGGCGCAGCGCGCCTGCGAAGCTCCCGTCGAGATGGCCGCCTGGTGCAGCCAGTCCCGGCGTCCGGCTTCGCCTTGGGGAAAGCCCTTGCCGCCGCCGATCGCCATGGCCTCGCTCGACAGCATACGGGTCGCCTCGAGGCGGGCCAGCACCGTGTCCGCGGCCTGGGCACCGAAAGCGCGGAAGGTCGTCCATTTGCCGCCGACGAGGTTGAGGATGGGAACCGGCCCCGGAGGCGTCGACCATTCACAGCTGTGGTCACGCGAGATCTCGGCGTTCACATTCGCATCGGCGCGCGGCAGGGGGCGAACCCCGGCGAAGCGGAACAGGATATCGGCTTCCGACAGGGGGATGGCCGGAAAGACCTCGCGGATCGACTCCAGGATATAGGCGGTTTCACCAGCCTCGCAGCGCACGCCGTCGGGCGTGTCGACGCGAATGTCGGTCGATCCGGCGAGGATATGGCCGAAATGGGCGAACAGGATGCACACGCGCCCTTCGCGATTGGCGAAATAGACCATGCGCTCGCCGATGGCGTTCAACAGGGCTGGGTTGTCGAGGACGAGATGGGAGCCCTTGGTGCCGCCGATCAGTGTGCTCTGCCGGCCCGACAGCAGGGTGTTGGTATGGTCGATCCAGGCTCCGCTGGCATTGACGATCACCGCGGCGGCAAGGGTGATGCGCTCGCCGGTCAGGCTGTCGGTGAGTTCAGCGACAGTGCCATCCAGGCTGGAGAGACCGAGATGGTTGAGTGCGAGCGCTTGGGGCGAGGCCGCCTCCGCATCGGCGATCAGTTCGAGACCGAGCTGCTCCGGCCGGCTGATCTTGGCGTCATGATAAAGGGCGGCATAGCTGATGTCGGGATGGAAGGCGGGCCAGTTCAGGCGGGTGGCGCGGCGGCCGAAGAAGCGGCTCTTCGGCAATTGGCGCTCGCGGCTGGCATAGAAATCGTAGAGGGCGAGCCCCAGCCGCACGATCAGGGCACCGCGTGGCCCCGGCTTCGGCCGCCCGCCAAAAAAGCGGCGGATCGCCGAGGCGGTGCCGGAAAAGCGGTTGGCCAGCGGGACCAGGGTCGGCAGGGCGCTGACGTAATGGGGGGCGTTGCGCAGGAGGCGGTTGCGCTCCAGCAGGGACTCCTTCACCAGGCCGAACTCCCCATTCTCCAGATAGCGCAGTCCGCCATGGATCATGCGGGAGGGCGCCGCGCTGGCCCCGCTCATGAAGTCGCCGCGCTCGACGAGCACGACATCGATCCCCTGCAGAGCAAGCTCGCGAAAGGTGCTGATGCCGTTGATGCCGCCGCCGACGACAAGGACCGCCGTGTGGCCCTTTGCGCGCAGCCTGTCGAGCCGTTCCGCCCGGATGAGCGTCATGCCACCAACTCCACCCTGTCAGGCCGTGACGGCAGCAAGATGCGCCGCGATGGCGCGGTCGATGGCGGCGAGGTCATCGGCCGACAGAGCGAGCCGTCCGGCGGCGGCATTCTCGCTGGCCTGCTGCTCGTCGCGCGCCCCGCACAGGGCATAGGTGATGCCCGGCTGGGCGATGGTCCAGGCGATCACGAGCTGGGCGATCGTCGCGCCATGGGCTGAGGCGATCGGGGTCACCTCTGTGGCGAAATCGGCGACGCGGGCCCGGTTGTCGCGCGAGAAACGCGGATTGTCCTTGCGCAGGTCGTCGCCGTCGAAATCGCGCTCCGGCCCGATCTTGCCGGTAAGCAGTCCCAGCGCCAGCGACGAATAGCTGAGCGTGGAGACGCCGTTGGCCGCGGTAACCGGCAGGAGGCTGGTCTCGATCTCGCGGTCGAGCATGGAGTAGCGTTCCTGAATGGCGTCGACGGGGCCTGCGGCGAGATAGGCCTTCAGGTCGTCGGCGGTGACGTTGCTGACGCCGATGGCCCGGATCTTGCCGGCCCGCTTCAGTTCGAGCAGCGTGTCCATGGTCTCGGCCACCGGGGTGGTCGGGTCCTGCCAGTGGGTGATGTAGAGGTCGATATAGTCGGTCTGCAGGCGCGCCAGGCTCTGCTCGATCTCGTGCAGGATGCCGTCGCGGCCGAGATAGCGATGCACCTTGTGGCTCATCTCGTCGAAGAAGTGATTGCCCTTGCCGTGATGCCAGTTGAGCCCGCATTTGGTGGCGATCACGACCTCGTGGCGGCGGCCCTTGACGGCCTGCCCCACCAGCGCCTCGGCGCGGCCGAGGCCGTAGGCCGGGGCGGTGTCGATCAGCGTAACGCCCTTGTCGATGGAGGCGCGGATCGCGGCGATCGAGGCCTCGTCATCATGGCCGCCCCACATCCAGCCGCCCATGGCCCAGGTGCCGAGCGCGATGGCGCTGGCTGCGATGTCGGAGTGGCCCAGTTTGCGCAAGGGAAACGGAGGGGTCATGTCGGCCTCTTGAGAATGTCGAGAACGTGGGTGCCGGTCGCCTCGTCGGTGGCGAGGATGTCGAGATAGCCGCCGCGCAGGATACCGGCGATCGGCTCGGCCTTGTGCGCGCCGGTGGCGATGCCGATGGTCATCGGGATGGCCCTGAGTTCCTCGGGGCTGAGCGCGACGACGCGTTCGTTGAGGGGGTAGTCGCAGGGGCGGCCGTCGGCATCGATGAGATGGGCGATCAGCTCCCCGGCCGCCCGGCTTTGCCTGAGGCCGTCGAGCCCACCGGCGTCCGGGGCGTGGAGGCTGAAATAGGTCGAACTTTCCGACAGCACCGAGCCGATGCCGACCAGGGCGATGCGGGCGCCGCGCGCCCGGTCCAGCACTTCGCCGACCGATTGCAGCGACATCAGCACGTCCCGCTCGGCGCGCGAGGCCGCGAAGATCGGCGCATGGATCTGGAAGGCGCGTCCCTGCAGCTTGGAGGCGAGCTGGGCGGCGAGGTGGTTGACGTCGACGAAATGCTTGCCCTGCACACCGCCGGTCGCCGGCACCACGGTGACGTCATAGGCGCGGGTGGGCGCCAGGGCCTGGATGACGGCACTGACGCCGACGCCGCCGGAGACGCAGATGGTGTCGCCGTCCCGGAGCACGGTGAGGATATGGTCGGCGACCGAACGCCCGGCAGCCTGGAGGTTGACGCCCTCCTGGTCGGAGGCGGAGGGCACCACGATCGCTTCGGTGAGGCCGCTCGCCTCAGCCAGGGCCTGTTCGAGCTCGAACAAGTCCTGGCGCGGCGACTTCACCTCGATCCGGACATAGCCGCGCTCGTGCCCCTCCTTGACGAGGCGATTGACCATCGGATGGGACAGGCCGGTGCGCTTGGCGATCTCCGCCTGCGAAAGGCCTTCGATGTAATGCATGACCAATACCCGATGGATGCGGCGGAGCCGCTGGTCGCCTTCGTTCTCTTTTGCCACGATGCTTGTCCTATGCCTTACGAGTCAGGGCCTGCTTGCGCTTATGTAGCAGGTGATCGAAGGCGACGGCGGCAAACAGGATCAGGCCACGGATGGTGTCCTGCCAGTAGGGCGAGACGTCGAGCAGGATCAGCGAGCTCGACACCACCGATAGAAGGGCCATGCCAAGGATGGCGCCGAGGATGGTGCCCGAGCCCCCATTGAGGCTGGCCCCGCCGATCACGGCGGCAGCGATGATGTTGAGCTCCATGCCGACGCCGAAGGTCGGCGTCGCCGCCCCGAAGCGGGCCATGTAGATGACGCCGGCCACTCCCGCGAGCGTCGAGCACAGCACGATGCAGAAGAACTTCACCCGGGCCGTGCGGATGCCCGAATAGGCGGCGGCCCGTTCGTTGGAGCCGGTGTAGAACACGCGGCGGAACAGGGTGGCCTTGCGCAGGAGGAGGTCGAAGGTGACGACCACGGCCAGGAAGATCAGGATCACCACCGGCACGCCGTAGACCGAGCCTTGCCCGATGAATTTGAAGCTCGGCGGCAGGGAGAACAGCGACAGCGGCGTGCCGCCGGTGATCGCCAGGCACAGGCCTCGGATGATGACCATGAAAGCGAGCGAGACGATGAAGGAATGCAGGCCGATGCGCGTGACCGCCAGCGCCATGGCGGCGCCGATGGCGGAGCAGGCAAGGATCGCCATGGCGCTGGCGAGCCAGGGATCGACGCCCTCCAGGAAGAGCCAGCCGCCGATGACCATGGCGATGCAGACGACGGAGCCGACCGACAGGTCGATGGCGCCGACAATCAGGAGCACGGTCATGCCAACCACCACGATGCCCTCGACGGCGAATGACATCGTCATGGCGCGCAGATTGGTCCAGGTCAGGAAATAGGGCGAGGCGAAGGACATCACCACGCACAGAGCCAGGATGATCAGCAGGAGGCCGAGCTCGCGCATGTTGCCGAGACCGCGCAGCCAGCCGAGACGGGCGCGCGACGGCGCTTCGGGGTGTTTTTGATTCACTGAGGTTTCACCCATGACAGTCATGCCGCCCTCCCGGCGTCTTTGCCCAATCCGGATGCGAGGCGGATCAGCTTGTCTTCAGTCATTTCCGTTTCCGTGACCTCGCCGACGATTTCGCCCTCGTGGATGACGAGGATGCGATCGGCGAGGCCAATCAGCTCGGGCAGTTCGGAAGAGATCACCAGGATGCCGGTGCCCTGGTCGGCGAGTTCGCGCAGGATGCGATGGATCTCCGCCTTGGCGCCGACATCGACGCCGCGGGTCGGCTCGTCGAGCAGGATGACCTTGGGGGACACCGACAGCATCTTGGCGATGGCAACCTTCTGCTGGTTGCCGCCCGACAGCGTGGCGACCGCATCGTTCAGCGAGCCGCGGCGGAGGCGCAGGAGATCGCCGAGGCGGCGCGCCTGCTCCAGTTCGGCCGCACGATCGACGAAGCCGATGCGGGTGGAGACACGGCCGAGGTCGAGTGCCGAGACATTCGCCGCGATCGGCAGATCGAGGAAGATGCCCGACCCCTTGCGGTCCTCCGAGAGATAGACGATGCCGCTGGCGATACTGTCGGCATAGGTCGAGGGCGTGACATCGCGTCCGTCGAGCACGATCCTGCCGGCGCTGCGACGCATCAGCCCGCAAATGCCGAGCGCCATTTCGGTACGGCCGGCGCCGATCAGCCCGGCGACACCCAAGACCTCGCCGCGCCGGAGCTCGAAGGAGATGTCCTTGAAATGCACACCGTCGGAGAGGCCGTCCACACTCATCAAGGCGGACGCTTCGGCGCTGCCTGGGTTCTTCGGCGGATAGAGCGTGCCCAGGGTCCGCCCGACCATCTTGCCGACCACGCTTTCGGGCGTCATGTCGGCGATATCGTCGGTCGAGACGTGCTGGCCGTCGCGCAGCACGGTGATGCGGTCGCAATGGGCGAAGATCTCCGCCATGCGGTGGCTGATATAGATGATGGAAATGCCGCGTGCCTTGAGGCCGGCCATGATGGCGAAGAGCTTGCCGGCTTCGCGCTCGGTCAGCGCGGCGGTCGGCTCGTCGAGAATGAGGATCGAGCAGTCGAGGGTCAGCGCCTTGGCTATCTCGACGATCTGCTGCTCGGAGATGGTGAGATCACCGACGAGGCTGTCGGGGTCGATACGGCCGAGATCGGCCAGGAGGGCGCGCGCCTTTTCGCGGAGCTCGCCATAATTCATGAAAAAGCCGCGGCGGGCGTTGGTGGCGGCCATGAAGATGTTCTCGGCCACCGAAATGCCGCCGCACAGGGCGATCTCCTGATGCACCAGGCCGATGCCGAGGGCCTGTGCCCGGGCCGGCGAACCGATCTCGACCTTTTCGCCGCGGATGCGGATCTCGCCGGTATCGGGCCTGACGATGCCGTCGATGATGTTCATCAGGGTGGATTTGCCCGCGCCGTTCTCCCCGGCGAGGGCATGGATCTCGCCCTTGCGGACGCTGAGGCTGACATTGCGCAGGGCCTGGATCGCTCCATAGGCTTTGCTGATGCCAGTCGCTTCAAGGGCGAGATCTTGGGTCATGACCGGTCTTCGTCCTGGATAATGGCAAGGAAACTGGCGGGACGTAGGAGATGGAATGGGATCCAGAGGTCAGTCAGCACATCGACCTCTGGATCCCTCTCGCAAGCAAAGCTTGCGAGATTGCCAGGTAGGGAGCCCCATCGGGGCGGCACCGAGGCTATTCTTGAACGAGCCTCGAATAGTGGAGCTGCGGGAAGAGGCAGGCGTGCTGCCTCACTCCTCGATGCCCTTGGTGCCGCGGCGCTTGAGATAGGCGTCCCAATAGAAGTCGTCGGCATTGTCCTTGGAGACGACGGCAAAGCCATTGTCGACGAAGGGGACACCCATCGGGTTATAGCCGGCGCGCTTCCAGTCGTTCATGGGGTCGATCAGATCGGGGTGCTGGGCCATGAACAGGAGCATGAAGCCCATATAGCCCTGGATGCCCTGATTGGGATTGACAGAGCCGAAGACTTGTCCGGCCTTGATCATGTCGAGGATCTTGCCGTTCACGTCGGCGGTCATCACCTTGATCTTGCCGCCGAGCTCCTGGGAGGCCTGGGCTGCCCCCAGGGCCGAATTGGCCTCGGGCATGAACAAAGCGGCGAGATTGGGATTGGCCTGGGCGAGGGACTGCACCGCCTGATAGGCCTTGTTCGGATCCTGGTTGGTGGCGGTCCGGCCGACCAGCTTCATGCCGGGATATTTCTCGCCCATGCGGGCGATGAAGGCGGCGACACGCTTGTCGTGATTGTCCTGTCCGGGGTTTTCCAAGACGGCATAGTCGCCCTTGCCGTCGAGCGCCTTGGCGACCATGTCGGCGGCGGCGCTCCCTTCCCGGTTATTGTCGGAGGTGACATAGGAAGCGCGCTTGGAATTGGGCGAGTTGGCCGCAAAGGTCACCACCGAAACGCCGGAGTCGACGGCGCGATTGATCGGCTCGATGAAGGGATCCGAATTCATCGGGTGGACGAGGATGCCTGCCGGTTTCTTGGCCAGGGCCTGGTCGAAGCTCGCGATCTGCTTGGTGACGTCATATTCCGGCGTGCCGGTATAGGCCGTCTTGCAACCCATCGACTGGGCGGCCTGCTTGAAGGCCTCATAGACCGGGAACCAATATTCCACACCCGAGACCATGACGTTCATCACATAGGTCTCGCCTTCCTTGCAGCGGAACTTGCTGTCTGCCTGCGCGCTCGCGCCGGAGACAAAGGCCGCGCTCGCAGCCAGTCCGATGAGCCATTTCCTGATGGGCATCCTCACCTCCCGATGGTGTTTGCCGGGCTTGTTTCCCGGTGTTTTCGATTAATTTTGAAATAAATTTCACTATGTGATATTCATTTCAAATGGGATATAGATGAGATTGCGGACGGACGCAATGGCCTTTCGTCGGCGGCGTGTGTCCGGTGTGTCGATCTCCAGATCGGCATCTTTGGAAACACCGCATTTTGCTCAAGGAAGATGCCGATCCGCTTCATCACCCGATGGTGCTAAGGAGATCGGCGCACCGCGTCTGCGGACGGGATGCTCCGGCTTCCGGAAAGCCATGTCCGTCCCTCCCCTTTGGTTGACAGCGCTATGGTCGTCAGGGAAGCTGACGCAAAGGGCGCAAAGCGCCGTCACGATTGGGAGGAAGCGCCATGACCATTGGCCTTCGGGGAAAGCAGGCGACCAAGATCACGGCGGCCGAGGCGGCGGCGCGGGTCAAGCCGGGCATGTGGCTCGACTATGGATTCGGGCTGACCCAGCCAGATGCCTTCGAGGTGGCCCTCGCCGCCCGGCGCGACGAACTCCATGACGTCAAGATCCGCCACTGCCTCACCATGCGGGCGCGCGCCACCCAGGAATGCGATCCCAATGGCGAGCATTTCGGCTGGTTCAACTGGCACTTCTCCGGCTATGACCGCAAGCAGCACGATGCCGGACGCTGTAACTACATTCCGATGAATTTCGGCGAGGCGCCGGACTTCTATCGCCGCTTCATCGATCCCGTGGACATTGTCGTGATCAAGACGGCACCGATGGATGCGGAGGGCTATTTCAACTTCGGCGGCGGCGCTACCTATGTCGAGGCCATCCTCGAACGGGCCCGTACCGTTGTCGTCGAGGTCAACGAGGATACGCCCTATGTCTTTGGCGAGGGCAACCGCATCCATGTCAGCGCAGTCGACCACATCATCGAGGGTGACGGCCAGAAGGCACCGGAGATCGGTAATCCCGAGCCGAGCGAGATCGACCGGGCAGTCGCAGCCCGCATCGTCGCGGAGATCGACGACGGCGCCTGCCTGCAGATCGGCATCGGCGGCATGCCCAACGCCGTCTGCACCATCCTCAAGGACAGCGGCATCCATGATCTCGGCATCCATACCGAGATGATGACTGACGGCATCGTCTCGCTCTATGACGCCGGCCTGGTGACCGGTGCGCGCAAGAATATCGACCGGGGCTGCTCGGCCTTCACCTTCGCGGCTGGTTCGCGCCGCCAATATGAAGCGATCGACCGCAACCCCGATTTCAAATCCTACCCGGTCGACTACACCAATTTGCCGCACAATATCGCGCAGAACGACCATGTGGTGTCGATCAACAATACCACGCAGATGGATCTGCAGGGCCAGGCTGCCTCCGAGAGCGATGGCCATCGCCATATCTCGGGCACTGGCGGCCAGCTCCAATTCGTGCGCGGTGCCTATGCCTCCAAGGGCGGCAAGTCGTTCCTGTGCATGTCCTCGACCTTCGACAAGCGTGGCGATCGCCGCAGCCGCATCGTGCTCAATCTGACGCCGGGCAATGTGGTCACCACGCCGCGGACGGACGTGATGTATGTCGTCACCGAATATGGCATGGTCAATCTGAAGGGGCGTTCGGTGGCCGAGCGGGCCAAGGCCCTGATCGGCCTCGCCCATCCCGATTTTCGCGAGGGGCTGGAACGCGAGGCCCGCGAGAACGGCCTGATTCCGCGCTTTTGCTACGCGCTGTCCTGATGGGGTATCCCTGGGATCGCACGCGTCTCGCCTGCCTCTGTCTTTCCTAAGCGCGGCGCTTCCAAAAGCAGGCGAGACGCCTGCGATCCCAGGACAACCATGCTTCGCTTGGCACCCTCGCCGGCCTGCCCTAACCTTCCCGGCTTTCGGATGAGGACGATTTCATGACGCAAGCCATTGACCGGGTCCGCCAGGCCCTGCTGCAGGCCGGGCATCCCGACACTATCGCGATGTTCGCCGAGGGCACCCATACCGCGGCGGAGGCTGCCGCTTCCGTGGGCTGCAGCGTGGCGCAGATTGCCAAGTCGATCATCTTCCGCTCGGGCGAGATGCCGATCCTGGTGGTCGCGTCAGGCATCAACCGCATCGACCGCGCCAAGGTCGGCGCCGCCCTCGGCCGCAAGGTCGAGCGGGCCGATCCGGCCTGGGTCGAAGCCACCACCGGCTTTGCGGTGGGCGGCGTGGCGCCGGTCGGGCATCTCGCGCCGGCCCTCATTTTGATCGACGAGGACCTGCTTGCCCTCGATCCTGTCTGGGCAGCGGCGGGGTCGCCGACCCATGCCTTCCGCACCACGCCGGCCGACCTCGTGCGGGTGACCGGCGGTTCGGTGGCGAATGTGAAGGCTTGAACGTTTCCTGCCTCGTCGGGCTCGGCCTATCGATCCCGACCTATCGATCCCGACCTGCCAGTCTCAGGGGTGCATTTTCGCGCCCTTGACGATCTTGTCGACGACCTTCTTGTCCGCCCGGAGCGCGATCCCGACCACCTTGGCATCGTCGACGGCGTAATCGGCGAAGACGGCGCGATTGGCGGCATCGTGACCAGTCTTGAACATCTCCTCGATATAGAGCGAGGTCTTGATGCCCCGGTCGAGCGAGCGGCGGTGGATTGCGCTCATCGTTTCCGCATCGGCCGCCAGTACGATCGCCGGCTGTACCGACAGGGCATTGTAGAAGCGCCCGGCGCGATCACGATAGGGCTCGCCGATCATGTCGGGTGTCTGGGCGATGATGCCGCTGGTGAGGAAGGCAGTGACGTTGAGTGCCTGCCAGGAGGCAAGATCGTCTCGCAACACGATGGCAAACTTGGTATCGAACATGAATGACGACTTTCGAGTCAGAATCTCCGGAGGCCGAGCCCCTAGCCGGAACCACGCCGTCAGCCCTAGGGCAGCAGGCCTTCCAGGGTCTTGAACGTTCGTGCGGCGACAGCGTCCGCACCGCGCCGCCGCTGCCCGGTATCGAGCGCATGGAAGCCTGGTTCCACGGCAATGCCTTCGAGCTGCATCGCCACGATACCTATGCCGTCGGCGTCACCCTCGACGGCGTCCAGAGCTTCCGTTACCGCGGCGTATCGCGCGCCAGCCTGCCGGGACAGGTCCTGGTGCTGCATCCCGATGAGCTGCATGATGGCGGCGCCGGCACCGAAGAGGGATTGCATTACCGCATCCTTTATCTGGAACCCTCGCTCCTGATGCGGGGGCTCGGCGACGGCGCGGTGTCGCTACCCTTCCTGCGCCAGCCGGTGTTCAGCGATCCGGCGCTGCGCGAGGATATTCTCGGCTTGCTCGGCCCGCTCGACCGCGGGCTGGAACAGCTTGCCGCTGACGATCTCATTGCCCGCCTGGCACAGGGGCTGGCGCGCCACGCCGGCCAACCGCTCAAGCCTCTCGGCAGCCTGGCCTGGCGGCAGGTCGACCGGGTGCGCGACTATCTCGAGGCCCATGCCCTCCAGGCCGTGCGGTCGGAGGAACTGGAGGAGATCGCGGGGCTCGATCGCTACGCCCTGTCACGGCATTTCCGGGCGGCTTTCGCCACCAGTCCGCACCGCTTCCTGCTGATGCGGCGCCTGGGGCAGGCCCGCGCCTTGATAGCGGCCGGCGAAACCCTCGCCGAGGTCGCCGCCGCCACCGGTTTTGCCGATCAGAGCCACCTCACCCGCCATTTCAAGAAGGCCTATGGGGTGACGCCGGGGCGCTGGGCCGGCCTGGTCGAGACGGGGCGGCGGTCAGGCCCGGCCGCCGCATAGAGCATTTTTCCGCTGGTCAGCCGCGAGAACCGGCATATCTGTCCATGCCGACATCCAGGGCCGTGGCGCGCTGATGCATCTGCTCGAAATAGGGATGGAAGATGGCGTTGCGGGCTTCGATCTCGGCATGACCAGCCAGGAAAGCCGGCATGGCCTCGCGGATCTCGGCCAGGACGGCTTCCTCGTCGATACGGGTCAACAGGCCCTGTTCCACCACGATCTCGCCCTCGACCATCACGCGTTCGATCGAAGCGCCGTTCTCGGCATAGACGAGCTGCCTGACGATGTCGTTGAGCGGCGTGAAGGCGAGGCTGTCGAGCCGAAGCATGATCAGGTCGGCGCGCTTGCCGACTTCGAGGGAGCCGGTGAGCTCTCCCAGAAGGGCCGTACGCGCGCCGCCCAGCGTGGCGGCGTTGAGGATTTCCCGGGCGGAGACCCAGCGTTCATGATCGGGGCCGGTGGCACTTTGTACCAGGGCCGCCGTACGCATGACGTCGAAGATGCGCGCGCTGTCGTTCGATGAGACGCCGTCCGTGCCAAGGCCGATGGTGACGCCGGCATCGATGAGGCGGCGGAGCGGCGCGATGCCGGCACCGAGCTTCAGATTGGAGACGGCATTGTGAGCCACCGAGCAGCCCGCCGCGCCCATCAGGGCGATATCGTTCTCGTCGACCCAGACCGAATGGGCAATGGTGATGCCGGAATGGAGCAGGCCGAGATCGTGCAGGTAGCGGATCAGGCTCTTGCCATGCAGGAGTTCGCCGGTCACCGCCTGGGTCTTGGTTTCCAGGATGTGGGTATGGAAGGGCACGCGCCATTGCTGGGCCAGCTCGTTACAGGCCAGCATCAGCTCGGGCGTGCAGCGCTGGGGCGCGGAGGGAGCGATCATGAAGCGCAGCCGTCCGGCCCTGTCCTGGAAGGCCGCCAGGGCGGAGCGGCAATAGTCGACATAGGCGGCAGCGGTGATCGGCGGGCCGAAATCGAGTTTCGCCTGCAGGTCGGCCGGCATGGTCTGCCGGCCATAGGCGACGGCATCCAGCGGATGGATGTTCATCACCGCGCTGGAGACATTGGCGCGGATGCCGGCATCCTCATAGGCACGGAACACGGTGCCGAGCCGGTCGAGATCGTGACGGGGCGGGTCGAAGAAATCGTCGCACAGCAGGGTGACGCCGCCCTTCAGCGATTCCATCGCGAGCAGCAGCGTGCGCAGATAGAGCAGGCGCGGCGGCAGCAGCGGGCCCATCAGCAGCGGATAGGCATAGAGCAGCCATAATTCCAGCGGCAGGCACTCATAGCGCCCCCGGAAAAAGGTTTCGCCGGAATGGGTGTGGGCGTTGACGAGGCCCGGCATCACCAGCCGGCCGCGCCCGTCGATCAGCCTCGCGCCGGGGTGGTCGCCGAGATCAGGGCCGATGGCGGCGATGCAATTGCCCTCGACCAGGATATCGCCCCCGAAGGGCGTGCTGCCATGCTCGCCGCCCATGGCAAGGATGGTGGCGTTGCGGATCAGGATTCTGCTCATGCCAGTTTCCCTGGCGCACCGCCGTCGAGCCAGGCATAGAGCTCCCAGACCTCTCCATCCGGGCCGGCGAAATAGCAGCAGCGCGCATTCCAGGCATAATCGGCTGGGGGTCTTTCGAAGGCCACGCCCTTGGCGGCGAGCTCGGCGTGGCAGGCATCCAGTTCGGCCGGCGAGGACATCAGCACGGCGATCAGCACATTGTGATGGCCCGAACCGCGCTCGGCCGACAGGCCGGCATGATGGCTGATATGGCCGATGTCCCATAGGGCCAGTGTCAGCCCGGCGCCGTTGAAATCGGCGAAACCGGGAGCGCGGTGCTTCAGGGTGAAGCCGAGCCTGTCGGTGTAGAAGGCGATCGAGCGTTCGATGTCCGCGGTGAGGATGCAGACATCGCTGATCGCGTGGCGTTGGGCAAAGGCCGTCATTGTCAGTAATCCCGTAATTCGCCGCCGGTCGCGGCTGCCTTGACGCCGCCGCGCAGCTGCCCGCTGATCCACACGCCCAGCACGGTGGCCAGATAGGGCAGTGCGAGCAGGAGATCGCGCGGCACCTTGTCGCCGAAGACGAGCTGGGCCCGGATGCCGAGGGCATCGACGACGGAAAAGAACAGCGCGGCCAGGGCCGAGCCGATGGGATGTCCGCCGCCGAAGATCACCGAGGCAAAGCCCATGAAGCCGCGGCCGGCCGTCATGTTGATGCTGAAGAGCTGGAGCGTGCCGAGCGCCAGTTCGGCACCACCGAGGGCGCAGAGCACGCCGCCGCCCATCAGGGCGATCAGGCGCATGCGGGCCGGCGCCACGCCCACGCTGCGGGCGGCGAAGGGATGTTCGCCGCAGGCCGTCAATTGCAGGCCGAAGCGGGTGCGCCGCACGATGACCCAGAGCGCCAGCACCACGAAGGGCATGGCGATCACCAGCACGGAGAGCACCCCGAAGGGGCCGAAGGCCTCGCCGAGCCGGGGCAGTCCCCGGCCGGCCATCACCGAGGCCTGGCTGCCATAGATGGCCTGGACGGCGAGATCCGTGCCGCCGAGCCCGAGGCCGGTGAGGCCGAGGCCGGCGATGATGGGATGGGCGCGCAGCTTCTCGACCACGAACCACAGCAGCATCGAGCCGAGCACGCAGACCACGATCGCAAGGCCGAGGCCGAAGGCGACCGAGCCGGATTTGGCGGTGCCGACGGCAGCGGCGCAGGCGCCCGCGATCATCAGCCCTTCCAGGCCGAGATTCCAGATGCCGGCCCGCTGGGCCAGCATGCCTGCCATGGCCACATAGATCAGCGGTGTGCCCGAGCGCAGGATGGCAATGAGGATGTCGCTCATGGCTGGGTCCTCCGCGCCGGCAGGCGCCGCTTGATGAAGCCGGGTAGCAGCCAGGTACGCGCCGTGATGAACAGGGCGATGGCGGCGTTGATCACGTCGATGGCGGCGGCCGGCAGGCCGGCGATCACCGGCAGATAGAGGCTGGCGGCGGCAAGGCCGCCGAAGAATAGCGAGACGATGGCCGCGCCGGCCACGGAGAGCCCCGCGACGAGGGCGATCAGGATCGCGGTGAAGCCATGGCCGGGCAGGAAGCCGCTGACCAGGCGGCCATTGGGACCGAGCAGCTCGATCGAGCCGGCGAGGCCTGCCAGCGCGCCGCTGATCAGGAAGGCCGACAGCCCAAGGCGGGAGAGCCGGGCGCCCTGCCACGCGATCATCACCGCATTGCGGCCGGCGAGGCTGGAGAGCACGCCATAAGCGGTGCGGTTCACCAGGAGCCAGACCAGCACCAGAACCAGCACGGACAGCGCGATCATGGTGGGCGAGACGCCGACCGAGGTGGCGATGCGGTAGGCGGAGGCGACGGGCCGGCTTGCCGTGACCTGTCCGGTGCCGGAGGGATCCTTCAGCGGGCCGGAGGTGACATAGACTAGGAGCAGGCCGGCCATGAAATTGCCCATCAGCGTGGTGATCACCTCATCGGTGCCGTAGCGCAGCCTGAGGAAGCCGGGCCAGGCCGCCCACAGGGCGCCCGCCAGCATGCCGGCCAGCATGGCCGATGGCACCACCACCAATGCGGGTGCCCCGTTGAGCAATTCGACGGCGGTCGCAGCTCCGATGGCGCCGAGGTAGAACTGGCCCTGCGCGCCGACGTTGAAATAGCCGCAGCGAAAGCAGACCAGCACGCCGGCGGCGGTGATCACCAGCGGCAGGGCCCAGCGCAGACTCTTCATCAGCGCATTGGGTGAGGTGAAGGCGCCGTCGGCGATGCTGCGGAACATCTCCGGAGCCGAGTAGCCGGCAAATTCGAACACGATGCCGCACAAGCCCAGTGCCAAAGCGACGAAACTGACGGCGCGCAGGATGGAAAGGAGGCGGGCGGTCATGCGGCTTCCTCCAGGCCGACGTCGCCGACCATGGCCTGTCCCACCGCCGCTATCTCGAAGGGGGCGGTGAACTCGGCGACGATGCGGCCGGAGAACATCACGACCACCCGGTCGGCGATGTCGAAGAGCTCGTCGAGATCCGAAGAGATCAGCAGCACGCCGCAGCCCTGGTCACGGCAGGCTCTCAGAGCGCGCCAGACGAAGGCGGTAGCGCCGATGTCGAGGCCACGGGTGGGCTGGGCCGCGATCACCAGCCGCGCCGTCTCGTCGATCTCGCGGGCGAGGATGACCTTCTGGGCATTGCCTCCCGAGAGCGAGCCGGCCGGTTGGGTCGTGGTGGAGAAACGGACGTCCCACCCGTGCAGGCTGGCCTGGCAGGCCTTCCTCAGCCGCGCGGGAGCAATGAAGGAAAGGATGCGTCCCAGCAGCAGGTTGCGGGCCGCCCAGTTCTCCCAGAGCGAGCTGGTCAGGCTCAGCCCCTCGCTGTTGCGGTCGAAGGGAATGATGCGCAGGCCGGCGGCGCGGCGCTCGAGCACGGGGCGCCTGGTGACATCTAGCCCATCGAGCGCAATGGTACCACGCTCCAGGCCGACAAGCCCGGCGAGGGCACGGACCAGGGTTTGCTGGCCGTTGCCCTCGACACCGGCAATGCCGACGATCTCGCTGGCGCGGATGGTGAGATCGGCCCGCTCGAGCGGGCGCCCTTCACCATCTGGGCGGGTGGTGACGGCCTTCATCTCGAGGATGGGGGCGCCGGTGGATGGCATCACGGCGTGGGCGGGAGGCGCGCTGACGCCCTCGCCGACCAGAGCGGCCTTGTCCGCCTTGTCGAGGCCGGCGGCGGTACCGATGATCGAGTTGGCGAGGCGGGTGGCATCGATCTCGCTCACGGGCACGCAGGCCTCGATCAGGCGCCCGCCGCGCAGGACGCTGACCGTCTCGGCGATACCGAGCACCTCGCGGATCTTGTGCAGGATGAGGATGATGGTGACGCCGCGCTCGCGCAGGCCACGCAGCCGTTCGAACAGGGTCTCGATACCCGAGGGCGAGAGCACGGCGGTCGGCTCGTCCAGGATGAGGATACGGGCATCGGTTACCAAAGCGCGGGCGATCTCGACCGCCTGGCGGGTCTCCACCGGCAGGTCGCGGATGCGGGCGCGTGGCTCGACCTTCACACCGAGGCCTTCGAGATGGGCGGCCCAGCGGGCGCGCAGAGCCTTGGCGGAGAACAACGCCCCCCGCCCTTGCGCGCCGAATTCCATGGCCTCGGCGACGGTGAAGGAGGGCGGCAGGGCGAAGCTTTGGTGCACGAGCTCGACCCCGGCGGCACGGGCGGCATTGACCTTGCCGAGCGGTACGGGTTGTCCCCCGATCAGCAATTGCCCGGAGGAAGGCCTGACGATGCCGGCGCAGACCCGGGCAAAGGTCGTCTTGCCGGCGCCGTTCTGCCCGACGACGGCATGGATGCGGCCGGCCTCGAAGCCCAGGCTCACCTGCCTGAGCGCTGCAACCTCGCCGAAGAGGACACTGACATCGCCGCATTCGAGGGCGTGCTGGGGCATGGTGGTCTTCCCGGATACGCGGGCCATCGGGCCGCAACCTGTCGGATGGAGCACTGCGCCTCGTCACCGCCAGAGGCAAGCCGGCGCGCGACGAGGAGGAGGAGGCAGGGGGGCTCTAGAGCGCGGTGTTGAGCGGCACCTTGAGCGTTCCGGCGATGATCTCCTTCTTTGCCTTCTCGATGTCGGGCCAGATCTCCTTGGCCTTGGCAACGAGATCGGCCGGGCCTTCCTTGAGGAAGGTGTCGGAGAGCTCGAAGTCGATCACGCCGGTATCGATGCCGGTGGCGACGTGATGTCCCTTCCAGCCCTCGGTCAGCGCCTTGCTGACTTCCTGATAGAGCGACAGGCCGAAATCGAGCTTGACGATGGCGGCCACCGCCTTGGGGCCGAGCTTGTATTGCTCCCGGGAGATGGCGCTGACCAGGCGGCCGGGCGCTTCGGTGGCGGCCTGGATGATGCCGGTATCCGTGGCGGCTGAGTCGGTCTGGATATAGTCGACGCCGGACTGGAACAACTGATTGGCGATCTCATGACCTTTGGCGGGATCCTGGAACGAGCCGGCGAAGGCCCCGGTGAACTTGATGTTGGGGCCGATCACAGCGGCCGCGGCCTTGAGGGCGTTGAGATCGGCGATCTGGCCGGGAATGCTGGCGCCGCCGATATAGCCGATCGCGCCGGTCTTGGAGATGCGGCTGCCGAACAGGCCCGAGAGATAGCAGCCCAGATAATAGTCATAGGCCACCGTCACCACATTCGGGATCGCGGGCTCGAATGGGTCGGCGTAGAGCTGCACGAATTTGGTGTTGGGATATTCGGGCGCCACGGCTTTGAAGGGTTCGGCGACCTCGTTGAAGGTCGAGACGACCACGCTGGCGCCGGCATCGCCGAGGCTGCGGAAGATCGATTCATAGGTCGCGGCGTCCTGCGCATAGATGATGCGGGTGGCAAAGCCCTTTTCGCCGGCCAGTTTCTTCAGCGACGCGATCATGCCGTCGACCGGGCCGTTGTCGCCCGCCGCCTGGGTATGGACCAGTGCCACCAGGCCTTCGGCGGCCCGGGCTTGGTTCGACAGCAGGCCGAAGGCCGCCACGCCTGCGGTGCCGATGAGGAATTGGCGGCGTGATGCCGAATACCGGAACGGGCCTGAAACGGAGGGAGTCTTCGTCATCTGTCAGTTCCCTTTTTTGGTTTGGATGGTGTTGATTTTTGTTGTTCTCCGGGGAGCTTCAGCGCCCCGGGCCGTCAGGCCGCCGGCAAGGGCGGGCAGATCGAGGTCGGCTTGAGCATCTTGACCTCCTGCGAGATCATGGCGTCCAGGCCCCAGACCTCGCCGATGAACTTGGTCCACGCCGGATCCGCGGCCATGGCGGCGCGTCGTGTCTCGCGATCGCCCAGGCCCTGATAGGCCCACATCATCACGATCTGGTGCAGCGGGCCGATCTCGCTGACCCATAGGCCCATGAAGGTGCCCAGATGCTTCTTCTGGATCGGCAGGCCTTCGGTCTCGTATTTCTTCAGCCAGCGGTCGAGCTGGCCCGGCTTGAAGCTGTAGGTGCGCTGTTCGATGATCATGGCCGCCGTGCCTCCGTCATGGTTTGGCGTCGAGGATGAAATCGGCAGCCCGTTCGCCGATCATGATGGTCGGCGCGTTGGTGTTGCCGCTGGAAATGATCGGCATGATCGAGGCGTCCGCGACCCTCAGGCCCTCGACGCCATGGACCCTGAGCTCGGCATCGACGACGGCGTCGGCATCATTGCCCATCTTGCAGGTGCCGACCGGATGGAGGGTGGTCAGGGCCGAAGCCCGCAGCCATTCCAGCAACGCGTCGTCGCTGAGCGCGCCGGGCCCGGGCGCCAGTTCCTTGCCGCGATAGGGATCGAAGGCCGGTTGGGCGATGACCTCACGCATCATGCGGATGGCGGTGATCATGGTCTTGCGGTCGAATTCGGTGGCGAGGTAATTGGCTCGGATGCGGGGCGGCGCCGCCGGATCGGCGGAGCGCAGCGTGATGGTGCCCCGGCTCTCCGGATTGACCGGGCCGACGCGGATTGTGAAGCCGTGATTGGCCTCCACTGCCTGCTTGCGGAAGGGATTGGGCCAATGGAGATTGGCGGTCTTCTCCAGCGCCGGCATGAAATGGGCCTGGATGTCGGGCGCCACCAGGTCTGGCCGCGACTTCATGAAGGCGCCGGCCTCATAGGGAAAGGTGGTGGTGATGCCGGTGCCCAGCACCATGCCCTGTGCGACCGAGGCGATCAGCTTGTCGGCGCGCAAATCGCCATAGAGCGTCACCGGCTGCTTGCATTCATAGCTCAGGCAGCAATCGACATGGTCCTGCAAGTTGCGGCCCACGCCCGGCAGATCATTAAGTACGGCGATGCCATGCTTAGCCAGCTCATCAGCTGGGCCGATGCCGGAAAGCATCAGCAATTGCGGTGAGTTGACTGCTCCGCCACACAAAATCACTTCCCGTCTGGCCCGCACGCTGCACGGCCGCCCGCCCTGCGTGAACAGGACGCCGGTAGCGCGCCCGTTCTCCACGAGGATGCGATGGCTGAGCGCGTTCACCTCTACCGTGAGATTGGGCCGGTCGAGCACCGGTCGCAGGAAGGCATGGGAAGTCGACCAGCGCTTGCCTTTGCGGATGGTGAAATCGTAGCGCCCGAAGCCTTCCTGTTCGGCCCCGTTGAAATCATCATTGCGGGGATAGCCCGCCTGCACGCCGGCCTCGATGAAGACATCGAACAACCCGTTGCGGCCGCGGGCACGGCAGACGGTGAGGGCGCCCTCGGTACCATGGAAGCTGCCATTGCGTTCGACATGGGTTTCGGAGCGACGAAAAGCGGGAAGAACCTCGTCATAAGACCAGCCCGGCAGGCCCATCTGCGCCCAGCGGTCATAGTCATGGGCGTTGCCACGCACATAGATCATGCCGTTGATGGTGGAGGTGCCGCCAAGCGCCTTGCCGCGCGGCCAATAGAGCGTGCGGTTGTTGAGATGGGGCTCGGGCTCGGTGCGGTAATTCCAGTTGTAGAGGCCGGAATTGAAGAGCTTGCCCATCAGCATGGGCAGGCGGAATAGGGGATTGCGGTCGCGCCCGCCCGCTTCGAGCAGCAGCACGCGATTGCCGGGATCCGCGGACAGGCGATTGGCGACGACGCAGCCTGCCGAACCGGCGCCGATGATCACATAGTCGTATTCGGCATCGTTACGCATGGCCTTACCAGTCGATCGGGGCAGCGCCGAGCGCCTTGAGACGCTCATTGCCGAGAATGAAGGGATTGGGCAGGCCGAGCACCGCGTCGCCCCGGGCCGGATGTTCGCGCAGGATGCAGTCGTCGCCCTCCATGATGCCGGCCGCCCGGAGGGTCTGCGCCGCCGCCTCGCCAAAGCCGAGGAAGATCACTTTCTGTCCGGAACCGGCGAGATGGCGCAGCACCGCCAGCATCAGCGGCCGCCACAGCGGTAGGTGGCCCCGGCTCTGATGCGGATCGATGGAGACCTGGAAGCGGCTGAGGGTTAGCGAGGCGTTGAGCAGCAGGGCACCGCTGGCCACCCAGCGATCGGCGACGGCATTGGCCGGCTCGAGTGCGACGGCGCCGGCCTCGATGGCGGAGCGCAGGCGCGGCCAATCGGCCATGCTGCCAGTCCAACTGGCCTCACCGGTGCGGGCGGCGACGATCATCTGCATCACCGTGCGGATGGAGACCGAGAACATCTTTTCCAGCTCGCGCCATTCGGCGACATTGCCGGCCTCGAAGGCGCGGCCGGTCGAAAAGTCGGGGCTCGGATAGGGATCCTGGCCGAGCACCACGCAGCGCACCTGTTGGGGGTCGAGACCGTCGAAGGCGCGCAGCATATGCGCGCCCTTGGGTTGCCCGGGAAAGAGGCGCCCCTTGCGTACGGGGAAGACCGGTTCCCACGGCTCCAGCGTCAGGCCGGCATCCATGTCGGCGAAGCCCAGTTCGACCGGGCCGAGGATGTCGCGCCAGGCGGGCGGCAGATCGGCCTGCCAGCCATCCAGCACGTCCCGCATGACTTCGCGCAATGATGTCGACATCGCCGCTGCATCCCCCTCGTTGCATGAAGGATAGCCAAAACCTGACCAAAACGTCAAGTTATGAGTTGAAAAAATCTGACGTTTCGGTCAGGTTTTGACATTGGGTTCCGATACCGGCATTTCCGGAGCACGGACGCATCTCGAGAGTGCGGGAGGACAAGGTGGCGACGACCAGCGCAAAGAAGGCGCGCAAGGATGGCTCGGACAACGAGGAACGCATCCGGGCCCGCAACGAGGCGGCGATCCTGGCCGCTGCTATCGACCTGTTCGCCCGCAAGGGTTTCGACGGGACGCGGATCGCCGAGGTCGCCGAACATTCGGGATTGCCCAAGGCGAACGTCTATTACTACTTCCCGGCCAAGGAGGATATTTACCGTGCCTTGATCGGCCGGCTGATCGCCAGCTGGGATACGGCGCTTGAGGAACTGCAGCCCGGGCGCGATCCGGCCGAAGCCATCATGGCCTATATCCGGGCCAAGCTCGATTATTCACGCCGCTTCGCCGCCCAGTCCAAGCTAT
Organism: Labrys sp. HAY1-8F; assembly: GCF_056754975.1. Taxonomy (NCBI): domain Bacteria; kingdom Pseudomonadati; phylum Pseudomonadota; class Alphaproteobacteria; order Hyphomicrobiales; family Xanthobacteraceae; genus Labrys; species Labrys sp. HAY1-8F. The sequence continues at coordinate 2,698,288 of NZ_JBPGWZ010000002.1, read as the reverse complement.
TCGCCAACGAGATTCTCAGTGGTGCGAAATTTCTCGACAAGGCCGGCCGCAGCCACGTGCAGCAAGCGACCCGCGCCAAGGCGGCCGTGGTCGAAGGCTGGGTCGCTGCCGGCAGGATGGCGCCGATCGCCATTCCGCATTTCTTCATCATGCTGTGGAGCACGACACAATTCTACGCCGATTTCGAGGTGCTGGCCTGCGATGCCATGGAAGTCAGCCGGCTGACCAAGAAGGATTTCGAGGCGGCCGCGCTCGCCATCGGCGATATCGTTCTGCGCGGCTGCGGCCTTGCAATGCCACCTGCCTGAGATCGAAATAGTATGCGCAAAATAAAACGGGACGGTGTCTAGCTGACACCGTCCCGTGTTTGAAACGGGGCTTGCGGCCCGCGAAATCAGCCGTTCACGGCATCCTTGAGCGCCTTGGCAGGCTGGAAGACCACCTTCTTGGAAGCGGCGATCTTGATCGTGGCGCCGGTGGAAGGGTTGCGGCCTTCGCGTGCGGGCTTGGCCTGCACCTTGAACTTACCGAAGCCGTTCAGGGAGACTTCCTCACCCTTGACAGCCGCCTCGGTGATCCCTTTCAGAACGTCCTCGACAGCTGCCTTAGCGGCAGTCTTAGTCAGGCCATGAGCGGCGGCAATACGGTCGGCAAGATCGCTGGTGCTGACGGGCATGATGTTATCCTTTCGATGATTCGTCCGATGGCGTTATCGCATGACCGGTTCGATATCGCCATCGCATGTACACCGGAAACGCACGGAAATCCTGCTTTTTCAACGGATATGAACGGATTTTCTCGCGCCCAGCTCTTGTTTGGAGCGGTTTGAGTTTGCAAACGCCAGTTTGGCGATGCCGTTTGGTAAAGTAAGCACCCGGCCGGCGATGCGATGAAAATGCCTTGCGCTTTGACCGACCCCACCAGGGATTGCAAAGATGCCTTGGAGATCAGTGGGTTAGAATAAGGAAGCATTTTTGCCGGCCTACGCTTTGCTCCAGGGGACAGCACCGGGCTGGCGGACTATACTTGCCGACCATAGATATCGGGTGGAAGCGCGGGACTTTTTGCGGTGATATCGCGGCAAGTTCAATCACAGGGAGACGAAGCAATGACTTCCCCCCATTTTGCCTTGTTCGACACCGAAATCGGCACTTGCGCCCTCGCCTGGGGCGATAAGGGCCTGGTCAGTGTGCAACTGCCATCCCACAGTCCGACGGGCTTGCGGGCGCGCATGCTGCGCTCCCTGCCGGGTGCGATCGAGGCCGAACCGCCGGCGCTGGTTCGCCAGGCCATCGCGGCCATCCAAGCCCTGCTGGCGGGAGAGACAGCCGATCTCGGCTTCATCGAGCTCGACATGACGGTAGTGCCGGAATTCAATCGCCGGGTCTATGCCGTGGCGCGGGGCATCCCTCCCGGCTCCACCATGACCTATGGCGAGATCGCCAAGCAATTGGGCGATCCCCTGTTGGCGCGCGACGTCGGCCAGGCCATGGGGCAGAACCCCTTCACCATCGTGATGCCCTGTCACCGGGTGATGGCGGCCGATGGCAAGTTCGGCGGCTTCTCGGCCTATGGCGGCGTGGAGACCAAGCGCCGGCTGCTCGAGATCGAGGGTGCCCTGCCAAAGCCGGAACCCACCTTGTTCGGCTGGGCCTGAGCTAGGAGGGTTCGGACCGCATGGACGAGCGCCGGCGGCTTGGTGAGGGAAAGCCGGGCGTCGTTACGAACCGGCTACCTGTCGAAGCGTCGTCTCCAGGATCTCGTCGGAAAGGGCGGGATCGTCGGCGATGCGGGCCAGAACGACGGCGCCGACCATGGCGGCCCACCCGGCGATCGCCTCGCTACGCCGTTCTTGCGGCGTTTCGCCCGGGGCGGTCGCGCTGAAATCCTCGATCTGCTCACGCAAGGAACGGGTCAGCACGGCACGGATATCCTGCGATCCACGCACAGCTTCTGTGCCGAGCGCGGCAAAGGGGCAGCCCTCGGCACGCGCATCGCGATGCGTCCGGCTGAGATAGGTCGTAGCATAGTCGGCCATCGTCCGGCCCGGAGGCTTGGCCGCCTCCGGTTGAAACAGCACATGAGCGAGCGCCTGGGCGATCAGATCCTCCTTCGACTTGAAGTGACCATAAAAGCCGCCATGCGTCAGACCTGCGGCCGCCATGATTTGCGCAACGCTCACGCCGTCCAACCCCTTCTCCCGATAGAGGCGCGCAGCCGCATCCAGAATGCGGTGGCGATGCTCAGCGACCTGTTCGCGGCTGACTTTCATGACGGGCTCTCCTGTCTCGCTTGACTTTATACATGATGTCTATCATGAATGCATTATATATGATAATCATCATGAATAGGAACGGAGAGATGTCATGACCCAAACGCGACCCACGGTTCTCATCACCGGTGCCTCCACCGGCATCGGCGCAACCTATGCCGAACGCTTCGCCCGGCGCGGCCACGACCTCGTGCTGGTGGCGCGGGACGAGGCGCGATTGAACGCGCTTGCCGACCGCCTTCGCCAGGAGAACGGCGTGGCCGTCGACATCCTCAGGGCGGATCTGACGGCCGCCGAGGATCTGGCGCGCGTCGAGGCGCGGCTGCGCGAGGACGCCAAGATCGGCATCCTGATCAACAACGCCGGCGCGGCCGCCCATGGCGGGTTTGCCGACCAGGATCCGGATGCGCTGGAAAGGCTCATCCGTCTCAACGTGACGGCACTGACGCGGCTGGCCGGTGCGGTGACGCCCCGGTTCCTGGCGGCGGGAACGGGTGCCATCGTCAACATCGCCTCGGTGGTGGCGCTGGCGCCGGAATTCGGCCTGGGTGTCTACGCAGCGACCAAGGCTTTCGTGCTGACCTTGTCGCAGAGCCTGCAGGTGGAGCTCGGCCCGCGCGGCCTCTATGTCCAGGCCGTGCTGCCGGCTGCGACCCGCACCGAAATCTGGGAGCGCTCGGGCCGCGATGTGAACACGCTGGAAGGCGTGATGGACGTCGGCGAACTGGTCGACGCCGCGTTGGTCGGCTTCGACAGGCGGGAAAGCGTCACCATTCCGCCCTTGCCGGATGCGGGGCAGTGGGAGGCCTTCGATGCCGCCCGCCGCGCCATGCTGCCGAACTTCCGGCAGGAGCACGCAGCCGAGCGCTATCGGTCGGCCTGACCGGATTCCCTTTATTTTTGGGGAGTGGCGAAGCGCTGCTCGGGCAGGATCGAATACCAGCCCGGGCGGCCGGGGTCGCGGTCATAGGTATAGCCGCCGACCTCACGGTAGTACTCGGCATAGCGGGCGAGCTTGTCGCGATCGAGCTCGACGCCGAGGCCCGGTCCCTGCGGCAGGGCGATGGCCCCATCGACATAGCGCAGCGGCCCGCCGACGATGATGTCGTCGGTGAGATGATGGTAATGCGCATCGGCGGCGAAGGAGAGGTTCGGTAGCGCCGCGCCCAGATGCAGCATCGAGGCAAGCTGGATGCCGAGTTCGCCCGAGGAATGCACGGCGGCGCCGTACTGGAAGGTCTCCAGCACCGTGCCGGCCTTGTGCGCCTGGCGCAGGCCGCCCCAGAAGGTGGTGTCGAGCAGCACGACATCCACCGCTTCCAGGCGCAGATTGGCGGCGAGCTGCTCGAAATTCACCACCACCGTGTTGGTGGCGGTGGGGATGCGGACGAGGCCTCGCAACCGGCGCATGCCTTCGAGGCCCCAGGTCGGATCCTCGAAATAGTCGTTGTTGAGATGCTCGATCGCTCGCCCGACCCGGACCGCTTCCTCCACCGACCAGGCAGCATTGGGATCGAGGCGCAGCCGATCGTTCGGGAAGGCAGCGCCTAGGGCGCGGAAGGTTTCGATGTCGTGCTCCGGCGGGAAAAGACCGCCCTTCAACTTGTGGCTGGTGAAGCCATGCCGGGCCTTGAGTTCGCGGGCATGGGCGACGATCTCGTCCGGGCTGGTCTCGCCGCCTTGGCCGGTTTCTTCATGCGGATAGCGATAGAAAAGATAGCTGGCAAAAGGAATCGTCTCGCGTATGGCGCCGCCTATGAGGTCGCAGGCCCGGATGCCGAGTTTCTTGCCAGCGGCATCCATGCAGGCCATTTCGATGGCGGCGTGGAGTTGCATGCGGTTGTTGTAGAGCGAGGCGGTGGGATTCATGATCTTCCAGCGCAGCTGCTCGAGCTGCAGCGGATCATGGCCCTCGAGATAGGGCAGGAGGGCGCGCACCGCTGCCTCGGCCGACTCGCCGCCGCCGCCCATCTCGCCGAGCCCGATAATGCCTTCGTCGGTGATCACTTCCACGATGGTGCGGATGAAGCGCCCCCAATGCGCGCCCGCGGCATGGCGCAGCGGCGCTTCGAGCGGCACGGCGACGGTGGTGGCCTTGAGGTCGACGATCTTCATCGCACTATCCGGTTGCAGGAAGAGAAAAGGGAGAAATGACGCATCAGCTCGCGGTTCCCAGAAGCAAAGCGCGTTTTAGCGAAAACGCACTTTTGCTCTGGCTCTTTGTTCGAACGCGTCTTTGCGATTCTTGGTGATTCGGTCAGCATCGCAAAACGCTATAGAGCGAGGCCGCGCACGAAGTGCTTCTGCAGCATGAGGAACAAGAGGAAGGTCGGCAGCGAGACGATCAGGGTGGCGGTGATGATGGTGGGTGCGTCGGCCTGGCCGTAGAGGCTCTGCATGCCGAGCAGGGCGACCTGAACGGGGCGGGCATCGGGTGAACGCACCAGGATCATGCCGAAGAGCAGGTCGTTCCACACCCAGGTGAACTGCACCAGCGTCAGCATCAGGAAGGGCGCCTTGGCGAGCGGCATCATGATCTTCCAGAACACTTCCCAGCTCGAGGCGCCGTCCATTTCGGCTGCTTCCTGGATGTCCCAGGGCACGGTGAGAAAGAAGCCACGCATCACGAAGGTGGCGAAGGGGATGCAGATCGCGGTGTAGAAGGCGAAAAGCCCGATCTTGGTGTCGTAGATGCCGAGGGCGATGTAGCTCTTGAACAGCGGGATCAGATACATCTGCAGCGGGAAGATCGTGCCCGAATAGATGAACAGGAACCAGCCCAGGCCCCGCGGCAGCTTCAGCCTGACGATGCCATAGGCGGCGAAGGCGGCGAGCAATACGGCCGTGAGGGAACTCGCCGCGCCATAGAGCAGCGAGTTGATAAAGCCGCTCTGGATCCCCTGCGCCCAGGCATTGGCGATGTTGTTGAGGAGGTTGAAGCTGGTTGGCAGCTTCAACGGACCGCGTGTGTAGTCGGCGGCCGTCTTGAGCGTGTTCATCAAGAGGAAGGCCATTGGCGAGAGCCAGACCAGCGTCACCGCCAGCATGGCGCCCGAAAGGATGGTTTTCCTGCGATCGCCGGATTGCGCCACGCTTGCACGTTCCATGGCTATACGCTCCATGACTAAACCTGGCTTTCGCGCGCGAGCATGTTGCGCAGATAGAGATAGGAGAACACCAGCGAGAGGGCGGAGATCACCACGGCGACGGCCGAGGCGTAGCCCATCTTGAAGTTGGCGAAACCCTCCTTGTACATGGTCACCGCCAGGGTTTCGGACATGCGGGCCGGGCCGCCGCCGGTCATCACCCAGATGGTGTCGAACACCTTGAACGAGTTGATCACCGCCAGGAGGGAGGCGATCACCACATAGGGCATCAGCATGGGGATGATGATCTTGGTGGCGAGCACGAAGCCGGCGGCACCGTCGAGGGTGGCTGCTTCCACCGGTTCCTTGGGCAACCCCTGCAGGCCGACCAGAAAGATCATCACATTCAGCCCGGTCGCCTGCCAGGTATAGGCACCGATCATCGCATAGGTGTTGTAAGGCTGGACATAGAGCCAGTTCACCTTGAGTGCCCCCAGGCCGATGGTGTCCAGGAGGATGTTGAGGGCGCCCTGGTCGCGCAGCACGAAGCCGAAGACGATGCCGGCGGCGGAGGCCGAGATGGTGGCGGGAATGTAGATGCAGATCTGCATCAGCTTCGCCCCCTTCAGCCCTGAAATGGCATAGGCGAAGAAGAAGCCGAGCCCGACCGGCAAAACCACGCCCAGCACCATCCATTTCAGCGTGTTGACGAAGGGGCGGGTGAAATTGGCATCCGTCACCAGCTTGAAGAAGTTCTGCAGGCCGATGAAACGCGGCGCGGTCATGCCGTTCCAGTCGGTGAAGGCGAGCAGGGTGGTGTAGAGCATCGGCAGGATCAGGAAGACGCCCACCATCAGCGCCGCCGGGGCGACATAGAGATAGGCTTCGCGCTGCTTGTGGTCGGACAGGGGGGACATGGGAGAGCCGAGTGCTGGGGTTCAGGATAAGGCGCCATTCTCCTTCCCCACGAAGCTGGGGAAGGTGTCGTTGCAAAACAACGACGGAAGGGGTGTGGCGGGCAGCGCGTGGAACATACCGAGCTGACACGACGGTCGAGCAGGCGTGCCAAGGCCCGCCGCCCCCCTCCGACCCGACTTCGTCGGGCCACCTCCCCCAGCTTCGTGGGGAAGGCGAACTGAGCCTCATTCTGCGAGCGTCGTGGAGAAGTGCCGTCTCTCACGGCTTGGGATGGGCTGCCCAGTAATCGTCGGCGATCTTCTGCAGGTTCTGCATCACCTCCGGCGCGGAATTCGGGTCGAGCACGAATTTGGAGATCTCGTCGACGGCCGCTTCGGCGATCGGCGAGGGCGTGGTTTCCCAATAGCGGCCGAGCAGCTTGTAGTTGCCCTTGACGACCGCATCGTTCAGCTTCGCCACCTCCTTGTCATCCGGCAGCTTGGCATCGGCATTGGCGACGAGGAAACCGGTGAGGTCAGCCCAGCGCTGCTCGCCTGCCTTGCTCATCCAATACGCGGCAGCCTTCACGGCGGTCTCATGCGTGTCGGAGTTCTTCGACACCAGCAGCGGCCCCGCCTCGAAGATCACGCTGGGCGGCAGGCTGGCCTTCTTGTTGGGCAGCACGAACAGGCCCCAATCGCGTCCCTCGATCGTGCCGGCCTTGGTGACGGTGTCGGCAAACCAGGTGCCGACCAGCATGTGAACGACTTTTCCCTGGGCGAAGGAATTGTTCATGCTGTCGCCGGTGGTGAAGCCGAAGGGCGAGGTGCCGTCATCCATCCAGCCCTTGGTCATCCAGTCCTTCCAGGTGGCGAAGGCGGCGGCGACCTGCGGATCGGTATATTTGGCCTTGCCGGCCATCAGCTTCACATAGAAATCCGGATCGGATCGCACCAGGAACTCGGAAAACCAGATGAAGGCCGGCCAGCGTCCCTCGATGGTCTGGCCGATCGGGATCTTGTTGGCAGCCTTGATCTTGGCGAGGTTGCCCTCCAGTTCTTCCCAGGTCTTGGGAACCTCGAGGCCGAGTTCCTTGTAGACGTTCTTGTTATAGAACATCGCCCAATAGGCGACATTATTGGGCACGGCATAGATCTTGCCATCGAAGCTGAAGGCATCGGCCACTTCCTGCTTGACCTTGCCTTCGGCCAGCAGAGGCTTCCAGATCGCCGTCAGGTCCTCCAGCAGGCCTGCCTCCACCAGGTCCTTCATGCGGTAGCCGGACCACCAGGTGAACATGCCCGGCGCCGAGGTGGTCGGCAGGGCGGCTCGGACGGCGGCCTGGTAATTGGTGGTGTCGCCGAAAGGCGTGACCTGCCAGCTCGCAGTAGGGTCGTCCTTGCCATAGGCCTCGAAATTGGCCTGCCAGCCAGCCTTGTCATGCGAGACCGTCAGCTGCGGCTTGTCGGCGGCGTGGGTCGCCGAGGCCACCAATCCCGCGGCGAGCAGGCCGGCGACGGCCGCCAGGCAGATTCCCCCTGATCGAGCCCTGGGCCCGATCAAGGGGAATCTGCAAGATGCCAGAAATTGGCGGAGCTTCGTGACGATCATGGGTTCCCTCCTGCTTGCGGTCGTTGCCGAAGCTTTGGTTTTGTCGTTAGGGTGGCCGCCTTTCCGGCGGCTCTGGTTCAAGGCGTGCGCGCGACGAAACTGTCGAGCGCCTGCAGGATCGTGCGCAGATGGTTGCGCATCGCGATGGCTGCGGCGTCCTGGTCGCCGGCGGCGAGGCCGGCAAGGATGTCGCGATGTTCTGCGATGATGGCGTCTGACCGGTTCGGCCAGTTCACGGTGACGAAGCGCAGGCGGTTGAGATGGGCCTTCATGTCCTCCAGCTCGTCAGCGGCGGCGAGGCAATCGACCGTTGCGAAGATGCGGCGATGGAAGGCTTCATCCAATTCGTAGAAACGGCGCAAATCCTTGCGGCCGGCGGCGAATTCCTGCTCGTCCACGATGCCGGCCAGAGCGTCGAGGTCGGCCTGGTTCGCCGCCTGACAGGCCCTGCGGCTGACTTCCACCTCGACGACCTCGCGAATGAGCTGGGCAGCCTTGACCTTTTCCACCCGGATCGGCGCAACGACCGTACCGCTCTGCGGAAAGATCTCAACCAGGCCGAGATTGGCAAGACGCAGCAGGGCTTCGCGCACCGGCGTGCGGGACACGGAAAGGCTGGCGGCGATCTCCGCCTCGCGGATCGGCTGCTGGGGCCTGAGCACGCCAAGCACGATGTCGCTGCGCAACATCTCATAGACATTGGTAGCGGTGGAGCGCGGCCTCACATTCGCATGTCGCAGCGTGTCCAGCATGGCGGATAGCTCCGATGATCGGTTCCTGCGTGACGTCGATTAATATATTAGTGCATTTATATTGTTGCAAGCGCCTTCTTCGCCGGTGTTCGAAATCCTCCGGCGGGACAGAAGACAAGCGGGCGAGGAGCGGCACTTTGCGGCAGCTTGCCGCCTGTTGCGTCTGGCCACTTTTGGATCATACTGGCGGCGAGGGAAGTCTATCTTGTTGTTTTAACACGAATAAAAACAGCCGATTCAGGGGAGATGCAGTTCATGGCCGCCGATGAGGAGTTTGTCACGGTCGAGGCGCGCGGCATCCGCGTGACTCTGGATCTTGCGGTCGGGCATATCCGGGAACTCATGGTGGAACGGGACGGACGTCAGGTCGCGCCCCTGCATCGTGCACCCTGGTTGGAGGAGGCGCATGCCGCCGATACGCCGGCCCATCTCCGGCGTCTGTCGGGCGACTTTCTCTGCGCGCCGTTCGGCCTCAGCGATGTCGATGGTTCGCCGGCCCATGGCTGGCCGGCCAATTCGGCCTGGAAGCCTGTCGAAATCCGCGCGATCGATGGTGGGCGCCAGGCTCGTTTCGAGCTGGAAAAACGGGTGATGGGCGCACGCGTCGTCAAGGAACTCACCGTTCGCGACGGCCATCCCTTCCTGTACCAGCGCCATCTGTTCCAGGGCGGGGATGGTGCCGTCTCGGTCGGCCTGCACATGATGGTGTCGCTGCCGCAGGGCGGACATCTGAGCTTTTCGCCCAAGCGTTTCGTCGAGACGCCAGCCGATCCGCAAGAGGCCGATCCGCTCAAGGGGCGCTCGGCGCTGGCTTATCCCGCGCACTTCAGCGATCTCAAGAAGGCGCCGCTTGCCGATGGCGGCACGGCCAATCTCAGCTGCTACCCCTTCGATCGCAATCACGAGGATTGCGTGATGATGCCCGAGGCGCCTGGCCGGGAGCTCGCCTGGGGCGCCGCACTGCGGCACCACGAGGCGGATCTGGTACTGAGCCTGAAGCGGCCGGAAGATTTTCCCTCCACCCTTTTGTGGATGAGCAATGGGGGGCGCTATTACAGCCCCTGGAACAGCCGCCATCGCGGCGTGCTCGGCCTGGAGGAAGTGCGGACCTATCTGCTGGCGGGCCACAGGGCGTCGGTCGAACCGAATGACTATAGCGAGCAGGGCATCCCGACCTCGATCAGCCTGACGCCGTCGGGAGAGGTCGACCTGCGGCAGGCCATCGGCATCATGCCGGTGCCGCCGGGCTGGGACCGGGTGACGGAGGTGGAGACGCGCGCAGACCGGCTGGCCGTGCTGTCCGACGTCGGCGAATTCAGCGTGCCCTACGATCCCGCCTTCGTGCTGCATCGCCAAGGCGTTTAGCGATTTGCCGGCATCGGCGAAAATTGCAAAGACGCATCGAAACAAGGAGCTAGGGGCCGACAAGAAAAAGGCCGGTCATGCGACCGGCCTTTCAGCACGATTTGATCTCGGCAGGGTCAGCGCCGGGCCAGGGCGTTGTAACCCACCAGCACGATGATCGCGCCGGCAATGGCAATGAGAATACTGCCGATGTTGATGCCATCGACGGTACCGATACCCATGGCCTTGGCAATGAAGCCGCCGACGAGGGCGCCGATGATGCCGATCACGATATCCATCAGCAAACCGGAACCCGATTTGTTGACGACTTTGCTGCCGACAAAGCCCGCAATCAGGCCCAGAATAATCCAAGACAAGATACCCATGGAGTCGCCTTTCCCTCGTGGCGGATGACAGATCCGAATCTTACCATTAAATGATCGTAGGGGCGCAAATTCTTTTGGCAAGAGGGAACCTGCCGTAAGGCAAAGTCAATCTTGGAAAAATTTTTGCCGCATTCACTGTTGTAAAATGCTTGTCGTTGGAGACAGGATACACAACATTGGAGGAGACCGCGGTTATCGCGGCACCCCATTCTTTCACGAGGAGACGCAGACATGGGCTTTTTCGACACCGCCGTGAACGATGCCGTGCCACAGAACAGTCTCACCAAGCCGCTGATCATCGCGGCCGGTGCGCTCCTGCTCGCGAAATGGCTGAAGGGGGGCAGCGAGGATGCCCAGCCCGATACGCAAGCTTCCACTCCCGTGCCGGCGCCGGCTCCCGAGCCGTCTGCACAGCAGGCGGATACCTCCGGCGATGGCGGGTTGCTTGGTGGCCTCGGCGGCCTCCTGGAGAAATTCCAGCAGTCGGGCCAGGGGGACGTGATCAAATCCTGGATCGGCGGCGGGCAGAACCAGCCCATCCAACCGGGCCAGCTCGGTCAGGTCCTCGGTCAGGACACGCTGAACAACCTGGCCCAGAAGGCCGGCGTCAATCCCAACGATCTGCTCGGCCAACTCGCCCAGCACCTGCCCGAGATCATCAACAAGCTCACGCCGAACGGCCGCCTGCCCAATCAGAACGAACTCGGGCAGTAAAGGCCGGTTTGCGAGCCGGATAAAGCTCTCAGCAAGGGCGGGCCTGACGGCTCGCCCTTTTGCATGATCGGCCGCCAGCAGTGCGTACGTCACATAAAGAAATCCTTATATCCTTATTGCCGATGGCTGCCGACTGTGCTAGACGCCCGCCATGTCAAATGCGGGATGCATCGAATGAGCACGCACGATTACATCGTCAAGGATATGGGTCTGGCCGATTGGGGCCGTAAGGAAATCGAGATCGCCGAGAGCGAAATGCCGGGCCTGATGGCCACGCGCGCCGAATATGGCCCGCGCCAGGTGCTCAAGGGCGCCCGCATCGCCGGCTCGCTCCACATGACCATCCAGACGGCCGTGCTGATCGAGACGCTGAAGGCCCTCGGCGCCGATGTGCGCTGGGCTTCGTGCAACATCTATTCGACCCAGGATCATGCCGCCGCAGCCATCGCCGCTGCCGGTACGCCGGTCTTCGCCGTCAAGGGCGAGTCGCTCGAAGAATATTGGGAATACACCCACAAGATCTTCGAATGGGCCGATGGCGGCACGCCCAATTTGATCCTCGACGATGGCGGCGACGCCACCATGCTGATGCATCTGGGCCTGCGCGCCGAGAAGGGGGACGTCGCCTTCCTCGAGACCGCCGACAATGAAGAGGCGGAAGTACTGTTCGCCGCGATCAAGAAGCGGCTCACCACCCATCCGGGCTGGTACACCAAGAATGCCCTCGCCATCACCGGCGTGACCGAAGAGACCACCACGGGCGTGCATCGCCTTTACGAGATGGCCAAGAAGGGCACGCTTCTGTTCCCGGCCATCAATGTGAATGACTCGGTGACCAAGTCGAAGTTCGACAATCTCTATGGCTGCCGTGAATCGCTGGTGGACGGCATCCGCCGCGGCACCGACGTCATGATGGCCGGCAAGATCGCCATGGTCGCCGGCTTCGGCGATGTCGGCAAGGGCTCGGCTGCTTCCTTGCGCAACGCCGGCTGCCGCGTGCTGGTTTCGGAAGTCGATCCGATCTGCGCCCTGCAGGCCGCGATGGAAGGCTATGAAGTCGTCACCATGGAGCAGGCTGCGCCGCGGGCCGACATCTTCGTCACCTGCACGGGCAATGTCGACGTCATCACCCTCGACCATATGCGCGCCATGAAGGACCGTGCCATCGTCTGCAACATCGGTCACTTCGATTCGGAGATCCAGGTCGCCGGCCTGCGCAACCTGAAGTGGACCAATGTGAAGCCGCAGGTCGACGAGATCCAGTTCACCGACGGCCACCGCATCATCCTCCTGTCGGAAGGCCGCCTGGTCAATCTCGGCAATGCCACCGGCCATCCCTCCTTCGTGATGTCGGCATCCTTCACCAACCAGACGCTGGCTCAGATCGAGCTGTGGACCAATCCCAGCCAGTACGGCAAGCAGGTCTACACGTTGCCCAAGCATCTGGACGAGAAGGTCGCCTCGCTCCACCTCGCCAAGGTCGGCGCCACCTTGACCAAACTCTCGGACAAGCAGTCCGCCTATATCGGCGTGGAACAGAACGGCCCGTTCAAGCCGGAACTCTACCGCTACTGAGTTCGCTCGACACGCATGCGTTTCAGCCCTTCCCGCAACTGCGGGGAGGGCTTTTTTGTCGCTTGCCGTACCGCCCTGCTACGGCCGTCAGATCACCAGCTTGCCCTGCTTGGCGAGTGCGTAGCGGTCGCCGATCTTGCGCCAGTCGACCACCTGCCACCAGGCCTTGAGATAATCCGGCCGGCGGTTGCGGTAGGTCAGGTAATAGGCGTGCTCCCAGACGTCGTTGCCGAAGAGCGCGCGCTTGCCGTCCATCAGCGGCGTGTCTTGATTGGGCTTGCTGTCGAGGGCGAGCTTGCCCTCGTTCGTCACCGTGACGAAGGCCCAGCCCGAGCCGAAGACCTTGGCGCCGGCGGCACCGAAGGCTTCCTGCAGCTTGGCGACACCGCCGAAATCGCGCTCGATGGCAGCGAGAACCTCGCCTTCGGGCTCGCCGCCCTTGGCGCCCATGATCTGCCAGAACATGGAGTGATTGACATGGCCGCCGAGATTGTTGCGCACCATCTGGCGGACACTCTGCGGCACCTTGTCCAGGCTGGCCAGAATGTCGGTATAAGCCAGGTCTGCCAATGACGGTTCCTGCTTCAGGGCCGCGTTGAAATTGCTGACATAGGCCTGGTGGTGCTTGTCGTGATGCAGCGTCATGGTTTCGGCATCGATGGTCGGCGCCAGCGACGAGGCCTGGTAGGGGAGAGGCGGCAGTTCGGCCGGCCCCTTCGGGTCCGTCGACGCCGAGGCAGCGGCGCTGGCGGGAGCAAGCCTGGCGCTGGCGGCCAAGGCAGCGCCTGTCGCGGCGGCAAGGAGGGTGCGACGGTTCAGCATGGTCATGGTCATTGAAAACGTCTCCGGCCTGTTGGATGAAGAGTCTCGAGCAATGAGGCGGATCGCCCGCGGTCGAGTACCGCGGGCGGAGCGTAATGAAGCTATTGCGGTAATTTGGTGGTACCGAGGCCGCAAGCGCGTTCATGACTGAGCGCCTGCTTGCTCTGGTACCGCGTTTCGAGGCGTCTTTGTGATTTCTGGCGCTTCCGTCTGACCGCAAAGCGTTTTTGGGAGAACGGCATGTCGGTTGCAAAAGTGAAGCCGAGGCAGACGGGGGCGACGGCCGTGCTGTCCCGTTTGGGACAGCCGGTGGTGACATCGGCCACTGGTGGCGAGATCGGCGTGGTCACCCGCCCTTCGGAGGCCGGCTTCAATCCGCTCGACCTGCTCTATGCCTCGCTGTCGGCCTGCCTCGTGCTGAGCGCCCGTATCGCCGCCAGTAATCTCGGCGTGCTCGACAGGCTCGGCGAGGTGCGAGCCGAGGTGAAGGGCGAGAAGGCGGCGGACGAACCCTCGCGCATCGAACGCTTCCATGTCGCGATCGAGATCAGGGGCGATTTCGACGAGGCGACGAAAGCGGCGATCATTGCCGATGCGGAGCGGATCTGCACGGTCAGCAACACGCTCAAGAGCAGTCCTATCCTGAGCTGAGCTTCAGTCGCGGACCATCCGTACATTCCGGCATGGATCCGCCGGTTTTGTGCCGAGAATGCCGGTCAAAGGCGATGGCCGGACAGGCCGGACCTTCTATAGCCTCTCGCCATTCTCCTTTGCGAGTGTCGGCGATGCGCTATTTCGGTTTTCTGATCCTTTCGATCCTGCTCGCAGTCGCGCAGCCGGCCTTGGCGCAGGACAATGCCTGCACCAAGCCGGGGGAGACCGGTATAGAGGGCCTCGAAAACCTGCTGCGAGAGCAGAAGAGCTGCAAGGCGGCGACGGCGCTGCTGAGCGAATGCCGGTGGGGTTCCAGCGCCGATACCGGATTCAGCGCCATCGTCGTCTCCATCTGCGAAAAGGAGTTTTACCAGCGGCTCTCCAAGGCGGCTCAGACCGATTATGGCGAGCGCATGCAGCTATGTGCCTACCGTTATGCCGGCCAGCAGGGCACGCTCTATATGTCGATGGCAGCGACGTGCCAGAGCGAGGTCGCGGCGCGCTCTGCCGATCCGGACGCTGCCCGCGAGCCGCTTGGCCGCGCGAGCTTCAACTGCGGCAAGGCGGTAACGGCGCTGGAGAAGGCGATTTGTTCCGACCGGAAATTGGGACGGGCCGATCTCGTCTTGGCGCAGAGCTATCGCGAGGCGGTCGCGAGCCTGGATGCTGACGGGGAGACGCGCGGTGCTCTCATAGCCGATCAGCGTCGCTGGCTCGATCGTGTCGCCCGAAAATGCCATCTTGCCGATGGCGGCACGCCGTTTTCTGCCAAGAGCCTTGCCTGTGTCCGCCGCGCTTTCGAGGAGCGCTTTGCCTTGCTCGACAGTTGCGGCGAGGCGGGCATCAGCGTCGATTGCCTTGCCGGGACGGAGGACGGCGCAGCCGATCCGGCCCGGCGGGCGAGTTTCGATTGCGACAACCCCTCCACGCCGCTGGAAATCGCCATCTGCGCCAACTCGGACCTCGGGCAGGCGGACATCAAGCTCGCTGCCATCTACGAAAATGTGAAGAAGACCGCGGGCGGTGAGCCGGACAGGAAGCTTCTGGTTGAAAGCCAGCGCTTATGGCTCTCCTTCGTGCAAGGAACCTGTCCGCTCGGCGCGGTTGGCGGCATTCCGCCGGTGCTGGGGCGTGCTTGCGTACGTTCCGCTTTCGAGCTGCGCGGTAAACAACTCACGGCTTGTCTGTCGAAGCCGGACATCGACCGCAAGACCTGCCTCGATGATTTCAGGATCCTCGAAGACAAGAAGTAGATTTTGGAGCGTTTTCCAGAAAAGGTGGCGGATGATTGGGCCTCTACGCGAGGACGTCCGCGTTTACCGACGGAGGGGACCTCAGCCGCGTGCCAGATCCTGCCGGTCGAGCAGCGCCTCGATCCTGCCGCCCGCCATGCGCGCCGCCCTGTCGCACATATGGCCGATCACGTCCGGGTCATGGCTCACCAATACCAGCGTCATGCCATGGCGCCGCTTGAGGTCGTTGAGCAAATTGAGAATGCCGGCCTGGACCGAGATGTCGAGCGCCGAGGTCGGCTCGTCGAGCAGCAGCAGGCGGGGCTTGAGCAGCAGGGCCCGGGCGATGGCCACGCGCTGGCGCTGGCCGCCGGACAGCTCGTGCGGATAGCGCCCGGCGATCTCGGCGGCGAGGCCGACATCGGCGAGAATGCTGTCGACACGCCCGGGAATATCGGTCTCCCCCTGCACTTCGAGGGGCTCGCCGAGCACGCGCGCGATCGTATGGCGCGGATGCAGCGAGGCATAGGGGTCCTGGAACACCATCTGGATGTCACGCCTCAGGGCGCCCTCGATGGCGCGTCCCGGCTGCAGGGGGTGCCCGAATACCGAGATCGCGCCCTGCCAGTTCAGGTTCAGCCCGGCAATGACTCGTAGCACCGTACTCTTGCCGCAGCCCGACGGGCCGACCAGGCCGAAGGTCTCGCCGGGCTCTGCGGCAAAGCTCACTCCGCGCACGGCGGCGAAGCTTCGGCCCCGGCGCTGGAAGCTGACCTCGAGATTGTCGATCGACAGCGCCATCATGGCCGTACATACCCCGAGAGAAGCGCTTGTGGCATGTCGGGGGTCGGCAGGCGGGTGCCGTAGGTCGCTGCCGACGGCCGCGCCTGCCACAGGCCGCGCGTATAGGGATGGCTTGCGTGGGCGAGTTCGTTGGCCGGGAGGGCATCGACGATCGACCCCTGGCGCATCACCAGGACACGGTCGGCGAAGCGGGAGACCTGCTGCAGGTCGTGGCTGATCAGGAGCAGGCCCATGCCGCGCTCGCGCGCCAGCCGCTCCAGCAATTCGAGAATCTGATCGCGCACGACATGGTCGAGAGCGGAAGTCGGTTCGTCGGCGATGAGCAGCTCCGGCTCGCCGATCAGCATGGCCGCGATCATCACGCGCTGGCCCATACCGCCGGAGAGCTCGGCGGGCAGGCTGCCATAGACACGCTCCGGATCGTCGAGCCCGACCTGGGTGAGCATGCTGAGAGCCTTTCGTCGTCGTTCGGCCCTGGGCAGGCGACCATGCAGCAGCAGGGCTTCCTCCACCTGGCGTCCGATACGGTGGGCCGGATTGAGCGAAAATTTCGGATCCTGCAGCACCAGGCCGATCCGCCGGCCGCGCAGGCGCTGCCAGCCCCGGGTGTCGAGGCCGGCGAGGTCGGTTTCGCCGAGCCGCAGCCCCGCGGCCCGTGCCGTAAGGCTCGTCGGCAGCAGGCCCATGATCGCCCGCGCGGTCAGCGACTTGCCCGAGCCGGATTCGCCGACAACAGCCACTTTCTCGCGCCCGACCTCGAAGGAGATGCCGTGCACGAGCTGCCGGGGTGCCGCACCGCCGTCCGCTTTGCCCCCGGCTGTCCGGCTCTTGGTTTCGATCACCAGATCCTCGACCTGCAGCAGGGCATCAGTCATGGCGCGGATCCAATATGTCGCGCAGTCCATCCCCCAGCAGGTTCAGGGCAAGGCTGGTGATGAAGATGGCAAGGCCCGGTGCGGCGGCGATCCACCATTGGTCGAAGATTACCTTGGTGCCATCGGCCACCATCGAGCCCCATTCGGCCATGGGTGGGCGCACGCCGAGGCCGAGGAAGCCGAGGCCGGCGGCGGCCAGGATGATGCCAGCGAGATCGAGCGCCAGGCGGATAATGGCCGAGGGCAGCACGAGGGGCAGCACATGGCCGAGAAGCAGGCGTGGCCCCCTGATGCCGACCATGGACGCGGCGGCAAGATAGTCGCTGCGAGCAAGGGCTGCGGTCTCCACCCTGGCGAGCCGCGCATAGGCTGGCCAACTCGTCAGGGCCAGAGCGAGGGCGCCGTTGACCAGGCCCGGGCCTAGAATGGCGACGAAGGCGAAAGCCAGCACCAAGCGCGGGAAGGACATCACGATGTCGGTCAGGCGCATCAGTATCCGCTCGGTGAGGCCGCCGAAAAAGCCGGCGAGAAGGCCGACCGCTACGCCGAGCGGGGCCATCAGCACGGTGACCAGGACGATCAAGAGCAGGGTCGGCTGGGCGCCGTAGATCAGGCGCGAAAGCAGGTCGCGTCCGAAGCCGTCCGTGCCGAGCCAGTGCTGCCAGGACGGAGCGGCGAGGCGGATGGCACTGTCCTGCAGGTTGGGATCGTAGGGAGCGATCAGCGGGGCGGCCAGGGCCATGAAGACGAGCAGAGCGAGCACGCTGGCCCCGATTAGGGCGGATGACGAACGGCGCAGCGCCGCGAGAGAGATTGCAAGGGAGGCCATCAGGAGCGCTCCGCCAAGGCAGCCGGATCGACGCGGGTGACGATCAGGTCGGTAAGGCTGTTGAGCAGCACGAAGGCCATGCCGATCGCCAGCGTCGAGCCGAGGATGGCGGCGGTGTCGCCGGCGAACATGGCGACGGTGAGGTAGCGCCCGATGCCGGGCCAGGCGAACACGGTCTCGGTGAGCACGGCGCCTTCGAGCAGGCTGGCATAGGCGAGGGCGATCACGGTGATCAGCGTGCCGGCCACATTGGGCAGAATATGGACCAGCACCACCCGCAGGGCGCCGGCTCCCTTGGCGCGGGCGGTGAGCACATATTCCTTGGAAAGCTGTTCGAGAATGGCCGCGCGCGTCAGCCTCGAAATGCCGGCCATGGCATAGAGGGCCAGCACCGCCGTCGGCAGGACGAGATGGGCGAGGGCGCTGCGCAGGGCGCCGGGCGTTCCCGAAAGCCAGGCGTCGATCAGGGCGAAACCTGTGACGGGCTTCATGGTATATTGAAAGACGATGTCGAGACGGCCGGGCCCCGGCGCCCAGTGCAGTCGGGCATAGAAGAGCAGCAGAAAGATCAGGCCGAGCCAGAAGATCGGAGTCGAATAGCCGATCAGCGACAACAGGCGGGCAATATTGTCGAAAAGGCCGCGCGGCCGCAGCGCCGCCAGGATGCCGAGCGCCAGGCCGAGCAATGCACCGATCAACGCTGCGGCTGTGGCGAGTTCGAGCGTCGCGGTGAAGGTACGCAGGATGTCGGAGCGGACGGGCTGGCCGGTCGAGGAGGCGATGCCGAGATCGCCCTGGACGACATGGCCGAGATAGCGCAGGAATTGCATCACCAGCGGCTGGTCGAGCCCGAGCTCGCGGCGCGCGGCCTCATAGCTCGATTGGCTGGCGTGATCGCCGACCTGCTGCAGCGCGGGGTCGATGGTGGAGAGCCGGGTCAGGACGAAGGTGACGACGATCAGGCCGAACAGCGTGAGCACCACGGATAGCAGCCAGCGCAGCACCCTGAGCACCGGGCGGAAGAAGGGCCTGGTGCCCGACGTTTCGTCAGTTTGCATGTCCGGGTCCTGGAGGTGGCGCAGGTGCTACGCCGCGGCGTCATGAGAGAGAAAGCCGTCTCGTTCCACTCTCGGCGATTGGAACGAGACCTCAAGTCATTTCTCGACCTGATCGTAATAGACCTGATCGGCGTTCAGGCCCTGGGCATAGCCCTTGACGGCCTTGCTGAGCACCACCTGATCACTGCCCTGGAACATCAGCACATAGGGGGCGCTCTTCTGGATCTTGCGCTGCAGTTCCTCATAGAGGGCGGCGCGCTTGGCCGGATCCTGCTCTTTCACCGCGGCGGCCGTCTCGTTGCTGAGCTCGGGGATCACCCAGCCGGCCTGTTTGGCGATGGTGTTGTACTTGTTGTCGCGGTTGATCGCGAAGGCGCTGGCATTGGAATGCGGGTCGAAATAGTCCGGGATCCAGTAGCGCAGCGTGAATTCATACTGGCCCGAGCGGCCCTTGGCATAGATGTCGCTGGCGACGCCCGGCTGGATGTCGAGCGTGAGGCCGGCCTGGCCGAAGGTCTGCTGCAGGGACTGGGCGATCTGCAGATAGGGTTCCTCGTTGAAGACGGGGAAGGCGATCTTCGTCGGGCCGATGCCGGCATCGGCCAGGATCTTCTTGGCCCTCTCGACGTCAAGCTTGTAGGGATTGTCGTTCAGCGCACCCGGGAAGCCGGCGGGCAGGAAGGCCTGGTGTACCTGCGACTGGCCGCGCAAGAGATTCTTGGCGATGCCCTCATAGTCGACAAGATAGCGCGCTGCCTCCCAGAAGGCCGGATTGCCGAGGGCGGCTTTGGCCTTGGTGTTGATCAGGAGATAGTCCGAGCGCGCCGAGGGTACGGCGAGCACGTTGAGCTTGCCCTCCTTCTTGAGAGCGTCGATCTGATCGGCGCCGAGCCCACGGGCGATGTCGATGTCGCCCTGCTCCACCAGGAGGCGGCGGGCGGCGGCATCGGGAACATTGCGCAGGATCACGCCCTGCAGCTTGGGGGCGCCACCCGGCGAGGTCGGGTTGGCATCCAGCACCAGCGCCTCATGCGCGGTATAGGTGTTGATCTTGAAGGCGCCGCTGCCGGCCGAGTGCGACTTCAGCCAGCCATTGCCGAAATCACCGTTGGCAGCCTGCGGAGCGACCGTGGCCTCATCGACGACGGAGGCGATCGGCGCGGTCAGGATGGCGAGCACGAAGGCGGGGCCGACATCGGCCTGCCAGCTCAGCTTGAGCTTGCCGTCGTCGACCTTGGTAATGGACTTGTCGACATTGTCGGCGTTCCAGCCGAGTTCGCCCAGGATGAAGGAGGGCGCCTTATTGAGCTTCACGGCCCGGGAGAAGGAGAAAATCACGTCTTCCGGGCGGACGGGATTGCCGGAGGCGAATTTGGCGTCCTTGGCCAAGGTGAAAGTCAGGCTCTTGCCATCGCTGCCTGCCTCCCACGAGGTGGCGAGCGCCGGCTCGATGCGGGTGCCCTCCTGGCGGTTCGACTGCACGAGGCGCTGGTAGAGGGCGTTGAAGGCCTGCACCGTCGTCAGCTCGAAGCCTTCGGCCGGATCGAAGCTGACGGCATCGTCGATTGACTGGCCGATCACCAGCAGGCCGGGCGGCGTCTCGGCCTGTGCCGTGGCCACCAGCATGGTCGACAGGCCAGCCAGCATGGCGATGCCGGCCTTCTTCCAGAACTTACCCATTTCACACCTCATGACAGCCGGAACCTTCGATGAATGCCCGGTTCACGGCCCTTCCGCCGTGACGATTAGGCAAGCCGGTTATAACGGTCAATATATTTCTATCAATCTTGTAGACTGTTGGTCGCGACCGCGATCCGCCTAAGCCGTGATCACGAAATTTCGGTTCCTTTACACGAAAACGTGTGCGGGCGGAGCCTTGTTATGCCGGGCGAGAAACAATGCGTTCACATACTCGCTGCAATTTGTGCGCATGGATACACTGCAGCACCCGTTTCCGGATATATTCGGGAGCGGGGCGTATCGTTTTGAAAAAGGGGGAGGCCTCGCCTGCCCGGATTTAATGAAGATCTGATGGCGGCTCGATGAAGCGTCTTCTCAATTTCGTGCTTATTCTCGTTGTGGTCGTTGGCCTGGCCTGGTGGCAGCGTGCCGCCCTGGTGCCCTGGCTGGTACAGACGGTGCCGGCCTCGAAGTCACTTATCGCTGCTCTTCCCGGTTTTGCCGATGCTCTGCACAAGCCCGAGGAGCCCCAGCCAGCCGGCGGCGGCAGCAAGTCCGCGCAGCGCAACGTCGCGCCCGTGCCCGTGGTGCTCACCCAGGCGGTCGCCAAGCAGATGCCGATGGTTATCGATGCCGTCGGCACCGCCACGCCCTATGCCTCCATCCAGATCCGCACCCGCCTCGACAACACCGCGGTGACGAGCGTCAACGTCGCCGAGGGATCCGAGGTCAAGCAGGGCGACATTCTCTTCACCCTGGACGATCGTGCCATCAAGGCGCAGGTCGCGCAGATCCAGGCCCAGATCGCGCGCGACCAGGCCCAGATCGCTCAGGCCCAGATCGACCTTTCCCGCGCCAATGACCTGCTCGCCCGCAATGCCGGCGCGGCGACCACGCGCGATACGGCTGCCACCGCTCTCAAGGTCGGGCAGGCTCAGCTCCAGGCAGACCAGGCCTCGCTGGAAGCGGCGCAGGTGACGCTCGATTATACCGTGATCCGCGCGCCCGTGCCCGGCCGCATCGGCTCGATCCCGGTCAAGCCCGGTTCGACGGTGCGCACCTCCGACACCAGTCCGCTCGCCACCGTGAACCAGCTCGATCCGGCCGTAGTGGCCTTCTCGATCCCGCAGGCACGCCTGGCCGAGTTGCGTGAGGGCATGGCGAAGGGGCCTGTGCGTGTCGACGCCATCACCGGCAAGAATACGCTCACCGGGCAGGTGTCCTTCGTGGAGAACACCATCGATGCCGCCACGGGAACCATCCTGGTCAAGGCCGACATTCCCAATCCGCACGAGGTCCTGTGGGGCGGTGCCTTCGTCAATGTGCAGGTGGTCCTGCCCGATGCCAGCCCGCAGGTGGTGGTTCCGGACGCTGCCGTTCAGCTCGGCCAAAAGGGGAGCTACGTCTTCGTGGTGAAAGATGGTAAAACGGCTGAGCTTCGGCCCGTGACCGTGGCGCGCGTCACCGGCGCCGATGCCGTACTCACCAGCGGCGTCGAGAGCGGCGAGCAGGTGGTGGTCGACGGCGTGTTGCGCCTGGTCGACGGCGCGCCGGTCGCCATCAATGCGGGAGCCAAGGAGAGCACCGCCGCCAATACCAGTGCCAAGAGCTGAAGCCGGGAGACAAGCCGTTGCTTTCGGAACTGTGCATCCGCCGCCCGGTCATGACCATCCTGTTGATGGTCTCCTTCATTGCGGCCGGTTGGTTCGGCTACCGGCAATTGCCGGTGGCGGCCGTGCCACGCGTCGATTTCCCAACCATTTCGGTGACCGCGACCCTGCCGGGCGCCAGCCCCGAAACCATGGCGTCTTCGGTGGCCGCCATTCTCGAGAAGCAGTTCTCGGCGATCTCCGGCATCTCGACGATGTCGTCGACCTCCTATCTCGGCTCGACCCAGATCGTCCTGCAGTTCGACCTCAACCGCAACGTTGACGGCGCGGCGCTGGACGTGCAGGCGGCGATTGCTACGGCGCAGCGCCAGTTGCCGAACGAGATGACGACACCGCCAAGCTTCAGGAAGGTCAACCCGGCCGACCAGCCGGTGATCTTCATGGCGCTGACCTCCGACCAGGCGCGCACATCGGATATCGACCGCTTCGCCCAGTCCAACATTCAGCCGCTGCTGGCGACGTTGCCGGGCGTCGCCCAGGTCAATATCTGGGGTTCGCAGCAATATGCCGTGCGGGTGGAGGCGGACCTCGACCAGCTCACTGCGCGTGGACTGACCCTCGACGATGTGCAGAAGGCCGTTGCGGCCGCCAATTCCAACACGCCGGTCGGTTCGACCAGCAATAACGGCCGCAACCTCATCCTCGATGCCACCGGCCCGATCCGCTATGCCAAGGGCTATATGCCGATCGTGGTGTCGTCCAAGAACGGCGCCCCCGTGCTGCTGCAGGATGTGGCGCGGGCCGTCGACAGCGTGGAGAACGACAAGACCGCAGCCTGGCGCAACGATACCCGCGGCATCATCATCGCCATCCAGCGCCAGCCTGACGCCAACACGGTCGCCGTGGTCGACGCGGTCAAGAACACCCTGCCCAAGATCCGCGAAAGCCTGCCGGTCGGGGTCAGCCTCGACATGCTGTTGGATCGCTCCGTGCCGATCCGCGCCGCGGTGGAGGACGTCGAGTTCACACTGGGCCTGTCGATCCTGCTGGTGATCATGGTGATCTACTTCTTCCTGCGCAGCGCGCGGGCCACCCTGATCCCGGCCATCGCCCTGCCGATCTCGCTGATCGGCACCTTTGCGGGCATGTATGTGCTCGGCTTTTCGATCGACAACATCTCCCTGCTCGCCTTGACGCTGTGCGTCGGCTTCGTGGTCGACGACGCCATCGTCATGCTGGAGAACATCGTCCGCCATGTCGAACTGGGGCAGAAGCCCTTCGCGGCCGCTCTGATCGGCTCGCGCGAAGTCGGCTTCACCATCCTGGCGATGACGCTGTCGCTGATCGCTGTGTTCATCCCGGTGATCTTCATGGGCGGCATCGTCGGGCGGATGTTCTCCGAATTCGGCTATGTCATGGCCATCGCCATCCTGATCTCCGGCGTGGTCTCGCTGACGCTGACACCGATGCTGTGCTCGCGGCTGATCAAGGAGCATCAGGAGGAAAAGCGTCCGGGTCTGCTGCTGCGCCTGTTCGAGGCCGGCTTCAACTGGTTGACCAGGGGCTATGCCCTCACGGTGCGCTGGGCGGTCAATTCGCCTGGCTTCATGCTCACCGTCACGG
Organism: Labrys sp. HAY1-8F; assembly: GCF_056754975.1. NCBI lineage: Bacteria > Pseudomonadati > Pseudomonadota > Alphaproteobacteria > Hyphomicrobiales > Xanthobacteraceae > Labrys > Labrys sp. HAY1-8F. The sequence goes on along the minus strand of NZ_JBPGWZ010000002.1, from coordinate 2,674,464 downwards.
CAGCGACCTTCGTCGTTACCGCCATCCTGTTCGTCAACATCCCCAAGGGCTTCTTCCCGCAGGAAGACATGGGCTTTGTCAGCGTCTCGACGGTAGGCCCCGACGATGTCTCCTTCGAGGCCATGATGGCGCGCCAGCAGGCCGTCGTCACCGAATTGCGCAAGGATCCCGACGTCGTCTCCATCCTGTCGAGCATCGGCGGCGGGGCGACCAGCCAGATCAGCTCCGGCTCCATGAACATCCAGTTGCGCGACAAGCCGGCGCGCCAGGACCCGATCGATGTGGTGATCAAGCGCCTCGCCCAGGAAGCGGCGAAGGTGCCGGGCATCAACACCTATTTCCAGGCGGTGCAGTCGATCAATATCGGCGCCACCCGCTCGCGCAGCCAGTATCAATACGCCCTGATGTCGCCCGACGTCGATGAGCTCAGGGCCAACGCCCAGAAGCTGCAAACGCGCATGACCCAGATTCCGGGCATCACTGGCGTCAATTCCGACCTGCAGATCAAGGCACGCGACGCCGTCGTCTCGATCGACCGTGACAATGCCGCCAAGCTGGGCATCACCGTCGACCAGATCCGCTCCGCGCTCTATTCGGCCTATGGCACCAGCCAGGTCTCGACCATCTATGCGCCCGAAAATACCTATGAAGTGATCCTGGAGGCGAGCCAGGCCTACAGCTCGCCGCAGGACCTGATGCGAAAGCTCAATGTTCGCTCGAACTCGGGAGTGCTGATCCCGCTCGACAGCGTGGCGCGAGTCGAGCAAAAGCCGTCGGCCGTCTCGCTCTCCCATATCGGCCAGCTGCCTTCGGTGACGATCTCCTTCAACCTCCAGCCCGGCGTCGCACTCAGCCAGGCGGTGGACGCCATCCAGCAGGCGACGGCGGAGCTCGACATTCCCAAGACGATCTCCACCCAGTTCCAGGGCACGGCGCAGCAGTTCCAGGATTCGCTGGCCAGCATGCCGCTCCTGCTCTTCGCCGCGGTGCTGGTGGTCTATATCCTGCTCGGCATTCTTTATGAGAGCTTCATCCACCCGATCACCATCCTGTCGGGCCTGCCGACGGCTGGCATTGGGGCTCTTTTGACCCTGCAGATGTTCTCTATGGACCTCTCCATCATCGCCATGATCGGCCTGATCATGCTGATCGGCATCGTCAAGAAGAACGCCATCATGATGGTGGACTTCGCCGTGCAGCGCCGCTCGGCGGGTCTTTCCGCCAAGGAGGCCATCGTAGAGGCGGCGGTGCTGCGCTTCCGCCCGATCATGATGACCTCGCTCGCCGCCATCCTCGGTGCGCTGCCGATCGCCCTCGGCCATGGCGCCGGTGCCGAACTGCGCCGGCCGCTCGGTGTCACCGTGGCCGGCGGCCTGATCGTGTCGCAAATGCTCACCCTCTACATCACGCCGGTGGTCTACCTCGCCCTTGACCGTGTCGCCGGCTGGTTTTCCCGCAAGCCGGAGGATCTGCCGGCACGCACCGACGACGTCCTGCCCGAACCGGAGCAGCACGACGTGCAGCCGTCCGCGCCGGATGTGCCCGCTATCGCCGCCGAGAAGAAGTCCGGCCTGATGACCGCGGCGGAGTAAATTTCCTGGGATCGCAGGCTTCCAGCCCATAGGCGCTAATTTTGCGGCCGGAGGCGCGGGTAGCGTGGAGGGTCGATCTCCACAGCTCCATCAATTGATGGAGCGAGATCGACCACCTTTGTCCTCTATGTGGCTCGACATTTCCAAGATGGTCGATCTGGAGATCGACCCTCCAATCTGGTGCCACCACCCAAAGTTAGCGCTTATGGGCAGGGACGTCCGCGCACCCGGCGAACCCCATTTGCCCTCCACCCCAGCTTTCGCCTATGAAGGCCCCGATTCCCCGGATGCCTTCCCATGCGCCTCAAGGCGATCTGCCGTATTGCTGCCGTCGCTTTGCTGGCCCTGCCCCTGATCCCGCTGCAATGGCTGGCCGTGAAACGGGACTGGGCGCTCGCCCGCCGCCTGCCGGTGTTCTTCCATCGCAGCGTGCTCGCCATCATCGGCGTCAAGGTTGCCGTCAACGGCGTCCAGGCTCGGCAACGGCCGCTGCTGATCGTCGCCAACCATGTCTCCTGGCTCGACATCGTGGTGCTCGGCGCTCTGGCTCCCCTGTCCTTCATCGCCAAGAGCGAGGTGCGCGGCTGGCCGGTGATCGGCCTGTTCGCCCAGCTGCAGCGTTCGGTTTTCATCGAGCGCGAACGCCGCTACAAGACCGGCCACGCCACCGCCGCCATCGGTGCCCGGCTGAAGTCGGGCGATGCCATGGTGCTGTTCGGCGAAGGCACCACCGGTGACGGGGTGCATGTGCTGCCCTTCCGCTCGGCTCTGGTGGGTGCGGCGCGCGAGGCGCTCGATGGCGGCGAGGCCGCCGCCTATGTCCAGCCGCTCGCCTTGCGCTATGCCAAGCGCGGCGGGCTGCCGATCGGGCGCGGGGCGATGAAGGAGGTCGTCTGGATCGGCGACATGGATCTGGCGCCGCATCTCGTCGGCATTCTCTCCGGTCCACCGATCGACGCGGTGGTGAACTGGGGCGAAGCGATCGCCTGCGACGCCACCACCGATCGTAAGGCCCTGACTCGCCAGCTCGAGGCCGATGTCCGTCGGCTGGTACGGGTGAGTTAGCCGGGGCCTCCCTACTCCGTCTGTACGGAGGCTTCGATCGTCCGCGCGAGGGCCGTCAGTGCCGCCATGACCGACGTAGCGATCTCGGCGTTCCCGGCCATGCCGGCTGCGTCCAGCCTGGACGCCAGCAAAGGCAGCGTGATCGAGGCTTCCTCGACGATGCGGGCCGACATCGTGGTCAAGACCAGGCGCAAGGCCGCCTGCGCGTCGCTGGCGCGCGGGGAGGCATTGAACAGGGCGACCGGCTTGCCCGGAAATTCGAAGCTGCCGACCAGCCAGTCGAGAGCATTCTTGAAGGAGCCCGGAATGCCGCGGGCATATTCCGGGCAGGAGATCAGGAGGCCGTTGGAGGCGCCGACCTGGCGCCGCAGGGCTGTAACAGCCTCGGGCGGATTATCACCGTCGAGATCCGGGTTGAAATGGGGCAGCGTGCCGATGCCGTGATAGGGCTCGATCCGCATGCCGGCCGGCGCCAGCAACCCCGCCGCTTCGAGCAGCACGGTATTCGACGAGCCAAGGCGAAGGCTGCCGGATAGTGCGAGAAGTGTGATCATTGGCGAATCCGATGCTGTTCCGAAGGCCCACTCTTACCGACGGCCGGGCGGGCGGCAAGCACACGCGCAAGTGACAGGACCGGGGCGAGATAGGAGGCTGACATTCGCCCTCATGAGGCGTATTGTCGCGGCTCTCCAGGTCGTGTTCGTCGTGGTTGTTCCCGCGTCGATATCCCCGTTCGACGCTTCCCACTTCGGTTGCGGCCTCTCGAAATTCCTTTCGGGAGTAGGACCATGACGATCAGAAATCCCATCGAATGGGGTATCGATGCCGTCCGCGGCGCCGCCAATGGCGTGGGCGCCCTCGGTACCACCCTGCATCGCCCCGCCGCCCAGTTCGAGACCTCGACGCCCGTCGTCCGCCAGATCGGTTTTGCTGATCTGCGCGAGGTCCTGATCAAGGGCTTCCAGGATTTCGGCGCTTATCGCACCGACGTCATCTTCATCGGCCTGATCTATCCGCTGGCCGGCCTGGTACTGGCTCAGTTCGCCTTCGGCAACGGCATGCTGCCAATGCTCTTCCCGCTGGTATCGGGCTTTGCCCTGGTCGGCCCGGTTGCTGCGATCGGGCTCTACGAAATGAGCCGCCGCCGCGAGCAGGGTCTCGAGGCCACCTGGGCGCATACGCTCGACGTGGCGCGATCGCCCAATTTCGGTGCCATCCTTGGGCTTAGCCTGATCCTGGCCGTGATCTTCGCGCTCTGGCTCGGTGTCGCCGCGCTTATCTATCGCTATACGCTCGGCCCGGCCCTCCCGGTCTCGGTCTCCGCCTTCGTCTCTGATGTCTTCACCACCGGCGCCGGCTGGGCGATGATCGTGCTCGGCGTGGGAGCCGGCTTCCTGTTCGCCCTGGTGGTCCTGGCGATCAGTGTGGTGTCCTTTCCCATGCTGCTCGACCGCAAGGTGCGGATCGGCACCGCGGTCAGGACATCGGTGGATGTGGTGCGCGCCAATCTTGGCCCGATGCTGGCCTGGGGTTTCATCGTCGCCTGCGCCCTGGTGCTCGGCTCGCTACCCGCACTGCTCGGCCTGATCGTCGCCATGCCGGTGCTGGGACATGCGACCTGGCATCTCTACCGCCGCGCGGTAGGATAGCAGGCTCCAGATATGCTCATGCCCGGGCTTGACCCGGGCATCCAGCGTTGGTGGGCCGAAGTACAGCCCTCATTTCGGTGAGGCCTCGACGAAATCCTGCTGGAATTGCTTCAACTCCGCTTGGTTCAGGTCGGAAACCGCCCAGAAATTCAGCCCTGCCTGGGTCCAGTTCAGGAGCGTGTAGCCCTCGCGCTCGCCGGCTGGGGCAGGGGCGTCCGTATCAGGCCAGATGAAGAGATTGATGACATGGCCGCTGCGCCGATAGATCAGCGCGGCGACCACCCGGCCATTGAGATAGTCCACACGCCCGCCGACCAGCGGGAAACCCTGAGTCTTGAGATCCATCACCGGCGGCGAGAAATCGATCTTGCCGTTGAACCAGGGCTTGACGGTGTGCTGGTCGGAGGTGGCGACGTCGGTCAGGTGGTTGGCGAGCAAGGAATGGACATGGCTGGAAATCAGCTCGTCTTCCAGTGGCGGGCCCGGTTGCGGCCGCATCGTCACGAACAGCGCGCAGGCGGCCAGGACGGCCAGCGAAGGCAGTAGGCTCCAGCGCGTGAAACGGTCGACAAACAGGCGCCAGTCGAGGCCGGCGAGGGGGGAAGTCCGGGGAGCACCGGCTTCGCGGCGCAGGGCCGCTGCCACTCGGCCATGCAAGGTTGCGGAGGCCGGCCAGCGCACGCCGTCCTGGGTGATCATTGCCCGGATCGCCTCGATTTCGGCAAGTCGCGCGTTGCAGTCGGGGCAGCCGGTGAGATGGTCCTCCACCCGCATGGCGTTGGCAGCGTCGAGTTCGCCATCGGCATAGAGCTGCAGCAGCTTGTCCCAGTCCTGGTGGGATGTTTCTGGCATGCTCATGCCTCCTCTCCCAGACCCGCCTGCCGGCTTTTCCACGCCGCGGCGAACAAAGCCCGCGCGCGGGCAAGCCGCGACATCACCGTGCCCATGGGGGCCACTATCGTGTCCGCGATCTCCCGATAGGACAGATCCTCCATTTCGCGCAGGACCAGGATCTCGCGAAAGACTTCGGGCAGGCCGTCGAGAACCTCGCGGATCTCACCCGCTTCGGCGCCCTGCAGCAAGGCGGCTTCCGGGCTCGCCTCGTCATGCGGCAGGTCGGTGCGTTCTTCCCCGCCTTCGCCATCATCGAGCGGTTCGGTATGGATGCTGCGCTGGCGCGCCTGCCACCAGGAGCGATGGCAATTGCGCACGATGGTCAGCAGCCAGGCGCGCGCGCTGCCACCGCGATAGTCGGCAAAGCCGCGAAAGGCGCGCAGGAAGGCCTCCTGCACGATGTCCTCGGCGATGTCGGCATCACGGCAGAGATAACGTGCCAGATTATGCGCAGCATCGAGATGGGGCAGTATCACGGCCTGGAACCGGGCGAGCGTTTCGGCATTCCCGACCGCCCGGGCGGAAGGTTGCCCGGTTGCGGCCATGGCCCAGACGCCATGCCACCATGCAGCCAGCCGCCGGATCGATGGCAGCAGCCATGGCGTGTCGGGATTCGTGTCGGCATGCGCCGTCATCGCCACTCGTCCTTCCCGCCCCAACCCTAGTTCGATCAATGCGTAGCCCACCGCATCGCGACTTTGCCGGTCATCGGCGTGGGCCGGGAACAGGAATAGCTGAAATCCCGGGCCTGCGCGAAGGCGAAGTTGTCTGCGGTTGCTTGGAGAGGGCAGCGGGCGCCGACCAAGGCGGGTAGGGACAGCAGGGCGAATTGCAGGGCGAGGCGCGCCAAGGCATGGCGGTAGAGGCGGGCGGCCGAAGGCAATCCAAACAGGTCCGCGCGGCGGCGACGGCCGGCACCGTCTCCATCTGGAGAAGGTGTATTGTGGGAATGGATCATCTCTCGCTCCGGATGCTGAAAGGGGCTGCCGGCAGCCCATGCCGATCCAGATCACGGCGATCGGGGTTTTATTCCCGAGCGTTCAACTTTTTTCCGATGTAGCTTGTGAGCGAGGGGAGCGCGGACCTGAAGGATGACAGGCGGGCTTGCGCCTCAGGATTCGTGAAAGCCCGTTGGCGACGGCAGCGTCCAGTCTTCCAGGCTGAGCTTTGGAATCCGGCTGAATTCGCCCACATTATTCGACACCAGAGTCAGCGATCGGGCGATAGCTTGCCCGGCTATCAGCAGGTTATAGGACCCGATCGGCGCTCCAGCCGCCGCCAGAGCGGCCCTGATATCACCGGCTTCGCGGGCATCGCCGTCATCGAGGTCGAGAACCTCGAAATCGCGCTTGATCAGGCGGATGACCTCGAGATTGCGGTCGATCTTCTGGCTGCGATAGGCGCCGTAATAGAGTTCATGTAGGACAATGGTGGAAAGGGCGATCTCGCCCGGCCTGCAGGCCAGTATGCGATCGAGCAATACGCGTGAACGCTGGTTCTTGAGAGCAATAATCGCGTTGGTGTCGATGAGGTAGCGGATCATTCGAAGAACTCGTCGAGCCCGGGCCGATCCGGCGTCGCTGGCTCTTCGCGGCCGTCAGCCAGAAAGTCGTTGCTGAAACCGAGTTCGAGAGCCGCCCGCAGGGAGGCCCAGTTCTGGGCGGGGTCGGCACGGGGGCGCAGGATGAGAGCATCGCCTTCCCGGATGACCTCGACCTCGTCGACCTGGAAGCGGAATTCCTTTGGCAGGCGGACGGCCTGGGAATTCCCGGAGCGAAAAACCTTTGCGTAGTGTGGCATCGACAAACCCAATGGGCGTATATACGGGTCGGTATATACGCCCATTTCGGCGCGGCTACAACGCCAGATACTCCGTCTGCACGGCACTGTCGGCGTCGAGTGCCGCCATCGTACCGGAATAACGGATCACGCCGCTCTCGATGACATAGGCGCGATCGGCGATCAGGCGGGCGAAATGCAGGTTCTGCTCGGAGAGCAGGATCGACAGCCCCTCTTGCTTGAGAAGCAGGATGGCACGCGCCATGTCCTCGACGATCTTGGGCGCGAGGCCTTCGGAGGGCTCGTCCAGCAGCAGGATGGCGGGATTGCCCATCAAGGTGCGAGCGATGGTCAGCATCTGCTGCTCGCCGCCGCTCATCCGCCCGCCCAGCCGGCCCGGCATGGCGGCAAGATTGGGAAAGAGCTCGTAGAGCCGTTCCGGCGTCCAGGGTTTCAGGCCCTGGCGGGGCGGTCGGCGGCCCACCTCCAGATTCTCGGCGACCGTCAGGTCGGCGAAGATGCGGCGATCCTCCGGTACATAGCCGATGCCAAGGCGGGCGATCTCGTAGACGGGTAGGCGGATGATGTCGGCGCCGTCGAGGCGGATGGCGCCGCGCCGGTCGGCGACCAGCCCGATGATCGAGCGGAAGGTGGTGGATTTGCCGGCGCCGTTGCGGCCGAGCAAGGCCACGACCTCGCCCTGTCCGATCTCGAGGCTGACCTGGTGCAGGATATGGGCGGGGCCATAGAAACTGTCGAGGTCGGCGATCTCCAGCTTCATCGGGCCTGTTCCTCCGCATGAGTCCCGGCGGGCGCGAAGACCGTGCCATCGCCAAGGTAGACGGCGCGCACTTGCGGGTCGTTGCGCACGGTCTCGGCGTCGCCCGCGGCGATCAGGCGGCCGCGATCGAGCACCAGGAGCCTGTCGGCATGCTCGAACACCACGTCCATGTCGTGCTCGGTGAACAGGATGCCGATGCCGCGCCCACGGGCGATGCCCGCTGCCAGGGCCATCATGGCGATGCGCGCGCCAGGGGCCATGCCGGCCGTCGGTTCATCCATCAGGAGAAGGCGCGGCTCGTTGGAAAGAGCCACGGCCAGTTCCAGCCGCTTGAGATCGCCATAGGCGAGTTCGGCACAGGGATGATCGGCCAGGGCGCCGATGCCGACGAGATCGAGCAGGGCCTGGGCCTCTGCTCGCTTGTAGCGGTCGAGGCGGGAAAAGCGCCGCCAAATGATGCCGTCATGGCTCGCCAGGGCGACCTGGAGGTTCTCGATCACGCGCATGGAGGCGAAGGTGGCGGTGATCTGGAAGGTGCGCCCGACACCGAGGCGGGAGATTGCGGCGGGCCGCATCCCGGCCGTCTCACGGCCGAACAGGCGGATGGAGCCGCGGTCGGGCTTGATCTGGCCGTGGATCATGTTGAAGCAGGTGCTCTTGCCGGCGCCGTTGGGGCCGATCAGCGCCACCATTTCGCCCGCCGCGACGGTGAGTGACACGTCCTTCACCGCCTCGACCCCGCCATAGGTCTTGGCGAGCCCCCGGACCTCCAGCAGCGCCGTCATGGCCGGTTCTCCTTTGTGGGCAGGAGATCGCGCAGGCCCGCCAGACCACGCGGCAGCAGCACCACGACGGCGACGATGAACAGGCCGATGGCGAGCTTGGAATAGTCGGTTGCGCTCATCAGCCAGATCGACAGGGTCTTGAACACGCCGGCGCCGAGCACGGCGCCGGAGACGCTGCCCATGCCGCCGAGCAGCACCATCACCAGCCCGTCCACCGAGGTGGTGACGCCGAAGGCATCGGGAAACACGCTGCCTTTCAAGAAGGCGAACAGGGCGCCGGAAACACCGGCCAGCAGGCCGGCCAGCACGAAGGCGGCCCATTGCACCGGCGCCTTGGCAATGCCGACCGCTTCGGCACGCAGGTCGGAATCGCGCACGGCCCGCAGCATGAAGCCGAAGGGCGCGAAGGTAGCGAGCCTGAGCAGGCCGACACCCAGCACGGCCAGAACCAATGTCAACTCGTAGAAGGCCCAGGACTTGGACGCCCATTTCGCCGGCCACACGCTCAAGATGCCATTGTCGCCGCCGGTGAAATCGACCCATTGCGAGGCAATCGACCAGCAGATCTGCGCAAAGGCGAGGCTGAGCATGGCGAGATAGACGCCAGAGAGCCGGACCGCGAAGCCTGCGAAGAGCACCGCCCCCGCCAGCGCCAGCAGGGGCGCGACCAGAAGCACGGCTTCCATCGGCCAACCCAGCATCGTCGTCAGCAAGGCGGCGCCATAGCTGCCCAGGCCAAAAAAAGCAGCATGGCCGAAGGAGACGAGGCCGCCCACCGAGACCAGGAACTGCAGGCTGGCCGCGAAAAGCACGAAGATCAGGATCTCGCTGCCGACCGACAGCACATAGGGGCTGGCGCCGAGCGGAAGCAGGGCCGCGAGGGCAATGGCGGCTGCCGCGACCAGCCGTCCGGAAATGCGCATGGGCTGCCAGGGCTGTGTCGTGAGGCCTGGAGCGGTGCGCTGCGGGCTTGTCGGCTTGCCGAACAGCCCCCAGGGCCTGACCACCAGCACCACCGCCATCACCAGGAAGATCAGCACGATGGAGATCTTGGGGAAGGCAAGGATGCCGAAAGCGTTGAGCTCGGAGATCAGGATGGCGGCGACGAGTGCTCCCACGATGGAGCCGAGCCCGCCGGTGACCACGATGATGAAGGCCTCGACGATGATGGCGAGGTCCATCTGGTGGGTCACGGCATCGCGTGGGATCTGCAGGGCCCCGCCGAGCGCGGCGAGGCCGACACCGAGCATGAATACGCCGGTGAACAGCCATTTCTGGTTGACGCCGAGAGCGGCGACCATGTCGCGATCCTGCGTGGCGGCACGCACCAGGATGCCCCAGCGGGTGCGGTTGAGCAGCAGCCAGATCAGGCCGAGCACCAGCGGCGACATGGCGATGAGGAAAAGGTCATAGCTGGGAATGGCCTTCCCGGCGATCTCGACCGCGCCCTTCAGCCCGGGCGCGCGCGGCCCCAGCAGATCGTCCGCACCGAAGACGATTACCACCAGGTCCTGTACCACCAGTGTGACACCGAAGGTAGCGAGCAGCTGGAACAGTTCCGGCGCCCGGTAGATCCTTCTCAGCAGCGTCATCTCCAGCAACCCGCCCAGGACGGCCACGATTACCACGGCAGCCGGCAGAGCAAGCCAGAAGCCGAGCGGGCCGGACCAGGCATTGGCGAGCGTGCAGGCGATATAGGCGCCCAGCATGTAGAAGGCACCATGGGCGAAATTGACGATGCGGGTGACGCCAAAGATCAGCGACAGGCCCGACGCGACCAGGAACAGGGAAGCGGCCCCGGCCAGGCCGCTCAGGAATTGGGCGATGATGGTTCCCACGAAGACCTCGGATCAGGGGGGCTCGACCTGTAACCTGGAGCGCAATTCGCCTCCCCCTGCTTCGTGGAGGAGGCATATCGCGCCTTTCTCGGCTTGGTCTTCCTTACTGGGCCGGCCGCATGCCCTTCACCGTGGCGTCATCCGGCAGATAGTCCTTGCCGTCGCGATAGACGAAATCAGTCATCACGCCATTGCCGTCCTGCACGGCCGTCTTGCCGACGAAGGCGCCCATGGTCGATTGATGGTCGATGGCGCGGAAGCTGATCGGGCCGAACGGGGTATCCAGCGGCAGGCCTTCCGCCGCCTTGATCAAGGCCTCCGTCTCCGTCGAGCCGGCCTTGGTAAGGATGGCAGCGGCGGCCTTCATGGTGACGTAGCCGACGATCGATCCGAGGCGGGGATAGTCGTTGTATTTGGCCTGATAGGCCTTCAGGAAAGCCTCATGCGCCGGCGTCTTCACGGCGTTCCAGGGATAACCGGTGACGATCCAGCCCGTCGGCGCTTCGTCCTTGAGGGGAGCGAGATATTCCGGCTCGCCGGTGAGGAAGCTCACCACCGCCCGGTCCTTGAACAAGCCGCGGGTCGAGCCCTCGCGCACGAACTTCACCAGGTCTCCGCCGAAGGTGACATTGAGAATGGCATCCGGCTTGGTGGCGATCAGCGCTTCCACCACGGGGCCGGCATCGATCTTGCCCTGTGTCGGCCATTGCTCGCCTACCCATTTCACGTCGGGGCGCTTGGCACTGAGGATCTGCTTGAACACGGTCACGGCCGACTGGCCATATTCGTAATTGGGCGCCACAGTGGCCCAGTTCTTCGCCGGCAGCTTGGCGGCTTCCTCCGCCAGCATCGCCGCCTGCATGTAGTTGGAGGGACGCAGGCGGAAGGTCTGGGCATTGCCCTTCGACCAGGTGATGGCGTCCGTCAGCGGCTCGGCCGCCAGGAACATCACGTTCTTCTGCTTGGCGAAGTCCGAGACGGCCAAGCCGACATTGGAGAAGAAGGTGCCCATCAGCATGACCGCGCCGTCGCTCGACGTGAGCTCGTTGGCGGCGGTGATGGCGCTGGCCGGCTTGCCGCCATCGTCCTTGGAGATCACTTCGAGCGGCTTGCCGTTGATGCCGCCGGCGGCGTTGATCTCCTCCAGCGCGAGCTGCCAGCCCTTGCGGTAGGGCTCGGTGAAGGCGGGCAGGCCGGAATAGGAATTGATCTCGCCGATCTTGATGCTGTCGGCCGCTAGGGAAGGAAGGGCCGTGAACAAGGTCACGGCAACGGTGCCGGCGAGGGCCAGTCGAGACAAGATCCGCATTCAGGGTCTCCGCTCTGGATGTTGGAGGCTTTATGATTCTTGGACTGTGTCGGCTCGCGTCCTCGCGGTCCAGCGTCATGGCTGCTGGGAGAGGGCGCAAACCGCCGCAGGCAGGCTGAAAAGGCGGAAAATCGTTCGTATGCAAATGAGTTTCGGCTGTGAAGGTCGCCGTTGTCAAGTCGAATGCTCGGGCAGCTTGTGGCGGGCACCTTGCCGAGGATGGGGCACTGGAGCAGGATACGACCATGGGCTGGAAGGGGCTGGCATGGTTGCGCTAGGTGGCAGACGATTATGGTTTCGCCTGACATTGCTGGTGTTGCTTCTGGCGCTATGCAGGCTGGGTAACGCCATCTCGCTTCCGGGATTGAGCCAGGAGGCGATGGAGTCGCTATTCGGCCCCTTCAGCCATGGAATGCTGAAGCAGATTTCCATCTTTGCTCTCGGCCTCAATCCGCTCTTCGCGGTGCTGGCCTATCTGGAGATGGCAAAACTGCTGTTTCCAGGGCTGGCGCGATGGCAGAGGGCATCTGCCGACAACATGTTCAAGCTGAACGATTATGCGCGTCTCGTTGCCGTCGTGATCGCCGTCTTTCAGGCCTATGGCGTGGCGGTGGGGTTGCAACAGGGAGCCAATCTCGTCGCCGAAGCACAAGGCGGTTTCGTCCTGGCGACGATCGCAACCTTGCTCGGAGGCTGTGTCCTGCTGTGGTGGCTCGTCGATCGCATCACCTTGCTGGGACTTGGCAACGGTTTCTGGCTGGTCTGGGCGGCCGGTATCGTTTCAAGCTTTCCGAAGAATGCGGCGCAACTGGTGGACCTGACGCAGACCGGCTGGGTGGGGACTGATATCTGGTTGATCTTGGCCGGCTTCCTGTTGGCCATATGCCTTGCAGCCGTCATCGTGAACTTGCTGCTTGTCGACCAGACCTATCTCGATGTCGGACCTCAGGCGGCCTCGAACCACGAGGCGATCCTATCCGCCAGGACGGCGAGCCTGGCACTGATCTGGCCGCCGCTGCTTGCCAATATCGTTCTGGGCTATGTCATGTCACTGTTTCTGGCGTTGGGCCCATCGGTCGATACAGCCTATGCGTGGCTGGGCTATGGACGCCCGGTTCGCCTGTTTTTGCTCGCCGTACTGCTTCCACTCTTTTGCTTTGCCTACATGCGAACTTGGCTTCGTGATGGCGCACAGGCTGGTTTGGTGACACGCTCCAGACTTGTTTTCGGGATGCTTTGCGCGCTTCAGATCACCAGTTGCCTGGGAGGGGAATGGCTCGAGCGCCACCTGAAATTGCCTTTCAGCCTTCACGGTGCCTCGCTCATTCTCTGCATCACGGTGGCGATGAGCTTCTTGCGTGGCCTGCCGCTCGGTTCCTTCCTTGATGCACCAAAGACGGCTGCGGGTCGCGGATAGCGAGGCGCCCTACACCTCATCCTTCGCATAGGAGATGATCGACAGGAAGCGGATCGGCAATTGCCGCATCTCGTCCGGGCCGTGCGGGGCATCGGCGTCGAAGAACAGGCTGTCGCCGGGCGTGAGGTGGTAGAGCTTGTCGGCGTGACGGTAGATCACCTCGCCTTCCAGCATGTAGATGAACTCCAGGCCGGAATGCTGGAACAGCGGGAAGACGTCGGATTCCTCCGTCAGCGTGATGACATAGGGTTCGACCACCACGCGGCCGGTATTGCCGGCATTGTGGCCGAGCAGGCGGTATTGATGGCCGGCGCGCGTGCCTCGCCGCTCGATCAGCAGGCCTTCACCCGCCTTGACGAACACGGCTTCGCGGCGTTCCTCGAAGCGGCGGAAGAAGGCGGTCACCGGCACGCCGAGCGCGCGCGACAGGGTCTGCAGCGTGGTGAGCGACGGCGAGGTCACGCCGTTCTCGATCTTGGAGAGCATGCCGAGCGACAGGCCCGTCGCGGCAGCGAGGTCGGCGACCGTAATGCCGAGCTTGTTGCGGAAAGAGCGAACCTCGCGCCCGATCGCCACTTCCAGGATATTGTCGCGCGCGCCGCCGAGTGCATGCGGATCCTGGCCGGGAAAGGCGGAGGCAGGCGGCAGCTCGCGGGTGGGGAAGGCATCGGAGAACAGGCCCTCGCCGTCACCCGGATCGATCGGATCGGCATAACGGGGACCCAATGTCGGGGCAATGACCGTCTGGTCTCCACGCCCGGCGGCGTGCGTCGGCACTGTCCTGACAGCCGGCGTAACCACCCGCTTCGTCATGCTCGCTCCTTTCACGTCCCTGCGCAGAGGGGCTGGCGCTTGGCATGCCCCCTTCGCTCATTCCCATTCGCCTCGCAGCCCGAAGTTCTAAACTTCGAGCACTCGGCCGGCGGCAGAAAAAACACGCTCTCCCCCAAGGAGAGACGAGTTGTTCCGGCTCGTATGAAGGCAACCCAGTGGCGGCTGCCCAGCTGTATCGCCGCCAAGTCACTGGCTGCATTGGGCTGACGCTTGAAAAATACCGTGCGGCCCACCGAGCGACAAGCTGGATGCCGCCCGTTATCCCGCCAATATGGCGAGCATAGGTCGGGATTCCAGACAAAGAGCTACGATTTTTGAAGCCGGGGATGCGCGAGGCGGCATTTCTGCCCCGCGGTGGCGGTCCTGCCTGCGATCGCGCGAGCACCATTGGCGAATCGCCCGCCCGCTCCCGGCGCGGTCTGCGCTCGCGCAAACTGCAGTGGACCCTCATGCCCGCCTCCTGCTCCCAGCGATCTTGCGGCGGGTCTTCCTGAAGTGCAAGAAATTTTCCGAGCATTAAACGAATGCGAAAATGGCCTGAATCAGCCAAAAAGTGTCGTGAATGCGAAGTTTTTTGTCAGACAAGCGCTTGACAGCGGCCGCGCAACGGGCGCAGACTTTCCTGGTATAAAAACAAATTGCCTCTCAGTAACAAAAGCGAACCCGCAAGAGGCTGTAATCGGGAGGAAATATCTATGACACCGGGATCGGAAGATCCGCGGATCGAGGTGATGTATCGCCGCGACCGCGCTTGGGCCTTCGCCGCCGTCGGCGTTCTCTGGCTCATCCTCTTATTCGTCTTTTTCAAGATCATGCCCGACACCGGTTCGACAGGCGTCACCGTCGCCTTGCTCGTCGCCGGCAGCCTCGTGCTGCTGTTCAACACCGCTGCAATCGCTGCGCTGGTGCGTCACTACCACGAGGACAAGCAGCATCTCTACGGGCTCGACCTCCACTACATCGACGAAATGAAGAAGAACAAGCGGTGAGGACCTGACATGGCCAAAGCCCCCTCTGCCAAGACCCCCTATCAGCCGCCCGAGCAATCGGCGTTCGGCCAGATCATCGATTCACTCGTCCTCCTCGTCCTGGTGGTCGCCAGCCTGTTCGCGCCCATCTTTTTCGGCCTCGCAGGTGGCGGCAAGATGGATATCGCCTTCGCCGACAAGAGTTGGACCGGCATGGGCCAATCGTCGCTCGCCCAGTCGCTTTGGGAGAAGCTCGGCTTCACCGCCGAGACGGCGGCGCCGATCATCGCCTCGCGTTTCGACTATTCCTTCTCGCTGCCGGCCTTCCTGCTCACCGCGGCGATCATCGTGATCTATTTCGGCTTCCTGATCTATTTCTCGGACAAGGAATACCGGGACGTGATCGCCGAACGCTTCGACGACAAGTGAGGGCGGCACCATGAATGCATTCCAACTTCTCGAATATGCCGCCTGGGCGATCTCGATCCTGATCGGCGCTTGGTTGCTTTACGATCTCATCAAGACCAATGCCGCCTATTCCGAGGACATGTTGATGTCTTCCCGCGAAGGCGAGATCGAAGATGAACTGATCATCGACCCAACGCACAGGGGCGCCCAATGAGTGAGATCACCTCCAATGCGACGGGGGCGCAGGCGCATGTCCAGCACACCGTCATCCATGGCGAGAAGATCTCGCTGTTGCGTGTGCTCGGCCCCGCCCATGTCTGGGCGCTCGGGGTCGGCATCGTGCTGGTCGGCGAGTTCATGGGCTGGAACTTCGCCGTCGGCAAGGGCGGTGCCCTCGCGGCGCTGATCGCTTGCTGGACGGCGGGGCTGCTCTATACCTGCGTCGCCATGATCGATTCCGAAGTGACCTCGACGGTTGCCGCGGCCGGTGGCCAATATGCGCAGGCCAAGCATATCGTCGGGCCGCTGATGGCCTTCAATGTCGGCCTCTTCCTGGTGATGGCCTATACCATGCTGGAAGCGGCCAATGCGATCACGGCCGGCTATCTGATCCAGACAGTCGGCGGCATGGCGGGCTTCGAAGGGGTGCATGACAAGCCCTTCATCGTGCTGACCATCATGGGCCTCGCCTTGCTGAACTATCGCGGCGTCTATGCCACGCTCACCTTCAACCTGGTGATCACGGCCATCGCCTTTCTTGCCATCGTCTTCCTGTTCATCGGCGCCAAGCCCTGGTCGGAAGACCTGCTCAAGCCCGGAGAATTGCTGTCTGGCTTGCCGTATGGTTGGCTCGGCGTGGTTGCTTCGCTGCATTTCGGCCTGTGGTTCTATCTGGGCATCGAAGGCACCTGCCAGGCGGCTGAAGAGGTGCGCTCTCCCGCACGCTCGCTGCCGCTCGGCACCATGCTCGGCATGATCACCCTTTTGATCGCCGCCGCCATGACCTGGTATGTCTGCGTCAGCCTGATGCCTTGGGAATATCTCGGCCAGGCCACCACGCCGCTGTTCGACGCGGCCCGCATGACCGGCTCGACCGGGCTGATGGTCCTGCTCTTCGTCGGCACCATCTTCGCCACGCTGGCCTCGGCCAATGGCTGCATCAACGATGCCTCGCGCGCCTGGTTCTCCATGGGGCGCGACCGCTACATGCCGGCCTGGTTCGGCGCGGTGCATCCCAAATACCGCACGCCCTTCCGGTCGATCTTCTTCCTGGTGCCGATCGCCCTGATCTTCGCCCTGGGAGCGCCGCTCGACCAGGTGGTGACCTTCTCGATCCTGTCGGGCCTGCTCGGCTATTCCTTCATGACCTTCAACATCACGATGTTCCGCTCGAAATGGCCGATCGGCACCATCAAGCGTGGCTATGTGCATCCCATGCATCCGCTGCCGGCGATCGTGCTGTTCGTGCTGTGCTCGACCGCCTATTTCGCGGTGTTCCTAGGCTACGGCACCCAGCTCATTGCCATGATGGTGTTCTATATCGTGGTCTCGATGTGGTTCGCCTTCCACCGCTATAAATTCGTGCGGCGGGGCGACCAGTTCACCATGCCCTGGCCCAAGCCCAGGGGATATTGAGGCGATGAGGAGGCGGCCAGCATGACTACTTTTGCGTTCCTCATCGTCATCGCGGCGGGGTTTGCTAGCCTGTTCTGGCTGGTCAACCGCGAGAGATCGGCGCTCTGGCGCCGGCGCAAGGCCCTGCTGGCCGATTGCCGCCCGCTGTTCGAGCGGGCGGAACAGGTGGATGGCGTCGCGGGTTTCCCCCGCCTCGCCGGCGAGATCGCCGGCCGCCGCGTTGTGGTGGAATTGCTACCCGACACCATGACGCTGCGGCGCTTGCCGCAGCTCTGGCTATCACTAACAGTGATGACGCCGCTGCCTGATGGTGCCGCTTTCGGTGCTCTGGCGCGCCCTTCCGGCAGCGAATTCTATGCACGCACGCCCGATCTGCCCGTGCGTATCGAGCCGCCGATCGGCTTGCCCGAGGACGTGATGGTGCGAGGCCGGCGCCGCGGCGCTGCTTTCCTGGCCCAGGCGGAGCGGGCCGTTGCCGACCTCATGGCCGACGCCAGAGTCAAGGAAGTGCTGGTGATGCCGGCCGGCCTCAGGGTAATCTTCCAGGCCGCCGAGGGAAACCGGGGCCAGCATCTGCTGCTGCGCCAATGTGACTTTGGCGAAGAACGCTTCGATCCCGCTCTGTTCATGCGGCTTTATGACGGTTTGGAGGAGATCGCCCGAACGCTGTTGCCCGCGGCGATGCTGGCGCAACTGCCCGAAACGCGCGGACAGCGGGCCTAAGAGGCTGTTCGCGAACGGTTTGCGATTGGGCGGAGTCGCCAAGAATTACAACGATGTCCGCAATGACGATCAGACCGTGATCGTCATGCTTGAATCACCGCCCGAGGAGGCCGCCGTGGCCGCAGCCATGCTCGTGAAACCCTTTCACCCCTATGTCATCCTCATACTTGCCGTGGTGCTGCCGGGGGTCGGCCATGTCGCCCTCGGCCGCCAGATGCGCGGGCTGGGGTTTGCTTTCTTCACGCTCCTTTTTGCTTTCCTGAGCTGGCATCTGTCGACGCCGGAGACGTCTCCGATCGGTCGGATGGCCGGGGGCCTCTTCGTCTGGGCGCTTTCGGTTCCGGATGCCTATCGGGTGGCACGCCTGCGCTGGGAGCGCTGGCGTCATCAGGCTTGAGTCCCTGGTTTTTCACCTAGTTTCCTGTCAGGAAAATCCGATTCCTAAAAAATATTCCTCACAGGAAAAAAATGTTCAGGTGGATATTGCTGGCGCCTCAGGAAATTGCTAGCCTCCCTAAAATCAATCGCATGAGGGACCCGTGCTATGTGTGGCATTGTCGGCCTGTTTCTGAAGGATAAGAGCCTGGAGCCACAATTGGGTGCGCTCCTGTCCGGTATGCTCGCCACCATGTGCGACCGCGGCCCGGATTCGGCCGGGTTCGCGATCTATGGCGCGCCGCAAGCCGGCAAGGCCAAGATCACCGTGCAGTCGCCGGATGCGGCCAAGGATTTCGACGGGCTCGCGGCCCTGGTCGAGAAGGCTGTCGGTGGCAAGGTCTCCATCACGCCGAAGGACACCCACGCTGTCCTCACCCTCGATGCCGACAAGGCGGAAGCGGCGCGCGGGGCAATCAAGGCGGAGCGGCCTTCGATCCGCGTCATGGGTGCCGGCGAGGCGATCGAGATCTACAAGGAGGTGGGCTATCCCACCGAGGTCGCCAAGCGCTTCGGCCTGGCGGAGATGACCGGCAGCCACGGCATCGGCCACACCCGCATGGCGACGGAATCGGCGGTGACCACGCTCGGTGCCCACCCGTTCTCGACCGGTGCCGACGAGTGCCTGGTCCATAATGGCTCGCTGTCCAATCACAACAATCTGCGCCGCGAACTCAAGCATGACGGCATGACCTTCGAGACCGAGAACGATTCCGAGGTCGCGGCCGCCTATCTGACCTGGCGCATGAATCAGGGTCTCAATCTGGGCGATGCCATGGAGAAGGGGCTCGACGATCTCGACGGCTTCTACACCTTCGTGGTCGGCACCAAGGACGGCTTCGGTGTCGTGCGCGATCCTGTCGCGTGCAAGCCGGCCGTGCTCGCCGAGACGGATCGGTATGTCGCCTTCGGTTCCGAATATCGTGCTCTGGTGAACCTGCCCGGCATCGAGGATGCCAAGGTGTGGGAGCCCGAGCCCGCCACCGTTTACTTCTGGGAGCGCTGAGGCATGGATCAACTTGCGAAAAAGGTCGCGAGCGTGAGTGTGGACGTTGAGAAGATCGATCTGGCCAAGACGCCGTTGCGCGAGCTCAATCAGGCGCTGCATGCTCTGAAGGCCGGTACCAACGCCACCTCCTGGGAGGTGAGCAATCCAAAGGGCTCGCACGCTTTGGCTGTCGGTGTCGACGCGCCTGTGCGCATCGATGTCAGGGGCAGCGTTGGCTATTACTGCGCCGGCATGAACAAGGAAGCCACCGTGGTCGTGCACGGCTCGGCTGGCCCCGGCGTGGCCGAGAACATGATGTCGGGCGAGGTCCGCATCAAGGGCGATGCCAGCCAATATGCCGGCGCCACCGGCAAGGGCGGCCTCCTGGTGATCGAGGGCAATGCCTCCTCGCGCTGCGGCATCTCGATGAAGGGCATCGACATCGTGGTGAAGGGCAATATCGGCCACATGTCCGCTTTCATGGCCCAGTCCGGCAATCTGGTGGTCTGCGGCGATGCCGGCGACGCCCTGGGCGATTCCATCTATGAGGCCCGGCTGTTCGTGCGCGGCAAGGTCAAGAGCCTGGGAGCCGACTGCATCGAGAAGGAGATGCGCCCCGAGCATCTCGAAATCCTGGCAGGGCTGCTGGCCAAGGCGGGCTTTGCCGACGCCAAGCCCGAGGAGTTCAAGCGCTACGGCTCCGCCCGTACGCTCTACAACTTCAACATCGACAATGCGGATGCGTACTGACCTGGGATCGCAGGCTTCCGGCCTGCTCTTCCCCTCTGCATCGACCGTTTCAAGAGCAGGCTACAGGCCTGCGATCCCAGGATTGACCTCATGAGCTATCACAATCCACCGACCGTTCCGCGCAAGTCCGCGACCTTCGACGATTACACCCTGTCCGAGATCCGCCGCGCCGCCACCACCGGCATCTATGACATCCGCGGCGGCGGCGCCAAGCGCAAGGTCCCGCATTTCGACGACCTGCTCTTTCTCGGCGCCTCGATCTCGCGCTATCCGCTCGAAGGCTATCGCGAGCGCTGCGCCACCAATGTCGTGCTCGGTTCGCGCTTCGCCAAGAAGCCCATCGAGCTGAAGATCCCGATCACCGTCGCCGGCATGAGCTTCGGCTCCCTGTCGGGCCGCGCCAAGGAAGCCCTCGGGCGCGGCGCTTCGCTGGCAGGCACCTCGACCACCACGGGTGACGGCGGCATGACGCCGGAGGAGCGCGGCCAGTCTAAGACGCTGGTCTATCAATATCTGCCCTCACGCTACGGCATGAATCCGGACGATCTGCGCAAGGCTGACGCCATCGAGGTGGTGGTTGGCCAGGGTGCCAAGCCCGGCGGCGGCGGCATGCTGCTCGGCCAGAAGATCTCCGACCGCGTCGCCCAGATGCGTACGCTGCCCAAGGGCATCGACCAGCGCTCCGCCTGCCGCCACCCCGACTGGACCGGGCCGGATGATCTCGAGATCAAGATCCTGGAGCTGCGCGAGATCACCGATTGGGAAAAGCCGATCTATGTGAAGGTCGGCGGCGCCCGTCCCTATTACGACGTGGCCCTGGCGGTGAAGGCCGGTGCCGACGTGGTGGTGCTCGACGGCATGCAGGGCGGCACGGCCGCCACCCAGGAAGTCTTCATCGAGAATGTCGGCCAGCCGACGCTCGCCTGCATCCGTCCCGCCGTGCAGGCGCTGCAGGATCTCAACATGCATCGCAAGGTGCAGTTGATCGTCTCCGGCGGCATCCGCAACGGCGCCGATGTCGCCAAGGCCTTGGCGCTCGGCGCGGACGCGGTGTCCGTCGGTTCGGCCGCCCTGATCGCCCTCGGCGACAACGACCCAGCGCTCGAGGATGAATATCGCAAGCTCGGTACCACGGCCGGCGCCTATGACGACTGGCACGAGGGCAGGGATCCGGCCGGCATCACCACCCAGGATCCCGAGCTGATGGAAAGGCTCGACCCCGTCAAGGCCGGCCGCCGCCTCGCCAACTATCTCAAGGTGATGACGCTGGAGGCCCAGACCATCGCCCGTGCCTGCGGCAAGAACCACGTCCACAATCTCGAGCCGGAAGATCTGTGCGCCCTCACCATCGAGGCCGCCGCCATGGCCCGCGTGCCGCTGGCCGGTACGAGCTGGATCCCCGGACAAGGCTTCTGACATCAAGAAAGGGCGCCCGCTGGTAAGCGGGCGCCCTTTGCGTACTGCCATCCCCAGGTGAAATTCGGGAATCCGGACGTCGGATTTCGCTGTGGACTTCAAAGAGCCGAGCAGGCCTTCCGATCCCCAAGAATTGGAAGGTATCATGGCCGAAGCCATCGGGAATGACAGAATACCTCATAAATCAAAACGATAGACATCCCGAACCAGGAACTTTGACCATGACCCAGGATTTGGCGACGCTCGCTAGGGAAAAAGGCATTCGCTATTTTATGATTTCCTATACGGACCTGTTCGGCGCCCAGCGTGCCAAGCTGGTTCCGGCAGCAGCGATCGCCGACATGCAGAAGGACGGTGCCGGTTTTGCCGGCTTTGCCACCTTTCTGGACCTGACACCGGCCCATCCCGATCTTTTCGGCCTGCCCGATCCCAGCGCCGTCATCCAGCTGCCCTGGAAGAAGGAGGTTGCCTGGGTCCCCGCCGATTGCGTCATGGAAGACAAGCATGTCGGCCAGGCGCCGCGCGTGGTGCTCAAGAACGTCATGGCTAATGCGGCCAAGGAAGGGCTCTATGTGAAGACCGGCGTCGAGGCCGAGTTCTTCCTGATCGATGCCGACGGCACGGCCATCTCCGATGCCATGGATTGCGCCGCCAAGCCCTGCTACGACCAGCAGGCCCTGATGCGCCGCTATGATATCATCGCCGAGATCTGCGACTACATGCTGGAGCTCGGCTGGGGCCCCTATCAGAACGATCACGAGGACGCCAACGGCCAGTTCGAAATGAACTGGAACTTCGACGACTGCCTCATCACGGCCGACCGGCACTCCTTCTTCAAGTTCATGGTGCGCTCGGTGGCTGAAAAGCACGGCCTGCGCGCCACCTTCATGCCCAAGCCCTTCATGGGGCTGACCGGCTCGGGCTGCCACGCCCATATCTCGGTGTGGGACGAGACCGGCAAGGTCAACATGTTCTACGACAACAAGGACGAGATGGGCCTGTCGCGGCAGGGCTATCACTTCCTTGGCGGCATCATGAAGCACGCCGAAAGCCTGTCGGCGATCACCAATCCGACCGTGAACTCCTACAAGCGCATCAATGCGCCCCGCACCATCTCCGGCGCGACCTGGGCGCCGAATTCGGTGACCTGGACCGGCAACAATCGCACCCACATGGTGCGCGTGCCCGGCAAGGGCCGCTTCGAGCTGCGCTTGCCCGACGGTGCCGCCAACCCCTATCTGATGCAGGCAGTGATCGTCGCGGCCGGCCTCGACGGTATCCATTCCAAGGCCGATCCAGGCAAGCGCTACGACATCGACATGTACCAGCAGGGCCATACCGTGACGGATGCACCCAAGCTGCCGCTGAACCTGCTCGACGCCCTGCGCAATTTCGACGGGGACGAGTCGCTGAAAGCCGCTCTGGGCAATGACTTTTCGGCTGCCTATCTCAAGCTCAAGCGGCAGGAGTGGAACAGCTACGCCAGCCATCTGACCCAGTGGGAGCGCGACCACACGCTCGACATCTGATTGCCGCGGGCAGACCAGAAACACCAAGGGCGCCGGAACCATCCGGCGCCCTTCTTTTTGGAATGGCTCGCAGAGGCCTGTGCTGCCTTTCACCCCTTCAGAAACGCGGCCTGTTCGGTGGCTT
The DNA here is from genome assembly GCF_056754975.1 of Labrys sp. HAY1-8F. Taxonomy (NCBI): domain Bacteria; kingdom Pseudomonadati; phylum Pseudomonadota; class Alphaproteobacteria; order Hyphomicrobiales; family Xanthobacteraceae; genus Labrys; species Labrys sp. HAY1-8F. The sequence goes on along the minus strand of NZ_JBPGWZ010000002.1, from coordinate 2,651,545 downwards.
CGCGCGCGATTTCCTGCAGCAGCACGGCGCCTCGATGCAACTCGCGCGAGGCAGGGCTGCCCGTCCGCCTGGCCTGCCGCATCAGATGCGCCGCCGCCTGCCGGGCGGCCCGTGCCAGGATGTGCGGATCGGCGGCGGCAAGGCGGCGCAACACGGCGCGAACCGGTCGCATGGTGCCTTTGCGGGTCTGCGCCAGCCGGTCGAGATCCATGGCGGCCGCGCCGATGGTCAGGCTTGCCAGCATGCCGGCCATGTCCCGATCCATCACGGCGGCGGGCAGGGTTTTTTCGGCCGCAAGCTGCCTGCCGAAGCGGTCGGCGGTCCGGCTGAACCATTCCGCCGAGGTCCAGACACCGGGGGTGCTGCCGATCAGGGCGAGATCGCGCCGGATGGCCCGATGCAGGCGGCGTCGCGTCGCCTGGACATTCGGCGGGAACAGCAAGGCGAAAGCGAGCGTGCCGCAGGCGATGCCGGCCACCAGTGTCATGCCGCCGTTGAGGAAACCGGCGGCTTCAGTACGGACTTCGTTGCTCGGCCCGACGAGGTCCCAGAAGAAGATGGCAAAGCTCGCGGCGGGGGCCGCCGTGCGTGGATGGCGCATGGCGATCCCGGCGGGAACCATGAACAGGCTGACCACGGCAGCGAGCAAGGGAAAGCCCGAAATCATCGGAATCAGCGCGAAATTGCAGATGGCGCTGGCGGCAAAGGCCCAGCCTGTACCCTTCAGGAAGCCGAGACCGGCGGCAACCGGATTGTCCCGCGTGGCGAACAGGGCGCAGACCACGCTGACGATGGTGACGAAACCCGAGCCGGTGGGCGCTGCCGTCAGGATCCAGGCGGCCGAGGCGAGCAGGACGGCCGCAATAGCGCGGATGCCGTTATGCAGCGCAGCGGTCAAGTCGATGTGGAAGGCGAAGTCGAGGCGCGAGGGAGGCGGTTCCGGGCGGGCCAGGAGAGCCTGGCGCGCCAGGGCCGTCTGCAGGGAAGAGAGCAGCGCATCGAGCCTGTCGTACAGGAACAGCCGCTCGTTCCCGCCTTCGCCTCGATCATCGGAGCAGGCGAAGGCTGCACCAAGGCGCCCGCGCAAGGCGGCAATCGGGGTCTGCTCGTTGGTGCTGCCATTGGCGACGGCCTGCAGCAGGGCGGAAATTTCAGCCAGGAGAATATCGCTCTGGCCGTCCCGCCGGGCCAGATAGTCCCGCAGGCTGTGCGCGGCGGCGAGCTGGGCCAGGGTTGCGCTCGCAGCTGCGCGCACATGCCCGAGAGCGCCACGTGCGACAGCGGAGGCGGACGCGGCATATTCGGCCGTGGTGTCCAGGGCCAGGGCCTTGGCGAAGAGGCGCTGCAGCGCCGGTGTTGCCGCCGCCTCGCCGCCGAGGGCACGGGCGCAGATACCGGCGGCTTGCCGGATATAGGCGTCGAGGCCGGCGCGGACATCGTCCAGGGGCCGGGAGGGAACAAGGATGGCGCTCAGCGTTGCCTCCACCCCGATGCCGAGCAGGATGTAGATGAGGCGCGCCTCAGCGACGTCGAAGATCTGCGAGGGGTTGGCAGCCGCATCCAGGGTGATGATCGCCGCGGTATAGCCGGCCAGCACGGCGCCATAGGCGCGGAAATTCCGCAGCGCCGTGGCGACGCCGGTGCACAGCCCGACCCAGACGGCGAGCGCGCAGAGAAGCAATTCCGGCGCCTGGGCGAACAGCGCTGTGAGGGAGACAGCGATGCCCGTTCCCGCGAAGGTGCCGAGGACGCGATAGCGCGCCTTCGACAGCGTCATGCCGCGGCTGCCCTGGGCCACGATCCACACCGTCATGGCCGCCCATTTCGGGCTGTCCAGATTGATCAGGAAGGCGATGTAGAGCGCGATCAGCGAGGCGGCCGTCGTTCGCAACGCAAACGCGATGTTGCTCCAGCTGGTGCCGGGCGGTGCCTGGGTCAGCCGCGTCCAGAAGGGCGTCGGCCCATGCGTGGACGTGGACAGGGCGGTCATGGGAGCGCTTATAGCGCGGGGCCAGGAATGGAATAACTATGGCTATTTGGCAAAAACAATTGCTGAATATGGAATAATTCCGAGAGTCATCGAAAATGACTCTCGGCACTTTCTGGTGATTTTCGCCAAATCTTTGATTTGATGTCGAAAAACGCCAGGTGTCCAAGCCGAGAATGCGTCAGCATTTTCGAGGCTTGGCATGATTCCATTGGAGTGCCGATTGCACAATCTCCAGAGCCTTTGGATCTTCCTACGTGTGGTCGAAAGGGGCGGTTTCACCGCTGCGGCGAGCCAACTCGGTCTGCCGCTCAGCACGGTGAGCCGGCGCGTCACGGCGCTCGAGGAAGATCTCGGCGTGCGCCTGCTCAACCGGACGACGAGGCGCGTGTCGCTCACCGAAGCCGGGCGGGATTTCTATGAGCGCTGCAGCCTCGCGGAGGAGATCCTGGAGGAAGCCGATCTGTCGGTCCGCGCCTTGAGGACCGAACCGGAGGGCACGCTGCGCCTCCTGGTTCCCTATGCTCTCGGCCTGATTGCGCTGGAGCCAGCCCTGGAAGAGTTCCGGTGCCGCTATCCCAGGATCAGGCTGGCGCTGACTTTCGACAATCATCCGCTCGATCTGGTGGAGCACGGCTTCGACGTGGCGCTGCGGACTGGCGTTCTGCCCGATTCAAGCTATGTCGCCCGGCGGCTGGGGCGATCACGGGCTCGCCTGCTCGCGAGTCCCGGCTATCTCGATCGGGCGGGGCGCCCCGCCTCGCCGCAGGATCTCTCCGGTCATGCCGTGCTGGCCCATGGGCAGGGCGAGCTCCTGACCACCTGGCGGCTGAGAAGCAAGGCCGGAAGCGAAGTCGAGGTCGCTGTCCGCCCGATCCTGATGTCGAACGAATCAGACACCATCATCCGGCAGATGCTCAAGGGTGCCGGTATCGCCCTGGTATCCACCCGGCTGATGGCCAATCGGGCGGGAGACCAGCCCTTCGAGATCGTCCTGCCGGACTGGCACCGGGCCGAGGATGCCGAAGTCTGGGCGCTCTATTCCAAGCGCGCCACGCGTGACCGCAAGATCCAGGCCTTCGTCGAATTCGCGGCCGAGATCTTCGCACCCTGGACCCGGAATCCGGACGAGGAGGTCTGAGGGGACGCCTCAACCCAGCAGCGCGGTAGCGATCTCGAGCCAGAGCGCGGTGGTCACCACGGAAAAGGCGGTGGCAATGGTGATCTGGTTGGAAGCCAGGGATTGCTCCGTCTTGAGCTGGATCGCGATCAAATAGGAGTTCACGCCCGATGGCAGGCTCGCCGCGGCCACGGCCACCTTGGCCGGGAAGGGGGGCAGGCCGAACAGCCAGGCTGCGCCGAGGGCCACCGCCGGCATCAGCAGCAGTTTCAGGCCGGACAGGACCAGCGCCGGCTTGAGATTGCCGGTTAGCCCGAACTTCTTCAGGCCGAGGCCCATGGCGAACAGGGCGATCGGCCCGGCCACATCGGCGAGAGCATCGACGAAGCGATTGGCGATAGCAGGCAGGGGAAGCCCGCCCGCCCGCCAGGCCAGGCCGGCGAAGATGCCGATGATCAGGGGATTGGTGAGCAGCCTGCCCAGGAAGTCGCGGATAACAGCCAGGGGATGCAGCGGTTCCTGGCGCCGTGGCCCGAACCAGTGGAACAGCAGGATCGAGGCCATCAGCATGGTGGGCAGATGCACCGAGATGATCAGCGACAGGATCTCGAAGCCTTCATTGCCGAAGACGCCCAGCATGAAGGGAATGCCGAGCAGCACCAGATTGGAGAAGGCAGCGGAGACGCCGCCGATCACCCCGGCCTGGCCATCGCGCCGGAACAGGCGGGTGGTCGCGAGATGGCCGGCGATCCAGGCCACGATGACGGCGGTGAAATAGGTGGCCCATAACTGCCAGGGTGCCGAGCCGTGGAAGCTCGAGGTGACCATGGTGCGGAACAGCAGCAGCGGCAGTGCCACGCGGACGGCGAAATCGGAAAGGGCGTCGCCGGTCTCGGGTTTGAGATAGCCGCTCGCCCCCGCGCCATAACCGAGCGCGACCAGGCCGAAGACGAACAGCACGGTTTCGACCAGAGGCGACATCGGCTCCTTGGGGCTTTCGAATGGCGGCGTGGCGCCGCCTCATTCTGTCCCAAGATCTCGCAATGCCCGGTGATTCCGTCAAATGGCGAGCGGAAATGGTTGGCTCCCCGAAGGTCGTCGAACCAGTCTTTATACTCGATTCAGGCCGGCTGGCGTGGCGTCTCGATTGACCGACTAAGGCGAAGAAATCCTTCCCCGGTTTCGGGGAAGGTGGACCGGCGGAACCGAGCCGGATGGGGGCGAGTGGCGCGACTTTGCAATTATGCAGCCTCCATAGCGCCACTCTCCCCCTACCGTCGCTGCTGCGCAGACATCCTTCCCCGAAACCGGGGAAGGATGTCTGCGCTCTTTCTTGAGGGCTCAAGCGATGTGCCTATGCCGGCGCTGGTGAGTACAGTGAGGTGGCGTCTGTTTTGGGCGCTTTCGCTCCCTTACACCTGCCCGATGCGCCACTGATAAGGCGGCGGCGTGCCGTTGACGGCAAAGTCCCCGATGATCCGGTCCTTGTAGATGCGCGGATTATGCGAGGAGAGCGTGCGTGCGTTGCGCCAGTGGCGGTCGAGAGCGGCGGAGCGCTGCGTGGCGGAGGCGCCGAGCGCGTCGAAAACGATGGTGGAGGCATCGAGGATCAGGGTGGTGACCACGGTCTGGGCCTGCGCCACCTCGAGCTCGGCGATGGCGTTGGCCTCTTCCTCCGCCGCGGCGTCGCCGGCAAAGCGGGTATCGAAGGCGCGCTGCACGGCTTCGGCGGCCTTGAGCACGATGGCGCTGGCGCAATAGGCCGCGCTGCGGATCCGGCCGACCACCTGCAGTACCTGGGCATCCTCGCTGGGACGCGGGGAGGGGGCGTTGGAATAGCTGCGGCGGCGGGCCTTCACCGCCTTGGCGACGTCGTCGCTGGCGGCGCGACCGATACCCGCGAGCGTCGCCAGATGCACGAGCTGATAGAAGGCGGCCGAATATTTGAAGCGGTCATCGTCGATGACGACATCGGCGGGGTCGACGGGCGCGTCGGTGAAGGTGGTGGTGCCGCTGGCGGTGAGGATCTGGCCGAAACCGTCCCAGTCGTCGATCACGTCAACACCCGGGGCATGGCGGGCAACCACCGCGGAAAGCGACTGGCCTTCCTCACCACTGGCGCCGATATCGATCCAGTCGGCGAAGAGGGAACCGGTTGTGTAATATTTGGCACCCGTGACGGAAGCGGCCTTGCCGTCCCCGAGCTTCACGATGGTGGAGAAGGCCGCCTGCTTGGCTTCGCCGATCTCAGTCCAGGCGCTGCCAGCGATCTCCCCGCGGGAGAGGCGCGGCAGCCAGCGGTCGCGGCGATCCTGCGCGCGGGCGTTGACGATGTCCTCGGCAAAGCCGAAATGGGCGCGCAGGGCCTGCGTGACGTTGGAATCGGCGTGAGACAGCTCGATCAGCAGGGCGAAGAGCTGTGGCAGGTTGGCGCCGAAGCCGCCCTCCTTCTCCGGCACACGCAGGGCGCCGAAGCGGGCATCCTTGAGCCAGCCGATCGGCTCGTGCGGCAAGGTCCGATTGAGTTCCCGTTCGACGGCGCCCTCGCGGATGCGATCGAAAACCGGGCGGAAATTGGCGGCGAGTTCCTCATAGTTGCGACCTGGCCCATTGCCCCAACCCGCCGTCACTGTCGATGCCTTCTGTGTCATCTATCTGATTCTCTTAGCTTTTATCGAACGATCCGATACCGGCGCGGCTGCCTGTCCAGTCTGCCGTAGCATCGATCCGGACTATTTTGTATATATTCTCTATAAAAATACTAGACATTTAGTTTGGAGGGCGTTTTCATACGCCCTGACCGATGCGGTAGCCGGGTGTGGCCCCGCCGCTGTTTCAGAGCCGCGGCGCTGCCGCTGTTTTCAGATGTGGAGATTGGGAATGCCCCGCCAGATACGCTTCAACGCCTTCGACATGAATTGCGTGGGCCACCAATCGCCGGGCCTGTGGGCGCATCCGCGCGATAAATCGTGGAAATACAAGGATCTCGACTACTGGCAGGATCTGGCGCGGACGCTGGAGAAGGGCATCTTCGACGGCATCTTCATCGCAGACGTCATCGGTTATTACGACGTCTACAAGGGCTCGAACTACCACGCCCTCCACCAGGCGGCGCAGATCCCGGTCAACGATCCTCTCCAACTGGCGGCGCCGATCGCGCTGGCCACCGAGCATCTGGGCATCGGCATCACCGCATCGACCTCCTTCGAGCATCCCTATACCTTCGCCCGGCGCCTCGCCACGGCCGATCATCACTCCAAAGGGCGCGTCGGTTGGAACATCGTCACCTCCTATCTGGAGAGCGGGGCCAAGAATATCAGCCAGGGCGGCCTGCGCCAGCACAACAACCGCTACGAGGTCGCCAGCGAATATGTCGAGGTGCTCTACAAGCTCCTGGAAGGCTCCTGGGAGGAAGGGGCGGTGCGGCGCGACCGTGAAAACCGCATCTTCACCGATCCCGACAAGGTCCATGAGATCGGCCACAAGGGCAAATATTTCGAGGTGCCCGGCTACCAACTTACCGAACCCTCGCCGCAACGCACGCCGGTGCTCTACCAGGCCGGTGCCTCGGGGCCGGGCAAGGCCTTTGCCGCGGGCCACGCCGAATGCGTCTTCGTGGCGGCGCCGACCAAGTCGCTGTTGAAGGCCTATGTCGCCGATATCCGCCGCCAGGCCGCGGCTGCCGGCCGAGATCCGCGCAAGATCCTGATCTACAACCTCACCACGGTGATCGTCGACGAGACCGAGGCCAAGGCACAAGCCAAGTTCAAGGACTATGAATCCTATACGTCCTATGATGGCTCGCTGGTCTTCCTCTCCGGCTGGAGCGGCATCGATTTCGGCCAATATGCGCCCAGCGATCCGATCAAGAAGGTCGAGACCAACGCCATCATCTCGGTGGTCGAGCATTTCGCCGGCGAGGACAAGACCTGGACCATGGAGGAGCTGGCGCGTTGGGGCGGCATTGGCGGCCTCGGTCCGGTTTTCGTCGGTTCGGCTTCCCATATCGCCGATACGCTGCAGGAATGGGTCGAGGAGACCGATGTCGACGGCTTCAACCTCGCTTATGCGGTGACGCCCGAGAGCTTCGAGGACGCCGTCGGCTATCTCGTGCCGGAGCTGCAGAAGCGCGGGGCCTATCCCACCGCCTACAAGCCGGGCACCCTTCGCGAGAAGCTGTTCGGCGAAGGCCCCTATCTGCCGGCCAGCCATCCCGCCCATGCCTATCGCGACATCGAGGCCGTGAAGCGCCGCGAGGCTGAGGAACGCGAGGCCGGTGTCTCCCGCCTCGCCACCGGACGGTGATGCCGATGCCGGCGCCTCTCCTGCAGCTTCAGGACGTCTCCCTGTCCTTCAAGGGCGTCAGCGCCCTGAGCCGGCTGAGCTTTTCGGTCGAGCAAGGGGAGATCTGCGCGCTGATCGGGCCCAACGGCGCCGGCAAGAGTTCCCTCCTCAATGTGATCAACGGTGTCTACCGGGCCGACGAAGGCGATGTCGTTTTCGACGGCGCCAGATTCGAGGCTATTCATCCCTACAAGGCGGCTCATCTCGGCATTGGCCGGACCTTCCAGCACAATGCCTTGTTCGACCGGTTGAGCGTCGTCGAAAACGTCAAGGCGGGGCTGGCGCGCTGGGGCCGCGCGACCTTTGTGGAGAACATCTTCCGGGTAGGGCGGGATGCGGCGGAGCGCTGGCGCTTCGAAGCGCGGACACATGAGATCCTGGCTTTTCTCGGCCTGGAGCGCCATGCCAACACGATCGTATCCACATTGCCCTATGGCCTGCAGAAGCGCGTCGACCTCGCCCGCGCTTTGGCGGCCTGGCCGAAATTGCTGCTCCTGGACGAGCCCATGGCCGGCATGAACCAGGAGGAAAAGCAGGCGATGAGCCGGCTCATCGCCGATGTGAACGGCAAGCTCGGCACCACCGTCGTGCTGATCGAGCACGATATCGGCATTGTCATGGGCCTCGCCCACCACGTCGTCGTGCTCGATTACGGCCGCAAGGTCGGCGATGGCACGCCCGATGCTGTGCGCGAAAATCCCGATGTCATCGCCGCCTATCTCGGCACGGTTCACTGAGGGATCGCCATGACCTTCTTCCTCGAAACCCTGATCGGCGGCTTGCTGGCCGGTGTGATGTACGGCCTGGTCGCGATCGGCTTCGTGTTGATCTACAAGGCCTCCGGCGTCTTCAATTTTGCTCAAGGGTCCATGCTGCTGTTCGCCACGCTCACTTTCGTGACGCTGGTCGAGCGCGAGGTGCCGTTCTGGGCGGCGATCCTGCTGACCGTCGCGGTGATGGTGCTCGGCGCGGTGCTGATCGAGCGCCTGGTCCTGCGGCCTCTGGTCAATCGCGATGCGCTGACCCTGTTCATGGCGACCCTCGGCCTCACCTTCGTGATCGAGGGGCTGGCGCAGTTGCTGATGGGCTCGGACGTGCACATGCTCGACCTCGGCATTGACGACGTGCCGATCTCGGTTGCGGGCCTCTCGATCAGCCAGTTCGATCTCTTCGTCTCCGGCGGCGCCCTCGTCCTGGTCGTGGTGCTTTCCATCCTGTTCGACCGCACCCGCATGGGCATTTCGCTGAGGGCCGTCGCCGACGACACGCTCGCCGCCCAGTCGATCGGCATCCGCCTGCCGACGATCTGGCGCATCGTCTGGAGCGTGGCCGGCATCGTCGCTCTGGTCGCCGGGCTGGTCTGGGGCGCCCGGCAGGGCGTGCAATATTCGCTGTCGCTGGTGACGCTGAAGGCCCTTCCGGTGCTGATCATCGGCGGCTTCTCCTCCGTGCCGGGCGCCATCGTCGGCGGTCTCCTGGTCGGCGCTGCCGAAGCCCTGGCCGACATCTATCTGGGGCCGCTGCTGCAGGGCAGCGTCTCGACCTGGTTCGCCTATATCCTCGCCGTGGCCTTCCTGCTGGTGCGTCCGGCGGGGTTGTTCGGCGACCGCGCTATCGAAAGGGTCTAGCGATGTCCCTCCTATCGCAATCCGGCGAAGGCCTTGTCCTGACTCAGGGGCGCAGCCTCAATCCCCGAATCTTCGCTGTCGCGGGCGCGCTGGCGGCAGCCTTCGTGGTCGTGCCCCTCCTCGCCAGCGATTACTGGCTTTCCTCCATCATCATCCCCACCCTCGTGATGGGCGTGGCCGGCCTCGGCCTCAACCTCCTGATGGGCTATACCGGGCTGGTATCGCTCGGCTCCGCCGCCTTCATGTCGGTCGGCGCCTTTGCAAGCTACAATCTCCTGCTGCGCGCCCCGTTGCTGCCGCTGCCCGTGGTGCTGGTGCTGGCAGGCCTGATCGCGGCGGCGGCGGGCATCGTCTTCGGCCTGCCGAGCCTGCGCATCAAGGGCTTCTATCTCGGCGCCTCGACGCTGGGCGCCCAGTTCTTCTTCGAATGGCTGTTCACCAACTACAACTGGTTTTCGAATGGCAGCCAGTCCCTCACCGTCTCGGCGCCGCGGCTGCAATTCCTCGGCCATGACCTCTCCTCGGCCACCGGGCGCTATCTCCTCGTGGCGGTGACGGCGGCCGCGCTGATCGCCTTTGCCCATGCGGTGGTCAAGAGCCGCGTCGGACGCGAATGGATGGCGATCCGCGACATGGACACGGCCGCCTCGGTGATCGGCATCCATGTCGCCAGCCGCAAGCTCCTGTCCTTTGCCATCAGCTCCTTCGTCTGCGGCATTGCCGGCGCGCTCTGGGCCTTCGGCTATCTCGGCACGGCGGACGCCCATGCCTTCAACCTGGACAAGTCCTTCCAGGTGCTGTTCATCGTGCTGATCGGCGGCACCGCCACCCTTGCCGGCAATTTCCTCGGCGCAGCCTTCATCGTGCTGATGCCGATCCTGCTCGACCGCCTCGCCCCGCTCACCGGCCTGCAGTTCCTGGCGGACCAGGGGGCGCTCGCCAATATCCAGCACATCATCTTCGGCGTGATCATCATCGCGCTGCTGATCAAGGAACCGGAAGGACTCGCTCGCCTGGTGAGGCGGATCCGCCTGCCGCGGCGGCGATCGGCAGCCACGACCGGGGACTGAACAAGCCTCCCCAACAGATTTGCATCCCGGAAGGGCGGAAGCGTTTTCCGCCAAAGGGAGAGCTTTGCCCTCGAACATCCCAACCGAATGGAGACGAACCGGATGTCATCCTCCCTCATCAAGGCCCTCGCACTGGCGACCGGGCTCGGCTTTGCAGGTGTTGGCCTGGCCGCTCTTGCGGCCGCCGGCCCCGCTGCGGCCCAGGACCACAAGAATGAGCAGCTCTATCCGCTCTTCACCTATCGTACCGGTCCCTATGCGCCCTCTTTCATCCCCTTCGGCGCCGGAAACCGGGACTATTTGACCTATATCAACGAGGTCGAAGGCGGGGTCGACGGCGTCAAGATCCTGATCCAGGAATGCGAGACGGCCTATACGATCGAGCGGGGCATCGAATGCTACGAGCGCTACAAGAACGGTTATGACGGCGCGCCGACGGCGGCGATCTATCCCCACTCCAGCGGCCTGGACGTGGCGCTCACCGACAAGGCGCGCATCGACAAGGTGCCGATCGTCTCGCCGGGCGGCGGCCAGAACATCGCCACCGACGGGCGGGTCTTTCCCTATCAATATCCGCTGATCTTCGACTATTGGAGTGAAGCCCAGATTATCGTCGACTATATCGCCCAGAAATCAGGCGGCTACGACAAGCTCAAGGGCGTCAAGATCGCCACGCTCTATCACGACTCCGGCTATGGCCGCGATACGATCGAGCCGCTTGGCATTCTCGCCAAGAAATACGGCTTCACCGACATCCAGATCCCGGTACCCCACCCCGGCGAGCAGCAGCAGGCGCAGTGGCAGCAGATCCGCAGTGCGGGTGCCGACTGGGTGTTCCTGCGCGGCTGGGGCGTGATGACGCCGGTGGGGATCAAGACGGCCGCGCGCGTGGGGTTCCCGGCCGATCGCATCATCGGCGACATCTGGAGCGGCTCGGAGGACGATGCCCGCCCGGCCGGCGGCGCCGCCAAGGGCTATCTCGCCGTCTCGGTATTTCCGCCCGGAACCGACTACGCTATCCTCAAGACGTTGAAGGAGAAGATCGTCGACGCCGGCAAGAGCGATCTCAAGGACAAGAGCAAGTTCGGCACGGTCTACTACAATTACGGGGTGATCGAGGCGATCACCTTCGTGGAGGCCCTGCGCGTCGGCCACAAGAAGTTCGGAAACCGCCCCCTCACCGCTGAGGAGGGCCGCTGGGCCCTGGAAAACCTCAACATCGATGACAAGCGCATCGCCGAACTGGGCGCGCAGGGCCTGATCTCCCCCCTCAAGACCTCGCCGGCGAACCATAAGGGCGAGACCGTCGCGGCCAAGATCATCCAGTGGGATGGCAAGTCCTGGACCACGCTGACAGACTGGATCAAGGCCGATGTCTCGCTCTTTGCCGAGACCATCCGCGCCAAGGCCGCTGCCTATGCCCAGGAGAAGGGCATCACGCCGGTGGCCGAGACCAACTGAGCGGGCCGGGCCTGCCCGGACACGAAAAAGCACGAACCTTTGTCATGCCTGGGCTTGACCCGGGCATCCAGAAGCCCGGTGCCGAAAGGCTGGCTGCATTGCCGGGGCAAGCCGGGAATGAAAAAGGTCGCGCTTGTTCCGGAATGGCCCCGCTCAACACGACGACGGGACGTCGCCCTCGGGGAGATAGATGCGATGAACGAACCATCCGCGGCGCTGCGCGCAAACGACATTCTCGCCGTCGCAGGCATCGAGGTGCATTACCAGGCAATCCTGGCTGTCAGGGACGTGTCCCTCACCGTCGGTGATGGCGCCGTGGTCGCGCTGCTCGGCGCCAATGGTGCGGGCAAATCGACCACGCTGAAAGCGATCTCCAACCTGCTCGGGCCGGAACGAGGTACCGTCACGCGCGGCAGCATCAACTGGCGGGGCGAACCGGTCAGCCGCCTGACGCCGTCCGTACTGGTGGCCCGCGGCGTGGTGCAGGTGCTGGAAGGGCGCCACTGCTTTCCCCAGCTCACGATAGAGGAGAATCTTCTTTCCGGCGCCTTCCTGCGTCGCCCGGGGCGGCGGCAGATCGCGCAGGATCTCGAGCAGATCTATGCCTGGTTCCCCCGCCTGAAGCACAAGCGCCGCACCAAGGCCGGCCTGACCTCGGGGGGCGAGCAGCAGATGGCGGCGATCGGGCGGGCCTTGATGACCAAGCCGAAACTGGTCCTGCTCGACGAGCCTTCCATGGGCCTCGCACCGATCGTGGTGCAGGAGATCTTCGAGATTATCCGCACGCTCAATCGCGAGCAGGGGGTGAGCTTCCTGGTAGCCGAGCAGAACGCCGCGCTGGCGCTGCGCCACGCCGATTACGGCTATATTCTCGAGAACGGCCGCGTCGCCGCTTCGGGGCCGGCTGCCGACCTCGCGGCGCGCGAGGATGTGAAGGCCTTCTATCTCGGCGGTGCCAAGTAGGTTCCTGAGATTGGACAGGGTTCCAGGCAGAGGCAAATTCTTTACCCTCCCCTGGAGGGGGAGGGGCGACGCGGAGCGTCGGGGTGGGGTGACTCTTCCTGGAAAAAGCGATCTCCATCGTCATGACCAGCGTCATCTCACCCCACCCCGGCCTTTCAGGCCGACCCTCCCCCTCCAGGGGAGGGTAAGGAATTTGCGCTGTGATCCCAGGCTCACCTCGCCACCGTTCCACTCTTCAGACCATTACCCATCTACCGCTTGACACTCTGCCGAAAACTTGGCCTAACTGGTCTGCTGGCTGGTCCAGTAGATCAGATGCCGAGCGTCGTTCCCAAGCGCCATTCCGATGACCCTGCCCACTGCCCTTTCGGTGTTCGAACGCGTGCCCGAGCTGCGCCACGGCGTGGTCAGGCGCAATGTGCGCGAACTCGTCGCCGACAAGATCGCGTCCCTGATCGCGGCGGGCATGCTGCAGGTCGGCGAGACCCTGCCGAGTGAGCGCGATCTCGCCGCGGCCCTGCAGGTCAGCCGCGAGACGGTGCGCGGGGCGCTGCAGACGCTGGCCGCCCGCGACATCATCGCCATTTCGCAAGGCGCGCGCACCCGCGTGCTCAGTGCCGAGGTCGGTTCGCTGGCGATTGGCGCGCGCGAGCCGAAACTGATCAATAGCTACGATATCGAGGCCATCCATGCCGCCCGCCTGCTGGTGGAGCGCCCGGTGGTGGAAGAGGCGGCGCGGCGCATCGTCGACGAGACCCTGGTCATGCTCGACGCCTCGTTGGAAACGCAGTGCAAGGCCCTCGACGATCCCGTCCGCTTCCTGATCTGCGATCGCGAGTTCCACGCCGCGATCTATCGGTCCTGCGGCAACGATCTCCTCGCTGACTTCGTCGTCGATCTCTATTTCTATGCCATGGCGCACCGGCGCAAGGCCGTGTCGCGGCCCGGCGCAATCGCGCAAAGCTGCCAGGACCATGCCGCCATCCTGGCGGGGCTGCACGCCCGGGATCCCAGGGCTGTCGTCGAAGCCTTCGGCATTCATCTCGACCGGATCTATGCCAGCACGCGCTCCATCCTCGAGGAGGAGGCTGCGCTGTCGCACACGTGAAACGGGCCCGTGAAAGAAGGTCCGGTTTCCAAGACAAAGAGCCTGTAACGGCCGGAAGAGAACCACAGGAGCCGCCCGAGGGCGGGAGGGAGGACAACATGAAGAGAAGAACGTTCCTGCAGCTTGCCGCCGGCGCCGCCTTTGTCGGCACCGGCAGCTTCGGCTTCCAGCCGGCGCGCGCCGCCGGCAAGGACATCGTCTATCTGACGCCGGGTCTCGATTTGCCGTTCTGGCGCTATCTCGCCAAGGGCGTCGAATCTGCCGCCAAGGCCAAGGGCTACGGTTTCCAGGCACTCGATTCCCACAACAGCCCGCAGACGCAGCTGCAGAATGCCCAGGACTCGATTGCCAAGGGCGTGGCGGGTATCGTGATCTCGCCGACCGATTCCTCCACCGCGCCGAGCGTGCTGGCGCTCGCCGCCAAGGCGGGCATCCCGGTGGTGATCGGCGATATCGGCACCAATAGCGGCGACTACGCCTCCTTCATCATCTCCAATAACTATGACGGCGCCAAGGGTGTGGGCGAGGCGCTGGCCGCCGCGCTCAAGGCCAAGGGCTGGGAAGGCGGCTCGGTTGGCCTCATCACCATTTCCCAGGCCCGCAAGAACGGCCAGGCCCGCACCAAGGGCTTCCGGGACGGCCTTGCGGCCGGCGGCTGGACCGGCAAGGAGGCGGGGCTGCAGCAGATGCAATCCTATACGACGGACGAGACCTTCAAGTTCACGCAGGACATGCTGACCGCCAATCCGGACATGCGCGGCCTGTTCATCCAGACCGACCAGCCGGCCCTCGGTGCCCTGCGCGCCATCAAGGCGGCACGGCGGGGATCGGACCTGCTGGTCGCGGCCTTCGACGGCATCCCCGAATTCGTCGATCTCCTCAAGTCCAAGCAGATCGTCGCCTCCGGCATGCAGCAGCCCTATCTGATGGGCCAGAAGTCGGGCGAGGCCCTGCTGGCCAAGCTTGCCGGCGGCTCTGTGGAGAAGGAGGTCTCGGTGCCGATCCTGGTGGTGACCAGCGAGAACATCGACAAGGAGCTGCCCATCGTGAAGGAAACCGTGTTCGCCAACGAGATGAAGTGAGCGTTCTTGACGGTGTTCGGGGGCGGTTTGTCATTGCCGGACTTGACCCGGCAAGCCAGGCCGTCGGGGGCTGGCGCCGAAACTCTGGATGCCCGGGTCAAGCCCGGGCATGACAAGCGCGGTGCCATTCTCCTTGCCGATCAGACCATGACTTATTCTCAATCGCCACGCTTTCACACCGGAATACCCTCGGATCGATCGTATGAACGTGCAGCCCACTCTCGCGCCGGCGGAGCCTCTACTGGTTGCCACCGGCATCGCCAAGACCTTCGACCGCACCCGCGCTTTGGCGGGGGCTGGCTTCGAGCTGCGCGCGGGTGAAGTCCACGGCCTGCTCGGCGCCAATGGTGCCGGCAAGTCGACGCTGTCCAAGGTGATCTCAGGCCATGTCAGGCCGGACGAGGGGGACCTCGTCTATCGCGGCCGCTCGGTGCGCCTGCGTTCCACCCGCGACGCGCTCGATATCGGCATCGCCATCGTGATGCAGGAGACGAGCCTGGTGCCGGATCTTACCGTCGTCGAGAACATCTTCCTGCCCGAGCTCGGCCGGCCGGGTCGCTTGTCCTATTCGGCGCTGCATCGGCGCGGGGCCGAACTGCTTTCGGTGCTCGGCCAGGGCGATGCGCTACCCCTCGATGTGGAGGTCCGGCGCCTGTCGGCGGCCCAGCGCCAGCTCGTCGAGATCGCCAAGGCGCTCGGCGTCAACGCCAAGCTGATCATTTTCGACGAGCCGACCTCCTCGCTCAGCCCAAGCGAGGTCGAGCGCCTGTTCGACATCATGACGCGGCTCAGAGCGGATGGGCGCGGGCTCGTCTTCGTCTCGCATCGACTCGAGGAAGTCTTCGCCATCACCGATCGCGTCACTATCATGCGCGAGGGGCGCACGGTGGCGGCATCGCTCGCCACCGCCAGCCTGAGCCAGGCCGAACTCATCCGTCACATGGTCGGCCAGGATGTCGGTGCCATCTATGCGCGGGACGCGGCCGGGACGGCCAAGGACGCCCCGGTCGCACTGGAGGTCAAGGGACTGGCGACGCCGCCTCTGGTGCGTGACGTCTCCTTCCAGGTCCGCCACGGCGAGATCCTGGGGCTGGGCGGCCTGGTCGGCGCCGGGCGCTCGGAGACCGTGGAGGCGATTTTCGGCCTGAGGCCGCGTAGTGCGGGCAGCATCCTCGTCGACGGCAAGCCGATCGATCCGCGCAAGCCTGCGCAAGCGGTGAGGGCCGGCATCGGCTTTGTGGCCGAGGATCGGCGGTCCCAGAACATCGTGCCCGATCTGTCGGTGAAGGAGAATTTGCTGCTCGCCCATCTCGGCGCGCACAAGGGCTTCGGCCTCGGCTATCGCAGCCGCGAGAAGGCCGTCGATGCGCTCCTCAAGAGCCTTGGCCTGCCGCCCGATCGGCTGCTCGACGCCAACATGCTCAACTTCTCGGGCGGCATGCAGCAGAAGATCATCATCGCGCGCTGGCTGCTGCTCGAACCGCGCGTACTGATTCTCGACGAACCCACCAAGGGCGTGGATATCGGCACGCGCGCCTCGATCTATGCCATCCTGCGCGACATTGCCGCCAAGGGTGTCGCCGTGGTGGTGGTGTCTTCCGATTTCGAGGAATTGCTGGGGCTCTCGCACCGTATCGTCGTCATCAGCGACGGCACCAGCGTCGCCGACCTGCCCGCCGATCTGCTCGACGAGGAAAAGCTCACTTTGCTGGCGGCGCCGCGCACCTCGATGGCTGGCAATACCGAGGTCCTGCGCGGCCTCACGGGCGAATGCGGCGGCGCCGGCTTCTGGGCCCTGATCGACCGGGACCGCCTGATCTGCCTCAACCTCGTCATGGCGGACAAGGCTGCGGATCCGGGCTTTGCGGCGGGCGAGGTGAAATCGCTGTCCGCGACCCGCGTCGCCGCGGCGCTTGCCGGGCGCGAACCCGTCTTCACGCCCGAAGCCGACGGCTCGCGCTCGACCCTGCTCCTGCCAATCATCAGCCCGCGCGGGCACGATCTCGGCTGGGTCGGCCTCACTCTGCCGCAGGGTGCTGCCCTGCCATCGCCCGAAATCGTCCGCAGCCGGGTCGCCAAGCTCGCTGCGACGCTCTGACCTCTCGTTTGCCAAGGACCGCCGCATGTCGACCACCACCTCCCCCGATCCCACGCGACGGCGCCTCGGCTGGCTGACGGGGCGGCTCGAAGTGCGCATGCTCGGCCTCGCCATCGTGCTGGCGATCTGCCTGTCGCTGCTTTCGCCCTATTTCCTGACGCGATCGAACATCTTCAACATCCTCGATCAGTCGGTGGTGATCGGCATCGTCGCCGTCGGCATGACCTTCGTCATCCTCACCGGCGGCATCGATCTTTCAGTGGGATCGGTCGCCGGGTTGACCGGCATCATCCTGGGTCTTGCCGTGCAGCAATATCCGCCGGCTTTGGCCGTGGCGCTCGCCATTCTCAGCGGAGCCGGCATCGGCCTCATCTCGGGCGTTCTGATCGCCTATTTCGGGCTCGCCGCCTTCGTGGTGACCCTGGGCATGATGGCGATCGGCCGCAGCCTCGCCTATATCCTCTCCGGCCAGACGGCAATCGCCTCGATCCCCGATTCCATGCAGGCGATCGTCTATACCGACTTTTTCGGCCTTCCGGCCAATGTGCTATTCCTGGCGCTGCTCTATCTCCTCGCCTGGGCTTATCTGACCTACACCAAGGGCGGGCGCACCATCTATGCCGTCGGCTCCAACAAGGAGGCGGCGCGGGCGGCGGGCCTCAGCGTGATGTTCTACTCCATCCTGCCCTATGTGATTTCGGGCGCGCTCTCGGCGGTGGCGATCACCTTCTCGATCGGCCAGATCCTCTCGGCCGATCCGCTGATGGGCAACGCCTGGGAACTCGACGCCATCGCTGCCGTGGTGATCGGCGGCGCCAGCCTGTTCGGTGGGCGTGGCTCGATCATAGGCACGCTGATCGGCGTCCTGATCATGGTGATGATTCGCAACGGCCTCAATCTGATGGGTGTCTCGCCCTTCTGGCAGGGCTCGGCCATCGGCACCATCATCATCGTGGCGCTGCTGTTCGAGCGCCTGATCGGGCAGCGGGCTGGACGGTGAGGCGGGCGGGTCGTCAGACCAGCCTGAATGCTGTTCGTTTGAAAGAGAGAGGCGGGTCCGAAGACCCGCTCCCCAAATCACCCCAAACTCTTTACCCTAGGCTTTTCGCCAGCACCTGCGACAGGCGCTCGGCAAAGCCGGCCGGATCGGTAGGCACCGTACCGTCGAGAATGCGGGCCTCGTCGAGGAGAAGCCGCGTGGCGCTCTCGATGAGGGCGGCGTCGCCGCCGGCCTCACGGGCGGTGGCGAGGCGCGTCACCAGCGCATGGCGCGGATTGATCTCAAGGATCGGTTTCTGCAGGGCACCGTCGAGCTTGCCGGCGCTGGCGAGGATCTGCTCCATGCGCTTGTCCATGCCGCTATCAGGCGCCACCAGGCAGACCGCGCTGGAAGTCAGCCGCTCGGAAGCGCGCACGTCGGAAACGTCCTCGCCCAGCGTGGTCTTGAGATAGGCGATGTAGGAGGCAATAGCCGCGCTCACTTCCGGCGTCTGCTCCTCCGGCTTTTCGGCGAGCGGGATCAGGTCGAGATCGGCGGTGCCCTGCGTCACCGACTTGAAGGGCTTGCCTTCGAAGCCGAGTGCCGAGGTCACCCAGAAGCTGTCGACCGGATCGGAGAGCAGCAGTACCTCGATGCCACGTGCCCGGAAACCTTCGATATGAGGCGAGTTCTCCAGGCGTTTGGCGTCGTCGCCGGCGAGATAATAGATCGCCGTCTGGTTGTCCTTGAGGCTGGCGATATAATCCTTGAGCGAGCGCCATTCGCCGCCGGAGGTCGTGCTTTTGAAGCGGGCGAGGCCGAGCAGGGCGTCCCGGCGCTCGAAGTCCTCGTAGAGGCCCTCCTTCAGGACAGAGCCGAAATTCTCCCAGACCTTCGCATAGGCTGCCGCGTCCGAGGTGGCGAGCTTCTCGAGGTCGGAGAGCACGCGGCCGGTCGCCGCCTTGCGGATCGCCGTGAGCAGCGGGCTTTCCTGGATCATTTCGCGGGAGACGTTGAGCGGCAGGTCGGCGGAATCGATCAGGCCGCGCACGAAGCGCAGATAGCCGGGAAGCAGGTCGGCTTCGTCGGTGATCAGCACACGCCGCACATAGAGCTTCATGCGCCCTTTGCGCTGCGGGTCGAACAGGTCGAACGGGCGCGAGCCGGGCACGAAGGCCAGCATCGTGTATTCCTGCCGGCCCTCGGCGCGGAAATGGATGGTGAGCGCGGGATCGTCGAACTGGCCGGCGACGCTGCGGTAGAAATCGGTGTAGTCCGCTTCGGAAATATCGGACTTCGGACGGGTCCACAGGGCCGCGCCGTCCCCGATCTGCTGTGGCTCGGCGTCCGGCTTGTCGGCGAGCAGGATCGGCACCGGGACATGGCCGGAATGGGTCTTGATCAGCCGCTCGATGGTGTAGCTCTCGGCATAGGATTTGGCGTCCTCCATCAGGTGGAGCACCACCCTGGTGCCGCGGGCGGGGGCCTCGTCGAGGCTGGCCGCTGCCACAGAATAGGAGCCCTTGCCATCCGAGCTCCAGACATTGGCGACATCGCTGCCGGCGCGGCGGGAGAACACCTCCACCTTGTCTGCCACCATGAAGGTCGAATAGAAGCCGACGCCGAACTGGCCGATCAGTTGGGTTCCCTCGGCCTGTTGCGCCGTTTCCAGGCGCTCGACGAAGGCCTTGGTGCCGGAGCGCGCGATGGTGCCGAGAGCCTCGATCATCTCCTCCGCGCTCATGCCGATGCCGTTGTCCTCAACCGTGATGCGCCGTGTGTCGGCATCGAGGGTGATACGGATCGTGCCCTTCTGGTCTTCCCCGAGCAAAGCGGGATCGGACAGGGCCTCGTAGCGCAGCTTCTCGCAGGCATCGGCCGCATTGGAGATCAATTCGCGCAGGAAGACATCCTTGTCGGAATAGACCGAGTGCACCATCAGATGCAGCAGCTTGGCGACGTCGGCCTCGAAGGTATGGCTCTGCGGCGCGGCAATGTCCGGGCCGGCGCTTTCGGCTTCAGCGCTCATGAAAACTCACTCTTGTTTGATGATCGTCTTGGCTAAAGCGTTTTGCGATTTGGTGGAATCAACAAGAATCGCAAAGACGCGTCGGAACGAGAAGTTAGAGCAAATAAGCGTTCACGCTTGAACGCGCTTTGCTCTTGGCGTGTCCGGCAACGGAAACGCCGCTGCACAAATGGACAATCTGGCCGGGGGATTCAAGAGCGGGTTTGAATCTTCGGGTGCACGGACGTCTCGTCCGTTCTTCCTCTCCTGCAAATGCAGCGTTTCCAAGAACGGACGCGCCACATGCGGGCACGTGGCTATGAGGTCCGTGCACCCGGAAGATTGGCGCACAAAAAGAAAGGCCGGCTCCAGAGGAGCCGGCCTTTAATCTCAAGACATGTCGTCAAACGCCACCTCGGCGGACCCGGTCCGACAAAGTCGGGGGGCTGGGGGGCTGAGGTTTCCGGCTTACGCCGGACCGGGTGCCGAGGTAACGAGGAGGAAGGTCGCGCCGGGCTGGGGCGGCCCCTTGGCTGGATTGCGGCAAAGTTGTGACTTTTGGTGAAGTTATATTGCCGGTGTGCGCTGCAGCAAAATTGGCCGCTGCGAAGGGTGCAACCCACGCATGAAAATCCCGCGACGGCAATGCCGGCGGGTATGATGAGGAGAATTGGAGAAATGGGCGGCTACCGCCCTTGTGTCGCCGCTGATACCTTGACGCTGCCAGAGGGGCGCCTTCTACCGTCAGGCTTCCTCGCCGAACTTGTCAGCCAACAGAGTTTCCAGGGCGTCCATGCAAGCCTGGGCATCATTGCCCGACGTCTCGACCACGATGCTGGTGCCGCGCGCCGCAGCCAGCATCATCAGGCCCATGATCGACTGGCCGCCGACCGTTTCGCCGCAGCGCGTTACCTTGACGGTGGCGTCGAAGGCTTCGGCTGTCTGCACGAATTTCGCCGAAGCGCGGGCATGCAGGCCCTTGAGGTTGATGATCGGGAGGATGCGGACGATACCGCCTTCCATCGAGGGAGCGGGAACTGCCTCCGGTTCCTCGCAGGCTTGGCCGTCGGTGCTGTCGGCCTGCATCTGCTGGCCGCCTTGCATCTGCTGCTTGTGCATCGAGGGGGTCTCCGCCTGCATCTGCACCGGGGTGCACCCGCTTGGGGCACTGCTGCCCCAACATTTTGCCCAAGGATTGCTGAATGCGAGCGGTACCGCAAGAGCCGCCTCGGCAAGTTTCTGGCCGCGGCCAGCATAGTTAAGCGAACGTCGAATCATTGGCCTGACAACACACGACTGGCAATATTGATATATTTCCTGCCTGCCTCTTGGGCGCGCGTGACCGCCTCGGCGAGGGGAACCTCGCTGCGCAGCCGCGCCAGTTTGACGAGCATGGGAAGGTTGATGCCGGCCACGACCTCGATGGAGGGGCCGCTCATCACGGAAATCGCCAGATTTGAAGGTGTTCCTCCGAACATATCCGTGAGAACCGCCACGCCGGAGCCGTCTTCGACCCGGCCGATGGCATCGATGATGTCGCGGCGTCGTTGCTCGACATCGTCTTCGGGGCCGATATCGATGGCCTCGACATTGCGCTGCGGCCCCACGACGTGCTCGAGGGCCGACAGGAACTCGGTTGCGAGATGACCATGCGTGACAAGCACCATGCCGATCATAGGATGATCCGCATTGAATCTTTCCGGTCGCCGTCGCTATCGCGACAACTATCCAGGTCCGTTTCGCTTTCGCGCCACCCGGTGTTGAGCAAAATGAGACGACGCCTCCGCAACGCACGGCCAGGATGCCCTTCGGACACCCTGCAACCCGTAGCTCCGAGCGCTGATATTATTCCCGCGCTGCACAAAAACAAGCCTCTGTCCGGCTCACATTGTCGCAGTCTCGTCACATCACGGCCATAGGCGTCAATGTTTCGTTAACGGAGCCAGGGGCGGTTCGTGCCCAAAAATCAGCTCAAACCGGCGGCAATTGCGGCAGGATTGCCTCGATCAGGGCGACAGCTCCGTGAAAATCGCGCGGAACCGGCAAATAGGGCAAGTTCACGCCCTTCAGGCGGATGTGCCGAATTTTTTTGCTGGGGATGACGATCTCTGCGTCATCGTCGAGAATATCCACAATCAGGCTGACCGGCGCCGAGGGTTGCCAGTCGATCCGTTCGATGCCCGAATCCCGCAGGCCGGTGGTGCGCCGTTCGATCAGGCCGGCGATGGTTGATGGCACGGAGGCGATCAGCTTGCCGTCGACGGGTTCGAGATAGACGCGGTCGTCACCCACCAGGCGGGCCTGGCGGCCGCGAGCCGGCGCCGTCTCGATGAAATGCAGGGCCAGGCGGCTCTTGCCGGCGCCGGAGTCGCCGCGCAGCAAGATACCCTGCCCGTCGATGACGAAGCAGGTGGCATGCACGGTCGGCGAGGTTGGCATGGCTAAGGGCCTAAGCCTGCGCGGCCGGCAGGCGCGCCACGAAACGGGCGCCGAGCACCTTGTCGCCATCCTTGCGGTTCTCGACCCAGAGCTTGCCGCCATGGGCCTCGATGATCTGCTTGGAGATGGACAGGCCGAGGCCCGAATTCTGGCCGAAGCCCTGCTCCTCGGGGCGGTCGGTGTAGAAGCGCTCGAAGATCCGCTCGATGGCGTGGTCCGGCACGCCCGGTCCGTCATCCTCCACCGTGATTTCGACGTCGTTCTTGTTTCGCCGCAATTCGACCCGTACTTCGCCGTTCTCGGGCGAGAAGGAGCGGGCATTGTCGACGAGATTGTTGATGACCTGGCCGAGCCTGGAATCGTGGCCGCTGATGAAGAGGGCCGTCGGCGGCAGGCCTGTCGGCATCGACAGGCGCACCGTGACCCCGTCCTCGCGCTCGACGCTGTTGAACACGTCGGTAAGGGCGGTGAGCAACCTGACGAGGTCGACGGGTTCGGCGCCGGAACGCAGCAGCTCGGCATCGAGGCGAGAAGCGTCGGAGATGTCCGAGATCAGGCGGTCGAGCCGGCGGACGTCGTGCTGGATCACCTCGAGCAGCCGGGTGCGCGAGGTGTCGTTGCGGGCGAGCGGCAGGGTTTCGACGGCCGAACGCAGCGAGGTCAGCGGGTTCTTGAGTTCGTGGGCGACATCGGCGGCGAAGCTCTCGATCGCCTCGATGCGCTTGAACAGCGCGTTGGTCATGTCGCGCAGGGCGCCGGAGAGATGGCCGATTTCGTCGGAGCGCTCGGTGAAATCGGGGATTTCCTGGCGCGATTTCACACCGTAGCGCACGCGCTCGGCTGCCCGCGCCAATTGGCGGATCGGGCCGGCGATGGTGCTCGCCAGCAGGATCGACAGGATCACCATCACCACGGCGGCGACCGCGAAGACACGCAGGATGGCGAGGCGCTCGGCTGTGACGATCTCGTCGATCTCGCCGGGACGCGTGGAGAGCAGCAGCACGCCCAGCACCGATTTGAAGCGCTGGATCGGCACCGCTACCGACACGATGGATTCATTCTGCTCGTTGATGCTCACCTGGGTGGAGGGAGCGCCGTCGAGCGCCGTTATCACCTCCGGATAGCCCTTGCCGTTCTGGTTGCCCAGTTCCTTGTAGAGCGGGGCATCGGAACGGAAGAGGTAGCGCTTGACCGTGTTCCAGACGCGCTCCGCCAGGTTCGGTTCCTGCTTGGGCTGCGGCAGGTCGGTGCGGACGATGTCGGAATAGATGAACAGGGCCCGGGAATCGATGACCAGATTGCCGTCGCGATCATAGACCCGGGCGCGCAATTTCGTCGGCGAGATCAGGCGCCGCATCAAGGGCGCGACCTTCTCGGGATTGATCGGAAAATCGAGCGAGCTTGCGTCGTCGCTGTCGTCCTCGCCCGCCGCCTGCTGTTCCAGCAGCTTTTCCGGATCGATGCGGATCGAGCCGGTCTCGACGGAGGCCGATGCGGCCACGGCGCTCGCCATGATCTCACCCTGGGTGAGCAGGGCCTGCACACGCGCGTCGATCAGGCCTTCGCGGAACTGGTTGAGATAGAAGATGCCGACGACCAGGGCGACCAGGCCGGCCAGGTTCAGCACAACGATGCGCCGCGTCAGGCTCGAGAAGGTCTGCACGGTGATGGCGCGCAGGGCCAGCCGCAAACGCCGCCGGATGATTGATCTCGATTTCAGGTGCTCGGATTGGTGCGCGCGCTCGGGGCTCATCGGATCTGGTACGAAATTCTATCGAGAGGAGCGCGAAAGCCTGTTTCACGGCATGAAGAAGGCATCGTTTGACAGAGTGGCCTTCTCCGTTGCGCGGAGAAGGCCCTCGGAACTGGCCGGGAGGAAAGCCTCACGCTTCCTTGAAACGATAGCCGACGCCATAGAGCGTTTCGATCATCTCGAAATCGTCGTCGGCCTGCTTGAACTTCTTGCGCAAGCGCTTGATGTGGCTGTCGATGGTGCGATCGTCGACATAGACCTGATCGTCATAGGCCGCATCCATCAGGGCGTTGCGGCTCTTGACCACGCCCGGGCGCTGGGCCAGGGCGTGCAGGATGAGGAACTCGGTGACGGTGAGCACCACGGCCTCGCCCTTCCAGGTGCAGGTATGGCGCTCGGGATCCATGCGCAGCAGACCGCGTTCCAGGATCTTGGCGTCCGAGGCCTTGGCGGCGGCGGCATCCTTGGGCTGGAAACGGCGCAGGACCGCCTTCACGCGCTCCACCAGCAGGCGCTGCGAGAAGGGTTTGCGGATGAAATCGTCGGCGCCCATCTTCAGGCCGAACAATTCGTCGATCTCCTCGTCCTTGGAAGTGAGGAAGATCACCGGCAGCTCGGACTTCTGGCGCAGGCGACGCAGCAGCTCCATGCCGTCCATGCGGGGCATCTTGATGTCGAAGATGGCGAGGTCCGGCGGATTGGCCTTCAAGCCGTCCAGGGCCGACATGCCGTCATTGTAGGTCTGGATGCGATAGCCTTCCGCCTCCAGCGCGATGGAAACTGAGGTCAGAATGTTGCGGTCGTCATCGACCAGCGCAATCGTCGGCATTGCAATCCTTTCATGACGCGGTGTAACCGCCAAAGGCTATTATGATGCTTTGCGCGGCAAATCACCATACTTGCCTTGCCATTCTACGCCTAAACCGGCGGAAGTGTGACAATTATCGGTTCAAAACGGTACTTCTTGTTGCTAGTCGGCAGCAAAACGGCATTTTCGTATCTTCTCAATCCAACCGAGTCTTCTAGAGCGATGTCTTCGAGCGATACCACGCGTCTGCCCGGCCAGCCGGTCCCGGCGAACCAGCCTGCCGATTTCGAGCCCGTCACGGAGGCCAAGACGCTGTTGCGGCGTGTCCGCGCCGGCGCGCTGGCGACGCTCGATTCGGCCGACGGCTCCCCCTTCGCCAGCCTCGTCAACGTCGCCACCGACTTCGACGCTGCGCCGCTGCTGCTCCTGTCGAAACTGGCGGCCCACCGCACAAATATCGAGAAGGATGCACGTATTTCCCTGTTGCTGAGCGAAGGCGGCAAGGGCGATCCGCTCGCCCATGCCCGCTTGACCGTGAAAGGACTGGCCGAGATCGTCGAGGAGGAGGGCGCCAAGGCTCGCTGCAAGGCCCGCTTCCTCGCCCGACACCCCAAATCAGCGCTCTATGCCGATTTTCCCGATTTCAGCTTCTTTCGCGTGACAGTAAGCGGTGGCCATCTCAATGGCGGTTTTGCGCGTGCTGCGCTGCTGTCGGCCGAGGAACTCCTCAGCGATGTCGCCGGCGCCGAGGCCCTGCGCACGGCGGAGGCAGGGGCGATCGAGCATATGAACGCGGACCATGCCGACGCGGTCAGGCTCTACGCTACCAAGCTGCTCGGTGGCCGCGAGGGGCCGTGGCGCATCACCGGCATCGATCCCGAAGGCCTGGATCTCGCCTTTGCCGACGACACGCTGCGCCTTGTCTTCGACAAGCCCGTCCTGGACGCCACGGCCCTGCGGTTGGCCCTGGTGCACCTGGCCGAGAAGGCGCGAGGCTGAGGGCAGGCAGAAAGAACCGCAACAAAACCTTCTCCCGCGAGGGGAGAAGGTTTTCTGCGTCTTTTCCGGCTTGCATCACCCCTTGATGAAGGCGAGCAGGTCGGCGTTGAACTGGTCCTGCTGCGTCAGGGTCAGGCCGTGCGAACCGCCCGGATAGACCTTGAGGGTGGCGTTGGGGATGAGCTTGACCGATAGATGTGCGGCAGCGCCGATCGGCACGATCTGGTCGTCGTCGCCATGAATGATCAGGGTCGGCACGTCGATCTTCTTCAGATCTTCGGTGAAATCGGTCTCCGAGAACTGCTTGATGCAGTCGAGCTGGCCCTTGAGGCCGCCCAGCATGCCCTGCAGCCAGAAGGATTCGCGCGCACCCTCGGAAACCTGCGCACCCGGACGGTTGTAGCCGTAGAAGGGCAGGGTCAGGTCCTTGTAGAACTGCGAGCGGTTGTCGAAGGTGCCCTTGCGGATGCCGTCGAAGACTTCGATCGGCAGGCCGCCGGGATTGGCGTCGGTCTTCAGCATCAGGGGCGGCACGGCGCCGACCAGCACGGCCTTGGCGACGCGCTTGGTGCCGTGGCGGCCGAGATAGCGGGTAACTTCGCCGCCGCCGGTGGAGTGGCCGACGAGAACGGCATCCTTGAGGTTCAGTTCCTCTATAAGTTCGGCGAGATCGTCGGCATACTGGTCCATGTGGTTGCCGTTCCAGGTCTGGGTCGAGCGGCCATGGCTGCGGCGATCATGCGCGATCACCCGGTAGCCATGCTGTCCGAGGAACACCATCTGGGCGTCCCAGGCATCCGCGCTCAGAGGCCAGCCATGCGAAAACACCACGGCCTGCCCGCTGCCGAAATCTCGATAGTAGATCTGAGTGCCGTCTTCGGTGGTGATCGTGCTCATCGTCCGTCTCCTGCTGGGTTGAAATGCGGGGCGCCTCGGTACGTGGCGGCCTTGTGAAACATTGAATAGCGCGCCATGGGCGTGATACGGATTGGCGAAACTGACATTGTTCGGGGCAAAACTGACAAATGGCGATGGGTAGCACTCTACCTGAGATTGGCCTGCTGCTGTATCCTGGTGTGCGCACGGCCGCTGTCTACGGCATGGTCGATCTTTTCGACGCCGCCAACGACATCGCACGCCGCAGGGCTGGCGATGCGAGTATCGGCATTCGTGTCTCCCAATGGAAGATCGCCGAGGGTGGCGGCATCGAATGCGTGGCGGACAGCCATGGTCAGGCGCCCCACAAGCCGGTGGCGATCGTTGCCCTGCCGGGGCTCGGCGATTTGCCGTCCCATGCCGTCTCCGCTCCCTTCGCCGCCTGGCTGCGCCAGCGCCATGACGAGGGCGCCATGCTGTGCTCGGTCTGCGCCGGCGCCTTCCTGCTCGCAGAGACCGGTCTGTTGGCCGGGCGGCTGGTCACCACACATTGGAGCTTTGCCCAGGCCCTGTCCCAGCGCTTTCCCGATATCCTGATCGATACGGACAAGATGATCGTCGACGATGGCGATATCATTACAGCCGGTGGCATCATGGCCTGGACGGATCTCGGGCTGACGCTGGTGGATCGGGTGCTGGGGCCGGAGGTGATGCTGGAAACCGCACGCTTTCTGTTGGTCGATCCGCCCGGACGAGAACAGCGCTATTACTCGAGCTTCGTGCCCAATCTGCGCCATGGCGATGAAGCCGTGCTCAAGGTACAGCGCTGGCTGCAGGACCAGGAGGGAGCCGAGGAAGACATGCGGCCGGTTTCCCTGTCCGCGATGGCTGAAAGGGCTGGCCTGGAGGAGCGCACGTTCCTGCGTCGCTTCCACAAGGCGACGGGCCTGAAGCCGACCGAATATTTCCAGCATATCCGGGTCAGCAGGGCCCGCTCGCTGCTCGAAACCACCAATCGCAATGTCGACCAGATCGCCTGGTCGGTCGGCTATGAGGATCCGGCTGCCTTCCGCAAGGTGTTCGCCAAGCTGATGGGTCTGTCGCCGCGCGACTATAGGCGCCGCTTCGCCGCAGGGCCGGCGATCGGGGTGGCCGCCTAGAGCAAAATGACTTTTCTCTGAATCGTCATTGTCTCTAACCCTTTGTTTAGACGCGTTTTCCTAATCGAAAAGTCTGTCGACTTTTGTGGAAAACGCGCTAAGCGGGTTCCCCTTGGCTCTTAGCCCGCGACGGCGGCGGCTTCGGGCTCGCGCCTGTCGGCTCGTTCCAGGATCCAGGACACCAGGAAGACCATGAGGCCGGCTACAGCCAGGAGGGCTCCCACCCAGCCGGTCGACGCCCAGCCGAAGCCGGCCGCGACGGCGACGCCGCCGAGCCAGGCACCGAGGGCATTGGCGATGTTGAAGGCCGAATGGTTGAGCGCGGCCGCGAGCGTCTGGGCATCGCCCGCCACGTCCATCAGGCGGGTCTGGATCGCCGGGCAGATGGCGAAGTTGCAGCCGATCAGGAAGATGCAGAGCGAGATCATCCAGGGATTGGTCGCGGTGAGACTGTAGAGCGCCATCACCACGGTGACCCAGACCAGCATGCCGCCGATAGTGGGCATCAGGGCGCGATCGGCCAGCCAGGAGCCGGCGATGTTGCCGACATTCATGCCGATGCCGAACAGCACCAGCGCCACCGGCACGAAAGCAGGCGAGAAACCGCTGAGCTGGGTGAGGGTGGAGGCGACATAGGTGTAGACGGCGAACATTCCACCGAGGCCGATAGCCGGGATCGCCAGAGTCAGCCAGACCTGCTTGCGCTTGAGAGCGCCGAGTTCGCGCAGCGGGCTGGCGCCCGGCTGGACCTTGTCGAGCGGCATGAAGGCCAGGATCAGCACGGCGGTAAGAGCGCCGATGGCACCGACGGTTGCAAAAGCGAGGCGCCAGCCCAGGGCCTGGCCGAGCCAGGTGGCGAGGGGGAGCCCACCAGCGTCGCGAGCGTGATTCCCATCATCACCCGCCCGACCGCTTGGGCGCGGCGATTGGGTTCGGCCATGCCGGCGGCGACCAGGAAGGAGACGCCGAAATAGGCGCCGTGCGGCAGGCCCGCCAGGAAGCGGAAACCGATCAACTGGTAATAGCCGTTCGCCAGGGCACTGGCGGCATTGGCGGCGGTGAATACCACCATCAGCCACAGCAGCAGCGTGCGTCGTGCCATCCGGGCCGAAAGCACGGCGATCACTGGCGCGCCGACGACCACACCGAGCGCATAGGCGCTGATCATGTGGCCGGCCTGCGGCTCGGTGACCAGGAGACCGTTGGCGACGTTGGGCAGGATGCCCATCGAGGCGAATTCCCCGGCGCCGACGCCGAAAGCGCCGACGGCAAGGGCGAATTCGATCCAGGCGGCGCGATGGCGATGGGAAGAGCTGTCTGCGGGCAGATCGGCGAGGGAGGCGGTGGCCGGATGGGTCACGGGAAGTCTTTCAGGGCGAACGGCGCGAAACAAACGAAGTGAGAAAGCCGGCAGCGCGGAGCCGCAGGCTGGCAATGGCTTGAATCAGCGATTTGGGAACTATCTATTGCGTTGCAATATCGCTGGCGGCAGGCAAAAAGTAAATCGGTTTACGTCTGCATTTCGGCATGGCTCGGGGCCGAGCTATGCCCGGGGGAAATGCGGCGGCCCGGGGAAGCGGAGTTTCGGCCGGAAGAGCCGATATCCGGATTTTCTCACGGGATTAGCCAACCGTCGTTTCCAAGGGCAGGCAAGGATGCCCGCGAGCCCAAGATGTCGCGTCGGCTAATACGGCTTCGCCGCCACATAGCCATAGTAGTTCATCAGGAAGTCATCCAGCTTGAGCGTTCCACCCAGGGGTACTTCGCGATAGCCGTCGCCCCAGGTGTAGATGTGGAACTTGACCTCGCCGTTCTCCAGCTTCATCTCGGATTGCAGCACGACCCAATGATCGTCGCGGATGTCCGAACTCTGGGTCTGATGGCCGTCGACCATGTTGGAGCCGATGAGCAGGACGACATGGTAGCCCGCCGCGAGCAGCCGGTTGGCTTCCTTCATGTTGTCCGTGTCGCGCTGGTGGCGGAAGAAGTTCGCGTCCTCCCGCACGTCCGTGTAGCCGGCCTGGTCGAACCAATAGGCCAGTTCCATGGGTGTCGTCATGCCCGAGAACGCGCCAGCGGTCGAATCGTAATGGATGACCCAGTCGTTGGAGTTGCGGATGCTCGCCAGCGTCAGCCAGTCGACCGGAGCAATGTCGGAGGACGAGGGGGTGGCGTGGCGCAGATCGGATTTCGGCTTGATCGGCAGGTTGTAGAGCTTGCCCTCGCCCTTGTCGTACATGTCGCAGGCGTAGGCGGCATAGGTTCCCGGGCGGTCGCGCAGGACGTTGAAGACCAGCGCGGCTGGTCCGCACAAATTCGTCTGGTTCTGGTCGAGCGTGCCCGGATAGGCGACGCGGATGATGATGCCGATGCCGACTTCGTCCCGGTCGAGGTTGGGCCATTGGCCGCGACCGAGCTTGCGCATGAAGTCGCAGGCGCGGCCAACGGCATAGCTGCGCTGGACCGAGGAGACGTCGAAGGGCCATTTTGCGATCATCTTGCCGGCCTGGTCGACGAAGGTCTCCAGCATTGTCTTCGAGCGCGGCATGATGGTGTTGGATTTCTCGCTGATCATCTTCAGGTCGGCGAGTTCATTCTGCGTCACGCGACCATCCTGCATGGTGGCGCGCAGGATCTCGACGATCTCGACATGATTGAGAAGGCGATCGTCCTGCAGGGCTGCGCGAAGCGCCTTCGGCACCGATCTGCTCTGGAACACGCCCCACGGCCCGGTGGGAGCGGCAGTCGGTGTCGGTGAGGGACGTGTTGCGAGCTCCTCCAATTTGGCGATTGCCGCGCCCACGGGTTCAATGAAGCCGGTTTGTTGCGCGGGAAAATATTTCTTCTGGAACGTCAGGATGGCGCTGCAGAGCGCATCGCTGGCAATGCCGCCGACGACACGGCCCGCAATGCCGGCCTCGGCTCCGCCGTCAATCCTGGGAATGAGGTTGAGGAGCGCGATGACGATCTGTTGGTCTTCGGCCCAGTTCTGACACTGGGCGCCGGTCGAGGCGTGGCGACCTACGCGCGCACGAAGGGGCATGGCGATCCTCCTTCTCGCGATTGGCACTGTTTTTCGCGATCGGTATTGTCTCGGATTGCCTGACCTTAGTGATGCCCGGCGTTTTGAGTATCCACTTTATAGGGGAAGACGCGTGACCTGCCCGGTGTCGGCCCGTGTCCATTGCTTCGGGTGGCGGGTGAGATCAGGACGGGCGGGCGTACATTGGGGGCGCGTTGTGGTATCGCCTGCTCCGATGAAACCAAGATCCATTGAAAATGACGCACTTTCCGTCGCTGCCTGGCACCGCCGAGACGTTCATGGCTTCTCGTCCGGCAGCACGGCGATGGCGTCGATCTCCACCAGGACATCGGGGAGGAACAGCGAGGCGACGCCGACGAGGGAACTGGCCGGCGGTCGCTCCTTGCCGATCCAGCGATCGCGCACGGCCCGGATGGTCGGCAACTGGCTGGGATCGTAGTCCCGCACATAGATGGTCACCCGCGCCAGGGCGCTGAAATCGGCGCCGGCCGCCTGCAGCGTGGCGAGAAGATTGGCGAAGACCTTGTCGAGCTGGGAGGCGAGGTCGTCGCCCACGACCTTGCCCGCTTCGTCAAAGGGGACGTGGCCCGAGAGCAGCAACAGGCGGCCGCTTTCGACCAGCATGGCTTGCGAGATGCCGGGAATGGTGGAGCCGGGCGGATTGATCGGGCGCAGCATGAAGATCTCCTCTATCTGTTGGCCTGTTTTCGCAGACGATGATGACGCTGCCTCGACTGGAACATTCTCCAGGAAGGCTGGCAGGGTTCTCGGTTGGGGATGCAGGACGGAGAAAGGCTGGATCACACCGTCCTGTCGAATTCCGTCAGTGCGCGTTTAGCCAGCCGGTAAAGCTGTGCCGGGCGCTTGCGCTCGGCGGTGGCGCTCGCCTTGGCGTCGATCTCCTCGAGAATCTGCATCTCCATCAGCTTGCGGCGGAAGGCGCTGTCATTGAGCGGGGTGCCGATGGCCTTCTCATAGACGGCCTTGAGTTCGGGCAAAGTGAACCGCTCGCCGAGCAGGAAGGCCGGCAGGGTGGAATAGCTCGCCTTCGAGCGCAGCCGTGCCAGGGCGGCGGCGACCAGCCTGGCATGGTCGAAGGGCAAGGACGGGCAGTGGTCGGGATCGATGCGCTCGAAACGGGGCGCGCCGGCCGCCTCGGCGGCGGCCAGGCGCTCTTCCGGCACCAAGGCGAGATAGACGATGGCGATCGACCAGCCGCGCGGGTCGCGGTGCGGACCGCCAAAGCTACGCACTTGTTCGAGATAGAGGCCGTCGAGCCTCGCCTTGTTGGCCAGGATGCGCCGCGCCGATGCCTCGATGTCGGCATCCTCCTCCGGCCTGACATAGCCGCCGATCAGGGCGAGTTCGCCGGCATGGGGATCGTATTCGCGCCGTTGCAGGCAGAGCCGCAGGCCATCCTCGTTCAAGGTGACGAGCACGATATCGACCGTAGCGATCGGGCGCTGTTCAGGCCCGGAAGGGGGAGCGGAGGGCATTTCGACATCCATTCGCTAGAGTATGGAGCAATGGCGGGCCTGTGAACGCTCCTCGCCTGCGCTACCAATTCCACCAAGTCGCCATAGCAAAGCCGGACGTGGAGGCAAGAGCAAGGCGCAAAATGCAATTTGTGATTTTATTGGCTGGCGGAGGTGCGTTCCTGTCACCGCGTGTTCGCTCGGGAACTGACCGGCGGTGCGATCCGTGGTGAAACGACATCCGATCCGGAGCGGAGGAAGATATGCGCTCGTTTCTGTCGGCTGCCTTGCTCGCCGCCTTCGTCGCGGGCTGCACGCCGCCGCAATCTGCAGTCGTCATCAAGCCTTTTACCGGCCATGTGCCGAGGATACCCGGCAACTACGAAGCGGCGGCCCGATTGCCGGAGCCTTCGCGGCCGGAGCCAGCACCGCCTTCCTCCTCAAGCAGTTCGTTCGATCAGACAGGGAACTCTGTCGACGAGAATTATTGTGCCGGGGTCGTCACGCCCACGCACAGTTCCTATCGCTGGTGCAACAAGCACGGCTATCCGACCAAGGACAGGCGGTAGGAGAAGCCTGGCCGCCGTCTTTCCCGGGTGGAGTTTGCGCGCTCCACCCAGCTGCACGTGCGGTCCGACACACATCCAATATCGGCGAGACATAAATATACAAAATACAATTTGCACTTTGTAATTTAATGAATTACAACGAACCCAATCGATCTCGACCAGCCCAGGAGCCAGCCATGGCCACCATTCGCCGCTATCCTTTCTTCAGCCACGCCCGCGTCGAGGCTTCGTCCTTCCTCGGCGTCTACCGGCAGGGCCGCCTCGCCCGGTCGGGCAGGGGTCAGGCCGTGTGGTTCTCGCCCCAGGGCAGCACTTCGCTGGTCGAGGTGCCGGCCGACGACCGCAATCATGTCGTTGCTGTCGCCGGGCGCACTGCTGATTTCCAGGCGGTGAGCGTGCAGGGGCTTGCGAGCTGGCGTGCTCAAGAGCCGGCACTACTGGCCGAGCGCATCGATTTTTCCATCGATCTGCGCACCGGCTCCTATCGCGCCGATCCTCTGACCCAGGTCGAGAATCTGATCGACGGTCTGGTAAAGACGACGGTCGAGCGTTTCCTCTCGGCCCGCAGCATCGGTGCCGTGCTGGCCGAAGGCGTCGGCGCTTTGCTGGCCGAGGTGGAGCGGGATCTTGCCGCAACCGTAGCGCTGTCGGCGATCGGCATTGCCCTCACCGGCATTCATTTGTCCGATCTCACTCCCGCACCGGAACTGGTGCGGGCCCTGCGCCAGCCGACGGCGGAGAAGCTGCAGCAGGCCGCCGACGAGGCGACCTTTGCCCGCCGCGCCGCTGCGGTCGAGAAGGAGGCTGCGATCGCCGAGAACGAGACCAAGGCGAAGATCCGGCTGGAGGAAGAGCGCGGCAGGCTGTTCGAGCGCGAGCGCGAAAACGAACTCGCGCAGGCACGCACGGCTGTCGACAAGAATATGGTGGCAGCTGAGGGCGAGGCGACGGCGCGTGAGCTGACGGCCCGCAGCCAGGCGGTGACACGCGGTGTCGCTTCCGTGGCCGAAGCCGAAGCGATCCGCCGGCTCGACGAGGCGAAGCTCGTCGGCGAACGCGTCCGAGCCGAGATCGCCAACACCCTGCCGGTGCTGATCCCGGTGGCGGAGGCCCTGAAGGAAGCCTTCGCCAATGCCAAGGTCGGCACGCTCAATCTCGGCCCCGACGTACTGGCCCAGCTCGGCACCGTGCTCGGCGCGGCCCTGGCCAAGGGCGAGAAGCAGGCTGGGTAGCCTCCACGTTTTCCTTCTCCTGCAAGGGGTGAAGGAGACATTCCTCCGATCCCTTCAACCTCGGAATCCGCCATGTCCCTTCTCGCCCCCCGCGTCATCCTTGTCAGGCGCGAGACCGATCTCGATCGCATCCGGGCAAGCTACACCAGCGCTGCCGCGGCGCGCTTCGTGCTGGAGCGCAAGGGTCTGACCCTGGAAGCGGTGGAGGACACGCATCGGCGCTTCACCGAGGCGCTCCATCGCATCAGGGCCGCCATTCCGGCCGACTGGCGCCAGGCCACCATTCTGAGGGCCGATGTCGAGCGCTTCGTCTTCGGCACCGAGGATGTCGTGCTGGCGGTCGGGCAGGACGGTCTTGTCGCCAATGTCGCCAAATATCTCGATGGGCAGGTCGTCATCGGCATCGACCCCTTCCCGGGCCTGAATGCCGGCGCCTTGGTCCGGTTCGGCGTCGGCGATACCGCGCAGGCCTTGCGGGAGGCGGTGAAGGGCAGCATCCGGGTGGAGGAGCGGGTGATGGCGGAAGCGCGCCTCGATCAGGGTGAACGCCTGCTGGCCCTCAACGAGATTTTCGTAGGCCATGCCAGCCATCAGTCGGCACGCTACACGCTGTCATCAGGCGGGCAAAGCGAGCGCCAATCCTCCTCCGGCCTCATCGTCGCCACGGGGACCGGAGCGACCGGCTGGGCAGCCTCGATCCTCAACGCCACCCATGCCAGCCTGGACCTCTCGCCAGTGCAGCCTCGTCTCGGCTTCCTGGTGCGCGAAGCCTGGCCCGGCCCGGCAACCGGCACCGAACTCGTCAGGGGCCTTGTCGAGGATGCACCTGTCGTCGTGACTTCCGAAATGGATGGCGGCACCATTTTTGCCGACGGCATCGAAAGCGATCATCTTGTCTTCGACTGGGGCCGCCGCGTCGAGATCGCGCCATCGGCAAGGCGGCTGAGGCTGGCCGTGCCGTGAGCGTTGGAGCCAGGCCTTGGTGTCAGGCCTTTGGTGTCAGGCCCTTGGTATCAGGCCCTTGGGGCAAGACGTCGCGGGGGTTACGCCGGATCGCGCGCCATGGTATCCGCTTGCTCATCTCATTCGGTGTCGTCAACCGTCCGTCAGGTTGGCCTCGATGCGTCTCCTCCCCGAAACACCGACATCCCGGGAGGCCTGTTCTTAGGAGTGTACTGTGCGCTTTGCTTCCGTGACCGATCGTTTGGCCGATTTGGGTGCGGCGAAATGGGCCGTACATTTTGAGGCGCGCCGCCGGGTCGCTGCCGGCGAGCCGATCATCGAGCTCACCATCGGTGAACCCGACACGCCGGCGCCCCAGGCGCTGGTCGACACCGCCATTGCCAGCCTCCGGGCCCGTCGCATCCGCTATTCGGGCGGGCGTGGAGAGCCGGCCGTTCTGCAGGCGATCGCCGCCAAATATTCCAAGCGCACCGGCCGCACCGTCACCACCGACAACGCTGCCTATATGCCCGGCACCCAGACCGCCCTCTATGCCGCCATCGCCGCCTTGGCGGAAGCCGGCAACGAGGTCTTGGTGGGCGATCCGCTTTATGCCACCTATGAAGGCGTGATCCGTGCCAGCGGCGCCGACATCGTGCTGGTGCCGCTCGACCCGGCCAATGGCTTCCATCTGCGCGCCGAGGACCTGGAGGCCCGCATCACGCCGCGCTCGCGCGTCCTGCTGCTCAACTCTCCGCACAACCCGACCGGCGCCACGCTGTCGCGTGACGAGATCGCCGCCATCGTAGGCGTCTGCCGCCGCCACGATCTATGGATCGTCTCGGATGAAGTCTATGAGATGCTGTCCTATGGCGCGCCCTTCGCTTCGCCCTTCGACCTGCCGGAGGGAGCTGAGCGCACCGTGGTGGTGTCGTCGCTCTCCAAGTCGCATATGGTACCGGGCATGCGCGCCGGCTGGTGCGTCGGGCCGGTGGAATTCATCGAGCGCCTGCTGCCGCTGTCGGAGATGATGCTGTTCGGCGGCCAGCCCTTCATCCAGGACATGGCGGCCTATGCGCTCAGCGAAACCTTCGCCGAATGCGCCGAGAGCGCTGAGAGCTTCCGGGTGCGGGCCGAGATCCTGCCCGAGATGCTCGCCAATGCACCGGGCCTGCGCTGCCCCAAGCCGGAAGGCGGCATGTTCGCCATGGTCGACGTCTCCGGCACGGGCATCGACGGCGAGGCTTTTGCCTGGCGCTTTCTCGAGGAGGAGAAGGTCGCCGTCATGCCCGGCGCCTCCTTCGGCCAGCAGGCGGCGGGCCATGTCCGCGTCGCCCTCAGTTCCGATGCCTCGCAACTGCGCGAGGCTGCCAGCCGCATGGTTCGCCTCGCGATCCGGCTGAGCCAGGGCAAGGCCGCCTGAGCCTACGTTCCCTTCTCCCCTTGCGGGTGTCGTCAGCTCTCTTGAGTTGACGACACCCGCAAGGGGAGAAGGCGATAGTTCTGCAAGACCGATCCAATCAAAGACAAATCCATTCCCGGGGGAACCATGGCCGAACATCCTCATCTCGGCACGCTCATTCCGCAATTGCTGGTCGAACGCGGCATCGACACGGTGTTCGGCATTCCCGGCGTGCACACGGTCGAGCTTTATCGCGGCATTCCCGGCTCCGGGCTCACCCACATCACGCCGCGCCACGAGCAGGGCGCCGGCTTCATGGCTGATGGCTATGCCAGGGCGACCGGCAAGCCCGCCGCCTGCTTCATCGTCACCGGCCCCGGGCTTCTCAACATCGCCACGGCGATGGGGCAGGCCCTGGCCGACAGCATCCCCATGCTGGTGATCACCACGCTGAATCCGCGCCAGACCCTTGGTCGCGGCGAGGGACGCCTTCACGAATTGCGCGGCCAGTCCATGGTCGGCCGCGAGGTGTCCGCACTCGCCTTGACGATCTGGACGAAGGATCAGCTCATTCCCGCTTTCGACGAGGCCTTCGCCTTCATGGCCTCCTCGCGACCCGGCCCGGTGCTGATCGAGATTCCGATCGACCTGTTGTCCGAACCCTTCCCGGCCCCCGTGACCGCCATGCGCAAGCCGGCGGGGCCGCCGATGCCGCGCGCCGATGACGTCGAAGCCGCGGCCGCTTTGATCGCCAAAGCGAGAAAGCCGCTGGTGATCGCCGGTGGTGGTGCCGTCACAGGTGGCGATGCCGTTCGCGGGCTGATCGAGAAGCTGGGCGCCGCTACGCTGCTCACCGCCAATGCCAAGGGCATCCTGCCATCAGGTCATCCGCTGCTGGCCGGCGGCTGCATGCTCACGCCGGCGCTGCATCAGGCGATCGGCGAGGCCGATCTCGTGCTGGCCCTCGGCACCGAGCTCGGCGAGACGGAATTCTGGTACGAACTCGAGGGGCTGAAGCTGAACGGGGCGGTGATCCGCGTCGACATCGATCCGCGCCAGCTGCATCGCAATGCCCGCCCGACCCTTCCGGTGGTGGGCGATGCCGGCCGCTTTGCCGCCGCGCTGGCGCCGCTGGTAAAGACGGCCGAGGGCGGGGCGGCCTATGCCAAACAGCTGCAGGCCGCGCGCCTCGACGGGGCAGACCCGCGCTATGTCCGGCATCGTCCGCTGCTCGACGCGATCTGGCAGGTATTACCGGAGGCCGTCGTCGCGGCCGACTCTACCGCGGCCAGCTATGGCGGCAACTTCATGGCTGAACCGCCGGCGGCCCGACGCTGGATGAGCGCGGCAACCGGCTTCGGCACGCTTGGCTATGCCCTGCCGGCGGCCGTCGGCGCCAAGGTCGGCCGTCCCACGGTGCCGGTGGTTTGCATCATCGGCGATGGCGGCCTGCAGTTCACGCTGCCCGAACTTGCCAGCGCGGCCGACGCCGGTGCGCCGATCATCGTGCTCTTGTGGAACGACCAGCGCTATGGCGAGATCGAGGAATATATGATCCGCAATCAGATCGCCCCGCTCGGCGTGCGTCTGCAGGCAACCGATTTCAGTGCCGCCGCCAAGGCCTTCGGGGCCAAGCATGTCGCCGCCCGCTCCCTCGACGAGGTCAAGGAAGCCCTGCTTGCCGCGGCCGGTGCGCCGGTCACCACCATCATCGAGATGGACGCGTCGCAATACGCCTGATCCATGTCGCGATCGGCATGAAGGGCGCCCTGAAAAGACTAGAAATGGCGCCTTCATTTGCTGGAAGTTTCGAGCGCCGATCGATGGGCGCGAATCGAATTCCGCTCGACTGGAGGGGAAACGCCGATGCAGTTCGCATTGACCGAAGAGCAGGACATGCTGGTCGAAACGGTGCGCCGTTTCGTCGAGGAAGAGCTCTATCCGCATGAGGCGCTGGTCGAGCGTACCGACGAAGTGCCCGACGACCTCGCCGCCGGGATCAAGAAGAAGGCGATGGAACTCGGCCTCTACGCCGCCAACATGCCGGTGGAACTAGGGGGCGGTGGTCTCGACGCCGTCGGCGTCGCACTTCTGGAGCGCGAGCTTGGCCGGGCCAATTACGGCCTGCAGATGGTGGTGGCCCGTCCCTCCAACATTCTCCAGGGCTGCAAGGGCGCCCAGCGCGAGCGCTGGCTCAAGCCGGCGATCCGTGGCGAGCGCGTCGACTGCCTGGCGATGACCGAGCCGGGCGCCGGCTCCGACGTGCGCTCGATGAAGACCAAGGCTGTCCGTAAAGAGGACAGCTACGTCATCAACGGCCAGAAGCATTTCATCAGCCATGCCGACAAGGCCGATTTCATCATCCTGTTCGCCGTCACCGGAACCGAGGAGACCAAGCGCGGCCCGCGCAATCAGATCTCCGGCTTCCTGGTCGACAAGGATACGCCCGGCCTGACCGTGCGCCCAGGCCCGCATGCGCTGTCGCATCGCGGTTACCACAATTGCGAGCTCTATTTCGACGACTGCGTCATTCCGGCCGACCAGCTTCTCGGCGAGGAAGGCAAGGGCTTCGACCTGATGAGCGAATGGCTGGGCGCCACCCGCCTCACCGTGGCGGCCACTTCCGTCGGCCGGGCGCGCCGCGTCATGGACGAGACACTGGCCTGGGCCGGCCAGCGCAAGCAGTTCGGCCAGGCGATCTCGCAGTTCCAGGGCATCTCCTTCCCGCTGGCGGATCTCGCGGTGGAGCTGGAGGCGGCCGATCTTCTCACCCTGCGGGCCGCCTGGCTGCTCGACCAGGGCAAGGCCACCGATGCCGATTTCGCAATGGCCAAGCTGGCGGCGTCCGAGATGC
This sequence comes from Labrys sp. HAY1-8F, assembly GCF_056754975.1. NCBI lineage: Bacteria > Pseudomonadati > Pseudomonadota > Alphaproteobacteria > Hyphomicrobiales > Xanthobacteraceae > Labrys > Labrys sp. HAY1-8F. The sequence goes on along the minus strand of NZ_JBPGWZ010000002.1, from coordinate 2,612,145 downwards.
TGGGCAAGCTGACCGATCGCGCCATCCAGACCTTCGGCGGCATGGGCCTCATGGACACCCTGCCGATCGCCGGCTGGTGGAAGGATGCCCGGGTCGAGCGCATCTGGGACGGCACCAGCGAGATCCAGCGCCTGATCATCGCGCGCCAGATGCTGCGCCCGCATGAGGGGCGTTGAGGCGGCGGTAAACGGCGGCGCTTGGATGAGAGGCAATGCTTGGCGGGAGCATCATGATCGTGCAGGAAGGAACACCTCTCCCGCATGCAATAGCCAGTTCCCGGAAGATTGCCATGACCGAAATACCGACCGCCGCCGCCTATCTCGCCGAGCTCACCCGGCGCATCGGAGCCCTGTTCTGGGCCAATGCCGAGGCGATCGCGGCAGCGGCAGCCGCCGTCGAGCGCACGGCCCGGCAGGACGGCCTGGTCTATGTCTTCGGCACCGGCCACAGTCACATGCTGGCGGAGGAGGCGCACTACCGCGCCGGCGGCCTCGCACTGACCGTGCCGATCCTGTCGGCGGTGACCATGCTGCATGACGGCTCGGTGGCCAGCACGGTCTTCGAGCGGATCCCGGGCCTGGTCGCTCCCGTGCTGGCGCGCTATCCGATCGGGGCCAAGGACGTGCTGTTCATCGCCTCCAACAGCGGTGTCAACGCCGCCATCATCGAGGCGGCGGAGATCGGCAAGGCTACCGGCGCCACCATCGTCGCCATCACCTCGCTCGCTTATTCGAGCCAGGTGGCGCGGGGCCGGCCCCGGCTTGCCGATCTGGCCGATGTCGTGCTCGACAATGGCGCTCCGCCCGGCGATGCCGTGATGGTGCTGCCAGGCAGCGAATTGCGCACCGGCCCGGTGTCGACCTCGATTGGCGCGGCCCTGCTCAACGCGGTCTTTGCGGAGGCGGCTGCGCGCCTGCAGGCCGAGGGCGGCAATGCTCCGATCTATCGCAGCGCCAATATGCCGGGCGCCCAGGAGATCAATGCCGGATTGGTTGCGCGGTATCGACCACGCAATCCGCATCTATGAGACCATCGTCGATAAGGGCGGTCCATGACAGAATTTTTACGCGAAGCGGTATCAATCTACATGAGCAGATTGACGCCGATGCCGCGCTCGTCAACCTTGTAGCAACGCCTCCTCCCTAGGGTGCGAGGTTTCCCGCCCGCTTTGTCTCGATAGGTCCTACCGCATGTCCGTCGTCGATGGCCTCCGCCGCCTGCTCAAACCCCGCCATATCGCCGTCGCGGGGGGGCGATTGGCGTCCGTGATCATCCGCGAATGCGACCGCATCGGCTATGCCGGGCCGATCTGGCCCATTCATCCCGACAAGACCGAAATCGCGGGACACAAGGCCTACAAGACCGTAGCGGATCTGCCCGAGGCGCCCGACGCGGTCTTCGTGGCGACGCCGCGCGAGCCCACGGTCGACATCGTCGCGGCCCTCGCCGAGCGGGGAGCCGGCGCGGCCGTCTGCTATGCCGCCGGTTTCGCCGAAGTCGGCGAGGAGGGCGCGGCGCTTCAGAAGAAACTGGTCGAGCTCGCCAAGGGCATGCCGATCGTCGGCCCCAATTGCTATGGCGTGCTCAACCTGCTCGATGGCTGCGTGCTCTGGCCCGATACCCATGGCGCCGAGCGGGTGGAGAAGGGCGTCGCCATCATCACCCAGTCCGGCAATATCGCCCTCAACATGACCATGCAGCGGCGCGCCTTGCCGATCGCCTATGTCATCGCCGTCGGCAACAAGGCGGTCGGCGATCATGGCGACTATATCGAGGCGCTGCTGGCGGACGAGCGCGTCACCGCCATCGGGCTGCATGTGGAATCGATCGATGATGTCGCCCTGTTCTCCAAGGCGGCGATCAAGGCGCTGGAAAAGGGCGTGCCGCTCGTGGTCCTGAAGACGGGCCGCTCGGAGATCGGCTCCGAGATCGCCATGAGCCACACCTCCTCGCTCGCCGGTGCCGATGCGCTCTACAACGCCTTGTTCGCCCGCTATGGTGTCGCCCGCGTGGTCGATGTTCCGGCCTTCGTCGAGACGCTCAAGCTCATGCACCTGTTCGGTGGCCTGCCCGGCAAGCGCATCTCCTCGATGAGTTGTTCGGGCGGCGAGGCGGCCCTGATTGCCGACCTTGCGGCCGACCGTGATCTGGAGTTCGCACCGATCCCCGCGGAGAATGCGGCGCGCCTGCAGGAATTGCTCACCGACAAGGTGCATGTTTCCAACCCGCTCGACTACCACACCTATATCTGGGGCAATGAGCCGGCCAACGAGGCGGTTTTCACCGAGATGCTGAACTCGGGCTTCGACCTCAACCTGCTGGTGCTGGATCAGCCGCGCACCGATCGCGGCCTGGTGCCGGATGGCGGCTTTGCCGCCGCCCGTGCTGCGATCACTCGGGCTGCCGCAGCATCGGGTGCCCGCGCCGCCGTGGTTTCCTCGCTTCCGGAGAACATGCAGGAGGAAGATGCCAAGGCGCTGCTCGCCGATGGCGTGCTGCCGATGCAGGGCATGGGCGACGCGCTGACCGCCATCACCCACGGCGTCGACTTCACCATGGCGCGCGCAGGCTGGGAGAAGCTCGTCCCCTTACGGAAGGTCGCGCGCATCGAGGTCGGCAAGGCGCGCCTGCTCAGCGAATATGAATCCAAGCATTTGCTCGGCCGTCACGGCCTGGAGCTGCCGCCCAGCCGTATCGCCGGCACGGTCGAGGCCGCCTCGACGGCTGCCGCTCTCGGCTTTCCGGTGGCGATCAAGATCCACAGCGACAAGATCGCCCATAAATCCGATGTCGGCGGCGTCAAGCTAGGCCTGCGCTCGCGCGCCGACGTGACAGATGCCGTCGCCTCCATGTCGCATCTCGGCGATCGCTTCCTGGTCGAGCGCATGGTGGAGGGTGCCGTCGCCGAACTCATCGTCGGCGTGGTGCGCGATCCCCAGTTCGGGCCGACGCTCACCGTCGGGGCCGGTGGCGTCCTGGTTGAGATGCTCAAGGACGCGGCCGTGATGCTGCTGCCTGTTACCGCCGAGGAGATCCGAGAAAAGCTGATGAGCCTGCGTGTCGCCCGCCTGCTGGAAGGCTTTCGCGGCAAGCCGCGCGGCGACATTCGCGGCACCATCAAGGCCATCCTGGCGATCGCCGACTTTGCCGAGCGCCATGCCGACCGGCTGGTCGAACTCGACGTCAATCCGCTCTTCGTGCTGCCCGAGGGCCGTGGGGCCATCGCAGCCGACGCGCTGGTCCGCATGCTGGATTGAGACCAGGAGTGCGGACTTCCAGTTCGCTCTGCCATTTGCTGATTTTAGAGCGGGCAACCGGCCTGCCAGGGAGATTGCCATGTCTGAATCCGTCAAGCTCGAACGCCGTGGCGCGGTGCTGGAGGTCACGCTGGATCGCCCGAAGGCGAATGCCATCGATCTCGCCACCTCCAAGGCCCTTCACGCCGCCTTCCGCACCTTGCAGGATGATCCGGAGCTGCGTGTGGCGATCCTCACGGGTGGAGGCGAGCGCATCTTCTCCGCCGGTTGGGACCTGAAGGCCGCCGCTTCCGGCGCCGAAGAGCCGGACACCGATTTCGGGCCGGGCGGCTTTGCCGGCCTGACCGCCTTCTGGGCACTGACCAAGCCGGTGATCGCGGCCGTCAACGGCGTCGCCATCGCTGGTGGCTGCGAATTGGCGCTGGCCGCCGATCTCATGGTGGTGGCCGATCACGCCGAATTCGCCTTATCGGAAGTCACCGTCGGCCTCGTCGCGGATGCCGGCGGCATTCAGCGCCTGCCGCGCCGCATTCCGCTCGCCATCGCCAGCGAATTGTTGCTCACTGGCCGCCGCTTCACGGCACAGGAAGCCCATGGCTGGGGTCTCGCCAACCGCGTCGTGCCGATGGCCGAGCTGATGACCACGGCGCGGGAGTTGGCGGATACCATCGCGGCCAACGCGCCGCTGTCCATCGCCGCGGTCAAGGCCATCCTCGCCGCCACCGAAGGCATGGGCGTGCGCGAGGCCTATGAGCATGTCTATGCCGGCAAGGTGCCGGAGCACCGCGCCATGCAGCTTTCCGAGGATTCACGCGAGGGAGCCAAGGCTTTCGTCGAAAGGCGCGCACCGGTCTGGAAGGGGCGGTAACCGGGGGCACTCCCAGGAAGAGCCGGCTTATTGCGGCCTGGTATCGGTCTCTCCAGACACACCTGACAAAGCCGTGTGCAAGATGGAGCTCGTGCGAAGGAAAACGATGATCCCCGCGCGCCATCTTGTATTTACACTTGACGCATACCGACCATTTGGTATGTATATCACATGTCAAGACCCACCAAGCAATCGCCCGAACGTGGCCATGCCCGAAACCGCCTCCTGGAGGCGGCGCGGGACGTCATCCGCGCCAAGGGCTTCGCCGCCACCTCCGTCGATGACATCTGTCGCGCGGCCGATGTCACCAAGGGAGCCTTCTTCCATCATTTCGGCAGCAAGGAAGTGCTCGGCGTCGCCGCGGCGGAATTCTGGGAGGAGACGACCACCGGCTTCTTTCAGGTCGCGCCCTATCACGCCCCGGCTGATCCCCTGGAGCGCGTTCTCGCTTATGTGGCCTTCCGCAAGGCAATCATCGTGGGCGACCTGCCCGAGTTCACCTGCCTGGTCGGCACCATGGCGCAGGAGGTCTATGAGACCGCCCCCGACATTCGCGATGCCTGCGGGCACAGCATTTTCGGCCATGCCGCCACGCTGGAGGCCGATATCGAGGCGGCGCGGCGCGAGCACGGCATTGCCGGCGACTGGACAGCCGAAAGCCTGGCGCGGCACACCCAGGCCGTCATCCAGGGCGGTTTCGTCCTGGCCAAGGCGGGCAACGATCCCGAGCTGGCGCGGGAAAGCCTCGATCATCTCGACCGGTACATCCGGCATCTGTTTCACCTCAGCGGGGAGCATGCGCAATGAGCGAGACCACGACGATCGGCTGCAACTGCGGACGGACACGCCTGGAGGTCAGGGGCGCGCCGATCCTGGTATCGGAATGCCTGTGCAATTCCTGCCGGGCTGCCGCGGGCCGCTTGGCCAAGCTGCCCGGCGCCAGGCCCATACTCACCTGCCACGAGGCCACGCCCAGCGCCGAATATCGCAAGGACCGCATGCGGATACTGTCCGGCGCCGAGCATCTGAGCGAATTCCGGCTTTCCGACAAGGCAGGGTCACGCCGTATCGTCGCCACCTGCTGCAATACCCCGATCTTCCTGGAAATGAAGGGCGCACATTGGATCAGCCTCTATCTCCATCTGTGGCCCGAACGGGCGCGGCCGAAGGCCCAGATGCGCACGATGGTCGGCGACCTGCCCGATGCGTCCGGCCTGCCTGAGGACATCCCCAATCTGAAAACCCATACGATATCCTTCTATGCCAAGCTGCTCGGGGCTTGGATCGCCATGGGCTTCCGCGTTCCGAAGCTGGACGTCGCGACGAAGGTCGAAGCCTGACACCCCTTGTCATGGCGGCGATCGCGCTGTTTATCTCTGGGCCATGGCGCATCGCCCGAATCTCCTGACTATCGCTCCCGGCTCGCCTTTTCTGGAGACGCTGGTCGACGCCCTGCTGGATGGCCGGCTGGTGCCGGGCTTTGCGCCGCGCGAGGATCCGCTCGCGCTCGCAAGTGCAACGCTCTATCTGCCGACCCGCCGCGCCATCCGCGCCTTGCGCGGCATCTTCCTCGACAGGCTGGGCAGTGACGCCGCATTGCTGCCGCGCCTGAGGGCGCTCGGCGAAATCGACGATGACGAGGTCGCCTTCGCCGAGGCGAGCGACGATCTGCCGGAACCGGTCGCCGGGCTCGACCGCCAGGTCGCCCTGACGCGGCTGATCCTGCAATGGAGTGCGGCGCTGAAGCAGGCCCTCCTGCCGGTGCCGGGTGAGGAAGGGGCTGAACCGCTGCTGATTCCCTCCTCGCCGGGCGATGCGGCAGGGCTTGCGGCCGAGCTCGGCAATTTCCTCGACGGCCTGCAGATCGACCGGGTGGCGCCTGAGGCAATCCTCAATCTCGGCGAGAGCCATGCCGGGCTTTATGACAAATATTGGGACATCACGCTGCGCTTCCTCGAGATCGCCACCGTGCATTGGCCTGACCATCTCAAGGAGATCGGCCGCAGCGACGCCGTGCTCCTGCGCAATGCCCGCATGGAGCGCGAGGCTGCCAGGCTTTCCGGAAACCCCAAGACAGGCCCGGTGATCGTGGCCGGCTCGACCGGCTCCATTCCGGCCACCCGCGACCTCATCAAGGCGGTTGCCGCCCATCCCCGGGGCGCGGTCGTCCTGCCGGGCCTTGACCTCGACCTCGACGCCATCGGCTGGAACGCCATCGGCAAGGGCGAGGGAGCCCCCGGCCATCCCCAGGCGGGTCTTGCTGCCTTGCTGACCGATATCGGCGCCGAACGCGTCAGCGTGACCGAGCTCGCCTCGCCGCCCTCGCCTCTGGCGCTGCGCGCAGCCCTGGTGTCGCAGGCCCTGCGGCCGGCGGAGACCACGGATCTGTGGGCCGCCCAGCGGCATGTCGAACCCGCGGCGATGACCGAGGCTTTTGCCGGTGTCGCCCTGATAGAGGCGGTGCATGAGGGCGAAGAAGCCCTGGCGACGGCTCTGGTGCTGCGCGAGGCCTTGACGGTAGCAGGCCGCAAGGCGGCGCTGGTGACGCCGAACCGCCAACTCGCCGAGCGCGTGGTCACCGAACTCGGCCGCTGGGGCATCGAGGCTGACGACAGCGCCGGCCAGCCGCTGACCCAAACTCCGCCCGGCCTGTTCGCGCGCTTGGTGCTCGACGCCGCGCTGCATGATTTCGACCCCATCACGCTGTTGTCCCTGCTCAAGCACCCGCTGGCGCGCCTTGGTCTGTTACGTGCGGATCTGGAGCGGGCGGTGACGGCGCTGGAGATCGGCGCCCTGCGTGGCCCCAGGCCGGCCGGCGGTCCCGCCGGTCTTGTGGCGGCCCTGGCGCTCGGCAAGGCCTCGCTCGGCGATCCCCATTGCCCATCCGCCCGGCGGGCTTTGAGCGAGGAGGAATGGACCGGAGCCGAGGCTGTGATCGAGGCCTTGACCGCCAGGCTCGAACCCTTCGCGGCACTGCTGCGCCAATCCGAACCCTTGCCTGCCGCCAGCTTTTTCGCCGCGCATCGCGCTGCCGTGGAGGCCCTGGGCGAAGTGGCGCCCGACGAAGGTGAGGGGCTCAAGCAAGGTGAAGCCGGTGAAGCGCTTACGGGCTTCCTCGACGATCTCGGCACCATCGCGCCCGAGGCTCTCTGCCTGCCGGCGCATGAGTATCCCGGCCTGTTCGCGGCCCTGATCGCCGGGCGCTCGGTTCGGGGCGGCGAGCCCAAGCACCCACGCATCGCCATTTACGGCCTGCTGGAGGCTCGCCTTCTGCCGGTCGACCGGCTGGTGCTGGCGGGGCTCGACGAAAGCGTCTGGCCGCCCGACGTCAAGACCGATCCCTGGCTGAACCGGCCGATGCGGGCGGCAATCGGCCTGTCGCCGCCGGAAAAACGCATCGGCCTCGCCGCGCACGACTTCGAGCAGGCGCTCGGCTATCGCGATGTGGTGATCACGCGGTCGCTGAAGCGCGGCGGCTCGCCCAGCGTGCCGTCGCGCTGGCTGCAGCGGCTCGGCGCCTTTCTGGGGCCGGTTTTCGGGGCCATGCGTGCAAGGGGCGAGCATTATTGCGCCCTCGCGCGCCAGCTCGATGCGGCCGAAGGGCCGCCGCCCCTGCTCACCGCGGCCAAGCCCACACCACCGCTTGCGCTGCGTCCGACCCGTCTGTCGGTCACCCAGATCGAGCACCTCGTGCGCGATCCTTATACGATCTATGCCCGCCACATCCTCAGGCTCGAACCGCTCGACGAGATTGCCATGCCGCCCGGGGCGGCTGAAAGGGGCACGCTGATCCATGGTGCGCTCGAACGTTTCGCCGCCCTTTGCGCAGACGGGGTGCCGCCGGATGCCCTCGGGCGCTTGATGGCCATCGGCGAGGAGCTCTTCATCCCTCTCGTCGATTTTCCCGAGGTTCTAGCCTTCTGGCGGCCGCGCTTTGCGGCCATCGCCGAATTCCTGGTGGAATGGGAACGCGAGCGTCGGCCACGCCTTGCCCGCGTGCTGAGCGAGATCCCCGGCAAGCTGACCTGGTCGACCCTGGCCGACCGGGCCTTCACACTGTCCGCCCGTGCCGACCGCATCGAGGTCGCCCCCGATAGCCGGGTTACCATCCTCGATTTCAAGACCGGTCAGGCGCCGACGGCCAGGCAGGTGGAAACGGGCCTCGCGCCGCAATTGGCGCTGGAAATGGCGATGCTACTCGAGGCCGGTTTCAGCGGCGTGCCGGCACCCGAGGCTTTGGGCGATCCCGCCATCGTGCATCTTGCCGGCGGCGGCAAGGGGCCGAGCGAAAAGCCGTTGATCTTCAAGGACACCACGCCGATCGAGGTGGCCCTGCAGAGCCTCGAACGGCTCAAGGCCCTGATCGACCGTTTCGAGAACGAGAGAACGCCCTACACCTCCCTGCTGCACCCGATGTTCAAGGGGCGGCGCTATGGCGACTATGACCATCTTGCCCGGGTGCGCGAATGGTCTGTGAGCGCGGAGGAAGCATGACCCCGCGCAAGCCCTCTGCCGACACGGTTCACCATCAACGCCTGGCCTCCGATCCCTCGCTGTCGGCCTGGGTGTCGGCCAATGCCGGCTCGGGCAAGACCACCGTGCTGACGCGGCGTGTCATCCGCCTTCTGCTCGCCGGTATCGATGCATCCGCCATTCTATGCCTCACCTTCACCAAGGCCGCGGCGGCGAACATGCAGAATCGCATCTTCGCCACGCTCGGCCAATGGGCCGTCGAGGAGGAGGGCAAGCTCATCGAGGCGATCGAGGGCATCACCGGTTTCAAGCCCGACGGCGCCGGCCTCAAGCGCGCGCGCCAGCTCTTCGCAGCGGCGATCGAGACACCCGGCGGCCTGAAGATCCTCACCATCCATGCCTTCTGCGAGCGCGTGCTGCACCTGTTTCCCTTCGAGGCCAACGTCCCGGCGCAGTTTTCGGTGCTGGACGACAGGGCCGCGCGCGAACTGCTCGATACAGCCCGCACCAGCCTGATCCTGGAGGCGAATGCGCATCCGGACGGCGGGCTCGGGCGCGCCATGGCGCGACTCCTGGAAGATACCGGGGAGGGCGCCTTTGACGGTCTGCTCGCCGAAATCACCTTCGAACGCGAAGCCCTGCGTCCCTTCCTGAGCGGGAAGGGCGCTGCCGATGCGCTTAGCCAGTTGCGCGGCCTGCTCGAACTGAAGGAGGGCGAAAGCGTCGCCACCATCGAAGCCGAGATCGATGAAGCCTCGATCCCCCTCACCGAATGGGCGGCGATCGAGGCTGCCATGCGGGACTATGACAGCAAGCGCATCCTCGATCTTGCCGACAGGCTCGGCGCCGCAATCGCGGCTGCGCCGGCACGGCGTGGTGAAGCCTGGCGCGCTGTCTATCTCACCGGCACGGGCGAGGCGCGCTCGGCCAATGCCTTCCTCGTCAAGGATTTCAGCAAGGACTACCCGGCTTATGCCGAGCAACTCCTCGCCGAGCTGGAGCGGATCGCCGGGCTCCTGCAGCGCCGGAAGGCGGCCGCCGCCTATGAGCGCAGCGAGGCTCTGATTGCCGTTGCGGCGGCTTTGCTCGGGCGATACAAAGCCGGCAAGGTAATGCGGGCAGCGCTCGATTTCGATGATCTCGTTCAGCGTACGGCCGATCTGCTCAGCCGGGCCGGCGCCGAATGGGTGCTCTACAAGCTCGATCGCGGCATCGACCATATCCTGGTCGACGAAGCCCAGGACACCAGCCCAGCCCAGTGGCATATCATCGCGATGCTGGCGCATGAATTCACCTCGGGCTCGGGTGCGCGCAGCGAGCGGCGCACCATCTTCGCCGTGGGCGACGAGAAGCAGTCGATCTTCTCCTTTCAGGGCGCGGCGCCGGCGGAGTTTGCCCGCATGCGCAGCCATTTCCGCCACAAGGTGGATGAGGCGGAGGAGCGTTTCGAGGCGATCGAGCTCAAGCAATCCTTCCGCTCGACGCCCGATATCCTCAAGGCGGTCGATCATGTCTTCGCCGCCGCCGACAACCGCCGCGGACTGTCCTCGGACGACGTCGCCACCGTGCATGAGACCGTGCGGGCTCTCGATCCCGGCCGTGTCGAGGTCTGGCCGGTGGAAAAGCCGCAACCGGCGGCCGAGATCACCGCCTGGGACGCGCCTTTCGACGAGACGCCCGTCTCCAGCCCGGTGGTGCGTCTCGCCCGCAAGATCGCCGCCGCGGTGAGCAGCCTCATCCGGGAGGGTGATCCCGCCACCGGCGCGCGCTACGATGCCGGCGACGTCATGGTGCTGGTGCGAAGCCGCAACGCTTTGTTCGAGGCGGTGATCCGCGCCCTGAAATTCGCCGGTGTGCCGGTGGCCGGTGCCGACCGCATCGTCTTGACCGACCATATCGCCGTGATGGATCTCATGGCGCTTGCCCGGTTTGCTTTGCTGCCTGCCGATGACCTCACCCTCGCGACGGTGCTCAAGACCCCGCTCGTCGGGCTCGACGACGAGGATCTCATCCGCCTGGCGCCGGGCCGCAAGGGTACGCTCTGGGCCGCCTTGGCCGTGGCTGCGCAAGAGGATGAGCGCTTTGCCTCCGCCTTTGCCCGCCTCACCGTTTGGCGTACGGAGGCCGCCGGCAAGACGCCCTTCGCCTTCTTCGCTGACATCCTGGCTCGCGACGGCGGCCGGCGTATCATGCTCGCCCGCTTCGGGGCGGAGGCCGCCGATGCGCTGGACGAGTTCCTCTGCGTGGCCGGCGATTATGAGCGGGCCAACACCGCCAGCCTGCAGGGCTTTCTCGCCTGGCTCGCCGAGGCCAAGGCCGAGATCAAGCGCGACATGGATGTGGCGCGCGGCGAAGTGCGCGTGATGACGGTGCATGGCTCCAAGGGGCTGGAGGCGCGCGTCGTCATCCTGGCCGATACCTGCAGCGCACCGGACGGACGGCACGATCCCAAGCTCTTCTTTTTGCAGGCACCGGGGCGGCCCGCTGGCAGCGAGATCCCGGTCTGGTCGCCCAGCAAGGCCTCCGACCCGACGCCGGTCGCAGCCGCCCGCGATGCGATCCGGGCCGAGAACGAGGCTGAGCACCGCCGCCTGCTCTATGTCGCCCTGACGAGGGCCGAAGACCGGCTCGTCATCGCCGGCTTCGAGGGTGCCACGGCGCGGCGGGCAGGCAATTGGTACGACATGATCGCCGACGCCCTACGCGAAGCAGGTGCTAGGGTCGAGCCGGACGGCGAGGGCGAAAGGCTGGTCTATGAGCCGACGCCGCGACGCGCGGTCGAAGGCCGGCCGGCAAGGCGTGAGGATGCGACGGTGCCGGCGCCGGCCTGGCTGCGCCAGAAGGCGGCGCCGGAGCGGGCCGAGGAGGTCTCCCTTGCCCCCTCCGAGACCGAGCATCCCGAGGAACTGCCCGGGCTCGTGGGCGCGGCGGCGCCTGACGGCAGGACCTTGCGGCGCGGAGCGCTGATTCACGCCTTGCTGCAATATCTGCCGGATGTCGATGCGTCGGCTCGGCGCGAGCAGGCGCTCGCCTTCCTGGACCGGGCGGCGGCGCAATGGCCGGAGGATCACGCAGCCTGGGCCGAGGAGGCCCTGTCGGTGCTGGCCTTACCAGCCCTCGAACCGTTCTTCGTCCCCGGCAGTCGTGCCGAGGTCGCCTTGGCCGGCCGCATCGCCCGTCCAGGCCGGGCGGATTATGCCGTGTCCGGGCGGATCGACCGCCTGGCCGTCGGGCCGGATGCTGTCTGGATCGTCGACTTCAAGACCAACCGCCAGCCTCCCCGCGGGCTCGACGCGGTACCGCAGGCCTATCTCAGCCAGCTCGGGCTCTACCGACATCTGATGAAGAGGCTCTATCCGGCGAAAGATGTGCGGGTCGCCCTGGTCTGGACGGCGACGGCGGAGATCATGGAGCTGCCGGCGGAGCGGCTGGAGGAGGCGGTGCGGGCGATCATCGGGTAGCATCGGCATGGATGCTTCACCCCTCATCCGGCTGCCGCCACATGCCTGACAGGCCTGATGATGCAATCCCGCGTCTGGTCGAGTTCATCCAGTTCGGCGGCGTGTCGCTGTCCCCAGTCGCACAGAGCCAGCAGCACCGGTTCGAGGCTTTGTCCGAGCAGCGTCGCCGAATAGTCGACGCGGGGCGGGACCTGCCGGAAGATTTCGCGATGGACGAGCCCATGCTCCTCCATCTCGCGCAATTGCTGGATCAGCACCTTCTGGCTGATCTCGGGCACCAGCCGCTTCAGTTCGGAAAGGCGCTTGGGGCTATCCAGCAGATAATACAGGATCACCGCCTTCCAACGGCCCGAGATCACCTTGAGGGCTCGCTCGACTGGGAGCATGGGCAGGCGCTTGATCGGCTCCGTCATGGTTACCTCCAGGTCTGTATGGCACAAAAGAGTGTGTAGAGACAAAACGGTAAATACCACAGAACCGGGGGTCATTCGAGACCAACCCCCGGTGAACCATGAAAGCCATTCGTCTGAGCCGCTTCGGCACCCCCGACGTCCTCAAGCCCATCGACCTGCCCGTCCCCGTTCCCGCCGAGGGGGAGGCGCTGATCCGCATGCAGGCCGCCGGGGTGAACTATTTCGAGGTGCTGATACGGCAGGATCGCTATGCAATGACGCCCGAACTGCCGATGGTGCTGGGTGTCGAAGTCGCCGGCATCGTCGAGGCGCTCGGGCCCGGCGTCACCATGCCGGCGATTGGTACGCGAGTGGCCGTGCCCCTCTTCGCCATGGGCCGGGCCGGTGGCTATGCCGATTATGTCATTGCCGAAGCCGCCTCGCTGGTGCCGCTCCCGGACGGCCTGTCCTTCGAGGTGGCGGCCGCTCTGATGGTGCAGGGGCTGACCGCCCTGCACCTCCTTCGCCGGGCCCCGCCGCAGGCTAAGTCGATCCTGATCAACGCCGCCGCGGGCGGGGTAGGATCGCTGCTGATCCAGCTCGCGCGTAGCGCCGGTGCCCGCCAGGTAATCGCCGCTGCCGGGTCGGCGGAGAAGCTCGATCTTGCACGATCCCTCGGGGCGGATCTCGGCGTCGACTATCGCAGCGCCGGCTGGACCGGGCACGTGCTGGCGGCGACCGGCGGGCTGGGTGTCGATATCGCCTATGACCTCGTCGGCGGGCCAGGCACCGGGGCCTGTCTGGAAGGGCTCGCTCCGGCTGGAGAGCTCGTCTGTGCAGCCATGGGGCGATTCGAGCTCGGCAAGCCCGAGGTCGAAGCCCTGCTGGGGCGCAACCAGTCCGTGAAAGGCTTCGCCTTGCTGCCCTTGCTGACATCAGACACGTTGCACGCCGATCTCAGTGATCTTTTCGCGCAAGCAATGGCAGGCTCGCTCAAGGTAACAATCGGAGGCCGTTTTCCTTTGGAACGGGCCGCCGAGGCACATGAGAGCCTGCAATCGCGCCGGAGCGTGAGCAAGGTCGTTTTGGTGCCATGACGGGGCTTCCTTCATGCCCTTGCAACACCCATCTAGAAGGAGCGGTTGACCGATTTTCTCGGTCGCCTCAGGATCGGCAATCGCGCTGCCCACCGGACGGATGAGGGTTCATGACGTCAGACAAATACGGCGTGGACGCGCCCTGGATACGGAATGGAACAGGGGCCTGCAAGGCGGTCAGGATCGCCAAAGCCGAGGATATGGCATTGCTTGCCGCCTGCGACTTCTCCTTCCTCATCACGCAGATAGCCGTCGGCCCATTCGACGGGCCTCGGTTGGGGCGGGTCGCGCAGGTCGAACCGGCCTATCGCAAGAACTATGGCTTCGATGGGCAAGAGGTCGGCAGCTATATCGACGGCGAGGACAGCACTTTGTTCGTGGTCGAGACGCAGGTTGGCCTGCCCGTCGGCTATGCTGCGGTTTCGCATGGCTGGAATGACTTTGCCTTTGTCGACGACATTGCGGTTGATGCGAACCATCGAGGCAGCGGCTTGGCCCGGCAATTGATGGATGCCGCGGTGGCCTGGGGTTTACGCCAGGGCCTGCCCGGCATACGCCTGGAGACGCAATCCAACAATGTCGGCGCCTGCCGCTTCTATGAGAGCTATGGTTTCGAGCTCGGCGGCTATGATCGCCATTTCTACGAGGCTCTGCATCCCGGTACCGAAGAAATCGCCCTGTTCTGGTATTTTCGGTTTGAAACCAAGCCTGGAAGATACTGATACCAAGAGGCATTGAAAATGACTCATGGGTCCATCCCGCGATTTTCGCCAAATCTTTGATTTGGTGTCGGAAATCGCGGGGAGGGGGGCAAGTCTCGTATGCATCAACATATTCGAGGCTCGGTATGACACATTGAAGACGTGTCTTCCTGGAATCGCGGACGTCCCCTCCGCTCTTCCTCTGTTCAATGCTTTCAGGAAGCGGACATCGCGACATGCAGGCATGTCGCAGAGACGTCCGCGCTCCCCGGGGGCATTAACCCAGCAGCAGGCTGTCGTCGTCGAGCTGCTCGCCGCGCACCTTGCTGAACAGCTTGAGGAGATCGGGCACGTCGAGGCCGCGGCGATGCTCGGCGTCGAGATCGAAGGCGACCTGTCCCTCATGCAGCATCACCGTGCGGGTGCCGTAGTCGAGGGCATGCCGCATCGAATGGGTCACCATCAGGGCGGTGAGCTGCTGTTCCTCGACGATCTTGCGGGTGAGTTCCAGCACGAAGTCGGCGGTGCGCGGGTCGAGCGCCGCGGTATGCTCGTCGAGCAGCAGGATCTTCATGCCCGTCAGCGTCGCCATCAAGAGGCTGACGGCCTGGCGCTGGCCGCCTGAAAGCAGCCCCATCGAGTCGCCCAGGCGGTTTTCCAGTCCGAGGCCGAGAATGGAAAGCTTGTCGCGAAACAGCGCGCGCCTGGAGCCGTTGAGCGAAGCGCCGAAGCCGCGCGAGTGCCCGCGCGCGAAGGCGAGCGCCATGTTCTCCTCGATCGACAGCCTCTCGCAGGTGCCGGCCATCGGATCCTGGAATACGCGGGCGATCAGCCCGGCGCGGCGTGGCGTCGGCCAGCGCAGAACGTCGACGTCCTCGATGACGATGCGGCCGCGTTCGGCCGGGGCATCACCGCTCAGGACATTCAGGAGGGTGGATTTGCCGGCGCCGTTCGAACCGATCACCGTGAGGAACTGGCCGGTCGGAATCGTCAGCGAGAGCCCGCGCAAGGCGCGGTTCTCAAGCGGCGTACCGCGGCCGAAGGTGACGTGGATGTCCTTGATCTCGATCATCGCCGCCTCCTTACTTGGACGCTGACTTGGGCGCGGGCGCAAAGATCGCACGCAGCCGGGGGAACTGGCTCGGCAGGATCAGTGCCAGGCCAACCAGAACCGAGGTCACCAGGTTCTGGTCGCTGGAATTGAGCCCGATGGTGCGCGACCACTCGGAATTGAGCGCGAGCGCGATGGCGAGGCGGTAGAGGATGGCGCCGACAACGCAGGCGACCAGCAACCAGGCGATGGAGCGGGTGCGAAACAACGTCTCCCCGAGAATGACCGAGGCAAGGCCGCCGACGATGGTGCCCGTGCCGAGCGTGATGTCGGCAAAACCGCTGGTCTGGGCGAACAGGGCGCCGGCGAGGGCGACCAGGGCGTTCGAGATCGCCATGCCGACATAATTATGCAGCTGGGTGGAGACGCCTTGCGCCCGCGCCATGCGCGGATTGGCGCCGGTCGCCCGCATGGCGAGGCCGAATTCGGAATTGAGAAACCAGCTGAGCAGCGCCCAGACGATCAGCACGATTACGCCGAGCATCCAGACTTTCAGCTGATAGGAAGGCGGAGCCCAGCCGAAGATCGCCATCAGATGGTCGCGTGTCCAGGTCACCAGCGTTTCCTGGTTGAGCAGAGGGACGTTGGGCCTGCCCATGATGCGCAGATTGATCGAGTAGAGCGCCGTCATGGTCAGGATGCTGGCGAGCAATTGCAGGATGCGGAAGCGGATGTTGAGCCAGGCCGTCATCATCCCGGCCAGAGCTCCGGCAAAGATGGCCAGGGCCGTTGCGCTGAAGGGATCGAAGCCCGCAACGATGGCGGCGGCGGCCGTCGCGGCACCGAGCGGATAGGAACCATCGACTGTCAAGTCGGGAAAATCGAGCACCCGGAACGATAAAAACACGCCCAGCGCGATCAGCGCATAGATCAGGCCGATTTCAATCGAACCGACAAAAGCGAATAGGCTCATGCATCAATCCCAACAGGAACAGGAGAAGACGCCGACACTGGCATGCCCCGGCGTTCTCCAAGGCTTGTTATTACTTTGCAACGTCCTTGGCACGCGCCAATACGGCCTGCGGCAAGGGAGCGCCCATCTTTTCGGCGGCCTTGGCGTTGACGACCAGGCTGACGCCTTTGGAATTCTCGACCGGGATGTCGCCGGGCTTCTCGCCCTTCAGCACGCGGGCCGCGACATGGCCGGCCTGACGGCCAATCTCGAACTGATCGAGGCCGAGAGCGGCGACCGCGCCACGCCCGACGCTGTCGGGATCGCTGGCGAACACCGGCAGGCGGCTGTCGAAGCCGACCTGCAGCACCGATTCCAGGGCCGAAACCACCAGATTGTCGTTGGGGATGTAGATCGCATCGGCCTTGCCCACCAGACTTTGCGCGGCTGCGCCCACATCGGAGGATTTGGTTGCGGGAGAAGGCAGGATTTCCAGCCCGCGTTCACCTGCCAGCTTGCGTAGCGCCTCGATCACCGACAGGCTGTTGACCTCGCCGGAATTATAGACGACGCCCACCACCTTGGCTTTGGGCAGGACCTCCTTGATCAGGTCGAGCTGGCCGGCCGCGGGCGGAAAGTCGCTGACGCCGGTGATATTGCCGCCGGGTTTGTCGAGGGTCTTCACCAATTGCGCGCCGAGCGGATCGGTCACGGCGGCGAAGACGATGGGGATGTCCTTGGTTGCCGCGGCGACGGCCTGGGAGGAGGGGGTGGTGATCGGCACGATCACGGCCGGGTTTTCGCCGACGAATTTCTGGGCAATCTGGGCCGCCGTGGCCGGGCTGCCCTGGGCCGATTCATAGAGGATGGTGATGGCCTCGCCCTCCGCATAGCCCTTGTCCTTGAGGCCGGCCTTCACGCCCTCGCGGATGGCGTTGAGCGAGGGATGTTCGACGATGGCGGTGATCGCGACCACCGGTTTGTCGGCCGCAGCGGCGCCCGTGACGGTCGCGACCTGGGCGAAGCTGGCGAGAAGAACGGCGGCAAGGCCGAGAGAACGGAGGGGGATCATGGCGCGGCTTGCTCGGAATGGGTTGATCTTATGAGGGCGGCCGCGCAACGCGCGGCCGCCTGCCCGGTTATGATGATCCGGATTACTTGGAGAGGCTCATTTCACGACCGTCTTGGCCTTGGCGACCAGATCGGCTGGCAGCGTCACGCCCATCGGGCCGGCGGTCTTCTGGTTGAGGAAGAGGTCGGTGGCGGAGGGGACGGCCACGGGAATGGCGCTTGGCTTCTCACCCTTGAGGATGCGGACGACCATCTCGCCGGCCAATACGCCGGACTTGAAATAGTCGACGCCGATGGAAGCGACCGCGCCGCGCTCGACGCCATTGGTGTCACCGGAGAAGACGGGGATCTTGTTTTCGGTTCCCACCGTGATCACCGCTTCCAGGGCCGAGACCACCAGATTGTCGGTCGGCACGAAGATGGCATCGGCTTTGCCGATCAGGCTCTGGGCCGCAGCGCCGACATCGGCCGACTTGGTGGCCGGTGCCTCGATCGTCTCCAGGCCAAGGGCCGCGGTCGCCTTCTTCATGGCCTCGAGCTGGACGACCGAATTGGCCTCGCCGGGATTGAAGATGAAGCCGATCTTCTTGGCGTTGGGCGCAATCGCCTGGATCAGCTTGACCTGGTCGGGCATCGGGGTTGCGTCGGTCACGCCAGTGACGTTGCCTTCGGGCTTGGCGGGGTCCTTGACGAGCTGGGCCGCGACAGGATCGGTCACGGCGGTGAACACGATCGGAATGTCCTTGGTGGCAGCGAGGGCAGCCTGGGCCGATGGCGTGGCGATACCGACGATCACATCGGCTTTCTCGCCGACATATTTCTGGGCGATCTGCGCTGCGGTGGCGGGGCTGCCCTGGGCCGTCTCGAACTGGAAGGAGAGGGTATCGCCATCCTTGTAGCCGGCATCCTCCAGGGCCTTCTTGACACCGTCGCGGGCGGCATTGAGAGCCGGATGCTCGACGATCGAGGTTACGGCCACGGTCTTCTTGTCGGCAGCAAAGGCGGCGCTGCCGAGGAGGGCAAGTGCCACGCCGGCTACGAGTGTCAAACGATTGATACGCATGTGGTTGTTTCCCCCTTGCTCGCGAATTTTCCGCCAGGGTGGCGGCCATTCGGGGCTTGTAAGCGACAACCGATCAACCAAACGCCGCGGCAATGCAAGATGCTCGTGCGCTCGAAATCGGAAAAATTCACCAAACATGGAAGGGCGCCCATTCAAGCGCCCCTTTTGGAAAGATTATTAAACTGAGAGGCTCTGACGCGAAATCTTGCCTGTGTATCGCTGGTGCCAGTTTTGCAGGCTGGGCGGCTTTTGTGCGGGATGTATGGGGCGCGGGCGGTGGGTATGAGGCACCTTTGTGTCTGCGCCCGAGAGCTTTCTGAGCAGACTCACCTACTCGCTGCTTCCATGCGGAGTGAGATGCGCCGTTTGGCCGGGTCAATCATCATGATCTGCACTTTTACTTTCTGTGCGACGGAGATGGTCTCACCCAATTCTTCGTCCCAATCAGCTAATCCTGTCTCGGGGTAGTGGATCAGGCCTTCGATGCCGTATTCCAATTCCACGAATATACCGTAGTCGGTAATGCTGGTAACGCAGCCTATTGCCACGGAATGCAAGGGATATTTGGTGTCGATATCTAGCCACGGATCGGGTTGGAGCACTTTCATGCTTAGGGAAGCATGACTTCTATTAAGACTAATCGCACGGATTTTTGTCTTGATACGTTGGCCTGGACTCAAAAGAACGCTGGGATGAGGCACGCGGGCCCATGAGATGTCGACAACTAAGAGCAGGGCCACGATATCGTCGATGCCATCGATATCCACGAAGGCGCCGTAGTCTTCAACGCGTTTTACGGTGGCTTCGATTATTTGGCCTACTTCAAGATCGTGGAAGCAGGTTACGATTTCCGGGCCTTGCGGGAAGTCGCTTACTTGCCGAGACTCGCGGGTTACCGGCACCTTGCGGGAGGCTTCCTGCCCCGTAATGGTCGTCCCTGATTTGGGGTGGCTCATAGAGTTACCCTACGCCATCGGGCTTTCGTCGCAAGATGCATGTAGTCAAGTTTTCGGCGAGCTGCTGTTCACTCTCTATGTTGTGACAGCCGAGGCTCCATGCCGGTCTGAAGACCGGCACACCAGTTTGACGCGCCTTTCTCGGTGCCGGTCTGAAGACCAGCATGGGCCACACGACGTTGGCGAGAGGACCAAAAGAAAGGGCGCGAACCCTGTAGGTCGCGCCCTTTCTGCAATCGTGGTGGCTCCGAGAGCCGGCTGAGAAGCCGGCCCTCCGGCTTACTTCTTCTCGGTGCGTGCGCGCAGCGCGGCGCCGAGAATGTCGCCGAGCGAAGCGCCGGCATCGGACGAACCGTAGGTCGCGATGGCTTCCTTCTCTTCGGCCATTTCGAGGGCCTTGATCGAAACCTGGACCTTGCGGGCCTTGCGGTCGAACTGGATGACGCGGGCGTCAACCTTTTCGCCGGCAGCGAAGCGCTCGGGGCGCTGATCGGCGCGATCGCGGGCCAGATCGCCGCGGCGGATGAAGGCCGTGAGGTCGGTGCCGGTGATCTTGACGTCGATGCCACCTTCCTTGACGTCGGTGACTTCGCAGGTGACGACCTGGTTCTTCTTCAGTTCGCCGGCATCGACGAAGGGGTCACCGGCGAGCTGCTTGATGCCCAGCGAGATGCGCTCCTTCTCGACGTCCACGTCGAGCACCACGGCCTTGACCATGTCGCCCTTGCGGAAGTCGTCGATGACCTGCTCGCCCGGACGGTTCCAGTCGAGGTCGGAGAGATGGACCATGCCGTCCACATCGCCGTCGAGGCCAATGAACAGGCCGAACTCGGTCTTGTTCTTGACTTCGCCTTCCACGACGCTGCCGTTCGGATGCTTGTCGGCAAAATCTTCCCAGGGGTTGGAAAGGGTCTGCTTGAGGCCGAGCGAGATGCGGCGCTTGATCGGGTCGACCTCGAGGATCTGCACTTCCACTTCCTGCGAGGTGGCGACGATCTTGCCGGGGTGGACGTTCTTCTTGGTCCACGACATTTCGGAGACGTGGATCAGGCCTTCGATGCCCGGCTCCAGTTCCACGAACGCGCCGTAGTCCGTGATGTTGGTGACGCGGCCGGTGAACTTGGCCTGCAGCGGGTACTTGGCGTCGATGCCCAGCCACGGATCGGCCTGGAGCTGCTTCATGCCCAGCGAGATGCGGTGCGTCTCGTGGTTGATCTTGATGATCTTGACCTTGACCTGCTGGCCGATGGTCAGAAGCTCCGTCGGATGGTTCACGCGGCGCCATGCGATGTCGGTGACATGCAGGAGGCCGTCGATGCCGCCGAGATCAACGAACGCACCGTAATCGGTGATGTTCTTGACCACGCCGTCGACCACCTGGCCCTCTTCGAGGTTCTGGACGATCTCGTGACGCTGCTCGGCGCGGCTCTCTTCGAGGACCGTGCGGCGGGAGACGACGATGTTGCCGCGGCGGCGATCCATCTTGAGGATCTGGAAGGGCTGCGGAACGTTCATCAGCGGGGTGACGTCGCGGATCGGACGGATGTCGACCTGGCTGCGCGGCAGGAAGGCCACGGCGCCGTCGAGGTCGACGGTGAAGCCCCCCTTGACCTGGTTGAAGATGACGCCGTCGACCTTTTCATTGGCTTCGAACGACTTCTCGAGCTTGACCCAGCTCTCCTCGCGGCGAGCCTTGTCGCGCGAGATGACGGCTTCGCCCAGGGCATTTTCGATACGCTCGAGATAGACCTCGACGATATCGCCGACCTTGATCGCGCTGTCGCGACCCGGGCCGTTGAATTCCTTCAGAGCTACGCGGCCTTCGGTCTTGAGGCCGATATCGATGACCGCGAGGTCCTTCTCGATGGCGACGACAGTACCCTTGACGACCGAACCTTCGGCCATGTCGCTGGTGCCGAACGTCTCGTCGAGCATCGCAGCGAAATCTTCACGCAGCACGTTTGTCTGTACGGACATATGTTTTCCTGGCGCCGGCGGTTGGTGTTGATCATCGTTTCCGGAAGGCGGCAGGGCTGCTGGAGCAGCCACAGGCGGGGTGTTTTAGGAAAAACACGCCCGGCCGGCGCAAGGCCCGCACTGCGGAAACGTCTTTCTGGTCTATTTTTCGGACGCTTGTCTCATCGAAGATGACAGCTGAGCGTCACATGGGCGGTTCCATATCAAGATGGAAGGGGTAGAGCAAGATGAAAGGCGATTTTTCGCCGTTTCCCAGCCGCTGAGAGCAGGAACCCGGCCAAAACGACGATGGATGCGGTTGAGCGGCGGCAAAGCGCCCGCTTATTCCGGCATCGCCTGCTGCAGCACGCTCGGGGCGCCTGTCCGATAGTCTTCGCGCAGGGGATGGAAGACGTCCATGGTCCGGCAGGCCGTCAACGCCCGGCCGGAATGCGGCGCATGGGGCGGCACCACCGCGACCATGCCCGGCTTCAGCACCGTGCTCTGGCCGTCGACCGTGACTTCCAATTCGCCTTCGAACTGATGCACCACCTGCTCATGCGGGTGTGAATGCAAGGGTAGCGTGGCTCCCGCGTCGATCTGCCAGAGTACGAAAGTCATCGAAGCCGAATGCATGAAACGACCGTGGAAGCCGGGAATGACTGTACGTGGTTCGATCTTGTCCCAGTCGAAGAGGGTGCCGGACATGGAAGTCTCCTGGGATGCCAGAGAGTTCACGCCTTCTCGCGCAATGTCTCCAGAGCCTTCCTGACCAGCGGATCGATGCCTTCGCCGCCTGCGTCCAGGTGGGCGAAGATCTGGTTGCGCATGCGCGGCTCCCAGAATTTGCGGATATGCTCGGCAATACCGGGGACCCGCACCTCCTCGCGCTGGGACGCGAAGAACATGCCGATCTGGTTGGCCATCCTCACCAGTTTGGCAGACGGGTCATGTGCATGGCCATCATGCGCGGCTTCATCATGCGACATGGGCGAGTTTCTCCGAAACGATGCGATGGGGATGGGTGAAGATCTCGAAGCCGTCGGAGCGGGCGATGCCGATCAGCGTGATACCCGCTTCCTCGGCGGTGCGGATGGCCAGCGCCGTGGGGGCGGAGACCGCCACCACGATGGATGCACCCATCGAGGCCGATTTCTGCACCATCTCCACCGAGATCCGGCTGGTGAGGACGACGATGCCCGGAAGGCCCTGGGAAGCGGGAGCGATCGAACGCCTGGCCAGGGCGCCGGCCAGCTTGTCGAGCGCATTGTGCCGGCCGACATCCTCGCGCAGGGCGATGAGGCCATCCGCCTTGGTCCAGAAGGCAGCGGCATGCACGGCACGGGTCTTGTGGTTCAGTACCTGGGCGGGCGTGAGCGAAGCGAGGGCGGTTTCGATATCGGCCGGTGACAGCTTGAGCTCACCGGTGACCGGTCGCGGCTTGCGCACTGCCTCGGTCAGGCTGTCGATGCCGCACAGGCCGCAGCCCGTGGGCCCGGCCAGTATGCGCCTGCGGGCGGCAAGCGCTGAGCCGCGATCGCCCCTCAGCCACATACGCAATTCGACGCCTTCCTCGTAATCGACGCGTTCGAACTCGGTAATGTCGTCGAGAGAGGCGATGATGCCTTCGGTCAGAGAGAAACCGTAGGCAAAGTCCTCGAGATCGACAGGGCTTCCCATCATCACGGCGTGGGAGCCGCCGTCATAGACCAGCGAGATCGCCATCTCCTCGGGAACCGTGCGCTCGCCCGGCGTGAACACGCCGTCACGCCAGGCAAAGCGGGAGATGGAGCGGACGGGATCGGTCATGGTGTTTTTCTCCTTCTCCCCCTGTGGGACCTGGCACTTCCCATGGAAGTGCCATGGGTGGCCGAAGGCCGGACGAGGGGGTGGATCAACCTCTCAATCCCTGATTTCAGCAATATGATTCGCATAGGTCACGAGACCCCTCCTCCCCCTTGCGGGATCTGGCACTTCCATGGGAAGTGCCAGATCCCGCAAGGGAAGAAGGGTGCTGTTCTCACTCCGCCGCGATGCGACGCGAGTTCTTCGCCATCGCCTCATATTCCTCCTGCCACTGCGACGGGCCGTTGGAAGGCATGACCTGCACCGCCGTCACCTTGTATTCGGGGCAGTTGGTCGCCCAGTCCGAATAGTCGGTGGTGATGACGTTGGCCTGCGTCGAGGGATGGTGGAAGGTGGTGTAGACCACGCCCGGCGCCACGCGATCAGTGATGGTGACGCGCAGCGAAGTCGAGCCGGAGCGGCTTTCCAGGCGCACCCAGTCATGATCTCGGATGCCACGCTGCTCGGCGTCGTGCGGATGGATTTCCAGCACATCCTCCTCGTGCCACATCGAATTTTCGGTGCGCCGCGTCTGCGCGCCGACATTGTATTGCGACAGGATGCGGCCGGTGGTGAGCAGCAACGGGAAGCGTGCGCCGGTGCGCTCGTCGGTCGGGATATATTCGGTGACCATGAAGCGGCCTTTGCCGCGCACGAAATGGTCGATATGCATGATCGGCGTGCCCTCGGGCGCCTTGTCGTTGCAGGGCCACTGCACCGAGCCGTCCCGCTCCAGCTTCTCATAGGAGACGCCGGCGAAGGAAGGCGTGAGGCGGGCGATCTCGTCCATGATCTGCGAGGGATGCTCGTAGGGCATGGGGAAGCCCATGGCTTCGGCGATCAGCAGCGTGATTTCCCAGTCGGCATAGCCGGCCTTGGGTGCCATCACCTTGCGTACGCGCTGGATGCGGCGTTCGGCATTGGTGAAGGTGCCGTCCTTCTCCAGGAAGGAGGAGCCAGGCAGGAAGACATGGGCATAATTGGCGGTTTCGTTCAGGAAGAGGTCCTGCACGACAACGCATTCCATCGCAGCGAGGCCCGCCGTGACATGCTTGGTGTCGGGATCGGACTGAACGATGTCTTCGCCCTGCACATAGAGGCCGAGGAAGGAGCCCTCGACGGCGGCGTCGAGCATGTTGGGAATGCGCAGCCCCGGTTCCTTGTCGAGATGGACGCCCCAGAATTCCTCGAACATGTGACGGACTTCATCGCCCGCGATATGGCGATAGCCCGGCAGTTCATGCGGGAACGAGCCCATGTCGCAAGAGCCCTGCACGTTATTCTGGCCGCGCAGCGGGTTCACGCCGACGCCGCGGCGGCCGATATTGCCGGTAGCCATGGCGAGGTTGGCGATCGCCATCACCGTGGTCGAGCCCTGGCTGTGCTCGGTGACGCCGAGGCCGTAATAGATGGCGCCATTGCCGCCGGTGGCATAGAGGCGGGCGGCGCCACGCACCAGTTCGGCCGGCACGCCGGTATATTTTTCCACCGCTTCCGGCGAATGCCTGGGATCGGCGACGAAGCTGGCCCAGTTCTGGAATTCGTCCAGGTCGCAGCGCTCACGCACATAGTCCTCGGCGACCAACCCCTCGGTGACGATGACATGGGCAAGCGCCGTCACCACCGCAACATTGGTGCCCGGCTTGAGCGGCAGATGATAATCGGCCTCGACATGAGGCGTGCGCACGATGTCGGTCTTGCGCGGATCGATGACGATCAGGCGGGCACCCTGGCGCAGGCGCTTCTTCATGCGCGAGCCGAAGACCGGGTGGCCGTCCGTCGGATTGGCGCCGATGACGATGATGACGTCGCTGTCCTCGACCGAGTCGAAGTCCTGCGTGCCGGCCGAGGTGCCGAAGGTCTGGCCGAGGCCATAGCCCGTCGGCGAATGGCAGACACGGGCGCAGGTATCGACATTGTTGTTGCCGAAGCCGCCGCGGATCAGCTTCTGGACCAGATAGGTCTCTTCATTGGTGCAGCGCGAGGAGGTGATGCCGCCGATCGAGGCCTTGCCATGCTTGGCCTGGATGCGCTTGAACTCGGAAGCGGTGTAGGCGATTGCCTCTTCCCAGCTCACTTCCTTCCACGGATCGGTGATCTTGGAGCGGATCATCGGCTTGAGGATGCGCTCCTTGTGGGTCGCATAGCCCCAGGCGAAGCGGCCCTTGATGCAGCTATGGCCGCGATTGGCCTTGCCGTCCTTATAGGGCACCATGCGCACGACTTCCTCGCCGCGCATCTCGGCCTTGAAGGCGCAACCGACACCGCAATAGGCGCAGGTCGTCACCACCGAATGTTCGGGCTGGCCGATCTCGATCACCTTGCTTTCGGTGAGGGTGGCCGTCGGGCAGGCCTGCACGCAGGCGCCGCACGAGACGCATTCGGAATCGAGGAAAGCCTCGTTCATGCCCGGCGAGACCCGGCTTTCGAAGCCGCGGCCGGAAATCGTCAGCGCGAAAGTGCCCTGCACTTCCTCGCAGGCACGCACGCAGCGCGAACAGACGATGCATTTGGAAGTGTCGAAGGTGAAATAGGGGTTGGAGGTGTCCTTATCGAGGCCGAGATGGTTGTCGCCCTCATAGCCGTAGCGCACTTCGCGCAGGCCGACGGCACCAGCCATGTCCTGCAATTCGCAGTCGCCATTGGCGGCGCAGGTCAGGCAGTCGAGCGGATGGTCGGAGATATAGAGCTCCATCACGCCCTTGCGGATCTCGGCGAGGCGCGAGGTCTGGGTCTTGACCTTGATGCCTGGCGCGACGGGTGTCGTGCAGGAAGCCGGCGTGCCGTTGCGGCCCTCGATCTCGACCAGGCACATGCGGCAGGAGCCCCAGGCGTCCACCATGTCGGTGGCGCAGAGCTTGGGGATCTGCGTGCCCATCTCCATGGCAGCGCGCATGATCGAGGTGCCCTCGGGCACGGTGATTTCCTGGCCGTCGATGGTCAGAGTGACCATCTTCTCCGACTTGGAGAGCGGCGTGCCGTAGTCGATTTCGTGGACGAGGGACATTGACTGTCTCCTTGGGCGATTATTCGGCGGCGATGCGCTGGGGCGTGCCGTGGAAATCTTCGGGGAAATGGCGGATGGCCGAAAGGACGGGATAGGGCGTGAAGCCGCCGAGCGCGCAGAGCGAGCCGAACTTCATGGTCTGGCAGAGGTCCTCGACCACGGCCATGTTGCGCGTCACGTCCTTGCCGGCGATGATCTTATCGATGGTTTCCTTGCCGCGGATCGCGCCGATGCGGCAGGGCGTGCACTTGCCGCAGCTCTCGATGGCGCAGAATTCCATGGCGAAACGAGCCTGGCGGCGCATGTCGACGGTATCGTCGAACACCACGATGCCGCCATGGCCGATCAGCCCGTCCCTGGCTGCGAAGGCCTCGTAGTCAAAGGGCGTGTCGAAGAGCTCGCGCGGGAAATAGGCGCCCAGCGGGCCACCGACCTGCACGGCGCGCACAGGACGGCCGGTGAAACAGCCGCCACCGATATCATCGACGAGTTCGCCCAGCGTGATGCCGAAGGCCGTCTCGAACAGGCCGCCATAGTTGAGATTGCCGGCGAGCTGGATCGGCATGGTGCCACGCGAACGGCCCATGCCGAAATCGCGGTAGTGCTCGGCGCCCTCGGCCAGGATGATCGGCACGGTGGCGAGCGAGAGCACGTTGTTGATCACGGTCGGCTTGCCGAACAAGCCCTTGTGGGCCGGCAGCGGCGGCTTGGCGCGCACGGTGCCGCGCTTGCCTTCCAGGCTTTCGAGCAGCGAGGTTTCCTCGCCGCAGACATAGGCACCGGCGCCGGTGCGGGTTTCCATGTCGAAATCATGAGTCGAGCCAAGGATCGCCTTGCCGAGCACATTGGCGCGGCGGGCCTTGTCGATGGCTGCATTCATCGCCGCGATGGCATGGGGATATTCGGAGCGGATATAGACATAGCCTTTGGTCGCACCAGTGGCGACGCCGGCAATCGCCATGCCCTCGATCAGGCAGAAGGGATCGCCTTCCATCAGCATGCGGTCGGCGAAGGTGCCGCTGTCGCCCTCGTCGGCATTGCAGACGATATATTTCTGCGGGCCGGCCGTATCGGCGACCGTCTTCCATTTGATGCCGGTCGGAAAGCCTGCGCCGCCGCGGCCGCGCAGGCCGGATTTGGTAACCTCGTCCACGATGGCTGATGGCCCGATGGCAATCGCCTTTTCCAGGCCCTTGAGGCCACCATGGGCTTTGTAGTCATCGAGATCGCGCGGATCGACGATGCCGACGCGTGCAAAGGTCAACCGTGTCTGGCGCTTGAGGAAGGGCAGTTCCTCGGGCTTGCCCACCCGCAATTTATGGGCGCCATCGCCAGTAAAGGCGGCGATCAGGCCGTCGGCATCCTCCGGCTCGGCCGGGCCATAGCCGATGCGGCCTTCCGGGGTCACCAATTCCACCAGCGGGTCGAGCCAGGCAAGGCCGCGCGAGCCGTTGCGGATGATTTCGATGTCGAGCCTGCGGGCGATCGCGGCGACCTTGAGCGCGGCGGCGAGTTCGTCGGCACCGCAGGCGACGGCGGCTGCATCGCGTGGAACGTAGATGCGCATGGTCATCGCACCACCTCTTCCAAGGCTAGAGTCTCGATGGCTTGGTCGAGTCGCTTGGCATCGAGCCTGGCCACCAGGCGACCGTCGATCATCGCGGCGGGGGAGATGGAGCACAGGCCGAGGCAATAGACCGGCTCAAGCGTAATCCGTCCATCCGGCGTCGTTTCGCCGAACTCGATGCCGAGCTTTTCGACGAGATGGTCGGCGAGAGCCTCGCAGCCGGCGGATTGGCAGGCTTCGGCACGGCAAAGCTTGATGACATGCTCGCCGGCGGGTTCCCTGCGGAAATCATGGTAAAACGTCACCACGCCATGCACGTCGGCGCGGGAAAGATTGAGCGCCTCGGCCACCATCGGGACGGCCGGGTCGGGGACATAGCCGAAGGTTTCCACAAAAGAGTGGAGGATCGGCAAAAGCGGGCCTTCCAACGTCTGGCCTGCCGCGATGAGTTCAGCTGCGCGTGCGGTATTCCAATCTTCGTGGGCTGGCATGCCACTCTCTTTCGACTAGTTCTAGAGAGGAAGAATGTGCCCTCGTTCCAAGGCGATCAAGCATCAATTTTCGTCGGACGATAGAGATTCTCTATTAAGCTCCACAAGTCACGAGAGACACTGCAAGACGCATCGCCCCTCCAACCTCCAGCTGCGGTAGCGGCGAGAGACGGGAGGGGCATGAAAACGCTCAGTACTGGTAGCAGACACGCTGACGGCGGATGCGCCAGCCATAATCGGTGTAGATCCGCACCCGCCGCCAGCGGCAGGCCGGTGCATAATCATAATAGCCGTCGTCGTAATAGCCGCCGCCATAGCCGCCATAGAGGCCGGGCGTCATCAACAGGGGAGCGAGCGCCAGGCCGGCCCCTAAGCCCCAGCCATCATCGCGCCAGCCCCGGCCGTAGCCGCGGCCATACCAACGCCGTCCGCCGCCGCCCCAGTGACGACCACCCCAGCCGCCACCGCGCCAACCACCGCCGCCCCAGCGATTGCCACCCCAGCCACCGCCCCAGTGACGGCCACCGCCGCCCCAGTTGCCGCCACCGCCATGGTGGGGAAAGAAATAACCGTTGCTGCGCGCTTCGGCCGGAGCTGTCGCCGTCAAACTCGCAGCACTCAGGGTGACGGCCGCCAATGCGGCCACTAGTAATTTGCGAAACATGGAACACTCCTTGAGAGGTGGCTCCGGCCTTCGTCGTACCAGGGCCGGCGGGCAGCCTCTCCACCTGGAAATTACCTTAAGTTAACCATTAAGCCAGAATAGATGAACTCTTGCTATCAACGCCGTTCATGTGGCGTTCATCTTGGCGGGTAGAGCCGTCTAAGATCTTGAGATGATAGCACAAAACGACGCGTTTGTCATGAAATGACGAGGCGGCCCGAACCTGGACAATTCCAAGTCGGGGATTTCCGGTGTATGTCGTTCAGCTGAAAAGAGCATGGGCCGATCGCTGCAACCGCCCGGTTCCGGCAAGTATTCGCTGCGCGATACTACTCGAGGTTGATGCGCAGCTGGACACGCGCCGCCCAGGCTCGGCAATCGCGCCATTGCAAATGGCCTCGAATGATTGTTTCTTTTCGCTACAAATAAACTCGGGCAGCCGGTGAGTCGTCATCGCGATTCATGGCAACCGGACATTTCGACAGGTAGAGGAAATGCAGGGTGAGCGTCCAGCCTCGACGCGTTCCGGGATCATCACGGCCGGAACCTGGTGCGTCGACGGCAACAAACTGGTGGAGTATTGGCCGGGTGAAGACGGCCTCGTCGAAATCCTGCACGAGGAATCACGGGGCGGCGGTTCGGGCTGCAACCTCGCCATCGATATCAAGCGCCTCGATCCGAATATGTGGGTGGAGACGCAGGGGCTGATCGGCGACGACGAGGATGGCCGCCTGCTCCATGCCGAGGCCGATCGCTATGGCATCGACCGCCGCCGCCTGGCGATGACCCGCGATGCCCGTACGCTGCACACCGATGCCTATACCTCCCAACGCAGCGGCCGGCGCACCCACATCTTCAATCCCGGCGCAGCCTCGCTGATGACGCCGGAGCATTTCGATTTCACAGACACACGGGGACGCATCCTCCATCTCGGTCTGCCCGGCGTGCACAAGACGATGGATGTCCCCTGGAACGGCGATGCCAATGGCTGGCTGACCGTGCTGCGCAAGGCCAGGCAGGCAGGCCTCATCACCAATCTGGAACTGGCCACCGCTTCGCCGGCACGGCTCCGCGAACTGGTTCGTCCGCTGCTGGCCCATCTCGATCTTCTCATCGTCAATGACAGCGAGATGGGAGCGATCGGCGAGGAAGAGACGGTGCGGGATGACCGCACGGTGGTGGAAGCCTGCATCAACGCCGCGCGAAAGGTCCTGGAAACCGGCAGTTGCCAAGTGGTGGCGGCGCATTTTCCGACGGGCGCGGTCGCCGTGACCCGGGACGGCGACATCGTCACCCAGCCCTCCATCCGTGTGCCCAAGCAGGTCATCGCCGGCGCCAACGGGGCGGGTGATGCCTTTGCCGCCGGTTTTCTCTATGGCTTTCACGAGGGCTGGGACCTCCGGCGCTGCCTGGCGCTCGCCCACGCCGCTGCGGCGGCATCGCTGCGCTCGGTGACGACCTGCGACGCTGTGGCTTCCTGGCGCGAATGCCTCGCCCTCGCGGATGAATGGGGCTGGAACGACAAGATCGGCTGAGGTCAGAAGATTTCGCCGATCTTGCGATCGACGGCGGCCTCCTGCGTACGGAAGGTGTTGGCGACCCGGCGCGAGCGGTGGAAATAGGGAATCCAGATCGCCGAACCGACCAGCGCCCGGACGAGATCCTTGATATGGGTCGGATCGCTCGGCGTGTTGGTCAGGCTCGAGACATAGGAGTCCCCGGCCAGTTCCGCCAACGAGACCACGACCAGCCCGATATAGAAGATCGTCATCAGGCGGGGTACGCTCGGCGAATAGGTGAAGATGCGATAGAGGCACAGGGCAGCGAGGCCGATCAGCACAAGGCCGCCAAGGAATGATGCCGCGACCGGCAGTCTCAAGGCCGCCGTCGTCTGGTTCTCGCCGGCGATGATGGCCTTGATGCCTTCCCATTCCGTGACGACGCCATAGAGGTTGATCAAGGTGAACACCAAGGTCCCGACCAGGCCGATGATCGGCAGGATCATCCAGCCGCCGATGCCGCGTGGCCCGTCCTGTACTTGTGCTGCTGCCGTTATGGTGTCGCTCGAATTGGTCATGTTGTCCCCCTGCCGCCGCCGGGGATCATAATCGAACGCCCATGCCTGCCTGTGCAACACCGCACGGCCGGCGTCCTGGCGATTCTCGCGGCGCCCGTCAGATCGCAGGAGGCTTTGGAAAGGCCGTCGACCTCGCCAGCCAGGCCGTGAGCCAGGCCAGGGCCAGCAGGCTCACCATGGCCCAGGGCAGGGCTGAAGCGCCCAGGGCGCCGAGCAGCAGGCCACCGGTGAGGCCGGCCAGCGCCACGGCGCTGTTCCAGACCGTGACGAACAAGGCCTGGGCGACATCGGCTGCTTCGCCGGCCGCCTGCACCGACGCCGTCTGGAACAGGGTCGGTATGCCGCCGGCGACCATGCCCCACACGGCCGCGGCGGCCAGCACGACGACGGGAGAAGCCGGCCACAGGCCGAGAGCGACCGCACAGGCGCCGAAAAGGACGAGATTGCCCAGCACCATCAGGCGCAGGCGCCGGTCGATCAGGGCCCCCACCACCCACAGGCCCGCCAGCCCGGCCAGGCCGAAGCACAGCAGCACGACATCCACCCGCTCGGCCAGGCCCGAGGGTACCAGGAAGGGGGCGATATAGGTGTAGAGCAGGTTGTGGGCGACGACGAAGAGCCCCATCACGGCGAGGATCGGCCTGATGCCGGGCAGGCTCAGGATGGGTCGCAGCGCCAGGCGCTGATCCTGGCGGCGGCCGGCGAAATCGGGAAGGACGGCGAGGATCCAGCCAGCCAGCAGCAGGGCCACCACGCTCATCAGGCCGAAGGCGAGGCGCCAGCCGATCAAGGTGCCGATGAAGGTGCCGGCCGGCACGCCGAGCGAAAAGGCCAGCGGCGCGCCAATGCCGGTGAGGGCAATGGCCCGGCCAGCAAGATGCGAGGGCGCCATGCGGGCGGCATAGCCGGTGAGCAAGGCCCAGACCAGGCCGCCGCAGGCTCCGGCGAGGAAACGGGCCACCATCGTAACGGGAAGGCTCGAGGACACGGCCGTGACGGCGTTGAGTGCGGCAAAGCCGATGATGGCGATGAGCAGCAACAGGCGCCGTGGCAGGGCCTGGGTCAGCGTCATCAAGGGAATGGCGGTCACCAGCGAACCGGCCGCATAAGTGGTGACGAACTGGCCGGCGACGGCGTCGGAGACGCCGAGGCTCCCGCCCATCTGCGGCAGCAGTCCAGCGGGCATCACCTCCGTCATGATGGTGATGAAACCGGCCATGGCAAGGGCCAGCAGCCCGCCGACCGGCAGGCGATCGACGGCGGGCGAAGGGCCGCCGATCGAAACAGTCGAACTCATTGCAAGAACTCCTGAGGGAAGGCCATGGAAAGGGCCCTTCACAGGAGGCGACTTGCCGGCCGTACGGCCGGGACTCTAGCTATTTTCCCGAGAACGAATAACAGGCTATAGTGCAAAACACTTTTGACATTTATATCACAAGTGCTCAATGCAGGAACCTTCATGGACAGTCTGGGCGCTCTCAATGCCTTCGTGCAGGCGGTGGATGCCGGCGGCTTTACTGAGGCTGGCCGGCGGCTCGGCATTTCGCCTTCCGCCGTCAGCAAGGCGGTGGCGCGGTTGGAGGACCGGCTGGGCACGCGCCTGTTTCACCGTTCGACCCGCAGCGTCACCCTGACGGCGGAAGGCACGCTGTTCCTCGAACGCTGCCGACGCATCCTCGGTGAATTCGAGGCGGCGCAAACCGAACTCGCCCGCAACCAAGCCGCCCCACAGGGCAAACTGCGCATCAGCCTGCCCTCGATGGGGCTGCGCTTCATGTCGAAGCTGGCCGAATTCCGGCGGCTCTATTCCCTGATTGAGATCGAACTCGATTTCTCCGACCAGCTCGTCGATGTGATCGAGGACGGTTTCGATGCGGTGATCCGCACGGGGGAGCAGGCCGATTCCCGCCTGATGAGCCGCACGCTCGGCTTCTATCGCCGGGCCATCGTCGGATCTCCCGGCTATTTCAACCAGGCCGGCCTGCCCCGGCGCCCCGAGGATCTGAGCGGGCATGCCTGTCTCGTCTATCGCTTCCGGACGAGTGGCAAGCTCGACAGATGGCCGCTGCGTCGGGACGGAGAATGGCTGGATATCGACCTGCCTGTCAGCATGGTGATGAACACGCTGGAGCCGCAGATCACCCTGGCGGAAGAGGGGCTCGGCCTTGCCTGCGTCCCCGATCTGGCCGTCCGGGAGCAGTTGCGCGCGGGAACGCTGGTGAGCGTACTCGGCGATTATCTCGAAACGGCCACCCGCATCCAGGTGATGTGGCCGTCCAGCCGGCACTTGTCCCCCAAGCTGCGCGCTTTCGTGGACTTCCTGGCGGCGAGCGACCTGATACCGCCCCTCGACCCTCCCTGAAGCTGCCATTCCCGGCGAGCGAAGCGAGGGAAGGGAATCGAGGGGCAATCACTGCGACGTAGGCCCCTGGATCCCCTTCCCGGGGCCTATAGCCCCGCCGGGGATGACGGAGCGCTTTTCAACCTATCGCAGCGCGAGGCCGGTGTCGGGCGCGAAGAAACGGGCCTGGCCCATGTCGACGCCGATCTCGATATGGGCGCCGCGTTCAGGCAGCCGGGCCGGCTCGACGCGCGCAGTGATGCGGTTGGCTGCGCCGGCACCCGCCTCCGATCCTGTGGCGAGCCGGACGGTTCCTGCCACCGACGAGGCGGCGGGCAGGTCGAAGAAGATATAGGCGTCGGCGCCGGTCATCTCGGTGAGCAGCACTTCGCAGGAAATGCCTTCACCCGCGGCAACGGGCAGGCGGAAGCTCTCGGGCCTCAGGCCGAGGATGACGTCGCGACCCTTGAAGGCGGCGAGCCCGGCATTGGCTTGAAGCAGTCCCGCCGGTAGGGGCAGGCGCAGCGAGGTGCCGGCAATCGCGGCAAAGGCGGCGCCGGCCTCCTCGCCGAGGCGCACAGCGAAGAAATTCATGGCCGGCGAGCCGATGAAGCCGGCGACGAACAGGTTGACCGGGTTCTCATAGAGCTCGCGCGGCGGGGCGCATTGCTGGAGATTGCTTTCGCCCTCCTTCGTCACCGGACGCAGCACCGCGACGCGATCGCCCATGGTCATGGCCTCGACCTGGTCGTGGGTGACATAGAGCGTGGTGACGCCGAGCTGGGCGTTGAGCAGCTTGAGTTCCGCGCGCATCTGCACGCGCAGCTTGGCGTCGAGATTGGAAAGAGGCTCGTCCATCAGGAAGCATTGCGGATCGCGCACGATGGCCCGGCCCATGGCGACGCGCTGGCGCTGGCCGCCGGACAGGGCACCGGGCTTGCGCCTGAGCAGAGGGGTGAGATCGAGAATGCGGGCGGCCTTTTCCACCTTCTCCTTGATCGCCGCCGGCGGCACTTTGCGCTGGCCGAGGCCGAAGGCCATGTTCTCATAGACGTCCATATGCGGGTAGAGCGCATAGTTCTGGAACACCATGGCGACGTCCCGGTCGCCCGGATCGGCATTGGTGACATCGCGGCCGCCGATCAGCACCTGGCCCTGCGACAGGTCCTCCAAGCCGGCGGCGCTGCGCAGCAAGGTCGACTTGCCGCATCCCGAGGGGCCGACCAGCACCAGGAATTCGCCATCCCTGATGTCGAGATCGACATTGGCGAGCGCCAGCGTGCCATCCGGGAAGCGTTTACCGACGGATTTGAAGGAGAGAGTTGCCATCAAGCACCTGCCTTTTGGGGGAAGCGACCTTTACCCTCCCCTGGAGGGGGAGGGTCGGCCTGAAAGGCCGGGGTGGGGTGAAAGCCGCCTCTCTATGATTCGACGGATCGGCTACCATGTACTTCAGCCGTAAAATCACCCCACCCCGACACTGCGTGTCGACCCTCCCCCTCCAGGGTGAGGGTATTTCCTCAGCCCTTCGCCAACGTCACGGCGTTGCCGCTGGCGGCGGCCTGCTCGATGGCCGCGAGCACGCGCGTAACCTTGAGACCGTCCGTCGCATCGGCCAGCACGGGGGAGCCGGTAGTGACGGCATCGACGAAGCGGGCGATGGCCTCCATCACGAAGCCGCCGATGCGCCCGCCAGCGGCAGGCGTCACGCCGAGCAGGTCGGCGGTCTTGAGGCCGGCGCCGGCATATTTGCGGAAGGCGCCGTTCTGGGCCGTATCGAGCTGCAGCGAGCCCTTTTCGCCGACGATTTCGGCCCGGAAGTCGAAGACCAGTGGCAGGTCCGATGGCAGCACCCAGCTGTTCTCCAACGTGGCGATGGCACCATTGTCGAATTCCAGCAGCGAGATATGGACGTCGGCGGTGTCGACGCCGTGGGCGGCGAGATGGCCGCGGCGCACCATCGCCTGAACCTTGACGACATCGGCATCCAGCATGAAGCAGAGCGCATCGACCGCATGGCTGCCCAGGAACCACAAAGCGGAGGAACGGCTTGCCCAGGACAAGAGCTCGAAGGGCACGAAGACGGTGTTGGAGAGCCGGGCCGAGGCATGCAGCGGCTTGCCGATCTCACCCTGGGCGATTGTTTCCTTCGCCGTGTGGACGGCCGGGTTGACGCGGTTGTGGAAGTCCACCATCACCTTGACCCCGCTCCTGGCGGCGGCTTCGGCGATGCGCTCGGCCTCGGCGAGGGTGGTCGCCAATGGCTTTTCGCTCATGACATGCTTGCCGGCCTCGATGGCCGCCAGCACGATTTCGGCATGGGCGAAGTCTGGCGTGGCCACTGTCACCGCCTCGACATCGGGATCGGCGATGAGAGCACGAAAGTCCTGATAGACTTTCTTCGCCCCGAACTGGCGCTGCATTTCCGCGCCGCGCTCCGGATTGAGATCGCACACCGCTGCGAGCTCGGCGCCAGGAATGGCGTTCAGCGTCTTGCAGTGGAAGGAGCCCCACAGGCCGGCGCCGACGACACCGAAGCGGGCGGATTTCTGGCTAGACATCAACAATTCATCCTTTAACGGAACCAAAGGTGAGCCCGCGCACGACATAGCGGTCGAGCGCCAGGAAGATGATCATCGGCGGCAGCATGGCGGCGAGGGCGGCGGCGCCGATGAAGCCCCAGGTCACGCCGGCCGTGCCGAAATATTGCAGCGTGCCGACCGGCAGGGTCGCGGTCGCCCGGTTGGCCAGCACCAGAGGAAAGGCGGCGTTGTTCCAGGCGAAGACGAAAGCGAACATCGAGGTGACGATGATGCCGGGCCGCACCAGCGGCAGCACGATCTTGAGCACGATGGCCGGCGTCTTGGCGCCGTCGACGCGCGCGGCTTCCTCGATCTCGACCGGCACCTCGTCGATGAAACTCTTCATCAGCCAGATCGAGAAGGGGATGGTCAGCGTCTGCATGATTAGGATCATGGAGAAATAGCTGCCCTTGAGGCCCACCGAGCTTGCCAGGATCGAATAGGGGATCAGGAAGGCCACGGGCGGCGCCATCAAGAGGCCGAGATACCAGAGCATGATGTTCTTGCGGCCGCGGATGCGGAAACGCGACAGCGCATAGGCCGCCGGCAGGGAGAAGGGCAGGTTGAGCAGCACCGCGCCGATGGCGACGATCAGGCTGTTGACGAGCTGGGGCAGGTTGTTCCCGGGATTGCCGAACGTGTAGTGCAGCGAGGTCCAGTCCGGCTTGAAGGCCAGCACCGGCGGCATGGTGAAAAAGGTGTCGGACGGGCGGATCGCGAGCAAGGCGAACCACAGGATCGGGCCGATGAAGAAGGCGAGCAGCAGCAAAGTGAGCGCATAGCTTACCGCGGTACCGGCCAGTTTCTTGCCCTTGCGCATGGTTGGCTCCTCAGTCCAGGTCTTTGAAGGCAAAGAAGACGAACAGGCCGATGATGGCGTTGACGATGATGACCATCATCCAGGTCATGGCGCTGGACAGTCCGATGTTGAAGTCGACGAGGCCCTGCTGATAGAGGCTGTAGCCCAGCGTTCGGGTGGAGGATCCCGGTCCTCCCTTGGTCAGCACCAGCACCAGGTCGAAGGTGTTGAACAACTGCATGAAGCGCAGCATCACCACGATCAGCGCCGTCTTGCGGATCAGCGGCAGCTTGATGCGCATCAGCATCGCCCAGGCCGAGGTCTTGTCGAGGCGGGCGGCCTCGATGATGTCGGGCGGCACCGAGAGCAGGCCGGCATAGAGCACGATGGCGAAGAACGGCGTCCACTGCCAGATGTCGGCGAACAGGATGGCCCAGAGCGCCGTGCTGCCCGAGCCGAGCAGGCCTTGCGCCGGCAAGGGAATGCCGGCCGAGGACAGCATCCAGGGGATCAGGCCGCCATTGGGATCGTACATGTAGCGGAAGAGGAAGCCGACCACGATCGGAGCGATGGTGGTCGGCATGATCAGCAAGGCGCGGGCGAGATTGAGCCCGGGCAGCTTCTTCACCAGCAGGAGGGCGATGGCCAGGCCCAGGCAGAATTCGATGGCGGTGCCCACCAAAGTGAGCAGCAGTGTGTTCCACAAGGCGCCCAGGAAGAAGGAGTTCGAGAACGCCATCTCGTAATTGCCGCCGCCGATATAGCCCATCGGCACCGGGCTCATCTGCAGGTTCCAGAAATAGAAGCTGTTCTTGAGCGCGAAGAGCAGCGGGAAGGCGATCAGGGCCAGCAGCAGGATGATCGAGGGGCTGATCAACAGATAGGGCAGAAAGGCCGGCACCCGGCGCTTCGGCCGGGCCGGGATGGCTGATGTTTCGGCGATGGTCATGGGCGTGTCCCCTCTTCACCCTCCCCTGGAGGGGGAGGGTCGACGCGATAGCGTCGGGGTGGGGTGAAATTTCGAGGTGGTTGAGCTGTCACCCCACCCCGGACTTCGTCCGACCCTCCCCCTCCAGGGGAGGGTGAAGTGCGGCACGGCCCGCGCGGTGGGAGACCCGGCGGGCCGTGCCCACCCTCACGCGAGCGAGGCGATCAAGGCCTTGGTCGCGTCGAGTGTATCGTCATAGGTGGGTTGCTTGTAGGGGATGAGGAAATTGCCGGTCAGGATGTTGGAGAAGAAGGATTCGGTGTCCTTCAGCGCGGCATCCGGCGCGGTGTCGCCCGACAGCACCTTGTTGAGGTTGAGACCGTAAATGCCCTCGAGCGTGGTGTAGACAGGGCAGGGCGGCCGCACGATCTTGCCGTTGCCACGCTTGAGATCGGCGATCTGGGCGGGCAGATAGGGATAGATCTTCAACAGGTCGGCATCCTCGTAGAGCGAGGGGCGAGCGAAGTCCGAGAACTGGTGGCCATATTTGGTATAGAGCGCCATGGCCTTCTGCGTCTTGGCCGAGGTCGCCCATTTGATGAACTTCCAGGCCCCGTCCTTGTTAGCCGTGTTGGAGGGAATGCCGAGGCTGTGGCCGCCGATCGAGACCACCTGGTCCTTGCCGGGGGAGCGGGGCAGGCGGGTGATGCCGAGCTTGTCGGCCACCACCGAATCCTTGCCGGACATGTAGCCGTCCTTGCGGCAGAGATAGGAATAAGGCGTCCACCAATAGAACATGCCGACATCGCCCTTGGCGAAGCGCATGCCGGCGTCGAACCAATTGTAGCCGATCGCCTCGGGCGGGGAGTTCTTGTAGAGCTCGAGGAAGAGCTTGAGCGCCTCGACATTCTCCGGCGTGTTGATGGTGGGCGTGAAGTCCCACTGGCCGGTGGGGAACTGCTTGAACCAGCGCACGCCGGAGCTCGCGGCGAGCTGGGTATACATGTGCACGATGGGCGCGGGCTGCTGGCCGGCGAGCACGGTGCCCGCCATCTTCTTGCCGTCGAACTCCTTGCCGTTGAGCTTCTTGACGATGTCGAGATAGTCGCTCCAGCTCCAGGAGCCGTCCTCGGGGATCTTCACGCCGGCAGACTCGACGAAGTCCTTGCGATAGAGCACGCACTGGCCATAGGTCGCCACCGGCAGCGTGCCGACCTGCCCGCGCCAGGTGTTCATGGAGTAGAGCACCTCAGGCACGAAATCCTTGATGTCGGTGTCCTTGTCCGCCTTGATGAAATCGTTGAGCGGCAGGATCCAGCGGCTTTCCAGATATTGGCCGAGCCACATCTGGTCGACGGAGATGACGTCGGCGTCGGGCTGGTTGGAGATGAAGGAAGAAGTGAGGCGGGCCTGCAGGGCTTCCAGCGAGATACTCTCGATCTGTAGCTCGATGCCGGTCTCCTGCTTGAACTGATCGGCGAGGCCCTGGATGGCATAGTAGAAGGGGTCGCCCGCCAGTAGCACCCGCAAGGTCTTGCCCTGTGCGGAGGCGCGCCCGGAATTCAGGCCCAGGGCGGCGGCGCCTGCAAAGGCAGCCGTGCTGCGAAGCAAGGCGCGGCGTGAGATCTCAGGTGTCGTAACCATGCTCGTTCTCTCCTCTGATGTCGGTCTGGTGGTGCAGTTCTTGTTGTTGCGAGGTCGGGTCAGGCCAATGGCCCTGCCGCCTCGGTTGATTGCTTGAACGCTGACCAGTTGGGAGCACCTGGACGAATGCCCCTCATAATGACCGGTTGTATCCCGCCGGTTTCTCTAATATGTTTGATGCTCACACAAACTAACTATATCGTCAAGACGAAGCCTTGCGATTATGGGCGGGATGCGCGGGAAACCATGGGGGACATTCCGGCGCGCTGGCACTAAGACTGGGCGAGCAATTCGTTTTCCTGCAACGACCGTCGGTCCTCGCAGGCATTTCAGTTCGGGACTGGCGGCCATGGCGTCCGAAGATAGGTTTTCGTCCGATGGCGAACGCGGCGGCCTGGCCGCGCTGAACGACTTGTTCGACGACACGCCTCGCCTCGAGACCCGGCGGCAGGGCTTGATTTCCTCGACCTCCATCGGCCTCGCCAATCGTGGCCGCGTCCTCCAGGTCCTGTTCGATCTCGGCCCGACCAGTCGTGCCGAACTGGCCAGGCATGTCGGGGTCAACCGCGCCACCATCACCGGCATCATCCAACCCCTGATCGACCAGGGTATGCTGGTGGAAGGCGAGCCTCTGCCCTCGAAGGAGGGTGGCGGCAAGCCGGCGCGACCGATCTGGTTTTCCGAGGACGCCGCCCCGATCTGCGCGGTCTTGCTCATGCATGACGGCGTGCATTGCTGCCTGGTGTCGCTGGACGGCACCATCGCGGCGGAAGTCCGGGCCCCCTTCCCTGAGGATGCCGCGACGGTGGAGCCCCTGATCGACATCGTGTTCGATTGCGTCGGGCAGGTCCTCGATCTTGCCCATCGTGCGCCGCTCGGCATCGGCGTGGCGGCAGGCGGCATGATCGACACCGATACCGGCACGATCGTCGCGGTCAATTTGGCGCCTCTGCTGGACGGCTTTCCCCTCGGTCCCACTCTGGCGCGCCGATTCGGCCTGCCGGTGCGCGTCGATCATCATCCCAGAGCCCTCCTGGTTGGCGATCGCTGGTTCGGCATCGGGCGTGGCAAGCGCAATTTCGCGGTGATCTATACTGGGGACGTGCTGGGCGGCGCCATCTTCCTGGACGGCCATCTCTATCGCGGGCCGGCGGGGGCCGGCGGGGAGCTCGGGCACACCTTCGTCCAGGTGGATGGCACGACCTGCCGCTGCGGACGCAGGGGATGCTGGGAGACGATCGCCACTGTGGGCTGGCTGCGCGGACAGGCCCGGCAACGCCATCTTCCCTCGCCCGATACCCTGGATTCGCGCAGCCTCGCCGCGCTGGCGGCGGAGAATGGCGGTGCGGCAGCCGGCCTCCTCGATCTCTATGCCCGCAACATCGCCATCGGCATCGCCAATCTGCAGCAGACCATGGCACCGAATTTCTTCGTGCTGCATGGCGATGTCGTCGGTGCCGGCGCGGCCCTGCTGGCGGCGATCACCGCTCATGTGCGTGACCTCGTGCCATGGCGCCCTGGCAACGATATCCAACTCGTCATGGGTGACCTCGAAGACCGGGCGGCGCTAAAAGGGGCCGCCGGCTTGATTCTCTCTGAGTTGCTGCATTTCGCGCTGTGAAGGCTTCAGCCCATATAGACGCCGCCGGTAACGTTCACGGCCTGACCGGTCATGAAGGCGGCGCCTTCCGAGGCGAGGAAGGCGACGAGAGGCGCGATGTCCTCCGGCGTCTCGATGCGCCCGAGCGGGGTCTGCGCGATATAGTCCGCCGCCACGGCCTCTGCCGTGATGCCCCGGAGCTTGGCCTCCCACTCGATCTCGCGCTCCTGCATCGAGGTGCGCACGAAGCCGGGGCAGACGCAGTTGACGCGGATGCCGTGCGGCGCCATCTCGCGGGCGATTGCCTGGGTCCAGCCGACGACGGCGAATTTACTAGCCGAATAATGCGCCAGCAGCGGCGCGCCGACCTTGCCGGCCAATGAGGCTGTGTTGACGATCGTGCCCTTGCGGCCCGCTTCGAGGAAATGGCGCACGGCGGTCTGGTTGGTCAGGAAGATGCCGCGAATGTTGACGTCGAAATTGAAGTCCCATTCCTCGTCGGTGAGATCGACCACCTTGTTCATGGTGGAGACACCGGCATTGCCGATCAGGAGGTCATAGCCATCCCAATCCTGCGCGACTGCCAAGAAAGCCGCCTCGACCGAAGCGCGCTTGCGCACGTCGATGGCGATGCCGCGATGACCGGTGCCCAGGCTGGACGCCAGCTCCGACGCCCGCTTCTCGTCGAGATCGGCCACGGCGATCCTGACGCCCAGGCCGGCCAAATGGCGGGCGATCGCCGCACCGATGCCGGAGGCGCCGCCCGTTACGATTGCCCGTTTTCCGGCCAGATCCTGCATCGACATGTTCCCGCTTCTGAGTAGATTTCGAACATATTGAAACACAATCGAGCGTTATCGCACAAGTGTAAATGTTGGCATCATGAATGCCGATTGCCATGAAAACGGAGGAG
The DNA here is from genome assembly GCF_056754975.1 of Labrys sp. HAY1-8F. Classification (NCBI taxonomy): domain Bacteria; kingdom Pseudomonadati; phylum Pseudomonadota; class Alphaproteobacteria; order Hyphomicrobiales; family Xanthobacteraceae; genus Labrys; species Labrys sp. HAY1-8F. The sequence goes on along the minus strand of NZ_JBPGWZ010000002.1, from coordinate 2,570,389 downwards.
AGGTGCGAACGTCGAGTCGTCGCGGGATGCTGTCCGTCATTTTGGGCGGTGATTGAGCGCAAATAATCACCAGATGGTCGAAACCCTCCCTTGTGGACAAGTTTTGGCGGGTTACCCTGGCGGTGAGGCAGCCTTGGTGTGGCCGCGCGCTCCTATGTGAGCCTTGCCGGTTGGGTCTGTGCTTATCGGCGGAAAATTCCTACGCTTTGTGCAGATGGGGCTTGCTACCTGATCGAAGATGTTACATCTTGTGATCGAATATGTTCGATTTCGTCATAGTGCATGCTGCCTTTGTGGGCGCTACAAGGGCAATCTGAATGCAGCTGAACATGGCGAAGAGAATGCAGATGACGCCCGTGATGACGAATGCTTCCCGGATCCCGGCAACGGCGCGGCGCGACAGGCTGATCCAGATGATCGGCCAGCGCCGCTACATCAACGTATCCGATGCGGCGGCGGAGCTTCAGGTTTCGGAAATGACGATCAGGCGCGACCTCGACCGCCTTGCCGAAAGCGGGTTGATCAGCAGGGACCATGGCGGGGCGACGGCGCGGGCACCCGAGACGGCGTTCGACGCCGAGGAACCCGCCTTCGAGGTCCGCGGACGGCGCCAGGCCGATGCCAAGGAGAAGATCGCGCGCGCGGCAGCAAGCTTCGTGCAGCCAGGGCAGACTATCGGTATCGACACCGGCAGTACCACCCATCGCTTCGCCCGCGAACTGCTCGACCGGCCCGGGCTCAGGTTATTCTGCAGCAATCTGCGCACGGCAGGGCTGCTGGCCAATGGCAAGAGCCCGGTCTACGCCCTCGGCGGGCTGATCCGTCCGCACGAGTTTTCCGTATGCGGGCCGATGGCGAGCTCGCAGCTCTCGACCCTGTGGCTCGACGCCGTTTTCCTCGGTGTCTCCGGCATCACGGCGCAGGGTATTTTCGACTACACGCTCGAAGATGCCGAGATCAAGCGCGCCTTCATGGAGCGCTCCCGCCAGGTGGTGGTGCTGTGCGATTCTTCCAAGTTCGACCACCGCTCCCTCGTGCAGGTCGGCCCTTACGGGCAGATCCACGTCCTCGTCACCGACGCTGCCTTGCCCGAACACCTCGCCGAGCCCCTCGATCGGGCCGGTGTCCAGGTCGTTGTCGCCGGGCAGGAGGCGCCGGCTTTCTCAGAACCTTAAGTTTCGACAGGAGTTATCGATGGTTTTCGACTTCCTCGGCCCCCGCCGCAAGGCCGTGATCGCGATGGTGCATATCGGCGCGCTGCCCGGCGCCCCGCTCTTCGATGCGAAGGGCGGCGTGAACAAGCTCATCGACGATGCCGCAAGGGATATCGAGAACCTGCAGGACAATGGCGTGCATGCCGTCATGTTCGGCAATGAGAATGACCGGCCCTATCGCTTCAAGGCTCCGATCGAATCCGCGGCGGCGATGACGGCGATCGTCACCGCGCTCAAGCCGCTGCTCAAGGTGCCGTTCGGCGTGAACTATCTGTGGGACCCCACCGCCTCGGTGGCGATCGCAGGGGCGACCGGTGCCTCCTTCGCCCGCGAGATCTTCACCGGTCTGTTCGCCTCCGACATGGGATTGTGGCAGCCCAACGCCGCCGATGCCCACAAGCTGCGCCGCGAAGTCGGCCGTCCGGACCTCAAGCTGCTCTACAACATCAATGCCGAATTCGCCTCCTCGCTGGATAGCCGGCCGATCGAGCTGCGCGCCCGCAGCGCCGTGTTCTCCTCTCTTGCCGACGCCATCCTGGTCTCCGGCCCGCTCACCGGCCAGCCGGCTGCCGCAGCGGACCTGAAGAAGGTGGCCGAGACGGTCAAGGATGTCCCTGTCTTCGCCAATACCGGCGTCAACATCGACAATGTCGCCGACGTGCTCTCGGTGGCCTCCGGCGTGATCATCGGCACCCATTTCAAGATCGACGGCAATACCTGGAACGCCGTCGATCCGGCGCGGGTGAAGCGCTTCATGGACAAGGTGGCGCCGCTGGCGTGATCCCTGGGAGCGCGGACTTCGCAGCGACATGCATGCCTGTCGCGATGCCCGCTCTTGCACCGCCACTCTAGCAAAACGGGTAGATGCGGGCCTCAACCGCTGAATCTACCCGTTCTGTAAATGAACCGTCTCCAAGAGCGGCCACCGCGACATGCATGCCTGTCGCTGAGATGTCCGCGCTCCAAGGTTTTTCCATGCCCTGCGTCCTCGGCCTCGACATTGGCACGACCTCCACCATCGGCATCCTGATCCGACTGCCCTCGGAGGTGCTCGGCCTCACCTCCCGTCCCGTGACGCTGCGTTCGCCTCACGCAGGCTGGGCGGAGGAGGATCCGAACCAGTGGTGGGAGAATGCCTGTGCCATCACCCGTGAGCTAATTGCCACGAGCGGCATCGCGCCTGACGAGATCCATGCCGTCGGCGTCACCGGCATGCTCCCGGCCGTGGTGCTGCTGGACGGGGATGGCAATCTGATCCGCCCGAGCATCCAGCAGAGCGACGGGCGCTGCGGGGAGGAAGTTGCCGAGCTTGCCGCGGAGATCGCGGAGAACGCCTTCCTGGCCCGGGCCGGCAACGGCATCAACCAGCAATTGGTGACGGCCAAGCTGCGCTGGCTCGAGAAGCACGAGCCGGATGGCTTTGCGCGCATCGCCACCGTGTTCGGCTCCTACGACTATATCAATTGGCGCTTGACCGGCGTGAGGGCGGTCGAGCAGAACTGGGCGCTCGAAGCCGGCTTTACCGATCTTTCCAGCCAGGACATCGCCGATGACCTGGTGGCACTCGCGCATATCCCGCGCAGCGCCGTGCCGCCGCGCAGGCTGTCCCACCAGATTCTCGGCTCGGTGACGCAGGCGGCGGCGGCAGCCACCGGCCTCAACGCCGGAACGCCGGTGGTGGGCGGGGCGGCCGACCATATCGCCTCCGCCCTGTGCGCCGGCGTGGTGGCGCCCGGCGACGTGCTCCTGAAGTTCGGCGGCTCGGCGGACGTGCTGATCGCCTCCGACAAGGTGACGCCGGATCCGCGCATGTATCTCGACTACCATCTGGTGCCGGGGCTTTACGTGCCCAATGGCTGCATGGCGACCGGCGGTTCCGGGCTCAACTGGTTTGCGGCAACCTTCGCGGGCGGAGAGCGCGAGGCGGCTGCCCGGGAGGGCCTCAGCCTGCACCAGCATCTCGACCGGCTCGCTGCCAACATTCCGGCCGGGGCCGAAGGCGTTGCCGTGCTGCCCTATTTCCTCGGCGAGAAGACGCCGATCCACGACCCCGTCATCCGCGGCGCCTTTTCAGGCCTCAGCCTGGCGACCGGCCTCCCCCATCTCTGGCGTGCCTTGCTCGAGGCCTATGCCTACGCTATCCGCCATCATGTCGAGACTTTGAACGACATGGGGCACGCCACCACCAATTACCTGGTTTCGGATGGCGGTTCGAACAGCGCGGTCTGGATGCAGATCGTCGCCGACGTGCTGCAGGTTCCCCTGCAGCGTCTCAACGGCCATCCCGGTTCCTGCCTCGGCGCCGCCTGGACGGCGGCCATCGGGGCGGGGCTTGCCTCGGAATGGCCCGAAGTCTCGCGTTTCATCAGCCTGCGCGACCGGATCGAGCCGAATGCGCAGAACAAGGCAGTCTATGAAGCGGGGTACCGGGCCTTCCGCGGCCTCTATCGCCGGCTTCGTGAGGAGGATGTATGAGAATCGAGGCCATCGCCTGGGACATCGACGGCACGCTGGTGGACAGCGAGCCGCTGCACCAGGAGGCGCTCAACGCCATCAGCCACGATCTCGGCATCGACATGTCGGACCTGCATGACGACCGTTTCCGCGGCATCCATATGGGCGATGTCTGGCGCATGCTGGAGAGCCGCATGCCGGCCGGGGTCACGGAAGAAAGCTGGGGTACGTCAATCGTCGACTACTACATCGCCCGTGCCCACACGCTGAAACCCTTGCCGGGCGTGCTCGATCTCGTGCGCCGCTTCGCTGCCGCCGGTATCCGACAGGCCTGCGTCTCCAATTCGAGCCGCCGCGTGGTCGATGCCAATCTCACCGGGCTCGGCATCCTGCCTTTCATCGACTTCTCGATCAGCCTCGATGATGTCGCCAAGGGCAAGCCCGATCCCGAACCCTATGCGACGGCATGCCGGAGATTTGGAGCTTTGCCGGCTCATGTTCTCGGCGTCGAAGACAGCCATACGGGTTTCGCCTCGGCCAAGGCTGCGGGCCTCGTCACCGCCTTCCATACCGTCGGCGGCAATGCGCCTGCAGGCGCCGACATCGTCTTCTCCGATATGCGCGATCTCGGGGCCTTCGTGCTCGCGCCGGCCGCTTCGGCCGTTCCATCAAAAGCAAAGCGCGTTCAGGTGTGAATGCTCTTTGCTCTCGCTCTTTGGTCCGACGCGTCTTTGCGATTTGAAGTGATTCAATCAAATCGCAAAACACTTTTGCCCGTGAAGGCAGTGCCATGGTCTACAAGATCGATCCCCACGCAGACCGTCAGTATATCGAGGAATTCCGGCGCTGCCCGATCGGGCGCCACAGCCCCGGCCTGCAGCGCATGCTGCACATCATGCGCCAGGACCCTTCGGGCAGCCAGGTGATCCTGTTCTGCCGCAAGCCCTTCCAGGAATGGGTGCTCGCCACGATGCCGCCGGACCGGCGCGATCCGATCGTTTACGAGGACGAGCCTGTCTTCACCAGCCGCGAAGAGGCGGAATGGGAGATCTTCCGCCGGCGCTGGCGCCTGCTCACCGGTGAGAGCATCAACCTGCCGTTCCGGGACTGAGGCGCGTTTCCCTTCTCCCGCGAGGGGAGAAGGCTCTTGCGCCCCAACACGATAACAACGCCATCCGAGAGCCCACGCCATGCTGAAAATCACCGGCTATCCCGACCGCTATTCGGTCGCCCCGGGCGAGACCATCGCCTTCAAGATCTCACTCGAGGAAGGGGACGACTTCGAAGCCCGGCTGGTGCGCGTGCGGCATGGCGATTGCAATCCCGAGGGACCGGGTCTGAAATTCTTGGCAGTACCGACGGATATCGACGGGCGCCACCCAGGCCGACCCCAGCGCATCGATGCCGGTTCCTACATGCAGGCGGACGGCGTGACGGCACTCGGGTGCGCCCCGTTCACCTTCTTCGCCATGCTCTGGCCGACCCTGCCGTCCCGCGGGCCACAGACCATCGCGGCGCAATGGGACCCGGTCACGCAACGCGGTTTTCGTATCCAGATGAAGGAAGGTGGCCGCCTCGCCGTCATCGTGGGTGATGGTCCGGGCCGGCAGGCCGAATTCGCGCTGCGCGACGGCATGCTGGTGCGCCAATGGTATGCCGTCGCTGTCGCCTTCGAGCCTGCCACCGGCCGCATCATGCTCTCCCAGCGCCCGGTGAAGCCCTATGCCCATGTTTTCGATACAGGCTTTGAGGAAACCAGCCTGAAGGTGCCGCTCCCCCCGTCGAGGCGCCCTTCCTGCTGGCCGGCTGCCATCAGGCCGACGGCACGGTGGCCGAGCATTTCGACGGCAAGATCGACGGGCCCGTTCTCTTGGCCGGTTTCCATGCCCCCGAGGAACATCAGGCACTCCTGCTGTCGCCCCAGCCGGCGGCCCTGAAGGCCAAGGTCATCGCGCAATGGGATTTTGCCCGCGAGATCTGTTCGACCAGGGCTGTCGATATCGGGCCCTCGCATCATCACGGCGAGCTCTTCCATCTGCCGACCCGCGGCATGAAGGGGTGGAACTGGACCGGCGAGGAGCATGACTTCAACCGCAAGCCCGAGCATTACGGTGCTATCCACTTCCATCACGACGATCTCTACGATGCGGGCTGGGAGACCTCCGTCAGCCTCGTCATTCCCGAAGAGCTGAAGAGCGGCCCCTATGCGCTGCACGTCACCTGCGGCGACAGCGACGAGACGGTGACGCGCGAAAACTACATCGCCTTCTTCGTGCGCCCGCCGCGCCGCTGTGCCCAAGGCTCACGGCCCCTGGGTTCGCGCCCAAAACTCGCCATGCTGGCCCCCACGGCCTCCTACATGGCCTATGCCAATCATGGCGAGCACATCACCGCGCGCGGCGCCGAACTCGCCATGAACCGCCTCCTCACCTTCGGCCATTCCGACGTCTATCTCTACGAGCATCCCGAGCTCGGCGGCTCGCTCTATGACTGCCATGCCGATGGCTCGGGCGTGCATTATTCGAGCCGCCTCAGACCCGTGCTCAATTTCTCGCCGCGCTACCACTCCTGGCTCGGCGGGCATGGCTCGGCCCTCTACCAGTACAATGCCGATACCCATCTCTATGACTGGCTCGACCATCGGGGCGTCGACTACGACGTCATCACCGACGAGGACCTGCACGAGGACGGCTACGAGCTGCTGCGGGACTACCAGGTGGTGATCACCGGCACGCATCCCGAATATCATTCCACCAGGATGTGGGATGCGATGAAGGCCTGGATCGATCGTGGCGGCCGGCTGATGTATATGGGCGGCAATGGCTGGTACTGGCGCATCGCCTATCACCAGACCCTGCCGGGCGTGATCGAGCTGCGCCGGGCCGAGGACGGCATCCGCACCTGGATCGCCGAGCCGGGCGAATACTACCAGTCCTTCAACGGCGAATATGGCGGTCTGTGGCGTCGCATCGGCCGGGCGCCTAACGTGATCTGCGGCGTCGGCTTCATCGCGCAGGGCTTCGACGTCTCCAGCCCCTTTCGCCGCGCGCCCGACGCCGACAATCCCCGCGCGGCCTTCATCTTCGAGGGGGTGCCGGACGAGATCATCGGCGATTTCGGCCTGATCGGCGGCGGAGCGGCGGGCATCGAGCTCGATTGCCTGGCCACGGATCTCGGCTCGCCGCCCAACATGCTGCGCCTGGCTTCCTCGGTCGATCATTCGCCAATGATGCTGCTGGTCAACGAGGAGTTCGGCGTGGTGCCGCCCAATATCGGCGGCGACACCAATCCGCGCGTGCATGCCGATCTTGCCTTCGGCGAGACGCCGTCAGGCGGCGCGCTGTTCGCGACCTCGTCGATCGCCTGGTGCGGCTCGCTCAGCCACAACAACTACGACAACAACGTCTCCAGGATCACCTGGAACGTCCTGAAGCGCTTCCTGGAAGACGAGCCCTTCGCGGTGGCGTGAGGGGCGCAGAATGAAACGCGTCGGGCCTTCCCCACTTCGTGGAGAAGGCTTTCCGCGTTTTTTCTTGCGGGGCTACAGTGAACCTTCCCAGGCCGAGATGGGCCTCAGCCTCTACCGGAAAAAAGCCTGCCGCTCCCTACTTCCCATAGGTCGCGGTGATCGATCCGTCCGGGAACAGGGTCCCGGGCGATACGCCGCCGACCATGGCGCGGAAGAGGTCCTCGACGCCCACCGGCTGCGGCAGCTTGATGCCAAGATAGAACGGCTTGGTGGCCTTGGGCAGCTCCATCATGGCGGCGATCGTTTCCTCGGTGCTTTCCTTCGGCACCCCGAGCAGGCCGAGCGTGAGCCGCATCCAGGTCGCGCCCTGTTGCTTGAGTTCGGCGAGGCGGGCCGCCGGGTCCGGTGAGCCCTTGAGCAGGGCGAGCGCGAGTGGCATGGCGACCAGCCTCTGGATCTCGCCGTCCTCGTCATGCAGGTTGAATTCCAGCGATTTCAGCGCTGTCCGCATGACCACATCTTGCGGCGACCAGCTCTTCAGCATGGGCTCGATCCGGGCAAGCTCGGCGGAAAGAGAGAGGGCGCCATGCGAGGTGTTGAAGGTGAGCGCGTTGACCTTGAGGGCATCCTTGGGCACATCGCGTTCATAGTCGAGTGACAGGGCCATCGGTGGTGCCGTCAGCTGCTGCACATAGGAAAAAACCGTGTCGCCTGCCACGGCCCCCGACACGCGTATGCCGCTGAGCGAGATGCGCATGGCGAGCGGCATCTTGTCCGCTCCGGCCGGATCGGGTTCGATCCTGTCGAGATCGATGGTGTCGATGCTCCAGCGGACGTGGCCCTGTTCGAGAACGCTGTCGGTATAGAGGCAGCCACCATTGGATTTGGCGCCGACCTTGCCGATCTTGGGAAGGGGAACGTCCAATTTGGCGAGATTGGCGATGAAGTCGCGGCAGCGCTGCTCGCCGGCCGGAGGGGCTTCCTGAGCCTGGGCTGGCACCGCGGACAGGAGCCAGGGCGCCAGCAGGATGGGCCAGTAAGGACGTTGCTTCATCGACATGGTCTCTCCTCAGCTCAGACAGGCCCTGCCGGTAGTCGCTTGGGCACGGTTGCTTTTTGGCGCAATGGCTCGGATTGAAAACGCAGGTGGCGGGGGCAATCGTTCCCGCCTCACGAGAATATCTCCCCAAGGTGCCTGTCGGCCTCCACCTGCTGCGATCGGAACGTGTTGGCCACCCGCCAGGAGCGGCGGAAATAGGCGATCCAGATCAGGCAGATGGCGATGTTGAAGGCCAGGATCCAATAATCCTGGGAACCGGCCTGCTGGAGGATGCCTTCCAGGGCTCGATTGATAAAGAAATCCAGGAAACCGAACATGAATTCCATCGCGTAGTAGATGATCATCCATCTCGGCGTCTGGGGTGAGCGTTTCAGCATCAGAGAGAGGCAATAGGCGGCAAGAGCGCCCCTGGCGACCGATGTGAAGGCGTAAGCGAGAAGCGGCAGCCGGGCGGCCTCGAAGCGCCCGTCCACCGCGCCACCGACATTGGGGCCGAGCAGGTCCCAGCCGGTCAGCATGGAATAGACTTCATAGACCGAATAGAACGGCGTGATGACGATATCCAGCAAGGGCAGAACGAGCCAGCCGCCGATGCCCACCGGCCCGACGACCAGCGGCAATGAATCTGGCTGATGCTCGCCTGCGATGCTCATAGGTTGCCGCCACCGCCCTTTTCACCAGATCCTCCGTCCATAGCATCGGCGTCGGGTTCGCCCAAGTGACCTGGGTTACCAATGCGAGGACGCATGCCAGTTGCCCGCCCAAATGCCTCCTGGGGTGGCTCTGCCCGGAAGAGAGCCCGTGGGTAGGCACCTCCACCATTCCCAACACGGCATCGCTTGACATTTTCCAAAACGTTTTGGATCTTATTCAAAACGTTTTTGATGAGAAAAAATAGTGAGCGAAACGTCGCGTGCAATTGGGCTCAAGGAGCTCGCCAGGGTGCTCGGCCTGTCGGTGCCGACGGTTTCGCGCGCCCTCGGCGGCTATTCCGACGTGTCTGAAAAGACCCGTGAACGCGTGGTTCAGGCTGCGCGTGAGCATGGCTATGTCGCCAGCCGCGCCGGGCGCATGCTGGTCTCGGGGCGCTCCAATGCCATCGGCATGATGCTGCCGCAGCCGGCGGGACAGATCACCGATGCCTTCGTCGGCGAGTTTCTCCTCGGCCTGGCCGACAGCCTTGCCGAACTTGGACGTGATCTCTTCCTGGCCGCCAGCTCTCAGAGCCGTGACGAGCTGCAATTGTTGCGCCACATGGTAGACGGTTCGCAGGCCGACGGCCTCGTCATCAATCGCCTGACCGTCGACGATGCCCGGGCGCGCGTGCTCATCGCGCGGCGCATTCCCTTTGTCGCCCATGGCCGGTTGATCGAGGCACCAGGTCCTTATTCCTGGCTCGATACCGATGGCGAGAAGGCGCTGGATGGCCTGGCGCGCCGGCTGGTCTCCCTTGGCCACCGGTGCTTCGCTCTGCTCATGCCCGATGTCGCCTATACCTTTGCCCATTTCCGCAGCCTCGGCCTGGAGCGGGCCCTGAACGAGCTCGGTCTGCCGCTGCGGTCTGATCATGTCGCCAAGGTGGCTCCCAATGATCGCGACGGTGCGCATGACGAGGCGCGCGCCCTGCTTTCGCTCGATCCCCGGCCGACGGCGGTGATCGCATTGACCGACCAGCTCGCCTTCGCCGTGCTCGATGTCGCCCGCGAACTCGGCCTGCGCGTACCGGAAGACCTGTCGGTCGTCGGCTTCGACAATGTGCCGATGGCTGCCTACGCCAATCCGCCGCTCACCACCTTCGACCAGAACATCCGGGAGAGCGGCCGCATCGCCGGCGACATGGTGGTGGCACGGATAGAGCTGGGCGAAGCCGGCATCAGGACCCTGCTGCTGGAACCGAAGCTGGAGCTTCGGGCCAGCCATGGCCCCGCGCCCGTCGACTGAGCGGCGGGGCCGAGCCGGGGCCCATAGAGGCCTCGCGCGAGGAGGAAAGACTATGCACAAGGGGAGGGGAGCATGAGCGGATCGATGAAAAGGCTTTTGTCAGGCGCCGTTCTGGTTGGAGCACTGGCCATGCCCACCGTGGCGATCGCACAGAATCTGCTGTTCTGGTCGACCCAGGCCACGCCCGTGGAGGAATCGCAGGCCATTCGCGACGGCGTGCTCACCGGCTTCGGCAAGCCGGTCACCTATTCGGCTCAGGAAGCCGGCCCGTTCATCACTCGTATCCAGGCCGAGCTGCAGGCCGGGTCGGGCGCCATTACCGTGCTGGGCGGCCTGCATGGCGAGCTTGCCAGCATTCCCGACGGCCTCGTCAATCTCGAAGGCGTGGTGCCCGCCGGCACCGTCGCCGAAAGTTATATGAGCTTCGGCAAGCTCGGCACGGCCGAGCAGAAATACATTCCCTGGATGCAGGCGACCTATGTGATGATCGCCAGCAAGCAGGCGCTGCAATATCTGCCTGAGGGCACCGACCTGCAGAAGATCACCTATGAGCAGTTCTATGCCTGGGGCAGGGCGATGGCGCAGGCCTCCGGTGGTCCCAAGATCGGCTTTCCGGCCGGTCCGAAGGGGCTGTCGCACCGTTTCTTCCAGGGCTATCTCCTGCCCTCCTTCACCGGCGCGGCGGTGGTGAAGTTCAGGTCGCCGGAAGCCGAGAAGATGTGGAACGACTTCCGTGACTTCTGGCATGCGGCGGTGACGCCAGCTTCAACCTCCTATGCCTTCATGCAGGAGCCCCTGCTGAATGGCGAGGTCTGGGTGGCCTGGGACCATGTCGCCCGGCTGAAGGATGCGCTCAACCAGAAACCCGACGATTTCGTGGTCTTTCCGGTGCCGGCCGGGCCGAAGGGCCGCGCCAACATGCCGGTGATTACCGGTATCGCCGTGCCCAGGACCTCGAATGCGCCCGAAGATGCCAAGGCGCTGGTCGCCTATATGCTCAAGCCCGAGACGGAGATCGCCATGGTGAAGGCGACCGGCTTCTTCCCGGTGGTCGATGTCAAGTTGCCCGACGACGTGCCGGCCAGCGCCAAGATCCTCGCGCCGGTGGTGGCCGCGCAGAATGCAGCGACGGACTCCCTGCCCGTGCTGCTGCCGATCGGCATCGGCGATGCGGGGGGACGCTACAACAAGGTCTTCTCCGATACCTTCCAGCGCATCGTGCTCGGCGGCCAGCCGGTGCGCGATGTGCTCGACCAGCAGGCGCAGGCCCTGCAGGCCATCCTCGACGAGAAGAAGGCGCCTTGCTGGGCGCCCGATCCCAAGAGCGAGGGACCTTGCAAGGTCGAATAGCCATAGCGTTTTGCGATTTGAGGGAGTCACCAAGAATCGCAAAGACGCGTCGAAGCAAAGAGTTAGAGCAAATAGGCGTTCACACTTGAACGCGTTTTGCTCTAGGGGGACCGAGCCGTGAGTAATGTCCGCATTCTACCCTATCTGCTGCTCGCCCCCGCGACGCTCTTCCTGGTCGCCTTCTTCCTGCTGCCGTTCAGCCAGGTCGCGGTGGAGGCCTTTATGCAGTATGGCCAGATCTCGACCGGCAATTTCCGCTCGATCATGAGCGACTGGAAGTTCTGGCCGGCCTTGCGCAACACGGTGGTGCTGACGGCAATCGTGGTGCCGCTGCAGATCGCGCTAGCCCTGGCCATGGCGGCCTTGGTGATGAATCTCGGCAAGGGGCGCGATCTCGCCCTCTATGTCTTCACCATCCCGCTCGGTATCTCCGATCTCGCCGCCGGGCTGATCTGGCTGGCCATCCTCGAGCAGAACGGCTTTCTCAACAGCGCCCGTCATGCCCTAGGACTGATCGGCGGTCCCCAGCTCCTGCTAGGCTATCAGAACATCGTCCTGCTTTTTGCCGCCATCGTGCTGGCCGAACTCTGGCGGGCGACGGCGGTGGTGCTGGTCATCCTGGTGGCCGGCATGTCGCTCATTCCGCGCGAGTATTACGAGGCGGCAGAGGTGTTCGGTGCAGGGCCTTGGAAGCGTTTCGTCAGGATCACCTTGCCGCTGCTGCGCCCCAGCCTGCAGACCGCGCTGATCCTGCGCACCATCCTCGCCTTCGAGGTCTTCGCCATCGTGCTGGTGCTGGCCGGCACCAACTTGCCGGTGCTGATGGGCGAGACCTATGGCTGGCAATTCACCCTGCAGGACCGCGCGGGTGCCGCTGCCTACGCCATGGTAATCCTGGCGATCTCGATCGTCCTCACCGTGTTCTTCCTGTGGACGCTGGGTGAGAAAAAGGAGACGGCGCCATGAGCGAGGCCGCCGTGACGCAAGATGATACGGGCGCCGCCGCCCCGGCACGCTGGGGCCTGCGCGTCGCCGCGATCGTCCTGTGCGCCTGGGTGCTGGTGCCGATCTATCTGCTGGCGGTGGACGCCTTCAATGCGCCTGCGGCGGTGACGGGCTGGCCCAAGCGCTTCTGGCCGGCCTTCGATCTCACCAGCCTCGCCTTCTTCTGGAACTATGCCGGCGTCACCAGGGCCCTGGTGAATTCGCTGCTGGTCGCGGGGCTGACCATGGTGCTCTCCATCGTGATCGGTGCGCCGGCCGGCTACGCCCTGGCCCGCTTCCGCTTCAAGGGCAAGGGCGCCTTCCGCATCCTTGTACTGATGACGCGCGCCTTTCCTCTGCCGCTACTCGCGCTGCCGCTGGCGGTGTTCTATCTGCGTACCGGCCTCGACGACACGCTGCTTGGCCTGGCGCTGATCCACACCGTGCTGGCGCTGCCCTTCGCCATTCTGATCACCTCCTCGCTCTTCGTCAGCATTCCCGTGGAGCTGGAGGAGGCCGCCTGGACGCTCGGCTGCAACCGGGCCCAGGCTTTCGTCAGGATCGTGGCGCCCTTGGCGCTGCCCGGCATCTCGGCCTCCGGCGTGTTCGCCTTCGTCACCTCCTGGAACGAGGTGTTCGCGGCCTCCGTGCTCACCGTGCAGAACCAGACCCTGACGGCCTTCCTGCTCACCAGCCTGGATGTCTCGCCGCTGCCGTTGAAATTTGCCGGCGCCTTCGTGCTGATCATCCCGGCCCTGATCTTCCTGTTCCTGGTGCGGAAATATCTGTTTTCGCTCTGGGGCATCGCCAATCGCTGAGGGGCTCCCATGGCCGACATCGAGATCCGGGGCGTGCGCAAGAGTTTCGGTTCCTATACGGCACTGCACACGCTCGACCTGACCATCCGGGACCAGGAGTTCCTGGTGCTGCTCGGGGCTTCGGGCTGCGGCAAGACCACGCTGCTGCGCATCGTCGCCGGGCTGGAGAGGGCGAGTGCCGGTAAGGTCCATATCGGCGGCAGGCGGGTCGACGGACTGCCGCCGCGCGACCGCGGCATCGCCATGGTCTTCCAGAACTACGCGGTATTCCCGCACATGACCGTGTTCGAGAATATCGCCTTCGGCCTGCGGATGAAGAAAATGTTGAATCAGGAAATCGAGCAGCGTGTGAAGCGCACGGCCGGGCTGATGCATATCGAGCAACTCCTGCAGCGCTATTCGGGCCAGCTCTCCGGCGGCCAGCGCCAGCGCGTTGCCGTGGCCCGCGCCCTGGCGGTGGAGCCGGCCGTCCTTCTGATGGACGAACCACTCTCCAATCTCGATGCCCTGCTTCGGCTCGAAATGCGGGCTGAGCTCAAGGGCATCCTGCAGGAAAGCCGCACCACCACGATCTATGTCACCCACGACCAGGTCGAGGCGATGAGCCTGGCCGACCGCATAGCCGTGATGCATCAGGGCCGGATCGTGCAGGCGGCGCCGGCGACGGAAGTCTATGCCTACCCGGCAACCCGCTTCGTCGGCGGTTTCATCGGCAATCCGCCGATGAACTTCCTGCCGGCGACGGTGGCCGGCGCAACGGCCGACGTTGCCGGCCTGAAGCTGCCGGCGCCCGCGACGTCCCGCCCGATCGAATTCGCCATCCGGCCCGAGGAACTGACGCCGAGCGGCGAGGGGCTGACGGGACGGGTCAGGGTGGTGGAGCCGCTCGGCCCGCACCAGCTCGTCTCGCTCGATGTCGGCGGCCACCTCTTCCGCGCCGTGCTGGAGAACGAGCACAAGATCCGCCCCGGCGAGGCGCTTACCCTGGCGCCGCGCCCGGACAGCGTGCGCTGGTTCGACGTCGAGACCTCTGCAGCTGTGCTCTAGGGCCTTTCCCCTCCAAATTCGACCTTACTGGGAGCCTTCCATGACCCGACTTGACCGTGCCGCTGCCTTCGAGCGGGCTGCCGCCGTGCTGCGCGAGAATGATCGCGGCGCCTACACCATCCCCACCAAGGGGCTCTATCCCTTCCAGTGGAACTGGGATTCCTGCTTGACGGCACTGGGGCTGCGTCATCTCGACGAGGCCAGGGCCTGGCAGGAGGTCGAGACCCTGCTTGCCCATCAATGGCCTGATGGCATGGTGCCGCACATCGTCTTCCACGTCGACGACGATGGCTATTTTCCCGGTCCCTCCGTCTGGCGTACCGGTCGCCCTGTGCCGACATCGGGCATCACCCAGCCGCCGGTGCTGGCCTATGTGATGAAGCGCCTGCACGACGAGGCCGGCGACAAGGAACTCGCCCGTCACAAGGCGCATGGGTTGCTGGCCAAGGCGGATGCCTGGCATCACTGGTTCTATGCCTGCCGCGACCCCGAGGGCAGTGGCCTCGTCGCCATCATCCATCCCTGGGAATCCGGACGCGACAATTCTGTCGACTGGGATGAGGCGATGATGCGGGTGCCGACCGACGGGGTGGAGCCCTATGAACGGCGCGACACCCGGCACGTCGATGCCGCCCAGCGCCCGCACAAGGCCGATTACGATCGCTTCCTCTGGCTGCTGCAGCGCTTTCGCGGCCTCGGCTGGGACAATGCAAGGCTGCATGAGGCCTCGCCCTTTCGCATGGTCGACCCCGGCTTCAACGCCATTCTGGTCCGCTCCGACAGCGATCTTGCCGATCTTGCGCAGACCCTGGGCGAGCCGGAGATCGCCGCCCGCGCCCGCGCCCGTGTCGCCAAGGCGAGGGCGGCCTTCGAGCGGTTGTGGAGTGAGCGCTTCGGTCAATATCTCTGTCTCGATCGCGTCTCGGGCCACTTGATCGACAGCCCGTCGATCGGCGGTCTGTTGCCCGTCTTCGCCGGGCTCGGCGATGAAGCACGCCAGAGGGCCATCGCCGAACGTATCGCGGCTTGGCGCAGGCGCACGCGCTACGGCATTGCCAGCCACGATCCCGCCGACCGGCGCTTCGAGCCCAGGCGCTATTGGCGCGGCCCGATCTGGATCATCGTCAACATGCTGGTCGCCGACGGCCTCCGGCGCTGCAATCTCGTCGAAGCCGCGGCCAAGGTCGAGGCCGACAGCCTGGCCCTGATCGAGGAAAGCGGCTTTGCCGAATATTACGATCCGATCTCGGGCGAGGGCCTTGGCGGCGGTCATTTCACCTGGACGGCCGCGATGGTGGCCGAACTGGTGAAACGCACGCCATAGGAGCTTCAGGCGCCACTGGCGTCGGCCCGGCGGATGATCCCGCGCGCGACGGCGATGTCATCAGCCAAAGGACGATCGTCGCGATAGGGCGGCAGCGCGGTGCGCACGTCGCGATAGAAGGTGTCGGTGCCGGGCGCCTTGGCGTGATCTTCGGCCTGCAGGTCATAGGCCTGGGCATCGGCGATGAGTTCGATCGCCAGGATGTACTCGGCATTGTCGAGGATCTGCAGGGCCTTGAGGGCTGAAGGCGTGGCGTGGCTGAGATGGTCTTCCTGCAGGCCCGAGGTGATGCCGCCGTCGAGGCTTGCGGGACTGGCGAGGCGGCGATTGAGCGCCACCAGAGAGGCTGCGGTGTACTGGGCGATCATGAAGCCCGAGGAGACGCCGCTGCCCACGGCGAGGAAAGCCGGCAGATTGCTGACATGCGGATTGACGAGGCGGTCAATCCGCCGTTCCGCCATCGCCGCCAACTCGGCCATCGCGATGCCGAGCGTGTCCATGGCGAGCGCGATGCCGGGCGCCACGGCATGCGCCTGCGAATAGACCTCGGGTGCCTCAGGCGTGCCGAGTACGGCCGGATTGTCGGTGACCGAGGCAAGTTCCCGGTCGACAGTGGCGCCGATCTCGGCAAGTGCGTCGCGCACCGCGCCGTGGACATGCGGCACGGCACGCAGGCTGAGCGGGTCCTGGGTCTGCCGCCCGGCTGCGGCAGCCAGGATGGCGCTGCCGTCCAGCAAGGCGCGCAGATGCCGCCCCGTCGCCTGCATGCCTGCCGAAATGCGCAGGGCAAGCGAGGCCTCGTCGAACGCCCTGGGCTGGCTGCGCAGGTTCTCGAAGCTCATGGCGGCAGTGACATCGGCCCAGCCGACCAGCTTTTCGCTGCGGGCCAGAGCGAGCGCGGCGAGGCCGGTGACGCAGGGCGAGCCATTGACCAGGCTCAGGCCCTCCTTGGCCTCCAGCACCAACGGGGTGCGCCCGATACGGGCGAGCGCGCGGCTCCCCGTCAATCTCTGTCCGTCGACGACGGCGTGGCCCTCTCCGATCAGCACCAGGGCGATGTGGGCCATATGGCTGAGATAGCCGACCGAGCCGAGCGAGGGCACCTCGGGCAAGCAGTCATGCGCCAGCAGGGCCAGCATCTGTTCGACCACGTCAGGCCTGACGCCGGAACGGCCATGGGCGTAATTGTTGATGGCTGCGGCAATGATCGCCCGCGTTTCGGCCTTGCCGAGGGGAGCACCGACGCCCACGGCATGGCTCATCAGGATGTTGCGCGACAATTGCTGCTGTTGCGGCCTGTCGACGATGACGTTGGCGAGGCCGCCCACACCGGTGTTCACGCCGTACGCGAGGATGCCGCGCTCGACGATGGCATCGACGATGGCGCGGGCCTGGGCCAGGCGCTGCCAGGCAGCCTCGGAAAGGGAGAGTTCCGTCCCGTCGGCAATGGCGGCGATCTCTCGCCAGGTGAGGGGACGGTCAAGGATGATGGACATGCGAGGAGACCTGGCAAATAGGGCGCGATTATCCTTCCCCGGCTTCGGGGAAGGTGTCGATGCACAGCATCGACGGAAGGGGGAGTGTGGTGTTGAGGGGGCAAGAAATGGCCTAGTCGCGCCACTCGACCCCACCCGACCTCGCTTACGCTCGGCCCACCGCACACAAACTGTGTGCGCGACCTCCCCGAAGCCGGGGAGGGATTATCGCGCTTTGTCCGTCAAAACGGCGGATTGGCGCTTTTGGTCATCAATGATGCTGGCTGGAGATGAACTGCTTGAAGCGCTCCGACTTCGCTTCCTTGAACAATTCGTCGGGCGAGCCGTCGGCCTCCACCTCGCCCTTGTGCAGGAACATCACGCGGTTGGAGACGTTGCGGGCAAAGCCCATTTCATGGGTGACCACCAGCATGGTGCGCCCTTCTTCGGCGAGGCCGCGCATCACGCGCAGGACTTCACCGACCAGTTCGGGATCGAGCGCCGAGGTCGGCTCGTCGAAGAGCATCACCTTTGGCTTCATGGCCAGCGCCCGGGCGATGGCGGCGCGCTGCTGCTGGCCGCCCGACATGTGCGAGGGATAGTAGTTGCGCCGCTCGGCGAGGCCAACCCGTTCCAGCAGGGCTTCCGCCTCGGCGACGCACTCGGCCTTGGGACGGCCCAGCACATGCACGGGCCCTTCGATCAGGTTCTGCAGCACGGTCATGTGCGACCACAGGTTGAAGCTCTGGAACACCATGCCGAGTTCGGATCGGATGCGGTCCACCTGCTTGCCGTTGGTGGGGGCGAGCTGGCCTTTCTTGGTCCGGCGCATCTCGACCTTCTCGCCGGCAACGACGATCTCACCCTCGTCGGGCGTCTCAAGCAGGTTGATGCAGCGCAGGAAGGTACTCTTGCCAGAGCCCGAGGCGCCGAGAATGGAGATCACGTCGCCCTGATGGGCGTCGAGCGAGATGCCCTTGAGCACTTCGTGATCGCCGTAGCTCTTGCGGATGTTCTTGACGCTGAGCGCGATTTCGCTGGAAGCGGTCATGACGTTTCCTTTCAGCCGACGATGGTGCGCGGTGTCTGCGCGCTGGGCGGCATGAAGCGCAGATGAGGGGAGAGTTTTCGTTCGGCGAGGCCTAGCAGAAAGATGATGCCGTAGCTCAGGACGAGGTAGATCGCCCCGGCTAGGGCCAGGACCGGTACGTCGAGGAGGGCTTGGCGGCCGATCTTCTGGGCGATGCCGGTCATCTCGACCACGCCGATCAGCCCGGCCAGGGAGGTCGATTTCAAGGTCAGGATCACCTCGGTCGAATAGGCTGGCAGGGCTTGGCGCAGAGCGATGGGCGCGATGATGCGGTAGAGCAACTTGAAGCCGGACATGCCGATGGCACGCGCGGCCTCGATCTCCTTAGCTGACACGGCCAGGAGGCCGCCGCGCAGGATCTCCGCCTGATAGGCGGCGGTGCACAGCGCCATCACGAACACGGCCGAGGCGAAGCGGTTCTTGAGCACCAGCCAGAACCAGGATTCCTTCATGAACTGGAATTGAGCCAGTCCGTAGAAGATCAGGAACATCTGGATCAGCAGCGGCGTGCCGCGAAAGGTGAAGATATAGGCCTTGGCCAGACCGACCAGCAGGCGGTTGTTGCTCATGCGCATCCACAGCACGATCAGGGCGAAGGCCAGGCCGAGCAGGACGGAGAAGATGAAGAGCATCAACGTCGTCGGCAGGACGGCGAGGATCTTGCTCAGGGCTTCGAGGGCGAAATCGAGGCTCATGGCGGCACCTACTGTCCCACCGGGCGGCGGAAGCTCTTGGCCACGCGTCGCTCGCCGGCATTGAAGAACTGGGTCGAGAAGGTCGTGAGGACGAGGTAAAGGCAGGCGGCGACGGTGTAGAACAGGAAGGATTGCCGCGTCGATCCGACCGCCTTGTTGGTGGCGTTCATGATCTCGATCAGGCCGGTAACCGAGATCAGGGCCGAGTCCTTGACGCTGAGCTGAAAGACATTGCCGAGACCGGGAATGGCGAAGCGCATGATCTGCGGCGCGATGATGCGGCGAAAGCGCATGAAGCGCGGCATGCCGATGGCGCGGCCCGCCTCGATCTCACCCTTGGTGATGGCGGTGAAGGCACCGCGAAAGACTTCCGCTTGATAGGCGGCGGAAATCAGGCCGACCCCGAGCGCACCCGCCAGGAAATTGTTGACGATCGTGCTGTTGCCGATGCCGAGCGCGCCCAGTGAGTTGCCGACCACGTCGACTACGCGGCCGAAATAGACCATGTAGATGATCAAAAGTTCGGGGGCGCCGCGCAGCACGATTGTGTAGACATTGCCCACCATACGGGCGGGCAGGTTGTCGGTGATCTTGGCCCAGGCGACGAACGAGCCGACGACGGCGCCGATCAGCATCGCAGCGAGGGTGACGGCGAGGGTCATCGCGGCGCCGGCGAGGAGATAGAAGCCCCAGCCGGTCTCACCGAAACCGAGAATGGAAACCAGATAGGAGATCTTGTCGGGCAGGCTCGTGATTACGTCCACAATTTGGCTCTCCTCTCGGGGTAGGCCAGTGAGACAGGAAGCGATGATTGCGATGCAGACCGTTCTTCCGCACCAAGGGTGGTGAGGCCAGCCGCGCAATCCCGCTCCGACGATCCTGCGGGGCGTCTACGCCGGCCCGCAAGGCTCGTGCATGGCGTTTTGCGATGAGACGGGATCACCCAATCGCAAAGACGCGTCCTGCGGCTCAGGATCCCTTGATAGGGGTCACGTCGAGCTTGAACCATTTCAGGCTCAGCTTCTTGACCGTGCCGTCGGCGATGGCGGTGCCGATCGCCTTGTCCCACATATCGCGCAGATCGTTGTCCGACTGGCGGAAGGCCGGGCCGATGCCCTCGCCCCAGATCGGGCCGGCGATCTGGGCGCCGAGCAGCGTCATCTGCTCATTGCCTGACTTGGCGAAGGCGGAAGTGAAATAGGTGTCGTCGTCGAAACCGACATCGATGCGCCCGCCCGTAATGTCGAGGTCGCGCTCGCCCGAGGTCTTGTACTCGGTGATGGTGGCGATGTCCTTGAAGTTCTCTTCGACGAATTTGGTGTAGACGGTGGCAGTCTGGATGCCGATGGTCTTGCCCTTCAGCGCCTCCCGCATCTTCTCCACCGTGCTCTTGTCATGGCCGGCCTCGCCCGTCAGCGTCACCGTGGTGCCGGTGCCCTCCATCTTGGCGAGGTCGCCGGTCTTCAGCCCGGCGAAACCGGCCGGGGTCTGGGCGTAAGGCTGCGAGAAGGCGACCTGCTTCTTGCGATCGTCGGTGATCGACATGGCATCCATGATCATGTCGAACTTGCCGCCGTTCAGGCCGGAGATCATGCCGTCCCAGTCCTGCGCGATGAATTTGCACTCGATCTTCATGCGCCCGCACAGATCCTTGGCGAGGTCGATCTCGAAACCGTCCATGCTGCCGTCGGGCTTGGTCAGGTTCCAGGGCTCGTAGGCGCCTTCCAGGGCGATGGTGACCGTCTTCCACTCCTTGGCCTGCGCGGGCATGGCCGCAATGGCCGTCAGTGCCAGCAGCGCCGAGGAGAGCAGGTATTTCTTCATTGTCGGTTCCCCTTTGGGTTCTGCCGCCCGGTTTTCCGGATCGGCTTCATTCTGGATCGCCCTTGCAGTGCCCCGATCGGTCTTGCGCCGCTTGCATGAGGTCGTATCCGGGCGGAGCGTAATCGCCGCCCGGATGTCGGCATCTGTTCTCAGCTCAGGACTTGTTCTCGGGCGACATGTCGATCTTGAACCATTTCAGGCTCAGCTTCTTGATGGTGCCGTCGGCCTGGGCCTCGCCGATCGCCTTGTCGAACATGTCGCGCAGATCCGTATCGGATTTGCGGAAGGCCGGGCCGATGCCTTCGCTCCAGACCGGGCCGGTGATTTCAGGGCCGGTGAGCGTCATTTCCGAATGATCGGGCTTGGGCAGCACCGACGCATAGAAGGTGATGTCGCCTACCGTGGCGTCGACGCGGCCGGCGGCCAGGTCGAGATCGGCCTCACCGACGGTCTTGTATTCGGTGACGGTGACGACGTCCTTGAAGTTCTTGGCCAGCCACTCGGCATAGTTGGTGGCGACCTGCACGCCGACGGACTTGCCCTTCAGCGCTTCGCGCAGGGTATCGAGCGTGGCCTTGTCCTTGGTGGCATCGCCCGACAGCGTCACGATGGTGCCCTTGCCCGGAATCTTGGCGAGGTCGCTCGACTTCAGCGTGGCGAAACCGGCCCGCTCACCGGCATAGGGGCGCGAGAAGTCGATTTGCTTCTTGCGCTCCGCGGTGATCGACATGCCGTCCATGATCACGTCGAATTTACCGGCATTGAGGCCCGGGATCATGCCGTCCCAGTCCTGGGCAATGTACTTGCATTCGACCTTGATGCGCCCGCATAGATCCTTGGCGAGGTCGACCTCGAAGCCGTCCATGGTGCCGTCGGGCTTGGTCAGGTTCCAGGGCTCATAGGCGCCCTCCAGGCCGATGGTGACGGTTTTCCACTCCTTGGCCTGCGCGGCCGGAACGCTCATCAGCGTCGCCAGCGCCAGGATGGCGGTGGAAATGAGGGTCTTCTTCATCATCAATTCCCCTATGTTAACAGCAACCTGCG
The DNA here is from genome assembly GCF_056754975.1 of Labrys sp. HAY1-8F. Lineage (NCBI taxonomy): Bacteria > Pseudomonadati > Pseudomonadota > Alphaproteobacteria > Hyphomicrobiales > Xanthobacteraceae > Labrys > Labrys sp. HAY1-8F. Next base: position 2,548,600 of record NZ_JBPGWZ010000002.1, on the reverse strand, counting down.
TGCCTCACTGGCGCGCCAGGTTTCTGATCGCGGTCTTGAAGGCCGCATTGATGATGTCGTCCTGGTCGTGGCGCCCGTCGCGGATACGCCACTGCCCCTCAACCATGACGTCACGCACCGTACGGTCGCCAAGCGCGAACAGCCAGCGATCGACAATAGCGTCATCCTTGGCGCTGTCCATGAAAGCATCGTCGCCATCGAGCACGACGAGACTGGCTGTCATGCCGGGGGCGATGGCGCCGATGCGCTGGCCGAGGGCCTGGGCTCCGCCGGCGAGCGCTGCATCGTAAATATCGCGGCCGACCGAGCGGTGCGGGCCGTTGGCGAGGCGGTTGCGGCGCTCGTCACGCAGGCGCTGCGAATATTCGAGCGTGCGCAGCTCGTCGACGACGCTGGGGGAGACATGGCTGTCTGTGCCGATGCCGAAACGCCCGTTCTGCGCGCGATAGGAGACCGCTTCGAAGATGCCGTCGCCGAGATTGGCTTCCGTCGCCGGGCACAGTCCCGCGACGGCACCGCTCGCCGCCATGCGGGTGAGCTCGGACGGATCGGCATGGGTGGCATGGATCAGGCACCAGCGCTCGTCGACCGGCATATGGTCGAACAGCCATTGCATCGGGCGCTTGCCGCTCCAGGCGATGGAATCGTCGACTTCCTTCTGCTGCTCGGCGATGTGGATATGCAGCGGCCCGGGTTTCGACATCACCTTGGGCAGGCTTGCCAGCAGCGTGGTCATTTCTTCCGGCGTTGCCGCCCGCAGCGAATGGAAGGCATAGCCGAGCGTGGCACCTTGTGCGGTGCAGGCCGGGGCAAGGTCCGCCATCAGCCGCTCGAAGCCTTCGATGTCGTGGATGAAGCGGCGCTGGCCCTCATGCGGGGCGACGCCGCCGAAATTGGCGTGGGCGTAGAAGACGGGCAGCAGCGTCATGCCGATGCCACTGGTCCTGGCCGCGGCCAGGATGCGCTTTGCCATCTCCGCGCGGTCGGCAAAGAGGGCACCGCTCTTGTCGTGATGCAGATAGTGGAACTCGGCGATCGAGCCGAAGCCGGCCTTGAGCAGGTCGACATAGAGCTTGGTGGCGATCGCCTGCGCATCCTCGGGCGTGATCTGGCCGACGGTGCGATACATTTCCTCGCGCCAGGTCCAGAAACTGTCGCTGCCGGCGCCGGACACTTCGGCAAGGCCGGACATGGCGCGCTGGAAGGCGTGGGAATGCAGGTTGGGCATGGCGGGCAGCACGGGCCCCGCGGTGATCTGCGCGCCATCGGCCGGGGCATCGGGGGTCACGGCGCTGATCCGGCCTGCGACATCGATGTCGATCCGCACATTCCTCGCCCAGCCATCGGGCAGCAGGGCCTGGCTGGCATGAAGGCTGTGGTTGCTCTGGAGTTGTGGGCGGAAATCGGGCATGTTTGTGTACCGACGAGTTCGCAACTTGTATGTATAAGTTTTATACATATTTTTGCAGTCGTGACAAGCGCCGTGTGACACGGTGAAGCGATTTTTGAGGAATGACGTCGCCATGAGCATGTCGCCGGATCGAAAGCCGGAGCCCGCCATATCGGCCACGCCGCTCTATGCGGAGGTGAAGCAGCACATCCTGACGCGGGTGCGCAGCGGCGAATGGCCGCCGGATCATCGCATTCCTTCTGAAAGCGAGCTGGTGGAGCAGCTCGGGGTCAGTCGCATGACGGTGAACCGGGCCCTGCGCGAACTCAGTCTCGAGGGCGTATTGGTGCGCATGCAGGGCAGAGGCTCCTTCGTCGCCGGCGGCAACAGCCACTCGGATGTGTTTGCCGTCACCAATATCGCCGAGGAGATCCGTGGGCGCGGCCACGATTACAGCGCGCAGGTTCTCCTGCTCGACACGCTGAAAGCGACGCCGGATATCGCCGATTTGCTCGAATTGCCGATCGGAAGCCCGGTTTTTCACTCGATCGTCGTGCATTGCGACAATGATGTGCCGATCCAGCTCGAGGATCGCTTCGTCAATCCTGCCGTGGCGCCGGCCTATCTCGACCATGATTTTTCCAAGGTGACGCCCAATGAGGTGCTCAGTGCGGTGGTCCCGTGGAGCGAGGCGGAACATCGCATCGAGGCGGTGCTGCCGCAGGCCTGGGAGTGCAAACTGCTGGCGATCTCGCGGGCCGATCCTTGCCTGCTGATCCGTCGCCGCACATTTGCCACCGGCTGGGTTGGGGCGCCTACACCGGAAGCCGGCGGGGAAGAAGAGGCTGTGCAGCATGTCGTCACGGCGGTGCGTCTGTTGCTGCCGGGCGGCCGTTATCGCATCGAGCATCGCCGGCACTCGAACCGGGTGGGGTAGTCGTCCGGGGCATCAGATGCCCTTGACGGCCCGTAAAACTGCTGCTAACTTGTATATACAAGCAACAAGAGGTCATGTACATGCTAAGCAATGCCCGTTTCCGCGATGTCGAGATCCGCGCCCCGCGTGGCACCCAGCTCAACGCCAAGAGCTGGCTGACCGAAGCGCCGCTGCGCATGCTCATGAACAATCTCGATCCCGACGTCGCCGAGAACCCCAAGGAACTGGTGGTTTATGGCGGCATCGGCCGCGCCGCGCGCGACTGGGAGTGCTTCGACACCATCGTTCGCGAACTGAAGAACCTCAACAATGACGAGACGCTGCTGGTGCAATCGGGCAAGCCGGTCGGCGTGTTCAAGACCCATGCCGATGCCCCGCGCGTACTGATCGCCAATTCCAACCTGGTGCCGCATTGGGCGACCTGGGAGAAATTCAACCAGCTCGATGCCGAAGGCCTGATGATGTACGGCCAGATGACGGCCGGCTCCTGGATCTATATCGGTTCGCAGGGCATCGTGCAGGGCACCTATGAGACCTTCGTCGAGGCCGGCCGCCAGCATTATGGCGGGAACCTCGCCGGCCGCTGGGTGCTCACTGCCGGTCTCGGCGGCATGGGCGGCGCTCAGCCGCTTGCCGCGACCCTCGCCGGCGCCGTGTCGCTCAACATCGAATGCCAGCAGCAGAGCATCGATTTCCGCCTGCGCACCCGCTATGTCGACAAGCAGGCTCGGGATCTCGACCACGCGCTCGAACTCATCAAGCATCATTGCGACCGCAAGGAAGCCGTCTCGATCGCCCTGCTCGGCAATGCCGCCGAGATCCTGCCCGAACTGGTGGCCCGCGGCGTCCGCCCGGACATGGTCACCGACCAGACCTCCGCGCATGACCCGCTGAACGGCTACCTGCCTGTTGGCTGGACCTGGGAGGAGTACAAGGAGCGCGCCCGCACCGAGCCGGCCCATGTCGTCGCCGAGGCCAAGAAGTCGATGGCCGTGCATGTGCGCGCCATGCTCGACTTCCAGAAGATGGGCGTGCCCACCTTCGATTACGGCAACAATATCCGCCAGATGGCCAAGGAAGTCGGCGTCGACAACGCCTTCGATTTTCCGGGCTTCGTGCCGGCCTATATCCGCCCGCTGTTCTGCCGCGGCATCGGCCCCTTCCGCTGGGCCGCCCTGTCGGGCGATCCTGCCGACATCGCCAAGACCGACGCCAAGGTCAAGGAGCTCATTCCCGACGACAAGCATCTGCACAACTGGCTAGACATGGCCGCCGAGCGCATCGCCTTCCAGGGCCTGCCCGCCCGCATCTGCTGGGTCGGCCTGGGGCAGCGCCACCGCCTCGGCCTCGCCTTCAACGAGATGGTGCGCACCGGCGAATTGTCCGCCCCGGTCGTCATCGGCCGCGACCATCTCGACTCGGGCTCTGTCGCTTCGCCCAACCGCGAGACGGAATCGATGCGTGACGGGTCGGACGCCGTGTCCGATTGGCCGCTGCTCAACGCCCTGCTCAACTGCGCTTCGGGTGCGACCTGGGTCTCGCTCCATCATGGCGGCGGTGTCGGCATGGGTTATTCGCAGCATTCGGGCATGGTCATCGTCTGCGATGGCACCGAGGATGCCGACCGCCGCCTCGCCCGCGTGCTGGTGAACGATCCCGGCACCGGCGTGATGCGCCATGCCGACGCCGGCTACGACATCGCCATCGACTGGGCCAAGCAGCAGGGCATGAATCTGCCGATGCTGAACAAGTAAGGCGGCGTGCCGGCTTTGCCCGGCATCCTCTAAAATACGATCATGGCCAACCCCGCGGGGGTGGTCGACAGGCGGGTCTTCGGGCCCGCCTTTTTCTTGCCCGGATGGAGCGTTTCCGTCGCCGGGCGTCCCACCAAGCGGTGACCTTGGTTTACCGCTCGGTGCAAGGTGGAGTTGCAGCATGTCATTGTTGCAATGTGACTTTTAAGTAACAAGGAGGCTAAAAAGCGGCCATTCTCAGGCAAGTGGCAAGAATTTGTGTTGTCGGCTTGGTTCGATTGGTTCAGATTTAAGCGGTAAATTTCTTAATGTCGTACTTTTTCTTCTGCTGCCGATACGATTTTAATCCGAATACCTTCTGTATTTTACTAGGTGGCGGATATTTTCTTGGAGGAAATCATGATAAAAAAATCATTTATTTTGGGAACAGTCGCCGGTCTCACCAGTTTTGCGGCCGCCCATGCGGCGGATCTTCCCATGACCAAGGGCGAGGCCGTCGAATATGTGAAGGTCTGCACGGCTTTTGGGCCTGGCTTCTTCTATATTCCCGGTAGCGATACCTGCCTGCGGATCGGCAGCGAGTTCCGCATAGACTATCGCGTCTATGGCGGTGGCAAGTTCAATCGCGACGACAACCGCACCGCCTTCAACGCCCAGGCCCGTGTCTGGTTCGATGCCCGCACCGAGACCGAATATGGCTTGCTGCGCTCCTATTTCCAGATCAACGCGGACAGCAATACCGCCACCCGTGTCAATGGCACGGAGCAGCGCAACCGCTTCACCATTGACAAGGCCTTCATCCAGTTCGGCGGGCTGACGGCCGGTTATGCGCATTCCTTCTTCGGCTTCTACGACAACGACTATGGCAACACCATCTTCGGCCCCTACTACGCCCAGTCGAACACGGTGAACCTGCTCGCCTACACGGCGCAGTTCGGTGGCGGCTTCTCGGCCACCCTGTCGATCGAGGATGGCCGCGATCACCGCCAGAACGACGTGTTCGCCTATCAGGGCGGCCAGCAGGTGCCGGATGTCGTCGGCGTGCTCAGGCTCGATCAGGAGTGGGGCACGGTCGCGCTTCAGGCCGCGGCCCATCAGTTCCGCAGTGCCTCGCGCTTTGACGACGGCACGCCGGACGGGGTCGCCCTGCGTCACCAGAACAAATGGGGCTATGCGATCGGCGGCGATGTGCTGATCAAGATCCCACAGCTCCAGGACGGGCATCTGGTGATCGAAGGCCAGTATGCCGATGGTGCGCTGGACTATCTCGGCGCCGACAATCTCTATGCCATGCGGGCGCAGGACTTCTATTATCGCAACGGCTTTTCGCGGCTGGAAGCCGGCAAGGGCTGGTCGATCACGGCGGAACTGGGCGGCAACTTCACGCCGCAATGGGGCTTCAACATCGTGCCGAGCTATATCGACACGCGCTATGACGGTGCCGGCATCAATGGCCAGGACCTCAAGGCCAAGGAATATGCCATCACCGGCAACCTGACCTACATGATCGTCAAGGGCCTGTCGGTGACCGGGGAAGTCTCCTACATCCGCTCGGAGTTCGATCGTGAGCTGGGCACCGATACCCTCGCCGATGTCAGGCCGAAGGAGAAGCTCAACTCGGTGGTCGGCGGCATCCGCATCAAGCGGATGTTCTGAGGAGGACTGCAGTCCGATGCCGGCGTGAGCTGGTGCGCAAGAAAGGGGGCAGGGTCTAATCCGCGTCACTTGAGACAGGCGAAACGCGCCGGCGAGGGTCGTATAAACTCGACGACGCCTCAGTGAACGGGATTGGGCATTGCGGCCCCCTTTTCTACTATCTCCAACCTGCTCGCCAGCGTGTTTCCAAGCGCAGGCGAGGGCACAGGACTCCGGGGGGGGGGGGCGCGCGTCCCCCGGCAAATCAGCCGTCAATGCGCCAGTATTTTTGGAACTTCAGATGAGAAGCGGCATGGTGCCGGCCTTTAGTGGCGGGCCGCGATGTTGTAGAGCGAGATGTGCTGCCCGCTCTGGAGCCTTGCCTTGAAGTTCGTCTATTTCTCCCCGCATTTCCCCGACAATGGCGCGACGTTCTGCAGCCGGCTGGCCAGCGCCGGCGTGACGGTCCTGGGCATCGGCGATGCTTCCTACGAGACACTGCGGCCCGAGCTCAAAAGCGCGCTCGCCGAATATTACCGCGTTTCCAACATGGAGGATGGCGATCAGGTCCTGCGCGCCATGGGCCATTTCATCCATCGCTGGGGACGCATCGATCGCTTCGAATCCCTCAACGAGCATTGGCTCGAGCAGGATGCCGGCATCCGCACCGATTTCAACATTCCCGGCATCAAACGCGATTTCGTCGACAATCTGAAGCAGAAGTCGAAGATGAGGGCCTTTTTCGACAAGGCGGGCGTCGAGACGATCCGCCAGTGCCCCTATGTCGACCGCGCGGATGTGGAGGCTTTCATCGGCGAGGTCGGTTATCCCGTCGTGATCAAGCCTGATCAGGGCTCGGGGGCCAGCAACACCGTGAAGATCGCCTCGGCCGGCGATCTCGACCGCTTCGAGGCCAGTCGACGACCGGGGGTTACCTATGTGGTCGAGCAGTTCATCGACGGCATCGTGCTCACTTATGACGGGCTTGTTGATCGCGAAGGCCGAATCGTGTTCGCCGCCAGTCACCGCTTCGAGCAATCCATCATGGGCGTGGTCAACGCCGACAGCCATCTCAACTATTACTGCCTGCCCCATGTCGATCCGGCGATTGAACAGGCGGGACGGGCCACCATCGCCAGTTTCGGCATTCGCGAGAAATTTTTCCATATCGAGTTCTTCCAGACACGGGCGGACAAACGCATCGTGGCGCTGGAGATCAATATGCGCCCTCCCGGCGCCTGGATGACCGATGCCATCAACTATGCCTATGACATGGACGTCTATCGCGAATGGGCCAGCATGGTGGCGGATCATGCGGTCGGCGGTCCGTTCAAGGGGCGTTATTATGTCGGCTATGCCAGCCGCAAGAACCATATCCGCTACGTCAACGGCCACCAGGCCATCTTGAAGGCGCATGGTGACAAGATCGTGCATTTCGCGCCGATCGAGGCCGTATTCAGCCGGGCCATGGGCAATTTCGCCTATCAGTTCCGTTCCGAGGATTTCGATGAGGTGAAGGCGATCGTGCGTTTCATCCAGGCCGTGGAGGATTGAGACGTTGCGGATCGCCTATCACAAGCGTGGCAGCGCCGAACTCGGGCGCGAGATGGAATTCAAGGTCTATGGCCATGCCGGCAGGCCGGTTTTGGTCTTCCCCACCTCGAACGGGCGCTTCTATCAGTATGAGGATTCGGGCGGCATCGCCGCCCTTGCCGACCGCATCGAGGCCGGCGAACTGCAGGTGTGGACTGTTGATGGCATCGACGGCGAGAGTTTCTTTGCCGAACATGGCGATCTCCAGCACCGCGTCGGCCGCCACGAGGCCTATTTTCGCTATGTCCGCCATGAATTGCTGCCGGAAATCCTGGATGCGACCGGCGGAAGAGCGCCCCTGTTGACCGGATGCTCGATGGGGGCCTTCCACGCCAGCAACTTCCTGTTTCGTTTTCCGGAGACGGTGGCGGGTGTGATCGGCTTGAGCGGCGTCTACTCGACCCGGCACTTCTTCGGGGCGGCGCTCGACGGACAGATCTATTTCAATTCGCCGCTTGCCTATCTCGGTGGTCTGGAGGAAGGCGAGTTGCTGGATCGGATCCGCTCGCGCCGCCTGTTCTTCTGTTGCGGGCTGGGCGCCTGGGAAGAGAGAATGATCGAGGATACCAGCAATCTAGCGCAGGTCCTTTCCGCCAAGCGGATTCCGGCCTGGATCGATTTTTGGGGCCCCGATGTCAGCCACGACTGGCCCTGGTGGCACCGGCAGATCGTGTATTTCTTCGGTAAATGGCTGGAGGCCGACCGCGCCAGTCCGGTGGGATAGCGCGGCTGGCCGGGTTGGGGTCAGAGGGAAGAGGACAGCGCGGTCGCCTCCTCAGCGTTGGCCCGCGTCGGGGCTTCGCGGCGCCCGAGGAAGACGAAGACCACCACGGCCGTAACGATGGTGATGGCGGCGAGCAGCAGGAGCAGTGTGGCGAAAGCATCGCCATAGGCCTGGATCAGCGCGGAGCGGGCAAGCCGTGGCAGCGCACCGGCAGCGCCGGCGACGTCGCCCGTCACCAGTTTCTGGGCTCCTTCCCTCACCTGTTCACCGGCGAGGTGGCCGGCGGTCAGGGCCGAGAGCACGGCGCTGACGATGGCGAGCGCCACGCCTTCGCCGGCGACGCGAACCGTCGAGAAGATGCCGGTTGCCATGCCGGCGCGCTCGGCGGGCACCACGGAGACGGCGAGGCCGTCCATCAGGCCCCAGGGCAGGCTGATGCCGATGCCGATCACGGCCATGGGCGCGAGCATGGCTGATACCGCGCCACCAACAGGCATGAAGCTCAACCAGGCAAGCCCGGCGGCGCAGACCAGCAGGCCGAGGCCGCAGATCGCGGCCGGTGCGATCCAGCGCGAGAGCCAGCCCGCCAGAAGCGGGAGAACCAGCAGCGGAGCGGACAGGGCCATCATCATGCGGCCGGCCGCGACTTCATCGACGCCTTCGATGCCGACGAAGCGGATCGGCAAGAGGATCAGCAGCACCACGAAGGCATAGGCCGGGGCGGCTGCCAGCAATTGGACACCGACGAAACGCCCATAGCGGAACAGGCTGAGATCGAGCATGGGGCGAGGCGAGTTGAGTTCGATGCGCACGAACAGTGCCATCAGGGCGACGGCGCCGATGAGGAGGGCGATGACGAGTGGATCGCCCCAGCCGCTTTCGGGGGCCTGCAGCATGCCATAGGTGAACAGGGTCAGGGCGAGCGTGAAGCTGATCGCGCCCGGCCAATCCAGTCCGCGGGCCTTGGGATCACGGGATTCCCGCAGCACGACGATGCCGATCAGGAAGGAGGCAACCGTCAAGGCGACGACGGCAAGGAAGATGCTGGGCCAGCCGAAAGTCTGCGTCATCACGCCCGAGCTGATCGGGCCGAAGGAGAGGCCGGCGCCGAAGCTCGCGCCGACGACGCTGAAGGCGCGCATGCGGGCAGTATCGGAGAATTCCTGTGCCAGGGCCGCCATGCCGCCGGCGAAGGCCGCAGCGGCGGCGATGCCCTGGAGTGCGCGCAGGAGGTCGAAGACCAGTATGGAGCGTGCCCCCACCAGGGCCAGCGAGGCCAGGGCGAAGCCGGCGACGCCTGTGAGGAAGATGCGCTTGCGCCCGAAACTGTCCGCCAGGGCGCCGGCGGCCATCAGCGCACTGCCGAAGGTCAGCATGAAGGCATTCGTCACCCAGTTCAAGGCGACCGGGCTGCCGCCCAGTGTGTCGGCGATAGCGGTCAGCGCCACGGCCGGGCCGGTGAAGGTCAGCGGCATGGCGATGGCGGCAAGGCAGACGGATAGGAGGATGAGCGCCTTGTGGGCTGCGCTCGGAGCCAAGGTTCGGTCTGTCATGAAATCGGTGCTCAAAGTTTGGTAGCAGGTCGCCGGCCCGATCCAGGCGGCTCCGCGTAGAAGCTAACCGGTGGAAATGGCGCGATCCGTTGCGAGCAATCTATTCTTGCCGCATTATCGGCGAAATAGGGGCTTCGTTCCGAAGATAGCGGAATGAAATTCCGGAATGGCGAGGAGGCTTGACCGGGCCTTCCCGGCTGGATGCTCTCGCGGAGGATATATGGACAGGAGCGGCAATCTCACGGCCTTCGTGCGCACGGCGGATCTCGGCAGTTTCGCCGCGGCCGGACGGGTGCTCGGCCTTTCGGCCTCGGCCGTCGGCAAAGCGGTCGCGAAGCTGGAGCAGGATCTCGGCGTGCGGCTGTTCCAGCGCACCACCCGCACCATTCGCCTCACCGAGGAGGGACGCCTGTTCCACGAGCGCTGCCGCCGCGTCCTTGACGATCTCGATGATGCCTGGGCCATCGTGGCGGGTTCACGCGATGCGCCACGGGGCAGGCTGCGGGTGTCGACGCCGGTCGTCACCTATCACATCCTGATGCCCCTGATGCCGGAATTCACCACGCTCTATCCGGAGATCGAACTCGACTTCGACTTCAACGACCGGCTGGTCGACCTGGTCGAGGAGGGTGTCGATATCGCCGTCCGCAGCGGTGAGCTGCCGGATTCCCGGCTGATGTCGCGGGTGTTCTGCTCCTTCCGCCAGATGCTGTTCGCTTCACCCGCTTATCTCGATCGTCATGGCACGCCGCAGAAGCTGCGCGATCTCGATGGCCATCTCGCCATCCGCTACCGCTTTCTCAACAGCGGCAGGATGCTGGAATGGCCCTTGATCCTGCCGCCGGACGAGCCCGAACCGCGCACGCGTACCATCTTCACCTGCAACAATATGGAGGCGATGCGAGGCGCCACGCTGGGTGGCCTCGGCATCGGCGTCATGCCGGATTTCCTGGTGCGCGATGCCGTCGCGACGGGGACGTTGCGAACCGTGCTGCCCGATCACGTGGGCGGGCCGCGCAATTTCAACATGATCTGGCCGTCCAACCGGCATCTCTCGCCGAAGGTTCGTGTCTTCGTGGACTTCATGCAGGCCAGGCTCAGCGGTGTGTGAGCATGAAATGCGCGGCCAAGATTCGCGGTATTGTCGGATTGGCAGACCTTCCCTCGTCCTTGAGATATCCGGCCGCGAGGCCCCTCGGAGGAGAACGCCATGTCCAAGATTTCGCCGTGCCTGTGGTTTGCGGGGGAGGCCGAGGAGGCCGCCAATTTCTATGTCTCGCTCTTACCGGATTCGCGCGTCGATCATGTGCAGCGCAATGTTTCGGACGGTCCGGGCGGCAAGGCCGGCAGTGTGCTGATGGTCCGCTTCACCCTCGCCGGCGAGAGCTATCTCGCCCTCAATGGCGGCGAGAAATGCGACTATAATCACGCTGTTTCCTTCCACATCGACTGCGCCGACCAGGCCGAGGTCGACCGGCTGTGGGACGCACTGGGCGAGAAGGGCGAGTTGATCCATTGCGGCTGGCTCAAGGACCGCTATGGCGTGCACTGGCAGATCGTTCCCTCGATCCTGCCGACGCTGCTGGCCGATCCCGATCAGGTCAAGGCGCAACGGGTCATGACCGCCGTGCTCGGGGCGATCAAGTTCGACATCGCGACGCTGCAGAAGGCCTATGACGCGGTGTAAGGCACTGTCCGGAAGGGCTGAAGCGCTCCTTTGTCTTGCCCGGGCTTGACCGGGCACCCGGCGGCCCGGTCTCGATGCCTCGAAAGGCGGGCTGGATTGCCGGGTCAAGCCCGGCGATGACAGAGGTTGAGCCCATTCAATTCGGTTATTGGTGATCAGCCGTTCTAGCGAGCGGCGATCGCTGCTCCCCGCATGGGCTGATGCGATGGTGCGCGACACGCTGCCGCCCTGCCCGGATTGGGGACCAGCGCGCCCGCATCATGACCGGGTGCCGGTGGTGGTTCCAGCGGCAGGTCGGCCAGTTCCCGCAGGGACATGGCCTGGAGGCTGGGATGGTCGAGCGGCTCCAGGCTGTGGCCTGATACCAGCCACAGCTTGGTCCAGCACTCCTTAAGGGTCTTGAGTATCCTGACGGTCAGCATGTCTGCGATATCCCTGAATTCTGCTGCTGAATCTCGGGCAAAGGCGGCAGGAAAGAAATGGAGTTCTGCGCGGGCATGCTATAGAAAAACTATATGGATAGTCTGCTGCGATATCAGCTCGGTGCCTTGCGGGCGGTCGAGGCCGCCGGGCGCCTGGGCTCGATGGCGAAAGCCGCCGAGGAACTCGGCGTCACCGTGGGTGCCGTCAGCCAGCAGGTACTCAAGGCCGAGCAGCGGTTGGGACGGCCGATCTTCACGCGCGGACCGAAGGGACTGATGCCGACACCGCTCGGCCAGTCCCTGCTCGCGGGCCTCACCCGCGGTTTCCGGGAGATCTCGCAGGCACTGACCACGGCCGAGGCCCGGGCCGAGCATGTGCTGACGGTGACGGTCGCGCCGGTTCTTGCCGCCAAATGGCTGGTGCCGCGCTTGCATCGCTTCCATGAGGCTCATCCGGGCCTGCAATTGCGCATCGATGCCTCGGTCGAGCTGGTGGATTTCGACATTTCGGATGTCGATGTCGGCGTGCGCGTCGGCGCCGGGCCCTGGCTGGGCGTACGGGCTGACTATCTCATGGATCAGAGCCTGTTTCCGCTCTGCTCGCCGTCATTGGCGGCCGGCATTCGGGACATTGAAGATCTGGTCAAGCTTCCTGCCATCATCGACTACAACTCGCCCGAGACCTGGCCGATCTGGCTGGCGGCTAATGGCAAGGCGGATCTGCCGCTCGCGGCCGGTCCGGCCTTTTCGGATGCGGCGCTCTGTCTCGATGCCGCGATCGCCGGCCAGGGCGTGTCGATCGGTTGGCTGACATTGGCCCAGGATGCCCTGCGCGATGGGCGCCTGGTCGCGCCTTTCCCGCGCCCGGTGCAGACAGGCCTTGCCTATTGGCTGGTGAGTTCGGCGCGCCGCAAGCCTTCAGCCAAAGTAAAGGCTTTCGAAGCCTGGCTGCGGGCCGAGCTGGCCGATGTGGCAGCCGGGTCTCAGGCGGAGGCGACGAGATAGGCCAGTGTTGCCGCTGCGCCGAGGGCGGTGCGGATGGCGTGCAGCCGGCCCCAGCGCCCGATGAGCAGGCGCGTCTGCGAGCCCGCCTCATCGTTCGGCGTTGCCTCCAGGAGCCGGTTGGTCGGCATGATGCCCAGCAGCGTATAGGGCCAGTTCGCCAGCATCAGTACGGCGCCAACCAGCCAGAGCCAGCTGCCGGAGAGCCAGACAGCGGCGAGGCCAGCGAGACCCGAGGCAACGGCGAGACTGGCCTGCATGGCAAAGCCGCGCGCATAGCTCGGTTTCCATTGCGCCAGCAGGGAGGCGTCGTCGAGGCTGAGCCGCGCCGGCTGTTCGGCAACGTTGATGTAGAAGGCGGCCCCGGCGAAGGCGGCTGCGAGGATGAGGGCGATCTGGCCGATCAGCATGGATCTGCTCCAATTTGACAATATGTTGTCAAATTGGATATATATTGTCAATGAATGAATCGGATCCTGCGCTGGTCGGTGAAGGTGTCACGGCCCTCATCCTCGAAGTGTTCCGCCTGAATGGGCGCCTGCTCGCGGCCGGCGACCGGCTGGTGGCCGGCGTCGGGTTGAGCAGTGCGCGCTGGCAGGTGCTCGGCGCCATTGCGCTGGCCGGCACCCCGCAGCCCGTAGCCCATCTTGCCCGTTCCATGGGACTCAATCGCCAGGGCGTGCAGCGCATCGTCAACGAACTGGCGGACGAGGACATTCTCGCCTTCCGCGACAATCCCCATCATCGCCGGGCCAGGCTGGTGATGATGACGGCAAAGGGGAAGACTGCCTATGAAGCCGCGAACCGGCTGCAGAAGCCCTGGGTGGACGCTCTCGCGCAGGGATTGACGGCTGAAGAGGTGACGGCCTGCCTGCGCCTGATTGAAACCCTGCGTGTTCGGCTGGAGGCGGAGGCCGATCCGGAGTAGTGCCGGAGCCGGGGGCGGCGACGAGAAGTGGCAGGCATCCGATGTCCATCTCCGGACGCTTCCGGGTTAACGGCCCGGTGGCTTGCGCCTAATCACGATGAAAGCCCTGCCGGCATTCGCCGGAAGGAGAAGGAAGACGTTGCGGCGACGAGGATGGCGAAACATATGCTCTACCATTGAGCTACGGGCCCGCATGGTGGACCCGACGGGACTCGAACCCGCATCACTTGGGGAATAGCCATGTAGTTCCGCCGGCATTCGCCGCAACGTTCTAAATCATGCCGGGCAGACGCGGCGACGAAAGGGATGAAACCTCTTCACCCGCGCGGAGCCTTTCGGCCTGGCGCAAGGTTCCGGATTCGAACCAGGAGGACCATGTAGTTCCATCGGCATTCGCCGCTCTGCGCGGTGTCGTTCAAGGTTTGGGCCACGGCGACGAGAGGGATGAGAATGGGCTCCCGATAACGGTGAGTCGGGTACAGCTTGTCCGGCTGCGGCGCCCATGCTTTGGCGACATTGTATTCCCATCGGCATTCGCCGTGACGTGTCGAAATTCCTTTCAGTCGAGGTGCGTGCGGCGACGAGGTTTGAAGGGGGACAATGACTGAGCTACCGCTTGCGCGGGGCGCCATCGAAAACGCCGACCTCCCCTTCTGATGAAAGGGCGCTCTAACCTGTAGTCCCACTGGCATTCGCCGCTTGCTGCAAAATGTCATGTTGGGCCGCGGCGACGAGAGTGACGAAACATCCTGCTCTATCCACTGAGCTACAGGCCTTGCGGCCTGGCGGGAATCGAACCCGCGTCCTGGAGCGTGAAGGCTGTAGTTCCGCCGGCATTCGCCGCGTCCGGTAGTAAATCTCCAAAAGCGTTTGCTGAAACGCGCCTTGCTCTGGCAGTGGAAGCCACGACAACAAGAGTGACGAAACGTTACCGCCTTGCGGCGGTCCGTGCTCTAACCGATTGAGCTATGCAGCTTGCGCTGCAGCGGGATTTGAACCCGCAACCCCGGGATTCGCAGTCTGTAGTTCCGTCGACATTTGCCGTGGCCCATTGCCGTACACCTTGGCTCCGGCCGGCAGCGTGAAGCCGCCGGTCGGAAATCATGTTGCATCAGAGCTCGATCTTCTCGATCTCGCCGACCCAGTGCTCGGCGCTCATCTCGCCCTTCGTGAAGGCCGCGATGGTGTCGAACACCGCATCCGAGAAGCCGCCGATGTTCATCACATCGGCGCGCTCCTGCGCCTGGGTGGTCGTGTAGGGCTGGATGTCGAGACACACCAGCTTGGCATTGGGATTGCTGGTCTTCACCCGCTCCCACTGCTTCATCATCTGCGTGGCCTCGCCGCCCCGGCGCGCATCGATCCAGGACTGGTTGTCCGAGACGAAGATCACCAGGTCCACCTTGGCCTTTTCGTTCGCCAGCTTCTCCAGCGGCGCCGAGCAGTTGGTGCCGCCGCCGCCGATGGAGGCAAGCTTGCGCGCATTGGTCATCACCGTGTCGCGCGGCTCGAGGTCCACGCGGACCACGGTCTGCTCGAACGGGATCACCCGGGCCGACGGATTGGCCCGAAGCACCGAAGCCGCCACCAAGCCGGCCACGTCGATGCAGCGCACCTGCGTGGTCGAACCCTTGCGATAGCCGGTGACCGGCGAGGACATCGAACCCGACACGTCCGGGCAGACGACCACGCGGCCCTCGATCGCGGGCACATTGGCGACCGCGGTCTCCATCGCATCGTGCAGCGCCTCACGCACCACGGGCGGGATGTCCTGCCCGGCCTGCGCATAGGCCATCATCAACTGATACGGGAACACCCGTGCCCGCTTGATGGCCTCGCGATCGGCAAGCCGCGCGGCAAGCTTTTCGGCGAAGCCCTCCACCTCGAACACGCCGTGGCGCGCAAAGGTGGCGAGATTCATCCGCAGCATCTGCCAGCCGGCCTTGTCGGCGATACCGGCCCAGTGCTGCCGGGTGAGCGGCAGCGCGGTGAGCATCTGGAACGGCACGGCCGGCACCGGCAGCGACGGATCCTGCTTGAAGGCCTCGAACGCCCGGGCGATGTCAGGCAGCGCCTCCACATCGTAGGGACGCCCGATCAGCCAGGCATAGAGCGCCTCGCGCGCCTTGCTGGCGGGCTTGGGGTGGACCATCTTGATCACATCCGCGAGCGAGGGATCGTTGCCCACGCTGGCACGCATGATCTCGATGTCCGAAGCGGTCTCGAGCCAGGCCTGGACCAGCTTCTTCGGCCGGGTCCCGAGGGACTTACGACCGACGGCACCCGACCGCATCACCTGCACGAAATTGCGCAGCATCTTGCCGTTGTCGACCACGCGCGGAAACGCCTTGGCGAAATCGCCCGTCTGCAGCATCGAGAGATAGGCGAGCAGGAGAGCCGGCATATCCTTCATATGGCCGCGCTGGCGGGCATAGATGGCCGCCTTGGCGATGAACGCGCTCTCCACCTCGCAGACCGCCTTGAGCGTCTCGTCGAGCTGCGCGGTGGCGCTCGCATAGAAGGTGCGGTTCAGCGTGCCGGTGACGGCGAGCTGGGCTAGCGCGTGGCGCGGCGTGAACTGATAGGCCGGGGCACCGTGCTTGTTGGCCGCATCGGTCTTCGGCAGCATCTTCCCCACAAAGGAGGCAAACAGCGACTTATTTGCCATGGCAATCATCCTCGTTCGTTACGAGGACCTCTCTGCAGGGAGCGTGCCAAGTCGAATGAGAGGCGACGATTTATTTTACAAGATATTGATTTTAAAGGATAAAAATTTACATGCCCAATTCACTGCGCTTCATGAAGTCGGTGGAGGAATGGTGCAACCTTAGAATATTGGATATAGTATTATATTATGGTATCTCTTCTGTGAGCCTGCGCCTGTGGAGGATTCATGAAAAAGCGTGTCGCCATCGGGTTCCTCGGCGTCAGCCTGGACAGCGGCAAGCGTGACAAGCGCTGGGAGCGCTGGCGGCCGACAGTGGCGCTTTGCCAGCAGGGGGATCTGCCCATCGACCGCCTCGAATTGATCCACGATATCAGGGCGACGTCGCTGGCCGAGCGGATCACAGGCGACATCGCCGTGATTTCGCCGGATACGCAGGTGGTCAGGCACATCATGAATCTCGCCGATGCCTGGGATTTCCAGGAGGTCTATGGGGCTCTCTATGATTTCGCCAAGGCCTATCCCTTCGATGCCGAGGAAGAGGAGTACCTCGTCAACATCACCACCGGCACCCATGTCGCCCAGATCTGCTGGTTCCTGCTGACCGAGGCCCATTATGTGCCCGGCAAACTGATCCAGCTCTCGCCGCCCAAGCGCCAGGGCGAAGGCGTCGCCGGCTCCTATTCGATCGTGGATCTCGATCTTTCGCGTTATGATGCCATCGCCAGTCGTTTCAGGGCGGAGACGCATGAGGCGACTTCCTTCCTCAAATCCGGTATCCCCACCCGCAACACTGCTTTCAACGCCATGATCGACCAGATCGAGCGGGTGGCGATGCGCTCGCGCGCGCCGGTGCTGCTGACCGGGCCGACCGGCGCCGGCAAGTCGCTGCTGGCCCGCCGCATCTTCGAGCTCAAGCAGGCGCGGCGGCAGCTCACGGGCGGTTTCGTCGAGGTCAATTGCGCCACCTTGCGTGGCGATCATACGATGTCGGCGCTGTTCGGCCATGTGCGGGGCGCCTTTACCGGCGCCCAGACCGATCGGGCCGGTCTCTTGCGTGCGGCCGATGGCGGGTTGCTGTTCATGGACGAGATCGGCGAGCTTGGTCTCGACGAACAGGCCATGATCCTCAGGGCGATCGAGGAGAAACGCTTCCTGCCTGTCGGAGCCGACAAGGAGGCGGCCAGCGATTTTCAATTGATTGCCGGCACCAATCGCGATCTGTCGGTCGACGTGCGTTCGGGCAAGTTTCGCGAGGATTTGCTGGCCCGTCTCAACCTCTGGACCTTCGAACTGCCGGGCCTTGCCGCGCGCCGCGAGGATATCGAACCCAATCTCGACTTCGAACTCACGCGCTACGCCGAACGCGAGGGCGAGAACATCGCCTTCAACCGTGAGGCGCGTGCCCGCTACCTTGCCTTCGCGACGGCGGCGGAAGCGCGCTGGACCGCCAATTTCCGCGATCTTTCCGCCTCCGTCACTCGCATGGCGACGCTGGCACCGGGCGGGCGCATCACCGAGGAGGGGGTCGTCGAGGAGATCGCCCGCCTCGTCAGGCTTTGGCGAGCGGGTGACGGCGACGGCACGGACAGGCTGCTCGCGGACCTCGTCGGCGAGGAGCGCGTTGCCGGCATCGACCGGTTTGACCAGGTGCAATTGGCCGAGGTGGTTCGCGTCTGCCGCGCCAGTTCCTCCCTCAGCGCGGCCGGGCGCGTGCTGTTCGCTGCATCGCGACAGGCCAAGGCCAGCTCGAACGATGCCGATCGCCTGCGCAAATATCTGGCGCGCTTCGAACTGGATTGGGAAGAGGTGCGGCAGGGCTGAGTGCGGGTCTTCGAATATGCCTCACTCCCGGACGATGGTCAGGTGGGTGGCTTGTGGTGTCGGGACGCGGTCGGTGACGCGATAGCCCAGGGCCGGCAGGTCGATGCCGGCGAAGAAGCTCTCCCCCTTCCCGAGCAACACCGGCGAGATGACAAGATGCAGGTCGTCGATCAGGCCGGCCTTGAGATATTGATGGATGGTCGCAACGCCGCCGCCGATTCGCACATCCCTGTTGCCGGCGGCCGCCCTGGCCTGCCGCCGGGCCGACTCGATGCCGTCGGTGACGAAATGGAACACGGTGCCGCCCTCCATCTCGATCGGGTCACGGGCATGGTGGGTCAGTACGAAGACCGGCACGTGATAAGGTGGACTGTCGCCCCACCAGCCTTTCCAGCTTGCGTCGGGCCAGGGGCCGCGAACCGGACCGAACATGTTGCGGCCGAGGATCCAGGCGCCGAGATTGTCCATGCTGCGGGCGGCGAAATCGTCATCGATGCCCGCCTCGCCGCCTTCCTGTCCGAACATCTTGCGGAAAGTCCGGGTGGCGAAGGCCCAGCCATGCAGCTTGGTGCCATTCACGCCGAGGGGATTGTCGAGGCTCTGGTCGGGGCCGGCGCCATAGCCATCGAGCGAAAGGGAAAAGCCCCGGACGATGAGTTTCGACATGTCGTTTCCTCTCCGGTCTGATTGCATATTGAAACCGGTCCAGAGGCTAGTCAAACCGATTCAATTTTGCAATCAGTTTTATCCAAGGTATAGGAAGCCAGATGTGCGGCGGCTGCCGCCGATTTGTCTCTATCTGACGGGACCGGATGCGGCCGGGTTCACGGACGCAGGTCGAAGTGAAAGACCTTCGAGATGATCTGCCAGCGCCCATCGAGATGCACGAAGGTCAGGAGATCGGTGAAATGCTTCGGCCCGATCGCGCATTCGACCCGAGCAAAGGCCGTGACCGGACCGGCGAATTCGAGGGACACGATCCTGTCTGCCCGCTCTTCGTTGCGGCTTGCGGGTGAAGGACGCTTGTCCACCATGGGGAAATATTCGGCCATGCCGAGATGCGTCAGGCCTCCTTCGCTGGCGCAGGCATAGAGAGCCTGGGGATGAAAGACATGGCGCAACCTCTCGGTGTCGCTGTGATAGAGCCCGTCGAAATAGGTCTGAAGCGCCGTGACCAGCGCCTCGAAACCGGGATCGTTGGGAGTGTGGCTCGTCATGGCGGTCTTGGCCCTTTCCTGCATGGAATATTAAACGCGAAGAGATATAATTTGCCGGCTATTTAAGATCACGCCGCGGCGGGTGTGCGGGAAGTCCTGTTGCCGAGCGCCGTGGTGATCAATGTGGCTGCGGCCTTGCCGGCAGCTTCCATATAGTCGGGGTCGTGGTGCAGCAGCACGACGGCAAAGCTGCCATCGAGCAAAAGCACGACCTGCCGGGCGAGCAGGCCGGCGTTGGCAAGGGCCTCCCGCTCCAATTCGAGCCGCAGCCAGCCCTCGAAGCGCTTCTTGTGGGCGGCGCCTACCTTGATGGCGGGATGGCCGGGCAGGTCGGCGAGTTCGGCGGCGGTGCGCAGGAAGCCGCATCCCTTCCAGCGCGGACGACGGGCCGCGACGGCGAGATTGCGGAAGATGGCCTCGACCTTGGAGGCAATGTCCCCCTGCGCCTCGTCGAACCAGCGCCGGAACAGAGCGAGGTTGGGCTGGTCGCGGGCCGCCAGATAGGCAGCGATCAGATCGTCCTTGCTGGTGAAGTGATAATAGAGCGTGCGCTTGGTGATGCCGGCCTTGGCGGCGACCGCGTCCACGCCGACATTGCGAATGCCTTTGTCGTAGAACAGGCGCGCCGCGGCGCTGACAATGCGCTCGCGCGTGGTGGTCGCGGATGCAGGCATGGCACGGCCTCCAATGTATACTGACTAGTGAGTATAATCATTGTTGGAAACCGTGCTATCCCTTCGTTCGAGCAAGGGATGGCAATGGCTATGGACACGGTACCGGCCGAACCGGTCGAAATCACCTGCGGCGACGGGGTCGTTCTTGCCGGCCACCTCTGGCCGGCGGATGGTGGACGAAGAACGGGCACGGTCATCATCAATGCCGCGACAGGCGTGCTTGCCCGCTATTACCATCGCTATGCCCGTTTTCTCGGCGAACACGGTTTCGATGCGATCACCTATGACTATCGCGGCATCGGCCTGTCACGCCCGAATGATCTGAAGCATTGCGGCTATCGCTGGAGCGAGTGGGGAACGCGCGATTTCGAGGCCGTGCTAGGCTTTGCCAGGCAGCGCCGGCCGGATGGGCCTCTCTTCGTGGTCGGCCATAGCATCGGCGGCTTCCTGCCGGGACTCGCTGGTAATGCCGCCTGTATCGATCGCATGCTCACCGTCGGCGCCCAATATGCCTATTGGCCCGATTATGCGCGCAGCCACCGTCTCCAATTGCTCTGGCGTTGGCATGTGCTGATGCCCTTGCTCACCGCGATATACGGCTATTTCCCGGGCCGGCGGCTGGGCTGGCTCGAAGACCTGCCGGCCGGAATCGCGCTCGAATGGAGTTTCCGCCGCCGGCGCGTGGAAGACAGCCATCCACGCAAGGAGCGGGAGGAGGTCCTCGCGCGCTTTGCCGCGGTTTCCGCGCCGATCCTGGCGGTGACGGCGTCGGATGATGAATTCGGCACTGTGCCTGCCATCCGGCGTGCCCTGGCCTATTACAGCTCCAGCGCCACGACAGCGGTGCGCCTGCTGCCGCAGGACTACGACCTAGCCGAGATCGGTCATTTCAGCCTGTTCCATGACCGGCATCGGGTCGGCTTCTGGCGGGACACGCTCGCCTGGCTGCGGGACGGCGTGAATCCCTGGCCGCACCGGCGCTTCGAGACGATGGGGTGAGGCATGGCGCGCCGGCAGAGCCCGACCGAAAGATTGTACGAACCCCGACCTTTGTCACCTTCGGCGATTTTCGAGTTCAGGCTTCACAGGGAGAAACGGCCGGCCTCATTGCGGCGAGGGGGCGCCCTCGCAGGTCAGGCCGATCTGGTCCTTCAACTCCTGGGCCTCGCGCGGATCCTCCTTGGCCAGCAGGGCGCAGGTGGTGAAATTGCCCTGCAGCTTGCCGTCGCGGTAATAGCCCCAGTCCCGGATCCGGCTCCTGAGAAAGGTGAGCTGTTGGCCGAACGTCACATTGCCCACCAGTTCCGGGCGGTTGTTGATCTTCCCGGTGAAGCGGTCACCCCTATGGCTGACCTCGTTGAGCCAGAAATATTCGGTCTGGGCACCCTGGATGATCGGCACCTTCACGGCGAAGTCGCTGGCGCCGGTGACGTTGCCGTCCAGGGCGTCGATGAAATCGGGCAGGCTTTCCTGCGCCTTGGCGAAAGCGGCCTTCATGGCGGGATCGTCATCCCTGGCCTTCAGCGTGCCGTCGCGGCCGGCCTTCTGGGTCACGGTTTCGGCATGGGCCGCGGACAGGCCCAGAAAGGCGAGGCCTGTTACGGCGAGGAGGAATGCTCTCGTCATCGGCGGCTCCGATTGCTGGCGTCATCGTAGCGGCAGGACGGGCCGGATCGCAACGGGGGCGTTTTCTGTGGGCGTCTCGCCCTTTGTCCGGGCCTCGTGGGAGCGGTGCGAGATCGGCACAGAATGTCCCCCTGCATCGTTTGTAGGTAAATTCATAGGGCCGCGAGCGCTGCAGCGAAGCGGTGCAAGGCCGGTGGGTCGAAGCCATCCTCGCCGGCGAGCACGAAATCGATGGCGTGGGGTTGTAGCGCGGCGGCGGCCGGGAGGAGTGCCGGATCCGTCAGCCCGAGAAAGCAGGGCAGGCCTGCCAACTCGATCAAATGTCGGCAGGCGCCCAGATCGTCCGCGTCGTCGAGGTTCAGATGCAGCGCAGCGGCAAGGCTGGCATAGGTCTCCACCAGGGCGCTGGCATCGCTGTGGGCTGGATCGATCGACTGGATGATCTTGCGGCCACGGATGATGCGCTTGAGGCCGGGATATTCACTGGTGGCGATCGGCCTTGCAAGGCGGACGGCGAGCGCCGCTGATGCATCGACCTGCTGGGCCACGGTACCGGCCGTCAGCGCCGGGGTGACCAGGATCGGCGTGACCGCCGGCGGCAGAGCGAGTGCGATCGCCGCCAGCGCCTCGCTGCCTTCCGGCCCCGCCTGCGGAAAGGCTGAAGGGTCGAGCCCGATGGCGTCAGCGCCGGCCTCGACCGCCGCGCCGGCTTGCTCGCGGGAGGCGATCCCGCTGATCATCAGGCGAAGGCGCGGCACCGGTCCCGTCTCAGTCGACGGCTTCGCCGGGATAAGCGCCCCACAGATTGTTTTCCTGGATCCAGCCGTCGAAGCCTTCGCCCTGGATGCGACACCAGTTCGAGGCACAGCTCTTGATCGAGGCCTGCACGCCGGGCTGCAGCATGGCGACGGCCGTCGCCTTGGCGTCGGCGGTGGCACGGAGTGGCAGCGTCTGTTGCTTGGACCAGGGCGCGATCAGGGCTGTGCGCTTGCCTGAGAGCAGGTTCTGCAGCACCCAGCCTTCGGAGCCGTCGGCGTCGCGGATGCGCCGCCAGTTCTCGAATTCGGCGATCACTTCCACCGGTAAATTGGACTTCTGGTAGATGAAGGACACGGTCTGGTCGCGCGAAGGACCCTGGCGCACATTCACCCTGTCGGGCTTCAGGCTGACGAAGCGTGGCATCGGTAGGCCGGAGACCGGCCCGAGTTGATCCTTGCCGGACCGGTCTCCGGTTGCCGACTTGGGATCGGGCAGCGAGCCGGTGACGTCATCGGCCTGCTTGTCCGGAATGGCGGCCTTGCCTGCGCCGGCGATGAAGGCGGCTACGGTGGGGTCGGCAAGCGTATCGGCGCTGATGCCTTCGGTGACCGAGCCTGCCGGCTGCTTCAGGCGCTTGTGGTGAAGATAGTAGACCCCGCCAGCGACGATGAGGGCACAGAAGGCGCCAGCAAAACCGATCTTGGCAATGGGACTTAAACGGGGCGCTTCTTCTTCGTAATAGGACATGCCGGACCTCGACGCACACACTCGCCCGCAACCACCTCTGTTGCTGCGCTTGCCTGTCTGTTAGAGGAAAGACAGCGACGGGCTGCGGGCTTATCGGTGCAGTTTGTCTGAGGGCGGTGAACGCCGTCTTAAAGTTTGCGGGAGGTCGGCATGTCGTTACGAAAAAAACCGCGGGTCGTGGTCACACGCCGCCTGCCGGACAGCGTGGAAACCCGCATGCGCGAATTGTTCGACGCGCAGCTCAACCTGACCGACGAGAAGATGTCGCAGGAGGCGCTGATCGAGGCGGTGAAAACCGCCGACGTGCTGGTGCCCACCATCAATGACCGCATCGACAAGGCGCTGATCGAGGCCGCCGGCAGCAGCCTCAAGCTGATCGCCAATTTCGGCAATGGCGTCGACAATGTCGATGTCGAGGCTGCCGTGGCGCGAAAGATCACCGTGACCAATACGCCGCGTGTGCTCACAGACGACACCGCAGACATGACCATGGCACTGATTCTCGCCGTGGCCCGGCGCGTCACCGAGGGCGCGCGGGTGATTCCCGAAGGCGACAATGCCTGGCCAGGCTGGTCGCCGACCTGGATGCTCGGCCGCCGCATCACCGGCAAGCGCCTCGGCATCATCGGCATGGGCCGCATCGGGCAGGCGCTTGCGCGCCGGGCCAAGGCCTTCGGCCTGCAGGTGCATTACCACAACCGCCATCATGTCGACCCCGCCATCGAGGCGGAACTGGAAGCGACCTATTGGGATTCGCTCGACCAGATGCTGGCCCGCATGGACATCATCTCGGTCAACTGTCCGCATACGCCGGCGACCTACCATCTGCTCTCGGCCCGGCGGCTCAAGCTGCTCAAGCGCGAGGCCCTGGTCGTCAACACGGCGCGCGGCGAGGTAATCGACGAGACCACGCTTGCCAAGATGCTCGATGCCGGCGAGATCGCCGGGGCCGGGCTCGACGTGTTCGAGCATGAACCGGCGGTCAATCCCCGCCTGGTCAAGCTCGCCAAGAGCGGACGCGTGGTGCTGCTGCCGCATATGGGCTCGGCCACCATCGAGGGCCGTACCGACATGGGCGAGAAGGTCATCGTCAATATCCGCGCCTTCATGGACGGGCACAGCCCGCCGGACAAGGTGCTGCCGGAGATGCTGTAGCGCCCCACTCAGGAAGGAATACGATGCGCGTTTATCTGGCCGGCCCCGAAGTCTTCCTGCCCAATGCCCGTGAGGTGCTCGACGCCAAGATCGAGCTCACGCGGCGCTATGGCTTTATCCCGGTCTCGCCCGGTGACCTGGAAATCCCGGCCCAGCCGACCAAGCGCGATTTCGGCCTCGCGATCAGCGCCGTCAATGAAAAGCTGATGCTGAGTGCCGATGCGATCATCGCCAACCTCACGCCCTTCCGCGGCATCGCCGCCGATACCGGCACGGTCTACGAACTCGGCTTCATGTGCGCGCGTGGCTGCCCGGCCTTCGCCTTCTCCAATGTGGCCCAATCGCATTTCGAGCGGCTGCAGGTCTATTGTGGCGGCAAGGTCGCTGATGATGCCGAGGGCCGGCCACGCGGCTCGGATGGGCTGGCGGTCGAGGATTTCGACATGGCCGAGAATCTGATGCTGGACGGCGGTATCGAGGCACGTGGCGGCGCGTTCGTCACCCGCTCCGCGGCGCCCGGCAAGCTCTTCGAGGACCTTGCCGCCTTCGAGGAATGCCTCGGGATCGCCGCCGGGCGGCTGCTGCAAGGCGGCAAACCGTCTTCTTCGTCTTAGGCGGCCGGCATGGGCGCGCGAGGCCTGTTCACCGCACAAGCCTCCGGCATGGCCGGGATCGACGCGGTAATAGCCCAAAGCAGCTACAGCTTTCCGCGCCACATGCATGATCAATACGGCATCGGCCTGATCGATCGCGGCAGCCAGAAGTCGGCCAGCGGGCGCGGCCCGGTCGAGGCCGCTGAGGGAGACGTCATCACGGTCAATCCGGGCGAGATACATGATGGCAGCCCTATCGGCGATCGCGGCCGGGCCTGGCGCATGCTCTATTTGGATCCAGCCCTCATGGCAGAGGCGATCGGGGACATCCGCGAAGGCGGCGGCGCCACGTTCGAACTCGCCGAGCCGGTGGTACGGGACCGGCGGATTGCCAGCCTTTTTGCCAGGCTTTTCCAGGGCCTCATCGACACTGGGACGAGGGACGCCACCGTTCTTTGCCGCGACGAAACCTTGCTGATCTTGCTGGCCCGGATCAGCGGCGTGGCTGTTCCCGATTCCGCCGTGCCTCGCGCCATCGGAATTGCCCGCGATTACATCGATAGCGATCCAGTCGCGCCCTTATCCCTGTTCGACCTGGCGCAGTTGACAGGGTTGAGCCGCTTTCAGGTGGTCCGCGGCTTTGCGAGGGCAACCGGCCTGACGGCGCACGCCTATCTGATGCAGCGCCGTCTCCAGCTGTCACGGCGCCATATCGCGCGCGGCATGGCGCTCGCCGAGGCCGCTGCGGCGAGCGGCTTCGCCGACCAGAGCCACATGACCCGCCTGTTCGTACGCAGCTACGGCATCTCGCCCGGCGCCTATGCGGCGGCACGGGCTCTTTGAATCAGCCCCACACGCTGCAATTGCGTTCAAGACGGGCCTGCCGCCATCGGGGCATTCCTGTGGTTTTCCACCGGAGCCTCCGCATGTCCCTCGACTATCTCGTCACCGCGCTCGTCGTCATCCTCCTGCCCGGCACCGGCGTGCTCTATACGCTGGCTCTCGGGCTGAGCCAGGGTTGGCGCGCCAGCGCCTTGGCCGCCTTCGGCTGCACGCTCGGCATCCTGCCCCATCTCGCCGCTGCGATCGTGGGTCTGGCAGCGCTGTTGCATGCCAGCGCCGTCGCCTTCCAGGCCCTGACCTATCTTGGCGCCGCCTATCTCCTCTACATGGCCTGGAGCATCTGGCGGGACGGCAGCAGCCTGCAGCTTTCAGGGGATCGGCAGCGCCTGCAACCGGCCCGCATCATCCTCAAGGGCGTGCTCCTGAACATCCTCAACCCCAAACTGTCGCTCTTCTTCCTCGCCTTCCTGCCGCAGTTCATCCCGCCCGGCACGGCCAGCCCGATCGCCGCGATGAACGAACTCGCCCTTTGGTTCATGGCCCTGACCTTCCTGGTCTTCCTGGCCTATGGCGCCGGTGCTTCGGCGGTCCGGAACCAGGTGGCGCGGCGGCCAGCCGTGCTCCTCTGGCTGCGCCGCGGTTTTGCACTGGCTTTTGCGGGGCTGGGATTGAAGCTGGCCTTTTCGCGCTTGTGATGCTGGGAACGTTCCGGGATGCGCGTCCTTGCCAATGAAGGACGTCGCAAGCGGGAGGATTCAATCATGACGAATGCAAGCAGGATCGAGCTGTTGAACGTCAATCACCCTGGCAAGGGCCGGCCGGCGGATGCAGTCCTGTATGTGGCAATGAAGTCGGCCATGCTGGCCGTTCTCCCGGACAGCAAGCCGGGCTTGACCGTTGCGCAGGTCCAGGACGCGGTACCGGCCCTGCTGCCGCAGGATCTCTATCCCGGCGGGGCGAAGGCAGGCTGGTGGGTCAAGGCCGTGCAACTCGACCTCGAGGCGAGAGGCGTCATCCGGCGCGAAAAGGTCTCGCCGCTGCGCCTCTACAAGGCCTGACGCTGCTCGAGAAAAGCCTTCCGGCTTTTCTCGATGATGCCTTGGCTCTCGTCAGAGAAGTCCATTTTCCTGGGCCATCACCCGCAGATTGGTCTGCGGGCGGGCGCCGACATGCTGGATCACCTCGGCGGCGGCCAGTGCGCCAAGCTTGAGCGAGGCCAGATGCGGCAGGCCGCGGGCGAGGCCGAACAGGAAGCCCGAGGCGAAGAGATCGCCGGCGCCGGTGGTATCGACGAGCTTGTCGATCGGGAAAGCCGGTACGGAGACGCGCGTGCCGCCCTCGATCGCCAGCGCGCCGTCTTCCGACCGCGTCACGATGGCGAGGCGGCAATCCTTCTCGACCTGGGCGAGCGCCGTCTCGAAGTCGGAGGTCTCGTAGAGCGACTTGATCTCCTGGGTGTTGGCGAACACGGTATCGACCACGCCCGAACGCATGAGGTCGAGGAACTCGCCGCGGAAGCGGTCGACGCAGAAGGAGTCGGACAGGGTGATCGCGACGCGTCGCCCGGCCTTGTGGGCGATGTCGGCGGCTTTCAGGAAGGCGTCCTTGGCATCCTGGGGATCCCACAAATAGCCTTCCATATAGGTGATGGCGGCGCCCTGCACGACGTCTTCTTCGATATCGGCGGGCCCGAGCAGGTGGCAGGCGCCGAGATAGGTGTTCATCGTGCGCTCGCCATCGGGCGTGATGAAGATGAAGCTCTTGGCGGTCGAGGGCCCCTCGCTCAGCGGCACCGTCTGGAAATGCGTGCTTTGGGCGCGCAGGTCATGGGTGAAGACCTTGCCGGCCTCGTCCTGCTTCACCTTGCCGAAATAGGCGGTTTTGCCGCCCAGGGAAGCGACACCCACGGCCGTGTTGGCGGCCGATCCGCCCGAAATCTCGACGCTCTGGCCCATGGCGGCGTAAAGATGGTCGGCCCGTTCCTCGCTGGTGAGGATCATGGCGCCCTTGGCGAGGCCTTCGCGGACCAGGAAATCGTCTTCGGTCTGGGCAAAGACATCGACAATGGCGTTGCCGATGGTGAGAACGTCGAAACGAGGTTTCGCGCTGGAAGGGGATTTGGGCATGCAGTATCTCTGTTTTGCGGCGCGGACTATAGCGATGTGTTGCGTTGCGGCAAGAAAGAGTTGCGATGCAACCGCTGCCGTCGCTGTCGTTCGGAGTTCTGATGGCCTTCCTGCGTAACGCTGCCTCGGTTGGATTCGCCACCCTCGCCTCCCGCATTCTCGGTTTCATCCGTGACACCATGGTGGCGGCGGCGCTTGGTGCCGGGCCGGTGGCGGATGCCTTCGTGGTCGCCTTCCGCCTGCCCAGCCTGATGCGCCGGCTGTTTGCCGAAGGGGCGGTGAACACGGCTTTCGTGCCCTTGCATGCCGAGGCGGAGCGCCGAGGCGAGGGCGAGGCCTTTTCCGACCAGGTCTTCACCCAGGTCGCCCTCGTCTTCTTCCTGCTCTCGGCCCTGGCTCTCGTGGCGATGCCGCTGCTGATCGAACTGATCGCACCTGGCTTCGGGAAGGGGGGCGGTCGTGTCGACCTCGCCGTCGCCCTGTCGCGCATCACCTTCACCTATTGCCTGGCAACGGCCGTGATGGTGGTGGCCTCCGCGGTACTCAACGTCAACGGCCGCTTTACGGCCGCCGCCTATGCGCCGGCCCTCGTCAATGTCGTCACCATCGCCACCCTGCTCGGCGCGCCCTTGCTGGTTCAGCTCGACCAGGAGGCCCTGGCGCGCCTGCTGGCCTGGTCTATCTTCATCGGCGGCCTCGCCCAGGGCGCTCTGGTCTTCTTCGCGCTGCATCGGGCCGGCCTGCGGTTGCGCCTGGTCAGGCCCCGCTGGACCCCCGCGGTCCGGCGCTTTTTCCTGCTGGCGCTGCCCGGCGTGCTGACGGCGGGGGCGACGCAGGTCAATGCCTTCATCGGCCTGATCGTGGCCTCGGCCGATCCCGGCGCCGTCACCTGGCTCTATTATGCCGACCGCCTCTACCAGCTTCCATTGGGCATCATTGCGGTGGCGCTCGGCAATGCCTTACTGCCGGATCTCGCCCGGGCCAGCAGCCAAGGCGACCGGCAGGCCGAGAGCGGCATCCTGAGCCGAGCGGTCGAGTTCGCAGCTTTTCTCAGCCTGCCCGCTGGCTTGGCCTTGATCGTTCTGGCCGGTCCCATCGTCTCCGTGTTGTTCGAGCGTGGCGCCTTCACGGCCAGCGACAGCAGCGCCACCGCCTGGGCCCTGGCGGGTTTTGCGGCCGGCCTGCCGGCCTTCGCCGGGGCCAAGGTATTGCAGCCGCTGTTCTTCGCGCGTGCCCGCATGCGCCTGCCTTTCGTGATCGCCCTGATCGGCGCGATCGCCGACGTGATCCTGTCCCTGGCCCTCTTTCCAGTCTGGCGCCAGACCGGCATCGCCGTCGCCGCCGCGGCGTCGGGCTGGATCAATCTCGTCCTGCTGCTCCTGGTGACCTGGCAAGGCGGACTTCTGCAACTCGATCCGTCTGCCCGTTTGCGACTGCCCAGGATCGCGGTGGCCGCTATCCTGATGCTGGCCGCCGTTTATGGAGTGGCGCAGGTCATGGAGAGCTGGCTGATCTCAGGGCAGCCCTTGGCGCTACGGGTGGCGGCGCTGGCCCTTCTCTGCGGCGGCGGCCTGATATTCTACCTCGTCCTTTGCTGGTTGTTTGGCGCCATCGATCGCAAGGCCGGATTGCGGACGCTATTGGTCGGACGTAAGCCGAAGGCCGGCCTCTAGCTGTCGGGTCGTAAGACCGCATTGCGAGGCAGATCTGCCATCGAAATGCAACGGCCATGTCAGGGCCTGAAGCCCGTGCGATCGGCCTCGGTGATAGCGCGGATGATCTGGGCTGGAACGCCGGCGGCAATGACGTTTGGCGGGATGTCGCGGGTCACCACGCTGCCCGATCCGACGATGGCATTGTCGCCAATGCTCACGCCTGGATTGATATGGACGCCGGCGCCGATCCAGACCCGGTTGCCGATCCGCACTGGTTTGGCCTGGCAGGCGCCGGCAGCCCGCTCGATCGGATCGATGGCATGATTGGCGGTGTAAATGCCGACCCGTGGCCCGAACAGCACATGATCTCCGATCTCGACGCCACCGCCATCGAGAATCACGCAGTCGAAATTGGCGTAGAAGGAGCGCCCGAGGCTGATGTTGAAGCCGAACTCGCAGCGAAAGCTCGGCTCGAACAGAGCGCCCGGGCCGACCGATTTCAGGAGTGACCTCAGAATGGCCTCGCGCGCTTCGGCCGGCTCGCCAATGCTCCGGTGATAGGCGTCGGTGCGTTCGACTGCCTTGGCACGGGCCGCGATCAGTTCGGGTGTCAGGTCGTTATACACGGCGCCGCCGAGCATCAGGGCGCGCTGGGCCTCCAGATCCACCGGGACCTCCTGTTCCCTGGAGCAAGATGCGATCAGGACGGATCGCTCGTCCGCTCCAATTCCTATGCGAAGTGCGCAGGCCGTGACGTCAGCCCAGGACCGGTCGCAGGAAGTTGCGTTCATAGCGCAGGATGCTGCGGATCTGCTTTTCCTCAGCCAGGATGGCCTGGCATTCCGGATCCACGGCCAGGCGCCGGCGGTAATCCTCATAGGCGGCCAGGCTGGGAAAACTGAACAGGGCGTAGGCGATGTCGCTGGCGCCTTCATGTGGCAGGAAATAGCCGTGATGCGTACCACCCATGCGATTGACCACGGGAATCCAGGCTTTCGCATAGGCTTCGAAGGCGTCGACCTTCCAGGGGTCGATGACATATTTCAGATGACAGGTGATCACGGACGGCCTCGCAGCTTGAGCATCGTGCCAGAAAGCGGCGCGAGTTTCCTACAACATCGGATCCGATTCTGAACCAGCTCCGCTGCTGTCGCGGAGGGAGATCAGTAATCGACGCCGGTGAGATAGAGCCCATGCGGCGGTGCCAGCGCAGCACAGCGGGTACGGTCTCGCGCTTCCAGCACACCGACCAGATCCGCCTTGCTCCAGTCGCCGGAGCCGACCCTGCGCAACGATCCCACCATGGAGCGGACCTGGTTGTGCAGGAAGGAGCGGGCAGTGGCGACGACATGGATCTCGTCGCCTACGCGCGCCACGTCGAGGCGGTCGAGCGTCTTCATCGGGCTCTGGGCCTGGCAGTCGGCCGAGCGGAAGGTGGTAAAGTCGTGATGGCCGATCAGGCCCTGCGCGGCATGATGCATGGCTTCGGCGTCCAGGGCCTTGCGGATGTGCCAGGCACGGTGGCGCTCCAGCGCCAGAGGCGGACGGCGGTCGATCAGACGATAGAGATAGCGGCGACCCTTGGCGGAAAAGCGGGCATCGAAACTGTCAGGCATCTGCTCGACCGCCAGGATGGTCACATAGTCGTCCTGCAGAGTGAGATGGGCGTTGAGGGCATCGCGCACCCTGTCCGTGCTCCAATCCTTGGCCAGCATCACTGAGGCAACCTGCCCGGTGGCATGCACGCCGGCATCGGTACGGCCGGCCCCCTGGATGCGCAGGGTCTGGCCGGTGAAAGCCAGAATGGCCTCCTCGATCGCCTGCTGCGCGGATCGGCCATTGGCCTGGGCCTGCCAGCCGACATAGGGCGTGCCGTCATATTCGATCAGGAGCTTGTAACGCGGCATTCGGGTACTTCGTTGCTGAAGTCAGGCCTCTACGCCAATCGGGCACGAGAGTCACCAGTATGTGAGGTTTTACCCGCCATCGGGTGCGGAAGGCACTGCTGAGACCCCGGGCGATCGCTGTCCGTGCCAGGAGGTATCGACAGGTCACAAATTCAATATATTTTTTCTATTGATTTTATAGACTAATAAATGAAGATGAGCCAAAGCACCAAATGCCTTGGTGGTCTCGCGACAGCCGGCTCCGCCCGGCCGCCGCGAATTCAAAATATTTCCAACGGACATCGTGACATGCGCAGATTTGCGACATTCGTACTTGCCACCCTCCTGGCCGCCGGCGCGGTCGGCGTTGCCCATGCCGACCGCCTCGACGACATCAAGCAGGCCGGCGTCCTCAGGGTCGCGGCCTTCGACGCCAATCCACCCTTCGGCTTCGTCGACCCGAAGACCAAGCAGATTGCCGGCCTCGACGTCGATTATGCCAAGGCCCTTGCCGACAAGCTCGGCGTGAAGCTGGAACTGCGTCCCACCAACCCGGCCAACCGCATTCCGCTGCTCACCTCCGGCAAAGTCGACCTCGTGCTGGCCAATTTCACCATCACCGAGGAGCGCGCCAAGCAGCTCGATTTCTCAATTCCCTATTTCTCATCCGGCCAGCAGTTCTTGGCCAAGAAGGGTACGCTCTCCTCGCCCGACCAGCTCAACGGTCTGCGCATCGGCGCCGACAAGGGCACGACCAACGAGATCGTGCTGCGCCGCGATTTCCCCAAGGCCGTCGTGGTCTCCTTCGACGATACGCCCTTCGCCTTCACCGCCCTGCGCAACGGCAATGTCCAGGCCATCACCCAGGACGGCCCCAAGCTGATCGGCCTGCTGGCCAATGTGCCCGACAAGGAGAATTACGAGATCCCCTCCTTCACTATCTCCAACGACTATATCGGCGTCGGCATTCCAAAGGGTGAGAAGCGCCTGGTCGAGGTGGTGAACCAGACGCTGGTCGAGCTCGAGGCGAACGGCAAGGCGGCCAGCATCTACGATGTCTGGTTCGGCCCGAAATCGGCGCAGCCTCTGGCCCGCTTGTTCAAGATCGGCGACAAGAGCTAGTTCCCTGACATTGCTTGAAAGTTTCCGACACCGCGCGGGTCCCCCGCGCGGCTTTTTGCGTTCGATCGTTTGAGGAAAACAAAATGGGCATATTCGGCGAGCCCATGGCGCTGCGCTATCTGGTCTGGCTGATCCAGGGTTTCGGCATCACTTTGGCTTTATCGTTGGCGGTGTGCATCGCCAGCTCTGCTCTCGGCGTCGTGGTGTGCGGCCTGCAACTCGCCGAAAACCGACTGGCAAGGGCAATTGCGACTGTCTATGTCAGCATCATCCGCAACACGCCGCTGCTCGTGCAGTTGTTCTTCTGGTATTTCGTCGCCTCCGCGTTGATGCCGGCAGGACTGATGACCTGGCTGAACACGCCGCATGTCGTCGAGCTCGGTGTCGTGCCGCTCGGCTGGCCTGCCTTCGAGACGTTGGCGGGCTTCTTTGCCCTGACGCTTTATGCCGGTGCCTATATCGCCGAGGAACTGCGCGCCGGCATCAATGGCGTGGCCCCGGCGCAGCGCGAAACGGCGTTGGCGCTCGGCCTCACGCCGCAGCTCGTTTTCCTCCTGGTGGTGCTGCCCCAGGCGGTCCGCATCGCCTGGCTGCCGATGGTTGGCCAGTATCT
Organism: Labrys sp. HAY1-8F; assembly: GCF_056754975.1. Classification (NCBI taxonomy): domain Bacteria; kingdom Pseudomonadati; phylum Pseudomonadota; class Alphaproteobacteria; order Hyphomicrobiales; family Xanthobacteraceae; genus Labrys; species Labrys sp. HAY1-8F. The sequence goes on along the minus strand of NZ_JBPGWZ010000002.1, from coordinate 2,515,470 downwards.
CAACACCATCAAGAATTCGTCTCTCACCATGGCAATCGGCCTTGCCGAACTGTCCTATGCGGCGCGCCAGGTCGAGACCGAGACGTTCCTCACCTTCCAGGCCTTCGGCGTGGCGACGCTGCTGTATGTCGGTGCCGTCGCCCTCACCGAAACGGCGGGCCACGCCGTGGCGCGCAGCCGCCGCTTCAATGGGGCAGCGGGGCGAGCATGAATTTCGCGGTCGTCTGGGACAATCTCGACTATCTGCTGGTCGGCGCATGGCCCGTGGGGCCGATCGGCGGATTGGCGCTCACCCTTATCCTGTCGGTGCTCTCGGCTATCGTCTCGGCAGGGCTCGGGTTGGTGCTCGGCATCGCCCTTGCCATGAGCCGGGGGCCGGCGAAGACGGTGCTGGTGGTCGTCATCGGCTTCTTCCGCGCTATTCCGGTGATCATGCTGATCTTCTGGAGCTATTTCCTGCTGCCGATCCTGCTGGGGATTTCGGCGCCCGAGATCGGCACGGTAGTCATGGCCCTGTCGCTGATATCGGGCGCCTACCTTTCCCATGCCGTCGCGGCGGGAATCGGCAGCATCGGCCCCGGCCAATGGGAGGCCGGCCTTGCCCTCGGCCTCGGGCGCTGGCGCATTCTCGGCCTGATCGTCCTGCCGCAGGCGCTGCGCGCCATGGCCCCTTCATTCGTCAATCAGTGGACGGCATTGGTGAAGGATACCTCGCTCGCCTATGTGATCGGCGTGCCGGAGCTTTCCTTCGTCGCGACACAGGTGAACAACAGGGCGATGGTCTATCCAAGCGAGATCTTCCTGTTCGTCGGTGCGGTCTATTGGTGTCTGTGCGCCGCGCTCGATCACCTGGCGACCGTGCTGGCGCGCAGAAGCCGCCCGGTCACGCCAGCCGCGACCCTTGCACCAGCGGCGCGCCCTTGAGGAATTCGACGGCGCCCATCGGGGTCTTGCCGGCGCGCTGGACCTGGAGAAGGCGGATCGCGCCGGTGCCGCAGGCGACCGTCAATTCGTCGTCGAGCAGCGTGCCGGGCACGCCATAACCCTCGGCGCGCGCGGCGTGCAGCGCTTTCACCCGCTGCGGGCCCTGGCCCCAATCGGCTTCAAACCAGGCGCCGGGGAAGGGAGAAAGACCGCAAATGTGATTATGGACTTCTTCGGCCGGGCGCGACCAGTCGATGCGGGCCTCGGCCTTGTCGATCTTGCGGGCGTAGGTCACGCCCTCTTCGCTCTGGGCCGTGAAGGTGAGCGTGCCGCGCGAGAGGGCGCCGAGCGCCCGGGCCATCAGGTCGGCGCCGAGCAGGGAGAGGCGGTCATGCAACTCGCCGGCCGTCATGTCCGGCTCGATCTCGACGGTGTCGGCCAGCGCGACAGGGCCGGTATCGAGGCCTTCTTCCATGCGCATCACCATCACACCGGTCTTGCTGTCGCCGGCCATGAGGGCGCGCTGGATCGGCGCGGCACCGCGCCAACGCGGCAGCAGCGAGGCGTGCAAATTGAGGCAGCCTTCCGCCGGGGCCTCCAGGGCCGCCTTGGGCAGGATCAGGCCATAGGCGACCACCACGGCGACATCGGCGCCGAGGCCGGCGAAGGTGGCGATCACTTCCTCGTCGCGGAAGTTCTTGGGTGTGAATACCGGAATGCCGAAGCCTTCGGCCAGTCTGTGCACCGGCGAGGGCGCCAGGGTCATGCCGCGGCCGGCGGGAGCAGGCGGCCGTGTATAGACCGCAACGACCTCGTGGCCCTGGCTGAGGATCTCGGCCAGCACCGGGCGGGCGAAATCCGGCGTGCCCATGAAGACGACGCGCAAGGCCTCAGCCTTCCGCCGGACGGGGAGCTTCGCGCTCGCGCTTTTCCCGCTTGAACTGCGGCAGTTCGCCGGTCTTGACCGCCTTGGTGAACTTGCGGATCACCATATCGCGCTTGAGCTTGGAGATGTGATCGATGAACAATTCGCCGTTGAGATGGTCGATCTCGTGTTGCAGGCAGGTCGCCATCAGCCCATCGGCCTCGAGCTCGGCCTTCTTGCCCTCGCGGTCGATATAGGCGACGCGCACGGTGGCCGGGCGCTCGACCTCGGCATAATAGTCGGGGATGGAGAGGCACCCTTCCTCGTAGACGCTGCGCTCCTCCGACGACCACACGATCTCCGGATTGATGAAGACATGCGGTTCCGGCGGCTCGTCTTCCTTGGCAAGGTCGATGACCACCAAGCGGCGCGGCACGGCGATCTGAATCGCCGCCAAGCCGATGCCGGGCGCGTCATACATGGTTTCCAGCATGTCGTCGGCGAGCTGGAGCAGTTCCGCATCGACGCGCTCGATCGGCGCGGAGACGAGGCGGAGCTTTGAATCGGGCAGGATGATGATCGGTTTGATGGCCATGTCAGGCAGATAGGATGCCGCGCGCGAGGCGTCAATCCGAAAGCGGGCTGAGACGCTCCTGGGACCGCCGGCATCTCAGTGACATGCTTGCATGTCGCGATTGCCGGCTCTCGGAAGCGCTGCGCGTACGGGAAAGGAAGAGCCGGCAGGGATGCCGGCAATCCCGGAAGATCCATCGCGAAACGCGTGCTATTCGAGCACGGTCATCACCTGCCCGCGCCGTTCCGGGCTGAAGCGAATAACGACGATGATGCAGACGGCGACGACGCCAGCGAAAAGGGCCAGTGCATAGCCGTAACTGTTGCCGGGCGCTTCGGCGATGCCGGCCTGGTAGGGGCCGCCATAGGACGCAGCGAGATTGCCGGCCTGATAGATGAAGCCGGGTAGCGTCGCCCGCACGGAGCCAGGCGACAGTTCGTTGAGATGCACCGGAATGACGCCCCAGGCGCCCTGCACCGAGATCTGCATGATGAAGGCGCCAATGGCGAGCATCGCGGGCGTGGTGCTATAGGCCCACAACGAGAGAGAAGGTAGCGCAATCAAGCAGGCGATGGTGATAGCGTTGACGCGACCGATCCTCTCGGACAAGGCCCCGAAAAATAGGCCGCCGATAATCGCGCCGATATTGGCGACGATCGTAATCCAGCTCACCGTATGAGCATCGAAACCGTGCTGCTTCTTCAGGAAGGTCGGATAGAGATCCTGCGTGCCGTGGCTGAAGAAATTGAAGAACATCATCAGCACCACGGCATAGAGGGCGATGCCCCAATGCCGGCTTAAAGTTTCCATGAGGCTGGGCTTCGCCTGGTCCTTGGCCTCGGTGAAAGCCGGTGATTCCGGAACATGCGACCGGATGAAGAGCACGATCAGCGCCGGCAGGAAGCTGAGAAGGAACATGGTGCGCCAGCCGACCACATGGCCACCGATGTTCTGGCCGTAGATCAGGCCGTAGACGATTGCCGCCAGCAGGTAGCCGGTCGGATAGCCGGCCTGGAGCAGGCCGGAAACCATGCCGCGGGCCGATGGCGGGATCGATTCCATGGCGAGTGAGCTACCGAGGCCCCATTCGCCGCCCATGGCGATGCCGAAGATGGCGCGCAGGACGAGGAACACCATGAGATTGGGCGAGAAGGCCGCCAGGGCACCGATCACCGAATAGCTGACGATGTTGAGCATGAGGATCGGCTTGCGTCCGAATTTGTCAGCGAGCCTGCCGAAGATGAAGGCGCCGATGAAACGGGTCGCCAGGGTGAAGAACAAGGCTTCGGAAACGGCGGGAACGCCGACCTGGAATTCCGCGGCGATATCCGTGAGCAGGAAGGTCAGGAGGAAGAAGTCGAAGGCGTCGAGGGTCCAGCCCAGGAAGGAGGCAAGGACAGTCTTTTTCTGCTGTGAACTGAGAGGCAAGCGATTTCTCCCTTATGACCATCGGTTGGCCGCAGGGAAAGGACAGTCTTGGCCATTTCCGCAGCGCCATTTGCTTGGATCGACGCAATGAACGTCGCCAAGGAAGCCTCCCACTGGCCATAGAAGTCCTGAAATCGCCGAAGCGCCACAAAAATATGCTGATTCAACTGATGCGTGTATTTTGAGGGCTGTGCCTGGTGTCCGGGCTGAATCCCTCGGGCATCACGCCGTCGTCTTGTCCTCGAACAGGCAGATGTCGCGGATCAGGCAGGCGGGGCAGGCGGGCTTGATCGCCTTGCAGACATAGCGTCCATGCAGGATGAGCCAGTGATGGGCATGGCGCGCATAGGTCGCCGGCACCACCTTCTCCAAGCCCAATTCCACCGCCAACGGCGTCTTGCCGGGCGCGAGGCCGGTGCGGTTGGCGACCCGGAAGAGATGGGTGTCCACGGCGATGGTCGGCAGGCCGAAAGCGATGTTGAGCACGACATTGGCCGTCTTGCGGCCGACGCCCGGCAGGGTTTCGAGAATCTCGCGGGTGACAGGCACCTCGCCGCCATGCTCGTCCACGAGCAGTCGGGAGAGGGCGATGACGTTCCTGGCCTTGGTGCGGAACAGGCCGATGGTCTTGATATGGCCAATCAGTTGTTCCTCGCCGAGGGCGATCATCTTCTTCGGCGTGTCAGCGATGGCGAACAGCGCCTTGGTCGCCTTGTTGACGCCGACGTCGGTCGCCTGGGCCGAAAGCACCACCGCCACCAGCAGCGTATAGGCGTTGACATAGTCGAGCTCGCCCTTCGGCTCGGGCATTGCCTGCGAAAAGCGCCGGAAGATCTCGGTGATCTCGGACTGCGGCAAAGCTGCGCGCTGGGTGCCGGCGGAGGCCGCGGCGGCATTGGCCTTCGCCTTGGTCCGGCCTGCCGATTTTGTCGCAGGGGAGGCAACGGACAGGGTGGGGATTTGAGTCTGGCGGCGGGGCATGAAAGGCTTATAGTAGGCCGCCATGCAAAGCGCCAACCCGAAAATGCCCCAGGAAAAGCGCCAAGAAGCACCCTTGGAGATATCCTCGGGGGTGGCCTTGGAAGAGCCGGTCTTCGACGCGGTGCTCTACCCGCATCGCTCGCTCGGGCCACGGGGTTTTCGCAACCTCCTCGTCGTGGTCGGCTTTGCCTCGACGCTGCTCTCCATCCCCTTCTACATGATGGGAGCCTGGCCGGTGGTCGGCTTTTTCGGGCTCGATGTCGGCCTGCTCTATGTGATGTTCAAGCTCAATTATCGGGGGGCCAAGCTGCGCGAACACGTGCTGCTGACGCCAGTTCGGCTGTTGTTCTCGCGCATCGATCCCAAGGGACAGCGCCGGGAGTGGATCTTCAATCCGCGCTGGGTGCGGCTGCAGAGCGACGAGCACGAGGAGTTCGGCGTGATGCGCCTCGCTTTGGTGCAGCGTGGCCGTGAGGTGGAAATCGCCCGCTTCCTCGGTGCTTCCGAGAAGGGCGATTTTGCGGATGCCTTCTCCCGGGCTCTGAACAAGGCCCGGCGCGTCTGACAGCCCCATCGCAGCTTTCGGGTGGGAAGCCCGTTGAAGCAGGTCTATCCAGGGTACAAGTAATTGTGCCTGGAGAGGTTCCATGTCGATAACCCTGCCCGATTTCGCCGAAGTGCCGCTGGCTTCGCCCCTTGCCAATTCGCCCGAGGACTATGATCGCATCCGCAAGGCGGTCGCCTATATCACCAGGAAGGCGCAGCACCAGCCCTCGCTCGAGGACATTGCCGGTCATGTCGGCCTGTCAGTCTCGCATTTCCACCATCTCTTCCGGCGTTGGGCCGGCATCACGCCCAAGGATTTCCTGGCGGCGGTAACGCTCGACCGGGCCCGCGACCTCCTGCGCGACTCCGCCTCGATCCTGGATGCCACCTATGAGCTCGGCCTGTCCGGCCCGGCGCGACTGCATGATCTGTTCGTGACCCATGAGGCGATGACGCCCGGCGCCTTCAAGACTGGCGGGGCGGGCCTGACCATCTCCTATGGCTTCCATCCCTCGCCCTTCGGCACGGCACTGGTGATGGTGGCCCCGCTCGGGCTCGCCGGTGTCGCCTTCGCCGATCCAGGCGAGGAGGCCGTTGCGCTGGCCGATATGCGCAAGCGCTGGCCCAACGCGGAACTGCGCGAGGATTCGATGGTGACGGCGCCCTATGCCGGCCGCATCTTCGATCCGAGCCGCTGGCAGGCCGACAGGCCGCTCAACGTAGTGATGATCGGCACCGATTTCGAAGTCCGCGTCTGGCGTACGCTCTTGAACATCCCGATGGGCCGGGCCACCACCTATGGCGATATCGCCAGCCATATCGGCAATCCCAAGGCCTCGCGTGCCGTGGGCGCGGCGGTGGGCAAGAACCCGCTTTCCTTCGTCGTGCCCTGTCACCGCGTGATCGGTCGCTCCGGCGAATTGACCGGTTATCACTGGGGCCTGACGCGCAAGCAGGCCATGCTGGGCTGGGAAGGCGGACGGGTGCGCAGCGGGGCTGCGTAAAGCACGGAGCGCGGACATCTCAGCCCCATGAAGTCATGGGGCGATGTCCGCGCTCCAAGGCTTATGCCAGGCTGCTGCGGCCGATCTGGTCGATGCGCTCCACCCCGGTCAGAGTCATTGCCACCCGCATTTCCTTGGCGATGATGTCGAGCAGATTCTCGACGCCGGCCTGGCCGGCGCTCGCCAGCGCATAGGCGAAGGCGCGGCCGAGCATGACGCCCTTGGCGCCCAGGGCGAGCATGCGCACCACGTCGAGGCCGGATCGGATGCCTGAGTCGGCCAGCACGGTGAGGTCGCCGCCGACGGCGTCGGCAATCGCCGGCAGGGCGCGGGCGCTGGAGAGCACGCCGTCAAGCTGGCGTCCGCCATGGTTGGAGACCACGATGCCATCGGCCCCGAAGGTGACGGCATCACGGGCATCCTCGGGGTCGAGAATCCCCTTGATGATCATCGGCCCCTTCCAGTAGTCGCGGATCCATTCGAGGTCCGACCAGCTGATCGAGGGATCGAAATTCTTGGCGAGCCAACCGATATAGTCGGCCAGGCCCGTGGGCTTGCCGAGATAGCGCGAGACGTTGCCGAGATCGTGCGGCTTGCCCATCATCCCGACATCGAGGGCCCATTGCGGCTTGAACATCGACTGCAGGATCCGCCGCTGCGGGCCGAAAGGCCCCGACATGCCCGAATGCGGGTCGCGATAGCGCGCGCCGGGGGTGGGCATGTCGACGGTGAAGACCAGCGTGGTGATGCCGGCGGCCTGGGCGCGCTCCAGGGCGTTCTTCATGAAGCCACGGTCGCGCAGCACATAGAGCTGGAACCAGATTGGGGCAGGGCTTGCCGGTACCACCTCCTCGATCGGGCAGATCGAAACGGTGGAGAGCGTCATGGCGATGCCCTTGGCGGCGGCGGCCTTGGCCACCTGCACCTCACCGCGGCGGGCCAGCATGCCGGTGATGCCGACGGGCGCGAGGATGACCGGCATGGCGAATTTGCGCCCGAAGATCTCGGTCTCCAGGCTCAGCTTCTCGACATTCTTGAGGATGCGCTGCCTGAGGCTGATCCCTTCGAGATCGCTGACATTGGCCCGCAGCGTGTGCTCGGCATAGGCGCCGCCGTCGACATAGTCGAACATGAAGCGCGGCAGCTTGCGCCTGGCGGCGGCACGATAGTCGGAGGGGGAGGCAATGATCATGATGGTCTTGCAGGCTTCCTGCCCAATGTTGCAACGGGCCGGTCTTCAAACAGGCACGTAGTCTCGTGCAACGATACTTATATCGGCTCTACCTTTGTCATTGCCGGGCGTGACCCGGCAATCCAGTCCTTGTTCCGAGATGGTCAATAAGAGGCGCTGGATGCCCCGGTCAAGCCCGGGCATGACAAGGGTTGGTGCTTCTTTCGTTCCCAATCGAGCAGACGCCGCGATAAGGGCGCACAGGCGGGCACACCGGTTATCCCTTCAGTTCCTGCTTGCTGGCGATCGTGGTGTCCGGGTTCAGGCGGTAGACGATCGGCACGCCGGTATCGAGTTCGCGCTTGACGATCTCCTCGCCCGTCAGACCTTCCAGTGCCATGATCAAAGCGCGCAGCGAATTGCCATGGGCGCCGACCAGCACGGTCTTGCCGGCCATCACCTGGGGCTGGATGCGATGGATGTAATAGGGCAGCACGCGCGCCGCCGTGTCCTTCAGGCTCTCGCCGCCGGGCGGCGGCACGTCGTAGGAACGGCGCCAGATATGTACCTGCTCCTCGCCGAACTTCACGCGAGCCTCGTCCTTGTTGAGGCCGGAGAGATCGCCATAGTCGCGCTCGTTGAGCGCCTGGTCGTTGATGGTCTCCAACCCGTCCTGGCCGAGTTCGCCGAGGATGATCTTGGTGGTGTGCTGGGCGCGCGACAGCACGGAGGTGAAGGCGATGTCGGCCTTGAGCCCGAGAGCCTTGAGACGGCGCCCCGCCTCGTGCGCCTCGGCCACGCCCTTCTCCGTCAGGCCGGGATCACGCCAGCCAGTGAACAGGTTCTTGAGGTTCCAGTCGCTTTGGCCATGGCGGCAGAGCACGAGAGTGGCAGTCATCAAAGGGATCCCGTTTCAGGTCGCAGTAGCGCTGACATAACCGGGATTGCAATTAATTGCACTGGCCGAATGCGCCCTGGATTGGCAAAGTGGACTGGGACTGGCAAAACGGCGAATATCGACGTTGCCGTCCCGTCGTCGGATCATGACTTTGGCGACGGTCAAACTGATGATCTCGCTGGGTTCCTGTCTTGCGTGACCCCTCATCCCCTCTGCGCTACGGCTGGACCACCGGCGCCTGCGCCGCGGCGGCCGCGAAGGCCGCCTATGCGGCACTGCTCGGCGAGGAGTTTCCCGATCCGGTCGTGATCACGCTGCCGCGGGGCGAGCGACCCGCTTTTACTTTGGCCAGGCATGAACGCGGCGAGGGGTGGGCCTGCGCCACCATCGTCAAGGATGCGGGGGATGATCCCGACGTCACCCACGGCGCCCTGGTCACATCGACGGTTCGTCCGGCTGCGCCGGGGACGGGTGTCACCTTCCGGGCGGGGGAGGGGGTGGGAACCGTCACCCGGCCGGGGCTGCCCCTGCCGGTGGGCGAGCCAGCCATCAATCCCGGGCCGCGCAGCATGATCGCCGCGGCCATTGCGGAGGTCGCGGCCGCACATGGCGCCGCCGGGGATGTCGAGGTGACCGTCGCCATCGCCGATGGAGAGGCGATTGCGCGCAAGACCCTGAACGGCCGGCTCGGCATCGTCGGCGGCCTTTCCGTGCTGGGCACGACCGGCATCGTCGTGCCCTTTTCCTGCTCGGCCTGGATCCATTCGATCCACCGCGGCATCGACGTGGCGCGCGGGGCCGGGCTTGATCATGTCGCCGGCGCCACTGGGGCGGCCTCCGAGGAGGCCGTAGCCAGGCTCTACGGCCTTCCGGAGATCGCGCTCATTGACATGGGGGATTTCGTCGGCGGCATGCTGAAATATCTCAGGGTACACCCGGTGCCGCGTGTCACCGTGGCCGGTGGCTTTGCCAAGATCACCAAGCTGGGCCAGGGCCTGCTGGATCTCCATTCACGCGCCGGCCCGGTCGATCTGCGCTGGCTGGCGGAGCGGGTGGAGGAACTGGGCGGCGATGGCGAGACGGCCTACCGCGTCTCGCAGGCCAATACCGCGATCGAAGCCCTGGAGATCGCCGGGGAGGCGGGCCTCGATCTGCCGCCTCTGGTGGCTCGTCACGCCCTGCGGACGGCGGCCACCGTGCTGCGCGATGCCGAGATCAGCCTCGACATCGCCATTTTCGGTCGTGATGGGGACTTGCTGGCGCGCGCGGACTGAAATCCGGGTGCACGGGCATCTTGCCCGTTCTTGGAAACACAGCGCTTGCGGGAAGGAAGAACGTGCAAGACGGCCCTGCACCCGCAAATATCGCCTCGTCCCCGCTCAGCCGTGACCCGTATTGGTGGTGATGCAGTTGAGGAATTTCACATAGGAGCCCAGCCCCGTGCGCGGCGCGGGCTGGTGGCGGGAAAAGCAGCGGTCCTGCACCTCGGCGGCGGGCGGAGCGCGCCAGATCCGGCGCAATTGGTTGTAGGACATGATTTCCTGCGTCTCGCAGTTCTGGATCATCACGGGGTTTCCCTTGCCGAGCTGCTGGCAGAACAGCTTGTACTGGTAGACCGGCAAGGTGGTGGCCTGTGCCGGCAGCGCGCTCGCGCAGACGGCGGACAGGCAGAGCAAGAGAGCGGCGAAACCGGACGCCGGACGCTTCATGATGATATTCCTCGACCGAAAGGGCGTAGCCAAAAGGGTGCCTCCAAAAGGGCGCCTCTTGGTCTGCTTACCTTGCTCCCGTTAAAAAATCGTGGCTGAGTCTCGCACTCGAAGGGCCCGGATTGGGCAAAGATGGCCGTGCTCTGCCTTCTGAATAGGCTTGCCTAGTTCGAGGGCAAACCGATACGCTGCAGCCATCTCTTGGTTAGGGGTCTCGCCTTGTCGATCGTTGCCGCCCTCTATCACCGCACGACCTACGACTATGACCGTCCGGTGATCTTGTCTCCCCAGATCGTCCGGCTCCGGCCTGCCCAGCATTCTCGAACGCGCATCGTCAGCTACGCGCTGAAGGTCGAGCCTGCCCATCATTTCATCAATTGGCAGCAGGATCCGCACGGCAACTGGCTCGCCCGCTTCGTCTTTCCCGAGCCGGCGACCCGCTTTCAGATCGAGGTCGACCTCGTTGCCGATTTCTCGGTGGTCAATCCCTTCGATTTCTTCGTGGAGGATTACGCCAGCCATCTGCCCTTTGCCTATCCCGCCGAGCTGGCGCATGAGCTTGCGCCCTATCTGGAGATCGAGCCGGCGGGCGAGGGGCTGGCTGCCTTCATGGCCTCGATCGAGATGAAGGGGCTTCAGGTCGTCGACTTCCTGGTCGAGCTCAACCAGCGCCTGCAGCGCGAGGTCGCCTATACCATCCGTATGGAGCCGGGCGTGCAGGCGCCGGAGGAAACGCTGGCCTTGCGCTCGGGCTCCTGCCGAGACAGCGCCTGGCTGCTGGTGCAGGTCCTGCGCCGGCTTGGTCTCGCCGCCCGTTTCGTCTCGGGCTATTCGATCCAGCTCACCCACGATCTCAAGGCGCTCGACGGCCCGCGCGGCGTCGATGCCGATTTCGCCGATCTGCATGCCTGGGCCGAGGTCTATCTGCCGGGCGCAGGCTGGATCGGCATGGATGCCACCTCCGGGCTGCTGACGGGTGAAGGCCATATTCCGCTGGCCGCCACGCCCCATTATGCCTCGGCTGCCCCGATCAGCGGTGCGCTGAGCGCCACCGGGCCGGTCGAGAGCCAGTTCTCCTTCGAGATGCCGGTGCGGCGCATCGCCGAATCCCCGCGCGTGACCTTCCCCTTCTCCGACGAATCCTGGCGCGAACTCGATGCGCTCGGACAGGAGGTCGAAGCCGACCTCGTCAAGCAGGACGTGCGCCTGACGCTGGGGGGTGAGCCCACTTTCGTCTCCATAGACGACTATCAGGGGGAGGAATGGAATACGGGCGCCGTCGGCCCGACCAAGCGCGGTCTCGCCGATACGCTGATCCGCCGCTTACGCGCGGCCTTTGCACCCGGGGGCTTCCTGCATTACGGCCAGGGCAAATGGTATCCGGGCGAGTCCCTGCCGCGCTGGGCCTTTTCGCTCTATTGGCGCAAGGACGGCAAACCGATCTGGCAGAATGCCGAGCTCATCGCCCGCGAGCCGAAGCCCGCGAACGGCCCGAACGGCAAGCACCCGATCCGCAAGGTCTTCGATCCCGCGCCGATGCGGATCCTCGCCGAGGGGATGGCCGAACGCCTGGGGATCGAGCCTGCTTATGCAATGCCGGCCTTTGAGGATGCCGCCCACTGGATCCTGCAGGAGGCCCAGCTTCCCGACAATGTCGATCCGATGGAGTCCAAGCTCGCCGATCCCGAGGATCGCGCTCGTATCGCCCGGGTTTTCGATCGCGGCCTCGACCAGCCGGCCGCCTATGTCCTGCCTGTGCAGCGCTGGAACGCCGAACGGCGCGATGGCTGGGTCAGCGAACTCTGGCGCATGCGCCGGGGCAAGCTCTTCCTGGTGCCGGGCGATTCCCCCGCCGGCTATCGGCTCCCCTTGTCGAGCCTGCCTCACGTGCCGCCCAAGGCCTTTCCGCATGTGCATCCGGTCGATCCGACGGTGCCGCGCGGCGAATTGCCGGACCGGGCCGAATTGGCGCGTCAGCCGCGGCGGGCCAGCGAAAGCAAGAATGGCAGCCTCCGCCAGCAGGCGCAGGTGGACCAGGAATTCGGCACCGGCGTGGTGCGCACGGCCTTGACCTTCGAGATGCGCGACGGCGTGCTGTGCGTGTTCATGCCGCCCGTTGAGAGCATCGAGGACTATCTGGAATTGCTGGCGGTCGCGGAGGAGACGGCCGAGGCCAACGGCCTCACCGTCCACATCGAAGGCTATCCGCCACCCCATGATCCGCGCATCCAGATGATCAAGGTCACGCCCGATCCCGGCGTGATCGAAGTCAATATCCAGCCCGGCGCCTCCTGGGCCGAGACGGTGGCGATCACCTCCACCATCTATGAGGAGGCCCGGCTCAGTCGGCTCGGGGCGGACAAATTCATGATCGACGGGCGCCATGTCGGGACCGGAGGCGGCAACCATGTCGTGCTCGGCGGCGTCACGCCCGCCGACAGCCCCTTCCTCCGGCGACCAGATTTGCTCAAGAGCATCGTGCTCTACTGGCAGCGCCATCCCTGCCTGTCCTATATGTTCTCGGGCCTGTTCATCGGACCAACCAGCCAGGCCCCGCGCATCGACGAGGCGCGGCATGATAGCCTCTACGAACTCGAGATCGCCATGGAGCGGGTACGCGGACCGCATGGCGGCAATTCCGCCGGTCGTTCCGCTGACGACCTGCCGCCACCCTGGCTGGTCGACCGTCTCTTCCGCAACCTGCTGGTCGACGTCTCCGGCAACACGCATCGTGCTGAAATCTGTATCGACAAGCTCTATTCGCCGGATTCCGCCACCGGCCGGCTTGGCCTGATCGAGTTTCGCTCCTTCGAGATGCCGCCGGACTACCGCATGTCGCTGGCCCAGCAATTGCTGTTGCGGGCGCTGGTCGCCTGGTTCTGGCGCGAGCCGCAGGAAGGTTCCTTCGTGCGCTGGGGCACCCAGTTGCATGATCGCTTCATGCTGCCCCATTTCGTCTGGGCCGATTTCCAGGACGTGCTCGCCGATCTCGCCCGCGCCGGGTACGCCTTCGATCCAGTCTGGTATCAGGCGCAGCTCGAATTCCGCTTCCCGTTCTACGGCAAGGTCGATTATGAAGGGGTTGGTCTGGAAGTGCGTCAGGCCCTCGAACCCTGGCATGTGCTGGGCGAGGAAGGCCTTGCCGGGGGGACGGTACGATACGTGGATAGTTCAACCGAGCGGCTGCAGGTCAAGGTCGAAGGCTTCAATCCCGCCCGCCATGTCATCGCCTGCAATGGTCGGCGCTTGCCGATGAACGCTACCGGCCGAGCCGGAGAAGCCGTGGCCGGCCTGCGCTTCAAGGCTTGGCAACCCGCCTCCGGCCTGCATCCGACCATTCCGGTGCATGCGCCGCTGACCTTCGATGTCATCGATACCTGGTCGAACCGTTCGCTCGGCGGCTGCACCTATCACGTCGCGCATCCCGGCGGGCGCAATTACGAAACCTTCCCGGTCAACGCCTACGAGGCGCAGGCCCGGCGGCTCGCCCGCTTCGAGCCCATCGGGCACAGCCCTGGCTGGCCGGCGGTTCCGCCCGAGGAAAGCAAGGGGGAGTTTCCCTTCACCCTCGACCTGCGCAGGGCAGCGCGATGAGAGGGGCGGCGGACCCATCGATGCATATCTACGCCGGCAAGATTGGGGCGGTTTCCCATGTCCCGCTGTGGGAGAATGGGTCTTGTTCTGACAGGCTGACCTTGCCGACCTGCATCCACTCTCCTGGGCTGCCCTGATGCTCGCCAGGTCTCGCAACCCCGGCCTGCGTTCCTTGCTTGCGGAGTACCGGCCTTTGCCGGGGGTCGCCGACGAGTTGATAACGGCGGCGGGGGAAGTGCGTCCGCATTGGTTGCCGGTGCTGAACGAGATGGCCCGCTACAGGGCGGCCGTCGTCTCGCAGCGCTTTGCGGTTGCCGATCGCCAGATCAAGAATTCGGGCGTCTATTATCGCGTCTACGACACGCCCGACGGACGCGACCGGCCCTGGCCGCTTGCCCATGTGCCGCTGGTGATCCCCGATGCCGAGTGGCGCGGCATCGAGGCGGGCATCGCGCAGCGCGCACAACTGCTCGAAACCGTGTTGTCGGATCTCTACGGCCCGGCCACTCTGGTGCGAGACGGTGCGCTGCCGGCGGCCGTGATCGCGGGCAATCCCGACTTCCAGCGTGCCGTGGCTGGCGGCACGCCGCTCGGCGGCGAGCATCTAGTCATCTATGCCGCCGATCTCGGCCGGGGCCCCGACGGAAGCTGGTGGGTGCTCAAGGACCGTGCCCAGGCGCCTTCCGGCATGGGATACGCGCTGGAAAACCGGCTCGCCATCTCAGCCGCGCTGCCCGCCCTTTATCGCGACATGCAGGTCGAGCGGCTGGCGGGTTTCTTCCAGGCCATGCGCTCGACCCTTGCGACCAAGGCCGGGCGGGAGGGCTCCCGTATCGGCCTGCTGACGCCGGGGCCGGCCAACGAGACTTATTTCGAGCACGCCTATCTCGCCCGTTATCTCGGCCTCCTCCTGGTGGAGGGCGCCGATCTCACCGTGCAGGATGGCAGTGTCTATGTCCGCACCATCGAGGGGTTGAAGCGCATCGATGCGCTCGTGCGCCGCCTCGATGCTGATTTCGCCGATCCGCTCGAGCTCAATGCCGGCTCGCGCCTGGGCGTGCCGGGTCTGGTGCAGGCCGTCAGGAAGGGCTCGGTGGCCCTGGCCAATAGCCTGGGTGCCGGGCTGGTGGAAGCTCCGGCCATGCTGGCTTTCATGCCGGCCCTGGCGCGCCGGCTCACCGGCAGCGACCTCATCCTGCCGAATGTCGCCACCTGGTGGTGCGGCGAGGCCGGCGCGCGCGCGGAGGCCCTGGGCGATTTCGAGCAACTGGCCGTACTGCCGGCCTTCACGCGCGAGGTTGCCGGCCTGACGCGCGGCGGCGCGAGCGTCGTGGCCGATCAGGACGCGGCGGGCCAGGCACACCTGCGCGAGGTCGTGAAGGCTCATCCTCTCGAAGTGGTGGCGCAGGAAGTGGTCAGGCTCTCCACCATGCCGGTCTGGAACGGCAAGCGCCTGGAGCCGCATCCTTTCACCCTGCGGGTCTATGCGGTCGCGACGTCGGAGGGCTGGAAGGTGATGCGCGGCGGCTTTTGCCGCGTGGGCGACAGCAATGATCCACGTGCCCTGTCGATGCAGCATGGCGGGCGCTCGGCCGACGTCTGGGTGACGTCGGAACGGCCGGTCGATCATGTCAGCCTGCTGCCGGTGCCGGGCAAGGTTGCGATCAAGCGCAGCCTCGGCCATTTGCCGAGCCGGGCGGCCGACAATCTGTTCTGGCTTGGGCGCTATCTCGAGCGTGCCGAAGCGACTCTACGTGTCGTACGAGCCGTCGGCGAGATCGCGGCGGAGGCGGACGAAGAGGTTGCCGCGGCCACGCAGCGCCTCACCGATCTGCTGATTGCCTGGGGGGCGGCGGCCAAGAGCGAGAAGCCGGAAGTGTCCGGTGGCCGCAGGGGCGGCAAGGTTGCCGTCGAGCCCGTTGCGACCGCTGAAGACATTCTGCGGGACGTGCTGGATGGCGATGAATCTGGCGGCATGCCAGCGTTGATCGGCGCGGCGGCGCGGACGGCATCCGCCATTCGCGAGAGGCTGTCGCGCGACGCCACACAGGCCATCGCCAACCTAGACGCCATGGTCGTGGGGGACCGCAGCCTGCCTTCCGCCGACCGGGCGGATCGCTATCTCCACACGCTGGCGGCCTTGTCGGGCCTCGCGCATGAGAACATGAACCAGCTCTCGGGCTGGCGCTTCCTGCGCATCGGGCACCATATCGAACGTGCCATCCAGACCTGCCGGCTCATCCGCCGCTTGGGCGACGAGAGCGCCAGTGCCGACATGCTCGATGCCTTGCTGCGCGTGACGGACAGCCGCATCACCTATCGGGCCCGCTATCTGATGGGAACGTTGCGCTTGCCGGTGGTCGACCTCGTCCTGCTCGATGACGGCAATCCGCGTTCGGTCGCCTATCAGGTCATTCACGCCGCCGAGCATCTGGCGGCCCTGCCGCGCACCTATCGGGACGGCGAGGTGGATGCGCTCACCCGCACCATCCGCCTGATGCGAGCCGAGATCGAGACCACGCAGGCGGCCGATGTCGACGACCGCATGATTCTCGGCTTCGAGAACCGGCTGCTCGCGCTGTCCTCGGACTTGTCAGCCCGCTATTTCAACCAGGACGAAGCTATGGCCGAAACCGCCGAGGGGCTGGGGTAATGGTGGAGCAGGGCCAGGCGTGCAAGAATGTAGCGCGACGCCTGACGTTGCGTCCCTCCGCGAAATCTGTCGGCTGAGGCGGCTCGTGCTCTATCTCATTCGCCACACCACGACCTATCTCTACCGGACCGAGGTCGCGGCGGCTCGCTGCACGCTGCATCTGCAGCCCGAGAGCGGCGGCAATCAGCGGGTGTTCTCGGCCCAGCTCACCATCACGCCCAAGCCACTGGAGCAGACCGACGCCGTCGACTTCTTCGGCAATCATACCACGCATGTCCGCTTTGCCGGCGCAGCCACCCGGCACCGTTTCGAATCGCGTGTGCGTATCGAGGTCCAGCCGCGCGAAATGCCCCATGCCTTGCTGACCCCGTCCTGGGGTGAGGTCAGCCAGAGTGCACTGCTGGTGCCAGACTTCGGCGGTTCGGCACCGGCGCATTATCTTTTCGCCAGCCGTTATGTGCCGCTGCTCGCCGAGGCCCGCGATTATGCGCTTGCCTCCTTCGAGCCGGGGCGGCCGGTGCTCGACGGGGCCGTCGAGATGATGAAACGCATCCATCGCGATTTCGTCTACGACCCCAACGCCACCGATATTTCCACCCCGCTCGACGTGGTTGCCCGCGCGCGCCACGGCGTTTGCCAGGACTTCGCGCATTGGATGCTGGCGGGCTTGCGCGCGATTGGTATTCCTGCGGCCTATGTTTCAGGCTATCTGCGAACCCATCCGCCGCCCGGTCAGGAGAGGCTGGTGGGTGCGGATGCCAGTCATGCCTGGGTTTCGGTATGGTGCGGCGCCGGGCTCGGCTGGGTCGATCTCGACCCGACCAATGCGGTGCCGGCAGGCGAAGACCATGTCCGCCTCGCCGTCGGGCGTGACTACGCCGACGTCGCGCCGGTGGATGGCGTCGTCGTCGCCTCGGCCGGCCATAGCCTGCGCGTCTCGGTGGATGTCGCGCCTTTAGGATGATCGAAATGACTGCCAGGATCGGAATTCTGACCATCTCGGATCGCGCCAGCGCCGGGATCTACGAGGACAAGAGCGGTCCCGCCATCGCCGGCTTTCTGCAACGCGTGCTGACCTCGCCCTGGGAAGCCGTGGTGAGGGTCATCGCCGACGAGCAGGACCTGATCGAACGGACGCTGGTCGAGCTTGCCGACGAGGAAGGGTGCTGCCTGGTCTGCACCACAGGCGGCACGGGTCCGGCCCGTCGCGACGTCACGCCCGAGGCCACCGAGGCCGTGTGCGCCAAGATGATGCCGGGCTTTGGCGAGCTGATGCGCCAGGAAAGCCTGAAATATGTGCCGACGGCCATTCTCTCGCGCCAGACCGCAGGCATCCGCGGCCAGACGCTGATGGTCAACCTGCCGGGCAAGCCGGCCTCGATCGAGCAATGCCTCATGGCGGTTTTCCCCGCTATTCCCTATTGCATCGACCTGATCGAGGGCCCGCGGCTGGAGACGGATCCGGCGGTGTGTAAGGCGTTCAGGCCGGGTGGCTGATCGGAAGGCAGGGCGTCAAGCAAGGAACAAGGCTATGTTCAGTCATGTCACGGTCGGCGTCGCCGCTCTCGAGCGCGCCGCTCGCTTCTACGATGCCCTGTTGGCGCCGCTCGGTCTGCGCCAGCGTCCCGTCACGGCGGACGATGGCCCAGCCGCCCGCTGCTGGATCGACCCCACCAGGCCTTTGCCGCGCTTTTATGCCTATAACCCGTTCAACCGGCATCCCGCCACGGCCGGCAATGGCAGCATGGTCGCCTTCCAGGCAGTCTCGCCCGAGGCTGTCGACGCCGCCTATGCGGGTGGCATGACGGCCGGCGGCGTCGACGAGGGTCAGCCCGGCGAGAGGGCGCATTATGGCAAGGGCTATTATGGTGCCTATCTGCGCGATCCCGATGGCAACAAGATCCATATTGTCTATCGTGGCGATTTGATCGCGTCCTAGAGAAAATTGCGATTCGAAGAGATCGCAGTTTTCTCTAATTCCTTGTTTTGGCGCATTTTCTTAATCGAAAAGTCGATCAACTTTTCTCGAGAGTGCTTTGATCGCCCGGAGCAATAGTCGTGTTCAAGCCGCATGCGGGGCCGGGGCCCATCCGGATCGATTTCCTGCTGGTCCCGCAATTTTCGATGATGGCGTTCTCCGCCGCCGTCGAGCCGCTGCGCGTCGCCAACCGCATGGCCAGGCGGCAGGTCTTCGACTGGCGGGCCTGGTCGATGGACGGCGAGCCCGTCAAGGCTTCCAATGGCTGGCCGATCCCGGTGGGCGGGGCGCTGCCTGCCAGTGGTGACATTCCCACCCTGATCGTCTGCTCCAGCTTCGAGCCGGAGCATTATGCCAGCAAGGCGATGCTGGCGCGCCTGCGCCATCTCGCCCGCCGCGGCACCGAGATCGGCGCGCTCGATACCGGGGCCTGGATCCTGGCTGCCGCCGGCTTGCTCAGTGGCGGCAAGGTCACCATGCATTGGGAGGCTGCGCCCGGCTTTGCCGAGGCCTTTCCCGACATCGAGATCAGCGAGGCGTTGTTCGAGGTGTCGGCCAAGCATTTCACCTGTGCCGGCGGCACGGCGGCCCTCGACCTGATGCTCGACATGATCGCCCGCCAATATGGGCAGGCGCTGGCAGTGGCGGTGTCCGAGCAGTTCATCCATGACAGGTTGCGCCCACGCCATGACCGCCAGCGCATGAGCCTGCCCAAGCGCCTGGGCGTCGCCAATGGCAAGTTGATCCGCGTGGTGGCGGCAATGGAGGCCAATCTGGAGGCGCCGCTCGACGCCAAGGCGCTTGCGGCCCTCTCGGGTGTTTCGGCCCGCCAGCTCGAGCGCCTGTTCCGGGCCGAACTCAAGGATTCGCCGGCCAACTATTATCTGCACCTGCGGTTGCAGCGCGCCCGCCTGCTGTTGCGCCAGACCGACATGAGCGTGATGGAGATCGCCATGGCCTGCGGCTATTCCTCCGCATCCTGTCTTTCGCGATCTTATCGCGCGCATTTTGCGGTGACGCCGCGCGAGGACCGGCGGGAAGGCGAAAACCCGGGGGTCCAAAAGCGCGGCTGATGCGAAATCGCAGGGCATTGCCGGCCGGGGGTTGGGATGGTGCTTCAGGTCTTCAGCAACTTCCCGATGACCTTGGCGGTATAGTCGACCATCGGCACCACGCGGGCATAATTCAGCCGTGTCGGTCCGATCACGCCAAGCACCCCGACGATCTTCTGATTGCCGTCCCGGAAGGGGGCCGCAATCATCGAGGAACCCGACAGCGAGAACAGCTTGTTCTCCGAACCGATGAAGATACGCACGCCGTCGCCGCCCTCGGCGCGGCCGAGCAGGTCGATCAGGTCTTTCTTGGCCTCGATGTCGGCGAAGAGCAGGCGGATGCGCTCCAGATCCTCTCCGGCATGCAGGTCTTCAAGCAGATTGGCCTGGCCGCGGACGATGAGCTGTTGCGGCAGGTCGGAAGAGGCACCGCTCCAGCTTGCCAGGCCGGTATCGATCAACTTGGTGGTGAGGTCGTCGAGTTCGGCGCGGCCGGCATCGAGGGCGCTGCTCATCTCGCGCTTGAGGTCATCCAGCGTCTTGCCGCGGGCACGGGCGTTGAGATAGTTCGAAGCCTCCACCAGTGCCGATGTCGGCAGGCCGACGGGTACCGTAATGACACGGTTCTCCACCGTGCCTTCCTCGGAGACCAGGATGACCAGAGCCTGGGTGGGTTCGAGGCGCACGAATTCGATATGCTTCAGGCGCTGGTCGCGCTTGCCGGTGACGACCACGCCGGCGCCGCGCGACAGGCCCGACAGGGTGGCGGAGGCCTCGATCAAAACGTCTTCCAGGGAGCGGGAGGAGGTTCCGGCCCGGATCTGGGCATCGATCTGCGCCCGGTCCTGGGCGGCGAGGTCGCCGAATTCCAGCATGGCGTCGATGAAGAAGCGCAAGCCCAGTTCGGTCGGCAGCCGCCCCGCACTGGTATGCGGAGCCTGGATCAGGCCCAGCAGCTCGAGATCCTGCATGACATTGCGCACCGAGGCCGGCGACAGCGAGGTCGGCAGCAGGCGCGAAATGTTGCGGGAGCCGACGGGTTCGCCCGTCGCAAGATAGGAATCGACGATCTGGCGGAATATCTCGCGCGAGCGTTCGTTCAGCTGGGCAAGTTCACTCGAAGGAATGGTCGGCGTCACAGCGGACAAGGTCTGTCTCCTCGACGCTAATGTGACGAGCATTCGGCGATTGTTCAATGGTGGAATTGCAGTTTCCGCAGCGCTATGCAGTTTCTTCTCATTCGCATTTCGCCCCTAGAGCGTTTTCCAGAAAAGTTGATACGCTTTTCGATTAAGAAAACGCGTCAAAACAAAGAGTTCGAGAAGAATGACGATTCGGAGAAAAGTCATTTTGCTCTAGCCTCGTCAGCTCAAGGAGAAACCTGTGATGGTCGATTCAGTTCCGCCTTCCGCGAGGGCCGTTGTCGATTTCTGGGTCGATGCCGGCCCTGGGCGCTGGTTCGAGAAGGACGAGGCGTTCGACCGTGATTTTCGCGAGGGTTTCCTGGCCGTGCATCAGGCGGCGATGCGCGGCGAACTGGAGGGATGGGAGGCGACGGCGCCCGGCGCTCTCGCGCTGGTGCTGCTGCTCGACCAGTTTCCACGCAACGCCTTCCGTGACACGCCGGCCATGTATGCGGGCGACCCGTTGGCGCGACGGGTCGCCGCCGCGGCGCTGGCCGATGGCCATGACCGCAGTATCGGCCCGGAACTGCGCATCTTCTTCTACCTGCCCTTCATGCATTCCGAAGAACTCGCCGACCAGGAACGTTCGCTCGCTCTGTGCCGGGCCCTGACCGGCGACTATCTCAGCTATGCCCAGCAGCATCGCGACATCGTCGCCCGGTTCGGCCGATTTCCTCACCGCAATGATATTCTCGGTCGCATTTGCACGCCGGAGGAGCGCCGATTTCTCGACGAGGGCGGCTTTGCAGGGTGAGAGAGCTCCGTTTCCTGAGAACTTCTAGACTTTGTCGATCACGTGGAAGAAGGAGCCGGTAACCCGGCCGCGATGGCTGCCGAGGGCGCCGAGCGAGATGCCATTGGCGTCGCTCACCTCGAAGAGGGGCGGATCGGCCGAGCGCAGGGTGGTCGAGTAATGGAACTCGTGGCCGCGCACGAAGCCGCCTTTCCGGCCGAGCGGGCAATCCTGTTTCAGTTCGGCGAGGCGATAGCCCAGATTCATCTTGCGCTTGGCGAAACTGGTTTCGAGGTCGAGCAGGCCGGTCATGCGGTGAGCCGTGCCTTCCGCATCCGTCAGTACCTGGCCGAGCACCATGTAGCCCCCGCATTCGCCGTGCACCGGGCGCGTCTGCGCGAACAGGCGCAAGGCTTTCTGGAAACGAGTGGCGGTGGCGAGACGCGCGCCATGGAGCTCGGGATAGCCGCCGGGCAGCCAGGCGATATCGGCGTTCTCCGCCGGTCCCTCGTCGGCCAGCGGCGAAAAGGGAATGATCTCGGCGCCCTGGCGGCGCCAGCCGGCGAGGAGATGCGGATAGACGAAGGAGAAGGCGTCGTCGCGGGCCAGGGCGATGCGCTGGCCAGGCGGACGTAAACCTGCGTCCTTCGGGTCGGCCGGGCGCAGGTCCGCATCGTCCGGGGCTGCCGGCAACTGCCGCGTGCCGGCGAGGGCCCGGATGGCTTCGATGCTGCAATGGGTTTCGACAAAATCGGCCAAAGTTTCCAGACGCTGGTCGAGCTCGACGGTCTCGTCGGCCTGTACCAGGCCGAGATGGCGTTCGGGCAGCACGAGATCGGCATTGCGCGGCAGCACGCCGACCACGGGCAAACCGGCTTCCTCGATGCCTTTGCGCGCCAGCGCTTCATGGCGGGGGCTCGCCACCTTGTTGAGGACGATGCCGGCGATGTGCACATCGGAGCGAAAACTGGCAAAGCCTTTGGCGACCGCGCCGGCCGACTGGGACTGGCCGGAAATGTCGAGGACCAGCAGCACCGGCCAGCCCTGCCGCGCCGCGAGGCCCGAGGAGGAGCCGTCGCCGCTGGCGCCATCGCGGGCGACGCCGTCGAACAGCCCCATCAGCGCCTCACCGACGAAGAGATCGGCATTGTGGCCGGCCTCGTGGATCAGGCTGTCGAGCAAAGCGGGCCGCATGGCCCAGCTGTCGAGGTTATAGCTCACCCTTGCTGCCGCCGCGGCGTGAAAGCCGGGATCGATATAGTCGGGCCCACATTTCATCGGCTGCACGGCGACGCCATTGCGGGCGAGGGCGCGCAGCAGGCCGAGCACCAGGGTGGTCTTGCCGGAGCCCGAACGGGGAGCGGCGATGAGGAGGCCGGGAGGGATCATCACCCGTTCCTGCCCTGCCCCGGAGCGGCGCGCAAGAGCGTTCTGCGATTGGGCGTAACACCGAGAGGCGGACCAAAGAGTTCGAGCAAAAGTGCGTTTTCACCAAAAGGCCGCTTCGCTCCAGGGGGCTTGACCCGGAAATCCCCGCCCCATTTCGGGGCCCCCCTTGAAACCCCCCTGGGCTTGCCCATATTGAGATTGTTCCGGAGTTGCCGGAACGGGGGATGCCGTCAGGGTCCCCGCCACAAAGTCGCTTCCTGCGAGGGCTTTGAAATGTCGCGCGTACCAACCTTGAATTCACCCTTTCTGCTCGGCTTCGATGAGATCGAACGAGCTCTGGACAGGGTCGCCAAAGCCGCCAATGACGGCTATCCGCCCTATAATATCGAGCGGGTCGGATCCTGCGACCGGCCGCCGGAGAGGCTGAGAATCACACTCGCCGTCGCCGGCTTCAGCCGCGAGGAACTCGACGTCTCGATTGAAGAAAACCAGCTCGTCATCCGTGGACGGCAGGTGGACGACAAATCCCGAGTCTTCCTGCATCGCGGTATCGCAGCTCGCCAGTTCCAGCGCACTTTCCTCCTTGCCGACGGCATGGAGGTGATGGGTGCGGATTTGAAGAACGGCCTGCTTTCCGTCGACCTGATCCGCCCGGAGCCAGAGCGCGTCGCCAAGCGCATCGACATCTCGGTGCGGGACTGACGACCCGGTTGCCCCTTTTTCCATTGTTTCCAACGTTCAGGAGGGTCCCATGATCCGGAACGACAAGACTGTTGTGCCTACCCCCGAGATGCTGGCTGCCCTGGGCGCCGGACATGTCGCCTATGTCAAGCCGATCATGTCGGAAGACGCCATGCGGCTCTATCCGCAGCTTGGCGAGATCCGTCCCGGCTTGAAGCTGTTCACCCTCAATGCCGCCGATGGGACGCCGATCATGATCTCCGATTCGGCCGAGAGCGCGGTCGCCAATGCCTGGGAGCAGGAACTGGAGCCGGTTTCCCTGCATTGAACGGCGGGCCGCGGCTCGATCGGTCAACGAGAAGTGTATCCGCTTAACGTGGATCCAGGGCGGCGAAGCGCAAGCTTTGTCGCCTTTTTACGTCGAACCAGCCCGGCGAAGCGCGAGCTTCGTCGCCTTTGTACGTCGAGATGGCTTTCGAGGCCGCGACGCTTCAGCCCAGAAGGCGTGGCGCTGGCAGCTCGATCTGGCCGGTGGTGGCCGGTGCTGTCGCCTGCGGGCGCTTGTAGAGGAAGTACCAGGCGAGGCCACCGACGACCAGGATGGCGATGATGAGATAAAGCCAGGTCATGCTGCCGCTCGATTGCGGCGGTGGCGGCGGGGCGGCCTGATGCTGCAGCCGAGGGCTGGGCGGCGGCTTGGTGTCGAGTGTCGACCGGCTGGCTTGGGCACCCGCCCCGCTTGATCCAAGGGTCGATGTACCCGCAGTCGATGTACCCGCAGTCGATGTACCCGCAGTCGATGTACCCGCAGTCGATATACCAGGCTGCGGTCCCGTGGCCGAGCCCAGCGTGGATTGAGGCGGGGTGGTCCGGAAGGCGCCGCTTACCGCGGTTTCCAGGCCTTGCAGGAACCCACCGTCGGCGAGACCTGCCGCCAGGCTGGCCGGGAGTGCGGCGGTGATCGCCTGCTTCTCGCCTGCGAAAAGCGCGGCGACCGCATTGCCGTCAGACCAGTTCTCCGGCGATTGATTGCCGAGGGCGCCGACGACGGCCGGGCCGACGAGACCGAGCACGGAAGCGGCAGCCTGCGGAGGGGCACCGGTTGCCTGCCCGAGGACACTGGCCAGCTGGTTGACGCCCTCGGCGCCCAGCAGGGAGGTCAGCACATCACTGCCTCCAGCCAGGGCGTTGGCATCGCCGCTGGTCACGCCAGCCGCCAGCGTGTCGAACAGGCCCGGATCCTGGCTGGAGATCAGATCGGAAATGCCTTTGGCGCCATCGGGGGAAGAGGCTTCGCTGGCGAAGGCCCCAAGCACGGAAGGAACGGCGGCGGCGACCAGTTTTCCGGCCAGTGCCGGGTCGATGCCGATGATCGCGGCGGCGCGTTCAATGAGATCGGGCGTGATCAGTTGGGAGACGAGGCTAGGAAGATTAATGGCCATTTCATTCCTCGCGTCAGAAAATCACGGATACCTTAGTACCCAATCGTCTCCGTTGCAAAACTCGATGATACGAGGCCCGCTGTTCTTTTGGCCGGGCAATGATCGGGCAGGATGAATGCCCGCAGAAATCCAAATTCCTTTACGGAACAGGAAAGGTTTGGATTTCCTGCGCTATGCCGGGAGGCGCCTGGGGCGCGACTTGGCCCTCACCGGCCAAGCGGAGCGATTGAAGAAAAGCAGCATGGCCGAATGGGGGCCATACTGCTGCGATCGGTCAAGCCGAGCGGCTGGCGCCTGTCGGCAGCACGATCACCTTGGTGCCGACAGGAACGCGCTTGTAGAGATCGATGATGTCCTGGTTGGTCAGGCGGATGCAGCCGGACGAGACCTTGGTGCCGATGGCGGAGGGATTGGTGGTGCCATGCAGGCGATACAGCGTGTCGCGGCCACCGCTGTAGAGATAGAGGGCGCGTGCACCCAGCGGATTGCTGGGGCCGCCGGCCATGCCGGCGCGATAGCGGCCATATTGCTTGGGATTGCGGGCGATCATGTTGGGGGTCGGGGTCCAGCGCGGCCAGTTGGCCTTGCGCGCGATGATGGCCTCGCCCTGGAAATTGTAGTCCGCGACCTTGCCGACACCGACACCATAGCGCAGCGCCTTGCCGTTGCCTTGGATCAGATAGAGAAAACGCTTGTTGGGATCGACGATGATGGTGCCGGCCTTTTCCGATGATTCATAGGAAACCTCGCGGCGCCAGAAGCGGGGTGCCACGCTGGCCAGGTTCACGGCCTTGATCGGATAGGCGCCATCCTTGGAGCCGGCATAGATGGCGGCGTAATGGGGATCGGCCGTCTCGGCCATCTCCGGCGCGCTCGCGGCGGCGGTCTGAGCTTCCTCGGGCTTGACGACAGGCAAAGCGGCGAGTTGCACGGTCGCGCCAGCCTGCGGCGCAATGGCCGGGGTCGCCAGAGGGGTGTCGATCTTCGCGCTTGTCGTGACGCAGCTTGCAAGCATCAGCGGCAAGGCCAGAAGGATAATGCTTCGTGCCAGTATCATTTTAATCCAGATATGTGCTGTTCTTATTCGTCCGCGCCTGCCGGGCTCAGGAGCTGCGGCGGCGCTGGGTGAGGCTGGGCGTATGCAGCCATTGCGGCAGCATTGTGCGCCGGCAGCGAGGTTGTCGGTGCCGGGTGCAAAAGCTCTCGGGTGTGTGTTCTTCCGGCAACAAGGCGGGCTTCGACTGTGGGCTCAGCCTGCCCGACCATTGGCGAGAGGCCAGGTGACGCTGAAACTGAAGGGCGCGAAATGGGCGTGGGGCAGGCCTGCGACCGCGAGGGCCTCGGCCGCCCATTGATTGCAGGTATTGAATGGCCCGTAACGGCCTTTGGCGAGATAGAAGGCCTCGAGCCCTGTCCCGCCGGGGCGCTGCTGGGGCCGGCCGGCAGCGTCGGGCTGGAGGCTTGCTTGGATATGGGCGATCAGGGCCAGCCGGCCCTCCCTGTCGATCGAAAGCGGCAGGCAGTCGGGGTTGGCGATCGGCGGATTGACGGCGACCACCCTGAGGGCGGTGTCGTGCCGGCCGGCGAGTGCCGCCAAAGCGGTCGATACCCTGGTATCGCCCCAGGTTGGCGTTTCTCGGAAAAAGACGAGATCCCCCCAGCCGAAGGCCAGATAGGCCTCGGCCGGCAGGTCGGGCGGGGCTACGGCCGGAAACAACTGCGTCCAATCGATCAGCGCATCCCGGCTCGGCATCACGATATCGGTGTGGGCGAGGGAGGCGCAGAGATAAAGCGTCGGTTCTCCGCCGGCCTGCTGGGCCCGCCCTGACGCCGGCACGAGCGCAAAGCAGATGGCAGCGAGCACGAAGAGGAGAAGGGCGAGCAGCGGCATGGCCGCGAGTGCGAGGATCAGGCGCAGGCTCTTCGAGAGCCGTGTGCGTCCTACCGTTTCGGCAGCAAACCCACCAGCGGGATCAGGCATGCTCTGAAGATGCCGGCAAGGCTTCCCCCGTGGTGGAACGGTGCGCGCGAACCGAACGCGACGACCTGATCATAGGTGCCCGCTAAAGCAAAGGCGAGGAACCCCCGCAGGGCCGTGCTCAGGCTTTGTCGGTCAGGCTCCGATAGACCTTGGCCGGCCAGGTCAGGGCGTCGGGAAGCGCGCGGGCGATGCTGCTGGCAAAATCGGAAGCAGAGCCGCTGCTCCACTGCCCCTGGACCACCGGGGCCAGTTCAACGCCCACGCCGATCAGATAGACAATGACCAACAAGGATAGAATGCTGCGCATCGTGAGCTCTCTCCAGATGGCCACATCCGACATGGCCCCACATTGGGCGGGAGTGTCGCGAAACTTCGTGGCGGCAGCGTGATCGCCGGTCGAATCCCGGAAAACGCCAATTTCTAGAAGCGTTTCACTTTCAGAGCGATTCGCCAAGAACCGCAAACTCTCGGCTCTTCAGCAAGTTGAATTGAAAGAAGGGCTCGGCCTGAACATACTTCGCTCCAGGCCGGGCTGGTCGAGAGCAGGGCTCAGTCTCGTGCCTTGCCGTTGCGGTCGGCGGCGTCCTTCAGGCGCTCATGCACGCGCTGCATGGCCTGGCGGATGGCGAGCCTGGCCTTGAGGGCGGCGATGCCGCTCGTCGCGCAACTCGGTGAGGCATAGTCGAGACAGGGAATGCCATGCGCCAGGCGCTCGGCGGAGAGCACACCGCAATCCTCGAACAGCAGGCACGGTTCCTCGCCGCTATGCGGACCGCTCAGATGCATTCCCATCGCTACTCTCCCCTGATTCTGTTTGTAGGCTAACAATCCTCCAGGGGCGTGATAGGGGCGTGACCGGCGCGCTTGGGACCTTCGATCACAGGCCTTGCGCAAAGCAGGCCGGCCTGGGGATAATCGGCAGCCTTGTAACCTGGCGGTCACACGCGATAAGCCAGTGGTCTCCAGAGCAATGCGCGTTTAGACGGAAACGCTTGTTTGCTCTAACTCTTTGTTTCCAAGCCAATCCCCAGCGGATTGGCTGGAGCGTCTTTGTGATTCTTGGCATCACCGCCAAATCGCAAAACGCTCCGACGCGGGCCTGGACGCAATCTGCCAGGCCTGCAACATCGCGACGGGGCTGCGGTATCATGGCATTTCGACCCTTGGACTATGACGAGCACCCGACCGTTCTCGCGGCCGAATATCAGCGGATCAAGGCCAACCTGTCCGACAATGAGGCGATGTTGCTCGCCTGCCTCACCAATGTGCTGAACGAATTGCCCGACTGGCTGGACGGGGACTACTCCGCCGGTAGCGCGCTCGATCATGCCAATACGGCGATCGAGGCAATGCTGCGCGGCTCCGGCCTGCTGCCGATACCACCTGAAGCCCGTGAACGGGCGGAGAGAATGCGCGACGACAGTTGAGATGCAGGGCCTGGGTGTCGGCGCTCTGTATGATTAGCCGGCAGCGACTCCACAAGGCCGTTGCAGGCACCGGCACAGGACTTCCAAGGTCACAAAATGCAAAAGGCCCGACGGGCCGTTAGCCACGTCGAGCCTTTTCGAAACTGGTGCCCAGAAGAGGACTCGAACCTCCACACCTTGCAGTACACGGACCTGAACCGTGCGCGTCTACCAATTCCGCCATCTGGGCGCGGGGGTCTTCTAGGGGGGCGGAGGGCCGATGTCAACGCCCATTTGCAGTTCTTGCGACAGCTTGATGAAACCGGCTTCAAACTGGCGTCCCGCCTTGCGTTTGACACCTTGCTGGGCTTGTGTGGATGCGAGAAGAACGCGTTTTAGCGAAGCATGGCTTCGCCTGGGCGCTTCATCTCGACATGCCTTGCGATTGCGTGTCCTGCGATTCCGAAGCTTGCGATTCCAAGGCCTTGCGATTTTTGGTGATCGTGCCGTACCGCAGGGCGCCTCTGGATTTGAATGGAGTGAATGCCTTGCCTGCAGCGATTCTCGACGAGGCCCTGCTTTATGACGGCTGGAACCGGCTGCTGATGGTCAAGGCCCGCACGCAGGGCGGCGCGGTGATTCACCGCAGCGTCGAGGATCACGGCGATGCGGTGACGGTTCTGCCCTTCGATCCCGAGCGCCGGCTGGCTCTGCTGGTGCGCCAATTGCGCGTGGCAATTCTCAAGGGACATGGGGTGGAGGCTTCGCTCGAGGCGCCGGCGGGCATCCTGGACGAGGACGATCCGGCCGATTGCGCCCGGCGCGAGGCGATGGAGGAGGCCGGGCTGGAACTGAAGGCTCTGGTCCCGCTCGGCGCGGCTTTCGTGATGCCGGGTATCTCGACCGAGAAGATGCATATGTTCCTGGCCGAATATTCGGCGGCGAGCCGTGTCGGCGCTGGCGGCGGTCTGGCGGAGGAGAACGAAGAGATCGAAGTGGTCGAGATCGGGCTCAAGGACCTGGCTGGCATGGCCGACCGTGGCGAGCTTTCCGATCTCAAGACCTACAGCCTGGTGCAGACGCTCCGGCTGAAGCGGCCGGAGCTGTTCTGAGGCAACACCGGGCCGGGTATTACTTCCTGACGCTGCGGGCGCCCTTGGCGATGTCGCTGACCAGTGCGAGCACGGCCGGTACGGTCTTGTCCGTCGCGCTGTTGTCGGCGTCGAGGCTGGTGCGCACCGCTTCCACCAGGGCCGAGCCCACCACCACGCCGTCGGCGCCCTCGGCGATAGCCCGGGCATGCTCGGCGGTCTTGACGCCAAAGCCGACGCAAACAGGCAGGTCGGTATGCTGCTTGATGCGGCCGACCGCGCCGGCCACCACGCCGAAATCGGGCGTGGCCGAACCGGTAATGCCGGTGATCGAGACATAATAGACGAAGCCGGACGTGTTCTGCAGCACCTTGGGCAGGCGCTTGTCGTCCGTGGTCGGCGTCGCCAGGCGGATGAAGGCGATGCCGGCCTTCAGCGCCGGCAGGCAGAGTTCGTCATCCTCTTCCGGCGGCAGGTCGACCACGATCAGGCCGTCGACCCCGGCGGCCTTGGCATCGACGAGGAAGCGTTCGACGCCATAGATGTAGATCGGGTTGAAATAGCCCATCAGGATGATCGGCGTGGCATCGTCGGTCTTGCGAAATTCGCGGATGACGCCGAGCGTCTTGGTCAGCGTCATGCCGGCCTTGAGGGCGCGCAACCCCGCGGCCTGGATGGCCGGCCCGTCGGCCATCGGATCGGTGAAGGGCATGCCGAGTTCGATGACGTCGGCGCCCGCGGCCGGCAGGCCGGCGAGGATCTTGGCTGAAGTCTCGATGTCGGGATCGCCGGCGGTGACGAAGGTCACCAGGGCGGCGCGCTTTTCGGCGGCCAGGGCGGCGAAGCGGGCGGTGATGCGGCTGGTCATGGGGTCACAAGCTCGGAGCAAGGGGCGGCAGGATGGGATGGCGGGAGGTCACAGTGACGTTCCCAAAATCTCGGCAACCTGCGGTACGTCCTTGTCGCCGCGGCCGGAGAGGCTGACCACCATCAGGTGATCCTTGGGCCGCTTGGGCGCGAGCTCGGCCACCCTGGCAAGGGCATGGGCCGATTCGAGCGCGGGTATGATCCCCTCCAGGCGCGACAGCAGCTGGAAGGCGTCCAGCGCCTCCTGGTCCGTCGCCGACAGATAGGTGGCGCGGCCCACCTCGTGCAGCCAGGAATGTTCCGGCCCGATGCCGGGATAGTCCAGGCCGGCGGAAATAGAATGGGCTTCCTCGATCTGGCCGTCGGCATCCATCAACAGATAGGTGCGGTTGCCGTGCAGCACGCCGGGGCGGCCGCCGGCGATCGAGGCGGCATGCAGGCTGGTGAGGCCGTGTCCCGCCGCCTCTACGCCGATGATCTCGACGGAAGGATCGTCGAGGAAAGGATGGAACAGGCCCATGGCATTGGAGCCGCCGCCGATGCAGGCAATCACGCTGTCGGGCAGGCGCCCTTCGGCTTCCATCATCTGCTCGCGGGTCTCACGGCCGATGATCGATTGGAAGTCGCGGACCATGCCCGGATAGGGATGAGGACCGGCCACGGTGCCGATGCAATAGAAGGTGTCGTGCACATTGGTGACCCAGTCGCGCAGCGCCTCGTTCATGGCGTCCTTGAGGGTCTTGGACCCGGACTGCACGGGGATGACCTCGGCGCCGAGCATCTTCATGCGGAAGACGTTGGGTGCCTGGCGGGCGACGTCGACGGCGCCCATATAGACCACGCATTTCAGGCCGAAGCGGGCGCAGAGCGTAGCGGTGGCGACGCCGTGCTGGCCGGCGCCGGTCTCGGCGATGATGCGCGGCTTGCCCATGCGGCGCGCCAGCATGATCTGGCCGAGCACGTTGTTGACCTTGTGGGAGCCGGTATGGTTCAGCTCCTCGCGCTTGAGATAGATCTTGGCGCCACCGAAATGCTCGGTCAGCCGCTCGGCGAAATAGAGCGGGGAGGGCCGGCCGACATAGGTGGCCAGGTGTCCGTCCATCTCCTTCTGGAAGGCCGGGTCTGCCTTGGCCTGCTTGTAGGCCTCTTCCAGCGACAGGATCAGCGGCATCAGCGTCTCGGCGACGAAGCGCCCGCCGAACTGCCCGAAATGACCGCGCTCATCGGGTCCGTTGCGGAAGGAATTCAGCTTGGGTGTCTCGGTCATCGTTGCGGCCTGTTGTCAGCGGGATGAGGTGGAAGCGGCGGCATAAGCCTGTCTTGCCGTCTCCACGAAAGCCCTGATCTTGTCGGGATTCTTCACGCCGGGCCGGTCTTCGACGCCCGACGAGACGTCGACCCCGTCGGGGGTGCTGATGCGGATGGCTTCGGCAACATTGGCGGGATCGAGCCCGCCCGATAGCATGAAGGGCAGGGTGCGGTCGAGATGCTTGAGCAGCGTCCAGTCGAATGTCACGCCGTTGCCGCCGGGATGGGCGGCATCCTTCGGGGGCTTGGCGTCGAGCAGCAGCCAGTCGGCCACGCCGCGATAGGCCGCAGCCCGTTCGAGATCGGCGGCGCTGGAAACCCCGATCGCCTTCAGGACCGGCAGGCCGTAGCGCGCCTTGACCGCGGCGACGCGTTCGGGGCTTTCCTTGCCATGGAGCTGCAGGCCGTCGGGGGCGAGAGCGGCGACGATGGCATCGAGCCTGGCGTCGTCGGCATCGACGGAGAGTGCAGTCTTGCGGGCACGGCCCGATACCTGTGCGCCGAGCTGCGCCGCAAGGTCGTAGCCGATATGGCGGGGCGATTTCTCGAAGAACACGAAGCCGACCATGTCGGCGCCGGCGGCCAGAGCCGCTTCCAGCGTTTCGGGAGTGGAGAGACCGCAGATCTTGATCAATGCCATAATGGGGTCGAGATAGTTGCATCCGGCACACAATGCCAGTGAAATCAGGACAAAGCGCAGGAGGGGTGAAGGAATGTTCCCGAAAGGGCGGTTCGTCGGCGTGTTCGCCGTGATAGCTGGGCTGGTGGCGATGGCGGGGCCGGCAAGGGCGGCGCTGTGCTATGCCCGCGACTATGACACCGCCCATCTCGTCAAGCATGTCGACCAGCGCGTGACCCGCATCACCGTGCGTCTTCTCGCCGACAACGGCTCGGGCATCGGTGTCGGCCTGTGGTTTCGGGGCGACAAGCGTCAATGGTGGGCCGGCGGCGGCTGCCGCCAGCAGGGAACCGTCTTCGCGTGCACCCTTGACGGCGATGGCGGCACACTCACGGCGACGCAAAATACCAAGGGCATCCGCCTCGACGTTCCTGCCGCGGGCATTCAGGTGGAGCATCCCGATGCACAGGGCAATGCCAGCTTCCAGGCCGTCGATGGCCCGGAACACCGGGTCTTCCTGCTCTGGTCCGCCCCGGAGGCCGCATGCGAACCGCAGAATTGAGGAGGAGCGGTCGTCACCACCCCTGCTCTCCCTGCCGGGATCCGAGGGGAGCAACGCTTGGCTTACTTCTTGCTGGCGTGGCCATCATCGCAAACATGCCCACTTCTGCCCTCGCCGTCGACCTGCCGCCCGGCTTCGTGCGCCTGGCCGACATCGCGCCCGGCATCCGCCAGGACATGCGCTATGCCGGCTCCCATAATTTCGTCGGCCGGCCGGTGGCGGGCTATGAGAGCCCCGTCTGCTGGCTGCACCGAGAGGTCGCGCAGGCGCTGGCCGCGACGGCCCGTGACCTCGAAAAGCGCCATTGGCGGCTCGTCGTCTATGATTGCTACCGGCCCAAGCGAGCCGTCGCCGATTTTCTGACCTGGGCCGGCGATGCCGCGGACCAGCATACCAAGGCCGAATTCTATCCCCGTACGCCCAAGTCGAGACTGTTCGCGCTCGGCTATGTCGCACGCGCCTCGTCCCATTCGAAGGGCATCGCCGTCGACATCGGGGCGGAGCAAGTCGATGCCGCCGGGCAGGTTCTGCCGCTCGATTTCGGCGGCGGCTTCGACCTGTTCGACGAGATGTCCTGGACCGCGAGCAAGGCTGTGCCGGCGCAGGCCGCCGCCAATCGCAAGGCCCTCGTCGCCGCCTTCGCCGAGCATGGCCTGGCCAATTATGCGCGGGAATGGTGGCATTTCAGCCTGCCCGGCGCCGCGAGGGCGCCGGCCTTCGATGTCGTGATCAGGGAGCCTTGAGGACAATGCGATTCACGCAAGCGAGCGCAGGCGTTGTCATTGCCGGGCTTGCTGTAAAGGCCCGGCATCCAGCCCCGAGCCGGATTTGCGCCTGTGGCTTCTGGATAGCCGGGTCAAGCCCGGCTACGACAAATCGGAGTGTTTTCCTCCCCGGCGAACCACATTAGGCCAGAACGCGCTATTTCTTCGGCCGCTTGGCCCCCTGGGTGTTCAGGAACACCGCATAGAGCGAGGTGGTGCCGCAGATATAGAGGCGGTTGCGCTTGGGGCCGCCGAATTCGACATTGGCGACGACTTCGGGGATGAGTACCTTGCCGATCAGCGTGCCGTCGGGGGCATAGCAGATCACGCCTTCGCCGGAAGATGTCCAGACATTGCCGTGGATGTCGACACGCAGGCCGTCGAACAGGCCGGCTGGTGAGGTGGCGAAGACCTTGCCGCCCGAGAGCGTGATGCCGTCCTCGCTTACGTCGAAGACGCGAATGTGGCGCGGGCCGTTTTCGACATGGGTGGCGCCAGTGTCGACGATGTAGAGCCTGGATTCGTCGGGCGAGAAGGCAAGGCCGTTCGGCTTGACGAAATCGGTGGCCACCGCCTGCAGCTTTCCGCCGCGCGCGGGCAGGCGATAGACATAGGAAGCGCCGATCTCGGAGGGCGCTGCATCACCTTCATATTCGGAATCGATGCCGTAGGTCGGGTCGGTGAACCAGATCGAGCCGTCCGACTTCACCACCGCGTCATTGGGCGAGTTCAGGCGCTTGCCCTCGTATTTGTCGGCCAGGATGGTGCGGCTGCCGTCATGCTCGATGCGGCTGACGCAGCGCCCGCGATGCTCGCAGGCGATCAGCCGGCCCTCGCGGTCGACGGTGTGGCCGTTCTGGTTGCGGCTGTCGTGGTCGTACACCGAAACCGAACCGTCGGTCTCGTCATAGCGCATCAGCCGGTTGTTGGGGATGTCGGACCAGATCAGATATTTGCCCGCCGGGAAATAGGCCGGCCCCTCCGCCCAGCGCGTGCCCGTATAGAGCTTGTCGAGCTGGGAATTGCCGAAGATGAGCGCCTTGAAGCGCGGGTCGGCGACCACGAATTCCTTGGGGAGCATATCGGTTCCTCGTTGGTTTTGGTTGGTCGCATGGAACGACAATTGCCCGGCAAAATCAATTCATCGGACAAAAGAAAACGGCGCGGAAACCGCGCCGTGGAGTGAGGGCATTTTTCGGAACGCGGACATCTTGTCCGCTCTTGGAATCGCCGCGCTTGACGGTGAGGCAAGAGGCGGACTGGAAGTCCGCGCTCCTAGATCCAGTTCACTGGCCCGTCTTGACCCGCGTCCAGGTGCGGGTAACCAGCGTCTGCACCTTGGCCTGATAGGGCTGCACGGTGTAGGTCTTGGCCAGCATGTCGTCGCTGAGATAGATCTGCGGATTGTCGGTGATCGCCTTGTCGACCAGCGGCTTGGCCGCCAGCACGCCCGAGGCGAACTTGGTGGCGTCGGCATTCTTGGCCGCGACGTCAGGACGGATCATGTAGTTGATGAAGGCATGAGCCGCGTCGACATGCTTGGCGTCCTTGGGAATGGCCATGGTGTCCATCGACATCAGCGTGCCTTCCTTGGGCACGACATAGTCGACCTTCACGCCGTTCTTGGCTTCCTCGGCACGCGCCTTGGCCTGATAGGTGTCGCCGGCCCAGCCGATGGCCAGGCAGATGTCGCCATTGGCGAGCGCGTTGATATATTCGGAAGAGTGGTACTTCTTCACATAAGGCCGGACAGCCTCGAGCAGCTTGCCAGCGGCGTCGATGTCCTTCTTGTCGGTCGAGCCCGGTTCCTTGCCGAGATATTTCAGGGCGGCCGTCAGGACATCCTCGGGGCTGTCGAGGAAATAGACGCCGCAATCCTTGAACTTGGCGAGATTCTCAGGCTTGAACACCACGTCCCAGCTGTTCATGGGCTGGTCGCCATAGACGGCCTTGGCCTTGTCGACATTATAAGAGATGCCGGTGGTGAACCAGGTGTAGTCGACAAGGTACTCATTGCCAGGATCGTAAACCGCAAGATTCTCCATGATCTTGGGCCACAATTCCTTGTAGTTGGACAATTTGGACTTGTCTATTTTCTGAAACACGCCCGCCTTGATTTGGCGTGAAGCAAAGGTCGCAGAGGGGAAGACGACGTCATAGCCGGAATTGCCCGCGAACAATTTGGTTTCCAGCACCTCGTTGGAATCCATGGTGTCGTAGACCACCTTGATTCCGGTTTCCTTGGTGAAATCTTCCAGTACGGTCGGGCCAATGTAATCCGACCAGTTATAGACGTTGACGACCTTGTCCTCGGCCATGGCCTGGCCCGCGAGCAAGGCCACGGCCGTGGCGGCGAGAGCCAGTTTCTTGAAGGCTGACATCGGGAACACCTCCTCTGGGTGAGCGACGCGCATTCCCGGACGCGACGCTGTTCTCTGGAAGCTAGAACTCCTGCTGAACCTGCTCAAGCCTTCCGAAGGGCTTTTCGTGATGTTTTATGTAGCAAGTCCGTTACCGGGCAGGAGCGGATGTTGCGAGACTACAGATAGGTCTCATATTCCAGGCTGGAGATCCGGCGCTCGAACTCGGCGCATTCGAGTTCCTTCATCACCGCATAGACTTCGGCGAAATGCTCGCCGAAATGCCGGCGGGCGAAGTCCGAGCCCCGGAACAGGGCCACGGCTTCCTGCATCGAGCCCGACAGCCTGGGAGCGCCGAGATCATAGGCATTGCCGATGATCGGCTCGGGCGCCGGCATCTTGTTCTCCATGCCTTCATGCATCGCGGCCAGGATGGCCGCGAGCACGAGATAGGGATTGGCGTCGGCGCCGGCGATGCGATGCTCGATGCGGGTGGCCGCCGGGCTGCCATTGGGAATGCGCACCGCCACCGAGCGGTTGTCATAGCCCCAGGTCAGGGAGACCGGCGCATAAGAGCCCGGCATCAGGCGGCGGAAGCCATTATAGCTCGACACGAACAGCAGGGCCGTCTCTGGCATATGGGTCAGCATGCCGCCGACGGCATGGCGCAGGGTCTCCGCGCCCGTGTCCGGCTTGGCAAAGACATTGGCGCCTTCTGCATCGAGGAGGCTGGCATGGATGTGCATGCCCGAACCGGCGGTGTCGAGATAGGGCTTGGGCATGAAGCTGGCGCGCAGGCCGTGCTTGCGGGCCACGCCCTGGATCATCCGGCGCAGCAGCACGGCGTCGTCAGCCGCCGCCATGGCATCGTCGCGATGGTAGAGATTGATCTCGAACTGGCCGGGTGCGGCCTCGGAAATCACCGAATCCGCCGGCAACCCCTGGATCTTGGCGGCCTCGCGCATCTCTTGGATCACCGGCGCGAAGGTGTCGAGATCGGAGATCGAATACATGTTCTGGCGGGCGGGCCCGGTGTCGCGGTGGAACACGGTCTTAGGCGTCTCGCCCGGTTCGCCGCCGCCCTGCAGCAGGTAGAACTCGAGCTCGAAGGCAACCACAGGCTTGAGGCCGAGGGCCGTGAACTTGTCGAGCTGGGCCTTGAGGATATGGCGCGGATCGAGCATCCAGGGCCGGCCATCCGGCAGATACATCGAGATCAGCGCCTGCATGGCGGGCTGGGAAGACCAGGGCACCGGCTTGAGCGTGCCGGGGACGGGGCGGCACAGGCCATCCTTGTCGCCGGTCTCGATATGAATGCCGGTTTCTTCGACCTCGCGCCCCCAGACGTCGAGGCCGAACATCGATTGCGGCATGGCAACCCCGTCCTTGAGGACCTTGTCGATTGCCGAGCCGGGCAGCCATTTGCCGCGGAGAATACCGTTGGTGTCGGGAAGCAGCACCTCGATGACGTCGACTTGCGGGGCGGAGGGCAAATTATTCGAAGCCGAAGGCAAATCTGCAGCATCGCCGGCGAGTTTGTTCACGCCGTGCGTTTGAAATCCCATGGTACACCGGGGTTGTGAATGCGTTGCGTCTTGACGCATCCTTCATCTGCGCTAATTGTGATCACAAATCTTGGCCGTGTCAAATGGAGTCCGTTTCGCCCATGCCGAGTTCGCCTAAGTCGAGCAGCAGCGAGCCCGCCAGCAAGTTGGCGCCGGTGCATGACAAGGTCTATGCGGCGATCCGCAGCGGGCTGGTTGGCGGCCAATTCGTCCCTGGCCGAGCCGTGACCCTGCGCGGTCTGGCCGAGATGCTCGGCGTCAGTCCGATGCCCGTCCGGGCCGCAGTGACGCGATTGGTCACCGAGGGCGCCTTGACCTTGACCGCGACGCGCCGGGTCAGCGTTCCCGTGATGACCCCCGCTCGCTTCGAGGAATTGGTGCGCGTGCGCATGCTGCTGGAGGGGGAGGCGGCCGAAAGGGCGCTGCCCGCCATCGATGCCGAACGCCTCGCCGCCATCAGGACGCATGACGACGAGGTCGAGCGCTGCCTCGCCGAAGACGATGCCGAAGGCTATATGCGGGCCAATCACGCCTTCCATTTCGCCATCTATACCGCAGTGCCCTCTTCGGTGCTTCTGCCCCTGATCGAGACGCTCTGGCTGCAATTCGGCCCGTTCATGCGGCTTGTATACGAGGATCTCGACATGAGCGGCCTTGTTGACCAGCATCATCGCGCCATCACCGCGATCGAGCGGGGCGACGCCAAGGGGCTGCGCGATGCCATCGAGGCCGATATCGGCGACGGCATGCGCATCATCGGCAAGATGGCGCTGGGCTGAGGCTGCCCCGCCCGCTTCAGTGGCCAGGCTCGCCGCGATGCCAATAGGCAACGGCGCTGACGGCATGTTTGGGAAGCTGCAGGACCTCGCGCCAATGATGGCGCAGCCGCCGCGCCGTCTCCGCTTCGGCGCCGAGCCAGCACTGGAAACGGCCCTCGGAGGGAAGCGGGACCGCGATGACGGCCTCGGCCAGGAGGCCACTTTCGCCGGCCGGGCAGCCGTCGCGCAGGAGCCATTTGAGTTCGACGCCAGCAGGCGGGACGAGGGCCTGGATCTCGTCGGCATCCGCCACCTCGATCAGGGCGATGCCGCGTGCCTCGGCCGGCATGGCCTCGAAGATGCGGGCAATGGCGGGGATGGCCGTCTCGTCTCCGGCGATCAGGTACCAGTCCGCCTCATCGATCTCGCCGCCGCCCGGCCCGAGCATGCCCACGATGTCGCCGGGTTTTGCCCGGGCCGCCCAGCCCGAGGCGATACCGGCATCACCATGCAGCACGAAATCGACATCGACCTCGCCCGCTGCCGCGTCGATGCGTCGAATCGTATAGAGGCGCTGTGTCGGCCGGCGTTCCTCCGGCGGCCAGATGCGGCGTCCATTCCTGGCCGGGCGGGGCCATTCCGGTTTGTCGAGCCCCGCCGGCGGGATGAGCAGGCGGATATGGATGCCGTCTCGCGTGAAGCGCTGGAGATCCTCACCCGCAAGGGTGATGCGCCGGATCAGCGGCGTGACCTGGGTGACCTGCCTGACCCGCATCTCGCGAAGACCAGGAAGCACGGTAATATCGCACCCGTCTCCGGTCCACACCAATTCTGGCTTTTCGGCCTGTGCCGCCTTTTCGAGGCGCAGGCTGAGTATGAATTTCAGAGCCGACAAGCCCTGCTCCGTGTCGGCCTCGGCCTTGATCGTCAATTCGCTGGGACGCGCGGCAAGATAGGCGATTCCTCGCCCGCGCGGTAGTTCGATTTGGGCGGTCTCGCCGGTGCGCCGGGTTGGAAATTCGTCTGTTTCAAAGTCATTGCAAATTGAATTCAAGTATTCATTTCCAAAACTCGTGTCGATGCGAAGCTCGGAATTTAGCGTGCTCATGGCTGGTGATCTCGGGAAGGAAAGCGTTCTGCAAAACGCCAACTCTCTATCTGACTCCATAAAATGATTCAATATCAA
Source organism: Labrys sp. HAY1-8F (assembly GCF_056754975.1). Lineage (NCBI taxonomy): Bacteria > Pseudomonadati > Pseudomonadota > Alphaproteobacteria > Hyphomicrobiales > Xanthobacteraceae > Labrys > Labrys sp. HAY1-8F. The sequence goes on along the minus strand of NZ_JBPGWZ010000002.1, from coordinate 2,476,197 downwards.
TATTTTAGACGAATTCAAACCTGCGCAAAAATGGTTTGCGAGAGAGGCGGGATGCCAATTTCTCCCACAGGATGTGTGAGAGTTCGTCAGTTCACCAGATTGCGCAGTTTTTAGTTCCTCTCGTTAAACTATGCGTTGTCGAGAGCCATTTTTGTATACGTATGTTAGAATTTATATAATCATCAAACAAATTATTATTTTGTGTTGATTCATGTTGGATGTATAGTGTTTATCCGCCTCCGGAGTTTACTTTGGGGGGTAAGATGGAGACGAGGATCATTATGGCTGCGGGCCTCATTCTGGGAGGCTGCGCAATGGCCGCGCATGCACAAGAGAGCAAGCCGCTGCCAGGCCAACCGGCCGGGCCGGTGACATCGGAGCAGGCCGGCAATGACGAGCCTGTGATGCTGGAGCCGGTTACCGTCGTGGCTGAGCGCGCCAAGCGCCAGCTTCTCGACGTGCCGGCCTCGGTGACGGTGATTTCGGACAAGGAGTTGAAGTCGCATATGGTGCGCGACATCGACGACCTCACGCGCTACGAGCCGGGCATCACCGTGAGCCGCAACAGTTCGAGCACGGATCCCTTCGGCGGCAATGGCGGCTTCACCATTCGCGGCGTCGGCGGCAACCGCATCCAGATGCGCGTCGACGGCTCGCGCATCCTCGACGGCAACACCGACGGCACGCGCGACTTTGTCGATCTGCCCTTCATCAAGTCGGTCGAGATCATTCGCGGCCCGGCCTCGGCGCTCTACGGTACCGATGCGGTTGGTGGCCTGGTCGCCTTCACCACCAAAGACCCAGCCGACATCATCAAGGAAGGACGCAATTGGGGATTTGAGGCGAGCACCAATTTCGACAGCTACAACAAGGCTCTGGTGAACACCGCCCTCGGCGCTTGGCGCGTCTCCCCCAATCTCGAGATCCTGCTGGGCTATTCGGTCAAGAAAGCGAGCGAGGCCAAGCTCTCGCGCGCCCGGGCCGATGGCGGGCGCTATGGCTGCCCGCGCTGGGTCGAATATGGTGCCATCGATTGCGGCAGTTTCAACCCGCTGGACGAACTCGGGCAGAACTTCCTCGCCAAGATCGTCTGGCGGCCCACCGAATCATTGGAACTGAAGCTCACCGGCGAGATCTTCGATCGCAACAGGGATGTCGACTCCCTCTATAATCGCGGGCCGACCACGGTGCGCACGCCCGCCAATCCCAATCCGCCGCAACTGCCCTTCATCCATTCCTGGACAGGGAGCCAGGAACTCACCCGCTACCGCATCGCGCTGGACGGTCTGTGGAAGCCTGAATACGCCTTCGCCGACCAGATACGCTGGAACATCACCTGGTCGCCGCAGCGCCGCGAGGTCACCAGCCGCGAACACCGCACCCTCGCCAATGGCAATCAGCAATATCAGGACAATGTCACCGAGTTCGGGCAGCGCTTCCTGCAGGCCGGCCTGCAGATCGATTCGTCCTTCAAGCTCGGGCGCAGCGACCACAAGCTGGTCTGGGGCTTCGACGGCGAATATGGCTATACCGACTATGTCCGCAATCGTACCACGCGCGTGTTGACCCCCGGCGGCGTGCCGGTCTCCAACTCCACTGTCGTGCCCTACACCTGGAACTTCGCCGATTCCAACACCAAGCGGCTCGATGCCTTCGTGCAGGATGAGATCAGCCTGTTCGACGGCAAGCTCACGGTGACGCCGGCGCTGCGCTATTCCTGGAACCAGATCACGCCCAAGCCCAAATCGGACTATCAGCCGGTAGCCGGCTATGTGCTCAGGCAGCGCGAGGAATCGGCGCTGACCAAGAAGCTCGGCATCATCTACAAGCTCAACGAGACCTATTCGGTATTCGGCCTCTATGCCGAGGGCTTCCGCATGCCCAATGCCGAGCAGCTCTATACAGGTTCCTCGTCAGGACAGCCGGACGGCAATCTCGTGCCGGCGCCGAACCTGAAGCCGGAGCGGGTGCGCTCCTTCGAGGCGGGGCTGCGCGGGCGCTATGGCTGGGGTTATTTCTCCCTGTCGGCCTTCCATGCCGACTACACCAACTTCATCCAGAATTTCGTGGAGATCCCGGCCAGTTCAGGCGAGGGGGTCGACTATACCTGGGCCAATCGCGCCAAAGTCCGGCTGACCGGCATCGAAGGCTCCGCCGAGGTGCAATGGGCCGAAAACTGGAGTTCGAGCCTCAGCCTCACCTATCAGCACGGCAACCAGAAGACGACGCGCGATGCGCCTTGGACCCCGTTCAACGGCGCTAGCCCCCTCACGGCCGTCGCCAGCCTGCGCTGGACCAAGCCGGAACAGGGGCTGGAAGTCGAGATGATCGGCACCTTCGCTTCCAAGGTTAGCCGTGCCAGCACCCCTGACATCTTCAAGCCCGGCGGCTATGCCGTGTTCGATCTCCTCGGAAGCTGGAAGCCGACCGAGAACATCACGCTGCGGGCCGGCATCCTCAACATCGCCGATACGCGCTATTTCCGCTGGCCGATGCCGACCACCTACAGCCGGACGGCGAGTTCGAACGTCGCCTTCTCCAATCCGCTCGAATTGCAGACAGCCGCCGGCCGCACCTTCAGGCTCGGCGCCAACATCACCTTTTAAGGATCCGTCATGAGCCAGCAACGATTGCAGCGCGAACGCCTGCTGCACCATGCCGCCGATGTGCTGGAGGCTGCAGGACGCCTCGGCCGGGTGATGCTCACCACCAGCCAGGGTGGGGCCACCCATGAACGCATCGGTCCTGTCGACAGGGTCGAACGCTCCGGTTTCGCCGTGCGCCTGGCGGGAGCGGCCCACGATGCCGATATCGATACGGCGGCGCTCGGCGCCGTCATACTCGACCGCTCCGGCCGCATGAAGGACAAGGTGCTGCCGCGCCTCGACTTTCAAGGCAAGGATGGGGCCGTGCTGTTCAGCCTGGTCGGCCTCGACGGTCTGGAGCCTTTCGACGCCGGCGTCGCCGAACTGCGCGGCATGGCAACGGAGGCGGCAGAGCCCGTCGAAGCGATGGAGCGGGCTGATTTGGCCGAGGACGATCCAGGCTCGCTTCCCTTCGAGGTGGCTCGCTGTGCCGGCGTGCCCGTGACCATCGAACTGCGCCGTGACGGCCTCAGGCAGGCCTGGTCCGGCAATATCGAGGCGGTCAAGCCGGCCATGGGCTTCATCAATGTCATGCAGCCCGATTTCCACCTGCATCTGCGTGCCGGCGCGGTCGGGCGTTGGCGAATGCGGGCCGATAGGGCCGGGCCGGATGGAGTAGAGCTCCTGGCCGAGAATGTGCGAGGCGAATTGATTGGGCTGGCGGTGCGCGGTCCGGCCGCTGTCCTTGCACGTCGCGATTGAGCGAAAGGCGGATCATGCCTCGGATTTTCAGCCAGATCTGGCGGCTGCTGCGCTTGTGCGTCGCCGGCCCGGGTGGGCGCACGGGCCTTGCTTTGCTGACGGTGGTTCTCGGCCTCAATCTGGGCAGCGTCTATGTCAGCCTGCTGCTGATCGATTGGAATGCCCAGTTCTACGGCGCCCTCGAAAAGCGGGACGCGGCCGCGGCCGTCAACCAGATCGGCGTATTCGGCCTGCTGATCGCCGTCAATGCGGCGATGTATCTGGCGGCGGTCTATCTGCGCAAGAGCGTGCAGATCCGCTGGCGCCACGCGCTGACCGCGGCCGCGCTCGACCGCTGGCTTGGCGGCAGGACCCATGCAAGGCTGCGCCAGGCCGGTGCCACCCCCGACAATCCGGATCAGCGCATCGCCGAGGATTGCCGCCTCTTCGTCGACAAGTTCACCGAGGAGGGCTTGGAGGTCGTCACCAGCATCGTGGGGCTGGTGTCCTATGTGGCCCTGCTGTGGTCGCTGTCCTCCTTTCCGCTCGCCTTCACCCTGTTCGGCGTGGCGGTGGAGATCCCGCGCTACATGGTGTGGGCCGCTCCGGTCTATGTGCTGATCTCCAGCGGGCTCACCCATTGGCTCGGTCGTCCTCTGCTGGCGCTCAATGCGCAACAGCAGAGCCGTGAGGCCGATTTCCGCTTCGCGCTCGCACGCCTGCGCGAATCCTCCGACGCCGTGGCGCTGATGGCGGGCGAGGCCGCCGAAAGGCGCGTGCTGGACGCCCGCTTCGGCGCCATCATGCGCAATTGGCGGGCGCTGATGAACCGCGACCTCATCCTGGGCTGCTTCACCAGGCCCTATCACAGCACGGTGCTGCGCATCCCGATCTTCCTGGCCTTGCCCGCCTATCTTGCCGGGCAGGTCGCGCTGGGCGGGCTGATGAAGCTGGCTTCCGCCTTCCAGAACGTGGTCACCACCCTGTCCTGGTTCATCTTCTCCTATCGCAATCTGGCCGAACTCGCGGCAGCCATCCGCCGTCTCGACGGCTTTCTCGATGCCTTGGGACGGGTCACGGACGGCGAAGGCGTCCGGACCAGGACGAGCGGGCTCGATCACCTGTCCATCCAGGGCCTCGCCTTGTCCACGCCCGAGGGGCGCGCCCTCAACGTCCTGGCGGATATGAGATTGGAGAGGGGCGAGAATGCCTGGCTGGCCGGGGCGTCGGGCATCGGCAAGAGCACCCTGATCAAGGCGATGGCCGGCCTGTGGCCGCATGGCGAGGGAAGGGTGACCCTGCCGGCCGAACGGAGGATCGCCTTCCTGCCGCAGGCGGTCTATCTGCCTCTAGCGGATCTGCGGACCGTCCTGGCCTATCCGCAGGATCCCGGGATGCTGCCTCGGCAAGCCTATGCCGGGGCCCTCCAACTGGTCGGCCTCGAGCATCGACTGCCGGGTCTCGATGATGGCGAGCCGCCCCTCGGCCTTTCCGGCGGTGAACAGCAGCGCCTGGCTCTGGCACGGCTGATCCTGGCGCGGCCGGACTGGGCCGTGCTGGACGAGCCGACCAGCGCCCTCGACAGCGCCGCAGAGGCGCAATTGTTCGCGGCGCTGCGGGCGGCCCTGCCGCATACGAGCTTCGTCGTGGTGGCGCATCGCGAGCCGGCTGGCCTGGGGCCACTGCGGCGGATCGAGCTTGAGCCATACACATTGGAGGTCGTATCATAGATAGGCATGATTTTTGCTTAAAGCGTTTTGCGATTTGCTGGTATTGGCAAGAATTGCAAAACGCGTCGAAACTGAAGGTTGGAGCAAAAAATCGTTCAGCCATAAACGCGCTTTGCTCTTGGCGATCGGCGATGAGAGAGGGCGAAGCGCGCTGCTAGGACGCAGCATTTTGTCCTCAAACTGTCGCAATCGCGGAGAAATATGCTCCAGCTTCCAAAGTGCATCGAACGGTGAAGCGCATGCGTTTGAACAAAATTCTCTATTTTGGCGATTTTGTACTCTGTCCTGCTGCGGCCCTCGGCCTGCTTCTCTTGACTCTTCTGCAGCATGACGCCACCGCCGTGGGCATCTGGGCGATGGCTTTCGTGCTGGGCTGCATCGGCTGGACTTTCGTCGAATATGCCGTGCACCGCTGGATCTATCATGCGGTGCCGTTCTTCGACCGGATGCACGATGCCCATCATCAGGAGCCCAAGGGCATGATCGGCGCGCCGTCTTTCCTGAGTGTCGGCGTGATCTTCCTGGTGTTCTATTTGCCGCTCTATTTCGCCAACCATGCCTTTGCTGGCGGCTTTACCAGCGGCATCCTGCTCGGCTACGTCGCCTATATGCTGGTGCATCATGCATCGCATCACTGGTCGTCGAAGCCGGGCAGCCTGCTCTATCGCCTGCGCCTGCAGCACATGGTGCATCATTATCGCGGCGAGGAAGGCAATTACGGCGTGGTCACCTCGTTCTGGGACCACATCTTCTCCACCTATGTCGAACCACAGCGGCGACGGGCCTGATTCGGGGGCCTTCACGTCATGAAGGCGAAGCGGTTGGGATCGTCGGGCTCTTCGGCCAGCGCCTTGCAATAGTCGGTGATCACCCCAGGCGTATCGCCATCCGCCCTGAGGCGCCCGCGATCGATCCAGATCGTGCGCTCGCATAGATCCATCACCTGGTCGAGGTCGTGGGAGACGAACAGGATGGTGCCGCGCTGGCGGAAGGCGCGGATCAAGGTCCGGCAGCGTTCGCGGAAGGCATCGTCCCCCACGGCGAGGGCTTCGTCGACGATCAGCACGTCCCCATCGGCATGGGCGCAGATGGCGAAGGCGAGGCGCGCGCCCATGCCGCTGGAATAGAGCTTCACGGGCTGTTCGAAGAAATCGCCGAGGCCGCAGAGCTCCTGAATGGCGGCAAGCCTCGCGGTGACCTCAGCCCGCTTGAGGCCGAGAATGGCGCCGGACAAATAGCAGTTTTCGCGGCCTGTGAGTTCGTAGTCGAAGGCGGCGCCGAGGGCGAGCACAGGCGCGATGCGCCCCTTGACGGTGAGCGAGCCGACTGTGGGGGCGGTGATGCCACAGAGGATCTGAAGCAAGGTCGACTTGCCCGAGCCGTTGCGACCGACGATGCCGACCGCTGCGCCCTTGGGAATGGTGAAGCCGATCTCCTTTAGTGCCCAATACTCGTCGTAATAGCGCTTCTTGCCGCCGAGAAGCACCTGCTTCACCTGGTCGATCGGATGGCGATAGAATTGGTAGGCCTTGCCGAGGTCGCGGCATTCGATCGCGAGTTCTTGCGCGAGATCTTGGCTGGCCCTCTGTTCAGATGATGTCGACAAGGATCGTCTTCTTTCGCATGAACAGGGTCCGGCCGGCATAGAACACCGCGAACGAGGCGGCGAGGCAGACGAGATAGAGCAGGCCATCAGGCCAGGTGCCTCGCAGGATGGCGGCGCGCATCATCTCGATGATACCGGTCAGGGGATTGAGATAGAGCAGCCAGCGCCAGCCCTCCGGCACATTCGAGACTTCATAGAACACCGGGGTCGCGAACATCGCGACCGGAATGATCGAGATGATCAAATGGTTGAGGTCGCTGGTCAGGGCGCCGATGGTGGAGAGGATCCAGACGATGCCGAGCAGGCAGAGGCAGAGAGGCATCAGGATGAACGGCAGTGCCAGCCATGACCAGTGGATCGACTGGTTGATCAGGATCTGCCCGATCAGCAGCACGCCGAGGGCGATCAGCATATAGACGCCTCCGCGCGCCACCGCGATCCAGGCCAGGATCTGGGGCGGGAAGATCGAGCGGCGGATGATGTGCTTGTGCTCGGCCAGCAAGAGAGGGGCGCGATAGGCGATCTCGGCGAAGAAATTGAACACCACCAGGCCGACGAAGATCGAGAAGGCATAGCTGAAGCGCCCGCTGCCTTCCTGGGCGGCGCCGACCTTGAGCGCGCCGGAGAAGACCAGCGTGTAGATCGACAGCATCACCAGCGGCGCCAGCACGGCCCAGGCCCAGCCGAACACCGAGCCGCGAAAACGCACCTGCAATTCGCGGGTCAGGATGGCGCGAAAGAGTTCGCGCTGGCGCCAGATATCGGCAAAGGGCTGCAGCAAGGGCTGGGTCTCCATGATTGGAGCCATAACCAAAGCACAGAGGTGGAACAAGGGGGCAGCCCGACGGATGCCAGTGGCTGAGGCTGGCGTGTTCTTCTCACGCCCGTTGCCTTTCCCGCTCGAACTTGACAGAAGGACGGCATGCCGGTCACCGTCCGTCCCGTCTCCTCCAAGCGCGAGCTCAGGCAGTTCCTTGCTCTGCCGCGGCGGATCTATGCCTGTTACAGCGACTATGTCGCGCCGCTCGACCACGACCGCGCCCAGTTGCTGGATCCCGGCAAGAGCGCCTTCTGGACCCATGGGGAGGCGGCCTATTGGCTTGCTTATGATGGGGAGGGCAGGGCCGTCGGCCGCATCTCCGCCCAGATCGATCATCTCGCCACAGGCCCGCAGCATGAGGGCATTGGCTTCTTCGGCTGCCTCGACGCAGTGGACGACGAAAAGGTGGTGGTCGAACTGGTCCGGACTGCAGCTGCCCATCTCGCCGGCAAGGGCAGAAAGGTGATGCGCGGCCCCTTCACGCTGTCGATCAACGCCGAGTCCGGCCTGCTGATCGATGGCTTCACCGCGCCGGCCATGGTGCTGATGCCCTGGCATCCGCCCTATCTGCGCGCCCATCTGGAGGCGGCCGGCCTCACGCTGGTGAAGACACTGCATTCCTACGCCTTCGACCGCCGCCGCAGCGATCTTCCCGACAGGCTCGAAAAGCTCGGCATGGAGCGCCGCCGCAAGGGTTTCGATATCCGCGCCATGCGCATGAACAGGCTGGCCGAGGATGCCGAGCTCGGCCGCTGCCTGTTCAACGGTTCCTGGGCTGCCAATTGGGGCTTCGTGCCGGTTTCCGAAGCGGAGATGACGGCGATGATCAAGGCCTTCAAACCCCTTCTGAAGGCCGATTATGGCGTCTTCGTCGAACGGAAAGGGGAATTGTTGGGCTTTGCCCTGTTCCTGCCCAATGTCTTCGAGATCGCGGGCGATCTCGGGGGCTCGCCGTCCCCCGCCGGCTGGCTGAAACTGGCCTGGCGCGGTCTGACCCGGCGCTTCACCGGCGGCCGCGCCGTGCTGTTCGGCGTGGCGCCGCGGTTGGTCGGGTCGGTCTCCGGTGCCAGCGTCGCGCTGATCCTGGTGGATGAATTGATGCGCCGTGCTGCCATCACCGGTGTGCAAGATTTGGAATGCGGTTGGATTCTTGACGACAACTATGCCATGACGAGCGTAGTTGAATGGCTCGGGGCTCGGTCAACACGCCGTTTCGGTGTATTTGAGACATCGATTCAGTCCCATTACGCCTAAGGACGTGTCCAGGAAGAAGATGTCGACCGATACCCAAGATAACATCCTGTCCAATCCGCAGCGTGTCTATGACGAGGTCGTCAACCTGATCATATCCGAGGGCATGGTCGATCGCGAGAAGGTCACGCCCGACGCAACCTTCGAGACGCTCGGCCTCAAATCCATCGATATCGTGATGATCCTCACGGCGGTGGAAGAAAAATTCGACGTCTATATTCCGATGGATGGCTCGATCGCCGAAGCCAAGGATCTCAAATCCTTCATTGACGGCGTGCTGGCCCGTATCGCCAGTGAAAAGTCCTGATTTGAGCAGAAAGCGCGTCTACATCACCGGCATGGGAGCAGCGACGGCGGCGGGACTCGGGGTTCCGGCGCTGTGGCAGGCCGCGCGCGAGGGACAGAGTGCCATCGGGCCGCTCGAAGTGGCGCGGGAGCTGCGCCACAATATCCGCATCGCCGGCCAGTTGCGCGGTTTCGACCCGGCTGCCCATATCGAGCCCGACGTGCTGGCCTTTTGCGACCGCTTCACCCAGCTCGCCATCGTCGCCGGTGACGAAGCCTTGGTGCAGGCCGGCTTTGCCCGCGCCGACCGGCAGGGCGAGCGCACCGCCACCATCGTCGGCACCGGCGTTGGCGGCGGGGAAACCATCGAGATCGGCATTCACAACGCCTATGTCACTGGCCAGCGCCTCGATCCCTGGAGCGTGCCGCGCCTGATGCCCAATGGCGCCGCTTCGCAATTGAGCGCGCGCCATGGCGCGCGCGGCCCATCCTTTGCCGTCGCCAGCGCTTGCGCCTCCGGTACGCAGGCCATCGGCCTCGGCGCCCATTTCATCCGGGCCGGCATCGTCGACCGCGCCATTGTCGGCGGTGCCGAGGCCTGCATCACCGCCTCTGGCATGAAGGGCTGGGAAGCCCTGCGCGTGCTCTCGCCCAATGCCTGCCGTCCCTTCTCCAAGGACCGCAACGGCATGGTGCTCGGGGAGGGCGCCGCCATCTTCGTGCTGGAGAGCGAGGAGAGTGCCCGGGCCAGGGGTGCGGCACCGCTGGCCGAGCTCTGCGGCTATGGCACCTCCAGCGATGCCGGCGACATCGTGCGCCCGGACGCCAGCGGCGCGGCTTCCGCCATGCGCCAGGCCCTGCAGGATGCCGGGCTGGAACCGGAGGCGATCGACTATGTCAACGCTCACGGCACCGGCACGCTCGCCAATGACGCCACCGAGGCGGCTGCGCTCGCTGCGATCTTCGGCGAAAGACTACCCCACCTGCCCGTCTCCTCCACCAAGCCGGTGCATGGCCACGCCCTCGGTGCGGCCGGCGCCATCGAGCTCGCCATTACAGTGATGGCCCTGCGCGAAGGCGTGGCGCCGCCGACCCTCAACTGGACAACGCCCGATCCCCGATGCGATCTTGATTGTGTGCCGGGTCAGAAGAGGGCGGTGACGATGCGCCATGCCATGACGAATTCCTTCGCATTCGGCGGCATCAATGCGGCGCTGATCGTCGGGCAGGCATGAGCGCGCTGCCGCCTCTACGCATCGGCCCCATTGCGGCCCGGGTCGAGGCGGAGGCCGTGCGGTGCTACCGCAAGGCGACCGCCATCGATGGCATGATGAGCCAAGGATTGGCGGGCGACGGCGACGAGGTTCCCGCGACCTTCCCGGCGATCTGGCTGTGGCATCCGGCCGCCAAGGCCGCCTTTGATGATCTTGCCGGCGAAGAGCATCTCATTCCCGTGCTGATAGCCCAGCGCTTCAGCTATTATCGCGCCTTGCGGATCGGCCAGGAGATCCGTTTCGTGATTACGCGGCGGGCGGATGCCTCCGCGCCCGATGATGTGCAGATCGAAGCGCATATCGAAGGAGCGGATGGCGAGGTCATTGCCGATTTTGCCGCGACCTATCGGTTGTTCCAACCTGAGCAGGCGCAATGAGCAATTCGATCCCGCCTATCGTCATAGGCCCGATCGGCCCAAGCGAGGTCGAGGCGTTCGCCCGTGCCTCAGGCGACACCAATCCCCTGCATGTCAGCGCGGCCATCGCCCGCACCATCGGGCTTGAGGCCGCACCCGTGCATGGCATGCTGCTGGTCGCCTATCTGCACGAAGCGGTGCGGCGTTTCCTGCCTGAGGCCGTTATCACCGGCCTGTCGACCCGCTTCATGGCACCTGTGCCGGTCGGTGCTGAAGTCGAGATTTCCGGGCGGACGGTCAAGCGTCGCGAAGACGGAGAGCCGGCTGTGCTGCGTCTCTTCGTCAAGACAGGCGATGGCGTGGTCGCCTGCCTAGCGGAAGCGACTCTGTCGTGCGCGATGGAGGGTCGGCCATGAACCGCCAGACCGTGCTGATCACCGGCGCCAGCAGCGGTATCGGCAGGGCTCTGGCACTTGAATATGCCGCACCTGATCGCTGCCTTCTTCTCGTCGGCCGCGACGAGGCGAGGCTGGCTGATATCACTGAACTCTGCCGGACGCGCGGGGCCACGGTCGTCGCCATCAGCCTCGACGTCCGCGACCGCGAGGCACTCGCGGCCTGGATCACGACCCGGGATGGTGAAACGCCGATCGATCTCGCCATCGCCTGCGCCGGCATCGTCTCGGGCACCAGCGCGCAAAGGCCGCTCGACCCGGGCGAGGCGATGCGGGCCGTGCTCGCCGTCGATCTGATGGGGGCGGTCAACACCATCGAGCCGGCCCTTGAGGCCATGCGCCGCCGTCGCCGCGGCCATGTCGCTTTGGTCGGCTCGCTTGCCGGGCTGCGCGGCTTTCCCTCCTCGCCGGCCTATTCCATGGCCAAGGCCGCGGTTCATGCCTATGCCGAGGGCATCCGGCCGGCACTTCGACGGGAAGGCATCGCGGTCAGCCTGATCGCGCCGGGCTTCGTCACCACGCCGCTCAACGCCGAGCTGGTCGCGCCGCAGCCGCTCAAGGTCACCGCCGCGCGGGCAGCCCGGATCATCCGCAGCGGCCTCGATCGCCGCAAGCCGGTGATCGCTTTCCCCTTCATCCTCTATGCGGGATTGCGTCTGCTCACTTTGTTGCCCGCCCGTTTCGGCGACTGGTTGCTCGATCGCCCCGGCGTCGATGTGCCGTTGACGCGGGAGCGGGAGCGCGCGGGATCATGACGGTGCTTGCTGGCTTGGTCGGCTCCCTGGCCGGCCTGTGGTGGACCGCCCTCGTCTCCCTGCTGCTCGGCTCTACACTGCTCGCCTTGCTCCAGCCGGCACTCGCGGCACGCCGGGCCGTTGCCGGCGAACGCGGCCCCATCTCCGTGCTGGTGCCTCTCCGGCGCATCGAGGAAACGAGGAGCGAGGCGAACCGCAAGCTTCTCGACCTGGATTACCCCGGCCTCGAAGTCCTGTTCTCGGTGAGCTGCAGGCAGGCAGAAGTTGCCGCGTCCCACCCTCCCATGGAGGGGGAGGGTATGAAACGAGCACGCGCCTCGCTCCTCTTCACCACGCCCATCCCCGATGCCAATCCGAAGATCGCCAATCTCGTCGAATCGGTCGAAGCGGCTGTTCATGATCTCCTGTTGATCAAGGACGCCGCCACCATTCTGCCGCCGGGCGCTCTTGCCGCGATGACGGCGAGTCTGGCTTCGGGCGTCGGGCTGGTCTGCGCCGTGCCGGTGGCGCGAAGGCCCGCCAATTTCGCGGCCCTGCTGGAGGCCAGCCTCGTCAATACCTATGGCGGGAGGCTCCTGCTGGCGCTCTCTGCGCTCGGGGGCGGGGCCGGCATCGGCGCGGCCATGCTGCTGCGGCGCGGCGATCTTCAGGCCGCCGGCGGCCTCTCGGCGATCCTCGACGCGGTGGCCGACGACCATGCTCTGGCAAAGCTTCTGAAGGGCCGGGGCCTGCGTCCGGTCTTCGCCAGCGCCACTGTCGATCAGGACCTCGGCGCTCGTCAGCCTGGCGAGATCTGGCAGAGGCATCTGCGTTGGGCGATCTGCCGGCGCTTGGAAGAACCCTTGGCCTTCGCAGCCGAGCCCTTGACAGGCCTGCCTGCCGCCTGCCTCGCGGCGCTCGCCGTCGCCGCTTTCCTCGGCCTGCCCGCCATACCCTTGCTGGTGCTGTCTATCTTCCTCTGGCCCACAGCCGAATGTGCGCTCGCCTGGCGCAAGGGCTGGCCGCTCTCCCCGGCCATGCCGTTCGCCGTGCTCCTCAGGGAGGCGATCATGCCGGCGCTCTGGCTGAACGCGCTGCTGGCACGCCGCCTCGCCTGGGGCTCGGCCACGATCGCGCTGGCGGGGCGGCGCTGATGCTCCTGGTGATCGATGCCATCGGCCTGGCCGCCGGCCTTTTCCTTGTCGTCCTGCTCGGCCAGCATCTGCGCCTTGCCGGGCGCGCGCGCCGCTACCGGCCGCCCCCGATGCGATCGGACGGCGAGCCTCCGCATATCCTCCTGCAGATCCCGCTCTACAACGAGGCCGGCTCCGTCGAGGGAGCCTTGGCCTCGGCCCTGGCGCTGGACTGGCCGGCCGACCGGCTGACCATCCAGCTCCTCGATGATTCCACCGACGAGACGGCGGCCCTTGCCGCCGCCGCCATTGCCAGCCTGCCGCCGGGAGGCCCGGTGGTGCAGCAGGTCAGGCGGGTGAGCCGGGACGGCTTCAAGGCCGGCGCTCTCGCCGAAGGCATGCGGCGCTGCGATGCACCCTTGATTGCCATCCTCGATGCCGATTTCAGGGCGCCGCGCCAATGGCTGCGGCAGGCGGCAGCGGTGCTGGCGGCCGATGAGCGTGCCGCCTTCGTGCAGTTCCGCTTCGAATTTGGCAATCGCGACCAGAACTGGATGACCTCGGGTCAGCAATTTTCAGTCGATGCGCATTTCCTTGCCGAGCAGGCGGGACGGCAGGCAGGCGGCGACATGTTCCAGTTCAACGGCACCGGCGCGATCTGGCGCCGCGTCGCCATCGATGCGGCCGGCGGCTGGTCCGCCGACACGCTCGCCGAGGACCTGGACCTGACCTTGCGGACCTATGTCGCCGGCTGGCACGGCCAGCTCATGTTGGAGGCTCCGCTGACCTGCGAGGCGCCTGCCGACCTCGCCAGCTGGCGCGTGCAGCAGGAGCGTTGGTCGAGTGGCTTCATCCAGGTCGCGCGCAAGGGACTGCCGCTGGTCTGGCGCTCGGACTGGAACCTTGCCGCCAAGCTTGGCACCAGCCTGCTGCTCGGCCTGCAGCTTGGCCTGCCCTGTTTCGTGCTGGCGGCGGCCGCCTTTGTGCTTGACGGCCTGCTGCGCGGTTTTGGCGGCGGACATGCCCTTCTGGCGATGGCGGTCGCGATTTATGCCGTGACCAGCGCTGTTCTCATTACCTTGCCGCCATTTCTACGCTTGCGCCGAGGTGGTATCATCCGCTACGGGGCAACCCTGATCGCAATTCCGGTCCTGCTCGTCTTTCTGGCGATGGCCAATTCGGCAAGCGTGGTCGCCGCTCCCTTCGCGAGGCGGCATGATTTCGTGCGCACGCCCAAGCGCGGTGACCGGTGACAGGCGACAGGGACGGGCGGCGGGTCTTCGGACCCGCCTTGCCTGCCGGCAAGCGAGGCGTTTCCAGGCGGGTCTGAAGACCAGCCCCCAAATCACCCTCCACGGTTTGGAGGCGAGCAATGACGAGAGACGGAGTTTGACGGGTTTGTGGGAGAGTTTCTGGGCGATCGCCGGCTGGCTGGCGGTGATCTTGGCCGTGATATCGTTGCTCGGCTGGGCGGTCACCTTCGGCTCGACCCTGGCGACCTTCTATCTCGTCTTCAAGCATTGGCGCCTGCGCCGGACCGGCATCGAGGCTGAACGCCGACTGCTAGCGCATGGACTGCCCGCCGACGCCGACCTGCCGGATGTGGTGGTGCAGATCCCCACTTACAATGAAGGCGCCATGGTCGCCCGGGCGCTCGACGCCGCCATCGCGCTCGACTGGCCGCGCGAGCGCCTGCATATCCAGATCCTCGACGATTCCACCGATGGCTCCACCGTCTTCGCCAATGAAGAGGTGGCGAGGCGCCGGGCACTGGGGTTCGACGTGGTGCTTGTTCATCGCAAGGACCGCACCGAATACAAGGCCGGCGCGCTCGCCAATGCCATGACGCTGACGCCGCATGGCTTTTTCGCCATTCTCGACGTCGATTACGTGCCTGATCCCGATTTCCTGCGCAAGACCATGACCTGCCTGTTGGCGGATCCAAAGCTTGCCTTCATCCAGGCCCGCTTCGACTATATGAACCGGGACGCCAACCCGCTGACCCGCACCCAGGCAGTGCTGCTGGACGCGCATCTCGCCGTCGAGCAGGGTACGCGCTGCTGGGCCGGCCATCCCCTGCCGTTCAACGGTACCTGCGGCGTCTGGCGCCGCGAGGCCATCGAGGCGGCCGGCGGCTGGCGCGGCGGCACGCTGGCAGAGGATCTCGATTTGTCCTACCGGGCCTGGCGCATCGGCCGGCGCGGTTCCTTCCTGATGAGCGTACCGGTGCCCGGCGAGCTTCCCGAGACGATGAAGGCCTGGATGAGCCAGCAGCAGCGCTGGACCAAGGGCTTCGGCGAAGTGATGCTGCGCCTGCTCTGCCCGATCCTCGGCGACGGCTCGCTATCGTTGGGCGATCGTCTGAAGGCGGCGATGCATCTGGGGGTTTGGTGGTCGGGCCTCGCCTGGGCCGTGGCCTTGCCGGCCGGCATCGCCGCGATCGTGCTCGGAGTGCCGCTGCGCTGGGAATTGGCTGGCCTCCTGATCAGCCAGCTCCTGATCGGCTATGCCGCCCTCTTCGTGTTCCTGCGAGCCGGCAACCTGTCGCTGCGTCCGGGACAGACCAGCCTTTTCGACTTCCTGCGCGAATTTGCCCAGGTTTCCCGCGACCTCTTCCGCATCGGCGCCGTCATCGGCCCGGCCCAGCGCGAGGTGATCTTCAGGAAACGCAGCGAGTTCGTGCGCACGCCGAAATCCACCGCGGCGCCGAAGGTCGTTTGATGGCGTGCCTCAGGGTACTTTGAGCCGGCTCCGGACCAGGAGCAGGCCGACCATGGCGAGCGTCGCGAAGCCGGCGCCGGCGAGGAAGGTGCCGCCGGGGCCCACCATCTCCCAGATCAGGCCGGCTATCACGCTGGCCACCAGCAGGGCGAGGCCGGTGACGAGGTTGTAGACGCCGAAGGCGGTGCCGCGCAGTTCGGCGGGGGCCACCGCGGCAATCAGGGCGGCGAGCAGCCCCTGCGTGAAGCCCATATGCAGCCCCCACAGCGTCACGCCGATGCCGACACCGGTAATTCCAGGGGCGATGGCGAGCACGAGATCGGCGGCGATGAGCAGGATGAGGCCGAGGACCAGCAGGGTGATGCGGTCCATGCGATCGGCCAGGATGCCGACGGGATAGGCCGAGAGCGAATAGGCCAGACTCATGATCACCAGCACGATGGGCACCAGGGCCAGGGGCAGGCCGATCGACTGGGCCTTCAGGATCAGGAAGGCTTCGGAGAAGCGCGCCAGGGTAAAGATCGTCGCGACTGCCACCACCCACCAATAGGCCGTGCCCAGACGGGCGAGCTCGTCGCGGTGGAGCGGCATGCGCACGCGCCGAAGCCCTTGGGGCCGTGGCGGCTCCTTGACGACGACCAGGATCAGGGCGACGGCGACGAAGGCCGGGATCACCGCGGCCCAGAACACCGCCTGGAAATGGTCCGCTGTCAGCCACATCAGCCCGATGGCGATGAGTGGCCCGGCGAAGGCCCCGATCGTATCGAGGGATTGCCTGAGTCCGAAGGCCGCGCCCCGCAGATGCGGCGGCGCGAGGTCGGCGACGAGCGCATCGCGCGGAGCCCCGCGAATGCCCTTGCCGAGCCTGTCGATGAAACGGGCCGCGATGAGCCAGTCGAGCGAGGTTGCGAGCGGAAAGATCGGCTTGGTGCAGGCGGCGAGGCCATAGCCGATCGCAGCCAGGAGCTTGCGCTTGCCGAGCCAGTCGCTGAGCGCGCCCGAAAACACCTTGGTGATCGAGGCCGTCGCCTCGGCAATGCCCTCGATGATGCCGACGGCCAGGGTGGAGGTGCCGAGGACAGCGACCATATAGACCGGCAACAATGCATGGATCATCTCCGAGGAGACATCCATCAGCATGGAGACGAAGCCGAGTGCCCAGATGCCGGCCGGGAGCTTGCGGTCGTTCGACGCTGACGGCGTAGCCGGCGCATTCGGGTCGGTCGATCCGTCGTGCGGATTCATCGGGCGTCTTTCGGCTTACAGGTGGGCGTGATTCGATTGGGAAATCATCGTTTCCATATCAGCCCGGCGCTGCGGCCGCATCCGGAGGATTTCAGGTTCCGGCCCCTGTTCAAGACGAGATCGGGCCGGCGAGGCCTGCCGTCAGGGCGTCGATGGTGACGCGCAGGCGGGCCGAGAGCACGGCATCGGACGGCCAGACGATGTGCACCGGCAGGCCGGGGGCCTCGAAGGCGGCAAGGACGATTTCGAGCCGGCCGGCCACGATCGCCTCGGCGGCCAGCCAATGCGGCAGCTGCGCCAGGCCAGTGCCGGCGCAGGCGGCGGCGAGGGCAGCCTGCATCTGTCCGACCCGCAGCCGGCCGCGCACCGGCAGCGTCAGCCGCTTGCTTCCGTCCAGGAAGCGCCAGGGCAGGACGTGGTCGTCGGACAGGATGCCGATGCATTGGTGGCTGGTGAGGTCCCCGGGATGGCCGGGGCGGCCATGCCTGTCGAGATAGGACGGGGCGGCCGAGGTCACCACGCGCTGCGTTCCCAGGCGGCGGGCGGTCAGGCTGATCGTATCCGGCAATTCGCCGATGCGTACGGCAAGATCGACGCCATCCTCGATGAAGTCGACATGGCGGCTGGAGAACAAGGCCTCGATTTCCAGCATTTCGTGGCGCTGCAAGAGGTCCAGCAGGATCGGCATGACGCGGTCCCGGCCGAAGAGGGCCGGGAGGGCGATCCGCAGCCTGCCGACGGGCTCGTTGGCGTGGCTGGCGAGGCTTGCTTCGGCGCGTGCCAGCTCGTCCAGCGCGCGCTGGCAGCTGTCGCGGAAGGAGCGGCCGGCATCGGTGAGCGCCAATTTGCGTGTGGTGCGCTGGAACAGGCGCACCTGCAGGCGTTCCTCCAGCCGGGCGATGGCCTTGCCCACCGTGGATTTGGAGAGGCCGAGCTGTGTGGCGGCCATGCTGAAGCTTTCGGCTTCGGCCGCCTGCAGGAAGGCCCGGATGGCATGAAATCGCTCGCTCGAAACCATCCTGTCAATTTGGCGAAATAATTTCGCTAATCAATCGAAAAGAAGGAGCAATTCGAGATCGCGGTTCTGCCGTAGTCTGAGCCGGTTCATGATCGTTCGGAGAGGCTTGCCATGGCGCGCAACGAAGCATTGGAACAAGGCAGCCGCTCGCGCTGGATCGCCCTTGTCGGCATCAGCATCGCCAGCTTCGTGGGCTGCACCGATCTCACCATCGTCAACACCGCCATCCCCGAGATCCAGCGGGGCCTCGCCGCCTCGCTCGGACAGACGCAATGGGTCATCACCCTGTTCGTGATGGCGCTTTCGGCCTTCCTGGTCCTCGGCGGCAGGCTGGCCGACCATTATGGCCGGCGGCGCGTGCTCTATGGCGGCATGCTGGTCTTTGCCCTCGCCTCGCTCGGGGCGGGCTTTGCCGGCTCGATCGGGGAACTCGTGCTGTTTCGCTTCATCCAGGGCGCCAGCACCTCGGTGCTCTACACCGCCTCGACGGCGATCGTCGCCGACATGTTCCCTGAGCATGAACGCGGCCGGGCTGTCGGCATCGTCTCGACCGGCGGAGGGGCGGGGCTGGCGCTCGGCCCGATCGCCGGCGGCATCCTGGTCGGGCTCCTGGATTGGCGCTGGGTCTTCTTCATCAACGTGCCCTTCCTGGTGCTGAGCTTCGTGCTTTGCCTGCCGCGCGTGCCGGAGTCGCGTGGGGCCGAGACAAATGAGGGCATCGACTGGTGGGGCGCGGGATTGCTGATCTCAGGCCTGTCCTGCCTGCTGCTGGCGCTCTCGCAGGGGCTCGACTGGGGCTGGACCTCGCCCGTCATCCTCGCGCTGTTGGCCGCCGCGGCTGCGATCCTGGCCGTCTTCGGCCTGGTCCAGCACCGCGGCGCGGCACCACTCCTGCCGCTCGGCCTCCTCGCCAATGGCCGTTTCCTGCTGGTGTGCCTCACCACCATCTGCCTCGGCTTTTTCTATGCTGCCGCCTTGTTCCTGATGCCGCTCTACCTTGCCGTCGCCGGCGGGCATGACAGTTTCATCACCGGTCTCCTGCTGCTGCCGGCGACGGCACTCGTCGCCCTTGTCTCCCCGAGCGTCGGCAGGCTGGCCGACAGCAGCGGCCCCATTCCCTTGCTCATCGCCGGTCTGGCGCTGCTGGCACTCTCCGCCGGGCTGCAGGCCCTGTTCTCGGTTGGCAGCGGGCTCGGCCTCGTCATCGCAGCCTTCGCCGCGATGGGGCTCGGCTGGGGCTGTATCCTGGGCCCCTCGACGGTCGCCGCACTGTCATCCGTCGCGCCGCGGCTCGGCGGCACCGCCATCGGTGTGAGCTGGACGCTACATAATGTCGGCGGGGCGCTGGGCCTGGTGCTCGCCACCCTGGTCTATCGCCTGGCGGCGGAAAACGCGTTCGAGATTGCCGCCGGCAACTTGCCGGCTGCGGCGGCAGGCCTCACCGACAGGGTGGTGAGCGAGCCGGACAGGGCGGCCGCCCTGCTGGCAGGCAGCGGCATCGACCCAGTTCGAGCACAGGATCTCGCCGCCAGCCTGTTCGTCGCCGGCTATCGAGCCAGCATGATCCTGCTGCTCGCCGTCACCTCGGCCACCGTCATTGCCCTCGCCTGGGCCGCGCTGCGCCGGCGGAAAAACGCTACCGTGCAACCAGGTGCGACAGAGGGTGAGCCAGCCGTCCTGCAGGAATGTGCGAGGTCGTAAAAGATCAGCCCTTCGGCGTGGCGGAGGCGCCATGTCCCTGCCGCCTCCGATCACACCACCAGGCTGAGCACGTGGATTTGCGTGGCGGTGCCGACGGCCAGCCTCTTGTTCTCGGCGTCCCAAGCGAGCGGCGGAATGTCATGATTGGACATATCGATGCAGCCTGCCCAATTGCCGGTTGCGATCCGAGGCCAGCGTTCGATGATCTTGCCGGTGGGAAGGTGAACAAGCTTGGGGTGCTGATACAAGGCGAGGACATGTTCTGCATCGACGGCATGGAGCATACCGGCCGTTTCGCCAAAGGGAACGCTGCTTTCCCATGTCTTCGTGCTGATGCGGTAGACCGACAGTGTGCCAGGATGTGGGATGAGGTCCGGGTCACCCTCATCGCCGAAATTTTCTGCGTTCGGATCAGTCGCCAGCGCGATGCGGTCATCATCGAGGAAGGTTGCAGATACAAGCTCGGTATCGGCACGCAGATATGTATCGTAGGAGTCGAGTGAGACGGGGGCAGTCAGTACATCCGAAACGCGATAGAGGTGCACCACATGGATCGGGTGCCAAACCCAGCCCGCGCTCAGGAGCATTGTTCCACTGGGATTCGTCGACAGACAAGAATGGAAGATATCGGCGGCACGTTCCTCCCGGCATCCGGTTAAGCTCTCCCCTGTCTCCAGAAGTTCGATTTCCAGCCGATTGTAGTCGTGAGGGCAATGCGCGATGACCGGTCGCCCATCTGGCAATTCAAAAAGGGTGATGGGAAAGTCGTAGACGTGAGCGTGGTAGTAACTGCGGTTGATCTCCCGTAGGACCGCGCCATCCTTCAACACAATTCCTTTGGTGCCGAGCCTTTCATAGAGCACGCTATATCGCCCATCTGGCGACTGGATGACGCTATCGAAGCGATAGCGATACCTCACAAGCCCCGACGTCCTCGAACCGTCCAGACAGTATATGTCCGCTCCGCCGATCCAATCTACCAACTCATCACCCTTCCAGACCAACGATTTGGCGCCCGCGACCGGAAGTTGCAGATGATGAAAGGACGGCATGACTGGTTCTGCTGCTTTAAGCTGCGCCCCTGAGCACGCCGGTCTGGCGGCCCACCGTGGCGATGATGTCGAGAGCGCTCTCGATGTCGGCAGGGGTGTGCGCGGCGGAGACCGAATAGCGCAGCACCACCTCGCCATTGGGTGTGGCCGGCGGGATCAGCATATTGACATAGAGCCCGCTGCGCAGCAGGGCGGTCCAGGTCTCCAACCCAGCCTTGATGCCGGGCATGCGTATGGCGCCGACCGGGCCGGGGGGAGCCAAGGGCGGCAGGCCAAGGCCGGTCAGGCCGCGATGCAGGGCCTCGGCGCGCGCGGTGACGGTGGCGCGGCGCTCGCTGTCGCCGGCGATGATCGAAAGCGCCTGCCTGGCGGCGGCCACCACCGGCGGCGGCAGGGAGGCGGTGTAGAGATAGCTGCGCGCGGCAAAGCGCAGGGCCCGGAAGGCCGGATCATTGGTGACGCAATAGCCGCCGACCACGCCGACGCTCTTGGAGAAGGTGCCGACGATCACATCGACCTTGTCCTCCACGCCCTGCGCTTCGGCAACGCCGCGGCCCCTGGCGCCGTAGAGGCCGAGCGAATGGGCCTCGTCGACCAGGAGCACGGTGCCGGTTTCCGAGGTCACGGCGCTGATCGCTTCGAGGCCGGCGACATCGCCGAGCACGCTGTAGAGGCCCTCGACGATGACGAGCGTGCGGCTCGGCGCGATGTCGCTTGCCGCGATGACGCGTGCGAGATCGGCGGCGTCATTGTGCTTGAAGGTGAGGATTTTCGCGCCAGACAGCTTGCAGGCGTCGAAGATCGAGGCATGGCAATGGGCGTCGAGCACCACGGCATCGCCTTCACGCACCAGCCCCCCGATGGCGCCGAGATTGGCCATGAAGCCGGTGGAAAACACCACGGCGTCACGCCGGCCGTAGAGTTCGGCAATCGCTTTTTCGAGCTCGATATGCAGGGCTTGGTTGCCGCTGGCGACGCGCGAGGCGGTCGAGCCGGTGCCGAAGCTCGCCAGCGCCGTACTGGCGGCCTCGATGCAGGAGGGATCGAAATTGAGGCCGAGATAGGAATTGGTGCCGAACATCAGGGTCTCGCGACCTTCGATCACCGCCCGGACCGGGCTCAACACCTTCTCGATCACCACGCTGAGCGGGGTGAGGGCGCCTCCGGTGGAGCGATCGAAAATATCGGCGAATCCCTGCGACCGTGCCTTGATGCCTGGCGGGCCTGCCATCGTCACTCCTTGTTCTCCAGAGCAAAATGCGTTTAGACGGAAACGCTCGTTTGCTCTAACTCTTTGTTTCGACGTGTCTTTGCGATTTGAAGTGATTCCGTCAAATCACTAAACACCTTGAGCAAGCCGCACAGCGGCGGAACGTTTGCCTGCTCCAACGCATTGTTTCGATGCGCTTTTGCAATCCATGCAAGACTGCTGAATCACAAACGCCAATCGTCCGGCGAGAGTTTCCACTGTCGCCGGCTTGTTTCGGTCATACCCTATTTTTTCGCCTCGTCCATCTTCTCGACTGGAGCGAATCCGTCGCTCGAAGGGAGTTATGCCTTGAAACGCCTGATCGTCAGCCATCGCACGACCTATCGCTATGCCGAACAGGTCAGCTTCGGCCCGCATCGCATGATGCTGCGCCCACGCGACAGCCATGAGATGAGGCTGATCTCGGCCACCCTCACCACCTCGCTGCCAGCCGATTTCGCCTGGAGTTACGATGTTTTCGGCAATGAGGTCTGCACGGGGGTCTTCACGGGACAGGCCGGCGAATTGTCGATCGAGAGCCACCTCGAGATCGAGCGCTTCGCCTCGGCTGCACCGACGGCCCATCTGACCGGCAGGGAAGCCCCCTTTCCCGTGACCTATTCGGCTGACGAGGCCATCGATCTCGGCGCCGCCATGCTCGCCTCCGCCGACGATTATCCCGATGAGCTCAGGCTCTGGATCGCCGGTGCCCCGAAGCGCCATCCGGGTGGGGCGCGCGACCTGCTGACCGGCCTGTGCCAGGAGATCCATGGCGAGTTCGGCTATGTCACCCGTTTCGAACAGTCGACCCAGGATCCCGCCTTCACTTTCGCCAGCCGGAGCGGCGCCTGTCGCGACTTCGCGGCTTTGTTCATCGCCGCCGCCCGCCTGCTCGGCTTCGGAGCGCGTTTCGTTTCCGGCTACCTGTTCGATCCTCCGGCCGAAATGGGTGCGCCCATTCTGCAGGGGGCGGGGGCAACCCATGCCTGGGCCGAAGTCTATCTGCCGGATATCGGCTGGATCGAGTTCGACCCCACCAATGGCCTGGTGGCATCCGATCGCCTGATTCGCATCGCCGCCGTGCGCGAGCCGCATCAGGCAGTGCCGATAGCGGGCTCCTTCATCGGCTCCCCCTCGGCCTTCATCGGGCTTTGGGTCGGCGTCGATGTCGAGGAGGTGGAAGAGGCGGGTGTGTCGCCGTAGAGGCGGTATCGTGCACAAAGATAACGAGCACACCGAATTGGGCACGACAATCCTTCCCCAGTTTCGGGGAAGGTGTCGCTGCATGGCAGCGACGGAAGGGGGAGAGTGGCGTTGCGACTGCTCTATCATGACCCATTAGCGCCATCCGCCCCATCCGGCCCGGCTTTGCCGGCCCAGCTTCCCCGAAACCGCGGAAGGATTGTCGCGCTTCATTCGATAGCGGTATTTTCCTAGTTCAGCCCCGATTTCTTTCCGTGGCGGAGATTTTTGAGCTAAAAATGGCACTATTATCTCCAGATCGGAAATAGTACATGGAACGGCTCGAATGCGACCGCATGTTCGTGGCAGTGCTGGAGGCCGGCAGCTTCTCTCGGGCGGCGGTCCGGCTCGGCACCAGTTCGGGCCAGGCCTCCAAGCTGGTGTCGCGGCTGGAGGCCGATCTCGGCGTGCAACTGCTCAAGCGCACCACGCGGGCTTTGTCGCCGACCGAGATCGGCCGCGCCTATTACGAACGCATCAAGATCGTCCTGGAAGAGTTCGATGCCCTCGACGCCTCCGTCCGTAGCGCCTCCAGCCTCGCGGCGGGGCGCATCAAGCTGTCGGTGCCCCTCAGTTTCGGCACCATGCATCTGGCGCCGGCCTTCGTCGCCTTCGCCAAACTCTATCCCGACATCCAGCTCGATGTCGGCTTCACCGATCGCGTGGTCAGCCTGGTCGACGAGGGCTTCGACATGGCTATTCGCATCGGCAATCCCAGCGATTCCAGCCTGATCGCCCGCAAGCTTTGCGAGACCCGCGTCGTGGCGGCCGCCTCGCCCGCCTATCTCGCCGAGCATGGCGAACCCCTCCATCCCGACGAGCTGGCGCGCCATGAATGCATCATCGATACAAATTTTCACGATCCGCTGACCTGGCAGTTCATGACTGACAAGGCCACCTTGCAGGTGGCGGTCAAGGGGCGGCTTCAGTTCTCGAACGGGGAGGCCAGCTTCAAAGCGGCCGAGGCCGGGCTTGGCGTCGCCTGCGGGCCGAGCTTCCTGGCCGGCGAGGCGTTGCGGGCCGGCCGGCTCAAGCCGCTGCTCCGCGCCTTCGAAGACAGGTCGCTCGGGGCGTATGCCCTCTATCCGCCCGGCCGGCATCTGGCGGCCAAGATCCGCGTCCTCGTCGATTTCCTGGCCGAGCGCTATCGCGGCAGACCGCCCTGGGAGCAGGGTTGGTCGTGATATAATTTCTGGAATGGAAGGAATATTCTATCCTTGGCGAGGATAATCTCTGCAATGGAAATGGTGCAGATTAGGGACAGCAAACCCTTTGCCTGGAGACAACCATGTCCGACACCCGCACCGCTCCCTATGCCGCCCTGCTGCTCCGCCTTGCGCTCGGCGTCCTGTTCCTGGCCCATGCCGGGCTCAAGATCTTCGTGTTCACGCCGGCTGGAACGGCCCAGTTCTTCGGCTCGCTCGGCCTGCCGCCGGCACTGGCCTATGTGACCATCGCCTGGGAGGTCATCGGGGCCCTTGCCCTCATCCTCGGCGTCTGGCCGCGACTGGCGGCCCTGGCCCTGATTCCGGTGCTGGCGGGCGCTATCGCCACCGTGCACGGCCCGGCCGGCTTCTTCTTCACCAATCCCAATGGCGGCTGGGAATTCCTGGCCTTGTGGATCGCCGGCCTTCTCGCGCTCGCCTTGATCGGCGACGGTGCCCTGGCATTGCGGCCAACGCCCTCGCGCGGCACCGCCCACTAGAACCGAGCCTTTCGAGCCAACCAGCCTTCGTCCGGAGGATATCATGTCAGCCAGTGACGCTCCCCTCAGCATCGGCACGGTCAGCCTGACCGTGCATGACCTCGATGCGGTCAGCGGTTTCTACGAACAGGCGATCGGCCTGCAGCCGGTGTCGTCGGAAGCCGGCCTGCGCCGGCTCGGAACCGGCGACACGGTGTTGCTGGAGCTGCGGCATGATCCGCAGGCCCGCCGGCGTTCGCCTCGGGAGGCCGGCCTGTTCCATACGGCCTTCCTGCTGCCCGGTCGGGCGGATCTCGGCCGCTGGCTCAAGCATGCCGTCGAAGCGCGGCTGCCGCTCCAGGGCGCTTCGGACCACCTGGTCAGCGAGGCGATCTATCTGGCCGATCCGGAGGGCAACGGCATCGAGGTCTATGCCGACCGTCCGCGTAGCGCCTGGACCATCGACGGCGGCACGGTGACGATGTCAACGGAGCGCCTCGATGTGCAGGACGTGATCGCCGAAGCCGGTACGACACGCTGGCAGGGCTACCCCGCCGGCGGCATCGTCGGCCATGTGCATCTCCAGGTCGGGGCCACCGAGCCGGCGGATGCCTTCTTCGGCGGTGTGCTCGGTTTCGATCTCACGGCCCGCTACCCCGGCGCCAGCTTCTTTGCGACAGGCGGCTATCATCATCATCTCGCAGCCAATATCTGGAACAGCCGCGGGGCGGGGCAGCGCGATTTTCCCTCGACGGGTCTGGCCGAAGTGGGGATGATCGCGGCCGATGCGAAGATCCTTGCCGCCGTAAGGAACCGAGTCCAGGCGGCCGGCGTTGCCACCAGGGAGAAGGCAGGCGGCTTCGCCTTGCACGACCCGTGGGGAACATCGTTCTCCATCGTCACCCGAAAAGGTTGAGCCATGCTGGTCAACGGAAAATGGAGCGCCGACTGGCATCCAGTACAGGCGACCGACAAGCAGGGCGGCTTCGTGCGTCAGGTCTCGAAATTCCGCAATTGGGTCACGCCCGACGGCCGCGCGGGGCCGACGGGCGAGGCCGGCTTCCAGGCCGAGGCGGGGCGCTATCATCTCTATGTCGCACTGATCTGCCCCTGGGCCTCGCGCACCCTGATCGGACGCAGGCTCAAGGGCCTCGATGACGTCATCTCCGTCAGCGTGGTCGAACCGACCACAACCGAGCAGGGCTGGCGTTTCGGCAATTATCCCGGCGCCACGCCCGATACGGTCAATGGCGCGACCTATATGCACGAGGTCTACACCCGCGCCGATCCTACCTATACCGGCCGCGCCACGGTGCCGGTGCTGTGGGACAGGCAGCGCGGCACCATCGTCAACAACGAGTCCGCCGACATACTGCGCATGCTCAATGATGGTTTCGGCTCCCTTGCCCGCGGCGAGATCGATCTCTACCCCAAGGATCTGCGTCCTGAGATCGACGCCCTGAACGAGGCCATCTATCCCAGCCTCAACAATGGCGTCTATCGGGCCGGTTTCGCCACCACGCAGGAAGCCTATGAAGCCGCCTTCCGCGAGATTTTCGCCATGCTCGACCGGCTGGAACAGCGCCTGGCGGCTGGCGGTCCCTTCCTGCTCGGCGCCGGCCTGACCGAAGCCGATATTCGCCTGTTCGTGACGCTGGTGCGCTTCGATGCCGCCTATCACGGCCTGTTCAAATGCAATCTCAGGCGGCTGGCCGATTATCCCGCGCTTTCGGCCTATCTCGCAGCCATGCTCGCCGTGCCGGGGATCCGCCAGACCGTCAGCATCGACCACATCAAGCGCGGCTATTATTCGATCAGCGCGCTCAATCCGGGCGGCATCGTGCCTGTCGGCCCCGAACTGCCGGGCCTGGATACCGCCGAGGCCAAGGCCGCATGACAAACAACCTGATCATCCTCCTGCACGGCGTCGGCAGCAATGGCGGCGATCTGATGCATCTGGGTGATATCTGGCGCGAGATGCTGCCGGGCGCCGTGCTGGCGGCGCCGGACGCGCCCTTTGCCTTCGATGCCGGGGAGACGGGGCGGCAATGGTTCAGCGTCGCTGGCGTGACCGCGCAGAACCGCGGCGGCCGCATTGTCGCCGCCCGCACGGCCTTCGACGCAACCCTGCGGGATGTGATCGACAGGCATGGCTTTTCTCAAACGCCCGGGCGCGTGGCACTGGCGGGCTTTTCGCAGGGTGGGATCATGGCGCTCGACGCGCTTGCCTCCGGCCGTTGGCCGCTGGCGGTCGTCGCCTTTTCCGCCAGGCTGGCGACGCCGGATCCCCTGGCGCCGGCGACGGGAAGCGCGGCTTTGCTCGTTCATGGCGAGGACGACAGGATCATTCCCGCCCGCGAAAGCGAGGCGGCTGCCGAGCGGCTCGACCGCGAGGGTGTCGAGACCGAACTCTTCATCGAGCCTGGCCTCGATCATACCATCTCGCCGGAAGGCGTCATGAAGGCGGCCGATTTCCTGGCCCGACGCTTCGGCACCCATGCGTATGCGTGAGGCGGCCGTGCGACGGTACAGACCGTACTCGTTCACGCCAGCGGCAGTTCCACCACGAAACGGCTGCCGCCGCCCTCGCGGCTTTCGCAGCGCACCGATCCGCGGTGGCGCCCGGCAATCTGGCGCACCAGCGCCAGGCCGAGCCCCCAGCCGCCCGAGATCTCGCTGCGGCCGGCGGGTCGATAGAACGGCTCGAACAGATGATCCCGCTCTTTCTCGGCAATGCCGGGGCCGCGGTCACACACCTCGATACGGGCCCGTCCTCTCTCGCTGGCGATGGTGATCTCCACCGGAGGCTTGCCATGCTTGCCGGCATTCTCCAGGAGGTTGCGCATCAGCCGCCGCAGCAGCGTGGCATCGCCGCGGATTTCCACCGGCTCGCCATCGGCGGCGGCGCCGGTGCGGGCGGCTTCCTCGGCCGCCAGGCCCAGCAGGTCGACCGGCGCCCCTTCGAGTGGCGTGGCAGCGGCGTAGTCGAGCCGGCTGGCGAGCAGGATCTCCTCCACCAACTGGTCGATCTCCTGCAGGTCCTTGTTGATTTCCTCGCGCACCGCCACGCTGGGCTTGTCGGCGCCGATCTCCACCGCCATGCGCAGCCTTGCCAGGGGCGAGCGCAATTCATGGCTGGCATTGGCGAGCAGGGCCTTCTGGGAATTGACCAGCGCCTCGATGCGGCTGGCGGCGCCATTGAAGCTGCGGGCCACCATGGCGACCTCGTCGGCTCCCTGTTCCGCCACGCGCCGGTTCAAGGCACCGCTGCCCCAGCTCTCGACGCCGGCACGCAGCGTTTCGAGCCGGCGGGTCAGCCGAGCCGTGGCCGGCCAGGCTGCGATGCCGACGCCGCCGGCGACCAGCAGGACCAGAAACAGGACACGCAGCCCCGGCTTCGGCGGCCTGGGCAATTGGGCGAGCACGGTGCGCCCACCCGGCAAATCGAGGCGGACGACATGGTCGAGCCAGCGCTGCGGAACATCGTCGTCTCCGGCCGGCAGGGCGATCGGAAAGCCGCGCGAGGCGATCAGCACGCGCTCCTTGCTGTAGACGGAGATCGAGGCTCCCATTTCCTCGCTGAGCTTGCGGATCTCGGTGGGCAGGTCCTCGGGCGTGCGTTCCTGGAAGCGCACCAACTCGTCGGTGAGCCGGACGCGCAAAGCGCCCCAGCGCTCGCCCGCCGTATCGCCGGCCATGCGCCAGAGCGTACCGACCAGCAGAGCCAGCACGACGAGGCAGGCGAGCAGCGTGAGGTAGACCTGCCAGAACAGACGCTTGCGAAAGAATTTAGGCATGGGCGCACACGATATGATGGTCCCGAACGCGCTTTGCTCTGCCGTGCCGGTGTTCGCCGCTCCACCGGGCGATGGAACGTGGCCGGCAGTCCGCGACCGTTATGACCCTTATAGGCTGGTTTCTACTCAATCGGCGTCACTTAATCGGCATCCTGGCGCTTGGCGAAGACATAGCCGGCGCCGCGCACGGTGAGGATGCGGCGCGGATGCTTGGCATCGTCCTCGATCGCGGCGCGGATGCGGGAGATATGCACATCGATCGAACGGTCGAACACGTCGAGTTCCTCGCCCTTCACCAGATCCATCAGCCTTTCGCGGTTGAGCACTCTGCCGGCATTGTCGGCCAGCGCCAGCAGCAGATCGAATTGATGGCTGGTGAGGGCGCGTTCCTCGCCGTCGATGCGGGCGCTGCGCGAGCCGCGATCGATGGTGAGGCGCCCGAAGCGCAGGGTCTGGTTGTCGAGTTCGGCCGGTGCCGAGCGCCGGCGCAGTACGGCGCGCAGGCGGGCGAGCAATTCGCGCGGATTGAAGGGCTTGGGCAGATAGTCGTCGGCGCCGATCTCGAGCCCGACGATGCGATCGGTATCGTCGCCCCGGGCGGTCAGCATCACCACCGGGATGTTGGAGCGCATGCGCAGGCGGCGGCAGACCTCGAAGCCGTCGAAATCAGGCAGCATGATGTCGAGCACCACGGCATCGTAGCCGTCGCGCTCGATGGCGCCGAGCCCTTCCGCGCCCGAGGGCCTGTGATCGACGTCGAAACCCGCGGCCGCCAGATAATCGCCCAGCATGGCGGCGAGCCGGGTGTCGTCGTCGATAATCAGGATACGTTCCACGGCCACTGCCCGCTCCGGGATAGAGAAAATCCGTTCGGCCGCTCCCGGACGTGTCGCAGTCATGGATTGGAACCCAATTCATGACTCGACACGTCCGAGCGAGCGGCCGTTATTCTGCGTCGATCCTAAAGCGTTTTGCGATTGGATGGAATGACCACGAATCGCAAAAGCGCGTCGAAACAAGGAGTTAGGTAAAGCGGCGTTTGGCGCCAAGCGCGCTTTGCTCCAGGAGGCGCCTCAATTGTCGCCGTTGTCGCCGCC
Organism: Labrys sp. HAY1-8F; assembly: GCF_056754975.1. NCBI lineage: Bacteria > Pseudomonadati > Pseudomonadota > Alphaproteobacteria > Hyphomicrobiales > Xanthobacteraceae > Labrys > Labrys sp. HAY1-8F. The sequence continues at coordinate 2,446,421 of NZ_JBPGWZ010000002.1, read as the reverse complement.
TTTGCCGTCATCAGCCGGCCGTTCGGGCCGGCCCTGTCCGTCATGGTGTTCGCGATGGCCACCCATCATCGGGCCGCGCGGGCTCCACAAATCGGCCCGTTCGGCGAGTTTGGCCCGCTGCTCGGGCGTCAGCACGTCGGCGGTGGCGAGGACGGCTTCAACGAAGCGCTTGGACTTGGCGTCGGTCCGGGCCACGAAATCGCTGCGCAATTTCTCGATCGCCGCCTTGTCGATGGTGGGCGCCCGCAACAGGTCGATCGCCTGCTTGCGGAAGGCCGCCCTGTCTTCGGGTTTGGGCGCCAGGTCGGTATAGGCCGCGGCGACGATGTCGTGCACCTTGGCCTCCTGCTCGGAGGTCGCGGCCACGGAATCGAGCGACATCCGCACGAAATTCTGGATGCGCTCCAGGCGGGGGCCGTGATGCCAGCCACCACCACCCATCACCGCGGCGGCAGCCAATCCGCCAGCGCCGAGGGCGATGCCGGCTGCCATGGCGCCGCCGAGAACCAGCACGCGCGGCCAGCGGCGTGCGGGAACGGGAGCGTTCGGGCTTTCACTCATGTCAGTCTCCATCAAGGGCAGTGCCGGAGGGCACTGCAAGAGCAGCGCCAGGGGGCACCGCAAGGGCAATGCCCGGGCACTGCGGGATGATGAAGCCTAGCCACCGGAGGTTTCGCGCCGTCCGGGCGTTTGTAAAGTTAGATGAAGCGGATAAGGAAAATCCGCGCCCGTGGAGACGGAGCGCGGATCGGTCATTGCGTCTTGTCGAAGCGGGGGCCTGAAACCCGGTCTTCAGAAAGTGACCACCGAGCGGATCGACTTGCCTTCATGCATCAGGTCGAAGGCCGTGTTGATCTCGTCGAGCGGCATGGTGTGGGTGATCAGGCTGTCGATCTCGATCTTGCCCTCCATGTACCAGTCGACGATCTTCGGCACGTCGGTGCGGCCGCGCGCGCCGCCGAAAGCGGTGCCCTTCCACACGCGTCCGGTGACGAGCTGGAACGGACGGGTGGAGATCTCCTGGCCCGAGGCGGCCACGCCGATGATGATCGATTCGCCCCAGCCGCGATGGCAGCATTCCAGCGCCTGGCGCATGGTCACCGGCAGGCCGATGCATTCGAAGGAGAAGTCGGCGCCGCCGCCGGTGAGGTCGACGATGGCCTGCACCACCTTGTCACTGCCGACTTCGGCTGGATTGACGTAATGGGTCATACCGAACTTCTTGGCCATCTCGACCTTGGCCGGGTTGAGATCGACGCCGATGATCTTGTCGGCGCCGACCATGCGGGCGCCCTGGATCACGTTGAGGCCGATGCCGCCGAGGCCGAACACCACGACATTGGCGCCGGGCCAGACCTTGCCCGTATTGATCACCGCGCCGATGCCGGTGGTGACGCCGCAGCCGATGTAGCAGATCTTGTCGAAGGGAGCGTCCTCGCGCACCTTGGCGAGGGCGATTTCCGGCAGCACCGTGAAGTTCGAGAAGGTCGAGCAGCCCATATAGTGGAAGACCTCGCCGCCGTCGCAGGCGAAGCGGCTGGAACCGTCGGGCATCACGCCCTTGCCCTGGGTGGTGCGGATGGCGGTGCACAGGTTGGAACGCTGCGACAGGCAGGTTTTGCACTGGCGGCATTCGGGCGTGTAGAGCGGGATGACGTGGTCGCCCGGCTTCAGGCTGGTGACGCCGGCGCCGACTTCGCGCACGATGCCCGCGCCTTCATGGCCGAGAATGGCCGGGAACAGGCCTTCCGGATCGGCGCCCGACAAGGTGTAGGCATCGGTATGGCACACGCCCGTGGCCATGATTTCGACCAGCACCTCGCCCGCCTTGGGGCCGCCGATCTCGATGGTCTCGACCGTCAGAGGCGCTCCCGCCTTCCATGCCACAGCCGCTCTCGTCTTCATGATTCACTCCCCAAAGCGTTTTTCGATCTGCCGGGATCGGCAAGAACCGCAAAGACGCGTCGAACCAAAGAACTGAAGTAAATGAGCGTTCATGCTTGAACGCGCTTTGCTCCAGGATTCGCCAAGGGCTAGCCGGATGCGGGTGGAAGCGCAAGCGCCGCCGGGAGCATGCGGACCCGGCCGGCGCTTAGAAGTTTCTTATGAGAGGGAAGGGGCGTGCCAGATCAGCGCGGGGCGCGCTTGGCCAGGATGCGCTGCAAGGTGCGCCGGTGCATGGCGAGGCGCCGCGCCGTCTCCGAAACGTTGCGGCCGCACAGTTCGTAGACGCGCTGAATGTGTTCCCAGCGCACCCTGTCGGCGGACATCGGGTTCTCCGGCAATTCCGGCTTGTGGCTGGGATCGGCCATCAACGCCGCATGGATGTCGTCGGCATCGGCTGGTTTTGCGATATAGTCGAAGGCACCCAGTTTCACCGCGGTAACGGCGGTGGCGATGTTGCCGTAGCCGGTGAGGATGATGCCGCGCGCATCGGGCCGCTTGACCTTCAGGCGCGAAATCACGTCGAGGCCGGAGCCGTCGGTGAGCTTCATGTCGATCACGGCGAAGGCGGGCGGCGAGCCCTCCACCTGCGCCAGTCCCTCGGCGACCGTGTCGGCCGTGGTGACGGTGTAGCCCCTGGCTTCCATGGCTCGGCCCAAACGTTGCAGGAACGCCTTGTCGTCATCGACGAGAAGAAGCGAACGATCGGGAAATTCGGGGGCAACCATAATGCAGACTCACCTAATCCTTGTTCGAGCGAAGGGGCTCCGTTTCGCGTGAAGGGAATGCGTCTCGCCAATTCAGCGCGAGCCTCCTGCTCCCTCCAGGGCCTGAGGTCAGGCTCTTTGGATCGAAGACCCGATCGCCTCCTTTGGCGCGACAGTTCGCCACAGTGGGGACTATAGCGGCAAAGTGAAGAAATTTCACTGGCGACAGCCCGCTATCGTTTATTCGGTTATGCGGCGATTGCAATCCCCAGAGATTATTATGGATCATGGCTGGGGGAGCGGCGCGAGCGCTTGGGGCGAGCGAAAAGAACTCGATCGCCGGAGCTTGCGGGACGCCGATGAGAGCGGCCTGTCTGCCGGCCCCACGTCCTCGCCGCACCGTGGCGCGATGAAGACTGGCAGTCCGCCGTGTCGTTTCGCGGACCAAGACGCAAGTCCCGCCAATCCTCGCTGTTGCCATCCGGCTGATCTCGACCTTCGCCAGGGTTTCCTCACGGCTCGATGAGCAAAGTGCAGGAGCATAGTAGCGCAAATTTTCATTAAGTCTTTGTTTTGATGCATTTTCTTGAACGAAAGGTCATACAAATAATTTGGAGAATGCAGTGGCATAGGATCATCGGACAAAGCTTGTCCAGGTCTAAACGTGGTCTTGCAAGATTTAGCCGGGGCGCCGGTCGCTGCGCATGTAGGGTCCCGGTGTGGAACTCAAGCCTCAGCGTTCGAAGGTATCTCGCGGCCATTCCAGCTTGACTATGGCGCCGCTTTCCGGCCAGGGGCGGTTCGCCAGGGCGATCGCCGCGCCGGAACGCTCCAGCAGGGTCTTGGCGATAAAAAAGCCGAGGCCGAGGCCACCGCCCGGTTGGCCTGGCAGGCGCGGACGGCGCTGGGTGACATAGGGATCGCCGAGGCGCCCCATGATTTCGGAAGGAAAGCCGGGACCATCGTCGCCGACGATGAGAGTCACCGTCTTGGCGTCCCAGCTCGCCGTGACGCTCACCCTGGATTTGGCGAAGTCCACCGCGTTCTCGACGATATTGCCGAGGCCGTAGAGCATGCCAGGATTGCGCGGGGCTGAGGGGGCGTCCTCCTCCTGGCCCTGGAACTCGGCGGAGATCGCGATGCCGAAATCGCGATGCGGTGCGGAAACTTCCTCGATCAGCAGCGGCAGGGGTAGGCGGGCGAAGGGGGTGCCGCCATCGTCACCGAGCGAGGCGAGCTTGCCCAGAATTTCGCGGCAGCGCTCGACCTGGCTGCGCAGCAGGCGAATATCGTCGGCGAAATCGCCTTCCGGCGGCGCGGCAACCTCGAGTTCCTTGGCCACCAGCGCGATGGTGGCGAGCGGCGTACCCAATTCATGCGCGGCGGCGGCGGCCATGCCGTCGAGCTGGGACAAATGCTGTTCGCGCGCCAGCACCAGCTCGGTGGCGGCGAGCGCGTTGGAGAGCAGGCGGGCCTCTTCGGCCACCCGCCAGGCATAGACGCCGATGAAGGCCAGGCCCAGCAGCACCGAGAACCACATGCCGATGACATAGAGCATCGGCATGTCGAACGCCTGGCCCTCGAACCAGGGCAGCGGCAGATGCCAGGCCGTGAGCAGGGAGGCGCAGCCGATGGCCAGCAGTCCCAGTGCAAGGGTCATCAGAGGCGGCAGCGAGGTCGCCGAGATCATCACCGGGGCGAGGAAGAGGAAGGAGAAGGGATTTTGCAGGCCGCCGGTGAGGAAGAGCAGTGCCGCAAGCTGCACGATATCGAAACCGAGCAGGGTCGCGGCACGGGCCGGATCGACGCGTTCAGTCGCCGGGTAGCGCAGCCGCAAGGCGAGATTGACCAGGATGGAGACGCCGATCAGCGGCAAGCAAGCCTGCAGCGGCACGGGAAAGCCGAGGCCGTAGCGCACGCCCAGAACGGCGACCAACTGGCCGGCGATCGCCATCCAGCGCAAGCGAATCAGGGTTTCCAGGCGCAGCGTATCGAGGCCGAGGCCGTCATGCGGCAATACAGAGGCGGTCATCATTCTCCTGTCCCGCCACGCTCGCGATCGCGCCGACGGTATCAGACATTAGCGCCCAAAGCGGGGTAGCCCAAAGCGGATTGTCTCTGCCTGGATTGTATCGGCCGGAAAGGCGTCGTAGGGCTGACGCCGGACGGGAAGCAGGCAGGATGCGGGGGCTTGATGAGGACCGAGGACAGCGTGGCACTCGAGACCTGGCGCGCCTGGCATCCCGCCGAACTGGCCCGGCGGATAGGGGGCGTGCCCAAGCCCTGGTGCGTGGTGGGAGGCTGGGCGCTCGACCTCTGGCATGGGCATCAGACCCGCGATCACGAGGATCTCGAATTCACCGTCCTGCGTGGCGATCTTGCCTTGTTCCGGAATACCCTGGCGGGCATGCGCTTCTATACGGCAGGCGATGGGATCGTCGAACATCTGCCGGATGACCAGGAGCCGCCGGACGGCATTTTCCAGATCTGGTGCCGGGACGAGGCGGCGCAATGCTGGCGCGTGGACATGATGCTCGAGCCGGGAACCCCGCATATCTGGGTCTATAAGAGAGATCCTGGCATCACCAGGCCGCGGGCCGAGATGATCGGCATGACGGACGATGGCCTGCCCTATCTCAAGCCGGCCGCCGTCCTGCTGTTCAAGGCCAAATATCAGCGCGACAAGGACGAGGCCGATTTCCGCGACGCCCTACCGAAGCTGGAGGCTGCGGAGCGACAATGGCTCAAGGCCTGCTTGGAGGCTACCCATCCCGGCCATGACTGGCTGCGATCGCTGTAATCCCCTGAGCCAGGCGCGGTGATGGTTGAACGCTTGTTTGTTGTTTCGGTGCGTCTTTGCGATTCCCGGTGATTCCGACCACTCGCAAAGGCTTTGGCAATGGGGATCCAGGGCAGGATCGCATAGTACCCCATGGAAAGCGTCGGCAGCTCTATACAGTCCCGGCCTGCCGCGCTAAGGAAAACCCGATACGTCCATTCTTGAAGGTTTCTAGCAAATGGCGCCAGTCAGCGATCGCTTGGTCACGGTTTTCGGTGGATCGGGATTTGTGGGCCGCAATCTCGTGCGCTCGCTCGCCAAGCGCGGTTTCCGCGTGCGGGTGGCCGTGCGCCGTCCGGATCTCGCCCAATATCTGATGACGGCCGGTGCCGTCGGCCAGATCCACGGCGTCCAGGCGAATCTGCGCTATCCCGCATCGATCGCCGCCGCCGTCGAGGGCGCGGAGGCGGTGGTCAACCTCGTCGGCGTCATGCATGAGCGCGGCGCCAACAGTTTCGATGCCGTGCAGGCTTTCGGCCCCGGTGCCATCGCCCGCGCCGCCAAGGCCGCCGGCGTGCAGCGCTTTGTGCATGTCTCGGCCCTCGGCCTGCATGCGGGCTCCGACTCAGTCTATGCCAAGACCAAGCTGAAGGGCGAGGAAGCTGCCCGCGCTGCCTTCGAGGACACCATCATCCTGCGTCCCTCAGTGATGTTCGGCCCGGATGACGATTTCTTCAACAAGTTCGCCGGGCTGGCGCGGATGTCGCCCGTGCTGCCGTTGATCGGCGGCGGCGAGACCAAGTTCCAGCCGGTTTTCGTCGGCGATGTTGCAGAGGTGCTGGCACGTGGTGCCGAAGGCGCCCTCAAGCCCGGCGCGACCTATGAACTCGGTGGCCAGGAAGTGCTGACCCTGCGCCAGATCTTCGAATATGTGCTCAAGACGGCCAATCGCAAACGCCTGCTTGTGCCGATGCCCTTCGCCATCGCCAATGTGCAGGCGACCTTGTTCGAGCTGGCGCGGACTTTGTCGCTCGGCCTGTTCACCCCGCCTTTGACGCGCGATCAGGTCACGTTGCTGCGCCACGACAATATCGTGTCCGAGGAGGCCAGGAAGGACGGCCTGACGCTGGAGGGGCTGGGTATCCAGCCGGCGACGGTGGAAGCGATCGTGCCGAGCTATCTGTGGCGCTTCCGCAAGTCCGGCCAGTTCGAGAACAAGGTGGCCTGACGGCCGGCGACGGCGATCTGAACAAGAAAAGGGCCGGTCTCTATGGAGACCGGCCCTTTTTGCTGCGGGCTCGCGCTCAGCCCCTCGTGCAATCAACCCATCGTGTAATAGGCCAAGAGGCCGATCACGCCGACGACGATGCGCCACCAGCCGAACAGAGCAAGGCCGCGCTTGGAGACGAAATCCAGCAGGGTCTTCACCACGAACCAACCCGAGATGAAGGCGGTGACGAAGCCGATGGCGGTCAGGCCGAGATTGTCGGTCGTCATCGTCTTGTAGGACTTGGCGAACTCATAGACGAAGGCGCCGACCATGGTCGGCATCGCCAGGAAGAAGGAAAATTCCGCCGCCGAGCGCTTGTCGAGGCCGAGCAGCATGCCGCCGACGATGGTGGAGCCCGAGCGCGAAACGCCGGGGATCATCGACAGGCACTGGAACAGTCCAATCTTCAGATAGACCGGCAGTGGCAGTACATAGCAATTGGAGAAGCGTTTCTCGATCTTGAACTGTTCGATGGCGAGCAGGACGAAACCGCCCGCGATCAGGGCGTAGCAGACCACTGGCACGTTGAAGAGATATTGCTTCATCTTGTGCTCGAGCAGCACGCCGAGGACCACGGCAGGCAGGAAGGCAACCAGCACGCCGAGGACGAAATGCTGGGCCTCCCGGTCCTTCGGCAAAGCGGTGGCGATGCGCCACAGCCTCTCGGCATAGACGGCGAGCAAGGCGAGGATGGCGCCGAGCTGAATGAGGATCACGAAGGAATCGTCACCCTCGAATTTCAGATAGCGGGCTGCAAGCAGGAGATGACCGGTCGAGGAAACCGGGATGAACTCGGTCAGGCCTTCGACCACACCTAGGATGATCGCTTCCAGAATATTGGCCAGGGTCATGGGATGCCTTCGCGAGAATCGGGCGCCGATGCGGCCGCATGGCACCCGTGCGGGATGAATGGGAGCGGCCCTGCACCTCGCTGACGCGAGATACAGGCCGGAATCGTGGTGATTCTAGGCGCGAGTTATAACCAAACAGTAACCATGATGCAGCCGGACGGTCTTCCATGCAGCGATGAGGCGAGCGGCCACGGCGAAGTCGCAGCCTTCGAGAGCGTCTAATTCATGGTGACGTCGTTGTCCCGGCCTCGGCAAGCCTTTCGCAGTATGATTTTCATGACGTTGAAATCAAATTGCCTCTCGGGAAGGCGTGGGGAAACTTCTGGGAAGACACCTAAGTCATGCGTGCCTTTGAAGGAAATGCTGTTTTAGAATATGATTTTGTTCAAATAAATTTATTTAGACATCAGTTTATCTTGGTGTCTTGAGAGGTGTATTGGAAGAAATATTTTCCGTCTTGTGAAAGCGTTTCCTATTTGCACTGTGCGTAGTACTTAAGTATTAGACATCCCTCCCAGTTAGGTATAGGTCGCAATGACAAGGCATTAGGTATTCGTAGTCAAACACTTAGAAGAAAATATCTTTTAAATTTCTACCGACATGATAGGAACTATGCAGCTGCAACGGTGTTGTCGCGGCGTGAGTGAACGCCCAGCCGATCCGGGGCGTCTTCTTGCTTGTCCTCAGTTGTGACGCCAAAATCCCATGCAAAAAGGGGTGGTGATTGAGCGAGTTGTCTTGGAGAAGCGCAGGATCTCTATCGGAGTGCGCCAAGATTCATAATGTCAGCCATTTCGGTTTGCAGAACCCTGTCAGCGTTCCGCTGCCGAACTACCAGTCGGCCGTCCTTGCAGACGCCCAGGCCCTGAGAGCGCATACCGGCTTCAAGGCTGCGCGGAGCACGTTCGCGCGTCGCTACGTTTCCATTCTCAGGACCAATCTGCCGCTCATCCATATGGCGACGGATGAAATCCGCCTGATCGTGGGCGCCTATGTGCTGAGCCGCCACTTTGCCGCCTCGCCCAATGATCCGCCCGCGGGCGTCACGGTGGCGGATGTCCAGACTTTCTGCACCGTGCACGCCTTGGCGGGGCACAACCGCATCGGGGCCATGCTGAATCTGTTGCGCCAGGCGGGCTATCTGCGTCAGACCAAGGATCTGCGCGACAAGCGCATCAAGCGGCTGGAGGCGACCCGCGCCGGTATCACCATCGCTAAGCAGATCATCACGCCCTATCTGCAGGCACTCGCGCAATTGCAGCGTGTCGATCACGCCGTCAGGCGGGTGGAGATCGACGATGCCTTCCTCGGCGCGCTGGCTCGCTATTGCAGCAATTATTTCCTGATGCATGGCACCTTGGTCGATCTCGTGCCCGAGATGCGGCTGTTCATGGCGCGCGATGCCGGGTTCGAAATCCTGCTCAAGCTGATTGCGACGGAAATGCCGGGAGAGATCCTGAAGGACCGCACCGTCCATTTCCATTATGGCGCCGTTGCCGACTGCTTCGGCGTCTCGCGTGTCCATGTCCGCCGCCTGCTCGAGGATGCGGCCGAGGAGGGCTATGTCACCTTGCATGCCCCCGGCGGGCGGGCGATCGAGATCCATGGGAGCCTGTTCGAACTCGTCGACAAGTTCATCGCCCTGCAGATGGCGCTGTTTCTGCAGGCGGTTCTGTATGCCGGTGGCAAAGCCTGACCGATCATACCGAAAAGTGGACGCGGTTTTCGGTAAAAACGATGTGACAACAATAATTTGCAAGCGTCGGGGCCCTGCTTGCAGGGTGCAAGCCTTGGTGGCTGAACACGCTTTGATCCGGAACGCGCTGGCATGCAGTTCGAACAAAAGGCGGGCCCAATTGGGTCCGCCTTTTTCTCTTTCACAACACCTTGGAGGCTGCCTTCGTGGCGCCTGCCTTACCCGCGCAGCGTCGCCCCGGTCTTCTTGCCGACTTCGGCGATGATCTTGGCGGCAACGGCATCGATTTCGACGTCGGTCAGCGTGCGGTCCTGCGGCTGCAGCACCACCTCGACGGCGACCGATTTCTGATCCTCGGCGATGCCCTTGCCCTCATAGATGTCGAAGATCGACACGCCTGAAATCAGCTTCTTGTCGACGCCCTGCGTCGCCTTGACGATGTCGGCGGCCCTGACCTTGCGTGCGACCAGGAAGGCGAAGTCGCGGGTGACCGGCTGGAAGGGCGAGAGGGCCAGGACGCCGCGCGTCTTGGTCGCCTTGGGCTTGGGCACCGGGAGGGCGTCGAGGATGATCTCGAAGCCGACCACCGGCCCATCGGCGTCGAGCGCCTCCAAGGCCGAGGGATGCAGTTCGCCGAACCAGCCAATGATGTTCTGCGGGCCGAGCTGGATCGTGCCCGAACGGCCGGGATGGTACCAGGACGGCGCTCCCGACACGATCTGGAAGCTCGCGACCGGCGCGCCGAGGGCGGCCAGCAAAGTGAGGGCATCCTCCTTGGCGTCGAACACACTCACCGCGCTTGCCGGCCCCGACCAGTGGCGGCCGAAGCCGCCGGGACGAGCCTGGTTGCGGCGGATGCCGCTGGCGGCGATCTTCTGGTCTTCCGGCCGATCTCCGCGGAAGATCTGGCCGACCTCGAACAGGGCGACGTCGCTGGTGCCGCGATCGGCATTGCGCTGGCCCGCCGCGATCAGGCCGGGCAGCAGGCTGGGGCGCATGTCGGAAAGATCAGCGGCGATCGGGTTGGCGAGCGACAGCGTCGGCTGGCCGCCGCCGAAGCGTTCGGCCTGGGCCTTGGCGATGAAGGACCAGGTCACGGCCTCCATCAGGCCGCGCGCGGCGAGGCTCCGTTTGGCCAGGCGGGTGCGCTTCTGCAGCACGGTGAGCACGGGCTGCGGCACGTGGGCCTCGCGCGGCAGCGGCGTCACCGGAATGGCATCGACGCCGACGATGCGCATCACCTCCTCGACGAGGTCCGCCTTGCCTTCGATGTCGGGGCGCCAGCTCGGCGCTGTCACCGCCAGCGCGTCCGGCTTGCGGATAACGCCGAAGCCGAGGCGCTCGAGGATGTCGGCGCTTTCGGCGAGGCTGGTCGCGAGCCCGGTCAGGCGTGCAACCTCGTGGGCCGGCAGATCCAACACCTCGGGTGCAGGGGTGACGCCGCCCACCACGAGGGTCTCGGTCGGCTTGCCGCCGCACAATTCAATCACAAGCTGAGTGGCGAGGTCGACGCCCGGTACCATGAAGGCGGGATCGACACCGCGCTCGAAGCGATAGCGCGCATCAGTGTTGATGCCGAGCGCGCGTCCGGTGCGGGCGATGTTGAGTGGCTCCCACAGAGCCGATTCGATCAGCACATCGGTGGTGTTCTCGTCGCAGCCCGAATGCTCGCCGCCCATGATGCCGGCGATCGACTCCAGGCCCTTGCCGTCGGCGATCACGCAGATGCTGTCATTGAGCGCATAGGTCTTGCCGTCGAGCGCGACGATGTTTTCGCCCTCGCGGGCACGCCGGACGGTGAGGCTGCCTTCGATCTTGGCAGCATCGAAGACGTGCAGCGGCCGGCCGCGGTCGAAGGTGACATAGCTGGTGATGTCGACCAGCGCACTGATCGGGCGCAGGCCAATGGCGTTGAGCCGGCGCTGCATCCACACGGGCGAGCGGCCGTTCTTGACGCCGCGCACCAGGCGAAGCGCAAAGCCGGGGCAGAGCGAGGGCGTGTCGCCGAAATCGAGCGTCACCGTAACGGGGCAGGGGCCTTCGCCGGCGATGGAGGGCACCGCGGGCGTTTTCAACCTGCCGAGGCCGGCGGCGGCGAGATCACGGGCAATGCCGGCAACGCCAGTGCAGTCGGGCCGGTTCGGCGTGAGGTTCACGTCGATCACCGGGTCGTTGAGGCCGGCATATTCGGCAAAGGGCATGCCGACAGGCGCGTCGGCAGGCAGGTCGATGATGCCGTCATGCTCGTCGGAGATTTCGAGCTCGAATTCCGAGCACAACATGCCGCGGCTCTCGACCCCGCGTACCGGCGCGATGGCGAGCGTGATGTTCTTGGCCGGGATATAGGTGCCGGGCGGCGAGAATACCGATTTCATGCCGGTGCGGGCATTGGGCGCGCCGCAGACCACCTGCACCGGATCGCCCTTGCCGGTATCGACCATGCAGACCCGGAGCTTGTCGGCATTGGGATGCTGCTCGGCCGAGACGACATAGGCGATCGAGAAGCCGGAGAGCTTCTTGGCAGGGTCCTCCACCCCTTCGACCTCGAGGCCGATGCGGGTGAGGGTCGCGACGATCTCGTCGAGCGTGGCTGAGGTTTCGAGGTGATCCTTGAGCCAGGAAAGCGTGAACTTCATTGCGGGCAGCCTAGTCCAATCGATTTGGCCATGCCGATAGCGCGTCGGGCACGAAGATGCAAAGAAATCCCGGTTGAAAGCGAAAACGCGCGATGTTGTGGGATACCCGAGCGCGACCGAAGCGGGGTTCTGGCGGGATTTCATCCCGTTGGTTTGGCGTTGTGCTTCAAAGCTGACGCCGCCAACGATCGATAGAGTCATCTTCCAATTTCGGCCCTGGTATCGTGAATGAAACACCCCATGGGGGCAATCCGGCATGTTTTTCTGCAATTGCCTCGATACGGTCAGCAAGAGAATACACACCAATACACATTTATCGTTGACGTTGACCTAAATTGTGTGTATCAATACACAATCCTCAGATGAGGCGCGACGACATGAATGTGAAGCGCTCCCCGATGACACCGAGAGAGGTTGTCAGCCGCCTCAAAAAGGAAGGTTGGGAGCTGAAACGGAAAGGGCCGGGTGACCACCAACAATTCACCCGGTCCGGCCGGCCCGGAAGAGTGACGGTTGACATGGGAGTAAGGGAGATCCCAACCGGGACGCTCCGGTCGATATTCAAGCAGGCGGAGTGGGAGTGGTGAACTCCCACTCCTTCTTCGGATCACCAAGGAGGGTGTGATGAGGGCATTGGCATACGCATTGATCCATGAAGAGAATGGAATTTATGGCATTTCGTTCCCTGATTTCCCCGGCGCCGTATCGGGTGGAGGCTCGGCGGAAGAGGCGATTGCCAAAGGGCGGCAGGCATTGGCTCTGCATGTCGAGGGTATGGTCGAGGATGGCGAGGCGCTTCCTCTGCTCCGTGAGCTCTCCGAACTTCGGGTGGATCCCGAATTCGTGGAGTGGAGCAAGGATGCAGTGCTGGTCCTGGTTCCTGTCGACTTGCCGTCGAAGCCCGTCCGCATCAACATCTCGATCGATGAGGGATTGCTTGATCGTATCGATCGAGCGGCCAAGGCACGCGGCGAAACCCGTAGCGGGTATTTGGCCAGTGCAGCGAAGGTCAGGCTTGCAGGGTAACCTATTTGCCCCGCACCGTTACGCCGTGGTGACCTCTGAACATCAAGCGGCACGGATACACGATAACGGCGCGGCGAAGCGCATGATCTTCATCCCATTTGCATGGCGTAACGCTTGGCTTCGGCGATCAGGGCGGCGACCAGGGGTGTCTGGGTTTCGCGCTTGGGTGTGATCAGGCCGACCTTGTGATGCGCCTGCGGCTCGACGATGGGGATCGAGCGCACATGGTCGCCGGCGCCCAGCATCTCGACCAGGATGGCCGGCATCACGCTCGACCAGCGCCCCGTGCGCACATGCGAGAGCAGCACCTGCATCGAGTTGGAAACCAGGGTCGGCGCCACCGGCGTCTCGGCATTGCGCAGGAGGTGGTCGACGATGCGCCGGTTCTGCATGTCGGGCGTCAGCAGGCAGAGCGGCACATGGCCGAGCTCCTCCCAGCTCACCGTGTTGCGGCCGGCGAATTCGCCATTGACGTCGGTGAGCAGGCAATAGCTTTCGCGATAGAGCTCCACCGTCGAGACCTTCCCCAGCGGCTCGTTGTCGAGATAGGTGATGCCGGCATCGATGGCCAGGTCCTCCAACTCCTGCAGCACAGTGGTCGAGGGGCGCGAGAGGATGGTGAAGGTCACGTTGGGGTGGCGGGCGCGAAAGGGCGTGGTGATCGAGGCAACCATGGAGAGTGCCGTCGGGATCACCGAGATGGTGAGGTGACCGTTGAGGCCGCGCTTGAGCGCCTCGACCTCCTGGCGCATGGCGCGGCTGTCGCTGACGATGCGCCGGGCCCATTCCAGCACCCTGTCACCCTCCGGGGTGAAGCCCTGGAAGCGCGAGCCGCGCGCCACCAGCAGGACGCCGAGTTCGCCTTCGAGCTGCTTGATGCCGGCCGAGAGGGTGGGCTGGGTCACCCCGCAGATCTCGGCGGCCCGGCCGAAATGGTGCTCGCGGGAGAGAGCGATCAGGAATTCGAGCTTGTCGATCATGGCCCGGATTGTAGGTCGAAGCGGCGGTAAGTCTACAGCATCGGTTCTGAATTCTGAATTCGGGCTGGGTACATCGACCGTTGGCGCGGACGACCGGATAACGGCGCACGACTCTGTAGAGATTCAGCACCGCAAGGTTTGGTGCTTAAGGTGCCCATACTGTCGGTGTAAAAAAATTCACACATTTTAAAAATAACTGGAATCGAAGTTGTCTCTTAAATTAGGAATTTAATAGAATCGGCGTGTCTTGATTCGATAGATGTTTGTTGAGTGTTGGGTTGAGATCGGTTCGTTAGAGAAAATGGGGGGAGAAGGTGAAGCAGTTCATACTTTTGTGTTTGGTCGGCTTGCTGATGGCCAGCTGTTCCACAGTAACGCGTGGTACAACCAATCAGATTCAGGTGATTTCGAATCCATCTGCAGCCCAGGTAAGAACATCTATCGGAAATGCTTGCACGACGCCGTGTACTTTTGAAGTTTCGCGCAAATCGGAATTCATAGCGACGATTAGCAAGGAAGGCCATAAACCCGTCGATGTCCCGGTGAAGACACGCGTTGCTGGAGCTGGAGCGGCGGGGTTCGCCGGTAATATCGTCGCGGGTGGGATCATCGGCATGGGAGTCGACGCGGCCACGGGCGCTACGCTGGAGCATTATCCCAATCCGATCAATGTATCGCTGGAACCCAATACTCCTGCGGTCGTGAATAGATCGGTTCGCCGGAATGCCAAGGCGCGCAAGCCCAAGTCATCCACGTCCTGATTGCCCTTCTTCAGGCTGAAAATCCGGATCGAAAACGGCGGGTTCTCACCCTTTGGTCGTGAAGCCTCGAAGAGGCAGCCTCGTGCCACCGGCAGGAAACCGACTTCGCCTTCGAACTGGCAGAAGCCGGCCGAGAGTGCGGACTGCGCCACTCCGCAAATCTCGGCCGCGGGCGAATGCCGCAAACTTCGCATTTGAATAGAAGAGGAAGCCGGCGGAAGGCCCCGCATTCGATAACACGCATCGGTTGCATCCCGTGACGAATCGCACGGAGAGACCGGGGCGGCGGTGGCATTGTCATCCCATCAAAGCAAGCGCAGCCCGCGCAAGACAAAAATGGGAACAAGACGATGTTGAGGAAGATCCTGACCGGAACCCTGGTTGCCGCCACGCTGGCTGGCACCGCCATTGCCACCACCGGCACTGCCGAAGCCCGTTATGGCCGTGGTGGCGCTTTCGCCGCCGGCGCTGGCATCGGCCTGCTGGGCGGCCTGCTCGCCGGCTCCGCCTACAACAACAACTATTATGGCGGCGGCTATTACGACGAATACCGCCCCGTCTACTATCGCCAGTATCGCCGCTGCACCATCCAGAAGCGTTGGGTCGAGGACTACTATGGTGGCCACTGGGCTCGCGTGAGGGTCTGCTACTGAGCCCGGATTCGGGTTATCGGACCCTGCACCCCAACACCAGCCCGGTAGCCCGTAGGAAGCCCCGCCCCCGGTGGGGCTTCCGCCTTTTTGCGGTAAGGGATGATGGCCTGCAGGCCGTCACGGCTCGTTGGCGGGGAGCCTGTCCACAAAGACCAGTTCGCAACAATCCGCGTTGAACGCCAGGACCTGGGCCGGCTCGAACAGCCAGGGCGTATTTCTTTGCCACCATCGAGCGGCTTGCGGGGAATGGTTCTCGAGCAGGCGCAAGGCGCTTGCGGCCTGCACCGAATAGGCCTGCCAAATTGCCGTCGGCGGCTTGAAGCCCAAGCGCTGCTTCAGCAGGCTGAGGACGCCGGCCGGATTGCGAAACCCGATTTCGACGATCATCGTCTCCGGCTCCGACGGCGCCGTTTCCAACAGCGGCAGGGTCAGGCCGATCCAGGCCTGCCTGATGGCGATGGGAGCTTCCCCCTGGGGTGTCGCGTCGATCCTGATGCCGCGCCATGGGGTCAAGTGGGCCATCGACGTTTGCTCCATCACGAACGAAGGGCAGGCTCGTTCGTCCTTGTGAACAAATAAGCGAACAAAACGGCGAACGTCGACATTTCATCGCTGGTGGAGCGAGTAGGATTTGCCGATGTGGGAAAGAATGTGCATCACTCTTCGCATTGCAACATAAATTCCCAACTCCCCTCCAGACCGCGAGTGCTCATGCGACCGTCCTTCCGCCGCCTGCTCGTCGCCAATCGTTCCGAGATCGCCATCCGCGTGTTCCGGGCCGCCACGGAACTCGGCATCTCCACCATTGCCGTCTATGCGGAGGAGGACAAACTTTCGCTGCACCGCTTCAAGGCTGATGAAGCCTACCAGATCGGCAAGGGCAAGGGTTCTGAAAGGAATCTGGGACCGGTGGAGGCCTATCTCTCCATCGACGAGGTGATCCGCGTCGCCAAGGAAGCCAGGGCCGATGCGATCCATCCCGGCTACGGCCTGCTGTCGGAGAGCCCGGAATTCGCCGAAGCCTGCGCCGCCGCCGGCATCGTCTTCATCGGTCCCAGCCCCAAGACCCTGCGCACGCTCGGCAACAAGGTCGATGCGCGCAACCTCGCCATTTCGGTCGGCGTGCCGGTGATGCCGGCGACCGACCCGCTTCCCGACGATCCCGAAGCGATCAAGGCGGCGGCCCAGGCTGTGGGCTATCCTGTGATGCTCAAGGCCTCCTGGGGCGGCGGCGGGCGTGGCATGCGCCCGATCGAGAGCGAGGACAAGCTGCTCGATGCCGTCTTCACCGCCAAGCGCGAGGCCAAGGCCGCCTTCGGCAAGGATGAGGTCTATCTGGAAAAGCTGGTGCGCCGCGCCCGCCATGTCGAGGTGCAGATCCTCGGTGACGGCAACGGTACGCTGGTGCATCTGTTCGAGCGTGACTGCTCGATCCAGCGCCGCAACCAGAAGGTGATCGAGCGCGCGCCCGCGCCCTATCTCGACGAGGAGACTCGCCAGGGCCTGTGCGAATCGGCGCTCAAGATCGGGCGCGGCACCGATTATGCCGGCGCCGGCACCGTCGAGTTCCTGATGGATGCCGATACCGGCAAGTTCTATTTCATCGAGGTCAATCCGCGCGTCCAGGTCGAGCACACCGTCACCGAGGTCGTCACCGATCTCGACATCGTCAAGGCCCAGATCCGCATCGCCGAGGGCGGGCGCATCGGCGTCATCGGCGCCGATGGCGAGCTGGAGACCGGCATTCCCGCCCAGGACGACATCTTCATGCGCGGCCATGCGCTGCAGTGCCGGCTGACCACGGAGAACCCCGAGAACAATTTCATCCCGGACTATGGCCGCATCACCGCCTATCGCGGTGCCATGGGCTTCGGCATCCGCATCGACGGCGGCACTGCCTATTCCGGCGCGGTGGTGACACGCTGGTACGATCCGCTCCTGGAAAAGGTCACGGCCTGGGCCTCCACCCCGCAGGAAGCCATCGCCCGCATGACCCGCGCCTTGCGCGAATACCGTATCCGGGGCGTCGCCACCAACCTGCCCTTCCTGGAGGCGGTGCTGGCGCATGAGAAGTTCCGCTCCAACCGTTACACCACGCGCTTCATCGACGAGACGCCCGAGCTGTTCCAGTTCGCCAAGCGCCGCGACCGCGCCACCAAGCTCCTGACCTATATCGCCGACGTCACCGTCAACGGCCATCCCGAGGCGCGCGGCCGAGCGCGGCCGCCCGCCGAGGCGCGCACGCCGCATGCGCCCGAATTCAAGGTGAGGCCCGCCTCCGGCACCAAGCAGCTGCTCGACACGCTGGGCCCGGAGAAGTTCGCGAGCTGGATGAAGGAGGAAAAGCGCGTCCTCGTCACCGACACCACCATGCGCGACGCCCACCAGTCGCTGCTGGCCACGCGCATGCGCACCTACGACATCGCCGGCGTCGCCTCGGCCTATGCCGCCGGCCTGCCGCAGCTGCTTTCGCTCGAATGCTGGGGCGGTGCCACCTTCGACGTCGCTATGCGCTTCCTCACCGAGGATCCCTGGGAGCGTCTCGCCTTGATCCGCGAACGCGCGCCCAACATCCTCACCCAGATGCTGCTGCGCGGGGCCAATGGCGTCGGCTACACCAATTATCCCGACAATGTCGTACGGCTCTTCGTCAAGCAGGCGGCCGATGCCGGCATGGACCTCTTCCGCATCTTCGACTGCCTGAACTGGGTCGAGAACATGCGGGTGTCTATTGACGCCGTGCTGGAGGCCGGCAAGCTGGCCGAGGGCGCGATCTGCTATACGGCCGACCTTTTCGACGCCTCGCGCTCGAAATACGACCTGGCCTATTACGTCCGCATGGCGCGCGAACTTGAAAAGGCCGGCTGCCATATCCTGGCGATCAAGGACATGGCCGGCCTGCTCAAGCCGGCCCAGGCCCGCAAGCTGGTGAGCGAACTCAAGCAGGAGATCGGCCTGCCGATCCACCTGCACACCCACGACACTTCGGGCATTGCCGGCGCCACCGTGCTGGCGGCGATCGAGGCTGGCGTCGATGCGGTCGATGCCGCCATGGATGCGATGTCTGGCACGACGTCCCAGGCCTGCCTCGGCTCCATCGTCGAGGCGCTCAGGCATTCCGAGCGCGATCCCGGCCTCGATCCGGAGGCGATCCGCCAGATCTCCTTCTATTGGGAGGCGGCGCGTACGCAATACACCGCCTTCGAGAGTGACCTGAAGGCCGGTGCGTCGGAGGTCTATCTGCACGAGATGCCGGGCGGCCAGTTCACCAATCTCAAGGAGCAGGCCCGCTCCCTCGGCCTGGAGACGCGCTGGCACGAGGTGGCCAAAGCCTATCGCGCCGCCAACGATCTGTTCGGCGACATCGTCAAGGTGACGCCGTCTTCCAAGGTGGTCGGCGACATGGCGCTGATGATGGTGGCGCAGGGCCTCACCCCGGAGGATGTCGCCGATCCCGCCCGCGAGGTCGCCTTCCCGGCCTCCGTCGTCGAGATGATGCACGGCGATCTCGGCCAGCCCGAGGGCGGCTGGCCCGCCGCCTTGCAGAAGAAGATCCTCAAGGATGCATCGCCGATCACCGTGCGCCCCGGCTCGCTGCTGCCGCCGGCCGACATTCCGGCGTTGAAGGCGGAGGTGGAGAAGAAGATCGGCCGCGCCGTGGAGGGCAACGAGATCTCCTCCTATCTGATGTATCCCAAGGTCTTCACCGACTATGCCGTCACCGCCCGCAAATACGGGCCCGTTTCGGTGCTGCCGACCGCGACCTATTTCTACGGCATGGCGCCGGGCGACGAACTCACCATCGAAATCGAGCGCGGCAAGGCCCTGGTGATCCGCCTGCAGACGATGGGCGAGACCGATGAGGAAGGGCAGGTTCGAGTCTTCTTCGAGCTCAACGGCCAGCCGCGTATCATCAAGGTGCCCAACCGCCTGGCCGCCGGCAGCGTCAAGGCGCGCCGTAAGGCGGAGGACGGCAACGAGGCCCATATCGCCGCGCCGATGCCGGGCGCCATCTCCACCGTGGCGGTGAAGGCGGGGCAGGCGGTCAAGGCGGGCGACGTGCTCTTGACCATCGAGGCGATGAAGATGGAGACCGCGCTCCACGCTCCGAAGGACGGCAAGATCGCCGAAGTGCTGGTCTCGCCCGGGGCCCAGATCGATGCCAAGGACCTCATGATGGTGATGGGATAACTTCCGGGTGCGCGGGCTTCCAGCCCGCTCTTTCCGCCGACCCTTGGAACCGGCGCATTTGCGGGGTAGGAAGAGCGGACGAGACGTCCGCGCACCCGGAAAGCCCATGTCCCCCGCCTTCACCCTCCATCACCAGCTTGCAGGCGATTCGATCGCCATCGGCGACCTTGCCCTGTCGCATCTGCGCCTGTTGAACGATGCCAGCTTCCCCTGGCTTCTCCTCATCCCCAAACATCCCGATATCAGCGAGATCATCGAGCTCGACGAGGCTGATAGAACCGTGCTGATGCAGGAGATCGCCGCGGTCTCTCAGGCGCTGAAGGCTCTCACGGGCTGCGACAAGCTCAATGTCGCCGCCCTTGGCAATATGGTGCCGCAGCTTCATATCCACGTCATCGCCCGTTTCAAGGGCGACCCCGCCTGGCCGAAACCCGTCTGGGGGCAGGTGCCTGCACGGCCTTATGCGGAAGCTGTCGCCGCCGATTTGATTAGCCAGCTTCGCAGGCTGCTGTCGATTTCATGAAGATCTTGCCGGAAAAATTTGCCATGACACTGCATACTCTGTTCGATCGTTCCGCCGCCATCGCCTATTCGGTCAATCCACTCGATCGCGCCTCGGGTCAGCGCGAGGACGAAGCCTTCATCGCGGACAAGCTGGCCCATTCCTCATGCCGGTTCTTTGCCTTCTCGGGCGACATCCCGCTTCTGCGCATTCGCGACGGCGCCCATGAGGCTCTGTTCGATCGCGAGGAGATCGAATCTTTCAAAGATAGCCGGCAAATTGTCTTCCTCGGCCTGCAGTCCGATGGCAGTGCCGTGTTCGCACAGGCTTTCGACAAGGGGCTGGCCGACGAACTCGCCTGGCGCACGGATGTCGAGGCGATGGACCTGCGCTCCCTTGCCATGCGGGGCCTGGTGGCGCCGGGCATTCTCGGCGAGCTATCCACGGCCAAGGAAGTGCTGGACTGGCACCAGCGTCATCGTTTCTGTGCCAATTGCGGCCAGGAGACCCGGATCACGTCCAGTGGCTGGCGGCGCGACTGTGCCAATTGCAGCACCCAGCATTTTCCCCGCGTCGATCCGGTGGTGATCATGCTGGCTATCGATGGCGATCGCTGCCTGATGGGTCGCCAGACCCGCTTTCCGGAAAAGATGTATTCGGCGCTGGCTGGCTTCCTGGAGCCCGGCGAGACCATCGAGGATGCCGTGCGGCGCGAGGTCCTGGAGGAATCGGGCATCGCCTGCTCGCATGTGCGCTATTTCGCCTCGCAACCCTGGCCCTTCCCCTCCTCCCTGATGGTGGGCTGCTTTGCCCGGGCGGTCGGCCGCGACATCAATGTCGACATCAAGGAACTCGAGGATGCGCGCTGGTTTACGCGCGAAGAGGTGGTCCAGATGCTGATCGACGAGCATCCGCAGGGCTTCAGCGCGCCCAGGCCGATGGCGATCGCCCATCACCTCCTGAAGGAATTCGCGGAGAAGGGCGGCGCGGTGGTGCCGTGAGGTTGGAGGGCGGACATCCTGTCCGCCTCTTGGAAGCGCTGCGCGTGATGGAGAGCAAGAGGCGGACAGGATGTCCGCGCTCCGTTCACTCCGCCGGTGGCGCGTGGTCGTCGCGGGCCGGATCGGCAGGGAACACGCCGAAGATGCGCATCTTGGTCGAGAAGAAGCCGAGTTCTTCCAAAGCGCGCTTGAGGTTCTTCTCCTCGGGATGGCCGTCGACCTCGGCATAGAACTGGGTGGCGGAGAAATGCCCGCCGACCATGTAGCTTTCCAGCTTGGTCATGTTGATGCCGTTGGTGGCAAAGCCGCCCATCGCCTTGTAGAGCGCGGCCGGCAGGTTGCGTACCGTGAAGATCAGCGACGTCACCGTCGGCCCCTTGCCCATGGGCACCCAATCCGGCTCGCGCGACAGCACCACGAAGCGGGTGGTGTTGTAGGGCTCGTCCTCGACATCGGGCTTGAGGACCTCGAGGCCATAGATTTCCGCTGCCAGCGTGGAAGCGAGGGCTGATTTGCTCGGATCCTGCCAGTCGCGCACCAGCCGGGCGGCGCCGGCGGTGTCGCTTTCGGTCACCGGCGTGAGGCCGAGGCCGCGCATGGTGATGCGGCATTGGCCGAGGGCCTGGGGATGGCTGTGCACCGTGCGGATGGTGTCGAGGCTCGCGCCCGGGACCGCCATGAGCTGATGGTGGATCGGCAGGAAATATTCGCCGATGATATGCAGGTCCGAGGTCGGCAAGAGATGATGGATGTCGGCGACGCGCCCCGCCACCGAATTCTCGATCGGGATCATGGCAAGCTCCGCCTCGCCGGAAGACACCGCATTGAAGGCGTCCTCGAAGGTCGGGCAGGGCAAGGGTTCGGCGTCGGGATAGACGTTGATGCAGGCGATATGGGAATTGGCACCAGGCTCACCCTGGAACGAAACTTTCAGTTTGGACTCGGTCATCAGTTTAATGTCTTTCGAGAATCGCGCGGGCGCGTTCGAGATCTTCCTGGGTATCGACACCTAGCGGCACGGCGGGAACGATCGCAACATCGATGCGCATTCCCGCTTCCAGCGCCCGCAATTGCTCGAGGCGCTCGCGCTGCTCCAACGGTGCCGGTGGCAGCGTGACGAAGCGCTCCAGCGCGGCGCGGCGATAGGCGTAGAGGCCGATATGGTGATAGAGGTCGCCCTCGCCCCAGGGGGCGGTGGCGCGGGTAAAATAGAGCGCCCGCAACACGCCGGGCTCGATCGACGTGCCCACCACCTTCACCACGCTGGAATTGGTCTTCTCCTCCTCGCGCGTGATCACGGCGGCGAGGGTGGCGATATCCACAGCCTCGTTGGCGAGCGGCCCGAACACGGCGCGGATCGATTCCGGCTCGATGGTCGGCAGGTCGCCCTGGACATTGATGATGGTGTCGTGCCGGCCCTCGGGGTCGATAGCGCTCAAAGCCTCGTAGATGCGATCCGAGCCGGTGGGGTGGTCGGGCCGCGTCATCACCGCTTCGCCGCCTGCGGCACGCACGGCGTCGGCGACCTCGGCCGTATCCGTCGCCACCACCGCCCGGCCCAGGCGCGATTCGCACGCCCGGCGCCAGACATGCACGATCATCGCTTCCCCTGCGATCGGGGCGAGCGGCTTGCCCGGCAGGCGGGTTGAGGCCATGCGAGCGGGAATCAGGATGAGGGGATGAGACAAGGAAATTCACCTAGAGGCCGTTGTGAACCATGGATAGGGTTTTGATGAGGTCAAGGCTGGCCGGATGGGAGGAGCGAGCGCTGCCAAGACTTATGTCTTGGCAAGCGAAGCGACACTGCAGGTGGCCAGTCTTGACCTCACCCCGAAGGGGCGTGGCGCTTTTGCTCGACGAGTGCGTCGTTCCAGCCACAGGCTTTGCCTGTGGCAGACGTAGCAAGCCGCAAGGCTTGCGTCCTCGAACTCCTTCTCCTCGAACAAAATCGCTCACGTCAAAATCCTATCCATGGTTCATAACAGCCTCTGAACGGCCGCTTCCGGAGCGGGGCGGCGAAAAGTAGCAAGCGCGCGCGATTTATACGAGTTGCAAACTACGGGTCAAACCGGATAGAGGGTCCCATGCGGTTTGCCGCTTGACAGAGTGGCTGCCGGAGTTTGTGTTTGGGGCAATCAGGTGCGGGGGCATCTTTTGCCTTTGGTCGCGTCTATTTCGCTAAGTCTATCTCGAGTCGGAGCCGGGGATGAGTTCGTCGTCATCGTTTGAACTGAACAAGATTGCCGGCGCAGTCCTGGGCACGCTGATGCTGACCTTGGGTCTGGGCATTGTCGCCGAGGAAATCTTCAAGCAGGAAAAACCGGAGAAGGCGGGCTATGAGCTCACCGACGCCGCGCCGGCCACCACTGCCGAGGCGCCTGCTGCCTCCCAGGATCCGCCGCTGGCCGAGCTGGTCGCCAAGGCCTCGGTCGAGAAGGGCGCCGCCATCTTCAAGAAGTGCGCTGCCTGCCATACCGACGACCAGACCGGCAAGAACGGCGTGGGTCCGAACCTGTTCGGTGTGATCGGCGGGCCGAAGGGCCACAAGACGGACTTCGCCTATTCCGATGCCATCAAGGCGCTGCACGACAAGGGTGAGACCTGGACGCCCGACGATTTCTATCACTTCATCAAGAGCCCGCAGGCTTTCGCCAAGGGCACCAAGATGTCCTTCGCCGGTCTGCCCAAGCCGCAGGACCGCGCCGACATCCTGGCCTATCTCAATTCGAAGAGCGAAAAGCCGATCGATCTGCCGAAGTAAGCAGCGGCGCTCTTGTCAGAATCTGCCAAAGCCGGGCTCAGCGCCCGGCTTTTTGCTGTCGCGTGATCTGCAACTTTTCCGAATAAGGCGCGACAAGCCCTCTCCACGAAGTGGGAAGGGTGGCCCGACGAAGTCGGGTCGGGTGGGGTGTGGCGGGCAGCGCTATGTCCCAAGCAAGCTTGCGCGGCCCGTCCCGCCATCGCGTCATGCATGGCGCATTGCCCGCCACACCCCATCCGTCATTGCTTCGCAATGAACAGCCACATCTTCGTTTCGAAGATGTGGCTGACTTCCCCACTTCGTGGAGAAGGCTGTTATGCCATAGTGGGATGGTATCGCGAGAGCTGCGCCCCTATCGCCGCCTGATCCCGAGCGGCACGCCTACCGTCGGCGGCACCGGCAGGTCGGCGTGGGCCCCGGCGATCGCCGCGATGCGCTCGGCGATCGCTGGCGGGAAAGGGGAGGAACGCCCGGCCTGCATGTCGACATGCACCAGGATCTGCTCGGCGGTGGCGAGCACTGCTCCATCAGCCTCGTTGGTCATGGCATGGAAGACGTGCAGGCGCTTGGCGTCGTGGTCGATGAGCTGGAGCGTCAGTGCCAGCGGATCGCCGATATGGGCCTCGCGCCGATTATGGATGCGGGTTTCCATGGTGTAGATCGAGGAACCCGCGGCGCGATAGGCCTCGTCGACGCCGATCATGCGGAAGAAGACATCCGAGGAATCCCCGAACACCAAGAGGAAGGCGCTCTCCGTCATGTGGTCGTTGTAGTCGGTCCACGCCTCGACCACCGGCGTGCGGTGCAGGGCCAGCGGGGCCGGGATCGGCTTGGCCCAATCCCAGCCCGCAAAGGGCTTGCCCTCGTTAGGGGTAGTGACCCGGCTCATTTCTGCTTCTTCAGGCCGAGCTTGTCGCGCGCTTCCGCTGGCGTGAGCGCCCGCCCGCCCAGACGCTCGATCACTTCCTTGGCGCGGGTGGTGAGCGACTGGTTGGTCGCATGTACGCCGCGGTCGAGCCAGATATTGTCTTCCAGGCCGACGCGGACATTGCCGCCCAGCAGCATGGACTGGGCCACGAAGGGCATCTGCATGCGGCCGATGGCGAAGGCGGCCCAATTGGCGCCCGGCGGCAGATGGTTGCGCATGGCGACCATGGTCTCGGTGGTGGCCTCCGCGCCCCAGGGGATGCCGAGGCAGAGCTGGAACATCGGCGGCGCGTCGATCAGGCCGCGCTTGATCAGATCCTTGGCCTGCCAGATATGGCCGAGTTCGAAGCACTCGATCTCGGGCTTTACCCCGACGGCCTGGATGCGCTCGGCCATCTCACGCAAGGTCTCGCCGGTGGCCATGAACAGGCCGTCGCTGAAATTCACCGACCCGCAATCCAGCGTGCAGATCTCGGGCCTCAGTTCCTCGACATGGGCGACGCGCTCGGCCGCATTGGCGATGTCGGTGCCCGTGCCCCCGGTGCGCGGATTGGCGGGGTCGAAGAAGAAGTCGCCGCCCATGCCGGCGGTGAGGTTGATCACCACATCCACGCCCGAATCGCGGATGCGCTGGACGGCCTCGCGATAATGTTCGAGCTTGCGGCCGGCCTTGCCGGTGTCGACATCGCGGACATGCAGATGGGCGATGGCGGCACCCGCCTTGGCCGCCTCGATAGCCGAGTCGGCGATCTGCTTGGGCGTGACCGGAATGGCCGGATGCTTGCCAACGGTGTCGCCGGCCCCGGTGATCGCGCAGGATATGATGACGTCGGTATTCACGGTGCTTCCTCCCTGTCGCAGGGATGTTAGGCCAGCCCCGTTTACGGACGTGACCTGTCGCGACAGGCACGATGCAGAATGCGACAGGGGCGCTTTGCCTGCTTGCACGGGAGTTCCAAGAGCGGACGTCGCCGCCACATAGAGCGCCGCTCAATGTGGCTGTTGTCCGCGATCCCAGCCGCACCGCTTCCTGCGCGACGCCGCCAAGGTTTGCTCAAGAGACGCCAACGCTGGGACCGCGGACGTCTCGTCCGCCTTTCCTATCCGACAAACGTAATGCTTCCAGGATAGGCGCGACGAGAACGGTCCCGGGGAGCCTATCCCGCAGTGCGAATTTGTCCCAAAAACCCCCGCGCATTGTCGAGCGCCTCGCGCCGGTCTCGCCAGAAACGCTCATTGAGTTCGTGGATGGCGATGACGTCGGCGGGGAAGCTGCACTGCTCGGCGAGAGCGTCCCAGGGCAGGCTGCCCCAGCCCAGCGGCAGATGCAGGTCGCCCAGGCCGAAGGCATTGGCCTCGGCGCTGTCATAAACCCAGGGCAGGTCGGGCTGGCCGAAGGAATCGTGCAAATGGAGGTGCTTGGCGAAGGGGGCCAGCGCCTTGGCCTCCTCCAGAAAGTCATAACCATATTGGCTGGCATGGATGTAGCCATGGCTGAAATCGAAGGTGGCCCGGACATGCGGGTGGTCGATCAGGGCGAGTTCCTCGGCTAGGCGCGCAATGCTGGGCGTCGCCGCATAGGGGCCGAAATCGAACAGGTTTTCGACACACAGCACGACCTTGTGCGCGGCCGCCGCCTCGCCGGCGCGATGGAGGTAGTCGCGCTGGCGGGCAGCCGCATTCTCGGCGTCGTGGCGCTCGTCGGCCTGCATCATGCCGGCATGAATGACCAGGTGCGGCGCGCCGATGCGGGCCGCGATCTCGATGAAAGCCTTGGTCGTCTCCAGGAAGCGCGGCAGCAGCGCGGGCGGTGCCATGAAGTTGATCGGCAGCGGGCCGTGCACGGTGAAGCCGAAGGGACGGTCGCGGCATATGGCTTCGAATTCGGCGACGCGCGAGCCGATCGGGCGCCCGGCCAGCACGAGGTCGTAGTGGTAGGCCGGCAGCTCGACAAAAGCGAGGCCGAGATCGGCAACCTCGTCCAGCGTGGCGGCGAGGCCGGACAGATCCGGCTGGCCCTCGCGCGAGGTCAGGCCGACAGCAGGCTGGGTGGGCATTTCAGTCTCCCTTGATGGTGTCGAAGCAGCATAGGCTTCCTGATCGCTGCCGGTATCAGATTGTTGACGATATCGCTTTTACACTCCGGAATATTTGTTGCGTCGCAATAATGCTGCTATGACAAATCCGTGACGAGCATTCGGCGACGGACCTGCAATCCTGTAGTTTGGTGGTGCTATGTTTGAAGAACTTAGGGGCATGATGGGGTTGGGCGCGATTTCCGCGCCCGTCTACACCATCTACGAAGCGACGCATGCGGCGCTGGGCCCGACTAGAGCTTTTTCCGACGCGACCCGGGCGTTTTTTGAAAATCCGGGCAATCCTTTTTCTATGACCACCTGGGGCAAGTCGGTTGCGGCAGCCTGCGAGGTCTTCGAGCGCGTGACGCGCCGCTACGGCAAGCCGGCCTTCGACATCAAGGACGTGCTGGTGGGCGGCGAGCGCGTGGCCGTGCATGAGGAAGTCGTCTGGCGGCGGCCCTTCTGCAATCTCCTGCGTTTTTCCCGCGCCATCCGCGGCAATCGCCGTCCGGATCCCAAGCTCCTGATCGTGGCGCCGATGTCGGGCCATTACGCCACGCTGCTGCGCGGCACGGTCGAGGCCTTCCTGCCCAATCACGAGGTCTACATCACCGATTGGATCGATGCCCGGCTGGTGCCGGTGTCGGAGGGGCGTTTCGATCTCGACGATTATATCGACTATGTCATCTCGATGCTGCATGTGCTCGGCCCCGACACCCATGTGATCGGCGTCTGCCAGCCTTCGGTACCGGTGATGGCCGCCGTTTCCCGCATGGAAGCGGAGAACGACCCCTATGCGCCGCTGACCATGACGCTGATGGGCGGCCCGATCGACACCCGCCTCTCGCCGACCAAGGTCAACGACGTCGCCGTGGAGAAGGGCGTCGATTGGTTCCGTTCGAACGTCATCACCAAGGTGCCGTTCCCCAATGCCGGCTTCATGCGCGACGTCTATCCCGGCTTCCTGCAGCTGACCGGCTTCATGACCATGAATCTCAGCCGCCATTTCGACGCCCACAAGACGCTCTATTTCGACCTGGTGCGCGGCGACGGCGACAGCGCCCAGAAGCATCGCGAATTCTATGACGAATATCTCTCGGTGATGGACCTGACGGCGGAGTTCTATCTGCAGACGGTCGATACCGTGTTCATCAAATATGCCCTGGCCAAGGGCGAGATGACCCATCGCGGCAAGCCGGTGGATCCGGGCGCCATCCGCAACACAGCGCTCTTCACCATCGAGGGTGAGAACGACGACATCACTGGCCACGGCCAGACCCATGCGGCGCATGGCCTGTGCGTGAACCTGCCGGCCGACAAGCGCGCCCACTACACCCAGATGAACGTCGGGCACTATGGCGTCTTCAACGGCTCGCGCTTCCGCTCCGAGATCGCTCCGCGCATTTCCGACTTCATCCGCTCCAATCTGGCGCCGCACAAGCCGAGCCCGGGCGGTGCCAACGATCCGATTCCGCTGGATTCCAAGCGCGGCAAGGGCCCGGTGAGGCCGGTCTCGGTCTGATCGCATCACCGCACAAGATTGCCAGCGAGTGCGAACGTCCTCGTGCACAGGCGCTGACCTTACCCACCCCTCCAGGGGAGGGTAAGGTATCCGGAATTCCGTCCACAGGGCTGGTGCCTATGAACACCTGTTTTTGCGCTTGCCCGGAACGTGTTCGAGCATCGTCTTCGCTTTCCCACCTCTGGGGCTTCGTGCCGGTGTACCAGTCCGTTGACGGCTGTCCGCCAAGGCCATAGGGCTGGAAGGATCAAAAAGGGAGGCGGGTGGTCCATGCGCAATCTGACGGGCTTTGTTTTGATGGTCTCGTCTTGCCTTGCTGTCGGCATTCCGGCCGCCGCCGCACAGGATTTCGGCAGGGACGCGGGGCAGGTAACCATCCGCACCGAAAATTATCCGCGCCCGCCCTATTCCGAGGCGACCTATTACATTTACGAGCAGAGCGAGGCGATCATCTGTACCAAGCTCGAGGTTTGCAACAAATTCGGTGATTGCACCACGAGCTATAAGAGCGGCTTCTATAAGGACGATCCGGACATCGAAACGGGGAAGGCCTACGGCAGCACGCCGCCAGTCGTCATCGCGCCCAGCAAATACGCCAAGCATGTCTGCCTGATGAAATATTCCCGTGGCCGATGGTGAGGCTGGCAGCTGGCTATCGCGCCGACCCGCCGGGTTGCCGCAACCTTGGGGAATGACGCTAGAGCGTTTTGCGATTTGGCGGTTACGCCTAGAATCGCAAAGACGCGTCGAAACAAGGAGTTAGAGCAAACAAGCGTTTCCGTCTAAACGCGTTTTGCTCTATGGTGCGCGGGCGAAATCTGTTCCTCCCCCATAGAGATCCTGCTTGCCCCATTCCATCTTGCGCCTCCGGCCCGCCCGCCACCTGATCGCGGCGGCCCTGCTTTGCCTGTCCGTCGCCCCCTTTCCCGTCCGAGCCGAGACTGCAGCCAAGATCGCTGTTTGGCCTCAGGCCGATAGCGACCTGAAGCCCGAAGCCGGCATCCGCTTCGGTGTGCTCGGCAACGGCATGCGCTTTGCGGTGATGCGCAACACCACGCCGGCGGGGCAGGCCGCCATCCGGTTGCGTATCGGATCCGGCTCGCTGCAGGAGGCCGACGACCAGCGGGGTCTCGCCCATATGCTGGAGCACATGGCCTTCAAGGGCTCGACCCGGGTGCCGGAAGGGGAGATGGTGCGCATCCTGCAGCGCAAGGGGCTGGCCTTCGGAGCCGACACCAACGCCCATACCAGCTATGACGAGACAACCTATGCGCTCGACCTGCCGGAGGTCGATGCCGATACTGTCTCTACCGGCCTGATGCTGATGCGCGAGACGGCGAGCGAACTCACGCTCAGCGCCTCCGCCCTCGATCGCGAACGCGGCGTCGTCCTTTCCGAGGAGCGCCTGCGCGACACGCCAGGCTATCGCAGCATCATGGGCCTGTTCAACGTCCTCCTCGCCGGACAGCGCGTGCCGGAGCGCGCGCCAATCGGCAAGACCGAGATCATCCGCACCGCCCCCATCGAGCGGCTGCGCGCCTATTACCAGGCCAATTACCGTCCGGACCGTGCCACTTTGCTCGTGGTCGGCGACATCGACCCCGCCGCCATGGAGGCGGAGATCCGCCGGCGCTTCGAGGACTGGAAGCCCGTCGGCCCGGCCGTGGCCGAGCCCGACCTCGGCCAGCCTCTCAAGCGCGGCGTCGGTGCCGACGTCGTCAAGGTTCCGGGCGCGAACACCAAGATCTACCTGGCCTGGATCCGCCCCTTCGACGCCGCGCCGGACAGCTATGCCAAGCGGCGCCAGAGCGCGATCGAATATGTTGGCCTGTCGGTGCTCAAGCGCCGTCTCCAGGCCCTGTCGCGCAAGGCCAATGCGCCCTTCATCGCGGCTGATGTCGGCCTGCAGGATCTCTACGAATCGGCCCGCGCCGGCCTGTTGTCCGCCGATGTCGAAACCGGGGCCTGGGACAAGGGCCTGGCCGCGCTCGATCAGGAACAGCGCCGTCTCGTGCAGTTCGGCACAAGCCAGGCCGAGGTCGACCGCGAGGTGGCGGAATATCGTTCCGCCCTGCAATCATTGACCGATGGTGCGGCGACGCGCACCAGCCCGGATCTCGCCGCGATGCTCGCCAGCAGCGTCGACGAGAGCAAGGTCTTCACCTCGCCGGCCGACGATCTCGTTCTTTTCGAGCGCATGGTGAGGGGATTGACGGCCGCCGAGGTCGACAAGGCTGTTCAGGCGGTGCTCTCCGGCAGCGGTCCGCGCCTTGTGCTGCAGGGCGCCGAGCCGCCGGAGCCGGCCGCGATCGAGAAGGCTTATGCACGCTCGCAGTCCGTTCCCGTGACCGCGCCGGCCGATGCCGCCGAGGTGGTCTGGCCCTACACCAAATTCGGCACGCCGGGCGACGTCACCGAGCGCCGTGCCGTGGAGGATCTCGGCCTGACCATGGTGCGCTTTGCCAATGGCGTGCGCCTCACCGTCAAGCCCACGAAGTTCAGGGCCGACGAGATCCAGGTCCGCGTCGATATCGGCCGGGGCCGGCTCGATCTGCCGCATGACCGCCCGATCCCGACCTGGACCGCCCAGGCGGTTGAGCTCTCGGGCCTGAAGGCGATCGACTATGACGATATGCAGAAGGTGCTGGCGTCGAAGATCGCCAGCGTCGGCTTCTCCCTGGAGGACCGTGCCTTCAAGTTCGAGGGCACGACGCGTCCGGCCGATCTTGCCACCCAATTGCAGATCTTCGCCGCCTATGCCTCCGATCCCGCCTGGCGGCCGGAGGTCTTCGAGCGTATCCGGCAGCTCTATCTCGCCAATCTGCCGCAATATGAGGCGACGGCCGGCGTGGTGGTCAGCCGGGACTTCCAAGGGCTGATCCACTCCGGCGATCCGCGCTGGACCTTCCCGGACCGCCCGCAATTGCTGGCGGCCAAGGCCGGCGATTTTCAGGCCCTGTTCGCGCCGGTCTTCGCTGAGGGCGCTCTCGACATCACCATTGTCGGTGATGTCGGCGTGGATGAGGCCACCCGTCAGGTCGCCGCGACCTTCGGTACCCTGCCGCCCCGCCCGGTGCCGCAGACGCCGGCCGCCGACGCTGCTGCGGCCTTTCCGGCCATCAAGGCCGAGCCGGTCGTGCAGAGCCATTCCGGGCGCCCGGACAATGCCGCCGTCCTGGTCGCCATGCCGGTGGGCGATATGCTGTCGGACATTCCGCGCAGCTTCACGGCCGACCTTGCCAGCTCGATCCTGGTCAATCGCCTGATCGACGAGTTCCGCATTGCCGAAGGGGCGACCTATTCTCCCCAGGGCTCGGTCGATCTGTCCTCTTCCCTGCCGGGCTTCGGCTATGTCTATGCCATGGTCGAGACCACGCCGGCCAAGGTCGCCTCCTTCTATGCCCTGGTGGACAAGATCGCGGCTGATCTCATCGAGAAGGACGTCTCGCCCGACGAACTTGCTCGTGCCCGTGCGCCCAAGATCGAGACGATCAGGCGCCGGCAGCAGGAAAACGACTATTGGCTCGGCAAGGTGAGCGGCAGCCAGACCGATCCGCGGCGCCTCGAGCTGATCCGCGCCGGCCGGGACGGTTACGACAAGGTCGGCCCGGCCGATATCCGCGCTTTCGCCCAGACCTATTTCAAGCCCGGCAATGTCTGGAAGCTGACGGTGCTGCCGGCCGGAGCCGCCGCGGCGCGCTGAGACGCGGGGGCGGAGAACTAGCCTCTTGCCGGTCAGGCCCGCGCCTGCGCCCTGATTGCCGGCACCAGATCGGCGAAGGCCTGTTCGGCCAGCCTGGCGGTCTCGGTCTCCACCGAGCGGTAGGCGGCGAGCAGGTTTTCGCCGAAGGCGGTGAGGCGGGCGCCGCCGCCATGGCTGCCGCCGGCCGAGGTCTCGATGGCGGGCTGGCCGAACATGGTGTTGACCGCATCGAGCAGCAGCCAGGCCCGGCGATAGGACATGCCGAGTTCGCGGCCCGCCGCCGAGATCGAGCCGGCCCGCTTCACCGCCTCCAGCAGGTCCATCTTGCCCGGGCCGAGCCGGGCGTCCTCGCCGAAGCTGATCTTGAGGCGGATCGCGGGTGGGCCGGACATGATCGGTCTCCTCAAGCACAGGGCGGGAGCAAAGCGCGCTTGGCTCTCAAGCAGGTGTCATTGCGATTACGGGCGAACCGCCCTATTCAGGAGAATATAGCGTATTCGGGCGCGAGCCCAAGGTCTGACATCGGTTGGCCTGATGTCGATGGGCCGCGTGCCATAGAGTGAAAGTGCGATTCATCAAAGTCGCGCTTTCACCCTAACTCTTTGTTTCGACGCATTTTCTCAAAAAATGCTTTAGGCGGAGGAATGGGGGCGTGCTTTCGCCTGAAGAATGGACGGCCCTGTGGCTCAGCCTCGAGATTGCCGGCTTGGCCACGCTGATTTCGGTGCCCTTTGCGGTCGCCGCCGCCTGGGTCCTCGCTCGCCGGGCCTTTCCCGGCAAGGCGCTGTTCGACGCTCTTGTCCATCTGCCGCTGGTGCTGCCGCCGGTGGTCACCGGCTATGTCCTTCTGATTTTGCTTGGGCGCAACGGCCTGATCGGCTCTTTCCTCGCGTCGAAGCTCGGCATTGTCTTCGCCTTCCGCTGGACCGGCGCGGCCATCGCCTGCGCCGTGATGGGCTTTCCCCTGATGGTGCGCGCCATCCGTCTCGCCGTCGAGGCGGTGGATCCCAGGCTCGAATCGGCGGCCGGCACGCTCGGCGCCAATCCCTTCTTTTCCTTCCTCACGGTAACGCTGCCTCTCGCCATTCCCGGTATCATCGCCGGTATGGTACTGGCCTTCGCCAAGGCCCTGGGCGAGTTCGGCGCCACCATCACCTTCGTCTCCAACATACCCGGCGAAACGCAGACCCTGTCGGCGGCGATCTATACGGCGCTGCAGGATCCCAATGGCGACAATACCGTGATCCGCCTGACCCTGGTCTCGGTGGTGCTCGCCTTCGGTGCGCTGATCATCTCCGAGGCGATGGCCCGGCGTGCCCGCTCCAGGCTCGGACAAGCCGGCCAGAGCTGATGATCGGGGCCTGTCTTGCAATGTGGAGCAGGGCATATCACTTCTGAACGCCCGTCGATTCGTGGAGACCGACTATGAGCCTTGAAACGCCCGACCGGCAGCCGGTCAAAGGACCGGCCTCCTATTTTCCCTCCATCGAGAAGAAATATGGCCAGCCGATCGCGCATTGGCTGGCGCTGATCGAGGGCAAGCGCGGCTCCAAGCATATGGAAATCGTCGGCTGGCTGAAGGACGAATTCAAGCTTGGCCATGGCCACGCCAATGCCCTGGTGGCCTACGCCCTCGCCAAGGATGGCAAGGGGGGCTGATTTCCCGGGGGAAGGGCGAACGTCCCGTCCGCTCTTGCCGTCTCCCGCGCGCTGCATTTGCACGAGGGCAGTATGCGAGCGCAGCCGGGAACAAAATCCGATTCAATCCGCCCTGATTCTGCGCTAGGCCTTGGCCATGGCTTCTTCTGCACCGCTCCTTCAGGTTCGCGACCTCTCCGTGGCTTTCCGGACGGAGGGGCAGCCGGAACTGGCGGTCGACAAGGTTTCCTTCAGTCTCGACAAGGGCGAGACCCTGGCGCTGGTGGGGGAATCGGGCTCGGGCAAATCGGTCACGGCCCTGTCGATCGTGCAGCTTCTCAATTATCCCGCCGCTTCCCACCCCTCGGGCGAAGTGCTGTTTCGCGGTGAGAATCTCCTGGGCGCGCCGGAAAAGACCCTGCAGCGCGTGCGTGGGGCCGACATCACCATGGTGTTCCAGGAGCCGATGACTTCGCTCAACCCGCTCCACACCATCGAGCGGCAGGTCGGCGAGATCCTCAGCGTGCATCGCGGCCTGTCGAAGCGGGCGGCGCGCGCCCGTTCGCTGGAACTCTTGACCCAGGTCGGCATCCGCGATCCGGAAAAACGCCTCGACGCCTATCCCCATCAGCTTTCCGGCGGCCAGCGCCAGCGCGTGATGATCGCCATGGCGCTCGCCAACGACCCGGACCTCTTGATCGCCGACGAGCCGACCACGGCGCTCGACGTCACCGTCCAGGCCCAGATCCTCGCTCTCCTGAAGGAGATGCAGTTGAGGACCGGCATGGCCATGCTGTTCATCACCCATGACCTGTCGATCGTGCGCAAGCTGGCCGACCGGGTCTGCGTGATGCTGAAGGGACGGATCGTCGATGCCGGCCCGACGGGGCAAGTCTTCGCCAACCCCACCAGCGACTATACCAGGCGGCTGCTGGCGGCCGAGCCCAAGGGCAGGGCGACGCCTTTCGATGCGCAGGCCCGCACCATCGTCTCGGCCGACGATCTCAAGGTCTGGTTCCCGATCCGGGCCGGGCTGATGCGCAGTACGGTCGGCCACGTCAAGGCGGTCGACGGTGTCAGCCTCGCCGTGAAGGAAGGCCAGACCCTCGGCGTCGTCGGCGAATCCGGCTCGGGCAAGACCACGCTCGGCCTCGCTTTGTTGCGACTGATCTCCTCGACGGGGCCGATCGCCTATCTGGGCAAGCCGATCCAGGGCCTCGACCGGCGGGCGATGATGCCATTGCGCAAGCAGATGCAGATCGTCTTCCAGGATCCCTATGGTTCGCTCTCGCCACGCCTGTCGGTGGGCGAGATCGTCGAAGAGGGGTTGCAGGTGCTGGGCGGGGGGCTCGACGCCGCCGGACGACGGGCGGCGGTCGCCCGGGCGCTTGCCGATGTCGGCCTCGAACCCAAGGCGATGGACCGCTATCCGCACGAATTCTCGGGTGGGCAGCGCCAGCGCATCGCCATTGCGCGCGCCATGGTGTTGCAGCCGAAATTCCTGGTGCTGGACGAGCCGACCTCGGCCCTCGACATGTCGGTCCAGGCCCAGATCGTCGACCTCCTGCGCGAGCTGCAGCAGCGCCACAAGCTGGCCTATCTCTTCATCAGCCACGATCTGAAGGTGGTGCGGGCGCTGGCCAACGAGGTGATGGTGATGCAGGGCGGCAAGATCATCGAGCACGGTCCGGCCAGCCAGATCTTCGAGCGCCCGCGGGAGGACTATACCAAGGCTTTGCTTGCCGCCGCCTTTGCCATGGCGGCCGCGCCAGAGGACGTGGTGGGGCAGTAACCGCAGACAAAGCGTTTTGCGATTGGGCGGAATCACCTCGAATCGCAAAGACGCGTCGAAGCAAGGAGTTAGAGAAAATAAGCGTTCATACTTGAACGCGTCTTGCTCCAGGAGAAACGAGCTTCAGGAATCGTCCGAGCGGGATGCGAACGCCTGAAGATCTTCGTTCAGGCGAACCGGTACATCCATGCGGTCATGCAGCAGACTGAGCACGCCGATTCGGCCGCCGGACAGTTTGCGAAAGAACACATAATGGCGTTGGTAGTGGCTGAAATAGACTTCGAGCTCAAGATCGGTCGGAACGGCAAGATTACCTGGCAGGCTACGCCAGAGAGCGGGTCTTTCGGAAAGCTTCTGCAAGTGTTCGTGCAAGTCGCGGATGTAACTAATCGCCTGGTCTTCGCCCCACTTCTCGATCGTATCATCCCAGATACGGTCCTGTGCGGCATCCGCCGTCGGGTAGAATAGGAAGCCTGCCATTGTCGATGACGGGATTAACGCCTACGGCGCTGGTTGCGCCGAATGACATCCTCGGCCGACACCGCCACGAATTCGTCTTCGGCGGCTCGCAATCCTGGTTCCAACTGCTTCTTGAGCCAGTCCCAGGCTTCGTCGCGGCTGTGTAGATCACGGCGGATGAGGGCGCGGATATATTCGCTGGCGTTCTCGTAAAGGCCGTTCTCGCCAATCTGCTGCTGGAGATGCGTCTGCAACCGCCCGCCCACGCGGACGTGAATGCTGTTGTCAGCGGCCATGAGCCAATTCCTTGATTGTGCTGAAACATGGAACGTGTCGCCAATATTGTCAATATTTGCGACACGGAACCAGCTCAATCAAACTGTCCCGATCGGGGAAGCCGCCGTTACCCCCTCAACTTCGCCTGCAATGCCGTCCAGCCAGCGGCGAAGACGTGCTTGGAAACGATCTCGACATATTTGCCGGCGTCGGCGGGCGCCTCGTCGAAGCTGGCGCTCCATTCAGCGAAGGTGCGATTGCCGTCCGTGATGGGGATGAGGCGGATAACAGCCACATAATTTTCGACCGGAAAGGCCGGCTTGACGAAATTGTAGCTGAGCGTGTGCCCGGCATCGTCGAGCGCCAGCAAGCGCTCGCGCACATGGGCGCCGTCCGCGAGATGGAAGGAGCGGATGGAGCCGACGGCATCGGCACTGCGACCATCCTCGATCTCGCTCTTGGCGATGGCCGGGTGCCAGTCCGGCAGCGCATTGAAGTCGCGCACGATCGTCCACACCGTTTCGATCGGCGCATCGATCACGGCGCTCGCATAGGCCTTGGCCATGGGGGCTCTCCCTATTTGTTGATGTTGAGGTTCTTGAAGGCCTGGGTCTGGGCGACCAGCGCCTTTTCCACCGGCAGGCGTTCCATGCTGGAGGCGCCGTAGAAGCCGTGGCAACCTGGGCAGTTTGCCAGGATGAAACGGGCGTCCTCCGGCTCGGCGATCGGCCCGCCATGGCAGAGCACGATGATATCGGGCGAGGCCTCGCGCGCCGCGGCGGCGATGGCGTTGATCTCGCCGACGCAGCCTTCCAGGGTGAGCGCGGTGTCGGCGCCGATCGAGCCGCCCGTGGTCAGGCCCATATGGGCGACGATGATGTCGGCCCCCGCCTCGGCCATGGCGCGGGCATCGTCCGCATTGAAGACATAGGGCGTGGTGAGGAGGTCCTTCTCGCGCGCCAGGCGGATGAGGTCGACCTCCAGGGCATAGCCCATGCCGGTCTCCTCCAGATTGGCCCTGAACTTGCCGTCGATCAGCCCGACGGTCGGGAAATTCTGGATGCCTGCGAATCCCATCGCCTTGAGCTGGTCGAGGAAGGGACCGAACTGGCAGAAGGGATCGGTGCCGTTGACGCCGGCAAGCACCGGCGTGTGCTTGACCACCGGCAGCACTTCGCGCGCCATGTCGACCACGATCTCGTTGGCGTTGCCATAGGCGAGCAGCCCTGCCAGCGAGCCGCGGCCGGCCATGCGATAGCGGCCGGAATTGTAGATCACGATCAGGTCGATACCGCCGGCTTCCTCGCATTTGGCCGAGAGGCCGGTGCCGGCGCCGCCGCCGATGATCGGCCGTCCCTCGGCGATCATGCCGCGAAACCTTGCCAGGATCCTCTCGCGCTCACTGTGCGCCATATCAATGCTCTCCAATAATGCTCTTGAAATTCGCCGTGAGCGCCTGCGCGAAGGCGGGATCGTTCACCCCGGCCGGTACGCGGATGAGCTGGCGCCGCGGCGTCTGGATCACTGTCGCTTCCAGCGCCGCGAACAGGGCCGCATCGGCCTCGGGATCATGGAAGGGCATGTCGGGCGCATCGAGCAGGGAAACCCCACCCTCGGGGATGAGGAAGCGCACCTCGCCCTCGCATAGGTTGAGCTTTTCGCCGATCCAGCGGCCCATTTCGGCATTCTCCGCCGCCGTGGTGCGCATCAGCGTCACCTGCGGGTTGTGGACATAGAGATTGCGGCCGCGATAGCGCTCCGGCACGCTGTCGAGCGCGCCGAAATTGACCATGTCGAGCGCGCCGCAGGAGCCGACATAGGGCACTTTCGTGCGGGCGATGGCGCCGAAGCGGTCCTCGGTCGCCGCCAGCACGCCGCCGAACAGGAGGTCGCAGACCTCGGTGGTGGTGACGTCGAGCACGCCGGCGATCAGGCCGGAATCGACCAGCTTCTCCATCGACTGGCCGCCCGTGCCGGTGGCGTGGAAGACGAGGCAGTCATAGTCGGCGGAAAGAGCGGCCACGAGTTGGTTCACGCAGGGCGTCGTCACCCCGAACATGGTGAGGCCGATGGCCGGCTTGTCGGCGGCCTCCGCGACCGCCTCGGCCCGGCCCCGCGCCATGCCGGCAATGGCATTGGCGGCATTGGTCATCACCACCCGCGAGATGCGGTTGAGCCCGGCCACGTCGGTCACCGAATGCATCATGGTGATGTCGCTCGGGCCGACATAGGCGGCGACATTGCCCGAGGCGACGGTGGAAACCATCAGCTTGGGCGTGCCGACCGGCAATTCGCGCATGGCGGGGGCCACCAGGGCGGTGCCGCCCGAGCCGCCGAGGCCGATCAGGCCGGCGACGTCGTCCCGCCCGGCGATGAAGCGAGCGAAGGCGAGCGCCATGGCGCTGACGGCCGAACCGCGATCGCCGGTGAACACCGCCTTGGCCCCGCCGGGATGGCTGGCCGCGACGCTGGCGGGCGAGACCTCGACCTCGCTGGCCGTTCCGCTGGTGGAAAGGTCGACCCTGATGACGTCGAGCCCATGGGCGCGGATGAGGTCAGCCACGAAATTGAGCTCGGTTCCCTTGGTGTCGAAGGTACCAGCCACATAGACGCTCGACCCGGCCATCGCTCCCACTCCCAATTGTCTTATCATTGTGGCGGGACGCTAGCACAGACGCAGCTGGGGCGTTAAGACGAGCCTTGCGGCAAGTTGTCTCCACCAGAGCAAAACGCTTCAAGCCGCCGCCGAGGGAGGGTGCCATGGCCGTGCTGCGCATCATCGCCAATCTCACCGCCGCCGATCCGCAGGCGGGTCGCGCCTTCTATCAGGACCTGCTCGGCCTCGAAGTGGTGATGGATCATGGCTGGATCGTCACCTATGCCGGCCAGGGCAGCCAGACGCCCCAGCTCAGCCTTGCCAGCGAGGGAGGCAACGGCACGCCGGTGCCGGATCTCTCGATCGAGGTTGACGATGTCGACGAGGTCCATGCCCGTGCCCGTGCCGCCGGCTACGCGATCACCTATGGCCCCGCCGACGAGCCCTGGGGCGTCCGCCGTTTCTTCGTCCGCGATCCACTCGGGCGGCTCGTCAACATCCTCTCACATACCGGGTGAGCAAAGGCACCGTTTGAGCCTCAATAGACCTGCGCGTAGCGCCGGCAGATTTCGGCATCGGACCAGGAGGAAGTCGTCTCGATCTCGCTGCGCTTCATCGCCAGGAAGCCCTCGACGACCTCGGGATGGAACCAATCTCGCACGATCGAATCGCGCGCGAAGGCATCAAGGGCTTCGGGCAGCGTCTCGGGAAGGCGGCGCAGGCCGAGGCGTTCGCGTTCGGGGGGCGGCAACGTATCGGGATCGTTGGCGATCAGCGGCGGCTGCGCCAGCCCTTCCCGGATGCCCGCCAGCCCGGCGCGGATCATCACGCCGAGGGCCCAATAGGGGCTGGCCGTGTTGTCGGCCGCGCGATATTCGAGATTGAAGGCCTTGGCGATGTTGGCGCCGGGCGTTTCCGGTGTCGGGCAGACGCGTACGGAGGCCTCACGGTTGAGGGCACCGAAAGCCGTGTAAGCGGCGCTCCAGTGATGGGGGCGCAGGCGGAAGTAGGACACCACGCTCGGGGCGGTCAGCGCCACCAAGGCGCGCATGTGCCGGATCAGCCCTGCGACGAACTGGCCGGTGGTTTCCGACACGCGTCCCGGCCTCGCCGGATCGAAACTCGCGGGTGCCCCGTCCCCGGTCCGGAAGGAGAAATGGATGTGGAGGCCGTTGCCGACCCCGTCCGGTGTGGATTTCGGCACGAAAGTCGAGCGCAGCCCGCAGCAGCGGGCGACCTCGCGCGTGACTTCCCGGATCACCACGGCCCGATCGGCGGCGGCGACGGCATCGGCCGGGCCGCAGACGATTTCGAACTGGTCCCGGCCATATTCGGCAAGCACCATTTCAGGCTCCACGCCGGCTTCGCGCAGGGCTGCCATCAGCAGGGGGCCGAAGGGATCGGCCCGGCGCATCGAGGCAAGCGAGAAGGAGGGCGCGTGCTCCCAGGCCGCACCCTCGATCTGGAACTCCATTTCGAAGGCGGCCGTGACCCTGAGGCCGGTTTCCGCCTCGAAATCGGCAAGGGCGGCCTTCAGGAAGGAACGCCCGCAGCCATGCCAGGGCGTGCCGTCGAGCGCGGTGATATCGCACAGGACGCCGTTGAGAGGCGTCTTGCCCGGCAGGCCCAAGACCCGGAATCGGCTGGCCTCGTCCGGCGTCAGGCGCAGATCGCCAGCCGATCCCCAGGGATTGTCCGCCGGGATGGTGTCGAACGGCGTCAGTGCGAGGTTCGCCGGCACCCAGCCGCAACCCTTGCGCAAGGCGGCTTCTTCAGCCCCAGCCGGGATCCAGCGCCCGCGCGTCAGGCCGATCATGTCGGTGGTGAGGAAGCCGACGAGTTCGTCGCCGAGCCTGCTTGCATCCCGACCCATGCTCTCGTTCTGGCTCATGCCGACAATCCGTTCAGGCGCCTGACCACTTCGTCGGTATCGCTGACCCAGCAATAACCGCCCATGGCCGAGAGGGCGGCCCGGTGCCTTTCCTCCGAATAGGTGCTGCAGGCATCCTGCGCCAGCGTGACGAGATAGCCCCTGTCGGCGCCGTCGCGCACGGCCATGTCGACGCATTGGTCGGTGAGCTGGCCGGCGATCACCAGATTGCACGTAT
The DNA here is from genome assembly GCF_056754975.1 of Labrys sp. HAY1-8F. Lineage (NCBI taxonomy): Bacteria > Pseudomonadati > Pseudomonadota > Alphaproteobacteria > Hyphomicrobiales > Xanthobacteraceae > Labrys > Labrys sp. HAY1-8F. The sequence goes on along the minus strand of NZ_JBPGWZ010000002.1, from coordinate 2,405,564 downwards.
CGAGATTCCTCAGGACGTAGTCGATATTGGTGGAGTTGAAGACGCCCGAGGAGGATTTTGGCAGGACGATCTCGTTGTCGATGGGTTGCAGTTCGTCGATGACGTCGCCATTGGGATCGTCGACCGCGATGTGGATCGGCGTCAGCTTGTGGTCCAGCGAACGATCACGGCCGTCCTTAGTCAGGCTGCGGATGATGGTGTGCAGCACATTGGCGCCTCCCGCACGGGCGGCGGCGAGCAGGCGCTGCTGGTTGGGCACGACGCGTTCACGGTTGCGCTTGTAGAAATAGCTGTTCGGATCGGCGTCGGGATGGGCGGGATCGCGGCCCGGAACGGTCCAGATCTTCTGCATATCGACGAACAAGATCGATGTCCTGCCCGGAAGGAAGGCGGAATCCCGGCTGGCGGACGTCGGCATGGGTGGCTCCTCTCAATCGGCTTGGCTTTGTAGCGGAAGCCGGGGCGCGCTGACGCGCTCCGGTAGGGCGTTTTGCGACTTTGCGGTATCATCAAGATCCGCAAAGACAAGCTTTACTCTCGGCGGTGTCAGCTCTTGCTGGGGGCTCCCAGTTCGCCGGCGAGGCGGCTGCCGATGCTGCGCACCATGCTTGGCGCGCAGAGCGTGACCAGCAATCCGAGCGCGCACCAGGCGAGCGCCAGAACCGGCGCCGCGAAGGGATCGAACGGGCCGACGAGATTGAAATAGAGCGCGGTCACGATCACGGCCATGCCCAGGACGGGAACGACGAGTTCCCATTTGGGGATGGCGACCTGCCCGCTGAGGATCAGCCTGGAGACGCCGACCTCGACCATCAGATAGACGACCATCAGGCAGACCGAGCCGATGATGGCGAAATGGAAATAGGCATCGATGGCCAGGTCCCCCGTGCCGATATTCGGGCGGCCGGTGAGAGAGGCGATGAGGTCGACGATGGCGGTCACCGCCAGCACGACCCACACGGCATTGCGCGGCTGGCCGTGCCGGCTGTCGAGCGTGCCCAGGACGCGGGGGCCGAAGCCGTCCCGGGACAGGGCGAACAGCAGTCGGCTGGCGGTGGCGACGGAGGACAGATGTGAACCGAAGGCGGCGAGGACGGCCGAGAAGATCAGGATCAGCGCCACCGGCCGGCCGAGATAAGTCTCGGCCAGGGCCCCGAGTGTGTTGCCGGCGCCCTTGAAGGCCGCCAGGCCCGCCGCGTCCGTGCCGAAGCCGATGGTCTGGGCGAACATCACGATGACGAAGAGGGCGCCGGTCAACACGACCGAGCCCAGCAGCGCCAGCGGGATGTTGCGCTTGGGATCGTCGGTCTCCTCGCCCAGCGTCGCGCAGCCCTCGAAGCCGGCCCAGGACAGGAAGGCCGCCACCACGGCGGCGGCGACGGCCTGGAAGCCGACGCCGTCCAGGCTGAAGCTGGAGAAGTCGACATGGGTCGTCGGCGCGCCGCCCTTGGCGAAGATCGTCGCGGTGAGGATGATCATGAAGACGATGCCGATCCCCTCGACCAGCAGCAGGACCTTGGAGATGGTCCGGGTGTCGCGCGTGCTGAAATAGACGGAAAGCAGCGCTCCGGCGAGGGCCGGCACGATCCAGGGCAGCTGGTAGGGCTTGTCGGCGCCGTGTTGCATGGCTGCCAGCAGGGCGTTCGCGAAAGCGCCCAGCGCGGCCAGCGTGCAGATCGAGAAGAAGACATAGGTGCCGAGCAGGGCGAAACCGGCAAAGAAGCCGGCGCGGGGGCCGACTGTCGCGCCGACCAGCGCATAGGCGCTGCCGGCATGGTTGTAGTATCGGGTCAACCGGATGAAGCCGTAGGCGATCAGCGCCACGCCGACCAGGCCGAAGACGAAGACGAGAGGGATGGCCTTGCCGACGGAGTCGATCAGCCCCTGCCCATTGCCGCCCATCGCAAGGGTCGGTCCCATCAATCCCAGGGACAGCGCGAGGGCTTCCCACAGTTTCAGCTTGCGCGATGTCTTCCCGTCATTCCCGCTCATGCTACCCCACAGATTCAAGGACTCGCGGCACTGCGACATGGCAGGCGGCAAGACCGTGATGTTCCCGGATGGACGACAGCCGTCATTGTTTGCGCCCGGTACGACTGCCGAGACCGAGCGCATTGTGCGGACAGAATTCGTGGTGTGCGGCGACGGCGGAGCTGTGACCGAAATTCCCCGATCGCTTGCTTTTTTCTCACGAGCTGTTTGCTGATCGGGAACAAAGCATCCACGGCAAAGTGTGTCAATATTTTTTCATATTTGACGATTGATTGGTATTCATGTCAAAATCCTAACATTAGTAGGGATCGCCGATCATGCCTTTGAAGGACCTGCTGACGCAGAGCGGACTGAACCTCACGCCAGCCGAGGGGAAGATCGTGCAGGCCCTGCTGTCCGATTATCCGACATCCGGCCTGGGGACCGCATCGAACCTCGCCAAGCGTGCCGGGGTCAGCGATCCGACCGTGGCGCGGCTGGCCGCAAAGCTGGGATTCGAGAGCTTTGCCGAGCTGCAGGCCATGCTCATCACCGAAATCGAGGCGAGGCTGCAGTCACCCTTGCTGATGTTCGAGACCAAGCGGACGGCCGGTGACGGCCCCACCACGGTTCAGACCTATCTTCAATCGGTGGCCCATCGCGTCGCCGAGACCGAAACGGCGGTGCCCGCCCAGAATTACGATCGGGCCGTGGATCTCATCATGGCGGCGAAAGGGCGCGTGCTCCTGCTCGGCGGCCGCTTCAGCCGGCATCTCGCCGGCATCCTGGCCGGCTATCTCGGCCAGTTCCGGGCACAGGTGACGGATCTCGCCCGCTTTTCGGCCGAGAGCTTCGACCTGCTGCTCGAACTCGGCAACCGCGACGTGCTGATCGTCTTCGATTATCGCCGCTACCAGACCGATATCGTCCGCTTTGCCGCGCAGGCAGCGGAGCGCGGCGTCAAGCTGATCCTGTTCACCGACCCATGGCTGTCTCCGATCGCGGAAAAGGCCGAGGTGGTCTTCATCGTGCCGAGCGAAGTGAACTCCCCCTATGACACGCTGGCGCCGGCCCTCGCCCAGCTCGAAGCGTTGTCCCTGCATGCCGTCATGCGTAGCGGCGACGCCGCCAAGCGGCGGATCCAGGCGCTCGAGGACATTCGCGGCACCATTGGCGTCACCGTCAGCGAAAAGGCGCCCTAAGGATTCATCCATCAATAAACGAATCGAATTGGCTCGACCCTTGTCATTGCCGAGCTTGGCCCGGCAATCCAGTTCTCCAGACGTTGAAGACGGGGCTTCTGATGCCCGGCTCAAGCCTGGGCATGACAAAGGTGGCGCTGCAATTATTTCCGGACAACGCCTAACCGACCGCAATCACGTCCAGGACCTTCGAATGCCGAATTCCCGCATGCAGCAAGCGCCCACGCTCGACCAAGCCGACTGGCCGCCTGCCCTCGAAATCATGAACGAGGGCGGACGTTCGCCGATCGTGCTGATCTGCGAGCACGCCTCCAATCACATGCCGGCCGAATATGAAGGGCTGGGTCTGGGGGCGGCGGATTTGAGCCGGCATATCGCCTGGGATGTCGGCGCGGCCGAGGTCACCCGCCATCTTTCGCGCCTACTCGACGCGCCGGCCTTCCTGGCCGGCTACTCGCGCCTGCTGATCGATCTCAATCGCCCGCTCGGTGCACCGAGCAGCATTCCGGCCGTCTCGGAGGCGACGAAGGTCCCCGGTAATCTCGGCCTCGGCCCCGCCGAGCGGAAACGGCGCGAGGCCGTGATGTTCCATCCCTTCCATCAGGGCGTGGCGCGCTTTCTCGATGCCAGGAAAGCGCGCGGGGAAGGTAGCGTGATCGTGGCGATCCATTCCTATACCCCGGTCTTCCATGGCAAACAGCGCCCCTGGCATGCCGGGGTGCTTTTCGCGCAGGCGGCCTCGATGGGCCGAACGGTGATCGAGGCTCTGAGAGGCCGCAACCCTGCACTGCTGGTCGAGGCCAATGTGCCCTACGTCATCGATGCCAATGACTATGCCATTCCTGTTCATGGCGACCAGCGCGGCAATCCGGCCATCCTGATCGAGATCCGGAACGACCTGATCGCCACGCCCGACGGGGCCGCGCGCTGGGCCGGTTACCTGGAGGGCGCCCTGTTGGCCTGAGCGGCGCCATCCACCAGAAAACGATCGACAACGCGCTGCAGTAGCGGGGCGTAATCACCGAAGCTGCGGGTCTTGAGGCCGGCGACCTTGCCGGCCTCGTCCCACAATCTGACGCGCACGGCCTCCTTGTAGAAGGGGCTGGAACGGAATTGCGCAATCTCCGCCTTGTTCATCGGGCCGCCCTGCAGCGACAGCGTATGGCGCGAGGCGGGAGAGAGCTTGGCGTCGTAGCTCGGATCGGTTGCGCACAGATAGCGCTTGGCCGCCACATGCAGCCGCACGCATTCGGTGATCACTGGCGGGAAGAATGGTGCCAGCACCTCGGCGCCAGCATCGTCGTGATGCTTGTCCTCGGTGTCGTCGGGGGAGTAGGCGCCGAACTCGCTGGTGAAATGGCCGACATCGTGCAGCAAAGCGGCGGCGACCAACTCGTCACTGGCGCCATCCTGTTCGGCGAACCAGGCGCCTTGCAGCATGTGCTCGGCCATGGTCACGGGCTCGCCGAGATATTCCTCGGCACCGCGCCGTTCGAAGATGCCGGCGAGGAAGGGCACGATGGTGGTGGTGTCGAGAACCGGCGTGGTCATTCGGCGGCCTCCAGGCGGGTTTCGGCCCGAATGGCCGCAAGGGTGGAAAGCAGGCCGTCCTTGTCGGCATAGCAGCCCTGGAGCCAGCGTTTGCCGCTGCCCGAAAAGGCTTTGCGCGCATGCATGACCCGGGTGTTGTCGACGATGAAGAGCTCGCCAGGCTTGAGCTTGAAGCTCACTTCCATGGCGGGATCCTCCAGGATTTCGGCAAAACGTCGATAGGCAGCATAGAAGGCGGCCATCTCCGCATAGGGCACGTCGGTGAAGGCGGCTGCCGAGCGGTTGTTGAACCGGATGGCGATCATCTCGCCATCCGGCCCGAGTTCGATGAAGGGGCGCTTGGAGCGCAGGCACACCCCGGACGAACCGACATATTCGAAGCGCACCGCATGGCGGCTAAGGAGATCGAAGGCTTTCGGGTCTCCGGCCTGCAGGCGCCTGGCAGCGGCAAAGCCGTCGACCACGATGGAATCGCCACCCTCGACTGAGTTCTCCAGGCAGGCCAGCAATTGCAGCGTCGGCACGGGATCGCGATAGGGATTGTCGGTATGGGCCTGCAGACCGAGATTGGTATAGGCGAGATTGGTGGGATTGACCTCGGCGCGCACCTCGAACAAGCGGCCGTAATTGGTCTCGCGCACATAGCCGAACAGTTCGGCGACCTCGCACAGCCTGCCCGAATCGGTGGGCATGCCCGTGACCACGGCAAAGCCATGGCGCTCGACGGCGCCGAGCCAGGTGCCGAGCGCAGCGCGGTCCTGGCGCAGGCAGTCATAGGAGGCGGTCGGAACCCGGCCTTGCAGAGTGGCGTCCCAGGGCTCGATTCGCGGGCCGAGCCAGCCCGGTGCTTCGGGCGTCGGCTTGTCGTAGCGGCGTTCGTGAAGCCAATTGCCCGGAAAGACGACCTCGTGCTGCTCAGGCGCGAAGGTGATGCTGACATCGCCCTGTGCGGTAAGCACGGCGGAAGCGATCACGGTATCAGCCGGAATGTCGAGCACCGTGATCAGGCGCTGGCCATTGGTACTGCTGCGGGTGCGCGGATCTAGGGCATTGTCGCGCAGCCAGATCGCGTGGAAGCGGTGGCTTTCGCCATTGCCCCAATTGACGCGCAGGGCACGGCCCGCATCCAGGATCTCAAGTGTTTCCGCCTTCATCGCATGGTCTCCCGTCTCGATGGCGGCTATTGTGCGAAAGCCTCTGCCATCGTACAAACAATGAAAACTGTGCAGTTGACATCGTTTCAATTATGGCAGAATCGTCTCGTCTTCCGCCGCTCGTCTGGCTGCGCACCTTCGAGGCTTGCGCCCGCCATCTCAATTTCACGGCGGCCGGCGAGGAGCTCGGCCTGACCCAGGCCGCCGTCAGCCAGCATATCCGCAATCTGGAGGCCGAACTCGGCGCCGCACTGTTCATCCGCCAGCGGCGGGGCGTGGAACTGACGGCGGAGGCCGGTGCCTACCTGCCCCATATCCAGGGTGTCTTTCGCTCGCTGGCCCGCAGCACCACCGAATTGTTCGGGCGGCGAGCCGGGCAGAGTGTCGGCCTGCGCTGCCCGATCTCCTTTGCCCTGCTTTGGCTGGCGCCGCGCATTCCGGCCTTTGCCGCTGCCTTTCCGCAGATCCGCCTGGCCCTATCGACCGTGCATGTCCCCGCCGACTATGCGGATGACCGCGAAGGCTTCGACATCCGCTTCGGCATCGGCGCGTTCGAGGGGCGTGACAGCCATCGCCTGATTTGGGAACGCCTGGTGCCGGCGGCGGCACCTATGCTGCTGGCTGGGCTGACCGACCCCGGGGACTGGACGCGGCTGCCTCTGCTCTCGGTTGCCGGCGGGCGCGAAATGTGGCCTGACTGGTTCGCGCGGGCCGGCATCGCGGCCTCGGGCCGGCCGGCGCTGGTCTTCGACAGTTTCGTGGTGGCGCTGGAGGCGGCCAAGGCCGGTGCCGGCGTGGTGCTGGCCTCGCGGCCACTGGCGGATACGGCTCTTGCGGAAGGCCGGCTCCTGCCGCTGTCGGACCTCGAACTCGCCGGCGAGCGCGGCCATTTCATCACCAGCCCGGCCGGCCGGGCGCTTGCACCGCATGAGCAGGCCGTGCTGGACTGGATTCTGGACGAGGCAAGGCCCAGGCCTTGAGCCAGCTTGGCTCAAGGCCTGGGCCTGCATGCAGCGGCGCAGTGCCTCAGGGAATGGCGACCCGCAGAAGGTCCCGGTTTTCCTCGCGAGCTTCCCACGAAGGGCCGGGCGTGCCGCCCGATCGAGGCGTGCCGTCGGGATGCCGCGTGTCCAGATTGCCGGGCACCGTTGCGGAAGCGAAGGGGTCGCCTAACCGGCCATTGCCGACCCAGTCGGTGAATTGCAGCAATTGGGCGAGGGTGGCGGGTGCCGGGCCAGCCGGCAGCCAGCGGCGCAAGTCATAGGGATTAACCGTCATGTAGCGGACGGTAAAGCTTTGCGCCTTGCCTGCCTCCCGCCAGTCAGCCACCAGGCGCAGCCACTCCGCATAAGGTATATGCAAGGACAATAATTCTTCGAGGAACGGATAATGTGTTCTCGTGACTCGGGGAAGGAACAGGAAACGCATAGTATTCCCCCGTAAGCTTGAGAGAGGATTCGAATTTATCTGTCCGGCAGCATACTCCGTAATTTCCTACCTCTGGAAGTTGACCAGACGGATTAGCGCATGAAAGTCGCTACTTAATACTTGTTAGTTATCCAGGCGCCGAGATTTGCATTGCCATGATAGTCAACGGTATTAGGTTGCCAGGATATCTGCGACCTGTGGTTGTATCCAAACGACCCGGCGAGGCCTGCTACCCGAATCACGGCCTTGTTTCCAGACCTCGCCAGCATGTCGGTCGAGACGGTGGCGGCAATGACGCTACGACCATCGGCCTGACGCAAAGAGAGCCCGAATATCTGCTCCAAAGCCTTGTTTCGGCGGGTCTTGGCGCGTGCGGCCGATACCGGTAAATCGCAAAACGCTTTAGGCCTGTCGCACCGTTGTGCTATCGGGGTGCCCCCGCTGCCCACCCCAGGAGGCTATCCTTGCCGATCGATCTCAATGGATTAGGAAACCTGTTCATCCTCTATGGCATCAACTGCCTGGGGGCCCTGGTGATCACGCTGATCGGCTGGTGGGCCGCCGGCATGCTGGAGCGCCTGACCGCCAGGACCTTGACGGCGACCTCGCGCATGGATCCGATCGTCACGGCCTTCCTGTCGAGCCTGGTGCGCTATGGCGTGCTGCTGCTGGTCTTCATCCTGATCCTGCAGGTTATCGGCATCCAGGCCACCAGCCTGGTGGCCGTGCTGGGCGCTGCTTCGCTGGCCATCGGCCTGGCCCTGCAGGGCACGCTCTCCAACATGGCGGCCGGCGTGATGCTGCTGTTGTTCCGGCCCTTCCAGCTCGGCGACAGCATCGAGGTGGCCGGCAAGGCCGGCACGGTCAAGAACCTCAATCTGTTCATGACCGAGCTCGCCAGTGGCGACAATGTGCAGGTTCTCATTCCGAACGGGCAGGTCTGGGGCTCGCCGATCACCAATGTCTCGGCCTATCCCACCCGCAGCGTCAATGTGAAGGTGCCTGTGCCCTATGGCGGTAATGCCGAGGCGGTTTCGGGCGCGATCCGCGATTTCCTCAGCCGCGACGGCCGCGTGCTGCCGCTGCCGGCGGCCTCGATCGTGCTGTCCGGCTTCACGGACAAGGGCGTCGACGTGGCGGTGCAGGCCTGGGCCAAGGCGGCGGACGCCGATGGCCTCAAGGCCGAGATCGTGCAGCGGGCCGCGGCGGCGCTGACGTCCGCCGCCGCGGCCTGATCGCAGGCGGGTCAGCGTTGCGCGGCACGCCGTTCGGCGACGCGTGAGAGCGCGGCCCAGTCGAGATGGCCTTCGCCATGGGCGAGGGCATCGAGATGGTTGTCGCGCAGCACGCCGGCGAAGGGCAGCGGCACGTTGACGGCATCCGCCGCTTCCAGGGCCAGACGCACATCCTTCAGGCCGAGCGACAGCTTGAAGCCGGCGGGCTCGAAGCGCTCCTCCGCGATGGCGGCGCCATAGCCCTTATAGGGCGGCGCGGCGAAGATGGTGGAGGTCAGCATCTCCAGGAAGGCAGCCTTGGCGACGCCGTGCCCCGTTGCCAGCGTGGCCGCCTCGGCCATGGTCTCGATGGCGCTGGCGATCATGAAATTGGCGGCGAGCTTTACCGCGGCCGCCTGTTCAGGCCGGGCCCCGAAACGCCAGGTCTTCTGGCCCAGCACGTCGAACAAGGGCTGGACCCGGTCGAGCTGGTCGGTATCGCCGGCCGCGAGGATGTTGAGCTGGCCGGCCTCCGCCACGTTCACGCGCCCGAGCACCGGAGCGGCGATGTAAGAGAGGCCGCGCGCCGCGTGCTCGACGGCGATGTCTTGGGTAAAGGTGACGGAGACGGTCGCCATGTTCACGACGACGACGCCCTTGCCGAGGGCGTCCAGCGCGCCTTGGCCGAGCAGGACGTCCCGGCTCGCCTCGTCATCGGCCAGCATGGCGATCAGCACCTCGGCGCCATCAGCCGCATCGGCCGGCGAGGCAGCCGGTTCGGCCCCCAGCGCCGCGAGGCGGGCAACCGGCTCCTGCGAGCGGTTCCATGCCCGCACGCGGTGGCCCGCCTTGACCAGATTGGCGGCCATGGGGAAGCCCATGGTGCCCAGACCGAGAAAACCGACTTGCATGATCGAGAACTCCTTATTTGGAAATGATCGTTTCCGAATTGGCCAAAAAAATCAGTCGAGCACTTTCAGCGCGAGATCCGCGATATCGGCCATGTCGCCATGCCGGCGGCCGGTCTTGCCGACCACGCGCATGCCGAGCAGGATGCACAGGATGGTACGAGCGGCCTGATGGGCGCCGAGATACGGATTGACGGAACCGTCCGCCTGCCCCTGCCGGATCAGCTCGATCAGCAGCGCCTCGTTGCGGCGCAGGGCCAGCGAGACCAGGTCGGCGAGATCCTCGTCGAGGGTCACCAGTTCGACGGCGCTGCCGACAACCAGGCAACCGCGACGGCCTTCGAGGTCATGGGCGGAATCGACATAGAAATCGAGCACGGCGCGCAGCCTTTCGCGCCCGGTGGCCAGTCCCGCGATGCGGGCGCGCAGGCCGATATTGCGCAGTGAGGTATAGCGTTCGAGCGCCGCCACGAAGAGGGCGCGCTTGTCCTTGAAGGCCTTGTAGAGGCTGCCCGCGGTCAGATCCATCGCCTTGCCGAGATCGGCGATCGAGGCGGCGTGATAGCCACGCTCGCGAAAGGCGACAATGGCCTTGTCGAGCGCGGCCTCGAGATCGAACTCCCGGGGGCGGCCGGCCTGGCGGGGGGGATCGGCGGGGGAAATGGACATCGTACGAGATTAGGAAATGATCGTTTCCTAATCAAGTCATTTCATGAAAAGAGCGGACATCCTGTCCGCCTCTTCCCGCTTCAGCCCGTGACCGCCCCTTCGCTGGCCGGCCGGGCGAGTGCCGCGAACTTGGCGAGCACGCCGCGCGTATAGCGGGGGGCGGGCTGGCGCCAGGTGGCGCGGCGCCTGGCGAGTTCGGCGTCATCGACCTCCAGCTCCAGGCTCTGGCGACGGGCATCGATGGTGATGGTGTCGCCTTCCTGGACGAGGGCGATGGTGCCGCCCTCATAGGCCTCCGGTGTGACATGACCGACCACCATGCCCCAGGTGCCGCCCGAAAAACGGCCATCGGTGATCAGGCCGACGCTGTCGCCGAGGCCGCGGCCGATGATGGCCGAGGTCGGCGCCAGCATTTCCGGCATGCCGGGCCCGCCCTTGGGGCCGAGATAGCGCAGCACCACGACATCGCCGGGTTTGATCGCGTCCGATAGAATCGCGTCCATGGCCGACTTCTCGTCGTCGAACACGCGCGCCGGCCCGCTGATATAGGGGCTCTTCAGGCCGGTGATCTTGGCGACGGCGCCGCCCTCCGCGAGATTGCCCTTGAGGATGGCGAGGTGGCCTTCACGATAGATCGCCTTGTCGATCGGGCGGATGACGTCCTGGTCGGCGCGCGGCGCGTCCGGCACCTGCGCCAATTCCTCGGCCAGGGTACGGCCGGTGATGGTGAGGCAGTCGCCATGCAAGAGACCGGCATTGAGCAGGAGCTTGAGCACCTGCGGCACGCCGCCGGCCCTGTGCAGATCGACGGCCATATATTTGCCCGAGGGCTTGAGGTCGCAGATCACCGGCACCTTGCGGCGCATGCGCTCGAAATCGTCGAGCGTCCATTCCACTTCTGCGGCATGGGCGATGGCGAGAAAATGCAGCACGGCATTGGTCGAGCCGCCGGTCGCCATGATCAGCGCCACGGCGTTCTCGATGGCCTTGCGCGTGACGATGTCGCGCGGCTTGATGCCCTTTCTCACCGCCTCGACCAGCACGCGGCCGGATTCGGCGGCGCTGTCGAGCTTTTCCCGGTCAGGGTTGGCCATATTGGCCGAATTGAGCAGCGACATGCCGAGTGCCTCGAAGGAAGAACTCATGGTGTTGGCGGTATACATGCCGCCGCAGGAGCCCGTGGACGGGCAGGCATTGCGCTCGATGCCGTCGAAATCCTCCTGGCTCATCGTGCCCGCCATGAAGGAGCCCACCGCCTCGAAGGCGGAGACGATCGAAAGGTCCTGGCCCTTCCAGCGGCCCGGCTTGATGGTGCCGCCATAGACATAGATCGCCGGGGCATTGGCACGCAGGATGCCGATCATGCCGCCTGGCATGTTCTTGTCGCAGCCCCCGAGCACCAGCACGCCGTCCATCCACTGGCCCTGCACCGAGGTTTCGACGCAATCGGCGATGACCTCGCGCGAGACCAGCGAATATTTCATGCCTTCGGTGCCCATCGACATGCCGTCCGAGATGGTTGGGGTGCCAAAGAGCTGCGGATTGCCGCCGGCAGCCTTGATGGCGGCCACAGCGGCATCGGCCAGTGGCTGCAGGCCGGCATTGCACGGCGTTATGGTGGAATGGCCGTTGGCGATGCCGATCATCGGCTTGTCGAAATCGGCCTTTTCGTAGCCGAGAGCATAATACATGGCCCGGTTGGGGGAGCGGGCGACGCCTTCCGTGATGTGCCGGGAGCGCTCGTTGATCGGCATGGGATCCTCCATTGGCGGGGCAAGGCCCGCATTCAAAATCCCGCCCATGCTAGAGCCGTTCCAATCGTTGGTAAAATATATGTTTCTGGCTATATTAGGTCGTAAAAGATATGAAAAAGCAGCGGCGAGAATGGCGCGGATACCTTTCTCCCCTCGCGGGTATCGTCCACTCCACTTGGAGTGGACTGGGTACCTCGAAGGGGCGGATGAGGGGAGTCGGCGCTTCGCTCGGATGGGTTTGGTGAAACCCCTCATCCGGCTCCGCCACCTAAGGCACTTCCCTAGGAAGGGCCAGATCCCGCAAGGGGATAAGGAACCAAACCGATAGAAGGAGCCCCATGGATCTGCGGCAGCTGCGCTATTTCCTGACCGTGGCGGAAGAGCTGCATTTCGGCCGTGCCGCCGAGCGGCTGGCAATGACGCAGCCGCCGCTCAGTCAGGCCATCCAGGCGCTGGAGGCGGAGCTCGGAGTCAAGCTGTTCGCCCGCACAAAGCGCCATGTCGCGCTCACACCGGTCGGGCGTGCATGGCAGGTTCATGCCCGGCGGGTGCTGGAGGACGCCAATGGCCTGCCCGACATGGCCCGCCGCCTGTCGCGCGGGGAAGCGGGTCTGTTGCGGCTCGCTTTCGTCAGCACCGCCGATTACAGCCTGCTGCCGGGCCTGGTCAGCGCGTTCCGGGAACGGTACCCGGCCGTGGAACTGGCACTCACGGAAATGACCAGCGACCTCCAGATCGAGGCGCTGCTGGAAGACAAGGTCGATGTCGGCATGGTGATCGCCTCTTCGCGCACCAGCCTGCCCGGGGCACTCGATTACCGGCCGCTGCTGCGCGAACCGCTGGTCGCGGCCGTGCCCGAGGCCTGGATCGAGCAGGGACGAGCCGGTTTTACGGGGCAGGGGCTGCCGATCGACGCCCTGGTGGCGGCACCCCTGATCCTGTTTCCGCGACGCAGCGCCCCTTCTTTCCATGACATCGTCTCCGGTTATTATGCCGCGCATGGCGCGACCCTGCCGGTCAAGCAGGAGGCGATCCAGATGCAGACGATCATCAGCCTCGTCGCCGCCGGCATGGGGCTGGCGCTGGTGCCGCGATCGCTGCAACGCCTGCAGCGCCAGGGCGTGCGCTATCTGGCCCTGCGGGATGCCGCGCCGGTGATCGAGACCGGGCTCGCCTGGCGTCTCGAAGATCGCGCACCGGCCTTGCGGCGTTTCCTGGAAGTGGCGGAGAAGGAAGCAATCTGGAAGGAAGCACTCTGAATGTCCGTCATCATCCGACGTCTCGGCCCCGCCGATGGCGACGACTATCGCACTATTCGCCTCGCCGCGCTTGCCACGGCGCCGGATGCCTTCGGCAGCACCTATGCGGCCGAGGTCGTCAGGCCGGCAGCGGCCTTCGCCGAACGGCTGTCGCAGGCCACAGTGTTCGGAGCCCATAGGGATGGTCAAATCGTCGGCATGGCCGGCTATCGGCGCCATGACGGCCTCAAGGACAAGCACAAGGGCAGTGTCTGGGGCGTCTATGTCGAGCCGCAGTGGCGGGGGCAGGGCATTGCCGGTGCGCTGATGCAGGCGGTGATCGGGGCCGCGCGTGGCGAGGTGGAACAATTGCTCCTGGCTGTCGTGCAAGGCAATGACGATGCCCTGGCGCTCTACCGCCGGCTCGGCTTCGAGATCTATGGCGTCGAGCCACGCGCGCTCAAGACCGGGAACGGCTATGTCGACGAGGCGCTGATGATACGTTTTCTCGGTGACGACGAGGAAGGCTCTACAACGTCGGGAACGCCGTCGTTATGATGAGCGCGTGGGCACCGCCTCACCGATTTCAACATGGGAGCGTGGGGTCGTTCCGGCACCGCCCGCGAAAGGTTCCGCACGCTCCAAAGATCGAGGTTGAGCGATGAATGACATCGCCCCACACGGCATTCGCTTCGGGCGGATCGCCGCCATGTTGCCTGTCAAGGACATCCAGCGCGCTCATGATTTCTATGTCGGCGTCCTCGGGTTCGCCAAGACCTTCGAAAACGGCAATCCGGTCGGCTTCATGATCCTCAAGCGGGAAGGCGCCGAACTGCATCTGACGCTGCAGCCGGGCCACAAGGCGGCACCCTTCAACGTGGCGCATCTGATGGTCGATGATGCCGATGCCCTCCATGCCCTGTGCGAGGCCGACGGCCGGCGGATCGTCAAGCGCTTGCAGAACAAGGATTACGGCCTGCGGGCCTTCGTCTTCGAGGATCCGGACGGCAACCGCATCGATGTCGGGCAGTCCCTGTAATCGCCGCAGGAATCGGGTTGCCGGCACCAGGCCGGCAACCCATTCTCGCATCTTTCGAGGCAGGACTGTTTGGCATGCATGCGTGGAGCGAGGAGGGTGGCTGGGCCGAGGCGGGCTCGATGCGCCAACAGGAGGTGCGCGAAGCCTTGATTCGCGCAGTGGAGGAGACCCCTCCCCAACTCAAGGGGCGCGACCTGCTCAAGGCGGACTGGATCGACACCCCCATCGGCGCCATGCTGGCGGTCGGCGATCGCCATGCTCTGCATCTCGTCGAGTTCTTCGACCGCAAGGCCCTGCCGGGTGAGCTCGCGCGCCTGCGCAAGGCGGCCCGCTCGGCCATCGCCTTCGGGCGGTCGGCGGCGATCGACAAAATCGAGGCCGAGCTCGCCGACTATTTCGCCGGGCGCTCGCCGGTTTTCGCCACGCCGCTCGCCTTGCATGGTTCGGACTTCACCAGGCAGGTCTGGCAGGAGCTGAGGCAGATTCCGGCCGGGATCTGCCTTTCCTATGCCGCCCTCGCCGGGCGATTGGAGCGCCCCTCCGCCTTCCGGGCCGTGGCGCGGGCCAATGGCGCCAATCCGTTCGCCATCGTCGTGCCCTGCCACCGCCTAGTCGGCTCCGACGGCGCGCTCACCGGCTATGGCGGCGGCATCTGGCGCAAGCGCTGGCTGATCGAGCACGAGCGGCGCTGGAACCGATCGCCTGGAGCAGCACCTCATGATTGACGGCGTGACCGCGCGCTTGATCGAAAACGATAAAGGCACCGACCCGTGTCATGCCCGGGCTTGACCCGGGCATCCAACTTTTCGTCGCGACCCTGTTGAAAGGGAAGGCTGGATTGCCGGGTCAAGCCCGGCAATGACAAAGGTCGCGCTGTTCCATGAGGCACTCCAAACAGGCATCGAGTCTTTGGCTTTGCAGGGCCTCGCTTGCTCTGTAATGAGGGGCGGACCCTTTCTTCCAAGGCGTTTTTGGGATTTGCCGGAAACGGCAAGAATCGCAAACACGCGCTTTGCTCCAGGAGACTCGCTCCCATGGCCCTACTTTTGTGCATCACCCAGTGGGAGGTCGAGCCCTGGCTCGAGCGGCTGCGCCGCCTGGCGCCGGATCGCGACATCAGGGCTTGGCCCGATGTCGGCAATCCCGCCGACATCACCTATGCGGCCGTGTGGAAGCAGCCTCCGGGCCTGCTGGCTGGTCTGCCCAATCTGAAGGGCATCGTTTCGCTCGGCGCGGGAGTCGATCACGTCCTGTCCGATCCGACCCTTCCCAATGTGCCGCTCGGCCGCGTGGTGGACGACAATCTCACCGGCCGGATGAGTGAATGGGTGGTGATGCATGCCCTCATCCATCTGCGCAACCAGAGCGATTACTATCTGCTGCAGCGCCAGAAACTGTGGCGCGAGGTGATGCCCTCGCCGGCCGCCCATGAATTGCGGGTGGGCGTGATGGGCCTGGGCGTGCTCGGTGTCGATGCCCTCGGCAAGCTTAAGACGATGGGCTTCGACGTCGCCGGCTGGAGCCGGACGCCCAAGCATATCGAAGGCGTGAAGACCTATGCTGGCGACGAGCTCGATGCCTTCCTGGGCCGCACCGACCTGCTGGTCAGTCTGCTGCCGCTGACACCGGCCACCAAGGGTATTCTCAACCGGGCCCTGTTCGAGAAGCTCGCCCATGATGGCGTGCTCGGCGCGCCTATCCTGATGAATGCCGGCCGCGGCGGCCTGCAGGTGGAGGCCGACATCATCTCGGCGCTCGACGAGGGTGTGTTGCGGGCCGCGACGCTCGATGTCTTCGAGACCGAGCCTCTTCCGGTGGATAACCCGCTCTGGGAGCATCCACGCGTGACGATTACGCCCCACAACTCGGCGATATCGGATGAAGACGCGGTGGGACGTTTCGTGCTGCGCCAGATCGAGCGTCACGAGCGAGGGCTGCCCTTCGAGGCACCTGTGGACGCCGCCCGGCATTATTGATCCGCAAACCGCCTCCGATTCTTCATAACGCACTCATATCGCTAGGAAAATTCGGAGATTGGAACTTTATTTGCGGAAGGGCATTCCTGCTCGCGGGCGACGTCGTGAAAATAATGTAACGTTGACGCCGCCGCCATACGGTCTTACCTAATTGGGGGCGACCTCAGGGTGTGTCGTCAGTTATGGCTTCGGGTTTGACGGAAGCCATAACTGACGACACGTCCAAGGGGGTACCACCCGGATGCCGGCCCTTCGGCCTGCGTGTCTCAAGAAGCGGAGCGAAGCATGACGCTGCGTGTCTCAGGACAAAATCTCGACATTGGCGATGCATTGCGGACCCACGTTCAGGCGAGGGTTGCCGAGAGCCTGTCGAAATATTTTGACCAATCCTACACCGGCCAAGTCACCGTGAAGAAGGAAGGCACCGGTTTCCGAACCGATTGCCGTATCCACCTTCCCACCGGGCTTACCTTGCAGACCGAATCGATGGCGCATGACCCGCACGCCAGCGTCGATCTGGCGACGGAACGCCTGACCAAGCGTCTCAAGCGCTACAAGCATCGCATCAAGGACTATCACGCCGGCCCGGACACCGCGACCGCGGCCGAGTCGACCGACTACGTCATCACGGCGCCGAACGAGGAGGAGGGATCTCCCGAGGAGTTCACGCCGGTGATCGTGGCCGAGAACACCACCAAGATGAAGCGCCTTTCGGTGAGCGAGGCCGTTGTCGACCTCGATTTGACCGGTGCGGCCGCCCTCGTTTTTCGCCACGCTGGACATGGCCGCGTGAACGTGGTTTACCGCCGCCCCGACGGCCATATTGGCTGGATCGACCTGCCGCAGACAACGGCAGAGTCGACCTGACAGGCCCACCAGATCGAGCGCCCGCCTCCCAAGAACATTTCTGAAGGGGCGGGCGCCAAGCTATTGAGCCGGCCCTTTCGCATGGGCTCCCGGCTCGAACCCCCACGAGGAATGCGATGCCTTTGAGTGATCTGCTGCCGCAGGATGCTGTGCTTCCGGCGCTGAGAGTAAACTCGAAAAAGCAGGCTCTGCAGGAAATTGCCGAACGTGCCGCTGCACTGACCGGCCTGGGCGAGCGAGAAATCTTCGATACGCTGCTTCAGAGAGAACGCCTGGGATCGACCGGCGTCGGCAACGGCATTGCCATCCCCCATGGCAAGCTTGCCAAGTTCAACCGGATCTTCGGTTTGTTTGCCCGCCTGGAGCGGCCGATCGACTTCGAGGCCCTGGATGGCCAACCGGTCGACGTTATCTTCCTGCTGCTGGCGCCCGAAAGCGCCGGCGCCGACCATTTGCGAGCCTTGTCGCGCATTGCCCGCATGCTGCGCGATCCCAGCATCGTGCAGAAGCTGAGGGCGACCAGTGACGCGGCGGGTCTCTATTCGATCCTGTGCGAGGAGCCGGCGTCACACGCCGCCTGAGGGTCTCGGTGTGCCGGCCTCCTCAGCTCCATCGAGGGATGGAGCGGGACCGGCAGGGGACCTCGGCCTATGTCGGGAGGCGATGGCCGGTCTGAAGACCGACACACCGCGTAGCCAGCCTCCGGCTCAGAAGTCCCCAAGCCCCAATACATCAGCCATGGAATAATAGCCCGGCTTGCGGCCGAACCCCCAGAGCACGGCCTTGAGGGCGCCCCTGGCGAACATCGTGCGGCTTTCGGCCTTGTGCGAGAATTCCAGGCGCTCGTTCTCCCCTGCGAAGATCACGCTGTGCTCCCCGACCACGGTGCCGCCCCGCAAGGTCGCAAAGCCGATATGGCCCTTCTCGCGAGCGCCGGGGTGGCCGTCGCGCACCCGGTCGGCATTGGCGTCGAGATCGATGCCGCGGCCCGCAGCGGCGGCCTGGCCCAGCATCAGGGCGGTGCCGGAGGGCGCGTCGACCTTGCGGTTGTGATGCATTTCCAGGACCTCGATGTCGAAATCCGCATCCAGGCTCTTGGCGACGCGCTTGACCACGGCCGCCAGCAGGTTGACGCCCAGGCTCATATTGCCGGACTGCACGATCACCGCATGGCGCGCCGCCGCCCGGAGGCGGGCGAAATCCTCCTTCGACAGGCCGGTGGTGCCGATCACATGCACGATGCGCATCTGCGCGGCCAGAGCAGCCAGCTCAACGGTGGCGGCTGGCGCTGTGAAGTCGATGATGCCCTCGGCCGAGGTCAGCAGGCTGAGAGGATCGTCGGTGACGATGACACCATTGGCATCCAGGCCGGCAAGGCGGCCGGCGTCCTGGCCAATGGTTGACGATCCGGTCCGCTCGACGGCACCGGCGAGCACGACGCCCGGCGTCTCCGCGATCATGCGGATCAGGGTCTGCCCCATGCGCCCGGAGGCGCCTGCTACGACGAGCCGCATGTCGGCCATGGTGAACTCCTTGTCTGCCGGGCGCTCGAATGTCCGGGCATAGGCACTGGGATCGTGTGAATGGCGAAACGCCAGCTAGCCCTTCTCCCCGCTTCGCAGGGCGAGGGGGCCCTATCGTCGCGCTCCTTCGTTGCGTCTACCATCTCGCTCGACCGTTGTCCTCGTGCCTTTGGGCGTCCCCATCCGTTCATGGATGGGCTCTGCCTCAGACGTGACTGCCGTACCTCGTATTACCGCAACGCTCGCTCCATGATGATTGCCGTCGCCGGCGCCCCCTTGGCCCGGGCATAATAGGCTTGGCGTCTTGCGATCTCGTTGAAACCGTGGCGCCGATAGAGGCTGATAGCCGCGACATTGTCCTCGGCGACCTCCAGGAAGACCTTGTGGGCGCCTGCCGCGGCGAGACGGCCGAGATGGTGCTGCAGCAACAATGTCGCCAGGCCGGCGCGGCGGGACGCGGGCGCCACGGCGACGGTGAGGATCTCGGCTTCATCGACCACCACCCGCGACAGGGCAAATCCCGTTGGCGCTCCCTTGCCGCCCGGGCGGGCGAGATGGGCGATCGTCAGGCGGTCGGCCAGCATGCGTTCGAATTCATGCACATCCCAGCCCCGTTCGAAGCCGGAAGCATGGATGGCGGCAAGGCCCACCGCGTCGCCGGCCTTTGCATCGGCGATTACGGGAGGCTGTTTGCGGCCGAACCAGCTCATGCCCACGCCCTCATTGCCGACGCCCTCATTGCCGCGCGATCTGGCCGTTCTGCTGCGGCGTCGCGTCGGCGGGCTTGAGATAGGTCGGCTTGGGCGGCGAGTCGGCGGGATCAGCGAGCAGGCCGAGCCTTGCCACCCAGTCGATGTCCGGGGCGGGACTCGCATCGACGATATGACCTGCCGTGCCGGCGGCCTTGGCTTCCTCGAACAGCAGTGGCGCGGCCGGCCCCGCCATCTTCACCGTCGTCGGCCCGAGGACGCGCGCGGCCTCGCGCAGCGGGATGCAACTGGCCTCGACGATGCTGCGGCCGCGATTGGAGAACAGTTCGAAATAGACGTTGCCATGGCGGGCATCGATGGCGACGGCGACGTGCTGGCCATCATTCTCGTCGATATGAGGCGCGGCGATCGCCGCCAATGTGGAGATGCCGACACAGGGCACCCGCAGCGACAGGGCAAAGGCCCGTGCGGCCGAGATGGCGACGCGCAGCCCGGTGAAGGAACCCGGTCCGACAGTGGTGGCGATACGGTCGATCAGGGAGAAGCCGCCGGAATGCTCGACGACGTCGCGCACCAGCGGGATCAACGCCTCGGCCTGGCCGCGCGCCATCGGCAAGGTCTGCGAGGCGATGGCGCCATCATCGGAATCGAACACGCTGGCCGAGCAGGCTTCGAGGGCTGTGTCGATGGCCAGGATACGCATGGAAAACACCTATGGGAGGCCGGACCGTCCGGCTGCCGCCAAATCCCAGCGATATCGCAGGACTTGGCCCCTGTGCAACGCCCAATCCGATAAAGAGGCCGAATGGCTCTTTGTGCTAGACCTAAAGCGCCTTGTTCCAAGCAGCGTTTCCCGGCGAGGCGCACCGATGGGCCTCGCCGGGAAACGCTGCAAACGTTTGATATCTTGCAGATTCTTCTTGATCGTGGCCGTGGCTCGATCAAGAAGAATCTGCTTAGGGGACCAGCAGATAGATCGGCAGATAGCCCTTGTCCTGCAGCAATTCGACCAGTTCGGCCACCGGGAAGGCGGCCAGGAACAGGCAGGCGTCCAGGAAGGTGCGTGTCACCAGCGAGGTCTGGATCTCCAGGGTCGGCACCGAGCGCCAGAGCGAGAAATTCGGCAGGAAACGAGGCACGCGGGCGCAATAGGCGGCGTAGACGGCGCCGAACTTGGCGTGGAGGAACTGCTCCTCCTTATGCGTCACGATGCTGAAGATCACCACGGTGATGGTGAAGACCAACGCTGCCGTGGTGATGGTGCCGAACTGGGCCCCGGCGCCAGCGGCGCCGATGAAGGAGAAGACGTAAAGCGGATTGCGGCAGATCGAATAGGGGCCGTCCTCGACGATGAGCTGCTTCTTGCGACCGCCGATATAGAGGGAGCACCAGGTCCGTCCGACGATGGCGATCACGATCAGGACCAGCCCGACGCTTTCGATGGTTTCGTGGAAGCCGTGGCCGGCATCGTCCTGCCACAGGGAGTCGGTGAACAGCAGCACCACGAAACCGAGCACGCCCAGCAAGCCGAGGACGATCCGGCGTATGGTCTGCACGGCATTGATGTCGATGGCATTGCCGATATTGCCGCTGCCCTTTGTGTTGTTCATGTAGTCACTCGATTGAGGTGCCGGCCCGCGTGGGACCTGCGCCCCGGCATCACGCCAAATGCAAGATTCTCGACATGAGAATGTCATGACACTACTTCGCGCAAGCGCCTGCGTCCACGTCCTACGCCGTGCAAAAGCCACAATGCTCTTCAGGCCGGGCGGTCGGGGATGGTGATCCGGAACGTGGCGCCGCCTTGATCCGCCTCCTGGCCGAGCAAGGTAAGCGTGCCGCCATGCGCCCGGGCGAGTTCGGCGGCAATCGCAAGTCCGAGGCCGGAACCGCCGGGGCGCGTCGAGCCGGAAAAAGCCTCGAAGAGCTTCAGGCCGGCCTTTTTCGAGACGCCCGGACCATTGTCGGCGACATCGATGGTTACGACGGTGCCTGCCCGCCATCCGCTGATGCCGATTGTGTTGGGTGAGCCGTCGGGCGCGGCATAGCCGTCGAGGGCCTGCGCTGCGTTGCGGCAAAGATTGAGCAGGATGCGCGAAAGCTGGTCGGGGTCGGCGTCGATCTGCAGGCCGGGCTCGAGCTTCTCCGTCCAGATCAGCTTGTCGTTGGCCTCGCCGAGGCCGAGGAGTTCGCGGGTATCGGAGACGACGGGCGCGAGTGCCATCCGACGGCGTGCGGGGGTGGGCTCGGAGGCGAGCCCATAGGAAAGCGAGGACTGGCAGAAGGCGATGGCTCGGCCGATGGTCTGGATCAGTTTGGGCGCCAGCCGCTGCACGATGGGATCGTCGGTCTCGGTCAGGCGGTCGGAAAACAGCTGCGCGGCGGCCAGCATGTTGCGCAGGTCGTGATTGATCTTGGAAACGGCGAGGCCGAGCGCCGCCAGCCGGCTCTTTTGCTGCAGCATGCCATGGAGTTGGCGCTGCATGGTGGCGAATTCGCGCTCCGCCACACCGATTTCGTCGTTGCGGCCGGAGGTGCGGATCACGCCCGCTTCATCCTCGGGATCGGCGGCAAAGCGCATCATGGCGCCGGTGAGCCGGCGCATCGGGCGCACGATGAACAGGCTGAGGGTGAGATAGATCAGGCCGGCGGTGATGGTTGAGATGGCGAGTGTGATGGCGAGCCAGCGCCGGGCGAAATCGTACATGCCCTGTTGGAGCGGCGTCTCGTCGACGACGATCTCGACATATTGCCCATGCATGGGGGCATCGCCGATCACGCGGATGAAGCGTCCCCTGGGAGCCAGCAGCGTATCGAGCGCGTCGCTGATCGCCTCCATCGCCGTGAGGCTGCGCAGGTCCGTGGCGATGGCGACGGTGGGCGGCATGTCGGAGGAGGCGAGCAGTCGCTTGCTGTCGTCGGTCTTCAACGCCACCATCTTGGCGCCCACCGAGGCGAGGATCTGCCGGGCGAGATCATCGGAAACCATGCCGTCGGGCGCCGCTTCCAGCACCAGCGCCGCGGTGATGGCGGAGGCGATGCGATTGGAGAGCCAGTTTCGGCGATAATTGGCCACCACCGGCAGGTAGACCAGCACTTCGGCCAGCAGGCCGAAGAGGATGGTGAGGACGAGCAGGCGGGCCGACAGTCCGAAACGGCCGGGCCTGTTGCCGGGCTGGGGGCTGATGGAAGAGGAACTGGACACGCCATTGCCTTAAAGGAATTTGGCAAGGCTCGCCAGAGGCTGCTTGCGAGGGCGGCTTTGGAGCGCGGACTTCCAGTCCGCCTCTTGCCAACTCACCAAGCGCGGTGTTTCCAAGAGCGGACATCGCGACATGCAAGCGTCTCGCTGAGAAGTCCACGGTTCGGGCAACGTCCCATTGCTTTTTTCTGGCTTTTTGGCTGCGCTTCGACTATAGGGCCGCATCCCGGCGCGGATGTGCCGGATTTTACCCGCCTCCGCCGACCCCGCTGGACGACATCCCGGCCGGGCCTTGGTGGACGGCGATCCTGGCCAGACAGGCCTCCTTCGTCGCAAGACGGTACCGGCAATCGCGCGCCTCGCGCCGCGAAGGCCTATGAAAGGACTATCGATGTCGATCTCGCAAGAGCGCAAGACCGCGCTCATCAAGGAATATGGCGCCAAGGCCGGCGATACCGGTTCTTCGGAAGTGCAGATCGCGATCCTCACCGAGCGCATCACCAATCTGACCGGCCATTTCAAGTCGCATGTGAAGGACAACCACTCCCGTCGTGGCCTTCTCAAGATGGTGGCTCTGCGCCGCTCGCTGCTCGACTACATCAGGTCGCGCGACGAAGAGCGCTACAAGTCGATCATCGCGCGTCTCGGCATCCGCCGCTAAGACTGATCAAGCCCGGAAGGCTCCATGCCTTTCGGGCTGTTCCATTTCAAGACCGGGACGCGGCGGCATGGGGCCGGCGCGAAAGCCCACAGACCGGATAGGCAGCAGGCCATGGCAGGATCGCAGGAAGCAAGCCTCGAACGTTGAATGTGAGGATGCTTCCCGCCATCTTGCGATGGCTGCTTTTGTTTCAGGCGCCGTTGGTAGACGCCCTGCCTCGTCCGGTCGATCCACACAACAGGATTGATCCTTAATGTTCACAATTTATCGCGAAGAGCTGGAATGGGCCGGCCGTAAGCTGACCCTCGAAACCGGCAAGATCGCCCGCCAAGCCGACGGCGCCGTGCTCGCTTCCTATGGCGACTCGACCGTGCTGGCCACGGTGGTTTCGGCCAAGGAGCCGAAAGCCGGCATCGATTTCTTCCCGCTCACCGTCAATTACCAGGAAAAGGCCTTTGCGGCCGGTCGCATCCCTGGTGGCTACTTCAAGCGTGAAGGCCGCCCGTCCGAGCGCGAGACCCTGATCTCCCGCCTGATCGACCGTCCGATCCGCCCGCTTTTCGTCGATGGCTATCGCCATGACACCCAGGTCGTCGTCACCGTGCTGTCGCATGACCTGATCAACGACACCGACGTCCTCGCGATGGTCGCCGCCTCCGCTGCGCTGACCCTGTCGGGCGTGCCCTTCATGGGTCCGGTGGGCGCCGCCAGCGTCGGTTTCGTCAATGGCGAGCTCAAGCTCAACCCCACCCTCGACGAGATGAAGGAATCCTCCCTCGAGCTCGTGGTCGCCGGTACCGCCGACGCTGTGCTGATGGTGGAATCGGAAGCCAAGGAACTCTCCGAGCAGACCATGCTCGAGGCCGTCATGCTCGGCCACAAGGGCTTCCAGCCGGTGATCGAGGCGATCATCCGCCTGGCCGAGAAGGCCGCCAAGGAACCGCGCGACTTCCAGCCCGCCGACAATTCGGAACTCGAGAAGGCGATGCTCGCCGTGATCGAGACCGAGCTGCGCGCTGCCTATTCCATCACCGCCAAGCAGCAGCGTTATGCTGCCGTGGATGCCGCCAAGGCCAAGGTGTTCGCCCACTTCCTGCCTGAGGGCGCCGAGAACCCGGCTTATTCCAAGCAGGTCGTCGCCGAGGTCTTCCATGACCTGCAGGCCAAGGTCGTGCGCTGGAACATTCTCGACAAGGGCGTGCGCATCGACGGCCGCGACGTGAAGACGGTCCGCACCATCGTCGCCGAAGCCGGCATCCTGCCGCGTACCCATGGTTCGGCCCTGTTTACCCGTGGCGAGACCCAGGCCCTTGCCGTTGCCACACTGGGCACCGGCGACGACGAGCAGTATGTCGACAGCCTGGAAGGCACCTACAAGCAGCGCTTCATGCTGCATTACAACTTCCCGCCCTATTCGGTGGGTGAGACCGGCCGCATGGGTTCGCCCGGCCGCCGCGAAATCGGGCATGGCAAGCTCGCCTGGCGCGCCCTTCACCCGATGCTGCCCCCGCAGCACGAGTTCCCCTACACCATCCGCGTCGTCTCCGAGATCACCGAGTCCAACGGCTCGTCCTCGATGGCGACGGTCTGCGGCACCTCGCTGGCTCTGATGGACGCCGGCGTGCCGCTGCGCGCCCCGGTTGCCGGCATCGCCATGGGCCTGATCCTGGAAGGCGAGCGCTTTGCCGTGCTCTCCGACATCCTGGGTGACGAGGACCATCTCGGCGACATGGACTTCAAGGTTGCCGGCACCGAAGGCGGCATCACCTCGCTGCAGATGGACATCAAGATCGCCGGTATCACCGAAGAGATCATGAAGGTCGCTCTGGAGCAGGCCAAGGGCGGCCGCCTCCACATCCTCGGCGAAATGTCCAAGGCCCTGTCCGGCGCCCGCGCCGAGCTCGGCGAGCATGCCCCGCGCATCGAGGTGATCACCATTCCGGTCGACAAGATCCGCGAAGTGATCGGTTCGGGCGGCAAGGTCATCCGCGAGATCGTGGAAAAGACCGGCGCCAAGGTCGACATCCAGGACGACGGCACCATCAAGGTCGCCTCGGCTTCGGGTACGGCGATCAAGGCCGCGATCAACTGGATCAAGTCGATCGCGTCCGAGCCCGAGCTCAACGCCATCTATGAAGGCACCGTGGTCAAGACCACCGATTTCGGCGCCTTCGTCAACTTCTTCGGTGCCAAGGACGGCCTGGTTCACATCTCGCAGCTCGCTGCGAACCGCGTGAACAAGGTCACCGACGTGATCAAGGAAGGCGACAAGGTCAAGGTCAAGCTGCTTGGCTTCGACGAGCGCGGCAAGGTCCGCCTGTCGATGAAGGCCGTCGATCAGGCCACCGGTGAAGACCTGGAAAAGAAGGCCAAGGCAGACGGCGAAGCCGCCGCCGAGTAAGGCAGCCTTCCAGCGCCATGAATCAGAAAGGGCGGCCCCGGCGGGCCGCCCTTTTTGCTGTCCGGCTTGCTGTCAGGCCGCGCTGGCCCGGGACACCCGATAGCGCGGGGCCGGCTTGGCGTGGGAGAGGTTCGGCGACAACGCCTTGCGGGTGGCCTCGAAGCTATCCCAGTCGGCGATGTCGGGCAGCGCCGGGATGGTGGCCAGTTCGCCCTGGTCGAGGCCGGCGAGGGCGGCGTCCACCATGTTTTCGGCCGACATCACGCCGATGCTCTCCGGCAATTGCTCGACAGGCACGCCGAGGACGTTCCAGAAATCGGTGGCGGTGGCGCCGGGCAATACGGCCTGGACACGGATGTTCTTGTCGGCCAGCTCGTGATGCAGGCTCTGGCTGAAGGCGAGCACATAGGCCTTGCTGCCGCCATAGACGCCGTTGAGCAGCTCCGGCGCTACAGCCACGATGGAGGCGATGTTGACGATGGTGCCGCCGCCGCGCTCGACGAGGCCGGGGACTGCGGCATAGGTCAGCCGCGTGAGAGCGGTGACGTTGAGGCCGATCATTTCTTCCATCTTCTCGACCGAAGCCTGGAGCAGGGGTGTCGCGCTGCCGAAACCGGCATTGTTGACCAGCCCCGTGATGCTCTTGTCGCTCTTCAGCACGGTCTCGACGGCGGCAAGGCCGTCCTTGGCGTTCAGATCGGCGGCGAGGATGCGCACCTGGCGGCCGGTTGCCTTCTCGATGCGGCCGGCGAGGGTCTTGAGCTTGTCCTCGCTGCGGGCGACCAGGATCAGGTCGTAGCCGCGGCGGGCTAGGCGGTCGGCATAGACGGCGCCGATACCGGAGGAGGCACCCGTGATCAGCACGGTGCCCTTCGGGGTGGTGGACATGGGAAATCTCCATGGGTTGCAATGAGCGGAGATTAGACCCGCTGGCTTTTGTCTCAAATGTCATATATGCCACCTTTCAGGACACAAAGAGGAGGCGCTCATGCAGCGCGTCGGCTTTCTGATTTCGCCGAATTTCCAGATGATGAGCTTTGCCGCTCTCTCGGCCTTCGAATTCGCCAACTATGCCGCCGACAGGGCGCTCTATGACATCGCCATCGTCTCGGAGAGCGGCGGCCCCGTGCGAAGTTCGGTCGGCCCCAAGCTCGACAGTCTTTGCTTCGGCGAGCCTGACTTCGATACGCTCGTGGTTTGCGGCACGCCCGATGTCGATCCGCCGACACCGGGTGTCATCGATTATGTGCGCCAGGCGCCGGCGCGCTCGCGGCGCGTCGCTTCGATCTGCACTGGCGCGTTCGTGCTCGCCGAGGCGGGACTGCTCGACGGCCGGCGCGTGACCACCCATTGGCTCTGGACGCGCGATCTGCAGGCGCGCTTCCCGCGGCTCAAGGTGGATGAAGACCGCATCTTCATCGCCGACGGCCAGATCTGGACCTCGGCCGGCATGAGCGCGGGCGTCGACCTCGCCCTCGGCATGGTGGAGGAGGATCACGGCGCCGAGCTCGCCCGCATCGTGGCCCGGCAGCTCGTGCTCTATCATCGGCGCGGCGGGGGGCAATCGCAGCATTCCAACCTGCTCGACCTCGACGCCAAGTCGGACCGGATCCAGACGGCGCTCACCTATGCCAAGCGCAACCTGCATGCGCCGCTGACGGTGGAACAGCTTGCCGCGGTCGCCCATCTCAGCCCGCGCCAGTTCAGCCGGGCCTTTCGCAACGAGACGGGCCAGTCGCCGGCCAAGGCCGTGGAGAATCTGCGTGTCGAAGCGGCGCGGCTGATGATGGAGCAGACCCTCCATCCCATCGACGTCGTGGCTGCGGAAACGGGGTTCGCCGACCGCGAACGCATGCGGCGCGCGTTCCTGCGGGCCTTCGGCCAGCCGCCGCAGGCGATCAGGAGGCTGGCCAAGGGACCTGCCGGCCCGATGTGACATCCCTCGCCGAGGAGCTTCGTCCGGCGGTACACGCGATCGTTGTCGATGTGAGAGCCGTTCGCTTCGGTGTTCCGGGCGTATCCAAAGAGCGGGCATGGTCGTGCTAGAGACGATCCGCGGGCGGCGGAAGCGCCGGCCGGTCCTCCGGAGAGAGTTCATGTCACGTCGTCTGCGCCTTTTGCTCCTGGCCGTTTGCTGCCTTGCCCCTTCGGCCTTGGCCGCGCAGGGCAAGCCCGGTGTGCCCTATCCCGCCGAGGCGCAGGGTGTGTGGACCCGCGATGTCGAAAGCTGCACCAGCAAGAAAGACCTGCGGGGCGAGGCACCGATCCGGATTGCGGTCGAGGGCAAGGACTGGACGGAGGAGGGCGGTATCGGGCAGGCCAGCGCCGTCACGCAGATCGCGAAGGATCCTCCCACCTGGCGGCTGCAGGTTTCGGAAGACAGCGAGGGCGAGACCTTCGACTACGCCGTCATCCTGGTGAAGATCGGCAAGGAATTGGTGACGATTTCCCATGCGAGCGTGGACGGCGAGAAGACGCCGGTGGTGCATACCTATCGCAAATGCGGATAGGCTCGGCGTGGTGAAGCGTTTATGCTCAAGCCTGTTTCGCCTCAGCGAAATGCGCTGAAATCGAGGGTCGAGGCCACCCGGCCTGTTGCTTTTCTCCGTGCTTGTCGCTATAGACGCCGCTTCCCCGCATCGACCGGCTGATAAGGGCTGCCGTGGCGATGTTGTTGGCTCGGGCGCTTTTCAAAAAGCACACGGCTTACCGGTGGCGGAACCCAAAAGGTTTCGGCGCCTTTTTTATTCGGAGACGAGCAAAATGCCCAAGATGAAGACCAAGTCGGGCGCTAAAAAGCGCTTCAAGATCACGGGAACCGGCAAGGTGGTGCACGCTCAGCAGGGCAAGCGCCACGGCATGATCAAGCGTACCAACAAGCAGATCCGTAAGCTTCGCGGCACGCGCGTCCTCTTCAAGACGGACGGCGATAACGTGAAGAAGTATTTCCTGCCGAACGGCTGATCGCCACGGCAACGCGAAACCTTAAGGAGATCAGCGAATGGCACGCGTGAAACGGGGCGTTACGTCCCATGCTAAGCACAAGAAGACACTCGACGCGGCGAAGGGCTTTTACGGCCGCCGCAAGAATACGATCCGCATCGCCAAGCAGGCGGTCGATCGTTCGATGCAATACGCCTATATCGGCCGCAAGCTCAAGAAGCGCAACATGCGCGCTCTGTGGATCCAGCGCGTCAACGCTGCTGTCCGTGAGCTCGGCCTGACCTATTCGAAGTTCATCGCGGGCTTGGCCAAGGCCGGCATCGAGATCGACCGCAAGGTGCTGTCGGATCTCGCCATCCGCGAGCCGGAAGCCTTCAAGGCCCTGGTCGAGAAGGTCAAGGCTGCCGCCTAAGCAGCGCTTTACCGAATATGGTTCCTGAAAAACCCGTCGCGGCAACGCGGCGGGTTTTTCTTTTGGGCTTTCGGAGCCAACCGAATCTTGCAAACTGAGAGAGTCGCAAAGACGCGTTTACGCTTGGATGCGCCTTGCTCCAGGGAGTGCCGGCATGGCTGCGAAATCGAAGTTTACGGCAGCGACCCTCGCTGAACTCGGCCCGGCCAAGCTTGCGGACCTGATTTTCGAGGAGGCGCAGGCCAATCCGGCTTTCCGCAAGCGGGTGATTGCGGCGCTGGCCGGTACGCAGGGGCCTGAAGCCGTCGCCAAGCTGGTGGAACGACGCCTTTCGGCCCTGGAGAAGGCGCGCTCGTTCATCGATTGGCCCAAGCTCAAGGAATTCGAGAAGGATCTGTCGGCGACGCTGGCGAGCATTACCGGCGAGATCGGCACCGGTTCGGCCCCGCTCGCCGTCGATCTTCTGCTGCGTTTCATCGCAACCGCGGGGGGTGTTTTCGCGCGGGTCCTGTCCTCCAGCCGCCTGGAAGACCTCTATGGCGAGGCGATCGCGGCCCTGGGGCCATTGACCGTTCGGCTGGAGCCAGGCGACCTCGCCGGCCTGCCCGAGAGGGTGATGGCCCTTGCCGACCAGGCGGGCGATATCGCTCCTGCTATGATCGCTTCGTTCCTGGAGCAAGCCTCGGCGACGGATCTGGATGAATGGGATCGCCTGCTGGCAAGCAAGGTGGCGGCGCTGCAGTCGGCCTACATGGCTCATCCCTATCGGGAGTTGCGCCAGGCCATCGCCATTCGGCGCGACGATCTCGATGGCTGGATCGCCCTGGAGAACGACAAGCCCGTCCAACTCCGCGACCGGCTTGCCGTTGCGGAGAAGCTGCTTGCAGCCGGTCGGGCGGAGGAAGCACTATCCTGGCTGGGTGTCGAAGAGCCCTCGCCGCTCGCCTATGCCGATGCGCTGGACGTCGCGGACGGCGTGGTCAGGCGGGATTTCCGCCTGCCGGCTCGGATCGGCCTCAAGGCGCGCATTCTGGAAGCCCTGGGCCGCGGGCAGGAGGCCCAGGCCCTGCGCTGGGCAACCTTCGAGACGACGCTCGACGCCGACATCTTGCGCGCCTATCTGGCCAAGCTCGATGATTTCGCCGAGTTCGAGGTCCTCGACAGAGCTTTCGCCCATGCCCTGGCCGCCAAGACGCGCTACCGCGCCCTCTATTTCCTGACCGAATGGCCGCGCCTTGACCATGCCGCCAGGCTGGTGCTCGATTTCGGGCTGGTCTGGGACGGCAGGCACTACCAGGTGCTGCAATCGGTGGCGGACAGGCTGCATGAGGAGCAGCCCCTTGCCGCGAGCCTGCTTTATCGTGCCCTGGTCGAGGAGATCCTGTCGAAGGGCAAATCGGCCGCCTATGGGCATGGCGCCGCCTATCTCGACAGGCTGGACGATCTCGCCACGCGGCTTGATCCGGGAGCACTGGCGACGCTGGGACGGCTCAGCCATGCCGATTGGCGGGCCTTTCTAGGCAAAAAACATGCTCGCAAGGCCAGTTTCTGGGCGGCTGTCGCCAAATAGTCTGCGCAAACCCGCTCCTGTCATGGTGAGTCCGCTGGGATCCTGTTCCCTGAAGAATGGCGGTCGTTTGTGCCGGCCGATAGATTGGCCCAGTGCTGAACCGTTGGGAAGGGCTGCATGGCCGGCAAATCACTCATGATCGGATTGCTCGTCGCCATCGCCACCGGCCAGGTGCAGGCGGAGGAGACGCTCCCCGAGCCGTTCGCCCGGGCTTGGCAAGCCTGTCAGGACCGCATGACGAGCCAGCCCAATGACTGGATCGGCTGGCGGCGCGACTTTTTCAACGGCTATGGCGACACTTTCGCCTATTGGAGCAGGGAAACGGCCGTTGCCGGGCAGCCGGCGGTTTTGCGGACGGAGACGCTGATCGACGGCGCCCACTCGGTTTCTACGATCTATTGTTTCCAGGCTGACGGCCGGCCTGCGCTCTCCCGCTCCGTCATGGCCAGCGTCAACATTGCCGACGGGCCAAACACTGAGGCCCCTCTGCGGCGCGAGGGCTGGATTTTCTTCAAGCCGGATGGCGCGCTCGACAGGGTGATCGGCCGGCTCGTCGATGACACGGGCAAAAGCCATCGGCTCGACGAGGCCGGCTGGGTGCCGGGGCGCGGCTGCGACCAGCAGAAGGTTGCCCTGTTCGAGCGCGCCGATGAGGTCACCAAGGCCTATGTGGCCGAGATGGGCGACATCGAGGGCAAAAGGCCGGCATTCAAGCCTGAAGAGCTGAATTGGTGCGACAAGGCTCAAACGCCTTGAGAGCACCTATTCGGACGGTGCCGTCAAACCCTTGCGCTCCAGGATCGACCAGCATTCCTCCGCCGTTTCGGCATAGTCGAACAGGCTGAGATCGTCGGCCTTGATGAAGCCTTCCTCGGCCAGGGCCTCGAAATTGATGATCTTGGTCCAATAGGCCTTGTCCATCAGCACGATCGGGCAGAAGGACATCTTGCCGGTCTGGCGCAAGGTGATGATCTCGAACAATTCGTCGAGAGTGCCGAAGCCGCCCGGAAATACCACCAGCGCCGCCGAATGCATGGCGAGGTGCATCTTGCGCATGGCGAAATAATGGAAGCGGAAGGTGAGGGAAGGCGTGGTGTAGGGGTTGGGATATTGCTCGTGCGGCAGAGTGATGTTGAAGCCGATGGTCGGGGCACCGGCTTCGTTGGCGCCGCGGTTGGCCGCCTCCATGATGCCGGGGCCGCCGCCGGTGGCGATCACGTTGAAGCGCCCGCCGCCATCCTCGTTGAGGGCGCCGCCGCGGCGCGAAGCGATATAGCCGAAAGTGCGGGCTTCCTTGTACCAGCGGCCGCGATTGCCCGGTGCGTTCTCGCTGACCCGGGCCGAGCCGAAGACCACGATGGTGGAGCGGATATGGGCCGCCTTCATTCCCTCCTGAGCCTTGGCATATTCGAGCTGGAAGCGCACGCCGCGGGTCGAGTCACCCAGCATGAAGTCGGGATCGAGGGCCGCCAGGCGATAGGCCGGCGCCTCGCTTCGCTGCAATTCATCGACCTTCGCGCGCGTTTCGGGGGTCAGGGCCTCGACGGTGGACAGCATGTTGGTGGGCGCGGAATTGTCGGAAGACGGCATGGAGACCTTGCGTGAACCAGTGAAACACTCTGCTCTATTGAGCCGTTGTGCCCGACACTGCAAGACCCCAGCGGTTGTAGGGGCCTTTCGGGTGGGTGCCGTATTGGCTCAATCTGGAAATGGTTGGAATAGGGCACCATGACCCCTCATTCGCCTGCCGGCACCTTCTCCCTTGCGGGTGTCGTCCACTCCACTTGGAGTGGACCGGGTTGCGCGAAGCGCCGGGTGAGGGGGGCACCGTCCCATCCGGACTTCTGATCTTAATTGAAAAGGCGAGTTCCTAGAGCCCGCGCCCCGACAGCATGTTGCGGCGGATGCGTTCGAGCGCGGAGTCGGCGCCGTCCGGTTTGGCAGCCGGCTCGAAGGCCGACAGGAACTCCAGCAGCGTGTTGGCGAGCGTGTCGCGTCTCAGGCCGTAATGCACGTTCTGGCCGCGCCGTTCACGCCGGACCAGCCCGGCATTCTCCAAGATGGAAAGATGCTTGGAAACCGCGGGCGCCGACATCGCATCGGCGAGCTTTTCGACCACCTGTCCAGCGGTCATGTCTGCCTTCGAAAGATCGGCCAGAATACGCCGCCGGGGTGGCGAGGAAAGCGCTTCGAAGACCTTGTCGACTGTCATATTCCGTTTGCCGTTTTTGCCAAGATGCCCACAAGCCTTTGATAACACGTAATTTTAAATGTTTTCAAGATTAATTAATTAGATAATTAGCGAATAAGTGAATACTTTAGGAAAGCGAAAAGAGGGTTTGAAAACATGCATCGGAAGCGCGCCTCAAGCCGATCATCGGGCTCCAACGCGCCATTTCGCATGGCTCGCCGAGCCCTCTGGTTCCCACTTTTTTCGTCGAGATGGGTGCAAAACCGTTATTTGGCGAGCTAAATCTGCGTTGCCTGATCTGTCGAATGCGGTTCCCTTTTCCGCCAGAAATAGGCTAGAAGGCACCTCGATTTGAGGAAGTGACGATGAGCGACCTAGCCAGCCTGGAAACGACCCTGTTGTCCGATATCGCAGCCGCCGCCGACGAGGCGGGCCTGGAGGCGGTGCGCGTCTCGGCGCTCGGCAAGAAAGGCTCGATCTCCGAGCGCCTGGCGACCCTCGGCAAGATGGCGCCGGACGAGCGCAGAGAGGCCGGCGCCGCCATCAATGTCGTCAAGGAGCGCGTCACCGCGGCACTGGCCGAGCGCAGGATCGTGCTGAAGGCGGCTGCGCTGGAAGCGCGCCTGGTGGCGGAGGCCGTCGACGTGACGCTGCCGGTGCGCGAGAGCGGAACCGAGCTCGGCCGCATTCACCCGATCAGCCAGGTGATCGACGAGATCACCGCCATCTTCGCCGATATGGGCTTCGCCATCGCCGAGGGCCCGGATATCGAGACGGACGAATACAACTTCACCTTGCTCAACTTCCCGCCCGGCCATCCGGCCCGAGAGATGCACGACACCTTCTTCCTGGCGCCCGACGAAAAGGGCGAGCGCAAGGTGCTGCGCACCCATACCAGCCCGGTGCAGATCCGCACCATGCTGAGCCAGAAGCCGCCGATCCGTATCGTCGTGCCCGGCCGCACCTATCGCCATGACAGCGACCAGACCCACACGCCGATGTTCCATCAGGTCGAGGGGCTGGTCATCGACAAGGTGAGCCATGTCGGCCACATGAAGTGGGTGCTGGAGGAGTTCTGCCGCGCCTTCTTCGAAGTGCCGTCGGTGAAGATGCGCTTCCGCCCCTCCTTCTTCCCCTTCACCGAGCCGTCGATGGAAGTCGACATCCAGTGCTCGCGCAAGGGCGGCGAGATCCGCTTCGGCGAGGGCGAGGATTGGCTCGAGATTCTGGGCTGCGGTATGGTGCATCCCAACGTGCTGCGCAATTGCGGCCTCGATCCCGATGAATATCAGGGCTTTGCCTGGGGCATGGGCATCGACCGCATCGCCATGCTGAAATATGGCATGCCGGACCTGCGCCCGTTCTTCGACGCCGACGTGCGCTGGCTCTCCCATTTCGGCTTCCGCCCCTTCGACCTGCCGAGCCTGGCCGGCGGCCTGACGAGCTGAGTTCGCGCGACGTCGAACCAGACGTGAAAAGCCCTCCCCAAGTGCCAGAGAGGGCTATTTACCGGCCATTGTGCTGCCCCTCACCTCTATCCTCGCCCCGCTCTTGCGGGGAGAGGATAGAGGTGAGGGGCAGCGCCACGCTTCAGATCGCGATTGTCAGATCGCACACACCTGCGGCTTGCGTCCGATCCAGGGGGCGGCTTCCTCCGCCTGCGCGGCAAGCTGGAGGATCGTCGCCTCGTCGCCATGGCGCCCGACGAACTGGATGCCAACGGGCTTGTTGCCGTCGGCCATGCCTGTTGGTACCGACATCGCCGGCAGGCCTGAGATGTTGAAGGCGAACATGAAGGCTGCATCCGACCAGCGTGCCAGATAGCGCTCGCGATCGCCGTCCTCCATCGACCAGTAGCCGACGGGGCGTGGCGGCTGCGTCAGCGTGGGCGTGACGAAGACGTCGAAGGGAGCGATTTCCGTTGCGATGCGCTGGGCAGCCTTGCGTACGGCGCCGAGACTGGCCGAATACTGCGTCGCCGACAGGGTCTTGGCATATTCCAGCATTGACCAGTTGAAGGGCTGGAGATCGGCCTCTTCGGGCGGGCGCCCGGCGAATTTGGCGTGCTGGGTGAATTCGGTCGAGGTCTCCACGGCGATGATGTCGTTGTAGCGCCACCAGGCCTCTTCGAGATCGACCTCGAAGCGATATTCCTCGACCGTGTGGCCGAGGCTTTCGAGCAGCCTGACGGCGTCCTCCACGGCCGCTTTCACCTCGGGGGCATAGGGCTCGCCGAAGGGGGCGGTGAGCGTGTAGCCGATCTTCAACCTCTTGGGACGCTTGGCGAGCAGGGATAGCCAACTCTCCGCAGGGCGCGGCGCCGTATAGGGATCGCCCGGCAGATTGCCGGCGACGACGTCGAGAAAGGCGGCGGTGTCACGCACGCTGCGGCTGTTGCACAGGAAATAGATGCAGCCGAACCACAGATCCGCATCGAAGGGGCCGTAGCTGACCCGGCCGCGCGAGGGTTTCAGGCCGACCACGCCGCAGCAGGAGGCCGGTACGCGGATCGAACCGCCGCCGTCGGAGGCGTCGGCGATCGGCACAATGCGCGCGGCGACCGCCGCTGCCGACCCGCCGCTCGATCCGCCGGCGGTAATCGCCGGATTCCAGGGGTTGACGGTGGGCCCGTAGAGGCGCGGTTCGGTGGAAATGCACCAGCCATATTCAGGCGTGTTGCTGCGTCCGATCGGGGCGAGGCCGGATTCCCGCATGCGGCGGCCGATTTCCGAATCCGCCGGGCAGACATAATTCTGGAGATAGGCCAGCCCCGAGGTCAGCGGCGTGCCCTTCCACTGGGTGCCGAGGTTCTTGAGCAGGAATGGCACGCCGGCGAACGGGCCCGAACCCGGTGCTTCGGCGACCTGCCGCGCGACGTCGAAGGTCGGGATGACCACGGTGTTCAGCTTGGGATCGAGGCGGCCGACGAGCTCGATCGCGGTCTCGACCAGCTCCGAAGCCTTGACCTGTTTGCCCCGCACCAGCTCTCCGAGCGCCAAAGCGTCGGACCCGGCATAGAGCTTTACGAGATCGTCCGTGACGGCAACCATTTCCTTACCCCATAATTCTATCGGCCTGCGATGGCCGCCAGTCTGGAGGTAAATGCGGCGGAATTGGATGCCTCTGCTTCCACGATCTCTTGCTTTGTCCGGTGGAGGGACTTGCGTCGCCGCGCTGCATTTGGTTGACGCAGAGGGATTGCCCGTCCGTAGGTCGGAGACTTTCTCTCGGCCCCCGCGACAACGGCGCGTGGCCGGCGAATGCCGGCCTTGCTTCCTCAGCGCAGCGCCTGCGGCCCTATGGCTCCTTCCGCCGTAACTCGGACCGCGGAGAGCGGTTCGGCGATGTCTTCCAGGCCCTTGCCTTCTGCGTCGACGCCGTAGAACAGCGCCACCACGCCGCCGAAGATCATCACCGCCGAACCGACGACATAGCCCCAGAACAGCGGGTCGCGCTCGGTACCTTCCCCGACCAGATAGCCGAAGATCAGCGGCCCCATCGAGCCGACGACCTGGGCGACGGCGAAGAAATAGGAGATTGCCTGGCCGCGAACTTCCAGCGGGAAGATCTCGCTGACAGTCAGATAGGCCGACGAAGCCCCCGCCGAGGCGAAGAAGAAGGAGATGCACCAGAACAGCGTATGGGTATTGGCCGTCAGGCTACCCTGCTTGAACAGATAGGCAGAGACCAGCAGCACCGCCCCCGCCAGCACATAGGTGCCGAAGATCATCTTGCGCCGGCCGATGGTGTCGAACAGCGGCCCGAGCAGCAGCGGCCCGATCAGATTGCCGATGGCGAAGGGGAAGAAATACAGCGCCGTCTGCGACTCGTTGAGATGATAGAAATTCTTCAGCACCAAAGCGTAGGTGAAGAAGATCGCGTTGTAGAGGAAGGACTGCGTCACCATCATGGTGATGCCGAGGAAGGTGCGCGATGGGTACTGCCGGAAGAAAACATCCACCAGTTTGGAGAAGGGAACCGATTCCTCCGGTTTGACGTACATCGCCTTGCTGTCGTCGACGGGCGCGAGCGTAACGCCCTGGGCGCGCACGCCCGCCTCGATGCTCTCGACGATGGTCTCGGCCTCCTTGTCCTGGCCGTGGGTGACCATCCAACGCGGGCTTTCGGGGATGTGCCGGCGCAGGAAGATGATGACGAGACCGAGCACCGGCCCGATGAAGAAGGCGATGCGCCAGCCGACATTCTCGGCAAACAAAGTGTGGTCGAGCAGAAAGAAGCTGCCGACGGCGCCCAGCATGGCGCCGGCCCAGTAGGTACCGTTGACGGCGATGTCGACCCGGCCGCGATATTTGGCCGGAATGAGTTCGTCGATGGCTGAATTGATCGCGGTGTATTCCCCGCCGATGCCCAGGCCTGCGACGAAGCGCCAGAGATAGAGGAACCAGGGCGTCCAGGCGAAGCCCGCCACGCCGGAGCCGACGAGATAGATCGCCAGGGTGATGATGAACAGCTTCTTGCGGCCCCAGCGGTCGGTCAGCCGCCCGAAAAACAGGGCGCCGACCACCTGGCCGATCAGGTAGATCGTGCCGGCGAAGCCGACTTCGGCGCTGGTCATGCCCAGGCTTTTCTGGAAACCGGAGGCCGAAACGAGCTGGATCTCGATACCGTCGAGGATCCAACTGATGCCAAGGCCCACCACGACCATCCAGTGGAAACGAGCCCAGGGCAGTCGGTCCATGCGTGCCGGAACGAGGCTGCGGATGGCTTTGCCATCGGTCAATTCTACCGGCATGATCGTACTCCTTGCAGCGTGAATTTCGTCCCACAATATTGTTTGTTAATCTTTTGTAATAATTCGCGCTTGAATCACCTCATGTCAATGCTTCCGATAATACCTCTGGGGAATGGCGTAGCAGATGAGCAGATTGGGGATTGTGGTCTGCGTCGTCCTGGACAATGGGATCTATCGATCCCTACTGATGCCGTATGGCTGATCTTTCATTTATTTCACCATGCGGCATAATGACGGGCGCAGTGGATGAAATCTGGCCTAGGAGGCGGCCGTGCAATCTGCTGCCGAGTGTGAGGCGCCGAGGCTTGGTGGCGTCAATGTCTCGTTAACCCCTACCGCCCATTTTGCGCCGCCAACCACGGAGCCTGTGTTCTATTCATGCAAGGCGGTTGCCGGGCGGTTGTACGGGGGGGTATACCGGTTATCCGCCTCGCCCCACTCGGGCCCTCATTCGCGGTTTCCAGATTCACGGTTCAATGGCCAAGCTTTTTCATCATCCTGTCGACCCGCAATCGCGCTTTATTCGTCTCGTGCTCAGCGAAATGGACGTGGCGACCGATCTGGTCGAGGAAAAGCCCTGGGAGAGACGAGAAGCCTTCCTGCACATGAATCCGGCCGGCGTGCTGCCAGTGATGATCGACGCCACTGGCCTGATCGTGCCCGGGGCGACGCCGATCTGCGAATATCTCGACGAGGCCTATGGCGATGCCCTCGGCGAGCAGCGCCTGCTGCCGCGCGATACCAGGGCGCGGGTGGAAACCCGCCGTTTGATCGAGTGGTTCAGCATCAAATTCTATGCCGAGGTCACCGAATATCTGATCACGGAGAAGATCCTCAAGCGCTTCCTGCCGATCGGCGAGGGCGGCTCCTCGCCGGATACGGCGGCGATCCGTGCGGCCAAATCGAATGTGCGCTATCATCTGCGCTATGTCGGATATCTGGTGCGACGGCGGAACTGGCTGGCGGGAGACAGGCTTTCCTACGCCGATTTCGTGGCGGCGGCCCATCTGTCGATCGTCGACTATCTCGGCGACGTGCCCTGGGACGAGGACCAGGCCGCCAAGGAGTGGTATGCGCGCCTCAAGTCGCGTCCGTCCTTCCGGCCGCTGCTGGCCGAGACGCTGCGTGGAACGCCGCCCTCAGCAACCTATGCGGATCTCGATTTCTAGCTTGGTGTTTTTTGACCTGGGACCGCTCGCTTTCTGCCGGGTGTCTGCTTGGCATGGTGTGCACTGTCATCCCCGGCCGAGCATGTCACAAGCTTTGCTTGTGACTGGGAGGGGAAGGGGATCCAGGGGCAAATGCACTGCCCGTAGCTCCTGGATCCCCTTCCCACGGCCTGCGGCCGTGCCGGGGATGACAGCGCCAGTGCTTTCGGACTTTGTGGGCGGGCAATCGCCCGAACGCCGGCGGCGGTCTCAGGCTGGGCCGTCGTCATGACCGCCCTCAAATCCCTGCTCCTCCAGCGCGCCGAAGCGGAAGGCTTCGATGTCGTCCGCGTCACCAAGCCCGACGCCATTCCCCAGGCGCCCGCACGCCTGCGCCGCTTCCTGGAGGAGGGGTTCCATGGCGAGATGGGCTGGATGCACGAGCGCGCCGATCAGCGCGGCGCGCCTTCCACGCTCTGGCCGGACGTGCGCAGCATCATCATGCTGGGGGTCAATTATGGCCCGGACGGGGACCCGATGGCGGGGTTGGCGGATCGCTCTGGCGGGCTGATCTCGGTCTATGCCCAGGGCGACGACTATCACGACGTCATCAAGAAACGGCTGAAAAGCCTCGGGCGCTGGTGGGGCGAGACAACCGGGGCGGCGCTCAAGGTCTTCGTCGACACCGCGCCGGTGATGGAAAAGCCCCTGGCCGCGGCGGCGGGCCTGGGCTGGCAGGGCAAGCACACCAATCTGGTCAGCCGGAATTTCGGCTCCTGGCTCTTTCTCGGCTCGATCTTCAGCGCCACCGAGATCGAGGCTGATGCACCGGAGCGGGATCATTGCGGCTCCTGCCGCGCCTGCCTCGATGCCTGTCCCACCGCCGCTTTTCCCGCGCCTTATCGGCTCGATGCCCGGCGCTGCATCTCCTATCTCACCATCGAGAACAAGGGACCGATCCCCGCCGAGTTCCGTGCGGCGATCGGCAACCGCATCTACGGCTGCGACGATTGCCTGGCCGCTTGCCCCTGGAACAAGTTCGCGGTGGCGGCGCGCGAACACAAGCTCAAGGCGCGCGAGGACCTGCGAACGCCCAGATTGGCCGAACTCGCCCGCCTGGACGATCCCTCATTCCGGGCACTCTTTGCCAAGAACCCGGTCAAGCGCATCGGGCGTGATCGTTTCATCCGCAATGTGCTGATCGCCATCGGCAATTCCGGCGATGCCGGCCTTGTGGATACGGCCGAGGGGCTCCTGGGTGATGAATCGCCGCTGGTGCGCGCCATGGCGGTCTGGGCGCTCGCCCGGCTCTCGCCGGCCCGCCTGGCAGCCCAGTCCTGGCGGCGGGAATACGAAACCGATGCTGATGTGAGGGCGGAATGGCAGGTCGCCGGCCAGAGCGTTTTGCGATTTGGCGGAATCGCCAAGAATCGCAAAGACGCTCCAGCCAATCCGTAGGATTGGCTTGGAACCAATGAGTTAGAGCAAAATAGCGTTTCCGTCTAAATGCGCTTTGCTCTAGGCGGTGCCGGTGCAGCAAGAGGCCTTATCGTGATGGTCATATTGAGAATCGAGCGCAGGGACCGCTTGACGGCGGCGGCGTTCGCCAATAGCGATGCGAACGGGGCAAGCAAGGAGCAGGCCGATGGTCCATAAGGGCGGCGCGCGACGTGACAATTGCAAGCCATCCAGACGTTTCGGTGAAGCCGCGCAGTTCTTCCGCAGCTGGACCGAAAAGCCCCTGCAGATGGGGTCGATCACCCCTTCCAGCCCTTTTCTGTCCAAGGCGATGGCGAACTGCGTCGATCTTGCCTCCGAAGGGCCGGTGGTGGAAATCGGGCCCGGCACCGGTCCGATTACCCAGGCCCTGATCGAGCGAGGCATCGCCGAGGATCGCCTGGTGCTGGTCGAATACAGCCCGCAATTTTGCGATCTCCTGTCGCAGCGTTTTCCGAAGGCGACGGTGGTGCAGGGCGATGCCTATGCCCTGGCCAATACGCTGGACGGCAAGCTTTCCGGCAAGGCCGCCGCCGTGGTCTGCGGCCTGCCGCTGCTGACCAAGCCCGAGCGGCAGCGGCTCGACCTCCTGGCCCAGGCCTTCACCCTGATGCAGCCCGATGCCGCCTTCATCCAGT
Source organism: Labrys sp. HAY1-8F (assembly GCF_056754975.1). Taxonomy (NCBI): domain Bacteria; kingdom Pseudomonadati; phylum Pseudomonadota; class Alphaproteobacteria; order Hyphomicrobiales; family Xanthobacteraceae; genus Labrys; species Labrys sp. HAY1-8F. Next base: position 2,364,944 of record NZ_JBPGWZ010000002.1, on the reverse strand, counting down.
TCACCTATTCGCTGACTTCGCCGATGCCGACCAAGAACGCCTTCTTCACCTGGCATGCGTCGCCCCGGATCTGGCGCAACGTGCCGCCCGCCCGCGTCTGGACCTACCGCCAACTTCTGAGGAACTGATTTGGATACGAGAGACCGCCTGATCTGTGGCCTGGATGTCGATAGCGTTGCCAAGGCCGAGGCCCTGGTAACCCAGCTCGGCGACAGCGTGACCTTCTACAAGATTGGCTATCAGCTCATCTTCAATGGCGGTCTGCCCTTCGCCCAGGATCTGGCCCGCTCGGGCAAGAAGATCTTCCTCGACATGAAGCTGCACGACATCGGCAACACCGTGACCAAGGGGGTCGAGGCCATTGCTGGCATGGGCATGACCTTCCTCACCGCGCACGCCTTTCCCCAGACGATGCGAGCGGCGGTCGAAGGCGCCCGCGGTTCGGATCTGAAGATCCTCGCGGTCACCGTATTGACCTCCTATGACGATGCCGATTTGGCCGAAGCCGGTTATGGCAAGGGCGTGGGAGAACTCGTGGCCCAGCGTGTCGCCCAGGCCATGGCGCTCGGTGTGCCCGGCCTGGTGATGTCGCCGGAAGAGGTCGCTTCGACCCGCAACCGGGTGGGAGATGGCATGCTGCTGGTGACCCCGGGCGTGCGGCCCGCCGGCAGCGACAGCGGCGATCAGAAGCGGGTGATGACGCCCGGCGACGCCATCCGCGCTGGGGCCGACCATTTGGTGGTGGCCCGCCCCATCGTGGCGGCTCCCGATCCGAAGGCGGCAGCCGAGGCGATCCAGGCGGAGATCGCGGCAGCGCTATAGCGGAGCACGGACTTCCCAGCGACATGGAGACATGTCGCGATGTCCGCTCTTTGGAAACAAGCCACATTGAAAAGGGCGCGGCCGATAAGCCCGCGCCCTTTTTGTGGTCTGTGCTGCAGGAGCGGACCTCACGGCATGTCGCTGAGAAGTCCGCGCTCCCGGATCAATCCTTGGCGCGTTCGACGTAGGAGCCGTCTTCCGTCATGATCACCACGCGGGTGCCGGCGCTGATGTGGGGCGGCACGGTGGTGCGCACACCATTGGAGAGGGTGGCGGGCTTGTAGGAGGAGGAAGCCGTCTGGCCCTTGGTCACCGGCTCGGTCTCCGTCACTTCCAGCACGACGCGGGCCGGCAGTTCGATCGCCACCGCCACGCCGTTGTAGAGGCTGATCTGGCATTCCATGTTCTCGGCCAGATAGACGGACTGGTCGCCGATGACATCGTTAGGCACGGCGACCTGCTCGTAGCTGTCCATGTTCATGAAGGCATAGCCATGCGCGTCTTCATAAAGATAGGTGTGCGACTTGGTCTCGATGAAGGCGCGCTCCACCTGCTCGGTGGTGCGGTAGCGCTGCACGGTCTTCACACCGTCCGACAGGCGGCGCATGTCGATCTGCGTGGTGGGCGTGCCCTTGCCCGGGAAGAAGCTCTCAGCCTTGAGCACGACGAATAGCTGGTTGTCGATCTCGACGACGTTGCCCTTGCGGATCTGGCTGGCGATGACCTTCACGATAATGTCCTGAAACTTTTCAAGTGAACTAAAGCGTTTTGTGATGTGAGGGAAACGCTCCCAATCGCAAAGACGCGTCGAACCAAAGAGCTAGAGCAAAGCGCGTTTTCACCAAAACGCGCTTTGCTCTAGGAACAGATGTGGGCGCCTCTTACACCGCCCTGCTGCCGAACGAAAGCGCGAAGCGCCGTAAATCGGCGAAAGAAGGCCGAATTCCCGCCTCACGACGCGTTTTCCCACGACTTTCGCGATGACGCTGCCCTGTCATCACGACGCCGTGAGTGTGTAACAAGCAACGGTCTGCCGACGAATAGCACAGGGACGGGGCCTTTGTTCGGGCCGAATACTGACGAGGCCATTCATGCGGCGATCGACGAAGAGGCCGTGTTCCAGCCTGACGCGGCTCGTTCTATTGGGATTGGGCCTGACCACGCCGCTGGTCTGCGGCACGGCGTCGGCCTGGGCGGGGCAGCTTACCGTGGTGGAGCTCTTCACCAGTCAGGGTTGTTCCTCCTGCCCGCCGGCCAACGCCAATCTGGCCACGATCAGCCGGCGGTCCGGCGTGCTGGCCCTGAGTTTCGGCGTCACCTATTGGGACCGGCTGGGTTGGAAGGATATTTTCGCGCGTCCGGACTACACGCAGCGCCAGGTCGCCTATGAGAAGCCCCTTGGGCAGAGCGGCCCCTTCACGCCGCAGACGGTGGTGAATGGCAGGACGTCCCTGGTCGGCAACGACCTCGCCGAGGTCGAGGCGGTGATCACTGCCGCCGCGGCGGCCCGGCCGGATGCCGGACCAAGCCTTGCTCTTTCCGCCGGCCGCATCGCCGTCGGCAGCCATGCTTCTCCGGCTGCCGGCCTCGACGTCTGGCTGGTGCGCTACGATCCCAGCCAGGTCCAGGTGCCGGTGCACGCGGGCGAGAATTCCGGCCGCACCCTGCCCCATAAGAATGTCGTGCACGATCTGATCCGCCTCGGACATTGGAAAGGCGAGGCTCTCAGCCTGCCGATCCCAGCGCCGCCGCCCGGCATGCGGACAGCCATCCTGCTGCAGGCGCCCCAAGGCGGTGCCATCGCCGCGGCAACGACTGATTGAGGGCGCGTACTCCCTGTCCAACTCCCGCCTGCTGGACGGCTCGTCCGGCTTTCCCCGCGCAGATGCGCAACCACTGAAAGGAAATGAACAATGGATCGTATCGCCAAGATCGTCTCGACGGGCCTGCTGGGACTGGGGCTCGCTTTCGCTGTTTCCTCGCTGTCGCAGGCCCAGGACGCCACGCCGAATACCGACACCATGCAGAAGCCTGCCCCGATGGAATCGCAGACGATGAAGCCGATGCAAGGCGATGCCATGAAGGCCGACACCATGAAGAAGCCGATGAAGAAGATGACCAAGAAGCACATGGCCAAGAAGATGAAGAAGCATGGCAAGGCCATGAAGGCGATGTGACCGACACGCGAACGAAGTTCCGGGTCCGACACGCGAACGAAGTTCCGGGGCCGCGGTCAGCGCGGGGCATCCTCCACCAGCCAGCCCTTGTAGCGCACGATCAGGCCGAGCAGGGGGTGGGCGATCTCGACATGAAAGTTGAAGCGCCCATCCTCGGCGCTCTCGAAGCTGTCGCCATAGGGAGCGAGGAAACGTGGCAGCGGCAAGCCGAGGAAACGCCAGTTGCGCACCACGAGCTTGAGCGTGCCGTCCTCGGCGAGGAGGGCCAGGCCGAAGCTGAAAGGCCCGAAACGCTCGTCGATGAGGCCGGCACTGCGGCCACGGCCGGCGGTTTGCACGGAGCGGAAACGGCGTCCGGCAAATTCGCGCCGCCAGATTTCTTGACTGCTTCCTTGGCTGCGCCCGATCTCGAAGGACACGCGCACCGGCACGTCCGCGCCGGCTTCGGGAAAGCCGACGAGGGCGCCGACCAGCCGTGACAGCAGCCCCTTGCCGCGCTCCACGCTGGCGCGACCGCTGACGCTGTGGCTCGCTTCGTGCCGATGCAGGGCCTGGATGGCCGGCGGCAGGTCGCGATAGGCAGAGCCCAGGACGCGCGGATAGAGCGGCAGGCTGGCTTCGGCCGTGACGTCGCGCGTGCCATGCGCGAAGGCCCGGCCGGCAAGGACCCGATCATAATCGGCCAAGGCGAGTGCTCCGGTTGCCGGGCGGGCCCCCGGCTCCGGCCTGATGCCATCGAGGCGCCGGCGGATGAGGGCCTCGATCGCCATCGCCGGAATATAGGGCCCGTCATCGCCTTCGGCCGTCAGGTGCCAGCTTCGCGTCAGAGGCTCGCCACGGTGGCCTGATCCCGCGACCTCGACGAACATGCCGCCGCGATGGGGACCCCAGCGCAGAATGCGGTTTGCCCAGAGGAAAAGCCCGGCCAGCGGCCTGAGCGACGGCAGTATTTTCCCCCGCACCAGCAGGCTCAGCCCGATCAGGCAACGATGCAGGATCTCGGGGCGCGGCCCGGCCCCCACCCAGACCGAGCGGACACCTGGCCACAGGTCGGCGAGCAGCAGGAGATCGGGCACCTCCACCAGCGAGAACAGCGTATTGGAGAGGGGCATCCGTCCCGGCGGCGCGATGGTGAAACGGTAGGTTTCGGTGAGAGGATGCACGAGCAGGGTCTGCCCGCGCCGCCGCGCCGGCACGGCCTGGCCGGCATAGCTCGAGATCGCCTTGAGCACATTTTCGCCGACGATGGCATGAGGCGAGGGGGCGATGCCGGCGCGGATGGTCTCGATGCGCGAGAAGGCGCCGGCGAGATGCCTGACGACCGCGGCGGTGAGCACGGGAAAGCTGCTTACGCCCGAGAGGATTGTGACGCCGCGCTGCCGGGCCGCTGCATCGAGGCTGGTGACGCCGCGCACGAAGGCGGCCCCGTCCGAGAAGTCGAAATAATCGGCCCCGCAGGCGATGGTGGCTTCGATCAGGCGATAGGGCTCCTTGCCGTAACCCTGGAAGGGGCCGCTGGCATCGACGACGATGTCGGGCTTCAGGGCCTGCAATTGCGGCTCGAGGGGCTGCTCGCGATCGAACTGCGCCGGTGAGAGGCGAGCCCGTACCGGGCGGCTGGCGCAGAAGAATTCCGCCTTGGCGAGCGAGCGCCCGGCAATGATGAGGGTGAGGCGGGGCTCGTCCGCCAGCAATTCCGCCAGCCGTCCACCGAAGATGCCGTAGCCGCCGACGATCAGGACGCGCAGGGAGGGTGGGGATGCATTCACGGTGCGGCTCCAGCCTCGCATGCGTACAGGGAGCAGCCGGAACCGGCAAGGTGAAGCCTTGCACCGGTGCCGGACCTGGTGGCTAGACTTGCGTCTTGCGCCCGCGCCCGCCATAAGCGCTAGCCTAAGCACGATTTTCCGGCGAGACCCACGGGCGGGCTTCGCCGGAAAATCATGCATGTGTTCGATATCTTGCAGCTTGTTCTTGATCGCGCCCGTGGCTCGATCAAGAACAAGCTGCTTGGACAATATGGAATCCTCTCGCCATGACGAAGTTCGTGGAGCGCGTCTTTTCGGGCGTTCAACCGACCGGCAACCTGCATCTGGGCAATTATCTCGGCGCGATCCAGCGCTTCGTCGAGATGCAGAAGAGCCATCAATGCATCTATTGCGTGGTGGATCAGCACGCCATCACGCTCTGGCAGGATCCCAAGACCCTGAGCAGCGCCATCCGCGAGGTCACCGCCGCCTTCCTGGCCGCGGGCATCGACCCCAAGGCCCACATCGTCTTCAACCAGAGCCAGGTGGCCGAGCACGCCGAACTCGCCTGGGTGTTCAACTGCGTGGCCCGCATGGGCTGGCTCAACCGCATGACCCAGTTCAAGGAAAAGGCCGGCAAGGACAAGGAGGCGGCCTCGGTGGGCCTGTTCGCCTATCCCACGCTGATGGCCGCCGACATCCTGGTCTACCGCGCCACCCACGTGCCCGTCGGCGAGGACCAGAAGCAGCATCTGGAGCTCGCCCGCGACATCGCCGCGAAATTCAACAATGATTTCGGCGACTCCATCGCGGCCAATGGCTTCAATGATGGCTTCTTCCCGCTGCCCGAGCCCCTGATCCAGGGCGCTGCAACCCGCGTGATGAGCCTGCGCGACGGTTCCAAGAAGATGTCGAAATCGGATCCCTCCGATTTGTCGCGCATCAACATGACCGACGATGCCGAGACAATCGCCGCCAAGATCCGCAAGGCGCGCACCGATCCCGAGCCGCTGCCTGGTGAGGAGGAGGGGCTGAAGGGACGTCCCGAGGCCGACAACCTCGTCTCGATCTTCGCGGCCCTGTCGGGACGCACGGTCGCGGAGGTTCTCTCCGAGTTCGGCGGTGGCCAGTTCTCGACCTTCAAGACGGCGCTCGCCGATCTCACCGTCGCGAAAATCTCGCCGATCACCGCCGAGATGAAGCGCCTGATGGCCGATCCCGGCCATATCGACGCGGTGCTGGCCGAAGGCTCGGAGCGGGCGCGGGCGATCGCTGCCCCGATCATGGCCTCGGTGAAGGACATCGTCGGCTTCATCCGGTCGAAGTGAGGCCGAGTGAAGTCAGGCATTATCCGGAAAGTAGCTGAAACGCCGCCTTCGTCATGCCTGGCAATGACAAAGGCCGAGTCAATTCGATCCGTTTATTGCGCACGAACTCCGACGGGTTGTGGGAAGGGACCGATATGCTGAAGATTTGGGGCCGCGCCAATTCCTCCAATGTGAAGAAGGTGCTCTGGTGCGCCGAGGAACTCGGGCTCGCTTATGAGCGCATCGATGCGGGCGGTGCTTTCGGCGTGGTCAACGACCCCGCCTATCGCGCGCTCAATCCCAACGGGCTGGTGCCCTGCATCGAGGATGACGGCTTCGTGCTGTGGGAATCCAATGCCATCGTGCGTTATCTGGCCGAGGGCGATGCCGAGCGCCGGCTGGTGCCGGCAACGCGCCAGGCCAAGGCTTCCGCAGAGCGCTGGATGGACTGGACGACCTCCACCATCGCGGCTCCCTTCCGCGACGTGTTCTGGAACGTCGTCCGCCGTACCGCCCAGGACCGGGTCGAGACCGAGCTCTCCCGGGGCCTCGACAGCTGCAGCCGCCTTCTGGCCATCGCCGACAAGGCCTTGGCCAGCCAGCCTTTTCTGTCCGGCGAGAAGTTCGGCATCGGCGACATCCCGCTCGGCTGCAGCGCCTATGGCTGGTTCAACATGGCGATCGAGCGGCCTGATCTGCCCCATCTTGCCGCCTGGTATGAGCGCCTGACCGAACGCACGGCCTATCGCAAGGCGGTGATGATCCCGATGACCTGACGAACGGGAACTCCCCGGCCGACATTCGCGTTACCGAGCCGACCATGATTGTCATGGTCGCTCGGGGAATGTGTCCATGTTGTCTCAAGTGATCTCGCTCCTGATCGGCGTCTTCGTCATCGGCCTCGTCTGCTGGCTATTGCTGTACCTGGTCGACCGCCTGCCCATGGAAGGGCGCTTCAAGCAGATCGCGCGCATCCTCATCATCGTCATCGCGGTCCTCGCCATCGTCCAACGCATCGTGGTGCTGCTGGAGCCGGTACCGAGCCTGTGACGAGCAGCCTCATGCTCGAGAACGTGCGGGACGCATCCTTGTCGAACATGGGTTGCCCGGCGTGGGGCATCCCGATCGGGGTCGCAGCCGACATGTTCGGGAAAACCCTGAAAAAGCTGCGGGATGGCTTGCCTTTCGCCTGAGCAAATTGCATGGTCTTCGCCCTTTTTCCACCGTTTGCGGCAGCTCGGTCCGCTTGCGGGTCGCTATGCCAGGACGCACTCCATGAAGGTTACGCTCGAACGGACTGCCCTTCTCAAATCGCTGGGCCACGTCCACCGCGTCGTCGAGCGGCGCAACACCATTCCGATCCTGTCCAACGTGCTGATCGAGGCCCAAGGCGCCAGCCTGCTCTTGAAAGCGACCGACCTCGATCTGGAGGTGGTGGAGTCCTCTCCTGCCGATGTCACCATGGATGGTGCGACCACGGTGCCGGCGCATACCCTCTACGATATCGTCCGCAAGCTCCCCGACGGGGCCCAGGTCTCGCTGGAAGGCGGCGGCGAGGCGACCCAGTTGATCGTGCGCTCTGGCCGCTCGCGCTTCACCCTGCAGACGCTGCCGCCTTCGGATTTCCCGGACCTGGCTGCGGGCGAGTTTCCGCATAATTTCCAGCTCAAGGCCGCCGATCTGCGCAAGCTGATCGAGAAGACCCAGTTCGCGATTTCCACCGAGGAGACGCGCTATTATCTCAACGGCATCTATCTGCACACGCTCGAAGTCGAGGGCGAGACCCGCATCCGCGCCGTGGCGACGGATGGCCATCGTCTCGCCCGCGTCGAACTGCCGGCGCCCGAGGGCTCCAACGGCATGCCCGGCGTGATCCTGCCGCGCAAGGCGGTGGGCGAGATCCAGAAGCTGATGGAAGACGCCGAGGCCATCGTCTCTGTCGAGCTTTCCCAGGCCAAGGTCCGCTTCACCATCGGCCCGGTGGTGCTGACCTCCAAGTTGATCGACGGCACCTTCCCCGATTATGCCCGCGTCATTCCTGTCGGCAACGACAAGTCCCTGATCGTCGAGCGCGCCGACTTCACCGCGGCCGTCGACCGCGTCTCGACCATCTCCTCCGAGCGTGGCCGCGCCGTGAAGCTGTCGCTGGCCGACAGGCGCCTCGTCCTCACCGTCACCAACCCCGATTCCGGCACGGCGACCGAGGAGATCGAGGTCGATTACGACGCCACCCCGCTCGATATCGGCTTCAACTCGCGCTATTTGCTCGATATCGCGGCGCAGCTCGACGGCGATACCGCCTTGTTGAAATTCGCCGATCCGGGTTCGCCGACCCTGGTGCAGGACCGCGAAGGCGCCGCCGCCCTCTACGTTCTGATGCCGATGCGGGTGTAATTCGCGATTTGCCTTCTCCGCGCAGCGGGGAAGGTGGCGGATACTCGTGACGTCGGCCTTGCAGGCGATGGCGCTCGAAATGCGGTGTGCCGATCTCCAGATCGGCATCTGACATGTTGGCGAGCACGGCGGTTCCAACAATGCCGATCTGGAGATCGGCACACCTGTTTCATGCTTGTCCCTGCAAAGTTAGCGCCGGGAGCAGGATGCCTGCGATCCCGAAAATGATCTCGCCCCGCATCACCCGCCTGATCCTCACCTCCTTCCGGTCCTATCCGCGGCTCGATCTTGCCGTGGATGCCGGCATGGTGGTGCTTACGGGGCAGAACGGCGCTGGCAAGACCAACGTGCTCGAAGCCATCTCGCTGTTCACCCAGGGCAAGGGCCTGCGCCGGGCGGATCTCGAGGACATGGCCAGCGAGGACGGGCCCGGCAGCTTCGCCGTCGCCACCGAGGTTGAGGGCGCGCTCGGGCCGGCCCATCTCGGCACCGGACTGGAAGGCCCCGACAGTGGCCCGCGCAAATATCGCGTCGACCGCCAGCCTGTGTCTTCGGCCACGAGCTTTGCCGATCATTTGCGCCTCGTCTGGCTGACGCCCTCGATGGATGGCCTGTTTTCCGGTTCCGCCGGGGAGCGGCGGCGCTTCCTCGACCGGCTGGTGCTGGCCGTCGATGCCGGCCATGGCAGCCGGGTCAATGCGCTCGAACGCGCCTTGCGCTCGCGCAACCGCCTGCTGGAAGATCCTCGTGCCGATCAGCGCTGGCTGGATGCCGCCGAGCATGAAGTCGCCGATCTCGCCATCGCGGTGGCGGCATCACGGGCCGACACGGTGCGACGTCTCGCCGGCCTGATCGAAGAGGAGATCGATCCTACGTCTCCCTTCCCCCATGCCCGCATCGCCCTCGACGGTGCCATCGAGAATGCCGTGCTGGACGAACCGGCCCTGGCCGTTGAGGAGCGCTATCGCCAGATCCTGCGCGAAGGCCGCGCCCGGGACCGGGCGGCCGGGCGTACGCTCGACGGGCCGCATCTGACCGATCTCCTCGTCGTGCATGGCCCAAAGGGCATCGCCGCCGAGCGTGCCTCCACCGGGGAGCAGAAGGCCTTGCTGCTCGGCCTGGTGCTGGCCCATGCTAGGCTGGTTGCCCGTCTCGCCGGCATGACGCCGATCGTCCTGCTCGACGAAGTCGCCGCCCATCTCGACCCGATGAGGCGCGGGGCACTCTATGACCGGCTCGAGAGCTTCGGCGCCCAGGTCTGGCTGACCGGGGCCGATCCCTCCGCCTTCGAGGCAATCGCTGGCCGCGCTGCCGTCTATCGGGTCACGCCGGGGCGGGTCGAGGGGTGAGGAAGTTTCTGCAAACAAAGGCTCTGTCATCCCCTTCCCGGGGGCTTCGCCCCCGCCGGGGATGACAATCTTCTCGATGCGATTGTTGCCGAGTGGTTCCTGACGTCAGCGCCTTTGCGAACGTGGCGACGCAATGAAGGTCAATGCTTCAGCAGGACGTCGAAGCGGGGATTGATCTCGTCGAAGATCGGCAGCGAGGCTGCGCCCAGCACCACGGTGTGATGGCCTACGGAGCCCGCCATCAGGCGGGGGAGGCTGCGGCCGCTGCGCGAGCCCACCGACATCGGCAGCGGCATGGCCTTCTCGATCAGGCTGGCCAGCACGCCGGCCGGTGCCAGCCCGCCGAGCAGGATGGTTTCCGGATCCAGGGTCGATTCCAGGATGTTGACGGCACTGGCAAGAAAGGGCGCGGCCTCCTCAACCCAGCGCTCCACGGGCGCGGATATCGCGCCATCCAGCTCGGGGAGGACAGGGGAGCCGGGCTGGTCGGCCAGAAATTCCTGGGCGGCGCTCAGGGAGAGATAGCGCTCCAGGCAGCCGCGATTGCCGCAGGGACAGGGCTTGCCGTTCGGCATCACGATCATATGGCCGATTTCGCCGGCATTGAGCGAGGCGCCGCGCCAGGGCTGGCCGTCGAGGAAGACGCCGGCGCCGAGCCCTTCGTCCAGGAACAGGAAGACGAAACTGTCGATCGCCCGGGCGACGCCATGCAGTCGCTCGCCGATCGCCGCCGCCATGGCATCGTTCTCGATCTGCACCGGCTGTTCGAGAGCCTCCGCGATATGCCGCCTGGCATCGGGATCGTCCCATCCGGGCAAAGTGGTCGGGCCCGCCGTGGTGATGGCGCCGACCCCGAAACGCACGGGCAGGGCGACCCCCGCACCGAGCAGGCGCGAGGCGGGAACCGCGGCCTCCTCGATCAACGCATCGGCAAGCTGCCGCAAGGCCGGCGCTGCGCTGCGGGGAGAGGGGCGCTGAGCGGGAATCTCGCGGATGGCGACAGGCTTGCCGGTGAGGTCGACCAGGGCCGCGATGATGGCGCTGTGGTCGACATGGAAGCCGAGCGACCAGGCGCCCTGAGGGTTGATGGTGTAGGGGATGGAGGGCTGGCCCCGTCCCTCGCGCTTGGGTGCGCCGGGCAGGAGGAAGCCGGCCTGCTCCAGTTCCTCGACGATGTTGGAGATCGTCTGGTTGGTCAGGGCGGTCTCCCGGGCGATCTCGGCCCGCGACACCGGCCCCAGCCTGCGCACCGTGTCGAGCACGACGCGCCTGTTATGGGAGCGGGTGAATTCGAGATTGGTCCCCGCAACACTTCGGCCCGGTTGGGGCGCCTTGTCCACCTCGCGCCTTGCCATCTCAGCCACCCCCTAGAGCAAAACGCGTTCAGATGAGAACGCTTATTTGCTCTAACTCTTTGTTTCGACGCGTCTTTGCGACTCTAGGTGATTCCGTCAAATCGCAAAACGCTTTCCCGATTTCGTAGGCAACTATGGCAGCATGTTTACATTCAAACAAATTGAGTTAATAATTTTTCCGGGTCGCAGAAAATGACCGGGAGCCATCGAGAACTCTCCGCGCTCCTGAACCATGCAGGGCGGCCACCGGTCGCCGTTCGAATTGCAAGCGGGAGATGATTGCAATGTCTGGAATTCACAAATCGGTCCTGGCTGGGCTGGCAATGACGGTCCTGGCGGGATTGTCGCCGGCAGCTGCGGAAACGCTCAATGCCCTGTTCATGGCGCAGGCCGCCTATAGCGACGCCGACGTCAAGGCGATGACCGCCGCCTTCGAAAAAGAAAATCCCGGCGTTACCGTCAATGTCGAATTCGTGCCCTACGAGGCCCTTTACGACAAGATCGTCGCCTCCAAGGCCGCTGGCGGCGCCGGCTATGACGTCGTGCTCTACGACGTGATCTGGCCGGCCGCCTTCGCGCAGAACGGTGTCCTGGTCGACGTCACGGACCGGCTGAAGGATCTCGACCGCTCCAAGGTATTCGACGGGGCCTGGGCCACCGTGAATTATGACGGCAAGACCTATGGCATGCCGTGGATCCTCGACACCAAATATCTGTTCTACAACACCGAGATCTTGCAGAAGGCCGGCATCGCCGAGCCGCCGAAAACCTGGGATGAGCTGGCCAAGGATGCCAAGATCATCAAGGACAAGGGCCTGGTGCAATATCCCATCGTCTGGAGCTGGTCGCAGGCCGAGGCGGTCATCTGCGATTATGTGACCCTGACGGCGGCCTATGGCGGCAAGTTCTTCGAGGGAGACAAGCCGGTCTTCGACAAGGGCGGCTCGCTCGATGCGGTCACCTACATGGCCGACAGCCTCAAGAATGGCCTCTCCAACCCCAATTCCAAGGAATATCTGGAAGAGGACGTCCGCAAGGTGTTCTCAGCTGGTGATGCGGCCTTCGCGCTCAACTGGACCTACATGTATGCCAAGGCCAATGATCCGGCCGAAAGCAAGGTGGTCGGCAAGGTCGGGGTGGTGCCGGCTCCCGGTGTCGAGGGCCAGAGCACGGCCTCGGGCGTGAATGGCTCGATGGGGCTGGGCATCACGGCCGGTTCCTCCAAGCCGGATCTTGCCTGGAAATACATCGTCTATCTGACCTCCAAGCCAGTGCAGAACCAGTATGCCAAGCTCAGCCTGCCGATCTGGAAGGCGTCCTACACCGATCCGGCCGTCACCAAGGGGCAGGAGGGCTTGGTCAAGGCCGCCGATGTTTCCATCGGCCTGATGACCCTGCGTCCGACGGTCGCTTCCTACCAGGAACTCTCCACTATCCTGCAGGCGCAGATCCAGAACGCGCTGGCCGGCAAGGCCTCGCCCGCCGATGCCCTGGCGGCAGCGGCCAAGGATGCAGCGCGCATCCGGTGAGACCTTTACCCAGGGCTGATGTCGGTCGGCATTTGGTACACCGGTTAAGGTCCGGCAGAATGGAGCGCGACCAGCCTTCCCCACAAAGCTGGGGAAGGTGCCCGACGTCGTCGGGGCGGATGGGGGGTGGCGGGCAGTGCGATACCTTTGAAAGGCCGGCCCAACGGTGATGCAATCTTGTTGCGTTCAGCCTATTGCCCGCCACATCCCCTCCGTCATTTCTGCGAAATGAACAGCCACATCTTCGAAACGAAGATGTGGCGGCCTCCCCCAGCTTCGTGGGGGAGGCTGGCCACACCTCTTTCTGTCGGGTGCGAAAAGCTGCCCAGACCTAAAGGATTTCCCTGATGATGAGCGGCCGTGTCGGCATGCCCTCACCATGGCTTCTGCTCGGTCCGATGCTGGTCATCGTGTTCGCGGCGGTCGGCTATCCCATCCTGATGACCCTGTGGCTGGCCTTCACCGATACCCGCCTGATGGCGGGGCCGGGGGCAGCGCATTTCATCGGGCTGGAAAACTTCGCCTTTGCCTTTACCGATTCCGATTTCCTCGCCGCGGCAGGTCGGACGATCTATTTCACCGTCGTCTCGATCAGCGCCGAGGCCCTGCTCGGCATCGGCGTGGCCTTGCTGCTCAACGAGAAATTCCGCGGCCGCACCTTCTGCCGTGCGCTTCTGGTACTGCCCTGGGCGGTGCCCACCATCGTCAACGCTTTGATGTGGCGGCTGATCTACCAGCCCGATTTCGGCGTGCTCAATGCAGTGCTGACCCAGAGCGGGCTGATGGAGAGCTATCGCAGCTGGCTCGGCACCGAAGGCAGTGCCATGAATGCGGTGATCGTGGCCGATGTCTGGAAGAACTATCCGCTGGTGGCGCTGATCGTGCTGGCCGCGCTGCAATCGGCACCCTTGGAACTCTACGGCGCCGCCACGCTCGACGGCGCCAATGCCTGGCAGCGCTTCAAGGCCGTCACCTGGCCGGTGATCGCGCCGCCGCTGCTGGTGGCGCTGGTGCTGCGTTCGATCGAGGCACTGAAAGTCTTCGACATCTTCTATGTGATGACACGGGGCGGCCCGGCGAGCTCGACCAAGACCATGAGCTTCTTCGTCTATGAGGAATCCTTCCGCTTCATGCGAGTGGGGTCGGGTGCTTCCTACGCCCTCATCGTGGTGCTGATCTGCATGGTCTTCGTCGGCTTCTACGTCCGGCTGATGCGCAGACAGGAGGCCTGATCATGCAGCGCAGCCCCATCGCAACTTTCTTCCTCTATTGCGGCGTCGCCCTGTTCCTGGTGGTGACGCTCGCGCCGGTGCTCTGGCTCGGCGTGATGAGCATCTCGCTACCGGCCGATCTCACCGCCAAGCCCCTGTCGCTCATCCCGCATCATGTCGACTTCAGCCGCTATGCCCGCCTGCTCACCTTCGAGGCCAACAGCCCGGGCGAAGCCTTTTTGATGGCGTTGCGCAACAGCCTGTTGAGCTCGCTGGGCGCGACGGCGCTGTCGTTGCTGGTGGCGGTGCCGGCGGGCTGGGCCTTTTCGCGCTACCGCAATCGGGGCGTGTCGGTGGTGCTCTACAGCATCCTCGCCACCTATATGACCCCGGCCGTGGCGCTGATCCTGCCGCTCTATTTCCTGCTGTCGATGCTGGGGCTGCTCAACAATGTGTTCGGCCTCATCCTGGTCTATTGCTCGATCCTGACGCCCTTCACCGCCTGGTTCATCAAATCGTCCTTCGATGCGGTGCCCGGCGAACTCGAAAGCGCTGCGGCGATCGACGGCGCCTCGACGCTGCAGACCCTGTGGTGGGTCACGCTACCCTATGCCCGGGCCGGCGTCGCCACCGCGGCCCTGTTCGCCATCCTGCTGGCCTGGGACGAATTCTTCTATGCCCTGCTCTTCACCTCCAACCAGAACGCCAAGACGCTCACCGTCACCATTGCCGATTTCGCCGCCGGCCGCGCCACGGATTTCGGCCTGGTCTCGGCCGCGGGCCTGCTGACGGCGCTGCCGCCGGTTCTGATCGCCTTCATCCTGCAAAAATCACTGGTTGCCGGCCTGACTGCCGGCAGCGTCAAGGGTTGATATCATGAGTAAAATCGTGCCGGGCTCGGGCCTGGCGATGATCGAGGCCGAAATGGCCAGGCAGCATGCCGATGCACTGGCCTCTTTCCATGGCGCCGGGCCGATGGCCACGCGGCTGGCCGACAGCATCCGCCGTACCGGCCGGCTGACCCTGGCCGCCATGGGCGGCTCGCACTGGGTCAACCGCGCAGCCGCCGTGCTCTATCGCCAGCTCGGCATCGAGGTCGAGACCGAGGTGGTGTCCGAGCTTCTCATCACGCCGCAGCCCGACCGCGAGCGTACCGTGCTGCTGGTGTCCCAGTCGGGCAATTCCGGCGAGATCGTCGCCTATCTCGAGCGTCCGGCCGGCCGGCAGGAGCGCTTCGGCCTCACGCTTGATGCCGATAGCGCGCTCGGCCGCGGCGTGCCCGCCCTTGTCGGTGTCGGCGGGTCGGAAAAAGCCTTCGCCGCCACGCGCAGCCTCCTGGTCAGCCATGCGCTGCATCTTGCGGTGCTCGCCGCATTGGGCCTGCCGGCGGAACCCGCGCTCGCCGTGCTCGATGCCCCCGTCCGGCCCGATCTGGGGGCGGCCCTGTCCGCTCTCGCCGCCAGCACGTCCCTGATCCTCAGCGGCCGGGCCGAACTGCAGGGCGTGGCCGAATCCGGGGCGCTCTGCGTGATGGAACTCGCCCGCCTGCCGGCCCTGGCCCTGGAGGGCGGCCAATTGCGGCATGGCCCGATGGAGATGCTGTCACCGGCCAGCGGCATTGTGCTGCTGCGCGCCGCCGGCCCCTCGGCCGGCCTCGCGCCGGGGCTGGTGGCGGCCTGCCGCGCGGCCGGATCGCCGGTGGTGGTGTTCGACCTCTCCGGTGAGGCCGACATCGCCGATGCTGTCACCATTCGCCTGCCGAGGGAGGAGGGCATGGCGGCCATCTTCGCCGTATTGCCGGCGCTGCAGTCCTTCCTGGTGACCTTTGCGGCCGGCCGGGTTACCCAAGTCGGCGAGCCCCTGCGCTCGACCAAGGTGACGACGGAGCTATGAGGGAACCGCTGTTTCTGATCGGCAACGTCAATGTCGATCTCGTGATGGGCCCGCAGGCGCCCTGGCCGCAACCGGGCACGGAAGTGATCGTGCCCGAGAGCGAATTCCGCGTCGGCGGCGCCGCTGGCAATACGGCGCTGGCCCTCGATGCGCTCGGCGTCGATTACCGGCTGATCACCAGTCGCGGCAACGACATGCTGGGCCGCTGGCTCGCCGAACCCTTCGGGGCACGTGCGCTGGGCTGGACCGTGGCCGAGGGGGCGACCACGGTTTCGGTCGGCATCGGCCATCCCGATGGGGACCGCACCTTCTTTACCACCACGGGCCATCTGCATTCATTCAGGCTGGCGCACGTGCTGTCGCAACTCGACGAGAAGGGGGAGGGGTGCGTGGCCCTGCTGGTGGGTCCCTTCGTGATTCCGGCCCTGCTCGCCGATTATGACGAGTTGATCGTCATCCTGCGGCGCCGGGGTTATCGGGTCGCCCTCGATACGGGCTGGCCGGATGGCGGCTGGACGTCTGGGGTGCGGGTGCGGGTGAATGCCTGGATCGGCCATTGCGAGCATGTCCTCATCAACGACATCGAGGCCAAGGGGCTGACCGGCGCCGCGACGGTCGTGGACGCGGCGGAGATGATCCGGCCGCTGCTGCCCCCCGGCGCCAGCCTGGTGATCAAATGCGGGCCGAAGGGGGCCTTGGCCTGGCGTGGGGACGAGCATGTGGCCGTGCCGGCGCCGCAGGTCGACGTCGTCGACACCATTGGGGCCGGCGACACCTTTTCGGCCGGCTATTTCGCCAGCCTGGTCGAGAGCGAGGATCTTGAGAGGGCGGTGACGAATGGCGTGGCGGTCGCCTCGCTGGCGGTCTCGACGCGGCCACGCCGCTATCGGTGAGGGAGGCGCTGCCCCCTCATCCCCCTGCCGGGACCTGGCACTTTCATGGAAAGTGCCAGGTCCCGCAAGGAGAGAAGGGAGTTTGGTGGCCAGGCCGAGCTCTAGCGAACGGTTCCACGAAGCTGCCCTGAGCCGGATAAATTTCCTTCTCCCCTTGCGGGAGAAGGTGGCGGCAACCGGATGAGGGCTGCTATCGCGCGCCCTTCACACATACCCGCGGCGCTTCACCTCGGCCCAGCTGTCGTCGAGCGTCTTCTTGGCGGCGGCGATCAGGGCGTCGACTTCTTCATGGCTGATCACCAGCGGCGGGGCGATGATCAGCGTGTCGCGGGTGGCGCGCATGACCAGGCCGTGCTGGAAGGAGAAGTCACGGGCGATCAGGCCGACCGTGCCGGTTTCGACAGGCCAGGAGGCGCGCGTCTTCTTGTTCGGCGTCAGCTCCAGCGCGCCGATCAGGCCGACCATGCGCGCTTCGCCGACCATGGGATGATCGCCCAGCGCCAGCCACTGCTTTTGCATATAGGGGCCGATATCGTCCTTCACGCGCTCGACGATCTTCTCGTCACGCAGGATCTTGATGTTGGCGATCGCGGCCGCTGCGCAGGCCGGATGGCCCGAATAGGTGTAGCCATGGTTGAAGTCGCCGGCATTGGCGATCACCTCGGCCACCTTCTCGGTCACCATCACGCCACCGATCGGCAGGTAGCCGGAGGAAATGCCCTTGGCCATCGCCATGATGTCGGGCTCGAAGCCGAAATACTGGCTGCCGAACCATTCGCCGGTGCGCCCGAACCCGCAGATCACCTCGTCCGAGATCAGGAGGATGTCGCGCTCGCGGCAGATGCGCTGGATTTCGGGCCAATAGGTGGCGGGCGGGATGACCACGGCGCCGGCGCCCTGGATCGGCTCGGCGATGAAGGCGGCGATCGTGTCGGCGCCGAGCTCGTCGATGGTGCGCTCGAGCTCGCGCGCCGCCCACAGGCCGAATTCCTCCGGGCTGCGGTCACCGCCCTCGGCATACCAATAGGGCTGGGCGATGTGGACGATGCCGGGGATCGGCAGGCCGCCCTGGGCATGCATCGGCGTCATGCCGCCGAGCGAGGCGCCGCCGATGGTCGAGCCGTGATAGCCGTTCTTGCGGGCGATGATGGTCGATTTGCCGGGCTTGTCCTGGGCCGCCCAGTAGTGACGCACCATGCGGATGATGGTGTCGTTGGATTCCGAGCCCGAGCCGGTGAAGAACACGCGGCTGAACTGCGGCGGCGTCACTTCCGCCAGCAGGCGCGACAGTTCGATCGCCGGCAGATGGGTGGTCTTGAAGAAGGTGTTGTAGAAGGGCAGTTCGCGCATCTGCTGCGCCACAACCTCGACGATTTCCTCGCGGCCATAGCCGACATTGACGTTCCACAGGCCCGACATGCCGTCGATGATCTGGTTGCCTTCGGAATCCCACAGATGCACGCCCTTGGCCTTGACGATGATGCGCGCGCCCTCGGCGTTCAGGCCCTTGGTGTCGGTGAAGGGGTGCAAATGATGCGCGGCATCGATCGCACGCAGTTCCGCTGTGGTGAGGTTGGTCTGGTGCAAGGACATGATGCGCGCTTTCCCGAAAAATGTGATCCCAATTTTGTGATCACAAATTGCGGAAGTCAAGGGGGATGCGTTGTCGCGGTGTTTGCAAGAGCGGACGTCCTACGACACTCGAGAGAGCGTGGGACAATGCCCTCAATCGTCCCGCCAGCGCGGCATCGCCCTAAAGCGGTCGAAAACTTCTACGCACCTGCCAGGACGATCTCCGCTTCGTGTTCCACCGGAAAATTCACCGAGCGGGCGATGAAGCACATCTCATGCGCCTTCTTGTGCAATTCATGCGCCTTCTGCAGGTCGGTGCCGGCGGCGACCACGACATGCGGGCGCAGGGTGACCTTCTCGAACTGGCCGGCACCGCCAGCCACCTCGACCATCACGCCCTCGGCCTCGTCCTCATAAGAGAGCACATTCACGCCCATCTGCGAGCACAGGCCGAGATACCAGAGCTTGTGGCAGGCCGAGAGCGAGGCGACCAGCAGGTCCTCGGGGTTCCAGCGCGTGGCATCGCCGCGAAAGCTCGGGTCGGAGGAGCCTTCGATCGTCGGCTTGCCCTCGGCCTGGATCTGGTGGGCGCGGCTGTAGCCGCGATAGGTGGGCGTGCCCTCGCCCTCATTGCCGGTCCAGATGACCTTGACCGCATAGCGGTGTTCGCGCCCTGCCATACCTTCCTCCTCATGTCGTTATGTGGCGGGAGGATGCCCTCTTGTCCGGCTGTTTCGCAATGGGTGTGTGCATAGCGCGTCAATCTTCCGCGTCCGCCGGCCGCAGGGAGCGGGACAGGAAATCGACCACGGCACGCACCGCGGGCAGCTGCCCGCGCCGATGGGTGGTCAGCACCGTGGTGGTGACTTCGCCCGCCTGCCAGTCCGGCAGCACGAGACGCAACAGGCCGCCCGCCACGGCCGCCGCGCTGATCGAGCGGGGCAAAGCGGTGATGCCGAGCCCGGCCTTGGCCGCTTCCAGCAGGGCGACGGATTCGTCGGCGAAGAAACGGGCGCGGGGCATGACCTCTATCGTCTGGCCGTTCGCCCAGAGCTTCCATATCGGCGCCCGGGGCTGGGTGAGGAGGCCGTCATGACCGGCAAGGTCCTCCGGCGTGGCCGGCATTCCCCTGATGGCGAGATAGGCGGGGGCAGCCACCAGGCCGATTGCCTCCCGGTGAATGGGGCGGGCCATCAGGTCGGAATCGGCGAGCGGCCCGAAATGGCTCCGGAGCGCGATGTCGAAGCCTTCCTGGATGAGATCGACGAAACGGTCGGTGACATGCAACTGCACCTGCAGCTTGGGCAGGGCGGCGGCGAGCCTGGGTAGCTGGGCGGCGAGATGGAATTGCGCGGTGGGAACCGAAGCCGTGATCCGGACGGTGCCGCTCGGTTCCGCCCGCCGGGCCAGCACGGCGCTTTCGGCCGCCTCGACCTCGATCATCGCTGCCCGGGCATGCTCGAACACCTCCCGGCCGGCATCGGTCAGCACGAAGCTGCGCGAGGTGCGGTTCAGCAGCCTGGCTTCCAGCCGAGCCTCCAATTCGGCCACACGCTTGCTCACTGTCGATTTCGGGATGCCGAGGTGCCGGGCTGCGGCAGCAAAGCCGCCCTGCTCGACGGCCTGGGCAAAGAGGATGAAATCGTTGAGGTTCGACATTCAAAGTTTCCAAACATGGACTTCAGGTCCATATCTGGCAGTCTACAGCTCCAAAGTCCATGTGTGCATATTGTCGTTATCAACCCAATAGGAGATACGACAATGGAACCGATCATCTTCGCCGGTCATCCCGCGGGCAGCTCCCTCGGTCTCGTCGCCGCTTTC
Source organism: Labrys sp. HAY1-8F (assembly GCF_056754975.1). Taxonomy (NCBI): domain Bacteria; kingdom Pseudomonadati; phylum Pseudomonadota; class Alphaproteobacteria; order Hyphomicrobiales; family Xanthobacteraceae; genus Labrys; species Labrys sp. HAY1-8F. The sequence continues at coordinate 2,344,870 of NZ_JBPGWZ010000002.1, read as the reverse complement.
GAATGGCTCGGCAAGCCCTATCGCGCCACGCGGGTGCATATGCCCGACGAGATGCTGAGCGAAGCCTATGGGCGGGTGAACGGCCGGCGCGAGACCCCGGTGCTGATCCGCGAGGACGGCAGCGTGCTGACCGAAACCACGGCGATTGCCCGCTGGCTCGAACTGCGCGACGAGGAACATCGCATCAGTTTCGCTACCGATAGTGCCGAGGCGCATCGCATGCACCAATTCATCGGTTTCCTGAACACCGGCTTCACCGGTGCCTTCACCCCGCTCTGGGTGGCGCTGGAAATGCAGGGCGGAAGCGAGGCTTACAAGGAAGCGCTGCGGACCTTCGGGCGCGACCTCGTCGCCCATCGTCATCGCCAGCTCGAGGCGATGATCGGTTCCTCGGCCTATCTGGCCGGCGACAGGCCGAGCCTGGCCGATGCGGTCTTCATCGGCGTCGCGCGGTGGGCCGAGTTCCACCAGGCGCTCGACCTCACGCCCTTCCCGAAGATCCAGGCGTTGAAGGCAAGGCTGGAGGCCGATCCGGCCGTGCGGTTCGCCCACGCGATCGAGGACGGTGTTCCCGCGATCGGCAGTGGCGCCTTGCTAGGCCTGCTGCCGCTGGAGGAGGTGTTGGGTGAGGTAGGTGCCAGGCTGGCGGCGTGAGCACCCGGATCGCCTCGCGCTGCCTGGATGGCAAGGGGGGCTCACCCCCTTGCCATGCCTATGGCGCCTCGGGGCGGAAACTTGCGATGGAGCGGTCGCAGAGCGGACGCCACGTCTCGATCTCGGAGGTTGGAAACTCGCAGACGATGTTGAACACGCTGTCTGGCGTCTTGGATACGCGGGTGATGGCGGACTGCTTAGGCCCCCTCAGTTCGGCGCGAACGAACTCCTCGGTGCCGCTATGGCCGATCGGCAGATCCGGCACCGGGATGCCTCGCTTCTGCGCCAGATCCTGGATGAACGTCCGTAGATCGATATCCTTCATCCTGGCTGTTCGTTCGAATTTGATCACGCCGAACTCGTGCTGCCCCATCCGGCTGCCGATACCATGCACGACCATGGGGCCGATCTTCGGATCGTCCACCGTGAAGCTGTAATCGTTGAAAGGGATGGGGGAGATCACGAAGAAACGCCCCCTTGTCGATCGCGCCGGATAGCCGCCCTGGCCGTCGGTCTGCCGGACCTCGGTCCGGTGCATTTCGATATTAGCCTGTGCCTGCGCGGCTACTGGACCTGCAAGAACAAGCAGCCAGGCTGCAACTGCTCGGTCAACCAGTCGTCTGTGAGCCATCGGGAGCTCCGGATCGCGGTTCTCACATCGCCCGGGTCCCGCTTTTGTGGTAGCGGGCGAGCACGGCGCGCAGGCGTGCTTCGGCGTCCGCGTTGGGCGGGAGGCCGAAGCGCAGCCAGCGTGGGTTGGCGCCAAAGCGGCGCACCCAGATGCCGGCCTGGCCGAGCTGGCGGAACAAAGCGGGGGCATGCGCGGTCTGCAGCAGCCGATAGAGATCGGTGCCGCCGATCACCGCGCCGGCCTTGGTCAGGTCCTCGTCGAGATTCTGGCGTGCCGTGCGCAGCGAGGTGCGCGTGCCGTTCTGCCAGAGGATGTCGGCGAGCGCGGCGCGGCCTATGGCGATGGCCTCGCCCGAAACCGCCCAGGCTCCCATCGCCTGGCGCAATTTGCCGGTGAGCGCGGGCTCGGCCAGTACGAAGCCGAGCCGGATGCCGGCCAAGCCGAAGAACTTGCCGAAGGAGCGCATCATCACCAGGCCCTGCGTGCCTGCCATGGCGGCGAGGCTTACCTGCGGCATCACGTCAGCGAAGGCCTCGTCGACGACGAGGGCGCCGCCCCTGGCATATTTCTCGGCGGCGAGCGCGAGCAGCTCCTCGCGGCCGAAATAGTTGCCATCGGGATTGTTCGGATTGACGAGGACCGCGATCTCGGAGCCGGCCAGTTCCTCGAAGCGGCGAGCCTCTCGCACGTGATGGCCGCCCAGCGCCCAGCTGCGGGCATGTTCGGCATAGGTCGGGCTCAGCACGCTCACCGTACCTGCGGCGAACAGATGGGGCAGCCACTGGATGGCGGCCTGCGTGCCCGGCGTCGCAACGACGCAGGCATCGAAGGGCACGCCATAGCATTGGGCCGCCACGGCCTCCAATTCACGGGCCTCGTCGGGTGAGGGCAGGGCAGCCCAGGATTCGGCCGGAATCGCTGGAATTGGATAGGGCCAGGGGTTGATGCCGGTGGAAAGATCGATCCAGGGCCCGGAGGCCTGCGGGAAGAGGCGACGCGCCTCGCCGAGATTGCCGCCATGCTCCACTGCGCTCATTCTCCTGCCACTCTTGTCTTGACGCCTGAAACCGGCGCGACCAATGTCGCGCCAAATTTGTTTATTGGAGGGTATGGCCATGGTGGACGCTGCGATCAAGCTTCATGACGCCGACGAAGCGATCAAAAAGGCTGGTGAAGCCTTCGACTGGTCGGATCCGCTCGATCTCGAATCGCTGCTGACGGAGGAGGAGCGGCTGGTCCGTGACACCGCCCGCGACTACGCGCAGGACCGGCTGATGCCGCGCGTTCTCAAGGCTTATCGCGAGGAGGATTTCGATCGCGCGATCATGTCGGAGATGGGCGAGCTCGGCCTGCTCGGCGCCACGATTCCCGAAGCCTATGGCGGTGCGGGCCTTGGCCATGTCGCCTATGGCTTGGTTGCCCGCGAGGTCGAGCGGGTTGATTCGGGCTATCGCTCGGCGATGTCGGTGCAGTCCTCGCTGGTGATGCACCCGATCTATGCCTATGGCAGCGAGGAGCAGCGCAAGAAGTACCTGCCCAAGCTTGCCAGTGGCGAACTCGTCGGCTGCTTCGGCCTCACCGAGCCCGATGCCGGCTCCGATCCGGGCTCGATGAAGACCCGCGCGGTCAAGGTCGCCGGTGGCTACCAGCTCAACGGCACCAAGATGTGGATCACCAATTCGCCGATCGCCGACATCGCGGTAGTCTGGGCCAAGCTGGACGACGTCATCCGCGGCTTTATCGTCGAGCGCGGTACCAAGGGCTTCTCCACGCCCAAGATCGAGGGCAAGCTCTCGCTGCGCGCCTCGATCACCGGCGAGATCGTGCTCGATGGCGCGGTGGTGCCGGAAGAAAACCTCCTGCCCAACGCCAAGGGCCTGTCCGGGCCGTTCGGCTGTCTCAACAAGGCGCGTTACGGCATCGCCTGGGGCGCCATGGGCGCGGCCGAGTTCTGCTGGCACCGCGCCCGCCAATACACGCTCGACCGCAAGCAGTTCGGCCGGCCCCTGGCGGCGACGCAGCTCGTGCAGAAAAAGCTCGCCGACATGCAGACCGAGATCGCGCTCGGCCTGCTCGGCGCGCTGCAGCTCGGCCGCCTGCTCGACGCCCATACCGCGGCGCCGCCGGCGATCAGCCTGATGAAGCGCAACAATTGCGGCAAGGCGCTCGACATCGCCCGCGTCGCCCGCGACATGCATGGCGGCAACGGGATCGCCGACGAGTTCCATGTGCTGCGCGTGGCCCAGAATCTGGAGACGGTGAACACCTATGAGGGCACGCATGACGTGCACGCCCTCATCCTCGGCCGCGCCCAGACCGGTATTCAAGCATTCTTCTGAGGGTGGCCGTTCGGCGTTCTTAAATATCTGATTTATAAAGAAAAGAGCGCAATCCTTGTCATGCCCGGGCTCGACCCGGGCATCCAGCGCAACGGCGCCTGCTGGATTGCCGGTTCAAGCCCGGCAATGACAAAGGTTGAGCCAGTTCGCCTGTTGATCAGCTACCCCTATGGTGTCGATCGAAAGGCCGCACCCCGGTTTCCTGCGAAACATCTTCCAATTTAATGACGCTTGGCCTCGAGGCTGGGCCGCGCTCTTATGCGCGCAACCAAAATCAGCTTCCGAGGAAATGTCATGCGCCTGTGGCTCAAGGATCCGCTCGCCATTCTTGCCGAGGGCGCCGAGCGTGGCGTCGTCGTCGAAGGCAGCCGCATCGTCGAGCTGGTGCCGGCGGGGGGCGAACCCACCGCTCCCGTCGACAAGGTGTTCGAGGCTTCCCGGCATGTCGTGCTGCCTGGCCTGGTCAATACCCACCACCATTTCTACCAGACGCTCACCCGCGCCCATCCCGATGCCTGCGACCAGCCGCTGTTTCCCTGGCTGAAGACCCTCTATCCGATCTGGTCGCGCCTCGATCCAGACAGTTTTCGCCTCTCCGTGCGCCTGGCACTGGTCGAGCTCCTGATGTCCGGCTGCACCACGGCGGCCGACCATCATTATGTCTTCCCCAAGGGGCTGGAAAACGCCGTCGACATCGAGGTCGAGGAGGCCCGCAAGCTCGGCATCCGCATGACGGTGTCGCGCGGCTCGATGAACCTGTCGCAGAAGGATGGCGGCCTGCCGCCTGATTCGGTGGTGCAGGACGAGGACACCATCCTGGCCGATTGCGAACGGGTGGCGAGTGCCTATCACGACACCAGACCGGGCGCGATGACGCGCATCGCCTTCTCGCCCTGCTCGCCCTTTTCGGTGACCAAGAGCCTGATGCGCAAGACGGCCGATCTGGCCGAACGTTTCGACTGCCGCCTGCATACCCATCTGGCCGAAACCCATGACGAGGATGATTTCTGCCTCGCCACCTACAAGTGCCGGCCGATCGAGCTCCTGGACGAAGTGGGCTGGATGAGCCCGCGCACCTGGCTCGCCCACGGCATCCATTTCAGCGCCGACGACTGCACCACGCTGGGACGCCATGGCGTCGGCGTCTGCCATTGCCCGACCTCGAACGCCGTGCTCGCCTCCGGCTTCTGCCATACCGGCCTGCTTGAAAAGGCTGGCGCGCCCGTCGGTCTCGGCGTCGACGGCTCGGCCTCCAACGATTCCTCCAACCTGATGGAAGGCGTGCGCCACGCCTTGATGATCAACCGCCTCTCTCATGGCGCGGAGGCGGTCTCCTGGCGCGATTGTCTGCGCTGGGCCAGCGAAGGCTCGGCCCGTTGCTTGGGCCGCGACGACATCGGTGCGATCCGAGCCGGCCTGGAGGCAGACCTCGCGCTCTATACGCTCGATGAACTGCGTTTTTCCGGCGCCCACCACCCCATCGCGGCTTTGGTCCATTGCGGTGCCCATCGCGCCGACCGCGTGATGGTGGCGGGCCAGTGGCGCGTCGAGGATGGCCTGCCCGTCGGTGTCGATCTCGGCGCGCTGCGGGAAGCCCATGGCAGGGTGGCGGCGAAGTTTTTGTAGGTCTCCGGGAAACGCTGCGGCTGGAAACGCGGACGTCTCGTCCGCCTCTTCCTATCCCGCAACCACCGCGTTTCCAGAATGCGGACGGGACGTCCGCGGTCCCAGCCGCAGCGCTTCTTGCCTCGACCTGGGCATGGCGTTCTGCTATCCGCAGGCCATGCCCAATCTCCATGCCCCTCTTCGCCTCCGCCCCGACCCGAACGGCACGCCCGTCGAGTATCGGTGGATCCCCTTCGACCGGGCGGACGCCCGCTGGCACGAGCCGTTGGTCGACATGGCGACCGAGGGGCTGCTTACCGAGGCCTGGTATGCCCGCACCGATGGCGGCAACGCACCCTATTTCATGCCGATCGCCGGCGCGGTGAAGACGGTGGCGGCCCGTACCAGCGTGGCGCGTCTGGTACGCGAGGCCGATGCAGCCGTCTCCGGCCTCGGGCTGCGGCTCAAGGTTGTTGATGCCTACAGGCCGATCGAGACCCAGGCCGGCCTGTGGACCTTCTTCGAGCAGGAAGTCGCGGCCGAGCGGCCCGAGCTTTCCGCCGCCGAGCAGGAGGTCATCGTGCGCACCTTCGTCTCCGATCCGCGCCGCTTCAACCGCGAGGACGAGACCACCTGGCCGATCCATTCCACGGGGGGCTCCGTCGACGTCGTGCTGGTGGATGCGGCCAGTGGCGCCATGCTCGATCACGGCGCGGCCTTCGACGAGGGCCACGAGCGCTCCTACACCGATCACTATGAGCGCCTGTTACAGCGCGGCGAGATCGCTCCCGACGATGCGCGCCTCACCAACCGCCGCATTCTGGTCAATGCGATGGTTAACGTGGGCTTTACCAACTACGCGTACGAATTCTGGCACTTCGACTACGGAACGCAGGCCCATATCCTGACCTTGCAGGATGAAGGCGTGGCCGGCGCTCCCAAAGCCGCGTGGTATGGCACCACGGACCTGCCGGAAGGACTATGCTGATCCAATCGACTTTCTCCGCCAAGGGCGCATCCCATGCCATCGTCTCGCTGGGCAAGCCGCTCGAGGCCGGAACCTCGCATGTCATCTGGGCACACGGCTGGGGCCAGGATCATCGGGCCTTCCAGGCCCTGGCCGGCTCTCTGGAACGGACGGGTCATCATACGCTGATCGACTTTCCCGGCTTCGGCAAGAGCCCGGTACCGCCTGAAACAGGCCATGGCGGTATCTGGGATACGGCCGATTACGCCGATGCCGTCGCCGAATGGCTTGAAACCCTGCCGCGTGGCAAACGCATCTGGGTGGGACACTCCTTCGGCGGGCGTGTCGGCCTCCGCCTGGCGGCTCGTCATCCGAATATTCTCGACGGCATGGTGCTGGTCGGCTCGCATGGCCTCAGGCCCATCCGCAGCCTGATGACCCGGCTGAAGATCTTCCTGCGCGTGCGGGCCTTCAAGGCCCTCAAGCTCCTCGAAAAGCTCGGCGTCGACGTGTCGGCCCGCAAGGCCAAGTTCGGCTCGGCCGATTACCGCAGTGCCGGTGCCATGCGCCCGATCTTCGTCAAGGTGATCGGCGAGGACCAAAGCCAGGATATCAAGGCCATCCGCATTCCCGTCCGCATCATCTGCGGCGCCCTCGACGACCAGGCCCCGCCGGAGATGAGCGAACGCATGGGCCAGCTCATCCCGGGCGCCAGCGTCAGCATCCTGCCTGGCCTCGATCATTACACCGTTCTGTCCGATGGCGGCCCCCAGATCGCCCATACGGTTGCGAAGCTCTTGGAGGCTTGATGCTGGAAACACTGGCCCCCGTGCTGAATTCGGCTCATCTCGCCGCGGCTTTGGTCCTCATTGGCTTCATCCCCTTCGCCTGGAAGCGTTTCCTGACCTATCTGCATATCTTCCAGCAGGAGGAATATGACGGCCGGCGCTTCCTGCACTGGCTCTTCTACAACGTGGTTGTCGATACCAAGGCGAGCCTTGCCATCGTCCTCCTGTCGGTGATGGCTAAGCTCTATCCCTCGCCGGTGCTGGTGCTCGCTCTGTTCATCGCGGTGATTTTGCTGGTGGTAGCGCGGCGGGAGCGCGACCCGCGCCAGACGGGCAAGAAGAAGCTGGCGATGACGCAGCGCGCCACCCGCATCCTGCGCGTCGCCTTCGCCCTCGTCCTGGTGATCGGCCTCATCGGGGTTGGCTTTGGCGTGGCGCCGGTCTGGATCGTGCTCCTGATCCAGCTGATCCCCTTCACCCTGGTCGCGGCGGTGATGATCCTGCAGCCCGGCGAGAACCGCATCCAGCAGGGCTTCTGGAACGAAGCGCATGACAAGCTCAAGCGCCTGTCGCCGGTGATCGTCGGCGTCACCGGCTCCTACGGCAAGACCTCGACCAAGCACATCCTCGGCCATCTGCTCGAAAGCGCCGGCTCGGCGCTGATCACGCCCGGCTCGGTCAACACGCCGATGGGCATTGCCCGCATCGTGCGCGAACGCCTGGAGCCTTATCACCGCCATTTCGTGGTGGAGATGGGCGCCTATGGGCCGGGCTCGATCGAACGCCTCTGCCGTCTCGCCCCGCCCGACATCGCGGTGGTGACGGCTGTTGGTGCGGCCCATTACGAACGCTTCAAGTCGCTCGATACCGTGGCCAAGACCAAGTTCGAACTGCCGGCAGCGGCGATCGCGCGCAATGGCAAGGCGATCATCAACGACGCCGTGCTGGCCTTCAAGGATGCCCGCGACTTCACCGATGCGCATCGCGCCTCGATGGTGCTGGTCGGCAATGGCGGTAACAGTGAGGCCCGCATCAACAGCGTCACTCAGGAAAAGGACGGGCTCAAGGTTTCCCTGACCTATCTCGGCAAGGACTACCAGCTCTCCGCCCCGCTCTACGGCCTGCATCACGGCAGCAACATGGCGATTGCCTTCGTCACGGCGCTGGCCATGGACATCGACGCCGAGACGGCCGAAATCGCCATGCGCTCGACGCCGCAGATCAGCCATCGCCTCGAGGTGAAACGCCAGGCCGACGGCATCGTCATCGTTGACGATGCCTATAATTCCAATCCGGCGGGCTTCGCCTCGGCCCTGGAGATCCTGCCCTTGCTGGTCTCGGGCGAGGGCCGGCGCATTCTGGTGACGCCGGGCATGGTCGAACTCGGCGCTGCCCATGCCGAAGAGCACCGCAAGATCGGTACAAAGGCCGGCGAGACAGTCGACATCCTGCTCGCCGTGGCACCCGATCGCATTCGCGACCTCATCGATGCCTACAAGGCGGCCAGGCCCGACGGCCAGGTGGTGGAGTGCGCCAGCTTTGCCGCCGCGCAGACCTGGATGGGCACCAATCTCAAGGCCGGAGACGTCGTGCTGCTCGAAAACGACCTGCCCGATCTCTATGAGCGCCAGTTGCGGCTGTGACATCCTCTCGCAGAGATACGATCTGGAACAGAAGCGCCTTCATCGCCGCCAATACGCGCCCGCTGCCGGTGCCGCATGCCCCGGAAATCAGCCTCTATCTCGCTGACGAGGTCACGCCTCTCTGGCTGAAGACCGAGGAAGAACTGGGGGCGATGGGGTTGCCGCCGCCCTTCTGGGCCTTCGCCTGGGCGGGTGGCCAGGCCCTGGCGCGCTATATCCTCGACCATCCCGACCACGTGGCCGGCCACCGCGTGCTCGACTTCGCCTCGGGCTCGGGCCTGGTGGCTATCGCGGCGATGAAGGCCGGAGCGGCGCAGGCTCTTGCCGCGGACATCGACGAATTCGCTGTCGAGGCCATCCGGCTCAACGCCGATCTCAACGGCGTGGCGGTCGAACCCTGCGGCGAGAATGTGCTCGGCCGCTTCGATCGGCCCGTCGACGTCGTCCTGGCGGGTGACATCTTCTACGACCGCGAGATCTCGGCCGAAGTCCTGGCCTGGCTCAAGGGCTGGCGCGAACGCGGCGCCACCATCCTGGTGGGCGATCCCGGCCGGACCTATCTGCCCAGGGACGAACTCAGCCTGCTGGCAACCTATCAGGTGCCGGTTTCGCGCGATCTCGAGGATCTCGAGATCAAGAAGACCAGCGTCTGGACGCTGAAGGCATAGCGCTACCGGCGATTATGGCAGCTTTGCCTGGGCGGCCTGCATGGGCGCGTTGTTCTGCGGCATGGCTTTCAGGAAGGCCAGGACTTCCGTGGTTCCCTTGACCGCAAAGCTGCTGTTCTCGATCGGCGATAGGGGCGTGACCGCGTTCGTCCAGTTCTTGATCGCCTCCAGGTGACGGGGGCGTATCTGCTCGCCGCTATTGGCCACGGACGGGTAGTCCCTGATATAGCGGGGATCCCGAGGAACCGCATTGCATTTGAAACCGTCGGGGCGCAAGCCATTGGCGTCGCATTCATCCGCATACTCGTCCCGCAGGGCGATCATGTGCGCGAATTCGTGGATGGCAGGTCGTTGCTTGTAGGAATGGCCTTCCTTTTGCCGGGTAACGGGCGAGAGGTCGTTGCTGTAAAGCGTCGTCCGGCCGATGGTGTTGTCATGGGCATGCTCGACATTGCTGGTATAGAACCGGCCCTTGGGAACCTTGACCACATCGATCAGCCAGTGATCGCCCGGAGCCGGGTTGGAGAGGCTCGAACGGAAATGGAATTCGAGCCCGACGATGCGGCCGCTCGGCGTCGTGGTCAGGGATTTGGTATTGTATTTCTTCTGGATTTCGGCCTGCCATCGCGTGGCAAAGGCAATCGCCTCCTGCTTGTCCGACCAGCCTTCCTTGCCTTCGGAAGAGAAGCGGAAGCATAGCTTCATCAAGGCGATTGTGCGCGGGCCGCCCAACGTTTCGACGAAATAGATATCGTAGAGTCCTCCCGCGACACCGATGGCCCACATTGGGGCATAGGGGACGAGGCTGGGCGGAATGGCGGTCTTGGAAATGGCTTTGATCTGGTCGGCGAGAATCTGGGACGTCACCGTCGGCATGCTGCTCTTTCCATTCGGCCATGGTCAGGTCCGCCAGGATACGACGCCGGGATGGCACTGCGATATTCTCTCCGATGCCCCGGGTCATCGCCCCCTGCCGGAATGAACGCGCCGGAGAAGCCTGGCGGTGCCGCTACGGCCCGGGCACGCCGACCCGGACGAGGGCAGAGAAGTCGGGGCTTTCGCCGGCAGCCTTGGCGCGCGTATCGATTTGACCGCGCTGGCGTAACTCGGTGAGCGGCACCTGATGGCTCAGCGCGCCGATGTCGTAGAGGTAGTCGGGCAGATAGCCACTGACGAGCACGCGCCAGTCCACCGGCAAATCGGGATCGAGTTTCTGGGCGAGGTGGAACGGCACCGTGGTGCAGTTGGTGGTCGCCGTGTTGTAGAAGCGCGGCCTGGCCGCAAGATCGTTGGCCTCCGAGAGCAGATAGAGGAACAGTTCCTTGGCCTGGGGCGGGCTGGTGCGCAGCCGGAAGAGCTGGACGTCCTCGCCCCTGACATTGGAACGCACGCGGATGACATCGCGCTCGCCGGCCGCGATGACTACGAGTTCGTCCTGCTTGAAGAAGCCGGAGACCGCCGAGTAGACCTCGCCCTGTTTGCGCCTGACCTCCACCGAGAAGACGAGGTGGCGCCCGTCGGAAAAGCCGAAGCTGAGCATGGTGTGGGCGATGGCGGGGCCTGCCCAATAGGAGGCGAACAGGTCGACGCCGGTAATGGTGTCGAGGTCGTAGCTGCGGCTCTCCCAGCGCTCGGTGAAGTCGCTATCGGAGCGCCAGTCGAAATCGCGCACATCGCTGAGCCGGGCGGTGGAGCCCTCCACGGCAGCGGTGAACTGGCGGGCCACGTCGGGCGCCCAACCGCCCCTGCCGGTCGGCTGGATGGTAGACCACCAGATCAGCAGGGCGGCAAGGGCGGCGACGAAGGGCAAGGTCAGCCGCCAGCGCGCGGCGATCACGGCGGCCAGGGCAAGGAACGCAAGGACGATCCATAGAGCGGGGAGGGCGTAGCGGCCAAACTCCCCGAGTGGCAGGCGATACCATAGCGCCAACGTGCCCCAGAGTGCGGCGAGCATGGCCGCCAGCACCAGCAGGAGCCGGCCGGCGATGCTGAGCAGCCTGGCGATCATCGATGATATCTCATCCCAGCTTCAACTGCCCCCGCGCGATCTCGAACAGCATCACGCCGGTGGCCACGGCCAGGTTGAGGGAATCGGCCTGGCCGCGCATCGGGATCTTGACGAGGTGGCTGCAGACCGCGGCAAGATCGTCGGGCAGGCCCTGCTGCTCATTGCCCATCAGCAGGAGGCAGGGCTGGCCGGCATAGTCGACCTCGCGATAATCATGCGTGCCGGACAGATGCGTGCCGACCACGAGGCCGTCGAAACCCTTGCGCCAGGCGAGGAAGGCCTGCGGCGTCGCGCTCGCGAGGCGGACATTGAAGATCGAGCCCATGGTGGCCCTGACGGCCTCGATGCCGAAGGGGTCGGTGGTGTCGCCGATCAATATGATGCCCTCGGCGCCGACCGCATCGGCGGTGCGGATGATGGTGCCGAGATTGCCGGGATCGCGCACGCGGTCGAGTCCGATCCAGATCCGGTCGCGCGCGATCTTGACGCTGTCGATCTTCTCCAGGCGCTGCTCAAATACGCCGATCACCGTCTGCGGGTTGTCGCGGCGCGACAGCTTCTCCAGGATCTCGCCGGTGACCTCCAGCACCTCTCCGCCGGCCTGCCGGGTGGCGCGCACGGCGCGGGCCAGCATCGGCTTGTCCTCGCCGGACCTGTGTACCAGGATGCGGATCGGCCAGCCGGCCTCGATGGCGTCGGCCACCAGCTTCAGCCCTTCGGCGATGAACAGGCCGGCCTCCTGGCGGACCTTGCGCATATCGAGAGCGCGGATGTCCTTGATCAGGGGGTTGGTCAGGCTGGTCACCACGCGCGAGACCGGTGCGGCGGTCGCTGCGGGGCGCGGGCGTTGAAAGCGGGACTTCATGCCAGCGTCCTTTCGAGGGGGACCGTCATCCCCTTCCCTCGGCCTGCGGCCTCGCCGGGGATGACAGTCCGCCGCTGGTTGGTAGAAGCTTTCGGCCTCATGCGGCACTCCAGCGCGAATAGAGCGAGGTCGAAAGCAGGCGCCCCGAGCCTTCCTCCGACACCACGAGCTCGCCGGAAGTGATGTCGCCGCCGAGCTCGCCGAACACCTCGCGGGTGAGTTCGTGCACCGCCACGAAGGAGGCGCGGATGGCGTAGGCGGTGACGATCACGAAGGCCGGCTTGTCGGTGAGCACGGCCCGGCAGAGGTCGAGCATCTTGGGCAGGTCGCGGAAGAGGTCCCAGACCTCGCCGCCGGGGCCGCGGCCATATTTGGGCGGGTCGAGCAGCACGATGTCATATTGGGAACCGCGGCGCTGCTCGCGCGCGGTGAATTTCATGGCGTCGTCGACGATCCAGCGGATCGGGGCATCGGCGAGGCCGGCCAAGGCCTGGTTCTCGCGCGCGAAGCCGATCGACTTCTTGGAGGCGTCGACATGGGTGACCTGCGCGCCATGCTTGGCCGCGAGCAGGGAGGCGACGCCGGTATAGCCGAACAAATTGAGCACCCGGGCAGGCCGCTTCAGCGCCTGAAGAGCCTCGATCATGTAATCCCAATGCGGGGCCTGCTCGGGGAAGAACCCGAGATGGCGGAAAGGCGTGAAGCGGCCGTGGAAGGCGACTCCGCGATAGGAGACGGGGAAGTTTTCCACTGGCTTGCCGGCGAACTTCCAGCGTCCGTCCGAGCCTTCGTCCTCGGCATTCATGCCCAGGAAGACGGCATCGGCCTTGTCCCAGGCCTCGGGCTTATGGCGCAGGCCCATGGCCTGCGGCTCGGGACGGTCGACGAGGAGCTTGCCGAAGCGTTCGAGCTTGCGGCCTTCGCCGCAATCGACCAGGCGATAATCGGCGAAGCCGGGCGTCACCAGCAATTGCGGCAGGGTTTGGGTGGCGGAATTTCGTGGGTCGGGCATGCGCGGACCAAACAGGAGTTTGTCGCGCGCGGCAAGTCCGTTGTTGCCGGTTTGTGGTGCCTAAAGCGTCTTTGCGATTTGGTGGAATCACCAAGGATTGCAAAGACGCGTCGGAACAGGGAGCTAGAGCAAATAAGCGTTCATGCTTGAACGCGCTTTGCTCTAGACCGCTGCCACGATGACATGCGCCTGAATTTTGGCGGCAACCTCGCCATGGCCATGCCTGCCGGCAATCGCTGATGCAGCGTGATCGGTTGCAGCGTCCAGTTTGCCAGTTTCTCGAGCCTCGATTTCGGTGCGGAGCAGGGTTCCCTGGCAATAGGCAACGGCGGGAAGGCGCGGCGAGGATGCACGGCTTTGTTTGGCTCTCGTCTCGATCAGCACGCGGGAAAAGCCTGCGCCCTCCAGCTCGCTTCGGATCAGTCCGGTATCGTGATAGCCGTGCGGCGTGCGCGCCAGAAAGCGCGGCGGATCGTCCGGGAAAATCTCCGCCAGCGCCTTCGTCACCTCATCGGCAAAGATGTTCTCCTCGATCCGGTCCCAGACGTTGAACAGGAAATGTCCTCCGGGTTTGAGGACACGCCGAGCCTGGCGGTAGGCGGCCGGCCGGTCGGGGAAGAACATCGCGCCGAATTGGCAACAAACGAGATCGAAGGCCGCATCGTCGAACGGCAGCGCCAGAGCATCGGCCTGGCGCCAGGTGATGCGACTGTCGGGCGTTTGCCGCGAGGCGGCGTAGTCGAGCATCGGCTGGTTGAGGTCGGTGACGACATAGCTGGCGTCGGGAGGCAGTTTCGGCGCCAGCATGCGGGTGACCACCCCGGTGCCCGCGGCGATTTCCAGGACTGAAATGGGCGACAGGGAGGCGGCCCGTCTGGCCAGGTCGGTGGCGAACGGCTCGAAAATCAACGGCACCATGTAGCGGTCGTAGTTTTCCGGAATCGAGCCGGTGAACAGCTTGTCCGTTTCCAACATGGCCATCACCCGCCAGCGGTTCGCTAGCTCGCCAGCTTAGCATGAATGGCTTGCTCTTGCGCGGTTTCGACCGAGCGGCATTGCGCGCGCTGGACCACCCCATCCGCCTCGCGTTCGCCGCCGCGGAGGGCATCCAGCGAGTGCAGCATCTTGCGCTTGAGTGGCGGCGTGACGTTGACGAGGCGCATGGCGGTGCGCTGGCAGGCCAGCAAGGCACGTCCGATCACCGGCTTGTGGATTGCCGTGCGCCCGTCCATCTGCTGGCGCGATCGTTCGACTGCTTCATTGCTGTATTGCCGCATCTGGGCCTCATAGGCTCCGATCGCCTCCACCAGCCCCGCGCTTCCTTCCTGCACCACCTTGAGATGGCGGGTCAGCAAGGCGGCATCGCGCAGCGCCGTATTGGCACCGACACCACGCCCGGGCGTCATGGTGTGGATGGCATCGCCCAGCAAGGTGACATTGGACGGCGCCCAAGGTTCGACCGGCACGGAAGTGCGGATGACTACCGGAAACACCGAATTCGGGTCGGAGGCAGCCAGCAGCCGGCGCCAGTTCGGATGCCATTTGGCCGTGAGGCTCTGGCTCAGCGCCAGCAGGGTTTCCCCATTCATCGTGCGCAGATCCTGGGGAAACTTGTCGGCGGCCGCCCAGATGCCCCAGCTGATATAGTCGCGGCTGTTGTCGAAGCGCAGGCCGGGCCATTGGGCGATCAGATCGGCATCCGTCGTGCCGATGCCTTGCTTGGGGGCACCTGCCTTGTCCCAGGGAAACTCCATGACATGGAGGATGCCACCAAAACCCCTGGGAGCCATGATGAGCGTCACGCCGCGATGGATCTTCGGGGTGAGCAGCGCCAGGGTCTCGGGTGTGGCCGGCACCTTTCCGCCAATCGAGCGGATCAGCGTGTCGTCCATCTCGGCCTGTGGCAGATATTGCCTGCGGATGCGCGAGTTGGAGCCGTCGGCTGCAACCAGCACGTCGGCCACCGCGCTCGAACCATCTTCGAAGAAAGCCTCGACCTGGCCGTCGGTCCGCTGCTCGTAACGGGAAAACACCTTGTCGAAATGGGTGACGTCCTCCAGCCCCGTCAGCAGGACCTGGCGCAGCGTCATGCGGCTGACGGAGCGTTCGCCATGGCGTGGATCCCTCGGCGGGCTGGGCTTCAGGCTCAACAATTCCCCATAGTGCTCGCTGAGCATGTTGAACCAGTGCGGGGAGATGGCGCAGGTCGCCAGAAAGGTCTCGTACAGCGCCGGCGGCAGATTGGCGTCGAGCGCGCGGCAGCCATGGGGATCGATGCCGACCCGGAAGCCCTGCAGCCCGTCCTTGCGGGTGCGGTCGCGCTCGAACACGTTCACCGTGATGCCGGCCCGTCTGAGCCCATGGGCAAGGCACAGGCCGCCGGTGCCGGCGCCGATGACGATCACGCTCAGATTTTGCTTTTCGGGGGCATTGGACATGGTTCCTCCTCTCCCGCGCACGGTGTTTCCCGGCGGGTGGCTGACGATGGATGAAGGGCGTGCGACATCCGCCTCGAACGAGGCCGGTCGCGGTCTTCCTTGGGATTGCGGGTGGAGCGCGGCGGCGCGGACTTATCCGGTGCGGGGCGGCTGTTCACCCTCGAACTGGGCGGCGATTGTCTTGAGTTCCTCGATCGACCAGGCGAGCCGGCCCGAGCGAAGATCGGCGATGACACCTTCGATCCAGTTTCGCTCCGCGCTCACGATGGCCAGCATGTACTGACTCTCCAGCAGCACCACGCGCGGCAACACGGTGAGATAATTCTCCAGCTCCGCGGCGAGCCCGAATTCGCGCTTGCGCAAGGCCGTCAATCTCGTTTCGAGCAGCGGCATGACTTCCTCCGGCGAAAGCAGCGGGAGGAAGGACATGGCGACGGGAAATTCCGGAAACTCGTTGTGAGGTTCCGCCAGCATCGTGCGCAGCCAATCGACGGCAACTGTCCGTCCAAGCGGGGTTGCCTCATAGACGGTCCGTTCCGGCCGTCCCTCGCTCTTCTCGACGCTGCCCGGGGCGATCAGGCCCTCGCGTTCGAGCCGTTCGATGGTCTGATAGAGTGAGCCGCGCTGGCGGATGTTGATGACCTCCTCCTTGCCGCGCGATTTCAGCAATTGCTGCATGCGGTAGGGATGCATGGGTGCCTCGATCAGCAGCGCGAGCACGGCGAGGGCAAGTGGGGAGCGTTTGAAATTTGCCATAGTCATATTATTACTAGATTAGACACAACTAGTCAAATTATGACTATATGAATGTTTCAAGCGCCTCACCCTGAAACGCACAACGCCCCGGCCTTGGGGACCGGGGCGTCAGGCGAAAGGGCGGACCGGGTACTGAAGGGCGATCAGTTCGCCGGCAGGCTGACCGAAACGGGAATGGTCTTGACCGTCACTGTCTTGGTGGCGGGCGACTTCACGATCGCGGGCTTCACACTCACAGGCTTGACGACGAGCGGCTTGGCCGGGACGGCAGGCTTGGGTGCGGAAATGGGCTTGGCCGCGGTGGGCTTCGGCGTTGCAGGCTTGGCCGCTTTCGGCGGCGCAACGGGCACCGAGCCGGTCCGGTCCACCGGGACGGGCTGGGCGCTGGCGTCCTTGGCGACGAGCTGATCGGCCGGCGTGTCGAAATTGTAGACGTCCGGACGGAACTGCACGCTGCCGTCGGGGCCGCCCCAGCCGGTCAGGTAGACCCAGGCCACGGGAATCGGCTTGGCTGGCTTGATGGTCTTGGGCTCGCCGGAATCGATCTGGTCCTGGATCGCCTGGCCGCTCCAGTCCGAGCCTTCCATGATCCAGGCGGCGAGGTCCTGCGCACCGGCGACGCGGATGCAACCCGAAGACTGGAAGCGCACATCGTTGCGGAAGAGTTCGCGATGGGACGTGTCATGCATGTAGACGGCATCGGAGTTGGGCATGTCGATACGCAGGAAGCCGAGCGAGTTCCACACGCCGGGATCCTGCTTGGCGAGGAAATCGGAGGCGCGCGCCTTGCTCCAGTCCACGGTGGTGGGGTCGATCTCCTGGCGGCCGCGATAGAGCTTGAGATGGTTGGCCTTCAGATAGCCCGGATCCTTCTGAAGCTTGGGCATGATGTCGGCCTTGAAGATCGACTGCGGCGCATTCCAATAAGGCAGGATGTTGACGGCGATGACTCTGGTCTGCAGGGTCGGCGAGGCGCGATCGGGACGGCCGACCACGGTGGTGTAGGTGCGTGCCACCACGCCATTGTCGACCGCCTCCAGGGCGGCGGCGGGGATGTTGGAGACGATGTAGCGCTCGCCGAACTTGAATTTCAAGGCGGCCAGGCGGTTGGCGGAGGCATCGAGTTCGCGCAGCCGCTGCTCTACCGGTACGTTGAGCGCCAGCATGGTGAGGCGGCCGACCGAGCCGGTCTCGCTCAGGCCGTGCCGGGCCTGGAAGCGCTTGAGCGCATCCTGCGTGGCCTGGTCGAACTCGCTGCTGGGAGGCAGGGAGGGATCGAGGTCGCGGGTGGCGGTGAGCCGGTCGCGCAGCGCCTTGGCGAATTTGCCCTTGGCGCCGATTTTCATGCCTGCGGCAGTTGGCGGTAGAGCCTGCCAGCCACCATTGTCGGCGATCTCCTCATAGGCGGAGATGGCCCGCAAGGTCAGCTCGTAGGTACGCGGGGAGTAGTTGGGTTCCTCGTTGGCGAAAGCCGGGATGGTGAAGGCGACGACGAGGGCGGAGGTCAGGGCACCCAGGCGCCGAATGGCGACCAGGCGGCGCAGGGGCGCGCCGGACCATCCCGCTCGTGAAGAAGCACGGCGGGACGAAGTCTCCCGGTTCTGAAACGAATAGGAAAGCCAGGAGGAGGTCATGAAATCACTCAAACGCAACTGGGACACTTACAGGTCCCCAGACTATCGCGAGGATAGTGAATCTTTCCTTACGGGACCTCCCATGGCCATTAACGATAATCGTCATTGCAAGCTCTGCCAATCCGCAGGGTTGGCATGGCGAAGCAATCCAGTTTTTCCTGCGCCATAAGCTTGGATTGCTTCGCTGCGCTCGCAATGACGAGAGGTCCATCAATCGGAGCGTCGAGCCGGTGGCATGATGCCGGTCCTCGCCCCGTCAGGGGCAGGCCTGGCGCAGGCGGGCCATCGCCTTGGTCACGCCGTCGAGCGAAAAGACATAACGGGTCTTGTTGCCCCGGCCCGAGACCGCGTCCACGGTCATGGTGCGCTCCTGCTTCAGTGCGGCCAGGAATTCGGTCTCCCGCGTGCCCGTTCGGCGCAGCCAGGCGCCATTGCCGGACGAAATCATGTGGAAGGGCTGTGCTCCCACGCTGACCAGGATGTCGGCATTACCGGCAAGGGCATAGCCGGTCTGCAGGCTGGCCTCGCTGCGAGCCTCGGTCTGCCTGGCGGCGCGAATGAAGAAGGAGACATCGCCGTGATTGAGCGAAGCGGGTTCTTTGCTGACCGGACTCGAATAGATGAAACAATGGTTCCCAGAGTTGTCAGTATAGGTCCAAGTGCTCCATTTGCCGAATACACCCAAAGATTTTGGTGATGCCGCAAGTACACCCGTGGTCGAAAGAACGAAAATGACCAGTGCGAAAATCGATAGTTGAGTCATGTTTGCATGAATTCCTCGTCTCTTGCCCCCGCACGACAATGTTTGGGCGCAAGCGTTAACGAGAAGCTAAGGTATCATTACAATTGCATTACTTTTGAGCGGCGCCGTTCATGCTGGCTTGGGTCATGGTGACGAGATCGGGGAAGAAGGCGTCGAAATCGTCGAGAAATCCTTGTTGCTGCTGTTCCAGGATGGCCTGGAGTCCGACGAATTCCACCGGTCGGCGCAGGCGCTTGCCGAGTTCGGTCATGGCGGTGCTGACACCTGCCATGGTCTCGTAGTCGCCGAGCCACTGGGTGAGGGAGTCGATGCGCCTGTAGGCCCTGTCCGGCAGATCCTCGCGCAGGGCGGGCAGGGAGGCCCGCACCTCGGCCAGGAACACCGGCAAAGGCTGCCCGTGATAAAGCTCCCAGCGCTGGATCAGGCAATGATCATAGACGACATCCACGATCACGCCGGAAAAGCGCCGAAAGGTGGGCCAGAGGCGTTGCCGGCTATGCTGCGTAAGGGGATGGGCATCGGTGAAGGCGTCGATGCGCCGGTGCAGCTCGATGCCCTCGCGATAGCGGCCCTCGAACAGTTCGAGTTGCGGCAGCCGCAGCAGGTCGGGCAGGAGGTTGCCGATCCGGAACGCCGCATCAGGCGGTGAAAGCAGGAGATGGGCGAGATAGTTCATGCGGATCCGGCGGGACGAAACAGGAGCCCGTTTCCGCAAGATATGAGGGCCGGCGCGCTGGGACGCAAGACGCGCCGGCCCTCGGGCAGAGTCCGACCCCTCTGCTTGGGAGAGAAGCCGAGGGGACGATCCCTGCCGATGCTTTGACCTGCCGGGCGGAAGGTCGTGCGGGCGGCTTCTGGATAGCCGGGTCAAGCCCGGCTATGACAATTCGAAGTTTTTTATCTTTCAGTGAGCCGCATGGCCGCCTGGGGCTTATTTGCGATACCCAGGCGTCAGCAACACCTTGATCGAGTCGGTCGAGTTGGCGAGCTTGAGCGCCTCGTCCCAGTCGGCCAGGTCATATT
Organism: Labrys sp. HAY1-8F; assembly: GCF_056754975.1. Lineage (NCBI taxonomy): Bacteria > Pseudomonadati > Pseudomonadota > Alphaproteobacteria > Hyphomicrobiales > Xanthobacteraceae > Labrys > Labrys sp. HAY1-8F. The sequence goes on along the minus strand of NZ_JBPGWZ010000002.1, from coordinate 2,325,076 downwards.
GGTGGGTGACGATGCCCTTCGAAGTCACCAGCCCGCGCGTCAAGAGGTCGATGGCGATCGGATAGCAATAGGGTCCAAGATGGGCGCCGCGGATGTCGAGTTCCTTGCGGTCGCCGATGATCGACCAATCCGCGGAGGTTTCCTTGCCGAAGACGGAGAATTCGACGAAGCGCCCGAGCTTTCGGATGATCTGCAGGCCCTGGGTCACGCCGCTGGGATGGCCTGTCGTCTCGATATAGACGTCGCAGCCATAGCCGTCGGTAAGGGAACGCACGACTTCGTCGACATCATCAGTCTTGGGATTGATGGTGACATCGGCTCCGAAGCCCCTGGCGAGTTCCAGACGGTCTTCCATCAGGTCGACGACCACCAGCTTCCTCGGTGTCTTCAGCCGGGCAACCTGTGTCATCAGCAGGCCGAGCGGGCCGGCGCCGGCGATCACCACCACGTCGGCAAGCTGGATGTCGCCGCGCTGCACCGTATGGATGGCGCAGGACAGGGGCTCGATCACCGCGGCATCGGCCAGCGGCATCTCCGCCGGGATCTTGTGCACGCGGGCCGTCGTCGGGAACTTCATATATTCGCTCATGCCGCCATCGGCGACCTCGCGCTGGAAGCCGAAGATGTTGTGCACCTCGCACATCCAGTAGCTGCCCGAGCGGCAATACCGGCAGCGATCGCAGGGCACGATCTGCTCGGCGATCACCATGTCGCCGGCCTTCACGCCGAAATGCTCGGCCGCGCCCGACCCCAATTCCTCGACATAACCGAAGAATTCATGGCCGGGGATGACGGGCGGCTTCACATAGGGGTTCTTGCCGCCCCAGAACATGGCTGCGCCCGACCAGCATTTGCAGTCGCTGGCGCAGATGCCGCAGGCGCCGATCTTCACGACCAGCTCGTTCTGGCCCGCCACCGGCCGCCCGACGTCCTCGACGCGATAGTCCTCGGGGCCGTGGCAGACGATGGCCGTCATTCTCGAATTACTGGCAGGCATGGCGTTCCTCTGTGCTGGGAATCGATCGTGTTTTTGATTGGTTCGGCGGCGGCGTCAGGCCGCGAAATTCGAGGTCCGGTTCTCGTTAAACAAAGCGCGGAAGCGGCTCGGTGACATGCCCTTCTGCAAGGCGAAGTGCCGGTTGAAATTCGACAGATTGTTGAAGCCGATGCGAAAGCAGATGTCCGTGACCGGGCTCTTCTCGCTCATCAGGAGCTGGCAGGCCAGGTTGATGCGCATGCGGTTGACGTAGTGCACGAAAGTCATGCCGGTGTGGCGCCTGAAGGCGCGCGAGAAGCCGCCGGGGGTCATGCCGGCAATGGCGGCGATGGCGCCCTCGCTCATATTGCCCTCGAGATGTTCGCCGACATAGGCGAGCGCCCGGTTCATGCCGCCCGACATATAGGCCGAGGGATCGGGCAGATAGCTCGCGCTGGTGAGATTCTTGCGGCCTCTGTCGGCAGTGAGCAGGCCGAGGAGCTGCACGAACAAAGCGATACGCTCGGCGCCCTGGGCGTTGAGGAGTGCGGTCATGATCCTGCGGGCGGTTTCTCCTGTCTCGGGCCGGAACAGGAGACCGCGCCGGCTCTCGTCGAGCAGGGCGGCGACCGGTTCGAGCTCGGGGAACACGCCGATGCAGGATTCGATGAAGGTCTGGGTGAATTGCAGCACGATGCAGCGGCGCGGGATGGTGGTGCCCTCGGCCACGTCACTGATCCAGTTGTGCGGCAGGTTGGGGCCCGTCATCACCAGATTGCCGGGCATGAAGTCGCCGATGAAGTCACCGACGAAACAATGCCCGGTCGTGTCGGTGATCAGGTGAATTTCGTATTCGGGATGAAAATGCCAGCGGACCGTGCGGAAGGGATAGCCATGCGCCCAGACGATGAAGGATTCGCCGCTATGAATCTGAACCAGTTCAAGCTGTGGCTCCATCGCCCTTGCCTCCCATGTCTCAGGCTGCCGGACATTGTCATTTTCTTGTCAAGGAGTGTCCTGCCCTGAAAACCCTACTGCAAGGCAGCGGCGTCAGCTACCAGCCATCGACGTGGACACCGATACTTTTTTGATCGATAGGGCCGACCAAGTGTCGAGCGGCTCGGGCCATGCGTCCTGCAGCCGGGTCCCACGATGTGGCGTGACGCGGCCATGACATCCGCAAAGGTCAAGCGCAAAAACGCCGGATGATTTGAAATAATTCCAAGCTACCCACTTGCGATTGGAACAAAAACGAGGTGCTATTCGCCACCGCGTCTTTTTGCCCATGTGAGGGAGAACTGTATGAAACGTTTCGTTATCGCCGCTGCTCTGGTTGCCGCCGGCGTCGCCACGGCTTTTGCCGGCCCGATCGAAGATCGTCAGGCCTTGATGAAGACCATGGCCAAGAACACCAAGGAACTGGCAGGGGTCGCCAAGGGCGAGACGCCGTTCGACGCTGCCAAGGTCAAGGCGTTGCTGCAGGTTTATGTCGACGACTCGGCCAAGCTGCCCACGCTCTTCCCCGAGGACAGCAAGACCGGCGGCACCGATCCGACCACGGCCGCACCGAAGATCTGGGAAGACCAGGCCGGCTTCAAGACCGCCGCCGCCAAGCTCGGTACGGACGCTACGGCAGCTTTCGCTGCGGCAGACCAGGCCAGCTTCGCCAAGGCTTTCGGCACGGTTGCCGCCAATTGCAACGCTTGCCACGGCACCTATCGCATCAAGAAGAATTGAGGCAGGCTTGCGCCTTGCCGGGATGCTTCACCGGAAATTGATCTCGAAGTGACATTGCCGGGCTCGTCCCGGTAATGTCGTTTTGAGGCTGTGTGACCGCATTGTCCGGGGTCGCCAAAATGACCCTGGGACATCTGGAGCAAAGCGCGTTCAGGCTTGAACGCTTATTTGCTCTAGCTCTTTGCTTCGGTGAGGGGACGGCCGGGGCAAAAAACGATAAGGGCCGCGCAATCTGCAGCCGGCGCGACCGGGGAATAAACCGGCTGCGGCGACTGTCAGGCAAGACGGGCCTGAACAATGGCGTTCAAGCCGGAAAAGGGGGCTTTCCCGGATGTCACTGAAGCGAATACTCGGTGGGTTGGTAGTGCTTGGCCTGATCGGGCTGGGCGTGTTTTGGTTCGTGACGCAGCCCGCGCTCTTGCCGGCCTCTGTCCTCACGGCGGATTACAAGCCGAACCTGGCCAATGGCGAGACAATCTTCAATATCGGCGGCTGCGTCTCCTGCCACAAGTCCCCGGGCCAGGAAGAGCGGCTCAAGCTTGGTGGAGGGCTGGCGCTGGGCTCGCCCTTCGGCACCTTCTATGCCCCCAACATCTCCCCCGACGCCAAGCAGGGCATCGGCGCCTGGAGTGAGCTCGAATTCGTCAACGCCTTGCAGCGCGGCGTCGGGCGCGAGGGCGAGCATCTGTACCCGGCTCTGCCCTTCACGTCCTACGCCAAGCTGAAGCTGGAGGATGTGCGCGATCTCTATGCCTATATGAAGACGCTGCCGGCGGTCGATACCGCCGACAAACCGCATGAGATCGGCTTTCCCTTCAACATCCGCCGGCTGCTCGGTGGCTGGAAGTTCCTGTTCTTCGACGACAACCCTTTCAAGCCCGATCCGTCCAAGACCGCGGAGTGGAATCGCGGCGCCTATCTGGTGCTCGGTCCCGGCCACTGTTCCGAATGTCACAGCCCGCGCAACGCCTTTGGCGGTATTGAAGCGGATAAGCGGTTTTCGGGCGGGCCTGATCCGGAAGGCAAGGGCTGGGTGCCCAACATCACCCCCCATGCCGACGGCATCGGCACCTGGACCGAGGCGCAGATCGCGAGTTTCCTGAAGGATGGTTTCACGCCTGACTATGACTCGGCGGGTGGCAGCATGGCCGAAGTGGTCCAGAATACGGGCCATCTCAGCGACGACGACCGCAAGGCGATGGCCGCCTTTCTGGTGACGCTGCCGGCGATCCCGGGTAAGGCGCCGAAGAAGCCATAGAGCGTAATCCCAGAAGGTTGCACGACTTTATGGACAAGATTATGCGTTGAAACAAGGACTTAAAGAGCGTGGTCCGATCCGTGTGGCCGGATCGCGCTCCATGCAGGCTTCCCGGGACGGGGCCATTCCTGTCCCGGAGGAATCACGCAGGCTTTGATAGTGCCCAGGTTCCAGCCTTGCCTCGGGAAGGCCTGGATATCTGGCCTGAAACGCAAGACGCGCCGAAACGAGGAGTGAGAGCCAAGCAGCGTTTTCTCATAAGCGCGCTTTGCTGTAGGCAGGGACAAAACGTGGTGCGAGCGCTGAGAATGCTGACGTCGATCAGGGCGATTGTGACCGGGGCGGGGCTGATGCTCGCTTCACCGGCGCTTGCCGCCGATTCCTATGCGCTGGTGGTGGGGATCGATGCCTATGAAGCGCCGATCAACTCCTTGCACGGTGCCGTCAACGACGCCAAGGACATTGCTCAGGCTTTGACCAAGGCCGGCGTCAAGAAGCTGACCCTGATCACCGACAAGCAGGCAACCAAGCCCAACATCCTCGCCGCCTGGAAGGAGTTGATGGACCAGGCCCAGCCCGGCGACACCTTCTATTTCAGCTATGCCGGCCACGGCTCGCGCGAGCCCGGCAAGCCAAACGATCCCGATTCGCCCGACGGGTTGAACAATATCCTGGTGATGGCCGACTTCGCCCCCAGGCTGCCTGGTGCCGCCAATCGCATCGTCGACAAGGAAATGGCGGTACTGCTCAAGGAGGCGGCCGCCAAGAAGGTCTATCCCATCATTGTCATCGACGCCTGCAACTCCGGCACAATGTATCGCTCGGTCACCTTGGGCCTGACCTATCGCGCGACGCCCCAGGCCAAGATCTCGCGTGAGGAATTGCTGGATTTCGCCCCGCCCGTGCCTGATGTCTCGACCAAGATCGCTGCCAACGACCCCTTCACCTTCCTGGCGGGCGTTGCCGACGACAAGCTGGTGCCGGAGGTGGCGATCGACGGCCAGCCGCGCGGTGCCTTGTCCTACGCCTTCTCGCGCGCAGTGGAGGGGCAGGCCGACGCCAATCATGACGGCGTGACCACCGAGAAGGAACTCGTCGCCTTCGTGCGCGCCTTCGTGCTGCAGGCGACGCAGAGCCAGCAGGTCTCGCAGTCCTTCCCCGATATCAGCCGAGATATTCCTGTCTTCCGCTCCGTGGCGGCCGGCCCGAAGGGGAGCCAGGACGATATCGTGAAGGCAATCGCCGTTGCCGAGCAGGTTGCGACGAATACCCAGCTTACGCTTGCCGTGCGCAATGGCAGCCTCGCCGGTGCTCCTCCCGGCGCTACGCTGGTGAGCGACGAAGCCGGCGCCGACCTCGTTTATGACGCGGCCGCCGGCACCGTGGAAAAGCGCGTGGCCGGCGTGGTGGCCGAGGGCGTGCAGCCCTCCGGCCTTGGCGGCATCGTCGCCAAATGGCGGGCGATCGCCTTCCTGCAGGCCATGGCCGGAGGCTCGATCCAGCCTTTCGAAGTGGCAGGCGGCTCGCGCACCTTCAACCGCGGCGAAAAGCTGACGGTGGGCCTCGCCGCTTCCAATCACCGTTTCATGACGCTGTTCAACCTGCCGCCCAACGGCAAGGTCGAATTCCTCTATCCGACCTCCCAGGCCGAGCGCGACGAGAATTGGAGCGGCAAGCCCTTCACCTTGCCGCTGCAGGTGCGCGATCCGCCTTTCGGCGCCGAGCACCTGATCGCCGTCCTGTCAGACCAGCCGCTGGACCAGTTGCACACTGCCTTGCAGAAACTGTCGAGCCCGCAGGCTGCCGAGGACCTGCCTGATACGCTGAAAAACGCCCTGAGCGGCCAATCGGTCACGGTCGGCATCGCCAACGTCTTCACCAGCGCGGGGACGCCATGACGCCCTTCATTTGGATGCCATTCATGCGGAAGTTCCGGATAGCGGTCGGCGTCATGGCCTTGGTGGGCGCCACCCCGGCCTTGGCCGACAAAGCCCTGATCGTCGGCATCGATGCTTATCGGGCTGATCAGCTTTCGGCCGAGCTCAAGGGCGGCGCTCGTGCCGACGCTCTGCGCATGCAGGCGATGCTGACGGGCGCGCTCGGCTATGACAAGAGCGATGTCAGGCTGCTCCTCGACGATCAGGCGACCGGCACGGCGATCCTCTCCGGGTTGCGCGATTGGCTCGGCGACAGCAAGTCGGGCGAACGGGTATTTTTCTATTTCGCGGGCAAGGGCCAAGCCGCCAAGACCGGCAGCGGGCGCGAGGACGTCCTTCTGCCGTTCGATGCCACCATGCAGCCCGGAGGCTTCGGCAATACGCTGAGCCGCAACGAGATCGACCGGCAGCTCGGCAAGCTTGCCGGACGCCGGATCACGGAAGTCATCGATTCCAGCCATGCCGGCACGGTGACGCGGGCGATCAGCGTCGAAGCCAGCGGCGGCGGCAATCCAGCCGCTCGTTCGCCACAGCTCGATGGTTCCACCCGCTCGATCGTGGTCGAGCCCGCGCTGGGGGATGAGCCGGTGGCCGCGCCTGCGCCGGCGGGCACCGATTTCGTCAAATGGCAGGCGGTCTCCCCCGCCCAGACCGCTCTGGTCGACGAGGAGGCGGCGCCCGCTTATCGCGGCGTCTTCACCACCGCTTTTGCCGACGGCATCGAGAAGGGGCTGGCCGATGCCAATGGCAATGGCACCGTCTCGAACCAGGAACTGCTCGATTATGTGCGGGCGCAGTCCTCGGCCTATTGCGGACGCCACCGCGATCGTTGCGAGATGGGCCTGACGCCCATGCTGTCGGGGGACGGGGCGGCGCTCAAGGTCGCTGCGGTTGTTGGAGGAGCCACCTCGGCCGGGAGCGGCGAGGCGCTCAACCAGGGCAAGCCAACGGCGGACAAGATCCTCGATTTGCTGGGGGCCAAACTGTCCGACAGCGTCAGCGTCGAGCAGATTCCGCCATCGCCCGTGCGTTTGGGCACCAGGGACATGCGCTTCAAGGTGACCTCTTCGCAGGACGGCTTCTTGATCCTGCTCTCGGTCTCGGACGAGGGCGAAGTGGTACAGCTCTTTCCCAACGCCATCGCGGCGGCCCATGGCAAGGATGGCCGGATTCGCGCCGGCAGCCCGATCATGGTGCCCGATGCCAGCTACGGCATGCGCTTCGATGCGACCTCTGTGACAAAAGGTACAGTCCTGGCGCTGGTTGCGGTTGATCCTTTGAAGCTGTCGAAAGGCTTCGTCACGCGCAAGATCGACGTGATCCCGCAGGATGAGGTCAACGGGTCGGTCCTGCCCGAACTGGCCGACAGCCTCGCCAAAACAGCCAATGCGGACAGTGTCAAGGCCAATGCCAAGGCGATAGGACGTTCCGTTGCAACCATGCGTTATGAAATCGTCCCGTGAGGAGACCGTCATGTTTTACCGCAATCCCCTGCGCATCGCCGGCCTGATGGTCGCGGGCGCCCTGCTGACGGCGGGGCTGGCGGCCTCGACCTCGCAGGTTTTCGCCCAGACCAGCAATCAGAGTACGGCTGCCCCTGCGCCGGCCGAGGCGCCGGCGGGGGACAGCAAGCCCGCCAACCCGGCGGTTGCCGCCCCCGAGCCGGCGGCACCTGCCGAACCGGCCAGCCAGGCCGCACCCGCTGCACCCGCTGCGACGCCTGCGCCTGCCGCTGCACCGCCGGCTCCACCCGCTCCCCAGCCGAAACCCGAACCCGCCGCCGCTCCGTCCGCGCCGCCGCCACCAGCCGCCCCTGCGCCCGCCGCCGCTCCGGCTGCCGAGCCGGCGCCGGCACCGGCTCCCACACCTGCGGCAGCCCCAGCCCCAGCTCCGGCAGCGCCCGCACCCGCGCCAGCCCCGGCGGCCGCCGCCGGTATTCCCGCCGACATCAAGGTGCCGAGCGATCCGGTGGCCAAGGCCGCCTTCGACGTCTTGGACAAGCACTGCTCGCGCTGCCATCAGAACGGCATGCTCAACCGCGAGAAGCCGGCCAAGAATTTCGGCAACATCCTGCATATGGAAGAGATCGCCGCGGATCCGCATCTCGTTCAGGCCGGCAATCCCGAGGGTTCCAAGCTGTTCCAGCAGGTGCTCAACAAGGAAATGCCGTATGACGTGAACTACGAGTTCGACACGACGAAACCGGAAGTCACGACGGCGGATATCGAGGCGCTGCGCACCTGGATCAAGGCAACCGGCGACCAGGAGGCAGCTGCCTGCACCGGTCGCAAATTCGTCACGTCCGAAGATGTCGTCGCCGCGATTTCGGCCGACCTGCAGAAGCAGGATGATCACCGCGTGCGCGGCATGCGCTATTTCACGCTGACCAATCTCTACAATGCCTGCGCCACCGACGAGGCGATGAATGTCTACCGCCAGGGCCTGGTCAAGCTGATCAACGGCCTCGGCCGCCGCTCCGACGTGGTGAAGCTCGCCACCGTCGACGAGGCCAAGACCATCGTGGGGGTCAATCTCGAGGACCTGGGCTGGCAGGAGAGCGACTGGAACACGGTGCTCGCCAACTATCCCTACGCCGCCAAGCCGGATGTGCGCGCCTATGACTTCATCGCGCAGCAGACCAATACCGAGCTGCCCTATGTCCGCGGCGACTGGTTCGCCTTCACGGCTTCCCAGCCCCCGCTCTATGACACGCTGCTGCAACTGCCCAACGATTTCCCGGGCCTGACCGACAAGCTCGGCGTGCCCATGAAGGACAATATCGACAAATTCATCGCCCAGCGCGCCGGCTTCCAGAAGTCGGGCGTGTCGCAGAACAACCGCCTGATCGAACGCCATCCCATCAGCACCGGTTACTTCTGGACCTCCTACGATTTCGCCGGTTCGAAGGGCAGGCAGAGTCTGTTCCTGCATCCGCTTGGTCCGGAGCAGGACGGTATCGCCAACGGCTTCCATCATGACGGCGGCGAGAGCATCTTCTCCCTGCCCAACGGGTTCCAGGGCTACTATCTCAACAAGTCGGACGGTGCCCGCCTCGACAAGGGACCGACGCAGATCGTGCGCGATCCGTCGCGGCGCGACCTTTCGGTGACCAACGGCATTTCCTGCATGGGCTGCCACGACCAGGGCATGCGCAAGGCCAAGGACGAGGTGCGCAAGGCGGTAACGGCCGATCGGTCCTTCTCCAAGGACATCCGCGACACCGTCGCCTCGCTCTATCCCGACAATGCCAAGATGGATGCGATCATCGAGGACGATTTCCAGCGCTTCAATACGGCGATGAAGCGGGCCGGGCTCGACCCGACGCTCAAGCTCGCCGGCGTGGAAATGACCAACGCCCTGTTCAAGCGCTATGAGGACGATCTCTCGCTGCGCCGGGCCGCCGCCGAATACGGCTATCCGCCGGAAGAGTTCAAGCAGCGCTTCATCGACGCCGGTCCCGAGGCCATCGCCCTGATGCGCCGCCTGGAGCAGGGCATCGTGCCGCGCGACCAGTTCGAACAGCTGTTCTCGAAATTCGTGGAAGGGGCGACCGAGGACCGCGTGCTCGACACCTCCAAGCTCGAGGGCGCGCAGACCGTTGCAGCTCCGATCGACAGGCCCGCCTCCGGCGGCTCCTTCGATCTGCAGCTCACTGCGGACAAGAGCAGCTATAATGTCGGCGACCGCATGGTCATGCAGGTGGTCTCCACCCGCGATTGCAACCTTTTCGTGGTGAACGTCGACAAGGCCGGCACCGGCACCATCATCTTCCCCAACAAGTTCCAGATCGAGAACGCGGTTCGGGCGGGCGAGCGCGTGGTGCTCGGCGGTTCCGGCTCGAAATTCGCCTTCAAATTGCGCGATCCCGGCCAGGAGAAGGTCGTGGCGGTCTGCCGTGTGGGCGGCGCGACGCGCAGCATCGCCGGGATGCAGGTCGATCCGGTGGCCAATAGCTTTGCCTCGATCCCCAATTTCGAGCAGGGACTGACCCGCCAGATTGTCGTCGAAGCCAATGAGGACCGCCAGGAAGCCTCCGGCCTTGACAATGACAGCCGCAAGCAGGCCCAGTTCGCCAAGATTGCGCAGGCGACGGGCAACAAGGTGGCGGCCGGTGCTCCCGACGCGGCCAAGCAGTCGGTCGCATCCACCGCCATCGTGATCCCGGTGCGATAGGGGAGGTGAGGATGGGCGTTTCCTTCATCCTGAAGCTGGGTGTCGCCACGGCCGTCGGCCTGGCGGCAGTCAGCGCGGCCCTGGCCGATTGCGCCAGCCTGGATGCGCAGGTGAAGGCGGCGATCGGTGCCGGCAAGGCGGATGCCCTGCCGGCCCTGGCGGAGGCCATCACCAAGGATACTTCCTGCGACAGCGCCTATGTCGCCAAGGCGCGCCGCTCGATGGCTCTGGCCGTGCTGCTCGCCGGCGAGCAGCCTGGCGGGAGCTACAGCCCGCAGGCCGTCGCCAGCGCGGCGGCGATCGCCCGGCCCTGGCAGGTGGCGATGGCACTGGGTGATGTCAAATATGATGGCAAGGACTATCCGGCGGCCGTCGAGGCCTATGAGGCGGCCATCAACGACATCCGCAACGTCAAGGACGTGCCCAAGGCGCCACCGCGCGAGATCGAGGAATATCTGGCCAAGCGCGCCTATCAGGCCAAGTCGCTGGCGCCGAGCTATATCTCCTCACGCGGCGTGCGCGGCCAGGCCGAAGGCGTGATCGTGCCGACCTTTCGCAATTTCACGGCAGTGTCCGTGCCGGTGCCGATCCGCTTCGACACCAATGAGGCGGTGCTGACGGCTGACGGCGACAAGGCGGTGGACGATCTCTACAACTTTCTCAAGACCCAGAGCATTGGCGAGGTCACCCTGATCGGGCATACCGACGAGCGTGGCAGCGGCGAGCATAATATGAGGCTGTCCAGTGCCCGCGCCCTGGCGGTGGCCGAGGCGCTGCGCCGCCGCGGCCTGCCGATCTTCATTCGCGTCGTCGGTCGCGGCGACCGCGAGCCCTTCGCCGCCGACGATCGCTCCAAATACAGCCGTGACGACCTCTACTCCTTTGATCGGCGGGTGGAATATCAGGTGAAGTGATCCGGCGGAGCCAGGCATGCAGCCGGACGGCAAGCTCCGCCATGGCCTGATATCGGTGCTATAGCGGCCTCGCCGGCGACAACGCAGTGCCTGTGGGGTTTCTGACATACCATGCTACCCGGCGAGGCGTAGTGGTGTTCGCTTCACAGCGAAGGCCGGCCGCGTGAGCCTGAATTTGTCAGATTATTTCGCAGTCTACCCCTTTGCTCGCTTGACTTTGGATCGGCCCTCCCGGACTTTTTGCCTCCCTGACGGGTTAAAGGCCGCAGGGGGAGGAAGGGTTTCCAGAGGAGAGCCAAATGAAGTTTTCACGTCGCATCGCAGGCGCCGCGCTGACGGGGGTCGCCATGGCCCTGGCGGTGGGGCTTGCCGGTCCCGCATCGGCCCAGAGCCTGAAGAAGGTCGGCGTCTCGGTCGGCTCGCTCGGCAATCCCTTTTTCGTCGCCACGATCAAGGGCATCACCGACAAGGCCAAATCCATCAATCCCGCCGTCGAGGTGACCTCGGTCTCCGCCGAATATGACCTCAACAAGCAGTTCACCCAGATCGACAATTTCATCGCTTCCGGCGTGAACGTCATCATGCTCAACGCTGTCGATCCGCAGGCCATCCTGCCGGCCGTGAAGAAGGCACAGGCGGCCGGAATCGTGGTGGCGGCCTTCGATGTCGGTGCGACCGGGGTCGATGTCACCGTGATGACCGACAACGTCAAGGCCGGCGCCGAAGCTTGCCAGTACATCGTCGACCAACTCAAGGGCAAAGGCAGCGTCCTCATCGTCAACGGGCCGCAGGTCTCCTCGGTGATCGACCGGGTCAAGGGCTGCAAGGATGTGTTCGCCAAGAGTCCCGACATCAAGATCCTCTCCGACGATCAGGATGCCAAGGGTTCGCGCGACGGCGGCCTCGCCATCGCCCAGAGCCTGCTTACCCGCTTCCAGAAGGTCGATGCCGTCTTCGCGATCAACGACCCGACGGCCATTGGCGTCGAACTCGCCGCCAAGCAGCTCAACCGCAGTGAATTCTTCATCACCAGTGTCGATGGTGCGCCGGATATCGAGGTCCAGCTCAAGAGCGGCACTTCGATGATCAAGGCTTCGGCGTCGCAGGACCCCTACGCCATGGCCGGCAAGGCGTTGGAGCTGGGAGCCGGCATCGTCGATGGCAAGAAGCCGGATCCGAACGTGATCCTGCTCGATCCCGTGCTGATCACCAGTGAGAACCTGGCGAACTACAAGGGCTGGGAAGCCACCCGCTAAAGTCTCTTTTGGAGCGCGGACCTCACAGCCCCATGAAGTCATGGGGCTGTGTCCGCTCTTGGAAACGCCGCGCTCCAGGGAGACGTTCTCGTCCCGGCAGCTTGACACTGGCGGGCTCGTAACTCAAAGTGAAACCGGTTTCACTTATTGAAGAAGCGAGCATGCGCTTCGATCTTGCCATCCTCACGCCCTATGTCGGCTTCCTCGCCCAGGGCGCGCTGCTGACGCTGGAGGCCTGTGTTCTGGCTCTCGCCGGCAGCCTCGTCTGCGGGGCGCTGGTGGCAATCGCGCGCACCTCGGCCTCGCCCACGTTGCGGCGGCTCGCCTTCGTCTATGTCGACCTCTTCCGCAACGTCCCCTTCATCGTGCAGCTCTTCTTCTTCTATTACGGGCTGCCGGAAATCGGCATCTATCTGAACGCCTTCGCCACCGGCGTTATCGCGCTCTCCATTGCCGGCGGCGCCTTTGCGTCCGACGTCATCCGCTCCGGGATTCTCGCCATCGATACCGGCATTCTCGAGGCGGCCGAAGTCAGCGGCCTGTCGAGGCGCACCATCTTCACCCGCGTCATCATGCCGATCGCCCTGCGCACTTCGATCCGGCCGCTCGGCTCGGTGTTCATCAACCTGGTCCTGACTTCCTCGATCCTGTCGGTCGTCACGCTGAACGAACTGACCGGCACGGCCAAGATCGTGGCCTCCAACACCTTCCGCCCCTTCGAGGTCTATGCCGCGCTGCTCGTCATCTACGCCGCGATGACCTATCTCATCTCGCTCGCCATCGGCCTCATCCATCGCCGCCTCAACCGGGACATGATGGAGGCGGTGCGCTGATGCGGTATACCGAGTTCACACCCTATGACCTCGTCTTGCTGGCGCAGGGCCTCGGCGTCTCCCTTGGCCTGTTCGCCGGCACCACGCTGGCCGGGCTGGCGCTTGGCGCCTTGCTGGCCGGATTGCGCTTCTACCGTATTCCGGTGCTGAATCCGGTGCTGACGGCCGTAACCGAACTGCTGAAGAACTCGCCTGTGCTGGTGCAGCTCTTCCTGGTCTTCTTCGGCCTGCCGGCCTTCCTGAAGATCAATGTCACGCCCGTCACGGCGGCATCGATCACCCTGACCGGCAACACCGCCGCCTTCGTCTATGTGATCGCCACCGCCGCCATCGATGCTGTGGGGCGCGATCAGCTCGAGGCTGCCAGGGTGTTCGGCCTCACCCGGTGGCAGGTGCTCAAGCATGTCGTCGCGCCCCAGGCCATCGCCTTCGCCATCGGGCCGCTGACCGGGCTCCTGGTCAACCAGCTCCAGGTCACCTCGCTGATCTCGGTGATCGGCGTGATGGACCTGACCAAGGTCGGCAACATCCTCAATCTGCGCACCCTCAAGCCCTTCGTGGTCTGGACCGTGGTCGGCCTGTTCTATTACGCGGCGGCCAAGACCTTGGCTTGGCTGGGTACGCGCTATGAGACAAGGCTGAGGGCCCATAGCGCCTGGAGAGGGATCTGACGTGCTGAAGGTCGAGAAGGTCTGCAAGGATTTCGGCTCCCATCGCGTGCTCGACGGCGTGGACCTCACCATCGAACCCGGGCAGGTCGTCTCCGTGCTTGGCTCCTCCGGTTCGGGCAAATCAACCCTGATCCGCTGCATCAACGGGTTGGAGAAGCTCGATGCAGGCCGGATTACCATCGACGATTTCGATGTGGCAAAGCCGCGGGATCTCACCGAGGCGCGCAAGCGCTCGGCCACCGTGTTCCAACTCTTCAATCTCTATCCGCATCTGACCGTGCTGCAGAACATCACCCTGGCGCCGCTGGAGGTGTTGCGCCGGTCGCGGGCGGAGGCCGAACACCGGGCCATCGTCCTCCTGGAGCAGGTCGGTATGGGCGACAAGGCGGCTTCCTATCCGGCCCAGCTCTCGGGCGGCCAGCGCCAGCGTGTCGGCATCTGCCGGGCGCTTGCCATGAACCCGCGCTATCTTCTGCTCGACGAAGTGACGAGCGCCCTCGATCCGGAGATGACGGCCGAAGTGCTGGCGATCCTGGCCAAGCTTGCCCGCTCCGGCACCACCATGCTGTTCGTCACCCATGAGGTGGAATTCGCCCGGCGCATTTCGGACCGTATCGTCTTCCTGGAACATGGCAGGCTGCTGGTCGACCTGCCGACGCAGGCCTTCTTTGCCCCCGAGGTGGGGCGTGACCATCCGCGCATCGCGCAATTCCTTTCGAAAATGCGGAAAGACTGATGTTGCTCCTTGCCAATGCCGAAGCCTGGCCCGGATTCCCGTTGACGGTCGAGATGCTGCGTGCGGGCGCCGACAGCCTCGACGCCATGGTTGCCGGCATAGGCCGGGTCGAGGCCGAGCCGCGTGTGCGCAGCGTCGGCTATGGCGGCTGGCCCAACATGCTCGGCGTGATGGAATGCGATGCTGCCGTGATGAACGGCACCACCAAGGAGATCGGCTCGGTCGGCGCCGTCCCGGACACCATCCCGGTCGCAGCCTTGGCCCAGGCTGTGATGAAGCGCCTGCCCCATGTCATGCTGACGGGCGACGGTGCTCGCCGCTTCGCCAGTGAAATCGGTTTCTCCGTCGATGAGGTGCTGATCGAAGATTCCAGGCGTGTCTGGCGCGAGCGCCTGGAAAACGAGCTCGATGCCGGGCAGTTGGCCCGATTTCCCGATATACCGCTCGCGCCTCTATCGTGCACGATCACCGATCCGGAGCGGGTGAGGGACACCACCGTGTTCCTCAGTGCCGATGCGCGGCGCGGCATCCACACCGCGACCTCGACTTCGGGCTGGGCCTGGAAATATCCCGGCCGCCTCGGCGACAGCCCCATTCCCGGCGCCGGCTTCTATGCCGACAGCCGCTATGGTGCCGCCGTCTGCACCCATACCGGCGAGATGACCATGCGCTGCGCCACCGCGCGCACCATCGTGCTCGCGCTCAAGCTCGGCCGGTCGTTGCGCCAAGCCGTCGACCTTGCCGTGGAGGAACTCGCCGAGCTTAGCGAGGGGTTTCTCGGCGGTGTCGTCATCCATGCGGCCGATGCCGAAGGCCAGCACGAGGTCGTCAATTTCCGCTGCGAGGGCGAGATCCGCTACTGGCTGTGGGAAGACGGCATGGCGGAGCCCGAGCTCCGGCCGGCAAGAACAATCTGACTGAGGGGAGTGCACAAACATGAAGAAAATCCTGCCCGCATTATTGGGATTGGCGATCGCCGCCTGCGCCGCCCTGCCGGCATTTGCCGGCAAGCTCGACGACATCCGCGCGCGCGGCAGCGTGCGCATCGGCGTCTCGCTGGGAGGAGAGCCGATCGGCTTCCGAGACGCCCAGAACAATCCCGTCGGCTATGATGTCGACGTCGCCACCCTCCTGGCCGAAAAGCTCGGCGTGCCCGTGGAGTTCACCGATGTCTCCGGCGATGCCCGCATCTCGATGCTGGTTTCCGGGCAGCTCGACATCGTGGTCGCAAATACTTCGGCTACGCTGGAGCGGGCCAAGACGGTGGATTTCTCCATTCCCTATAACCGGGCGGGCCTGCGCATCCTGGTGCAGGCCGATGCCGGCATCGCCAAGCTGGAGGATCTCGGCGGCAAGTCGGTGGTGGTGGGACGCGGCACCACCGGCGAGAGCTTCCTCAAGAAGGCGGTGCCGACGGCCAATCTCGTCTATGTCGACCAGTTCGCGCCCGATGGCGTGCTGCAGCTCCAGCAAAAGCGCGTGGACGCGGCGATCGAGGATTCGTCCTTGCTCGACTATCTCGCCACCAAGAACCCCTCGCTCGCCACCCTGCCGGGGCTCTATTCCAACGATCCCATCGGCATCGCGGTCGCCAAGGGGGATCCCGAATTCGTGCGCTGGCTCGACATGTTCGTGTCCGACTATATCCAGTCCGGCGCCTACGAGGCCAATTACAAGAAATGGTGGGGCGAGAAGGCCAATCCGCCCAAGCTCACGCCGCTGTGGTGAGGAGACGGCGCAAAACCTTCTCCTGCAAAGGGGAGGAGGCAATAACGCCTCGTCTCACCCCGTCAGGCGCGGCACATAGCGGGTCGGCACCAACTCCGGCTCGAATGTGCTTTCGACCACCGGTGGCTCGTTGAGCAGGCGCACCATGCGGGCGACATAGGCGGCCTTGTCATAGCCGATCGAGGAAATCGGATAGGCCTCGAAATCGAGCAGCGAGAGATTGTCAAAGCCGTAGAGGCGGAAGCGTGCCGGCCGGTTGCCGGGGAAATCGGCCCTGAACACGTCGAGAATACCCATCGCCATGGCGTCTGAGGTGCAGAATACGGCGTCAGGGTGGTCGCCCTCGAACAGGCCCGGCGCGAGGGCATGACCGGAACGATAGGAATAGTCGCCCTGCAAGGTTCGCAGCAACTCGATGCCATGAGCCGCGAAAGCTTGGGCGTAAAGGCCGATGCGCGCCTGTTCCACCAGGGAGCTTGCCCGGCCAGTGACCAGGCTGGCGCACCTCACGCCCTTGGCAGCGGCATCCGCGGCCGCCTGGCCGATGCCGACGGCTTCGTCGGGAATGATGGCGGGCGAGCGGTGGTCATGTCGGCCGTTCAGCATGACCACCAGGTCGGAGCGGAACATGCGCCGCACCGTCGCCGCATCGGCGAAATCGGAGAATACCAGGGCGGCATCGACGTGATAGGCCACGCCCTGACGCAGGAATTCCTCGACCTTGTCGGTAGAGCCGACGCGCACCAGGATGACCTGCCGCCCGCCCGCCTGGATCTCGGCGAGCAGCAGGTCGAACAGATCGAGGTCGGAAAGGTCGTGAATATGGTTGACCAGGACGGCGACGAGATTGACGGTCTTGGTCGTCAGGCTCTGCGCCAGGAGGTTGACGCGGTAGCCGAGTTCGGCGGCCGCGGCCAGGACGCGATCGCGCTTGGCGCCGGACACCGGTCGCTTGGAGGCGGAGAGCGCGCGCGAGGCCACGGCCCTGGAGACGCCGGCGAGTGCGGCAACGTCGCTGATGGTCGGTGCTGCCTTGCGCCTCATGAGGCCTTGCACGCTCCTTGCCGGAAATTCGAAACCATGACTGACGACACGCGCTAAAGCATTTTTCAGAAAGGCGATAGATTTTCGCCTGGAAAATGCGTCAAAACAAGGAGTTAGAGCAAAGCACGATTCAGGGAAATCGTACTTTGCTCTAATACAGGAAACAGCGGCTTGGAAGGTCTCTTCTGTCAATGACGATCTGCTTCGATATCGGCGGCTCCGCCATCAAGGCGGCTGTCGCCACGCCTCAAGGCGAGATCAGGCCCTTTGCCCGAGTTGCAACGCCGCTCGGCGATTTCGAGGCCTTCGTGCAGGTGCTCGCGGATCTCAGAAGGCAAGCAGGGGGCGGGGCTGGCGGCGGCGTCGCCTTGTCCATCACCGGCGTCGTCGATCCGCGCAGCGAGATTATCACCTGCGCCAACATTCCCTGCCTCGACGGGCGGCGGCTGGCCCCCGACCTTGCCGAACGCCTGGGCGTGCCGGTGTATGTCGCCAATGACGCCGACTGCTTCGCCCTTGCCGAGGCTGTGAAAGGCGTTGGGCGCGGGCATCGCATCGTTTTCGGCATCATCCTCGGCACGGGCATCGGTGGCGGCCTGGTCATCGACGGGCGGATCCTAACCGGCGCGGGCGGTTTTGCCGGCGAATGGGGGCATGGACCGGTGGTGGCGACCGAATCGGGCAATCAGCCGGTCGCGCTCCCCCGCTTCGCCTGCGGCTGTGGCCAGAAAGGCTGCGTCGATACGGTTGGAGGAGCCCGCGGCCTCGAAAGGCTGCATCGCCACCTTACCGGCGTTGAGCGCGACAGTACCGAGATCATCGCGGCCTGGCGGGCCGGCGAGGCCGCGGCGGCGCGCACGGTGGCTTGCCAAGTCGATCTCGTCGCCTCTCCCCTGGCTTTGGCCGTCAATATCGTCGGCGCCGACATCGTGCCGGTCGGGGGCGGCCTCGCCAGCGTGCCGGAATTGATCGCCAGGCTGGACGAGGCGGTGCGCGGCCGCATCCTGCGGCACTCCCCAGAGCCGCTGGTGGTGCCCAGCATCCTCGCGCCGGAACCCGGGCTGATCGGCGCGGCCCTGCTCGCCCGCCAGGGAGAACGCCTATGACCGCCTTGCTTGAAATCTGCGTTGCCGACGCCCACAGCCTCGAAGGCGCGATCGAGGGTGGCGCCGATCGCATCGAACTGTGCTCGGCGCTCGAACTCGGTGGCCTGACGCCATCATCAGGGCTGATGCGGCTGGCGGCGCAGGCGCCGATCCCGGTCTATGCCATGATCAGGCCGCGGGCCGGCGATTTCGTGTTCTCCGCGCGGGAAAGCGAGATCATGCTTGATGATATCGAGGCAGCGGGAGGAGCAGGGCTCGCCGGCGTGGTGCTGGGTGCCTCCCAGCCAGACGGCCAGCTCGACGAGGCCCTGCTGTCGCGCCTGCGGGTGCAGGCGCAGGGGCTCGGCACCACGCTGCATCGCGCTTTCGATCTCGTTCCCGAGCCGCTGGCGGCTCTGGAGACGGCCGTTGCTCTCGGCTTTGAACGCATCCTCACATCGGGAGGAGCCGTCACCGCGCCCGAGGGGCTGGAGGCGTTGCTGCGCCTGCATCGGGCCGCCCGGGGGCGGATCGGCATCATGCCGGGTTCGGGCTTGACGCCGGCCAATATC
This sequence comes from Labrys sp. HAY1-8F, assembly GCF_056754975.1. Lineage (NCBI taxonomy): Bacteria > Pseudomonadati > Pseudomonadota > Alphaproteobacteria > Hyphomicrobiales > Xanthobacteraceae > Labrys > Labrys sp. HAY1-8F. Next base: position 2,306,156 of record NZ_JBPGWZ010000002.1, on the reverse strand, counting down.
GCTCCATTGCTGGCGGCGCTTCCCGTCTCCGAGGTGCACAGTTCCTGTTCCGCCGCCGGGGAGCCATGGAGCGCCGAGGCCGTCCGCCTGGGCTTCGCCGTGGGGCGGCGGCGCCAGACCAGCGCCGACATCGTCTGCACTTTCCGCAAGGCGATGGCATAAGCCGGAAAAGAAATGGCCGCCCGAAGGCGGCCATTCCGGCGAACAAGATGTGCCGCCTCAGAGGACCTGGCGCAGCACCACGAAGAGAAGGAAGGACAGCGCCATCGAGGCGGGCAAAGTGAGTATCCAAGCCATCAGCAGGTTGCGCACCGTCGACATCTGCAGCCCGGTGCCATTGGCCGCCATGGTGCCGGCGACACCCGACGACAGCACATGGGTGGTCGACACCGGCAGGCCGAGATAGTCGGCAGCACCGATCGTCGCCGCGGCAACGATCTCGGCCGAGGCACCCTGGCCATAGGTCAGGTGGGTCTTGCCGATCTTCTCGCCGACCGTCACCACGATGCGCTTCCAGCCCACCATGGTGCCGAGGCCAAGGGCCAGGGCGATGGCGACTTTCACCCAGGTCGGGATGAACTTGGTCGTGTTGTCGGTGGCGGTGTGATAGGTCTTGATCGTCTTCAGATCGGCGTCCGACACGGGCAGCAGCTTCTTGGAATCGATCAGCTTCAGGGCCTCGCCGATCAGATACATGTCGTTGCGGGTATTGGAGACCAGTCCTGCGGGCACTGCCGAAGCCGAGCCGTAAGGCGAGAGCTGGGAGGTGGTCTGCTCGATGAAGGTCTTCAGGGCTGGCGTCGTCTCGTCGTTCCAGCTGCGCGTGCGCACCGCCTCGGAGACCTTGGCCTTGGCATCGGCGGGAGCGACCGTCGCGCCCGGCTTGATGTAGTTGCCCAGGACCGAACCCGCCGCACTCGAAGCAGCCTTGTAGGTCTCGAGATAGTTGATGTCGGGCGTGCGGTTGAGGGCGAAGGCGGTGGGCACCACGCCGATCAGGATCAGCATGATCAGGCCCATGCCCTTCTGGCCGTCATTGGAGCCGTGGAAGAAGCTGACCAGTGTGCAGGTCAGGATCAAAAGGCCGCGGATCCACAGCGGGGGCGGCTGATTGCCTTTCGGCTCGACATAGAGAGCCTTGTTCCGCACGACGAGCTTCATCACCAGCAGCAGGGCGCCGGCCAGCACGAAGCCGAACACCGGCGAGACCAGCAAGGACAGGCCGATATTCTTGGCCTGGGACCAGTCGACGCCGCTGGTGGCGGAACCGGCAGGGGCCAGGAACTGGTTGGCGAGGCCGACACCGATGATCGAGCCGACCATGGTGTGGGAGCTCGAGGCCGGCAGGCCGAAATACCAGGTGCCCAGGTTCCAGACGATGGCGGCGATCAGCAGAGCGAACACCATGGCCAGGCCCGCGCTCGAGCCGACCTGCATGATGAGTTCCACCGGCAGCAGCGAGATGATGCCGAAGGCGACCGCGCCGCTCGCGGTGAGCACGCCGAGGAAGTTGAAGAAGCCCGACCAGATCACCGCGAATTCGGCCGGCAGCGAATGGGTGTAGATCACCGTCGCCACCGCATTGGCGGTATCGTGGAAGCCGTTGACGAATTCGAAGCCGAGGGCGATCAGCAGGGCGAGGCCGAGCAGAATCCACGGCACTGCCACGGCGCCCGTGAGATCGGCGGCCAGTGCGTAGCAGACATAGCCGAGCCCCCCGAGGAGGATCACGGCGATCGCGATGTTGGGCAAGCTGCCAAGAGAGTTCGGCCTATCGAGCGGATGGCCGCTCCTCTGGCCAGATGTAACGTCCGTCATCTCCAAACACCCCCGTGTTTCCATGGTCTGGCGACCCTTAGGCGGGGTTCGTGAAGGTTAGATGACAAAATGTTAATCTTGACCGGCGACGAGGAAGAAGGCGGGCTGATCAGGGCTCTTTCGTCGAGGGAAGCAGCCGCTGCCGCCAGAGAAGCTGCACCGCCCGGTCGAAATCGGCAGTGGCCTTCTCGAAGGCTCCGAGCTGTCGATGGACGATGCTGCGCTTGAAGAGGGCATCGGCATGGCCGGGATCGAGCGCAATCACCCTGTCATAATCGGCGATCGCCGCGGGAAAGGCCTGTTTGTATTGATAGGCAAGAGCCCGTCCGTAAACGGCGTCGACAGCATCGGGCTTGAGTTCGATCGCCTTGCTGAATTCAGCAATTGCCCTGTCGAAGTCCTGCTCGTCGGGCCGTGCCGGAGTGGCGTCGGCCGGCGTGGTTTCGGATGCGGACATGCGGACGAAACGCCTTTGCACCTCTACGGAACCTGCCGAAACTGCAACGAAGCTCCCCTTATTCGCCGCAAGTGTCATGAGATCCACTCGAAAGAACCTGCTCACATATGAGCAGCAACGTTGGGGAATGTCCATGGCGTTGCGTTAGAGCGTCTTGCGATGAGACGGAATTACCGGGAAACTCTGCCTAGAGGGCAGGGGGCTTCAGTTGCGCAGACGCTCGAGCGCGAGCTTGCGCCCCGCCATGGCCTGCGGCAGGCCTGGGTTGAGCTGCAAGGCACGATCATAGTCGGCCAGCGCGCGCTCGAAATCGCCGCGCTTGCGATGGGCACCTGCCCGGTTGAGAAAGGCCAGTGCGTTGCTGCCATCAAGCCTGATCGCTTTGTCGAGATCGGCGATGGCGCGTGCGGTGTTGTCGGCATTGGCGTAGGCGGTGCCGCGATTGTAGAGGGCCTGTGCATTGTCCGGCGCCAGGCCGACCGCCAGGCTGTAATCGGCGATCGCCTTGTCGAGTGCACCCATGTGATGATGAGCGGCGCCGCGCCCGAGCAAGGCGGCGATATTGTTGGGCCTCAAGCGCAAGGCCTCGTCATAGTCGGCCACGGCGCCGTTGAAATCGCGGCGGTGGTCCTTGGCGATGGCCCGGTTGAAGAAGGCGGACCAGTCCCGGCGGTTGAGGCCGATGGCCTGGTCGAAATCGGCGATGGCCCCGACATCTTCGCCCATGAGGCCGCGGACGGCACCCCGCAGGCGCAGGGCCTCGGCATGGCGCGGGTTGAATTTCAGCGCCCTATCATAGTCGGCGATGGCGAGAGCGAATTCCCTGCGGCTGGCACGGGCATAGCCCCGCGACGTCAGGGCGAGAACGTGCTTGGGATTGAGCCGGATTACGCTGTCATAGGCCAGAATGGCTTGTTCGATATCACCCTGGCGGCCATAGAGCCCGGCAAGCGCGTAGAATCCGTCGGGATTGCGCGGATCGAGAAGGGTGGCCCGGTGCAGATCCTCCAACGCCCGGGCCGGCTGCTTCTTGGCGGCATAGGCACTCCCGCGCGCGATCAACGCGATCGCCCTGGCCCCATCGTCGACGCCGCCCAGATCCACAATCGAGGTGCAGGCGATGATGACGCGGTCCGGCGCGCCCTGTCGGCAGGCCTTCCAGTCGAGCGGCTGGGCAGGACCGTGCGGATGGAGCGCCAGGAAGGCCGGAACCAGGGCTTTGAGAGGCAGCATCGTGGAAGTCGCGGTGGGGCGGTAAACGCAGCCCACCATCTATAGGCGCGATCGGTGGCGTGGGAAACGGCTGCCTTAGAGCGTTTTGTGATTTGGCGTAATCGCCAAGAATCGCCAAGAATCGCAAAGACGCTCCAGACAATCCATTGGATTGGCTTGGAACCAAAGAGCGAGAGCAAAGCAGCGTTTCCGTCTTTACGCGCTTTGCTCCAGGGGCGGCGGACCCGTCAGTTGCCCCGGGAAGCCGTTATCCCCTTTTGCCCCTGGATACGGCGCATTCGTGGGAGAGGAAACCGGGATGCCCGTTATCCCTGGAGGGGCATTCCGTCCACTTCGAATGTTTGGATGAAAAGGCGTTTCTTTGCTTTTCCCTTGACTTTGCACTGCGAAAAGCGCAGCAACCGGGTGTAACGACCGCTCGGGGGTTCGCGCGGCGCGCTGGTTTTTGGCTTTTTGAGAAGCAGCGCCTCACCTCCCGGCCGTCCCCAATAACATTCCGCTGCTCCCATCCGCGCGTGGGTCGCGATATCGCCGTACCGCCTCATCATGCCTTTCCGGCTGACGACGGACTTGCGATCGCGGACCCGGACGGTGGCGCGCTGCTGTCCGCTCGATGAGCGTGGCATGAAGGATTTGATGTGACTTCCGAAGTAACTTTTGCAGCGCTCGGCCTGGCCGAGCCGCTTTTGCGTGCGCTTGACGCCGCCAACTATGTGACCCCCACCCCGATCCAGCACAAGGCCATTCCCGCCCTCCTCGAGGGGCGCGACATGATGGGCCTGGCGCAGACCGGCACTGGCAAGACGGCTGCCTTCGCGCTGCCGATCCTGCAGCGCCTGTCGAAGTCCCGCCACGGTGCCGGCGCCAAGGGCACCCGCGCCCTGATTCTGGCCCCGACCCGCGAGCTGGCCCTGCAGATCGACGAGAGCTTCCGCTCCTATGGCGTGCATATGGGCTTCCGTTGCGCCGTGGTGTTCGGCGGCGTCAGCCAGGTGCCGCAGGTCAAGGCGCTTTCCGATGGCGTCGACATTCTGGTCGCCACCCCCGGTCGCCTGCTCGATCTCGTGCAGCAGCGCAAGGTTCGCCTCGACAAGGTCGAAGTTCTCGTCCTCGACGAGGCCGACCGCATGCTCGATATGGGCTTCTCGCGTGACGTGCTCAAGATCGTCGACGAGACGCCGCTGGAGCGCCAGTCCCTGTTGTTCTCGGCCACCATGCCGAAGACGATCAAGAAGCTCGGCGAGGAGATCCTCCTCAACCCCGTGCATATCGAAGTGACGCCGGAAGTGGTGACGGTCGACAAGATCGACCAGCATGTCTACCACGTGCCGGCATCGGTGAAGCGCTCGCTGCTCCTGCACCTGCTCAACGATCCGGCAATGAGCCGCGTCATCGTCTTCACCCGCACCAAGCATGGCGCCAACCGCGTCTCGGGCCATCTCGACAAGGCCGGCATCCCCTCGGCGGCGATCCATGGCAACAAGTCGCAGAATGCTCGCCAGAAGGCCCTGGAGGATTTCCGTTCCGGCGCCTCGCGCATCCTGGTGGCGACCGATATCGCCGCCCGCGGCATCGATGTCGACGACATCAGCCATGTCATCAATTTCGAGATGCCGGTGGATGCCGAGAGCTATGTGCACCGCATCGGCCGCACCGCCCGCGCCGGTCGCAGCGGCATCGCCTATTCCTTCTGCGATCCCAATGAGCGCGACGAGCTCAAGGCGATCGAACGCCTGACCAAGAAGCCGCTGACGGTGGCCGCTCCCGTACAGGGGCTGGAAGCCGATCAGAAGCATGGCGAACGCGGCCCTCGTCACCCGCACCAGGGCAAGCCCAACGGCAAGCCCCGGAACAATGGGCAAGCCGAAAAGCCTCAATCGGGCCAGCCCCGCTCGGGGGGCGCGCGCCGTCCGGGTGGCCGCAACAACCAGCGTCGCGCCGCCTGAGGGCGCGGCCTATCCTTTTCTGGGGGCAAAGGGCGTCCATGGCGTCTTGCGATTTGATGGAGACACTTCAAATCGCAAAGACGCGTTGAACCAAAGAGTTAGAGCAAACGGCGTTTCTGCCAAAACGCGCTTTGCTCTAGGTGTGGACGCTTCTTTGTTCTAACGCTTCGTTTGGATGCGTCTTTGCGATTCTTGGTGATTCCGCCAAATCACAAAACGCTTTGACAGGACCTGCACATGGCAAAAGAAGAACTGATGGAATTTGAAGGCTCGGTCTCCGAAGTGTTGCCGGATGCCCGTTTTCGCGTGAAGCTCGACAATGGCCACGAGATGATCGCCTACACGGCCGGCAAGATGAAGAAGAACCGCATCAAGACCATCGAGGGCGATCGCGTTACCGTCGAGATGTCGCCCTACGACCTCGACAAGGGCCGCATCATCTTCCGCCACAAGGACGAGCGTGCTTCATCCGGCCCCCGCCCGCCGCAGCGCGGTGGCGGCAATATGCGTCGCCGCTAAAGCGTTTTGCGATTTGGCGGTCACGCCAAGAATCGCAAAGACACATCGAACCAAAGAGCTGGAGTAAAGCAGCGTTTCCGTCTCAACGCGCTTACTCCAGGAGTCGGGCGGCCCTGCGGGGCCGGTCGAAAAGCTCGGTGAGTCTCGACCTTTGTCATCGCGGGGCATGCCCCCATCGGACGAGTTGTCCGGTGTAGATCCAGAAGCTTGGGACGCAGCTTCGCGTGCAAAGCCCCTGAATTGCCTTCTGAGGCGCTCAATTTCGCTCATCCAGCGATTAGAGCTTGCCATGTCGGGACCTTCTTCCGCATTCGATGGAATAGCCTCGAATCCGGAAGATTCCTCATGAGCCCAGACGAACTCGGCCTGCGCCGCGCCATCATTGAAAAATGCCGTTGGATGAATGCCAACGGTCTCAATCAGGGCACCTCCGGCAATATTTCTGCTCGTCTCGGCGACCGCATGCTGATCACGCCTTCGGCCGTCCCCTATCACGAGATGGAACCGGAGATGATCGCCGCCATGCCCTTCGAGGGCGAATATGGCGCCTGGCAAGGCCCGCTGAAGCCTTCGGTGGAATGGCGTTTCCATTTCGACATCCTCAAGGGCCGCCCGGATGCCGGTGCCGTGGTGCATACGCATGCCACCTGGTCCACCATCCTCGCCATCGCCCACAAGCCCATCCCGGCCATCCATTACATGATCGCAGCATTCGGCGGACCCGACATACGCTGCGCGCCCTATGCCCGCTACGGTTCGGAGGAATTGTCGCGCTTCGCCCTTGAGGCCCTGGAGGGCCGCAATGGCTGCCTGCTCGCCAATCACGGCATGATCGCGGTCGGCTCCAGCCTGGACAAGGCGATGTGGCTCGCCCATGAGCTGGAAACGCTGGCCAAGCAATATTATCACGCGCTGCAGATCGGCGGCGCCAACATCCTGCCCGACAGCGAGATCGCGCAGGTGATCGAGGGCTTCAAGAGCTACGGCCTGCAGGATAAGAAGCCATAAGCTTCGAAGTCCTGGTGGAGTGGAGGATCGTTCAGGGGAGCGGGATCCCGCCGGCGGATGTCGACACCTCACCAGGTCGGCACATAGGCGCCCTTGTATTTATCCAGGACAAAGGCCCTGACCTCGGGCGAGCGGTAGGCCTCGGCCAGGATCGGCACCCAGGGCTGGTCCTTGTCCGCCGTGCGCACCGCAATCAAATTGGTGTATTGCGGCTTGAGTTCCTCCAGCAGCAGAGCCTGCTTGGTGGGATCGAGGCCGGCGGTGACGGCGTAATTGGCATTGACCGCTGCGGCATCGACGTCATCGAGCGAACGCGGCGTCTGGGCGGCGTCGACCTCCAGAAAGCGCAACTGCTTGGGATTGGCGGTGATGTCTGCCACGATCGGCTTGTAGCCGACACCGTCCTTGAGCGTGATCACGCCCTTGTCGCGCAGCAGCAGGAGCGTGCGGCCGCCATTGGTCGGGTCGTTCTGAATGGCGATGGTGGCACCATCGGGCACCTCGCTCCAGGCCTTGTGCCGGCGTGAATAGACGCCGAGCCGCGAATTGATGATCGGTGCGATGCCGACGATCTTGTAACCGCGATCCGCGATCTGGTTGTCGAGATAGGGCTGGTTCTGGAAGGCGTTGGCCTGGATTTCGCCCGCATCCAGCGCAGCATTGGGAACGACATAGTCGGAGAACTCGATCACCTCGATCTCCAGGCCGCGCCTGGCGGCGACGGGCCTGGCCGCTTCCAGGGTTTCGGCCATAGGCCCGGGCGTGGCGCCGACGCGGATGCGGGTGGGCGTGGCCCATGCGGCTGCGGGAGCGGTCAGCAGGGACGCAGCGGCGAGCGACAGAACGGAGCGGCGGGTGAGGGAAGGAGGCATCGATCGATCTCTTGCTGGAACAGGTCGGAGCGATGCTAGTAAGCTCAATCAATATAGTCTATAAAAATTATATATTAAATTCTAAACCCTACGATCCTCGTAATTGGACCTCGCGAAACAGGGCGCGATCAGCCTTCTCCACGACGTGAGGGAAGGCTGATCGCGCCCCTTCTTGCTCGGACGGTGCTAGCCGCTCACAGAATGAACTGGCTGAGATCGGTGTTCTTGGCGAGGTCGCCCACCGTCTTCTGCACATAGTCGGCGTCGATGGTGACGCTCTCGCCACCCTTGTCGGGGGCGGTGAAGGAGATCTCGTCGAGGATGCGCTCCATCACCGTCTGCAGCCGGCGTGCACCGATATTCTCGACGGTGGCGTTCACATGCACCGCTATGGCGGCGATGGCGTCGATTGCTTCCGGCGTGAAATCCAGGGTGAGGTTCTCGGTGCCCATCAGCGCCACATATTGCTTGATCAGGCTGGCTTCCGTGTCGGTGAGGATGCGGCGGAAGTCGTCCTGGGTCAGAGCCTGCAGCTCGACGCGGATCGGCAGGCGGCCCTGCAATTCGGGCAGCAGATCGGATGGCTTGGCGACATGGAAGGCGCCGGAAGCGATGAAGAGGATGTGGTCGGTGCGCACCGCGCCGTGTTTGGTCGACACGGTGGTGCCCTCGATCAGCGGCAAGAGGTCGCGCTGTACGCCTTCGCGGCTGACATCGGCGCCGCCGCGATTCTCGCGGGCGCAGATCTTGTCGATCTCGTCGAGAAAGACGATGCCGTTGTTCTCGACCTGGCGGATGGCCTCCTGCACGATCTGGTCCTGGTCGAGCAGATTGTCGGCCTCTTCCTGGATCAGTTGGTCATAGCTTTCGCGGACCGTGGTGCGCTTGGTCTTGGTGCGTCCCGAAAAGGCCTTGCCGAAGATGTCGCCGATCGAGACCACGCCCATCTGGCCCTGGGGCAAGCCGGGCAGCTCGAAGGACGGCGAGGACGTATCCTTCATCTCGATCTCGATTTCCTTGTCGTCGAGCTCGCCGGCACGCAGCTTCTTCTGGAAGCTGTCGCGGGTCGCCGGGCTCGCCGTCGCGCCAACCAGGGCGTTGAGCACGCGCTGCTCGGCGGCGAGATGAGCTTTCGCCTGGACTTCCTTGCGCTTTTCGGCCTTCACCAAGGCTATGCCGATATCGATGAGATCGCGCACGATCTGTTCGACGTCGCGCCCGACATAGCCGACCTCGGTGAATTTGGTGGCTTCCACCTTCAGGAAGGGAGCATTGGCGAGCTTGGCGAGGCGGCGCGAAATCTCGGTCTTGCCGACGCCGGTCGGCCCGATCATCAGGATGTTCTTGGGCATCACCTCTTCGCGCAGCGTCTCGTCGAGCTGCAGGCGGCGCCAGCGATTGCGCAGGGCAATGGCGACGGCGCGCTTGGCGTCGTGCTGGCCGACGATGTGACGGTCAAGTTCTGAGACGATTTCGCGGGGAGAGAAATTGGACATAGGCACTCGGGGGAAGGGTAAAGTTGCTACATAATGGCTGAAGCGCGAAAATCCAGCATCGAGAATTAAAGGCGCTCCTGCAATTGTGCGACGCGAACAAAGGCGCGGCGGTATGATGATAGCGCTGCTCTTCCGCTGGAAAACATTGGTCTGAAGATTTGTGCGGGATGAGGGGCTCTTTGCCTTGACAGGGGTCTTGTCCCACCGTCAGGATGCCGCCGCTTGCATGGACCGGCCCCTTCCGATGGCGGGCCGGCTTGCGCAGGTGGTTCGATACGGTCCGAAAGAGGCCGAGAAGGCAGAAATGCCGCCCCTCGTGGCGGCGATCGGGCAACATCATCCTTTTGCTTGGGGGGAAGCGTCGTGGCGTCAGTCGACTTCGTCAATGTCAGGAAATCATTCGGGACCCACCCCGTCATCAAGGGCGTGGACATCGAGATTGCCGATGGCGAGTTCGTGATCCTGGTCGGCCCGTCGGGCTGCGGGAAATCCACGCTCCTGCGCATGCTGGCGGGCCTGGAGAACATCTCGGACGGCGAGATCCGCATCGGCAAGGATGTGGTCAACAACCTGCCGCCCAAAGAGCGCGACATCGCCATGGTGTTCCAGAACTACGCGCTCTATCCGCATATGAGCGTCGCCGACAATATGGGCTTCTCGCTCAAGCTGAAGGGCGCCAACAAGGCCGAGATCGAAAAACGCGTGAAGCCGGCCGCTGAAATTCTCGGCCTGTCCAAGCTGCTCGACCGCTATCCGCGCCAATTGTCCGGCGGTCAGCGCCAGCGCGTCGCCATGGGCCGCGCGATCGTGCGTGACCCTCAGGTCTTCCTGTTCGACGAACCGCTCTCCAATCTCGACGCCAAGCTGCGCGTGGCCATGCGCGCCGAGATCAAGGAACTGCATCAGCGCCTGAAGACGACGACGGTTTACGTCACCCACGACCAGATCGAGGCCATGACCATGGCCGACAAGATCGTGGTGATGCATGACGGCATCGTCGAGCAGATCGGCGCCCCGCTCGAGCTCTATGACCAGCCGGCCAATCTGTTCGTGGCCGGCTTCATCGGCTCGCCGGCAATGAATTTCATCAAGGGCCGGCTCGATCCCCAGGATGCCAGCCGCTTCATCGCCGCGGATGGCAGCGTTCTGCCGACGCGCGTGCCGCGCGAGACGACCGACAAGCCGCTCATCTACGGCCTCAGGCCCGAGAGCCTGCGATTGAGTGCCAGCGGCATTCCGCTGACCGTCGTGGTCACCGAGCCGACGGGATCCGAGACCCATATGATGGCCAAGCTCGCGGGCGTGGACGTGGCCTGCGTCTTCCACGAGCGCGTGGCGGCCCAACCTGGCGAGACCATCAATGTCTCCATCGATGTCGGCTCGACCCATCTGTTCGATGCCGAAAATGGCCGCCGTTTGGAGCCTGCCGCCTGACCGGCCAGGGCGGCATCTTGATATCGCTTCCGCATTCGGCGGCAGGAACGAGCGCGGTCCTTGCGAAGGCTGGGCTCGTCTTTTCTGACGGCTGACGAAAACTGCTTTGCCTGCACGCCCGACATATCGGTCGGCGTTCGGGCCATAAATAATTGCCATTGCCAGGGAGGACTTCGATGACGATCAACAGACGTGATCTGCTCACTGCTTCCGCGGGCCTCGCCGCGGCTGCCGGGCTTGGCCGCCTTGGCGTTGCGCCAGCCTTCGCCCAGGCAGCCGAACCCAGCTACAAGCCCGAGGAAGGCGCAAGCCTGCGCGTGCTGCGCTGGACCCCCTTCGTGCAGGGCGACGAAGATGCCTGGCTCGCCAATACCAAGAAGTTCACCGAGGCGACCGGCGTGCAGGTCCGCGTCGACAAGGAGAGCTGGGAGGACATTCGTCCGAAGGCGGCGGTGGCCGCCAATGTCGGCTCAGGCCCGGACATTGTGCTGTGCTGGTTCGACGACGCCCATCAATATCCCGACAAGCTGGTCGACCTCACCGAACTCGGCACCTATCTCGGGGGCAAATATGGCGGCTGGTATGACGGCCTGAAGGGCTATGCTACGCGCGAGGGCAAGTTCATCGCCCTGCCGTTGGCGGCGATCGGCAACGCCATCTGCTATCGCGACAGCCATATGAAGGCAGCCGGCTTCAGCGAATTCCCCAAGGATACCGCTGGCTTCCTCGAATTGTGCAAGGCGCTCAAGGCCAAGGGCACCCCGGCCGGCTTCCCGCATGGCAAGGCCGTGGGCGACGGCAACAATTATGCCCATTGGCTCTTGTGGAGCCATGGCGGCAAGATGGTCGACGAAAGCGGCAAGGTCACCATCAACTCGCCCGAGACCATCGCCTCGATCAAATATGCCAAATCGCTCTACGAGACCTTCATCCCCGGCACCGAGAGCTGGCTCGACATCAACAACAACCGCGCCTTCCTGGCGGGGCAGGTGTCACTGACCGCCAATGGCGTCTCGCTCTATTACGCGGCCAAGAAGGACGCCAAGCTCAAGGACCTGGCCGCGGATATCCGCACGGTCAACTTCCCGGTCGGCCCCGTGGGACAGAAGGTCGAACTGCACCAGACCACCTCGGCGCTACTGTTCAAGCATTCCAAATATCCCGAGGCGGCCAAGGCCTATCTGAAATTCATGTATGAGGACGCGCAGATGAATGCCTGGATCGGCGGATCCAGCGCCTATTGCTGCCAGGCCCTGAAGGCTTTTGCCGCCAATCCGGTGTGGACGGCCGATCCGATCCATGAACCCTATTCGCATGCCTCCGAGACGCTGCGCCCCAACGGCTATGCCGGCCCCCTCGGCTATGCCTCGGCTGGCGTGATGGCCGATTATGTGCTGGTCGACATGTATGCGGTCGCGGTGACAGGCCAGATGTCGCCGGAGGACGCGGCCGCCCAGGCCGAGAAGCGGGCCAATCGCTATTACCGGGTATAGGGGCTTGCCGGTCGGATAGGTTGCGCTTGCACCCCTTCTCCCCTTGCGGGACCTGGCACTTTCAGCGGAAGTGCCTTGGGTCCCGGCAGGGGGATGAGGGGTGGATGCGTAGCCCCATGGTAAACCTCGATATCCCGTTTTCCACCAAGGCACCCCATGAGCATCGCGACATCGAGACCACGGCCGCGACCTTCCGCCTTCGCCAAGCTGGCGCAGAGCAGGGGCGCGCTCGGCACACTCTTCATGCTGCCGGCGGCGGTGTTCCTGATCTGCCTGCTGGCCTATCCGCTGGGCCTGGGCGTCTGGCTCAGTTTCACCGACACCAAGATCGGGCGTGAGGGCGTTTTCGTAGGGCTGGAGAACTATGAGTTTCTCTGGGCCGATTCGGTGTTCTGGATGTCGGTGTTCAACACCGTCGTCTACACGGTCGTTGCCTCGATCCTCAAATTCGGCCTCGGCCTTTGGCTCGCTCTGCTCCTCAACCAGCATCTGCCCTTCAAGTCGCTGTTCCGGGCGATCGTGCTGCTGCCCTGGGTCGTACCCACCGTGCTCTCGGCCCTGGCCTTCTGGTGGATCTATGATGCGCAGTTCTCGATCATCTCCTGGACGCTGATGCAGCTTGGCCTGATCCAGCAGCCGATCAATTTCCTCGGTGATCCCGTCAATGCCCGCATCTCGGTGATCGTCGCCAATGTCTGGCGCGGCATTCCCTTCGTCGCCATCTCGCTGCTGGCCGGCCTCCAGACCATTTCGCCTTCGCTGCAGGAAGCCGCTTCGCTCGATGGCGCCACGAGCTGGCAGCGCTTCCGTCATGTCACCTTGCCGCTGCTGACGCCGATCATCGCCGTGGTGATGACCTTTTCGGTGCTGTTCACCTTCACCGATTTCCAGCTCATCTATGTGCTGACCAAGGGTGGCCCTGTGAATGCCACCCATCTGATGGCGACCCTTTCCTTCCAGCGCGGCATTCCCGGCGGCCAGCTCGGCGAAGGCGCGGCCATCGCGGTGGCGATGGTGCCCTTCCTGCTGGCTGCGATCCTGTTCAGCTTCTTCGGCCTGCAGCGCCGGCGCTGGCAACAGGGTGGACAGGAATGAGCGGAGGCACGACGATGAATTCGAAACAAGCCACCGCGCCGCTTACCGACAACGTCGAGGGTATGGCCTATCTCTCCAACCTGCCGCGGCGGGTGGTGACGGTCTACCTGCCCCTACTGGTCTTCGTCATCGTGCTGCTGTTCCCGTTCTACTGGATGGCGATCACCACGGTAAAGCCGAACGATCAATTGACCGATTACGCCAATCACAGCCCGTTCTGGGTTGTAGGACCCACGCTCGAACATATCCGCTATCTCCTGTTCGAGACCTCCTATCCGGGCTGGTTGCTCAACACGATCTATGTCTCGGTTGGCGCGACGGCGCTGGCACTCTTTGCCTCGGTTCTCGCCGCCTATGCGATCGAACGCATCCGGTTCAGGGGATCGCGTATCGTCGGCCTCCTGATCTTCCTGGCCTATCTGGTACCGCCCTCGATCCTGTTCATCCCACTCGCCTTCATCGTCTTCAAGCTCGGCATCTACGATACCAAGCTTGCTTTGATTTTCACCTATCCGACCTTCCTGATTCCCTTCTGCACCTGGCTGCTGATGGGCTATTTCCGCTCGATCCCCTATGAGCTGGAGGAGAGCGCCCTGGTCGACGGAGCCTCGCGCTGGCAGATCCTGGTGCGGGTGATCCTGCCGCTGGCGGTGCCGGGCCTGATTTCCGCCGGCATCTTCGCCTTCACCCTGTCCTGGAACGAGTTCATCTACGCGCTGACCTTCATCCAGTCGTCCGAGAACAAGACGGTGCCGGTGGGCGTGCTGACCGAGCTGGTAAGAGGTGACATCTTCGAATGGGGTTCGCTGATGGCGGGGGCGCTGTTCGGCTCCCTGCCGGTGGTGATCCTCTATTCCTTCTTCGTCGACTATTACGTGTCCTCGATGACGGGCGCGGTGAAGGAATAACCGGTTCGCATCACGGCCGCTTTTCTCTGGGACCGCCAGCATCCTGCTGGCTCTTGGAAACGCCGCCCTTGTTGGAAACAAAGAGCCAGCAGGGTGCTGGCAGTCCCAGGGAAATGGCGATCAAATATGCGGTGGCCACCCATGTCTCAGCGCCGGTTGCGCCGGTCCTCATACATCTGCTCGAGCGGGTCGATGAAAGAGCCGCCGAACAGCACATAGGCGATGACGAAATAGACGAATTTGGCGAGGGTGAAGAAGCCGATCCATTGCAACAGCACGAAGGGCGCGCTCACTGCGACGAGGCCGAAGCAGATCAGCGCGCTGGCGAGCAGGCATGCCAGCAGCACCACCAGATGCATCGCTAATTGCGTCCAGCTGTCATAGCCGCTGATGTCGAGCCTGCCCTTCACGCGGCCTCCCGTTCAGGTGACGCGATGTCCCGCCTATTTGTCCTCGGCGAATTTGTAGGCAGCCGCCTCCGGAGCCTTGCCGGTGATGCAGGCCTTGAACTTGGCGACTTCTTCAGGCCCAAAAGTGCCGAGGCCCTGGGCCTGGCATTCGGAACTCGCCTGGCTGTACTCGGCTTCCAGCTTGACGCAACGCTCCCGTTGCGGCGAGCCAGGCCGGACGCCCTTGCGGCTGCAGGTGTCGCCGGCAATACCCTGGGAGGCCTTGCGCCGCATGCAGTCCGCCATGGCTGTGCCCGCCTTCACCCCCTCGGCCTGGCAGGCCTTTTCGAGGGGGTTGGTGGTGGGGAATTCGGGCTGCTTTTCCGCCGCGCAGCCGGCAAGGGCGAAAGCGGCGAAGATGACGGGGAGGCTGATCCGGAACGAGAGCATGCGCGGGCGGCTTTCTGCCTGATGTGAATGCCCACCTCTTATCAGAGATCGATGCTCTCGATCACCAGGTTATGATTGGTATAGACACAGATATCCGCTGCGATGTTCATCGCCTTCTTGACGATGGCCTCGGCATCATAGTCGGTGTCGACCAGCGCCCTTGCGGCGGCCAACGCATAATTGCCGCCGGAACCGATCGCCATCACCCCGCCTTCGGGCTCCAGCACGTCGCCGGTGCCCGTCAGCACCAGCCCGGCCGATTTGTCCGCCACCAGCATCATTGCCTCCAGCCGGCGCAGATAGCGATCGGTGCGCCAGTCCTTGGCGAGCTCGACGCAGGCCCGCGTCAACTGGCTGGGATACTGCTCGAGCTTAGCTTCGAGCCGCTCGAATAAAGTGAAGGCGTCGGCGGTGGCCCCGGCAAAGCCGGCGATCACATCGCCCTTGCCGAGCCGGCGCACCTTGCGGGCATTGCCCTTGATCACGGTCTGGCCGAGGCTGACCTGCCCGTCGCCGCCGATCACCACGCGCCCGCCCTTGCGGACCATCAGGATGGTGGTGGCGTGGAAGGGCGAACGGGGGCCGCTGTCGGGGCCGGCGGAACGATCTGATGTCATCGGAACCTCACTGAACATGGCCTCTATCTAGGAGGTCCCGGGCAAAAGGCAAAGGGCGGGAAGGCGAGAGTCCCCTTTATCGCTTCACTCAACTCGTCTATCGATTCGGCATGAACAGCATCTTCGCCGGCCTTTCCACCACCGTCTTCGAAACCATGTCGCGCCTTGCCCGCGAGCATGATGCCGTCAATCTCGGCCAGGGCTTTCCGGATGATGCCGGGCCGTTCGACGTGCGCGAAAAGGCGGCCGAGGCCGTGATGACGGGGTGGAACCAATATCCGCCCATGCTCGGCCTGCCCGAGCTGCGCCGCGCCATCGCCGAGCACTATGCCCGCTTCCAGGGCGTGGCGCTTGATCCCGAAACCGAGGTGATGGTCACCTCCGGCGCCACCGAGGCGATTGCCGACGCCCTGATGGCGCTGATAGAGCCGGGCGACGAGGTGGTGCTGTTCCAGCCGATGTATGACGCCTATCTGCCGCTGGTGCGCCGGGCGGGTGGGGTGCCGCGCTTCGTCACGCTGCAACCGCCCCATTGGCGCCTGACGCGCGAGACGCTCGATGCCGCCTTTTCCTCGCGCACGAAGGTCGTGTTGTTCAACAACCCACTCAATCCGGCCGCTATCGCTTTTTCGGACGAAGACCAGGCCCTGCTGGCGGAATATTGCGTGCATTACAACGCCATCGCCGTCTGCGACGAGGTCTGGGAGCATGTGCTGTTCGACGGCCGGGTGCACCGGCCGCTGATCGGCTTTCCCGGCATGCGCGAGCGCACGGTGAAGATCGGCTCGGCCGGCAAGATCTTCTCGCTCACCGGCTGGAAGGTCGGCTTCGTCATGGCGGCCGCGCCGATCCTGAAGGTGATCGCCAAGGCGCACCAGTTCTTCACCTTCACCACGCCTCCCAATTTGCAGACTGCCGTCGCCTACGGGCTCGGCAAGGAGGACGCCTATTTCACCGGCATGCGGGCAGCGCTGCAACGCTCGCGCGATCGGTTTGCGGAGGGGCTGGCCGAGCTCGGCTTCGCCACCCTGCCGAGCCAGGCGAGCTACTTCCTCAACATCGACCTGACGGCCAGCGGCATCGAGGAGGACGATGTCGGCTTCTGCCAACGCCTGGTGGTCGAGCACAAGGTCGCCGCCATTCCGGTCTCGGCTTTCTATGCGCAGGATGCGGTAACGACCGTGGTGCGCTTCTGCTTCGCCAAGCGGGACGAGACCCTGGCAGCCGCGCTCGCCAATCTGAAGGGCGTGGCGCGGCGGGGGTGATTGAGCGGGAACCGCCTCCTCAATCGCGCCGACGCGCGCCCAGCCGGGCCAGGAAGGCGAGCGAGACGCTGGTGAGGCCCAGCGCCATCAGCCACCAGGGCTGCCAGGCGGCGAGGCCTGCAAACATCATCACCAAAGCGGAGGCCGAGACAGCGAGGGCGGCGGGTGCCGAACGGTCGTCGTCGCGGTTCATGCCCATCAGCGTCAGCCAGAGCGCGATCGCCGCCAGCGCCACGCCGACAAGGCCGAGTTCGAGCCAGATCTGCAGCGCGGCATTGTGGGGCGAAGCCAGGAGCTGGCCGCCGATGCCACGGGTCAGCGACGAACTCGAATCATATCCGAAGCCGGCTAAGAGGTGATCGGGCAGGGCGTAGGTCACGTCGCGCCAGAGCGCCACCAAATGATCGCCCTCGGCCGGCAGCAGGAAGCCGCCCCAGCGTGCCATCATCCAGCCGGCCAATGGTGCGAGCACCAGCAGGACCAGGGCCGAGATGGCGACGGCGAAAGCGGCGGCCCGCCGGCGCCACAGGGCCAGGGTCATCACCACGATGCCGGCGATGAAGGCGGTGAAGATCACCAGATCATGCACCAGCCAGAGCGCCAATATCGTCACCAGGCAGAGCAGCAGGGCCTGCCAGCTGCGGCCGCGTGCCAGGACGGCGCCCACCGCCGGCCAGACCAGGAGGGCGAGAAGCAGGGCGGCGCGCGTACTCTCGGCGTCCTCCGTGCCCGTCTCACCGAGGCCTTGCAGAGGCGAGCCCGGCAGATATTCGAAGATCAGGGTCACGCTGGCGATGCCGACGCCGATCGGAATGAGGTTGGCGTCGCTGAAGCGCACCCGCGGCTTCAGGCAGGAAATCGTGACGGCGAACAAGAGTACGACGCCCAATATGCCCGGCAGCCGGCCGGCCGCCGAAGCGGGACGGGGGGTCCACCAGATGCTGATGGCAGCCCAGACCAGCAAGGCAAGCAGCGCCAGGGTGCGGGGCGAGGTCAGCGCACCCTGCAGGCGGCGCAGCGCCGTCGGCAGGCGGTTGTCGAGCGCCGCCGCCAGGATCAGCAGGGCGGTGGCGATCGGTACGATGATCGCCACGGCGTGGCGCGAGAACATGGCAAAAAAAGGCGCAAAAATGACCAGCAGGAACAAGCCCAGCCGGGTCAGGAGGCCCGACACCGCGAGTGCGGGGTCGAGCGGAGCTTCATAGGCGCGCCGTTCCATCGCCTCGTCCTCAATCGTCGAGAGCTAGCTATGGCCGAAGGCAGGCGAGGCGTCGATGA
Source organism: Labrys sp. HAY1-8F (assembly GCF_056754975.1). Lineage (NCBI taxonomy): Bacteria > Pseudomonadati > Pseudomonadota > Alphaproteobacteria > Hyphomicrobiales > Xanthobacteraceae > Labrys > Labrys sp. HAY1-8F. The sequence continues at coordinate 2,287,878 of NZ_JBPGWZ010000002.1, read as the reverse complement.
CGAAAAAGTCACACTATGGTTAAAATCGTCCGGGGGCCTGTCGGTCGCAATGCCACATTGGGCGTAGTCCCCGGGAGCCGCCGCTCCCCTCCAGGAGAGGGATAGCAGCGACTTCCGGGACGGCTGGCCCGTCCGCCATTGCACTTGCCTCCTTGATGCGTCACATCGGCGCGATGCGTGTGTTCGATCAGCCTTTGCCCATCGATGATGCCCTGCCGGCCCTCAAGCAGGCCCTGCAGGCGCGTTCCAATGCTGTCCTCGTCGCGCCGCCCGGTGCGGGCAAGACCACGCGCGTGCCGCTGGCCCTGCTGGACCAGGCCTGGACAGGCGGGGGCAAGATCATCGTGCTGGAGCCGCGTCGTCTTGCCGCTCGCGCTGCCGCCGCCCGCATGGCTGCCACGCTGGGCGAATCCGTCGGCGCCACGGTCGGCCTGCGCGTGCGCCTCGAATCGCGCATCTCGGCCAGGACCCGCATCGAGGTGGTTACCGAGGGCGTATTCGCCCGCATGATTCTCGACGACCCCTTGCTCGACGGTGTGGCCGCCGTGCTGTTCGACGAGTTCCACGAACGCTCGCTCGACGCCGACCAGGGGCTGGCCTTCGCACTCGACGCCCAGGCCGGACTGCGCGAGGACCTGCGCATCCTGCCGATGTCGGCGACGATCGACGGCGCGCGCGTTGCCGCGCTTCTGGGCGATGCGCCGGTTATCGAGAGTGCCGGCCGTGCCTTTCCGGTGGTCACGCATTATCTCGGCCGCGATCCGCGTCAGCGCCTCGACGAAGCGGTTGCCGATGCGGTGATGCGGGCCCTGAGGGCGGAGACGGGCTCCATCCTGGTCTTCTTGCCCGGCCAGGGTGAGATCACCCGCGTGGCCCGGTTGCTGGCGGAGCGCAATCTTGGCGAGGGCGTCGACATCGCTCCCTTGTTCGGCGCCATGGAGGCGCGCGACCAGGACCGCGCCGTCGCTCCCGCGCCGGCGGGGCGCCGCAAGGTGGTGCTGTCAACCTCGATCGCCGAGACCAGCCTCACCATCGAGGGCGTGCGCGTGGTCATCGATGCGGGCCTCGCCCGCGTGCCGCGCTATGAGCCGGATCTTGGCCTCACCCGGCTCGAAACCGTGCGGGTGTCGCGCGCGAGCGCCGACCAGCGGCGCGGTCGCGCCGGGCGTACCGAGCCGGGTGCCTGCTACCGGCTGTGGGAGGAGGCGGCCACCGGCGCCTTCGAGGCTTTCGCCAAGCCCGAGATCCTGGCGGCCGATCTCAGCCCATTGTTGCTCGATTGTGCTGCATGGGGGGTGGGCGATCCCCTGGCGCTCGCCTGGCTCGATCCCCCGCCTGCCCCCGCGCTCAAGGAGGCGAGAGCGTTGCTGACGGCAATCGAAGCTGTCGATGCCGATGGCCGGCTGACCGAAATGGGGCGCCATCTCTCCAGTCTGGCCCTGCCGCCTCGGCTTGCGCGCATGATCGTATCAGCCGCGCCGGCGGGAGAAGGGATGCTCGCGGCCGAAATTGCCGCCATCCTGTCGGAACGGGGGCTCGGCGGCGACGGCACCGACCTGGTGGAGCGCATCGAACGCTTTCGGCGAGACCGCGGCGGGCGGGCGCAGGACATGCGCCGGTTGGCCAGGACTTGGGCAAGGATCGGGTGGGCCAGAACCGTCAGCACCGAGACGGCCAGCAAGGAAGCGGGGCGGGGCGAGGGCGATTCGGCCCGGGCCGGTCCGGTTCTGGCCCTGGCCTATCCGGACCGCATTGCTGTGGCGAGGGGGCAGCCCGGAAGCTTCACCATGGAGAATGGTCGGGCTGCCCGCCTGGAGCCGTATGACCGCCTGGCCCGCGAGCCGACGCTCGCCATCGCCGAGATGGCGGGCAGCGCCGGCGCGAGCCGTATCCTCTTGGCGGCCCCGATCGCGGCCGAGGAGATCGAGGCTTTGTCCGGCGTCAGCGAAAGCGTGAGCATGGGCTATGATGCCGCTAGCGCCAGCCTGAAAGCCCGCTCTGTCCGACGCTATCGCCGCCTGGTGCTGCAGGAGACCACGGCGCCGCTGACCTTGGATGCCGCCGCTGCCGCCGTACTTGCCCGCGGCCTCGCCCAGGCCGGCATCGGCCGCCTGCCCTGGAGCAAGGCCCAGCGCCAGTTGCGCGATCGCATCGCCTTCCTCACCGCCAGCGGCTCGCCGGATTGGCCCGATCTTTCCGATCAGGCCTTGGCGGAGAATGCCGAAACCTGGCTCGCCCCGGCCATCGAAGGTGTGCGGGGCCTGTCCGGCATCACGGCCGAGCATCTGGAGAATGCCCTCGCCGACCTGCTGCCCTGGCACGAGCGCAGGCGGCTCGATACCGAAGCGCCGGCCTTCTTCGAGGCGCCGACCGGCTCGCGTCTCGCCATCGACTACGAGGCGGAGGGCGGTCCCGCCATCTCGGTGCGCGTGCAGGAACTGTTTGGGCTCGCCACCCATCCCGGCATTGCCGGCGGGCGCGTGCCGCTCACCATCAACCTGCTTTCCCCGGCCCATCGGCCCGTGCAGGTGACCAAGGATCTGCCAGGCTTCTGGAAGGGCTCCTATGCCGCCGTCCGGATCGAGATGAAAGGGCGCTATCCCCGCCATCCCTGGCCCGAAGATCCGGCCGCAGCCCTGCCGACCACCCGGACGAAACCGCGCGGCACCTGACGGCGATCACCGGGCTTCATCGGTTGGCAGAGCGGCAGGCCGATCGTGTCATCCGGGACGGGCAAGTCCGGGATGGGCTGGAGACCCGGTCAGGTCTTGCTTTCGGTGAGATGCGCGGCCTGCAAGGCCTTGGCGAGGGCGCTCATCGAGCCTGAAGGCGGGAGCGAGACGATCTGAATGTCCGGTTGGGCAGCGAGTTCGTTGACGGAAGAGGGCCGGTTGCGGCGCGGGCGGGCATCGAGAATGCGATGCAATAGCGTAACAATACACATGGCAATAACCTCAAAATACACCCCCAATATAATTTAAATTTGAATTTCGGCAATGTCATGGTGCCGACATGAATTTGGAACGGCCCGAAGAGTGGGGGATAAAACGAAGGTATCGTGGCCGCGACGCAGCGAGCCGAAAGGGGAGGGGCCAAGTGCCGCATTCGAGACGGATCTTCGCAGGCGGTGGTCGGCAAACCTGCGTTCTCTTCTACCGGCCCGCCTTGTTCCGTCGCCACTTAGTCTGTGGATCTGGCGCGTTTCGTGGCCCTCGACGCAATTGATATAGGTCGTGATATATGTCGCAGGGGGCTGTTCACCGCAACCGGCTTCAGGCTCGCAAGGTACCGGGACGACAGACAGGCCGCGGCAGGGCGCCGATGCTCGCTCCGGTTCCGCGATCAACACGCCTTAGCGCTTGCGTACGAACTCGGTACGCAAGACCAGACCTTTGATGGAGTCGTGGCGGCAGTCGATTTCCTGATCGTTGTCCGTCAGTCGAATCGACTTGATGACCGTGCCCTGCTTGAGGGTCTGATTGGCCCCCTTTACCTTGAGGTCCTTGACGAGGACCACGGAATCGCCATCGGCGAGGGTATTTCCGGCCGCATCCCGTACCACGGCCCGGTCCGCCTTGGCGGGAGGCGCCATCTCCGAGGCCGGCCGCCATTCGCCGGTCACCTCATCGTAGACATAGTCATCATTCTGATCGGCCATTTTGCTTGCACCTTTGCTTATGGAGTTTCCCGGTCGAGTCCGAGAACGAACCGCCGTCACGACCAGATCCACTTCACAAGCCGGACGGACGCCATCTACATCGCTGCGGTCGACCGGTGCAAATCCTTGATCAATTCCGGCAGCAGATCCCGCATTGCCCGGAGAGGGCGCGCACCCTGCCATCCCCGCCTGGGATCGAGCGATCGATCCTCGGAAGGGGATTTCACGCTGATATCGGGATCACGTCACCGGCTCCGTCATGCTGTCGTCGTATTCTCCGCGACTTCTTGCGAGTCCCGATTGACTTCCCGGACGCCATCCCCCATAAGCACCGGCGAATTTGGCGTCGCCCTATCGGGCCCGGACGCACCCAGGGCGAAGGCCGGGGCGCGTTTTTGGTGTTCGGGGGTGCGCTTTTCCATTCAACTCGATCGGCATCCGGCCGCGACCGCGGAGAACGACCCGTGAAACGTACTTATCAACCGTCCAAGCTTGTCCGCAAGCGTCGCCATGGCTTCCGTGCCCGTCTGGGCACCAAGGCAGGCCGCAAGGTTCTGGCTGCCCGTCGCGCCCACGGCCGCAAGCGCCTGTCGGCCTGACCGGAACGGATTGGCACAATGATTCCGCATCATTGTGCCAAGCTGATTTCTCTCGATCGTGCCACGGGCACGATCGAGAGAAATCAGCGAGATTCCGGACATTTGCAAAGTTTCCCGGCAAGATCTTGCCGGGAAACTTTGCCTGGAGCATTTTGCTCAAGAGCCTCCGAGCCCTCATCGATGCAGCGTCTGCTCAAGCGCCGGGACTTCCTTTTCGTCCGCGAAGGCCGCAGGGCACATGCTGCAACGCTATCCCTGCAGGCACGCCGCCGCGAGCGCGCGGGTGCAGTCGAGGCTGCGCCGCCGGCGTCTGAGACTGTCGAGCCGCGTGTCGGCTTCACCGTGACCAAGAAGGAAGGTTGCGCCGTCGAGCGCAATCGGATCCGCCGGCGCTTGCGCGAGGCGGTGCGGCTGTCTGGCGCTCTTCACGCGCGCGATGGTTATGACTATGTCGTGCTCGGGCGGCGCTCCGCCCTCGACGCATCTTTTGCGACGATCGTTGATGAAATGGTAACGGCGTTCGGCCGTGTGCACAGCGAGCGTCAAGGCGCCCGCAAGCCACGCCGTTCAGCCGATGAGGCTGTACGATGAAGAATTTTGACACCAAGAACGTCGTTCTGGCGGTCGTCCTGACGCTGCTCGTCGTCGTCGTGTGGGAATATTTCATCGGCCAGCCCATGCAGCGGCGCCAGCAGCAGGAAGCCCAGCAGCAACAGCAGATCCAGCAGACCCTGCAGCAACAACAACAGCAGCAGCAGGCGGCTACGCCCACGCCCACGCCCGGCGTTCCCGGCGGCGCGGGAGGGCAGAAGCAATTCTCCAGCCGCGCTGAAGCGGTGGCGGCGAGCACGCAGCGCGTAAAGATCGATGCCCAGCGTCTGATCGGTTCGATCAACCTGGTTGGCGGCCTGATCGACGACGTGGCCCTGCGCGGTTATCGCGAGACGCTCGACCCCAACTCTTCCAATGTCGATCTCTTCTCGCCGTTCGGCACCCCTGTAAAGCCGGCTGATCATCACGCCAATCTGGAAAATCGCGGCCCCTATTTGACGGTCTTTGGCTGGCAGGAAAAGCCGGGTTCCAATGCCGCGACCAAGCTCAACCTGCCCGGTTTGAAGACGGTCTGGACGGCCAAGTCGCAAGCGCCCCTGTCGGCCGCCACGCCCGTCGAGCTGCAATGGGACAATGGCCAGGGCCTGATTTTCCACCGCACCATCTCGATTGATGAGGATCGCGGCCAGAGCGGTTCCCTGCTGCCGTCGGCCGGCGAGACGCTGCCCGCCGACAAGCTCGACCTGCCTCGCCAGAATCTACCCAAGGATCAGCAGGCCAGCGCCGCCAAGCCGATCGGCGGTTTCATGTTCACCGTCAAGGACAGCGTGGAGAACAAGGGTACGGCGCCTGTGGAGATCGTGCCCCAGGCTTATATGCTGCGCGTCGGTACCCCGGGGACTCAGGGCACTTACGTTCTGCATGAGGGGCCGATTGGTCGGTTCTCCGGTTCCCAGAAGGAACTGTCCTACAAGGATCTGGCGCCCGACGCCAAGCAGGAGCCCTTTGCCGACGTCACGGGATGGCTCGGCTTCACGGACAAGTATTGGGCCAACGCGCTGGTTCCCGATCCCTCGGCCCGCTTCACCGCCCGTTTCGTCGGCCAGGATTTCGGCGGCACGCCGGCCTATCTCGCCCAGATCGACCGGCCAGCCCTGACGATTGCGCCGGGCGCGAGCGCGGATGTGAGCACCAATCTGTTCTCCGGCGCCAAGGAAGTCGCGACCCTTTCCTATTACGACGATAAGCTGAAGACCGATAACATCGCCTATCTGATCGACTGGGGCTATCTGTGGTTCATCACCAAGCCCTTGTTCCGCCTGATCGAGATCCTCTTCCATCTCTTCGGCAATTTCGGTCTCGCCATTCTCGGCACCACCGTCATCCTCAAGCTGTTCTTCTTCCCGCTCGCCAATCGCTCCTATGAGTCGATGTCGAAGATGAAGAAGTTCCAGCCCGAGATGCAGAAGATCAAGGACGAGTTCCCTGACGACCGCATGAAGCAGCAGCAGGCCACCATGGCCCTGTACAAGGAAAACAAGATCAATCCGCTCTCGGGTTGCTTGCCGATGCTGCTGCAGATTCCGGTGTTCTTCGCACTCTACAAGGTGCTGTTCGTCACCATCGAAATGCGCCAGGCGCCCTTCTATGGCTGGATCCACGATCTGTCGGCGCCCGATCCGACCACCCTGTTCAATCTGTTCGGCCTGATCCCGTGGACGCCGCCCTCCGTGCTGATGGTCGGTTTCTGGGTGGTGGTGATGGGCATCACCATGTTCATCCAGATGCAGCTCAACCCCGCGCCGCCGGATCCGACCCAGGCCGCCATGTTCCGCTGGATGCCGCTGATCTTCACCTACATGCTCGCCGCCTTCCCGGCCGGCCTGGTGATCTACTATTGCTGGAACAACACGCTCTCGATCCTGCAGCAGGTCTTCATCATGAAGAAGAACGGCGTGAAGGTTGAGCTGTGGGACAATCTCAAGGCCATGTTCGGGCGTAAGCCATCATCGGCGGCGAGTTGATGTCCGAGGGACCTGATTATACGGAAGCCGGCAGGAAACTCTTCGCCCACACCTGGGATTTCCGCCACGCCTCCAATACGCTGGAGGCGTTGCCGCCCCCCGGTGGGGTCGAGATCGCGCTCGCCGGCCGCTCCAATGTCGGCAAGTCGAGCCTGATCAACGCGCTGACCAACCGCAACGCCCTGGCCCGCACCTCGCACACGCCGGGGCGCACGCAGGAACTGATCTTTTTTTCTTCGAACCCAGCCCTGACCCTCGTCGACATGCCGGGTTATGGCTATGCCAAGGTCAGCGAATCCAAGGTCAAGGCGTGGACCCGGCTGATCCATGACTATCTGCGCGGACGGGTGAATCTGGCGCGCGTCTTCGTGCTGATCGATGCCCGGCATGGCCTGAAGACCACCGACGATGCCGTGCTGAAAACGCTGGATCTGGCGGCCGTCGTCTACCAGATCGTGCTGACCAAGGCCGACGAAGTGAAAAAGCCCGATCTGGAACGCTGCATCGCCGAGACCAAGGAAAAGATCTCGCGCCGCCCGGCCGCCTTCCCCGAACTCATCGTCACGTCGAGCCGTGAAGGCACGGGCATGGACGAACTGCGTGCCACCATTGCCCAGATCCTGGCCGAGCGCGGCGGCCTGACGCTGTGATCGCCGACCGCCTGCTCACCGGGCTGGGCTGCCTGTACGGCGCCGCCGGCATCGGCCTGATGGCGCTTGCCGCCCATGGCAAATGGCCCAGCATCGACTATGCCGCCATCATGGTGCTCGCCCATGCGCCGGCCCTGATCGCCATTGTCGTGGCCATTCGCGCAGGCCTGCTCCATGCGATGCTGGCCCGGCCCGCCGCCTTCCTCCTCGCTGCCGCCGTGGCCCTGTTCTCGGCCGACGTGGTGTTGAACGCCATGACAGGCCAGCGCCTGTTCCCGATGGCCGCGCCGATCGGCGGTACCGGCTCGATGGCTGCCTGGCTGCTGGTGGGCGTATCAGCGCTGGTGGCGAAGAAGTAGCGGAGCGCGGACATCCTGTCCGCTCTTGGAAGAGCAACACCTGCAAGGGAAGAGCGACATCGCGACATGCAAGCATGTCGCTGAGATGTCCGCGCTCCGGGCCTCACCGTATCGGCAGCACATTCGTATATTTCACCTGCGCCAGAGCGAAGCTTGATTCGATCGAGGCGAGGCCGTCGAGGCGGGTGAGCTTTTCCTTGATGAAACGCTCATAGGCGGCAAGATCGGCACAGACCACGCGCAGGAGATAATCGCGCGTGCCGGTCATCAGATAGCATTCCAGCACTTCGGGCCAGGGTGCGATGGCGGCAGCGAAACGGTCGAGATCCTCTTCGCGCTGGCGTTCGAGCTTGATCGAGATGAACACGCTGACCGGCAGCCCGACCTCCTTCTGCTCGACCACGGCGACATAGCCGCGGATGACGCCGCTCTCTTCCAGTTGCCGCACGCGGCGCAGGCAGGGTGAATGCGACAGGCCGACCTGCTCGGCCAGGGCCTGCACCGTCATGCGGCCATCCTCCTGCAGCAGGCGGAGGATCTTGTTGTCGATGGCGTCGAGTGCAGTCATTATCTCGCTCTGCGCAATTTATGTGCATTCCCGGTCACGAATGGCGATACTCTCTAAAGCCATGTGTTGCGGCCTTCAAGATCAACCAAAATCGCCCCTCGTCTTTTGCTATAACAGGCCAGTTCAGCTGGAATCTCCGTCATGGCCGACCCTCGTCTCCCCTTTCTCGCCGCCCTCGAACGCAAGGCCCTGTGGCTGTCCTCCTGGATGATCCACAATGCCAACCATCTGCGCGCGAAGGAGGATGGCCTCAAGATCGGCGGTCATCAGGCCTCCTCGGCCTCGCTGGCAACAATCATGACGGCGCTCTATGGTGCGGTGCTCAGGCCGCAGGACCGCGTCGCGGTGAAGCCGCACGCCTCCCCGGTCTTCCACGCGCTCAACTATCTCTTTGGCCTGCAGACTCTCGATAAGCTCAAGAATTTCCGTGGCTTCAAGGGCGCCCAGAGCTATCCTTCTCGCACCAAGGATGTCGACGACGTCGACTTCTCCACCGGTTCCGTCGGCCTCGGCGTGGCCCAGACCCTGTTTTCGGCCCTGGTGCAGGATTACGTGAAGGCGAAGGGCTGGGGCGACTGGCCGGAAGGACGGATGATCTCCCTCGTCGGCGATGCCGAGATGGACGAAGGCAATATTTTCGAGGCCCTGCTGGAGGGCTGGAAGCAGGGCGTGCGCAACGTTTGGTGGATCGTCGACTATAATCGCCAGTCACTCGATGCCGTGGTGCGCGAGGGCCTGTGGCAACGTTTCGAATCGATCTTCCGCAATTTCGGCTGGGAGGTGGTCATCCTCAAATATGGCCGCCTGCTCGAGGCTGCCTTCGCCGAGCCGGGCGGTGAGGCGCTGCGGCACTGGATCGACAACTGCCCCAACCAGCTCTACGCGGCGCTGTGCTATCAGGGCGGAGCGGCCTGGCGTCGCCATCTCAACGATGCCATCGGCGACCAGAGCGAGGTCAGCAGGCTGATCCAGAGCCGCTCCGACGCTGATCTTGCGGCGTTGATGACCAATCTCGCCGGCCACGACATGCCGAGCCTGCTGGACGCCTTCGAGGCGGCGGCCCGTCATGACCGTCCGACCTGCTTCATCGCCTACACGGTCAAGGGCTTCGGCCTGCCCTTCCAGGGGCACAAGGACAATCATGCCGGCCTGATGACGCCGGCCCAGATGGAGACCTGGCAGCAGGCGATGGCCATCCGCCCCGGGCATGAATGGGACAGATTCGAGGGGCTGGAGCTGACGCCTGAGGCCATGCAGGCTGCGCTCGATCGGGTGCCCTTCGTACAGAAGGGAAGGCGGCGTCTGGCCGCCCCCAAGGTCGAGGTGCCCGCCACACTGCCCTATCGGGCATCCGCCTCGATGTCGACCCAGCAGGGTTTCGGCCTCATCCTCAACGACCTCGCCGCCACCGATTTGCCAGTGGCCGAGCGTATCGTCACCACGGCGCCCGACGTCACCGTCTCCACCAATCTCGGCGGCTGGGTCAACCGGCGCGGCCTGTTCGCGCGCGAGGAACTGGCCGATGTCTTCAAGAAGGAGAAGATCCCCTCGACCTTCGCCTGGGACTTCTCGCCCAAGGGGCAGCATATTGAACTCGGCATTGCCGAGATGAACCTCTTCATCCTGCTCTCGGCGCTGGGCCTGTCGCATTCCATCAATGGCGAGCGGCTGCTGCCGATCGGCACGCTCTATGATCCGTTCATCCAGCGCGGCCTCGATGCCCTCAATTATGCCTGCTACCAGGACGCCCGCTTCATGGTGGTGGCGACGCCGTCGGGCGTCACCCTGGCGCCGGAAGGCGGGGCGCACCAGTCGATCGCCACGCCGCTGATCGGCTTGGCCCAGGACGGTCTCGCCGCCTTCGAGCCAGCCTTCGTCGACGAACTGGCGGTGATCATGCGCTTTGCCTTCGACTATATGCAGCGGGACGGCGAAGGTGACCGCGACGAGACCACCTGGCTGCGCGACGAGACCGGCGGCTCGGTCTATCTGCGCCTGTCGACCCGCACCATCGAGCAGCCGCAGCGCACGATGTCGCCAGCGCTGGCCGCCGACATCGTCAACGGCGCCTATTGGCTGCGCCCGCCGGGGCCCAATGCCGAGATCGTGGTGGCGGCCATGGGCGCCGTGGTGCCGGAGGCGATCGAGGCCATCGGCCTGATGAGCGAGGACCGCCGCGATGCCGGCCTGTTGGTCATCACCTCCGCCGACCGGCTCAACGCCGGCTGGACGGCGGCCGAACGCGCCCGTCAGCGCGGCAATGCCGGGGCGAAGAGCCATATCGAGCGCCTGCTCGCCCCGCTTTCTCGCGATTGCGGCCTCGTCACTGTGCTGGATGGCCACCCGGCGACCCTGGCCTGGCTCGGCAGCGTGCGCGGCCAGCGCGTGACCTCGCTGGGCGTCGAGCATTTCGGCCAGACGGGCAGCATCCAGGAGCTCTATCGCCACCATGGCCTTGACGCCAATGCGATCCTGCATGCGGCCCAGGCTCTCTCGCCGGGGCGCCCGATCCGCAACCGCAGGGAACTCGCACCGGCGGAGTAGCCGCTGCTTACCCTCCCCTGGAGGGTAAAGATGGTAGTTGCATATCCTTCCCGGGGATTGCCACGAATCCTCAGCCTTGCGAGATTGAAGCTCTCGCAAGGTTATGCCGATGTCCTCCTCCGTCCTGCGCGTTGCCACCTTCAACACCCAGCTGCTGGCGAGGCCCGGCGTGCGCTTCCACGAGCAGCCGCCCTATTCGCCCGAGGAGTATGAGGCCAAGACCGCCTTCATCGGCGGGCTGCTCGAACGCGGCCAGGTCGATCTCGCCGGCTTCCAGGAAGTGTTCCACGAGGAGGCCCTGCGCGAGGCCGTGTGGAAGGCGCCGCGCCTGCAGGGCGCGACCGTCAACGCGCCGCTCGCCGATGACGACGGGCCCAAGACCCCGGATGGAGCACTCAATGCACCACGGGTCGGGCTGGCGAGCCGGCTGCCGGTGCTCAAGGTCGAATCGATCGCGGCTTTTCCTCCGGGCCTGGGCCAGGGCTTTGCCGTCAGGCGTGACGAGAACGGGCGCCAGCAGGCCGTGCCCGTTGGCATCAATTTCTTCGAGCGCCCGGTCCTGCGGGCCGAGGTCCTGTTGCCCGACAGTGTGCCGCTGACCGTCTATGTAGCGCATCTCAAGTCCCGCCGGCCGGTGGTGCTGGAGGACGAGGATCGCCGCGACCCCGCCGTGCGGGCGCTCGCCGTGGTGCGGGCCCTGCTGCAGCGCGGCGCAGAGGCCGCGGCGCTGAGGGTGATGCTGTCGCGGGAGATGGCGGGGCGGGGGACCGAGCCTCGTCCGGTGATGGTGCTGGGCGATCTCAACGACGAACTCACCAGCGTGACCACCGAACTCATCCGCGGGGAGCAGCCGCTGCCCGAAACCCTCAAGCCGCTGATGGCCGATCCCGGGGACTGGCAGCGCAAGAACCGACGCTTGTGGGACCTGCATCTCTACGCCGCGTCCGATCAACAGGCGGTGCACATCAAGGGAACGACCCTCTACACCCATATCCATTTCGGCGATTATCAGGTGCTGGACCACATCCTGTTCAGCCAGGAATTCCACAGCCGCAATCCACACCGGATCGGGGATTTCCGCTATCTCCAGGTCTATAACGACCATGTCGTCGACACGCATATGACCGACATGACCCGCAATGTCCGGACCGCCAGCGACCACGGCGTGCCGGTGGCGGAGTTCAATCTGCTCACGCCGGCTTCACGGCAACCCGTGCAAAATGGCAACGCCAATGGCAGAACTGTGCCTTCCGGCACCGCGAATGCTTAACTTTTCGCTAAGACTTCCGTAACATCATGGTTACGAAATCGTTTCACAGGCCGAATCGTGACGGGAAAGATCCTCATCGTTCTGCATCAGGAACACTCCTCGCCCGGGCGGATCGGGCGCTTCCTGATCGAACGCGGCTATGAGCTCGATATCAGGCGCCCCCGCTTCGACGATCCCCTGCCGCAGACGATGTGCGATCACGCCGGCGCTGTGATTTTCGGTGGGCCGATGAGCGTGAATGACGAGGAAGCCTGGATCCGCCGCGAGATCGACTGGATCGGCGTGCCGTTGAACGAGAACAAGCCTTTTCTCGGTGTCTGCCTCGGTGCCCAGATGCTGACGCGCCATCTCGGCGGCCGGGTCTCGCGCCATGAGGGCGGCAAGGTCGAAATCGGCTATTGGCCGATCGAGCCGACCCAGGACGGCCGCGCCCTGATGTCCTGGCCGAGCCATGTCTATCATTGGCACAATGAAGGCTCGGAGCATGTGCGGGGCACGCGGCTGCTTGCGACCGGCAAGACCTTCGCCAATCAGGCCTTCGCCTGCGGACGGGCCGCTTATGGCCTGCAGTTCCACCCAGAAGTCACCTATCTGATGATGAATCGCTGGACCACCGGCAGCGAGGAAAGCTTCAAATTGTCGGGCGCGCAGGATCGTGAGCAGCAATTCTCGGGCCGTTACCAATATGACCCGGGCATGCAGCAGTGGCTGCATGGCTTCCTCGATTTGTGGCTGACGCCGGCGATGGCGATGGCGGCTGAGTAGGAAGAGAACAGTATATCAGCAAGCATCAGTCTTGCCGGTTTGGCACGGAACCGGAGGGTAGATCTCCACAGCTCCATCAATTGATGGAGCGAGATCGACCACCTTGCCCTCCTCATCCGCGGCGTTTCCAAGATGGTCGATCTGGAGATCGACCCTCCATTATCCTTCCAGCTTGGCCAGCGCTTCCGCCGCCAGAAGCTTCGTCAGCTCGCCCGCCGAAGAGCCATCCCGGGCGAGGCGTGCGGCCTGGCCGGACCATAGCGACATGAAATCGCCCGAGCCCTGCGGTTCCGTCTTGGCGCGCAGCGGCGCCAGCGCGCCGCCCGCGAGCGGGAAGGCGGGGGCGAGGTCCGATATCGGGCCGACTTCGCGCATCAGGCGGTTGACGATGCCGCGGGCCGGCCGCCCGGTGAACAGATTGGTGAGCGCCGTCTTGTCGGCGTCGGGACTGCGCAAGGCAGCCGCGTGCGGAGCTGCGAGCCGCGCCTGCGGCGTGAACAGATAGGCTGTGCCGATCTGCACCGCCGCGGCGCCCAGGGCGAAGGCGGCCACGATGCCGCGGGCGTCGGTAATGCCACCGGCCGCGATCACCGGTACCTTCACAGCGTCCACCACCTGTGGCACCAGCGCGAAGGTGCCGATCTGGGTGGCGATGTCGTCGGTAAGGAAAATGCCGCGATGGCCGCCCGCTTCGGAGCCCTGGGCGATGATGGCGTCGCAGCCACGATCCTCGAGCCAGCGCGCTTCGTCGACCGTGGTGGCGGAGGACAGGATCTTGGCGCCTGTCACCCGCACACGGTCGAGCAGGGATTTTTCGGGCAGGCCGAAATGGAAGCTGACGATTTTGGGCCTGAACTCCTCGACGATGGTACAGAGCGTATCGTCGAAGGGCGCCCGGTTCGAGCTCGGAATCGGAGCGGCTGGATCGATGCCGGTTTCGCGATAATAGGGTTCGAGCCGTTTGCGCCAGCCGGCCTCACGGGCCTGGTCGGGCTCGGGCGCGATGTGGCTGAAGAAATTGACGCTGATCGGCTTGGTGGTCTGCTGGCGGATGATGCCGAGCTCGGTGCGGACCTGTTCGGGCGTCAGCGTGGCACAGGGGAGGGAGCCGAGCCCGCCTGCCTCGCTGACCTCGATCACCATTTCATAATGGCTCGGGCCTGCCATCGGCGCCTGGATGATAGGGATCTCGATACCGAAGAGCTCCTGAATGCGCCGATCGGGCCACATTGCCATTCTCCTTGATCTGCCTCGCTGTCTTGCCAGCGCCAGCATAAGTAAGTGAAGGCAGCTCTATCATTTCTTATTTAAAAACGATATTAATTTTTAATTCTTTAAATGAGAACGAAATTGGACCTGTCATCCCTCGATATCTTTCGCACCGTCGCCGCCGAGCAGAGCGTCACCCGAGCTTCGAGCCGGCTGGGGCGGGCGCCTTCCAACGTCACCACGCGGGTCCAGCAACTCGAACGGGAACTCGGCGTTGCCTTGTTCAGCCGCGAGGGCAAGCGCATGCGCCTGACCCGGGAAGGCGAGATCTTCCTGTCCTATACTCATCGGCTGCTTGCCCTCGCGGACGAAGCCCGCAGTGCGGTGAAACCGTCGGGTCCGGCGGGACTGTTCCGGGTCGGAGCGATGGAGAGCACGGCGGCGAGCCGTTTGCCGCCGGTCCTGGCGCGGTTTCATGCCGCCTGGCCCGCCGTATCATTGCAACTGACCACCGGCGGCACAAAGGGGCTGATCCGCCGGCTCCTTGCCCATGAACTCGATTGCGCCCTGATCGGCAAGCCGCCGATGGAAGGGATCGACACCGGCTATGATGCCGAACGGCTGGAGGCCGAGCACGTCTTCACCGAAGACCTGCTCATCGTGCTGCCTTCCAGTCATCCTCCCATCGGCACGGCCGCCGATCTCAGGGTAGAGAGTTTTGCTGTGCTGGAACCCGGTTGCACCTACCGGGCCGTCGCCGAACATTGGGCTGAAGGCGTCAAGGGGCTGCGGGTGCAGGAACTCTCGTCCTACCACGCCATGCTGGCCGCCGTTTCGGCCGGCAATGCCGTCGGCGTCATGCCACGTTCCGTGCTCGACCTCCTGCCGGGCGGGAGCGGCGTTCAGACCCACCGCCTCGGGCCGATCGAAACGCTGCTCATCCGCCGCCGGGGCGAGGCATTGCCGGCCTTCGAGGCATTCCGGCAGGCGCTGCGGGAGGGGTGATTGCATTTGGCAGTTCGGCATCTGCGAGTTCCTCTGGAGGGTTTGCTTCCTTCCTCGTGCCGCGATTGTCGTTCTGATTCTTTAGTGATCGACAAATAATTTTCTTGACTTGAATGCCTCAGGTTCCATTCTTTGTCGATCAACAAAGAATGGAACCTGAGATGTCGTCATTGGAACGAGGCCTGGAACTGGGGGCTGGGCGCGCGCGGGCTGCCGGATCCGGCTGGGCCCTGGCCCTGCTGGCCTTCGCCCAGCTCATCATTGCGCTGGATCTGAACATCGTTTTCGTCGCCCTGCCTGAAATCGGCGCGGGACTCGGCTTTTCCGGCCAGACTCTGCAATGGGTGGTCAGCGCCTATACCGTGTTCTGCGGCGGTTTCCTCCTGTTCGGAGGCCGCGCGGCCGATCTCATCGGCCAGCGGCGCGTCTTCGTCTTCGCACTGGCACTCTATGCCCTGTCCTCGCTGGCCGGCGGCCTTGCCGGTTCGCCGGCCGTCATCATCGCGGCACGCGCGGTCCAGGGCATCGGTGGCGCCTTCCTGTTTCCGGCGACCCTGTCTCTGGTGAACCGGCTTTTTGCCGAGGGACCGGAACGTAACCGCGCCTTGGCGGTCTGGGGCGGTGCGGGCGCCAGCGGCCTGACCATCGGCTCGCTGGCCGGCGGCTTCCTGACCGCTGCCTTCGGTTGGCCGGCGGTGTTCTATGTCAATGTGGTCCTCGCCGTCATCGCCATCCCAGCCGCTTTCTTCGTGATCCCGCGCGATCCGGAGCGGCGCGAACATCGGCGCTTCGACCTGCCCGGCGCCATTGCCGTGACGATGGGTGCGACCCTGCTGGTCTTCACGCTGGTGCAGGGCCCAGACTATGGCTGGACCGCGCCGAGCATCCTGGCGAGTGCGGTGCTGGCCGTCTTCTTTCTGTCGGTCTTCGCCCTGATCGAGGCGCGCAGCCGCGATCCCCTGATGCCGCTGCGCCTGTTCCGCAATGCCAGCCTGGTGGCGGGCATGACGATCACCTTCCTCTATATGGCGACCTTCGGGGCGCTGCCCTATTTCCTCACCGTGCTGTTCCAGACCGTGCATGGCTTTTCGGCGCTCGAAACCGGGCTTGCCTTCTTGGTGCCGTCACTGGCCATCGCGGCCGGGACGCAGCTCGGCGAGCGCCTCGCGACGCGGATCTCCACGCGTCCCACCCTGGTCTGGGGCATGCTGGTGGGTGCCGTCGGCACGGCGCTGATGGTGCCTGGCGCCAGCGTCGGGGCGGGCTATCTGGCGATCGTTCCCGGCGTGATCGTCTCGGGGGTGGGACAGGGCATCGTCTGGACCGCCATGTGGATCGCGGCGGCCTCCGGCGTACATCATGACGAGCAGGGCATCGCCTCCGGCATGGCTTCGACGACGCTCAATATCGGCAATGCCGTCGGCCTCGCCATCCTGATCGCCATTGCCAACCGCCATGTCGGCGGCCTTTCGGGCGAGGCGTTGAGAGGTGCAATGGCCGAGGGGGCGCAACTCTCTTTCTGGCTTGCCGCTGCCGGCATCCTGGTCAGTCTGCTGGCAACAGTCGCCGTGCCACGCCGGCGCTGATCCTTCCTGGGAAGGCCGGCTTGCAGGAGAGGAAGGGCCGGCTGAAAGCCGGTGCTCCTGGAATCCTCAATCCTTCAAACAGGCATCCGCCAGTTTCTGGAAGGAGCGGGCGCGGTGGGAGATGGTGTTCTTCTGCGCTTCCGTCATCTCGGCGAAGGTCTTGTCCGAACCGTCGGGCTGGAACATCGGATCATAGCCATGGCCATGGCCGCCGCGGGTTGGCCAGACCAGCGTGCCTTCGGCCCGCCCCTCGAAGGTTTCGGAATGGCCGTCGGGCCAGACCACGGTGAGGACGGAGACGAAGCTGCCGCGCCGCCGGGCCGGCTCGGTGGCCCCGACGGCGAGGAGTTCGTCCTGGGCTTTCTGCATGGCGACGTCCCAGTCGCGGGTCGGACCGGACCAGTCGGCGGTATAGACGCCCGGCGCCCCGTCCAGGGCTTCGATGCACAGGCCTGAATCGTCGGCGATGGCCGGCAGCCCGGTGGCTTCGAGGGCGGCGAGCGCCTTGATGCGGGCATTCTCGACGAAAGTCGTGCCAGTCTCCTCCGGCACGGGCAGGCCGAGCTGGCCGACGGAGACGACATCCACGCCGTAAGGCGCCATCAGGGCCTTGAACTCGGAGAGCTTGCCGTTGTTGTGCGTGGCCAGCACTAGCTTTCCGGCGAGACGGCGGCCCATTACGCCACCGTCTGCTTCTGCAATTCGACCAGTTCGCCGATACCCTTGCGGGCCAGCGCCAGCATTTCAAGGAACTGGTCCTGGCTGAAGGGCGCGCCTTCGGCCGTACCCTGGATCTCAACGAGGCCGCCGGAGCCCGTCATCACGAAATTGGCATCGGTCATCGCTTCCGAATCCTCGGCATAGTCGAGGTCGAGCACGGCATTTCCCTTCGAGATGCCGCAGGAGATCGCCGCGACATGGTCCTTGATCGGACTGACGGTGAGCATCTTGCGCTCCATCATCCACTTCACGCATTCCTGCAGGGCGACGAAGCCGCCGGTGATCGAGGCGGTACGGGTGCCGCCATCGGCCTGCAGCACGTCGCAATCGATGGTGATCTGCTTCTCGCCCAGGCGCACCAGATCGACCACGGCGCGTAGCGAGCGGCCGACCAGGCGCTGGATCTCCTGGGTGCGGCCGGAAGGCTTGCCCGAGGTGGATTCGCGGCGCGTACGCTCATGTGTGGCGCGCGGCAGCATGGCATACTCGGCCGTGACCCAGCCCTTGCCGGTGCCGCGCAGCCAGGAAGGCGGCTTTTCTTCGAGGCTGGCGGTGCACAGCACATGGGTTTCGCCAAATTTGATCAGGCAAGAGCCTTCGGCATAGCGGGCGACGTTACGCTCGATTGAAACGGGGCGCAGCTCGTCGGGGGCGCGGCGGGAGGGACGCATCGGATTCTCCAAATTTGTGGCCGCCTTGTAGCCCGGCCGGCGCCGCCTGTCACGGTACCGTGCATATTGCGTGGCACTGAAAGGAGGTAAGTTCGCGTCAGGCCACCGCCGGGTGGTCCCTGGGAGCAGAGCGATCCTACCTGGATGGGTAGGGCGGCGGATTCAGAAGAAAATCACAAGAACCGTGTTACATGTTACAAAAAATGAAATTTGTAACATTGATTTTCGGCCTGAATCTTGTCGGGAGAGGAATGTATTCCTATCTATCATCTTGTTGATTAAAAAGAGTTATTCTATCTCCATCTGCATCCTCGAGACGCGATGGGGGGGGCATTTCAACCTGGGGTCGCCTATCGCTTGAACCCCGCTTCCAAAGGGGCTATCGGAGGGGGAGAACGAAACTCACCTTTGGCTACAATCTCAGGGACATTACGTTATGGCACGTAGCAAGATCGCTCTCATCGGGGCGGGACAGATCGGTGGTACGCTGGCTCTTCTGGCCGGTCTGAAGGAACTGGGCGATATCGTGCTCTTCGACGTGATGGAAGGCGTGCCGCAGGGCAAGGCTCTCGACATCGCCGAGGCGTCTCCGGTCGACGGCTTCGACGTCAAGCTTGCCGGCACCCAGAGCTACGAAGGCATCAAGGGCGCCGATGTGGTGATCGTCACCGCCGGCGTGCCGCGTAAGCCCGGCATGAGCCGCGACGATCTCCTCACCATCAACCTCAAGGTGATGGAGCAGGTCGGTGCCGGCATCGCCAAATATGCCCCGGACGCTTTCGTCATCTGCATCACCAATCCGCTCGACGCCATGGTCTGGGCGCTGCAGAAGTCCTGCGGCCTGCCGGCCAACAAGGTCGTCGGCATGGCTGGCGTGCTCGACTCCTCGCGCTTCCGCCATTTCCTGGCCGACGAGTTCAACGTCTCGGTGGAAGACGTCACCGCCTTCGTGCTCGGCGGCCATGGTGACACCATGGTTCCCTCCGTGCGCTACTCCACCGTGGCCGGCATCCCGCTGCCCGACCTCATCAAGATGGGCTGGATCACCGAGGCGCGCCTCGCCGAGATCGTTCAGCGCACCCGTGACGGCGGCGCCGAGATCGTCAACCTCTTGAAGACCGGCTCGGCCTTCTATGCACCCGCCGCCTCCGCGATCGTGATGGCCGAGAGCTATCTCAAGGACAAGAAGCGCGTGCTGCCCTGCGCCGCGCAACTCACCGGCCAGTATGGCGTCAAGGACCTCTATGTCGGCGTGCCCGTGGTTCTCGGCGCTGGCGGTGTCGAGCGCATCGTCGAGATCCAGCTCGACAAGGAAGAGCGCGCCGGCTTCGAGAAGTCGGTCAACGCGGTGAAGTCGCTGGTCGACGCCTGCAAGGCCATCGCTCCCTCGCTCGCCTGATCCCAAGCACAAAGCGTTCGAACGAAGACGCGTCTTTGGGGTTTGAGGCGATTTCACCAAACCCCAAAGACGCTTTAGCCAATCTGGAGCTACTGGCCATGAACATCCATGAATACCAGGCGAAAGCGGTCCTGAAGGAATTCGGCCTGCCCATATCGAAGGGCGTGCCTGCGCTGACGGTTGAGGAAGCGGTGAAGGGGGCCAAGGAGCTTCCGGGTCCGCTTTATGTGGTGAAGTCGCAGATCCATGCGGGCGGGCGCGGCAAGGGCAAGTTCAAGGAACTGCCTGCCGATGCCAAGGGCGGTGTGCGCCTGGCCAAGTCGATCGAGGATGTGCGTGCCAGTGCGCAGGAGATGCTGGGCAACACGCTGGTGACGGTGCAGACCGGTCCGGCCGGCAAGCAGGTCAACCGGCTCTATATCGAGGACGGCTCGGACATCGAGAAGGAGTTCTACCTCTCGGTGCTGGTCGACCGCGAGACCAGCCGCGTTGCCTTCGTGGTTTCCACCGAGGGCGGCATGGACATCGAGAAGGTGGCCCATGAGACGCCGGAGAAGATCGTGACCTTCTCGGTCGATCCGGCCACCGGGGTGATGGGCCATCACGGCCTGGCGGTCGCCAAGGCGCTCGGGCTTTCCGGGGACCTGGCCAAGCAGGCGGTCAGCCTGACCACCAAGCTCTACACCGCCTTCGTGGCCAAGGACATGGCGCTGCTGGAGATCAATCCCCTGATCGTCACCAAGGACGGCCAGCTCAAATGCCTGGACGCCAAGATGGGCTTTGATGCCAACGCCCTCTACCGCCATCCCGACATCGTGGCGCTGCGCGACGAGTCGGAAGAGGATCCCAAGGAGATCGAGGCCTCGCGCTACGATCTCAGTTACATCGCCCTCGACGGCTCGATCGGCTGCATGGTGAACGGGGCTGGCTTGGCCATGGCCACGCTCGACATCATCAAGCTCTATGGCGAGGAGCCGGCCAACTTCCTGGATGTCGGCGGCGGTGCCACCAAGGAGAAGGTGACGGCGGCCTTCAAGATCATCACGGCCGATCCGAAAGTGAAGGGCATCCTGGTCAACATCTTCGGCGGCATCATGAAATGCGACGTGATCGCCGAGGGCGTGATCGCCGCGGTGCAGGAAGTCGGCCTGAAGATCCCGCTGGTGGTGCGGCTCGAAGGCACCAATGTCGAACTCGGCAAGCAGATCATCCGTGAATCCGGCCTCAATGTGATTGCTGCCGACGACCTCGACGATGCCGCCCAGAAGATTGTCAAAGCCGTGCGGGAAGCCAAGTAATGTCGATCCTGATCAACAAGCAAACCCGAGTGATCTGCCAGGGCTTCACTGGCAAGAACGGCACCTTCCATTCCGAGCAGGCGCTCAAATATGGCACGCAGCTGGTGGGGGGCACCTCGCCGGGCAAGGGCGGCTCGCAGCATCTGGGCCTGCCGGTGTTCGACACCGTGGCCGAGGCGCGCCATGTCACGCAGGCCGATGCCAGCGTGATCTATGTGCCGCCGCCGGGGGCGGCCGATGCGATCTGCGAGGCCATCGATGCACAGATCCCGCTGATCGTGTGCATCACCGAGGGCATCCCGGTCGCCGACATGATCAAGGTGAAGCGGTCGCTGTCGGGTTCGAAGTCGCGCCTGATCGGGCCGAACTGCCCGGGTGTGATGACGGCGGACGAATGCAAGATCGGCATCATGCCGGGCAACATCTTCAAGAAGGGCTCGGTGGGCATCGTGTCGCGCTCGGGCACGCTGACCTATGAGGCGGTGTTCCAAACCTCCAATGAGGGGCTGGGGCAGACCACGGCGGTGGGCATTGGTGGCGACCCGGTGAAGGGCACCGAGTTCATCGACATGCTGGAGATGTTCCTGGGCGATCCCGACACCCATTCGATCGTGATGATCGGGGAGATCGGCGGCTCGGCCGAGGAGGATGCGGCGCAGTTCCTGATCGACGAGGCCAAGCGCGGGCGCAAGAAGCCCACCGTCGGCTTCGTGGCCGGCCGCACCGCACCGCCCGGACGGCGCATGGGCCATGCCGGCGCCATCATCTCCGGCGGCAAGGGCGATGCCGGCTCCAAGATCGCCGCGCTCGAAGCCGCTGGCGTCAGGGTATCCCCATCCCCCGCTCGCCTCGGTACCACGCTCACCGAATTGCTGAAGGGCTGAAGCCAAAAAGGGGCTGAGATCGGACCGGGGCCGTCGCCCCGGCCCTCGGAACCGAAGGAACGGGACGATGGATCGTCAAGACGACATGAACCTGCAAAGCTTCGCCTATAGTGGCGACGCCGAGTATCTCGAAGATCTCTATGCGCGCTACGAGGACAATCCGTCCTCGGTCGACGGCGAGTGGGCGGCCTTCTTTGCCGGTCTCGCCGACGACAAGGCGATCGTCGAGAAGAATGCGCGTGGCGCGAGTTGGGCCAGACCCAACTGGCCGATTGCGGCCAATGGTGAAATCGTCTCGGCCCTCGACAGCAATTGGGGCCAGATCGAGAAGAAGGTCGGCGAGAAGATCAAGGCCAAGGCGGATGCCCAGGGCGCGGCCATCTCCTCCGAGGCCATGCTGCAGGCGACGCGCGACTCGGTGCGTGCCATCATGCTGATCCGCGCCTATCGCATGCGCGGCCACCTCTTCGCCAATCTCGATCCGCTTGGTCTGCAGGAAGCGCGCGATCACGAAGAGCTGCATCCGCAGACCTATGGCTTTTCGGAAGCCGACCTCGATCGCAAGATCTTCATCGACCATGTCCTCGGTCTGGAATTCGCGACCATCCGCGAGATCGAGACGATCCTCAAGCGCACCTATTGTTCGACCCTCGGTGTCGAGTTCATGCATGTCTCCGATCCCGCCCAGAAGGCCTGGATCCAGCAGCGCATCGAAGGGGCGGACAAGGAGATCACCTTCACCCGCGAGGGCAAGCGCGCAATCCTTTCCAAGCTGATCGAGGCCGAAGGCTTCGAGAAGTTCATCGACGTCAAATATACCGGCACCAAGCGCTTCGGCCTCGACGGTTCGGAATCGGCCATTCCCGCGCTGGAGCAGATCATCAAGCGCGGCGGCGCGCTCGGCGTGCAGGACATCGTGCTGGGCATGGCCCATCGCGGCCGCCTCAACGTGCTCGCCCAGGTGATGGGCAAGCCGCATCGCGCCATCTTCCACGAGTTCAAGGGCGGTTCCTATACGCCCGACGACGTGGAAGGCTCCGGCGACGTGAAATACCACCTCGGTGCCTCGTCGGACCGCGAGTTCGACGGCAACAAGGTGCATCTGTCACTGACCGCCAATCCGTCCCATCTCGAGATCGTCGATCCCGTGGTGCTCGGCAAGGTGCGCGCCAAGCAGGACCAGCATGGCGACACCGATTCGCGCGCCAAGGTGATGCCGCTGCTCATCCATGGCGATGCTGCTTTTGCCGGCCAGGGCGTGGTCGCCGAATGCCTGGGCCTGTCGGGCCTGAAGGGGCACCGCACCGGCGGCTCGATGCATTTCATCATCAACAACCAGATCGGCTTCACCACCTATCCGCGCTATTCGCGCTCTTCGCCCTATCCTTCCGACGTGGCGAAGATGATCGAGGCGCCGATCTTCCATGTGAATGGCGACGATCCGGAGGCGGTGGTGTTCGCCGCCAAGGTGGCGACGGAATTCCGCCAGACCTTCCACAAGACGGTCGTCATCGACATGTTCTGCTATCGCCGCTTCGGACATAACGAGGGCGACGAGCCAGGCTTCACCCAGCCCCTGATGTATCGCAAGATCCGCTCGCATCCGGGCGTGGTCGAGCTCTACTCGAACAGGCTGATCGAGACCGGCGTGGTCACCGCCGGCGAGGTCGAGAAGATGAAGGCCGACTGGCGCGCGCGCCTGGAGGCCGAACAAGAGGCTGGCCAGGCCTACAGGCCCAACAAGGCCGATTGGCTCGACGGGCAGTGGGCCGGCCTCAAGGCGATCGGTTCGGGCGACGACGATCCGCGCCGCGGCGCTACCGGCGTCGATATGGCCAAGCTCACCCAGATCGGCAATGCGCTGACCAAGCTCCCGGAAGGCTTCCAGGTCCACAAGACCATCCAGCGCTTCATGGAAACGCGCCGGAAGATGATCGAGACCGGTGAGGGACTCGATTGGGCGACCGCCGAGGCCATGGCGTTCGGCACCCTGTGCGACGAGGGCCATCGCGTGCGGCTCTCGGGCCAGGACTGCGAGCGCGGCACCTTCTCCCAGCGCCATTCCGTGCTGATCGACCAGGAGACGGAGAAGCGCTACACGCCGCTCAAGAACATCCGCGAAGGTCAGGGCAAATACGAGGTCATCAACTCGATGCTCTCGGAAGAGGCCGTGCTCGGCTTCGAATATGGCTACTCGCTGGCCGAGCCCAAGGCGCTGACGCTGTGGGAAGCCCAGTTCGGTGACTTCGCCAATGGTGCCCAGGTGGTGTTCGACCAGTTCATCTCCTCGGGCGAGCGCAAATGGCTGCGCATGTCCGGCCTGGTCTGCCTGCTGCCGCATGGCTATGAGGGGCAGGGGCCTGAGCATTCCTCGGCCCGCCTCGAGCGCTTCCTGCAGATGTGCGCCGAGGACAACATGCAGGTCGCCAACTGCACGACGCCATCGAACTATTTCCACATCCTGCGCCGGCAGCTCAAGCGCGACATCCGCAAGCCCTTGATCCTGATGACGCCGAAATCGCTGCTGCGCCACAAGCGCTGCGTCTCCAAGCTCAGCGAGATGGGGGCCGACACCACCTTCCATCGCATCCTGTGGGATGATGCCCAGTTCGGCAATTCCACCACCAAGCTGGTGGCGGACGAGAAGATCCGGCGTGTCATCCTGTGCACGGGCAAGGTCTATTACGATCTGCTCGACGAGCGCGAGAAGCGGGGCATCGACGACATCTATCTGCTGCGCGTCGAGCAGCTCTATCCCTTCCCGCTGAAGTCGCTGGCCAACGAACTGTCGCGCTTCCGCAAGGCCGATGTGGTCTGGTGCCAGGAAGAGCCCAAGAACATGGGCTCCTGGTCCTTCGTCGAGCCCTATCTGGAATGGGTGCTGGGGCAGGCGGGCACCAAGGCCAAGCGGGCTGCCTATGCCGGCCGTCCGGCTTCCGCCGCGACCGCAACGGGTCTGATGTCCAAGCATCTGGCCCAGTTGCAAGCCTTCACCGACGAAGCCCTGACGATCTGACGGGCTCACTTCGCACCGGCGGGCGGGATCTGTTCCCGCCTGCCGCAACTCCCCAGAGCAAAGCGCGTTTTGATGAAAACGCTTCCTTGCTCTAACTTTTTGTATGGACGCGTCTTTGCGATTCTTGGCGATTCCGCCAGATCGCAAAACGCTTTGAAAAAGAGGGCGCCTCAAGGCGGGCGTGAGAGCATGGCGACGGAAATCAAGGTGCCGACCCTGGGCGAATCGGTCACGGAAGCCACCATCGGTAAATGGTTCAAGAAGCCGGGTGAGGCCGTGAGGGCCGACGAGCCATTGGTGGAACTCGAGACCGACAAGGTCACGCTGGAAGTCAATGCCCCGGCCGCCGGCGTGCTTGGCGAGATCCTGGCCAAGACAGGCGAGACCGTCGGGCCGGGCGCCACGCTCGGCACCATCGGGGCGGGCTCCGGCACAGCCGCTGCCCCGGCCGCCGCGCCCGCTCCGACTCCTGCCGCTCCTGCACCAGCCCCTGCTGCGCCGGCCGCCGCCGCGCCGGCTGCTTCCGCTGTTCCGCCTTCGCCCGCCGCGGCCAAGATCGCCGCCGATCGCGGGCTCGACCCCGCCCAGATCGAAGGGTCTGGCCGCCGCGGCCAGGTGCTCAAGGGCGATGTGCTTACGGCTCAGCCGGCCCAAACCACGGCCCCGGCTGCAGCTCCCGCACCGGCTCCTGCCGCTGCTCCGGTGCCATCAGCTCCGCGGGTCGCTTCGCCCCCGGCCGATGCCGCGCGCGAGGAACGCGTGCGCATGACCAAGCTGCGCCAGACCATCGCCCGCCGCCTCAAGGAAGCGCAGGCCAATGCGGCCATGCTGACGACCTTCAACGAGGTCGACATGACCAACGTCATGGCGCTGCGCAACCAGTACAAGGATCTGTTCGAGAAGAAGCACGGCGTGAAGCTCGGCTTCATGTCCTTCTTCGTGCGGGCTTGCACCCAGGCCCTCAAGGAGATGCCGGCCGTCAATGCCGAGATCGACGGGCAGGACGTCATCTACAAGAACTATTGCCACGTCGGCGTCGCCGTCGGCACCGACAAGGGCCTCGTCGTGCCGGTGATCCGGGATGCCGAGACGCTCGGCCTCGCCGGCATCGAGAAGACCATCGCCGATTTCGGCAAGCGCGCGCGTGATGGCCAGCTCAAGATCGAGGAGATGCAGGGCGGCACCTTCACCATCTCCAATGGCGGCGTCTATGGTTCGCTGATGTCGACGCCGATCCTCAATGCGCCCCAGTCGGCCATCCTCGGCATGCACAAGATCCAGGAGCGTCCGATGGTCATCGGCGGCCAGATCGTGGCGCGTCCGATGATGTATCTGGCGCTGTCCTATGACCATCGCATCATTGACGGCAAGGAAGCGGTCACCTTTCTGGTGCGCGTCAAGGAGAGCCTGGAGGATCCGGCTCGTCTGGTACTGGATCTGTAAAATTTTACCCTCCCCTGCAGGGGGAGGGTCGACGCGTAGCGTCGGGGTGGGGTGGTGGCTCAACATTGCGGAGCGCTACCACACTTGGTCGTATCGACGGGCGCGCGGAAATCACCCCACCCCGGCCTCCGGCCGACCCTTCCCCTCCAGGGGAGGGTAAAGAAAAACGAGAAAGCCCATGCCCTCTCATGATCTCGTCGTTATCGGCACTGGCCCCGGCGGTTATGTCTGCGCCATTCGCGCCGCCCAGCTCGGCATGAATGTCGCAGTGGTCGAGAAGCGTGCCACCTATGGCGGCACCTGCCTCAATGTCGGCTGCATCCCGTCCAAGGCGCTGCTGCACGCTTCCGAACTGTTCGACGAGGCCGGGCATGGCTTCAAGGCCTTCGGCATCGAAGTGCCGGCGCCCGTGCTCAATCTCGGCCAGATGCTGAAGCACAAGCAGGAGACCGTGGACGCCAATGTCCAGGGCGTTGCCTTCCTGTTCAAGAAGAACAAGATCACGGCCTATCGAGGCACCGGCAAGATCCTCGCTGCCGGCAAGGTCGAGGTGACGGCCGAAGACGGTTCGGTTGAAACGCTGGAAACCAAGTCGATCGTGATCGCCACGGGTTCGGATGTCGCCCAGCTTCCTGGCGTCACCATCGACGAGAAGACCGTGGTCTCCTCCACAGGCGCGCTCGAGCTCGCCACCGTGCCGAAGAAGTTGGTCGTCATCGGCGCCGGCGTGATCGGCCTCGAGCTCGGCTCGGTATGGCGCCGCCTCGGCGCAGAGGTCACGGTGGTCGAATTCCTCGATCGTATCCTGCCCGGCATGGATGGCGAGGTCGTCAAGCAGGCCCAGCGTCTGCTCGGCCGCCAGGGCATTGAGTTCAAGCTCGCCACCAAGGTCACCGGTGTCGAGACCAGCGCTGCGGGTGCCGTCGTCTCCGTGGAACCGGTGGCGGGCGGCGACAAGCAAACCATCGCAGCCGACATCGTGCTGGTCGCCACCGGCCGTCGGCCCTATACGGACGGCCTTGGCCTGGAGGAAGCCGGCGTCGTCACCGAGCGTGGGCGGGTTGTTATCGACGACCATTTCGCCACCAACGTCCCCGGCATCTATGCCATCGGCGACGTGGTGCGCGGGCCAATGCTGGCGCATAAGGGCGAGGACGAGGGCATTGCCGTCGCCGAGATCCTGGCCGGCCAGCACGGTCATGTGAACTACGACGTCATTCCGGCGGTGGTTTACACCTATCCCGAGATCGCTTCGGTGGGTAAGACCGAGGAAGAGCTCAAATCGGCCGGTATCGCCTACAAGGTCGGCAAGTTCCCCTTCACCGCCAATGGCCGTGCCCGCGCCAACCGCACCACCGAAGGTTTCGTCAAGGTAATTGCGGATGCGAGCACGGACCGCGTGCTCGGCGTGCACATCCTTGGTGCCGGTGCCGGCGAGATGATCCATGAAGGCGTGGTGCTGATGGAGTTCACCGGCTCATCCGAGGATCTCGCCCGTTCCTGCCACGCGCATCCGACCATGTCGGAAGCCGTCAAGGAGGCCGCGCTGGCCGTCGAAGGACGCGCGATCCATATTTGATCGCGGCTTCTGCACGGCTTTGTTGTTGCAAAGCCGCTAAAAGGCCATAGACACGCTTTAGGGCACATTCCCCAGAGCAAAGCGCGTTTGGTGAAACGTCGCTTTGCTCTGGTCCTTCGCTTAGACGCGTCTTTGCGATTCTTGGTGAGACCCTCGAATCGCAAAACGCTTTGGGATGTGCCCCATTCGTTTCCAGTTGCCGGTTCCGGTCTCCGCGCCGGTCGTCTCGGAGTTTGCAATGCCTTTTGCCCGTACCGTTCTCGTCGCTCTGAGCCTGTCCTTGCTGGCCGGCACTGCCTACGGGCAGAACGAGTTCCGGTACGCCGCCCGCCGCCACGGTGCCGGCTGCCGCCGACGCCCTGCCGTCGCCCGACCTAGTCGCCTCGGGTCAGCCTTTGGAAATCGATACCCATCGCATCAATCCCAAGGCACTCAGTGCGGCCGACAAGGCGACGCTCGACCAGATCGACAGTTATTTCAACAATATCAAATTCTTCTCAGGCAGTTTCGTGCAGGTCGGCTCTGACGGTAAGCGCATCAATGGCAAGTTCTGGGTGTCCAAGCCCGGCCGCATGCGCTTCGACTATGACCCGCCGTCCTCGCTGCAACTGCTGGCGGATGGCACCTCGGTGGCCGTTCGCAACCGCAAGCTCAACACCCAGGATCTCTATTTCATCAAGCAGACGCCGCTGCGCTTTCTATTGGCCGACAGGCTCGATTTGATCGAGGATTCCAGGGTGCTGGCGGTCGGGCGCGAAGCGGCCGGAATCAGCGTCATCCTGGAGGAGGGGTCGGCAGCCAGCGGCGGCAAGTCCCGCATCCAGCTGACCTTTCCGGCACCGAACTACGATCTGAAGCAGTGGACCGTCACCGATCCGCAGGGCTACGACACCACGGTGACCATCTCCGGCATTGATCGCAAGCTGCAGTTGCCGGATCGAATCTTCTATATCGACCAGACCAAGGTCCTGAAATAGGACCCAGGAAGAGCCGATATCGAGGTGCACTGAAGCAGGCCCGTTCATTGTGCCGGCTCGGTCAGTTCTTTTTCCGGCAGGATAGGCTTTGGCAGGGGAATGAGGTCGACATTCTTGGATTGGCCGCCGAGAAAGGCCGGATCGAGCACCCCGCCTCCGGAAGGGTCGCCGCCCGGCGGTGCGTTTGCATTGATGGGGCCGGAAACACCCTCGGTCGAGGACGGATTCCCATAATAACGCGGCTTGCCGCCAACCAGCATGCCGTCCTTGATCTGGGTCTGCGCCTGGTTGACCCGATCGGCCAATTGTCGCGAATAGGGCAGGAGATAGGAGCGCGGTTCACCGCTGGGCAAATTGGCCGCATCGAGTTCCTCGACCCAAAGATGCACCGCGCCCGGATTGGCGTGTGCCGGATCGGGCTCGACCACATAGGTCCACAACACCTTGAAACGCTCGGGCAGGGCCCTTGGCGCGGACCAGCCGAGCAGGCCCTGCGTGGAGAAGAAGACCGCGACGTAGAAGGAACTGGCAGCCAAGATCGCCGCCACCTTCGCCAGCCGGTTGAATGCCAGCTTGCTCAGGATAGCAACGAGCAAGGCCGCCGTCGTGACATAGGCCAGCGTGAGAAGAAGCACATGGATCTGGACCCAGCTCATGGCTTGGCACCATTGGCGCGGGGATTGTAGAAGGTCTGCAGGATCGATTTCGGCGTCCGATCGACCTTCGTCACCGCGCCCTTTTCATCCATGGTAAAGCGTAGCGCAGTCTTCTCGGTGCCGCCGTCGACAACCTCCAGCGTCTCCTTGGCCACGATGGTCACCTTGGGGTTGAGCTTTTGCAGCGTCACTGTCACGGGCACCATACGACCCGTCAGCGCAGTGAAGTGGTAGACGTTGATGGTGTAGTCCCCGGCGACGAAGCCTCGGATGCTGACCAGTTCCTGCCGGGTCGCCGTCGGAACCTTGCTGCCATTGACCATGACGAAATCGTTGATGCCACCTCTGTCGTCGCGATCGAGCAGCATGAAGCCAGCCTCCCGGCGGCGGTACCAGACCACATTGCCAAGCGGGTCCTGGACGAAAATATCCATGTCGTCGGGGTGGTTGTCCGGCCAGTCCATGCTGATCAGGAATTCGGCCTTGCTGTCGACCTTGCCGTTGTCAGCCTTGGGTGCCACGATGATCAAGGCGATGAAGAACAGGAAGGCGACGACCTGCAGCGCCTTGAACAGCACCACGCTGAACGGATCGAACGCCTCCTCGCGAGGCATCAGGTCGAAATCGTCGATCATGCCGCCTGAGCCCGCCGCTCCAGCGCCGAGACCACATAGACCTCGGTAATATCCACGGCGAAGGCAAAGATGGCGGCGGTGGCGTTCTCCAGGAATTGATACTGGGTCTTCAAGAGGATGGAGCCGGCCAGCCCGACGAGCGTGGTATACATGGCCACGGCCATGCCGTCGCTCATCAGCGACATCGAGGTTCGCATGGCCGCGTGATCTTCGATGTCGAGGCCGGCAATAGGCGCCAGCATCATGATGAACCCGATGATGGTGCCCAGGAGCCCCAGCTTCATCAGGGTGTCGCTGGCAAAGGCGCCCAGGCCGTTCGAACCCCGCAGGCGATTGGCGAGAACACGCAGCAGCAGCGTCTGGTCGAGGCGCATATGCCCCTGCAGGCTGGCTTTCGTCTTGAGGTCCCGGATATGGGACGAGACAAGTCCGGCCGGCAGCTCCTTGACGAGATCGATTTTCGGCTCATTGGAACGACCGTTCTCGTAGCGGACGAGAAGCCGCGCCGACCGCAGGGCTGCTTGCCCCTCCTTCGAGATGATCAGGACGCGCCACAGGCAGTGCAGGCTGGCGACGACATATAGAACGGCAATGACGACGGAGATGAAGGTGCGGTCACTCGCAACCATTCTGGCGATCAGCCCGAAATACCATGCCAGCAGGAAGGCGAATAAAGTCACGCCGGTAAAGATCAACCAGGCCGGAAGCGGATCGCTGCCTGGCAAGTCTGCCACTTCCTCTGTCCTCAACGCGTCCTCCTTGCTGAATTCCGGCCGCCTCCAGGGCAAGCTCTCGCGCATTCAGAAGGATAGGATGATGTATTTTCGGTATTCTGTCTTTATTTCTTCGATGAATGTAAATTAATAAGGGCTTTATTAGAGTAATCGACAGTTGTTGTGGCCGTGAAGTTGCTTCCTGTTCTATGGCTGGGCATCGAGGGTGAAGGCCCGAGGCCAGCGCTGCAGGAAAAGGCTTGCCCAGGGCAGGCAGGATCAGCGCCGGGCCTTCGCCATGAGGGCGATCCGCATCAAGGCGCGCGAGACGATCGCCTGCCCCAGGGCAGTATTGCGGCGGGCATCGAGCACGGCGTCCGACAGGTCGGCCACGATGCGATCGAGCCTCGCCATCGTCAGGGCCGTAAGCTGAGCCGAGACGCCGGCCTTGCGGCGAAAATGCACCTGCATGCCCATCGAATCGACGACGGCGGCCGCAGGACGGCCCTTCTCGACCTCGCCTCGCAGGCGGTGAAGCAGCAGAGCGTGACGCAGAGCCGTTCCTGCCAGCTGAGAGGTGTTGACCCCTTCATTCCAGGCCTTGGCCAAGGTGGAGTCGAGCAGGTCGGCTCGGCCGGAAAAGGCGGCGTCGATGATCTCGTCGGTGGCGAGCGCGCTGGCATCGCCCACCACGGCCTCGACATCGCTCAGTTCGATACGCCCGGCACCATGGGCATAGAGCGTCAGCTTCTTCAGCTCGCTGCGGGTGGCCAGGCGATCGCCGCCGAGAAGGCCAATCAGCGTCTCGCGCGCTTCGGGCGCGATGGTCAGGCCTGAAATGGCGACTTCCTCGGCGATGATCTGGCCGATATTGGCATTTTCGTCGCCGAAGCAGGCGATTACCGCCCCGGCTCGCGATTTCTCCACCAGGGAAACCAAAGCGTGGTTCTTCTTGAGATCGCCGGCTTCGATCACCACCCGGCAGGCCGCTGGCGGGTTGGCGAGCACGGGCTCGACCGCCGGCACGATGTTGCGGCTGCCGGCCCGCAGGCGCACGGCGCGGCGCCCCCCGAAGAGGGGAATGGTGAAGACTTCGTCGGCCAGGCGGGCCGGGTCGCCGCTGATTTCGTCACCGTCGAGGCGAACGAGTTGGAAAGGATCGTCGATATCGTCGACTGAGGCCGCCACGAGTGCACGGACACGTTCGCTCACCAGGCCAGTATCCGGCCCATAGACCATGATCACCGCGAAATGGGCGTCCGGTTTCTTGATGAAGGCATCGACGGCGCGCCGTTCGATGGAGGCCATGTATCGTTACTGCCTATGGTGTCGTTACTGCCTGTGGTGCCTTGCGTTGCACCGAAGCAGGCGGGGCAAGCCGTTACGGAACCAGGGATAGGGTGAGGCGCGCCGGACGGGCGTGCCTCACCCCGGCGATCAGGGATGGTCGGCGAGCCAGGTTGCCAGCCGAAGCCGGATCTGGTCGGCCATCACGTCGGCCGCATCATTCTCGGCATTGCGCCGCGCCCGCACGCTGGCGAAACGCTGCAGGCCGGAATTATAGGACTTGCGCGCGAAGTTCTTCGCCTTGAGCAGGATCTTGTCCGTGGCCGGATCGAGCAGCGTATAATCCGTCGTCAGCGTCACAGTGTCGACCTGGGGCGTAGCGTTCAGTGCATCGACCAGCGCGGAATCGAAGCTGGACGACGTCGCAAGCACCAGCCGGTAGCGCGACGGCGGCGCTTCGGCGCCGCCCGTGAGATTGAACGACAGGCGGTTGCGTACCTGCTGGCCGACACGGTCGTCGACCGGATCGATGGCGATGGAAGCAAGGCGCCCCTTCAGCCCGGGCGAGCCGTTGCCGGGATCCGCCAGCATCGGGCGGAAGCAGCCGCCCAACATCACGGCCGGCAGGAGGGCGAGGGCGAACAGCGCACCGCGGCGCGAGGTCTGACTAGACGACGACATTCACAATCCTTCCCGGCACGACGATGATCTTTTTGGGAGAGCGCCCTTCCAGCACACGCTGGACGGTTTCATCAGCCAGTGTGGCAGCTTCGACTTCCTTTGGCGATGCCGTTTTCGGCACGGTAAGATCGGCCCGCTTCTTGCCGTTGAACTGCACCGGCAGGGTGATGGTGTCGTCTTCCAGCAAAGCAGGATCGGCCACAGGCCAGGAAGCCTCGGCCACCAGGCCCTGACAGCCCAGCACGCTCCAGCATTCCTCGGCCAGATGGGGCATCATCGGCGCGATCAACTGCACCAGCATGACGCCGGCTTCCTTCAGGGCGGCGGCGAGATTGGCAGGCACCGCCTCGGCGTTCTTGGTGCCGTCCAACGCGCGCCCGAGACTGTTTACCAGCGTGTAGATATGCGCCACGCAGCGGTTGAAGCCGAGGCGCTCGATATCGGCTTCGACGGCGGCCAGGGCCCGGTGCGCGGCCTTGCGCACGGCCAGAACGTCGTCCTCGCTCGCGGTGGGGCCAGCGGGAGAGGCCGTATGGGCGGCGATCTCGTTGACGATGCGCCAGATGCGCTGCACGAAGCGGCCGGCGCCCTGTACACCGTCCTCGGTCCAGATTACGTCGCGCTCGGGCGGCGAGTCCGACAGCATGAACCAGCGTGCCGTGTCGGCGCCGTAGTCGGCGATGATGTCGTCGGGATCGACGACATTCTTCTTCGACTTCGACATCTTCTCGATCGAGCCGATCTCGACCGGTTCGCCCGTGCGGTTGTTGAAGGCACGGCGCTCGGTGCCATCGCCCTCGATGCGCACGTCGGCCGGCACCACCCACTCGCCATTGTCGGCGCGATAGGTCTCGTGCACCACCATGCCCTGGGTGAACAGGCCCTTGAAGGGCTCATCCAGGCCGACATGGCCTGTCTTCTTCATGGCGCGCACGAAGAAGCGGCTATAGAGCAGATGCAGGATGGCGTGCTCGATGCCGCCGATATATTGGTCGACCGGCAGCCAGGCATCGACTTCCTTACGGACTGTCGGTGCCGTCTCGATCCACGGATCGGTGAAACGCGCAAAATACCAGGACGAATCGACGAAGGTGTCCATCGTGTCCGTCTCGCGGCGGGCCGGTTTGCCGCATTGCGGGCAGTCGACATGGCGCCAGGTCGGATGATGGTCGAGCGGATTGCCGGGCCGGTCGAAGGTGACGTCGTCGGGCAGCTTGACCGGCAGGTCGTTCTTGGGCACCGGCACGACGCCGCAGACCTCGCAATGGATCACCGGAATCGGGCAGCCCCAATAGCGCTGGCGCGAGATGCCCCAGTCGCGCAGGCGGAAATTGACCTTGCGCTCGGCCACGGGCGCGTTGCCGCGCGTCCGGCTCTCCAGCCGGCGGGCCACTTCTTCCTTGGCTTGTTCGATGGTCATGCCGTCGAGGAAACGCGAATTGATCATCCGCCCTTCGCCGTCATAGGCGATGTCGGTGATCACGAAGCTGGCGGGGTCCTGGTCGGGCGGGCACACGACCGGCGTGTTGCCGAGACCATAGGCGTTGACGAAATCGAGGTCGCGCTGATCATGCGCCGGGCAGCCGAAGATGGCGCCCGTGCCATATTCCATCAGCACGAAATTGGCGACGTAAACAGGCAGCTTCCAGTCCGGATCGAAGGGATGCACGGCGCGGATGCCGGTATCGAATCCCTTCTTCTCGGCCGTTTCGATCACGGCCGCCGAGGTACCCGTACGTCCAATCTCCTCGATGAACGCGGCCAGCTCCGGATTGTTCGCGGCGGCAGCCTTGGCGAGCGGATGGTCGGCCGCCACGGCCATGAACTTGGCGCCGAACAGCGTATCGGGGCGGGTGGTATAGATCAGGAGCTCGTTCTCGCCCTGCGGCGCCGTGGCCGCGTCGAGTTCGAAGCGCACCTGCAGGCCTTCCGACCGGCCGATCCAGTTCTTCTGCATCAGCCGGACCTTCTCCGGCCAGCGATCCAGCGTGTCCAGGGCCGAGAGCAGGTCCTGCGAATAATCGGTGATCTTGAAGAACCACTGGGTCAGTTCGCGCTGCTCGACCAGGGCGCCCGAGCGCCAGCCGCGGCCGTCGATCACCTGCTCGTTGGCGAGCACGGTATGGTCGACCGGGTCCCAGTTGACCTTGGAAACCTTGCGCTCCACCAGGCCGGCCTGCAGGAAGTCCAGGAACATCGCCTGCTGGTGGCGGTAATAAGAGGGATCGCAGGTTGCGATCTCGCGACTCCAGTCCAGCGACAGGCCCATCGACTTGAGCTGGCCGCGCATGGTGTCGATATTGGCATAGGTCCATTTGGCCGGATGCGACTTGTTCTGCATCGCGGCATTCTCGGCCGGCATGCCGAAGGCATCCCAGCCCATGGGATGCAGCACGTTGAAGCCCTTGGCCCGGCGATAGCGCGCCACCACGTCGCCCATGGTGTAGTTGCGCACATGGCCCATATGGATGCGCCCGGAGGGATAGGGGAACATCTCGAGCACGTAATAGCGCGGACGCGGATCCTCATTCCTGGTTTCGAAGATCGCCTGGTCGGCCCAGATCTTCTGCCATCTGGGCTCGGCGTCGCGGGCGTTATAGCGCTCGGTGGTCATGGGGGAGGGAACTCGGAGTTGAATAGTCAACTGACAGTTGATTTTGAAACGCCGCTTTTAGCGGGCACGGAGGTGCAAAGCTAGCCTTGTCTCCTTTCGAAGGCCTGAAGAATCTGCGGGAAATCACCCGACAGGGCCGGTACAGGCGCAGTTTTGTCATGCCCGGGCTTGACCCGGGCATCCAGTGTCGACGGATTTCCGCTCTGGAAACGAGAGCTGGATTGCCGGGTCGAGCCCGGCAATGACAAGGGTTGAGCCATCGTCAACGGCCGAACGTCGGGCAGACCCTGCCTACTCGGCCAGCTTGACCGGTACCGGACGGGTCAAGAGGTCGACGTAGAAATCGGAGAAGCGCTTGTTGTCGAACTGCTTGACCACTTTCACCTTCTGCAGGAGGTCCGTCGGCTGCTTCTGCCAATAGCCGAGCGTGCGGCCATAACCAGGCCCGAACGCCACGTCGACGTCGATATAGAGATCGTCGACCTTCGTCGCAAAGCTTGGATCGACCAGATAGGCGAGGGCGAGCGTATCGAATACGCTGGCCTTGGCCTTGTCATCCTTGGCGAATTTCTTGGCCATCCAGCTATCCTGGAAGAGTTTCTGGATCGGGCCGTTGCCAGCGGTCAGGCGATCGAACTCGGGCTTGCCGATCTGGGTGATGTCGGTGACGTCGAGCGGAATGAGGGCTTGCTCGATCGGTTCGCGCATGACGATGCGGGCGGCCTCGGGATCGATCCAGACGTTCATCTCGGCGGCGGGCGTCGTGTTGCCTTTCACGTCAACCGCGCCGGCCATGTAGACGATGCGCTTGATCAGCGGCACGATTTCCGGGTTCTTGCGGATTGCCAGGGCGATGTTGGTGGCCGGCCCGATTACCAAGAGCGAGACCTGGTGCGGATTGGCCTTGATCGTGTCCACGATGAAGTCGACGGCATCGTCCTTGCGCAGCTTGGTTTTCTTGGCAAAGCCGTCCGGCGGGGCGATCAGGTCGGCATCCTTAGGCTGCGGGCGATGGAACGAAGTCTTGTAGCTTTCGCCGAAGCCGAACAAAGCGCGCTCATGCTCGAAGCTGCGGGGATCGTGCACCAAGGGCAGGTTCGCGCCGGCATAGACGCCGACTCTGTCCTCGATGCCGAGGCGTTCGACGGCGCGCAGGGCATCGGCGACTTCCTGCTTCAGCCAATCATTGCCGGTGACCACGGTAATGCCCAGAAGGTCGATCACACCATCCTTCTGCAATTGGGCCGCCATGATCAGCACCTGGCCGTCATCGCCGATCGTCGAGAAATCCGTGTCGAGAATGACTTTTTCGGGGGCAGCGCTGGCTGGCGAAGCCAGGAATGCACCTGCGGCCAGCAGGACGGCCGCCATCAATCGTTTCATCAAAAATTTCCTCCTGGTTTCAAATGTCTTGTCTTCGCCAACGAGCAGCGAGCCTAGCCGCTCGAACGGCGGCGGGAGGCTACATTCCCGCCTGGGGCAGGAGATGGCAAGGTGCCACGCCGCATGTGGGCCGCGGCTCGACATGTTCCGCAGGAAACAGGTGGCGGCCAAGGACCTTCTTTGCCGCTCTTGCGCCACTGCCAGAGCCCGACTTTGCCATCATCGGTGGCGAGCTTGGCGTGTTGCAACTCGATTGCAGAACGCCCGGGAGATACGCCGTGAAATCCGCCCTTCGCCTCGCTTTCGCGACGGCCAGCCTGCTTGCGCTCGCCATGCCGATCCTGCCTGCCCATGCGACCTCGGATCCGCAGGTGCGGCCGCGCGTCGAGGTTGCCTTCGTGCTCGACACCACCGGCTCGATGGCGAGCTTGATCGACGGTGCCAAGCGCAAGATCTGGTCGATCGCCAATGCCATCGTCGACGCCAATCCGGATGCGGAGATTCGCATCGCCCTGATCGGCTATCGCGACCGCGGCGATGCCTATGTCACCGATGTCCATGCCCTTACGGGTGATATCCAGGGGCTCTATGGCGATCTGGTGCAATATACCGCCGACGGTGGCGGCGACACGCCTGAATCCGTGAACGAAGCTTTGGATAAGGCTGTCCGCAGCCTGCAATGGGATAGCGGAGGCCAGACCCGCAAGATCATCTTCCTGGTGGGGGATGCGCCGCCGCACATGGATTATCCCAATGCGCCTCGCTACCCCGAGATCGTCAAGGCGGCCGTGGCCAAGGGCATCGTGGTCAACACGGTCCAGGCCGGCGATGCCGGCGACACCCGCCAGATCTGGCAGGACATCGCCCGCCGCGGCAATGGCCGCTATTTGCCGATCCCCCAGGATGGCGGGCAGATCGTCGAAGTGCCCACGCCCTATGACGAGGACATCCTGCAACTGCAGCAGTCGCTCGACGATACCGTGCTGCCCTATGGCGATGGCGAAAGGCAGCAGGCCGTCCGCAACAAGATGGATCTGCGCAAGCAGGCGCCGGCCCCGGCTCAGGTCGACAATTCCAGCTTCTACAGCAAGAAGGCCGGACCCAAGGAGGTGGTGACGGGCGAGGGAGATCTCACCGCCGATATCGCCAATGGCCGCCAGAGCCTCGACAAGGTCGCGGCCTCGGCGCTTCCCAAAGTGCTGCAAGGCAAGTCCGAAGCCGAGCGCAAGGCCTATGTCGAAGAGCAACTCTCCAAGCGCAAGGGCCTGCAGGAGAAGCTCGCCGAGATCAATCGCAAGCGCGATGACTTCGTGGCGGCCGAGCGCACCAAGACCGGCAGAAACAAGGCCGATTCCTTCGATTCAGCCGTGCAGGAAACGCTCAGGCAGCAGCTTTGAGGTGGCTTAAGATTCGTCCGTGAACAAATGAATCGACTTGGCTCGGCCGTTGTCATTGCCAGGCTTGCTCTGGCAATCCAGCCCCCTTTCAGACAACGAAGACAAGGGCGCTGGTTGCCCGGGTCAAGCCCGGGCATGAAAAAGGCGGTGCTTCAATTATTTCCCGACAATGCCTCACGGCGCCTTCTTGCCCGCGAGCCCGATTAGGCTCTCGAAGGCGGCTGACGTGGCGTGGCCGTCGGCCTTGGCCTTGACCAGGAGCTTGTCCTGATCCTGGGCGAAGACGGCCTGCTCGATCTTGATGTCGAGGCCCGGTATCTGAGGTACGGAGGCCCGGGCCTTGTCCTCGTCGAGGGCCTTGGCCACCGCCGCGGTCAGGCGCTGGTTGAGATTGCCGAGCAGGGCGGTCGCGATTTCGGTGATTTGCGGATCGCCGGTCTTGATCGAGGCTTCTCCCTTCACCCGCAGGGCAACTTGGCGCGGCGTCGGGATGTAGAGCTCGACCGGGATGGTGATGGCAATCCTGTCCGTGGCGATCTTGGTCTTGATCTTCTGTCCCAGCACCTTGGCGCAGCCCCAGGCCGTCACCTTGCCGGCAACGTCGATCACCGCCGTGTCACCCTCGGCGCGAATATGGGCGCTGTCGATGCTGTTGACCACGAGATTGGGGCCCTTGCGGGCACAGGCATCCTCGGGAAACGGCAATTTGCGCGCGATCGCCAGCGCATTGTCCTGCAAGGATTTCAGATCGCCGGTGACGGCGAGGTCGAGCTGGACGCCGCCCGCCTCGCTCTTACTGTCGAGCGATGCGCGGATCGGAATGTCGAGGGGAATACCAAAGACCGGCAGGGATATCGTGGTCGGGCCGATATCGAGGGCGGAGGCTGGCCGTCCCAGACCGCAGATCAGGAGCGCTGCCAGGGTGCTTCGTGCCAAGATCTGCCTTCTTGCCAAAATAGATTTGGCTACCTTGAATCGCATCATCGGCCTACCCTTCCCTAAAGCGTTTTGCGATTTGGTGGAATCACCGAGAATCGCAAACACGCGTCGAATCAAAGAGCTAGAGCAAAACAGCGTTTCCGTCTAAACGCCCTTTGCTCTAGAAATCGTTTGCAAATGAGTGGAGAGGGCTTTTTAGCACGGCCCGGCGAGGTTCCGGTAGCCATGGCCCGCCTGTCCTATTATGTCGGAGGCCTGTTTCGTCTTTCGCCACTCTCTGGAAATCATCTCATGTCCGATGCTCCGGCCCGCCTTGCGGAGGTCCGCCTAGCCATCGCCCGCGCTGAAGCCGACGCGCTGCGTCCCGCCGGTTCGGTGGCGCTGGTCGCCGTTTCCAAGACGTTCGGGCCGGAGGCGATCGAGCCCGTGCTCGCCGCGGGTCAGCGGGCCTTCGGGGAGAACCGCGTGCAGGAGGCGCAGGGCAAGTGGCCTGATCTCAAAGCCGCCTTTCCCGATGTCGAACTGCACCTCATCGGCCCGCTGCAGTCCAACAAGGCCAAGGAGGCGGTGGCCCTGTTCGACGTGATCCATACGGTCGATCGTCCCTCGGTGGCCCAGGCGCTTGCCAAGGAAATCGCCAGGCAGGGCAAGGCACCGCGCCTGCTGGTGCAGGTCAATACGGGCGAGGAGGCTCAGAAGGCCGGTGTTGTTCCTCAGGAGGCCGATGCCTTCATCGCGGCCTGCCGCGACGACTATGGCCTCGCCATCGATGGGCTGATGTGCATTCCGCCGGTGGAGCAGTCGCCCGGGCCGCATTTCGCCCTGCTCGCCAAGATCGCCGCGCGCAACGGGCTTTCGATGCTCTCGATGGGCATGTCGAGCGATTTCGAGACGGCCATCGAGGTCGGCGCCACCCATGTGCGGGTGGGCAGCGCCATCTTCGGGACACGCTGAGCTTTTCTCTCGGCCGGCGGCGTGCGCGGGGGCTATTTCTTGCTGCCGTCGCTGGTGGGGTCGGCGAGGGGATAGCTCATGTCCGTGAGGCAGGCGCGCAGCCATGGGCTGTCTTCGTCCTCGCCGAGATCGGCGCTGATCTTGGGCGAGGGCGTGCTCGCGCCGCCGCCTGTATTGGCACTTGCAGCCGGTTGAGGGGTCCAATGCCGATCGGAGGAAGGCCGGCTATCGGGGCAGGGGCTGTTGCCGTTCTCGTCGCCGCAGGTCGCGATCGTCTTGAGCTTTCCGTCGACGACGTCGGCCACCGTCTGGGTGACATAGAGCGCGTTGGTGGCAAAGTCCGTCGTCACGGAGCAGACCCGGTCCTTGTTCTGATAGGAGCGGGTTCCCAGGCAGGTATAGATCTGGTCCCCGCTGCTAGGCAGAAAGTCACAATCCGCGCTGTAGCCCGCGAAGGGACCACCGGTGAACTGGGCGTTGAACTGGCGCTGCTTGTTGGCGATCTCGACGAGGCGCGGTAGCTTCGGATTGGTCTTGGAGTATTCGGCCAGATCCGCGGTTCGGGCCTCGATCGCCTTGAGCAGCACATTCGGCGCCTCCTCATCGGATGCTTCCTCGCCCTCTCTCCGGCCGTCGCCTTGGCTTTCGCTCTCGTTGTCCAGGCGAAGGTCCCGCCGCGCCAGCCAATGTTTCTGGCTTTCGATCAGCATGGCGCGGATCTGCGGATCCGGGCTGGCCTTGAGGATCTTGGCATAGGCCGCGCCCATCGCGGCATCGGCCTGCCGCAACGATTTGTCGGCGCAGATGCGGCGTTCGATCGAGGTCGAGGCCTTCTTGCAGTCGATGGCGTGGGCGGGCAGGGCATGGAATGCAGTCAGGGCGACTATGCTGAAAGCCAGGCGTTTCATTGCGAATATTCCAGGGGGATCGAAAGGGGGCGGCAACGGGGTTGAAGGAAGGCAGGTCGTGAAGCGCCGGTATCAATGGCTCCTGCGCTTGTAGACGCCGTCTATCACGCTGCCCCCGCCACCGCAGATGGCTGCCGCATCGGCGCCGCGAATCGTGATCGCGCCATTGTCGACGGAGAAGGCGAGGCCGAGGCCGGGCTTGGCCGCGTCGCCCTCCTCGTCGAGATCAGCCACGATGTTGACGCGGGTAACCTTGCCCTCGAAGGCCCGGCCGGTGATCGTGCCTTCGGCGATGAAGCCGCAGTCGCCAACCGTCGCCGCGCCGTTTGGAACGCCGCCGATGGCGGCGCTCACCCGCCAATGCTCGCTGGTTCGCTTGACCACGAGCGTGGCTTCGCCATTGTCCCGACGGACATAGGTGCCAACTGCGACATCCTGAACGCTCATGGCCGCCGTCGCAGTGGCAAAAGCCGTCGCGGCAATCGCGAATCCGGCTGCGGCGAAAATGATCTTCCTCATCAATTCATCCTTGCTATGAAATATCTCGGGGCTTTTTCGCATGGCCGATGCCTCCCTCGTTCGGCCACCATCACGGCATAGCGCGACAGACGCGGCAGCGCCTTGCGGAACACGTCCGGTGGTACGGCGACGAAGCCGGCGGTCGGGGCGGCCAGAGATAGGCGACCCCACCTGCCGTCAAACGTCCGCGGCCGCCTGAAAGCAGCGAGACCCGCGCGCGGATGAGGTCGATCCTGTGTTTCAAGGGCTGACTTTCAATAATTTCGGCACAAATGCCTGTCGAAAGTGCATTGCTGCGATTCACAAATCATGGCGCACACCGTCATAATGCGATAGAGCGCTAAAGCGTTTTACGATTTCTGGGAGTCACCAGGAATCGCAAAGACGCTCGAGCCAATCCATTGGATTGGCTCGGAAACTAGGGCAAAAGGGCGTTTTCGCTAAAACGCGCTTTGCTTTGGTATTCAAAGCGCGAAAGCATACCGGGTTTCCTGCCGCGCACGCCGAGCGCCTGAACAGATTCTTCCTGATCGAACCACAGGCTCGCTCAGGAGGAATCTGCGGGATTTCAAACGCTTCCGCCTTCTGGGGAATCTCATGTCCGGCAGTCGAAAAATTCTGATCGTCGACGATGATAACGAACTGCGCCAGGCCCTGGCCGAGCAATTGGCGCTCTATGACGAGTTCGAGATCGAGCAGGCCGAATCCGCAAGCCGCGCGGTTCAGATCGCCAAGTCGGACCATCTCGATCTCGTGATCATGGATGTCGGTCTGCCGGATATGGACGGGCGCGAAGCCGTCAAGCTTCTGCGCAAGAACGGGTTCAAATCGCCGATCATCATGCTCACCGGCCATGATTCCGACGCCGACACCATTCTCGGCCTCGAGGCCGGGGCGAACGACTATGTCGTCAAGCCCTTCCGCTTCGCCGTGCTGCTCGCCCGCGTGCGCGCCCATCTGCGCCAGCATGAGACGAGCGAGGACGCCGTCTTCAACATCGGTCCCTTCACTTTCAAGCCAGCCTCCAAATTGCTCTTGACCGAGAAGGGCTCCAAGGTGCGGCTGACCGAGAAGGAAACCTCGATCCTGCGCTATCTCTATCGCTCCGGTCAGAAGGCGGTGCAGCGCGACGTGCTGCTGCAGGAGGTCTGGGGCTACAATTCGGGCGTGACCACCCATACGCTCGAAACCCACATCTACCGCCTGCGGCAGAAGATCGAGAAGGATCCGTCCAACGCGGCCCTGCTGGTCACCGAAGGCGGCGGCTACAAGCTGGTGCCCTAGAGGCTGTTATGGACCATGGATGGGGTTTTGACGTGAGCGATTTTGGTCGAGGAGAAGGAGTTCGAGGACGCAAACCTTGCGGTTTGCTGCGAAGAAGTACGTACTCGTCGAGCAAAATCGCCACGCCCCTGCGGGGTGAGGTCAAGACTGGCCATCTGCAGCGTCGCTTCGCTTGCCAAGACGAAAGTCTTGGCAGCGCTCGCTCCTCCCATCTAGCCAGTCTTGACCTCACCAAAACCCTATCCATGGTCCATAACAGCCTCTAGGGCCTCTCTTCTCGAACCCAGGGCCGCAGATGGCGCTCGAAGACGATATGGTATTGCTGGAAAGAGTGGCGCTGTTCCGCGCCATGGACCGCGATGCCTTGCGCCTGCTCGCCTTCTCGTCCGAAACTAGGCGGCTGCGCGCCGGCGACACGCTGTTCCGCAAGGACGACATTTCCGAATATGGCTTCGTCGTCGTCTCGGGTGCGATCACCCTGATCGACGATGATGTCGCCAGCGCCATCGTCGGACCTGGTACCCTGATTGGCGAAATGGCCCTGCTGTCGGAAACGCGCCGCCCCACCACCGCCATCGCCCGCGAGGCCAGCGTGGTGCTGCGCGTGTCGCGTCAGATGTTCCGGCGTACGCTGGAAGAATATCCGGCGACGGCGGCCCGCATCGCCGACGAGCTTCGTCATCGCGTGCAGGAAATGTCGACCGAACTGGCCGGCGTGAAGGAACGCCTGCGCCGCATCGGCTCCGATCCGAACGGCCACGAAGGCTGATTCGCTCGCCTTTCGTTCAGGCGCTGTTCGCTTTCTTAAGACGTTGTCTCTCATCAAGCCCAGTTGTTCCGCTTTGGAACAGAGGTCTGTGCCGTTCAGATACGGTTCAGCTCACCCTTGCTAATTTTCATCATCACAAGTGTCTGAAGCAAAGCGTGTTTTGAAAAAAAACGCGTCTTTGCTTGAGCTTCTTTTGTCGATGCGTCTTTGTGGTTCTGCTGAAGCGCAAAACGTTCAAGGAGAGTGCGGGATGAGAACACCCATTGGGTTGATCTTCGCGGCTTGCTTTGCCGCGATCGGCTTCTTCGCTACGGTCCAGACTTCGTCAGCCATGCCTGTTGCACCGGCCGGCCAGACCAACGCCGGCGGTCTGGTGCAGGATATTCGCTGGGGTTGCCCGCGGGGCTGGGCTCCCAATCGCTGGGGACGCTGCGTGCGTCATCGCCCCTATTGGCGACCCCGCCATTATTATCGCCCCTATTACCGTCCCTATTACAGGCGCCATTATTATCGGCCCCATTACCGCCACTACTATCGCCCCCGCTACTACCACCATCGCGGCTGGGGCGGGGGACATCGCCGCTGGCATCGCTGGTAGCAGCCACTTCGTCGCCCGGGGGTGACATGATTTGGGTGACATGATTTGCGGGCCGGTCCCAGGACCGGCCTGTTCTGCTGTCGGACGAAGTCGGTGATTCGGGCGCCCTTTGTTCCAGGCGCGTACCAGGCCTTAAGCCGCACCCTGAAAAGCCGGCCAGGGTGGTCCATTTTGGGAATTAACCCTTGTCTGCCGGGAGTAGGTGCCAGCAACACTTTCCCCATGGGCGAAGAGAGATGAACAGAGGGCCGGATCGCTCGATCGGCAGGATAGTCGGTGATTCGCTCTCGCTTCGTTCAGACGCCGTTCCAAGCGTTAATGGCCTGTCGGAAGGCCCCGAAAGCCCGTTCCAGAATGGGAAACGAGCCGGCGTGTCGCCGCTGTCGGGAGCGGATGCGGTGTTAACCCTGTTCAGGCAAGGGGCTCCCGTCGCGCCAACCTTCCTGACATCAGCCGAACAGAGCAGGAATTCAGCCGGGGCAGCGATTCGGGCGCTTTTCGTTCCAATCCCGTTCGGGGGGTTAAATTTCGGCCGCCCGCGCCCATATTTGCGTTTCATGGCGAGACAGAATGGCGTGTGTCTGGTACCAGAATGCAGGAAATACCCGCAAAGGTCGTATTTC
The DNA here is from genome assembly GCF_056754975.1 of Labrys sp. HAY1-8F. Classification (NCBI taxonomy): domain Bacteria; kingdom Pseudomonadati; phylum Pseudomonadota; class Alphaproteobacteria; order Hyphomicrobiales; family Xanthobacteraceae; genus Labrys; species Labrys sp. HAY1-8F. The sequence goes on along the minus strand of NZ_JBPGWZ010000002.1, from coordinate 2,243,142 downwards.
CTTGACGTGGCGGGGCAATGGGTGTCCGGCAAATCCTGAATCGGGGGCTTCGGCTTCCCCAAAAGCGATTTGACGAAATCGCGCCGAATCGCAAAGACGCATCGAAACAAGGAATTAGAGCCAGGAAGCGTTATCGCCAAAACGCGCTTTGCTCTGTGAAATGACGCCCGAAAGACCGCCGACTTGATGCTGCCTCCCATCCTGCCCCCATCCGTGCGCGCACGCGGCGTTACAGCGGTGCTGGGGCCGACCAATACCGGCAAGACCTATCTGGCCATCGAGCGCCTGCTTGGCCATGGCGCTGGCATTATCGGCCTGCCGCTGCGCCTCTTGGCGCGCGAGGTCTACAACAAGCTGGTGGAGCGGGTCGGAGCCGAGTTCGTGGCGCTGGTCACCGGCGAGGAAAAGATCAAGCCCGACAAGGCCCGCTACTGGGTGGCGACGGCGGAAGCCATGCCGCGCGATCTGGAAGTGCCGTTCGTGGCGCTCGACGAGATCCAGATCGCCGCCGATCTCGAACGCGGGCATGTCTTCACCGACAGGCTGCTCAACCGCCGCGGCACGCATGAGACGCTGCTGCTCGGCTCGGCGACGATGAGGCCGATCATCGAGAGATTGATTCCGGGCGTCAACGTCGTCACTCGGCCGCGCCTGTCCCATCTCCTGTTCGCCGGCGACCGCAAGCTGACGCGTCTGCCACGGCGAACCGCCATTGTCGCCTTCTCGGCCGACGAGGTTTATGCCATCGCCGAACTGATCCGCCGCCAGCGCGGCGGCGCCGCCGTGGTGCTGGGAGCGCTGTCGCCGCGCACCCGCAATGCGCAGGTGGCGATGTATCAAAATGGCGATGTCGATTTCCTGGTGGCCACCGATGCCATCGGCATGGGGCTCAATCTCGATGTCGACCATGTCGCCTTTGCCGGTGACCGCAAATTCGATGGCTATCAGTTCCGCCGCCTGACGCCTGCCGAGTTCGGGCAGATCGCCGGCCGTGCCGGGCGCCATGTTCGCGACGGCACCTTCGGCTCGACCGGACGCTGCGATCCTTTCGAGCCCGAACTAGTGGAGGCCATCGAAGGCCACAGCTTCGACAGCGTGAAAGTGCTGCAGTGGCGCAATCCGGCCTTGAATTTCACCTCGGTGGAGGCGCTCCAGGCCTCGCTGTCGGCCACGCCGGAGGAGCAGGGCCTGACCCGGGCTCCCGACGCCGACGACATCCGGGCCCTCTCCATCCTCGCCCGCGATGAGGAGGTGAGGCGCCTCGCCAAGGGAGGGCAGGCCGTGGCGCGCCTGTGGGAAGTGGCCGGGCTGCCGGACTATCGCAAGATTTCCCCTCATTCTCATGCCGACATCATCACGAATCTCTATGGATTTTTGATGCGTGAGGGTAAGGTCCCCGACGACTGGTTCGCCCGTCAGGTCGCCATGTCGGATCGGACCGACGGCGATATCGATACGCTCTCAACGCGTATCGCCCATATCCGAACCTGGACTTTTGCGGCAAATCGGCTTGACTGGCTGAAAGACCCCGCTCATTGGCAAGGTGTCACACGCAGTGTGGAGGACAAGCTCTCCGACGCATTGCATGAACGGCTTGCCCAACGCTTTGTCGACCGTCGCACCAGCGTGCTGATGCGGCGCCTTAGAGAAAACGCTATGCTTGAGACTGAAATTACCAAGACCGGCGATGTGATTGTCGAAGGGCAGCATGTCGGAACGCTGCAGGGTTTCCAGTTTGCACCCGATCCGAGTGCCGGTGACGGTGAGAGCGGCCGTGCCTTGCGAGCCGCGGCAGCCAAGGCTCTGGCTGGCGAGATCGAGGCGCGCAGCCAGAAATTCGCGCAGGCGCCCGATACCGAATTCGCCCTGGCGGCGGATGGCACCGTGCGCTGGATCGGCGAGCCCGTAGCCAAGCTCCTCGGTGGGGAAAGGCCGCTCTCCCCGCGCATCCGCCTGCTGGCGGACGAGCAATTGACGGGCCCCGCGCGCGATTCCGTGCAGACGCGGCTCGACATCTGGATCGGCAACCATATTACCCGCCTGCTCGGGCCGCTGCTGCTGCTGGACAAGGCCGAAGATCTGCAGGGCCTGGCCAAGGGAATCGCCTTCCAACTCGTCGAGGCGCTGGGCGTGCTCGACCGCTCCAAAGTGGCCGAGGACCTCAAGCAGCTCGACCAGAACCAGCGTGCTTCGCTGCGCAAGCATGGCGTGCGCTTCGGCGCTTATCACATCTATCTGCCGATGCTGATGAAACCGGCGCCCCGCGCGCTCGCGGCACAGCTCTGGGCTCTCACCCATGGTGGCCTCGACCAGAAGGGGCTCGACGAGATCCCGCATCTGGCGGCATCCGGCCGGACCTCGATGCCGGCCGACAAGAGCATCGACAAGGGACTTTATCGCCTTGTCGGCTATCGCGTCTGCGGTGAGCGGGCGGTGCGCGTCGACATTCTCGAACGCCTTGCCGATCTCATTCGCCCGGCGATTGCCTATCGTCCAGGCACCACGGTAGGCCAGCCGCCGGCCGGCGCTGCCGATGGCGACAGCTTCATTGCGACCGTGCAGATGACCTCGCTGGTCGGCTGCTCGGGCGAAGACTTCGCCTCGATCCTGCGGGGCCTGGGCTATCGCTCCGAAAAGCGCAAGGGGCCGGCGATCACCCACGAGATCAGGCTGCCTGCGCCGACCGAGCCTGCAGCCCCTGTCGAGGCTGCCGCCTCTGACGCGGCGAATGGGGCGGAGGCGGCCGAATCAAGCCAGGAGGCCACGCCGAGCCCGGCCGAGATCGATGCCATGGAGGCGATCGGCTCGCCGCCACATGAGCACAGCTTCGAGGAAGTCGCCGAGGCTGCCGGGGAGACGGTGAACGAAACGCCGGTCGAGGCGATGCCCAGCATCGAGGCGCCAGCGGAGGAAGCCCAGGCGGAGGACATTCAGGCTGAGGAGACTCAGGCCGAGGAAGTCCAAGTCGAAGAAGCTCAAGTCGAGGCAACTCAAGTCGACGAAGCGCCGGCAGACGAAGCTGTGGCTCCGGAGACGCCCGCGGAAGCGAGCGAAAGCGCCGAGATTGCCACCGGTGAAGCTGCAGCCACCGTCGAAGCCTCCTCCGAGGCACCTGCCTCCGAGACGCCTACCGTCGAGGCAGGCGTGGAGGAAGTGCCGGAGATCGAGGTCTGGCGTCCGGCGCGCTTCGAGCGTCATCAGCGCCCGCATCATCAAGGCCGCCCCCAGCACGGCAACCGCCAGCCGGGCGGGGAGCGCAAGCCGGAGGCCGGCGGCGGCTTCCGCCGCGGCCGCCCCGCGCCCGTGGACGGAGCGGCGCCGGCCGCGCCGGCTGAGGGGGCGGAGGCCCGGCAAGGCGAACGGCCCAATCGCTTCGAACGGCCGCGTCGCGATGATCGCGGCAATGGCCGGCCGCGCGAAGAAAACCGGCCCGGAGATCGCAAGCCGGCCGGAGAAGGAGGGCGCCGCCAGGGCGATGCCCGTCCCGATCGTGGCCCTCGTCCCGATCGCGGCCCGCGTCCCGATCGCCAGGATCGGGGTGGTGAGCGTCCGCGCAACTGGTCGAGCGACTCCAAGCCGCAGGGACGCGAGTCCAATCGCGCCCCGGATCCGAACTCGCCCTTCGCCAAGCTCCTTGCCTTGAAGGAGCAGATGCAGGGCGGCAAGTCGGACAAGAGCTGATCCCGAGAACCGGATTCAAGGAACCTGATTTGGGAACCTGATTCATGGACCAGGCCGGCAGCCAGGATCGTCTTCGGATCGATAAATGGCTCTGGCATGCGCGTGTCGTGAAGACACGCTCTCTGGCAGCAAGATTGGTGGCGGACGGTCATGTCCGCCTCAACGGCACCCGAATTGATACGCCTGCCAAGGCGGTCAAGCCCGAGGATGTTCTGACCATCGCGCTGGAGCGTACCGTCAGGGTCTATCGCATTCTCGCGCTCGGTGAGCGCCGGGGGCCTGCCAGTGAGGCCCAGGGGCTCTACGAGGATCTCTCTCCCGAACCGCCGGGCAGGCCCAAGACCTTGCCTGAGATGAGCTGAGATCCTTCTTTGCGATCACGGGCGTCCTCGCCTGCATCTTTCTTTCCACATGCGCCTTGGTTTCGAGCCCCTCCTTCGTTGGGGTAGACCTTCCGATTCGATCGATAATCCCTATATTCGTGATAGACAGGATAGACTTCTGTCACGCGGAGCAATCAGGGCGATGCTGACGAACAAGGGCAAATATGGTCTCAAGGCGCTGGCGCATCTGGCCGGCCTGCCGGCCGGCGAGACGGCGCAAAGCCAGGAAATCGCCGAGGCAAACCGCATTCCCAAGAAGTTTCTCGATGCGATCCTGGGTGAGTTGCGCGTGGCCGGCATCGTGCGCTCCAAGAAAGGCAAGGGCGGTGGCTATATGCTGGCCCGCGAGGCCAGCCAGATCAGCGTCGGCAATGCCATCCGGGTCCTCGACGGTCCGCTCGCGCCGATCGCCTGCGCCAGCCACACCGCTTATCAGCCTTGCCTCGACTGCCCGGATGTTCCAGGTTGCACCGTACGCCTTTTGATGCGGCGTGTGCGGGACCTTTCTTCCGACCTGCTCGACAACATGTCGGTGGAAGAGATGCGTCGGGCAGGTGGCGGGGAACAGGAACTGACCTATTCGATTTGAGTTCCCTGCGGCCCTGGAGGCCGAGCCGGCACGCTTTCGTGCCGGTCAGGTCCATATTTTGTCATGATCATGGAGAGCATTTATGGAAAAACGTGCGATTGGGCGGTCTGATCTTTCGGTTGCTCCGTTGGGCCTGGGCGGCAATGTCTTCGGCTGGAGCGCGGATGAGAAAGCCTCCTTCGCTGTCCTCGATGCTTTCGTTGGGGGCGGCTTCAACCTGATCGACACGGCGGATGTCTATTCGGCCTGGGTTCCCGGCAATCAGGGCGGTGAGTCTGAAGCCATCATCGGCAAATGGATGAAGGCCCGCGGCAATCGCGCCGACATCGTGCTCACCACCAAGGTCGGCTCGGAAATGGGGCCCGGTAAGAAGGGCCTGTCGCGCGACTATATCCTCAAGGCGGCCGAGGATTCCCTGCGGCGCCTGCAAACCGATTACATCGACCTCTACCTCTCCCATTGGGAGGATCCGGAGGTGGATCTGGAAGAAACGCTCTCCGCCTATGACGAGTTGATCAAGGCCGGCAAGGTGCGCGTGATCGGCAATTCCAATCATAGCGCCAACACCATGTTCAAGGCGCTGGCTATCAGCACCAAGGAGATGTGGCCGCGTTTCGAGAATCTGCAGACGCACTACAATCTCTATGACCGCGCCGGCTATGAGAACGAACTCGAGGCGTTCTGTCTCAAGAACGAGATCGGCGTGACCAGCTATTTCTCGCTGGCGAGGGGGTTCCTCTCCGGCAAATATCGCAGTGAGGCCGATTTCGCCAAGAGCAACGCGCGTGGCGGCGAGATGGCCAATTATCTCAACGAGCGGGGCCTGCGCATCCTGGCCGCTCTCGATGCGGTAGCCGAGGCCAAGAGCGCCACACCGGCCCAGGTCGCCATTGCCTGGCTTATCGCAAGGCCCGGCATCGTCGCTCCGATCGCCAGCGCCACCAGCGTCGAGCAACTTGGGGACCTGATCAAGGCGACCGAACTCAATCTAGGTTCGGGCGAGATCGAGCAACTCACCAAGGCGAGCGCATAATTTTCGTCCTGCTGTCGAAAGCGAACGGGATGGCGCGTCATTGTCATGCCGGCGCATCATGCGCCGGCGGAGACAGGAGAGACCCATGCAGTTCGCGATTCTGATCTACAGCAACGAAGAAGCCATGCTGAAGGTGGACCCCGCCAATAAGCAGGCTGTGCTGGCCGCCTATCAGGCCTATACGGAGGCCCTCAGATCGGCCGGTGCTCTCGGCCCGTGGAGCCGTCTGCGCCCAACGTCTGCGGCGACGACCGTGCGCCTCGCCGACGGCAAGACCCAGGTGCTCAACGGCCCCTTCGCCGACACCAGGGAACAACTCGGCGGTTTCTACATCATCGATGTGCCGGACCTGGATGCCGCGATCGGCTGGGCTGCGCGTTGCCCGAGTGCAGCCATCGGTACCATCGAGGTCCGGCCGGTGTGGGACCCCAAGGATTATTGAACCAAGCGAGCCGATCCGGTGCCTTCCGCCCCCGCCGTCGAACTTGCCGAAATCGTCGCGCGACGCAGCTATGGCAGGCTCGTCGCCCTTCTCGCGGCACGTTCGGGCGACATTGCGGGGGCGGAGGACGCCCTGGCCGACGCCTTTGCGGCGGCTTTGGAACATTGGCCGGCGGGGGGTGTGCCCGCCAATCCCGAAGCCTGGCTCCTGACCGCGGCCCGGCGCCGGCAGATCGACGCGGCCCGCCGCGCCAAGCTGCGCGGCGAAAAGGCGGACGAGGTCATCCGCCATGTCGAGGCCCTCGCCTCCGAGCAGGCCGAACAGCCTGTCATTCCCGATGAGCGCCTGCGCCTGATGTTCGCTTGTGCTCATCCCTCGCTCGATGCCGCCGTGCGCGCGCCCTTGATCCTGCAGACGATATTGGGGTTCGACGCCGGCGCGATCGCCAGCGCCTTCCTAGTTTCACCTGCGGCGATGAGCCAGAGATTGGTGCGGGCCAAGCTCAAGATCAAGCAGGCCGCCATCCCCTTCCGGATCCCGGAACCCGATGAGTTGCCCGGTCGTCTCGAAGCGGTATTGGAGGCCGTCTATGCCGTCTATGCCGAGGGTTGGGCCGATCCCGAAGGGGCGCAGGCCCGCGAGCGCAATCTGTCGGTGGAAGGCATCTGGCTCGGCCGGTTGCTGGTCTCGCTCCTGCCCGGCGAGCCGGAAGTGCTCGGCCTGCTGGCCCTGATGCTGCATGCCGAGGCCAGGCGGGCTGCACGCCGTAGCCCGGTCGGCGACTATATCCCGTTGGAACAGCAGGATACCACGCTTTGGGATGCCGCCCTGATCGAGGAGGCTGAGGCTTTGCTCGCCAGGGCCGGGCAGGCGCGACAGATCGGTCGCTATCAGCTCGAAGCCGCGCTGCAATCGGCCCATGCCAATAGGCGCATCTGCGCGACGACGGACTGGGCCGCGATCGTCACGCTGTATGAGGCCTTGGTACTACTGACCGCGTCCCCTGTCGCTGCCATCAACAGAGCCGTAGCGCTCGCCCGTCTTGCAGGACCGCAAGCCGGATTGGCCGGGCTCGACGAGGTCGCCAGCGACAGGCGGATCGCCGATTACCAGCCTTATTGGGCTGCACGCGCGGACTTGCTGGCCCGCGCCGCAAGGCAGGAGGAGGCCCGCAACGCCTATTCGCGGGCGATCGGGCTGGAGAGTGATCCCGTCATCCGCCGTTATCTGCAAGGGCGCCTGGCGGCTCTGGGCTGATATCGGCGCCTGCAGAAGCTATTGGGGATAGCGGCCATTGAAGGGCGGGGCCTCGATCCACCATTGCGGTGTATAGGCGCGCTTGATCGGGCAACGGATCAATGTGTCTTCATCGAGCCACAGCTGCCGCTCGGGGGCGGGGGTCATCACGATGGTTTCCGCCGTGCCGGAGCGGCCGCTTCGCAGGGCCTGGTCCTGCGCCGGCGAGCTGCCGCATCGAAGCTGCAGCGTCGCCTGGAACTTGGCGCTGGAAGGCTCCTCGCCATCGGCCTCGATGACCGCGCAATATTTGCCGTAGAGCTGGATGGCAGGACCGGCTGCCCGTAGAAGCTGCACGGAAACCCGGTTGCCTGGCGTCGCCCCCTGCTTGTCGCAGCCATCGTCCTGCAAGGCATAGATGCCGTCGGCATAGTTGCCCGCCTTCTGGGCATAGGACGTGTGCGTGGCGGGCGCGCGTCCGGCCTGCCTGACGGACAAGACGGTCCTGATCTGCCTGCTGCCATCGGGTGCGACCTCCACCATGGCCTCGACCTCGCATCGCGAGCCTTCCTTGCAGATACCGGCGACCTGCTCCTGCATGTCGCTGTCGGCTGCGATGAAGCAATCCTTGCCGATATAGGAGCCTGCCAAGCCGGAGCCGGTACCGAACTCGCCCGAACACAAGGTTTTCTTGAGCTTGGCCGCTGCGGCATCGCTGGGAAGCAGCGCCAACGAACTGGCAGTCAAAAGCGACGCGACGAGCAAGGAACGGATCATGGCAACCCCGGCATTTTCTTTGGCAAGTCGTCTTATCGCAAGCCTCTGAAATCGCCTAGATCGGGCGAGTACCGGGTACGTGATGCGACAAGGCCGGCGGTGAGCCGCCGGCCTTGGTGTCGGGCGATGAAATATCCGTCCTAGGCCTGCTTGGCGAAGGTCTCGTCGAAGGAATAGCCGGCGCCGCGAACCGTGCGGATCGGGTCGATCTCGCGCGTGCGGTTCATCGCCTTGCGCAGTCGCCCGACATGCACGTCGACCGTGCGCTCGTCGATATAGACGTCGCGGCCCCAGACGCTGTCGAGCAATTGCTCGCGTGCGAATACGCGTCCCGGCGCCTGCATCAGGAATTCGAGCAGACGGAACTCGGTCGGGCCGAGGCGGATCTCGCGATTGCCGCGATGAACGCGCTTGGTCTCGCGGTCGAGGGAAATGTCACCGGCCTTGAGCAGGGAGGCGACGTGATCGGGCTTGGCCCGACGCAGCAGAGCGCGCACGCGGGCCGAGAGTTCCGGCACGGAGAAGGGCTTGACGACATAATCGTCGGCGCCGGTGGCCAGACCCCGCACACGCTCGGTTTCCTCGCCACGCGCCGTGAGCATGATCACGGGCAGGCGCTCGGTTTCCGGCCGCATGCGGATGCGCCGGCACAATTCGATACCCGACAACCCCGGCAGCATCCAGTCCAGCAATACCAGATCCGGCACGCTTTCGCGCAGGCGGATCTCGGCATCGTCACCGCGCGCCACACTGTCGACCTCATAGCCTTCGGCTTCGAGATTGTAGCGCAGCAGCAAGGTCAGTGCTTCTTCGTCCTCGACGATCAGAACCTTGGGAGGCATGGCCTATCCCTTGTTACTTAGCCGGCACAGGAAGGTCGACGAGATCGGTGCTGTTGTCCGCCTTGGGCCGCTCGCCGGCCGGCGATTCACCGGTCACCAGGTAATGCACCGTTTCGGCGATGTTGGTGGCATGGTCGCCGATGCGCTCGATGTTCTTGGCGCAGAACAGCAGATGGGTGCAGAAGCCGATATTGCGCGGATCTTCCATCATGTAGGTCAGCAATTCGCGGAACAGCGAGGTGTACATCGCATCGATCTCGCCGTCCGAACTCCAGACCGAGAGCGCTTCTTCGACATTGCGCTGGGCGAAGGCGTCGAGGACCTGCTTGAGCTGCTCGAGCACCAGGTCAGCCATATGGTCGAAACCGCCGAAGAGCTGGGCCGGCTGCGCATGGCTGTGGATGGCCACCACGCGCTTGGCGACGTTCTTGCCGAGGTCGCCGATGCGTTCGAGATCGTTGGCCACCCGCAGGGCCGAGACGATTTCGCGCAGGTCGAGTGCCAGTGGCTGGCGCTTGGCGATGACCAGGATAGCCCGGTCCTCGACCTGGCGCTGGAGCTTGTCGATCGCCAGATCGAGCTCGATCACGGCCTTGGCGCGCTGGGTGTCGCGCTTGAGCAGGGCTTCGACGCTGTCGGCTACGCTCTTCTCTGCATAGCCACCCATTTCGGCGATCATGTTGCGCAATTCGCGCAATTCCTGATCAAAGGATGTAACGATGTGGTCGGACATGCCGCCTCCAAATGAATTCGACGCTGGCCGAGGGATCAGCCGAAGCGGCCGGTGATGTAATCCTGTGTACGGCTGTCGTTCGGGGTGGTGAACATCTTGTTGGTCTGGCCGACCTCGATGAGGTCACCCAGATAGAAGAAGGCCGTCACATCCGCGCAACGCGCCGCCTGCTGCATATTGTGCGTGACGATGACGATGGTGAAGTCCCGCTTCAATTCGTCGATCAGTTCCTCGATCTTGGCGGTCGAGATCGGATCGAGCGCGGAGGTCGGCTCGTCCAGCAGCACGACTTCGGGCTTCACCGCGATGGTGCGGGCGATGCACAGGCGCTGCTGCTGGCCACCGGACATGCCGAGCGCGGAGGCGTGCAGGCGGTCCTTGACTTCGTTCCACAGGGCGGCCTTGGTCAGGCACCATTCGACTCGGCTGTCCATTTCCGCCTTGGAGATCGACTCATGCAGGCGAACGCCGAAGGCGATGTTGTCATAGATCGACATCGGGAAGGGCGTGGGCTTCTGGAACACCATGCCGATGCGGGCGCGCAGCACTGCCGGATCGATCTCCTTGCCGATGACGTTCTGACCATCGAGCAGCACGCGGCCCTTGGCAGTCTGGCCCGGATAGAGGTCGTACATGCGGTTGAGCACGCGCAGCAGGGTGGACTTGCCGCAGCCGGAAGGACCGATCATGGCCGTGACCTGCCGGTCGATCATGTCGAGATTGATGCCCTTGAGCGCATGCTTCTCGCCATAGAAGAAGTCGAGATTCTCGACCTTGAGCTTCACGGCAGCGGCTGGATTGGCGACGGGGCGTTCGGCAACCGCGATGGAGGCTTGTGGAGTAGCGGACATGGGATCACTCATTTCTTGGGAGCGAGCACGAAGCGGGTCAGGATATTGAGCGCCAACACGCCGGCGGTGATGAGGAGGGCGCCGCTCCAGGCCACCAAGACGGCCTTGGGGTCGGGATAGGGCGCGAGCTGGTAGATGGCGGCCGGCAAGCTGGCAAAGGCATTGCCGAGGTTGAGCGACCAGTTGGAATTGCCGAAGGCTGTCAGCAGCAGGGGTGCGGTCTCGCCGGCGGCGCGGGCCAGGGCCAGCAGGATGCCGGTGACGATACCGGTGCGGGCCGAGCGCCAGGTCACGGAGGTGATGACCTTCCACATCGGCGACCCCAGCGCGAAGGCGGCTTCGCGCAGGCTGATCGGCACCAGGGCCAGCATGTCCTCAGTGGTGCGCACGACCACCGGCAGGATGATGATGGCGAGGGCGACCACGCCGGCCCAGCCGGAGAAGCCGCCCGTCGTCACCACGATCATCTGGTAGACGAACAGGCCGATCAGGATGGACGGCGCCGAAAGCAGGATGTCGTTGATGAAGCGCACCGCGTCGGCGAACTTGCTGCCGCGCCCCGCCTCGGCGAGGAAGGTGCCAGCCATGATGCCGATCGGCGCGCCGATGAGGAGGGCGAGCAAGACCATGGCGAAAGAGCCGACGATGGCATTGCGCAGGCCGCCATCAGCCATGTCCTTGGTGAAGAGGTCCATGGTCAGCGAGGGCAGGCCCTCGCGCAGCAGGGTGTACAGGATCCAGGCGAGCGCCAGAAGGGAGATCGCGGCAAAGCCGATGGAGACGACTTTGTAGGCGTAGTCGAGGGCACGACGGCGGGCGAGGCGGGCGTTGCCGTGGGCGAGATGGGCCATGATGCTCTCCCTTACTTGGCGTTGGCGCGCACGAGCATGCGGGAGATCGCAAGCACGATGAAGGAAATCACGAAGAGCACGAAACCGAGCTCCAGCAGCGACTGGCTGCGCAGCGAGCCGGCAGGCGCGTCGGGAAATTCGTTGGCGATGGTGGAGGCGATGGTCGCCCCCGAGGAGAACAGCGATGCTGATATGCGGTTGGCGTTGCCGATGACGAAGGTCACCGCCATGGTCTCGCCGAGGGCACGGCCGAAGCCGAGCATCACGGCACCGACGAGCGCGGTCCGGCCATAGGGCACCGAGACGTTGCGGAAGACCTCATAGGTGGTGGCGCCGACGCCGTAGGCCGATTCCTTCAGCATGGCGGGCACGGCTTCGAGGATCTCGACGAACATTGCGGTGATGAAGGGAATGATCATCAGGGCCAGGATGATGCCGGCGGTCAGCATGCCGGCGCCGTTGGTGGGGCCCTTGAACAGATAGCCGAGCACCGGCACATGCGAGAGGACGGAGATGATCGGCGGATAGATCGTCTGGGCCAGGATCGGCGCCACGATCAGCGAGCCCCACATGCCGAAGATGATCGAGGGCACGGCCGCCAGGAGCTGGATGGCAATGCCGATCGGCCGCCGCACGCTCTGCGGCGCGATCTCGGTCAGGAAGAAGGCGATGCCGAAGGACATCGGCAAGGCGATGATCAGCGCCAGCAGGCCGGTGAACAGCGTGCCATAGATCATCACGCCGGCGCCGAATTTCTCGGTGACGGGGTTCCAGGCGGTTGACCAGTAGAAGCTCGGCCCGAAATGGGCCAGCGCCGGCCAGCCGCCATAGAACAGCAGCACGACGATCGAGCAGAGCAGGATAAGCACGAGAGAGCCGCAACCATAGAGGGCGGCCTTGAAGATGGGATCCAGGTTGGCGCCAGGAACCGTCTTGGCGCCGGGCGAGGGAGAACCCTGCGTGACCTTTGCAGCCGAGTTGGATGCGTCCAGCGAGGAGTCGGCTATGGCGCTCATGGCGATATTCCGGCCTGTGTTTCGACGGGAGCAAAGCGCGTTTAGACGAAAACGCTGGTTTGCTCTGATTCTTTGGTTCGACGCGTCTTTGCGATTCCTGGCGATTCCGCCAAATCGCAAAACGCTTTTGGGAAGACGACCCGGCGCAAGGTTGCGCCGGGTCGCGTTCAACTTATTCGTAGACAGCCTTGCCGTCGGCAGCCTTCACTTCGCTCTTCCAGGCCGTGCGAACGGTGTCGATGACGTCCTTGGGCAGCGGGATGTAGTGGAGCTTTTCGGCGGTGGCGGAGCCATCCTTGTAGGCCCAGTCGAAGAACTTCAGGACTTCGGCGGACTGCTTGGCGTCCTTGGGATCCTTCGGCAACAGGATGAAGGTGGTGGAGACGATCGGCCAGGAGGTCTCTCCACCGACATCGATCATGGAGACGGCGAAGTCCTTGGCACCCTTCCAGTCGGCCTTGGAGGCGGCGGCCTGGAACGCCGGAACGGTCGGCTTGATGACCTTGCCGTCCTTGTTCTGGAGCTGCGTGGTGGTCAGCTTGTTGTTGGCGGCATAGACATATTCGACATAGCCGATGGCGCCCTGGGTGTTCTTCACCGCACCGGCGACGCCGTCATTGCCCTTGGCGCCCGAGCCGGCCGACCACTGCACCGAGGTGGCGGCGCCGATGCCGCTCTTCCAGTCGGGGCTCACGGCAGAAAGGTAGGACGTGAACACATAGGTCGTGCCCGAGCCGTCGGCGCGGTAGACCGGAGCGATGTCGAGATCGGGGAGTTTCACATCCTTGTTGAGCTCGGCGATCTTCGGATCGTTCCACTTGGTGATCTTGCCCTGGTAGATGTCGGCAATGATCGGGCCGGTCAGCGTGAGCTGGTCGGTGGAAACACCTTCGATGTTCACGATCGGAACGATGGCGCCGATCACGGTCGGGAACTGCAGCAGCTTGGCGGCAGCCAGCTTGTCGGTGGCCATCGGAGCGTCGGAAGCGCCGAAATCGACGGTGCGGTTGGTGATCTGGGTCTGGCCGCCGCCAGAACCGATCGCCTGATAGTTCAGCGCGGTGCCGGTCTTGGCTTTGAAATCGCTACCCCAGGCATTGTAGACCGGGGCGGGGAAGGTGCCGCCGGCGCCGGTGATGTCGGCGGCATAGGCAGCAGTGGCAGCGATCGTGCTCGACAGGGCTACTGAAGCGGCGAGCGCAAGAAAGGAAAGCTTCACGGTCTATCTCCGTTGTTCTCTGGACAGGGCACGGCGACCGTTCACCGGTCGGCAATCCTGTCTACGTCGCGACTCCTAAAAGCCGGCAGCAACGGTTCTATGACAGTTCGACTATCGTTTTATGACATTTATAATTGTTATATTTCAATATGATAGGGGAAATGTTGCGATGTCGCCAAAAAGGACGCGACGCAATTGTAAAAAGTCCCGGAAACACCGGCGGCATCATATAGACGCGTTTTCTCAGCCGATCTGATCGATCCGGACCGAGAAAGTGCTGCCTTCCCCGGGCGCGCTTTCGATTCCGAGCCGGCCGCGATGGCGTGCCACGATGTGCTTGACGATGGCAAGGCCGAGGCCGGTGCCGCCCTTCTCGCGGGATTTGGCCGCATCCACCCGGTAGAAGCGCTCGGTCAGGCGCGGCACATGTTCGGCCTCGATGCCCGGACCGTAGTCGCGCACCGTCACCACGGCCTCGCGGCCCTTGCCCTGCGTCTTGGGCAGCGAATCGATGACAATTTCGACCTTGCCGCCGGACGCGCCATATTTGATGGCGTTCTCGACCAGATTCTCGAAGACGCGGATCAGCTCGTCCCGCTCGCCGCGAACCTCCAGCGTCGGGACGCGCTTGTCGAGGCTGAGCGTGACGCCCCGGTCCTGGGCGAGGGGACCGAGCGTGTCGGCGACATGGCCGACCACGGCGCTGAGTTCGACCGGTTTGTCGGGCTGGACATGGGCATTGAGTTCGATGCGCGAGAGCGACAGGAGATCGTCGATCAGCCGGGACATGCGATTGGCCTGGGAACGCATGATGTCGAGGAATTTTTCGCGCGCGGCGACGTCGTTGCGCGCCGGGCCCTGCAGGGTTTCGACGAAGCCGAGCAGGGAAGCCAGCGGCGTGCGCAGTTCATGGCTGGCATTGGCGACGAAATCCACCCGCATCTGCTCGACGCGGTGGCGTTGGGTGACGTCGCGCAGCACGATCACCACGAAGGCGGTGCGCCCGCTCTCGCCGGCAATGGTGGAGATCTGCGCCTCGACGACGCGATCGATCGGCACGCGCTCGGAATATTCGATCTGCCGGCTGGCCCCGGTGTCGAGGGCCGAGCGGATGGCATCGACCAGTTCCGGCACGCGCAGCGCATAGGTCAGGGCTTCGGAAATACGCAGATTGGGGACGATGTCGCGGGCGCGGCGGTTGAAGTAGCGAACCGCAAGCTCCGAATCGAGCACGATCACCGGGTCCGGTATGGCCATCACCAGATCGTCGAAGGAGGGCTTGCCGCCGCTTTCGGGCAGAGGGGGCCTGATGCTGCCGTCATGTCCGCCGGTCGAGGGAAGGGTACCCGTGGCGGCGACGATCATGGCGAAGATGAGCAGACCATGCCAGGGATTGGCGCCGTCCCACAGCACCAGGGCGGTCAGCAGCAGCGCGATCGAGAGCACCAGCCAGCGGCGGCCCCAGATGCGGTTCAGGATGTTTCGGTTCGAGCCCACCGGACCAGCTACACCGCTCCAGGCCAATTTCGTCAAGAGCCAGGAGCGTTCCATCACCATCGACATTGCAGCTTTCCATCCAAAGCGTTTTGCGAATTGACGGACTCATCTCGAATCGCAAAGACGCGTCCAACCAGAGAGCCAGAGCAAAAGGGCGTTTCTACTAGAACGCGCTTTGCTCTGGGCATTGTGGAAATCGTTCATGCTGGCAATGTAGACAGAGCGATGACAGTTTCACGACGATCGTGCGGATTTGGAGAGGTTCCATGACAAAGAAGGCGGGCAAGCAGGCGGACGAAGCGCTCATGAAGGCGATCGCCGGGTTTCGTCTCGATGATCTCGACCTGCCCCCGGAGATCGACGACGCCGCCTTCCGTTCGGGCAATTACCCGCATAAGGAAAAGCTGAAATCCAAGACCTATGAGCGGGACCTGCGCGCGCTGCAGATCGAGCTCCTCAAGGCGCAGACCTGGGCGAAGGCGCAGGGCGAGCGCGTGGTCGTGATCTTCGAGGGGCGCGACGCCGCAGGCAAGGGCGGCGCCATCCACCGCTTCACCCAGCATCTGAGCCCGCGCGATGCCCGCGTGGTCGCGCTGTCGAAACCGACGCCCACCGAGCAGGGGCAATGGTATTTCCAGCGCTATGTCAGCCAATTGCCGACCAAGGGCGAGATCGCGATCTTCGACCGCTCCTGGTACAATCGCGGTGGGGTCGAGCCGGTGATGGGGTTCTGCACACCGGAGCAGACCGACAAGTTCCTGCACGAGGCGCCCCAATTCGAGGCGATGCTGGTGCGCGACGGCATCCGCCTGTTCAAGCTCTTCCTGACCATCGGCCAGGCCATGCAGCTCAAGCGCCTGCATGCGCGCTATGCGGACCCCCTCAAGCAGTGGAAGCTCTCGCCGATCGATCACCAGGCGGTAGGCAAATGGGATGCCTATTCGCAGGCCTATGACCGCATGCTGGAAGCGACCGACACGGTCGACACCCCCTGGACCATCGTCAAGGCCAATGACAAGCTGCGCACGCGCCTTGCCGCCATCCGCAGCGTGCTGGCGGGCCTGCCCTATCCCGACAAGGACGAGAAGCTGGTGGGCGCGCAGGACTCGAAGATCGTGCTGAGCGCCAAAGACTTCCTTGCCAAGGGTGGGGAGGTCTGACGCGGGATAGATCGAAACACGCTGTAGCGATCTTCAGATCGGCACGCCAATTTTCGTGGCAGGCCTTGGGCCCCAGAAACCTCGCTTGTCGGGGAACCGGCCGGCCCGCCCTGCGTTTTCCCCGCAGCGGCCGGGCAATGCGGGGCGGGCGGATGCCGTGATATGTCTGATCGGCAATGCCCGCCACCCACCTCTGCGTCGGCCGCTCCGTTAAACGCGACGAGGGAGCGCAGCGATGCCACATACGACCGAACAGCGCATTCGAATGAAGGCCTATGAGATCTGGCTGCGCGAAGGGTGTCCGGAAGGCAGCGATCTTCGGCACTGGGAGATGGCCAAGAAATTCATCGTCGGCGAGGAAGCAAAATCGACGCTGACCTCCCGCTTCTATGACGTGCACGAACTGAACGCGAAGGGCGAGCCCGAGCCCGAGCGGAAGGCTACTCCTGCAGCCAAGCGGAAAGCCAGCAAGCACTGAGTCGGCAAAAGCGCTGTGTGATTTGAACGGATCACGCACTTCGTTCTGGACGGTTTGGCGCATATTCGCCCCAACCATCGCCTTTGTGTCTTGCTCCTCTAGCGGCTAGAGGAGTTATGTTTCCCCTGCATCGCGGCTTGCGTTGTGCGGCAATTGCAAGAGGGCATGGATGGGACACGGGCATGCGCACGGGGCGGCCTCGCGCGGGGAGACGGCAGCGGGCCGTCACAAGGGCAGTCTGCTGGCCGCCCTTGCCTTGACCTCGGCCTTCATGGCGGCGGAGGTCATCGGTGGCTTGTGGACAGGCAGCCTCGCTCTGCTGGCGGATGCCGCGCATATGCTAACGGATGCCGGAGGCCTCGCTTTGGCCTTGATCGCCATCCGTTTCGCCGAACGGCCGGCCACGCCTCAGAAGACCTATGGCTATGTCCGCATGGAGGTCCTGTCGGCGCTGACCAACGCCGTCGTGCTGCTGCTGCTCACCGTCTACATCCTCTATGAAGCCTATGAGCGCTTCCTCAATCCGCCCGAAATCCTCGGGGGCCCGATGCTGGCCGTGGCCGTGGCGGGACTGGTGGTCAATCTGATCAGCATGAAGCTCCTGTCCGGGGGCTCTTCCGAGAGCATCAACGTCAAGGGGGCCTATTTCGAGGTCCTGTCCGACATGCTCGGCTCCCTCGGCGTCATCCTCGCCGCCCTCGTGGTGATGCTGACGGGCTGGACGCTGGTCGATCCCATCATCGGCGCGGGGATCGGCCTGTTCATCGTGCCGCGCACCTGGATCCTGCTGAAGCAGGCGGTGCATATTCTTATGGAAGGCACGCCACCTACCGTCGATCTCTCCCTGCTCGAGAAGAAGCTGGGCGAAATTCCCGGCGTGGTCGCCGTGCATGACCTGCATGTGTGGACGATAACCTCGGGGCTCGATGCCATGAGTGGCCATCTGGTGCTGGCCGACATGACCCAAGCGCGCGAGGTTCTGGGCGCAGCCCGCCAGCTTGTCGGCCACGAATTCGGCATCGGCCATGTCACCATTCAGACGGAGGACCAGGCCCTGCGCGAGGCCGAAGGCGAAACCAGGTTGTGACGGCCATCCGGGCCGGCAGGCTCAATCGGCGGGCGCGCGCCGATGCAGCGAGAAGCCCGTTTCGCCCGACGTTTCGAGCCCGGCTCGCAGTTGCATGGTCGGGATCAGGTAGTCGCCGGCATTCTGGCGGCGATAGGGAATGGGCGACGCGGATGGCAGCGCTCGCATTCTGTCGCGCAGGCGCTCGGCCAGCGGCTCGAAACCCGCTTCCTTGAGGCCATCGGCTCGATAGGCCACGAAGGGCGGCAGTACGTCGTAGCCGGGATAATAGAGAATGCCGTGATGGATCGGGAACAGCAGGTCGTCGATCGGGCCATTGATCCCGCGCGGCGTATAATGTTCTTCCCAGCCGCCGGCCGTCACGATCAGCATCGCGCGCTTGCCGGCCAGGGTTCCCTCGCCATAACGATCCCCCCAGCGCTGGTCGCTATGTTCCCCGACGCCATAGGCGAAACCATAGGTGAAGACGCGGTCGACCCAGCCCTTGAGGATGGCCGGCATGGTGAACCACCAGAGCGGAAACTGCAGGATGAGGACATCGGCCCATAGCAGTTTCTCGATCTCGGCTTTGACGTCGTCGGTTAACGTGCCGGCCTCGAAGGCTTTCTTGGAGGCGTGCACCGGTATCAGTCTGGCTTCGGCTTCCAGTGCCGGAAAATCGGCCTGGTCGACTTCGGATTTCCATTTGTCGGCATAGAGATCGGACAGACGAACTTCGTGGCCCTGGGCCTCGAGTTCGGCGATGGCGACGTCGCGAAGCCTTGCATTGAGCGAGCGGGGTTCGGGATGCGCGAAGACGAGCAGGACTTTCATGGGTGTTTCCGGGAATGAGAAATCATTCCTCAAAGCTAGGGAAGGTCCATATAATCCGCTATACCTAGAGAATGCATAGTACTATGCCGATTTATGGATAAATCAGACGTCACTTTGGAACGCATTCGCAGCTTTGTTCGCGTCGCCGAGCGCGGAAATTTTTCTGCGGTCGCACGCGAGCTGAATATCGGCCAGTCAAGTGTCACACGGCACCTGAGCGAGCTCGAGGATGCGCTGGGCGTGGCTCTTCTCAGCCGCACGACCCGGCGCGTCTCGCTCACCGAGGAAGGCAGCCGTTATTATGCCCATGCCGTCCAGATCCTGCGCCTCGTCGAACAGGCCGGCGACGAGGCTCGACAGGGGCAGGGAGAGCATGCCGGCACGGTCCGCCTGTCTTGCACGGCCGCCCTCGGCGTTCGGCATGTCGCCCGCCTGCTCTTCGCCTTCCAGGACCGCCATCCCGATATCAGAGTCGAATTCAGCCTCACCGACGAACGTATCGATCTCGTCCGGGAAGGCGTCGACCTGTCACTGCGGCTCGGGCCGCTCGACGAGAGCTCCATGAAGAGGCGGTCGCTGGGCCGCAGCCGTCGGGTTCTCGTGGCAGCTCCTGACTTTCTGGCCCGGTATGGGCGGCCACGGACACCGGAAGACCTGGCCGGGCTTGAGGGCATACGCATGTCGAACATCGCGGGCAGCGAGATGCTCGTTCTCGAGGGGCCGGACGGAAGCCGCCATGCCGTGCCCTTTGGCGGACGCCTGCAGGTCGATCACGGACTTGCGGCGCGCGAAGCTTTCGCGGCCGGCCGTGGTTTCGGCCCGACCCATGTCTGGCTGGTCGATGATCTCCTCGAGCAAGGTCGGCTGGAGCCGATCCTGCCCGATTATGTGCCGGTGCCCACGCCTTTGAACATGCTGATCGTGCCCGAGCGTGCCGGCATTGCGCGCGTCAGACTGCTGATCGAGTTTCTCGCAAGTGCGATCGCCCAGTTGCCAGGCCTCGATGCGAAGTCGATCTGAGGGCCGGTGCTGAAGATGCGCTTGGGCAGCAATTCGCCGCGCGCGCGTTCGGCGAGCGCTCCCGGCGCGCCGCCTAACATCACCACTGCCGCGCCTTCGAAGACCAGTGCGTCGCAGCCACGCAGGACGGCAAGGCCTCGAAGGCGTAGATATCACGCCAAGCGCCGTAGCCTCATATCGTCCTTGTCCGTTGCGGCCGCGACATGATGCACCCATGGGTTGCAGGTAATATTAAACCTGTCAAAAAGGTGACGGAGAGACGTCTGCCCGAGCCGGTCGATTCGGGAAGCGTCGCTGCATTGCCTTCACGTCGGGTGGGGCGAGTGCAGGCAAGCCTCCCAACCCATGAAGCGGCGCCCATGAATCTCGAAGAAAAGCGTCTTGCAGTTACGCGTAAGCTCGTCGGGGAGGTCGCCGACAAGCTTGGGGCGGATCTCAGTCTCGAATTGTGGAACGGCGAAGTTCTGCCGCTCGGGCCTCATGCCAGAGACGACATCCGCTTTGTGCTGCGCTCCCCCGAAGCGATACGCAGGATGTTGACGCGCCCGAGGCTGATGACGTTGTTCGAGCTATACGCTGAACAGGAAGTCGATATTGTCGGTGGAAGTCCTCTGCAGGCGGCAGAACGCTGGAATCACAGCAAGGCACTCGCCACAGGTCGCTCATTTCCCAAAATGAAGCTGTTGGGGTTTGCCACGCCATTCCTCTTTGGCCGGATGGCCAAGACAGCCCCGCTGCCCAGCTTTGATGGCTCGGTCCCGATGCGCTATGCCAAGGGGCGGGACGACAAGGAGCTGATCCAGTTTCATTACGACGTCTCGAACGAGTTCTATCAATTGTTCCTGGATCCGGAGATGGTCTATTCGGCGGCTTATTTCCCGAGTCCGGAATCCTCACTCGAAGATGCCCAGCAGACCAAGCTCGACCGTATCTGCCAGAAGCTCCAGTTGAAACCCGGTGACCGATTGCTCGACATCGGTTGCGGCTGGGGCGGGCTGGTCTGCCACGCTGCCCGGCATTACGGCGTCACGGCCTATGGCGTGACCCTGGCGCAGCGCCAGCTGGAATTCTGCCGCGCGAAAATCGAACGGGAGGGGCTGGGAGACCAGGTCGAGGTGGAATTGCGCGATTATCGCACCATCGAGCCATCGGGGCAGTTCGATGCGGTCGCGCAGATCGAGATGTTCGAGCATGTGGGGCTGAAGAATCACGACCGCCACTTCATCCACATGCGTGAACTGATGACGCCCGACGGCCGCTATCTCCACCAGGCCAGTGTTCGGCGTGCCTTGTTCGACATGTCCAAGTTCGGCCGGGAAACGGCCTATATGAGAGTCATCCGTCGCTATATTTTCCCGGGGGGCGAGATGGATCATATCGGCATGACCGCGACCAATCTGGAGCGGCATGGCTTCGAGATCCATGATATCGAGCCGATGCGCATGCATTTTCACCTGACCCTCAAGCACTGGGTCGACAATCTCTGGGCGAACCGGGAGAAGGCCAGCGCCATGGTCGGCTGGGAACGCACGAGGCTATGGCTGCTCTACCTGTCGATGTGCTGCATCAGCTTCCAGCGTGGCGGCATCAACGTGTTCCAGACCGTGGCAACCCGTCGCATCCATGGGCCGTCGATCTTGCCCTTGCGAAGAGCGGAGTGGTTTCAGGAAGCCTGAAATCCCTCTGTCTATCGCAAATGAGCCGCCCCCCCTGCTGCCGGGACGGCGAGGTCACCGGCCCACAAGACGCAACAGCACCGGACTCGATTCAGGAATCAGGTCCGACGCTGCAAGGAGCTGTTGCCGCTTCGTTTTGGCAAAAACCGGTGTCCGCCTTTTGGCACGACGCTCTCTATAGTCTGAAGATGCGCTTGGGCAGCAATTCGCCGCGCTCGAGTTCGGCGAGCGCCACCAGCGTACCGCCGGACATCACTGCCGCCACGCCTTCGAAGACCGGCGCGTCGCGGCCGCGCAGGATCACGCCCTGGCCGCGGGCAAGGCGGCTGGCGTCATGCTGGGAAACCATCAGGGTCGGCAGGGCCTCGAGGGCGGTTTCCACCGGCAGCAGGGCTTCCGCCAGCGGGGGCAGGTCCGGCGTGCCTTCCTTCATGGCGCGCAATTCATCGGGCGTAACCGCATCCTGCTCGTCGAAGGTACCGACCATGGCCCGGCGCAAAGCGGTGACATGGCCGTAGCAGCCGAGGTCGCGGCCGAGGTCCCGGGCGAGGGCCCTGACATAGGTGCCCTTGCCGCATTCGGCCTCGAAAGTGGTGGTCTCGCCGGTAAATTCGACGATGCGCAGGGCATGAACCTCGATATTGCGGGCCTCGAGCTCAACCTCCTCGCCGTCACGCGCAAGGTCGTAGGCGCGCTCGCCATCCACCTTGATGGCGGAAAAACGCGGGGGGACCTGGCTGATCACACCGGTGTAGCGGGGCAGCAAGGCTTCGATCTCTGCTTTTTCAGGCCTGAGGTCGGAGGTCGCCACCGGGCCGCCTTCGGTGTCGTCGGTGTTGGTCTCCACCCCCCAGGTGACGGTGAAGCGATAGACCTTGCGGCCGTCCATGACATAGGGGACCGTCTTGGTGGCTTCACCGAGGGCGATGGGCAGGATACCGGAGGCCAGGGGATCGAGTGTGCCGGCATGGCCCGCCTTCTTGGCGTTGAACACGCGCTTGACCACGGCGACGCCCTGGGTCGAGGTCATGCCGACGGGCTTGTCGAGGATGATCCAGCCATTGACCTCGACACGGGTTGAACGGGGCGCGTTCATGCCTCGTCCTCCTCCTGGCCGGGCAGCCTTTGCTCGAGATCGCGGCTGACTTGCGGCTGGCGCAGAAGGGTGTCGACCTTGGAGGCGTAATCGAAGGTCGTATCGATCAGGAAGCGGAAATTGGGCGCGTATTTCATGGTCACCCGCCGGGCGATCAGGCCGCGCAGATATTTGGCATGGGACGCGAGGGCCTTGATCACCGCCTCGCCATCCCCGCCGCCCAGCGGCATCACATAGACGGTAGCGACCTTGAGATCGGGTGACATCCTGACCTCAGGCACGGTGATGACCTTGCCTTCGAGCACGGGATCCACGATCTCGCCGCGCTGTAGGATCTCGGCGAGGGCGTGGCGGATCAACTCGGCGACGCGCAACTGCCGCTGCGTGGGGGCCTTGGAGGAGGAGGGGGTAAGACGGGGCATGGCTTTCTCGGAGCGCGGACATCCTGTCCGCTCTTTCCCTTATATGACAGAAGAGCGGACAGGATGTCCGCGCTCCAAAAACAGCAATGGCCGGGTTCCCCCGGCCATTGCGTAATTTTCTGCCGAGATCGATCAGAGCGTACGCTTGATTTCCTCGACGCGGTAGCACTCGATGACGTCGCCGGCGCGCATGTCCTGGTAGTTCTCGAAGGCCATGCCGCATTCCTGGCCGACCTGGACTTCCTTGACCTCGTCCTTGAAGCGCTTGAGCGTGGAGAGCTTGCCTTCGTGGATGACGACGTTGTCGCGGATGAGGCGGACATTGGCACCGCGCTCGACGTGGCCGTCGGTGACGCGGCAGCCCGCAACCTTGCCGACCTTCGTGATGTTGAACACCTCGAGGATCTGGGCATTGCCGAGGAACTCTTCGCGCAGCGTCGGAGCCAGCAGGCCGGAGAGCACGCCCTTCACGTCATCCACGAGGTTGTAGATGATGTTGTAGTAGCGGATCTCGGTACCCGTCCGCTCGGAAGCCTCGCGGGCTTCCTTGTGGGCGCGGACGTTGAAGCCGATCACAGCGGCACCGGAGGCTTCCGCCAGACCGATGTCGGATTCGGTGATGCCACCGACACCCGAATGGATGACGCGGGCCTTGACCTCATCGTTACCCACCTTGTCGAGGGCACCGATGATGGCTTCCAACGAACCCTGCACGTCGGCCTTGACGACCAGCGGCAGTTCGCGGGCACCCGAGCCGGCCTTCACCGCCGCCATCATGTCGGCGAGCGTGCCGCGGCCTGTGCTCAGGCGCGCAGCGGTGTTCTCGCGCTTCTGACGCGTACGGTACTCGGTGATTTCGCGAGCACGGGCTTCGCTCTCGACCACGGCAACACGGTCACCGGCTTCCGGCGTTCCGTTGAAGCCGAGCACCTCGACCGGCAGGGACGGGCCGGCCTGGGGGATGGTGGCGCCGAGATCGTTGACCAGGGCACGCACGCGGCCCCACTCGGCACCGGCGACCACGATGTCACCGACCTTGAGCGTGCCGCGCTGCACCAGCACCGTCGCAACCGGGCCCCGGCCACGATCGAGCTTGGCTTCGATGACGGAGCCCTCGGCCGGACGATCCGGATTGGCTTGCAGGTTGAGAATTTCGGCCTGCAGCTGGATCATCTCCAGCAGCTTGTCGAGATTGGTGCGCTGCTTGGCCGAAACATCCACCTCGATGGTCTCACCGCCCATCGATTCCACCTGGATGTTGTGCTGCAGCAGTTCGGTGCGCACGCGTTCCGGCTTGGCGTCGGGCTTGTCGATCTTGTTGATCGCCACGATCAGCGGCACTTTCGCCGCCGTCGCGTGATTGATGGCTTCCACCGTCTGCGGCATGACGCCATCATCGGCCGCGACCACCAGCACCACGATATCCGTCACCTTGGCGCCGCGGGCACGCATGGCCGTGAAGGCGGCGTGGCCGGGCGTATCGATGAAGGTGATCTTGCCGCCGAGCGGCGAGGTCACCTGATAGGCGCCGATATGCTGGGTGATGCCGCCGGCTTCGCCGGAGACGACATTGGCGGAGCGGATCGCGTCGAGCAGCGAAGTCTTGCCGTGGTCGACATGGCCCATGATGGTCACGACCGGCGGGCGCGACTCCAGATGATCGTCGATGTCGGCCGTATCGAACAGGCCCTCCTCGACGTCGGCTTCCGACACGCGCTTGGCCGTATGGCCGAGCTCCTCGACGATCAACTGCGCCGTATCGGCGTCGATGACGTCGTTGATCTTCTTCATCTCGCCCTGCTTCATCAGCAGGCGAATGACGTCGACCGCGCGTTCCGACATGCGGTTGGCGAGTTCCTGGATGGTGATCGCTTCCGGAATCACCACTTCGCGCATGATCTTTTCCTTGGCCTCGACATGGCGATGGCCGGTCATGCGCTGGGTACGGCGACGGAAGGAGGCGACGGAGCGCGTACGCTCGTCCTGTTCACCCGTGGCGCTGGTCACGGTCAGTCGGCCGCGACCCTTCTGCTCGGTCGTGCGCGGTGTAGCCTCACGGCGAGGGGGAGCGGCGCCGGCACGACCGGGACCGCCGGGACCACGACGTACGCCACGAGCGCCATCATCGTCTTCGACCACGGCACGAGCGCGCGGCGGACCACCGACATTGCGGCCCGCGGGCGGCGTGATTGCCGGTTCGGACGGAGCAAAGGCGGAAGCACCGCGATTGGCCCCGAAGCCACCACCGCCGGGACGACGGTCGCCAAAGCTGGAACCACCCTCGCGCGGCGGACCGCGACGGTCGCCAAAGCCGGCACCGCCTTCGCGCGGCGGGCCACGGCGTTCGCCGAAGCCGGCACCACCCTCACGCGGCGGACCACGACGGTCACCAAGGCCGGCACCGCCTTCACGCGGCGGACCACGGCGTTCACCCCCTGGGCCGGCACCGCCTTCACGCGGACGCCGATCGCCAAAGGAACTGCCACCTTCACGCGGCGGCCGCCGGTCGCCGGGACCTTCGCGCCGGTCGCCATAGCCGCTCGGCCGAGCCGGTGCAGCCCCTTCGCGAGGCGCAGGCGCGGCTTCGCCCAAGTGGCGGCGTGCCTCAGCCTCGCCATGGCGGCGGGTTTCTTCCTCGCGGCGATGACGCTCATCTTCCTCGCGCTTGCGGATTTCGGCCGCCTTGCGCTCTTCTTCGCGGCGGGCTTCCTCGGCTGCGCGGCGTATGGCTTCCTCGGCCGCGCGCTTGCGCTCCTCGGCCTCACGGACACGGGCTTCGGCGAGCACGCGTGTGCGCGCATCCATTTCCTCGCTAGACAGCGTGCGCAGAACCATGCCGGCGCCGGGTCGGTTCGGACGCTGGCCCTGGGGCCGACCGGACGTCGATTGTCCGGGGCGTCCACCCTGCTGGGGGCCGCCTGGACGTCCCTGCATCGGAGTAGCCTGACGTGGGGCCACAGGAGCGGCCGCAGCCGGAGCCGCGGGGCGGGGAGCCGCCGGTGCCGCTGCAACCGGAGCCGGGGCTGCGGGGCGCGGCGCCGGTGTTTCCACCTGCGGTGCGGGAGCGGGTGCCTGTGCAGGAGCGGCAGCCGCCGGGGCGGCTGGCTTCTCGGCAACGACCGGCGCAGGCTGAACGGGTGCCGGCTGAACGGGCGCGGGCGCCGGAGCCTTGGGCGCTTCCACCGGGCGCGGCGCGGGCGCCGGTTCGGCGGCCCGGGGCGGCGGAGCCGGCTGGGGCGCTGCTGCTGCCGGAGGAGGCACCGGCCGCGGTGGCGGCGCAGCAGGCGGCGGCGCGGCAGGCGGAGTAACGGGGCCTGACGGACGGCGCTTCACCGTCTCGACGACGACAGTCTTCGAGCGGCCATGCGAAAAGCTCTGGCGAACCGTATCCGGCGCGCTCGAGGGCCGCTTCAGCGTCAGCGTCTTGGTGGGCGTAACAGTCAGCGTATCGCCCGGGTTTTTCGTATCAGTCATTCCGTGCCAAATCCTGCGGGTCGCCCCGTTTCATTCGATAGTTCAGCTGACGTCGTCGCCGTCTCGCGACGGGGCGGCATCTTGCGTTGAGGGTTCGTCGTCCGCCTGCAGCGGGGCTTCGGAGGATGGACGTGGCTCAGCCGAGGCCAGTCCGCCATCCTGCCAGAAAGCAAGCGCTGCAACGCGATCCAGGAAACCGGTAACCGCCGGGCCCGCGCAGAGCGCAGCATGTATCACATTTGTCCGCCCTAATGCCAAATCCAAATGGGCAGAATCGAAAATCGTAATGAAGTTAGGTGCATTTTTATCCCAATAGGCCCGTTTGACGGCATGTGCAAGCTTGCGGCCGCCATCTTCGGCCCCATCACGCGCTTGAATCAGGGCCACGAGGCGCCGTGAAACGCGTTCGGATTCGATTGCATTCATTACTTTGGCGAAGCCGGAGAGGACGAGTCCGGCCTTATTGGCGAAGCTTAGCATGTCGAGCGCCGCCTTCTGCAACAGCCGCTCGATGATGCCTGGCAGATCGGCCGGCACTTCGACCGGTCGTTTGAGCAGGCGGGCGAAGGCCCGCTTGCGCATGGCTTCCTGCACGCTAGCCCTGTTGGCGGTGACCCAGACGCCGCGTCCAGGCAGGACGCGTTTGAGATCCGGGGTCAGGGTGCCGTCGGGCGCTGCGACCAGGCGTATCAGCGTGTCGACAGGACGTACGAGGCGCGTAGCCGCGCACAGGCGCTCGCGCGCCCGGCGGTCATCGTCTTCCTCGATGCGCTCTGTCAACACGAGGGGTCATGCTCCATGCTCGGAGAGTGTAGAAGCTTCCTCGTCGGCAGCCTCTTCCTCGGCAGTCTCTTCCTCGGCTTGGGCCGGAGCCTCGACCCAGCCGGCCTTGACGCGGGCGGCCATGATGATCGCCTCGGCCTCGTCACGGCTGAGCTCGAAGCCGTCGAGATAGCCGGCATGCTTGGTGGTCTCGCCGTCCTTGCGCTCAGTCCAGCCGACGAGATCGTCAGTGGCGCAGCCGGCAAGATCCTCGACGGACTTCACGTCGTTCTCGCCCAGCGCCACCATCATGGCGGTGGAGATGCCTTCGACCGTCTTCAACTCATCTTCCACGCCCAGCGCCTTGCGCTTGGCATCGAACTCTTCCTCGACCGCGGTGAGGTAGTCGCGGGCGCGAGTCTGGATCTCGCCGGCGGTTTCCTCGTCGAAGCCTTCGATCGACGACACGTCGGAAGGGTCGACATAGGCGACTTCTTCAACCGTGCGGAAGCCTTCGGAGGCGAGCAACTGGCCGACGACCTCGTCGACGTTCAGGGCGGTCATGAAGGTCTGGGTGCGCTGCACGAATTCCTTCTGGCGACGCTCGCTCTCCTCGGCCTCGGTGAGGATGTCGATGTCCCAGCCGGTGAGCTGGGAGGCCAGGCGCACATTCTGGCCGCGGCGGCCGATGGCCAGCGAAAGCTGGGCTTCGGGCACGACGACCTCGATCTTCTCGGAATCCTCGTCGAGCACCACCTTCGACACTTCGGCCGGCTGCAGCGCGTTGACGATGAAGGTGGCAACGTCGGGCGACCAGGGGATGATGTCGATCTTCTCACCCTGCAGTTCGCCGACCACCGCCTGCACGCGCGAACCGCGCATACCGACACAGGCGCCGACCGGATCGATGGAGGAATCGCGCGAGATCACGGCGATCTTGGCGCGCGAACCGGGGTCGCGGGCCACCGCCTTCACCTCGATCACGCCGTCATAGATCTCCGGTACTTCCTGCTCGAAGAGCTTGGACATGAAATGGGGGTGGGTGCGCGACAGGAAGACCTGAGGGCCGCGCTGCTCGCGGCGCACGTCAAATAGATAGGCGCGGATGCGGTCGCCGGGGCGGAAGACTTCACGCGGCAGCAATTCGTCGCGGCGTACCACGGCTTCGCCGCGGCCGAGATCGACGACGACATTGCCATATTCCACGCGCTTGACCAGGCCGTTCACCACGGTGCCGACGCGGTCCTTGAACTCGTCGAACTGGCGATCACGCTCGGCCTCGCGCACCTTCTGCACGATGACCTGCTTGGCCGACTGGGCGGCGATGCGGCCAAAATCGAAGGGCGGCAGGGTTTCGGCGATCCAGTCATCGATCTGGGCGGCCGGATTCTTGCGGCGTGCATCCTCGAGCAGGATTTGGACGGCGTCGTTCTCGATCTGGTCAACCACCTGCAGCAGACGCGACAGGCGGATCTCGCCGGTCTTGGGATTGATCTCGGCCCGGACTTCCGTCTCCTGACCGTAACGGGAGCGGGCGGCCTTCTGAATTGCGTCTTCCATCGCGGCGAGCACGATCTGACGATCGATCACCTTCTCGCGGGCGACGGCGTCGGCAATCTGCAACAGTTCCAGGCGGTTCGCGCTGACGGCCATGATTCTTTCCTCTCAGCGGGTTTTTGGTTGTCTATGCGGCTTCTTGGACGGCGTCTCCGGATCGGAGGTTTCGTCCGATTCCAGTTCGTCCGCTTCCAGCTCCGACGTTTCTTGAGCCTCGAGTTGCGCGGCCAGCGCCTTGGAGGCGACCTTGGCGCGGCGCAGCGATTCCGTCACCAGCGCGTCGGTCAGGATGAGATGGGCTTCGCTCATCTCGTCGACCTTCAACTCCACATCGGTGGCCTCACCGGGACCGGCATCGACACGGCGAATCTTGGCCTTGCTGCCTTCGGCGCCCAGCAGGATGCCCCGGAAACGGCGGCGACCGGCCACGATCAGGGTCATCTCGATCTTGGCTTCATGCCCGGCCCAGCGCTGGAAGTCGCTGACGCGCACCAGCGGGCGATCGATCCCCGGCGACGAGACTTCCAGGTGATAGGCCTTGCCGACCGGATCATCGACGTCGAGGACGGGTGAGAGCGTCTTGGAGATCAGTTCACAATCGTCCACCGTCATGGTGCCGTCGGGCCGTTCGGCCATGATCTGCACGGTGCCGCCAT
This sequence comes from Labrys sp. HAY1-8F, assembly GCF_056754975.1. Classification (NCBI taxonomy): domain Bacteria; kingdom Pseudomonadati; phylum Pseudomonadota; class Alphaproteobacteria; order Hyphomicrobiales; family Xanthobacteraceae; genus Labrys; species Labrys sp. HAY1-8F. Next base: position 2,213,791 of record NZ_JBPGWZ010000002.1, on the reverse strand, counting down.
TATTGCCGTTGAGGCGTACCCGCACGAGGCGGAAGCCGAGTGGCATAATGGTGCGCTCGGTGATCTCTGCCACGCGTGCGGCAACGCCCGTCTCGGTGAGACGGCGCGGTTCGTTCAACGCGTCAGCCGACGAATCGGCCTTGCTGACAATGGCTTCGGGTTCGTTCACGCAACCCTCGAAACAAAAAGAGCGGGTCCCGGGTGGGGCCCACTCTCAAAACCAACGATCAAGTAGACCGTCTATGAGATGTCTCATCGAGACAAACGCAATATAGGGATTTTTCGTCGCCATGCAAGGAAGGAATCGTTCACCTTGTTGACGGGCGCGCTTCGGATGCCTTGCTTCAGTAAAAGACCCCGGCGACCAGTGCCACATCCATGACGCTCAATCTGTACCATTGATCATCCAATACGATGTGCAGCGTATCTTGGCGAGCGGTGAAAAGCTGCGCCGGTCGTTCGCGGCTGAAGCCCAGATCGAGATCGTAGGCAGGAAGGGTCTTGATCTCGTGCTTGTCGCATCGGAACAGTACGAGGCGATGGCTTTCTTGCGCATAGCCGCCAGCCAGCAGACCGAAGTGACGATCGATGGCGATAGCCTTGGCGCCCTCGGGCCGGAGCCGGTGAGTCCCAGACAGGTCGATGCTGAGAATGGGGAAGTCCGTGTAGCAACAGCTCCAGACCTGCCTGCGTCCGACATTGAGCGCATAGCAGTCGACCATGGCAAAGTCTGTGGTGGCGATGCCCTGTGACCAGAGGGCCCTTCCACCTATATCGAAGCGCATCAGGCCGCTGGGCGCCATGCCGGGGCCGCCGCGGCTCCAGGCGCGATTGTCGAGAGCACCCTCGTCCCAATATCCGCACCAGATCTTGCCTTCGCCGTCGCATTGCAGGTGTTCGATGGCATCGGAAAATAGGCTGGTTCCGTCTGCCTTTTGCCGTCGAAGATCGACAGCCGGCCCAACGTCGGAGCGCTTTTGAGAAACGATTCGCGGCCCTGCCTGGCGATATCGTGGCTGGTATCGAGGCAGATCAGCCGGCCGTCGCTGCTGACGGCGTAATCGAATTCGAACCAGTCGGGTCCGCGCGGGGGCAGGGAGACGGCGCTCGACGGCGCGATCTTCGGCCTCGTCCCGGTGCCGGTCACGTTTTCACCCATCCGGCGCTCTCGCGCTCGTCGAGCGCGCCCTTCAGCGTGGTCAGTTGTTGCGAGGCAGCGTTGCCCTGCATCAACTGGAGCAGCAGCTTCGCCCCGGTCGATCCGAGTTCGAAACGCGGCTGGCGAATGGTCGTCAGGGTCGGCTCGACGAAATCGCCGAGTTCGATGCCGTCGAAGCCGATGATGGAAACGTCCTGGGGTACCCTGAGCCCACCCCTGCGGATGGTCGTCATGAAGGCGATCGCCATTTCGTCGCTGGTGGCGACCACGCCGGTCGGCCGGCGCTCCAACGCCAGGAAAGCCTTGCCCGAGGCGACGCCGGAGGCGAAATCATAATTGCCCTCGAAGCGCACGAAATCATCGGGCCCGAGGCCGGCGGCGGCGATTTCGGCCTGGAAGCCGGCATAGCGATGGCGCTCGTTGTAATTGCCCTTCGGGCCGGCGAGATAGGCCAGATGCCGGTGGCCCCTGTCGAGGAGATAGCGCGTCTGGGCCTGGCAGCAGATCTCGTCGTCGACCACCACGGCCGGTATGCCGGCAACATCGGTCTCCGCGCAGATGCCGACGATGGGAATGCCTGAATCGGCGATGGTGCGCCCGGCATGCGAGGGCACGGTGCTCGCAAGCACCAACGCTCCGTCGATATGGCCCCCGAAAACGAGGTCGACCAGATATTTCTCCTTGCCGTCGATGCTATCGAGATTGCCCATCAGCACGGCATAGCCAGCCTGGGACAGGGCGGTGTCGATCCCCCGCAGCACCTCGCTGAAGAAGGGCGGATTGCGCCGGGGGCCGACCACGACCAGCACGCTGCGCGAGGAGCCGGCGCGCAACTGCCGGGCAGCGCTGTTGGGCGTGTAACCGAGCTCGCGCACGGCCGCGAGCACACGCTCGCGCGTTTCCGTCTGCACCCGATCCGGAAAGGTGAGGGCACGGCTGACCGTGGCCGTCGAGACCCCCGCGGCGCGGGCCACGTCGCCGATGCGGATCTTGGAGACGTCGCGCAACGCGCGTCTTTGAATGCGTTTGGCTCGTTCTTTGGCGGGCGGCATCAGACTACCGTACTCTAACCTGTTGACGAAACTTCGTAAAAGTCACGTCATCTGCTCGTTGCGGGTGCGACCGGAGCCCTGCGCCGATCCCCTTGACACGAACGCCGATCGCAATCAATATCCCGGCGCATGCAATCGATTACATAAGCACAGCATGCGATCCTTCAGGGAGGATGTCCATGGAAAAATTGAGGGCGATTCTGCAGCGGGCTCCGGCGCGCTCGATGCTTGCCGGTGCGCTTGTCGCGCTGGCGTTTGCCGGGCAGGGCATTTCCGGGCAGGCCATGGCTCAGGACAAGCCCAAGGCCGAGGTGATGCATTGGTGGACTTCCGGCGGCGAGGCCGCCGCCGTGAAGGTCTTCGCCGACCAGTACACCAAGGCCGGGGGCATTTGGGTCGACTCGGCCGTTGCCGGCGGCCAGGCCGCGCGCTCGGCTGCAATCAACCGTATCGTCGGTGGCAATCCGCCCACTGCCTCGCAGTTCAACACCGGCAAGCAGTTCGACGATCTGGTCAGCCAGAGCCTGCTCAATACCGTCGACCAGGTTGCCGAGGAAGGCAACTGGAAGTCCTTCCTGCCGCCTTCCTTCATCGCAGCCGCGAGCCGCGAGGGCCATATGTATGCCGTTCCGGTGAACGTGCATGGCCAGAACTGGGCCTTCTATTCCAAGGAAGTGCTCGACAAGTCCGGTGTCACCACAGTGCCGACCAGCTGGGACGATTTCTTCGTGGCTCTCGACAAGATCAAGGCGGCCGGCTTTATCCCGCTGGCACAGGGCGGCGAGCCCTGGCAGGAGCGGCTGCTGTTCAATGTCGTGCTGCAATCGGTCAGCAAGGACACGTTCATGCGGCTCTATGCCAAGAACGATGCCACCGCTATCGATACACCCGAGTTCAAGAAATCGGCCGAGATTTTCGGCAAGTTGCGTGCCTACACCGATGCCGGGTCGCCGGGACGCAACTGGAACGATACCACGGCTCTGCTGATCACCAACAAGGCCGGCGTGCAGTTCATGGGCGATTGGGCCAAGGGTGAATTCAAGGCGGCGAACAAGGAGGCCGGCAAGGATTTCTATTGCCAGATCGGCATCGACGATAAGGAGTTGGTGATCGGCGGCGACGTCTTCGTCTTCCCCAAGACCACCGACGCGGCCCAGCTCAAGGCGCAGAACCTCCTCGCTTCGACCATGCTGTCGCCTGAGACCCAGGTGCTGTTCAATATTCAGAAGGGCTCGATGCCGGTGCGCACCGATGTCGATGCCAGCAAGTTTGACCCGTGTGCGCAGAAAGGCATGAAGCTCCTCGCCGATCCTGCGCATCAGACGCCGGTGGTCGACATGCTGTCCAGCGCCGATCTGATCGGCGCGCTCGAGGATGTCGTCACCAATTTCTGGAACGACAAGGGCCAGACCCCGGAAGACTTCACCGCCAAATTCGCGAATGCGCTGAAGTCGGCGCAGTAGGCTCCTACAGGCGGGTCCTCGGACCCGCCTGCCCGACGCACGGACAAGCCGGTCTCGCTCCATCTCGCGGCGGAGCCGAGAAGACCGGCCCCCATTCTCACCACAAGATGGATCCTGAAGGAGGTCGCAATGGCCGAACCTGCAAGATTGTCGCGTCCAAATCGTCGTCCTCGCCGACTGAGCATGGCGGCACTGGCTTTGATACCGGCCTGGATCATCGTCGTAGCCGCCTATATCGGCACGGTTATCTGGACGATCGTCATCTCCTTCACCGGTTCTAAGTTGCTGCCGGTCTACAATTTTGTCGGTTTCGATCAGTATGTCCGGTTGTTTGCCTCGGATCGCTGGCAGGTTTCGGTGTGGCACCTGGCCGTCTTTGGCGTGCTCTTCATCATCTGCTGCCTGATCGTGGGCTTCTTGCTGGCGGTGGCGCTCGATCAGAAGATCCGCTTCGAGAACACGTTCCGCACCATCTTCCTCTATCCCTATGCGATGTCCTTCATCGTCACGGGCCTGGTCTGGCAGTGGCTGATGAACCCCAATCTCGGCATCCAGAACACGGTGCGCAATTGGGGTTGGACGAGCTTCACCTTTGACTGGGCGGTGAATTCGAATCTCGCCGTGTTTGCACTGGTTATTGCCGCGATCTGGCAGGCCTCGGGCCTGGTAATGGCGCTGATGCTGGCGGGGCTGCGCGGGGTGGATACGGAGTTGTGGAAGGCGGCGAAGATTGACCGTATCCCAACCTGGCGGGTCTATGTCTCCATCGTCCTACCGATCCTGACCCCCACCATCACCACGGCGACGGTGCTGCTCTCGATCGCGGTGATCAAGGTTTATGACCTCGTAGTCGCCCTCACCAATGGCGGGCCGGGCACGGCCTCCGAAATGCCGGCCAAATTCGTGATGGACAATCTCGGCCAGCGCCAGAACATCGGCCTCGCCACGGCGGCCTCGACCGTGATGCTGATCACGGTGATCTGCGTGATCTCGCCCTGGCTCTACCACACTTATTTCCGCCGGCAGTCGAGGAGGCCGGCATGAGCGCCCTCGAGACGCAACGCGGGCGCAAACCCTCCCGCCTTACCCCCGGCCGCATCGGCCTCTACATCTTTCTCGTCGTCGCCGCAGCCTTCTTCCTGCTGCCGGCCGTGGTGATGGTGCTGACGTCGCTCAAGACTATGGACGAGATCCGTCAGGGCCAGATCTTCGCCCCACCACAGGCCTTCGACCTCACGGCCTGGCGCACGGCCTGGTCGAGTGCGTGCACGGGCCTGGCCTGCAATGGCATCAGCGTTGGCTTCCTCAATTCGGCGAAGATCCTCATTCCGAGCGTGGCGATCTCCATCGCCGCCGGCGCTATCAACGGCTACGCCCTGTCGCTATGGAACGTGCGCTACGCCAACCTCCTGTTCGGCATTCTTCTGGTCGGCGCCTTCATTCCCTATCAGGTCTTCATCTATCCGCTGGTGCGCATCTCCTCGCTCGCCAACATCTTCCAGACCCTGCCCTGCATCGTGATCGTGCACACCATCTTCGGCATGCCGCTGATGACGCTGATCTTCCGCAATTATTATGCGAGCCTGCCGGTCGAATTGTTCAAGGCGGCGCGCGTGGATGGCGGCGGCTTCTGGCAGATCTTCTTCCACGTCATCCTGCCGATGTCGACGCCGATGCTGATCGTCGCCGCCATCCTGCAGGTCACCGGCATCTGGAATGACTTCATCCTCGGCCTCACCTTCGCGGGCGGCGCCAATTCGCCGATGACGGTACAGCTCAACAACATCGTCAATTCGACCACGGGCGAGCGGGCCTACAATGTCAACATGGCGGCGACCCTGCTCACGGCCGCCGTACCGCTCGTCGTCTACTTCATCTCCGGTCGTTGGTTCGTGCGCGGTATCGCCGCCGGCGCGGTCAAGGGGTAAGCATCATGAACGTTTCCGCGAATGCATCTGCCTCGGTGAAGGACGTCTCGGTCTCGGTGAAGGATCTGGCGATCCGCTACGGCGCGGTGGCTGTCATCGACGATCTCCAGCTCGACATCCGCCAGGGCGAGTTCATCGTGCTGCTCGGGCCCTCGGGCTGCGGCAAGTCCACCTTGCTCAATGCCATCGCCGGCCTCCTGGAGATCAGCGATGGCGAGATCTGGATTTCGGGCAAGAACGTTACCTGGGCCGAGCCGGCCGATCGCGGCATCGGCATGGTGTTCCAGTCCTACGCGCTCTATCCGCGCATGAGCGTGGAGGGCAACATGTCCTTCGGCCTGAAAATGGCTCGCGTGCCCAAGACCGAGATTGCCGAGCGCGTCGCCAAGGCCTCCAAGCTCCTGCAACTCGATGCCTTGCTCCAGCGAAAGCCTTCCGAATTGTCGGGCGGCCAGCGCCAGCGCGTCGCCATCGGCCGCGCTCTGGTGCGCAATGTCGACGTCTTCCTGTTCGACGAACCCCTGTCCAATCTCGACGCCAAGCTGCGTAACGAACTGAGGGTGGAGATCAAGAAGCTCCACCAAAGCCTCGGCAACACCATGATTTACGTCACGCATGACCAGATCGAGGCGTTGACCCTGGCCGACCGCATCGCCGTGATGAAGGGCGGCGTCATCCAGCAACTCGCCAGCCCGCTTGAGATCTATCACAAGCCGGCCAACCAGTTCGTCGCTGGCTTCATCGGCTCGCCCGGCATGAATTTCATCGAGGGCCAGCTTTCGGGGGCGCCGGGACACTGGCGTTTCGAGGCGGATGGCGAGAGCATCGACCTTGCGGCCTATGCGTTCTCGGTGGAACCGGGTGTGCGCAAGGCCGTGCTTGGCATTCGGCCCGAGCATATCGACGTCGGCCTTGCATCGGCGGGAAGACATGCCGCCCGCGGCAGGATCGACATCGTCGAGCCGATGGGCGCCGAGACGGTGCTGTGGACCAGCTTTGCCGGGAAGCCCGCCACCATTCGCGTCGACGGCGACAATGAAAGCGGGCCCGGCGACGAGATCGGTTTTCATTTCGACGTCGGGCGTGCCTCGCTGTTCGACGCGGAAAGCGGAGAGCGTCTGTGAAAAAGCCCGGCCGCGATTGCCACCCAACCCGTTGATTTTTCTCATTTCATGAAAGGATCTGTCATGGCTCTGCAATATCCCCTGTCTTTCCAGCTCTATTCGGGCCGCAACTTCCCGCCACTCGAGGGGCAGCTCAGGACGATCGCCGAGGCTGGCTTCAGCAATGTCGAGCCCTACGGCGCCTTCTACCAGGACGTGCCCGCCGCTGCCCGCCTGTTCAAGGAGTTCGGCCTGACGGCCAAGAGCGGCCATTTCGGTATCGATGGCCTGGAGGCCGATCTCGACGGCAATCTGCGCATCGCCGAAGCGCTCGGCATCGGCACGATCGTGGCGCCCTATCTGATGCCCGATGCCCGCCCCAGGGATGCGGCGGGCTGGAAGGCATTCGGCAATCGCTTGGCGGCGGTGGCGCGCAAGGCCGGTGAGGCCGGTTACACCTTTGCCTGGCATAACCATGATTTCGAGTTCATCGCCCTGCCGGATGGCTCCTATCCGATCGAACATCTGCTGGTCGACGGCGTGAAATGGGAAGCGGACATCGCCTGGATCGTGCGGGCGAATGCCGATCCCAAGCCCTGGATCGCGCGCTATGGCGCCATCATGCCGCTTGTCCACGTCAAGGACATCGCGCCGGCCGGCGAGAAGGTCAACGAGGATGGCTGGGCCGATGTCGGCACCGGCGTGGTCGACTGGGCGACGATCTGGCCGCTCTGTGTGGCTGCGGGCGCCGAGATCATGGTCGCCGAGCACGACAATCCCTCTGACCTCAGGCGTTTTGCCACGGTGAGTGCCGAGGCGATGCGTAAGCTCGCCGGAGTGTGAGCGGGAAAAGCTGTTATCCCCGGCGCCACCGCAGGCGGCGGGAAGGGGATCCAGGGGCACAGATCGAGCCCTTCAGCCCCTGGAACCCCTCGCCCTCTCTCGCTGCGCTCGCGAGCGGCTCGGCCGGGGATGGCAGATTATGAAGCCGCGACCAGTTCATAACTTTCAAATTCAATGCCGATCCCGCGCCACCGACTGCCGTCGATGTCGCTGAGGAGATCGGCACCCCAGATATTCAGGAGCTTCCCATGCCATTGCGCGTCGGATTGATCGGCTGCGGCAATATATCGGACATCTATCTTCTCAACGCCGCCCTGTTTCGCGATTTCGATTTCGTCGCCTGCGCCGACCTCAGGGAGGAGGCGGCGAAGAAACAGGCCCAGAAATACAATCTGCAGCGGCGCAGCATCGAAGCGCTGCTGGCGAGCGACGATGTCGACATCGTGCTCAACCTCACCGTGCCCGAGGCGCATGCCGAGGTCTCGCGTGCCGCGATTGCGGCTGGCAAGCACGTCTATGGCGAAAAGCCGCTCGCCACGCGCCTCACCGATGGCATCGCGCTGATGGAGGCGGCGAAGTCGAAGGGACTGAGGGTCGGCTGCGCACCCGATACGGTGCTCGGCGCCGCCATCCAGCAGGCAAGGCTGCGCATCGATGCCGGCGAGATCGGCCGGCCGCTGATCGGTACCGCCGCGGTACTCGGGCACGGCATGGAGCACTGGCACCCCAATCCGGAGTTCTTCTTCAAGCCGGGCGCCGGCCCGGTCTTCGACATGGGTCCCTACTACCTCTCCACCCTCATCAATCTGCTCGGGCCGGTCGCTTCGGTGATGGCCTTGAGCCAGAGCGGCTTTGAGGAGCGGGTGGTGACCACCGAGGGCTCGCCGTTCAAGGGGCAGAGCATCGCGGTAGAGACGCCGACCAGCATCCAGGCGCTGCTCGCCTTCAAGTCCGGTGCGCAGATCACCTTCCTGGCAAGCTGGGACGTCTGGGCCCATGGCCAGTTGCCGATCGAGCTCCACGGCACCGATGCGTCGCTGCGCGTGCCCGATCCCAACTGGTTCGGCGGCGAGGTCTCGCTGGCCCGCCCGCGCGAGGCCTGGGAAAGCCATGCTTCGTCCGGCGACCGTTTCGGCCAACCGAACTGGCCGGCGGAACATCCCGTCAATGCCAATTATCGCGGTCTCGGCCTTGCCGACATGGCACGCGGCATCATCGACGGCCGCCCTCATCGCGCCAACGGCGATATCGGCTTGCATGTCCTCGCCGTGATGGAAGGTGTCCTCACCGCTGCCGAGCAGAAGCGGCCGGTGCTGATCGAGCAGGGTTGCGAGCGGCCCGCGCCGCTCGGTGACGAGGAGGCGAGGGGGCTTCTGGCCTGAAATTTGCTGAGGAGGAGGCCGGTCCTATTCGTCCACCGGCTTCCATTCGTCGCGTCCGAGGTCGATGACCTTGGGATCGCTGCTCGCGGTGCTGGTGCGACCCTGCGGGGCCGGAACGGGGCCTTCACGCCATTGCCGCAGCAGGCTCGGTAGAAGGAGCGCGAAGCCGATGATGTCGGTAACGAAGCCGGGGATGATCATCAGCACGCCGCCGAGCGCCACCATCAGGCTCTCGCGGGCGGCGCCGTTGCTTGGCTCGCCGCCCTGCATCGCACGCAGCAGGCGCGAGAACACGCTTCCGCCCTGCCGGCGCAGCAGCGAGGCACCGATGAAGGAGGTCGCCACCAGGGCGATCAGCGCCAGGGCGATGCCGATCCGGCCCGCGACCCAGACGAAGGCGGCGATTTCCGCAAAAGGCAGGATCACAAGTCCGGCCAGGCCGAGCCAAGCCCAGCCAGCGGGAACATTGAAGCTGCGTGCGATCATCGGTGTCTTTTCTCCTGAAGCAAGGACGCGTTTGCCGAAAATGCGTCCTTGCGGGTCTTGGTGGTCCCGCCAAACAGCAACCGCTTTGTCGGAGCCCCCCCTGCAAGATATCAAACATTTGCAGAGTTTCCCGGTGGGGCCGTCGTCGGCCCCACCGGGAAACTCTGTTTGGGCCTTGCGCAGCGGCACACGCCGCATGCTGGCCATGTTTGCCCTTCATGGTAGCATGAAGCTGGCAAACTGCTCGATAAACACCATATAGGTGAGGATTGTGGCATTGCCACAGGGGACTTGAGCCGTTATTTCGAGTCGTCACTCGGTCGGTGGGGATGCTGAAGGCACAAATGGGTAGTTTCGATATCATCACGCTGGTGTTTCTGGGGCTCGCGGTGTTCGTGATCTTCAAACTCCGTTCCGTGCTTGGGGAGCGCACCGGCGCCGAGCCTCCAACATTCGAAGGGTTGCGGCGAGACGCCCAGCCTGCGACCCGCGACGACAGGGCCGTAAACCCGCCGCAGCGCGAGGCCGAATCCCCTATCGAAGCCCAGGCGCCGACACCCGCTTTCCCGTGGGAAGGTTTCGCCGAGAAGGACACCCCCTTGGCGGCAGGGTTCGATGCGATTGCCGTCGTCGATCCGAGCTTCCAGCCGCAGAGCTTCGTCCCGGGCGCCAAGGCGGCCTATGAGATGATCGTCACCGCCTTCAACAATGGTGACCGCAAGACACTGAAGAACCTGCTGTCGCGCGAGAATTTCGACGCGTTCTCCCAGGACATCACCGAGCGCGAGGCGCGTGGCGAGACGGTGCAGGCCAATTTCGTCTCGATCGACAAGGCCGACATCGTCGCCGCCGGCGTCAAGGGGCGCGTTGCCGAACTGACCGTCAGCTTCGTCTCGCAGATGATCAGCGCCACCAAGGACAGGAACGGCGCGGTCGTCGATGGCAGCGCCGATCAGGTCGCGACCGTCTCTGATACCTGGACATTCGCGCGCGATACCAGCACCAAGGACCCGAATTGGCGCCTCGTGGCGACCGGCGGTTGAGCGCGGTCGGATAGAGGCGGGCGGGCCACGGTATCGATGTCATGGGAATCTTGCGCCGAATCGGGCCCTTCGCCGCTTTCTTCGTTGCGGCCGGCCTAGCCTGGGCCGGCGAACGTCCGCTGCCGCCTCCGCTTCCGGTGGGAGCGACGGCCGCGCTAGTGCCCTTCGGCAAGCTTCTGGGTTGGAAACGGGACGATCACGCCGAGGCTTGGCAGGTCTGGCTCGCGTCCTGTCGCTCGCAGGCTGCGAACAATCCCGCCCTCGATGCCGGCGTGCCGGTCCCGACAGATCTGGCCGGCCTTTGCCGCGAAGCCCTGAAGCGCGGAGCGCTGGATGGCCCGGCGGCCCGCGCGTTCTTCCAGGCCCATTTCAATGCCTGGCGCATCACCACGCAGAAGGGCAGCGGGCCCACCGGCGGAAAAGCATTCTACACCGGTTATTACGAACCTGAGCTCCGGGGATCGCTGGTGCGCGAAGGCGAGTTCCAGACCCCGCTCTATGACCGGCCGGCGGATCTCGTCAGCTTCGAACCCAACGCCATACCGCCCGGTTTCGAAGGCTACAGCGCAGCCCGGCGAAAGCTCGACGGCAGCCTGGAGATCTATCCGGACCGCAAGGCGATCGAAGAGGGAGCCCTGGACGGGCGAGGGCTCGAGATTGCCTATGTCGCCGATCCCGTCGACCGCTTCTTCATGCAGGTGCAAGGCTCGGGACGCCTGCGGCTGCCGACGGGCAGCGTGGTGCGCTTTGCCTATGCGGGCAAGAACGGCCAGCCCTATTCCGCCATTGGCAAGGCGGTGGCTGATAGGCTCAACATCCCGCCCCGCGACGTCACCATGGCAGGCCTCAGGGATTTCCTGGCGCGCGACCCCCAGGTTGCGCGCGAGGTGATGTGGCACAACAAATCCTTCGTCTTCTTCAAGGTGGCCCCCTTCCTTGGCGCCGATGCCGGCCCGATCGGCGGCGAGGGGCTGCCGGTGACGCCGCTGCGCTCCATCGCCATCGATCGCAAGATCTGGCCCTACGGCCTGCCCGTCTTCGTCGAGACGGCAATTCCCAATGTCGGCGGCGGTGTGAAACCTGAACCTGTCCGCAAGCTGATGATAGCCCAGGACACCGGATCGGCCATCATCGGGCCGGCGCGGGCCGACATTTTCTTCGGATCGGGCGCCAAGGCCGGTGCGGTTGCCGGTGCGGTCCGCCATGGCGGCGGCTTCTACGTGCTGTGGCCCAAATCCTCCCCCAGTACGGATAATGGCCCCGAGGCGCGGCCATGACCCGCCGCAAGGGGCTAACCGCCGAGGACAGCGAACTTTGGGCCTTCGTCACCCGGGAAATCATCCCGCTGAAACGCCGCCGCCGCAAGCTGGCCACGGCTGTAGCCAAGGCGGCGGAAACGCCACCGGAGCCTGCTTCACCGCCCGCCAGGCCTGCGGCGAAGCCGAAAGCCGCGGCCAGCCGTCCGGTCAAGCCCCCTCCCGCACCGCCGATACCGCCGATAGCACCCATCGACAAACATGAGCGGCGCCAGGTCGTGCGCGGCACGCGAGCCATCGATGCCAGGATCGATTTGCACGGCATGCGCCAGGTCGAGGCTCACGGCGCCCTGCGGGGCTTTCTAGCCATTGCCCAGATGCGTGGTTATTCCATGGTGCTGGTCATCACCGGCAAGGGCGGTGGCGACGATATGGCGTTTTCGGGCGATGAGCGCGGGGTGCTGCGCCGCGTCGTGCCGCAATGGCTGCGCATGCCCGATCTCAGGCCCCTGGTTCTCGGCTTCGAGGAGGCGCATCACGGGCATGGCGGCAGCGGCGCCCTCTATGTCCGTCTGCGCCGCATCCGCAGGCTTGGCGAACGATGACCCCCTTTGGTGCCCGATTACGCGCCCTGCGCGCCGCCCGCGGCCAGAGCCTCAAGGAGATGGCGGAGGCGCTCGGCGTCTCGGCCGCCTATCTGTCGGCCCTGGAGCATGGCAAGCGCGGGCAGCCGACCTGGATCTTGCTGCAGCGGATCATCACCCATTTCAATATCATCTGGGACGAAGCCGAGGACCTGCAGCGCCTGGCTGCGCTGTCCGACCCACGCGTCGTGGTCGATACCGCCGGTCTGTCGCCACAGGCCACGGAGCTTGCCAACCGGCTGGCTCAGGACATCGCGAAACTGCCCGAGGCCGAGGTCGAGGCGATGCTGGCCCGGTTGAAGGCGATCGATGGAACATGAAGGCCGGATATCCAGGCGTGCCAAATCGCATCACGCCCCTCTTCACAATTCGGTCTTCCTGCGCGCATAAGGCAAGCCGTTCGAGTAGCTCGGGAGTTGGTATGTGACGGCGAACAAGGACGAGAACAAGCCGGCCGCGCGATTGCTCGTCCTGCCGCCCGGGAATGAGAAGCACTCCACCTTTCGGCGGCTGCTGCGCCGCGTGCCTTGGCGCTATGTCGGGCCGATCCTGTCGATCGGGCTGTTCGTCGGTGCGCTCATCGTGCTGGCGTCGATCCTGCGCGGCGTCGAGCCGGAGAAGGTGGTGGCCGCCTTCACCGCTACGCCGACGACGGCGATCGCCCTCTCGATCCTGTTCACGGCGCTGTCTTATCTCGCCTTGACCGGCTATGACGGCCTGGCGCTGCGCCAGATCGGCGCCAAGGACATTCCCTATTCCACCGCCGCCATCGGCTCCTTCACCTCCTATGCGATCAGCTACACGCTCGGCGTGCCTCTGCTGACCGCCGGCGCGGTGCGCTACCGGGTCTATGGTGGCGCGGGGTTGTCTGCGCCGCAGATCGCCGCCCTGACCCTGGTGTGCACGCTGACCTTCTGGCTCGGCATGGGGGCTGTCCTGGCGTTCGGCCTGGTGCTGGTGCCGGGGTCGGTGGCCGGCGTCGACCATTTGCCGTTGTCCCTCAACATGTCGATCGGCGTCGCCATCATTGCCGTGATCGTCGGCTATGTCGGCTATGTCTCGACGGGCAAGCGCGTGGTGGCGGTCGAGGGCTGGTCGATGCCGCTGCCGGGCGGGAAGGTCACCGTCGCCCAGATCGTGCTCGGCGTCTTCGACGTCTGTGCCGGCGCCGGCGCGCTCTACATTCTGCTGCCGGATCAAGCGGCGAACGTGCCCTTCTTCACCTTCATGGTGATTTATGTGCTGGCCGCCTTTCTCGGCGTGCTCAGCCATGCGCCGGGCGGCATCGGCGTGTTCGAGACCACGATGCTGATCGCGCTGCCGATGATCGCCAAGGATGATCTGCTCGGCCGCATCATTCTCTACCGCGTCATCTATTACTTCGTGCCCTTCGCCCTGGCTTTGGCGATTCTGGGGGCCTATGAGCTGGCGCGCCGGCGCCATGTCGTCGGCAAGATGGTGGACCAGGTCGCCAGCATCATGAAGCCGCTCGCTCCGATCCTGGTGGCGGGCGCCATGTTCCTTGCCGGCGGCGCCCTGCTGATCACCGGCGCGGTGCCGGCCACCGAAGCCCGGCGCATCCTGCTCTCCAACTTGGTGCCGCTGCCGGTGGTGGAGACGGCCCACATCATCGCGTCGCTGTCGGGCGTGGCACTGCTGTTCCTGGCGCGAGGCCTGATCCGGCGCATGGAGGCCGCCTGGCGCGCGGCGATGCTCGTCCTCGTGATCGCCACCGTCGCCACCTTGCTGCGCAGCGCCGATTGGCGCTTCATGCTGACCTTGTGCTGCGCCTTGCTGGTGCTTGCGCTCAGCCGTCCGGCCTTTCCCCGTGGCTCGCGTGTGTTCGGCATCGATTATTCGCCGCTCCTGCTCGGCGCCATCACCGCCATGCTGGCGGTGACGGTGTGGATCGGCTTCTTTGCCTTCCGCTTCGTCGACTACACGCCGGAGCTGTGGGTCGCCTTCGGGTATGGCGATGAGATGTCGCGCTTCCTGCGCTCGACCAGCCTGGCTGTCACAGCCGCCATCGTCATCGGCATTCTCAGTGCCTATTGGAAGGGCGGCATCGGCTTGGTGCCATCAGCTTCGATCGATATATCCGGCCTGGTCGCGCGGGTGCCTTCGGCGGAGGCCCGGCTTGCCTTGCTGCCCGGCCAGATGCTGCTCGCCAACGATCAGGGCAACGCTGCCATGGTGGTGGCCCGCGCCGGGGCGTCCTCGATCGCGCTGGGCGATCCCATGGGTGATCCCGCCTTGGTGCAGGATCTGCTGTGGGTCTTCGGCGAGAGGGCCGAGCAGCAAAGATTGTGGCCGGTAATCCTTTCGGCCTCGCCGCGGATGCGGGCTGATTATCTCGAGGCCGGCCTGACGCTGACGCCGATCGGCGATCACGCCACGCTCGATCTCGCCGGCCTGGCGGAAGAGCCCTATAGCGGCGCCAATGCTATTTTCTCCTGGGCCGATATCCATGCCCTCAGTCTGGATCTGGTTCCCGCCGGCGCCACGGCCGCGATCATGCCGACGCTGGAAGCCGTGTCCCGTTCCTGGCTCGCGGGCACCGGACGAAGCGAAGGCCATTTCGTTGTCGGGCGCTTCTCGCCCGGCTGGATCCGGACCAATGACTGCGCCATCCTGCGCCGGGCGGGCGAGATCGTCGGCTTTGCCGTGGTGATGCGCAGTGCAGACAATGAGGAATGGGCGGTCGACATCCTGCGCTATCTGCCGGAACTCGGCATCTCGACGCTCGATTTCATGCTGCTGCGCCTGTTGCGTCTCGCCAAGGCCCGGGGGGCCCGGCGTTTCGATCTCGGCCTGACGCCCAACCCGGCGCAGGCCGGCGAGAATCTCGGCCCGGCCTGGCAACGCGTCACGCCGCTGCTGTTCCGCTTCGGTGATCACATCGCCAATTTCGACGCGCTGCGCGGTTTCAAGGCCCGCTTCAATCCCCGCTTCGAGCCGCGCTATCTTGCCTGTACGGCGGGCTTTGCCTTGCCGCACATCCTGCAGGACGTCACCACCTTGATCGAGAAGGGACCGGAGAAAACGGGGTAGGTGCAGCGGCCGACGTCATTGCTTCGCTGCGCGCGCAATGACGGATGTCGGTCAATGTTTGGCCTCGCCGATATCAACCTGCCAATTGAGAGCTTGTCGCATGAAACTGCTTTCGCGAGCCGGCCTGACCATCTGCCTGACCATCTGCCTGACAATGCTGCCGGTCTCCGTTGCCTTGGGGGCGCCGACCTATCTGTCGTGCAGTTTCCCCAATCCCCCGAAAGAGCCACAGATCTTCAATTTCGCCCTCGATGCGTCATCGGGAACGCTTGGGGTCCATGTTCCCGAGACCGGCAGCGAGAGAAAGGTGAGGGCGGTGTTCGGCGCAAGCACGGTCACGGCGAATGAGGGCTCTGTGGCGTGGGAGATCGATCCGTCCAGACGGGCTGTCATCCGCGACAAGAGGATGGTGGGGGAGAAGGATCGCGGCGCCTGCAAGGACATATCCGCTGAGGAAAGCGGCTTCGAGCAATAGGTGCTATCCAGTCATGGCCGGCTGGGTGGAGCGCATCACCGGGCAGGCATCGCAGGAGGCTTTGCCCGCAGCCTTGACAAAAGGGGAGTCCGGGTCGAGTATCGTTAGTGTACAAACGAATTTGACCCGCCTTCGGGAGCTCGCTCCATGCCGTCCTACAGTGAGTTTTCCGCCCATAGCGAGTTCGAGACGCCGGCTCCGGCAGTCTCGGCGGACGGCAAGATCCGCTGCGATGCCTGTCCGGTGATGTGCTACATCAAGCCGGGCATGGCGGGGGCCTGCGACCGCTATGCCAATGACAATGGCACGCTGGTCCGGGTCGATCCGCACATCCTCCTGGAGCGTACTGTTTCCGAAGGTGGTGACCTCGTGCCCTTCGGCGGCGCGAGGGGATGGGACGGCTCTTTGGTACCGAGTCCCGAAAAATTCGTCACCGCCATCGGCGCGGGCACCACCTATCCCGACTACAAGCCAGCGCCCTTCATCGTGTCCTCGCAGGTCGAGGGCGTCGACATGGTCACGGTGGTGACCGAGGGCATCTTCTCCTATTGCGGCGTCAAGGTGAAGATCGACACGGATCGCTTCGTCGGGCCCGAGCAGAGCACGGTGCGGGTGAACGGGGAAGCGGTCGGCCACGTCACCACCGGCGAATATGGCTCGCAGATGCTGTCGCTGGGCGGCGTGCATCATCTCACCGGCGGCTCCAAGAAGGAGGGGCGCGTCACCTGCGACGCCCTGATGGACCTGTGCAACCGCAAGCCGATCGAGATGACCGTGGATGGTGGTGCCACCCTGGTCATCGAGGCCGGCAAGGCGCCAGTGGTCAATGGGCAGCTCGAACAGCGCATGCGCGTCGGCTGCGGTTCGGCCACCATCGGCATTTTCGCGAGGCAATGGCTCGGCAAGGCCGACGAGGTGGTGGTGGTCGACGATCACATCACCGGCGTTCTGTCCGAGCATCAGGCCGGCAAGCTGCTCGACATCCCCGACACCGGCATCAAGCTCAAGGGGCGGCGCTCCACACCCGGGCGCTATTTCCAGGTGGCGGAGCCCGGTACCGGCTGGGGCGGCACCAATATCGATGATCCTCTCGCCATTCTAGGCCCATTCGACCCCAAGACAGCCTGGCCGGGCCTGCGCCTGCTGATGGTGAGCACCACCGGCGAGCATCACGGCTATTACGAGCTCGACGAGGCGCTGCGGCCGGTGCGGCGGGACCTGCCGACATCCCTGGTCGAATCGGTGGAGCGCATTGCCGAAAATTGCGAGCCGGCTCTCGCCACGGTGCTGTTCATCGGCGGCGCCGGCGGGTCCCTGAGGGCGGGCGTCACCGAAAACCCGGTGCGGCTGACCCGTTCGGTCAAGGATGCCCTGACCTATGTCACCTGCGGCGGTGCGCCTGTTTATGTCTGGCCGGGCGGCGGCATCACCTTCATGGTCGACGTCACCCGCCTGCCGGACAACGCCTTCGGCTATGTACCGACGCCGGCTTTGGTGGCGCCGATCGAGTTCACGCTGCGGCTCGACGACTACGAGGCGATGGGTGGGCATATGGGCCATATCAGGCCACTCTCCAGCCTGCGCGAAGGGGTCGATCTCGCCCAGCGCGCCGACAATCCCTGGCCTTTCGCCCCGCATGCGGCCCGGAGGTCGCACGGATGAGGGCCGGGCCGCAGGCCGCGTTCCTGGGCGATAACAGGCGCCTGCACCTGCAGCATGGCCCGATCGATCTCATCATCGAGGCGCAGGCCGAGCCCGAGGCGGTGCAATCAGCCTATGGCGCCGCGATGCAGCGTTTCGACGGTCTGCTCGAGACACTCTGCGAGGAACTCCCCCTCCTGCGATCGCCTCAGACGGCGAGGAGCCTGCCAGCGCAGGGCGTGGTTGCACGGCGCATGCGGGCCGCGGTCTCCCCCCATGCCGGCAGCCATTTCATCACGCCGATGGCGGCGGTGGCCGGCGCCGTGGCGGATGAGATCCTGGCGGCGATGCGGGCGGCGGCGCCCCTGCGCCGCGCCTTCGTCAACAATGGCGGCGACATTGCCGTGCATCTGGCCGAGGGCGAGGACTTCGCCATCGGCCTTGTCGACCGCCCCGACAGGCCTGGTCTGTTCGCCCGCAGCCATATACGGGCGGGCGAGGGGATCGGTGGCATCGCCACCTCCGGCTGGCGTGGGCGCAGCTTCTCCCTGGGTATTGCCGATGCTGTTACCGTTCTGGCCGCGGATGCGGCGGCGGCGGATGCGGCCGCCACCATCATCGCCAATGCGGTTGATATCCTCGGCCATCCCGCCATCCTGCGGGTGCCGGCGTCCTCACTGCAGCCCGACAGCGATCTCGGGGAACGCCTGGTGACGCGGGATGTCGGCTCCCTCACGCATGAGGACATAACCGCGGCGCTGGGGGCGGGGGAGGCGAAGGCTCGCGGTCTCCTCGACGATGGGCTGATCCGCGCCGCCGCCCTCCATCTTGCCGGCGTCACCGCGCTGGTGTCGACTGACAACATTCTGCTGCAACCGAAAGCCGCCTGACATGCCCGAAATCGTTCTGCGCAAGCGCGCCATCATCGTCGAAGAGATTTTCCACGAGGGCGGCCCCGTCAGCGCCGTGCCGCTGAAGCGCGGCGCCATTCTGAGCGTGATCCGCAATCCCTTTGCAGGCCGCTATGTCGAGGAGATCGCGCCCTTCATGGAGGAGCTCAAGCCGCTCGGCGTGGAGATGGCCGAGGCACTGCTGGCGGCGCTCGGCGGCAAGGCCGGGGAGGTCGAGGGCTATGGCAAGGGCGCCATCGTCGGCGCCGCAGGCGAACTCGAACATGGCGCGCTCTGGCATGTGCCCGGTGGCTACGCCATGCGCGAGATCCTCGGGGACGCCAAGGCGATCGTGCCCTCGGCCAAGAAGCTCGGCGGACCCGGCACGCGGCTCGACGTGCCCGTCACCCATATAAACGCCTCCTATGTGCGCAGCCATTTCGACGCCATGGAAGTGGGGCTCGCCGACGGGCCCAAGGCGGACGAACTCCTGCTGGTCCTGGTGATGACCACCGGAGCACGCATCCATGCCCGCGTCGGCGGCCTCGCGGCCAAAGACGTCAAGGGCGTGGATGGGCTGCGGTAACTCTGTTCTGGAAAGGAAACGCCGTCATGCCGGCCAGCATCCGCAAGCTCGTCACCTTCGTCGAGGAAGTCCGCCGCGAGATGGACCGCCCCGTCGAGCCGCCGACCCGGCGGGCGGCGGCGATCGCGGTGATCGCCAATCCCTTCGCCGGCCGCTATGTCGAGGATCTCACGCCGCTGATGGAGATCGGCGAGGAGCTCGGCGCCTTGCTGACCGAGCGGGCGGTCGCCGCCCTCGGCATCGAGGGGCCTAATGCCGAGAGCTATGGCAAGGCCGCGGCCGTGGGCGAGAATGGCGAGCTTGAACATGCCGCCGCCATCTTGCATCCCAGGATGGGCACGCCGGTGCGCAAGGTACTCGGCAAGGGCGCGGCGCTGATCCCGTCGGCTAAGAAGCGCTGCGGCCTCGGCGGCGTGCTCGACGTGCCGCTCGGCCACAAGGACGCTGCCTATGTGCGCAGCCATTTCGATGCCATGGAAGTGCGCGTGCCCGACGCGCCGCGTGCCGACGAGATCTTGGTGGCGATCGTCGTCACCGACAGCGGCCGTCCCCTGCCGCGTGTCGGCGGCCTGACCAAGGCCGACATCAAGGGCGAGGACGGTTTGCGGTAGGGGATCAACAAGCGACACGGCTGGGACCGCGGACGTCCTCGTCCGCTCCTTGGAATCGCGGCGTTTGCGGGAAAGGAAGAGGCGGACGGGACGTCCGCGGTCCCAGTCGCGGTGTTTCCCAGGCCTCGCATGATGGCCTTGACGCCGCCATCAACGATCTGTTCCCTTGGGCATTGTCGATTATGCGGCTTCGGTCGACGGTCCGGCGCAAGAGCGACAGGGAGCTTCGACGATGCGATTTCCTCTGCGGCCCGTGCTCGCCGGCCTAGCGTTTGCCCTTATCTGCTGTACGGCGCTTTCCACCCCCGCACTGGCGGACAAGCGTATCGCCCTGGTGATCGGCAATTCGGCCTATCGCAATACGGTGCCGCTGCCCAATCCCCGCAACGATGCCACCGATGTCGCCAAGGCCCTGAAGGCGGTCGGCTTTACGGTGGTCGAGGGCTATGATCTCGACAAGCGCGGCATGGACGATGCCTTCAGGCGCTTCGCCAATGAAGCCGACGGCGCCGACGCGGCGCTGTTCTACTATGGCGGCCACGGTTTCCAGTTCCAGGGCTCGAACTATCTGATGCCGGTGGATGCCAAGCTGACCGGGGTCGGTGACGTCAATTACGAGATGGCGCGGGTCGACGACATCCTGTCCGACTTGCAGCGTGCCAACGGCGTGCGCATCGTCATGCTCGATGCCTGCCGCGACAACCCGCTGGCCCAGCAGCTTTTGTCCAAGGCCAGCCCGACCCGCTCCCTCGGCGTCAGCCGGGGGCTGGCCCGCATCCAGCAGACGGCGGGCAGCGTGATCGCCTATTCCACCCAGCCGGGGGCCGTTGCCGCCGATGGAGGCGGCCGCAACAGCCCCTTTGCGGCAGCCTTTCTGGGAGAAGTCGACAAGCCGGGCGTCGAGATCGGCGCGCTGTTCCGCCGTGTCGCCGCCAATGTCTACAAGGCCACCAATGAGCGGCAACTGCCCGAGGTCACCTTCTCGCTGCTCGGCGATTTCTATTTTGCCGGCGGGGCTACGACCGCTCCTGCGATCTCCGCGCCCAGCACTCCGACGACGGTGGCGCCACAAACGCCCACGCCGGCGCCGCTGGATGCAGGGGCGCGGGCTGCTGTGGAAGGATGCGACAAGATGGCGGCTTCGCCGCAGGACATGGACCGCCCTTCGGGCGTGCCCGGTGTCGAGTTCAACCGCATCCAGCCCCGCCTGGCCGTCGAGGCCTGCCGGGCGGCACTCGCGGCCGCTCCCGAGGATCGGCGTGTGCAGTTCCAGCTGGCGCGAGCGCTCGATGTCGCCGGCAGCGATACCGAGGCTCGGGACCTGCTGACGAAGGCCGCCGCTGCGGGTTCGGTTTCGGCCATGTCGGATCTGGCACTGATGCTGGAGACGGGCGAGGGCGGACCTGTCGACCTGGCGCGTGCCGTGAGCCTGTTCGATCAGGCGGCAGCGGCCGGCAACGTCTCGGCGATCCGCAACATCGCCATCGAGTTCGAAAACGGCACTGGCCGCCCACGCGACGCAGTGCAGGCGGCGCAGTGGTACAGGAAGGCGGCCGATACCGGCGATCCGCAGGCGATGGGTTTCCTGGCCGTGCTCTACCTGCAGGGCACGGGAGTTCCTAAAAACGCGGGCGAGGCGCGCCAATGGATCGACCGGCTCGTCGAGACCGAGCACACCCAGACCATGCTGCGGGTCGGCTATGTGCTGCTGGGTCAGACCGGCGCGGTGAAGGACTTCGCCACGGCCCGCAAGCTGTTCCAACGCGCCGCCGAACTGGGCGACGGCGACGGCAACGTCATGCTCGGCAACATGGCGGCCAATGGCATTGGCGGGCTGCGTGATTTCGGCAAGGCCGCGGATTTCTTCGAGAGAGCAGCGGCGATCGGCAACCTCAATGCCAAGGCCAGCCTGATCCCTTTCCTGATGGCGGGCGCGGGCGGCATCAAGCGTGATCCCGGCAAGGCTGCCGATTATGGTCTGGAAGCCTTGAGGGGTGGCTCGCCGGTGGCACGCGGTCTTCTGATCGACAAGGCCTCGACCTCGCTCACGCCGCAACTGCGCAAGGCCGTCGAACAGCGGCTGGCCAAGGCGGGCCTGCTCAATCGTGCTGCGGATGGCAGCTATGGGGCCGATACGCTGGCAGCGCTGCAAGCCTTCGTGCTGGCGAAATGACGATTCAGGCATCGCAACCCATCCGTTTCGTAGGCGCCCTCGGAAAATCAGAGTCCTATTCGATCGGGTCGGAAAATCGAGGTCTCCCAAATCGCGGTGGTTATGGCGCTGGGCGCGCCCGGGCTTGCGCTCGATGACCTTCTATCCCTCAACCGTCACGCCGCCGCCCGCGCCGCTCGGGACGTGGCGGAGTTTGGCTGCCGCATTGAAGAATCCGCTGGAAATGTGGTCTGCCGACATGTTCGAGACCGATGTCAGCGTGATGCGCTGGCCGGGTGGGCGCTTCATCACGGTGACCAGCCCCGAGCTCGCCAGACAGGTGCTGCTCGACGATGCCGAGTCCTACGTCAAGTCGACCCTGGTGAACCGGATCCTCAAGCCAGCGATGGGAGAAGGGCTGCTGACGGCGGAAGGCGAGGCCTGGCGTGCACAAAGGCGAGCTGCCTCTCCTGTGTTCCGGCACGAAAAACTGGTTCCCCTCGTGCCGTCGATGAGCAAATTCGTCGGCCAGACGGCCGCTGCGTTGCGGGCCTTGCCGGATGGCAGCCGCGTGGATGTCATGCAGGTCATGATGGCCACCACGCTGGACATCGTGGTCGAGACGTTGTTTGGGGATCCCGGCCCCCATTACGACCGTGACAGGACCATCGAGGACGTCGACCGCTATTTCCGGACGCATGGCGTGGTGGGGTTTTCCGACTATGTCGGCCTCCCCGAATGGTTCCCGCGCCTGCGTCATCGCGGAAGAGGCGCGATCCGGCGCTTGCGGGAGACCGCCCGGGCCTTCGCCGAGTCGCGAGCGACGCCTGTCGATGGGATGGACAGTCTCACCAGCCTGATCGGCCGGGCCGTTGATCCGCAAACAGGCAAGGCCTTGCGGTTGGAGGAGGTGGTCGACAATGTCGTGACCTTCGTCGGTGCTGGTCACGAGACCACAGCCTTGGCGGTCACCTGGGCGCTCAGCATCCTTGCCAATCTACCCCAGTTGCAGGAGCAACTGCACGCCGAGGCCGAGGAGATATGCGGGAAGGACCCGGTCACCGCCGAGGCGATCGATCGGCTCGACCTGCATCGGCGCGTCATCCAGGAGACTATGCGCCTCTATCCGCCGACACCGGCTGTCGGTCGGACGGCCATCCGTTCCACTAGGCTGGGAGACCTGACCATCGGCAAGGGCGATCACCTGACCATCGCCGTCTATGTCCTCCAGCGCCATGCCAAGCACTGGCACGATCCGGCTGGCTTCGACCCCATTCGCTTCGACGAAGCGGAAATCCGCAAGCGCCATCGCTTCGCCTACATGCCGTTCGGTGGCGGGGCGCGCATCTGCATCGGCATGAAGCTGGCGACCATGGAGGCGACGGTGCTGCTGGCCACGCTGATGCGGGAATTGCGCTTTGCGCCCGACCCCGATCATGCCATCTATCCGCATATGAGCATCACCTTGAGGCCCCGCGGCGGCATGCCCCTCTTCGTGCGAAGC
Source organism: Labrys sp. HAY1-8F (assembly GCF_056754975.1). Classification (NCBI taxonomy): domain Bacteria; kingdom Pseudomonadati; phylum Pseudomonadota; class Alphaproteobacteria; order Hyphomicrobiales; family Xanthobacteraceae; genus Labrys; species Labrys sp. HAY1-8F. Next base: position 2,190,522 of record NZ_JBPGWZ010000002.1, on the reverse strand, counting down.
GCCTGAGGAGCCATCCATGCTCGGCGTCTGGCTGCAATCCCTGACCCAGGACTACCTCGACCTCGGCCTGCGCGCGGGCGCGGGCCTGGAGGTCCGCATCCTCGAGCGTCCGGGCCTGTGGATGGACGATGACGCGCTCGAAGGCGTGCGGCAGGACCTGTCCGCCGTGGCGGCGGCCAATCTGCCGGGGCAGGTTCTCAACTATGGCGTCTTCGCCGGCGGCCGCCAGGCCCTGGGCAGTAGCATCGTCACGATCGTCTATCGCCGGGGAGAGAATCCGTGCCCGGTTGCCTTCAACGCCCTGGCGATGATGGATGTCGACCTCAACGGCCGCCCGGAACGCGTTATCCATCTCGGCCTGGTGATGGTCGATCCGGCCGAGCGCAGCCAGGGTCTTTCCTGGGTTCTCTACGGCCTGACCAGTCTCCTCCTGCTGGCCCGCAACCAGCTCAGGCCATTCTGGATCTCCAACGTCACCCAGGTGCCCGCCGTGATAGGCTTGGTGGCGGAGGGCTATTCGCGAAGCTTTCCGAATCCGGCCGGTACCGACGGGCGCGGCTTCACCCATCTTCTGCTGGCCCGACAGATCCTGCAGCGCCACCGCGCTGTCTTCGGCGTGGGCGAGGAGGCTGAATTCGACGAGGAGCGCTTCGTGATCGCCAATGCCTATACCGGCGGGTCCGATGCCCTGAAAAAGAGCTTCGAACAGGCCGCCAAGCATCGCGACACGCGTTTCAACGACTATTGCCGTACTGTGCTGGATTATGAGCGTGGTGACGACATTCTCCAACTCGGCGTCATGGATATCGGGGCGGCCCGCCGGTATCTCACCGAGAGCGTGCCGCGCGAATCGCTGCGTGGCCTCCTGCTCTCCGCCGCCTTCGCCGGGCTGCAGGGCCTGATCCTGCCCTTGGTCTATTGGCTGGCGCCGCATCGTCAATGGGGGAGCTGCGTCCATGCCGGAAATAGCCAAGCCGGACCTGGCAAGGCCTGAGAGCCGCAGGGATTTCGACTATGGGCGCTTCATCACCCGCAATATCGGCTTCGTCACCGAAGCGGAGCAGGAGCGGCTGCGCAATGCCCGCATCTTCGTCTGCGGCACCGGCGGCATGGGCGGCGGCTGCGTGCTCGCTCTGGCGCGAGCCGGGGTCGGCAGGCTTGATCTAGCCGACCTCGATGCATTCGAGCTTTCCAACCTCAACCGCCAGGTCTTCGCCAATCTCGACACAATCGGCCGCCCCAAGGCCGAGGCGACGCGCGACCAGTGCCACCGGATCAATCCGGATCTCCTCATCGAGGTACATGGCCGCGATTGGCCCGGCAGCGCCGACGCTCTGATCGCCCGCTGCGACGTTGTCGTGAACGGCACCGACGACCTTTCCGCCTCGCTCCTGCTCTACCGGCGTGCGAAAGCGCTCGGCAAGACGGTCGTCGATGCCTATGCCTCGCCCTTGCCCTCCGTCTATGTCACCCGGCCCGGCGATCCCATGCCGGAGGAGAGGCTGGGCTATCCTACGCTGGCGACACAGTGGAACCAGCTGAGTCCCGAGCAGCGCAGCCAGGCGTTCCTGCGCGAGGCGGAGCATGTCATGGTGCACTCCTCCTCGCGGCATCACATCGATCTTGCCCTGGCGGGGGAGGTGGCGGCGGGCAAGCGCAGCCGCATGTCCTTTGCCCCTATGGTGGTGACCACCGGCATGCTGATGGCCTATGAGACGATCGAACTCATCCTCGGCCGGCATACCGCCACCGATTGCCGGGGCTGGTTCTTCAACCCCTATCGCGCTCGCGTCGAGCACCCGCGCAATGCCGTGGTGGCGGCTCTGCTGCGCCCGGTGGTGCGGCGCTTTCTCGGCAAGCTCGCGGGCGGAGCATGACGCAGGCCCAGCTCATTGCCGACAGCCTGGTGTCGATATCGGCCATCGGCGGGCTTGCCGTGGTGACATCCGTCCTGCGGCGAGGCGGCAGCACCGACATCGCGACGCGCCGGGTCCGGTTCGGACTCTGGCTGGTGATGATCCTGCTCGGCGCCCGGGTGCTGAGCTGGCTCACCGGCATCGGCCTGTTCTCGGCGGTGATGTTCATCGCGGCGGCCCTGATGCCGCTCGCAACCATCATGATTGCGGAAGGACTGCTGCGCCGCCATGCCGGGCCAACGGTCAAATATGCCAGTCTGGCGGCGACGATCGTCCTGCTGGTGCTGGCGCTCTGCCCCGAAAGCCTGGTCGAGCCCGGACGTTCCTGGTTCCTGTGCGCTGCCCAGCTCGCCGGCTTCGCCCTGGCGGGCTGGATGCTGCTGCGCCGTGACAGAGCCTCGCTCACGGCAAGCGAGAACTGGCTTGTCGACCGCATGATCCTGCCGCTGGTGCTGATCCTGCCATTACTGCTGACGGATTTCCGCTTCGACGGCTTCGATCTTCCGGTGCGGCTGGGCGGCATCGCCATTCTCTTCACCTGCTGGATCGTGGTGGGCATGGGCCGTGGCCATTTCAGCCACGGCGAGACCATCCGGGCCTTTCTCGTACTCGCGGCCTCGGCCTGCGCCGCGGGCATCGGCGTCGCTGTCATGGAGGGATTGAGCCTCACGGGCGGCGTCCAGACCGTGGCCGTGATCTTTGCCGCCTGCCTGCTCGCCGCCATCTTCAGCGACAGCCAGCACCTGGCCTCGGCCGAACGCCAGAGAAGCCTGCTCGCCCATATCGCCGGCCAGGGCACGATGGATGCTGCGGGCTTCCTGGCCATGCTGCGGCGTATCTGGCTGGTGGAGGACGCGCTGACCCTGGAGGCCGCCGACCTCAAGGATTTCGACGGGCAGGCCCTCGCGGCTTTGTTCGAGCGTGACCCCGTGCGCCGGGCCGGAGATTTTCGGGCGACATGGGCGGCCGGCAGCCCCGAGGAACAGATGGCGGCCTTGTTCGAGCGCTATGGCGCCACGCATATTCTGATGGCCGACCGGCAGCCTTTGACGCTGCTCGCCCTGAAGATCCCCGGCATGGTGTCGGGAAGGGCAATCGAGACCGAGCTCAGGGCGATGCAGCGTGTCGCCATGCTCTTGTCGGAGAGACATGATGGTCACCATTCGTAGGGGCGATTTCGACGCTTTCTTTGCGGCTCCCTTCGAGGCCTATGGCAGGCAGACGCTCTATGTCTCGCCGATGCGGAACGATCTCCAGCGCTTCCTGTCGGTGCGCGAGAATCCGCTGTTCTCGGGGCGGGACGACCTGGCCTTCTTTACCGCCCATGCGGGCGGGCGGGTGCTCGGGCGGATCACGGCCCATGTCCATAGCGCCTCGAACGAGCGTTACGGGCAGAAGCGCGGCCTTTTCGGCTATTTCGACTGTGCCGACGATGCCGATGCCGCGCGGGCCTTGCTGGGCGAGGCGGAAGCCTGGGCGCGCGAGCGCGGCCTCGACGAATTGATCGGCAACTTCAACCTGACGGCGATGCAGCAGGCCGGCGTGCAGACCGGCGGGTTTGAGCATGCCCCCTATACCGACCAGATCTACAGCCCGCCTCACGTGATGAAGCTGCTGGAGGGGGCCGGCTACCGGGCGGAATTTCCGATGAGCACCACCGCGCTCGACCTCACCGCCATCGATCCGGCGATGCTGCTCGGCCCCAAGCAACGGGCCCTGCTGGCGAGTGGCGACTATGCCTTCGCGCCGGTCGATCGCAAGACCCTGCCGGCGCGGCTCAAGGATGCGCATGCCATCCTCAACGCGTCCTTCGCCGACAATCCGATGTTCGTGCCGCTGAGCTGGGAGGAATTCGAGTTCCAGGCGCGCGACATGAAGACCATCATCGATCCGCGCATTTCCGTGGTGATGCAGAGGCGCGGCGAACCGATCGGGGCCGTGATCGCCATCCCCGATCTCAACCCACTCGTCCGGGCGACAGGCGCACGTTTCAAGCTCACGACGCCCTGGCATTATTTGCGCTATCGCCTGACCCGCACGCGTGCCGTGATCATCTTCCAGGGTGTGCTGCCGGCCTATCACGGCGAAGGCGTCAACCCGCTGATGCTGCACCATGTCGTCTCTGCCATGAAGGCGGCGGGCTATCGCAGCGTCGGCGGCACCTGGATCGCCGATGTGAACCGGGCAAGCCTGCGCCAGGCCGAGAAGGCCGGTGCCCGCCAGCTGCATCGCCTCCACCTCTATCGCAAGGTCCTGTGACCCATGTTCGATGCCGCCACGCAGCGACGATTGGTTGGAGGTGCGAACCTCGCGCCGTCGGTGCACAACACCCAGCCGGCGCGCTGGTGCTTCGAGGCCGATGGCTCCATCGCGCTCCTGGCCGATCCTGCCCGACGCCTCGCCGTGGGGGATCCGGAGGGGCGCGATTTAGCGGTTTCCTGCGGCGCTGCACTGGAGGGTATGCTGATCACCCTCGCCGAACTCGGCCTTGGCGCCGGCACCATTGCGGAAGTCGATGAAGATGGCCCGGGCGGATTACGGCGGCTGGCACGCTTCGAGGTGACGGAAGGCACGCAGCCGTCCGGCATGGCCGAGGCCTTGGGCAGCCGGGTCACTTGGCGCGCGCCCTTTCTCGCAGTCGAGACAAGCAAGGCACGTGATTTGCAAGCCTGGGCCGGTGAACGGCCCGACGTCACGCTGGTGGCAGCACCGGAACACAGGGCGTTTCTCGCCGGCCTCGCGGACGAGGCGAGCCTGCATCTCCTCCGCGACAGGGCTTTTCGCCTGGAACTGTTGAGCTGGATGCGGCTGTCGAGGTCCGATCCGGCCTATGGCGAGGACGGCATGAACCTCGATGCCTTGCACCTCAGCCCGATCGAGGGCTTTCTCGCCCGCCAGGTAATGGGCGGAGGCCTGTTCTCGCTGGTCGATCGTCTCAAGCTCGCACCCGCCCTCTTCGGGGAGCGCGGCAAGACGCTCAGTGCCGCTGGCATCGTGCTGTTTCACCGGCCCTTCGAGGAAACACCGCTGCAATCGGGCCGGGCTTTCCATCGCTGCTGGCTGGAACTGACCCGCATGGGCTTGTCGGCCTGGCCGATGGCCGTTCTCGCCGATGATCCCGATTGTGCCGGCGAATGCCGGCGTCGTTTCGGCATTGGGGACGGGCGGCGGCTGATCAATGCCCTGCGCGTCGGCCAGGCCGGTGGAACCAACGGCAAGGCGCGCCTGAAGGCCGAAAGCCTGCTCGTCGATCTCACGGGAGTGGGTTGAGGCAAGGAAGGGCGGACGTCTCGTCCGCCCTTCCTTGCCTCAACCCACTCCTGTTTCTCCCGATACAAACAGCCGCCGCCGCTCGTGGCATGAGTGTTGATATCGAACGCTCAACCTGGATTGTCCCATGCGCCTGCGTCTTGCCCTAGCCGCCCTCCTGGCGAGCGCCACTCCGGTTCTGGCCGCCGACCTTGGCTATGCCACCGCCGAGCCGATCGCGCCGGCCGCCCCCTATAGCTGGACCGGTTTCTATGTCGGTGCCCATGCCGGCGCTGCCTTCGGCAATGCCAAGATCACCTCGAGCGATGGCTATCGCCAGGGCTTCAACAATGTCGGCTTCGTCGGGGGCCTGCATGCCGGCTACAACTACCAGTTCGACAACCATATCGTGGTCGGCCTGGAAGGTGACATCGACTACAGCTCCCTTTCCAAGACGCGCCATGGCATCGCCGCCGCCACGCCCTACGCCGTCCGCTTCAAGAGCGAATGGCAGGGGTCCGTCCGCGGCCGCCTCGGCTACGCTTTCGATCGTTTCCTGCCCTATCTGACCGCGGGCGTCGCCTTTGCCGATGAGAAATACCGCGTCACCATACCGGCTGGCGTGTCATCGCAGAGCACCACTCGCGTGGGCTGGACTGTGGGCGCCGGCCTCGAATATGCGATCGACGAGAACTGGTCGGTGCGCGGCGAGGTACGCTATTCCGATTTCGGCAAATGGCGGCTGCGCGGCAATCCCTCCGGCAAGGTCCGCTTCAACGAAACCACGGCGCTGCTCGGCGTGAGCTACAAGTTCTGAGCAAGGGATGCGAGGCGGGTGACGATTGTGGCGCAGTCACACCAGGGATTGCGGCGGATACGATGATCCACCACCTCGAAGCCGGCCTCCTCCAGTTCCGCTAGGAGAGCGGGCAGCGGCCTGAGGGTGCGCGTGGGAATGCCGCCCTCTACCAGGCGCTCCGCATCGTAGCGGGCGCAGGCCCCTGACGAGTGCGGCGGGCCGCATATGGTGCTGGCGATGAAGACGCTATCCAGCTGGAATGCGGCGCACCTCTGCCAGGCAGAGGCAGCGGTCGGCGCCGATCAGGCAATGCAGGCAGGCGCCGAAGACCAGGGCAAAGGACGCGGCTCCGATGTCGAGTATGGCGCGGACATTGCCCTGGACGAAACGGCCGGCATGCCCGGCGGCCTTGAAGATCTCATTGGCCCAGGCGATGGCCGTTGGCGAGATGTCGATGCCCTGGACCCGATAGCCGCGTTCGGCCAGCAGCACGGCCGCGTTTATGTCAAATGTAGCGCTGACTCTAGGGCGTTTGCGGCTCGGCAGAGCCACCGGGAAACGCAAGGGTACGTCGAAGCAAGGCGTTGGAGCCAAGATCGTCTGGTGGTCACCACGCGTTGCTCTGGACCCTGCGTCGATTTCGGTTAGGATTCCCGAGAGGCGTCTCTTTGTTCTCAGGGTGAAGCCGGGAGGCAGCATGGCGACCGACGTTTACGCGACGACCTTGCTGGCCATCGGCGGCCTGTTCGCCGGTTTGGGGCTGGTAGTTGCCATCCTGTGGGGGGCTGCGGCCTGGGAAAGGCGGCGGCAGCTTTACAGGCGGCGTCGCTTGCGCCCGCTCTTTTTCGTTTTTGCCGCATCGGAGTGGGATGCTGGCGGTGCCGATGCTCCAGTCGGCTGTGGGGATAGCCATGGCGGCTGCGGGCATGGCGACGGGGGACATTGAGGCAGCCATGCTGGGACCCACACTCAGACAGCCAGGCTTGTCCTGCGCCCGCCGGGGCCGGAGGATTTTCGAGCCAGGGGTCGCGATGATGGTGGATCCGCAGGCGGCGCGCTACATCGGCGGCCTGATGGAGCGCGCGCCGGCGTGGCGGGCGATGACTTTGGTGACCGGCGCGTGGATCACGCGCGGCTTCAGTAACTTCTCGGTGTAGAGAAGGCGATGGGCCAGTGGGTCGGCCGCGTCGGCCCCTGGCAGCCCGAAGGCTGGCCAGGCACGGAAATCGGCTGGGCGCTGTATCGTTCCCATTGGGGCAAGGGCTATGCCACGGAGGCTGCAGCGCGCTGCGTCACCTGGGTCTAGAGGAGCTCGGATGGCAGGAGATCGTCCATGTCATCCATCCCGACAACGCAGCCTCCATCGCCGTAGCCAGAAGGCTTGGTCCGCAGCGGTTGGGGTCGACCAGCCTGCCGCCGCCCCATAGCGGACCGCTCTACGAACTCTATGGGCAACGGCACCGATAAAGCACGGAGGACAGGGTTGGGCGGAGTGAATCCTCGACCTCGCGGGCTTCACATTCTTGCGATCGCATCTTGACGTTAACGTAAACTGAATGTATCTCCCCCTCATCCGCGATGCAGAGGTGTACGATGTCACTGAGCGAGATGGCCTTCTCCGATGAAGCCGCCGACCTGCGGAAGGGTGGACAGCGCAAGGAGCAGTTCACCATCCACGAACTGGTCACCGAGTTCGAGGTGACTTCGCGTACCCTGCGTTTCTACGAAGAAAAGGACCTGCTGACCCCCACGAGGCGGGGCCAGGAGCGTATTTATTCCCGTCGTGATCGCGCGCGCCTCAAGCTTGTCCTAATGGGCAAGAGCGTCGGCTTCTCGCTCGAGGAGGTCAAGTCGATGCTCGACCTCTACGATCTCGGCGATGGCCAGGCCACGCAGCTGCGCGTCGCCCTCGAGCGGTTCGAAGAGAAGCTCGCCGAGCTCGACCGTCGCCGTCGCGACATCGACCACGCTTATGCCGAACTCAGCCATGCGCGCGACACCGTACGCAGCCGCCTCGCCCGTCAGCAGAAATAGTCGAACAGGAACAGACAGATGCCCAGCTACAAGGCTCCCGTGGAGGATGTGATGTTCCTCCTCAACGACGTGCTCGACATTAACAAGTACAACAATCTTCCCGGTTTCGAGGACGTCTCCCCGGAAACCGTCGGCGCCATTCTCGGCGAAGGCGCCAAGATGTGCGAGGAGCTGCTGCAGCCTCTCAATGTCAGCGGCGACCGCGAGGGCTGCATTCGCTCCGACGATGGCGCGGTGACGACACCGGATGGTTTCAAGCAGGCTTATCAAGCCTATCGCGAAGGCGGCTGGGTGGGCTTGCCGGCCCCGGCGGAATATGGCGGCGCCGGCCTGCCGGCTGTGCTCAACTCGGTCATGCAGGAATTCGTTTCGGGCGCCAATCTGGCCTTCGGCATGTATCCGGGACTGACCCAGGGCGCCATCGCCGCTCTCCTGGAGCATGGCAGCGATGAGCAGAAGCAGGCCTACCTGCCCAAGATGATAGCCGGCGAATGGACCGGCACGATGAACCTCACCGAACCGCATTGCGGCACCGATCTCGGCCTGATCCGCACCAAGGCCGTGCCCGTCGGCGATGGCTCCTACAAGATCTCCGGCACCAAGATCTTCATCTCCGCCGGCGAGCATGACCTGGCCGACAACATCGTGCATCTGGTGCTTGCTCGCATCGAGGGCGCGCCTGAAGGCACCAAGGGCATCTCGCTGTTCGTGTGCCCGAAAGTTCTGGTCAACGCCGACGGCTCCCTCGGTGACCGCAACAAGGTCTCCTGCGGCAAGATCGAGGAGAAGATGGGCATTCACGCCAATTCGACCTGCGTGATGAACTATGAAGAGGCCATTGGTTATCTCGTCGGTGCCGAGAACAAGGGCCTCGCCGCCATGTTCGTGATGATGAACGAGGCGCGCCTGGCGGTCGGCATGCAGGGTTTGGCGCTCGGCGATGTCGCCACCCAGAACGCAGCTGCCTATGCCCGGGACCGTTTGCAGGGCCGGGCCCTCACCGGCACCAAGGAAGCGGGCAAGGCGGCCGATCCCATCATCGTGCATCCCGACGTGCGGCGCACCTTGATGACCGCCCGGGCCCTCAACGAAGGTGGCCGCGCTTTGGCGCTCGCCACTGCGCTCCAGGCCGATATCCATCGCCGTTCCCCCGATGCGGCCGCGCGCCAGGCGGCCGATGACCGGCTTGGCCTGCTGACGCCGATCGTCAAGGCCGTCCTCACCGAAAACGGCCTGCAGAATGCGATCAATAGCCAGCAAATGTTTGGCGGTCACGGCTATATCGCCGAGGTCGGCGTCGAGCAGTTCGTGCGGGATGCGCGCATTACCCTGATCTATGAAGGCGCCAACGGCATTCAGGCGCTCGACCTCGTCGGGCGCAAGCTGCCGCGCGACGGTGGCCGCGCCATGATGGCCTATCTGGGGGAATTGAACGGTTTCCTCAAGACCCATGAGGCAGACGAGGCGCTCAAGCCCTATATTGCTCCCTTGAAGGCTTCGGCCGGCCACCTGCAGCAGGCCACGATGTGGCTGATGCAGAATGCCCTGGCCAAGCCGGACAATGCCGGCGCGGCTTCGACCGATTATCTCCACCTTTTCGGCCTGGTCGCGCTCGGCCAGATGTGGGCGCAGATGGCGAAGGCGGCGTTGGCCAAGGGAGACGATGCCTTTGCCAGGAACAAGCTGGTGACGGCCAGGTTCTTCGCGGACAGGCTGCTGCCGGAAACCGGGCTGCGCCTGGCCCGTGTCACGGCTGGTGCCGGCGACGTGATGGCTCTGGAAGCCGAGGCGTTTTGATTGGAGCGCGGACATCTCGGCGACATGCAGACATGTCGCGATGTCCGCTCTTGTAAGCTGTATGTCTGATCGGGAAAAGCGGGCAAGATGCTCGCGTTCCCAGGGAGAGACCCAATGAGCGAAGCCTTCATTTACGACGCCGTGCGTACGCCGCGCGGGAAGGGCAAGGCCGATGGCGCCCTGCACGAGGTCACCAGCCTGTCGCTGGCGAGCCAGACGCTGAGGGCCGTGGCCAAGCGCAACGAGCTGCCGGAGAATGCGGTGGAGGACGTCATCCTCGGCTGCGTCGATCCGATCGGCGAGGCCGGCGGCGACATCGCCCGCATCGCGGCCCTGCATGCAGGCCTTGGCGAGAAAGTACCGGGTGTGCAGATCAACCGTTTCTGCGCGTCGGGCCTGGATGCAGTGAACCTTGCGGCCGGCCAGATCGCCGGCGGCCAGAAGGACCTCGTCGTCGCCGGCGGCGTCGAGAGCATGTCGCGCATCGGCATGATGGCCTCGGGTGGTGCCTGGGCGCTCGACCCCTCCAGCGCGGTGCCGACCTGGTTCATGCCCCAGGGCATTTCCGCCGATCTGATCGCCACCAAATACGGTTTCTCGCGTGACGACGTCGACGGCTATGCGGTGGAATCGCAGCGCCGCACCGCCCAGTCCTGGAGCGAGGGGCGCTTCGCCAACTCCGTCATCGCCGTCAAGGACATCAACGGCCTGACCATCCTGGACAAGGACGAGCATATGCGCCCGTCCACCACCATGCAGTCCCTGGCCTCGCTCAATGCCTCTTTCGTGCAGATGGGCGAGATGGGTGGCTTCGACGCGGTCGCGGTACAGTCGCATCCGGAAGTCGAGAAGGTCAGCCACGTCCATCACGCCGGCAATTCCTCCGGCATTGTCGATGGTGCTTCCGCCGTGCTGATCGGTTCGGCCGAGGCCGGCAAGCGCTTCGGCCTCAAGCCGCGCGCCCGTCTCCGGGCAGCTGCCTCGATCGGCTCGGATACCGCCCTGATGCTGACCGGTCCCGTCGACGTCACTGAACTCTTGCTGCGCAAGGCCGGCATGAGCAAGGCCGACATCGATCTGTTCGAGATCAACGAGGCCTTCTCCTCGGTGGTGCTGCGCTACATGCAGGCCTTCGATCTCGATCCCGCCAGGGTCAATCCCTGCGGCGGCGCCATCGCCATGGGCCATCCGCTCGGCGCCACCGGTGCGATGATCCTGGGCACCGCTCTCGACGAACTCGAGCGCACCGGCAAGTCGACCGCCCTGATCACGCTGTGCGTTGCCGCCGGCATGGGCGCTGCCACCATCATCGAGAGGATCTGAGATGAACAATTTCCGCTTCGATGTCGATAGCGACGGTATCGCTCTCGCCACCTGGGACATGCCCGCCCGCTCGATGAACGTCATCACCGTGGAGGTGATGGAGGAGCTCGGCCAGATCCTCGAGCGCGTGACCTCCGATGCCGCCATCAAGGGGTGCGTGATCGCCTCGGGCAAGGACGCTTTTTCCGGTGGCGCCGACCTCACCATGCTCGAGGGCATGGGCCAGCGCTATGCCAAGGCGCGCGCCGAGCTCGGCGAAGAGAAGGCGATGGAGACCTTCTTCGCGGAGAGCCGCTTTCTCTCCCAGCTCTATCGACGCATCGAAACCGCAGGCAAGCCCTTCGCTGCCGCCATCAACGGCGTCTGCCTGGGTGGCGCTTTCGAGCTTACCTTGGCCTGCCATTACCGCATCGGCGCCTCCGACAATGACAAGGCCCGCGTCGGCCTGCCCGAAGTCAAGGTCGGCCTGTTCCCCGGTGCCGGCGGCACCACCCGCGTGTCCCGCCTGATGAAGCCGGACCAGGCCCTGCAGATGCTGCTCAAGGGCGATCAGCTGCGCATCAGCCAGGCCCAGAAGATGGGCCTTCTGCATGCCGTCGCGCCGCGTGAGGAATTGGTTGTAAAGGCCAAGGAATGGATCAGGGACGGTGGCTCGCCGGTGGCGCCCTGGGATGTCGAAGGCTTCCGCCTGCCGGCCGGCCCGGTCTATTCCAAGGCCGGCATGATGGTGTTCCCGCCGGCGAACGCGCTCTATCGCCGCGAGACATACGACAATTATCCCGCCGCCCGGGCCATTCTGCAATCGGTCTATGAGGGCCTCCAGCTGCCCTTCGACCGCGCGCTCACGGTGGAATCGCGCTATTTCGCCCATGTGCTGCGCTCGACCGAGGCGCGCTCGATGATCCGCACTCTGTTCGTCTCCATGCAGGAGTTGAACAAGGGCGCGCGCCGTCCGGCCCTGCCGCCGTCCAACCTCAAGCGCGTCGGCGTGGTCGGCGCCGGCTTCATGGGCGCAGGCATCGCCTATGTCTCGGCACTGGCCGGGCTCGACGTGGTGCTTGTTGACCGCGATCAGGAAGCCGCCGACAAGGGCAAGGCCCATTCCGACGGCCTGATCACCGGCCAGATCAAGAAGGGCCGCGCCTCGATGGCCGATAAGGAAGCCCTGCTCGGCCGGATCACCGCCACGGCCGATTTCAACGCGCTCGCCGGCGTCGACCTCATCGTCGAGGCCGTGTTCGAGGATCGCACCGTCAAGGCCGAGGTGATCAAGAAGATCCAGGCAGTGATCAGCGAGGATACCGTCTTCGCATCGAATACCTCCACGCTGCCGATCTCCTCGCTGGCCGAGAACTCGGCCCGTCCCGAACAGTTCGTCGGCGTGCATTTCTTCTCGCCGGTCGACAAGATGCTGCTGGTCGAGGTGATCAAGGGTGCCAGGACCGGTGACAAGGCCATCGCCGTGGCGTTCGACTTCGTGCGGGCGATCAGGAAGACGCCGATCCTGGTCAATGACGGCCGCGGCTTCTTCGCCAATCGCTGCGTGCTCAACTATATACGCGAAGGCCATCTGATGCTGGGCGAGGGCGTGCCGCCGGCGATGATCGAGAACGTCGCCCGCGCGGCCGGCATGCCGGTCGGGCCGCTCTCGCTCAACGACGAGATCGCCATCGACCTGGCATGGAAGATCCTGCAGGCCACCAAAAAGGATCTCGGTGAGGCCGCCATCGATCCGGCGCAGGAGAAGCTGCTCGATGCTTTGCTCAATCAGCATGGCCGCCTCGGCCGCAAGAACGGCAAGGGCTTCTACGATTATCCCGCCGGCGCCTCCAAGCGGCTATGGCCGGGCCTGTCGGATCTCCAGGCGGTGAAACTCGATCCCGACACCATCGACAAGGAGACCCTGAAGCACCGTTTCCTCGTGGTCCAGGCACTGGAAGCGGCTCGTACCGTGGAGGACGGCATCATCACCGACATGCGCGAGGCGGATGTCGGCTCCATCCTCGGCTTCGGCTTTGCGCCGTTCACGGGGGGAGCCCTGTCCTATATCGACGGCATGGGCAGCAAGGCCTTCGTGGCCCTGTGCGATAAGCTGGCAGCCACCTTTGGCCCGCGCTTCCAGCCCAACAAGCTGCTGCGCGACATGGTTGCAAAGGATGAGCGTTTCTACCAGCGCTTCAAGCCGGAAAAGAAGGCGGCGTAATGACTTCTGGGATCGCGGGCATCCTTGCCTGCTTTTCCTTTCCCACACGCGTTACGTTTCCAAGAGCAGGCAAGGATGCCTGCGATCCCAGAAGCTTACCGCAGCCCCTTCTTGATCTGTTTGAGCAGGCAGGAGCCCTTGTAGACCAGGCTGGAATAGAGTTGGACCAGTGTGGCGCAGGCATCCAGCTTGGCTTTGGCGGTTTCGGCCGAATGGATGCCGCCAACCCCGATCAGGGGGAAGCGCGCGCCGACGACTTCGAGCGCGCTCAGCCAATCGCGGAGTTCATTGCGTCACTGCCGCGCCGCCAGGGCTCGGCGGCGTTGCGCCGACGGCGCTGATCGGCTCCAGCACCATCAAGCGTGTGACAACAGGCTGTTTGATCGAGGAAGTGCCTGAGACGAACTTCTGTAGTTCGGCCGGCGGGATATCAGTCAGTACAGGGGTGCCGTAGCGAGCCGACAACGTCCAGAAACTGGGTTTTTCATTCGGGTCGGGGATGGAACGCAGCTTACCGATGTTAACGATTTCGCCGGCTTGAACTTCAAAAGTTGCAATTGGCTTGAGCCAATAGGTCGTCCTGCCCACCTGTGTGCGTGCCGAGTGGGTAAGCACCATGCGGCGCTTGCCGCCGAATGTACATGTATACTGAAGAATTCCGTATTTTCCGGCTTTTATTTCACGCATGACGGGGGAAGTTTTTCCTACAAGCGCGTCAACCCCGTCCGAAACACTAAAATGTGTACTATATTTATACATATTATTGCTAGGCTCTAGCTCTCCTACAACGATATCGTTCGGAATGCAGCCGGCGTTATGAAGGGATATGTCAAATATTATCGCTCCAGTACCCCTGGCGGCATTTGGTGCGTGCATGCTGGAAATAGACATGCACCCGGCGGCAACGGAGCAAATCACCAGAAGCACTAGGGAACGAACGAATTTCGACACCTGGAAACTCCAAAACTAGACCTTCGATGCTGCTATCACTTTCCCTGAATTCCGGAAAGAAGCAATTCCGTCAAGGCGTCAGGTCAGAGGGCTTCATGCCAAAGCAACGCCATAGGTTGGCGCATCTTTACTGAAAACGACGCTCTACCCGTTGCCCGATGGGGAGATCCTGATAGTCGGCCTATTCCAGACGGTCGGATGAAGGCCGCCTGAGAGCCGTCTTTCTCCAGGTATTTGGAACGAACCCCAGAAATGGCTGGGACGGGACACTGCGATCCCTCATCCGCCCTTCGGGGGCACGGATCCCAACACCCTGGCGTGCTCCGGTGAGCCGGGCAACCGGCCTTCCTTGCCGCAGGCTATTGCCTGTCTGCCCCGTCCTTTGACGGATTTATCGGATTCCCTTCTTGATCTGCCGGATCAGGCCGGGGCCCTTGTAGACCAAGCTGGAATAGAGCTGCACCAGCGTGGCGCCGGCATCCAGCTTGGCCTTGGCGGTCTGAGCCGAATGGATGCCGCCGACCCCGATCAGCGGGAAACGGCCGCCGACGCGCCGCGCCGTTTCGGCCAGCACCTGCGTGGAGAGTTCGAATAAGGGCGCGCCCGAAAGGCCGCCCGCTTCCTTGGCCGTCTCGCGCTCCTTGAGTGACTCGGGCCTCGATATCGTGGTGTTGGAGACGATCATGCCGTCGAGCTCGTGGGCGAGGGCGCGGTCGACGATGTCGTCGAGTTCGAACATGGTGACGTCGGGCGCGATCTTGAGAAGAAGCGGGCGACGCGGCCCGATGAGCGCGGCCGTATCGCGCGCTTCCACCGCACGGGCCAGCAATTCGTCGAGCGCCTCCCGCTTTTGCAGATTGCGCAGGCCCGGCGTGTTGGGCGAGGAAATGTTGAGGGTGAAATAGGAAGCGACGGGGGCGAAGACGATGATGCCGGCGGCATAGTCGGCGGCCTTGTCCTCGCTGTCCTTGTTGGCGCCGACATTGACACCCAGGATGCCGCGGCCCTTGCGGGCTTTGAGGCGGGCCAGTACGGCGGCATGGCCCTGATTGTTGAAGCCGAAGCGGTTGATCACACCCTCGTCCGCCGGCAGGCGGAACAGGCGGGGGCGGGGATTGCCATCCTGCGGCCTCGGCGTGACGCTGCCGATCTCCACGAAGCCGAAGCCAAGCTTGAACAGCGGATCGACGACCTCGGCATTCTTGTCGAAGCCGGCGGCCACGCCGACCGGATTGGGGAAATCGAGCCCGAAGGCCTTCACCTTGAGCGAGGCCGGATCGGGGAGGGAAGGCGGCATCGGCAGGCTGCGCAGGGCGGAGAGAGTAGCCTCATGCGCTTGCTCGGGATCCATCCGGAACAAGCGGGGACGGATCAGGGCGAAGGCTGCGCCGATCATGGCTGCTGGCTCGAAAGGAACTCGAGCGGGAAGACATGGTGGCCGTCCGCTCCAAGCGGCAGGGGCGCCGTCCATTCGACCAAATCGAGGGGCAGGGCGGCATAAAGATGCGGGAACAGGGCACCGCCGCGCGAGACTTCCCATTTGAGGGCCTCGCCCAGCCTGTCAGCCTCGACGGCGGCGAGGACGAGATCGTCCTGGCCGGCGAAATGCCGGGCCGCCGTCTCCTGTGCTGTCTCGGCGGAGGAAAAATGGATGTAGCCATCCTGGACATCGATGGGCGCCCCATCGAAGCGCCCGCTGGCCTCGGCATTGCGCCATTGTTGCGCCGTCAAGATCTTGTAGATGAGCGCCATAGATCCTCCTGCCGTTTCCTGGAGCGTTTTGCGATTTGGCTGAATAGCCAAGTGTCGCAAAACGCTCCAGGAAACGTCTCCTACAAGGCGCGGAGATTTTACGAAAGGGCCAAAGCGTTTTGCGATTTGGCGGAATCGCCAAGAATCGCAATGACGCGTCAAAACATAGAGCGAGGGCGAAGAAGCGTTTGCGTCCAAACGCGTTTTGCTCTCGCCTGCCGCGGCCTGCATGGTTTTTCCACGCTTTGCACGGCATCGATGCTTGAATGCGCCACGACAATGACGGATTGACGCCTTGTTCATGCCTTTCGCGCAGTGGAAAGCAGGAGGAAATTCCGGTGGTAACCGTTGTTAACCCAACGCTGCTATGACGGGTCTGATTGCAGGGGCGTCTTGCGATTGGCGGTATCGCCAAGAATTGGCAAGACAATCGTAATGACGCGATAGCCAATCCGTCGGATCGGCTGGAAATGATGAGTTAGAGCAAGGGAGCGTCCACGCTTGAACGCGCTTTGTTCTGGAGTTTTGGAAGGCAAGGATGGCGCAAGGGCAACGGCGCATGGTTGAGCGGGTCGAGCCGCGTTTCGAGCCGGAAGCAGGCCAGGAGGCCGATCAGGGCGATACGTTTCGCCTGACCCGGGAAGATCGGCCCGCGCCCGTACCGCTGGAGCAGCGCGATCGCGCGCCCTTGCGCGCCAAGGCCGTGCGTTCGAAGAAGGGCTGGAGCCTGTTCGGCGGATCCTCCTCTCGAAGTGGCGGTGGTTCGTCCCGCCGCGGCGGAGGCGGTGGTAGTTCTGGCGGCGGAGGACGCAAGCCCAAGCGCCGCCGCTCGATGCTCTACCGCCTGACCTATTGGTCCTTCGTGATGTGCATGTGGGGCCTGCTCGGCGTTGGCGGCGTGGTGGCCTGGTATGCCGCCAATTTGCCGCCGATCCAGAACCTGGAAGTGCCGCCGCGGCCGCCCAATGTGAAGATCGTCTCGGCTGATGGCACCGTGCTCGCCAATCAGGGCGAAATGGGCGGCGCCGCCGTCTCGCTCAAGGATCTGCCGAAATATGTGCCTCTGGCCTTCGTCGCCATCGAGGATCGGCGCTTCTATTCCCATTACGGCGTCGACCCGCAGGGCTTGGCCCGCGCCGGTTATGTCTATCTCACCACCCATCGCCTGACCCAAGGCGGCTCGACGCTGACCCAGCAGCTGGCCAAGAACGTCTTCCTGACGCCGGAACGCAGCCTGCGCCGCAAGATCCAGGAGGCCATCCTCGCCGTCTATCTCGAGCGCAAATTCTCCAAGAACCAGATCCTGGAGATGTATATCAACCGCGTCTATTTCGGCGCGGGTGCCTATGGCATCGAGGCGGCGGCGCAGCGTTATTTCCGCAAACCTGCCAAGAATCTCACCATTGCCGAAGCCGCGACCCTGGCCGGCCTGGTCAAGGCTCCGTCGTCACTCGACCCGACCAAGAACCCCAAGGGTGCGCATGACCGGGCCCAGCTCGTGCTCGACGCCATGGTCGATACCGGGGCGATTTCCGCACAGGACGAGAAGGCGGCTCAGGCCACGCCGGTCAAGGTTTCCAAATTGGCGGTTCGCTCTTCCGGCAATTATCCGGCCGACTGGATTTCCAACCAGCTCAGCGATCTCACTGGCCCGCTCGACACCGACGTGGTGGTGGAGACCACCATCGACGCCAAGCTGCAGAACCTTGCCGAGCAATCCCTGCGCCAGGGCCTCGACAAGTCCGGCGGCAAGCTGCGCGTGAGCCAGGGGGCCCTGGTTGCGATGGATCCCGATGGCGCCGTGCGCGCCATGGTGGGCGGGCGCTCCTATGCCGAAAGCCAGTTCAACCGGGCGATCTCGGCCTATCGCCAGCCCGGCTCCACCTTCAAGCCTTTCGTCTATCTCGCGGCGCTGATGAACGGCGCCACGCCCGAAACCGTGCGTGACGATGCGCCGATCACCCTGGCGGGCTGGAGCCCGAAGGACTTCTCGCGCGAATATCGCGGCCCGGTCTCGCTGACCACGGCGCTTGCCCTCTCGCTCAATACGGTCGCGGTGCGCCTGTGCGCCGAAGTGGGCCCCAAGGCGGTGGTGGCGGTTGCCCACAGCCTCGGCATCAATTCCAATCTCGAGCCCAATCCCTCCATCGCCCTCGGCACCTCGGAAGTCACACCACTGGAGATCACCTCGGCCTATGCCACTTTCGCCAATGGCGGGCGCATGGTGATCCCCTATGTGGTCAGGAGCATCAAGACCGAGAAGGGCAAGGTGCTGTTCCAGCGCCAGGCTCCCGGCAATCAGCGCGTCATCGAGGACGACAAGGTCGGCATGATGAATGCGATGATGAGCCAGACGCTGACGGTCGGCACGGCGCGCAAATATGGCCTGCCAGGCTGGCAATCGGCCGGCAAGAGCGGCACCAGCCAGAATTATCGCGATGCCTGGTTCATCGGTTATACCAGCCACATGGTGACGGCCGTCTGGCTCGGCAACGACGACGGCACCTCCACCTCGCGCATGACCGGCGGCAGCCTGCCGGCCCAGATCTGGAACGAGTTCATGCGCGGTGCCCACAAGGGCGTGTCGCCGGCGCCGTTGCCCGGCAAGCCCTGGGTGCGCGAGGCGCCGCCGCCGGAGGACGTCATCGCGGCGCAGCCGCAATTCGACGGAGCGCCGGAGGACCAGCCGGTGGCTGTCGAGCCGGTGATGACGGCCAATGCGCCGCGGAACACCGGCCGGCCGATCGCGGATTGGCTGAACCGGGTACTGGGGCGGTAAGCCTTGGGGGACTGGTTTGCAGGACCGGCCTGCAACGTGGCGGTGGCTGGTAGGGCGCGGTAATCCGTCCCCAGCTTCGTGGGGAGGGTGGTCGTGCCTCATTCGTGACGCAGTCGTCTGAAGACCAGCTCCCCTTATCCCAGATCCATTTCGAACCAGTTTTCCAGGTGTCGCGGCCAGCGCCGTGGCATCACGAAGACCGCGTCGAAACGCTGGGTGAGCTGGGCCTGATCGGGATGGCGCGCCAGCCAGGCCCGGGCGGCGGCGGCTATGCGCCGCTGCTGGGTGGGCGTGATCGCTTCGAGCGCCACCACCAGATCCGCTCGTGCCTTGACTTCAACGAACACCAGCGTGCCGCCGCGCCGGGCGATCAGGTCGATCTCGCCGCCCGGCACCTTGAAGCGGCGGGCGAGCAGGCGATAGCCCTTGAGGCGCAGCACCCAGGCCGCTTTTGTCTCTGCATTGAGGCCGACACGGAAGGCAGCCTGGCGTTCGAGCCTGCTCAAGAGGCCCTGCTGCGGCGCTCCGAGGCCATCTCGACGGCGCGGGCATAGACGTCGCGCTTGGACAGGCCGAGGCGGGCCGAGACCGCGGCGGCGGCATCCTTCACCGAAAGTGTTTCGAGGGCCGCGGCGAGCGATGCCTCGATGTCGTCGGCGCTGGCTGGTTCCTCGACGGGCGGGCCGACCACCACGACGATCTCGCCTCGCGGCTCGTCGGCAATGGCGAAATCAGTGGCCAGCGACACCAGCGTGCCGCGATAGACGGTCTCATAGGCCTTGGTCAGTTCCCGCGCCACGGTCGCTGCTCGGTCACCGAGCGCCGTCGCCATGGCGGCTAGGCTGTCGGCGAGGCGCGGGCCGCTTTCGTAGAAGATCAGGGTGGCGGGAATGGTCTTGAGCTCGGCGAGGCGGTTGGACCGGGCACCGTCCTTGTTGGGCAGGAAGCCCTCGAAAAAGAAGCTGTCGGTCGGCAGGCCTGCGACGGCCAGCGCCGCAAGCGCGGCGGAGGGGCCGGGCGCCGCGAAGACGGGAATTTCCTCTTCGATCGCTTCGCGCACCAGCTTAAAGCCGGGATCCGACACCATCGGCGTGCCGGCGTCCGAAACCAGGGCAACGCCCTGGCCGCTGGTAAGGCGCTCCAGGATCTGGGGCCGTACGCGGGGCGCGTTGTGGTCGTTATAGGCCAGGAGCTGGGCGCTGATGCCATAATGATTGGTGAGGCGGCTGGTGACGCGCGTATCTTCGCAGACGATGAGATCGGCGGCCGCCAGCGTGGTCAGCGCCCGAAGCGTGATGTCCGAAAGATTGCCGATGGGCGTCGCCACCACATGGAGACCCGGCAACAGGGAGGGGGCGGTCAAGCGCTGGCCATGCAGCAAATAGCTGTGCTCGGCGTCGACGATGGCGGGAGAGAAATCTGGACGCATGGGGTCCTGCCTTTGCCGGCCGCGAGTCGCAATCCGCAGCCTATTCTTCTGTGTAGCTCCCTGAGAATCAAAGGCAAGTTGATCTTCCAGCCGGGGTGATCAAGATAGAGGCATAACGCCGTGAAGAGAGAGATTTCATGAAGCCCGGCCCGAACGACGTCCTGTTGGTGATCGACGTGCAGAACGACTTCTGCCCGGGCGGGGCTCTGGCCGTGCCCGACGGTGATTCAGTGGTGCCTGATATCAACCGGATGGCCGTGGATTTCGCCCATTGCGTGCTGACGCAGGACTGGCACCCGCCCGGCCACTCCTCCTTTGCTTCCAGCCATCCGGGCAAGGCGCCGTTCACCACGACGACCATGCCCTATGGCGAGCAGACGCTCTGGCCCGATCATTGCATCCAGGGCAGCCAAGGGGCCGAATTCCATCCCGGCCTGGCCTTGCCCAGGGCGGAGATGATCATCCGCAAGGGCTACAATCGCGCCATCGACAGCTATTCGGCCTTCTTCGAGAACGATCGCAAAACCCCGACCGGGCTCTCTGGCTATCTCAGGGAGCGCGGTCTCGGCCGACTGTTCTGCGTCGGCCTCGCCACCGATTTCTGCGTGCGCTTCTCGGCCGAGGATGCCAGGCGTCTGGGCTTCGAAACCATCGTCGTACTCGATGCCTGCCGCGGCATCGATCTCGATGGTTCCGTCGCTGCGGGGATTGACGCCATGCGGCAGGCTGGCGCCACCCTGGTCGACAGGATCTAGCTTTGGTGTGCCGGTCCCGCTCCATCTCTCGATGGAGCCGGGAAGACCGGCCCACCGGCACTCAATGCGCCTGAGCGGTCGCCGCCAGTTGCGGCATGGCGCGATGCAGGTGCCGCGTCAGCCGCTTCTCCAGAAGGTTCCAGACATGGGCGATGGCGAAGACCATGATCAGGTAGATGATCGCGGTCCACATATAGGCCTGGAAATCGAATGTGCGCGAGAAGGCAAGACGTGTCACGCCCATCAGTTCCGGTACCGCCACAAGGGCGGCGACCGAACTCGCCTTGAGCATCAGGATCAACTCGTTGCCATAGGGGCGCAGGCTCACCATCAGGGCCTGGGGCAGAATGATCTTGCGGAAAATCTGGCCTGCATGCAGGCCAAGGGCGAGGCCTCCCTCGGTCTGGCCCCTCGGCAACGACTCGATGCCGCCGCGCAGGATTTCGGCCTGATAGGCGGCAGTATTCAGGGTGAAGGCCACCACCGCGTAGTAGAAGCCGTCGCGCAGTAGCCACCACAGGCCGAGATCCTCGAAGAAGGTTTTGTGGGTACCAAGGAAGATGCCAAGACCGTTGTAGATCAGATAGACCTGCGCCAGCAGCGGCGTGCCGCGAAAGAAATAGATATAGCCATAGGCCAGCCCCCTCAGGATCGAATTGCGCGACATGCGCGCCAGAGCGATCGGGAAGGACAGCAAGGCGCCGAGCACCATTGCCAGGGCGACCAGCAGCAGCGTCAGGCGCAGGCCGGCCAGGAAGCGCGGGCCGTAGGTCGCCAGCAGATCGGCGTTGAGGCCGATATCACCGACGAGGCCGAGAAAACCGGACCAGAGCGTATCCATGCTCAAGCCCTCGCCAGGTTCTGGCCGCGATTAAAATACCTTTCCAGCATTGTCTGGACGATTCCGGACAGGATGGCCATCACCAGATAGAGCAGGCAGCAGGCTGCATAGAACATCAAGGGCTGCTTGGTCGCAAACACGGCTCGGTTGGTCATGTACATCAGTTCGCTGACGGCGATGGCGGAGACGAGCGAGGTGTCCTTGAGGAGCGCCATCCAATTGTTGCCGAGGCCGGGCAGGGCCGTGCGGATCAGTTGCGGCAGGATGATCATGCGGAATGTCTGGCCGCGGCTGAGGCCCAGTGCGGTCGCCCCCTCGCTCTGTCCCCTGGAAAGGCTGCGCAGGGCGCCGAGCCAGACCTCGCTGGAAAAGGCGCCGAGCACCAGGCCGAGGGCCATGAAACCGGCGGCAAAACCGCTGACTTCGATCTGGATGCCGATCCCCAGGGCCGTCAGAAGCGCATTGATGGCGGATTGGCCCAGAAAATAGACGATCAGGATGGTGAGAAGCTCGGGCAAGGCGCGAAACAGCGAGGTATAGATACCGCAGACGACGCCGAGCCATATGGGGCCGCCGTTCTTGGCCATCGCTACGGCGAGTCCAAGCAGCAGGCCGAAAGGCAGGGTGCACAAGGCCAAGCCCAGGGTCATCATGGCGCCTTGCAGCAGCGGGGGGCCCCATCCCGTTGCACCAAATCCCAGAAGTTCCATTCCGTCTCCCCGCCGCCGAGCCATCGGGATAGGGCACTGGCACCGGATTCGATGCCAGGCCGATCAATGCGCCGTCACGTCATGGCCGTTGGCCTCATACGGGGCCAGCGGCCTATGCGTCACGCGTCTCAGGCGGTGGCGTCAGGGCACCCAGAGGTCGAACGGAAAATACTTGGCGTTCAGCTTCTGGTAGGTGCCGTCGGCGTGGATTTCCTCGATCGCCTTGCTGATGGCGTCGCGAAGATCCGTATCCTCCTTGCGCACGGCCGCGCCGACGCCAGTGCCGAAATATTTCACATATTTCTTGATGTCGATCTCGGCCTTGATCTCGCAGCACTTGCCGGCATCGGATTTGAGCCACTCCGTCATGGCGCTCTTGTCGGCCTCGACGGCGTCGATACGCCCTGCGGCCAGGTCAGCATTGGCCTCATCCTGGGCGGGATAGAGCTTCACCTGCGCGCCGCCGGTGCCGATCTCACCCTCCAGGAAGTTGGAATGGATGGTGGAGGACTGGGTGCCGACGATGGCGCTCTTCAGGCCTTCGGAGTCGAAGGATTTGATCTTGCTGTCCTTAGGAGCGACCCAGACGGCCGGCGTCTGGTAATAGGACCTGGAAAAATCGACCTGTTTCTTGCGCTCGTCCGTGATCGACATCGAGGCGAAAATGGCATCGTATTTGCCGGCTTTCAGGCCGGGAATGATGCCATCCCAATCCTGTGCGACGACGGTGCATTTGGCTTTCAGTTTCTCGCAGACGGCCTTGGCGATGTCGACGTCGAAGCCGACGATCTCACCCGATGGCGTCAGGCTGTTGAAGGGAGGATAGGCCCCCTCGGTGCCGATCTTGATGGTCGACCAATCCTTGGCGCTGGCCATGCCCATGCTGGCCATCAGCGCCAATGCGCCGGCCGCGAATTTTACGAAACGCATAGAACCTCCCTGGGTGGTATCGGAATGCTTCTTAGCTCGTATCATGCAAATGTCATCCCGTCCGGCGAATGAAACACTGCCCCTAGGTAAAAGCAATAGGGGCAGAATGGCGCCGGTTGTCCCCTTCGATCTGGTTGCCCTTGCTAAGGCCTGGGAATTGTGATCACAATTCTAGGAACAGTCACTGGAACCCGCTCCCCGATGAAATCCGTCTATTCCGAGCGTCACAAGGGCCATGCCGGCAATGTCGAACTGGTGGCCGGCGCCATCGTGCCGGCCTTCGAGATGCCCTCTCGTGCCGAATTCATCCGCGCCCGCATCGACGCGGTCGGGCTCGGCCCGGTGCTGGCGCCGCAAACCCATTCGCTCGATGCCGCCTTGCGCGTGCACAAGCCTGATTTCATCGATTTCCTCGGGCGGGCCTATCCGATGTGGAAGGCTGCCGGGCGCGAGGGCACGGCGATGCCCTTTACCTGGCCGACTCGCGGCCTGAGGGGCGACAAGCCGCCGGAATCGATCGAGGCGCTGCTCGGCTATTATTCCTTCGACGCCGGGGCGACCTTCGTGGAGGGCACCTGGGACGCGATCAAATCCTCCTATGAGGTGGCGCTGACGGCCGCCGGACTGGTCAAGAGTGGCGAGAAGTCGGCCTTCGCCCTCTGCCGTCCGCCCGGCCATCATGCCGGTTCCGGTTTCATGGGCGGCTATTGCTTCATCAACAATGCGGCCGTGGCGGCGCAATGGTTCCTGGACAAGGGCGCTCGCAAGGTCGCCATCCTCGACGTCGACTATCATCACGGCAATGGCACGCAGGAGATCTTCTACGAGCGCGACGACGTACTGGTGCTCAACCTGCATGGCGACCCCGCCAACGAATATCCCTTCTTCCTCGGCCATGCTGACGAGACAGGCGCCGGCAAGGGTGTGGGCTTCAACGTCAACTATCCCATGCCGGCAGGTACCACCTTCGAGGTCTGGGGCGCGGCACTGGACGATGCCTGCGCCAAGGCGGCGGCCTACAAGCCCGACGTGCTGCTGGTCTCGCTCGGGGTCGATACCTTCGAGAAGGACCCGATCAGCGCCTTCAAGCTGAAAACCGAGCATTATCCGCTCATCGGTGCGCGAATCGCCAAGCTCGGGCTGCCGACGCTCTTCGTGATGGAAGGCGGTTATGCCGTGGCCGAAATCGCGGTGAATGCGGTTGGCGTCCTCACCGGCTTCGAGGGGGTATGATGGCCAACACGACATTCGGCGTGGTGCAGTTCGCCTGCACCGACAGCGTTGACGACAATGTGGCCACGGCAACGCGGCTGGTGCGCGAGGCGGCCGGTGCTGGTGCCCAAATCGTGCTCGTGCAGGAACTGTTCGAGGATCTCTATTTCTGCCAGGAGGAGAAGGCCGAGCATTTCGCCAAGGCGCGCACGCTGGACCAGGATCATCCGACCCTCAAGGCCATGCGCGCCCTTGCCGCCGAGCTCGGCGTGGTCCTGCCGGTCAGCCTGTTCGAGCGGGCCAACCAAGCCTATTACAACAGCCTCGTCATGGTGGACGCCGATGGCGGCGTCCTCGGCCTCTATCGCAAGTCCCATATCCCGGACGGGCCGGGCTATGAGGAGAAGTTCTATTTCCGGCCCGGCGATACCGGCTTCAAGGTCTGGCCTACCCGTTTCGGCACCATCGGCGTCGGCATCTGCTGGGACCAGTGGTTCCCCGAAGCGGCGCGGTCCATGGCGCTGATGGGTGCGGATGCACTGCTCTATCCCACCGCGATCGGCTCCGAGCCCGCCACCGGCTTCGATTCGATGGAGCATTGGCGCACGGTGATGCGCGGCCATGCCGGCGCCAATATCATGCCGGTGATGGCGGCCAACCGCATTGGTGTCGAGCGCTTCGGCGAGCAGGATCTGACCTTCTACGGTTCTTCCTTCATTGCCGGCCAGCACGGAGAGCTGGTGGCGGAGGCGGGGCGCTCCGGCGAAGCCGTGCTGACGGCAAGCTTCGATCTTGAGGCGATTCGCGCTGAACGCGCCGCCTGGGGGCTGTTCCGCGATCGCCGGCCCGAGCTTTACGGCCGGCTTTCCACCGGAGACGGCAGTCTTCCCCTGCGATGACCGGTTCGGGAGGCAATAAAACTTGAATGCGAGGCGGATCGGCGCAATCATGACACTGTGACGACAAGCCGCTTACACAGGAGGCGTCATGACGGAGGCTGATCCGCCTGGATCGCTGTTTTCGCGAAGCGAAAGCGCAGATGTCGCGCACCTTCCCGCTTCGCGCCGCCCCGATCCACCAGCCATCGCCTTCGACCGGCACGAACTGCGCCAGATCATGAATCTCTACGGTCGCATGGTCTCCCATGGCGAATGGCGCGACTACGCCATCGATTTCCTGCGCGACAAGGCCGTGTTTTCCATCTTTCGGCGCGCCTCGGAGATGCCGCTCTATCGCATCGTCAAGGATCCCTCGCTCGCCCAGCGCCAGGGCGCCTATAGCGTGCTGGCGCCGACGGGCATGATCCTCAAGCGCGGCCACGATCTGGCGCGCGTGCTGCAGGCCATCGACAAGCCGCTGCGCCTGGTGGTGTGAGGACGTCGGTCATTCCGCGCGCGGTGCGGCATGCAGTGTTGCGCCGCAGATCCGGGATAACCGTAAAACCGGATTACCTCAGCCGCCACTCGCCATCACGCAGAGCAGCTCGAACATCAGCGTTGCGCCGGTCAGGGCGGTGAGGCCCGAGGGGTCGAGTGGCGGAGAGACTTCCACCAGGTCCGCGCCGACCAGATTGGCGCCTTCCATCAGGCGGATCATTGCCTGGGCTTCGCGCGAGGAGATCCCGCCGATCTCCGGCGTGCCCGTGCCAGGCGCGAAGGAAGGATCGAGCGCGTCGATGTCGAAGGTGAGATAGGCGGGGTGCTCGCCGATGATGGCGCGCGCTTCGGCCATGACATCGGCCACGCCGCGGGCCATGAACTCCTCGATGAATACGATGCGGACGCCCGCGGCGCGGGCGAAGTCGTAATTGGCTGCGTCGGAGATCGCGCCGCGAATACCGATCTGGATCATGCGCTTGGGATCGACCAGCCTTTCCTCGATGGCGCGGCGGAACGGCGTGCCGTGGTTGTAGCGGCTGCCGAAGAAGCTGTCATAGGTGTCGGAATGAGCGTCGAACTGGATGAGGCCCACTGGGGCCTGCTTTGCCAAAGCGCGCAGGATGGGCAGGGTGGTGAGATGGTCGCCCCCCGCCGTCAATGGGCGGGCGCCGGCGGCATGGATCTCGGCATAGAAGGCCTCGATGCTCTCCAGGCTGGCCATGAGATCGAGCGGATTGATCGGCGCATCGCCGCAATCGCCCGCCCGTACCCGGTCGAAGGGCGAGATGCCGGTGACGTGGTGCACCCGCCGCACCAGGCTCGACTGGTTGCGGATCTCACGGGGGCCGTGCCGAGCGCCGGTACGATTGGTCGCGCCACCATCGAAGGGGATGCCGACCAGGGCGATCTCGACCTCCTCCGGTCTTGCCATGGGCAGGCGCATGAAGGTGGAGGGGCCGGCAAAGCGCGGCACCACGCCCGAATCGAGCGGCTGGAAGGAATTGTTGCTGCTCACTTTTTCGTTCCTGTCCGGGGAGCCAGAGGGCTCTTATCTGAAGGGTTATATCGAAGAGATTGTCATCCCTGGCGAGCCACGCAATGGCGAGGGAAGGGGATCCAGGAATTCCGGGCGAAGTCCTTTCGGCCCCTGGATCCCCTTCCCGCCGCCTATGGCGGCGCCGGGGATGACAGAGCACTCTGCTCTCAAGCCGCGCCTGAGGCGGTCAGTCGATGGTGTAATGCGCATCCTGGGGGATGCAGTCGGCGCCGTTTACCGGCACCAGGTCCTGGGGACAGGCCGAGAAAACGATGATCAGGTCCATCTCGGCCCTGAGGCGGACATGGGATCCCGGCGTCGACACCGGCGGCTGGAAGGAGACGCTGCCGTCCTCACCGACCGGGATGTTCATGAACAGGTTGAGCGGGCTCGGTGTCTCCGCGTCGGTGACGCCGAGCGAAGCGAGGGCATTCGCCAGATTGTCGGTGCAACTGTCGTGATGGCCAACATGGCCTAGCTGCTCATAACGATAGCGATCGCAGGCGGCGATCAGCGTGTCGTGGATGCCGCCGGAATTGTCCTCGGTCAAGGTGAGCATGGGGCGGCGGCGATTGCTGCGCAGCGTGTCTCCGACCTGGGGATTGACGCGCAGCATGGCGCCGCGGCTGTGCTCCATCGACATGAACTCGCCGGGATCCTCGGCATTGAAGGCCCAACTGTCGACGACCTGGCTGCCATGGGTGTTGATCACCGTCACAGTCTGGCCGGCCTTCACCCGCTCGGCCACGCCCTTGCGGGCCGGAATGAGCCGCAGCTCACCTTTCGCTCGCTCCTCGATGCCCATTCGTGCTGCCTCCCTTGAAATTGCCCCGGCACTAGACGCGCTCGGCCTTGGTGCCCAGCCTTATCGCAATTTTCTAACGAACTCCGCTACCACCGGCGCCAGCCTTGTAACGATCACGTCGACGCCGGCGGCGGTCGGATGCATGCCGTCGGCCTGATTGAGGCCCGGTGTGCCAGCGACGCCATCCAGGAAGAAGGGATAGAGTACAGCCCCATATTGGCTTGCGAGATCGGGATAAACAGCATCGAACGCCTTCTGATAGTCGGCGCCGAGATTGGGCGCGGCGCGCATGCCCATGAGCAGGACCGGGATCTTGCGCTCCTTGAGGCGCTCCAGCATGGCGGCGAGATTGGCTCGGGCGAGCTTGGGATCGAGCCCGCGCAGCATGTCGTTGGCGCCGAGTTCGATCAGCACCGCCTTGGTACCGTCGGGCACCGACCAGTCGAGCCGGGCGAGGCCGCCATCGGTGGTGTCGCCGGAGACGCCGGCATTGTCGATCACCACCTCGATGCCGAGCTTGGCGAGGGCGGCCTGCAGCTTGGTGGGATAGGCATCCTTGGCTTCCAGGCCGAGGCCGGCGGTGAGGCTGTCGCCCAGGGCCACCAGCCGCAGCGGTTCGGCGGCTGCCGACACGGTCGTGAGCGGGGTCATGACAAGCAATGTGAGAATTGCCACAATCGATGCGTAGATACGATACACGATCACGAAAACCTTTCAGGCAGGATGCGAATGAGCGAAGCGATCGATCTGGCTGATGTCCATCTCAGCCTCGGCACCG
Organism: Labrys sp. HAY1-8F; assembly: GCF_056754975.1. Lineage (NCBI taxonomy): Bacteria > Pseudomonadati > Pseudomonadota > Alphaproteobacteria > Hyphomicrobiales > Xanthobacteraceae > Labrys > Labrys sp. HAY1-8F. Next base: position 2,161,844 of record NZ_JBPGWZ010000002.1, on the reverse strand, counting down.
GCGCGGCGCGCGTTCACATTCTCAAGGGCGTTACGCTGAAAATAAGGCAGGGGGAAGCGGTTGGCCTCGTCGGTCCTTCCGGTTCGGGCAAATCCACGCTTTTGATGACGCTGGGCGGCCTGGAGCGGCCCGACAGCGGCAGCATCCGCATCGCCGGGCGGGATCTTGGTGTCCTCGACGAGGATGGCCTCGCCAAGTTCCGCGGGCGGCATATCGGAATCGTCTTCCAGTCCTTCCACCTCATCCCCACCATGACGGCGCTCGAGAATGTCGCCGTGCCACTGGAACTGGCCGGTCGGCGCGATGCCTTCGCCAGGGCGGAAGCCGAATTGGAGGCTGTGGGGCTCGGGGCACGCAAAGCCCATTATCCGGCCCAGCTCTCGGGTGGCGAGCAGCAGCGCGTGGCGCTGGCCCGCGCCCTGGCGCCCGAGCCGGCCATCCTGATCGCCGACGAGCCGACCGGCAATCTCGACGAGGGCACCGGCGCGGGCATCGTCGAGCTGATGTTCCGTTTGAAGCGCGAGCGCGGCGCCACTCTCGTGCTGGTGACGCACGACCTCGGTCTTGCCGCCCGCTGCGACCGTATGATTCGCATCCGTTCCGGTCATATCGAGGCGGACGAGGCGACGAAGGCCGAGGCGGCGGAATAGGTCTTCCCAGCTCCATCAGGCCGATGGAGCGTGGCCGGCACACCGGATGCCGCGCTTTTCGACAGGGCCGAGATCCCGAACTTCGCCGTGCCATGGCCACGGAATGCGCCAGATTGCCGATTAGGCAATTCGGTTTTAGGTCTCGCGCCCTGCGCGAGGGGCACTGGGGAAGAGTATGGTTGATTCACGACAGGGCAGGCGTGCCCTTTTCATCGTCAATCCCAACGCGCGCAATGGCGGCAAGGGCACCGATGCGATCCGCAAGGTGCTGGAGACGGGCGGCATCGATCTCCTCGAGGCGAGCCCGGAAGGGGATGAGAAGATCGCCGACGTGATACTGCGGCGCCGGGAGGAGTGCGACCTCGTCATCGTCGGTGGTGGCGACGGCAGCCTCAACGCCGCCGCCCGAGGGCTGATGGAGACGGGCCTGCCGCTGGGCGTGCTGCCGCTCGGCACCGCCAACGATTTCGCCCGCACGGTCGAGATCCCGGCCGATCCTGTGCAAGCTGCCGAGCTCATCGTATCGGGGCAGCCCAGACCCATGGACCTGGGCGAAGTCAATGGCCAGCTCTATTTCAACGTGGCCAGCATCGGCTTCAGTGCCGACCTTGCCGCCGAGCTCTCCGAGAAGGCCAAGAAGATGTTCGGCAAGCTCGGCTATGGCATCGTGGCGGCCCGGCTCTTGGCGCGCTCGCAGCTTTTCACCGCCTATCTCGACCATGACGGCCACACCGAGAGGATCAAGACCCTGCAGGTCTCGGTCGGCAACGGCAAATATTACGGTGGCGGCATGAGCGTCGAGCAAACCGCCACGGCGGACGACGGCAAGCTGGATTTCTACAGCCTGGAGGTCGATCATTGGTGGCGCCTGCTCAAGCTGCTGCCGAGCTTGCGCAAGGGTACCCATGGCCAGTGGGACGATGTGCGGGCCTTCGCCACCACCGAACTGGTGATCCGCACCAACCGGCCGCGCCCGGTCAACACCGACGGCGAGCTTACCACCTGGACGCCGGCGCATTTCAAGCTCCGGCGCCACGCCATCGAAGTCTATGCGCCGCCGGCGAAGTCTGGCTGATCAATGCCCCGACAGGCGCTGCGCCAGGAGCGAGCAGAACAGGGCCCAGCCGGCGCCGATCACCCAGCCGGCAATCACGTCGGTGGGCCAGTGCACGCCGAGATAGACGCGGCTGATGCCGACCACGAAGGTCAGCAGCGTGCACACCACCATGATGTAGATCGACAGGGCTCGCGAGGGAAAGCTGCGGGCCAGCATGATGCCGAGCGTGAAATAGACGGTGGCGGACATGAACGAATGGCCGCTGGGAAAGCTCGACGTGTAGACCCTGGACCCATGCGCCACCAGGTCCGGCCTCGGCCGGTCGAAGCCGTATTTCAAGAGCGAGCTCATCAGTATGCCGCTGCCGATGGCGAGGATGACGAAGACGGCACTGCGCGGCGATCCCGAAAGCGCAAGAAAACCCGCTACGACCAGGGTGGTCAGCGTCAGCACGCCGACGCCGCCCAGGCCGGTGAAATCGCGCATCATTTCCTCGAGCCAGCCCGGCCCGAGCGGATCGGTGAGATCAGCGGGATTGCGCATCATCAGGAGAATGGCGCGATCGAAGGCTTCCGTGCCTCCCTGCGTGACCAGGCCGGCTAGCACGGCAAAGATCAGGGCCGCGACGGCGACGCAAAGGATGGCGACCAGCGCCGAGCGCTCGGGATGCTGTTGGATCATGAGGATTGCGAGGCTCTGCTAACGATGAAGACGCTGGAGCCGGCTGTCATCCCCGGCCGAGCGTTTACAAGCTTGCTTGTGAACGTGAGGGGAAAGGGATCCAGGGGCCTAAAAGCGCTGCCTGCAACCCCTGGATCCCCTTCCCAAGGCCTGCGGCCTTGCCGGGGATGACAAGTATCGTATCGAATCATTAAAACTCGATGCCTTGCTGGGCCTTCACCCCGGCGGCGAAATGATGCTTCACCAGAGTCATCTCCGTCACCAGGTCGGCGGCCTCGATCAGCTCCGGCTTGGCGTTGCGGCCGGTGACGACGACATGCAGGTCCGGCCGGCGTGCCTTCAGGGTCTCGACGACCTCGGTGAGGTCGAGATAGTCGTAGCGTAGCGCGATGTTGATCTCGTCGAGCACGACGAGGCGAATGGCGGGGTCTGCCAGCATCGCCTTGGCCGCCTCCCAGGCGCGGCCGGCGGCGGCGACGTCGCGCTCGCGGTCCTGGGTCTCCCAGGTGAAGCCCTCGCCCATGCTCTTCCAGGTCACCAGATCCTCGAAGCGTTCCAGCGCCTTGCGCTCGCCGGTCGACCAGACGCCCTTGATGAACTGCACCACGCCGATCTGCCAGCCATGGCCGAGCGCGCGCATGATCAGGCCGAAGGCGGCTGTGGACTTGCCTTTGCCGGGACCGGTATTGACGATCAAGAGGCCCTTTTCGGTGATGGTCTTGGAGGCGACCTCGGCGTCCTGCACCGCCTTGCGCTTTTCCATCTTCGCCTTGTGGCGCGCGGCATCGTCGGTCATGTCAGCATCCAATCACTTCACCACCATCGGCAGGCCTGCCACCATGAAGATCACCTGGTCGGCGAGGGCTGCGATCTGTTGATTGAGCCCGCCCTGCTCGTCGCGGAAGGCGCGGCCCAGGGCGTTGTCAGGCACGATGGAAAGACCGACCTCGTTGGAGACCATCACCACCGGGCCGGACGTCGCCCCGAGACTCTCCTGAAGCCGGAGGAAGGCGGATTTGAGGTCGTGGCCGCCGAGCATGAGGTTGGTGAGCCAGAGCGTCAGGCAGTCGACCAGCACGGGGCCCTGCGTTGCCGCGAGTGCTCCGGGTAGGGCGAGAGGGGCATCGACCGTGCGCCAATTGGCGTCGCGCCGGGCCTGGTGCTCGCCGATACGGGCCCGCATCTCGTCGTCGAAGGCCTCGGCGGTGGCGATATAGGTCCAGGGGGCGGGATGGGCCGATATCAGGTTCTCCGCATGCCGGCTCTTGCCGGAACGCGCGCCGCCGAGGACCAGGGTGAGTCGAGGCTGGGACATGGAGCCTTCCTGCCGGGTCTTGGGCAGGAAGGCAAGTGGAGCGCGGACTTCCGGTCCGCGTCTTCCTCTACCGCAAGCGCGAGGTTTCCAAGATGCGGACTGGAAGTCCGCGCTCCGAACAAGCTCACACCGGTCCCCATTTCAGGTCGGTGTTCCTGACCGGCAGGCTGCGGATGCGCTTGCCGGTAGCGGCGAAGATCGCATTGCAGACCGCCGGGGCGATCGGCGGCGTGCCGGGTTCACCGATCCCGCCCCATTTCTTGCCGCCGCTGAGCACGAGATGTGTCTCGATGACAGGCGCATCGGCAAGGCGGGCGACCTGGTAGTCGTCGAAATTGCCCTGCACCACCGCGCCCTTCTCGATGGTGATCTCGCCGAACAGGGCGGCCGAGAGGCCATAGATCACCGCGCTCTCGATCTGCATCTCCACGGTGAGCGGATTGACGACATGGCCGCAATCGACGGCTGCTACCACGCGCTGAACCTTCACCTCACCCTGCGGGCTGACGGCGAGCTCGACGACCTCGCCGACGATGGTGCCGAAGGATTCATGGATGGCGATGCCGCGCCCCTGGCCCTTGGGCAGCGGCTTGCCCCAATCGCTCTTCTGAGCCAGCGTATCGAGCACGGCGAGAAAATCAGGCTTGCCCTCGAGGAGCTTGCGCCTGAAGCGATACGGATCCTGGCCGGCGGCCAGCGCCAGTTCGTCGATGAAGCTCTCCAGGGCGAAGGCATTCTGCGACGAGCCGACCGAACGCCAGAACATCACCGGCACATGGGTGTTCTTGAGGATGCAGTCGACCTGGGCCGCGCCGGAGCGGTAGGGCATGTTGGCAAGGCCCTCGACCGCGGAAGGTTCGACCCCGTTCTCCACCTTGCCCCAGCCGAGCGAACGCTGGATGGAACCCACGGCTGTGCGGACATGGATTGCGGCCGGCAGGCCGTCGTCACCGAGGGATGCCTGGAAGCGGATGGCGGCCTGCGGGCGATAGCGGTCGTGGCGCATGTCCTCCTCGCGCGTCCACACCAGCTTCACCGGCTTGCCCACCGCTTTCGACACCGTCACGGCCTGCACGAGTTCGTCGTTGACGGCGCGCCGGCCGAAGCCGCCGCCGAGGAAGCAATTGTGAATCTCCACCTCGGAGGGCGCGACACCGGCCGCCTTGGCGGCGAGCTGGAGCGCCATGTCGGGATTCTGCGTGCCCATCCAGACCTCGACCTTGCCGTCATGGACATGGGCGGTGCAGTTGAGCGGTTCCATCGGCGCATGGGCCAGATGCGGCGCCTGGTAGAGGGCGTCGACACGCTTGCCGCGAGCGAGGGCGGCGTCGACATCGCCTTCCTTGCGCGCCGTGACGGCGGGGCCGTCGAGGGCTGCGACATAGTCGGCATCGAAACCCTTGCTGTCCGTATCGGCGGCCGAGCCTTCTTCCCATATCACGGGCAAGGCGAGTGCCGCTTCCTTGGCGCGCCAGAACCGGTCGGCCACCACGGCGAGGCCGCTCTCGATCGGCACCACCGCCAGGATGCCGCGGCGCCCCTTGATGGCGGCTTCGTCATGGGATTTCACGCGGCCGCCGAAGACGGGACAGGTCACCACGGCGGCATAGACCATGTCAGGCAGGCGGATATCGATGCCGAATTGCGCCGCCCCCGTCAGCTTGGGCGGCGTATCCAGACGCGCCAGCGGCTTGCCGATCAGCGTGAACTGTTCGGGCGTCTTGATGGCCGGCTCCCTCGTCAGCGTGACCTTGGCAGCCTCACCGGCCAGCTCGCCAAAGCGCAGGCTGCGATTGCTGGCCTGATGCAGCACCTTGCCGGCATCGACGCTGCAGCTTTCGGCCGCCACCTGCCAGCGCGAGGCAGCAGCCTGCACCAGCCTTTCGCGGGCATTGGCGCCAGCTGCCTGCAGGAATTCGCGCGAGCGGCGCACGGCGCCCGAACCGCCGGTACCCATGCGCTTGTAGACGGTGTTCTCGCGCAAATTCCGGTTGGCCGAGGCGTATTCGGGCTTCACCTTGGCCCAGTCGCAACCAAGTTCCTCGGCGACGATCATCGGCAGGGCCGTGAAGATGCCTTCGCCCATTTCCGATTGCGCCACGCGGATGATCACGGTGTCGTCGGGCTCGATCAGGATCCAGGCATTGATCTCGCCGTCGGTGGAGGCACCGCCCCAGGGTTGGTCGGCGATATCAAGGGCCTTTGATGCAGCGGGGATGAACCCGCCGATCATCAGGCCGCCGGCGGCAGAGAAGCCGATGGCGAGAAAGCTGCGCCGGCTCAGCGCGGTGGACGTGCGGTCGATCGCGTTCATGGCCTCATCCCTTCATCAGTTCGGCGGCGCGATGGATGGCGGCGCGAATGCGCGGATAGGTGCCGCAACGGCAGATATTGGTGATGCCGTTGTCGATATCCGCGTCGGTGGGGGTAGGCGTATCCTTCAGGAAGGCGACGGCGGCCATGATCTGGCCCGACTGGCAATAGCCGCATTGCGGCACATCCTCGGCGAGCCAGGCCTGCTGGACCGGATGCTTGCCGTCCGCCGACAGGCCTTCGATCGTGGTGATGGTGGCGCCGTCGACGTCACCGATCTGGGTCTGGCAGGAACGGATTGCGGCGCCGTTCACATGGACGGTGCAGGCGCCGCATTGGGCGATGCCGCAGCCGAACTTGGTACCGGTGAGGCCGAGTTCATCGCGTAGGACCCAGAGCAGAGGGGTCTCGGGCTCGATGTCGAGCCGGTGGACGGTCGAATTGACGGTGATGGCAACCATGGGCAGGCCTTCCAGCGGCTGATGCCGGGCAGAAGTGCCGGGCCCATCGGCGTCGGCCTTCTGGTGGGCGATTGCGGAAAGGCAGAATTGTGGCGGCAATCATGGCGGCGGGGTGACGGGTAACGCAGACGTGAGAGTTTGTGCAGTCTGGAAACGGTCGAGAAATGTGGCTGCCAGTTGCGAAGGGGCCCCCGGCCTATTGCTTGAACCAGATCCGGCTATAGCCGAGCGCGTCGCCGGCGATGGCGACGAGGACGCCGACCGAGACGAGGATGAGGCCGATCATGAAGGTGCGCACGATGCGGCGATAGACTGGCGCCTCCAGTGATTTGACCGAGAGCATGCCGGCCAGCGCCCAGACTTGGAAGATGATGCCGCCCCCGATGAGAAAAACGGCGGCCAGGTCTTCCGGGATCCAGGTTCCTGGCTGCGATGCCCAGTTGTTGAGAAAGCCCAGCGAGAAGGCGAGCACGACGCCGATGGCCGTCACCGAACCGCCACGGAAGATGACGTCGATCTTCTGCGGCTCGGATGACGGTATCGGCGGCAGCTTCTCTTCGGGCATGGCAACCTCGTTGGTGTGGCGACGTCGCCGCCCTTTATGCCGGATTTTGCGCGTGCTTTGGAAGCGGGAACATTGACAAGCCCGTCCGCACACCCCTTATGTCAGCCACGATCGGTCTCTCGTTATGAGAGAAGAGGGAATGCGGTGCGGATGAAGAGCAGCCAGTCGATGGCTGCCTTGGATGCCAAAGCCGCGGCTGCCCCCGCAACTGTAAGCGGCGAGCGCCCCGCCTCGAGGCCACTGGGTAACCGGGAAGGCGGCGGGGGGCGATGAGCTGCGAGCCAGGAGACCTGCCGTTCGCAACCTTGTCACCGGTCCGGGCGGGGCGCCTCGGAGGCCGGTTCCGTTTTCCCGGACGATCGTCGGCCTCGCCGTCGGTCCCGCGCCCTCCATCCGCTTCGGCGGCGATGAACAGGGCCGATGCCACAAACACCTCTTCCAGTTCGGCTGCTCGTCTGCGTGACCTGCAGGCGCGAGGGCGACGATCCCGACGCGCCGCGCCAGGGGGCACGGCTGCGCGATGCGCTCGCCGGCATGCTGCCTGAAGGCGTCGAGTTGCAGCCGGTCGAATGTCTGGGCAATTGCAAGCGCTCCTGCACGGTGGCGCTCACGGCCGAAGGTACCTGGACCTATGTCTTCGGTGATCTCAGTGCCGAGAGCGGCCCCGACGTCCTCACCGGCGTCAGCCTGCTGGCCCATTCCACCGACGGCCTGATGCCCTGGCGCGGCCGTCCTGAAGTCTTCAAGCGCAGCATGATCGCGCGCATTCCACCCATGCCAACTCTCAAGGACGCCGCCGAATGAACGCGCACACCAAAGTTCCCTGCACCATCGTCACCGGCTTTCTCGGAGCCGGCAAGACGACGCTGATCCGCAATCTGCTGGCCACCGCCAATGGCCGCAGGCTGGCGCTGATCGTCAACGAGTTCGGCGATGTCGGCGTCGACGGCGATATCCTGAAGTCCTGCGGCATCGAGAGCTGCCCGGAAGACGCCATCGTCGAACTCGCCAATGGCTGCATCTGCTGCACCGTGGCGGATGATTTCGTGCCGGCGCTGGAAATGTTGCTGTCGCGCCCCAACCCACCCGAGCATATCGTGATCGAGACCTCAGGCCTCGCTCTGCCCAAGCCGCTGGTCAAGGCCTTCAACTGGCCGGCGATCCGTTCGCGCGTCACCGTCGACGGCGTCATCGCCGTGGTCGACGGCGCCGCGGTTGCGGCCGGACGCTTTGCTGATGATCCGGAAGAGCTCAAGCGCCAGGCCGAGGGCGATGCCTCCCTCGACCACGACAATCCGCTCGAGGAGGTCTATGAGGACCAGCTCCTCTGCGCCGACCTCGTCGTGCTCAACAAGGCCGATCTCCTTTCCGCCGGCGAAGCCGACAGCGTGGAGAAGGATATCGAGAAGACGGTGCCACGCGCCGTCAAGGTGGTGCGCACCTCCGAGGGCCGCATCGATGCCGCCGTGCTGCTCGGCCTCGGGGCCGCGGCCGAGAACGATCTGGAGGCGCGTCCCTCCCACCACGACCACGAGGCCGAGCACGACCACGACGACTTCGATACCTTCATCGTCGACCTGCCCGCCATTCTCGATGCCGATGCCCTGGTGGGCAAGCTGAAGGCGGCGGCCGAGGAACATGATATCCTGCGCATCAAGGGCTTCGTCGCTGTCGACGGTAAGCCGATGCGCCTCTTGGTCCAGGGCGTCGGCGCCCGTTTCTCGCAGCATTTCGACCGCGCCTGGGCGCCGGAGGAAACCCGTTCGAGCCGCCTCGTCATCATCGGCGAGAAGGGTATCGACCAGGCCGGCATCCGCAAGACGCTGGAGGGCTGATGCATCTGCTGCCGGCCGATACGCGTTCGCTCGACGCCAGCGAGGCCGCCATCGATCTGGGTCAGGCACCCGGCGCGATCGTGTTCGCCTCGCTGACCGATAGTGACCTCGCTCTGGCGGCCGCTTCCGGCCTTGACGATTTGCGCCTGGCGCCGTTGCAGAAGCTGCGCCATCCGATGTCTGTTGACCTCTATATCGAGAAGACTGCTCGCCATGCCAGGGTGATCGTGGTGCGCCTGCTCGGCGGACTCGATTATTGGCGCTATGGCGCGGAGGAACTGGCCGCGACGGCACGCAACAATGGCATTGCGCTTGCCTTGATTCCCGGTGACGACAGGCCCGATGGACGCCTGTCCCAGCTCTCCACCGTGCCCCAGGATGCCCTGGACCGGCTCGCGTATTACTGGCGTGAAGGCGGCCCGCAAAATGCCCATGCCTCGCTGCTTTATGCCGCAAGGTTGGGCGGTTGCGATTTCGGCGAACCGGAAGCGCCGGTCGCCGTGCTGAAATATGGGGTGTTCCTTGGAGCGCAGGCGTCCTCGCCTCGACCCTCCCCATCGAGGGGAGGGTATGGGCGCGCTGTCATCGTGTTCTATCGCTCCATCCTGCTCTCTGCCGACACCGCCCCCATCGAGGCCCTGGCGCGGGCACTCGGTGCCGAGGGCCTCGCCGCCACGGCGCTTTATGTCGGCTCGCTCAAGGATGGGGAGACGGCGGCATGGGTGCGCCGGCAGCTTGAGGACCTTCAGCCCCGGGTGATCCTCAATGCCACTGCCTTCTCGGCCCTGGCCGACGACGGTGCTTCGCCGCTGGACGTGGCCGGCTGCCCCGTCCTGCAGGTGATCACCTCCTCCTCGGCGCAGGAGGCCTGGGAAGCCTCGACCCGCGGGCTGTCGGCCAGCGACCTTGCCATGCATGTCGCCTTGCCGGAACTCGATGGCCGCCTTTCGACTGGCGTGATCTCCTTCAAGGCCGAACGCGAGGAGGGCACCTTCAGCCGTCTCGCCCATGCTCCCCATCACGAGCGCATCGCCGCCGTGGCCGCCAAGGCCGCCGCCTGGGCCCGTCTCGCCGCCAAGGCGCGGACGGAGCGCAGGCTCGGCCTGATCCTCTCGAACTATCCGGGTGCGGACGGCCGTCTCGCCCACGCCGTTGGCCTCGATGCGCCCGCCTCGGCCCTGGCGATCCTGGAGCGGCTTCGCGACGAGGGGTATGTAGTTGGTGATCTGCCACAAAGCGGTGCCGATCTGCTGGAGCGGTTGGGCCGATCTCTTCCTGGGATTGCAAGCCTCGAGCCTGCCCTCGGAAACACGGCCGATAAGAGCACGCCGGAAGCCTGCGATCCCAGGGAGCTTTCCCTCCCGCTCGCGGTTTACCGGAGCTGGCTCGACACCCTTCCCGTTACCCTCCGGGACAAGCTCGCGGCCCAGTGGGGCGATCCATCAGCCGATCCGCTTTGCCTCGACGGCGCCTTCCGCTTTGCGGGCCATCTCTGCGGCCATGTCGCGGTGGCAGTGCAGCCCGATCGCGGCTCGGCCCTTGACCGCAAGGGCGACCACCATTCGCCCGATCTGCCGCCGCGCCATGCCTATCTCGCCTTCTATCTGTGGTTGCGCCAGGCTTTCGGCATCGACGCGATGATCCATCTCGGCACGCATGGCACGCTGGAATGGCTGCCAGGCAAGGCGGCGGCCCTATCTGCCCAGTGCTTTCCGGAACTGGCTGCAGGGTCCGTGCCGGTGCTCTATCCCTTCATCGTCAACAATCCCGGCGAGGCGGCACAGGCCAAGCGCAGGCTCGGCGCCGTCACCATCGGCCATCTCACCCCGCCCTTGCGGGAGGCTGGCCTTTCCGGCGGGGCCATCGAGGTCGAGCGCCTGATCGACGAATATGCCAGCGCCGATGGCCTCGACCAGCGCCGCATGGCCTATCTCAGGCGCGAGATCCTCGAGCGAGCCGTCGAAACAGGCCTGAGCGCCGAATGCGGCATCGCTCCCGGCCTCGACGAGGACGAGACGCTGGCGCGCCTCGATGCCTTCCTGTGCGACGTCAAGGAATTGCAGATCCGCGACGGGCTGCATGTCTTCGGGCGCCGGCCGGAGGAGAGCGCCCACCTCCTCGATGTCCTGGCTGCCTCCTGCGGCGAGGAGGAGCGTCCGGTGTTGGCCGCTCGGCTCGATAGTTGCGGCGACAGCGAAATGGCAAGCCTTCTCGCCGGCCTCGACGGATTTTTCGTGCGGCCCGGCCCCGCCGGGGCGCCGACGCGCGGGCGCGCCGACGTGCTGCCGACCGGACGTAACCTCACCACAACAGATCCACGGGCGGTTCCGACCCGTGCCGCCTACGCGATTGGATCGCGTGCGGCGGATGCCTTGATCCAGCGCTATCTGCAGGATCACGGCGATTATCCCAAACGTATCGTGCTCGACCTCTGGGGCTCGGCGACTATGCGCACCGGTGGCGACGATCTCGCTCAAGGATTGGCCCTGCTGGGCGTCAAGCCGGTGTGGGACAACGGCTCCAATCGCGTTTCGGGCTTCGAGATCCTGCCGCAGGCGCGGCTTGACCGGCCGCGCGTCGATGTGACCCTGCGCATATCAGGCCTGTTCCGTGATGTGTTTGCCCAGCAGATCACGCTGTTCGACGAAGCGGTCAGGGCCGTCGCTGCCCTGGAGGAAAGCGCGGAATGGAATCCGCTGGCCGCCACGGCGAAGGCGAGCGGCGAGCGCCCGCTGCGCATCTTCGGCGCTGCCCCATCAGCCTATGGCGCCGGGATCACCGACCGCATCGCGCGGGGAGCCTGGGAGACGCGGGCCGATCTCGGGCGCGATTATCTCGCCGCCAGCGGCCATGCCTATGGCGCCGGCATCGAGGGCGATGCTGTACCGGCTGTCTTCGCCGAGCGGGTCGCCTCCGCCGATGCCCATGTCCATGGCCAGGATCATCGCGAGATCGACATCCTCGACGACGTCACCTTCGCTGCCTACCAGGGTGGTTTTGCGGCGGCGCTGGAAGCACTCGGTGCCAAGGCCGCCCTCTATCACGCCGATCTCTCCAATCCGCAGGCGCCGCGTTTGCGCAGCCTCGGTGAGGAGGTCGGTCGCCTCGTGCATGGCCGGGCCGCCAGCCGGCGTTGGATCGACGGCATGATGGTGCATGGCTATGCCGGGGCCGCCGAGATGGCCAATGCCATGGATTCGCTGTTCGCCTTCTCGGCGACGGCCGGCATCGTCACCAATGCCGCCTTCGACCGCATGCACGAAGCCTATGTCGAGGACGAGGAGGTTGCGGCCTTCCTCGCTTCAGCCAATCCCGCTGCCGGTCGGGCGATCCGGGCGCGGCTGGCGGAAGCGATCCGCCGAGGGCTGTGGCAGCCGCGTCGCAATTCGGCCAGCCGCCTGCTGGACGAAGCTGGGAGAGCGGCGTGAGCGAGCCGTCCAATCAGGTCAAGGGCTGGTGTCCGGGCGCGCTCAGGCCGATGCGCTCGGGGGACGGACTGATCGTGCGGGTACGTCTCACCGGCGGGGATCTCAGCCCGGAACGCGCGGCCGCGCTGGCCGAGGCTGCCCGGCGCTTCGGCAATGGCCTGATCGATCTGACCTCCCGTGCCAATCTGCAGATGCGCGGCGTCAGCGACGAAACCCTGCAGCCGTTGCTCGACCGGCTTGCCGAACTGGGCCTGCTCGATGCCAGTGCTGCCGCCGAACAGGTCCGCAACGTGATTGCAAGCCCGCTCGCCGGGCTCGATCCGAGCGCGCCTGTTGACGTGCACCCTATGATCCGAGCGCTGGAGCTGAGGCTGATTGGAAACGAGCGTTTCCATTCTCTCCCAGCCAAGTTCGGCTTTCTGCTCGACGGCGGCGGCGTGCTGCCGCTTGACGGCGTCGAGGCCGATATCGCCCTCCGGCCCGAGGATGACGGGCATCTCCGCCTGGACGCCGGTGGGGAAGTACTCGGACGGGTGAGGGTGGAAGAAGCCCTGGAGGCGGCCCTCGGCGTTGCCGAGCGCTTCCTCGCTTTGCGCCAGCCCGATGAACGCCGCATGCGCGATCTGGTGAGGCGGTTGCAGGATGAGGCACACTTACCTTCTCCACGAAGTGGGGAAGGTGGCGTTGCGAAGCAACGACGGATGGGGTGTGGCCCGCTAGCGGCACTCTATCCAGATAATATGCTTCTAGCGAACCCCACCCCATCCGGCCCGACTTCGTCAGGCCACCTTCCCCACTTCGTGGAGAAGGCAGTTGCACCCACTCGTCTCGCCGGCCCCCACGACGCGGGCTTCTTTACCGCCGCGGCTCCGTTCGGGCGGCTCGATGCCGGCCAGCTCGAAGGCCTCGCTGCCATCGCGGCGCGGCATGGCGCTACGCTGCGCCTGACGCCCTGGCGCGCCATCCTGCTGGCGCCGCTTGCCGTCGACATCGCCACGGAGGTGTCGTCCCTAGGCCTCGTCGTCGATCCCAACGATCCGCGACTTGCCATCGCCGCTTGCCCCGGCAGCCCTTCTTGTCTATCCGGCGAAGCGCCGGCACAAGCCGATGCTGCCAGGTTGGCGCCGGCACTGGCCGGTTTTATCGAAAGGGGGGCGAGCGTGCATGTCTCGGGCTGTGCCAAGGGCTGCGCGCGGCGCGCGCCAGCCTCGATCACGCTGGTGGGGCAGGGCGGACGCTACGGCATCGCCTTCGACGCCGACAGCAAGGCGCCGAGCGAGACGGAACCGATGTCTTTGGGCGAATTGACGGCGTTTTTGGCCAAGCGACTACAGCATTTTCCAGAAAAGTTGAGCGACTTTCCGATTAAGAAAATGCGCTAGAACAAGGAGTTGGAGACAGTTGCGATTCGATGGAATTGCAGTTCCTTCCAGCCGAAAAGAGTTTCAAGAGCTGTGACCATGTCTGAACGCGACTATATCCGTGACGGTGCCGAGATCTATCGCCGCTCCTTCGCGATGATCCGTGCCGAAAGCGACCTGTCGCGCTTTTCGGCCCTCGAGGCCCCCGTCGTCGTGCGCATCATCCATGCCTGCGGCATGGTAGAGGTCGCTGCCGATGTCGAGATGTCTCCCGACTTGGTATCGCGCGCGCGCGCTGCGCTCAGGGCCGGCGCGCCCTTGTTGTGCGATTCGAAGATGGTGGCCAATGGAGTGACCCGCGCCCGTCTGCCTGTTGACAATGACGTGATCTGCACGCTCGACGATCCACGCACGCCCGATCTTGCCCGCAAGATCGGCAACACCCGCACTGCGGCGGCCATGGAACTCTGGCGTGAGCGTCTCGGCGGCGCCGTGGTTGCCATCGGCAATGCGCCGACCGCGCTCTACCATCTCATGGACATGATCGACCGCGGTGCGCCCAGGCCCGCTGCCATTCTCGGCATCCCCGTCGGTTTCGTCGGTGCCGCCGAATCCAAGGACGACCTCAAGGCCTGGGGCAAGGTGCCCTGGCTGATCGTGCGGGGCCGCAAGGGCGGCAGCGCCATGACAGCGGCGTCGATCAACGCCCTGGCGAGCGAAATCGAATGAATAGCCCGACGTCTCCCTTGGGTCGTCTCTATGGCGTTGGCGTCGGCCCCGGCGATCCCGAGTTGATGACCCTGAAGGCGGCGCGCCTCATCCGCGCCGCGCCCGTCATTGCCTATTTCTGCAAGCAGGGGCAGCGCGGCCATGGCCGCACCATCATCGAAGGCTTTCTTGCCGATGGCGTCATCGAGGAAAAACTGGCCTATCCGATGACGACGGAAGTGTCCGCCGCCGATCCGGTCTACCATTCGGCGCTCGGCGGCTTCTATGACGAATCGGCGCGCCGGCTGGCCGATCACCTCGATGCCGGTCGCGATGTCGTGGTGGTGTCGGAGGGCGATCCCTTCTTCTACGGCTCCTTCATGCCGATCTTCCATCGTCTGGCTCCCTCCTACGAGACCGAGGTTGTCGCCGGCGTTTCGGGCATGGCGGGCTGCTGGACACGGGCCGGCACGCCTATCACCTATGGCGACGATATCCTCACCGTCCTGCCCGCGACGCTCGACGAGGCGGCGCTCAGGCGCCATCTCGAACTTGCGGACGCGGCGGTGATCATGAAGCTCGGCCGGCATTTTTCGAAAGTTCGCGCCGTGCTGGAGGAACTGAATCTCGCCGAGCGCACCGTCTATGTCGAACGCGGCACCATGGCCGGCGAGAAGATCATGAAGCTGCCGCCAGCCGATTTCACCGGTGCGCCCTATTTCGCCATGCTGCTGGTGCCCGGCCAGGGGCGGCGGCTGTGACCGGCCGCGTCATGATCATCGGCCTCGGGCCAGGGCCGGCGAAGTGGGTCACGCCCGAAGCCAGCGCATTGCTGGCGGAGGCGACCGATATCATCGGCTACGGCCCCTATGTCGACCGCGTGCCGGCAAGCCCGGCGAAGCGCCATGCCAGCGACAACAGGGTCGAGGTCGATCGTGCCCGCCACGCGCTCGAACTCGCAGCCGGCGGGGCACGCGTTGCCGTGGTCTCGGGCGGGGATCCCGGCGTCTTCGCCATGGCGGCGGCGGTCTTCGAGGCGGTCGAGGCGGGGGATCCGGCCTGGCGTGACCTCGACATCATGGTCGCTCCCGGCGTCACCGCTGTCCTGGCCGCTGCCGCGCGGCTCGGCGCACCGCTCGGGCATGATTTCTGCGTGGTCTCGCTGTCCGACAATCTCAAGCCCTGGTCCATCATCGAGAAACGGCTGATTGCGGCGGTGGAGGGTGATTTCGTGCTCGCCTTCTACAACCCGGCCTCGAAGGCCCGGCCCGACCAGATCGGCAAGGCATTCGACGTGCTGCGCCGCCATGCCGGCGAGCGCATCGTCGTGCTCGCCAAGGCCGTCGGCCGGCCGGACGAGGAGATCATCCTGACCAGCCTGTCGGCAGTGCAGCCAGAAGAAGTCGATATGCGCACGCTCGTGCTGATCGGCTCCTCCCAGACCCGGCTGATCGAGCGCGGCAATGCGGAGCCCTGGATCTATTCACCCAGGAGATGGGAAGCGTGACCCCCGGGGGCCGCTGGCTATCCCTGCCGCTCGATCCAGGCCAGGGCCTCCTGTGCCGTCGCCACCGTCTTCACCTCGGCCGTCTCAGGCCGGCGCAGCAGGATGACCGGCAGGCTGAGGCGCCGGGCGGCGGCGATCTTGCCATAGGTGGCGCTGCCGCCGGAATTCTTGGTGACCACGATGTCGACGGCCTCTTCCCGCATGAGGCCTATTTCGTCCGTCTCCGCGAAGGGGCCGCGGGCAAGGATCAGCTTGGCGCGCGGCGGCAGCTCTTCCGGCGGATCGACCGAACGGACCAGATAGAAATGCTGGGGCGCGGCGAGGAAGGCCGGCA
Organism: Labrys sp. HAY1-8F; assembly: GCF_056754975.1. NCBI lineage: Bacteria > Pseudomonadati > Pseudomonadota > Alphaproteobacteria > Hyphomicrobiales > Xanthobacteraceae > Labrys > Labrys sp. HAY1-8F. The sequence goes on along the minus strand of NZ_JBPGWZ010000002.1, from coordinate 2,145,629 downwards.
GTTCGAGGCGGCCGGTGGTCAGGAAGACGCGCCGCGGCGCGGCGCCGAGCGCCTGAACCGCGGCCTCGGCGTCCGCCACTTCGCTCCAGCGATCGCCGTCCGCCGCCTGCCAGGCAGGACGCCGCAAGGCAAGCAGGGGCACGCCCACGCGCCGGGCCGCCTCGACCGCATTGGCCGACATGCGTTGGGCAAAGGGATGGGTGGCATCGACGAGCGCGGTGACCGCATGCTCGTCGAGAAAGGCGCAAAGCCCCTCGACGCCGCCGAAGCCGCCGATACGATAGGCGATCGGTGGCTCGATGGGATTGATCGTCCGCCCGGCAAGGGACACCATGGCCGGAATGTCGGGGCGAGCGGCCAGCAGCCTGGCCAGGGCCGAAGCCTCGCTGGTGCCGCCGAGCAGCAGGACATGAGGACGGGAATCGATGCGGGTCACTTAAGCGTCATTCAAGTTGGTTCGACCTTTGTCATTACCGGGCTTGACCCGGCTATCCAGCCTTTCGCTCAATTGCGCGGTTTCTGGATAGCCGGGTCAAGCCCGGCTATGACAAACCGGAGCGTTTCTTCTTAAGTGAATTGCGTTGGAACTGAAATGCGCTGTCGTCTCTTGAGGGTCGGATGAGCCCTATCAAGCACTCGGATCGCTGGCTGTCCATCGTCGGCATCGGCGAAGACGGCATGGCCGGCCTGTCGCCGCTGGCTGCCGCCGTGGTTGACAGGGCCGAACTGCTGGTCGGTGGCGCCAGGCACTTGGCGATGGTGCCGGAAGGAACGGCCGAAAGGCTGGCGGAAAGGCTGACTTGGCCCAGCCCTCTGACCGATGCCATCGGCCCGATCAAGGCGGCCCGCGGGCGACGGGTCGTCGTGCTGGCCTCCGGGGATCCGTTCCTGTGGGGTGTCGGTGTCACGCTGGCGCGTTTCATCCCACCCGAAGAGATCGCCTGCCATCCCGCGCCCTCGTCCTTCTCCCTGGCAGCGGCGCGGCTCGGCTGGGCACAGCAGGAGTGCGCCCTGATCTCGCTGCATGGCCGGCCGTTCGAGACGCTGATACCGCATGTCCAGCCCGATGCCCGCATCCTGGCCCTGACCTGGGATGGCCGCACGGTCGCCAAGGCGGCTGCCCGCCTCACCGAGCTCGGATTCGGCTCGTCCCGCCTGACCGTGCTGGAGCGCCTCGGCGGGACCGGCGAGAGGATCCGCTCCGCCCGGGCAGAAGCCTTCGATCTCGACGAGATCGATCCGCTTAATGTCCTGGCCATCGAGGTGGTTGCCGGCCTGGATGCCCGCCCATTGCCGCTTGCCGCTGGCCTGCCCGACGCGTTCTTCGAGCATGACGGACAACTCACCAAACGGGAGATCCGTGCCGTGACCCTGTCGGCGCTGGCCCCGCTCAAGGGCCAATTGCTCTGGGATATCGGCCTGGGAGCGGGTTCGGTTGCCATCGAATGGCTGTTGCGCCACCCGTCCAATCGGGCCATCGGCATTGAGGAAAATGCCGACAGGGCAGCGCGGGCACTGGTCAATGCCATCAATCTCGGAGTGCCGCATCTGCGCCTCGTCACTGGCTCGGCGCCGGCCGCGCTGGTCGCACTGGACCGCCCCGATGCCGTCTTCATCGGTGGGGGAACGGGGGATGACGGCGTGTTCGAGGCCGCCTGGGCTGCCCTGCGCCCCGGGGGGCGCCTCGTCGCCAATGCCGTTACGCTGGAAAGCGAGCAGGCCCTGGCCCGGCGTTTCACCCAGCATGGCGGCGATCTGATCCGTCTCGGCGTAGAGCGGCTGGTGTCCGTCGGCAGCATGCATGGCTGGCGCCCCGCCATGCCGGTGACGCAATGGAGCGTGGTCAAGCCGTGAAGCTGTTCGTCGCCGCCGGTCTCGGCTGCCGGAAAGGGTGTCCGGCCGATGAAATCGCCGATCTCGTCCGGTTGGCCCTGCAGGAGGCCGGCTTTGAGCTCTCGGCGCTTTCGGGCCTGTTCGCACCGTCCTTCAAGCAGGGCGAGGCGGGGTTGGCGGAAGCCGCCGCCAGCCTCGGCGTACCGCTTGTGCTGGTTCCGCAAGCCGCGCTGGAGGCCGCCGAGCCACGTGTGCTGACCCGTTCGGAGCGCGTGGTCGCCCTGACCGGTCTCGGCAGCGTGGCCGAGACGGCAGCGCTCGCCGGCGCCGGTCCGCAATCCATACTCAAGCGGGCGCGCATCGCCAGTGCGAATGCCACCTGCGCCATCGCCGTCAACGAGGCCTGACATGACCGTTCATTTCATCGGCGCCGGTCCCGGCGCGCCCGACCTCATCACCGTGCGCGGCCGCGATCTCGTGGCGCGCTGTCCGGTCTGCCTCTATGCCGGCTCCCTGGTGCCACCGGAAATCATTGCGCTGGCGCCTGGGGATGCACGCGTGGTCGATACCGCGCCCCTGACGCTCGACCTGATCATGGCCGAGATCGAACGGGCGCATGCCGAAGGCCTCGACGTGAGCAGGCTGCATTCAGGGGATCTTTCGATCTGGAGCGCGCTGGGCGAGCAGACCCGCCGCCTCAGGGCCCTCGGCATTCCTTATACCATTACCCCGGGCGTGCCGTCCTTTGCGGCTGCTGCCGCGGTGCTCGGCAAGGAGCTCACGCTGCCGGAAGTGGCGCAATCGGTGGTGCTGACGCGCACTTCGGGCCGGGCCTCGGCGATGCCGGAGGGGGAGACGCTCGAGGCCTTCGCGCAGACCGGTGCGACGCTGGCGGTGCATCTTTCCATCCATGCGCTGGCCCGCGTGGTGGCGGAGACGACGCCGCATTACGGCAGCGGCTGCCCGGTTGCGGTGGTCTTCCGGGCGAGCTGGCCGGATGAGCGTGTCGTCACCGGCACGCTCGGCGACATCGAAGGCAAGATCGCGGCCGAGCCGATGGAGCGCACTGCTTTGATCCTGATCGGGCGTACGCTCGCCACCGAGGATTTTCGCGAGAGCGCGCTCTACGACACCGACTACAAGCGGCGCTATCGCGGCTTCGAGGGGTGATGGACGGGGCTATCGCCCCCGGCGAGCAGCGATGAGTTCCTATCGAAAGCGAGCGCGCTTTTTATCCTCCCCTGGAGGGATCGGCCATTCCTCTTGGAATGGCCTGAGGTCGACGCGATGCGTCGGGGTGGGGTGGGGTGGCGCCTTTGCAAGAATGATAGTCGCTGTCGTCTCGAGCTGCGTATTTTCACCCCACCCCGGCCTTTCAGGCCGCCCCTCCCCCTCCAGGGGAGGCTAGAAATCCGCGCTTTGCTAACCTGAAGCGGTTGTTGGGTGACGAGCGATCTTCAGGCCTTGCCGAATTGGCTTTCGAGCGCACCGACCTGCGCCGGCGTCAGCGCTCGCACCGCCATGCCGCGGGTGACGATGAAGAGGCGGGCGCTTTCCTCCAGCTCCTCTGCCGCATTGACGGCGGCTTCCAGCGTGGTGTCGGCGATGACCGGGCCGTGATTGGCGAGCAGGATCGCCTTGTGGCGGGGCGCTGCTGCGGCGATGTGGTGCTCCACGGCCGGATCGCTGGGCGCGGTGTAGGGCACGATGGCAAGCCGCCCGATCCGCATGACGAAATAGGGCGTGAGCGGCGGCAAGGCATCGACGGGATCGACATCGTCGAGACAGGAGACCGCCGTCGCATAGGTCGAATGCAGATGGACGACGGCCCCGGCCTGCGGCCTTGCGGCGAGCATGGCGCGATGGAGCGGAATTTCCTTGGTCGGCTTGTCGCCATCCCGATGCCGCCATTCCGTATCGAGGCGCGAAAGCCTGGCCGGGTCGAGCCGCCCCAGGCAGGAATTGGTCGGGGTCACCAGGTAGCCGTCGGGCAGGCGTACGCTGATATTGCCGCTCGAGCCCACGGTGAAGCCGCGATCGAACAGGGATTTGGCCAGGAAGCAGAGCTGTTCGCGCAGGCGGTTTTCGTCTCCTGACATGCTCACGCCTTTCCGGCCAGCAGGGCCACTGCCTTGGCGAAGAAGTCCGGCGCGCCGAAATTGCCGGATTTGAGCGCGATCGCCACCGGTTTCGTCCCCCGCAATTGCAAGGCGGGCACGCCGGGGTCGATTTCCGGCCCGATGGCGAGGACGGCATTGCCGAGCGTGCCGGCGACGGCACCGGATGTCTCGCCGCCGGCGGCCACGATCCTGGTAAAGCCGCGCTTGAGGGCCGTGCGGGCAAGTTCGGCGAACAGACCTTCGATGCGTTTGGCGAGGGCCTCGCGGCCATGGCGCGCCTGGGCTGATGCCACGACCTCCGGATCGGCCGAGGAATAGAGCATCGGCGCGGCATCCCGGTGGGCTTCGAGGAAATCGACGAGGGTATCGAGCCCGAGGCTGCCATTCATCACCGCGTCGGCCTCGATGGCCATATGCGGGTGGTTCTGGGCATAGAGGCCAACCTGCCGGCGGGTCGCCTCGGAACAACTGCCCGAAAGGATGACGGCCGGGCCGTCAGCCCCGGCGAAGGCCGGCGTGGTGCGGCCCGGCGCAATGCCATAATTGGCAGGCAGGCCCATGGCGATGCCGGAGGCGCCGGTGATGAAGGCATGATCGGCAAGGCTGGCGCCGAGTGCGAGCAGATCCTCATTGCTGGTTGCATCGGCCACGATGAGGCGTTCGCCGCGGCCCGCGGCGTGCGCCAACGCGGTCCTGATAGACGAAATCCCGGCCCGCACAACGGCGTGCGGCAGATGGCCGACCTTCAGCGGCGTCTGGAGCTGCAGCCAACGGCGGATGTCGGGATCGGTCATCGGGGTGAGCGGATGGCGCTCCATGCCGGATTCCGACAGGAGGCGGTCATGAACGAAAAGATGGCCCTGGTACAGCGTGCGGCCCGTGCCGGGAAAGGCCGGACAGACCAGAGCCAGGGGGGCGTTGAGCACGGCGAGCACCGACTCCGCGACAGGGCCGATATTGCCTGAGGGGGTCGAGTCGAAGGTCGAGCAATATTTGAACAGGATCTGGCGGGCGCCGTTCGCCTTCAGCCAGGCGGTCGCGCTCAGCGAAAGACGCACCGCCTCGGCCGGGTCGATGGAGCGGGATTTCAGCGCGACCACCACCGCTTCGTCACCGGCCGGGGCCGGGCCGGCGGGAATGCCCAGAGTGAGCGAGGTGCGCATGCCGGCCCGCGCCAGCGTATTGGCGAGGTCGCTCGCACCGGTGAAGTCGTCTCCGAAGGCCCCCAGCAGCATGGCGTTTCCCACTTCCGTCGCGCTCTGGCGGCGCCCATCTTGTCGGACAATAGAAAGAGGGACCGTGGCTGGCAAGGCAAGGACGTGACTCCTTGGAACGCGGACGTCCCCGCTCCCAGGAAGGCTACCATCTCACTTGCGGTCCGGATCAGCCAGAAATGTCGTGTCCGGACTATTCGATGTTCGCATTCCCGGCATTGTTGAGGTCCTTCCTCCTGGTTGCGTCACCGTCATGTCTTCCCGTGGCTCTCACCTTGTCGGTGCGTTCCTCGCCCTCTCGGCGGGAACAGTGTTTTCGTTCGGCAGCGTCACCATTCGCGAGTCGCCGCATCTCGACGCCGTGCAATATCTCATCTGGCGCAGCTTCGGCCTGCTGCCGCTGGTGCTCGGGGTGGCGCTGCTACAGGGCAAGTCGCCGCTGCGCCAGATGGTTTCTGGCGGCTGGCTCGGGCTCGGTGGCGCGCTATGCATGACGATGATGGCTGATTTGTTCATCTTCGCCATGAAGACGACGACCATCGCCAATGCATTACTGTTCTCCAGCGCGGCGCCGCTGATCGGCGCCATTCTGGCCCGCCTGATCCTGAAGGAGCGTATCCTCGTCGCCACCTGGGGTGGCATCGCAATCGGCATCGCGGGCTTGCTGATCATGACCTGGGGGGAACTGGGTAGCGGCAATGCCATCGGCAATCTCGCCGGCTTCGGCGTGGGCTTTGCCTATGGCCTCTATTCCATCATTGCCAGGCTCGGCCGCGACAGGGACATGTCGGGCGTGGTGCTGGGCTGGGCGGTGCTGACCATCCTCACCTGCGGCGCCTTCATGCTGTTGCATGGCGTCACCATCGCCACGCCGATGCTGGAAAATACCTATGCCATGATCCATGGCGCCGTGTTCATCGGAGGCGGCATGTATCTGCTCAATGCAGCGGCTCGCCATGTCGGTGCCGGGCAACTCACCTTGCTGGCCCAGACCGAAATGATCCTCGGGCCCGTCTGGGTCTATCTCTTCTTCGGCGAGGCGCCGCGCCTGACCACGATCCTGGGTGGTGCCGTGCTGTTTGCCGGCGTGCTTGTCGCCGCCCTGGGACGCAATTTTACGCGCGAAGAGGAAGCGGAAGTGGCAGCGCGCGCCTCGGTTTGATCGAGCTGGATCCGCCGGATCAGGACGACCTGATGCGCAAACCGCCGAGAATGTGCCAGACCACGGCCGCGAGCACGATGGCACCGCCGACGATTGCGGCCGTACCCGGATCCTCGGCGAAAAGCAGATAGACCCAGAGCGGTGCCAGCACCACGTCGAGCGTAGAGATCAGACCGGCTTCTGCGGCAGGGATCCGGCGCGCGCCGGCCAGGAACATGAAGAAGGCGAGTGGAATCGAGGTGAAGGCAAACACGGTCAGGACCAGCCAATCCTGGGCTGTTGCCGCGGCAGGCGAAGCGAAGGGCAGGCCTACCAGCGCCGTGAACAGGCAACAGAACAGGTTGACCGGCAGCATTTCCAGCTTCGGGCGCGCCCGCGCCACCACCGCCACGATGGCAAAGGAGGCAGCCATGCCGAGCGCCATGGCATCGCCGAAGAGATGGCTGGATCCGAAGGAGCCGCCCACCATCACGACCACGCCGACGAGTGCGCCACCAGAGGCGATCAGTGTGCGCCGGGTGACCCTCTCGCGCATGATCAGCCAGGCGAGGCCGGCCGCCAGGAAGGGCGTGGTGGCATAGATCACCGCCACATTGGCGATTGTGGTGTGATAGAGCGCGCCGACATAGAACAGCATGGACAGCGAGGCGCAGGCCGCAATGATGAGCCCGAACCAACCGATCGAGCGGATCGCCGCCAGACTGTCGGCGCGGTGCACATAGACAAGACCGGCCGCCATGTAGATCGCCCCGATCGCCGCGCGCAGCGACACGGTCGTCCAGGCATCCACCGTCAGCATGCGGGCGAAGATGCCGCTGATGCTCCAGGCGACGGCGGAGGCGACGACGAGAAAAACACCGAGCCGATGGACGGAACGGGCGTCGGACGAGGCGGTGATGGCGGACATCGGAAAACCAGGGGTGGGAGGACGCAACTCACATGATTTTCAGCGGCACTCCCAACGGGCCGATGAAGGTGTGGTCAGCCGCAATCTCCTTGTTTCGGGTGCTTCGTTCAAGGGAGGAAAGCTATCTTGAACGACAAGAAAAGCTTGATGACGAAGAGAGTGTTTCCCACACTTCATCCGCTTTCCCGACGTTCCTCGATCGATCTTCGCGCGATCGAGCGCGCCCCGCCGTTTTTTGCGAGCATCAGCTGCCGTCCGGCACCGGCGCAAGGCGTCGAACATGGTTCAGCTTGTGCTCATCCTGCTCTCGTAATCGGCCTCGAGTTGCGTATGCAGACCCCAGAAGCTCGGCGGTGTCTGTCCTCCGAGGCGGGCGGCGAGGATATCGAGATGAGTGTGCCAGCCGGCGGCGACGCTGATCAGTTCGTCGCGGGCGAGCAGGCGGCTATGGGTAATGGTGATATGGGTGCGCCCGAGCTCCGGCTTGAGGTCGATGCGGACTTGCGAGCCGTCGCCCCAGGCATATTCGATCAAGGTCGGCGGTTCGCAGGCGATCACCCGTCCATGCATCTCGACCGTGTCGTTCAGATGCAGGTATTTGGGCGGCGGCGGATCATCGGGTGCCGACAGGTCGCCATTGCGGAAGACATGGTTGACCCGTCCACCTGGCTGCAATTCCATTTCGCCGCCGGCCAGCCATTGCTGGCGCTTCTCGGCCTCGGTCAGGAAAGCCCAGACGCGTTCGATCTGTCCGGAAAGAACGCGTTCGATACGCACGGTCTCGGTGTCGATGATCACGCCGTAGTCGGACATGGTTCAGCTCCCTAGAGTGAAGCGCGTTCATGGCTGAACGCTTGTTTTCTCTAACGTTTTGTTCTCAAGCCTATCCGGTGGATTAGCTGGAGCGTCCTGTGTTCCGGCAAATTGCAAGGCGCTTCGGGTTCAGCTCCTCTGAGGATTGGCGATTGCATCCGCAATCAGCAGGGCATCGAGGGTGTCGAGTCGCTGATTCCAGAGTTTTTCGTAAAAGCGCATCCATTCCAGGCCGGCATGCAGAGGCCGCGGGTTCAGCCGGCAGGTGTGGGTGCGTCCTTCGACACTGCGTTCCACCAGGCCGGCCTTCTCCAGGACCTTGATGTGCTTGGAGGCGGCTGCCAGCGAGATGGCGAAGGGATGGGCGAGTTCGCCCACCTTGCGGGGCTCGGCAGCGAGGTTGCGCAGCATGGCCCGCCTGGTCGGATCGGCCAGGGCATGAAAGATGGCATCGAGAGGATCTTTATATTCAACCATACGGTTGAACATCTGCCTTCATCGGCCAACTGTCAACCAGATGGTTGACTATATTTCCGTCGCGTTCGGCACCTGCGATGTCGCGCCATGCAAAGGCCTTTTCGGCAAGGCCTTGTCTAGTCGCGCCGACAGGGAGAACAGCGATGGCCACGACATCCAAGACGTCTGCAATCAAGACATTCGCAATCATCGGTACCGGCGTGATCGGCGCGGGGTGGGCGGCGCGGGCGCTCGCACACGGTCTGGATGTCATCGCCTACGATCCGGCCTCGGGCGCCGAGGAAAAGCTGCGTGCGGCCATCGACAATGCCTGGCCGGCCCTGGAGAAGCAGGGATTGGCTGCCGGTGCCGACCGCAAGCGTCTGAGCTTCGCCAACTCCGTGGCCGAGGCCGCCGGCCAGGCCGACTTCATCCAGGAAAACGCCCCGGAGCGCGAGGAACTCAAGCAGTCGCTGCTGGCCGAGATCGACGCCGCCGCCAAGCCCGGCGCCATCATCGGCTCCTCCACCTCGGGCCTGTTGCCGAGCTTGCTGCAGGCCAAGATGGCCGATCCGACCCGGCTGGTGGTGGGCCATCCCTTCAACCCTGTCTATCTCCTGCCGCTGGTGGAAGTGCTCGGCGGCAGCAAGACTTCGGCCGAGACGGTCGAGGCCGCCAAGGCCTTCTATGCCTCGATCGGCATGCGTCCGCTGCATGTCAGGGTGGAGATCGAAGGCTTCATCGCGGACCGCCTGATGGAAGCGCTCTGGCGCGAGGCGCTCTGGCTGGTCAATGATGGGGTCGCCACCACCGAGGAGGTCGACGCGGCCGTCGTCTATGGCTGCGGCCTGCGCTGGTCGCTGATGGGCACCTTCCTCACTTTCCATCTCGCCGGCGGCGAAGGCGGCATGCGCCACATGCTGCACCAGTTTGGGCCGGCCCTGAAGCTGCCCTGGACCAAGCTCACGGCCCCCGAGCTGACGGAAGAACTGATCGACCGCGTCGCTGATGGCTGCGAGCACCAGGCCGCCGGCCGCTCGATCAAGGCGCTGGAGCGCCGCCGCGACGACTTCCTCATCGAAGTGATGGCGCTGGCCAAGAAATACTGGCCGGAGGCCGAAGGACTCGAAGGAAGGGTCTGATTCCCGGGATCGCAGGCTTCCAGCCTGCTCTAGGAACCGTCACACTTGCAGGATAGGCGATGCAGGCGAGACGCCTGCGATCCCAGAGCAAACAAGCGTTCACAGGTGAACGCTTGTTTGCTCCATCTCTTTGTTTCGACACGTCTTTGCGATTCTCGGTGATTCCGAGAAATCACAAAACGCTTTGGGGATTCCCATGCATCTTCTCGACGAAACCGTCCGCCCGGAATGGATCGACTATAACGGCCATCTCTATGACGGCTATTACGCGGTGATCTTCGCCAAGGCCGTCGACGAGTTCCTCGGTCGCGTCTGTCTCACCGCCGCCGTGCGCGAGACGACGCGCCATACCATCTATACGATGGAGACCCATGTCCGCTTCCTGTGGGAGGTCAAGCTCGGCACCCCCGTCTCGGTAACCTGCCAGGTGCTGGACCTCGACACCAAGCGGGTCCGCATCTTCCTGAGCATGTATGACAAGGTGCGCAACCTCGTAGTGGCGACCTCCGAGCAACTCCTGATGTCGATCGACCAGACCGAGCAGCCGCACGCCGCCCCCTGGCTGCCGCAGAGCGCAGCAGTGCTGGAGGGCCTGCTAAAGGAGCACGCCACCCTGCCGATGCCGAAGGATGCCGGGCGCAGCATCGGCATCAAACGGTAGTGGTCCTTCGCTGGATCCACTGAATTGCAGCCTCTAGCCAGGTCATTCCAAGGCAAGGCCAAAAAGGGGAAAGCGCCAGGCGAGCTCTCCCGATCGCTGATTTGCATCGGCATTGACCGATTGGTCTGGCATTTTGGAAATGATGGCAGCATATCTCTTCGGTTATGTGGACCAGTCGAGGCCTCGTGCGCCGCTTTTGTACGGCAGCCCTGCTGCTAGTGATATCCCTTGGCAGTGCCGGTGCTGCTTGCCAGGACTATCTTGCGCAGGCGTTCGATAGGCTGAACGCACAGCCGTTTACGGCCGAGACACGTTCGGCCGCCGCTAATACAATCACCTATCTCATTTATGATCAGGAACGACCCGACGTCTTTCGCGCTCACCTGAGATTCGAAGGTCACGGCAGGGGAACGATCGATTTGGTCAATATTGGCGGCAAACGTTGGTCTGATCGTGGTGAAGGCTGGAAGTTGCTGGATGAGAGAGACTACGAGCGGTCGATATCGTATGTCTCTTTCTTATGGCGTCCTTTCTCCGCGAAAGATGTTCGGCAAGCCAGTTGTATGGGGTCCACGCCCAAAAAGGGCGTCTGGCATTCCGTGTTCGGGATTGCGCAGGGGCGCACATTCCTGACGGTCTACGTCAACAACCTCACGGGCTTGCCAGAGAGCTGGTCGACACAGAACGGCCAAGCTGAAGCGGCCTTCCGTTATGATCGAGCTGTCCGTGTTGCGCACCCAATGCCGTGACCGGAGCAAAGCGCGTTTCCACGTAACCGCTGCTTTTCTCTAACTCATTGTTCCGACACGTCTTTACGTTTCCACCAAATAGCAAAACGCTATGGGGGTCTGTCCGCGTCTTCCTGGGATTGCCAGCACGACACCGGCGACCCAGGAAGAGCTTTCACTTCCGTCCATCAATCTGGCCAACCGCCCGGGCTGGTTTCGGCGCCGTCGTCATATTTGGACAGCCACTCCACGGCCGTGTCGCGGAAACGGGTGAGGCCTTTGTAGTCCACCAGTTCGGGCGGCAGGGTCCGCAGCACGCGGTGCAGGCGCCGGCCCCATTTGGGCACCGTCACCAGTTCCTCAAGCTTGATCAGGTAGCAGCGGATCGGGAAGACGATGGCGTTGGAACGCGGCAGGCGAAAGAAGGTCTGCAGCTCGACGCGCAGATGCAGCTTGTTGCCGATGTTCTCCGGCGTCAGCGTGGCGCGGTCCTTGCCCCATTTGTGATAGTTCTCGGGCGAGGTATCGAGCCGCGGATTGACCGTCATCGTCCAGTTGAGCCGCCGGGTGGGCGAGCCCTGACGCAGGTTGAGCATGAATTTGAGAGCCCGCTCGAACACGCCGAGCTGGTGGGCCAGCGGCACCGGGCCGTGCCATTCCATGAAATTCATGCCGATGTCGAAATCGAGCGACCAGTCGGCCTGGGTGGTGACGATGCCCGCATCCATCCACAGATTGCCATCGCGCTGGTCGAGCAGGCAGAAATCGCCCTGGGCCTGGCGGGTGATGTATTCCATCGGCCCATAGGGCAGGGTGGCGACGTCACCGAAGGTGAAGCGGTCGTCGATGCCCAGCGGCCGGTTGATCCAGTGCCACTGGTCGCCGTCCCGCTCGAGCGTGAAATGCTCGGGATAGGAGGTCGACATGCTCTCCATCAGGAGTTCGAGCAGGTCCCATCCCGCCAATGTCATATGCGGCAGGGACTGGCAGCGCAGCGGGTCTTCCTTCAGAACCAGCGCCCGGTCGGCCATCTCCGAGACATAATGCTCGTCGACGTCGATGGGATGCTCGAAGGCCGAACCCTCCGGGCCAGAAATATGCGGTTCGATATTGACCGCATACATGTAGTTGTCCTTGTCGAAGGGAAAGGGAAAGCGGCGGATCGCCGTTTCCGAATTGCGGAAGGTAAAGTCGTCGCGGAAGGTTTCCTGGCGGAATTGGATGCCCATTGTGAAGCTCCTGGGATCGCCGGCTTCCTGCCGGCTCTTGAAACGAAGGCCCCGGAAGAGCCGGTATCACGACATGCAGGCATGTCGTTGAGAAGCCGGCGATCCCAGGAATTGCAAATCCAGCAGTTACAAATCCAGCACCAGTTCCCGGCCTTCGAAGCGCGAGACGCAGGGCATGACCTTGGCGCCGGAGGCCTTGTCGGCCTCCGAGAGGTAGTGATCGTTGTGCATGAGCGTGCCGTCGTAGGAGAGCACCCGTGTCTCGCACTGGCCGCAGGCTCCGCCGCGGCAGAGATAAGGCGCATCGACGCCGGCGGCCTCGATCGCCTCCAGCATGCTCTGGTGCGGACCGACCTTGGCCCGCTTGCCTGAGAGGGCCAGGGTGATCTCGTAAGGCTTGCCGGAAGCCGGGGCGATGAACTGCTCGTCATGCAGGTTCTGGTCGGGCCAGCCCTCGTTGCGGGCGGTGTTGAGCACCCATTTGATCATACCGCCGGGCCCGCAGACATAGAGATGCGTGCCGAGGGGCTGGCGCGCGAGCAGCTCGGCGAGCGCGATCGCCTCACCCTTGTCGTCGCGATAGATGTGCACCCGGCGACCGTAACGTTCGGCCAGGTGGGCAAGATAGGCGCCATGCTCGTCCGAACGCACGGCGTAATGCAGCTCGAAGGGGCGGTCCTCGTCGGAAAGCTGCGCCATCATCGCCATGAAGGGCGTGATGCCGATGCCGCCGGCGAAGAGCAGGTGTTTCCTGGCGCGCTGGTCCGGCGGGAACAGGTTGACGGGATGGCTGATGCGGATGACATCGCCGGGCCTGACCTTGCCATGCAGGAACATCGAGCCGCCACGGCCCTTGTCGTCGCGCCGCACGCTGATGGTGTAGCAGGCGGTGTCGCCCGGGCGGCTCATCAGCGAATAGGGGTTGCGCCGCAGCGTGGCGCCGTCCTCCATCTCCACCACCACATGGGCGCCGCCGGAGAAATTGGGCAGAAGGGAGCCGTCGACGGGCTTGAAATGGAAGCGCTTGATCTCGGGCGTGACCTGGTGGATCTCGCTGACGCGCACCTCGATCTTGGGTGTCTTGTCGCTCATGGAAAGGCCTCCTCGGTCGGCGGCACCACGCCGGGCTCTTCGGCGTCGATGCACACGCCCTGGAATGCGGCGATGCGGCGCGAATAATGGTCCCGGACCAACAGAGTCAGGCCGCAATGGGCACATTTGACCGGCTGCGTGCGCACATGCTCGGTGATGCCCTTGCAATGCACGCATTGCACCCGTCGTTCTTCCGAGCCGCGATGCTCGGTCTGGATGGAGAGATGGTCAACGCCGGCCTCGATCGCAAGCTTCATGGCCTGGCCGATCAGGCCTTCCGTGCCTGCCAGATAGATCTGGGTGCCCATATGGGCCGTCGCCAACGTCTGGGCCAGGCGCGGCAGGGCGGCGGCGATGCTCGGGCCTTCATAGAACATGTCGGGGCCGAGTGCCCGGAGCGCCTCGCCGAAATTCTTGGGAGCGGCCCCGCCGGGCACATCGTCGATGTGCCCGGGTACATAGATGATGTGAGCCTTGTCGAGGAAAGGAGCCTCGGCCGTTTCGGTCGCGTCCAGGATTGCCTGCGCACCCTCGGCATCCGCCACGAAGAGGTGTCGCTTGGCGCCGGGGCGGATGGCAAGGGTGCCATAGACAGGACGGCTCTTGATGCCGGATACGAGCATGGTTCTATCGAAACTCCAGCGCGAACGAGGTGGATCAGGTCCTTGTTTTACCCTCCCCTGGAGGGGGAGGGTCGACGCGAAGCGTCGGGGTGGGGTGGCTCCGCAAGAATTGCTAGGATCGCGAAACCGGGCCTCGATCAGCCGAGGTGGTGGTTTTCACCCCACCCCGGCCTTTCAGGCCGACCCCAGGCACTTCCAAGAGGAAGTGCCGATCCCTCCAGGGGAGGGTATTTCCTTACAGCGCCGTACGCTTCTTCTTCTCCGGATCGTCGAAGGTGATGGTGTGCGCGATGGCGGAGCACTGCACGTTCTTGCCCTTGACCTCAAGCTTGGTGCCCTGCTTGGCAACGTCGACCGCCATGCGGGCGATTGCCATGGACCGGTTGGTCAGGCGCGAATACATGCCGCAGGTGACCACGCCCACCTTCTTGCCGCCGGCCCAGAGCTCGTCGCCGGCATCGAGGATCTTGTCGGTGTCGGCGAGGACGCCGAAGATCTTGAAGCGCTCCTTGCCCTTGAGGCGGTAATGCTCCTCGGCGCCGCGGAAGCCGGTCTTGCCGGGCGAGACGGTGAAGGTGAGGCCGAGTTCCCACAGCGTGTCGCCGGGGCCTTCATTCTCGAAGGGATACATCTGCGAATTGTCGTAGGGATAGAACAGCAGGTAGCTCTCCACCCTGAGCCAGTCGAGCGCGGTGAAGGAGGCGGGCACGATGCCCATGCGCTTGCCTTCCTTCAGGATGGTGTCCCAGATCTCCACGGCGTCCTCGGACTTGCAGAAGATCTCGTAGCCACGCTCACCGGTGTAGCCCGTGCGCGAGATCATCACCGGCTTGCCGAACAAGGTGGTCTGCATGTGGTGGAAATATTTGAGGTCCTTGATCCCAGGCACATGCTTTGAAAGATATTTTACCGCCAGCGGGCCCTGAAGCGACAGGTCCTGCAAATCGTCGTCGAAGATGACGGCGACGTTCTTGCCGGCCGCATCGCGCGCCATGTCCTCGAAGCCGGTGCCCGAACCATAGACCGTCATCCAGCTGTTGGGGCCGGTGCGATAAAGGATGCAGTCGTCGGTGAACTTGCCGGCATCGTTGAGCACGCAGGCATAGGCCGACTTGCCGGGCACGATCTTGCGCACGTCGCGCGTAGTCAGGCGCTGCAGAACCTGATGCGAATGCGGGCCGACCAGATGGGATTTGCGCAGGCCTGATACGTCCATCAGCGCCGCCTTGGTGCGGATCGCCTCATGCTCGTCGGCGAGGTCCGACTTGGTATAGGTCCAGGCCGTCTCCATCCCGTTCCAGTCTTCCAGGGTGGAGCCGAGGGCTCGATGGCGGGCTGCGAGCGGCGAACGCCGCCAGGACATGACACTCATGGATGTTCCCTTCTGTGATCGGTGGGCCGGTCTTCGGATCGGCGCGGTTGGGCTGGCAAGGCCGGAGGAATGAGGCTGCGCTACATCCTCACCCTCGTCTTGTCCGGGTCGTAATGGGCAAAGCGAACGACCTTGGCCTTGAGGCGCTTCTGGTGGCCGTCGAGCTTGCCGATTTCGAGTTCGGTGCCGATCTCGGCCGAGCCGATGTCGACGCGGGCGAGGGCGATGGTCGCGTCGAGGATGGGCGAGCGCATGCCGGAGGTGACCACGCCGATGCGGGCGCGCCCGGCATAGACATGATCGCCGTGATGGGCTGTTTCTCGTCCCTCGATCTCCAGGCCGACAAGCTTGCGCTGGGGTTCGGCCTTGCGCTTGACCAGGGCTTCCTTGCCGACAAAATCGCCCTTCTTCGAGACCAGCGGCACGGTGAAGGTGATACCGGCCTCGAACGGGTCGGTCTCGTCGGAGAATTCGTAATGGGCGAAGATCAGCCCGGCCTCGATGCGCAGCATGTCGAGCGCTTCGAGCCCCATCGGTACCACGCCGAGCGGCTTGCCGGCCTTGAAGACGGCATCCCACACAGCCTCGCCATCGCGCGGATGGCAGAAGATCTCGTAGCCGAGCTCGCCGGTATAGCCGGTGCGCGAGACCACCACGGCAGGGCCCTGGGCATGGCCGAGCCGGCCGACGGTGGAGCGGAACACCCCGATCTCGTTGGCAGCCGGCTGGGCCGGCGGCGTCCAGATGATCTTGCTGATGAGGTCACGGCTTTTCGGGCCCTGCACGGCGAGATTGTGGAGCTGGTCGGTCGAGGAGCGGATCCAGACCTTGAAGCCCTTTTCTTCCGCAAGCTGGCGCAGATGCACGCCGACATAGGGATCGCCGCAGACGAGGCGGAACTGCTGCGGCCCGAGGCGGAACACGGTGCCGTCATCCAGCATGCCGCCATGCGGATAGCAGATGGCGGTGTAGACGACCTGGCCGACCGAAAGCTTGGTGATGTCGCGCGTCACGGCATAGTCGAGCAGCGCCTCGGCATCAGGGCCCAGCACCTCGAACTTGCGCAGGGCGGAAAGGTCGATCACCGCCACCTTTTCGCGGCAGGCCCAATATTCGGCCACCGCGCCGTCGGCGAGGAAGGAATTGGCGAGCCAATAGCCGCGATATTCGACCATGCGGCGCGAAAGAGGAGCGACCTTCGAATGGAACGCCGTCTCCTTGGTGAAGACCGGAGGGGAATCGGGTGTCATGCGCGTAGCAATCGCCTTGGGAAATTCGTGATGCGCGTCATAGACGCGGACCTGGATGTCGGTGGGGTTCCAGCCATTGGCGGGGTCGATGTCGTCGGCACAGGAAGAGGCGGCACAGGTGAGGTCGATCAACGCGCGCATCAGCACATAGTCGCCGGGACGCGACCACGGCTCGTCGGCGCTGATGGTGCCGTCATGGTTGACTTGCGTGTTGAAGAAGAAATTGATCGCCGGCCAGCCGGGGCGAGGCACGATGCCGTCCTGCGCCAGCACCCTGTTGAAGTTCTCCGAGCAGGAATCATGGCCCGGATAACCCATGTCGTCGTAATATTTCATGGTGCAGGCGAGGCCGAAGGTGTCGTGCCGCCCGCAGGTGTCCTGCACCACCTCCACCGTGGCTCGCATGCGCTGGTCGAAGAATTTCGAGAACAGGCCCGGGCCCGGATAGGCGCGTCCCATCAAGGTGCGGGTCGCGGTGGCGTCGAGGCCGCATTCGATGCCCTGCTTGAGCAACTCAGTGTCGAAGGCGAGGAAATCCGAGCATTGGCGGCCGTCGATGTCCATGATCTGGATATATTGGCCGGCCTTGACTTCGAAACGCTCCGCGGTCGCGGCCTTCACCCGGAAGTCCTGGACTGGGGTGGCAAGGGGTGGCGCGGGCAGGCTTTGCGGCGCGCGCTTGGCGGTATCGTCGCTGCGCGCGATTTCCAGGGAGAAATCGGTCGCGGGCACCACCGCATCTGCCGTCGAAGACCCGGCGGGCACGATGAGCACGCAGGTCATGTCGTGAGCGGCGGACAAAGTGAAGGCCTCGCCCGCCTGGGTGTCCGGTCCCGACAATACGATGCCGCTGGCGCTGGCAAGATCGTGGCCGGCGAGCTGGTGATGGGTGGCCGCGGCATTCTCATTGGCCGCGATCAGGCCCGCCAGCGCATCGCGCGGAGCGGCGGGATGGCCGGATGGCAGGCTTTCCTGCGCTGCGAAGGCATAAAGCAGGGCGTTCTGGCCGCCTTCCAGATTGGTCAGGCGCAGGCGATCCCCCTTGCCGAGGGCGAAGACCTGGCTCGATCCGCCGGCGACGCGAAGCATTTCGGCTTCAGGCATGGCAAACCACTCCTACAAGCAAGCGAACGGGCGGGAAGAGCCCGAATGATTGGCGATATGCAGTCCTATTGGGCTTCCTCTCCCAGCACCCTGTAGCGGCCACCGAAGAAGAGCAGCGGCTCGCCCTCGACATTGTGCTCCATGTCGACCACCCGGCCGACGATGATGCGATGGTCGCCGCCCTCGTACTGGGCGTGATGCAGGCAGTCGAAGGCCGCGATGGTCTCGGGCAGGATCGGTGCTCCGAAGCGCCCTGCCGTGTAGGCCACGCCCGCCCATTTGTCCTGGTTCTGCCGGGCGAAGCGGGCGGAAAGGGCGCGTTGTTCCTTGCGCAGCACGTTCACGCAGAAGCCCGGCGCTTCCAGGAAGGCCGACAGGCTGCGCGCCGTGTTGGCGATGGAAAACAGCACCAGTGGCGGATCGAGCGAGACCGAGGAAAAGGAATTGGCGGTGATGCCGATCAGCCCGGCGGTCGGATGGGTGGCCGTCACCACGGTGACGCCGGTGGCAAACAGCCCGAGTGCCCCGCGAAAGCGCAGCGGATCGATGGATTCCTGGACGATATCCGCCGTCTCCGGCTTTTTTGCAGAACCCTGGACCATCTTGCCTCACACCCTTACCGTCGCCGGCGCTTGCGCGCCGATCCCGGTATACTCCGGATTCGCGTGAATCCGGGAGGCCGCTCGACGCCGTCGTCGCTCTGCCGGCGAGGGCATCATGACGGACCGCACGTCCCGCCGAGGATCGCGTCATAGGGGGCCCCATCTTACGCCGTCTTCCGAATGGCTGGGGGATTGATTTCCGCCAGTAGCCGCTCGGCCAGAGCGCGCTTGGCGTCCACATCCATCTTCTTGATCTCGTTGTTGAGAACGCGCTCGTTGATCGAGGTGTTCCAATAGTCGACCGCCTCGAAGCCGAGCAGCGAGGTCTTGCCGACAAATTGGCGCAGCACCTCGTTGGTGGGCCCCATCACCCAGCCGGCCTTGGCGTCGCGCAGATAGCGTTCGATCTGCAGCTCGGGCTTGTAGCCGGTGCCGCCGCAGGCATGCAGCATCTTGTCGGAAACGGCGGCAACGTTCTTGGCGGCAGCGAATTTCAGCTGCCAGAGCCAGTGCAGCAGGCCGGCACGCGGCAGGAAGGACACATCGTTCTTGTGAACGGACCAGTCATTGTTGCCGGTGGCGTCGTCAAGCGCCTTGGCGATGAGGAAATCCATCGAGCGCACCACGTTGGTGTCGATGATGGCTTCGCCGACATAGTCCTGAATGGTGGCGTAGTCGGCCACCCGCATGCCGACATCCTTGTGGGTCTTCTTGGTGGTATGGGCCTTGGCGATGTCGATCATGCCCATGGCGATGCCGCTCCAGCAGGCGGAGGAGCAGAGCAGGAAGAAGGGATCGACCACCTCGTCATTGGAGCGCGCGCCGTCCCCGATCGGGCCGACCAGACGGTTGCGCGGCACCACCTTGTTGACTTCCAGCGGGCCGGACTGGTTGCCGCGCAGGCCGAGGCCGTTCCAGCTGCCGGGATCGTTGGTGATCTCGTCGCCGAGGATGAGGAAACAGGAGAGGTCGGCGTAATTGCCGTTGAAGTTGGGAGAGGTCGTTTGGACGATGTACCAGTCGGCAAAACCGCCGGAGGTGGTCCAGGACGCCTTCTTGCGGACGTGCCAGCCTTCCTTGGTCTCCTCGACGCTGGAAGAGATCGGATACCAGAAATGCGAGCCGGTTTCCGGATCGGAATAGGACAGCGTCCCGATCAGGCAGTCCTTGTCGAGACGGCGGAGGATGTCCTTGAGGGCTGCATTGTCATGATGGCGCAGCAGGGCGGCGGCGACGGCGCCAGTATGCATGGTATAGCACATCGCCGTGGAGGCGCAGCCATAGCGGGCGATGGTCTCCACCACCATGGCGACGCAAATATGATTCTCGCCCTGGCCTCCGAGCTCCTTGGGCACGATCAGACCCAGAAAGCCGTGCTCGGCCAGGATCTGGAAATTCTTGCGCGGATAGGCGCGGTTCCTGTCACTTTCGATGGCGTTGGCGCGCATCTCCGTCTGGCACAGCTCGATGAGCTTGGCCTGCAACGTCTTCTGGCGCTCGGTCAGCATCCATTGCGGATCCCACTCGAAACCAAGGCCCCAGAACGGCTCATTCCCCCACATCTTGCGTGACGACATATGGGCATCCTTCGAATGGTTCGGTCCCATGCTTTTTGCTCGCATGGTGACAGCTGAAGTTTCCAGAGAAGAAACAAGTTTGTCCAGCAGGAAATTTTATCGGCCCAGATTCTTTTTGCAGAACGACGTTTGCATCGCTCTGGCCGGAATGCGCGAATGCTCAAAAAATAAGCAAAAAACCGTCATTTGAGAAGGAAACGCAGAAAACTAAAGGTTGACGCTTCCTGAGAGTGTGTCACTCTTCACTCGCAGGAAAAAAATAGAGACGGTGGGTGAAGACGAGAGCCGTTATGGAACTCTCGCAGCCAGTACCGCCCCAGCATCCAGTGCATTCGATCAGATCCGGGGAACACAATGACGGCGACAACTGACGCAAACACGAGCGCGAGCGGCGACAGCCAATTGCTGCGCCATATCGATTGGCGAGGAGCCTTCTGGGTTGCAAGCGGCGTGCCGCCGCTGGTGCTGTTCTCGATCGGCGGCATCGCCGGCACGACAGGCACGCCGGCCTTCCTGATCTGGACGGCCTCCATGATCATGGGCTTCATCCAGTCCTTCACCTATGCCGAGATCGCCGGCCTGTTTCCCAACAAATCGGGTGGTTCTTCCGTCTATGGCGCCACGGCGTGGCTGCGTTACTCCAAGTTCATCGCGCCCTTGTCGGTATGGTGCAATTGGTTCGCCTGGTCGCCCGTGCTGTCCCTCGGCTGCTCGATCGCCGCCGGCTATATTCTCAATGCTCTCTTCCCGATTCCGGTCTTTACGGACAGTTCGCCCGAAGTTTTGGCCTATATCGCTGCCCATGCCGGCACGGTGCCGGCCGATGCGATCACGGCAGTGACGGCGGCGGCGACCCCGGCGATCCGCACCTGGACGCTGTTCAGCCATACCTTCCCGCTCTTCGGCTTCTCCCTCAATTCGGTCTTCTTCATCGGTGCCGCGCTGATGCTTCTGACCTTCGCGATCCAGCATCGCGGCATTCTCGGCACCGCCAACACCCAGAAGATCATCGGCCTGGTCGTGATCATCCCGATGCTGATCGTCGGCATCGTGCCGATCGTCACCGGCCAGATCAATTGGGCCAACTATTCACCATTGGTGCCGCTCGCCACGGCCTATGCGCCGGCGCCGGGTAGCTGGAACGTCGCGGGCTGGACCCTGGTGCTCGGCGGCATGTTCATTGCCGCCTGGTCGACCTATGGGTTCGAAACCGCGGTCTGCTACACCAGCGAGTTCAAGGACCCGGGCCGGGATACCTTCAAGGCCATCTTCTATTCCGGCCTGCTGTGCATGCTGCTGTTCATCCTGGTGCCCTTCACCTTCCAGGGCGTGCTCGGATTGAACGGCATGCTCGCCACCCCCATCGTGGACGGCTCGGGCGTGGCGGCAGCCATGGCCGATATGGTGCATGGCGGCGCCATCATCAGCCAACTCCTGGTCATGCTGATGATCCTCGCACTGATCCTGGCCATCATGACCGCGATGGCCGGTTCCTCCCGTACGCTCTACCAGGGCTCGGTTGATGGCTGGCTGCCCAAATATCTGAGCCATGTGAACTCGCACGGCGCCCCGACGCGGGCGATGTGGACCGACCTCATCTTCAACCTGCTGCTGCTCGCCATCGCCGCGGCTGACGCCACCAGCTTCTTCTTCATCCTGGCCGTGTCGAATTGCGGCTACATCATCTTCAATTTCCTCAACCTCAACGCCGGCTGGATCCATCGCATGGACAATGGCCACATCAACAGGCCCTGGAAGGCGCCGACCTTCGTCATCGCCATCGGCGCCATCTTCGCCTATGTGAATGCGATGTTCATGGGGGCGGGCGCGAAGGTCTGGAATCCTCTGGCGCTGTGGGCCGGCCTTTTTACCGCCGCCCTCATCATCCCGGTGTTCTGCTATCGGCACTATATCCAGGATGGTGGCAAGTTCCCCGAGCATATGCTCGACGACCTCGGTCTACGGTCCGTCGACCTTCAGCAGAAAAAGGCTGGCATCCTGCCCTATCTCACGCTCGTGGCCGGCCTGGCGGTCGTGCTGCTGGCGAACTGGTATTTCGTTCTCTGACAAGGCCGCATGGGCTCGATCATACACGGGGCGCTTCGGCGCCCCGTTTTACGTTTGAGGTGGCTGGCCTGCGATCAAGCCCGATATTGTTCCAGTTGAGCAATGCCGATCCGCGCTATGCCGGCGAGGTCGTCGGCGCTGGCGCCGTCCTGCGCCTGCACGGACATGCCCTGGACCAGGGCGCCGAGGAAGCGCGCGAGAGCGGCGAGGTCGGTCTCCGGCTTAAACCTGATCCCAGGCTCTTGGGGCCCGAACCCGGGATGATTTTTCGAGCCCGCGATAACAAAGCCACTGGTAATCCCGGAGGCCAGTATCAGGCGCCATGTGCGAACAAGTGAATCTGGCTATATTTGTTTGGAGGGTGGAGAGTTCTGACAGGTAAGGGCTGAGGATTGGCATGGGCGGCGAAACGACCCAAACTCGAGATCATGCGGGCGGCTCCTCTATTTTCTTCTCCCGCGACAGCGACGCCGAACAGGATCGCCTCATCGGTGATTTCCGTGATTTTATTCGGAGCAGCGTATCCTCGCTCGAGCCGGTCCTTGAGATCGGTCCGAGCTACAGGCCCGTGCTGCCGAAATCGCGAGGCTTCAATGTCGAGACAGTCGACCACGCCGATCAGGAGACGCTGCAGCGCATATACAGGGCACACGGTGTTGATGTTGCCCTGATCGAGACCGTCGATCACGTGTGGACCGGCGGCCCGATATCGGCCCTCACCGGCGAAGGACGGTTCAACCTGGTCCTTGCTTCTCACGTCGTGGAACACACGACCAATCTTGCCGGATTCCTCGTCGACTGCATGGCTTTGCTTTCGCAAGGTGGCGGGCTGGCCCTTATCGTTCCTGACAAGCGATATTGTTTCGACTTCTTTCAACCCACGACCGATATCGCCAAAGTCATGTCGGACTATAGGAGAAACCGCTCACGTCACACCTTCGAGGCTTTTTATCGCTGGGGAACCAATATCGAGGTCCTTTCGGGCGATAGGGCCGATATTGCCTGGGGGCAAGGGTGGGTCAAGGACTTCGCCTTCGCTGCTTCCTTTGATCGCAATCGTTGCTCCACTGCCGAGGCGTCATCAGCGGCACCGGATTATGTCGACAGCCACGAATATTATCTGACGCCATCGGCGTTGGCTCTGATTCTGCTGGAATTGCGTCAATATGAAATTCTGGATGCAACCGTTGAAACGCTCACGCGGGCACGGGGCTGCGAGTTTCTCGTCATGCTCAGGAAAGGTGGCGGTATGCCGCTGACGGAGGAAGCCTATCAGGCCATCCGCCGCCGCCTGCAGCTTCAACGCATTTGGGAGCAGATGGAAGCCTGGTCCATGTTCGGGCCCCTTGTAAAAGACGAGGAAACTGTGGCGCCGGCAATGCCGGCCGACATGGCCGCGCTCCATGTTCGAAGCCTGAGTTCTGGCTATAGGGCTTCCAAAGAGGGAACCGCCGTGGATTGGGTCGAGCATTTCCCAAGCCTGGAGGCCCACATTGCAAAACTGGAAGCTTATATTGGGGATCTGGAGCCTCGCAGTGCGCGTCTGGAAGCTCAAATCGACATTCTGCAGCAGGAGAATGCCCAATTGCAGCGGGTGACATCGCTCATGCGGGGGTCCGCGAGTTGGCGATTGACGAAGCCGCTGCGTTCCGTCTCCGCGCAACTCAAGCGATTAAAAATGCGCTGAGATCGGCAAGTGAGCTGGAAGTCTGTGACATGATCTACGCGCCCTGAATCGCGAGATGGGCCGTGGTGGCCTTGGCTTCCGCCAACAACCAGTTGCGGAAGAGGGCGACCTCCGGCCGTCCGGCGACGGTGCGGGGATAGACCAGCCAATAGCTGTAGTCGTTGGGCAGGATCGTATCGACCGGGCGTACCAGGCTGCCTTCCTGCAAGGCATGCTCGGCGAGGAAGAGCTTGCCGAGTGCCATGCCCTGTCCTTGCGCGGCGGCTTGCAGCAGATGACTATGATCGTCGAAGGCATGTCCCGCGGCAATGGTGGCTTCGGGCAGGCCGGCATGGCGGAACCAGCGCGACCACGCGTCCTTGGGCGTGTCGTGCAGCAGATGGCCGGCGAGCAGGTCCGAAGGCGTGCAGGGGGAGGGCAGGCCTGCCGCGACCCTCGGACTGCAGACCGGGCTGAGTGCCTCCTGCGCGATCAGATCGGCCTTGAGCCCGGGCCAACGGCCGAGGCCGGAGCGGATGCCGAGATCGAAACGATCCTCGGTGAAAGCCCACGCTTCCGGCGAACTGGTCAGATTCAATTCGATATTGGGATGGCTCTGGCGAAAGCGCCCGAGCCGGGGCACCAGCCAACAGGTGGCGAAGGAAGGCAGCACCGTGATGCGCAGGGGGCCGTCACGACGGCCGCGCAAGCGCTCGGTTACCGCGGCCAGCCGGTCGAGCAACTCGCCGGCTTCGGCAAGAAAAGTGCGCCCGGCCTCGGTCAACCGCAAGGCGTGGCCAGAGCGCTCGAACAGCCGCACGCCCAGCCAGGTCTCGAGCTGGCGCACCTGATGGCTGATCGCCGTCTGGGTCACGCATAGTTCGTCGGCGGCCCGGGTGAAGCTGAGGTGCCGGGCACCGGCCTCGAAGGCGCGGACAGCCACAAGCGGCGGAAGGCGACGCATGCTCGATGAATCCAGTTCATGGAGGCGGTGAAAATAGATCGTTTTGTCGGGCCCGAAAAGTGGTGTTTCCATCCCCTAGAGCAAAGTGCGTTCAAGCGTGAACGCCCATTTGCGCCAGCTCCCTGTTCCCAAGCCAATCCGTAGGATTGGCTGGAGCGTCTTTGCGATTCTTGATGATTCCACCAAATCGCAAAACGCTTCAGTGCACCGGCGCCTCGCCCGGTTCGGCTCGTTGAAATGAGATCGCCATGCTCGTCTGGAATGTCTGGATTCTCTTCGTCGGTTACGCGGTGCCGCTGGTCATCAGCCCCGGACCGGGCAATACCGTGCTCACCGCCATGGGCGCCCAGCATGGCGTGCGCGGTTCGGTACGCTTCTGGGTGGGGTTCGAGATCGGCAATCTGGCGCTTTGCCTGATCTATGGCTTTGGCCTTGGCGAGGTCGTCCGCGCCCATCCCGGTTTCGCATTCGGGCTGAAACTGGCGGGCATTGCCTATCTCCTCTATCTGGCCTGGAGCTTCTTCCGGTCGGCGAGCCATGCCGCCAGTCTGGAGCGCAGGCTTCAGCCGCATCTCGGCCTCGTCGACGGTATCCTGGCCGTTGCCGTCAATCCCAAGATCCATTCGATGGTTCTGGCGATGTTCACGCAGTTCCTGGATCCGGCCGCCGGGGTCACCAGCACCGTCATCCAGCTCACGACGGGCTTCGTGCTGATCTCGATGCTCTGCCACTTCCTGTGGATCTATGCCGGCGCCAGCCTGCTCGGACGCTTCCGCTCCGAGCGCGCCCAGCGGACCCAGGGCTGGGCCTTCGGCACCTGCATGCTGCTGGTCGCGGCCTTTACCGCGATCAATTGAGGATCGGTGCGATGGCGCGTTTTTCCGCCCTCCGAGACGGCGCCCCGTAAGGGGCCCTGGCTTGGCCGGCTCAACCGGTCTATGAGCGCTGCTGGAATCGTGCCTGTATTCGCCGGGCACCGGAAAGCGGAGAGAGCCATGCCCCACATCATCGTGAAGATGCTGCCCGGCAGATCCGAGGACCAGAAGCGCAAGCTCGCCGACGCCTTGACCCGGGCCGTGATCGACAGCCTGAACAGCCAGGACAAGTCGATTTCGGTCTCGATCGAGGATGTGCCGGAGGACGAGTGGACCCAGAAGGTTTATATCCCCGACATCAAGGACAAGCCGGACCTCGTCTATAAGAAGCCCGGCTACGACCCGCTCGGGTGAGCCAATAGCGCTCAGCGATCGACCCGCGCCTGCAAATGTGCCGGATATCGATCACCCTGCACGGCAATCCCGGAGACCGCCGCTTCGATCTCGGCGAGGTCGGCCGGCGACAGTTCGATGTCGATCGCTCCGACGTTCTCCTCCAGCCGATGCTGCTTGGTGGTGCCGGGGATCGGCACGATCCACGGTTTGCGGGCCAGCAGCCAGGCCAGCGCGATCTGCGCCGGCGTGGCTGATCTCTGTTTCGCCAGCTGCGTGAGCAGGTCCACCAGGACCTGGTTTGCCTTGCGTGCCTCCGCAGAGAAGCGCGGCACGATGGTGCGGAAATCGCTGCTGTCGAAGCTGGTGACCTCGGTGATCGCCCCGGTGAGGAAACCCTTGCCGAGCGGGCTGAAAGGCACGAAGCCGATACCGAGCTCCTCGAGTGTCGGCAGGATCTCCCGTTCGGGCTCCCGCCACCACAACGAATATTCGCTCTGCAGAGCAGCGACCGGCTGAACTGCGTGAGCACGCCGGATCGTCTTCGCGCCGGCCTCCGACAGGCCGAAATGCTTGACCTTGCCCTCGCGGATCAGATCCCGGACAGTGCCGGCGACATCCTCGATCGGCACGGCCGGATCGATGCGATGCTGGTAGAACAGGTCGATGCGATCAGTCCTGAGGCGGGTGAGGGCAGCGTCGGCGACGGCCCGGATGCGTTCCGGCCGGCTGTCGAGTCCGGCCTGGACGTCGCCGTCCTTGAAGCCGAACTTGGTGGCGATCACGACATGGTCGCGGAACGGCGCCAGGGCCTCGCCGATCAGTTCCTCGTTGACGAAGGGGCCATAGGCCTCGGCCGTATCGAAGAAGGTGATGCCCCGCTCCACCGCCGCACGGATGAGGGCGATGCCGGCCTGCCGTTCGACGGCCGGCCCATAGCCATAGCTGAGCCCCATGCAGCCGAGGCCGATGGCCGAGACCTCCAATCCGCTATGTCCAAGAATGCGTCTTTGCATGGTTTTCGTCCTGTTTCGTTGTGTTGGTTCCATGTGCCGCGGACTCTAGGCCAAGGCAGAGCTTGCGATTAGGTGGATAAATCGGCATGTAATCATGAGGAAAGTTCATGAGTGATGCGCGAGAACCTCAACGATCTGGTCGCCTTCCTGGCCGTCGCAAGAGCACGCAGCTTCACCCGGGCCGCGGCACAGCTCGGCGTCTCGCAATCGGCTCTGAGCCATGCCATGCGTGGCCTCGAGGAAAGGCTGGGCCTGCGGCTGTTGGTCCGCACCACGCGCAACGTCGCGCCGACCGAAGCCGGCGAGCGCCTGTTGTCGAATCTCGGGCCGCGCTTCGAGGAAATCGAGGCCGAACTCGCAGCCCTCAGCGCGTTTCGCGACAAGCCGGCCGGCACGATCCGCCTCACGGCGGGCGAGCACGCCGCCGAAACCGTGCTCTGGCCCGCAGTGGAACGTCTGCTGCCGGCCTATCCGGACGTTCATGTCGAGATCATCGTCGACTACGGTCTCACCGACATCGTGGCGGAGCGCTATGATGCCGGCGTGCGGCTCGGCGAGCAGGTCGCCAAGGACATGATCGCGGTGCGGATCGGTCCAGACATGCGCATGGCGGTGGTCGGATCGCCCGCCTATTTTGCCCGGCGACCGAAGCCGGTGACGCCGCAGGATCTCACCGCTCACCGCTGCATCAACATGCGGCTGCCGACCTATGGCGGCCTATTCGCCTGGGAGTTCGAGAAGGAAGGGCGTGAACTCAAGGTGCGGGTCGAGGGGCCGCTGGTCTTCAACAATCTCGCCTTGCGCCTGAAAGGGGCATTGGGCGGCCTGGGGCTCGCCTATGTTCCGGAAGACGCCGTGCAGGATTTGATCGCACAGGGCAGCCTCGTCCGGGTGCTCGACGACTGGTGCGCTTCTTTTGCCGGCTACCATCTCTATTATCCGAGCCGCCGCCAGGCGTCCCCGGCTTTCGCCGTGCTGGTCGAAGTCCTGCGCTATCGGCGCGGGCCGTGACTGGCCGAGACTATCGCGCTTCGGCGGCTTCCTCGATCACCCCGGCGATGGCATCGAGCATGGCGGTATCGTCGCCGGCCATGCCGTCCATGTCGGCCATGCGGCCGATCACGGTGGCGGCGATGTTTTCCTCCACCGTGTCCTCGGCATAGGCGTAATAGATCACCGCGCGCTGGCCGTCGCGATGGCAGCGTCCTTCGATCTGCTGGAGCTGGATGGCGCTGTGGCGCATGTCGTGCACCACCAGCGAGCGCTCGCGTTCCCCGCCCGGCATTTCGCCGCGATGGAGGGAGATCGCCTCGGTGACGGTGAACACCACGGCATCGAGTTCGCCGCGCTGGAAGGCAAGGCGCACCGCCTCGTTGCGTTCGCCGCTCTGCGTGCCGTTGATGGCATCGACGCGCCAACCATGGCCCCGCAATTTCTCGATCAGGAGGGCGCTCGTCTCCAGGAAGGCGACGGATATGGCCACCTGCTGGCCGTTGCCGATCAGGTCGTCGGCGAAATCGGCGGTACCGGTGATACGCAGCAGGCTGCCCTTCTGGCGAAAGCGCAGATCGGCAGCCCAGCCCGCCGCCCGGCGCGTCGAGCCGCCGGCGAGCCCGAGTTCCCGGCGGAATTCGCGCCAGGTTGCCTCGTAGAGACGCCGGCTTTCGGCATCGAGTGCGGTCGGGGTCACCTCGCGCTGCACTTCCGGCCATCCCGCGATCTCTTCGGGGCGACGGCGCAGGCCGATGGCATCGTGTCCCTTGTAGAGCAGGGAGGACATGGTACGGCGGTCGTCCTCGTTGGGCTCCCAGGACCAGTTCTTCCAGCGCCCCTTGGCGCGCCCCATCCCGAGCCGCTTCATCAGGGCCCGAAAGCCGTCGAGATCGCCGCTAAGGCCTTCGCCCTTCCTCTTGTCGTCTTCTCGTGCGAGCAGGCGGGCAAGATAGGAGAGTTCATGCGGCGCCTGACCGGCGGTGGCGCTCATATAGAGCGTGAAAGTGGCAGCCGCCGCCATTTGGCGGCACACTAGGCCCTGCTGCGAGTTGGGGTTGCGGATGCGATGCGCCTCGTCGATGACCACCAGTGGCCAGATGCGCTTGGGCGTACCGAGCTTGGCGAGCTCGTTGTTCTTGGCCCGGGTCGAGCGCTTGGTGCTGGTGGCGGGCGGCGCCATCAGCGTCTTCGTGCGCTCGAAATTCATCACGGTGACCGCCTTGGCCGGCAGGCCGGCCTGCGCCATGGTCAGGCGCCATTGCGGGATGGCGCCCTTGGGGCAGATCACCAGGATCTCCGGCTCGGGCATGGCGCTCAGCGCCAGCCAGGCCGATAGCGTCTTGCCGAGACCGGTCAGATCCCCCAAGAGAAAGCCCGGCCGCCCCGCGCGCCGGGCGGCGAGGATCGCTTCAGCAGCCTCGATCTGGTGCGGGCGGGGGACGAGACGGGGCGCGAGAGTCACGCCTCGTCGCGGAAATAGGGTTCGACCGTGCCCTTGAGCTTGATGGTCAGGGGATTGCCGCGCCGGTCCTTGGCATTGCCGGCCGCGACCCGGATCCAGCCCTCGCTGACGCAATATTCCTCGACATTCGTCTTCTCGGCGCCGTTGAAGCGGATACCGACGCCGCGTTCCATCAGAGCCTGGTCGAAGAAGGGGCTGTCGGGATTGGAGGCGAGGCGATCGGGCAGGGTATCGGTCATCTTTTGTCTCTCCTGGAGCAAGGAGCGTCATGACGCGACGCTTCATTGCTCGGTCTTTTCGTTTCGACGCGTCCTTGCATTTCCTGCCGTTACCGGCAAATCGCAAAACGCTTGGGGATGTCGAATGCCGGATTAGCTCCCCGGGCGCCGAAAGCCAACGCCTGATGTGAATTTTATCCAATAGGACATGCCTTTCGCGGAGAAAGGCCGGCCGCATTCCATTCCGGCTCCGGAGCAAAAAGCGTTTCTACCGAAAGGCGCTTTGCTTTAGGGAGGGCTTATCGAAATTGAATGAAGGAGTGGCGCGATGGATGATCGGCCCATGAAGAAGGCTCGCATGCTCGCGGAGATCGCCAGCATCCAGAAGCAAGCCAAGGTCCTGGCGGTGCAGAAGAATCGCGGCGCCCATTACGAGCGCCTGGCTCGAGAGGCGGAAGAACGCGTGGCCAAGCTGCGTGAATCGATCGCCACCATCGAGGCGGAGCTCGCTGCCGCCAAGCAATGAGCTATATCGGCATTGAGGCGGCAGGGTGCTGCAATCAGCGGCACAGCCTGCCTGCGAAGATGTCAATTGCGTTGCGGATTTATGTCAGGAATGCAATATTGCATACGTGTTGAGCGAACTGGCTAAGAATTCGCCATAATCGGCCAGTTAGCCATGCGAGCCATGCAATTCGGCATTGCGACGATGTATGTTGCACCGCAATATGAGAAGGTGGATACTCCCCGACAACAAAGGAGTAATCATCATGATTTTCGCAAGCATCATTGCTTATTTCAAGGACCGCATGGCCAAGCAGGCCGAGTTCCTGCGCCTGCTCGACGAGATCAACAGCCTGTCGGACCGCGATCTGCGTGATCTGCGCGCCGACCGTATGGAGATGATCCGTCACGCTCGCCAGCAGGTCTACGGTGCCCAGGCTGCCTGAGCACCGCCTTCCGTCGACGGACGAATTTCGAACGCGCCGCCTTCTTTCCTGAAGGTGGCGCGTTCTGCCTTTGGGGGGCAGATCGAATCCCACCAGCTTCAGGCATGGGCAGGCTTCAGACCAAGGCGGGCACTTGGTCGTGCAGGGAGCGATCGAGCGCCTTGCGCAAATAGCGCTTGGCCTGTTCGAAGGCTGCGCCGTCACGATCTCGCGGTCGGGGCAGGTCGACGGTGACTATTTCTTCGATGCGCCCCGGTTTCGGCGTGAGGATGACGACACGATCGGCGAGCAGCAGCGCTTCTTCGATGTCATGCGTGACGAGAAGGAGAGTCTGCCGATCCTCCAGCCAAAGCCGGGCGACATGATCCTGCAGGCTCGCGCGGGTCAGCGCGTCGAGGGCGGAGAAGGGCTCGTCCAGGAGAAGGATGCGCGGCCGTGCCGCCAGGGTGCGGGCGAGGGCCACGCGCTGGGCCATGCCGCCGGACAATTCCTTGGGCCATCTTCCGCCCAGTCCCTCCAGGTCGACGCGTGCGAGAACTTCTTCCACCCACCTGTCGCGCTCCTTCCTGGGCAGGCCGTCCAGGCCAAAGGCGACGTTTCCGGCAACGCTCAGCCAGGGCAGCAGGCGAGGTTCCTGGAAGACGAAGCCGACGGTTTCGGCCGGGCCGCGGAGAGGGGTGCCCTCGATCTCCACCCGTCCACGGGTCGCAGCCTCCAGGCCGCCGACCAGGCGCAAAAGTGTGCTCTTGCCGCTTCCCGAACCGCCGATGATGGCGACGGCCTCTCCTGCCGCGACGGACAGGTCGATGCCACGCAACGCTTGCGTGCCATTGGCATAGATCTTGTCGAGATTGCGTAGCGACAGCATCAGCGATCCTCGCCGGCGAAACTGTCTTCATGGCGCAGGAAGGGACGGCTGAGCGCGACCAGGATCATGTCGCTCGCCTTGCCGATCAGCGCGAACAGGATGATCGTGGCGACGATCTCATCGGGTTTGCCCAGTTGCTGGCCATCGACGAGTAGATAGCCGAGCCCTTCGGAAGCTCCCATGATCTCGGCAGCCACCACGAACATCCAGCCGAGGCCAAGGCCGACCCTCAGGGCCGTGACCACCTGTGGCAGGATGGCGGGCAGGAGGATGCGCCGCACCAGCCGCAGCCCCTTCAGCCGGAAGACCTGACCGACCTCGACGATCTTGCGGTCGACCGAGCGGACCGCGCTGGAGACGCCGAGATAAACCGGAAAGAACACGCCGACGGCAATGAGGATGATTTTCGATTCCTCGAAAATGCCGAACCACAGGATGAAGAGCGGCACCCAGGCCAGCGAGGGAATGGCGCGCAGGCCCTGCAGCGTCGGATCGACCAGGGTTCGGAACAAGGACGAGTAGCCGGAGGCAGCTCCGAGCGCGATGCCGGCGAGAGCGCCGAAGAAGAAGCCGGCCCCGACACGGGCCAGGGTTGCGAGGATGTGGGTGGTGAGGTCGCCGTTGCGGGCCAGCTCCAGCAGCGTCGCGGCGATGCGGCTCGGTGGCGGCAAGAGCCGTCCGTCACTCCAGCCGGCATGGACGGCATATTCCCATGCCAAGGCGAGGGTGAGGGGCAGAAGCAGCCCGACATAAGGCCGGACATGGCGAAGAGAGGGCCTGGTCGCCGGGCGCCGCTCTTTCAACGCCTCCGGCGCGACAGGGCTTTCGAGTGCCGTCATGGCCCGGCCTATTGCGTCTGGGCGCCGAAACGCGGGTCGATCAGCCCGTTCACCGCCGCGGGCACGTCGATCTCGGCCTTGATCACGCCGGCGCCCTGCAGGGCTTGCCCGGCGGCCATCAGCGTCTGTCGCTGGGCGTCCCCGATGGTGCTGGTCGACAGGTCCGTGCGGGTGAGCTGGCGCTCGATCACCGCATCGGGCAGCTTGGCGGCTGCGATCAGGCTCCGCTTGAGATCGGCGGGGTTGGCGAGGGCGTGCTGGCGGCCCTTTTCATAGACGGCCAGCACGCGGCGCACGAGCTCGGGATGGGCGGCGGCAAAGGCCTCGCGCACATTCAAGACGCCCCAGCTGTTGAGCGCAGGATCGCGGAAGAAGAGTTTGGCGCCATTTTCGACCTCGGCGCCGGCCATGATCGGATCGAGCCCCGCCCAGGCGTCAACGTCGCCGCGGATCAGGGCAGCCTTGCCGTCACCATGCTGAAGTGGCACGAGCGCGATGTCCTTCTCCTTCAGCCCGGCCGAAGCCAGCGCGCGGATGAGGAAGATGTGAGGATCGGTACCGCGCGTCGCCGCCACGCGCCGGCCCTTGAGATCGGCGACGCTGGCAATGCCGGTGTCGGGACGCGTTACCAGCGCCGTCCATTCTGGGCGCGAATAGACATAGACGGATTTGATCGGGTTGCCGTTGACGCGGCCGACCAAGGCGGCCGCCCCCGCCGTCGATCCGAAATCGATGCTGCTGGCATTGAGGAATTCGAGGGCTTTGTTGGAGCCGAGGGACTGGACCCAGCGCACTGCGATGCCGTCGGCCTTGAGCTCCTCCTCCAGCCAACCCTTGTCGCGGATCAGCAGGCCGACGGGATTGTAGGTGGCATAGTCGATCCGTAGTTCGGACGGATTGTCGGCGGCTCTGGCGATCCGAGGTGCCGCGAGGCCGCCCGCGACGAGGGAGGCAAGGCCGGCAATGAAATGGCGTCGGGTCGGCAGAGCGGGGCGGGACACGGCATATCTCCGAAAATAGATCCTTGTTTCATTAATACATAAAGATTGTAGACAAAATAGACAAAAATGCCTTGTTCGGCCTTCCGGAGGGGATTGTTCTCGCTGGGCATGGCTGCTAGCATCCGTTGATGCGCATTTCGTCTTTCTCAGCAAGCTGGTGGTGGCCCGTCTAAGCACGGACGGCCACGCATGATCATTGCTCATCTGGCCGTCCCGGGAGGGGCGGCTTTTGATTTTTTAAAGATCAGCGCAGGAGCACCCAACCCGAGACGGCCCCAACTCGGAGTTGGTTCCATGACGGACCATATCTACCACTCGGCCGGCGGCATCCGGATCCATCGCGCCTGCCGCGACCTCGACTACCCCCATAACATGTCCGCTCTCGCTGATAGCCTGGACCAGCAGTGCGGCGCTGTGTTTTCCTCGGGCTGCGAGGTGCCGGGGCGCTATCGGCGCGGGGAGGTCGGCTTTGCCGATCCGCCGCTGGTCATCACCGGCAAGGGCCGGAGCTTTCGGATCGAGGCTCTCAACCAGCGCGGCGCTTGCCTGCTGCCGACGATCGAGGGTCGCTTGCGCTCGCTCGGCCTCTTCGAGACTTTCGCCGCGGGTGAGGGATATCTGGGGGGCACGGTGCGCGAGGCGCAAGGCGCGTTTGCCGAGGAGGAGCGCAGCCGCCAGCCCAGCCTGTTCTCGTTGCTGCGGGCGGTGATCGAACTCTTCGCCGCGCCCGATGACCCCTATCTCGGTCTCTATGGCGCCTTCGGCTACGATCTCGTCTTCCAGTTCGAGCCGATCGATCTCCGGTTGCCACGGGCCGAGGATCAGCGCGATCTCCTGCTCTATCTGCCCGACGAACTGGTGGTGGTCGATCATGCACGCCAGCGGGCGCAACGGCTGAGCTATGATTTCAGCGTGGACGGACGCTCGACCCGAAACCTGCCTCGTGCCACCGAACCCCATCCCTGTCGCCAACTGGCCGGCCCGGATCTGCCGCCCGAGAGCGATCATGCGCCCGGCGAATATGCCGCCATGGTCGAACGGGCCAGAGCCGCCTTCGCCCGGGGTGACCTGTTCGAGGTGGTGCTGGGGCAATTGCTGTCGGTGGCCTGTGCAGAAAAACCCAGCACGATCTTCCGCCGGCTTGCCGCCGCCAATCCCTCGCCCTTCGGCGCCCTGATCAATCTGGGCGAGGGCGAGTTCCTGGTGGCGGCCTCGCCGGAAATGTTCGTGCGTGTTGATGGCCGGCGTGTCGAGACCTGCCCGATCTCGGGCACGATCCGCCGCGGGGCCGATGCCCTGGAGGATGCCGAGCGCATCCGCGAACTCCTGAATTCCGTCAAGGACGAGGCGGAACTCACCATGTGCACCGATGTCGACCGCAACGATAAATCGCGCATCTGCGAGCCCGGCAGCGTCAAGGTGATCGGGCGGCGCCAGATCGAACTCTATTCGCGCCTCATCCATACCGTCGACCATGTCGAGGGGTTGATACGGCCGGGCTACGACGCGCTCGATGCCTTCCTCAGTCATGCCTGGGCGGTGACGGTGACCGGGGCGCCCAAGCGCGGTGCGATCCGCCATATCGAGGCCGAGGAGAAGAGCGCCCGGCGCTGGTATGGCGGGGCCTTCGGGTCGGTCACCTTCGACGGCGCCATGAATACCGGCCTGACGCTGCGCACCATCCGTATGCAGGACGGCATCGCAGAATTGCGTGTCGGTGCCACCTTGCTGCATGACAGCGATCCCCGGGAGGAAGAGGCGGAAACCCGGCTCAAGGCCTCCGCCATGCTGGCTGTGCTCGAGGAGAATGCTGTCCGGGCCGATCGGCTGGCAGCTCCGGTACGCAGGGCCGGGTCCGGGCCGCGCCTGCTGCTGGTCGATCATGAGGACAGTTTCGTGCACACGCTGGCCGGCTATTTCCGCGCCGCCGGTGCCGGGGTCGTAACCCTGCGCCCGGCTCTGGCGCGGCAGAAGCTCGCGGATGGGGAGCCGGTGGACCTCCTGGTGCTCTCGCCCGGGCCCGGGCGGCCCGAGGATTTCGCCATGCACCGGACCCTGGAGCTTGCCTTGCAGCGCGGGCTGCCGGTCTTCGGCGTCTGCCTCGGCCTGCAGGGCATG
This sequence comes from Labrys sp. HAY1-8F, assembly GCF_056754975.1. Taxonomy (NCBI): domain Bacteria; kingdom Pseudomonadati; phylum Pseudomonadota; class Alphaproteobacteria; order Hyphomicrobiales; family Xanthobacteraceae; genus Labrys; species Labrys sp. HAY1-8F. Next base: position 2,110,374 of record NZ_JBPGWZ010000002.1, on the reverse strand, counting down.
GTCGAATACTTCGGCGGCCGGCTCGACCTGCTCCCGAAACCCGTGCACGGCAAGGCCTCACGCGTCGAAGCTGGGGATGGACAGCTCTTCGCCGGCCTGCCCGGCAGCTTTTCGGTAGGGCGCTATCACTCCATCCATGCTGATGCGCACGACCTGCCGCCGGAACTGCGGGTTACCGCGCGCGACGCAAACGGCGTCATCATGGCGGTGGAGCATGCCACCCTGCCGTTGGCCGCCGTGCAGTTCCACCCGGAATCGGTGATGACGAGGCCCGAGATCGGCCGACGGATGATCGAGAACGTGCTGGCGATGATCGGCGGTGAAGCCGTGGCTGTCGCGGCGGATTAATGGTCGGCAAGGACGACCTGATCGCTGCCGGAAGAGGTGGGTGAATCCTTCCCCGGTTTCGGGGAGGGAGGCCCGGCGGAGCCGGGTCGGGTGGGGGTGAGTGGCGCTACCGGGCGTCATTTCGGCTTGCATCGCGCCACACTCCCCCTTCCGTCGCTGCTCCGCAGCGCCACCTTCCCCGTCGACGGGGAAGGATTACTGCGCTTTATTCTGTAGAAATAATCACATGTCCTGAGGGCTTCTTGTGAGCAGCAGGTCACCTTGTTTCCTATTTCGCTTTGGATCTCTCTTCCGAACCCGCTTCCTCAGCTCCCACCATCCATGCGCAGGTTCCAGGTCTCGTAGGGGCGGCGGAAGGTCGGCAGGCGCTCCGTCATGGGGGGGAGCGGTGCGAAGGGCTTGTGCGGCTCGGCCTGATACCAGAACGCCACCGAGGAGAGGTCGTCCGAACGCCGGTTGGCGTGGCCGTGCTCAATGCTGACCCGGATCGATCTGTGGAAGATCACCGGGTCCTCGATGTGCCAGCGATAGAGCGTCACCGGTTCGGTCCAGTTCGGGCCGCCGGCGGCGATGATGCCGTGATAGGGCGCGCTGTAGTCCTGCGTCGGGCACCAGGCCGTATTGAAGTAGTCCTCCGTGCCGGTACCATGCAAAGTGGGCGGCCAGGCATCGTTGGCGCCGGGGCTGCTCTCGTTGCGCGGCGCGATCGGCTCGGCCTTGGGCCCGAGGCGCGGATCGGGCTTGCGCACGGTGTCGGGGACCGACAGGCCCGGCTCGCCATCGACGAAAATCATGTCGTCGCCCTCGCCATACCAGTCCCACAGGTCAGAGCGCCGCCGCGAATAGACGCTGTATAGCACGCCGACATAATGGCCGTGCCCTTCCGCCTCCAGGATGGTGTAGTTGTCCTTGCCATCGATAGTCTCGCCGCCGAACAGGAACTGCTCGTTGGCGAGGCCCGCCTCGTCCATGCCTTGGGGACGGTCCTGGCGATACTGGGCATGGAAGCGGCCGAGCCCTGGCTCGAGCTTATCGTGCAGTTCGAGGTCGACATAATAGTAGAACAGCAGGTCGTCCTCGGCCTCGTTGGTGACAGTCAGCTTCATGTGGCCGGCGAACGGCATCGGGAAATAGCAGTTGAAGGCCTTGCCGTCCTCGGGGCTGGCCTGCACCGGCAGGCTGGCGAAGTTGCGTGTGGCGGCATGCCCCATGCCGAAGAAATCGCCGATCGGCGTCTCGACGCTCGGATGCTCCTCGCCGTCCCAATAGGCCCGGAGCACGATCTTGCGCAGGAACAATTCGCTCTTGCAGGCGAGGGTGGCCCAGATATGGGTGACGATGCCGGTACCGGCATGCTCGGCGATAACAACCGTCTGCCCCGGCTCGATATGCAGCCTGTCGTCATTGCCGCCGGTGCGGTCATAGCTCGAGAAGCGGCGGGAGCGGCCTTCGCGCAGTTTGGCGAGGCCACGCAGGGGCGAAAGTCCGGACTGGGTCATGCTCACTTCCTCAATGGGACGGTACTTGAAATACCGCTGTCATTCCCGGCGAGCCACATAGTGGCGAGGGAAGGGAATCCAGGGCTGCCGAGTAATGGCCCCTGGATTCCCTTCCCGTTGCCTGCGGCAACGCCGGGAATGACAGCTTTTGGGATCGTACAATTCGGCTCATTTCAGGCCGCTGGTCTTGATGGATTCGGTGATTTGGCGCTGGAACACAGCAAAGAGGATCAGCATCGGCAGCGCGACAATGGTCGAGGCCGCCATCACATAGTTCCAGGCGCCGGCATACTGGCTGCGGAAATTGGCAATCGCGACCTGGACCACCCACAGGCTGGAATCGGAGGCGACCGTGAGCGGCCAGAGGAAGGCGTTCCAGTTGGCCAGGAAGAACAATATGGCCAGCGCCGCCAGGATCGGCCGGCTCAGTGGCAGCACGATGCTCCAATAGATGCGCCAGCGCCCGGCGCCGTCGATCAGGGCCGCCTCCTCCAATTCGCGCGGCAGCGACAGGTAATATTGCCGCAGGAGGAAGATGCCGAAGGCGTTGAAGATGGAGGGCACGATCAGCCCGGCATAGGAATTCAGCATGCCCATCGCCCGGACCAGGATGAAGAGCGGCACGATGATCACCGGCAGCGAGACCAGGAAGGTGGAGAACATGGCGAGGAAGATCGCGTCTCGCCCCGGGAAATGCAGCCGGGCCAGCGCGTAGCCCGCCATGGAATGGAAGAACAGCGCGACGATGGTGACGATCGCCGAGACCAGGAAGGAATTGAGGAGGTAGCGCAGGAAGGGGATTTCGGTCAGCACATAAAGGAAATTGCCGACGGTGGGCCGTTGCGGCACGAAATCGGGCAGGAACACCTCGGCCGGGGGCTTGAAGGCGACCACCAGCATCCACACCAGCGGAAACACCGTCATCAGCGCCAGCACCAGGCTGACCAGCATCCACAGGAAGCGCACGAGCTGGCCCGGCGCGGCGAGGGCAGGGGCGTTGCGTTCAGGCATGGTGGAAGCGCCCGCCCCGCGTCAGCCTGAACAGGATGAGGGTCACGGTCATCAGCAGCGCCACCAGCAGCGATGCCATGGCCGAAGCATAGCCGAAGGCGCCAAACTGGAAGGCCTGGCGATAGATGTAGACGATCAGGGCCGAAGTGGCATTGGCAGGGCCGCCCTTGGTCATGACATAGATGAGATCGAAGACCTGGCCGCCGGCCGCCGCTGTCACCACGGAGACCAACACCACGAAGAAGCTGGTCGGCCGCAGCAAAGGCAGGGTGATGTAGCGAAAGCGCGCGAGCGGGCCGGCACCGTCGAGTTCGGCGGCCTCGTAATATTCGGCCGGAATGTCCTGCAGGCCGCCGAGGAAGATCAGCATGTAGAAGCCCATCATGAACCAGACGCTGACGGCCACGAGAGTTGATAGCGCCAGATTCGGATCGCCCAGCAGCGAGAGCCCGGGCAGGCCGAGCCAGCCGAGGAGGCGGGAAAGGATGCCGACTTTCTCCACCAGCAGGATCTGCCAGACCATGGCGACCACCACCAGGCTGACCATTTGCGGGGCAAAGAACATCGAGCGGATCATCGTCTCGAACCGCCCGCCACGCTGCACCAGCAAGGCGAGGCCGAGCCCGCAGACATAGAGCGCGGGCACCAGCAGGGCGGCATAGAGCAGTGTCACCCTGAGCGAGGTCCAGAACAGCGGGTCACGCCACATGCGCCAGTAATTGGCCAAGCCGACGAAACGATAGCCGCCGAAACCGTCGACCTCATAAAAGCCGATGGCGAGGGCGAGCAGCATCGGCAGCCCGACGAAGACGGCAAGGCCCAGGGCGTCGGGCAGCACGAAGAGATAGCCGGCGAGGACATCGCGGCGGGAGGCGCGGGTGGATGTCATGGCGCGGCTCCTTGCCTCGTGGCGGAGCGATCGGAATGAAGCGCGACCAGCCTTCTCCCCTCGTGGGAGAAGGTGGCCGAGCGGGGCGAGGTCGGATGAGGGGAGATACGCAGCCTTGCAAGGTCTTTGCCAACACCCCTCATCCACCCCTTCGGGGCACCCAGTCCACTCCAAATGGAGTGGACGATACCCGCAAGGGGAGAAGGCTGGCCGCGCCTTGCGTATTTCGGCTGGAAAAAGCCCACTCCGCCCCTCACAGGATCGGCGCGCCGCTATAGCCGGCGAGGAAGGCGTCGAGCTGCTGGCTGGCTGCCGTTGCCGCTTCCCGCGGATCGGTGCCGCCGAGCTGGGTGGCCTGGATCGCGTCGGAGATGATCTTATAGACCTCGGGCGGCACGCGCGGCTCGGCCCGTGTGCCCGGATAGATCTCCTTGGCGAAAAGGCCCATCCTGCCGGCTTGGAAGGCCGCGGAACCGGCGGCAAGAGCGCTGGCGCGCGGCGGCATGTCGCTCTTGGCGGTCGTGCACCAGTCGACGACCCGTTGAACCGATCCCTTGTCCATCGAGGCCAGGGCCCAGGCGCAGAATCTGGCCGCCGCGTCGGGGTTCTGGCCCTTGGCATTGGCAACGAAGGCCCAGCCGCCGCCGACGGTGACATACTTTCCACCCGCCGGAATCGGCAGCTTGAACACGCCATAGGGCGTGTCCTTGGCATTGTTCTCCATGGCGGCGATGCCCCAGATGCCGACATTCTGCATGGCGGTCAGGCCGGCACCGAGATTGGAGACGATGTCGAAGCCGCCGCTGACCACCTGTCGGGGCGCGGAGCCCGACTGGATGGCATCCTGCCAGAGCTTGAGGGCCTGCACGGTGGCGGGCGAGTCGAAGGCGCTCTTGCCGTCCTTGCCCTGAATCTCGCCGCCGCCCTGCCAGAGGAAGGGGTACCAGGTGAAGTTCTGGTAATAGCCGGGCGTGGTCTCGAACAGCACGCCATAGCGGTTCGGCGTCGTCAGCTTCTTGGCAAGCTCGAGGAGCTCGTCCCAGGTCTTGGGAACGTCGTTCTCGTTCAGCTTGGCTTCCTCAAAGGCCTTGACCGAATAATAGAAGGCCATCGGCTCGACCTCCATGGGCACGCCATAGATCTTGCCGTCGACCTTGCGGTTGGCAATCACGCTGTCGGGAAAGTCGGTGCGGGCCGCTTCCTCGATATGGGGTGTCAGGTCCGCCAGCACGCCGCCATTGTAGTAGCGCAGAAAGTCGCCGGGACTGATCAGGAAGATATCCGGGCCCTGGCCGGAGGCGAAAGCGGTGGCGAGCTTGGAGCCGGAGATGTATTCGCTGTTGACGATATATTCGAGTTCGACCTTGGGGGAGTGATCGGAATTCCAGGCCGCCACCAGATCCTGGAACCATTTGACCTGGGGCTTTACGTCGCCACCGGGCGCGTAGAACTGCCAGAATTTCAGGGTGGCGTCCTGGGCCTGGGCACCGGAACGGTTGAGATAGGGTGCGTTCAGGAACCCACCTGCCAAGCCAGCGCCGGCGACGAGCAGGCTGCGACGGCTGATGCCGGCCTTTTCCACGCGATTTTCGGGACGCACGGCCTTTACAGTCATGATTTCCTCCCTATTGCCGGCTGTTTTGCCTCCGGCTTGTCGTTCTCAACGGATGCGGCTCGCGCCGCGTTCCCGTCAGGCTGAATCGAAGGGGTGCAGGATGGATGGCACGGTTGTGGTGCGTGGCGCGCCGGTGAAGCTGCCGCTCAGGCGTTCCAGCAGCATGGCGGTGGCCTGCCGGGCGAGGGCGGCCGGGCTGTTGCCCACCCTGGTCAGGCGGGGGCGGACATATTCGAGCTGCGGCAGGTCGTCGAAGACGGACACGGCGATGTCATCGGGCACCGAAATGTCGCTGTCGTAGAATTCGGTGAGGGCGCCTGAAGCCATCAGGTAGTTGGCGAAGAAGACGGCCGTTGGCAGGGCATGGCCATGCTCGCGCTTGAGCCAGGCGGCGGCCTCGCGGCCCGATGGCGCGAGATAGCTTCCGGTAAAGCGCAAGGCGGGATCGATGGTGACGCCGTTGTCGCTCAGGGCCTTCTCGAAGCCGTCGGCTCGCGCCATCGCCTCGGAGAAGAAGGCAGGGCCGGTGACATGGGCGATGCGCCTGTGTCCCTGGCGGGCGAGGTATTCGCCCATCAGATAACCGCCACCGAAATCGTCCAGCCTGATGCTGTCGACAGCTTGATTGGGCAAATGGCCGATGAAGACGGTGGGAATGTCGATGCCCACCAATACGTCATGCATGCCGTGCAGGGCGAAATCGCCCACGATGAGGCCATCGACCCGGCGGTTGCGGATCTGCTGGAGATATTCGCGGCCATGGTCCTGGGAGTGGCCGCCCGGCACGTCCGTGTTGAAGATCAGCATGTCCAGGCCGACATTCTCCAGCTCGGACTGCGCCGTCTTCACCAGTTCGGGATAGAAGGGGTTGCGAATGTCGGGGATCAGCATGGCGACGGTATCGGTGCGCCCGGTGCGTAGGCTGCGTGCCTGGGGATTGGGTTGGTAGCCCAATTCGCGGATCGCCTGCTCGACGCGCTCGCGCAATTCCCTGGAGACACGATCGGCGTGATTGATCGCATGCGACACGGTCGTGCGTGAAACGCCAGCTCTCTCGGCAACTTTCGATATCGTGCTCACTTGGGCATGATAGCTAAGATGAATGCATTTGCAAATCGATTTGCATAAATTCTTTGGCCGAATATCCTCTGGCTACGCGGACGTCCCGTTTGCGAACAAGACGTCCGCGTAGCCAGAGGATCAGGGCGTCGCCTGTACCAAGGTGCCGGAATAGAGGATAGGGCCGGTGGGTTGGCCGGAGGGGGAGCCGCCTTCCGGCTCCAGGGTCACGGCCAGGACAGCCTGCTGCACCACCTGTTCGGGCAGACTGGTCAGCCGCGCCTTCTCCACCGTGAAGGGCTGGTCGCCGATCACGCCGAGCGATCGTGGGCCGGGGAGCTTGTCGTTCACCAACCACAATTCATAGGATTTGTTCGGTTGAGGCCTGGCCGCTACCGGCCGGATGGTGAGGGAGCGCGCCTCGACATTCACCGAGACGATGAAGGCGGGGGAGGCGGCGTCCTTCTGCAGCACGGCGACGAAACTGCCTGGTTGCACAGGATTGTGCAGCATGGGCGTGAGGGCGAAGAGGGCCAGCCCCGCGGCCAGCGCGCCGGTACCCAAGGCGGTCATCCGCCAGCGCCGAAGGCGCCTTTCGAGCAGGGGAACCAGCTTGCCCGTTCCACTGTCGAGGCGAGCCAGGATGCTTGGCAGCAAGGAGGCCGGCGCCTCCACGGGCGCTATGGTTTCGGCCAGGGGTGTCAGGCTCCGTTCCCAGGCCATGATGGCGACATCGAGAGCCGGTTCGCGCTGGCGCCGCGCCGCAACGGCGGCCCGCTCCGCCGCATCAAGCGTGCCCAATACGTATTCGCCTGCCAGCAGATCGAGGTCGTCGGGATCAGTCATGACCGAGACACTCCCTCAACTGGGCGAGGCCACGGTGGAGCAACGTCTTTACTGTCGGGACCGGCCGCTCGAAGCGCCGGGAGAGGGCTTCGCGCGAGGTGCCCCGGTAATAAGCGAGCAGGATCATCTGGCGCCGCTCCTCGTCGAGGCCAGCAAGGCAGGCGATGAGGCGTCGCAGCTCCTCGCTGCGTTGACGGCCCTCGAGTGGTTCGAGGCTTTCGGCCGGCAACTCGTCGAGATCCTGGGTACCGGCATTGGCCGCGTGCCGTGTACTGCGCAGAATGTCGATCGCGCGGTTGCGGGCGATCGTCGCCATCCAGGTCATGGCGGAGGCCTTGCCGGGATCGAAATCCGCCGCCTTGTCCCAGATCCTCACATAAATCTCCTGCAATGCATCTTCGGCCGTGGCTCTCTGGCGCAGGATACGAAGGACCACCCCATAAAGTTTCGCCTGGGTCGCATCATAGAGGCTGCGGAACGCAGCCCTGTCGCCCGAGGCGACGGCGCGCATCAGGCTTTCCAGTGTCCCTTCTTTTGCCTCGAAGCTTTTGGTGCTGATCAAACCGACCGTCCCGGTTCCCCACTGGCGTAGGAATGATTTCTGCTGCGATCAAACAATAAAATAAAGATGGATGGAACAGATTTCGTCTACAAGAATCTTGGCTTACAGGCAGGGTGACTCACTACGTCGTGGACGTTGAAGGGTTTCAGCCGAAGAAAAGAATATTTTTATTCTTTATGATGAAACCTTATCTCGATCGTACCGTATATGTTTATTTTTGTTCGATGAAATATTTTCTGAATTCAAAAAAGAATATTTTCGGAAACTGAAACCTTCGGAAAGTCGAGGCGTAGATCTTCACGAGACACGAACAGTTTCGCTCTCCACCGGTCTCGACGATCGGTGCAACCTTGCCTTCCGGAGATCTGCCATGACCCGTCGCACTTCCTCCTATGCAGCAGCCATCGGCGTCGTTCTTGCTGCATCCGTGTTCTACACGCTGGGCGCAGCCCGGGCCGAGACCACCGTCAATGTCGGCGGCGCCCCGATGTATCCCTCCAAGAACATCATCCAGAATGCCGTCAATTCGAAGGACCACACCACCCTGGTTGCGGCGGTCAAGGCAGCCGGCCTTGTCGATACCTTGATGACCCCCGGGCCGTTCACGGTCTTCGCGCCGGTGAACAAGGCGTTCGGCAAGCTGCCGAAGGGAACCGTCGAGACACTGCTCAAGCCTGAGAACAAGGCGACGTTGACGGCTGTGCTTACCTATCATGTCGTCCCCGGCAAGCATTCGGCCGCAGAGCTGATGTCCGAGGTCAAGGCTGGCGGTGGCAAGGCCACCTTGAAGACCGTGCAGGGCGGCACGCTGACGGTCACGCAGGTCGGCCGCAAGCTCGATATCACCGATGCCAAGGGTGACAAGGCGACCGTGACCATCCCCGACGTCAACCAGAGCAATGGCGTCATCCACGTCATCGATACCGTGCTGCTGCCGCAATAACGGACCGCGCCGGACCGCGCTTTCTAGAGCAAAGTGCGATTTCACTGAATCGCGCCTTTTCTCTAACTGTTTGTTTTGACGCGTTTTCTTGATCGAAAAGTCTATCAACGTAATTGCTCAGGGGGTGTCGCCCCTCACCTCTATCCTCTCCCCGTAAGCACGGGGCGAGGTAAGGTGAGGGGCTGCGCGACCTCGACGGTAGGGGGAGCAAATACCGATCAACTTTTCTGAAAAAGCTCTGCCGCGGTCCGGTGCCACCCTCATCCTCTTCGGGGAGGCCTTTCGTCATGAGCGAGCCCATCTCTCGTTCCCAACCTGTCATCGCACCGATCCATCCGACCATCGTGAGGATTACGCATTGGACCAACGCCGTTGCGATGCTGATGATGATCTCCAGCGGCTGGGCCATCCATAATGCCTATCCCACCCTGCCTTTCCTCTTTCCCTCCGCCCTCACGCTCGGCGGCTCGCTGATCGGCGGCCTGCAATGGCATTTCGCCGCGATGTGGCTGGTGATGGCCAACGGCCTGATCTATCTCGTCTATGGCTTGGCCTCGGGGCGGTTTTACCGAAAATTGCTGCCGATCTCGCCCGGGGCGGTGTTTGCCGATGTCAAGGCGGCTCTGGCCGGCCGGCTCGGCCATGCGGATCTCGGCGGCTACAACGGCGTGCAGCGCCTGCTCTATCTGGGCGTGATCGTTGATGGCGTGCTGGTGGTGCTGTCGGGTCTGGCGATCTGGAAGCCCGTGCAACTGCGCCCGCTCGTGATGCTGCTGGGCGATTTCGATACGGCGCGCCTTATCCATTTTGGTGCGATGTCGATCATCGTCGGCTTTCTTATCGTGCATGTCGTCATGGCCCTGCTGGTGCCGCGCAGCCTGCTGGCCATGGTTCGCGGGCGCTGAGTGAGGGAGATTGCCATGTCCCGCCAGCCCCGAAGATCCCATCCCGATACCGGCGTGATCCTGCGCGAGGCAGCAGGCCGGCTCGATAGGCCCACCCGGCGCCACTTCCTGCGTCAGGCGCTCGGCCTGGGAACCCTGACGCTGCTGGCTGGCTGCGATGTTACCGACGGCTATAGTGCCGAAGCCATGCTGGGGCGTATCTCCGACTTCAACGATCGCGTTCAGGCCTGGCTGTTCTCGCCCGTCCGTCTGGCACGGGAATATCCGCCGAGCGCGATCACCAGGCCTTTCCCGTTCAATTCATTCTATCAGCCCAACACGCCGGAACAGGCGCCGGTGATCGATCCCGAGGCCTATCGCCTGAACGTCACCGGACTGGTCGAGCGCCGGGCGGATTGGACGCTGCCGGAGCTGCATGCTCTGCCGCGCATCACCCAGATCACCCGCCATATCTGCATCGAAGGCTGGAGCGCGATCGGCAGCTGGTCGGGGGTGCCCTTCTCACATTTCCTGTGCCACGTCGGGGCCGATCTCGGCGCGAAATACGTCACCTTCCGCTGCGACGACAATTACGTCACCAGCATCGACATGCCCACCGCCCTGCATCCGCAGACACAGCTGACTTTCTGGTTCGACGACCAGGTATTGCCGCGTGCCTATGGTTTTCCGATGAAGCTGCGCGTGCCGACCAAGCTCGGCTTCAAGAATCCCAAGCATATCGGCGAGATCGAGGTCGGCAACGACTATGTCGGCGGCACCTGGGAAGCCCAGGGCTATAACTGGTTCAGCGGGCTGTAGCGACAGGGTTTCGTTGTCGGCTCATTCGGCCGACAGGGTCACGCGGTAGGGGCCGAAGCTTTGGAAAGCTTTGGCATCGATGAGAACGCTGACCAGGCATCGTTCCGACGTTTCGAGCCGAAGGCGGATCTCGGCCTTCGGCTCGGATGGCTCTTCGCCTTTCTCGCACCATATCATGTTGACGATACCCTTCGGACCGCTGGTTTTGACGACGAGGGTGCTCCCCTTGGGGGCCTTGGTCAGATAATAGCCGCCATGTTCGGCGGTGATCTCGCCCTCGAAGCTCTGTGGTTGGGCGGTCAGCAGATTGACCGGGAGCGGGCACTCTTCCCTCTGCCCGCGAACTTGGCACGCCTTGGCCGTATCGGCGGCCACCTGCTGGCGTTCGCGGGCATAGTCCGCCGAAGCCTCGGAGGCCCTGTCGAGCAGGGAGTGCGCGACGGCGATCAGGACATGCTTGGCTTGCTCGTCGCTGACCGGAATAGCCGGGCCCATATAGGAAAGCCCGATCTGAACCGCATCCTTGAGCACCCGCAGCCGATAGGACATGCGGGAGGCGCCCATGCTGCTCCACTGAGCCTTGTCGCCCAGACCCGGCTCGGATTGAATGCCGGGAAATCCGGTGTCGGCAAATTCCGGAGCGGCGCTGGCGGCGTCGGGGTAGAAGACGAAGCCAATATCGAGGCGTCCCTCCGGCGCATCCGTGACGGTGATGGCACAACTATGGTTGCCGTCCGCTTCGGCGCGGGCCTCGCCTCGAAAGCCGAGATCGGCGGCGATCTTTTTCGCGTCCAACTGCGCGCACAGATTGTCGGTCTGCGAAGAGGCCAAAGCCTGGCCGGCCGGCAAGGCGGACAGGCAGAGCGCGAACAGGCAGAGCGCGAACAGGAAGGCGGTAAGACGCTCATTTTTGGATTCCGCGGCGGCAGGTGCCCGAACGATAGGGCAATGCCAGCTCAGGCACCAGTCCGCAGGGAACAACCATTTAGGCCGATGCAGGCCCGGAATCGGTCCAGGACAGATTTCCGGCGCCCCTTTGCTAATGGTGCTCTACTCGGCGGCAGCCTTCGTCGTCACGCTCGCTTCGGCGGCTTCCTGGGCCTTGAGGGCCTCGGGATGCGGCATCGAGATGATGTTGTAGCCGGAATCGACGAAATGCACTTCGCCGGTGACGCCGGTCGAGAGATCGGAGAGCAGATAGAGCGCAGAACCGCCGACCTCCTCGATGCTCACGGTGCGACGCAGCGGCGCGTGGGCGCGCTGATAGTTAAACATCAGCCGGGCATCGGAAATGCCAGCGCCGGCGAGGGTGCGGATCGGCCCGGCCGAGATCGCATTGACCCTGACGGCCTGCGGGCCGAAATCGGAGGCAAGGTAGCGCACCGAAGCCTCGAGCGCAGCTTTGGCCACGCCCATGACATTGTAGTTCGGCATCACCCGCGTGGAGCCACCATAGGTGAGGGTGAGGATCGAGCCGCCATCATGCATCAGGTCGGCGGCGCGCTTGGCGATCTCGGTGAAGGAGAAGCAGGAGATCACCATTGTCTTGGCGAAATTGTCGCGGGTGGTGTCGGCGTAGCGGCCCTTGAGCTCGCTCTTGTCCGAATAGGCGATGGCATGGACGAGGAAGTCGATCTTGCCCCATTCCCGCGCCAGCGTGGCGAAGACGCCGTCGACGGAAGCGACATTCTCGACGTCGCACGGCACCAGCAGGCTGGAGCCGACGCTGTTGGCGAGCGGCTCCACGCGCTTGCGCAGGGCATCGCCCTGATAGGTGAATGCCAATTGGGCGCCTTGGGCGGCAAGGCTCTTGGCGATACCCCAGGCGATCGAATGATCATTGGCCACGCCCATGATCAGACCGCGCTTACCTTGCATGAGCCCTGTCATGGCCTGCAACTCCAAATCCTGGTCATCAGTCACTAGAGCAAAGCGCGTTTTTGTGTGAACGTTGCTTTGCTCTAGCTCCTAGGTTCGAGGCGTTTTGCGATTTGACGCGATTCCGTCAAATCGCAAAACCCTTTGGGGCTCAATCAGACCAGAATCGGCCGATCAGCCCACATTTCCGCCTCTTTACCACGTTTTGACAAAGCAGCCGGGGATTTGCGCAGGTCCCGGATCACTTTATCTGTCTCTTTGTTACCGGGCATGCTCATCCACGGTCCTCAAACTCTGGACGAGCGCTTGCCCCGGATAGTCCGGTCGGAACAGGCGGTGACCAATCTCAGGCGTCGAGGCGCTTGAAGACCAGGGCCGCGTTGGTGCCGCCGAATCCGAAGGAATTGGACAGGACATGGCTGAGCTTGGCATTGTCGATACGCTTGCGGACGATCGGCATGTCGGCAAAGGCCGGATCCAACTCCTCGATATGCGCACTCTCGCAGATGAAGCCATTATTCATCATGAGTAGTGAATAAATTGCTTCCTGCACGCCGGTCGCGCCTTGCGAATGACCGGTCAGTGCCTTGGTCGCGGCGATCGGCGGGCACTTGTCACCCGAGCCGAACACCTTGCGGATGGCCTCGATCTCGGGAGGATCGCCCGCCGGCGTCGAGGTGGCGTGCGGGTTGATGTAGTCGATCGGCGCCTTGATGTTGGCCAGCGCCATGCGCATGCAGCGCTCGGCGCCCTCACCCGAGGGGGCGACCATGTCATGGCCGTCGGAGGTGGCGCCATAGCCGGCGATCTCGCCATAGATGCGGGCGCCGCGAGCCTTGGCATGCTCCAGCTCTTCCAGCACCAGCACGCCGGCACCGGCGGAGATCACGAAGCCGTCGCGGTTCTTGTCGTAGGGGCGGGAGGCCGTGGAAGGGGTGTCGTTGTATTTGGACGACATCGCGCCCATGCCGTCGAACAGCACGGCGAGCGTCCAGTCGAGCTCTTCGCAGCCGCCGGCAAACATCACATCCTGCTTGCCGTACTGGATCTGCTCATAAGCATTGCCGATGCAATGATTCGAGGTCGCGCAGGCCGAGGAGATGGAATAGTTGATGCCCTTGATCTTGAACCAGGTCGAGAGCGTGGCGGAGGCGGTGGAGGACATCGCCTTGGGAACGGCGAAGGGACCGACCTTCTTGGAGCTGCCCGACTCGCGCGCCTTGTCGGCGGCCTCGACAATGGTGCGGGTGGAGGGACCGCCCGACCCCATGATGATACCGGTGCGCTCGTTGGAAACCTCATTGGCCTCCAGGCCGGAATCGAGGATGGCCTGCTCCATCGCTACATGGTTCCAGGCGGTGCCGCCGCCATGGAAGCGCATGGCGCGGCGATCGACCACTGAAGCGGGGTCGAGCGTGGGTGCGCCATAAACCTGTGAGCGGAAGCCGTATTGGGCGAACTGCTCGGCGCGCGTGATACCGGATCTGGCCTCGTGCAGGCTGGAGAGAACCTCCTGCGTCGAGTTGCCGATCGAAGACACGATACCCATGCCGGTAACGACGACACGTCTCATGGCGATCCCTTCCAGTTTCGTAACCGACCCACGATCCTCTCCGAGGGGACCGCCAGGCCGGCACTGCGTTCCCTAGAGCAAAGCGCGTTTAGACAGAAACGCTTGTTTGCTCTGGCTCTCTGTTTCCAGGCCAATCCAACGGATTGGCCAGAGCATCTTTGCGACTTCAGGCAATTCCGTCCGATCGCAAAACGCTTGAGCAGAATTTCGCAAGCGGCCCGGTTTTGGGCAAGCTCGGAAATTGTGCTCGCTGCCCGTGAATGGGCAGGACCCAATCACGGACGACCTACAAAGCATCAACCCCGTCGGCGCGTCGAGCGTCGTCGGGGCCGCACCCTGCATGTTTCAAAGCACATTGCAATAGGCAAGCCAATGACCGGCCCGACCGGAAATGCGCTCGATCCGCACCACTTCGAGGCCAGAAATCAGGCCTGGAACTCAAGCTTGGAACAGGCCGACGCGCAGATCCTTGGCTTCATAGATGGTGCGGCCATCGGCCTTTAGCCAGCCATCCGCGATGCCGAGAATCAATTTACCCTTGAAAACCCGCTTGAGATCGACGCCATATTCGACCTGTTTGACGCTGGGCAGCACCTGGTCGGTAAATTTGACCTCTCCCACACCGAGGGCGCGGCCCCGTCCGGACTGGCCGAGCCAGCCCAGGAAAAAGCCGGTCATCTGCCAGAGGGCGTCGAGGCCGAGGCAGCCCGGCATCACCGGATCGCCCTGGAAATGGCAGGAGAAGAACCACAGATCCGGTTTGACCTCGAGCGTGGCACGTACGCAGCCTTTGCCGTTCGGTCCGCCGGTCTCGGAGATCTCCGGGATGCGATCGAACATCAGCATGGGGGGAAGGGGCAATTGCGCATTGCCGGGTCCGAACATCTCGCCGCGCCCGCAGGCGAGGAGATCTTCATATTCAAAGCTCGAACGGCGTTCCGCCATTGCGTCTCAGTCCTCATCGACCAGTCAAAATCGCGTGGCCGAACAGGCGAGCCTGCCCGCACCACGGCCTCCCCTTAACATAGCAATCCCGCAGCCGAAAGCGGGGGGAGGGTCGTGGGCGCGATGTTGCCCCCTTAAAAAGGACTCAAGCGGTCTTGTCCGACCACCGATCGGCTGGCAGCCAGGGTAGCGCTTGCTATTGCACCGCCGAATCGTAGCGAAACACCAGCGTGTCGTCGCGCCAGCCGGTCTGTGCACAGTCCTTGGCACGCCGGGGCACCTTTCCACGCAGGGTGATGGTCGGCGGTTCCCCGGCAGACGAGCCTTCGACTCGGTAGGAGATCGGCCCGCATTCGCGCGAGAAGACATAGGCCTGGCCGCGATAGACGCCGCCGCTGGCCGTGCCCTTGAACAGCAGCGCTCCCTTGCGCACCCCGGCCTCGGCAAGGCCTGGTCGGGGTGCCTCGTAATAGAACAGGCGATTGCCTTCGCTGGCTGAAAGAGCGACGCGCGAGCCGTTATGGTCCCAATAACTCGAGACCGTATAGGGCGGCAGGTTGGATCGAGCCGGTTCGGACTGAGGTGAGGTGGTGATCGGGGCCTGCCCACCCGTTAGCTTGGCCTGGGCATCCAGCCGCCGGCGCACCGATGCGGCGCAATAGCCTTTGGGGAAATTGTCGAGATAGGCTTCGAGCTTGATCGGCGTGGGATCGATGCCGAGATCGCTGCAGGCCGCCATGTCGGCCTTGTCGAGGGACGGGCTCACCGGAATTGCTGGGAGCGGCTGTGCGGTGCCGGGCGGCGTGGCCGGGGCAGCGCTCCCGCCGAGATAGAGATCACCGAGCAGGGCCTCGTCGACCCATGGCGTCTGGCGCTGGTTCGTCGCGGCATGAACGTCCTGGCGCACCAGCGCCAGCATCCGCCGGATCTCGATGCCGGCTTCGGGCAACCGCTTCAGCAAGGCGGCCGCGAAAGGGGAATGGGCGCCATCCCCGTCATCGGCGACGGCATTGGGGCCTGTGGCGAAGGCGACCAGTGTGCCGGTACTGGCGGCGTCGAGACGAGCCAGGCCACGCGAGGCGCCGCGGCTTGCGCTCGCCGGCAGGGGATTGTTGCGGCAGGCATCGACGAGCAGGATCTTGGCCTTGGCGCCCGAGGCGCTCAGGATGTCGCTGATGTCGTCGAGCCTGACCGTCTGGGTGGCGAGATCGACGCGGCTCTTGATGTCGGCGCCGATGGGAATGAGGAAATTGCGCTGGTCGACCTGCATGCCGTGGCCGGCATAGAACACCAGCGCGATATCGGCATCGGTGGCTTCATTGCCGAATTCGGCCATCGCCCGCAGCATGACGGCGTGGTCGGCATTCGTGGCGCGGATCACCTTGAAGCCGAGCGTTCCTCCGGCCAGCAGTGCGGCCATGGCGTCGGCATCGGCCACGGGATTGGCGAGACGGCCGAGCGTGCGATAGTCGCCATTGCCGATGACGAGCGCGACACGCTTGTCGGCGAGCGCCGCCGTGGCGCTCGCCAGCCAGAACAGACACAACAACATCAAGCAACGCCGGATCATCGCCCCATCCCGGATTCACGGCAGCACCGGATCGATTGTGGCATGCCCGCCGGATGCTGGCCAGTTCGAGGGGAACAGGGCGTGGGACGGCATCGTCAGGGCACCGGGGCTTAGGTCAGCTCGCAATAGATTTGTAAACGCTCGGACACTTTCCTTCGCATGACTTTCCTTCGTGGATCGTGGAGGCTATCGTCGCGGCCCGAAATCGAAAGGCCACGCAGGGACGGGGCCGCCAAGGCGTTTTGCGATCTGGCCTATCAGCCAGGGATCGCAAGGATGCATTCAGCTTGACCCCGTTCTGCTCCAGGGAGCCCAGTTCGTGACCCTTCTTCCCCAGGAAATCATCCGCAAGAAGCGCGATGGCGCGGCTCTATCCGCGGCCGAAATCGAGAGTTTCGTGCAAGGGGTGGTCGCCGGCAGCGTCACCCATGCCCAGGTCGCGGCCTTTGCCATGGCAGTGTTCTTCCGCGGCATGGCGATGGACGAGCGCATCGCGCTGACGCGGGCCATGACCCGATCCGGCACCGTGCTCGACTGGCGCGGCCTCGACCTGCCGGGGCCGCTGGTGGACAAGCACTCGACCGGCGGCGTCGGCGACAATGTCAGCCTGATGCTCGGGCCGCTGGTGGCGGCCTGCGGCGGCTTCGTGCCGATGATTTCAGGCCGCGGCCTCGGACATACCGGCGGCACGCTCGACAAGCTCGATTCGGTTCCGGGCTACACCACCCAGCCCGACCTCGACCTGTTCCGCCGTGCCGTGCGCGAGGCCGGCACCGCGATCATCGGCCAGACCGCCGATCTCGCTCCAGCCGACAAGACCGTCTATTCGATCCGAGACGTCACGGCCACGGTCGAATCGATCCCGCTGATCACCGCCTCGATCCTGTCGAAGAAGCTCGCGGCCGGGCTGCAGGCCCTGGTGATGGATGTGAAGACCGGCTCGGGCGCCTTCATGCCGACGCTGGAGGGCTCACGCGAGCTGGCCGAATCGATCGCGACCGTCGCCACGGGCGCCGGATTGCCGACCACCGTGCTGATCACGGCCATGGACCAGCCTCTTGCCAGCGCCGCCGGCAATGCCCTGGAAGTCCGCAACGCGGTGGATTTTCTCACCGGGGCGCATCGGGACGTGCGCCTGCTCGAAGTCACCGTCGACCTGTGTGCCGAGATGCTGGTGCTCGGCAAGCTTGCCCGCGACACCGCCGAGGGTCAGGCCCGCATCGAGCAGGCCCTGGCGAGCGGGCGGGCGGCCGAACATTTCGCCCGCATGGTCTCGGTGTTGGGCGGCCCGGCCGATTTCGTCGAGCAGCCCGAGCGCTATCTGCCGGCCGCGCCGGTGGTGAAGCCCGTCTTCGCCGAGCAAGCGGGGCGGGTCGGAAGCATCGATACGCGGGCCGTCGGCCTCGCGGTGGTGGCCTTGGGCGGAGGACGCACCCGCCCGCAGGATGCCATCGACCACGCCGTGGGCCTCACCGGGCTGGCGGAGCTTGGCGCCGAGGTCGGGCCCGACCGTCCCCTGGGCTTCGTGCATGCTCGCAGCGACGCGGCGGCCGAGGCCGCAGCGGCTGGCCTGCGAGCGGCCTATCGCACCGGAGAGGGTGAGGAAGCCCTGCCGCCGGTGCTCGAACGCATTGGAGGAAGCTGAGATGGGTCGCGCGCTCCTTCTGGTGATGGATTCCTTCGGCATCGGCGCAGCCGATGACGCCGAACACTATGGTGATGCGGGGGCCGATACGCTCGGCCACATCGCCGCCGCCTGTGCGGCGGGGCGGGCGGGCGAAAACGAGCATCGCACCGGGCCTCTGCGCCTGCCCGTGCTGGCCAGCCTTGGCCTCGGCGTGGCTGCGCAAGCGGCAACGGGTACGCTGCCGCCCGGCCTGGAAGGCGGCGTGGCTGAGGCCCTGTGGGGCTATGCGGCCGAGGTCTCCAAGGGCAAGGACACGCCCTCGGGCCATTGGGAGATCGCCGGCTATCCCGTGCCGTTCGACTGGGGCTATTTCCCCAAGGAAGTGCCGTGTTTTCCCGCCCGCCTGATCGCCGCCATCGTCAAGGAAGCCGAGCTTCCCGGCGTGCTCGGCCAGCGCCATGCCTCGGGGACGCAGATCATTGCTGAACTCGGCGCCGAGAGCGTCGAGACCGGCAAGCCGATCTTCTACACCTCCACCGACAGCGTGCTGCAGATCGCTGCTCATGAGGAGGCGTTCGGGCTGGAGAGGCTGCTGTCCCTGTGCGAGATCGCCCGCCGCCATGTCGACCATCTCAACATCGGCCGGGTGATCGCGCGGCCTTTCGTCGGGGATGCCGTCGGTGGCTTCACGCGCACTGCCAACCGGCGTGACTATGCCGTGCCGCCGCCGGCCGATACTCTGCTCGATGTGGCCGAACGCGCCGGACGGGGCGTCATCACCATCGGCAAGATCGGCGACATCTTCGCGCATCGCGGCACTGGCGAGAGCGTCAAGGGCCCGAGCAACGATGCCTTGATCGATCGCACGCTCGAAGCGATGGGGCGCCTGCCCGAAGGCGGCCTGCTCTTTGCCAACTATGTCGATTTCGATACGCTCTATGGCCATCGCCGGGATATTCCCGGCTATGCCGGTGCCCTGGAGCAATTCGACATGCGGCTGCCGCAGATCCTCTCGCGGCTGGGTGAGGATGACCTCCTGATCATCACGGCCGACCATGGCTGCGACCCGTCCTGGACGGGAACGGACCACACGCGCGAATTCGTGCCAGTGCTGGCGCGCCTCGGCAAGTGCACGGGACCGATCGGGCGGCGGGACAGCTTCGCCGACATGGCTGCCAGCGTGGCGGAGCATCTCAGGCTGGACTGGCAGGGGGCCGGGAAGTCGTTTTTGTAGTTCCGGGTGCGCGGGCATCTTGCCCATAGGCGCTAACGTTGCGGCCAGAGGCGCAGGTAGCGTGGAGGGTCGATCTCCACAGCTCCATCAATTGATGGAGCGAGATCGACCACCTTTGTCCTCTATCTGGCTCGACATTTCCAGGATGGTCGATCTGGAGATCGACCATCCAATCTGGTGCCACCACCCAAAGTTAGCGCCTATGGGTATCCTGCATGCATGGCTGCTTTTGGAAGGGCGTCGCCCCGGCCGAAGGGAGAAGCGGGCAAGATGCTTGCGCACCCGGAGACCCGCTCACCTCTTCTCAACCATGATTCCAGACGGCGCGACGAATTCGCGCCGCGTTAACGCCGGAGCACCTGCGACGCTTTCATCATGACCCGGTTTCGAGGTGGGTTGTTTGATGATCGAGCGCATGCAGATGGTTCTCAAGGGCGGCATATCAGCCGAAGACAGGGCCCAGTTCTGGGTCGGGCTGACGCTTGCCGTCGCCACCGTCCTGCTGCTGGCAGCCAGTTTCCTCGACCTGGTGTCGATCTAATCGATCAACCCAGATTTTCCGGGCCGAAGCTTTCGGGCAGCAGCTCGTCGAGCGTGAAGCTGCGGCGGATGCCTTCGGGGCCGGCGACATGGATTGAAGTCGACGGCTTTGCGAATTCGCGGATGCGCTGGCGGCAGCCCCCGCAGGGCGTGGTCAGGCCGGGAGCTTCGGGATGGGCATCGGTCCAGCCCAGCACCAGGATTTCGGCGATTCCCGTCTCGCCATCCGCCACCATGGCCGAGATGGCGCCGCCTTCGGCGCAGGCACCGACCGGATAGGCGGCGTTCTCGACATTGCAGCCGGCATAGATCCGGCCCGAGCGGCCACGGATGGCCGCTCCCACCTTGAAGCGCGAATAGGGCGCATGCGCCTTCTCGCGCACGGCTCTGGCAGCCTCGAACAGATCGGCGAGCGCGTCCATCAGCGTTCCTTGAGATAGGGAACGCCCGCGGCCTTGGGGGGCGTCGCCGCGCCGACGAAGCCGGCCAGCATGAACACGGTGAGGATATAGGGCAGGGCCGAGACCAACTCGGAGGGCACCCGCATGCCGGCGATCACGAAGCTCGAGCCCATGCGGATCGAGATGGCATCGAGCAGGCCGAAGAGCAGGCAGGCGCCGAGCGCCGGCCAGGGCCGCCATTTAGCGAAGATCAGGGCGGCCAGGCCCATATAGCCGCGCCCGCCCGTCATGTTGGAGACGAAGGCGGCCGAATCGGCGGTGGAGAGATAGGCGCCGGCGACGCCGGTGAGCAGGCCGCAGATCAGCACGGCGCGATAGCGCAGCCAGGCCACCGAGATGCCGGCGGTGTCGACGGCCTGCGGGTTCTCGCCGACGGCGCGCAGGCGCAGGCCGAAGCGGGTCTTGTAGAGGATCCAGGCCGTCACCGGGACGCAGGCGAAGGCGAAATAGACCAGGATCGAATGGCCGGATAGCACGTCGGCATAGAGCTGGCCGAGCACCGGCACGCCCCTGATCGCCTCCGCCCCCGGCAGCTCGATCGGCTGGAAGCGCGCGGCGCCGCTCAGGCTGGGGGTGCGCCCGCCCTCGCCATACCAGGCATTGCCGATGAAGGCGGTCAAGCCGAGCGCCAGGATGTTGATGGCGACGCCCGAGACGATCTGGTTGCCGCGATAGCGGATGGAGGCAATGCCGTGCAGCAACGCAAAGCCGATGGAGACGATGATCGCCATGACGAGGCCGAGCCAGGCCGAACCATAGGTCGCTGCGGTGACCGCGGCTGCGAAGGCGCCCACCAGCATCTTGCCTTCGAGGCCGATGTCGACGATGCCCGAACGTTCCGAATAGAGGCCGGCGAGGGCGCACAGCAGATAGGGCGTGGAGATGCGGATGGCGGCGGCCGCCACGCTGGCCAGCATGATCACGGTATCCATGGCGTCATGCTCCCTTGGAGGTAGGGGTGAAGAGCTGGAACAGCATGGCGAGCTGCGGCCGGAACATCAGTTCGAGGGCGCCGACGAAGAGGATGATGATGCCCTGGATCATCACGATCATGTTCTTGTCGAAGACGGGGTTTTCAAAGGACAGTTCCTGGCCGCCCTGGATCAGCGCGCCGAACAGGATGGAGGCGAGCACGATGCCGGCCGGATGGGAGCGGCCCATCAGCGAGACGGCGATGCCGATGAAGCCAGCGCCGGCGGTATAGTCGATGATCATGCGGTGCTGTTCACCCATCAGCACATTGGTACCCATCAGGCCGGCCAGGGCGCCCGAGATCAACATGGCGATGACGATGATCTTGGCCGGGGAAATGCCGGCATAGACGGCAGCGGTCTTGTTGTGGCCGACTGTGCGCATGGCGTAGCCCAGCCGGGTCCGCCAGATCAGGGCCCAGACCAGGATGGCGGCAAGCAGCGCGATCGGGAAGGCGAGATTGACCAGCGTGAGGTCGAGTTGGATGCCGATGCCCGCCAGGATATCGCTGATCAGCGGCAGGCCGGTCGAATCGGCGAAGAGCTCGGATTTCGGCTCGCCGGAGCCCGGCTTCATCATCACGTTCACCAGGAGATACTGCACCAGCGCCGTGGCGATGTAGTTGAACATGATGGTGGTGATGACGACGTGGCTGCCGCGCGTGGCCTGCAGATAGCCGGGAATGAAGGCCCAGGCGGCGCCGAAGAGCATGCCGGCCATCATGCCGAGCGGAATGGCGAGGAACCAGGGAACGCTGCCCAGATGCAGGCAGGCGAGGGCGATGCCGATGCCGGCGATCTGGCCTTGCCCGTCCACGCCGATATTGAACAGGCCGGCATGGAAAGCGACGGCCACGGCAAGGCCGGCGAAGATGAAGGTGGTGGCGTAATAGAGCGTTGTCCCCACGGCGTTGGCGTCGCCGAATGCGCCCGTGATCATGGTGACGCCGACCGTCAGCGGATCGGCGCCCACGATGACCCAGACCGCGATGCCGGAGACGAGGAAGGCCACCACCACATTGAGCAGCGGCAGCACGACGGTGTCGGCCCACCAGGGCAGGGTGACGAGGCTGGCGCTGCTGCGCCTGGAGAAGAACGCGCCCAGAAGGGCTGATGACGTGGTGGTCTGACCGCTCATGCCGCCTCTCCCGACACGCCGGCCATCAACAGGCCGAGTCCGTTCTCCGTGGCATCCTTGGCCAGGCATTCGCCGGTGACGCGTCCGCCGCACATCACCAGGATGCGGTCGGACAGGCCCATGATCTCGTCGAGCTCGACCGAAACCACCAGAATGCCCTTGCCGGCGTCGCGCATGGCGATCAGGCGGCGGTGGATGAACTCGATGGCGCCGATGTCGACGCCACGGGTCGGTTGTCCCACGATCAGCAAGGCGGGATCGCGCTCCATCTCGCGGGCCAGCACGATCTTCTGGGCGTTGCCGCCCGAGAAATTGGCCGTCTTCAGCTTCGGGTCGCGCGGACGCACGTCGAAGCGTTCCATCTTGTCGGTGAGGTCGGCGATGATGCGCCGGTAATTGAGGAAGGGGCCGCTGCCGAGCTTGCGATCCTTCTGGTAGCCCAGGATGGCGCTCTCATAGGCCGCGAAGGGTTTGACGAGGCCCATCTTCATGCGGTCCTCGGGCACATGGGCCAGGCCGAGCTTGCGCAGCTCCGCCGGGTCCGCCGCGGCGGTATTGGCGCCGCGCAGCCTGATTTCGCCCGAATGGACCGGCCGGATACCGGCAATGGCCTCGAGCAGCTCCGACTGGCCGTTGCCGGCCACGCCTGCGACGCCGACGATCTCGCCGGCCCGCACGGTGAAGGAGACGTCGTCGACGCGGGTGATGCCCTTCTCGTCCTTTACCGTGAGGTTTTTCACTTCGAGGATGACGTCGCCGGGCTTGGCCTCCGCCTTGTCGACGCGCAGCAGTACGCGGCGGCCCACCATCAGCTCGGCGAGCTCGGTGGGGTTGGTCTTGGCGGTGTCGACGGTGGCCACCATCTCGCCGCGCCGCATCACCGAGACGCGATCGGTGATCGCCATGATCTCGCGCAGCTTGTGGGTGATCAGCAGGATGGTCTTGCCCTGCTCGCGCAGGACCTTCAGGATTTCGAAGAGCTGGTCGGCTTCGGCGGGCGTCAGCACGCCCGTCGGCTCGTCCAGGATGAGGATATCGGCGCCGCGATAGAGCGCCTTGAGAATCTCGACGCGCTGCTGGGCGCCGACGGGCAGTTCGCCCACCACGGCATCCGGATCGACCTCCAGGTGATAGCTTGCCTCCAGCCGCGCCAGTTCGGTACGAGCGTGGTCGCGTCCTCTCGCCAGCAGGCCGCCGCCCTCGGCGCCGAGCATGACGTTCTCCAGCACGGTGAAGGGATCGACGAGCATGAAATGCTGGTGCACCATGCCGATGCCCGCATCGATGGCATCCTGCGAAGAGCGGATCGCTTTCCGGGTGCCGTTGACAAGGGTCTCGCCGCTATCGGCCTCGTAGAAACCGTAGATGATCGACATCAGCGTGGATTTGCCGGCGCCGTTCTCGCCGATGATGCCGTGGATGGTGCCTGTCTCGACCACGAGGTCGATCGCCTTGTTGGCGTGGACGGGGCCGAAACGTTTGTCGATTTGCTTCAGTTCGAGGGCAGTTGGCAAAGGGAGCCTCGCGGGAGCAATAGGGGGCCGATCCCGGATCGGCGAAAACGGTAGGTCATGGGCGAAAGGCGGATCCTTGGACCTAATGCGGCTCACTTAAGGAACAAACGCTCCGAATTGTCATAGCCGGGTCAAGCCCGGCTATGACAAAGGTCGTGCTAACTCGAAGACGTTCAAGTGAACTGCGTTAGATCCTTGGACCCGCCTTTTACGCCATGAAAATCAGTCTGCCGCTCGCTCAGTTCACCGGGCAGACATTGTCCTTCTCGTAATTGTGCACCACCACCTTGCCGTCGGCGATGTCCTTGGTCACCGCCGCGATCGCGGCCTTGTTGGCCTCGTCGATCAGGGGCTTGTTGTTGTCGTCCATGGCCAGGGCGACGCCATTGTCCTTGATGCCGAGCACATGCGTTCCCGGCTTGAACTGGCCGGCCTCACCGTCCTTGAAGCCCTGATAGACCGCTTCGTCCACGCGCTTGAGCACCGAGGTCAGCACCTTGCCGGGATGCAGGCCGTTCTGGTTGGAATCGACGCCAATGCCGAGCTTGCCGCCATCGGCGGCTGCCTGCAGGACACCGATACCGGTCTGGCCGGCCGCTGCATAGACGATATCGGCCCCTTGCGAGATCTGCGCCTTGGTCAGCTCGGCGCCGCGACCCGGGTCGTTCCAGGCGGCGGGCGTGGTGCCGGTCATGTTCTGGATGACCTTGATCTGGGGATTGGCGGCTTTGGCGCCTTGCGCGTAGCCACAGCCGAAATTGCGGATGAGGGGCACGTCCATGCCGCCGATGAAGCCGATCGTGCCGGTCTTGCTGGTCTTGGCGGCGAGATAGCCGGCAAGGTAGGAGCCCTCGTCGGCCCGATAGACGTAAGAAGCGACGTTGGGCAAATCGACGACGCTGTCGACGATGCCGAAATTCACCTTGGGATAGGCCTTGGCTACCTTTTCCAGCACGTCGGCATAGCTGAAGCCCATCACGATAACGGGGTTGTTGCCATCCTTGGCGAAACGGCGCAGCGCCTGCTCGCGTTGCGAGGCGTTGGTGACTTCGAACTCGCGATAGGTCTTGCCGCTTTCCTTCTTCCAGCGCTCGGCCCCGTCATAGGCCGCCTCGTTGAAGGACTTGTCGAATTTGCCGCCCAAATCATAGATGACTGCCGGACCGGGCTTGTCGGCTGCCTGTGCCGTGCCAAATCCCGCAACGCCGGCTGCCAGCAGGGCAGCCAGGCCAAGAAGGGTCGATTTCATCACGCTCTCCCGCGCTTGTTCTCGCTCTTGGATGGAGGCCGCGTGAGAAAGGCTTCCCATGCAGACCTTATGGTCAACATGGCACGCCGATTGCGCTATTGAGAAGAGGCGTTGTGCGGTTGCCCCAGATTTTCACATGGAATCAGATGGGAAACGCCGATCTGAAATGAGGATACCCGATGTCGAAGCTGGTCAGGCGCACTCTGGCGCTCGTCGCGCATGATCTCAAGAAAGACGAAATGGTCGAGTTCGCGCTCACGCACCGGGCCGTTCTGGCGCGCTTCAACCTCGTTGCCACCGGCACGACAGGGGGCCGCATATTGGCCGCCTGCCCGGAGCTGTCGCTGACCCCGCTGAAGAGCGGGCCGCTCGGCGGCGACCAGCAGATCGGCGCCTTGATCGCCGAGGGACAGGTCCACGGCCTGTTCTTCTTCGTCGATCCGCTCTCGCCCCTGCCGCATGATGTCGACGTCAAGGCCCTGACCAGGCTTGCCCTGGTCTATGACATCCCCATGGCCCTCAATGCCGCGACGGCGCACATGATCGTGGGGCAATTGGTGGATTGAGGGTGCATCCCGGAAGCCTGTCTTGCCGCCCCTCACAGAATGCCTTCGAGCCTGACATAGCTGGCTTCCATGCCATGCTCCATGCCGGTCGCCAGCATCTGCTCGCGCACCGCTGCGCTCGGCAAAGTCATGCGCAAGGTCATCAGCGTGCCCGCGCCGTCCGCTTCGAAGCGGGTCTCGACATGGTTGTCGGGCGTTGGGTCGGGCAGGTGCATGCGCTCGACATGCACGATGCGGCTGTGAGGCTCGAGCGCGATATATTCGCCCGTCAGCGAGAAACCGCCTCCGGAACCGTCCTGCCATTCGAAGCGGATCTTGCCGCCGGGCCGGGCCTCACTGATGCAGACGGGCATGGTGTATCCATCAGGCCCCAGCATCCATTTCTGGATGAGTTTGGGCTCGGTGTGGGCGCGGTAGACCGCCTCGGGGGAGGCGGCGAAGCGCCTGGCGACCACGACATGGGTGTCGCCTTCGGTGCGGATCGTCAATTTGGTCATGGGTTGTCCTCTTCTTTTTCGGGAAGTCCTGCGGCCAGGAGCACGTCCAGCCGGTCGTAATTGCGGGCCAGGGCCTCGCGCAGCATGCCCAGCCATTGGTCGATGGCCGCGATGCCTTCCGGGGCGAGCCGGCAGGGCCGTTTCGTCCCCTCGGCGCGGCGGACGATCAGCCCAGCGCCTTCGAGAACCTTGAGATGGCGCGAGACGGCGGGCTGCGTCATCGCGAAGGGTTCCGCCAGCTGCATCACCGTCGCCTCCCCGAGAGCCAGGCGGCTGAGGATCGCCCGGCGAGTCGGATCGGACAGGGCCGCAAAGGTGTCGTCGAGGTGGGGCATGGAGGTGACCGAGTCTTATTTATAACAATTATGTTATATAACATAATTGTTATAGTCAAGTTTTTGTGTGCGGCCGCCGGGGCGGCGTTGCCTGCGGGAGGCGGATGGAGCTCACCAAAACCGGGTGACCATGGAGAAAGGCTGATGTATCGCTATACCGCCTGTTGGCTCGTCCCAGCCGGACCCGGCCGGGCACTTCGTCGAAGAATTGTGACGAAGACGCAAATTCCTTAGCGGACAGGCAGCTTTCGCGCCTTGCGGCCCGTGAAAGCCCCCCTTATATACCCGCCGAACCCGTGATTAATCCCAACGCAATCACGGGGTTTCCGATAGGGACCGGCCGGGTTCCTGAGGGCTTTCCCGGCCTAGGCGCTGCTGCTTCGGGGCGCGTCGGTCTGCTGAATAGGAAGGATGAGAAACTATGGCTAAAGTTATTGGTATCGACCTCGGCACCACCAATTCGTGCGTAGCCGTCATGGAGGGCACGAGTGCCCGGGTCATCGAGAATTCCGAGGGCATGCGCACCACGCCCTCCATCGTGGCTTTCACCGATGATGGTGAGCGCCTCGTGGGCCAGCCGGCCAAGCGCCAGGCTGTCACCAACCCTGAGCGCACTTTCTTTGCGATCAAGCGCCTGATCGGCCGCACCTATGACGATCCGATGACCAAGAAGGACATCGGCCTGGTGCCCTACAAGATCGTCAAGGCCAACAATGGCGATGCCTGGGTCGAGGCGGACGGCAAGTCCTACTCCCCGTCGCAGATTTCGGCGTTCACCCTGCAGAAGATGAAGGAAACGGCCGAGGCTCATCTGGGCCAGCCGGTGACGCAGGCGGTCATCACCGTTCCCGCCTACTTCAACGACGCCCAGCGCCAGGCCACCAAGGATGCCGGCAAGATCGCCGGCCTCGAAGTGCTGCGCATCATCAACGAGCCGACGGCGGCTGCGCTCGCCTATGGCCTCGACAAGAAGAAGGCCGGCACCATCGCGGTCTATGACCTCGGCGGCGGCACCTTCGACGTCTCGATCCTGGAGATCGGCGACGGCGTGTTCGAGGTGAAGTCGACCAATGGCGACACCTTCCTCGGTGGCGAGGACTTCGACATGCGCCTGGTCGAGTATCTGGCGGACGAGTTCAAGCGCGAGCAGGGCATCGACCTCAAGAAGGACAAGCTCGCTCTCCAGCGCCTGAAGGAAGCGGCCGAGAAGGCCAAGATCGAGCTGTCCTCCACGGCGCAGACCGAGATCAACCTGCCCTACATCACCGCCGACGCTTCGGGTCCGAAGCATCTGGCGCTCAAGCTCTCGCGCTCCAAGTTCGAAAGCCTGGTCGACGATTTCGTCCAGCGCACCATCGAGCCCTGCCGCAAGGCCTTGAAGGATGCCGGCCTGGCCGCTGGTCAGATCGACGAAGTGGTGCTGGTCGGCGGCATGACCCGCATGCCCAAGATCCAGGAAGTCGTGAAGCAGTTCTTCGGCAAGGAGCCCCATAAGGGCGTCAACCCGGACGAAGTGGTCGCCATCGGTGCCGCGGTCCAGGCCGGCGTGCTGCAGGGCGACGTCAAGGACGTGCTGTTGCTCGACGTGACCCCGCTGTCGCTAGGCATCGAGACGCTGGGCGGTGTCTTCACCCGCCTGATCGAGCGCAACACCACGATCCCGACCAAGAAGAGCCAGACCTTCTCGACCGCCGAGGACGGCCAGACGGCCGTGACCATCCGCGTCTTCCAGGGCGAGCGTGAAATGGCCCAGGACAACAAGGCGCTCGGCCAGTTCGACCTCGTCGGCATTCCGCCGGCGCCCCGCGGCATGCCGCAGATCGAGGTGACCTTCGACATCGATGCCAACGGCATCGTCAATGTCTCGGCCAAGGATAAGGCGACGAGCAAGGAGCAGCAGATCCGCATCCAGGCTTCCGGCGGTCTTTCCGATGCCGACATCGAGAAGATGGTCAAGGACGCCCAGGCCAATGCCGAGGAAGACAAGAAGCGGCGCGAGCTCGTCGAGGTCCGCAATCATGCGGATGCGGCGGTGCAC
This sequence comes from Labrys sp. HAY1-8F, assembly GCF_056754975.1. NCBI lineage: Bacteria > Pseudomonadati > Pseudomonadota > Alphaproteobacteria > Hyphomicrobiales > Xanthobacteraceae > Labrys > Labrys sp. HAY1-8F. Next base: position 2,081,763 of record NZ_JBPGWZ010000002.1, on the reverse strand, counting down.
CAGGCCGAGAAGTCGATCAAGGAGCTTGGCGACAAGATCTCCGAGGCCGACAAGTCGACCGTCGAGGCAGCGGTTACCGCGCTCAAGTCCGCGCTGGAAGGCGAGGATGTCGAGCTGATCAAGACCCGCACCAACGATCTGCAGCAGGCTGCCATGAAGCTGGGCGAAGCCCTCTATCAGCAGCAGGCCGCGGGCGCCCCGGGCGACGAAGCCGGTACGAAGAATGACGATGTTGTTGACGCCGACTTCGAGGAAGTCGACGACAGCAAGAAGCGTGCGTAATCTTCGACGATCTTGTGCGAGCCCTCGCCAAACGATACAGGCCGAAAGGTCTGCATCGGATATGGCGGGGGCTTTCGCACACCTCCAGAGCAGAGTGTGTTCAAGCGGAAACGCACAGTGCTCGAACTCGTTATTTCAACGCGTCTTTGCGGTCTCGGTGATTCCACCATCGCAAAACGCCTTCGCTGGGGTGCTTTGAGCGATTCCGATGGCCAAGCGTGACTATTACGAAGTGCTCGAGGTTACTCGCGAAGTAACCGAAGTCGAACTCAAGGTTGCTTTCCGCAAGCAGGCGATGAAGCACCATCCCGACCGCAATGCCGGTGACAAGGATGCCGAGGCCAAGTTCAAGGAAGTGAACGAGGCCTATGAAGCCCTGAAGGATCCGCAAAAGCGCGCGGCTTATGACCGCTTCGGGCACGCCGCCTTCGAGCAGGGCGGCATGGGAGGCGGAGGCGGCGGTTTCGGCGCAGGCGGTGGCTTCGGTTCCTTCTCCGACATCTTCAACGATATCTTCGAGGATCTGGCCGGGCGCGGCCGCGGGCGCAGCAATTCGGGCGGGCGCGAGCGCGGCGCGGATCTGCGCTACAACATGGAGATCACGCTGGAGGAGGCCTTCAACGGCAAGACCGCCACCATCAAGATCCCCACATCCGTCACCTGCGATTCCTGTTCCGGTTCCGGTGCCAAGGCTGGGTCCAAGCCCAAGACCTGCGGAACCTGCGCCGGCCATGGCCGCGTGCGCGCCACCCAGGGCTTCTTCTCGATCGAGCGCACCTGCCCGACCTGCCAGGGCCGTGGCGAGGTCATCGACAATCCCTGTCCTTCCTGCGGCGGTGCCGGCCGCACCACGCGCGAGCGCACCCTTTCGGTCAATATTCCCGCCGGCGTGGAGGATGGCACGCGCATCCGTCTCGCCAATGAGGGCGAGGCCGGCGCGCGCGGCGGGCCTTCGGGCGATCTCTACATCTTCCTGTCGCTGGCTTCGCACGAATTCTTCCAGCGCGACGGCGCGGATCTACATTGCCGCGTACCGATTTCGATGGTGACGGCCGCCCTCGGCGGAGAGTTCCAGGTGCCCACCGTCGATGGCAGCAAGGCCAAGGTGGCAGTGCCCGAAGGTACGCAGACCGGGCGGCAGGTGCGCCTGCGCGGCAAGGGCATGCCGGTGCTTCGTTCGCGCGAGCATGGCGACATGTACGTCCAGTTCTTTGTCGAGACACCCAAGAATCTCACGCGCCGCCAGCGCGAATTGCTGGCGGAGTTCGACGAGCAGTCGTCGAAGGAGACACAGCCAGAAAGCGCCGGTTTCTTCGCCAAGGTCCGTGATTTCTTCGACGGGCTCGGACAGTAATGAGGGGCGGGTCTTCAGACCCGCCTTTATCGTGAGGCCGGAAGGGAGACTGGCGGGTCTGAAGACCCACTCCCCCGAAACGGCGGGAATGTATTGCATGAATCTCCTGATCTTCGGCCTCGGCTACACCGCCTCGCATTTTGCGGCTCGCTACGGCGACCGCTTCGCCAAGATCACTGGTACCTTCCGCTCGTCGGCGCCCCACGAGAAATTGCCGGAGCTGCCTGGTGCCACGCGTCTGGCCTATGACGGCCTGGCAGGCTCGCCGGCGGTCGATGCCGCCATTGCCGAGGCGACGCATATCCTCACGTCCATCGCCCCCGATGATGACGGCGATTCCGTATTGCGGCATTTCGGTGCCGCCCTGCGGCAGGCACCGAAGCTGCAATGGATCGGTTATCTCTCCACCGTCGGGGTCTATGGCGATGCCGGGGGCGCCTGGATCGACGAGACCGCGCCGCTGCGCCCGACCATGGAGCGCAATGCCATGCGGGTCGATGTCGAGAAGGAATGGCTCGATCTTGGCCGTGGCAGGGACGTGCCGGTGCAGCTTTTCCGGCTGGCCGGCATTTACGGGCCGGGACGCAACGCCGTCGTCAATTTGAAGCGGGGCACTGCCCGGCGCATCGTCAAGCCGGGACAGGTGTTCAACCGCATTCATGTCGAGGACATCGCGGGTGCGGTTGTGGCCGGCATGGAGAAACCCGACGCCGGGCCCGCCTTCAACGTCACCGACAATGAGCCGGCGCCCCCCCAGGATGTGGTCACCTATGCGGCCGGTTTGCTCGGCGTGTCGCCGCCGGGCGAGATCGCCTATGACGAAGCGCAGATGACGCCGATGGGCCGCTCCTTCTACGGCGAGAACAAGCGCGTCTCGAACCGCCGGGTCCGCGAGGAGCTGGGTTATGCGCTGCGCTATCCGACTTATCGCGAAGGCATCCGCGCCTGTTTCGACGCGGATGCGTGAGCGCTTCGTGGCTGATTGAAGCCTCTGATTTGCAACAATAGAAGCATCAGTGTTTGTCATGCCCGGGCTTGACCGGGGCATCCAGACGTCCGGCATTCACAGCGCTAGACTGGATTGCCGGGTCAAGCCCGGCAATGACAAGGATTGCGTTCTTTTTTATCGACAGCCACCACCCCGGGTGAGTGACGCTGCCCTCATTGCGGAATAATCGGCCGCGTGCTGCCGATCGGCCTTCCCGGCCGGCCGGGGCGGAAGACCGGCTTCGGACGCGGGCCGCCATGATGAGGTGGCCGGACGCCGGGCGGGCGAACGCCAGGTGGACGAACGCCTGGAGGGCGGACCACCGGAGGACGTGTCCCGGGCGGGCCTATGACGGGCGGACGCGGGCGCCAGCCCGGCCCGTGATGCGGCGGCCGCGGTCGGCCATGGCCCCACCAGGTGTTGTACCAGGGACGCCGCGCATAATAGCGGTCCCAATAGGCATAGCTGAAGACGATGGCGGGGATCGCCAGCGCGCCGATACCGACATTGCGGTTCGCCGCAGCGGACAGATATTTGTTCGCCGACCAGCCCCGCTCTCCGCGCACCGATATATCGCACCAGGATCGGTCGCTCAGGCAGCCATGGATGAGCACGGATTCGCCTGGACGCAAGGTGGTGACGGCCGGATATTGGGTGCCGGGTCCGGCACGCAGATTGACATTGGCGGTGGCATAGCCCCGGACGGCCGCCTGCGCGCCGCTTGCCAGCAGGAGGATGCCGCTGCTGGCTAAAGCGGCGACGAGCAGGGCCCGGATCAGGCGTGGGATACGAATGAGGAGGCCCGTCATATCGGGCTGAGGTAAGGGCATCATGCAACCCCGTGCGGTGGAAGCCGCCCTGAGGGAAAGCCGGAGCGGCCTGACCCGGCTGACAATGCAACGGGCGGGCGCCCTCGCCAAGCGGGCAAGCCGATTATTTCGGTATTATTTGGTAGATTGCCAGCAGCGGTGCTTCAGAGCGAAGCCGACAGATCGGTCAGGAAACCGGCAATGTCGTCCGTGATGTAGTCGATGTGCTCGGCCTGGACGCGCTCGATTTCCCAGGCATCGCGCACGATCTCGGCATTGTGCTTGGGTACGACCAGCACGGTGCGCATGCCCCGATCATGCGGCACGATCAAATTGCGCGAAAGATCCTCGAACATGGCAGCACGGGCCGGGTCGACGTCGTGGCGGGCGAAGAAGCTCGCATAGGTGTCGGCGGCGGGCTTGGGCAGATAGTCGGCTGAGACGATGTCGAAGACATCGGCGAAATGCTGCTCGACACCCAGGCGCTTGACGATGTTCAAGGCGTGCCGGGTAGTGCCGGAGGTGAAGATCAGCTTGCGGCCGGGCAGCAGGCTGAGCGCCGTGCCGAGCAGCGGGTTGGGCTCCAGCGGCGAATGGTCGATGTCATGGGCAAATTCGAGGAAATGCGCGGGGTCCACGCCTTCATCGATCATCAGGCCGCGCAGCGAGGTGCCATAGCGCTGATAGTAGTATTTCTGCAGCCCGCGCGCGGTGAGGCCATCGACGCCATAGTAATTCGCCATCCAGGTGGTGATGCGGTTGTCGACCTGCTCCCACAGATTGGCGTGGTGGGGGTAGAGCGTATTGTCGAGATCGAAGACCCATGTGTCGACATGGGCGAAATCCGCCGACAGCTTTTCCCTGATTGTGGCTACGCTCTGATCCATGCTCGTCTCTACCATCCTTATCGCAGCATCCGGTGGCAAAGTTAAGGATGGATTGCCGGTTCCTGGGAGAGCGGACATCTCAACGTCATGAAAGCATGTCGTGATGTCCGCTCTCCCAGGACTTGACGAAGCGCCTCAGCGCCGGATCAGCGTGCCGGCGCCGTGATTGGTGAGAAGTTCCAGCAGCACGGCGTGCGGCACCTTGCCGTCCATGATGACAACCGCTTCGACGCCCTTTTCGAGCGCATAGATGCAGGTTTCGACCTTGGGAATCATGCCGCCGGTGATGGTGCCGTCGGCGATCAGGCGGCGGATGCCTTCCACGTCGATTTCCTCGATCAGGTTCTTGTCCTTGTCGAGGATGCCGGGCACGTCGGTCATCAGCAAAAGGCGAGTCGCGCCGAGCGCCCCCGCGATGGCGCCCGCAAAGGTGTCGGCATTGACGTTGAAGGTGCCGCCATCATCCGACGCCGCCACCGGTGCCAGCACGGGGATGATCTGGGAATGGATGATCTGGTCGAGCACGGTGGTGTCGACCTTGTCGGGCTCGCCCACGAAGCCGAGATCGACAACTTTCTCAATGGCGGAATCGGGATCGTAGACCGTGCGCGTCGCCTTCTTGGCGGTGAGCATGCGGCCATCCTTGCCTGATAGCCCGACGGCACGCCCGCCGGCGGCGTTGATGAAGCCGACGAGCTGCTTGTTGATCGAGCCGGCCAGCACCATCTCGACCACTTCGACGCTGGCGGCGTCGGTGATGCGATGGCCGGCGGCGAATTCGGACTTGATGCCGAGACGTTCCAGCATTTCCGAAATCTGCGGGCCGCCGCCATGCACCACCACCGGATTGAGGCCGGCCTGTTCGAGCAGCACGATGTCGCGGGCGAAGTCGCGGGCAACCTGCTCGCTGCCCATGGCATGGCCGCCATATTTGACGACGATGGTGGCATCATCGTGCTGCTGCATGTAGGGCAGGGCTTCGGAAAGGATTTCGGCCTTGTCGTGGACGCTCAAATTAGGGCTCATGGCTGGGGGATCCGAAAGAGACTGGAAGCGCTTTTACAGCATGTTGCGGGCATGAAAAGAGGCGATTGGCACGAAAGCAAAACGCGTTCGGGCGGAAATGGCTCTTTGCTTTCGAATGTGCGTCGGCGCATTTTGCGATTCCCGGTGATTCCACGAGACCGCAAAGCGCTCGGGCGGTCACTCCATCGCCATCGAGGCCGGCTCGACCTTGGTCCGCAACGGCCGCTCTTCCATGCGAAACAGGGCGCAGAGCGTGGCGAGCGATCCGAGTGCGGCGGCCAGGAATACCCAGCGGAACACCGAGCCGATATCGCTGCCGGCCGCGGCGATCGATGTCGCCAGCGTCTCGATGGTGACGTTGGCGGCGAGGTCAGCCGGCAGGCCTCCCATCACGATCGCCCCGAACACCGCCACGATCAAGGCGCCGCCGAGCGAACGGAAGAAGTTCATGGCCCCGGTTGCCGTGCCCATCTGATGCTGCAGCACGGCGTTCTGGATCGCAACCGTGGTGACCGGCAGCATGGTGCCGATGCCCAGCGAGGCTAACGTCAGCAGGATTTCAAGCATCGCCAGCGGGAGGGCCTGCGGGTTGATCGAGATCAGGGCGAAGGCGAGGGTCGAGACGGCGAGACCGACCAAAGGCGGGCGCTTATAGTGCGTTATGCGCGCCATCAAGCGGCCAGACAGCGTTGCTCCGGTGACGGTGCCGACCATCATCGGTATCAAGGCCAGGCCCGACTGGCTGGCCGTCAACCCATAGACGCCTTCCAGGAGGATGGGTATGTAGATCGTCATGCCGATGAACACGCCCATGCCGAAACAGGCGGCGATGGTACCTGCCGCCACCACCGGATTGGCGAGGATTTCGGTAGGGATCAGCGGCTCGGGCGCGGTGCGCAGGCGAATGACGAAGGCGATCCAGAATAGGACCGAGAGGCCGAACAGCCCGAGGATCGGCGCCGAGGTCCAGGCATAATGCGGGCCGCCCAGGCTGAGGGCGAGCAGCAGGGCGATAGTCGCCACGGCCATCAGCCCCGCGCCGAGAAAATCGAGCTTATGCGGCCTTTCGTGGCGCGGCAGCTTCTTGAGCACGGAATTCGTCATCCCGTAGGCGAGCAGGCCGAGCGGCAGATTGATCCAGAAGATCACCGACCAGTGGAGCTTTTCGGCCATGAAGCCGCCGAGCACAGGCCCGGCGATACTCGATGCGACGAAGACGGTAGCAAAATAGGCCTGGTACCGAGCCCGTTCCCGCGGCGGAATGATATCGGCGATGATGGTCTGTGCCAGGGAGATCAGCCCGCCGCCGCCGAGGCCCTGCAGGGCCCGCGCCAGGATCAAGGTGAGCATGGTCGGGGCGAGAGCGCACAGGATCGAGCCCGCCATGAAGGTGCCGATCGCCACCAGCAGCGTTACGCGCCGGCCGTTGATATCAGCCATCTTGCCATAGAGCGGCGTCACCGCCGTCGAGGTCAGCAGATAGATGGTAACGACCCAGGGCAGATTCTCGAAATCGCCGAGCACACGGCCGATCGTCGGCATCGCCGTGGCGACGATGGTCTGGTCGAGCGCCGCAAGGAACATCGCCACCAGCACGCCGATGATGATCGAGCGTATCTCGTGGGGGCTCAGTGCGGAACTGGCCTGTTCGGACTGGGTCATAACGGCTTTCCGGAAGCTCGATCGCGGCTTCCTGTTTCATAGAGCGGAAAGAAGAGGCGGGCCCGAAGACCCGCCTCTTCTTGTAAATGGCTTGAATGGCGTTCTCTGGAACATGATCCGATCAAGACGATCGGATCATGTTCATCAAGTCTCTGCTTGAACGCATAGTCTTGTCCAAAAAGTCGTGCAACTCTTTGGGTTTATGCTCTGGTGACCCGCCATCGATGATCGGTTGCGAGAGCGTCTTTTCGATCCGGTTGGATCGGAAGGACGCGTCTGCCTTTTTTAATTCCGAGCATCATCCGATCCAGCGGGGGCGAATGATGCTCCTGCGCCTACTCGGCCGCCTCGCGGGCCGGCGCGGGAACCGGCTGCAGATCGAGCGGCAATCGGCGTTCGGCGTCGCCTATATAGTCACGCGTCAGCGGCACGGCGTTGATCGACTTGGCCACCTGGATCTGGAAGACCATGTGGCCGCCCCACCGGAAGGTGGCCTCGGAGGCCGCCAGATACATCTCCCACATCCGGCAGAATCGGTCATCATAGAAGGAGCGGATCTGGTCGCGGTGGTGGTTGAAGCGCTCGCGCCAATGCTTGAGCGTCTCCGCATAGTGGATCCTCAGGATCTCGATGTCGGTGATGATCAGGCCGGCGCGTTCGATTGCCGGCAAGACTTCCGACAGCGCCGGCGAATAGCCGCCCGGGAAGATATATTTCTGGATCCACGGATTGGTGGCGCCGGGCCCGTCCGACCGACCGATGGCATGCACGAGGCCCACGCCGTCATCGTTCAACAGCGCGGCGATCTTGCGGAAATAGGCATCGTAATGATTGACGCCGACGTGCTCGAACATGCCGACCGAGACGATGCGGTCGAATTTCCGGTCGAGAGCGCGGTAGTCGATCAGTTCGAAGCGCACACGGTCGGCGATGCCGGCGGCCTGAGCCCGGGCGTTGGAAACCCGGTGCTGCTCCTCCGACAGGGTGATGCCGGTGACATCAGCCTTGGTCACCTCGGAGATGTAGAGGCCCATGCCTCCCCAGCCCGAGCCGATGTCGAGGACCTTCACGCCTGGTTTCAGCAGCAGCTTGGCGGCGATATGCCGCTTCTTGTAAGCCTGCGCTTCTTCCAGCGTGATGTCGAGGCTGGGAAAATAGGCGCAGCTATACTGCCGATCCACATCCAGGAAGAGGTCGAACAATTCGTCCCTCAGATCGTAGTGATGGGCGACATTGTTCTTCGACTTTCCGGCCGGATTATACTGAGCAATGCGCCGGCCGATCTTGCGAGCGGCGGAGGCAATGTTGCTCAATGGCCCGATCGAAACAGACCAGCCGATATTCTGCATGAACAGGGCAAGCATCTCATAGACGTCGCCCTTCTCGATGACGAGCCGGCCGTCCATGAAAGCTTCGCCGACCTCCAGTTCCGGGTTGGTGAGTAGCTTCCAGGCTGTCGCCTTGTCCTCGATTCGTATCGTGCTGGAAAAACCTTGATCAGATCCGTAGGTATGAACGTGGCCTTCGGGATCAATAACCGTAAGTGCACCCTTTTTAATCAGGCGCTTCAACATAGTATCTAGAATAAACATCTGCAAAAACCCTGGCGGATTCGCATCGCTGGAGCCCGTTCGGTCGCCTGCCACTGTTGCCGTGCAGGGAGGACCACCACTTGCCGGCTGGCAGATTCGACACGATCCGTTCCCAAATTGAACGCAATTTGAGCAGGGATGCAATTGTTTTTCTGCACGTCCTAAACAAAATCAAAACCGCGCGGGTCAGCGCTGGCCCCGAATATTGTCCGGGCATCAGAATTCGCCCGATCGTCTTGCTCCGCCAATTGATCGCCGCCGCTATTTTACCGTTGCGCTCTGTCGAATGCTTTCTATGATGCGCCTCTGCGAATTTGTCTGAGGAATGTGCCTGGTGTCTCCCACTCCCTTACGTCTTGCCCAATTGCGCCATCAGGGTCGGCGCGCTGTCGTCGCCACAAACGATGGTGTTTCTCGCCTCATCCGCGATACTGAGTCGGTACTGGACCTTGCCAATGGCGCGATCGCTTCGGGTCACAGCCTGCGGGCCGAAATCGAGCGGCGAGGCCTGGGGGGAACCGTCGACCTTGCGGCTGCGCTTGCCGCCGGCGAGATACTGGCGCCGATCGACCATCCTGATCCCAGCCATGTCATGGTTGCCGGCACCGGGCTGACCCATCTCGGCAGCGCCGAGGGGCGCGACAAGATGCATCAGGATCTGGCTGACCTGTCGAAGGCCACCGATTCGATGAAGATGTTCCGCATGGGGCTCGATGGCGGCCGGCCGGCGCCGGGCAAGGAAGGCGTGCAGCCTGAATGGTTCTACAAGGGCGATGGCTCGACGCTGATTCCCCCGCAAGGTGCCTTGCCGTCGCCATCCTTTGCCCTCGACGCCGGCGAGGAACCGGAACTGGCCGGCATCTATGTCAACGGCCCCGACGGCTCACCCTGGCGTATCGGCTTTGCGCTCGGCAACGAATTCTCCGACCACGTCACCGAGCGGCAGAACTATCTCTATCTCGCCCATTCCAAGCTGCGCGTCTCCGCCATCGGGCCGGAGCTTCTGGTCGGCGAGGCACCTGCCGACATCCGCGGCACCTCGCGCATTCTGCGCCAGGGCAAGGTGATCTGGGAAAAACCCTTCCTCACCGGCGAGGCGAACATGTCGCACACCATTGCCAATCTCGAGGGCCATCACTTCAAATACCAGCTGTTCCGCCAGCCCGGGCATGTAAACGTGCATTATTACGGCACGGCGACGCTAAGCGTCTCCGATGGCGTGGTGACCGAACCGGGTGACGTCTTCGAGATTTCGGCCGAGCCGTTCGGGCTGCCGCTTGCCAATCCGATCAGGCGCGTGGACGCGCCATGGCCGACGGTGAAGGCACTCTAAACGAGCGTGGAAGAGGAACGCTGACAGCTCAGCGATATGCACAGCATATCGTGATGTCCGCTCTTTTCCGCCAGCGCCCGGGTTTCAGGAGCGGACATCGCCCCATGACTTCATGGGCTGTGGTGTCTGCGCTCCAAATTACCCGAAATACTGCCCGAGGATGCGCTGGTAGATCCGGGTCAGGCTCTCCAGGTCGAGGATATCGACGCGTTCGTCGATTTGGTGCATCGTCTTGCCGACCAAGCCGAATTCCACAATCGGGCAGACATTCTTGATGAAGCGGGCGTCCGAGGTGCCGCCGGAGGTCGACAGCACCGGCCGGCGGCCGGTTTCCGCCTCGATCGACGTGACGATCGCATCGACGAAGGCACCGGGCGGGGTGAAGAAGGATTCGGAAGCCGAGCGCTCGAAGACGAGGTCATAGGCGACCTCGTTGCCCGCGGCGCCGTCGAGCTTGGCCCGCACCCACTCTTCCAGGCTTTGCCGGGTCCAGCGGTCGTTGAAGCGGATATTGAAGGTCGCGCGAGCGTCGGCGGGAATGACGTTGAAGGCGGGATTGCCGACATCCACCGACACCACCTCGAGATTGGAGGCGTCGAAATGGTCGCTGCCATGGTCGAGCTCGCTTTGGGTGAGGGCGGCGAGCAGGCGCACCATCTGCGGCACGGGATTCATGGCCAGATGCGGATAGGCGACATGCCCCTGCTTGCCATGCACGGTGATGATGCCTGACAGCGAGCCGCGCCGGCCGATCTTGACCATGTCGCCGAGAGCGTCGGGGTTGGTTGGTTCGCCGAGAATGCAATGGCCGATGCGGTCGCCCTTGGCGACGGCCCAGTCCAGCAGTTTCACGGTGCCGTTGATGGCTGGGCCTTCCTCGTCGCCGGTGATCAGAAAGGCGATCGGCGCGTCGGGATTGATGTCGAGATGACGCAGGCTCGCCGCGACGCTCGCGGCGACGCCGCCCTTCATGTCCACCGCGCCGCGCCCATAGAGCTGTCCGTTGACGATGTCGCCCGAGAAGGGCTGATGGTGCCAGCGTGCCTCGTCGCCCGGCGGCACCACGTCGGTATGGCCGGCGAACATCAGGGCCGGCTTGTCTGGCGGTCCGATGCGCGCGTAGAGATTGAGGACATCCGGGGTGTCCTCGTCGCTGAACGGCACCAGATGGGTGGTGAAGCCGTTCGCCTGCAGCACATCGGCCAGCAGCGTCAAGGCACCGCCTTCCGCCGGCGTGACGGAAGGGCAACGGATGAGGGCTTGGGTGAGCGCGACGGGATCGCGGGGGTCGAAGGTGAGATCGGTCATGGGGCTCCCTTTACCCTCCCCTGGTGGGGGAGGGTCGACGCGAAGCGTCGGGGTGGGGTGACTTCTCCGTAAAAATGAGTTGTCACCAATTGCGGCAAGATCTGCGTATTTTCACCCCACCCCGGCCTTGCAGGCCGACCCTACCCCCTCCAGGGGAGGGTAAAACGGGGCGCTTCCAAGGCTCAGTGGTTTCCGTCGCGCAGCAATTCGTTGATGCTGGTCTTGGAGCGCGTCTGCGCATCGACCGTCTTGACGATCACCGCGCAATAGAGCGAGGGGCCGGGGCGGCCGTCCGGCAGCGGCTTGCCCGGCAGGTTGCCGGAAACCACCACTGAATAGGGCGGCACATAGCCCTTGTAGATCTGGCCGGTGGCCCGATCGATGATGGTGGTGGATGCGCCGATATAGACGCCCATCGAGATCACCGAGCCTTCGCCGATGATCACGCCCTCGACCACTTCGGAGCGGGCGCCGATGAAGCAGTCGTCCTCGATGATGGTCGGATTGGCCTGCAGCGGTTCCAGCACGCCGCCAATGCCGACGCCGCCGGACAGATGCACGTTCTTGCCGATCTGGGCGCAGGAGCCGACGGTCGACCAGGTATCGACCATGGAGCCGGTGGAAACATAGGCGCCGAGATTGACGAAGGATGGCATCAGCACCACGCCGGGCGCGATATAGGCCGAGTGGCGCACCACGCAATTGGGCACCGCGCGGAAGCCGGCCTGGCGGAATTCCGTCGTGCTCCAGCCCTCGAACTTGGAGGGGACCTTGTCCCACCACAGAGTGCCGCCCGGGCCGCCCGCGATGGTGGTCATGTCGTTGAGGCGGAAGGAGAGCAGCACCGCCTTCTTCAGCCATTGATGGGTGTGCCAGGATTCCCGGCCGGTCGCGCCGGGGACTTTCTCGGCGACGCGCAGCTTGCCCTCGTCGAGCAGGCCGAGCGTATGGTTGACGGCTGCCCGGACTTCGCCCTTGGTCTCGAAATTGCACTGGGCCCGGTCTTCCCAGGCGGCGTCGATCACGGTCTGCAGGCGGGCGATTTCCATGGCGTATCCTCACACAATCTTGCCGCAAATGCCGCGCGAAAGCCGGAGCTGTCAAGTTCCAGACCGTCGTGGACTGGCCTAATCTTCCTCTCTTGTCCGTTGTGCCGACAAAGGGCTTGACGGCGCGGGGCATCATTGATGGTCTGCGCGCTCGATTGTTCCCCTTTTGAGGTTTGCCATGTCCATTTCCTCCGAGAGCCATTCCAAGCGTCTCGACAAGCTTGCCGAGACGGCCGTGAAGGTCGGCCTCGGTCTCGCGCCCGGCCAGGAATTGGTGATGACGGCCTCGATCGAGGCCCTGCCGCTGGTGAGACGGATCACTGAGCACGCGTACAAGGCCGGTGCGAGCCTGGTCACCACCCTGTTCTCCGACGAAGAGTCGACGCTGGCGCGCTATCGCTTCGCGCCGGATGCCGCTTTCGACACCGCCTCGGGCTGGCTGTTCGACGGCATGGCTGCAGCCTTCGACCGGGGTGCCGCCCGCCTCGCCATCGCCGGCGAGGACCCCTCGCTGCTGGCAGGCCAGGATCCGGCCAGGATCGCGCGGGCCAATCAAGCGCGCTCGGCCGCCTACAAGCCGGCGCAGAAGCGCATCGTGGGCTTCGACATCAACTGGAACATCGTCTCCTACGCGTCATCGGCCTGGGCCAAGGCGGTGTTTCCCAACGAGCCGGAGGAGGTTGCCGTCGCCAGGCTGTGGGACGCCATCTTCGCCGCCTCCCGCATCGATTCGAATGACCCGGTCGCCGCCTGGGCGGAGCATAATCACAACCTGCATGCCCGCGCCGCCTATCTGAACGACAAGCGCTATGCCGCCCTCCACTATACCGGGCCGGGCACCGATCTCACCATCGGCCTCGCCGATGGGCATGAATGGCTCGGCGGCTCGTCCAAGGCCAAGAACGGCATCACCTGCAATCCCAATATCCCGACGGAGGAAGTCTTCACCACGCCGCATCGCGACCGGGTGAGCGGCTATGTCTCCTCCACCAAGCCGCTGTCCTATCAGGGCACGCTGATCGACAAGATTGCCGTGAGCTTCGAGGAGGGACGCATCGTCGATGCCGACGCCGCAAGCGGCAAGGACGTGCTCGCCAAGGTGCTGGAGACCGATGCGGGGGCCAGTCATCTCGGTGAAGTGGCGCTGGTGCCGTTTTCCTCGCCGATCTCCCAGAGCGGCCTGTTGTTCTACAACACGCTGTTCGACGAGAATGCCGCCAGCCATATCGCGCTCGGCCAGTCCTACAGCCAATGCTTCGTCAATGGCGGATCGCTCAGCCCGGAAGAGCTGGCAGCGCGTGGCGCCAACAACAGCCTGATCCATATCGACTGGATGATCGGCTCGGGCGAGATCGACATTGACGGCATCGGCGCCGACGGCAAGGCCGAACCCCTGATGCGCAAGGGCGAGTGGGTGTAGCCGGCTCAGCTCTTCGAATAGCCCAGGCTGGCCTCGAGGTTCTCGAAGGTGTCGTCCATGGCGTAGCTGCGCAGGAAAGGCAGCGAGAAATGCCCGAATCGCAGCGACATCTGGCTTTCCGCCTGCGCTTCGCTCACCTTCGTGATCGCGGCGAGATAGAGGGCGGCGGCCAGGCCGCTGCGGTCCGCGCCGCCTTCGCAATGGATCAGGATGGGTTTTTCCGCATTGCGCAGCAATTGCACCAGGGCGTCCGCCTGGAGGCCGCTCAATTGGCGTGACGCTGACATGGCGAAATCGACATGCGTGACGCCGAGCCGGGCTGATTCGGCGATCTCGGCATCGTACCAGGCGGTGCCGGCATTTCTGCCGCGCAGATTGATCACCGTGCGGATGCCCGCCTCGCGGACATAGTGCCTGAGCCGCCCGGGCGTGGGTTGACCCGAGCGATAGAGCTCACCGGCGACCACGGTGTGGAAATTGCCGCCGAGATATTGCAGGCCGAGATAGGTTGCGCCGACGGCCAGGAGGGCAACGCAGGTGAGAACCGCAGTCAGGAGAGCACTCCGCAACCGGGCGGTGCTCATTGCGCGGCGCCCGAGAGGGATTTCATACGCAGAACCGTTGCTCAACCTTCGCCTCCGACCACTTGTCGTCGGCGTGTTCTAGCCCTGTGGAATTAGGGCAGACTTAGGGGTGTGGCCGAGCATGGCCGCCAGGGCCTGGTGCAGGCCGGTGTCGCCGCGCCTGACATTCCCGATGGCCGCCTCCACGTCGATGCGTCCGGCATTGTGGGCATCATACATGTCGGCGACGAGCTGGGCGTAGCTCGTACTCAGCCCGCCCAGTGCCAGCGCGGGTAGCCATTGGGCGCGCGGCAGCGCCCGTGCCACGATTTCTCGGCCGGTGAGGGTGGCCAGCGCCGAGGCGACATTCGCCGTGCTGTAGCGCTCCGGGCCCTCCGCGTGAAAGATACGAAGCCCGTCTTTGGCGCCGGTCGTCAGCAACTGGGCGGCAATCTTTCCGAGGTCGGCGGCCGAGATGGTGGGGAACAGCTTGGTCACCGGATGGTGCAGGCTTGGCAGTACGCCCGTTTCGATCGCCCGCGGTAACAGGCGGGCCCAGTTCTGCATGTGCTCGGCCGATCTTACCAGGGTCAAGGGCAGGCCCAGACCGCGAAGAGCCGCTTCCAGATGGTGGAAGGTCAGGGCAATGCCGGTATCGCGAGTGTGATGGGCGCCATAGTCGGAAATCGCCAGCACGGATCCCGGACCGGCGTCGGCCAGGGCTGCGCTGATCGCCTCGATCGAGGCCTGCATCTCCGCGCTGGCATCGTCGCTGCGCGGGCTGATGGGGCAGATGATCTGAACCGCCTGCGCCTCCCGCAGGGCGTGGCGCAGGGCCTCGCCGTCATGGATATCGGCCATGGCGATGTCGCAGCCGAGGGCTTGCAGGGCCGCCGCATGGCCTGCGTTTCGAATGACGGCCCTCACCGGTGCGCCGAGCCGGCGGAGCGCTTCGATCGAATGGCGGCCGACTTTACCGTTGGCGCCCAGAATGACGAACATCGTGTCTGTCCTCGCTTGCTGTCGAGGCGCGATTGGAAGCCGTTTCGCAGGTGTCGTCGCACGCAAAGGGATGACGAGGAGCAGAACGGGATGGAAAAAGGGCTCTTTGCGGTCAGGCCGCTCGCTCCCGCCTCAGGCGGACGAGGACGGCCGGCGTCACGCCCAGGACGCGTTTCATGGCGTGAGCGAGATGGCTTTGATGGGCGAAGCCGGCGCTCAAGGCAACCTGGCTGATTGGCAGTTCGCCATCAGCGAGCAATTGCCTGGCATGCTCCACCCGGCGCCGGATAACGTATTGGTGCACCGGCAGGCCGAACGAGCGCCGGAACAGGACCTTGAGGTGCGGCACGCTGATGCCGGCGATCCCCGCCAACACCGCGAGGGAGAGATTGTGTTCGAGGTGGTTTTCGATGAATTCGACCAGACGATTGCGCTGCCTTGCCGACAGGGTCTGTCTTGCCGAAATGGCGGCCAGCCTCGCATGTCCGTCGATGAGGCGGACGGCCAGGGCGGAACCGAGGCCTTCGGCAACCAGGCGGTCGGTCGGGGTCTGCCGCGCCGGCTCGGCCAGGGCCTTGGCAATATATTCGATCCTGGAGTCGCGGCACTGGAAACGCGGTATCAGCCTGACACGGTCGGGATCGATCTCCAGGTCCTCGGCGGTTTTGCGCAGGAGGGCAGGGCTTACCCATAGGCGCAGGATGGTGCAATCGGCGTCATCCTCCCACTCGCCATCCAATCCTGCCGGAACGATGTCGATATCGCCGTCGGACTGGATTCGGATGTGGCGCTGGCCGTCGCAGCGGCAGGATGCGTTGACCGGCCTGCCGACATGAACGCCCAGCCGATGGAAGGGGGAGGCCGGCACCTGTGTGAGGCCGGCGGCAATGTCGCGGCGCTCGACCGCGATGCCGATGGTATCAAGCCAGTCCGCACTCATGATCGCTCCAATCACCAAACCGGATATGCCGATTATGTGGCAACGAAGGAAGCTCGCGACCAGCTTGGCCGCGGCATATTTCAGGCCCCTGTCGGGGCATTCGCGATCTCGCCGTCCAGGTGAGCCGAGACCAGGAGTTCGGCCACCAGGCCGCTGCGATCCACCCGATTGGCCAGAGAGAGGGCGATACCATGGCCATTGGCGATGGATCTGGCGATCGCCAGCCCCAATCCGGTGCCTTCGACATGCTGCGGCGCGGCCCGGAAGAAGCGTTCGAAGACACGTCCGAGCAGGTCCGGATCGAGCCCCGGCCCGGTATCGGTGATGCGTATCCCACGTCCTTCGTCGATGGTTTCGACCGTGACCTCGCCGCCCGGTTGGGTGTAGTGCAGGGCGTTTTCGATCAAATTGGTGAGCAGTGTCCGTAGTTGCCTGGTGTCGCCGGCCAGGGGAACCTCGCTGTTTCGCCGCAAGCTCAGATGCAACCCCCCCGCCTTGGCGATCGGCTCGAGATCGGCCACGCAAGCCTCGGCCAGTGCGCCGAGATCGACAGGCGAGCGTTGCTGCCCGCTGGCACCGGATTCCAGGCGGGCCAGCTGCAGCATCTGGTTGGTGAGATGGGTGGCGCGCCTGGCGCCTGCCTCCAGGTCGTCGAGCCTGGTGTTCAGTTCCTTGCCTCGGGCAAGAGGCCTGAGATTGCCGATCTGCAGGGTGAGAGCGGCGAGCGGGGTACGCAGCTCATGGGCGGCATCGGAGATGAAACGGCGCTGACGTTCCAGCGTCTGCTGCAGACGGGATAGCGCGCGGTTCATCGCAGCAACGAGCGGCAGGACCTCCGAAGGCACGCCCGTCACGGGGATGGGCATGGTATCGGCGACGGATCTCTCCGACAGGGTCGCCGCGATGCGGCCGAGCGGCTTCATCACCACATAGATGACCAGGCCGAGGAAGAGCCAGGCGACAGGGACGAGAATGATGATCGGCAGAACGGCACCGAGGGCCGCATGTTCGGCCAGCTCGGTACGTGCCTCGATTTGCTGGGCGATCTGAGCCGTGCGTTCTCCCTCGGCGAGAGTGTAGACCCGCCATTCATGCCCGGCGACGATCTCGTTCGAGAAGCCGGTACCTTCGCCGCGCGGAATGGCAATGGCGGGATTGGTCGAGCGCATCGGCGCGCCGGCGTCATCCCAGACCTGGACGAGCAGATCGTCCTCGCGGTTGCGGGTGCTCTTGATGGCGGGGCGCAGATTGCGCGCTTCCAGGGCATAGACGGCCACTTGCTGCAGCTGCTTGTCGAGAAAGCGATGGGCTTCACGCCGTACGGCGAAGTAGGAGGCGAGGGCCGCGCCGATGCCGACCACCAGCAGCACGGCGGCGATGGCTGTAAGGCTCGACCAGCGCAACGACATCAGGGAGCGTCCTTTTCGATCATCCAGCCCGCTCCGCGCGAATTGCGGATGATGTCCTTGCCGAATTTCTTGCGGATGGAGTGGATCAAGACCTCGACGGCGTTGCTCTCGACCTCCTCGCCCCAGCCATAGAGGCGTTCCTCCAGCTGGCTGCGCGAGACGATCGCGCCGGGACGCTCCATCAGCACCAGCATCAGGGAAAAGACCCGTGCGGTCAGCACATGGCTTTGGCCGCGATAGGTGACACGATGGCTTTCGAGATCGAGTTCGAGATCGCCATGGACCAGCGTGGAGACGGCCTGGCCGCCATGGCGGCGACGCAGCACGGCGCGAATTCGGGCGAGCAGCTCGCGCATTTCGAAAGGCTTGACGATATAGTCGTCGGCGCCGAGGTCGAGGCCGTCGACGCGATGGTCGAGGTCGTCCCTGGCGGTGATGATCAGGACGGGCGTGGTGTCGCCGGCCCGCCTGAGATCGCGCAGCAATTCAAAGCCGCTCTTGCAGGGCAGGCCGTTGTCGAGCAGGACGACACCGTAGCCGTGGCGTTGCAGGGCGGCCGCGCCGTCGGCACCGTCCCGGGCCCAGTCCACCGCCATGCCGGCATCGCCGAGTGCCTGCAACAGCGCCTTTCCGATCATCGGGTCGTCCTCGATCAGAAGAATGCGCATGGGGCCGCCGTGGAAACAGGGTGAACTCGGCGAGGATGGCAATCAATTGAGGGCTGATCAAGGAAACGCCCCAGGAACGTCCTTGGAGCGCGTCAGGTATTCCCGCCTACTTCGTCCCGTAGATGCGGTCGCCGGCATCGCCCAGGCCCGGCACGATATAGCCGTGGTCGTTGAGATGGCTGTCGATCGCCGCCGTCCAGATCGTCACGTCGGGATGGGCCTCGCGCAGATGCTTGATGCCCTCGGGGGCGGCGAGCAGGCAGACGAAGCGGATGTCCTTGACGTCGCGGGCCTTCAGCCGCTCGATGGCGGCGACGGCGGAGTTGGCCGTGGCCAGCATCGGGTCGAGCACGATCACCAGACGCTCCGCCACATCAGGCGGGGCCTTGAAGTAATATTCCACGGCCTGCAGCGTGGCGGGATCGCGGTAGAGACCGATATGGGCGACGCGGGCCGAGGGCACGAGGTCCAGCATGCCTTCGAGGAAACCCTCGCCGGCACGCAGGATCGGCGCCAGTACCAGTTTCTTGCCGGCCACGCGCGGCGCCTGCATCTTGGTCAGGGGCGTCTCGATCTCGACCATTTCCAGCGGCAGGTCACGGGTGACCTCGTAGCAGAGCAGGCGCCCGATCTCGTTGAGCAACTGCCGGAACCCCTTGGTCGAGCGATTCTTGTCGCGCATCAAAGTGAGCTTGTGCTGCACCAGCGGGTGATCGACGACTATCACGCCTTCCATCGGAGTTCCCCTTCTTCACATTCTGCCCTTACCTAGCCGATTTCTCGGCCGGGGTAAGGCATCATAATGCGCCTTCCACGCCTTTCATCGCCCTCGGCGTCAGGTTGTGCCTCCGGTCTTCCTCTTTTTGTCGGCTTGCCTGCCGAAAAATCTGGCGTGAAACTTGCTTCTGGCCGCCGTCCATGCAGGATGCTGCCCGCAACAAGACTGATAATCAGGATCGTCCGCGTTCATGGCGTTGTCGCAAAGGCTTGAGTTCCGCCAGACCCAGTCGCTGGTGATGACGCCGCAGCTGATGCAGGCGATCAAGCTTCTGCAACTGTCCAATCTCGATCTCACGGCCTATGTCGACGCGGAATTGGAGCGTAACCCGATCCTGGAGCGCGCCGATGGCGAGATCTCGCGCGAACCCGAGACGCTTGCGACAGCGCCTGTCGATCCCGCCGCGGGCGATTGGCTGAAAGATGACATGGCGCCCTCCCGCGAGGCGATGGAGCAGGGGCTCGGCACCGATCTCGACAATGTCTTTCCCGACGAGCGGCCCGCCGACAGGCAGGAAGCGCCGGCGGCGATCGAGCAGCTAGCCGGGAGCGATCCTTATGTCTCGTCCTGGTCGAATGTCGGTGCGGGCGGCCATGGCGGTGACGATGACGTCAATTACGAGAGCATGGCCGCGGCCGGTATTTCGCTGGCCGATCATCTGGAGACGCAGCTTGATCTGGCAACTCGGGATCCCAGGCACCGGCTGATCGGCCGCTTCATCATCGATATGATCGACGAGAGCGGCTATCTCGTCGGCGATCTGGCCGATCTCGCCGAACGCCTGGCGGCGGCGCTCCAGGAGGTGGAGGCCGTGCTCGCCATCGTGCAGGGCTTCGAGCCGAGCGGTGTCGGGGCTCGTTCGCTGAAGGAGTGCCTGGCGCTCCAGCTCAAGGAGCGCAATCGGTTCGACCCGGCCATGGCCGCACTGCTCGACAATCTGGAGCTGGTGGCCAAGCGCAACATCCCGGCTCTCCGGCGCCTATGTGGTGTCGACGAGGAGGATGTGACGGAGATGATCGCCGAACTGCGTGGCCTCACGCCCAAGCCGGGCCTGGCCTTCGGCTCCACGCCGGTTCAGCCGGTGGTGCCCGACGTCCTCTTGCGCGCCGCACCGGACGGGACCTGGATGGTGGAACTGAACCCCGACACCTTGCCGCGCGTGCTGGTCAATCAGAACTACTATGCCCGCGTGGCGCGGACGGCCCGCAGCGAGACGGACAAGACCTTCCTGACCGAGGCCTTGCAGACGGCAAACTGGCTGACCCGTAGCCTGGAGCAGCGCGCACGCACCATCCTCAAGGTCGCCACCGAGATCGTGCGCCAGCAGGACGCCTTCTTCTCCCTCGGCGTGCAATATCTGCGTCCGCTCAATCTCAAGACCGTGGCTGATGCCATCGGCATGCATGAATCAACGGTGTCGCGCGTTACCGCCAACAAGTTCATCGCCTCGGCCCGCGGCCTGTTCGAGCTCAAATATTTCTTCACCGCCTCGATCTCCAATGCCGAAGGGGGGAGGCGCATTCGGCCGAGGCGGTGCGCCATCGCATCCGCCAGATGATCGATGCCGAAGCACCCAATGCCATCCTCTCCGACGACACCATCGTTGCGTTGCTGCGCAAGGACGGCATCGACATTGCCCGGCGTACCGTCGCCAAATATCGCGAATCCATGCGGATCGCCTCCTCGGTGGAAAGGCGGCGGGAGAAGGCGGGACGATGACGAGCGGTTTGCCGGTCCTGCCCGTAGACGGCCGCCAGTCCGCCGCGGCCCTGACGATCCAGCGCGGTGCCAGCCGGCTCCTGCGCCAATACGGCCTGACGCCAGTACCAGAGGTGACGCTGCCCAATGGCCGCCGCGCCGATCTGCTCGCTGTCGGCCGCAAGGGCGAGATCTGGATCGTGGAGATCAAGTCCTCGGTGATCGACTTCCAGGTCGACCACAAATGGCCTGATTATCTCACCTATTGCGACCGGCTGTTCTTCGCCGTCGGCCCGGATTTCCCACTGGCTCTGCTCCCCGAGGAAGCCGGCAGCATCGTGGCCGACGCCTATGGCGGCACATTGCTGCGGGACGCTCCCGAGCAGCGCCTTGCCGCGCCGACGCGCAAGGTGCTGACCTTGCTGCTTGCCCGCCTGGCGGCGGGGCGGCTGCACCAAGCCATGGATCCGGAGGGAGCGTTCGGCTTCGGGGAGTGATGCGCCGGGCTGGAGCAAAGCGCGTTTTGGTAGAAACGCCCTTTTACTCCAGCTCTTTGGTCGGACGCGTCTTTGCGATTTGAGATGGTTCCGTCAAATCGCAAAACGCTTTAGCTCTATTGTCCGGCGAATGCCGTGACGAGCGAGACCAGTTCCGCATCCTGGCCATTGAAGCCGTGATGCGCGCGGGACCGGCAGGAATTACCGGTTTGCAGGCCACCCTCAAGCCATTTCACCATCGCCCGCTCTCCGGCCCAGGCCTGGAAGGGGGAGACGCCGGCCGGTTTGGTGAAGCGGCAGCCATCCTGGCGGTGATGCACCACCAGGGTTGATGGCAGCAGCTTGGAGGAGCCGAGGATGGCCATGACGCTCTCGGAGGGGCCGGACTCCTTGCTGAGGAAAGCTGAGGTCAGCACCAGTCGGTCCGGCTTGGCGCCCTTTACCAGGCCTTCGGCGGCCCGGGGCGTGCCGGCGGAGGTGGCCACGACCGTGACGGGCCGCTTGAGGCCTGCCATGGTTTCGACCGCCGTGGCGAGGTTGGTGCCTTTGTCCACGAGCAGTACGTTATAGCCCTTGGCGGCAAAGGCGTCGCGGTTGCGGATGAGCACATTGTCGGCGCTGCTGCGGAACTGGCCGTTGAGCCCGACATCGAGCCGGCCGTCACCGCCGGTGAGCAGGATGAGGCTGCCCTTGGCATTGGCATGACGGATCAGGATGTTTTCGATGCCGGCAACTGCCACGGTCTCGCCGCCGCTGGCAATCGGGGACGTCTGGGCGAAAGCGAGACCGCTCGGTGGCAGCAGACCCAGGGCGCTGAGTGCCATGGCCACCCATCCACGAAGCGATGTGTTCCGATTCATGATTCGAAATGTCCTTGTTGTGGCTCAGCGATAGGAAACAAGGGTTGCGGCTGGATTACGGGAGTGGGGAGCGACGACAGCAGGCAGCAGCAATTTTACATCCCTGTCTTGCTCCGCGGCCGTCGGTCATGATCTATGAAGCAAAGGGGCATATGGCCCGGGAGGAGCAGTTCCATGGATATGAGCGGTTCGCAGCGCATCGAGGCTTCGCGCGAGAAGGTCTGGGAGGGCCTGAACAATCCCGAGGTCCTCAAACAGTGCATTCCGGGCTGCGAAGCGATCGAGCTGGTCTCGCCGACCGAGATGACCGCCAAGGCCGTGCTGAAGATCGGGCCGGTCAAGGCCACCTTCAACGGCAAGGTGACGCTGTCTGACCTCGATCCGCCCAATGGCTACACCATTTCCGGCGAAGGCCAGGGCGGCGTCGCCGGCTTTGCCAAGGGCGGCGCCACCGTGCGTCTCGAGGCCGATGGCGAGGAGGCCACAATCCTTCACTATGACGCCAAGGCCGATGTCGGCGGCAAGATCGCCCAGCTCGGCGCGCGCCTGATCGATGGCACGGCCAAGAAACTCGCTGGCGATTTCTTCGAGAAGTTCGGCCAGGCGATCTCGCCCAAGCCGGAAGGCGAGGAAGCCCCGGCCGAACCGGAAAAGAAGGGCTGGTTCGGCCGCAAGAAGTGAGCCGATCGCTCGTTCTCATGCAGGTATGAAGGGAAGGCCCAGCAAGGCCTGCACGAAGACGAAGAGCGTGACTGCTCCATAGGCGAGCGCGGCGGCGCAGACGATGACAGCGGCAATGCGGCCGCTGGCCCAGCGCTCTGCAATCAGGCCCAGGACGGGCATGATCTGCAAGACGTGCAGGCCGAGAAAATGAGCCACCCGCAGGTCGCCGCCCGTACGCGACCAGCCGAAGATCGGCACGCCCGTCGCGTCCGTGCGCGCGCCGCCGATCCAATGGCCATTGCCGGCGGAAAGAACGCTGCCCGAGCCTGCGCCGAGCACGAAAGTGAGCGTTAGCCCGAGCAGGACCGACAGCCAGAAAGCGGTCGACCAGGCTTGCGGGCGGTGTCGCAGCAGCAAGACTGCCAAGGCAGGGCTCACGGCCGTGAGCGTCACCGCGCCGATGCCCATCAACGTGTACATCAGCCGGTGGAAGGGATCGGCCACGTTGTAGTGCGAGGCGAGGCCCTGCGCCGCTTGCAGCATGATGTAGCCGATCTCGAACGTGCTCGCTGCCAAAGCGAGGACGACGAGGACCCGCACCGCCCGCCCGTGGCGCGCCTGTTTCGGCAAGGCGCCGACGAACCAGGCCACGGTCAGGAGATAGAGGCCGACCGAGAGCTGGAATTTCAGCGGCTTGATCCAAACGGAGATGCCGTTGAGCATCCTGTCGTCGATCATCAGGGCCGCGAGGGTCGGGACCATCAGCGCCAGGATGACGAAGCCGCCGCGCGCCAGCCGGCGCTCGCGTCGAAGCAGATCATCCGCCACTCTCCAGGCAAGCGCATGGGGACGGCAGGCAAGGCGCAGGCTGGAGATGTTCGTCGTCATGTGGGTTCTCCTTGACGGCGGGAGAAGCCCCGGAGCCAGACGTTGCGCAGGGCCAGGAAGGTCAGGAAGCCGACGGGACCGAATAGGAAAGTGAGGGCGAGACAGGGCAGGACGGCCAGCTGCGGCACTCCGGCCCGTTTCGCCTCGCGCACCTCCCAGGCTCCGATCAGCAGGTCGAAGGCGAGGTAATGCAGCCAGCCGGCCAGGAGCAGGCCGCGATGGCCGAACAGCGCGGCGACATCGCCGAGAGAGCCGAAGCCGCCTGCAGCCTCGCCCCAGAAGTGAAAGAGCAGGACGGCATAGGCAAGGCCGAGCACGATCGGAACGAATCTGGCGGCGATCAGCTGGGCGAGGGCCGGACGCAAGGGAGAGAGGGCAAGGACGATCCAGCCACAGAGAGCGAGGATGCCAGCCCAGGAAAAGACGTTGTCGAGCGTGAAAGCTTGATCGAGAGTCATGTCGGCATCTCCAACTTGACAGTGTCAAGATAAGGATGGCAGCAATTTTGACATTGTCAAGATCGTGATGGATAGTGATGGCGACCCTACGGTGCGGGGCGGTGGTGTTGATGATGCGGAGCGAAAACGAAGTGGAGCAGGGATCGACGGCGCACAAGGCTAGCTATCATCATGGTGATCTGCGGGCCGCGCTGCTCCTCGCGGCTGAACTCGTCCTGGCCGAACGGGGTGTCGAGGGCTTCACCCTTCGCGAATGCGCCCGGCGGGCGGGCGTCTCCCATGCCGCTCCCGCGCATCATTTCGGTGATGTCGCCGGTCTCCTGACCGCGGTAGCGGCGCTAGGATTCGAAACGCTCACGCTGTTCATGCGCGAGGCCCGCGCTGGCATCGACGAGCCGCAGGCCCGATTGCGGGCGATCGGCCGCGGCTATGTCGCCTTCGCCCGCCGATATCCGGAGAGGTTCAGGCTCACCTTCAACCGGCATCGGCTCAACATCGAGGATCCGGCCCTACGGGCTGCCGGGCAGGAGGCCTTCGCCGAGCTCGAGACCGCGATTCGCCTGGTAACCAGGGCGGGCGAAGGCCCACTCGAGGGCGAGCGGCTCGACACCTTGCTGCATGTCTGGTCGCTCGTGCACGGCTATGCCCATCTCCTGCTGGCGGGGCAACTCGACCGGCCTCTCAAGGGAGGAGGAGACGGGGCTTTCGATGCCGCCCTGGAAGGCGTGCTGGCCCGGCTGACAGCCCAATAGGCAGCCCGCCTGGGTGGTCCCAGGAAGAACCTAAACTCTCCTGAAGGTGAAATAGGCGCCGCGCCGGCCCTCCCGCAATGCCTTGGCTTCGTAGCGGGTGGAGCGCCAGCCGTCCCAGGGCGTCAGCCAGTCGGCCTGGCGCTCGGCCGTCCATTCGAAATCGGACGAGCGTGCCACGCGCGCCAGGGCATAGGCGGCATAGTCGTCAATGTCGGTGGCAAAACGCAGTTCGCCCCCAGGCCTGAGAGCATGGGCCAGATGCCTCAGCATTTCCTCGCCCAGGAAGCGTCGCTTGCGATGGCGGCGCTTGGGCCAGGGATCGGGATAGAGCAGATAGATGCGCCCGATCGAGCCGGCCGGCAGCCAATCCACCACTTGCTTGGCGTCGTTGTCCCACAGGCGAATATTGGCAAGCCCGTTCTGCTCGATCTGGGCCAGCATCTTGGCGGTGCCGTTGACATAGGCCTCGCAGCCGATGAAGCCGACGTTCGGGTTCTCGCCGGCACGCTGGGTGAGGTGTTCGCCGCCGCCGAAGCCGATTTCGAGCCAGACGTCATCCACAGGCCCCGGAAACAGGCCGGCAAGGTCGGCGGGGGCCGGGGCGGTCAGGTCGAGGCGCAAATGCGGCAGTGCGCCGGACATCAGGTCTGCATGCCCCGGCCGCAAGGTCTTGCCCTTGCGGCGGCCGAAGAAGGCGCCATGGCCCCGAGACGGGGCATCCATACCGTCGCCGAACTTGTGCTTGTCGTCTTCCGTCACGACCCATACCCACCGAAGCAAAGCGCTATGAAAAAAGCCTCTCCCGGCGAGCGGGAAAGGCTTTGTGTCTATTGTCGGCCTCGGATCAGGCGCGCACGGCCTTCTTGATCGCGTCGGCGAGGTCGGTCTTCTCCCAGGAGAAGCCGCCGTCGCGGGCCGACTTGCGGCCGAAATGGCCATAGGCGGAGGTGCGGGCATAGATCGGCTTGTTGAGGTTGAGGTGCTCGCGGATGCCGCGAGGCGTCAGGCTCATCACGTCGCGCAAGGCCTTCTCGATCTTCTCCTCGGCGACATTGCCGGTGCCGTGCAGGTCGACATAAATAGCCAGGGGCTCGGACACACCGATGGCGTAAGCGAGCTGGATGGTGCAGCGGTCTGCCAGCTTGGCGGCGACCACGTTCTTGGCGAGATAGCGTGCCGCATAAGCCGCCGAACGGTCGACCTTGGTCGGGTCCTTGCCAGAGAAGGCGCCACCGCCGTGGGGAGCTGCGCCGCCATAGGTATCGACGATGATCTTGCGGCCGGTCAGGCCGCAATCGCCGTCCGGACCGCCGACCACGAACTTGCCGGTGGGGTTGACGTGCCAGACCGTATCCTTGCCGATCCAGCCTTCCGGCAGGGTCTTGCGGATATAGGGCTCGACCAGCTTCTTGATGTCGCCGGAGGTCAGAGTCTCGTCGAGATGCTGGGTGGAGAGCACGATCTGCGTCACGCCGACCGGCTTGCCGCCCTCATACCTCACCGTGACCTGGCTCTTGGCATCGGGGCCGAGCATGCCGAGGTCACCCGACTTGCGGGCCTTGGTGATGTCTTCGAGGATCTTGTGGGCGTAGTAGATCGGAGCCGGCATCAATTCCGGCGTCTCGCGGCAGGCATAGCCGAACATGATGCCCTGGTCACCGGCGCCTTCGTCCTTGTTGCCGGAAATGTCGACGCCCTGGGCGATGTCGGGAGACTGGCCGTGCAGCAGGACCTCGATCTTGGCCTTCTTCCAGTGGAAGCCTTCCTGCTCATAGCCGATCGCCTTGACGGCGCGGCGGGCGGCGCTCTTGATCTTGCCCTTGGTGATGGTGTCGGGACCGCGATATTCGCCGGCGATCACCAGACGGTTGGTGGTGGCGAGGGTTTCGCAGGCGACGCGCACCTGGGAGGGATCCATTCCGGTCTTCGCCGCCTCGCGATAGAACAGGTCGACGATTTCGTCGGAGATACGATCGCAGACCTTGTCGGGGTGGCCTTCAGCGACCGACTCGCTGGTAAACAAATAGTCGGAACGGGACACGAATGTTTCTCCACGCCAAAATGGAACTTGGTATCGTCCCGTTTTGGCGAGGGTAGGCTTCGCCGTCAAGCGGCAAATCGTACGTTTTGTTCGTTTAAAGGAACGCTGGAGCGATTTTCCGCCGCGTACCGCGGTTTGGTGGCATCACCAAACCGCACAGGGCGCATCGAAACCAAAGGGCGCCGATGGGCGCCGCTTCGTGGCTCAGGCGGCGTGTTCCTGGCTGAGCGTGGAGACGAGGTCGACGACCCGGCGCCGCACCTTCGGATCCTTGATGCGGGCGAAGGCCTTGTTCAGCTGCAGGCCTTCCGTGGTCGACAGGAACTCGATGACATGGGAAGTGTCGCTCTCACCGGCATGCTCAGTCGTATGCACGGAGCCGGTTTCTGGCGGCAGGCCTTCAAAGAAGAAGGAAATCGTGACGCCCAGGATCGAGGCGATCTGCTGCAGCCGGCTCGCACCGATGCGGTTGGTACCCTTTTCGTATTTTTGTACCTGCTGAAAGGTGAGGCCAAGCGCCTCGCCGAGCTTCTCCTGGCTCATACCCACCAGGACGCGCCTGATACGGACGCGGCTACCAACGTGCTGATCAATGGGATTGGGAACTTTCTTGATCATAATATTAACTCCAAGTCACTAGCAAATATTTGAAAATACAGCGACGAATTTGAAAATGAATTGCGGCCGTAACGTGGCGTAAGCACGGCGCGCCAGAGATACAATCGCGGCGGCGCAATCTGAAGTAGTTCAAATGCATCCTGCAACCAGCAGGGTGACTATACCTCCTTATGCGGGAAAATCCAGTCGGTCTCGCGCCCTCCGCTTGGCGCGGTTGTAACAAATATGTGTTATCGGCGCTGGCGGCGTTGGTCCAAGCAACCAAGGCCGGCGCCGATTAAGGCAATCAGAAACAATGCGGTAACAATGCCGGTGCCGGCTGTGGCGAACACCGGCGGTGGCAGGGTGGTGGGAAGCCGCGAATCGAGAACGCCGCTGGTGCCCAGCGGCAGGCTGGCGACGATGCGCCCCACCGGATCGATCACGGCGGAAATGCCGTTGTTGCCGGCGCGCACCAGAGGCAAGCCTTCCTCGATCGCGCGAGCCCTTACCTCGGCGAAATGCTGATATGGACCCGGCGTGACGCCGAACCAGGCATCGTTGGTGACGTTGAGCAGCCAGCCGGGGCGGTTGGTCGGATCGATCACCTCGCCCGGAAAGATTGCTTCATAGCAGATGAGGATGCCGGCGGGCGGCGCGTTGGGAATATCGAGCGTGCGCAAGCCCGGACCTGTCGAAAAGCCGCCGCGCTGCTTGGTCAATTGCTCGAAGCCGAGGGATTCGAGCACGGATTGATAGGGCAGATATTCGCCGAAGGGGACGAGGTGCACCTTGTCGTAATTGCCGATGATGGTGCCGGTGGCGTCGATGACATGCAGGGAATTGAAGAAGCGCCAGCCGCCGTCGTCGAGATTCTCCTCCGCCCGGCCGGCACCCGTCAGCAGCACGGCCTTGGGTGCAACCAGGTCCCCGAGCACCTTGAGGGCTTCGGGATCCTGCGCCACCAGGAAGGGGAAGGCCGATTCAGGCCAAATCAGATGGGTTGTTTTGGCAAGGCCGTCACTGCCGTCGGCGGCCGGCTGGCGCGACAAGGCCAGATAGCGCGTCAGCACTTCATTGCGCAGGGCCGGATTGAACTTGGCGTCCTGCGGCAGATCGGGCTGCATGATGCGCAGTTGCACCCCGTCGACGAAACCGGTGGGGTGCTGGCCAAGCCGCCACACGCCGAAGGCGGCCATCGCGACCAGGATGGCGACGGACAAGACCGGCCAGCGCCAACCATCCCGTCGCACCAGCGCCGCCGGCGTGGAGAACAGGACGAGCGCCACGAGTGTGAGCCCATAAGCTCCGATCAGGGACAGGCTCTGCGCCAGATGAAGCTCCTCGGCGAGCGCGTAGCCGAACAGGTTCCAGGGAAAGCCGGTCAGGATATGGCCGCGCAGCCATTCGCAGGCAGCCATGGCGACGGCAAAGGCGAGGATGCGGGCATTGCCCTGCGACCACAGGAGGCGCGCCAGGGCAAACCCGGCCGCGTGGAAGAAAGCAAGGCCGGCAGGCAGGAGCAGCACGGCGAAGGGCAGCAGCCAGGCGAACTGATCTGCATCGACGAGGAAGGCATTGCCGATCCACCACAGCCCGGCCAGGAAATAGCCGAAACCATAGCACCAGCCGAGCCGGGCCGCCGCGCCGATGCTGCGCCAGAACCCGGGAGCCGGGTTCTCCAGCGGGAAGACGATGCCATCCAGCAGCCAGATCGCCACCGGAAAGCTGACGGCCAGCACCGGAAAGGCATTGAAGGGCGCCATGGCCAGCGCCGCCAAGGCACCCGCCAGGAAGGCGACGGCCATGCGGCGCCAGCCTTTCAACCCGGCCAGGCGAGACGCAAGCGCAGCGATCACGTGGCGCCGTCGCCGCTGGTTTCGCTCGCCGGGCTCCGCTCGCCATTGGTGGCAATGGCCGCTTCATCGCCGGCAGGCGCCAGCTTCTTCTCGCGCTTGCGCCCATCGCGCGGCCTGACGATGCCGCTGCCGGCCGTGTGGATGCGCACCCGTTTCACCCGGCGCGGATCGGCATCGAGAATTTCGAATTCGAGCTGGCCCGGCCCCTGCACGATCTCGCCGCGCACCGGTACGCGGCCGGCCAGCGTCACCAGCCAGCCACCCAGCGTATCGACGTCGGCCTCGATTTCGTCCTCATGCATCTCCAGGCCGATGGCGGCGGCGACGTCGTCGAGATCGGCACGGGCATCGGCGGTGAAGATGCCCTCGCCCGAGGCGACGATCATGTCGCCATCATCCTCGTCATGC
This sequence comes from Labrys sp. HAY1-8F, assembly GCF_056754975.1. Taxonomy (NCBI): domain Bacteria; kingdom Pseudomonadati; phylum Pseudomonadota; class Alphaproteobacteria; order Hyphomicrobiales; family Xanthobacteraceae; genus Labrys; species Labrys sp. HAY1-8F. The sequence continues at coordinate 2,051,972 of NZ_JBPGWZ010000002.1, read as the reverse complement.
TCATCCTCGATGTCGCCGAGCACGATTTCGACGATGTCCTCCATCGAGACCAGGCCATCCGTGCCGCCATACTCGTCGATCACCAAAGCGAGCTGGGTGCGGGTGGCCTGCATCTTGGCGAGAAGGTCGATGGGGGGCATCGAAGGCGGCACGAAGAGGACGTTGCGCGTCAGCGACTTCACCGAGCTCAGCGGCGTCGAGAGGGTAATGTTGCCCAAGGCGAGGGCGGCCTCCCTGGGCGAGGGTTTGGCGGTCTCGCCGTCCTTGGCGAGATCGCTCTCGCGGACCTTGCGGCTCCGCCGCGCGGCGATGGCGGCCCGCGACGCCAGCCAGGCCACGAAATCGCGGATGTGGACCATGCCGCGCGGATCATCCAGCGTCTCGTTATAAACGGGCAGGCGCGAATGGCCCGCCGTCTGGAAGACCTTGAGCAGGTCGCCCAGCGAAATGTCGAGCGGCACGGCCACGATGTCGGCCCGCGGCACCATCACATCGTCGACGCGCTTGCCGCGCAGGCCGAGGATGTTCTTGAGCATGGCACGCTCTTCGGGGGAGAAGCTGGAATCTTCCGCAGCGCGTGAATTCTCGAGTGCATCGGCAAGATCGTCGCGGATGGAGGGCTGGGATCTCAGCCCAAGCGCGGACTTGATCCGTCCCAGCAGGCCTTCGTGCTGAGGCTCCTGGGAGGCGCTGGGTTGGCTACTACTTCGATCGTTGCTGTCGGACATGGCTCTGTGTGTTAGAGGCTGTTATGGACCGTGGATGGGATTTTGACGTGAGCGATTTTGGCCGAGGATGTCCGCACTTGCAAAGCAAGTGCGTGGGAGGGTGAGGACGCAAGCCTTTCGGCTTGCTACGATATCGGACGTACTCGTCGGCCAAAAGCGCCGCGCTCCTGCGGGGTGAGGTGAGGACTGGCCGCCTGCAGCGTCGCTTCGCTTGCCAAGACAGAAGTCTTGGCAGCGCTTGCTCCTCCCATCCAGCCAGTGTTGACCTCATCAAAACCCCATCCACGGTCCATAACAGCCTCTAGCTCGCTTCGCGCAACAAGGGCGCGTCGGCATAGGGATTGGCGATACCGAGTTCGGCGAGAATGCGCACTTCCAGCGCCTCCATCACCTCGGCCTCGGCATCGGTCAAATGGTCATGGCCGAACAGATGCAGGAGGCCATGCACGGTGAGGTGGCTGAGATGATCGGCAAAGCTCGTCGAGGTTTCCTCGGCTTCCCGCGCGATCGTCTCATGGGCAAAGATGATGTCGCCCAGCATCGGCGCCGTCTCGATTGCGTCTCCCACAGCCTGTGGGAAGGACAGCACGTTGGTGGGCTTGTCCTTGCCGCGCCACTCGGCGTTGATGGCGCGGATCGAAGCATCGTCGGTCAGGACGATCGAGAGTTCGGCTCCCGGCGCATGCGCAAGCTCCGCGACGTCGAGGCTCTTGACCACTGCACGCGTGATCAAGGCCTCGATGGCATCGGGGTCCTGCCAAAGATCGCTCTCGATAGCGCTCTCGATGGTGATGGCGGCGTCACTCATGACTTGGTTTCGCCCGAGGGCTTGCTAGCGTCCAAAGGCCTGGTCGAATCCCTGGCCTCATAGGCCCGCACGATCTTGGCGACCAGTTCATGGCGCACGACGTCGGCGGCGTTGAATCGGCAGATGGCGATTTCGGGTATGTCTTTCAACAGGTCGACGGCCTCGATCAGCCCCGATTTCTGCCCGGGAGGCAGGTCGATCTGGGTCGGATCACCGGTGATGATCATGCGCGAGCCTTCGCCCAGGCGCGTGAGGAACATCTTCATCTGCATCGAGGTGCAGTTCTGGGCCTCGTCCAGCAGCACCACCGAATTGGCGAGCGTGCGCCCGCGCATGAAGGCGAGCGGCGCCACCTCGATCATGCCCGAGGTCAGCCCTCGTTCGACGCGCTCAGGCGGCATCATGTCGTAGAGCGCATCATAGAGCGGGCGCAGATAGGGGTCGACCTTCTCGCGCATGTCGCCGGGCAGGAAGCCGAGCCTCTCGCCCGCCTCGACGGCGGGGCGGGACAGGATCAGCCTGTCGGCCTCGCCCTTCTCGATCAGCGCCGCGGCGTGGGCCACGGCAAGATAGGTCTTGCCGGTGCCGGCGGGACCGGTGGCGAAGACGAGTTCATGCTTCTGCAGCGCCCGTATATAGGCGTCCTGCGCCAGCGTACGGGCGGCGATCGTCTTCTTGCGGGTGCCGACAGAGGCCGCGCCGCCGGTCGGCGCCACTTTCGGCTTGCCTTCCGGCGTGAACAGCACACCCTGCGAGCCAGCCATACGCAGCGCGCCGTCGACATCGCCCAACGTTATCTGCTGGCCCGAGCGCAGGCGTTGATACAGGCTCTCCAGCACGCGCTTGGCCTGTTCCACGCTGTCCTTGGCACCGCGCAGGGCGACATGATTGCCACGGGCCGTCGCCTCGATGCCGAGCTTGCGCTCGATGAAGGCGAGGTTCTGGTCATGCTGGCCGAAGAGAAGCGTGGCCAGGCGATTGTCCTCGAAGGCCGTGACGATTTCCGCAGGTGCGTCCGTCGTCGGCAGGGATGGGGTTTGCGTTGTCATGTGTGTCCGTCGTTCCTCGTCCACCTTCAAGCAACGGCCTCCCTGAATCCAGCGCCGGCCAGTATGCCGTGCAGCGACCAGGCACCCGTGGCCGTGATTTCGACGGGCGCCACCGTACCGATCAGGCTGTCATCCGCCTCGATCTGCACGGCTTGGAGATAGGGGGTGCGGCCGGCGATCTGACCTGGCCGTTTGCCCTTGCGATCAAAGAGCACATCCATGGTGCGGCCGATGCTGGCCTGATTGAAGGCCTTCTGCTGGCCTTCGGTGAGCGCCTGCAGCCTGGCGAGGCGCGCGGCCTTCGCCACTTCGTCGACCTGGTCGGTCATCGTAGCGCCCGGTGTGCCCGGACGCGGCGAATATTTGAACGAATAGGCCGAGACATAGGTGACCTCTTCGATCAGCCGCAAGGTCGCTTCGAAATCCGCATCGGTCTCGCCGGGAAAGCCGACGATGAAGTCGGAGGAGAATGCCATGTCGGGCCGGGCATGCCGAATCTTCTCGATGAGCTTGAGATAGTCCGCTGCCGTATGCTTGCGATTCATGACATCCAGAATGCGGTCCGAGCCCGATTGCACCGGAAGATGCAGGAAAGGCATCAGCGCCGGCAGGTCGCGATGGGCCTCGATCAGGCTGTCGTCCATGTCGCGGGGATGAGAGGTGGTGTAGCGCAGGCGTACCACCGGCTCGATGCGGGCCAGGCGGTGCACGAGTTGGCCGAGCGTCCAGTCGCGTCCATCCGGCCCCTCGCCATGATAAGCGTTGACGTTCTGGCCAAGCAGGCTGATCTCGCGCACGCCCGCCTCGGCCAGGCGCTCGACCTCTGCCACGATGGCGGCGACCGGCCGCGAGGTCTCGGCACCGCGCGTATAGGGCACCACACAGAAGGTGCAGAACTTGTCGCAGCCTTCCTGCACCGTGACGAAGGCGGAAGGCCCGCGCGCCAGGGTCTTTTCCCGGCGTGGTGCCGGCAGGATGGCGAACTTGTCTTCGACCGGGAAGTCGGTGTCGACAGGCTTGCTGGTGCCATCGGCCAAGCCTGTCGATACTTTGGCGAGCAGGTCCGGCAGGCGATGATAGGCCTGGGGCCCGACCACGAGATCGACGGCGGGCGCGCGCCTCATGATCTCCCGGCCCTCGGCCTGGGCGACGCAACCGGCGACGGCGATCTTCAGATCGCCGCCCTGGCGGCGGCGCTCGTCGCGCGCCACGCGCAGGCGGCCGATCTCCGAATAGACCTTTTCCGCCGCCTTTTCGCGGATATGGCAGGTGTTGAGGATGACGAGGTCGGCATTTTCGGGGCTGGAGGTCTCGACATAGCCCTGCGGTGCCAGCGTATCGGCCATGCGCTGGCTGTCATAGACGTTCATCTGGCAGCCATAGGACTTGATGAAGACGGTCTTTGTCGGGAGGTCGAGGGTCTCTGCCGGAAGGTTCTTGGCGCGCGTGTCCCTGGAGCCGGCATCACCATGCGGTTTTTGCGGGCGTTTGCTTTCGGTCTCGTCAGGAATCATGGTCTCGCTATAGCCACCTATCAAGGTGCTAGGGATAGCGGTTTTCCGCCCTGATGAGAAGAGGTTGAGTTGCCGCGTCCCGGCTCTTCCCATGGTCAGAGGTTGCGCGACGGGCCGAGTGGAGCGGCAGGTCTTGCCGACCTTGCCGGTTCCCTGCACTGTGCGCCATCCCATCGAGGCGATTCAAGCTCATGCCCTCTGTCGATCCTGCCGTGTTTGCTCCCGATGCCGTGGCCGAAACCACGGCGGCCCTCAATGCCGATATCATCGCCAAGATGAGCGCCTTGCCGGATTTGTGGTCCTTTCCGCCCGAACTGATCCGCGAGACCCGGCGCCAGGGCAAGGGGATCTTCCCGCTGCAGGGCAAGAGCGCGCGGGCGCAGGTGCTGGAAATCGAGGGCCGGCAGGGCAAGGTGCCGATCCGCATCATTGCGCCGGAAACGCCGACCGGGGTCTACCTGCACATCCATGGCGGCGGCTGGATGTTCAACCAGTCCGACTTCCAGGACGAGACGCTGGAGAAGATCGCCGAGGCCACCGGCATGGCCTGCATCTCCGTCGAATATCGCCTTGCGCCCGAACATCCTTTTCCCGCCGGGCCGGACGATTGCGAGGCGGCGGCCTTGTGGCTGGTGTCCGAGGGGCGCAAGCGCTTCCGCACCGAACGTTTCTTCATCGGCGGCGAAAGCGCCGGCGCCCACCTTTCCGCGCTGACGTTGCAGCGCCTGCGCGATCGGCATGGCCTCAGGCCCTTCGCCGGCGCCAATCTCATCGCCGGCTGCTACGATCTCGGCATGACTCCTAGCGCACGCAATTTCGACAGGGGCAGACTTATCCTGACGTCGCGCGATATCGCACTGTTCGTGCGGGCCTGCGTGCCCGGCGGCGTCGATCTGCGCTCGCCCCATGTCTCGCCGCTTTACGGCAATCTCGAAGACATGCCGCCGGCCCTGTTTTCTGTCGGCACCTATGACGCCCTGCTCGACGACACGATGTTCATGGCGGGGCGCTGGGAGGCAGCCGGCAGCCATACGACGCTCAGGCTATGGCCGGGCGGCTGCCATGTCTTCCAGGGTTTCGATTTTCCGATGGCACACGAGTCCTTTGCCGACGAGATCGCCTTCTTCAACAGCCTGTGATGGATGGAAGCGGCGGTGAGGTGCCGCCGCTTCGCTCAGCGCCGCTTGCGCCAGGGAGCGTCCTGCTCCCAGTCGCCGGCCATGATCGAGCCATAGGGCACGACCTCGTCGATCACCTCGGCGAGCCCGTATTTGTCGATCTGGGCCCGGACCGAGGCGGCATTCTTGTAGGCCTGCGGCAGTTCGGACAGATCCGGCTTGCCGCAGTAGAAGCGCACGTCGATACCCTCGGGCAGATCCGGCTTTTCACGGCGTAGAAAGGCCGAGCGGCTGAGGTTGCGGCCCGCCCCATGTGGAGCGAAGCCGAGGGCCTCCTTGCGGTCGCGATGCGCCGTGATCAGGATCGGTTCGGCCATGTTGAGCGGGATCAGCGTGCGGCCGTCATCATCCGGCGAAAAGCCGGCCCAGGAAGGCGTTGCGCCCTTGCCGTGATAATAAAGCCCGTCGTCGCGCCGGAACACGAAATTATGCTCGTTCCAGAACCGGTCGGCCACGGCGTTGCCCAGCGACCTGGCGGCATGATCGTGAATGGCGAAATGGCTTGCCTTGCTCCAGCTCCGCGCAAATTGCAGGGCCTGCCAATAGGCCTGCCCTTCCGCGCTCGAGGCCTTCAGCCAGGCATTGTGAGCCGGCACCCGCGGTGCCACGATCTGCGTGTGCTTGCGCGCTGCGGCCATGCCGCGCTTGTAGAGCTGGGCGCCGAGCCCGCGCGAGCCGTGATGGGTCACCAATGCCGGCTGGCCGCTGGAACGCAGATGCCCGACATAGGCGAAGTGATTGCCATCGCCCTGCGAGCCGAAATGGCCTGTCACGATGTTGTCGAGCCCGTGCAGGAACGGATTGGCCTGTAACGTGGCGTCGATGTCGGGCGCGAAATCCGGGACGATCATCGTCTTGCGCCCGCCGGGACCGAAATGGGTCACGGCTTGGACGGCGTCGAGGATACGCCTGGGATCGTCCTTGCGTGCGAACACGGTGATCGCCACCGAGCAGCAGATGTCGGCGGAATGAAAGCCGGGATGGATGGCATCCTCGCACGCCACCGCGCCACCGACCGGGATTGTCCCGAGGGCGGTGCCGGACGGGCAAGCGTCCGGCATCACAGCGCCGGCGACGATAGTGGGCACCCGCATGAGCGCGTCCATATGCGCGGTCACCGAGGCGAGGTTGGCGCGTTCGAGTTCGCCTTCGGCATCCAGGAAGACGCCATAGGGCAAGCCATTGGTCCGCAGCAGTGTCTCGACCGGCTGCAGGCCCTGCAGGGCGATGAAGATGGCGTCGTCATCCGCGCCAGCGCGGCGCAGGCGATTGGCCTCGGCCAAGCCCTGGTTGAACCATTTGCCGGGCTTGAAGCCCCAGGCGATCAGCGTGTTGCCGTCGATGGCTACGCTTTTTGCCGCGATGTCGGGGGAAGCCCCATCCGCATTCCGTGTCATTGCTCCGGTTCCGGTGTGTTGTCTTGCAACGCCGCGCAACAAGAGTTTGGGGCAGGCTGGCCTTTAGGCTAATGAACCTGCAAAAGCAAGGGTTTCCCTTTGGGAAAGGTACTGGTGCCCCGCAAAAGAAAAGGCAGGGAAAACCCTGCCTTCGAATGGATAGGATGGGATGCGACGATCAGGCGCGGGCAGCGCGACGCTCCTTGTCGCGATCGCGCCTGCGGTCGAGCACCGGCTGGTAGGCGATCGAAGCATGATGGAGGCAGTACGGACCCGAGGGCCCGACACGGCTTCCGCAGAAGCGGAAGTCCTCGCGGCCGGGATCGCCCAGCGGCCAGCGGCACATATGCTCGCGCAGTTCCATGATGGTGACGCGTTCGGACATCGGGATGACGACTTCCTCGACCGGACGCAGCGTAGGTTCGGGACGTTCCTCGATGGCGACAAGCGGCATCATCTGCGGCGCAAGGGCGGTGTTGCCCCGCACCACGGGCACGGAAGTCTGGGTGCGGAGAGGATGCGATGGAGCCCGGGTGGGCTTGATACGGCGCTGTGGCGCCGGCGCAGGAGCCTTGGCCCGGCCAGACAAGCCGAGTCTATGCACCTTACCGATCACGGCATTACGCGTGACACCGCCAAGTTCTGTGGCAATGGCGCTAGCAGACAGGCCTTCTGACCACAGCTTTTTCAGAAGTTCTACCCGCTCGTCTGTCCAGTGCATCAGCCTCTCCTGCCTTCCGCCTTGTTTTCGCCCGAATTCGCTACGCCGAATCCTTTCCCATCAGCCTCGATGTCGACAAAACATCGTTGCGCATGCACGCCATGAGCTGACAGGAGTTACGAGACGCCGCACGAGATGTCGTGCTTAACGAAGCCTTAACTACAATAGGCAGTGACTCCAGCGCAAGAGTCCTGCTGACGCGGTGTGCGTTTTCCCCAGCTTCGACGTCAAAGTGAGTCTTTTCGGTAACAGCGGGGGCGCATAAGTTTTCGTTTACGTCACGGAAGCCCTGCAAAGGGATCGACAGGAAACCAGCGGCGTACGAGATCGGCATAGATGCCCTGCTCCCAGATCTGGAAAAGGGCGTAGTCGATCGCCTGCTTGAGATCGCCGTCCTCGCGTCGCAGGGCCATGCCGATGCCATCGCCGAAAAAGTGGCTGTCGAGATAGGGCGCGCCCACGAAGCTGCAGCAATCGCCGGCGTCCGAGCCGTTGAGCCAGAGCGACAGGCCGATGCCGTCGGCGAAGATCAGATCGATCTCCCCGCGCTTGAGGGCTTCACGCAGCGCCGCGTCAGTGACGAAGGATACCAGATTGGCGGTCTTGAGATAGGCTTTGGCGTAGGCGGCATGCGCCGTGTCGGCGACGATGCCGATATGGCGGCCAGCCAGCCCCTCCGGCGTGAAGACCGGCGGCGGATCCTTGCGCCGCATGGCGAAGCGGGCAGGACGCATGTAATAAGGGCGGGAGAACTGCAGCCGCTCGCGGGCTTCCTTGCTCGGCACGAGCGAGGCGGCGATGACATCTGCCTGGCCCTCCTCCAGGGCCGCGACGATGGTGTCCCAGCGCCGGGCCTGGATGGTGCAGGACAGTTTCAGCTGCCGGCAAACCGCGCGGGCAAGGTCGACATTGAAACCTTCCAGAGTGCCGCTCGACCCCTGGAAGTCGAAAGGCGGAAAATCGTCCTCGGTCAGGAAGCGGATCCGGCGCACCGATTTCAGGTCTGGCCGCTCGGGGCGCCGGTGCGGATCCCAAAGGCCATAGGGACCGGTGGTGGTCGAGGCGGCCCTGGCGTCGCCATAGGCTGATATGGCGAGCATCAATCCGAAGAGAAGCGTCGAGAGGGCGCCGAATTTCAACAGGTCGAATTCCTATTGCAGCGGGGCTGATCATCGTTCGGGTCGGGAATGCCGGATCCGTCCATGGCGATCCATCGCAAGGTCGACCCTTGATCTCGCACTCTATCGACCCTGCATGACAGTTTCCAGGAGCGCAACCACCTCGTCCGGCGACGCGTGCAAGTCGAAGCTCGAACGCAGGCGGCCATCCTTGTCGAGTACAAGGACAGTGTTGGTGTGATCGATATTGTAATTCTTGCCTGTTCCCGGCAAAATTCTTGCTTCTATGCTGTAGAAGTCGCGTATCGCGGTAAGTTGTGCGGGGTCGCCCGTCAGGCCGCGCAGATGCGGGTCATAGGTGGAAAGGCTGGCCTTCAATTGCTCGGGCGTGTCCCTGTCGGGATCGACGGTGATGAAGAGCGTGTTGATCTGCGAGGCGTCCGGTCCGAGCTTCTTCATCACCTGCGCGAGCAGGAACAGCGTCGTTGGGCAGATGTCGGGGCAGTGCGTGAAGCCGAAATAGATCAGGCTCGGCTTGCCCTGCAATTCCTTGAAGTCAAAGGCTCTGCCATCGGCATCCGTCAACATGAACGGCTTGCCGATCACGCTGGTAGCCTTCTGCTCGGATAGGACGAGGGCCCATGAGCCAAGGCCAGCAAACACAAGGAAACCTGTGCCGCCGATCAGGTACTTCCGACGAGTGAGTGCGACCACTTAGCGCGGCAGGGCGTTGGCCAATCCCTCATAACTGCGACGCAATTCGGCCAAGGCTTCGTCGATCTCGCGGCGCTGGCGCTCCAGATGCTCGATCTGTTCGCGGACGGTGCTGGCGCTGATGTCGAGACTTGCCGTCTTGCCTTCCCCATGATGGGCGATCATCTCGCCGATTTCCACCAGGGTAAAACCCAGCCGCTTACCCTTAAGGATAAGTTGCAGATGCTCGCGGTCACGTGCACTATAAAGCCGAGTCAGGTTGTCGCGCGTTGGATTGAGAAGGCCCTTGTCCTCGTAGAAGCGCAAGGTTCGCAAGGTAACGCCAAACTCTCGCGCAAGGTCACCTATTGTATAGGTGACCGTACTATTCGTGGCGTTTTCTGTCTCTGCTACGAATACCGTCACCGGTTGGCCTTTTGTGTTTGTCGCCGACCTGGCTTCCAACTTTGACATGGTCTCTCTCTCGCGCCCGTTACAGGCTAGCAGCGCCGCTACTCGTTCGTTGCAACAGGTACCATAATACGAAATCCGGGGGGCGTCAGCAATTAATATATTACCAAGCGAACGCCTAGATCTCCAGCAGGGAGATCATAGCCCCCGCTCTGCTTCCTTTCAAGGGTAACGTATTAAATTAGCGCGCGTTAAGCGTTTCGAACAACACGGGCATCAAGAGAATTCTAGCCTTGTCGCAAAGTCTAATGTCGGTTCTTGCACGGTACCCCACTTTCCTGTCCGCTCGGGAGCTTGGGTGGTTGGGTTTTTAGTAAAAAAGCGCTTTGGATGCTCTACAATGTTGTTGCTGCCAGGAAGAGCGCTAGGGCAGTGACGGTTAAGGGGATATTTACCCTGTTGCGCGAAAGCTGCTGCTGCGGGCACTGCGTGCCGCCCTCTCTCCGTGTTTCCGGCCCGATTTTCCGGGGCGGAGGACGGGAGAGGCGTGAGAATCAGGCCGTTCGCCGGCACGGGAAGCTAAATGAGCCAAGCAGTGTCATGGAGTGTCGAGGGCGTCGATTCCCAGACGCGCGAGGCTGCCGCTATTCTGGCACGGCGCTCGGGCATGACGCTTGCTCAATGGCTGAAATCGACCGTTGCCGAGCAAAAACTGCATGAACCGTCTCTTTTCGAGACGCAGAGCGATCTCCCGGAATCGCCCTTGGCTGCGATTGCACGGAAGCTGGCAGCCAGCCAGGAAAGGTATGCCGGTAGTAGTTCGGGTGACCCGAAACGCAGGATCCAGACAGTAGAGGTCAGCGCGTCCGTGCTCGCGCGCCATATCCGAGCAAGCGAAACCAGAATGGCGGGGCTGATCGAGCAACTTATCCACAGGCAGGAGCAGAGCGAGACCCAGATGGCCACCCTGGTCGATGCCCTCGTGGACGGTTTCGCGTCTCGACCCACAGCTACGGCGCCCGTCGATGATGCCGATGGTCTTGACGATTTGGCACGCGATCTGGAGCAGCGCATCGCCGGCATGGCCACCAAGCTCGGTCCGTCTGCGTCCGCACCATCGGTTTCGCCGGCGCCCCGTGACGATCTGAGCGAACAGATCGCGGCGCTGACACGCGAGGTCGCGGAACTGCGCCGCAGCCATCCCACCGTCGCGCCCGGCCAGGAAGATCTCGCCGGCCTGCGTACGGAAATGGCGGATCTCAACCGGCATATCGCCGACATCCGCTCCCCCGAGCAGTTCGCTCGTCTCGACAAGAAGCTCGATCTGCTGACGCGTCAGGCCCAGGATCCGGCCGTATTGGCCGCTCTCCAGCGCGAGACGGCCGACATCCGCGCCCGCCTCGGCGATCTTGTTCGCCAGCCTGAGGGTGCGCACGATCTTCACGAGAAGATCGATGCCCTGCGCCAGGCCGTCGAGGATGTGCAATCCTCGACCAATGCCTCGCTGACGGGGCTGATGACCAAGCTCGAAGCCCTGGATGGGCGCGTCGTCGACGAGGCGGCCGTCTCCGCCCTGGAGCGGCAGATCACGGCGATGGCGGGGAACATCGAAGGGCTCGGCAGCGGAACGCTTGGCGCCGCACAATTGCGGGAAGTTTTCGGTGAGGCTTTGGCCGGATCGGCGTTGGCGGCCTTGCCGGAAGAACTGCAGCGTTTCTATAGCGAATTGCGCCAATATCAGCAGGACGATGTCCGGGATACGCGCACGGCCCTCGAAGCCTTGCAATCGCTGCTGCACCAACTCGGCAACAGTCTGGCCGTAGTCGAAGACATGGTCAGGAGCCGGGGTGGATCGGTCATCGTCGGGCCGCCCGACATGTCCGGCATCGCGCCCTTGTTCGGCCGTGAGCGGCCCGATGACATTTCCTGGTCCGACGATCTGCCGCGATCCCTTGCGGGCGACGGACCCCGGAGTTCATCCGCAGAGGCACCCCAAAATATCGGCCGCCCCAGCCAGGTTTCCGCCCTCGGGGCGGGCAGCCCGTTGCCGTCGAGCGGAACACGCAGCGCCTTCATCGCCGCAGCGCGGCGGGCGGCGCGTGCTGCAAATGAGGCCGAGGGGGCCATCACGCGCGAGGAGAACGATCCCGTGACCGGAGATGAACCTTTCTACAAGCGGCACAAGCGCCCGATCCTGCTAGGCTTGGCGGCCGTGACCATGATGCTGGGCGCGTTGCAGGGCGGAAAAGCCGGCGCTGCTCCCAGCGGCAACCGGCCGGTACCGCGCCTGAGCACGTCGGCGGTTCAGCAGGCGCGGCCGGCAATCACCATTCCCAAGCCGGAACAGGCCGGGCAGGCTCTGGCCTGGTTCGAGGAGGCCCGCCGGCTCGATCGGCCCGCGGCCTCCACCCAGGATCTCGCCAAGGCGGCCGGGCTTTATCGCCAGGCGGCCCAGATGGGCTACACGCAGGCGCTGTTCCTGCTGGGGCTGGCCTATGACAAGGGCAGGGGGGTCGGTCAGGACGCCGTGCTGGCGGGACTGTGGTATCAGCGCGCGGCCGAGCATGGCTCGGTGAACGCGATGTACAATCTGGCCGTGCTCTATGCCAATGGCGCCGTGATGGGCGCTCCCGATTACGAACAGGCCGCTCGCTGGTTCCATCAGGCCGCCGAGAAGGGCCATGTCGGCAGTCAGTACAATTACGCCCTGCTGGCAGCCCGGGGCCTCGGCACGCCGCGCGATCTTGCCGTTTCCTATCGCTTCCTCGCGCTTGCGGCGGCGGCGGGTGACGCGGACGCCCTGATGAAGCTGGCCGAGCTCGAGCCGCGCCTGACGCCGTCGCAACGCGCTGCAGCCGAGGCGGGCAGGACCGGGCATCATCCCTGTTGAGGGGCGTTATTCCAGCAAAATGAGGCGCAACCAGCCTTCTCCCGCAAGGGGAGAAGGAAGTGGCACCCTCTCACCCGCCCAGGCAGCGCGCTCTCGGGAAGGCGAAGACGCGCTCGTCGCCCATCAAATGGGCCGTGAAGCCGTCGGGGAAAAGCGGCGCGAAGGCGGCGTCGCGCACGTTCAGCCCACCGGCATAGGCGCCGAAGGCCGGTAGAATGGCACGCCTGCCGTCGCCGGCAAAGCAGCGCCGTCTCAGCGAGCGGCCGCGCGTGGCTACCCGGGCCACGGGATGCAGGTGACCGGCGATCTCGCCAGGCTCGGCTCTTGCCGATGGCTCATGTCGAAACAGCACCGGCCCGATGGCCAGTTCCGGCGTTGCCGTGCCGCCAAGGTCGGTTGGGGGATCGGGATCATGGTTGCCGGCGATCCAGAATATTTCGCGCCCGTGGATGCAACGCTGTAGCGCTTCCCGGTCGCGCGAGGCGAGGCGAGTATCGGCGCGGCGGTCGTGGAAACTGTCGCCGAGGAAGATCAGCCGCCTTGCACCGAAACGAGACAGGAGCCGCGCCAGGCGTTTCAGGGTCTCGGCGGTATCGTAGGGCGGCAGCAATACGCGGCGTTCGGCGAAGGAAGAGCCCTTTTCAAGGTGCAGGTCCGATACGACGACCAGGCTTTCTTCCGGCCAGACCAGCGCGCCGTCGGCGGTGGCGAGGAATTCCACCCCGGCGACGCCGAGCACGGCTTCGTCCCGCCGGATCATCTCAGGCGCTTCCTCTATCGTCGGCTCGATCCTGCCGTCCAACCATGGCCTCCGCGATCAAATCATCCGCTGCCTCGGCGAGGACGCTGTCCGTCGCCTCGCCGTAAACCGGCTCCCGGCCGATCTCCAGCATGATCGGCACCGCCAAGGGCGAGATGCGATCGAGCCTCTTATGAATGATTCGGCCCCTGATGCGCGAGAGCATGCTGGAAAGGCGCTGGAGATCGAGCAGTCCGGTGCGCGCATCCTCCCAGGCGGCGCGCATCAGGATGTGGTTGGGCTCGTGCTGGCGCAGCACGTCATAGACGAGGTCGGTGGAGACGGAGATCTGGCGCCCGGTCTTCTCCTTGCCGGGAGCGCGGCGCTCGATCAGGCCTGAAATGATGGCACAGGTGCGGAACATGCGCTTCATCAGGGCGGATTCCGCCAGCCATTCCTCGAGGTCGTCGCCCAGCATGTCCTGGTCGAACAACTGGTCCATCGCCGCCCTGTGCATGTCGGAAACGCCCCACACCGCCAGTGCATAGTCGTTGGCGACGAAGCCCATCGGCTTCAGTTTCGCCCGTTCCAGCCGGCGGGTCAGCAGCATGCCGAGCGTCTGATGGGCGAGGCGGCCCTCGAAAGGATAGCAGACGAGATAATGGCGGTTGCCGCGCGGAAAGGTCTCGACCAGGAGGTCGCCGGCCGGCGGCATCCGGGAGATGTCGCGCTGCAGGCGCAGCCAGTCTGCGACCTGATCGGGCAGGGTGGGCCAGCTGTCGGGATTGGCCAGTATAGAACGGACGCGGGCGGCCAGATGCGTGGAAAGCGGGAATTTGCCACCGGCGAAGGAGGGGATCTTCGGGTCCCGGCCTGGTGGCGCGCGGGTGACGAGCACATCCTCCTCCTGGATGCCTTCGAAGCGCAGGATCTCCCCGGCGAAGAGGAAGGTGTCACCGACCGAAAGTCCCTCGGCGAAATATTCCTCTACCTCGCCCAGCACGCGTCCGAAGCCGCGCCGGGCCGATGTTTCGCCCGGCTTGCGCTTGGGCGGGCCGGAAGCCTTGGGATCCATGAACCAGGGCAGATACGGCGTCGGCTTGTCGGCGGCCATGCGGGTCGGCTCGCGAGGGCCTCTGTTGGAAAGGCGCACCTTGAGCAGGGCTTCCTCCACGATGGTGCCGACATTGAGCCGATAGGCTTGCGCCACCATGGGATTGGCGATGCGCCAGAGGCCATCCTTACCCCGCCGGATCTTGGCGAAGCGATCGTAGGTCTTCAGGGCGTAGCCGCCGGTCGCCACGAAAGCGAGGACGTCGTCGAAGGTCGAACGGTCGAGCCGAGCATAGGCTTCAGTCGAGGCGATTTCCCGATAGAGCGCATCGGCGTCGAAGGGAGCACCGCAGGCAACCCCGAGCACGTGCTGGGCCAGCACGTCGAGGGCGCCGGTGCGGGCGATCGGCGTGTCCTGCTCGCCGGCCTTGGCGGCATCGACCGCTGCCTTGCATTCCAGCACCTCGAAGCGGTTGGTCGGCACCAGGATCGCCTGCGAGGGCTCGTCCAGGCGATGGTTGGCACGGCCGATGCGCTGGAGCAGGCGGGAGGCCCCCTTGGGCGCGCCGACATTGATGACGAGATCGACATCGCCCCAGTCGATGCCGAGGTCGAGGGTAGAGGTACACACCACAGCCTTGAGCCGTCCGGCGGCCATGGCTTCCTCGACACGTCGACGCTGGCCGACTTCCAGCGAACCGTGATGGAGCGCGATGGCGAGGCTTTCCTCGTTCACCCGCCAGAGTTCCTGGAACACGAACTCGGCCTGCATGCGGGTGTTGACGAAGACGAGCGTGGTCTTGTGGGTCTTTATCAGGGCGTAGAGCTCGGCCATGGCGTGTCGGGCGGTGTGGCCGGCCCAGGGCAGACGCTCCGCCGTTTCCAGGATGTCGAGCACCGGCGCCGCACCGCCTTCGGCGATCACTAGGTCGGCCATGGCTGGGCGGTCGGCCCCCCGAATCTGGTGGCCGGGGGATTGGGGCACGATCCAACGCCGGAGTTCATCCGGGTCGCGCACCGTGGCCGAGAGGCCGACGACTTCGAGATCCGGCACGAAATACCGCAGGCGCGCCAGGCCGAGGGCAAGCAGGTCGCCGCGCTTGGAGGTGACGATAGAGTGGAGTTCGTCCAGCACCACACGCTTGAGACCGCCGAACAGGTCGGCAGCCTCCCGGCTCGCCAGCAGCAGAGCAAGCTGCTCGGGGGTGGTGAGCAAGATATCGGGCGGGTCGCGCTTCTGGCGTTGGCGCTTGGCCTGGGGCGTGTCGCCGGTGCGAGTCTCGATGCGGATGGGCAGCCCCATCTCGCCGGCCGGACGCTCCAGGTTGCGGGCGACGTCGACGGCCAGCGCCTTGAGCGGCGAGATGTAGAGCGTGTGGAGCGCAGAGGGGGCGTTGGCGCGACGAGGAGCGAGGTCGATCAGGCTCGGCAGGAAGCCGGCCAGGGTCTTGCCGGCGCCAGTGGGGGCGATCAGCAGGGCCGAGCGCCCGCTGCGCGCCTTCTCGACGAGCTTAAGCTGATGCGGTCGCGGCGTCCAGCCGCGGGCCGCAAACCAGTTTGCGAAGATCGCCGGAAGGGTTGGGAGCGGCGAGCTGGAGCCCAGATCTCCTGTCTCTCGCGTCCCGATCTGTTCATTCATGCCGCTATCGCCGATTCCTGCGGAGATATTGGCCTGCCGGGGTCAGATGTCCACTATCGACCTGAAGGTGCTAGCGGCAATCATAGATTGCCATGATGGCATGGGCCTCGCCATAGGCGCCTGGATCATTGGTGATGCTGTAGCGGATGGGAGGGCGTGCCCCCTCGCACCCCTCCCGGCGAGCACGTGCATCCAGGTCATGCATGATGGCGGGTGTGATGGGTTGAGGTCTGCGCCAATAGTAAAAATTGGAGACCATGAGCCCTCCAGCGTGACTACCATCGCCAATACGCGAAATGCGCTTGACCACGTCGCCCCGCGAAGTCTCCTGAGAGGTGCGGGTGATGAGGTTCAGGTCGCTTCGGCCGGCGCAACTGGCAAGGCTGAGGCCTGCCACGGCTATAACGAGAATTTTCGAGTACATGCTCTTTCTCCGGAGACCAGAGGCGGATTCCGCAAAAACCCGCTCGAAGCGGGTCGGTCGTTGGCCCGGTGTTCAATCGCAGTCGTAGTGGGTGATGATGCGATAGGCCGAGGTATAGGTGCCCCAGCGAGCGCTGACGCTGCTGCGCACAGGGACATTACCGTCGAGGCAGCCGGCACGGCGAGCCCGGATGTCCATGTCGCGCAGGATCGGCGTCGTCACCGGCTGGGGCCGGCTCACATAATAGAAATTCGACACCATCAGATTGCCGGCCAGGATGCCGTCGGTGATGCGAGTGGTGTCCTTGACGACCCGGCCGCGCGGCGTCTGGTCAGCCGTCCTCGTCAGGGTCTGCAGACCACCGCTGGTTGCACAGCTCGCACAGGCAAGGCCTGCCAGGACGACCGCGGAAATTCTCGAAAACATAGTGCCCCCTTCAAGCGCATGACTCTCCGTTGGTTGGCAAGCAACCAAGTCCCCCGGGCCATCCTTACGTTGGGGAAGTAATTTTGCCAAGGCGCGCGACGTACCAGGAGTGGCGCCGAGGTTTCTTGTCTTGCGGACCGGTCAGCGTTCCAGCACGACCACCAGGCCCGGCACCGGAACGCCTCGGTCGGTGCGAGCCCAGGCGTCATCGAGATGGCGTGGCTGCAGACCCGCCGCGGCCACCCAGCTCTCGATGCCTTCACGCGAATGGGCGTAGCGCAGATCGTGATTGAGAATGAAGGCGGCAGGGCCGTCCTGACTCTGGACCGTGAAGGCGAACAGCCCGCCGGGCACCAGCACGCGCGCGGCTTGCCGGAAAATGGTGTCGAGGTCACCGAGATAGATGAACACGTCGGCGGCCAGGATCAGGTCGGCGCTGCCCGCGTCCTGCCAGAGGAGAAAATCGGCGATATCGGCTCGTTCCAGCTCACGATAGATCTGCTTGGCACGTGCCTTAGCAAGCATGGCGGCGGAGAGGTCGACGCCGACGATATTTTGGCAGTAGGGGTGGAAGATCTCGCCCGCAAGACCGGTGCCGCAACCCAGATCCAGTGCGCGTTCGAACGGCCCTTGTCGGCCAAGTCCGTCCAATGCCATGCGCAGCAGGGCAGGGCCACGATAGGAGAGATTGTCCACCAGGGAGCGCTCAAAGCGCGGCGCATATTCGTCGAACAGGGCGGCGATGTGCGCCGGCGTCATCGCGCCATTGGCCGGCATCTCGCCGAGCCGGGCCAGACGTGCTCCGGCGCCTGCTTCATCCGTCGGGTCGAGGGAAAGGGACCTTCGGAAGGCCTCGATGGCTTCTTTCAGACGGCCGAGTGTCTCGTTGAGGTCGCCAAGCGTCAGCCAGCCGGCGGCCCAGCCAGGCGCCTCATCAAGGGCCTGCGCCACCAGTTCGGCGGCCGATGCAGGATCGCCCCCGGTCTTGTAGTCCATGGCATAGGCGAAACGGCGGTCGGCGATGGCATTGCCGGAGGAACGGGCTTTGAGCATGGTGGGGCTGCGGGAGAAAGCCGAGCGGACAGAACGGCCTGTCGGGCCATGTAGAGTTCGTGATGCCGGCAGCTCTCATCAAAATTGCGAGCACCACGACGTCTCTGGAAGCGCCAAAAGACGCCTACAGCCTGCCGGCTGACCATGACGGCCAGTTCTTGAGGACCGCGTCGGCGAAGGTCGAGCCGACACGATAAGCATTGGCAACCGACGGGCCGAAGCCACCGGACTTGGCGCTGAGCGACTCTGCCGCGCTCTGGCCGGGCGCCTCGCGATCGAAGTTGGAGGCGGTGCGCAGCACGGCGATGCGGTCGAAGTCGAGCAGGCCGGCTTCGGCACCGCGCTTGAGGGCGGTCAGCGTGGCATTATCTTCCATCTGCGTGGTGCAGTAATTCGCCTTGCCGTCGGTGGCATGCTTGGCCCAGCGTTCCATGGCCTCGCCGATCCTGGATCCGTGCCAATAGGTGTCGATCGAGACGGTATCGCACAGCTTCACTGTCGGTTTGTCGCGGGCGGCTTCGTCCTGATAGCGGCTGCGATAATTCTGTGCGTCCTTGCCGTCTGCGAGTTCGACGGAGCGGGTCAGCTCGAAGGCCTTTTCCGCCAGTTTCGGATTGAGCGCATAGACCTCGGTACCGGCGCTCCAGCCTGCCTTGTCGCTCGGCTTGGCGGCGCCGAGGGGCAGCATGCCGTCGGGCCAGTCGGCGGGGATCTGGCGCGGGTCGATATCGTGGCGCAGGCCGCCATCGATGACATAGCGCGCCCACAGCGCCGATCCCAGCGTGCCGTCCTTGGGATCGACGCCGGCAATGCCGTCGATCAGGAAATAGGTCTGCTTCAGGTCGAACTTGCCGCCGAGGACGAGGGCTGCCGTCGAGCTGGCCGCATTGGCATAGCCCATGGCCGTTGTCATCACGCACAGGCCGTCGGTATCGCACGCGACGTCGGGATATTCCCGCGACAGGCCGGGAACCTTGATTTTCGTCGTCAGTTTCCGGGCCTCGAGCCAGGGCTTGGTTTCCTCGCCGAACATGGTGATCACCATCACCTTGGGGGCGATCCGTTCGGCGGCGCTGACATGGGTACTGACGACGAGAGCCAGTGTCGCCACCAGGCCGGCGCCGACAAGATATTTGCTTGCGGATGGCACCCGCGATTGGGCCTTGGCCAGCATCGGCGTCCGGTTGAACAGCATCTGGAAGGGATCTCCATGGTTGCCCTCTCCGGTATCGCATGGGCGGGGCGATGTCATCCTGTTCCACATGATGGTGACGCCGCATTTTGTTCATCATTTGTGGACGGGAGTGCCGAGAAAGTTGATGAAGGGCGGATCGTGCTCAATTTTCCCGCTTCTTGGCGGGGGATGCTTGTGGTTTTTGGGGAGCCGGAGCCTATTGGTGCGGAGATTGGACGCCCGCCCATGGACTCTGATGACCTTCGTAAAATCGCGGTGCTCGTGTTCGTGGCACTCTTGCTCGCTGCGTGTATTTGGGTCTTCGAAACCCTGAAGGCCGACAATGACCTGTTGAATTGCGTGACGTCTGGGCGCACCAACTGCGAGCCGCTGCATCAGTAATGAATCGCCCGGAAACTCAGGCGCCGCGCGGTCAGACGTTCAAGCTTCGGCCTCATATTTGATGCGTCAAGGGGGCGCTGAGCCGGCAGGCGCGCTAGATGGCGAGGATGGCAGGCCAGCCGCTGCCTGGCTGTTTCGGGCCGCCACCGCCGGTGATGCACCGCAGTGTCCCGAAGGCATTGATCATGCAGGTCGTGACGGCCTTCGCTTTCCATGCATGCTCGGGGAACCCAACCAGCTTTGGAGCGTTGCTGCTGTCGTCATAGCTGTTGGGCATATTTTGATTTGATCCGTAATTTGGGGAGAAAAACCCGCTTCCGACGGCGCTTGGGAATTAGCCTTGAAATCGGCGCTGCGGGTTCAAATCTCTGTCTCGGCTTCGAACGGCCATGCACTTATTGGACTAGTTGAGGTGTGAAATGTCGGAAGTTGCCTTCCATCATCCAGTCTCGTTCAAGCTCGGGCACAATCAGACGGTTGTGATCCGATCGGTTCAGCAGGCACTGGATTTTCTCGACAATCGGTGGCCTGAGATGGGTGAAGCTCTCTATGTGGTTGCGCGAGGCGCCTGCCTTGAAGCGTTGATCGACGAGGGGAAAGTCAAAGCCGCGAGATATGCCTTCATGGACGCCTTGGTCGAGGCTGGGCTTGAGCCGGTCTTCGAGTTCGGATTCATGTCGGCAATGAGCAACAGTTCACAAAATGGATTGGTGACCTGAGCGATGATGGTACAGCAAATCAAGGTGACTTGGAGTGGCAGGACTTGAAGTGGCGGGACAAGCGCTCGGCGTGGCCATGCCAGCCTGAAAACTGGAGGACGCTGGCACGCACCTCCTGGCAGACACCTCCTGGCACCCGCACCTTGGCCCCGTTCCGCTTTCACCCTATGTTCTCGCGATGCGGCCTTCGGACTTGCTGATTCCGACGCCGTCGGGGCTGTATTGCCCGCTGGCGGATGTCCATGTCGATCCCATCGGGCCGGTCGAACGGGCCCTGATCACCCACGCCCATTCCGATCATGCCCGCGCCGGTCATCGCCAGGTGCTGGCCACCGCCGAGACGCTGGCGATCATGGCGGCGCGCTATGGCGAGGATTTTTGCGAAACGCGCCAGACCGCCATTCTCGGCCAGAAGCTCGATCTCGGCGGCGTGAGCGTGACGTTTCACCCCGCCGGCCACGTGCTGGGCTCGGCGCAGATTGCCTTCGAGGCAAAGGGCCTGCGCATCGTCGCCTCGGGAGACTACAAGCGCCAGGCCGATCCGACCTGCCTGCCCTTCGAGCCGGTGCCCTGCGATGTCTTCATCTCGGAAGCCACCTTCGCTTTGCCGGTGTTCCGCCATCCCGATCCCCGGCAGGAGATCGGCAAGCTGCTCGGGTCGCTGGCTCTGTTTCCCGAGCGGGCCCATCTCGTTGGCGCCTATTCCCTCGGCAAGGCCCAGCGCATCATCGCCATGGCCCGCCAGGCTGGTCATCAGGCGCCGATCTATCTGCATGGCGCCATGGAGAAGGTGACGCGCCTCTATGAAGCCTTCGGCATCGAACTCGGAACGCTGCACCTGGTGCGCGACGTCAAGCCTGCCGAACTGGCTGGTGCCATCGTGCTCTGTCCGCCCAGTGCGGCCCAGGAAGCCTGGTCGCGCAAGATGCCGGATCCCCTCAGCGTCTACGCTTCGGGCTGGATGCGCATCCGGGCGCGGGCGCGCCAGAGTGGCGCCGAACTGCCGCTGGTGATCTCCGACCATGCCGATTGGTCCGATCTGCAGCGCTCGATCTTGGAGACGGGCTGCTCGGAGCTCTGGGTCACGCACGGCCAGGAAGATGCACTGGTGCATTGGGCCGGCAGCCAGGGGCTGAAGGCCCAGCCCCTGCACATGATCGGCTATGGCGACGAGGAGGCGGACGAGGCATGAACCGCTTCGCCGAATTGCTTGATCGCCTTGCCTATGAGCCGGGCCGCAACGCCAAGCTGCGGCTGCTGACGAGTTATTTCCGCGATACGCCCGATCCGGACCGCGGCTATGCGCTTGCGGCGATCACCGGGGCGCTGTCCTTCCGCAACGCCAAGCCGGCCTTGCTGCGCGAGTTGATCGGCGAACGGGCCGATCCCGAACTCTTTGCGCTGTCCTACGACTATGTCGGCGATCTTTCCGAGACCATCGCGCTGATGTGGCCGGCCCGGCCGGGCATGAACCATGCGCCTACCTTGTCGGAAGTGGTCGAGGCTCTGAGCCAGGCCGGGCGCTCGGAAATGCCCGCCCTGATCGCCCGCCATCTCGACGCGCTGGACGAGAAGGGGCGCTGGGCATTCCTCAAGCTCATCACCGGAGCGTTGAGGATCGGCGCTTCCGCCCGTCTCGCCAAGAGCGCCGTTGCGGCGCTGGGCAAGCTCTCGGCCGACGACATCGAGCTGGCCTGGCCAGGCCTGCAGCCACCCTATCAGGAGCTGTTCGCCTGGGCGGAAGGCAGGGGCGAGCGGCCCGAGAGCGGCAACCCCGCCCCGTTTCGGCCGGTGATGCTGGCCCATGCCCTGGAAGAGGGCGATCTTGCGGCCATCCTGCCGGACAGCCATGTCGCGGAATGGAAATGGGACGGCATCCGCGTCCAGGCCGTCGGCGCTCTCACTGAAAATGGACCCGTGCTGCGCCTTTACTCCCGCACCGGCGAGGATATTGCCCCGGCCTTTCCCGATCTCGTCGAGGCCCTCAATTTCGAGGGCGCCATCGATGGTGAATTGCTGGTGCGGCGGCTCGGCGAGGATGGTGCCGGCCGCATCGAGAATTTCAATGCCCTGCAGCAGAGGCTCAACCGCAAGAGCGTGACGCCCAAGCTGGTCGCCGACTATCCCGCCCATATCAGGGCCTACGACCTGCTGGCCGAAGGGGATGAGGATCTGCGCGATTGCCCCTTCATCGAAAGGCGGGCCCGACTGGAGACTTTCGTGGCACGCCTTGCTTCGCCACGCCTCGACCTTTCGCCGTTGGTAGCCTTCGCCGGGCCGGAAGCCCTGGCGTTGGCCCGGGAAAGTCCCGCTAGCGCTGGGGCCGGTCCTGATGCCGAAGCGGTCGAGGGGCTGATGCTGAAGCGGCGCGACAGCCTCTATGTGCCCGGCCGGCCGAAGGGGCTATGGTTCAAGTGGAAGCGCGAGCCGTTCCGCATCGACGCCGTGCTGATGTATGCCCAGCGCGGCCATGGCAAGCGTTCCTCCTTCTATTCCGACTACACGTTCGGTGTGTGGAAGGGTGAGGAGCTGGTGCCGGTCGGCAAGGCCTATTTCGGCTTCACCGACGAGGAATTGCGCGACATCGACCGTTTCGTCCGCAACAACACGGTGAACCGCTTCGGGCCAGTGAGGGAAGTTGTCCACACCGCCGAGAAAGGCCTGGTGGTAGAAGTTGCCTTCGAGGGACTGGCGCGTTCCAGCCGCCACAAATCCGGCGTCGCCATGCGCTTTCCTCGGCTGGCACGCTTGCGCTGGGACAAGCCGCCGAGCGAGGCGGACAGGCTGGAAAGCCTCACTGCCCTGCTTGACCGCGGGGCCGTCACGCCCGAAATAGGCGCTGGTACGGCAGGAGATTAGGTATGGCTGGGCTGGAGAAGTTCATGGGCGGCTCGGTGATGGGCACGATTATCAAGCTGGTGGTGGTTTCCGTCGCCGTGGGCCTCGTGCTGGCCTGGCTCGACCTCACCCCCTGGGAACTCCTTGCCAGGCTTCGGCACTTCCTCGAGCGCCTGTCGGCGCAGGGCTTCGGCATGATCAAGGACCTGTTCGGCTATTTCCTGCTCGGAGCGGTGATCGTGGTTCCGATCTGGCTCGTGCTGCGCCTCTTGAAATCCGCCCCCTCCGGCGGGCGCAAATAGAGTTGCGAGGGCCGTTGCCGCCGCGTGCCGTTACGCGGCGAATTCCTTGGAAAAGCTATTCAGGCTTTCGGCCGCTGCCTTGCGCATGAAGGCCTGGTCGGAGGCCATGATGAAGGCGGAGGCACCGAGGGCATGGTAGCGCCTCGCTTCGGCCGCGCTGGCCACCATCATGCAGACGGGCTTGCCGGCCCGTCCGGCCGCAGTGCAGATCGTCTCGACGGCGGCTTGGACGGCAGGCGCGTCGGTGCTCTCAGCCTGCAGCGCCACCGTAAGATCGCCCCGTCCGATGAAGACGGCATCCAGGCCCTCTGTGGCCAGGATGGCGTCGATCTCCGCCAGCGCTTCCGGGTCCTCGATCATCGCGATGAGACTGACATGTGCGTCCTGTCGATCGACATGCTGCCACATGCCGAGGCCTCCATAGCGCCCGGCGCGCGGCGAATTGGAAAAGCCCCGCCGGCCACCGCGATAGCGGCAGGCCTCGGCGGCTTCCCGGGCCTTGGCCGCGGAGGAGATGTGCGGGACGAGGACCCCTGCCGCTCCGTCGTCCAGCGCGCCGAGGATGCGGCTGATCTCGGGCACGCGGACGATCGCGGCGGTGCCGGCTGCGCGCGCTGCCAGCAGCACCAGTTCCGTCTGGCCACGGTCGAAAGGGGCATGTTCCTCGTCCACGACAACGAAGTCGAAACCGAGATCGCCGAGGATTTCGGTTGCATGGACGGTCGGTGTCTTGATGAACGATCCGAGGAGGGGTTTTTGCGAAAGCAGGCGCTGGCGGAAATTGTCTGCGGGGTGTGACAGGCTGTTGGCAGGCATGGAATTGTTTTCTCTTGTTTCGTTAGTCGAAACGTCGTTTCTATAATCAGGTTCAACTCAAAGGGCGCCCATGTCAATGGGCAGATGTGCCCTTCCTCGTGAGGGAATGAAGAATGCCTCGTGTTAGCGGCCCTGGTGGCGACGGCGTGCAGGCGGTGGTTCTGGCCATGCGCATCCTGGAATTGCTGGCGGAGGAGGGGCGGCCCATGGGCGTGTCGGCGATGGCCGTCGCGCTGGAAACCACCAAGAGCCGGATCTGGCGCTATCTGCAGACGCTGGTGCAGCACGGCTACGTCGTCCAGCTGCCGGAGACCGAGCGCTACCAACTCGGCAGTCGTCTGATCAAGCTGGGGCGGGCCGTGGGGGAGGGGCGCGATATCGTCTCGGCCAGCGCGCGGGCCCTGCGGGAATTGCGCGACAGTCTCGGCCATTCCGCAGTGATTGCCCAGCTGGAAGCGGATGGGGTGCGTGTACTCACCACCGTTCCGGGCAAATCCACAGTCGAGATCGGCGTCCGGCCGGGATCTCTGCTCGATTTTCACAGTTCGGCCCAGGGCAAGATCGCCCTGGCCTTCGGCAATGATGCCTTGCGGGCCACCGTGTTCGGCATGCGCTTGGAGCGCCGTACGCAGGCGACGATCGTCACGCCCGGCGGCCTGCGCAAGGAGATCGAGCGCGTGCGCCAGGCCGGCTGGGCCACCGCACCGAACGAGATCCTGATCGGCCTGAATGCGCTGGCAGCACCCGTCTTCGATGCCGCCGGCTCCCTGGTGGGCACGCTGGCGATCGTCGACTCCGTGCAGTTCATTACCGAAACGCCCACCGCCGAACAGATCGAGCGAACGGTCAGGGCCGCAAAGCAGGTTTCCGAAGCGTTGGGCTACGTGCTCGATTGACGGCCGTTGGTGGCCCTCTTGACAAGGGAGAACTTTGTCTCAAAAATAAATAGAACGTCGTTTCAACTAACGAAACAATGAGAGCGAGTCGATCGATGCAGCGTAAAGTGCGTCGGGTCCCGCTGGGAGGTTGCCATGTATGACGCTTCGGATCCGCGTTCGACGCTGGCATCGGTCCACGCCTCGCCGGCGGCGACCGAGTTCGCCGGTGCCGATTGCGGCAAGTTCTACGAGGCCGCGCCCCAGGAGGACGATGCCAATGGCCGCAGCTGGCTCATCCGCAGCCAGCATTGCGTGGTTGCCTACACGGAAGCGCGAGACGGCGCCTGCTTCCGCCGCGCCGCACAGGCCGACGAATATGTGCTCCTGCTGCCCGATGCGGGCGTGAGCGCCGAGGTCGAGACCGCCGACGGCAAGGCGCGCGTGCCGGGCTATTCGATCGCCTTCGTTCCGCCCGGCCCGAGCACGATCCGGATCATGGGATCGGGGGCGGTCGTGCGCTTGTTCACCTCCAGGGCCGAGGATCTCGCGGCCCACTGCGTGAACGCGCCATCCTATGAGACGGCGCATCCCAATGTCGGGCCGTTCCAGTCCTGGCCGCAGGCGGAGGGCGGGGACCAGCTGCATGTCTATTCGCTCGACGTGCCGGACGAGCCGGGGCGGTTCGGGCGCATCTGGCGCGGCTCGACCATGATGGTGAATGTCCTGCCGGTGCAACACGGGCCGCGCGACGTGACCAAGCTCTCGCCGCATCATCATGATGATTTCGAACAGATCTCTCTCGCGCTGGAGGGCGCCTTCACCCATCACCTGCGCTGGCCCTGGACCACGGATCTCAACGCCTGGCGCGACGATCAGCACGAATATTGCGAAGCGCCTTCGGTGATGGTGATCCCGCCGCCGGCCATCCATACCTCCCGCGGCATGCTGGCCGGGGTGAACCAGCTCGTCGACATCTTCTGCCCGCCGCGCCTGGATTTCTCGCTGAAGCCCGGCTGGGTGCTGAACGCCGCCGACTACCCGATGCCGGCCGAGGGTGCGGGCATCCTCTCTTAGCCCATTGATCGCACGGCAGAGCCGGCAGGCCCAAGGCGTTTTGCGATTTGGTGGAATCACCGGGAATCGCAAAGACGCGTCGAAACAAGGAGTTAGAGCAAATAGGCGTTCACTCTTGAACGCGCTTTTCTCTAGGGAGCCAAGACCATGGATGCACTGACCATCGATACCGGATCGACCGGGGATACCCAGCGCATCGACGCGCTGCTCAAAGACGCGATCGATCCTCATGTGCATAGCGGGCCTTCGATCGCGCCGCGCGGCCTCGATCACCTGGAACTGGCCCGCCAGATGTCGGAGGCGGGCTTTGCGGCGGTGGTCACCAAGGACCATGACTATGCCGGCGTGGCGACGGCGGCGTTGATTTCCCGGCATCATTCGGAACTGACGACAAAGGTCTTTTCCGGCATCGTGCTCAACAATGTGGTGGGGGGCATCAACCCCCATGCCGTCGAGCATACGGCGGCGATGGGCGGCAAGGTCGTCTGGATGCCGACCTTGGCCGCCGAGAATCATCTCGAATGGGAGAAGACATCCTCCTGGTCGCATCCGGCCTCGACCCAGAAGATGCGGCCGGCCCGGGCGGTCCCGGTCCTCGACGCCAACAGGCAGGTGCTCGATGAGGTCAAGGACGTCCTGGACGTCATCGCCCGCAACCGCATGGCGCTTGCCAGCGGCCACCTGCATGTCAGCGAGACCTGGATCCTGTTCGAGGAAGCCCAGCGCCGCGGTGTCGAGCGCCTGATTTTCACGCACCCCGAGGACATCGTCGGCGCGAGCCTGGAGGATGTGAAGGGCATCGCCGCCATGGGTGCCTATGTGGAGCATTCGCTCTGCATGTTTCTGGAAGGATCCAAGTTCAAGACCCGCTCGGCGGAGGATCTTCGCCAGCAGATCGAGGCGGCCGGTATCGACCGCACCATCCTGTGTTCGGATCTCGGACAGGTCGGTGTGTTCAGCCCGCTGGAAGGGTTCCGGCGCGGCGTCCGGCTGTGCCTGGAGCTCGGCTATTCCGACGAGGCGATCCGCCGGATGGTTTCGACCAATACGGCGCGTGTGCTCGGCCTGGAGGAACTCGTCCTCCGGGCAGCCTGAGCAGCGCCCCAGGGCAGCGTTCTGCTCCTGTGGCGCCTTCGGGCTCCCGAATGCGGGCGCCTGCGCCGCACCGATCCACGCGTACCGACATAACCGGCCCCACGCTCGCGCCTGCCAACGGAGCTGGACGCGCAGCCTTCAACACAAGGCCGGAAGCAGGGAGGAATGCATGTTCGCCTGGTTTACCAGTCTCGATCGTACCGAGCGCAAGACGCTCTATGCCTGTTTCGGCGGATGGGCCGTCGATGCGCTTGACACCCAGCTCTACAGTTTTCTCATCCCCACTTTGATCGCAGTGTGGGGCATGACGAATGCCGAGGCTGGCTTTCTCGGAACCTCGGCCCTGATCTCCTCCGCCGTCGGGGGTTGGGCGGCCGGCATCCTGAGCGACCGGATCGGGCGCGTGCGCGTCATGAAGCTCGCCATCCTCTGGTTTTCGTTTTTCACCGTGCTGAGCGGTTTTTGCAACTCCTTCGAGCAGTTGCTCGCCGCCCGCATCCTGTCGGGCATCGGCTTCGGCGGCGAATGGGCTGCCGGCTCGGTCCTGATGGGTGAGATCATCCGTTCCGAATATCGCGGCAAGGCGGTGGGAACCGTGCAGAGCGCCTATGCGATCGGCTATGCCATTGCGGCGGTTCTCTCGTCCATCCTGTTCGCGACCCTGCCGGACACGCAGGCCTGGCGCTGGATGTTCTGGCTCGGCGCGGCGCCGGCCATTCTCGTCCTGCTTGCCTTGCGCGGCGTCCCCGAGCCCGCTGTCTTTCTGGCGGCGAGGGAGAAGAGGGTGCAGGCCGGGCAAGCGCCCGCCAGCCCGTTCATGATCTTCCACCGGCGCTATCTCCGCACCACCTGCCTGACCTCGCTCCTGGCCTTCGGCGTGCAGGCGGGCGGCTTTTCCATGGTGATCTGGCTGCCGACCTTCCTGAAGACGGTACGGGAAATCTCCACGGTGGGCGTGGGCTATCACATGTTCGTTCTCACCGTGGGCTCCTTCGTCGGCTATATCGTCGCCGCCTATCTGTGCGACGCCATCGGCCGCCGCCGCAACTTCCTGCTCTTTGCCCTGCTGAACTGGATCTTCATACCGGCCTTCCTTTATTTGCCGGGTGGCGGGGTGGTGATGTTTGCGCTCGATTTCGTGCTCGGCTTTGCCGCTCTGGGAATTTACAGCGCGCTCGGGCCCTATTTCACCGAATTGTTTCCGAACGCCATCCGGGGCAATGGCCAGGGCTTTGCCTATAATTTCGGCCGGGCCGCCGGTGCCTTCTTTCCCACGGTCATCGGCCTGATGACGGCAGGTGGCGTCCTCCTGCTGCGCGATGCCATGGCCGTCACCGCGGTCAGCGCGTATTTCTTCGTGCTCCTCGCCATCGCCCTGCTGCCTGAGACGCGGGGTCGTGAACTCACCGAGGAGATCGAGAAGGACGATGCGGGGCAGGGGGCGCTGCACCTGGCGCAATCGGCTCCCGGAAGCGGTACCTGACCGGAACGGCAATCGGGCTTGGACGGGCACCTTGGAATGACTCTTGATTGAGGCTACCAAGGCGTGAGGAAAATCACCGCCCATGCCCGCCGCTTCGATCGATACTCCCGTCCGTCCCGTTCCCGTCAGCCACCGCATCGTCATCGGCATCGCCGCGCCGATGACCTTGGCGCATCTGTCCACGCCGCTGCTCGGGCTGGTCGACACCGCCGTGATCGGCCAGATCGGCAGCGAGGCCCTGCTCGGGGCGGTGGCTCTCAATGCCCTCCTGTTCGACTTCCTGTTCTGGGGCTTCGGCTTCCTGCGCATGGGCACCGCCGGCCTGACGGCGCAAGCCGTCGGTGCCGACGACAGGCTGGAGCAGCGGGCGGTGTTCCTGCGGGCGCTGGTGATGGCCGCCGTGCTCGGCCTTGCCATGGTGGCACTGCAGCGCGCAATTGCGGCGGTCGCTTTCCCGCTGCTCGGTGCCTCACCCGAGGTGACCCATGCGGCGGAGATCTATTTCGCCATTCGCATCTGGTCCGCGCCCTTCGCCTTTGCCAATTATGCCGTGCTCGGCTGGCTGATCGGGCTGGGCCGGACCACCACCGGCCTGTTCCTGCAGATCGGCATCAACCTCGTCAACATCCTGCTCTGTGTCGTGTTCACGCTGGCGATGGGCTGGGGCGTTGCGGGTACGGCCTGGGCCACCACCCTGGCGGAGACGGCCGGCGTCGTCGCTGGCCTCGCCGTGGTCGCAGCTCATTTCGGCGGGCGGCTCGGTGTGCCCAGCACCTTGGTCTTCGACAAGGCCAAATTCGTGCGCATGATCGCGATCAACCGTGACATCATGCTGCGCACTTTCGCCTTGCTGGCAGCCTTCGTCTTCTTTGGGCGCCAGGGCGCGCTGGCCGGCGATGTGACGCTGGCTGCCAACGCCATCCTCAACAATTTCTTCCTGGTCGGTGGCTATTTTCTCGATGGCATTGCCACCGCGGCCGAACAGCTCAGCGGGCGCTCGATCGGTGCCAACAACCGGCCGTCCTTCGAAAAGGCCGTGCGCTATTCGGTGATCTGGAGCCTGGCGCTGGCGATCGGCATGTCTGCCCTGCTGTTCGTGGCGGGCGGGGCTTTCATCGATTTCATGACCACCAGCACCTCGGTTCGCGAGCTGGCCCGGCAATTCCTGCCCTATGCCGCCATCACGCCTGTCGCGGGCGCGCTCGCCTTCACCTTCGACGGTGTCTATGTCGGTGCCACCTGGAACGCAGCCATGCGCAACCTGATGGCAGTGGCGCTCGCCTGCTATTTCGGGCTGTGGTGGCTGCTGCAGCCTCTCGGCAATCATGGCTTGTGGCTCGCCTTGATCGGTTTCCTGGTGGCGCGCGGTGCGGGGCAGGGGCTGGCCTATTTCCGCCTGCTGCCAGGTTCGTTCTCCGGCATCCAGACCAAGGCCGCCTGATCGGCCTGCCCCGGATTGCGGCAGCGCGACACCTTCGCTGCCTGAAATTTCTGCTTGGCGCTGCTGACAAAATTAGTTGTAATCGTCCACTATATCGAGGACGGGGTACAAGCACCCCGCCGGTGATTGGGAAGGATGGTCACGATGCTGGTCTCCGACGCCGAGCCGAAAGCCCCGGGCGCGACCATCCTATCGGTGGACAAGCTCACCGTCAGCCTGCCGCGCAACATGGAACGGCCCTACGCCGTCGAGAACATTTCCTTCGAGCTCAAGGCCGGCGAGATCCTCTGCATCATCGGTGAGTCCGGCTCGGGCAAATCCGTTACCGCCAACACGATCATGGGCCTGCTGTCGACATCGCTGACGGTGACGGGCGGGCGCATCCTGTTCAAAAACATGGACCTGCTTGCGGCCCGGGAAGAACAGCTGCGAGACCTGCGGGGCCGGGCTGTCTCGATCATCTTCCAGGATCCGCTCTCGGCGCTCAATCCGCTGATGACCATCGGCGACCAGATCGCCGAGGCGATGGAGGCCCATGGCGTGGGCACGCCGGCCGCGCGGCAGCAAAAGGTCGTCCAACTCCTCGGCGAAGTCGGGCTGCCCAATCCCACTACCATCCGCCATCAATATCCCTTCCGCCTCTCCGGGGGCCAGCGCCAGCGCGTGATGATCGCCATTGCCCTGGCCCTCGATCCGGACGTGCTGATCGCCGATGAGCCGACCACGGCGCTCGACGTTACCACCCAGGCCCAGATCCTTGAGCTCATCCGCAAGATCCAGCGCCGCAAGGGCATGAGCGTGATGTTCATCACCCATGATTTCGGCGTGGTGGCCGAGATCGCCGACCGTGTCGTGGTGATGGAAAAGGGCCGGTTGGTGGAGCAGGGCACGGCTGCCCAGGTTCTGCGTGATCCGCAGCACCCCTATACCAAGACGCTGATTGCGGCCGTGCCGCGCATGGTGGCCGAGGATGCCATCCCTGCCGCACTGCCCCCTGTCATCCTGGAGGCCGATGGGATCAGCAAGACCTACCAGGGCCAGGGGCGCTTCTTCGCCAAGGGCACGCCGGTGCGTGCCGTCGACGATGTCAGTTTCTCTGTCCGGCAAGGTTGCACCCTCGGGCTCGTCGGGGAGTCGGGCTCGGGCAAGTCATCGCTCGGGCGCGTGCTGATGAAGCTGATGGGCAGCGATGGGGGCCGCATCCTGTTCGAAGGGCGGGACATCGCGCCCTTGCGCGAGGATGAGTTCCGGCCGCTGCGTCCGCGCATCCAGATGATCTTCCAGGATCCCTATGCCTCGCTCAATCCCCGCCACACCATCGGGCGCATCCTCACCGTCGGCCCCATGGCGCAGGGCATGGCCGCGGGCAAGGCCAAGGAGAAGGCCGTCGGCCTGCTCGGCCGCGTCGGCCTCGACGCCGGCGCCTATGACCGCTTTCCTCATGAATTCTCCGGCGGCCAGCGCCAGCGCATCGGCATTGCCCGCGCGCTGATGTTCGATCCCGTCCTGTTGATCGCCGACGAGGCGGTCTCGGCGCTCGACGTCTCGATCCAGGCCCAGATCCTGCAATTGCTGGCACGCATCCAGAAGGAGATGCATCTGGCCATGATCTTCATCACCCATGATCTGCGCGTCGCGAGCCAGATCTGCGACGAGGTCGCGGTGATGTTCAAGGGCCGGATCGTCGAGTCCGGGCCGCCGGCGCAGGTCTTCCGCAGGCCGCAGAACGACTACACCAAGCGCCTGGTGGCAGCCATTCCGGGCAGCGAATGGGAGCCTGCCGCATGAAGGAAACACGGGCCAAGCCGCCGACGCTACCCGAGCATATCGACCTCGACGTGCTTGAGGATACGCTGAGCTTCTATATCCGGGTGATCAGCCTGGCCGTGTCGCGCGACCTCGACGAATGGCTCGACGGGCTCGAAGTGGCCAAGGGCACCGGCAAGGTCACCACGTTGCTGCTGGTCGACAGCCATCCCGGCATCCGCCCCTCGGTGATCGCGCATCTGGTGATGAAGGACCGCTCCGCCATGGGGCGGCTGGTCGACCACATGATCGAGCAGGGGCTGCTCACCCGCAGGATCTCGTCCAACGACAGCCGGGCACACGAACTCTACATCACGCCGGCGGGCGCGGAGCTCGCCGCCAAGGTGCGCGTATTGGCGACGGAGCAGTCGAAACGCTTCTTCGACTTCATTCCCGAGCATGAGCAGAGACAGGTGATGGACATCCTGAAGCGGGCCTATTGCCGTTTCGTAGGCATGCCGCCTCGGAACGGTGCCGACAAGGAAGGACAAGTGGCATGAGTGAGCAGAGGGTAGCCCTGATCTCGGGCGCCAATCGGGGCATAGGGCAGGCGGCGGCGGCCGAACTCGCGCGTCGGGGATGGCGGCTCTCACTGGGCATGCGGCATCCGGAGCAACCCGCCTGGGCGGATCCAGACCACGTCCATTTGCAGGCCTATGACGCTGTCGATCCCCAGGCGGAGGCCGATTGGGCCGAGGCGGCCCTGCAGCGTTTCGGGCGCATCGATGCTGTTATTGCCAATGCCGGTATCATGATACCTAAGAACGTCATCGAGGCCGAGGACGAGGACCTGGACGCGATGCTGGCCGTGAACGTCAAGGCGCCGCGGCGTCTAGCCAAGGCAGCCTGGCAGGCGCTGTCCGAAAGCGGGAGCGGGCGGGTGATCGTCATCGCTTCGCTGTCAGGCAAACGGGTCAAATCCTCGCGTGCCGGGCTCTATTCGATCTCCAAATATGCGGCCGTTGCACTGGCGCACGGCATCCGCCATGAGGGCTTCGAGCGCGGCATCCGCGCCACCGCGATCTGCCCGGGCTTCGTCGCCACCGACATGGCCCTCGGCCTGACCGACCGCGCCGCCGAGAAGATGACCTCGCCGCACGATCTCGCCCGCATCATTGCCATGCTGATCGAACTGCCCAACGAAGCCAGCGTCGCCGAATTCACCATCAACTGCCAGCTCGAAGAGTCCTACTGACATGCCCGGCCCCACTGTCATACCCGTTCAAGGCGATGCGACGCTCCCCGCCAAGGTCGATGTCGTCGTCATCGGCGGCGGCATCATCGGCGCCTCGACGGCGCTCGAACTGGCAGAGCGCGGCCTCAAGGTCGCGCTCTGCGAGAAGGGCGGTATCGGCCAGGAGCAGTCGAGCCGCAATTGGGGCTGGGTGCGCATCTCGCGTCGTGACCCGCGTGAAGTGCCGCTGATGGCCGAGGCGCTGAGGATCTGGAAGACGCTCGACCAGCGGGTCGAGGGAGACACCGGCTATACCCGCGCCGGCATCATGTTCACCTGTGAGAACGACAAGGAATATGCCGACCACGAGCGCTGGAACCGCAATCTCGACGGTTACCAGCTCGACTCCCGCATGATCTCGGGCACCGAATACAAGCGGATGTTTCCCGGCACGACCATGGACATCAAGGGCGCTCTGTTTACGGCCGAGGACGGGCGGGCCGAGCCGCAGCGCGCCGCCCCTCTGATCGCCGAGGCCGCCCGGCGCAAGGGTGCTGCCATCCTGACCGAATGCGCCGTGCGCGGCGTGGAGACATCGGGCGGAGCGATCAGCGGCGTCGTTACCGAACGTGGCCCGATCGCCTGCAGCGCCGTCGTCCTGGCCGGCGGAGCCTGGTCGAGCCTGTTCTCGGGCCGTTTCGGCATTCGCCTGCCGCAATTGCAGGTGAAGAACTCGGTCCTGCGCACCAAGCCGCTCGAAGGCGGGCCGGGGCCGGCGATCTGGTCCAACGGCTTCGCCGTGCGCAAGCGTGCCGATGGCGGCTACACCATTGCCTCCGGGCACGAGAACGTCGTCGACATCGTGCCCAACAGCTTCCGCTTCTTCTTCGACTTCCTGCCGGCCCTGCGCAAGGAGTGGCGCTCGCTCAATCTGAGGGTCGGGGGCCGTTTTTTCGAGGAAGCCCGTGTGCCCAAGCAATGGGCGATGGACGAGGTTAGCCCCTTCGAGCGTTGCCGCGTGCTGGATCCAGAGCCGGCGAAGGAATTGACCGACATCGCCCTGGCCAATCTCGCCAAGGCCTTCCCCGTGTTCGCCAAGGCGGAGATCGCCCAGCGCTGGGCCGGCTATATCGACGTCACGCCGGATGCCGTGCCGGTGATCTCACCGGTCGAGGCCATACCCGGCTTTCACATCGCCACTGGTTTTTCCGGCCACGGCTTCGGCATCGGCCCGGCAGCCGGCAAGCTGATGGCTGATCTCGTCACGGGGCGACCGCCCCTGGTCGACCCAGCCAATTTCCGTTTCTCCCGCTTCTCGGATGGATCAAAGATCGAGCTGATCAGCGGGTTCTGAGCCTGCCGGCCCGAGCGAGCCTCGGGCCGGCAACCAACTGCAATAATTATAAAAATATCGTCACTCTCCAGAGGAACCCATCATGTCGAAACAAGAGCGAAACCAGTTTCCCCATCCCAATCGGCGGCAGGCTCTCGGCCTGATGGCAGCAACGGGCGCCTCGGCGCTGCTGATGCCGGCCCTGCTCGGGCGGGAGGAGGCCCTGGCGGCCGGCAAGGACAAGCCGTCGGGCCAGATGGTCATCAGCTTCTCGCAGGAGCCGACCGTCTTCAATCCGCATCTGCTCCACATCGAAGTGGACGAGGGCATCCATTACAGCGTGTTCAATCCGCTGTTCGACGTGGACCCCGAAGGTAAGTTCACGCCCTCCCTCGCCGTAGAGGTGCCGAGCGTGGAGAATGGCGGCATTTCTGCCGACGGTCTCAGCTGGAAGGTGAAACTGCGCGATGGCGTGAAATGGCATGACGGCAAGCCCTTCACGGCCGAGGACGTCAAGTTCACGCTGGAACTGATGGTCGACCCCAACTTCCGCAGCTGGCGGCGCACCGGCCACGAACATGTGCGCGATCTCAAGGTGGTGTCGCCCACCGAGATCACTTGGCGCATGGACAAGCCGTTCGCGCCTTATCCCTCGATCCTCGCCTCCACCTTCATCGTGCCCAAGCACATCCTGGCCGAGGCTGCCGATAAGAATACGGCGCCTTTCAACAATGCGCCCGTCGGCACCGGGCCCTTCAAGTGGAGCAAGCGCGTCGCCGGCGACTATATCGAGCTTGCCGCCAACGAGGATTATTTCGGCGAAGGCCCCTATCTGGAGCGCGTCGTCTACAAATACATCCCTGACATGACGGTGATGTACACCCAGTTCAAGACCGGGGACGTCGATGTCCTGGGCCTGCAATGGATCACGGCCGACCACTACGAGGAAGCCAAGACCCTCGAGGGCAAGGTCGTGGATGTCGTGCCGAATGCGACCATCGAGTCGGTCGGATTCAATATGGAACGCCCGCAGTTCAAGGACCCGGCCGTCCGCAAGGCGCTCTATCACGCGCTGGACAAGAAGACGATCATCGAGGCGCTCTATTACGGCCTGCCTGCCCCGACTGAATCCTACATGCCGCAGCAGTCCTTCTACTACAATCCGGACCTTCCCAAGCAGGACTACGATCCCGAGAAGGCCAAGAAGGTGCTCGACGAGGCTGGCTGGGTGCCCGGCGCCGACGGCATCCGCGCCAAGGACGGTGTGCGCCTGTCCTTCAGCAATTCGACCACGGCCGGCAACCATCTGCGCGAGCAGGTGCAGCAATTCATGCAGCAATCCTTCAAGGACATCGGCGTGGAGATGACGATCTCCAACCTGCCGCCGGCCGTGATGTGGGGCGACTACTGGATGTTGTCGAAATTCGACAGCGTTGTCGTCGGCATCAACTTCATCACCGGGCCGGATCCCGATACCTCGGACTATTTCATGTCGACTTCGAGCGGGGCGAAGGGCGGTAACGGCCAGAACACCTGGCAATATGCCAATCCCGAAGTGGACAAGCTCCTGAAGGAGGCCGGCAACCTTTTCGTGCCGGAGGAGCGCCGCAAGCTCTACTTCAAGATCCAGGAGATCATGCGGACCGACCTGCCCTTCCTGCCGATCTATCAATACGCCACCGTGCGTGGGCGCAAGAAGGGCGTGGAGGGCTTCCTGCCCAACATCAACAACCGCATCGACAGCTGGAACGTCAACACCTGGCGCTGGGCCAAATAGGCCTGCTGCCCCGGGGCAATTGCTTGGATTAGACGAGCTCCGTCCTACCCTCCCTCCTCCGGGGAAGGGGAGTGGGCCGGGGTCTCAACCCGAAGCGATTGCATTGGCCCGCCACCCTGCTGACAGCCGGCCCATAAGGCCGGCCGAGTGGAGACGATCCCATGCTGCGCTATCTCGCTGGCCGGTTGTGGCAGAGCCTCATCCTGCTGCTGCTGGTCTCGGTCATCGGCTTCGCGGTGCTCAATCTGGCGCCGGGTGGACCGCTTTCGCAATACACGCTCACGCCGGGCATGACCAAGGAGGCGCTCGATCGCATCGCCGAGCAGATGGGCCTGAACCGTCCGCTGCCGATCCAGTATCTCGACTGGTTCTGGCGTCTGGTGCAGGGCGATTGGGGCCGCTCCTATCGTGACGGCCAGCCGGTGCTCTCCATCATCGGCGGGCATCTCTTCGCCACGCTGCTGCTGATGGGCTTTTCAACCCTGATTTCCATCGTCATCGGCACCTGGATCGGGGTGATGGGCGCGACGCGCCGCTATTCGCTGTTCGATACGCTGGCGACGGTGGGGGCGATGGTGGCGCTCTCCATTCCCACCTTCTGGTTCGGCCTGGTGGCGATCTACCTCTTCTCGCTGAAGCTGAAATGGCTGCCGGCGGGCAACATGTTCACGGTAGGGGACGGCAGCTTCGCCGACTATGCCATCCATCTCATCATGCCCAGCATCGTGCTGGCCCTGGTGAATGTGGCGGTGTGGAGTCGCTACATGCGCACGGCCACGCTCGACGTGATCAACCAGGATTTCGTGCGCACGGCCAAGGCCAAGGGGCTGAAGCCGCGCCGCGTGCTGGTCAAGCACGTGATCGGCAATGCCCTCCTGCCGATGATCACCCTGGCCGGCCTGCAGATACCCACCATCCTGAGCGGGGCGCTGGTGACGGAAACCGTCTTCACCTGGCCGGGCATGGGCCGGCTGTTCCTCGATAGCCTGGGCTACAGCGACTATCCGGTGATCATGGGGCTTTTGATGTTTTCGGCGATCCTGGTGCTCATCGGCAATCTGATCGCCGACCTGCTCGTCGCCTTCGTCGATCCCCGCATTCGGCTCGGTTAGGGAGAATAGTGATGGCCTCAGCAACCCTTTCCCCCGCATCGCCCTCTCCGAAGCCGCGCTGGTGGCGCAACCGCACGGTACGGCGCTTCTGCCGGCACAGGCTCGCCATGGTGGGCGTAGCGATGATCGTCATCCTGACGGTGGCCTGCATCCTCGGTCCGCGCCTGCTGCCCTATGACGAGCTCTTCATCGATCTGAGAGCTCGTTTCGCGCCGCCCTTCACCGGCTACCATATCTTCGGCACCGATCCCCTCGGCCGTGACCTCGCCGCCCGCCTGTTCATGGCTGGGCGCATCTCGCTGCTGGTCGGCTTCTTCGCCATGCTTCTCAGCACGGCGCTCGGCACGGTCATCGGTGTCACCGCCGGCTATTATGGCGGCTGGGCCGGTTCCGCTTTGATGCGCTTCGTCGATGCCTTCCTGTCCTTTCCGAGCATCTTCCTTCTGTTGACGCTGGCGGCCTTCATCAAGCCGAGCCCCCTGATGATCACCGTGATCATCGCCGTCACCAGCTGGATGGAGGTGGCGCGCATCGTGGAGGCGGAGGTGCGCTCGCTGCGTGAACGCGACTTCGTCCTGGCCGCGCGCATGGTGGGGCTGTCGAACAGCTGGATCATGTTCCGGGAATTGCTGCCCAACGTCATCGGCCCGATCATCGTGGCGGCAACGCTGACGGTGGCCCGTGCCATCCTGCTGGAGGCCTATGTGAGCTTTCTGGGCTATGGCATCCAGCCACCGCTGCCGAGCTGGGGCAACATGCTCAACGGGGCACAGCAATATCTGGCCAATGCGCCCTGGCTCGCCATCGTGCCGGGCGTGGCGATCACGCTCGCCGTCACCAGCTTCAACTTCATCGGCGATGGGTTGCGCGATGCCCTAGATGCCCGAAGCGACCTGAACTGAGGAGTGGCCATGTCGAAATTCTCTCCCTTCGACGCGACGCTCTGGTATGCGACGGCCGCTTCCGCGCCGCAGACCATGCCGCTGACAGGGCGTGTCCAGGCCGACGTCTGCATCGTGGGCGCCGGCTATACCGGCCTCACCACCGCGCTCGAACTGGTGCGCAAGGGCGTCAGTGTGGTGCTGCTGGAGGCCGAGCAAGCCGGTTTCGGCGGGTCCGGCCGCAATGCCGGGCACTGTACGCCGACCTTCACCCATTTCAGCCTGCCCGAATTGCGCCGGCTGCTCGGCGAGCCTTGGGCCGAAAGGCTGATCGCCCGGCAGACCCAGGCCAATGCCCGTGTCAGCGCCATGATCGAGCGCTACCAGATCCAATGCGAGTGGCAGCAGAACGGCTATGTCCAGGCGGCCGCTCGGCCTGGTGCCATCGACGCCATCAAGCGCAAGGTCGAGCAGTACAACGCCGTCGGCGCCCGCACCCGCTTCGTCGACAAGACGGAAGTGGAAGCGATCACCGGCAGCCCGCGTTTCCACGGCGGCTGGTTCCACGGTGAGGCGGGCCATCTCAATCCGCTCGGCTATGCGCGTGGCCTGGCGCGGGCGGTGCAGCAGGAAGGTGGCGTGCTGCATACGGGTTCGAAGGTGACCAACGTCACGCGCGAAGGTACGCGCTGGGTGGCCCACACCGCTGATGGCAGCGTGGTTGTAGACAAGGTGATCTTCACCACCGGCGCCTATACGGTGGAGGGCTGGCCGAAGCTCGACCAGAGCTTCAAGATCATGCGCGTCTTCGTGGCGGCGACACAGCCGCTCAGCGAGGAGGAGCGCCGCTCCGTCCTGCCTGAGAATACTACCATGCATGACGGCCGCGGCGACATCTATGTCTACAAATACAATGCCGAGGGCCGTATCGTCGCCTCGATGTTCCCGATGGGGCGACGCGGGCGTGACCTTGCCTATACGCACCAGGTGATGAGCGATCGCCTGAAATGGCTGCATCCGCAGATCAAGCAGGAGATCCGCTGGGAATATTTCTGGTTCGGCGAGCTCGACATGCAGGCGAGGACCATTCCCCGTCTCTACGGCCTGGCGCCCGGCATCGTCGCCCTTACGGGCCTTTCGGGGCGAGGCGTACCCACCGGCAGCATGCTCGGTGGCATCCTCTCGGAATGGGCGCTGGACGTGCCGGCGCTGGATCTTTCGCTCAAGGTCGAGCCTCTGCACAAGGCGCCCTTCTATATGAGCTTCGGGCCCCAGCTCACGCTGCGCTACTACCGGGCGCGCGACTGGCTGAAGACGCGCATGGACGGCGCGTCCCTGCCGCCGCACGCCTGAGCGGGCGGGCTGGCCGGACGGCTGCCCCCGACTTTCCGTCGTAGATCGCCGAAGAGCGTGACCGGCTGGGTTGCGCCCGAGGGCCGTTCGACCTCCAGGCCGGGCTTTGCTGCGAGCTGTCCGCGGAGGAAATGTCGATCTCACAATTAAAGTGTGATCACAGTATATAAAATTATCCCAAAATTTGTTGACATATCGTCGATTTTTCTGCTGATTGTGATCACAATCAAGCGCGGCATCACTAGGCGATGAGCGGCGCGCCAATCCATCCAGCGGAGGTTTCTCGTGTCCAGCACGCCGATCGACAATGCAGCCATCGAGGCGCGGGTGCGGACCCTGCTGCCGGTGGAACTGCAGCTTTATGCCGAGCGCCGTCCCAAGGCGCAGGCTATGGCCGAGCGTAAGGGCAAGGGCCTCTTCGACAATGTTCCAATGCACTGGATGCTTGATTGGCCGATGCCCTTCCCGATGGTGATCGAGCAGGCGAGCGGCGTGCACCTCACCGACATCGACGGCAATGCAGTGGTCGATCTCTGCCTCGGCGATACCGGCGCCATGTTCGGCCATGGGCCCGAGCCGATCCTGGAGGTGCTCAGGGCCGTCGGTCATCGCGGCCTGACGACGATGCTGCCATCCGCCGATGCCGAGATCGTCGGCGAGCTGCTGGCCGCCCGTTTCGGCCTGCCGCATTGGCAGATCGGCGCCACGGCGAGCGATGCCAATCGCTTCGCCATCCGTGTGGCGCGGGCCGTGACAGGGCGGCGCAAGATCCTGGTCTTCGATGGCTGCTATCACGGCGCCGTCGACGACACGCTGGTCGATCTCGTCAACGGACGCACCTTCTCCCGCCGCAGCCTGCTGGGACAGGTTGTCGATCTCGGCGAGACCACCATCGCCATTCCCTTCAATGACGAGGAGGCGCTGCGTCGGGCTTTGGCTTCGGGCGAGGTCGCCTGCGTGCTGGCCGAGCCGGTGATGACCAATTGCGGCATGATCCTGCCCGCGCCCGGTTTCCACGACACGCTGCGGCGATTGACGCGCGAACATGGCACGCTGCTGCTGATCGACGAGACGCACACGATTTCCACCGGCCTCGGTGGCTACACGATGCTCCACGGCCTGGAGCCGGACCTGATGGTGATGGGCAAGCCCATCGGTGGCGGCGTGCCGGTGAGCGTGTGGGGCATGAGCGCCGCAGTGGCCG
Source organism: Labrys sp. HAY1-8F (assembly GCF_056754975.1). NCBI lineage: Bacteria > Pseudomonadati > Pseudomonadota > Alphaproteobacteria > Hyphomicrobiales > Xanthobacteraceae > Labrys > Labrys sp. HAY1-8F. Next base: position 2,011,269 of record NZ_JBPGWZ010000002.1, on the reverse strand, counting down.
AGGGCCTCGACCGCGCGCGGCGCGCGCGCGACAGCCACGGCCATTCCGGCATCGGCACCACTTTGTCCGGCAGTGCGCTGCAGTTGGCCTGCCTCAGGGCCAGCCTCGAAAAGGTGATGACGGCCGAGACCTATGCCACCATGGCCGCGCGAACCGACATCATCGAAGCGGGCCTCATCAAGGCCATAGGGGCGCAGGGGCTGCCCTGGCATGTCACCCGCGTCGGCGCCCGGCTGGAAGTGGTGTTCAGCTCCGAGCCGGTGCGCAACGCGGCTGAGGCCCGGGAAGCCGCCTCCTCGGTCATCGAGGAGGGCCTGCATCTCTCCCTGCTCAATCGCGGCTTCCTGCTCACCCCCTTCCACAACATGATCCTGGTCAGCCCGGCCTTGGCCGAGGCGGAAGCCCGCGCGCTGGTTGCCGCCTATGGCGAGATCCTCGCCCGCTTCTGCCAGGCCGGGGAGGCGGCGTGATGGCCGACGCCCTGTCGACGCGGCCGGCCCAGGCGGCCGATATCGCCGAAGCCGAGGCCTTCCTGGCCGATCACCCCGAGATCGGCGCCTTCGATCTGGTTCTGATCGATATCAACGGCATTGCCCGCGGCAAGATCATCCGGCGCGAGGAATTGCTGCCGCTGTTCCGTGGTGGCCGGCATCTGCCCGGCTCCATTCTCGGCCTCGACGTCACCGGCGCGGATGTCGAGGAAACCGGCCTGGTCTGGTCGGATGGCGATGCCGACAGGCGCGCCTGGCCGATCGCCGGCTCTCTGGTGCCGCTGCCCTGGACCTCGCCGCCGCGCGGCGAGGTGCGCCTGTCGCTGTTCGAGCTCGACGGCTCGCCGATGGCCGCCGACCCTCGTCATGCCCTGGCCGCCCAGCAGGCTCTGCTGCAGGCCGAGGGCAGGCAGCCCGTTGCGGCCTTCGAACTCGAGTTCTATTTGCTCGACCGCGAAACGGCGAATGGCCGGCCTCAGCCGCTCCGCATGCCGCTGACCGGCGAAAGGCTTGATGGCATCCACGTCTACAGCGTCGACGAGCTCGACCGTCTCGAGCCTTTCGTTGACGCGGTCTATCGCGCCGCCGAGGCCCAGGCCTTGCCGGTGCAGACGCTGATCTCCGAATATGCGCCGGGCCAGTTCGAACTGACCCTGCGCCATCGCGAGGATGCGCTGCGCGCCGCCGACGATCTCATCATGCTGAAGCGGCTGCTGCGGGCGCTCGCCGTGCGCCACGGCATGAAGGCCTGCTTCATGGCCAAGCCCTTCGCCGGCCGCGCCGGTTCGGGCATGCACGCCCATGCCAGCCTGACAGGCCGCGACGGTGCCAATCTCTTCGCCGACCGGAATGGGGAGCTTGCGCCGGCCCTGCATCACGCCATCACCGGTCTGCTGGAGACCATGACGGAGAGCATGCTGGTCTTCGCGCCCCACCTCAATTCGTGGCGACGCTTCGCGGCGCAGAGCTATGCGCCGACGGCGCCGAGCTGGGGCGTCAACAACCGGGCCGTCGCCGTGCGCGTTCCCGCGGGCTCGCCGGAAGGCCGGCACCTGGAGCAGCGTGCCGCCGGGGTCGATGCCAATCCTTATCTGGTCGGCGCCGTCGTGCTGGCGGGCATCCGCCGCGGCCTTGCCGCCCAGCGCGATCCGGGGGCCCCGGCCACCGCCTATGCGAGCGCGGCCGACGATGCCCTGCCCGCCGATTGGCGCAGCGCCATCGAGGCGGCGGCAGGCTCCGCCTTCCTGAAGGAAGCGCTGGGCGAGCGCCTTCATCACGTGCTGCTGGCGCTCAAGCGGGCTGAATACCGGCGTTTTGCCGCCGATATCACCGCATTGGAGCTGCAGCTTTATGGAGAGATCGTCTGAGATGGCCAGGCGGAACGTTCTGATTGCCGGCGGCGCCGGTGGAATGGGTCTGGCGACGGCCCTGCGCTTTGCCCAGGATGGCGCGCGCGTGGTCCTGGCGGATCTTCCCGGCCCGCGTCTCGAAGAGGCTCGGGCGAAGGTGGCGGATGCGGGTGCCGAGGTGCTCGCCTTGGCGCTCGACATGCGCTCCGCCCAGGCCTGCCGCGAGGCGGTGGCGAGGGCGACCGAGGCCGACCGTCTCGATGTGCTCGTCAATGCGGCGGGCGTCTGGCTGGAAGGCCCCGCCACCTCGGTCGGTGAGGAGGACTGGGACCGTGTGCTCGACGTCAACCTCAAGGGCGCGTTCTTCCTGATGTCGGCGGCCATTCCCCATCTCGCCGCCTCTCGCGGCGTGATCGTCAACATCGCCTCCGATGCGGGGTTGGTCGGCAACAAGGGCGCGGCCGTCTATTGCGCCTCCAAGGGCGGGCTGGTGCTGCTCAGCAAGGCCCTGGCCCTCGAGCTCGCGCCGCAGGGCATCCGCGTCAATGCGATCTGCCCCGGCGACGTCGCCACGCCAATGATCGAATACCAGGCAGCGACCTATGGCGGCGGCGACCCCGATGCCTATAAGCGCCGCCTGCTCGGCAACTATCCGCAGGGCGAGAGCGCCCGTTTCATCAAGGCCGAAGAGATTGCCGGCCTCATCCATTATCTCTGCCAGCCCGGTGCTGCGCCGATCACCGGCGCCGCCCTCCCAATCGATTTCGGCATTACCGCAGGCTATTGAACCCGAGCTTATGGCATGAAGACCTTCTACACCACCGACCACCATCTCCATCACAGCGGCATGGAGCTTTCCTTCGGCAAGATCGTCGAGACTTTCGAAAAGCCGGAACGCGCTGAGATCATCCTGGCGCGGGTCAAGGAAGTGGGCCTCGGGCCGGTGCTGACCCCGCAGGACTATGGGATAGCGTCGCTCAAGCGTATCCACACGCCCGATTACGTCGACTTCCTCAAGGGCGTGTATGAGGAATGGCAGGCGGCCGGCCGCGATGGCGAGGTCTGGCCCTATAGTTGGCGCCACCGTTCCATGCCCCCCATCGACAAGGCGCCGAGCGGCCTCGATGCCCGCCTTTCCTACTATTCCTTCGATATGGCCGGTTCGATCACCGCCACCACCTGGCAGGCGGCCAAGCGCGCCGCCGACACCGCACTGGCTGGCGCCGATGCCGTGCTCGCCGGCGAGCGCACGGCCTTCTCGCTGTGCCGTCCGCCCGGCCATCATGCGGGCCGCGACTTCTTCGGCGGCTATTGCTACCTCAACAATGCCGCCATCGCCGTGCAGCGTTTCCGCGATGCCGGCCGCTCCCGCGTGGCGGTGCTCGACGTCGACTATCACCACGGCAACGGCACGCAGGAGATCTTCTACGACAGGGCTGACGTGCTGGTCGCTTCCATGCATGGCGATCCCGATTTCGAGTTTCCTTTCCATCTCGGCTATGCCCGCGAGCGTGGCGAAGGAGCCGGCGAGGGCTTCAACCTCAACTATCCCCTGCCTTCAGGCACGCAATGGCCGGAATGGTCCGCAGCCTTCGGGGATGCCTGCCGCAAGATCGAGGCCTTCGATGCGCAGGCCCTGGTGGTCTCCCTCGGGGTCGATACCTACAAGGACGATCCGATCTCGCAGTTCAAGCTCGATACCCAGCATTTCAGCGAGATCGGGGCACGGATTGCGGCGCTCGGCTTGCCGACCCTGTTCGTAATGGAAGGTGGCTATGCCATCGGCGCACTCGGGGTCAACGCCGTCAATGTCCTGACCGGCTTCGAACAGGTGGGAGGGTGAAATGGCTTCGGGATCTTTCGTCCGCTCGCGCTCCGTGCTGGTAACAGGAGCGGGCGCTTCTGACGGCATCGGCTTCGCCATTGCCAAGGCCTTTGGACGAGCCGGATTGTCGGTGGCGATCACGGCCTCGACCGACCGGATCTATCGCCGCGCGGCGGAGCTCGAGGCCGAAGGCATCGAAGCCTGGGCCGCGGTCGCCGATCTCACCCGGCCCGACGAGGTGCGCCGATTGCGGTCGGCGGCCGGCGATGTCGACATCCTCGTCAACAATGCCGGCATGGGCAGCGTGCTGAAGCCGGCCGTGCAGAAGCGCTTCGTCGACCTCGACGAGGCCGAATGGAATCGCGGCATCGACGTCAGCCTGAACACCGCTTTCCTGGCGACCCGCGCTTTCCTGCCCGCCATGATCGCGAGGCGCCATGGGCGCATCGTCAATATTGCCTCGGTCACCGGCCCCTATGTCTCCAATCCCGGCGAGGCGGCCTATTCGGCGGCGAAGGCGGGCATGGTCGGACTGACTCACGCCCTCGCTCTGGAAGTGGCAGGGGACGGCGTCACCGTCAACGCGGTCGCTCCGGGCTGGATCGAGACAGGCTCCTCCACGGAGGAAGAGCGCGTTGCCGCCCGCGCTACGCCGCCGGGCCGGGCGGGAACGCCCGACGAGGTCGCCGCAGCGGTGGCGTTTCTGGCCTCCGACGGTGCGAGCTACGTCAACGGTTCCGTGCTGGTGGTGGATGGCGGCAACATCCTGCAGGAGCGCAAGGGCTGATTCAGTTCGCTCCCAGGCCGAGCGTATGCCGCAGCAGGTACATGCCATCGAGAATGTCGGCCTCGATGGCGGTGCGCAGAGAATCCGCGTCGTTCCGGCGGATCGCCTCGATCGCCATCTTGTGCTTGTCGATGATCTCGGCGCCTTCGACCACGTCATAGATGGTGCGCATGAACGGGCCGAACTGCACCCAGACGCTTTCGAGCAACGGCACCAGCACGTCGGAATTGCCGGCACGATAGAGCTCGAAGTGGAAGTTATAGTTGGCGAGCATGTAGACGTCGGCGTTGCCGGTCTTGTAGTTCCGGTTCATCGTTTCGTCATGAGCGATCATGCGCTCCAGCCTGTCGCCGTCTACAAAAGGCAGAGCGCGCCGGGCGCAGAGGGGTTCGAGGGCGAGTCGCGCGCTCATCAGCTCCTCGAAACGGGCCACGGTGAGATGCGGCACGCAGACCCGCCTATTCTGCTGGACTTCCAGGGCGTTCTCGGCCGCCAGGCGGCGGATGGCTTCGCGGCAGGGCATCACGCCCACGCCCAGCATGTCGCTGATGCCGCGCAGGCTCATGCTCTTGCCGGGATGGAAATTGCCGATGATCAACTGCTCACGCAGCGTCCTGTAGACCTGCTGGTGTAGCGGATTGGTCGCGGTGTCGGCCGGTTCGACGGCAGCGAGACTATCGGTGCTCATCGCTGACTGTGATCACATTGGCAGCCCGAGGGCAAGCGCTGAAGCAGAACGGCGCATGCCCCTCTATGTTCCGGCTTCCACCAGTACTGCCGACGGATTGCGGGTGAGGCCGAAACCGGGCGTGTCGGAAACGTCGAGACGTCCGTTTCGGGGCACCGGCTCATTGGTGAAGAGGGGGCCGAACACCGGCAACACATCCTGGCCATCGGCGCTGTTGGCGACATATTCGCAATAGGGCGAATGGGGTTGCGACATCACGAAGTGATAGCTGAAGGGGCCGCTGCCATGCGGCACCACCGGAATGTCGTAGGCGCTCGCATGGGCGGAGATCCGCAGCAATTCGGTGAGACCGCCGACCCACATCACGTCGGGTTGCAGGATGTCGATGTGACGGCCCTCGATCAGCTTGCGGAAACCGTAGCGCGAATATTCATGCTCGCCCGTGGTCCATTTGGTTGCCGGCAAAGCTCTCTTGAGCAGGGCATAGCCGTCGATATCGTCGGGATGCAGCACCTCCTCCCACCAATAGATGTCGAGGTCCCTGCAGGCGGTGGCGAGCTCGATCGCATAGGGCACGTCGAGTGCCATGTAGCAATCCACCATCAGAGGGTAGTCGGGGCCGACCGCTTCGCGATGCGCCGCGAGGAAGGCGACATTGGCGCGCAGGCCGTCGATGCTGTCGGCCGGGCCGTGGGGCAGGGGCACCTTGCCGCCCCAGAAACCGAGCCGGCGGGCCGCTTCCGGCCGCGGACCGGTGCAATAGAAGCGGATCTCCTCCTTGGTGCGCCCGCCGATCAGCTTGTAGACCGGCTCCTCGCGTAGCTTGCCGATCAGGTCCCAGAGGGCGAGATCCACCACGGAGATGGTCGCGAGCGGCAGCCCCTTGCGACCGTAATACATCGAGGCCCGGAACATCTGGTCCCAGAGGCGATTGAGGTCGCGCGGATCGGCGCCATCGAGGAAGCGGCAGAAATGGTGCTGAATAAGCCAGCACGCCGGCTCGCCGCCAAAACCCGTGGCGAGGCCGACATGGCCACTTTCTGTCTCGATCTCCACCACGATCGAGCCCATGACATTGATCCCCCAGCTGGTGCGCGAGGCCTTGTAATCGGCATAGCCCGACATCGGATTGGCGATCAGCGTGTCGATCAGCCAATGTCCCTGTTTCTGGCTGAAATAATCGCCGCCACCCTCGCTGCGGACCAGATAGGTCCTGACATGCTTGATGCGGGGATATGCCATGCCTCGTCCTTCCTGCGTTCGGTTGCGCGGAATAGTGACGCAAGAAACTTGTCAGTCAAGTTTACAAATTGTCGAAAACCCGCTCTCTTGTTGTCTGACAAATAATCCGATATCACCCGATTGCCTCGGGAAACACGCAGGCGCCGGCAGGATGGCCGGCATTTGGAAGGCAGGGAAGGACGGGCATGACCACGATCATTCGCTTCGAGGGCCGCGGCGCCATCATCACCGGCGGGGCCTCCGGCATTGGCCTCAAGACGGCCGAGCGCATCGTGGCCGAGGGTGGCTCGGTCTCGATCTGGGATGTGGATGCCGCCCGCGTCGAGACGGTGCGCCAGGCGCTGGGGCCGCGGGCCCATGGCATCGCTATCGACATCACCGATCCTGCTGCCGTCGAGAAGGCGGCACAGCAGGCCGAAAGCCAACTCGGCCGCATCGACGTCCTGGTCTGTTCCGCCGGCGTGGCCGGCAAGAACGAGTTGCTGGTCAATTATCCGATCGAGGAGTGGAAGCGGGTCTATGACATCAATGTCAACGGCCTGTTCTATTGCAACCGCTTCGTTGCGCCGCTGATGCAGAAGCATGGCTATGGCCGCATCGTGAACGTCGCCTCCATCGCCGGCAAGGAAGGCAATCCCACGGCATCGGCCTATTCCTCTTCCAAGGCGGCGGTGATCGGGCTCACCAAATCGCTGGGCAAGGAATTGTCGAAGGAAGGCATCACCGTCAACGCCATCACGCCGGCGACGGTCGACACTCCGATCCTCCAGCAGGTCAGCCAGGCCCATATCGACTACATGCTGTCGAAGATCCCGATGGGCCGCTTCGGCACCGTGGAGGAGTTGGCCGCCATCATCACCTGGCTCGCCAGCGAGGAATGCTCTTTCACGACCGGCGCCGTGTTCGACATTTCGGGCGGCCGCGCCACCTATTGACCGAACGTCAGGAGCGGCGGGCTATCAGGGCCCGCACCGGCACCACGGCCAGCGCCGCCAGCCCGATGGCAGCGGCTGCGACGATGACGGTGAGACTCGTCGTCACATAGCAGGGTGCCGAATTGGCGGGATTCTGCTGGCAGGGAAACCGGCTGTCGATCAGCCGTGCCAGATAGTGTCCTCGCGTCTCGAAAAAGACCAGCATGGCGCAGCCGAGGGCCAGCAGCGCAAGGAAACCCGTACTCGGACGCATGAAGGAAGCCCTCGGGGAAATGCTGTCTATTTTTCGCATCGGTTGATCTGCACGGCAGTTTCGCCGGTCACAGCCAAATCGGCTAAACAGGGGCGGATCGAGTCGCAGCCGAGGGAGGAATATCGGGCATGAAAGTCGTATTCAGCGAAACCCAGAGGCGCCACGATCCGACCTTCTTCCTGTCGAGCGGTACGCAGCGGCCTAATCCGGAAGTACCGCGCCGCTGTGACATCCTGCTGCAGGCTGCCCTTGGCGCCGGCCTGACACAGGTCGCCCCCGACGATGCGGGGCTGGCGCCCGTCGCAGCCGTGCACAAGCCCGACTACATTCACTTCCTGCGCCATATCCATGCGCGCTGGCGCGAGATCGATGGGGCTTCGGCCGAGGTGATCCCCAATATCCATCCCGATCGCCGCAACGGGGCCTATCCCGCTTCCGCCGTGGGGCAGGCGGGCTATCATATGGCCGACACGGCCTGCCCGATCTCGTCCGGAACCTATGAGGCGGCCCTGGCCAGCGCGCACACGGCCTATCATGCGGCCGGCCTGGTGCTGGCAGGCGAGCACGCAGCCTATGCCCTCTGCCGTCCGCCGGGCCATCATGCCTTCGCCGATCTTGCCGGTGGCTTCTGCTTCTTCAACAACAGCGGCATCGCCGCCCAGGCCCTGCGCAGCCGCTACGACCGCGTCGCCATTCTCGATGTCGACCTGCACCACGGCAACGGCACCCAGGGCATGTTCTATGGCCGCCCCGACATCTTCACCGTTTCGGTTCATGCCGATCCCATCCGTTTCTACCCTTTCTTCTGGGGGCACGCGGACGAGCGCGGCGAAGGCGAGGGGCTCGGCTACAATCTCAATCTGCCTCTGCCGCGCAAGACGGGGGACGAGGGCTTCCTTGCCGCGCTCGATGTGGCTCTGGAGCGTATTGCCGCCTTCGCGCCAGGGGCACTGGTGGTGGCGCTCGGCCTCGACGCCTTCGAGGGCGATCCCTTCCAGGAGTTGACGGTGACCACCAAGGGCTTTGCCCGCATTGCCGCCCGTATTGCCAGCCTCGGGCTGCCGATGGCGATCGTGCAGGAAGGCGGCTATGTCTGCGACGCGCTCGGCGACAATCTCGCCAGCTTCCTCGGCGGGCTTTGAGGTATTTTTCCAGCCCTCATGGTTTACGACATCAAAATGCCGGGGTCGGGGCGTAGGTTTGTGGCTGGTTTGGGACGATCGAGGGAGTTGTTCCGATGACCAGTCTTGCTATCGATGTCAGCGCGCTGCTGGCAGCCCTTTGGATGCCGGCCCTGCTCAAGATCCTGGCCGCCGATGTGGCCATTGGCGCTGTCATCCTGTCGGGCTATCTCTGGCATAGGAAGCAGGAACGCTGCAATGCCGAGCTGTCCGAACGCAAATGGGGCAGGCGACATCTGCATGGCTGAAGGCAAGCCTTAAAGCGTTTTGCGATTTGGTGGAATCACCGAGAATCGCAAAGACGCGTCGAATCAGAGAGTTGGAGCAAAACAGCGTTTCCGTCTAAACGCGCTCTGCTCTAGGCACCAGGGATGCGTTTTGTTCCAATTTTTTGTTTTGACGCATTTTCTTGACCGAAAAGTCCTCGGGCTTGTCGATGAGATGGCTAATGCACGACCACACCGGTCGGATTGCCTTTCGACATCCACACCACCAGCGCGTCATTGAAGGAGGCGACCGCGTCGCTGGCGATTGGAATTCGGATGACGGCCCCATCCGCAAATTCGAATTCGGCTACGGCAAATTGCCGATGCTCCGGCGAAGTCAGGCCGCGAAATTTCGTGAGAAGCGGCGTGACGACCGAGCCGTCTCCGCTTTCGAGCGGGTCCGAAGGAACGCTCATTCAACCATCCAATGCCAAGTCCAATAATTGCCTTCCCTATGACGGTGGGCTGTGACATGGGCGTGATACGAAATATATCATCTGAGAAATTTGTTGAGTCGAACAACAAGCAGATGCATCCATCTACCGTAAAGGTAACAATAGCAAATAATATAGGTTTATTGAAAAAATCCGAGAGTAAAATAAAGATAGGGACGCCTCCTGATTTATAAATTCAGAAGGTGCCCCGGTGCGGGTCGATGCTCTATTATATCAGTGCTGTGTTTTCGATCGGAAAGCGGCCGCCCCTCCGATCCAGACCGAAGCAATCGCCAGCTCATCGGTCAGCACCACCATGTCGGATCTGCTGCCCTGGCGCAGACGGCCATAATGCCGATCCATGCTCACGGCCATGGCCGGGTAAAGCGAGGCCATGCGCAGGGCTTCGCCCAGATCGACACCGATCGTCTCATGCACGAAACGCACGGCCGAAATCATGTCGAGGTCGGCACCCGCGAGAGTACCGTCATCCAGCGTCAGGCGGCCGTTCTCACGCTTGATCACCCGGCCATTGAGCGTGAACTGCTGCATGTCCGTGCCGATCGTGGCCATGGCGTCGGTGACCAGGAAGATCCGGCCGGGCTCTCTCTTGGCCCGTAGTGCGATGTCGATGGTGATGGGATCGACATGGATGCCGTCGGCCACCAGGCCAGCGGAGAGGCCGCCAAGGGCGATCGCGGTGCCGGCTAGTCCCGGCTCGCGGTTCTTGATCTGGCTCATGGCGTTGAACAGATGCGTCGCCATGGAAGCGCCGGCCTCCGTCGCCGCGACCACATCGCCATATTCGGCATCGCAATGGCCGAGGCTGACGACCAGGCCGGCCTCCGCGAGGCGGCGGACCTGGGCCGGCGTCACTGACTCCGTGGCCACCGTCGTGAGCAGGACGGGAACCCGGCTTCTGGCGGCAACCAGCCTGGCGAGATCGGTCTCCTCCATCGGGCGGATCAGTTTCGGGTCATGCGCGCCCTTGCGCGAAACGGCGAGATGCGGCCCCTCGATATGCAAGCCGAGGAAACCCGGCACCTTCCGTCGTGCGGCCTCCGCACCGGCCTCGAGGGCCTCTGCGGTGATTTCGGGCGTATCGGTGATCAGGGTCGCGAGCAGGGCCGTCGTGCCGAACTGCGCATGGGCTGCGCAGATCGTGCCGATGGTTTCGGCGTTGCGGCGGTCGTTCAGCATCACCCCGCCGCCGCCATTGACCTGCAGGTCGATGAAGCCGGGCGCGATGAAGCCGGCCTCCACCGTCTCGACCGCGATGCCGGCCGGGACGGCACTGCGAGGCACGATCGCCTCGATGCGCTCGCCATCGACAATCACGGCCGCATCCTGATGCCAGCCCTCGCCGTCGAAGATGCGCGGGGCCAGCAGGGCCGATTGCGTGCTCATACCGTCTCCGTGACCTTGCGCAGATTGCGGGGCTCGTCGGGATTGAGGCCACGACGACGGGCGAAGGCCTCGACGAAGGCATAGAAGGAGGCGATCAGCACCAGCGGGTCGGTCAATGGGTGGCCGGTGGCCGCGAAGGGCAGGCGGGTGGCCTGGTGGGCGCCGTCCGCGGTGATGAAGGCGGCTGCCCCCTTGGCGGCCAGGGCGTCGGCGGCGCCGATGATCGAGCTTTCCGCCTTGTCGCGGGCCGCCAGGGCCAGCACCGGGAAACCCGGTCCCACCAGCGCCATCGGCCCATGCATCACCTCGGCGCCGCTATAGGCTTCCGCGTGCACTGAGCAGGTTTCCTTGAACTTCAGCGCCACCTCGTTGGCGATCGCCAGGGCCGGCCCGCGGCCGAGGACGAAGACCGAAGAGGTGCCTTCCAGGGCATCGGCAAAGGCGGTCCAATCGCAGGCGACGGCCTGCTCGAGATGACGAGGCAGGTCGTGGAGGGCTGATAGCAACGCCTTGTCGCCGGCCCAATGAGCGAGGACGCCGAGCCCGGCCACGGCGGAATTCACGAAAGTCTTGGTGGCGGCAACGCTCTTCTCGGTGCCGGCGGCGATGTCGATCGCATGGTCGGCCGCAAGTGCCAGGGGCGAGCCTGCCGTGTTGGTGAGGGCGATGGCGACCGCGCCGCTGCGACGCACCGCCTCTGCCATGGCAACGATGTCGGGGCTTTTGCCCGACTGCGAAATCGCCAGGCTGGCGGCGCCGGCGAGCTTGAGCGGTGCCTCATAGATCGAGGCGATCGAAGGGCCGAGCGAGGCGACCGGCACGCCGGTGGTCAGCTCGACCGCATATTTGAGGAAGGAGGCGGCATGGTCGGAAGAGCCACGGGCCACGGTGACCAAGACATGTGGATCGACGTCCTTCAGCGCAGCGCCTGCCCGCTCCATCTCAGCGGCCGATTGTTCGAACAGCCGTGCGACGGCTTGGGGAATTTCCAGCACCTCGCGGCGCATATGGGTTTCGGACATCACGATGTTTCTCCTTCGCTGGGCTCGGCCAGCCGCAATTCTGCTACGAAATCATAGGTATCGCCCCGGTAGATCGACCGGGTGAATTCAACCACCTTGCCGCCGGGCAGGTATGAGACGCGCTCGATATTGAGCGTGGCGGCACCTGGAGAAATGCGCAGGAGCTGGGCATCCTCCGGCCCGAGATTGGCGGCCGAGATGCGCTGGACAGCGCGCACCGGCTTGTTGCCGTGCTCGGCGAGGGCGGCATAGAGCGAAGAGCCGACCTCTTCCGGATTCGGCAGCAGCGAAGCGGCGATGGAAGCGCGCTCGATCGCCACGGCGGTTTCGTTGGCAAAGCGCAGGCGGTTCACGCGGGCCACCATCTCGTTGGCCGTCAGGCCGAGCACCATCGTCTCCTGCGGCGAGGGGACGTAGACGCCTCGCTCCAGCCACACCGAATGAACCTGCTTGCCGCGCCGCGCCATATCCTCGGTGAAGGAGGTCAGGCGTGACAGGGATTGCTCGACACGTTCGACCCGGGGCGCCACGAAGGTGCCGGAGCCGTGGCGCTGGATCAGCACCCCCTGTTCCACCAGGTTCTGCAGCGCCTTGCGCACCGTGACACGCGAGATGTCGGCCTTGACGGCAATGTCCCGCTCGGAGGGAAGTGCATCGCCGGGCGTCAGCACGCCGTCCCGGACCGCTTCTTCGATTGTTTTGCGCAATTGCAGGTAGAGCGGCGCATTGCTGCCCTTGGCATCGGCCAGGGAGCGGAAGATGAGGTCGATGGCGTCACTCATGGCTTGCCTTTCCGAGCCGAAATCTCGGACCTGTCCCTTGAAGGAGGGCAAGAGTTCGGCGTGACTCAACGCTCTGGCGATCATGGCTGGATCAGTCCTTGTTTGCCATCCGACAATGACCGATCGAGGCCGAATAGTCGGGCAGCCATGGATACTGCGCCGCCCAAGGCGTCCTGCAGCGGTGGTACGAGCCGCTCCCGGTGTTTTGCGGAAAGGCGAGGTCCGATCAGCGTTGCCAGCCCGCCCAATAAGCAACGGGGCGTCGCATTGGCAAGCCCGAGGGCATCCAGCGAAACCTCGACCGCGGCGATGGCCCGATTGACGATCCTGGCCGCAGTCGGGTCGCCACGGTCGAGATGGTCGAAGACCATCGGCGCGAAGGTGCCGAAGCCGCGCGGCTGGGCGGTCTTGGTGAACTCGACGATCTCCTGCGGATCGTCGTGGTGGGCGGCCAGCACCGCCTCGACCAGGGGCGAGCGGGGGGCGATACCGTCATGGGCGAGCAGTGTCTCCTCCAGCAGGTCGCGCCCTATCCGCGCCCCGCTTCCCTGGTCGCCGACAGCGAGGCCCCAGCCGCCAAGATAGCGTGCCTGTCCCGATTGCCGGGCTAGATAATGGCTGCCGGTCCCCAGGATACCGATTGCGCCGTCTCCCGCCCCGATCGCGCCCTCCAGGGCGATGAGGACATCGGTTTCGATGCGGCAATGGCGGAAGGGCAGGCGGGCGAGCAGCTTGGTGGCATAGATGGCGATATTGGCACCCGCCATGCCGAGAACGATGGGCGTGTCGGGGATGCCGGCCGGATCCTGGCCCGCATCGGCGAAGGCCTGGTGGACAGCGGCCATGATGTTCTCGCGGGCCCCGTCCAGATCCGTGCGGATGTTCGCCGGCCCGGCCTTGGCGCGACCGATGATCTGGCTCTGCGCTGTTGCGAGCGCCGCCCTGCAGCTTGTTCCTCCACCATCGACGCCAAGGACCATCATCGCCGTCTTCTCCTTATGAGAAGACAATACCAATAAGCTACCACTCGTCAAGTGGTGATTGCAGTAAAAAAATTAAACTAAGCAAAATCAATGTATTATGCAATTAAAAGCAATTTGATGAGAAAAGTGTCATAAGACCTCTGGACAAGTGGTATTTATTTGGTATTGTCCTGGCCATCGGAGGGGGCGGTGCCGGGCCTAGGCTGGCGCCACCAGCCGGCGGCTGCGGTCGCGCAGTTCATCGGCCTCCGGGCAACAGGCCAGTTGCCGGCCGGAAGGGCAGCGCAAAGCGTGCGTTCCGCTGGGGCTGGAGACCCCAAAGTCGACCAGAGCCGGCCCTGGCAGCGGCCGGTACAGGGAGGAAGACGGATGAAGAAGCGACTTTTGATGGCCCTATTCCTGGGCTCCACCATTCTCGCGGCGACGGCTGCTTCGGCGCAGGACGCCACGCTGACGATCGAAAGCTGGCGCAATGACGACCTTGCCATCTGGCAGGAAAAACTGATTCCCGCTTTCGAGAAGGCCAATCCCGGCATCAAGGTGAATTTCACGCCCTCGGCGCCGCCGGAATACAATGCCGCGTTGAACGCAAAGCTCGATGCCGGTTCGGCTGGCGATGTGATCGCCTGCCGCCCCTTCGATGCTTCCCTCGAACTCTACAAGAAGGGGCATCTGACGGATCTGTCGGCTCTCCAGGGCATGGACAATTTCACCGACACCGCCAAGGCCGCCTGGCAGACCGACGACGCCAAAACGACCTTCTGCGTGCCCGTGGCCTCGGTGATCCACGGCTTCATCTACAACAAGGAAGCCTTCGACAAGCTCGGCCTCAAGCCGCCGCAGACCGAGGAAGAGTTCTTCGCTGCGCTCGACAAGATCAAGGCCGACGGCACCTATATCCCGATGGCGATGGGCACCAAGGATCTCTGGGAAGCCGCCACGATGGGCTACCAGAACATCGGCCCGACCTATTGGAAGGGTGAGGACGGTCGCCTGGCGCTGATCAAGGGCACGCAGAAGCTGACGGATGCCGATTGGGTCGAGCCCTTCGTCACGCTGGCCAAGTGGAAGTCCTATCTGGGCGACGGCTTCGAGGCGCAGACTTATCCCGACAGCCAGAACCTGTTCACCCTCGGCCGCGCCGCCATCTATCCGGCAGGTTCGTGGGAGATCTCCCCCTTCGGCGCCCAGGCGCAGTTCAAGATGGGCGCCTTCCCGCCGCCCGTGCGCAAGGCCGGTGATCCCTGCTACATCTCCGACCACAACGACATCGGTTTCGGCCTGAACGCCAAGAGCAAGAATCCGGAAGCGGCCAAGAAGCTGCTGGCCTGGATGGCCTCGCCGGAATTCGCCACGCTCTATGCCAATGCGCTGCCGGGTTTCTTCAGTCTCGCCAAGAGCGAGGTGAAGCTGGACAATCCCCTGGCGCAGGAATTCGTGTCCTGGCGCGGCAAGTGCAAGTCGACCATCCGTTCGACCTACAAGATCCTGTCGCGCGGCACGCCCAATCTCGAGAACGAGACCTGGGTCGAATCCGCCAATGTGATCAACGGCACCGACACGCCGCAAGTCGCTGCCGAGAAGCTCCAGAAGGGTCTCGACAGCTGGTATAAGCCGGCTAAGTAGAGCTCGCTTCGGCCGCGCCTCGAGAAGGCGCGGCCATCCCCTCCATCATCGCCGTCTCCGACAACAGCAACGCACATGCGAGGATTGCTGCAATGTCTCTCGAAGATTCACCAAATAGAAAAGCGTTCCGCTGGCACATTCCGATTTTCCTGGCGCCAGCCGTCATCATCTACACGCTCGTGATGATCCTGCCGCTGATCGGCACCCTGCAGCTTTCGCTGTTCCGGACCGTCGATGGTGTGTCGCATTTCGCGGGACTCGACAATTTCCGCACGCTGTTCGGCGACCTGCGCTGGGCCTCCAGCTTCTGGAATGCCCTGCGCAACAATTGCTGGTTCTTCCTCATCCACATGGTGGTGCAGAACCCGATCGGCGTTGTGCTGGCGGCCCTGCTTTCCCATCCCAAGCTGCGTTTCGCGGCTTTCTACCGCACGGCGATTTTCATCCCGACCGTACTGTCCTTCGTGATCGTCGGCTTCGTGTGGAAGCTGATCCTCTCCCCGCTCTGGGGCGTGGCGCCCTCGATGCTGGACCTGATCGGCCTCAAGAGCTGGTTCACGCCGCTGCTCGGCAAGGAAGCCTATGCACTGACCACGCTCGGCCTCGTCTCGGTCTGGCAGTTCGTGGGCATTCCGATGATGCTGATCTATGCCGCCTTGCTATCGATCCCCGAGGAGGTGGTCGAGGCGGCCGAGATGGACGGCATCACCGGCGTTGCTCAGTTCTGGAAGATCAAGCTGCCGCTGATCCTGCCTTCGATCGGCATCATCTCGATCCTCACCTTCGTCGGCAATTTCAATGCCTTCGACCTGATCTACTCGGCGCAGGGAGCGCTGGCCGGGCCGAACTATTCGACCGACATTCTCGGCACCTTTCTCTACCGCACCTTCTTCGGCTTCCAGCTGCAGCTCGGCGATCCGAACATGGGCGCCACCATCGCCTCCATGATGTTCTTCATCATCCTGGCGGGCGTGTGCGTCTATCTGTTCGCCATCCAGACACGGCTGCGGCGGTATCAGTTCTGAGGAGATCGACATGAGCAAAGCCACGTACTCTCCGGCCCGTTCGATCGCCGCCCATACGGTGCTGATCGTCTACACAGCGATTGCCCTGTTCCCGGTGATCCTGGTCCTGATCAACTCCTTCAAATCGAGGGATGCGATCTTCCGCTCGCCCCTGACACCGCCGGGACCGGCCACCTTCGACGCCATCGGCTACAAGACCGTGCTCGCCCAGGGCGACTTCTTCCTCTACTTCCAGAACAGCATGATCGTCACGATGGTCTCCCTGTTCTTCGTGCTGCTGCTTGGCGGCATGGCGGCCTTCGCGCTCGCCGAATATCGCTTCAGGGGCAACACGCTAATGGGCCTCTATTTGGCCCTGGGCATCATGATCCCGATCAGGCTCGGCACCGTCGCCATCCTGCAGCTCATGGTCGCCTCGGGCCTGGTCAATACGTTGACGGCGCTGATCCTGGTCTATACGGCGCAGGGTCTGCCGCTGGCCGTGTTCATCCTGACCGAGTTCATGAAACAGGTCTCGGACGATCTCAAGAACGCCGGTCGCATCGACGGATTGTCGGAATACCGTATCTTCTTCCGCCTCGTCCTGCCGCTGGTGCGGCCGGCCATGGCAACGGTTGCGGTCTTCACCATGATCCCGATCTGGAACGATCTGTGGTTCCCGCTGATCCTGGCACCGGGCGAGAGCACCAAGACCATCACGCTCGGTACGCAGGTCTTCATTGGGCAGTTCGTCACCAATTGGAATGCCGTACTGGCGGCGCTGTCACTCGCGATCCTGCCGGTGCTGGTGCTCTATGTGATCTTCTCGCGGCAGCTCATCCGCGGCATCACCTCGGGCGCCGTCAAGTAGAGCCTGGCTCCATGCCATGCCGCCCCGCTCAGCGCGAGACGGCATGGTGATGAGCCGGCTTAAGGGCATCCGGCCTCCCCCCAATCTGCAATGAAATTCTTTCGTGGTCCGCATTGAGCGGATGAAGAAGCGCGCATGCGCCCCACCGTCAACCTTTAGGGGAAGTATCATGGGTTCGCTGAATATCGAGAATGTGAAGAAGTCGTTCGGTTCGGTCGACATCCTCAAGGGGATCAATCTGGACGTGAAAGACGGCGAATTCGTCGTCTTCGTGGGGCCATCGGGCTGCGGCAAGTCCACCCTGCTGCGCATCATCGCGGGGCTGGAGGACACCACCTCTGGCGCCGTGAAGATCGACGGCCAGCCTGTCAACGACGTGCCGCCGGCCAAGCGCGGCATCGCCATGGTGTTCCAGAGCTATGCGCTCTATCCCCACCTCACCGTGCGCAACAATATGGGTCTGGGCCTCAAGCAGGCTGGCGAAGACAAGGCCGAGATCGACAGGCGCATCAAGAAGGCCTCGACCATGCTCGCTCTCGAGCCTTATCTCGAGCGCCGGCCTTCCGAGCTCTCCGGCGGCCAGCGCCAGCGCGTCGCCATCGGCCGTGCCGTGGTGCGTGAGCCCAAGCTCTTCCTGTTCGACGAGCCCTTGTCCAATCTCGACGCTGCGCTCCGTGTTAACACCCGCATCGAGATCGCCCAGCTTCACCAGCGCCTCAAGGCGACGATGGTCTATGTGACGCATGATCAGGTCGAGGCCATGACCCTGGCTGACAAGATCGTGGTGCTGAATGGCGGCCATATCGAGCAGGTCGGCGCGCCCATGCAGCTCTACAACGATCCTGACAACACCTTCGTCGCCGGCTTCATCGGCTCGCCCAAGATGAATTTCGTCGACGGCGGACGCCTCGGCGAGAGCGTGAAGACCATCGGTGTGCGGCCCGAGCATGTCACCGTCAGCCGCGAGGCCGGCGACTGGAAGGGCACTGTGGTCTATGCCGAGCATCTGGGCGCCGATACCTATCTCTATCTCGACACCGAAAAGGCCGGCTCGATCACGGTGCGTCTCTCGGGCGAGTATCAGGTTGAGCCGGGTGCCGCCATCTACGCCACGCCGGATCCGGCACGGACCCTGCGCTTCGACGAGAACGGCAAGCGCCTGCGCGGGTGAGGCGTGCGAGACCGGCACACCGATCTCGCGCCCGCCTCCGTGGAGGCAGCATCACCGTCTCCCGTACTTATAGACAAAACATTCATTGTGGACTAGTTCGTCTATGCTTGCCATTTGACGGACGATTCCAGCGATGACCGATATTGTCGACGACGCCATGCCCCGCCTGATTGCGATGCGGCACGAATTGCACCGCCATCCGGAGATCTCCCGCGAGGAAGCCTGGACCTCGGCCTTCGTCGCCGAGCGCCTGACCGAAATGGGAATTCCCGTCCATACCGGCGTCGGCGGCTATGGCGTCGTCGGTGTCGTCGAGGGCAGCGGCGAGGGGCCGGGCGTGGCCCTGCGCGCCGACATGGATGCTCTCGCCATGGACGAGCACAACAGCTTCGCCCATCGCTCGCAGATACAAGGTGCCATGCATGCCTGCGGCCATGACGGCCATATGACCATGCTTCTGGGCGCGGCTTCCCATCTCTCGCAGACCCGCCGTTTCCGCGGCACGGTCTATCTGGTGTTCCAGCCGGCGGAAGAGCGCTATGGCGGCGCCCAACTCATGCTCGATGCCGGCCTGCTCGAGCGCTTCCCCGTCCGCAATATTTTCGGCCTGCACAATTGGCCCGATGTGCCGCCCGGCGAGGTGGTGGTGCATGACGGCCCGGTGATGGCCGGGGCCGGGGAGTTCACCCTGACGTTCAAGGCGCCCGGCGGCCACGCCGCCATGCCGCACATGACCGGCGATCCCGTGCTGGCCGGCAGCCATTTCGTCACCGGCATCCAGCAGGCAGTGGGCCGGGCCATCAATCCGCTCGATGCCGCCGTCGTCACCGTCGGCTCGTTCCAGGGTGGTTTTGCTCAGAACGTGATTTCGCGCGAAGCTACGCTGGCAGGCACTTTCCGCGGCCTGCGCCCCGACATTCTGGCTCTCCTGAGGACGCGCATCGAGGAGATCGCTCAGTCGGCCGCCAGGATCGCCTCGACCGAGGTCGAGATCGGCTTCGACGAGCTGCCGAGCCCGCCGGTGGTGAACACACCGGCCGAAGCCGAGATCATGAGGCGAGCTGCGCGTGCATTGCCCGGAAGCCCGGCCTTGCATGTCGGCGTGCCGACCATGGCGGGCGACGATTTCGGCGCCTTCCTCGAGCATCTGCCCGGCGCCTATGCCTGGATCGGCAATGGTCCGTCGGAACGGCATGGCCGGCTTCACCAGCCCGACTACGATTTCAACGATGCCATCATAGGCACCGGCGTCCGCTTGTTGGTGGCAACGGCCGAGCAAGCTCTATCGTAGACAAAAAATCTTCTATGGACTTTTTGTTTCCAGTATCCTAGGTGTTGGAAGAGGCTGGCGGTGGCCGCCAGGATTGAGGCGGGAGCCTGCTCGGATCAAATGGACAGCCTTCATCGCTATCGCCCGATCTGCGACGCCATCGCTGCTTTGTTTCAGCCTTATGTCGAAGTGGTGCTGCACGAGCTCTCCACCGACAAGGCCGTCTATTTTGCCGGCAATTTCTCCAAGCGCGTCCCCGGGGAACCCTCGCTGCTGCATGAGGTCGACTTCGACAGCCACAATCCGGTGATCGGTCCCTATGAGAAGGTCAATTGGGATGGCCGGGCTCTCAAATCGATTACCGTCGTACTGCGCGATGAGGCGGGCAGCCCGCTCGGCGTGATGTGCATCAATGTCAACGTCTCCGATTTCCACGCCGTCATGCAGACGCTGTCGGCGCTCGTGCGTGTGCCGGAGCCGCATTATCGGCCGGACGCCTTGTTCAAGGAGGACTGGCACGAAAGGATCAACGAGTTCATCCGGCAATGGACGCATGGGCGCAATGTCGCGATTTCGGCGATGACCCATGCCGACCGCAAGGACCTGGTCGTCGCGCTCGCCGAGAGCGGTGCGTTCAGCGGCAAGAATGCCGCCGCCTATATTTCGCGCGTGCTCGGCATGGGGCGCGCGACCGTCTACAAATATTTGAGAAATGAAAAATGATTAGCCTTTCGCTGGCCCAGCTCCAGGAGTTGGTTTCGATCGACGCCGCCGCCATATCAGCCATCACCGATGCCTATGTCGCCGTGGCGGACGGACGGGCCAACGTGCCGCCGGTCGGCTATCTCGAGCTGCGCGCGCAGAATGCCGATTGCCACATCAAATATGGCTATATCGCCGGCGATCCGATCTTCGTGGTGAAGATCGCTTCCGGCTTCTATGACAATCCCAAACGTGGCTTGCCGTCCAGCAGCGGCATGATGATCGCGATTTCAGCTGCTACCGGCGCCACCGTCGCCATCCTGAACGACGAGGGTTGGCTCACCAATCTGCGCACCGGCATCGGTGGCGCCGTCGCCACCTTCGCTCTCTGCCGTCCGGACAGCGAGGTCTTTGCCGTGCTCGGTACCGGCACGCAGGCGCGTTTCCAGATCCGCGCCGCCGCGGCGCTGGCCAAGCGCCCCGTGCAATTTCTCGTCTGGGGGCGCTCGGCGCAAAAGGCAAGAGAACTCGTCGCCGAATTCGCCGGCTCCGCCATCCAGGTGTCGCAGGCCGCGGATCTGGAGGAAGCCTGCCGCTCGGCCGACGTGATCATCGCCACCACGCCCGCGACCGCACCCTATGTGGCGAGCGAATGGATCACGCCCGGCACCCATGTCACCGCTGTCGGGGCGGATGCGCCTGGCAAGCAGGAACTGGATCCGGCCCTGATCGCAAGGGCCGATCTGCTGGTGGCCGATCTCGCCAGCCAGAGCCTCGACCATGGCGAGTTCGCCACCGCCTTCCAGGACGGCTTGTTCCGGCAGGAGGACTGCCTCGAACTCGGTGCCATCCTGAACGGATCGAAGCCGGGCCGCAGTTCGA
Source organism: Labrys sp. HAY1-8F (assembly GCF_056754975.1). Taxonomy (NCBI): domain Bacteria; kingdom Pseudomonadati; phylum Pseudomonadota; class Alphaproteobacteria; order Hyphomicrobiales; family Xanthobacteraceae; genus Labrys; species Labrys sp. HAY1-8F. Next base: position 1,990,098 of record NZ_JBPGWZ010000002.1, on the reverse strand, counting down.
GCGACGCGATTACCATTGCCGACCTCACCGGTCTTGCCACCCAGGACATCGCCATCGCCAGGACCGCCCTGCAGAGGGTGCCCGATCTGGTGATGTGAGGGCGTTTTTCATCGTCTTGGCGGGCGGCTGCCACGCCCGCATCCGTTCAAGTTTGTTTTGAGAGGGGACTGCCGTGAAGAGACTATTGATGGTTTCGCTCGCCGCGTTGCTGAGCGTTTCGGCCGCGAAGGCGGAGAGCCTGCGCATCGCCTCCAGCGCGGATTTTCCGCCCTGGGAGTCGGTTGATGCCGCCAATGAGATCGTCGGCTTCGATCGCGACATCGGCAACGAGGTCTGCAAGCGCATCGGCGCCGACTGCAGCTGGGGCAACCAGGCTTTCGACGGCCTGTTGCCGGGGCTGCAGGTCGGCAAATATGATCTGATCATGTCGGGCTTGTCGATCAACGACGAGCGCGAGAAGCAGGTCGATTTTTCGGCGCCCTATGCCGATGCGCCCAACAACATCGTCGTCGCTGCGGGGAGCCCCATTGCCCAGGCCAAGGATACCAAGGCCCTCGAAGAAGGACTGGCCGGCAAGGTGATCGGCGCGCAGACGGGGTCGACCCACGAGGCCGTGATCCGGGCTCACTTCAAGGGTGCCGACGTCCGTCTCTATGACCGGGCCGAGCAGGTCGCCGACGATATCGTGGCCGGTCGCCTCGATGCCGGACTGATGGAGCGCTCCGCCTGGGAAGGCATGATGTCGTCCCGCAAGGACAGCGGTATCACCATCGCTGGCCCGCTGATCACCAGTGCCGATTATGCCGAGTTCGGCCGGGGGCAGGCCATTGCCCTGAAGAAGGGCCGGGACGATCTGAAGAAGCGGATCGACGAGGCCGTGAAAGCGATGCTTGCCGACGGCACGGTCGCCAAGCTTTCGGAGAAGTGGTTCAAGTACGACGTCTCCTTCAAGAAAAAATGAGCGTAAGCGCCGGCGCCACCAAGCAGCGCCCTGAGCCGATGTGACGTGCGCCACCCTCTCCCTTCAGGGGAGGGTTGGAGCGCCACTCCAACGTGCTCCCGAAGCGAGATCTCTTCCATGTCCGTGGTTTCAGCCTATCTCCCGCAACTCCTCCAGGGGCTTCTCGTCACCCTGCAAGTGGCTGTCGGCAGCTTCATGGTGGGGTTCGTTCTTGCCATAGCAGCCGTCTTCGCCTGGAGTTCGGGTCCCAAGCCCCTGCGCTGGCTGGTCGTCTCCTATGTGGCCGTCATTCGTGGCCTGCCGGAACTCCTGGTGATCTTCCTGGTGTTCTATGGCGGGACGGTGCTGCTCACCGGCTTGGTGGGCGCCTATGTCGAGGTCAGCGCGCTGGCGGCGGGCATCGCGGCGCTGTCCTTCGTGTCGGGCGCCTATCTGACCGAGATCATGCGCGGCGCCCTGCAGACCATTCCTCCGGGCCAATGGGAGGCGGCGCGCAGCCTCGGCCTGAAGCAGGGCCAATCGTTCCGCAAGATCATCCTGCCGCAGATGTTCTCCCACGCGCTTCCCGGCCTCGGCAATCAGTGGCTGGTGATCCTGAAGGAAAGCGCGCTTGTCTCCATCGTCGGGCTGGAGGAATTGATGCGCAAGGGCGTGGTGGCGGCCGGTGCCACCCACCAGCCGATGACCTTCTATCTCATCGTCGCGGCCCTTTTTATCCTGATCACCACCGTCTCGACCGCTGTTCTGAGCTTCGGAAACAGCCGTCTGACCTGGATGCGGTAAAGCGTTTTGCGATTTGACGGAGTCATCTGGAACCGCAAAGCGCGTCGAAACAAAGAGTTAGAGCAAACAAGCGTTCATGAACGCGCTTTGCTCTAGGAGGCGACATGTCCCTGGAAATGCTGCTCCGCGCCATTCCCGTCGTTTTGACCGGGCTCAAGCTGACGCTGCTGATCACGTTGGCTGCCTTTGCGGTCGGGCAGTTCGTGGCGCTGCCGGTCGCCCTGGGCCGGGTCTCGAAGTTCCGCCTGCTGCGCGGGACGACCTGGCTCTACACCTTCCTGCTGCGCGGCAGTCCGTTGCTGGTGCAGCTTTTCATTCTCTATTACGGCCTGGCGCAGTTTCCCGCGGTTCGCAACAGCGTGCTGTGGCCTGTTCTGCGCGATCCCGTCTATTGCGCCATCCTGGCGATCGGCATCAATTCCTCGGCCTATGTCGCCGAGGTGATCGCCGGCGGTATCCGCAAGATACCGGCCGGGCAGTTCGAGGCCTGCGTGTCGCTCGGCCTGTCGCGCCGGCGCACCTTTATCGATGTTGTGCTGCCTCAGGCCTACCGGGCGATCTTCCCATCGATCGGCAACGAGCTCATCCTCGTCCTGAAGGCGAGTTCGCTCGCGAGCGCCGTGACCGTGATGGAGATGACGGGCGCGGCGCGTGCCTTTACCGCCAAGACCTATGCTCCCTTCGAAGTATTCATCGTCGCCGGCCTCGTCTATCTCCTGGTCGGCTTTGCCTTCAGCCTGATCTTCCGGGCCGGCGAGAGCGTGCTGTTCCGTTCGACCGGCTTCGGGTCGTCCAAGGCGAGCGCGCCCTCCCGCCAGGCCGCGGAGGCCGCGCCATGATCCTGGCCTCCAATCTCACCAAGGCCTATGGCCCCCACACCGTGCTCAAGGGCGTCAGCCTGTCGGTGGGGGAGGGCCAGCGGGTGGTGCTATGCGGTCCGTCGGGCTCGGGCAAGTCGACCCTGATCCGCTGCCTCAATGGCCTGGAGACGCGTAGTGGTGGCGATATCCGCATCGCTGGCCACCATCTTGCGCCCGATTGCACCAATGTGCTCGACCTCGCCGGCGAGGTCGGCATGGTGTTCCAGCAGTTCAACCTGTTCCCGCACAAAACCGCGCTGGAAAATCTGATTCTGGCACCGCGCCGCGTGCGCGGCCTCGCGCGCAAGGAGGCGGCTGATCTCGCCATGGCGATGCTGGAGCGCATGCGCCTCGCCGATAAGGCCGCTTCCTACCCCGGCCAACTCTCCGGTGGCCAGCAGCAGCGCGTGGCCATCGCCCGGGCGCTTTGCATGGCGCCCAAGGTGATGCTGTTCGACGAGCCAACTTCCGCCCTCGACCCCGAAATGGTGAAGGAGGTGCTCGATGTCATGGTGGATCTGTCGCGCGAGGGACTGACCATGGTCGTGGTGACCCATGAAATGGGCTTTGCCAGGAATGTGGCCGACCGCGTGGTCTTCCTCGATGGTGGCCGCATCGTCGAGAGCGCCGAACCCAAGGCCTTTTTCGAAAATCCCCAGCATCCCCGCACCCGGGATTTCCTGCACCAGATCGCGCGGCACTGATCTGGATATCGGGTGTCAGCCAAGGAGTAGACTGTCATGAACCCCGACGTTCTGGCTTCGGCCGCCCGCTCCGTGCAGGCGCGCCAGCGCATCAAGGCCCATATCTACGAAACGCCTCTGCTGCCGTCGCGGCAGATCGGCGCCGAAGCAGGCAGCCAGCTCTTCTTCAAGGCCGAGAATTTTCAGCTCACGGGCTCCTTCAAAATCCGCGGCGCCAGCGCCAAGATTTCGGCCATGGAGCCGGGGCGCCATCTCGTCACGGCCTCGTCCGGCAATCATGGCATCGGCTCGTCCCAGGCTGCCCGTTCCTTCGGGCGGGACCTTACCGTGGTACTGCCTGAAACGGTTGCTGCCGCCAAGCTCGCCCGTATCCGTTCCTATGGCGTGGAGACGCGGCTGTTCGGCGCCGAGACCTGGTATTCCGAGCAGCATGCGCTCGAGCTCGCCCGTGACAAGGGCCATGAATATATCTCGGCCTATGACGATCCCGATGTGGTGGCCGGGCAGGGCACCATCGGGCTGGAACTCCTCGACCAGCACCCCGCCATCGACAATGTCTTCATCGCGATGGGCGGGGGCGGGCTGATCAGTGGGATCGGCAGCGTGTTGAAGAGCTTCCTGCCAGGCGCGCGCATCTACGGGATCGCGGCCCGCAATTCCTGCGCCTTCGCCATGTCGATGGCGGCGGGCAAGGTGGTCGAGACCGAGCACCTGGAGACGCTGGCCGACGGCGTCGCCGGCGGTGTCGCCGAGGAGACGATGACGCTTGGTCTCGCAATGTCGGTGGTCGACGAGACGATCATCTGCACGGAAGAGGAAATCGTCGCAGCGCTCCGCGACCTCGCCTTCAAGGAAAACATGCTGGTGGAAGGCTCTGCCGGCCTGGCCCTGGCGGGCTTCACGAAGGTTGCGAGCGCGTGCCGCGAACAGGTCAATGTGGTGGTGCTGTGCGGGGCCAATTACGACCGGGACAAGCTGACGAAAGCGGTATTCGGCTAAAGGAGCGCCCTCCGGCTGCTGGACCGATCCGGAGGGCGTTGGCTGGTCAGGCGAGGAAACGCGTGTCCGGCGTGGCTTCGTGGGCCTGCCCATGCGTGATGGCCGTGTTGTCGCCGGCAGGCTCAGCCGAGACCGAGGTGAGCGTGATGGCCGTAACGGCGCTAAGAAGTAGAAATATAGACGTGATGATAATCTTCATTTCTGGAATCTCTCGAAAATATACGGAGATAAAGCTTCCAAAGAGGAGGTTTTATGCTCCACAAGCGCGATGAAATTTCACGCAAGCTAAAAATTAAATATTATTTCGTTATTGAATAAGAAACGAACTGATCCTTGCCTAGTGGGCGCATACTTAAACATGCGCAATGCAGGCGAAAAGATCCATGTTTGGGCGGCTGTTGGAGCCGTTTAAATCGGCGAGAACCCCCTTCCCCCGAAAGCCTTCTGATTCTCCATCGATGTTACTTACCGGTAACACCCGGGGGTGAAATAGTCAAGGCCGCAACGATACGATGCTGACGTTTCAAGACTGAATGGAAAAACTCGGCGCTGCCGAGGCGCATCCTCCGTCGTATGCCGCGAGAGAGGCCAGATGGGGTGGCGTTTGCCCCATCTGGCCTCGAGCATCAGACGCGAGAGCCGCTGAGCATTCGAGCGAGGGCAATGAGGATGCAGGCGCCAATAAAGCCGGCGATAAGGTAGCCCAGCCATCCACCGAAGCCCACGCCTAGCAAGCCCAGCAGAAAGCTGGCGAGGGCTGCACCTACGATGCCAAGAATGATGTTCATGAGGACGCCGGTATTGCTCTTCATGAACATTTCAGCCAGCCAACCGGCCAAGCCGCCAATGATTATCGCGGCGATCCAACCAACCTCGGGACGATCCATTCATTCACCTTTGCATCTATCGGATTGTCTGGGATTTACGCCTTGTCGATTACCGACTTGACCGCGTCCTTGACCTTGCCCTTGGCCTCCTGGACCTCTCCTTTGGCTTTTTGAATCGCGCCGTCGGCTTCCATCTCCTGATTACCCACGGCCTTGCCGACGCCTTCCTTCACCGAACCCGCCACCTTGTTGGCGAGACCCTTGACCTTGTCCGTTGTGCTGTTCACTCGGTTACTCCCTTGAATGCAGACCCCCAGTTCACAAACGCTGGCGTCCTTTCGAGGTTCCGTAGTGATTTTGACTTAGGGGGGACCTCCTCGCAGTTCTTGAGCCGTGTTAGTGGTCGCGTCACTCCCCGTCGCAACTGGCAGGTAATAAAATCGAAACCATTCGATTCCTACCGTAATTAATCGTCAATTACAGAAGGAATTGACTGGATGGGCATGCGTATCATAAGCGGCATTTTCACCTTTTCCATGATCATTATATTCATGGCTATGGTCTCTGGACATGCAGAAACCCTAGGCACGGCATCCTTTTATGGCAAGGAGCTGAAGGGATATCGTACCGCAAACGGAGAACGCTTCAATCCAGCAGGACTGACTGCCGCCCATCGCTCCTTACCTTTCGGAACGAAGCTGCGCGTTACCAATCTCAAGAACCACAGGAGCGTTGTCGTCCGCGTCACCGACCGAGGCCCTCACAAGCGGGGTCGCATGATCGACCTTTCCTACGGAGCCGCCAAGGCCGTCGGGATGATCGAGACTGGCACGACCAGGGTATCAGTCGCCAAGATTGCAGCGCCTTCCTTGGCCTCGGAAAAGGCCAACGCACAGCCAAAGCTTCCGCCGCGTCGACGATAGCTCATTGCCGCACGGACAGTGGCATATCCGCCCCCTCGACCCTCGGGCTGGAGGGGCGCCTTTTGCGTCCGGAGCATTATCCGACTTGCTTTCGCCAAATGCGCGATGGTCGTTTAGCTGTTGATCTTTAAAGGGGTTTTTGGAGCGGGCGATGGGAATCGAACCCACGACATTCAGCTTGGGAAGCTGACGTTCTACCTCTGAACTACACCCGCGTCGCGATTGCTGCGATCTTGTAGCCTGTTTCTCGGGCGTGGATCAAGGCCACCCACACGCTTTTCATTGGATGTGACAAGGCCCGGCACAAGGCCGGGCCTGACGATCTCGCAATCATTCGCTCATAGCGCCGGTTCACGGCGCCAGCCCGTATCGACGGATCTCAGCTGTAGACCTTGAAGCGATCATTGTCGCTCATGAAGTTCTTCTCGGGGAAGGGCTGCTCGTTGGAGCCGAAGGGCATCTGGGCGCGCAGTTTCCAGGACGTCGGCACGTGCCATTCCTTCTGCACGGCCTCGTCGACCAGCGGGGCATAGTGCTGCAGGCTGGCGCCGATGCCATGCTCGGCCAGCGCCGTCCACACGGCGAACTGGGCCATGCCGCCGGACTGCTCGGAGAAGGCTGGGAAGGCGTCGGCATAGAGCGGGAACTGCTCCTGCAGGTTCTTCACCACATTCTGGTCCTCGAAGAACAGCACGGTGCCGGCGCCGGCGGCGAAACTGTCCATCTTGGCCTCGGTCGAGGCGAAGCTGTCGGCCGGCACGATCTTGCGCAGGATCTCCTTGGTCAGGTGCCAGAACTTGTCGCTCTGCTTGCCGAACAGGATCACGGCGCGCGAGCTCTGCGAGTTGAAGGAGGAAGGTACGTGCTTGATCACGTCCTGGATCAGCAGTGAGATCTCTTCCTGAACTCTTGGGCAACGTCTTGCCCAGGGCATATTGCGTGCGGCGGGTCTTGATATGGTCGATAAAGGTCTTGGACATGAGAAGAATTTCTCTCAATGAAAATTTGCCAAAGCGGAAGAGGCGCTCGAACGCAACCTCGACTGCAAAACTCCATGCCTTGAAATAGGCATATCGGAAACCTGCATAATCTCGATCGTTAGGTTCGATCAAGTTGATATGTCGATGGTGGAGCTCTGTCAGCCGCCGCTGTCGACGCCGGTCTCCGCCACGGCTTCCAGACGGGCAGTGATCTCGCGGCGCAGGGTTCGTCGCAGTTCCGCAGCCTTATAGCGGCGTTCCTCTGTCGGCCCGCTCACTGCGAGAGCCGGTACGGCAGAGGGGCGACCCTCGTCGTCAACAGCAACCATGGTGAAGTAGCAGGAATTGGTGTGCCGGCGCATACCGGAGCGGATGTTCTCCGCCTCCACCCGGATGCCGACCTCCATCGATGTCCGGCCGGCATGGTTGATCGAGGCCAAAAAAGTGACGAGTTCCCCGACCTGGATCGGTTCCTTGAACATCACCTGGTCGACGGACAGGGTCACCGCATATTGGCCCGAGAACCGCGAAGCGCAGGAGAAGGCGACGCGGTCGAGCAGGTTGAGCAGCGCGCCGCCATGCACCTTGCCGCTGAAATTGGCCATGTCCGGTGTCATCAAGACGGTCATTTCCAGGCGGCGTCGATCCATGGGCCGGTTTCCTCTGTCCTCGTGACTCGTTGCCGAGTGTAGTGGAGAGGCCGTGGATAGGAAGCCGGAATCAGGTCTTACTCACCGGCTGGGAGCGCAGGCGGCTGGCAAGGGAGGGATCGGCGCGGCGACAGAGCTGCGGCGGCAAGCCCTTGAGGATGAGTTCGAGATCGGCGACCGTCATGCTGCCGATCTCGAGCAGGGCATCCCTGGTGCCGCCGGTGCGATGGGCCGAGAACACCATGTTCGGCGTGGCCCGCACGGGATCGTCGGCCGGAACCGGCTCGACCGGAAAGACGTCGGTGGCCACGCGAATATGGCCCCTGCGCGCGGCGGCAAGCATGGCAGGAAAATCGACGACGGCGGCCCGGCTCATCAAAAGGAAGGCCGAGCCCTTCTGCATGCGGGCGAATTCAGATGCGCCGATGAAATGGGCGTTTTCTGTGGTAGGGGCGGCGAACACCGCCACGAAGCGGCTGCCTTCCAGCAGCGTCATGAGGTCGCTTTGCCGGCAATCCAGCCGTTCGATGACCTCGGCCGGCAGCCAGGGGTCGTAGACCCTGACCTCGTTGCGGAACGGGCGGATGAGTTCACGGAATTTGCGGCCGAGATCCCCGAAGCCGATGATGCCGACCGAGGCACCTTCGAAGCGGATCGTATCGCTATTGGCCTCCAGACCATAGGTTTCGGCGCCGGCGCGGAAAGTGCGGTCGGCCGCGCTAATGCCGCGTGCAAGGTCGAGAGCAAGGCCCAGCGTCGCTTCCGCCACCGGAGCCGCGAAGGCCGAGGCCGGAGTCAGCACCCAGATGCCGCGCGCCTGACAGGCGGCATAATCGATATTGGGCAGGAAATTCGTTTCGACATTGATGATGGCTTTGAGGCGCGGGGCCCGCTCCAGCCTCTCGGCGGGCATTGCCGTCTGCCCGATGATGGCCACGGTGTGGGGCAGCAGCGCCTCGATTTCGTCGTCACTCATCGGCCTGGCTTCGCTGATGACCAGGCGCCCGAGACGTTCGAGCCGGGCTCGCACCGGCGGTGCCATGATCTGTTCGAGCGTACGCGGCAGGGGATCGACGAGAATGACGGAGGCAGCCATGGCGGGTCCTGTGCACGGAAACCTGCAAAGCATGAAGAGTCGCGAAGGAGTCTGCAATGGTCGGACCATAAGCGGGTTTGACGGCGGAGCCCGTGGATGCGTAAATCAGGGCATGTACAGCGCCATCACACGTCATATCAAAGTGACGGTCCGCCCCCGATTCCTTGCCGAGGAATCGCGGCCGGCGGAGGGACGCTATTTCTGGGCCTACACGGTCGAGATCGCCAATATGGGCCCAGAGACGGTGCAGCTTCGGTCGAGAGCCTGGGAAATCACCGACGAGAATGGCCGCCGAGAGGAAGTCAGGGGCGCGGGCGTCATCGGTGAGCAGCCCGTGCTGGAGCCCGGCGAGCGCTTCGAATACACCTCCGGCTGCCCCCTCGGAACGCCGTCCGGCCTGATGGTGGGCACCTATCTCATGGTGGCCGACAGCGGCGAGAATTTCGAGGTCGCCATTCCGGCCTTCTCGCTCGACAGCCCCTACGCCAAGCGCAGCGTCAACTGAACCCGAGGAGCGCGGACATCACAGCGACATGTCCGCATGTCGTGATATCCGTTTTTTGGAAGAGCTCGCTTGGGGAGCAAGAGGCGAAAGCACTGTCCACGCCCCGATTCTGACCTAGTACGCCCAAAAATGCAGCTCTCTTCCTTGAAAGCAACAAGGAAGTGCTTTATTATATTAAACATGACCGGAAAGCCTGATGCCACCATGGTTTTCGTCCTGGCGCCGACCGCCGAAGATCGCGGTGCGCTGCAGGCCACCCTCATTGCCTATCGCCGGGCCATGGCCATTCTCGACGGGACCAAAGGGGCTAATCTCGTCGCTTTGCACGAGGAAGCCTATGAGGAAATCCGCCTGAAGACCGGGCTACCCTCGCGCATGGCGACCCTGGCCCTGCGCGATCACAGCCGGCGGCAGTCGGGCGTGCCGATCGACGACATTCCGCTCGACTCCAAGCTGTTCGCCGTGAAGGGGCCGGACAGTGTCAGCATCGCCACCATCGATGGCCGGGTGGTCATGCCCTATTCGGTCAGCGGCTATCGTGGCGGCTGGGACGATTTCGCCGAAGCCCGCCTCGTCTTCGAAGGCCCCTCGCTGCATATCGATGTCGGCGTGCAGGCCAACGTCCACTCTCAGAAGGAGACCCCGATGTCCAACGAAGGTATTCTCGCCCGGCTCGGGCGGGTCATCGCCGGTGTCGTCAACAATGCGGTCGATACGGCTGAGGCCTCCAATCCCACCGCGGTTGCCCAACAGGCCGTGCGCGAGATCGGCAAGATCGCCGAGGAGGCGCGGGCCGCGCTCGGCGTCGCCGTTGCCGCCGGCCACCGCCTCAAGGCCAAGGCCGACGATCTCGATGCCGAGATCCGAGACCTCGACGGCAAGATCAAGATCGGCCTGGAGAAGGGGCGAGAGGATCTCGCCCGCGCCGCGACGGGCGTCCAGATCGATCTGGAAGCACAACGGGAGGCACTCTCCAAGGCGATTGCCGAAAACGCCGGCGAGATTGCCGAAGCCGAAACCACGCTGCGCAGCATAGCCTCGGCCCGGGCCGATGCGATGAAGCGGCTGGAGGATGCCAAGCGGGCGGAGCGCGCCGTTCCCGCAGCCGTGACGCCCTCTCAGCGCAACGACCAGCGGCTCGCCGACGCGCTGGCGGCCGTGGAGCGCGTGACTGGGGTCCCGACCAAGCCCGTCGCCGCGGCCGTCGAGGTAGAGGAACTCGGGCGGCTGCAGCGCCAGGATGCGATCGAGGCGCGGCTCAAGGCGTTCAGGGAAGGCCAGCGCTGATGGAAGCCCCGTGATGATGGAAACTTTGGTCCAGCCGGGAACGGCGCCCTTTTGGGTGGCATTGTTGACGGTGATCGGCATCGGCGTGGTCGAGCTCGTCTCGGTGCTGCTTGGCGCTTCCGTCTCGGCCTTGCTCGACGATAGTTTCGGATTCCAGGGCTTCGAGCATCAAGGCCTCGGGCATCATGCCCCCGGCGATCACGATAGCAGCCTGCTCGGCGCCTGGTCGTCATGGCTCAATGCGGGCGGCGTGCCCATCCTCGTGCTCATCGTCATCCTGCTTTCGGCCTTTGCGGCCTTCGGCTTCGCCATCCAGGCGGTTGCCTCCGGCCTTGCCGGGCCGCTGCCGAGCCTGATTGCCGTTCCTGGCGCGCTGGCGGCAGCCCTTCCCTCCACACGCTGGATCGGCCGGGGCGTCGCCCGGATCATCCCGCGCGACGAGACCAGCGTGCTCAGCCAGGACGAGTTCGTCGGACTGATCGGCACGGTGACCATCGGCCCGCTCGACCAGGGCAATCCCGGCAGCGTGCGGGTCAAGGACCGCTACGACAATTTTCATGCCCTGCGCGCGAAAGCCGCGCCGGGGCATGTCATCGAGACAGGCGCGCTCGTGGTGATCGTTGATGGGGTCGATGGTCTCTTCCAGGCCATTCCCGCGCCGCAGCCTCTCGATCTCGACAACAACAGGAGCTGAACGACCATGGACTTCCTTTCGTTGGGGCTCATTGCCGGTGTGATCGTGACGGCCATCGTCGTCATCGGCATCATCATGACGACCCTCTACACCAGGTCCACGCGCGACAAGGCCTATGTGCGTACCGGCCTCGGCGGCAAGAAGGTGGTGCTCGACGGCGGCTCGGTCATCCTGCCCATCTTCCACTCCTATTCCTGGGTGTCGCTGAGCACGTTGCGGCTCGAGGTCAAGCGTTCCGAACATGAATCGCTGATCACCAAGGACCGCATGCGTGCCGACATCACCGCCGAATTCTATGTTCGGGTGAAGCCCGATGCCGAGAACATCGCGCTCGCCGCCCAGACGCTGGGCGATCGCACCAACGACGCCGATGCGCTCAAGGCTCTGGTGGAAGCCAAATTCGTCGACGGCCTGCGTTCGGTAGCTGCGACCATGTCGCTGCGCGATCTGCAGGAGCAGCGCGCCGAATTCGTCAAATCGGTGCAGGCGGCGGTGGCGCACGACCTACAGTCCAACGGTCTCGAACTCGAATCGGTCTCGCTCACCCGCCTCGACCAGACCGACATCAAGCATTTCAATCCGAACAACACATTCGATGCCGAGGGCCTGACCGCCCTCACCAAGATCACCGAAGAGCGCAAGCGCGAGCGTAACCAGATCGTGCGCGACAACGAGGTTGAGATCGCCACCAAGGACCGCGAGGCCGCGCTGAGGCGCCTCACCATCGAGCGCGAGCAGCGCGATGCGGAATTGAGCCAGGAACGCGATATCGCCAACAAGACGGCCGAAACCCGCGCCGAAACGGCCAAGGCCGAGCAATTGGCGCGCTTGAGCCAGGAGACCGCCCGGCTCGATACCGACCGGGGCATCGCCGAGCGCGACGCGGAAGCGCGCCAGGCCCGCGAGGCTGCGCGTATCGGGGCCGAGCAGGGCATTGCCGAGCGTGAAGCGGTGGCCCGCAAGATCACCGAGACCGCGCGTATCGACGCAGCGATCATGGTGGCCCGCAAGATGGAGGAAGAGCAGGCTGCCCGTGCCAAGGCGGATGAGGCGAAAGCATCAGCCATCACTGCCGAGGAGCAGGTCACCACCGCCCGCGAGGTTGAAATCGCCGAGCGCGCCAAGCGCATCGCCGTTATCGATGCCCGCAAGGCGGCCGAGCAGGCGGCGACCGCCATCACCGTCAAGGCCGAGGCGGAGAGGCAGGCGGCCGAGAACGTGGCCGCCGCCACCAAGATCCAGGCCGACGCCGAAGCGCAGGCGGCCAAGATCCGCGCTACCGGCGTGATCGAACTGGGCGAAGCCGAAGCGCGTGCCGAGCGGGCCAAGAACGAGGCGCGCAATGCACTGGCGGAAAACATCATCGGCTTCGAACTCGCCAAGGCCCGAGTGGCGATCGTGCCGCTGGCACTGGAACAGGCGATGAAGCCGATCGAGAAGATTTCCGACATCAGGATCTTCAGCGCGGGTGGGTTGGTCGGTGCTCTCGGTGGTGCGGGCGCAGGCGGCGATCAGGGCGGCCATCCGATCGGCGACCTGTCCAGCCAGCTACTCAGCTTCACCGCCCAAAAGCCCATCCTCGACGAGATCCTGGCCCAGGCCGGCTTCAAGGGGGCCGATCCCACCCAGGCACTACTGGCCGCCTCGCTCGGAGGCGCAGGACACAAGGCGCCGACCGTTGGCCGCCCCGACGGAATCGGGTCGCCGGAAGTGGACGATGCCAAGCACAACGGCTGAAGGTGGGTGCATGAACGGGGACACGGCGCGGGCCTGACCTGACCGCGCCGGTCCGCTCCAACGCTGCCATTGACAGCATCGTCCTCACGCCTAATATATTTTTCGTTGAAACAGCCGCCCTCAAGCAGCAACCTTGGGGCGGCGTTTTGATTTTTTGGCCCAAGCGTTTTGCGATTTGCTGGCATCGCCAAGAATCGCAAAGACGCGTCGGAACCAAGAGTTGGAACAAAGTGCGGTTTCGCCAAAACGCGCTTTGCTCCTGTCATCATGATGTTCCAGGACTATCTCAAATCCCAGGACTGTCTCAAACCACTAGAATTGCCAACTTGAAAGCCATACCCGTGAACGCCTCCGTCAAATCTCAGCTCTCCCATGATCCCGCCCCGTCGGCCATCCTGCCGACCTATGCCCGAGCGGACGTGGCTTTCGAGCGAGGCGAGGGCGTGTGGATGATCGCTTCGGACGGCGAGCGCTATCTCGATTTCGGTGCGGGCATCGCCGTCAATTCGCTTGGCCATGCCCATCCCCATCTGGTGTCGGCGCTGACTGAGCAAGCCCAGAAGATCTGGCACACCTCCAACCTGTTCCAGATGCCGGGCGGCGAGAAGCTTGCCCGCCGGCTGGCCGACGCCACCTTCGCGGACAAGGTCTTCTTCACCAATTCGGGGGCGGAAGCGCTCGAATGCGCCATCAAGATGGCCCGCAAATTTCAGTCGGCCAACGGCCATGCCGAGCGCTACCGCGTCATCACCTTCGAGGGCGCCTTCCACGGCCGTACGCTGGCGACCATCGCTGCCGGCGGCCAGGCCAAATATCTGGAAGGCTTCGGCCCCAAGGTCGACGGTTTCGACCAGATCGCCTTCGGCGACCACGAGGCGCTGGACCGGGCGATCACGCCGGAAACCGCCGCCATCCTGGTCGAGCCGATCCAGGGCGAGGGTGGCATCCGCTCCTTCCCGCAGGCTTGCCTCAAGGGCATGCGCCAACTGTGCGACGACAAGGGGCTTCTCCTGATTTTCGACGAGGTGCAGACAGGCGTTGGCCGCACCGGCAGGCTGTTCGCGCATGAATGGGCTGGCGTGACGCCCGACATCATGGCGGTCGCCAAGGGTATCGGCGGCGGCTTCCCGATGGGCGCATGCCTCGCCACCGACGAGGCGGCCAAGGGCATGACGGCCGGTGTTCATGGCACCACCTTCGGCGGCAATCCGCTTGCCATGGCGGTCGGCAATGCCGTGCTCGACGTCGTGCTCGAGGAAGGGTTCCTGGAGCATGTCGCCAAAGCCGGCCTGCTGCTGCGCCAGCGCCTGGCCGAGCTCAAGGACCGCTTCCCCGACATCATCGAGGAGATCCGCGGCGAAGGCCTGATGCTCGGCTTGCGCACGCGCGTGACGCCGGGCGAATTCGTCGGCGCCCTCAGGGCCGAAAAGCTGGTGGCCATTCCGGCCGGCGACAACGTCACGCGGCTGCTGCCGCCGTTGATCATCTCGGATGAAGAACTTCTCGAAGGCGTGCGCCGAATCGAGGCTGCCTGTGTCGCCCTCTCGAGCAAGCCAAAGACTGCCGGACATTGACGATGGTAAAGCATTTTCTCGATCTTTCCGACCTTCCCACCCAGGATTTGCGGACGGTTCTCGACCTCGCCGCCTCGATCAAGGCCAAGCGCGTGAAGGGCAAGGTGGCGAGCGAACGTCCGCTCACCGGCAAGGTGCTGGCGATGGTATTCGAGCAGCCCTCGACGCGTACGCGGGTTTCCTTCGATGTCGGCATGCGCGAACTTGGTGGCGAGACCCTGATGCTGACCGGTGCTGAGATGCAGCTCGGTCGCGGCGAGACCATCGCCGACACGGCTCGCGTGCTCTCGCGCTATGTCGATGCGGTGATGATCCGCATGCTCGACCATGCCGCGGTGCGCGAACTGGCGGCCAATGCCACGATCCCGGTGATCAACGGCCTGACCAAGCTCTCCCATCCCTGCCAGATCATGGCGGATATCCTCACCTATGAGGAACATCGCGGTCCGATCAAGGGCAAGACGGTGACCTGGACGGGCGATGCCAACAATGTGCTGACGTCCTGGATCGAGGCAGCGCAACGCTTCGACTTCACCATGCGCGTCGCCGCGCCCCATGATCTTTCCGTGCGCAAGGAGGTCGTCGACTGGGCCCGTGCCAACAATGGCCGGCTGGAAATCAGCACGGATCCCCGCGAGATGGTGGAGGGTGCCGATTGCGTCGTCACCGATTGCTGGATCTCGATGGGCGATTCCGAGGGCTATCGCCACAATCTGCTGCGCCCCTACCAGGTCAACGCCAAGCTGATGGGTCTTGCCAAGCCGGATGCCCTGTTCATGCATTGCCTGCCCGCCCATCGCGGCGAGGAGGTGACGGACGAGGTGATCGACGGGCCGCAATCGGTGGTGTTCGACGAGGCCGAGAACCGCCTGCATGCCCAGAAGGGCGTGCTCGCCTGGTGTTTCGGGCAGGCCGCGGCATGAGCGAGCCTCATCTGATGGAAGATGATCACATCCTGCCCTTCCAGGCGGAGGGGCTAGACGTGCGGGGCCGCGTCGTCAGGCTCGGTCCGGCCATCGACACCATTTTGCGCCGGCACGACTATCCGGCGCCGGTTTCGCGCGCGCTTGGCGAGGCGACGGCGCTGGCATTGATGCTGGGCACCACGCTGAAATTCGACGGCCGGTTCATCCTGCAGACCCGCACCGACGGGCCGGTGAGGATGCTGGTGGTCGATTTCCAGGCACCGGATCGGGTACGGGCCTGCGCCACCTTCGACAAGGAGGCCGTGGCTGCTGCCATCGATGCCGGCAAGACCAGCACCATCGAGCTGCTCGGCAGTGGCCATCTTGCCATGACCATCGACCAGGGCCCGGACATGGCGCGCTACCAGGGCATCGTCGCTTTGGAGGGCGAGAGCCTGGAAGCGGCGGCGGACCAGTATTTCCGCCAGTCCGAGCAAATTCCCACCCGCGTCCGTCTGGCCGTGGCTGAAAATTACGTGGCCGGGGAGGGGACGAGCTGGCGCGCCGGCGGCATGATGATCCAGTTCCTGCCGTCCTCGCCCGAGCGCATGCGCATGGCCGACCTGCCGCCGGGCGATGCGCCCGAGGGGGCCGAGGTGATGGAGCATCGCGAGGACGACGCATGGGTCGAGGCCAAGCTCCTGATGGGGACGGTCGAGGATCACGAACTCACCGATCCGAATGTGCCGGCCGAGGAACTGCTCTATCGCCTTTTCCACGAGCGCGGAGCTCGGGTGTTCGACAGCTCGGCCATCATCGAGAAATGCCGCTGCTCGCGCGAGGCCGTCACCACCATGCTGCGCAATTTCTCGCAAGCCGATCGCCGTGACATGGTCGCCGATGACGGATCGATCACGGTGACCTGCGAGTTCTGCAACGCCCGCTACGATTTCGACAAGGCCGAGACGGAAGAGCTGGTGAACGCGTAGGTGGCGACACCAGTGGGAAAGAAGGAGCGGACGTCGCCGCCACATTGAGCGTAGCTCCATGTGGCTGTTGTCCGCGGTCCCAGCCGCGCCGCTTCCTGTGCTATCTCGGCGACGTCCACTCCTGGAAACGAAGCGCCTGCAATTGAGGAAGAGTGGACATCATGCCCTCTCGCTATACCCCCGCCGAACTCACCGCCAAGCTGGTTTCCTTCGATACGGTCAGCTCCCGTTCCAATCTGGCGCTGATCGATTTCGTTGCCAACTATCTAGCCGGGCATGGCGTCGAGAGCGTCCGCCTGCCCAACGCCGCTGGCGACAAGGCTGCGCTTCTTGCCACCATCGGCCCGGCAGATCGGCCGGGCGTGGTGCTTTCCGGCCATGTCGACGTGGTGCCGGTGGAAGGCCAGGCCTGGAGCGCGCCGGCCTTCGAGGCGCGGCTGGAGGGTGAGCGCCTTTACGGCCGTGGCACCTGCGACATGAAGGGTTTCGTCGCCACCGCGCTCGCCTTGGTACCCGATTTCCTGGCGATGAAGCTGAAGGCACCTGTTCATATCGCCATCTCCTATGACGAGGAGATCTCCTGCCTGGGCAGCCTCGACATGATCGCCCGCTTCGGCCAGGACCTGCCCTTGCCGCGCGCCTGCATCGTCGGGGAGCCGACGCTGATGGAAGTGGTCGATGCGCAGAAGTCGCTTGCCGGTTATCTCACCCGCATCACCGGCCGGCCCGCCCATTCGGCCATGCCAGCGCTCGGCGCCAACGCCCTGCATGCGGCCGCCCGCATCATCAGCCATCTCGATGACATTGCCGACGAATTGCGGGCCGCAGGTGATCCTTCCGGCCGGTTCGAGCCCGGCTATTCCACGGTGCAGGCGGGTCTTATCCAGGCCGGCAAGGCCATCAACATCGTGCCGGACGAGGCCCGCATCGTCTGGGAATGCCGCGGGCTGCCCTCCTTGCCGGTGGAGTTCGTGCCGGACCGGATACGGGCCTTCAGCCAGGAGGTCGTGCTGCCACGGCTGAGGCGCAATGCGCCGGAGGCCGATATCGTGACCGAACTCGACGTGGCGGTGCCGGCCTTGTCGCCCGATCCCGGCTCCTATGCGGAGACGCTGGCCCTACGTCTTGCCGGGCGCAACCGCACCCAGGCGGTGTCCTACGGCACCGAAGCCGGTCATTTCCAGCTTGCCGGCATTCCCACCGTGATCTGTGGACCGGGCTCGATCAAGCAGGCCCATGGCGCCGACGAGTGGATCGCCCTGTCCGAACTCGAGGCCTGTGCCGGTTTCCTGCGACGGCTCGGCCAGACGCTGGAGGTTTGACGCGATGTTTTACGAACCACGCAAGGGCGATCACGGCCTGCCCCATGATCCCTTCAAGGCGCTGGTGACGCCGCGTCCAATCGGCTGGATCACCACGAGGTCGGCGGCCGGGGCCCTCAATCTCGCCCCGTTCTCCTTCTTCAATGCGTTCCAGTCGCGTCCGCATCTCGTCGGCTTTGCCGCGGACGGCCGCAAGGACAGCGTCGTCTTTGCCGAGGAGACACGTGAATTCGTCTGCAACCTCGTCACCGAAGATCTGATGGACGCGATGAATGCCACCTCGGCCCGGCTGCCGCGCGGCCAGAGCGAGATGGAACATGCCGGGCTGGAAGCCGCGCCCTCGCGCCTGGTAAAGCCGCCGCGCGTGGCCCGGGCCGCTGCCGCGCTGGAATGCCGCTGGACCCAGACGATCCATCTCGTCGATGCGGAGGGCGCGCCGAGCGATGCCTGGCTCGTTTGCGGCGAAGTGGTCGGCATTCATGTCGACGACCGCTTCATTCGTGACGGGCGCGTCGATACCGCAGCGATGCGCGTGGTCTCGCGCCTGGGCTATCGGGACTATTCCGTAGTGGAAAGCACGTTTGAGCTGGAACGTCCGGGTGGACAATGACTTGCATCCCTGCACGAGGAGGCTAATCATTACCTCCCTATAGTAACGAATCTTGGCATTGGCACCGGTATCATCGGGTGACAGAGCCAGGGATCGGTTGCATTGACGTCGGTCCAGGCAGGCACAAGCGGAGGCTCCATGCTCAAGGAATTCAGGGAATTTGCCCTCAAGGGCAACGTCGTCGACCTCGCCATCGGTGTGATCATCGGTGCGGCGTTCGGCCTGATCGTCGCGTCATTGGTTGATGACATCATCATGCCGATCATCGGCGCAATCACGGGTGGACTTGATTTCTCGAACATGTATGTCGGCCTGAGCTCCAAGGTCCCCGAGGGTGTCTCGCTCGATGACGCCCGCAAGGCAGGTGCCGTTTTCGCCTATGGCAAGTTCATTACCGTCACCGTCAAGTTCCTGATCATCGCCTTTGTGCTCTTCCTGGTGGTGAAGGGCATCAACCGCGTCAAGAATCTGAAGCCTGCGGCCGAGGCGGCCCCGGCTGCACCTCCTCCTCCACCCGCCGATGTGCTGCTGCTGACGGAAATCCGCGACCTGCTCGCCAGGAGGTGAGCCTGCCGTGTGGGCAGCCTTTTCCGCGAGTCGGGAGAGGCTGCTATCGGTATCCATGCATGCAGGCGATGGATTCCATTCCAAGTTTTGGTTTCTGCTGCCCGCGCTGATGTCATAAAGTCCGGCATTCCCATTGCAAGGATAATGCCGTGACTGCCGCCTTCGAGACGATTCCCTCCGCTCCCACCTTCTTCGATGGCATCAGGCCGGAGGCGCTCGGCGCACCGGAAAGCGGCATCGTCGAGGTGATGAATTATGGGCGCACGCGCCAGGGCATGATCCCGCTCTGGGCCGGCGAGGGCGATGTGCCTACACCGGCCTTCATCACCGAAGCGGCGACACGGTCGCTGGCCGCCGGCGAAACCTTCTATACCTGGCAGCGTGGCATTCCTGATTTGCGCGAAGCCCTGGCGCGCTATCACACCAACCTTTTCGGCAAACCATTCTCCGCCGATCGCTTTTTCGTTACCCAGTCCGGCATGCATGCGATCCAAACCGCGGTTCGCCTGATCGCCGGTGCCGGCGACGAGGTGATCGTGCCGACGCCGGCCTGGCCGAATTTCGCGGCCGCCATCGGCGTGGCCGGTGCCAAGCCGGTGATGGTGCCCCAGATCTTCACCGAACAGGGCTGGAAGCTCGATTTCCAGCGTCTCGCCGACGCCATCACGCCGCGCACCCGCGGCATCTTCATCAATTCGCCGTCCAACCCCACCGGCTGGGTCGCCACGGCGGAGGATATCGCCTTCGTGCTCGATCTCGCGCGCCGGCATGGGTTGTGGATCTTCGCCGACGAGATTTACACGCGCTTCCATTATGCCGGTGGCCGCGCGCCCTCCTTCCGCGACATCCGCACGCCAGAGGATCGGATCATCTTCACCGATACCTTCTCCAAGAACTGGGCGATGACCGGTTGGCGTATCGGCTGGATGGAGGCACCGCCTGAACTCGGGCAGACCATCGAGAATCTGCTGCAATATTCCACTTCGGGTGTAGCAACCTTCCTGCAACGCGCCGGCATCGCGGCCCTGGAGCGGGGCGAGAGCTTCGTCGAGCATCAGATCGCCCGCGCCCGTCAGGGCCGTGATATCGTCATCAACGGCCTGAGCGCCACCGGCAAGGTGCGCTTCGCCCCGGCGAGCGGCGCCTTCTACCTGTTCTTCTCCGTGGAGGGAAAGCCGGACGTGCGCCGCCTGGGCCTCGAGATCGTCGATCAGGCCAATGTCGGCCTCGCGCCCGGTACGGCCTTCGGCGCTGGTGGCGAGGGCTTCATGCGGCTGTGCTATCTGCGCAGCCCCGAGCAGCTCCAGGCCGCCACGCAGCGCCTGGTCGACTGGCTGGACAAGATCTGACGTCCGCCTCTTTCTCTCGGGCAAGCACGGTGCTTTCAAGAGCGGATATCGCGACATTGAGCCAAGCTCAATGTCGCTGAGAAGCCGGCTGTCCCGGGGAGCTTATGGCTTGGCGCCGAGCCGAGACAGGCCGCCCTTGGCCGGCTTGTTGGCGGGGTCGAGCTCCAGCGCCTTGTTGAAATCGGCAATGGCGTCGTCGCGCTCGCCCCGGCTCTCATGGATGCGCGCGCGCGTGACGAAATAGTCGGTGACTTGCGCATTGGCGGCGATGGCGGCATTGGCATCGCGCAGCGCCTCGTCATAGCGATCGGCGGCGAGATAGGTCAGGGCCCGTTCATTGAGGGTATCGGGCTTGTCCTTGGTGAGTTCGAGCGCCTTGCCGAAATCGGCCAGTGCATTGTCGTAGTCCCCGAGTTCGCGCCAGACCATGCCGCGCGAGACATAGGCCTGGTCGCTGGTCGGCTGCTCGCGGATAGTCTCGTCATAATCGGCCATCGCTTCGTCATAGCGATGCAGGGCGGCAAAGAGCTGTCCACGTTCCAGGCGCGCGGACGGAAAACTGGTATCGAGCGCGAGCGCCTTGGTATAGTCGGCGATGGCGCCTTCGGTGTCGCCGAGCTGCCACTGCACGAAAGCGCGGCTGAAATAGGCGGAATCGAAATCGCTATCGAGGTCGAGCGCCTTCTGCAGGTCTTCCAGGGCGCGAGTATAGTCCTTCATCTCAATGAGGGAACGGGCTCTGGCATAGAAGGCATTCTTGTAGGTCTTGTCGAGCCGGATGGCCTGCGTGTAGTCGTCGATGGCGGCCATATGCTCCTCGAGGGCGCGATGGGCATCGCCACGGCCCTTATACGCCTCTTCCTCGCGCCCGTTGAGGGCGATGGCAGCATCGAAATCCTTGATCGCCTCGTCGTTGCGGTCGAATTGGAGCAGCGCAAAGCCGCGATTGACCAGCGGGAGGGCCGAACGCCGATTGACGGCGATCACGGCGGCATAATCGGCCAGCGCCGCGTCCATCTCGCCGAGGCGGGACTGGGCATCGGCCCGTGCGGTCAGGCTGGCGGCGTCGCGCGGCCGCAATTCGAGCGCCGCGCCGAAATCCGCCACCGCCTTGGCGTCGTCGCTGTTTTCCGCATAGGCCTGTCCACGCCGGAAATACACCAGCGCCCGCGTCGTTTTGGCCAGCTTCCGATCGAGCAATTGCGTGCAGGCGGGAATGCGCTGCTCGGCCACCCCTTTCGAGCAATCCCGGTCGGCGCTGTCGGCAAGAGCGGGCGTGCTGGCGCAAAGAGCAAGCAGGATAAGAGCAGGGCGCAGAAGGGCGGTCATACCGGGCACGGTTCCACTGACGGGGCGAGAGAAGGAGGCGACAGGCACAGCCTCTATAGCGTTTTGCGATTTTCCGGAACCGGCAAGAACCGCAAAGATGCGTCAAAACAGGGAGCTAGAGCAAACAAGCGTTTCTGTCCAAACGCGCTTTGCTCTAGACCAAGCCGTGGCAGCTGGGAATGGCAGAACTGTGATCTTTCCCGCCTCTTAAGCCTGCTTGGGCCACGCACTTGTGAATTTCGACAAACCTGTGTTATCGATCTGACGTCATTTGGCCGGACGACTGGGCCGGTACATCCATGCACTTGAGCTGCCTTCGGGCGGCTCTAGCGGGACGTACGTTCAGGACACCCTCCCCAAATTTCACAAAACCGGGCGAAGCACGGATTTCCGTGGGGCGTCCATGCTTTGGAACGAAGTAAAGGACTATCTATCTATGAGCACGGGAACCGTAAAATGGTTCAACACCCAGAAAGGTTATGGCTTCATTCAGCCTGATGACGGTGGTCACGACGTATTCGTGCATATCACCGCCGTCGAGCGTGCCGGTCTACCCGAACTGCGTGAAGGCCAGAAGATCGGTTACGAGATCCTGACCGATCGCAAGACGGGCAAGGCGGCAGCCGGCAACCTCAAGACTGTGTGATCCCCGACAAAGCATCTTCAAGCGGCAGGGTCACCGGTTCGCGTGAAGGCAAGCGACGAATAACAAGAATGGAGGGCCTCTCCGGCGCATAGGGTCGGGCAGTCTCTCACCCAATCCCATTCAGAGGCGCGCCCCGGCGCGTCTTTTTTATTGGCCGAAACGGTTGTGAACCGCGGATGGCCTTCACGAAATGCTGAACCACCTTACCATTTGATCATTTGTGGCAGGCGGCAAAGGATGCTCAATATCCTTCCGCTTGGGGGCGGACGACAGGGTTGTATTAACCTTAATTCCGCATGGTCAAAGGCAATGGATTCCTCGCCTGACCGATGGCGTACTTCTGAAAGGCCGTCTTCATGATCCGGCTCCTCGCGGGTCTTTGTGCTGTTTCCACGATTGGTTTTGCTGCAGGTTCCATCGTCGGTCCGGTGCCCCTGTATCTGCCCCTGGCATCCCTCGTGCTCACGGTTGTCTTGTTTCTGTCCGCCCGCATTCCGACAGTCCTGCGCTTCCTGGTGAGCTTATTTGCCTTGTCATTTCTGATCCTCGGTGGCGTCACGGCCCTGAACGAGGCGGGTAAAGTTTCGGAGACAGTTCAGCCCTATCTGCCTCCAGCCAACGCCGCCATCGTCGCCAGTATTCTCGCCCTGCTGCATTACCTGATCTATTTCGTGCCGGTGCTTCGACGGATCGTCGACTTGGTAAACCCCTATTTCGAGGCGGAAGACCGGGCGGAACTCAACCTCGGCCTCTTCGGCAAATGGGCGATGCGGGAAAGGAACGTGGCTCTTGGCCTGCTCGGCCTCGTCATCGTTTCGAACGTGTTGTTCGTCTATCTCAACGTTCTCTTCAATTTTTGGCAGAACCGCTTTTATACAGCCATCCAGGACAAGGCCGCGGCCGCTTTTTGGACGGAGATGGGCGTTTATGGGGCGCTCGCCTTCTTCTGGGTTCTGAGGGGCATGGTCGATCTGTATATCAGTAGCTACGCCGCCCTGCGTTGGCGCAATTGGCTTTCGGGCCGTTATGTCAAAGATTGGCTTTCCGACAAGGTCCATTATCGCTTGTCGGTTGCCGGTAATAAGACGGACAACCCGGACCAGCGTATCTCCGAGGATGTTCGCGATTTCGTCCAGGGTTCCTACGACAATTATACCGGCATATTCTCGCAACTTCTCAACATCTACGCCTTCGTCACGATATTGTGGGGCATATCGGCTGAATTTCCCTACAAAATTGCTGGATATGATCTGAGTAATATTCCCGGCTACCTGGTGTGGATGCTCCTGGCCTGGGCCATCCTGTTCACCTATCTCTCACATCTTATCGGCCGGCCGCTGGTGCCGCTCAATTTCAAGGTTCAGAGGCTCGAGGCCGATTTCCGCTACAATCTGGTGCGCGTGCGCGAAAATGACGAGCAGATTGCTCTCCTGCACGGCGAGGAGGAAGAAAAGCGGGGTCTGCTGGCACGTTTCGCGTCCGTCTATCAGACACGCTTCGATCTGCTGATGCGGCAGCTCAAGCTGGTTTCGGTCACTTTCGCCTACGGCCAGTTCAATCTCGTGTTGCCCTTCTTCCTGTTAGCCCCGGCTTATTTCGCCAATGAGGCCATGAAGTCGGGAACGCTCATGCAAACTGCCGATGCATTCGGCAATATCATACCCGCTCTTTCCTTTTTTGTGACGTCCTACGCCATCCTTGCGGCTTACAAGGCCACGATCGACCGTCTTACCGGCTTCGACTTGGCCATCGTCAGGGCCAACGCGGCGCGCGATGAGGGCGTCCACGCCATACCCGTTCCGCAGCAAGGGATCATCGAAGGCAAGGATGTGGATGTGGCGCTGCCCAATGGAGCCAATCTCCTCAAGAAGACGGATTTCAGCCTCCCCAAGGGAGTCCGAACTTTGGTGACGGGGCCGTCGGGCTCCGGCAAGACCACCCTGTTCCGTGCCATTGCGGGCATCTGGCCCTATGGCAAGGGCATCATTGCCCTGCCGGAGACCGAAGACGTGATGCTGCTGCCGCAGCAGCCCTATTTCCCGCTGGGATCGTTGCGCTCGGCTCTGGCCTATCCCCACGGGGCCGAAGCCTTCGAAGAACAGCACTATCGTGCCGTACTGGAGCAGGTCGGTCTTGGTGAACTTTCCGATCGCCTCGATGCCGACGACAAATGGGACAACACCTTGTCGGGCGGGGAGAAGCAGCGCATCGCTCTGGCGCGCGCCATCCTGCGTCGGCCCACCTGGTTGCTGCTGGACGAGGCGACCTCTGCGCTTGACGAAACGAGCGAGGCCGATCTCTACGGCCTGCTTCGTCGAGCCTTGCCCGATACCACGATCGTCTCGATCGGGCACCGCTCCTCGCTTGCCGGATTGCACGACCGCCGTCTTGCGGTCGTGCCGGACGAGACGGCGGCTCATATCGAGGAACGCCCACTGGCCGAATTCGGTGCGCGATGAAGATACACCCCCTCATGCCAGGCGGCAGAGCCCCTTACTTTCCCGCGCGCGAGAAAGAAGGGGCTCTGCCCGGAGAACGTGCCCGTTTTATACAAGCCACCCGTTGTCTCCGGCCCGTTATTTCCATGACAGATGAGCAGCGCCATAGGTCGGGCTGCGGGTGCAAGAACCACAAGAGCGCTGTTGCGCTCGCACGCAAAGGAATTTTCTAGGTGTTCACGTCCTTCTTCCCAAAACCAAAGGTCTTCTTTTTGACAGCCTGCCTCTGGCTGCTTGTTGCAATACTGCTTTGGTACGGAGGAGCGAGAGGCTGGGGCCAATATATCGGATTGCCCGCCAGCGATGGCGATGGCGACGTGGTTGACCTATCCTACTTCTGGACCAATTCCTTTCTTTGGTTCTATGTCTACTTTGCCGTGTTTTTGGGTATTTTCTACGGGTTTTGGGCTGTTTTTAGCCCGCATCGCTGGCAGAATTGGTCGATTCTCGTATCTGGCTTTCTGATCTTCGTGACCTATTTCGGCGTCCAGGTCAGCGTTGTGATCAACAATTGGAGAGGGCCCTATTTCAATCTCATCCAAAAGGCGATGTCTGCGCCGAATTCCGTATCTGCATCCGAATTGTATCTTGGGTTATTGACATTCCTCGTCATCGCGTTGGTCGCCGTTGCCGCCTTCGTGCTGACTTCGTTCGTGACGAACCACTATGTCTTCAGATGGCGCACGGCGATGAACGATTTCTACATGGAGAATTGGACCAGGCTACGTTCCATCGAAGGTGCTGCTCAGCGTGTCCAGGAGGATACGATGCGCTTCTCCACCATCGTTGAATCGCTCGGCATTTCGCTGGTGAGTTCCGTCATGACCCTGGTGGCATTTCTGCCGCTCTTGTCGTCCCTGTCGCGGCATATCGTTGCCTTGCCGGTGGTCGGCGTCATCCCGCAGCCCCTGGTCGTAGCGGCGATCCTATGGGCCGTATTCGGGACGGTCCTGCTTAGCGTGATCGGCATCAAGCTGCCGGGGCTGCAATTCCTCAATCAGAAGGTGGAAGCGGCTTATCGTAAGGAACTGGTCTATGGTGAGGATCACGTCGACCGGGCGGACCCCATTACGGTACGGGAATTGTTCGCCAATGTTAGGAAGAACTACTTCAGGATCTATCTGCACTACACCTATTTCAATACGGCGAGGTCGCTCTATCTGCAGGCCGACAATGTCTTCGGGGTCTTCCTGATGATTCCGTCTTTTGCCGCCGGCGCCCTTACGCTCGGCCTGTATCAGCAAATCGCCGGCGCCTTCAACAGTGTCGCCAATTCCTTCCAGTTTCTGGTGAATTCGTGGACGACCATCGTCGAATTGCTGTCCATCCACAAACGTCTGCGGGCGTTCGAGGCGTCGCTGGATACCAGCGGCAGGATGACTCATTCCGAGCCCACTGCAGCGGCATGATCGGGCGCACGGTCCGTTGAAGCACAAAAGGCCGGTCTCTCGCGACCGGCCTTTTCAATTCCGTTCCGAAGCCCGGGCTTACGCCGCCGGCTGGAACTTCATCTCGCCATAGGGGCCACGCAGGATCAGCGTGTAGCCGTCATAGGACCAATCGGTCGAGGTGCGCATCACGAACAGGAAGACCTGCTCGTTGTGCATCAGGCGATCGGCGCATTTGCGCTTGCTGATCGCCACCGGGCCGATGGCCATGCGCTGGTCGGCGCGTGGAATGATGGTGGCGGACCAGTTGTTGCACGCCGAAAACCCGGTGCCGCGATAGCTGTCCGAGACCAGGATGGTCGGCCGGTCGTCCTTGAAGGTCTGATCCTTGTAGGAGATCGCCGCGAAGGTCCGGTTCATCGGGAAGGGACGGGAGGCCTTGCTGTCCATGGGCTTGGGCAAAGTCGGCGGCACATTGTTCGGTGGCACCGAACCGAACATCGAACAACTCGACAGGGTAACGGCCGACAGGGCGGCAAGGACAAGGGAACGCAGAACGCGCATCAAAACCTCCGGTTCATTGCTGCGCACGATAGAGGCGGAGCTGAAAAATCGCAACGCGGCTTATACATGATACACGCGTTGGAGAGAAAGATGTTCCCGGGCGCGAAACTGTATCTTGTGGAACAGGCCGTGAGGCAAGGCAGCATCGGCGCAGGGAGGCGGCGTCAGCCTAGTCTGTGAGTGATCTTGTCGATCAGGCTTTCGCGCAGGGCGCGATAGGCATCGAGCTTCTGCTCGCGGTTGCCGCTGGCGAGGCTGGGGTCCGGGGTCGGCCAATATTCGACGTCGGCGGCCAAAGTGCGCGTGAGGTCGAGCGCCTTGTGGTGGGCCTGCGGGGCGAGGGTGATGATCAGGTCGAAGTTCAGTCCTTCCAGTTCTTCCAGATCCTCGAAGCTCTGGGGGCGGTGCTTGCCGAGTGAGATGCCGATTTCGTCCAGCGCGGCGGCGACGAAGGGATCCGGCTCGCCCGGACGCACGCCCGCCGAGCCGAAAAAGATGGAGCGCCCGAAATAATAGCGCCCGATCGCCTCCGCCATGGGCGAGCGGACGACATTATGCGCGCAGGCGAACAGGACCGACTGTGGACGGCGGCCCTCCTTCACGCCTCAGCCTTTCCAGTAGAGAGCGGAAACAAGGGTGAACAACCGCCTTGCGGTGGAAAGATCGAGGGCGATCTTGCCGGCCAGCCTTTCGCGCAGGATCTCCGATCCTTCATTGTGCAGGCCGCGCCGGGCCATGTCGATCGTTTCGATCTGGGAGGGCGTGGCGCTGCGGATGGCGGCGTAATAGCTGTCGCAGATGGTGAAATAGTCGCGCACCACGCGCCGCAGCGGCGTGAGCGAGAGGATATGCACCACGACCGGCTGGCTGTCGGCATTACGAATATCGAGGACCAGGCGGCCATCCTGCAAGGAGATATGCAGGCCGTAGGGCCCTGCGTCATAGCCGATCGGCGAGAACGCATTCTCCTCGATGAGGTCATAGGCGGCGACCCGCCGCTCATGTTCTTGATCCTGATTGCCGCGCCCGATGCTGCGCTCATCGAGATGAACGGCGATCAACCGGCAGGTGGGGCTGAATTCCTCATTGTCCATGGCATCTCATAGCACGGTGCATGGGCTCTCATAGAGCAAAGCGCGGTCAAACGGAACGTGGCTTCACGTCAGCCTGGCACTACGGGTATATTTTTCGGTTGGGCGGTATTTGGGAGTGTCGGCCTCCTGGTCGACATGCCTAAAGGGTACCATTTCGGACGAGGAATATGGCGACCAGGAGGTCGCCACTCCGTGTTACCCGCGCTCTATCAAACAAACGCAACTGTCGCACTAGATCCGATTGCTGCGGATGGAGACCGAACGCGCATGGGCGGCAAGCCCTTCCGCCTCGCCGAGCGCGATCGCGGCCGGGCCGAGAGCCGCAAGCTGCTCGGGTCCGCATTTCAGGATGGAGGTGCGCTTCATGAAGTCGAGCACGCCCAGGCCGGAGGAGAATTTGGCCGAGCGGGCCGTGGGCAGCACGTGATTGGAGCCGCCGACATAATCGCCGATCGCCTCGGGCGTGTGGCCGCCGAGGAAGATGGCGCCGGCATTGCGGATGCGGCCCGCGAGGACCTCGGCATCGCGGGTGACGATCTCCAGATGCTCGGCGGCGAGACGGTCGGCCAAGGGCGGAGCCTCGTCCAGCGAGGAGAGGGTGATCAGGGCGCCGTAGTCGCGCCAGCTCGCCCCGGCGATCTCGGCGCGGGGTAACGTGGCAAGCTGGGCTTCCACCTCGTGCTCCACCGCCTGTGCCAGCGCAGGGCTGTCGGTGAGCAGGATCGATTGGGAGGCGCTGTCATGCTCGGCCTGGGCCAGCAGGTCGGCGGCGATCCAGGCCGGATTGGCGCTGTCGTCTGCGATCACCAGCACCTCGGAGGGGCCAGCGATCATGTCGATGCCGACATGACCGAAGACACGGCGCTTGGCGGCGGCGACATAGGCATTGCCGGGCCCGGTGATCTTGGCGACCGGCGCGATGGTCCGGGTGCCATAGGCCAGCGCGGCGACGGCCTGGGCGCCGCCGATGCGATAGACTTCGTCGACCTCGGCGAGCTTCGCTGCTGCGAGCACCAGTGGGTTAAGGACGCCTCCGGGGCTCGGCACCACCATCACTAGGCGGGGGCAACCTGCGACCTTGGCCGGAATGGCGTTCATCAAGACGGAGGAGGGGTAGGCGGCCGTGCCGCCCGGCACGTAGAGGCCGACGGCCTCGATCGCCGTCCAGCGCCAGCCGAGCTCCACGCCGAGCGCATCCTTGAACAGCGTGTCTACAGGCTTCTGGCGCTCATGGTAGGCGCGGATGCGGCTGGCGGCCAGTGCCAGGGCTTCGAGCGCACCGGCATCGCATTGGGCATGCGCCGCTTCGATCTCAGCCGTCGTGACACGCATGGTCTCGGCACTGAGCGTCAGGCGATCGAAGCGGGCGGTATAGTCGATCACCGCCGCGTCGCCGCGCGCGACCACATCCTCGATGATGGCCTTGACGGAGGCGTCGACATCCTCCGAGATCTCACGCTTGGCGGCGAGAAGGGTGGCGAAGGCGTCGGCGAAATCGGCCTGGGCGCTGTGGAGCCGAACCGGCATGGCATTTCCTTGTGCGGCGGAAAGAACGAAAGGGGCGGGCCGCTAATGACAAGAAATGCCGGGGCGCTTCAAGAAAAATACGTCGGCGAGGGACTTTGCCTCACACCCGCTCCGGTGGCGGGGAGCCACAGGGCCAGGCCGGGCCGAGATCGGACATCGCCGCTTCCAGGCATTCCACTTCGAGGCGGATGGCGCCGCCGCCCTCGAAATAGAGGGTCACCAGCCCGGCTGGATCGTCGCTGACCTCGAAGGAGATCGAAAGCAGAACAGCCTTCTGGCCGGCGTTCTGCTCGAAATGCGAACGCTTGACCCCGAGAACCCGCTCGAAATGCAGGCCAGAGCGCCGCCTCGTGCGCTCACCACTCTGGGCACGGCACCAGTCATAGCGATCCATCACCAAGGCGAAGCGCTTCTCGCGCGGCAACCAGGCGATTTCGGCCGGCACGACGGCCGCCTCCTGCAGATGGGTTGAGATGACCTCCAGGTCCTCTCCATCGAAGGCAAGCAGCTTGAGGGGTTCAGGCGACAACATGAGCTGCATGTAATGTTCCGCAGGCCTCGCGGCAAGAGGTCGCGGAGATCGAGGGCTCCAAGACACGCCTTCCGCAACAACGCCGGCACCGATGGCAAGATGCCGAGACTGCCCGGAAGAATGGCGGTTCCACGAAGCTGATCCTCGGCGTATGACTCGGGCTGTTCATCCAAGAGTGCCAATGCCCATGTCGGTGTCCAAAGTAGAGCCCAGGTCCGAGTCTCAACCCCGCAATGGCGGCCGCCTGATCGTCGATGCACTGGTCGCGCAGCGTGTCGAACATGTCTTCTGCGTGCCGGGCGAATCCTATCTCGCCGTGCTGGATGCCCTCCATGATGCCCCGATCGACGTCACCGTCTGTCGCCAGGAGGGGGGCGCGGCGATGATGGCGGAAGCGGTCGGCAAGCTCACCGGCCGGCCCGGCATCTGCATGGTGACGCGCGGGCCCGGCGCCACCAACGCCTCCCATGGCGTGCATATCGCCATGCAGGATTCCACGCCGATGATTCTCTTCATCGGCCAGATCGAGACGGGCATGCGCGAGCGTGAAGCCTTCCAGGAGGTCGACTACAAGGCCTTCTTCGGCTCGATGGCCAAATGGGTGGTCGAGATCGACAAGGCAGAGCGCATTCCCGAACTGGTGACCCGCGCGTTCCGCGTCGCCATGCAAGGCCGCCCCGGCCCGGTGGTGATCGCCCTGCCGGAGGACATGCTGGTCGAAACAGCCACGGTTGCCGACGCCGCTTTCGTCGAGCCGGTTCAGACCTATCCCGGCCAGGCCGAGATGGCGCGCCTCGAGGGCCTGCTCGGGGAGGCGAAAAATCCCTTCCTGATCGTCGGCGGGTCGGGCTGGTCTGATGAGGCGGTGGTTGATCTCACCCGCTTCGCCGAGCGCTTCGACCTGCCTGTCGGCACCTCCTTCCGGCGCCAGATGCTGTTTCCGGCCGACCATCCCAATTATGCCGGCGATGTCGGCATAGGACCCAATCCAAAGCTCGCCCAGCGTATCAAGGAGGCCGACCTCCTGATCCTGGCCGGCGGACGGCTTTCGGAAATGCCGTCTTCTTCCTATTCGCTGGTCGATATTCCTACTCCGCGCCAGCGCCTGGTGCATATCCATGCCGGCGCCGAGGAACTGGGACGGGTCTACCAGCCCATGCTCGCCATCCATGCGACGGCCCAGGCCTTCGCCGCAGCCTTGGACGGGCTTCAGCCCTCGGGCAGCCTGTCCTGGTCGGGGCAGACGCGCCAGGCGAACCGGGACTTCCACGACTGGACCGACGAGCCCAAGCCCATTCCCGGCACGTTCCAATATGGCGAGGCGATGCTCTGGCTGCGCGACCGCCTGCCCGAGGACGCGGTAATCTGCAACGGCGCCGGCAATTATGCCATCTGGGTGCAACGCTATCTGCGCTTCCGCCGCTTCGGCACGCAGCTTGCGCCGACATCGGGCTCGATGGGCTATGGCGTGCCTGCTGCGGTGGCGGCCAAGGCGTTCGACCGTTCGAAAACGGTGGTCTGTTTCGCCGGCGACGGCTGCTTCATGATGAACGGCCAGGAATTCGCCACCGCCGTGCAGTATGACCTGCCGATCATCGTGGTCGTCGTCGACAACGGCATGTACGGCACCATCCGCATGCATCAGGAACGGGAATTCCCTGGGCGGGTCTCGGCGACGAAGCTCAGGAATCCGGACTTTGCCGCCTATGCGCTCGCCTTTGGCGGCCATGGCGAGACCGTGACGACGGCGGCCGAATTCGGCCCGGCCTTCGAGCGGGCGGCGGCCTCCGGCAAGCCCGCCATCCTGCATTGCCGCATCGATCCGGAGGCGATCACGCCGATGACTACCATCGCAAGGATCCGCGAGCAGGCGCTGGCGAAATGACAGGTTCTTCCTGGGACCACTGGCTTCCAGGCGTGACAATGGTGTGCCGATCTCCAGATCGGCATACTTGGAAACGGTGCGTCGATCAGGCAAGCGGATGCCGATCTGGAGATCGGCACACCGGGCTTCGCGCGGCGGTCCCAGGAGCGCTTCTCGCCCTTCTTCTCCTGTCATCGCCTTCCTTTGCCGGCGATGCCGTGAAAGGCAAGGCTGGCTTTGCCCGTTGCGCGGCCTGCCATCGGGTCGGCGAGGGCGCCAAGAACGTGGTCGGACCCCAGCTCAACGGCATTGTCGGACGCCCCGCCGCCTCCGCGCCGGATTATGTCTATTCGCAAGCGCTGAAGACGTCGGGCAAGATTTGGGACGAGGCCTCCTTGCGCCTCTTCCTTGCCCACCCTTCGGCTGTCGTTCCCGGCACCAAGATGACCTTTGCCGGCATTCGCGATGACGCGACGGTGGATGATGTGATCGCCTATCTCGCGACCTTCGACGCTGGGGGGAAAGCCAAACCATGAGCCATCCGCTCCAGAACCGGGTCACGCCGTTCGGCGAGATCGTTGCTTTAGCAGCGCGTGGGACAATGATGGGCAATCGGGGTGGGCGTCTCCATGATGATCACCAGCGCTTGGGACGCCGACGTTGGGCATCCAGGGCTTGGATATGTTGTGAACTCAACTGCAAGGGGTGGCGACGAACTGTAATGGCGCCGGAAAGCGGCTACACGGAACTCTTTTTCTTGGATGAAGTGACGGCGCTCGCGGCGGGCCATCGTCCTTGTTTTGAATGCCGTCGTGCCGATGCACGTTCATTTCAAGCAGCGTTTCCGGCCGAAGACCGCTCTGCAGGAGGGATGGACCGTATTCTCCACACCGAGCGTCTCGGCGAACATCGGATGGAAGACAGCGGGAACCTCCCCGATGGTGCCGTCTGGGCCGATGGCAAGGCTGCCTTCACCCGGCGCGAGGGCAGAGTGCTGCGCTGGTCGCCTGAAGGCTGGCAAGCTATCGAATGGCAGGATCGGCCGGCTCGGCTGCTGACCCCGCCGGCGAGCGTGGCGGCGCTCCGCAATGGCTTCAAGCCGCGCTGGCATCATACGGGGAGCGGGTCTTCAGGCCCGGCAGGAGTCGTTGCGCAGGCTGGTAAGGATTAGGCGGGTCTGAAGACCTGCCCCTTTAATCCGCCAGCGCTGCCGAAATCCGCTTGTTCAGTTCTTCCGGATTGACCAAGGCGAGGGCTCCGCGGGTCTTGCTGACCAAGCCTTCCTTCTCCAGCGCCGAAAGTTCGCGGGAAACGGCTTCGCGGCGGCAGCCGATGCGGGCGGCGAGGTCGTGATGGAAGGGGGGCGGCGAGAGCACGCGCTGTCCGGGATGGCTGGCGCGGGGCTGCGAGAGGCGGATGAGTTCGGCATAGAGCCGGTGCTTGGTCTGCAGGAAGGAATGCTCGGCGAGCTTGGTGTTGAGGGCTCGCACGCGGCCGGCGAGCAGCAGCAGGATCTGCTTGCACACCGAGGCGTTCTGCGTGAGCATCTCCATGAAGACCGGTCCAGAGATGATGCACATCTGCGAGCGGTTGAGCGCGGTGACGTTGGCCGAGCGCCCGACACCGTCGATGGCCGACAACTCCCCGAAGAACTGCCCGCCGCCGAGTTCGGCCAGAATCACTTCCTTGCCGGTGATGGTGCGGTAGAGCACTCGCACCTTGCCGGAGAGCAGGAAATAGACGTCGTTGGAATTGTCGTCATAGTCGACGACGAGTTCGTTCTCTTCGAACTTGGCCCAGCGTACTCGGCCGTCGAACGCCTTGATCGTGGCTTCGTCCAACGATTGGAACAATGGAATCTGAGACAGGGTATTCGACATCGTTCCTCCGCTGAAGCGCCTGCCGAGTCCGCCAAGTCGCAAAGCGCTTCGGGATCGGAAAGGCGCGTTCATTCCATGAATGTCACGACCGGAATTCGATCGTGGCGGGCCTCCATCGCCGCGCAAAGTGCTTCATGGCGCGCCTCGTGGCAAGCCCGGGCATCCAAGATCGCCGCTACCGGTGTACCAGCCACAGAATTTCCATGGAACGGCAACAGGATCGCGATTTGCCTCGTCGCTTGTAGCACCTTATTTTCGAGGCAACGATTCGGTTCAATCTCTGGAGCAAAGTGCGTTTAAGCGGAAACGCACTTTTGCTCTCCCTCTTTGTTCGAACGCGTCTTTGCGATTCTTGGCGATTCCGCCAAATCGCAAAACGCTATAAGGAAACACGATGTCGAAAACGCGCGTCGCGGTACTGTTCGGTGGGCGCTCGCCGGAGCATGACGTCTCCATCGTTTCAGGTCTGCAGGCGCTCAACGCGCTCGACAGCTCGAAATATGAGGGTTTTCCCGTGTATATCGCGGGGGACGGTGCCTGGTTCACCGGCGATGCCCTGCGCAATCGCGCGAACTACATCCCGGATGAGGAAGCACGGCGCGCGCTGACGCGGGTCGATCTCGATCTGTCGGCTGGCAAGGGGCTTCTGGTTCCGCGCGGCAAGACGGGGCTTTTTGCCAAGAAGCCCGAGCCGATCGAGTTCGACGTCGCCCTGCTCGCCTTCCACGGCAATATTGGCGAGGACGGCCAGATCCAGGGCGTGTTCGAGACGGCGAACGTGCCCTATACCGGCGCCCGTACCATGGCTTCGGCCATCCTGATGGACAAGGCCATCACCAAGCGGGCCTTTGCCGGGCGCGGCATCGTCATGCTCCCGGATGTGGTGGTCTCGCGCCCCGCGACCGGTCTGGTGCCGGACAAGGCGGGCCTGGAAGCCGCGCTCAAGAACATTGCCTTCCCGGTGATCGTCAAGCCGGCGCATCTGGGCTCCTCGATCGGCGTCGCCAGGGCTGAGGACGTCGACACCGTGCGCCAGGTGCTGCCCGGCATCTTCAAGTTCGACACCCACGCGATCATCGAGCCTTTCGTCGAGAATCTGGTCGAATACAATGTCGCCGTGCGCCGCGAGAAGGGCGAGATCGTCACCTCGGCCATCGAGCGGCCGAAGCGCCAGAGCGACCTGCTCGACTTCAAGACCAAATACATGTCCGGTGGCTCCAAGAAGACCGGCGGCAGCAAGCAGCCGGGGGCTTCGAGCCAGGGCATGCTGTCGCTGACGCGCGACATCAATCCCGAACTGCCGGCGGCGCTGGAGAACAATATCCGGCAATGGGCAACGGACGCCTTCGATGCCGTGAACGGCACCGGCGCGCCGCGCATCGATTTCCTGTCCAATGAGCGGACCGGCGAGGTCTGGCTCAACGAGGTCAATCCCTGCCCGGGCTCCTTCGGCTATTTCCTCTGGGAGGCTGCCGCCAAGCCGGTGCTGTTCACAGCTTTGCTCGACCAGCTCATCGAGGAGGCCAAGGTCTGCCATCGCGCCGCCCAACTGCCTGGTGATCCTACGCCGGCGGATGCGCGTTTGTTCAAGCGGTGATTTGGAGCGCGGACGTTCCGTCCGCCTTTTTTCTCCACACGCGTGATGTTTCCAAGAGCGGGCAAGATGCCCGCGCACCCGGGAAATCCTATTTCGGGACTGGAAGTCCGCGCTCCAAGATCGCCGCCCGTACCCGGTCCGGTGTCGCCGGCACTCGGCGCAGCCGGATCCCGGCCGCATCGTGCAGGGCGTTGAGGATGGCTGGCGCGGTGGGAATGAGAGCCTGCTCGCCGACGCCCTTGGCACCGAACGGACCGACAGGTGAGGCATCCTCGATCAGGATCGTCTCCACCGGGGGAACGTCGCCGATGGTGGGGATGAGATAATCGTGCAGATTCTCGCCACGGCCGGGATGGAACTCCTCCATCAGGGCCAGGCCGAGGCCCTGGGCGACGCCGCCTTCGATCTGACCCTCCACCAGGGTCGGATTGATAGCGCGGCCGACGTCATGCGTGGCGGTGATCTTCAGGACCTTGATCGTGCCGAGCTCGCAATCGACCTCGATCTCCGCCATATGGGCGCCGAAGCCGTAGAGAGCATAGGGTTCGCCCTGGCCATCCGCGTCGAGGGGGCTGGTGGGCGGATCGAAGGTCTGTTCGGTGGAGAGGGCATAGCCGAGCTTGTTGGTCGGCAGGTCCGCCAGAGCGAGCGTGCGCACCCTTTCGCCGTCTTCCACCGTCAGCACGGCGTCTCCGAAGCGGATCGTGGCATTCTCGCCGGCATTGGTCTGGCGCAGGATCTGGGCGCGCAGGTCCCGCCCCGCGAGTTCCGCCGCCTTGCCGGTGACGAAGGTCTGGCGAGAGGCCGAGGTCTTGCCGCAATCGGGCGAGAGGTCCGTATCGGCGGAGACGAGGTCGAAGGCCTCCACCGGCGCGCCAAGGGCCTGCGCGCAGATCTGGGGGATCACCGTGTTGGACCCCTGGCCTATATCGACGGCCCCCTGGTGCAATGCCAATCGCCCATCGGGCTTGAGGCCCAGCCGGATGGTGGAGGGATTGGGCAGGGAGGTGTTGCCACAGCCATACCACATGCCGGCGACGCCCACACCTCGCCGAAACGGACCCGCCTGGGCGCCATTGAAGGCGGTGGCCTCCTCGCGGGCGCGCCGCCAGGGAGCGCGTAAAGCCTCCAGGCAGGCCTTGATGCCGACGCCCTTGCCAAGCACCTGGCCCGTCACAGTCGGCTGGTCATTGGTGAGGGCGTTGAGGATGCGAAATTCCAGCCTGTCGATACCGAGCCTATCGGCAAGCTCGTCATACAGCTGTTCCTGGGCGATCGAGGATTGCGGCACGCCGAAGCCTCGAAAGGCGCCTGCCGGCACCAGATGGGTGTGCACGGCCCGGGCGAGCGCACGATAATGCGGGATGTAATAGGGACCGGAGGCGTGCACCGGCACGCGGTTGGCCACCGTCGGGCCCCAGGAGGAATAGGCGCCGGTGTTGAAATCGCCGGAAAAGTCCATCGCGGTGAGCCTGCCCTCCCGCGAGGCGCCGATCCGCAGCTTCATCCGGGCCGGATGCCGCTTGGTGGTGGTGGCGATCGATTCGGAGCGCGAATAGACCATGCGGACGGGACGATCGAGCTGCCAGGCGGCGACGGCGATGAAGGGCTGGATCGACAGGTCGAGCTTCGAGCCGAAGCCGCCGCCGACGGCGGTGGGGATGATGCGCACATTCTCTGGCGGGATGCCGAGGAGGTCGGCGACGTCGTCGCGATCCATATAAGGCGCCTGGGTACAGGCCTGGATCTCGATGCGGTCCCCCACGCGGCGGGCAAAGCCTGCTTCCGGTTCGATATAGGCATGTTCGACGAAGCCGGTCTCGAATTCACCTTCCACCACGACATCGGCCGCGGCAAGGGCGACTTCGACGTCACCGCGCACGACGCGGCCGCGGGTGAGGATGTTACCGGGGCGGGTTGGATGAAGGAGCTCGGTCGAGGCGAGGGCCTCGTCCATGGCCGTGAGGGCGGCGAGCGGCGTCCAACTGACCGGGAAGGCCAAGAGGTCGAGCGCCTCGACGGCGGCCAGCTCACCCACCACGGCAGCGATGGCCTCGCCGCGAAAACGGGTTTCGCCGCTGGCGAAGACAGGCTGATCCGCAAAGGCCGGGATGACGCCATAGCAATTGCGGCCGGGGACGTCCCGTGCCGTGAAGACCCTGAGGAGGCCGGGATGCGCGGCGAGGAAGGCGTCGATGTCACCGATCTCGAAGGCAGCGCGATGGTGAGGACTGCGTATGGCCCGTAGCGCCAGGACATCCCGGGGCTTCTCGTCCGCCCCGAAAATGTCACGCCCTTCCACCTTGGCAAGGCCGTCGAGACGATCGATGCGCGAGCCGACAGGGCCCTCGGAGCTGGAAGAAGCGGTGGTTGAAGAGCCACACGCCACTGCGAGCACTGCGTCGATGATCTTGCGATAGCCGGTGCAGCGGCAGAGGACGCCGCCGAGCGCATCGGCGACAGCGCTTTCGGTGCACGCGCTGCCATCCTGCAGCAAAGCCGTTGCAGCCGTGAGCATGGCGGGCGTGCAGATGCCGCATTGGGCCGCGCCGTGCCGCAGGAAAGAGGCCTGCAAGGCCCGAGTGAGCGGGTTGCTGCGGGTCAGCCCTTCAATGGTATCGACCCGGCGTCCCTCGGCCTGGGCAACCGCAACCAGGCAGGAACAAGTCGCCTCGCCGTCGAGCAGGATCGTGCAGGCCCCACAGTCACCTGCGTCGCAGCCGACCTTGGTGCCCGTCAGCCCGAATGTCTCGCGCAGGACCTGACTGAGGCGGGCGCCGGGCGCCGCGGCGATGGTGGCGGCCCCGCCGTTGAGCGTGAAGCCGGGCAGCTTCTGGTCCATCCCGCCTCTCCTTATTGTAGGGCCGCATCGAGTGTACGGGCGATCAAGGTTCTCACCACATCCCGCCGATAGTCCGCGCTGGCTCTGACGTCGTCGATCGGTGCCAGGCCGGCGAGATGCTCCGGCCGGATCGCCGCACCCAGGCCGGGCTCCGCCTTGGTGCCGATCAGGGCAGTCTCCAGGGCGTTCAGGCGCCGGGCGACTTCCGAACAGGCGCCGACGGCAATACGTGCATCGCGAATGATACCCCTGTTATCGCAAGCGAGGATGACGGCAACCATCGCAATGGAGATGACCAGATATTTGCGGGCCCCGAGCTTCAGGAAGGCCGAGCGGGCCGTCTCGATGCAGCGCGGTACCAGGATGGCGCTCACCAATTCGTCGGGCCGTCGGGCCGTCTTGCGATAGCCCGTGATGAAATCGGCCAAAGGGAGTTCGCGTCTGCCCGCCGCCGAGCGCAGTTCGACGCGCGCATCGAGGGCGAGCAGAGGCGGTACGCCGTCCGCGGCCGGGGAGGCGTTGCATAGATTGCCGGCTATGGTTCCTGCATTCTGGATTTGGATTGCGCCGACTTCGCGGGCGGCTTGCTGCAGGGCGCGCAAGGCTGGCGGCAGCGTTGCCCTGGTGATGGTGGACCAACTGGTGCGCGCGCCGATGCGAATGACATCGGCGCCAAGATCGATGCCCGACAGGCCTTCGACGGCGGAAAGATCGAGCACGGGGCCAGTGAGCGGTCTGTCGCCGAGTGCGGGGAAGATGTCGGTGCCGCCGGCGAGAATACGCATCGGCTCGGCCGCGAGGGCCGCGCAGGCTTCGTTCACCGTTCTGGGGCGCAGATACATCCCACCTCGCGACGCAGTGAGAAATTGTTAGTGTACAAATAAATTATCGAGGTCCGGGGTCATGTCAAGTGAAGGTTGACGGATGGGAGCCGCGGACCCGCCCGTCAACGCCCAACCCTACAAACCGAGGCTTTTCCGCACAGCTGGCAATCCGGACTGCCCGCCAAAGGCGGTGACGCCGGCGAGCCAGGCTTCCAGCATAGCAGGATTAGCCTTGAGATATTTCTCCGCCGCCGTCGGGCCGTCCAGACCATCACCGGTGATCATCTGCATCATCTGGTTTTCGAGTTCGACCGTGAACTTCAGATTGGCGATGAAACGGGCGGCATTCGGGCATTGTTCAGCCCAGCCAGCCCGCACATTGGTGTAAACGACGGCTTTGCCGTAATCAGGCCCGAAGGTATCGTCGCCGCCGGCAAGATAGCGGATCTTGAAGTTGACGTTCATCGGATGCGGCGCCCAGGCCAGGAATACCATGTCCTCATGGCGCGCGACGGCCCCCTGGAGTTGGGCCAGCATGCCCTGCTCGGAGGATTCGACCATCTGGAAGCCTTTCAGGCCGTTCTTGTTGGCGTCGATCAGGCCCTGCACCAGGCGATTGCCATTATTGCCCGGTTCGATGCCATAGAGCTTGCCTTGAAGGCTGTCCCGAAACCTGGCGATGTCGGCAAAGTCGTGCAGGCCCTTGTCATAGGTGTACTCGGGCACAGCGAGGGTATATTTCGCGCCCACCGGCAGATTGGCGCCGATGACCGTAATGGATTTGTCCTCAAGATAGGGCTTGCGGTCATTTTCCATGCTTGGTTGCCAGTCACCGAGATAGACGTCGATATCCTTGGCCTTCATCGAGGCATAGGTGACCGGGATGGAGAGTACGGTCGTCTCCGGCTGATAGCCCAGCCCCTTGAGGATGGATGAGGCGATGGCGGTGGTCGAGGTGATGTCGGTCCAGCCGACATCCGAGAACCGCACCGCCTTGCAGCTTTCCGGTTCGCCCGCAAAGGCAGGCGCGGAAAAACCCACCAGCAGGCCGGCAATGGCGAATGCTTTACCAAGATAATTCATGTCACCCCTTCTGGGGCCAATAGGCCCTCATCCGTCATTGGCCCCGCCGCCCGACATGGCGCGCTGAGACCCCGAACAGGGATGCAGGGGAAGACAGGACATCGGGGGGCGCGGGCCTTCAGCCAAGCACAGTACCCGCGTACCGACTATGTGACTGGGGGCACCCTTGTGGCACAGGACAAGGCACTGCTACGCTGAAGCGGGCCGTATTGGTGGCTCCGCCGTAGTTTCGATGAGAGCGGCGTTCGTCCGCCCGTAAGCAGAGTTTCTTGGCGAGGCCCGATCAGGAGGAATCTGCTTAGCCGCGACCGGCCGTCAAGCCCCCTCGATCACCGGCACCTTCGTCGCCGGCGGAGTGTTACGGCTGCGCTGGGTGCGCACCACGCCGTCGATCACGGTCATGCCGATGCCAGGCAGGTCGCCGAACTCGATGCTCTCAAGCAGGTTCTTGCCCGCCGAATGCTGGGCCTTGTCCATCAGCACGAAATCTGCAGCCCGGCCCACTTCGATCAGCCCGCAATCGAGGGAGCGCATGCGCGCGGTATTGCCGGTGGCAAAGCACAGGGCGATCTCTGCCGGCACATCGCCGAGCGAGGACAGCATCGAGACCATGCGCAGGATGCCGAGCGGCTGCACACCCGAGCCGGCCGGCGCATCCGTGCCGAGAATGACGCGTTCGAGCTGGTTCATCTCGCGCGCGGTGCGCAGCGTGTAGAGGGCGGCCCGTTCATTGCCATTGTGCACCAGTTCCAGGCCGCGGCCGCAGCCCTCGCAGATGCAGCGGATCTGGTCGAGGGGCAGGGCGGTATGCCCACCATTGATGTGGCCGATCACATCGGTGTCGGCCTCCAGCACGACGTCCTTGTCGATCAGGCCCGAACCGGGGATCGAGGGGCCACCGGTATGGATGGTCGACTGGATGCCGTATTTGCGGGCCCAGCCCACCATCCTGCGCGCGGTCGGGCCGTCCTTGACGCCGCCGAGACCGACTTCGCCGAGCAGTTTCACGCCGGCGGCGGCGAGTTCCCGGAAATCGTCCTCGACCATGTCGGGCTCGATCACCGGCGCACCGGCATGGACCTTCACGCCGCTGGGCCGGAAGGCCGAGAAGGTGCGCTGGGCATAAACAGCCATTGCCTTGAGGCCGATGACATCCCTGGGGCGGCCGGGCGTGTGCACCTCGCCGGCGGATATCATGGTGGTGACGCCGCCATGGAGGTTGGATTCGATCCAGCCGAGCTGGTTCTGCCGCGGCGTCCAATCCCCGGCGACGGGATGGACATGGCTGTCGATCAGGCCGGGTGT
This sequence comes from Labrys sp. HAY1-8F, assembly GCF_056754975.1. Taxonomy (NCBI): domain Bacteria; kingdom Pseudomonadati; phylum Pseudomonadota; class Alphaproteobacteria; order Hyphomicrobiales; family Xanthobacteraceae; genus Labrys; species Labrys sp. HAY1-8F. The sequence goes on along the minus strand of NZ_JBPGWZ010000002.1, from coordinate 1,948,803 downwards.
AACGGCGGTGCCGGAGGCATCGATCACGCTGGCGGCGCCGGAAAGGTCGAGATCCCTCGCCTTGCCGATAGCGGCGATGCGGCCGCCGACCGCCACGATCGTATCGGCATCGAGGATGGGATTGGCGATGTCACCGCTCAAGAGCAGGCCGATATTGCGGATGACAAGCTTGTCATTGGCACCGCCGGCCTTGGCTTCCTCATGCGCCATGATGCGCTCCTCCCGAATTGTTCAAGATCGTTAGTCTACAAACAATTTGGGAGAGCTCAAGCCTGTGCCCCACACAATCGCTGGCAAGGGAAGCAGCGATTGCGAGGGGTATCAGCCGGTCTCTTCGTCTTCCTTCGCTTCCTCGGCCGCGTCGATGGCTTCCTTGTTCAGGGTGACGCCAACCGTGTCCGGGCGTTCCAGCGGCTCGGGCTTCATCAGGCGCTTGGAATTGACCAGGTCCATGCCGGCATAGATGCCGCCTTGCTGCTGCGCCACGATGCGCCTTGCGTCGCGGTCACGCACGTCCTCGATGATCTCCTCGGCCTCGATATTGTCGACACCGAGGGCTTCCAGGGTCGATCGCCCGAAGGCGAGGGCGCTCTCATAGGTCTCGCGCATGTGGAAGTCGACGCCGGCGCTCAGCAGGGCCAGCACGTGCTGGCGATCATAGGCGCGGGAATAGACCTCGGTGAGCGGAAACTCGGCCTTGATCATTTCGACGATCTTCACCGCCGTGGCGCGGTCATCGATCGCCACGCAGATCACGCGGGCCTCGCCGGCCCCGGCCGCGCGCAGCACGTCCAGCCGGCCGCCATCGCCGAAATAGACCTTGGCACCGAAGCGGGCGGCGACGTCGATCATCTCGACATCCTTGTCGATGATGGTCGTCTCGATGTCGGCGGTGCGCAGGACCTGGGAGACGACCTGGCCAAAGCGGCCGAAGCCGATGACCAGGGCCTTGCCGTGAGCGTCGGAATAATCCTCCTCCCGGGTCAGCTCAGCCGGGGCGAAACGCGTGAGCAGGCGTTCGGATCCGGCTGCGATCAGCGGGCCGAACAGCATGGTGAATGCGGCCAATGCCTTGACGAATCCGGCCTGTTCGCCCTGGAGGAAGCCGTAGGAGAGCCCGAGCGGGATCAGTACGAAAGCGAATTCGCCGGCGGGCGAGAGCAGGATGCCGGAGCGGATGGCATCGAGCCTGGTGGAGCCGGTGAGGCGGAAGACGGCGGCGACCGAGACCGATTTGACCAGGATCAGGCCGAGGGCGGCGATCACCAAAGCCAGCCAGTGCTGCAGCACCAGCGCGCCATTGATGTCCATGCCCACGCTCATGAAGAACAGGCCGAGCAAGAGACCGCGGAAGGGCTCGATGTCGGCCTCGAGCTCGTGGCGGAAATTCGATTCGGCCAGCAGCACGCCGGCGAGGAAGGCGCCGAGCGCCATCGACATGCCCGCCCACTGCATCAGGAGGGCGGTGCCGAGCACCAGCAGCAGGGCCGCGGCCGTCATCACCTCGCGGGCATCGGTGGTGGCGAGGATGCGGAACAGCGGATTGAGCAGATAGCGGCCCGCCAGCACCACCACGGCAATCGAGCCGACCATGATGCCGGTGCGCAGCCAGCCGCCGCCTTCACTGGCGACGTGGCTGGCCTCGACGGCGAAAAGCGGGATGAGCGCCAGGATCGGCACCACCGACATGTCCTGGAACAGCAGGACGGCAAAGCTGCGCTGGCCATAAGGCGCCTGCAATTCGCCGCGTTCGCCCAGGACTTGCAGGGCGATCGCCGTAGCGGAGAGGGCAAGGGCGATGCCGGTGATCGCAGAGCCCATCATCGAGAGGCCGGATGCGTTGGCGATGCCGCCGATCACGAGGGCGCAGACCAGGAGCTGCAGGCCGCCGAGGCCGAAAATATCCTTGCGCATCGCCAGAAGGCGCGAGAGCTGCAACTCGAGCCCGATGACGAAGAGCAGCAGGACGATGCCGATCTCGCCGATATGCTGAATGGTGACGGTGTCGGTGAACAGCGCGAAGCCGGAGGGGCCGATGGCGAGCCCGGCGATCAGATAGCCGAGAATGGCGCCGAAACCGATGCGTTTGAAGATGGGTACCGCGACGACCGCGGCGCCGAGGAAGAGCAGAAGGCTGGGAAGAAAACTGGCGTTGGAATGTTCCATGAGCCTTCATGCAATTGGAGAGCGGTCAGGTCAATTCCTTGGGGACGACCAGTGTCCGGAAAGGGATCGGAGGTACTTGGAGGATGGTAGAAAAAAGAGAGGAGGTCTCCCAGATTTAATCTCCTCGGAAGCCGGTTCAAGGGCAGCTGTTGATCGGTCTGCTCACGGCAAAGAAAAAGGGCGGTGCCTTGCGGCACCGCCCTTCGTCAAGCCAAAGGAAGCCGGACTTAGAAGTCCATGCCGCCCAATCAAGTCCGGCTTGCCGGACTTGATGATCTTTCGCTTTTGGGCGAATGGACTTCTTAGAAGTCCATGCCGCCCATGCCACCGCCCGGCATTGCCGGAGCAGCAGCGCCCTTGTCCTTCGGCGCTTCGCCGATCATCGCTTCCGTGGTGATCAGGAGCGAAGCCACCGAAGCGGCGTCCTGCAGCGCGGTGCGCACGACCTTGGCCGGATCGACGATGCCCTTCTCGAGCAGGTCGACATATTCCTCGTTCTGCGCGTCGAAACCGAAGGTCTTCGACTTGTTCTCGAGGATCTTGCCGACGACGATCGAGCCTTCGACGCCCGAGTTCTCGCAGATCTGCCGGATCGGGGCTTCGAGAGCCTTCTCGACGATCTTGATGCCGGCGCGGATGTCGGAGTTGTCGGAGGTCAGCTTCGAAACCGCAGCCTTGGCGCGGAGCAGAGCCGTGCCGCCGCCGGGAACGATGCCTTCCTGAACGGCCGCGCGGGTGGCGTTCAGAGCGTCATCAACGCGGTCCTTCTTCTCCTTGACTTCCACTTCGGTGGAACCACCGACGCGGATGACGGCAACACCGCCGGCGAGCTTGGCCAGGCGCTCCTGGAGCTTCTCGCGGTCGTAGTCGGAGGTGGTCTCTTCGATCTGAGCCTTGATCTGGGCGACGCGACCTTCGATGTCCTTCTTCTTGCCGGCGCCGTCGACAACCGTCGTCTTTTCCTTCTCGATCGTCACCTTCTTGGCGCGGCCGAGCATCTGGAGCGTGACGGTTTCGAGCTTGATGCCGAGGTCGTCGGAGATCACCTGGCCGCCCGTGAGGATGGCGATGTCTTCCAGCATGGCCTTGCGGCGGTCGCCGAAGCCCGGAGCCTTGACGGCGGCGATCTTCAGGCCACCACGCAGCTTGTTGACGACGAGGGTGGCGAGAGCTTCGCCTTCGACGTCTTCAGCGACGATGAGGAGGGGCTTGCCGGTCTGCACGACGGCTTCAAGCACCGGCAGCATGGCCTGGAGGCCCGAGAGCTTCTTCTCGTGGATGAGGATATAGGGATCCTCGAGGTCCGCGATCATCTTCTCGGCATTGGTGATGAAGTAGGGCGACAGGTAGCCGCGGTCGAACTGCATGCCTTCGACGATGTCGACTTCGGTGTCGAGGCTCTTGGCCTCTTCGACCGTGATCACGCCCTCATTGCCGACCTTCTGCATGGCCTTGGCGATTTCGCCGCCGATGAAGGCGTCGCCATTGGCCGAGATCGTGCCGACCTGGGCGATTTCAGCCGAGTTCGCGACCTTCTTGGAGCGGTCAGCGATGTCCTTGATGGCAGCGGTGACGGCGAGGTCGATGCCGCGCTTGAGGTCCATCGGGTTCATGCCGGCGGCAACGGCCTTGGCACCTTCGCGGACGATGGCCTGGGCCAGCACGGTAGCGGTGGTGGTGCCGTCGCCAGCGGTGTCGTTGGTCTTGGAGGCGACCTCACGCACCATCTGGGCGCCCATGTTCTCGAACTTGTCAGCGAGCTCGATCTCCTTGGCGACGGTGACGCCGTCCTTGGTGATGCGGGGTGCGCCGAACGACTTTTCGATCACGACGTTACGGCCCTTCGGGCCGAGCGTAACCTTGACGGCATTGGCGAGAATGTCCACGCCGCGCAGCATCTTGTCGCGCGCTTCCGTGGAGAATTTAACTTCCTTGGCAGCCATTTGGGTGTCCTCAGAATGAATGGGGAGATGGTAGCTGCCGTTTAGGCAACGATACCCATGATGTCGGATTCCTTCATGATGAGGTAATCCTCACCATCGAGCTTGATCTCGGTGCCCGACCACTTGCCGAACAGCACGCGATCACCAGCCTTGACATCGAGGGGAGTGAGCTTGCCGGAATCATCGCGGCCACCGGGGCCGACGGCGATGACCTTGCCCTCCTGGGGCTTTTCCTTGGCGGTGTCAGGAATGATGATGCCGCCCTTGGACTTTTCCTCGGCATCGACGCGCTGTACGACCACGCGGTCGTGGAGCGGACGGAACTTCATGTTGGTCTTCCTCTTGTGCGAGGGGCTAGGCCCCTTGGTCCACATCGAAGGGATTTTATGAAAGATCGTTAGCACTCATTGAATGCGAGTGCTAACGACTGACCCGGATTTAGTCAGCCCCCTCGGGACTGTCAAGGAGCGCGCCCGTAAACAATTTTAGCCAAAGCGAATTTGGTGAATGGCGCGCCTGAAGCATTTTGCGATTGGACGCGGACGCCGCGCCTCGCAAAGACCCATCGAAACAGCAAATTAGGGCAAAACAAGCGTTCTCGCCTGAACGCGCTTTGCTCTATGCCGCGCGAGCCCGTGGAACCGCTTTGCTCTATGCCGCGCGAGCCCGTGGAACGCTGAAAGTTGCAAACAGGCAGGCGGCCATGATCAGCGTGGCGCCGGCGAGCGTCCAGTTCGTCGGCACTTCGGAGAAGATATAGTAGCCAAAGATCATCGCCCAGACGAAGGCGGTATATTCCATGATGCCGAGCCGTGCGGCATGGCCGCGCGCGTAGGCCCAGGCCAGGCAGAGATGGCCGAATGTGCCGAACAGGCCGACGGTGGCGGTAATCAGCCAATGTTCCAGCTTGACCGGCTGCCATTGCCACAGGCCGGCCGGCAGCACGAACAGGAAGGCGAAGCAATTGGAGAGCATCACGATGGTCAGAGTCGAATCCTGGCTCGACTGCTGACGCATCAGCACCATGGAGAGAGCGTAGAAGAAAGCGCAGCCGAGCGCCGCCAGGAGGCCGATCACGTCGAAGGCATGGGCCTGGCTGGCCTCCTGGCCGCGAGCAATCACCAGCACGCCGGCAAAGCCGACGAGGATGGCCACCAGCGCCCGCACGGCGATCGCCTCCTTCAGGATGATGCGCCCCAGCACGGCCATCAGCAGCGGGGCGAGGAAGGTGAGCGTAATTGCCTCGACCAGCGGCAGCCGCGAAATCGCCGTGAAGAAACAGGCCGCCGTCGCCAGGACCACCACGGCGCGCAGGGCGTTGCGCTTGAGCGCTGCGGGACTGGGCCGGCCCTTGGCGAAGAGCAGGTAGATCACCAATGCGACCACGGCCCCGGCGCCATAGCGCATGGTGATGGCCTGCATCAGCGGGTAGGTGGTCGAGATCACCTTCATGCCGGTGTCGAGAAAGGCCAGGAAGGTGACGCCCAGCCCCGACATCAGGATGGGGCGCAACGACGCCTCGTTCCTCATGGCCGCACCTTCGGGGCGACGGCTAAGCAGAGTTTCCTGGCGCGGCCCACGGATGGGTCTCGCCAGGAAACTCTGCAAATGTTTGATATCTTGCAGATTCCTCCTGATCGGACCCGTGGCCCGATCAGGAGGAATCTGCTTGGGCCACGATATGCGCAGGCGCGGCTTGTCGGCGGCCCGACAGCGGTGCCGCCACCGTTACGGGCTGCGCGGATCTCGATATCGGGCAAAAACACGGGAACAACCGCTGCGTGTCAGGAAATCTTGTTTCCTTTCATTAATGAGGAAGGGGGTGAATCGTCCATTGGGCGGCGAAAATATTTCTCGGCTTCGCTTCCTTTCCGCGGCCGGATTCTTTCCTACCGCTTGGCGGGAAGCACTTTCCAGCAATCGAAGCAAGACGGGCCGATGGCTTGCTCCTATGCTTGGGCGTGAGATTGCGATGCGTGCGAAAGCGCAAGGACCCGCGACCAATCGCCGTCTTTACTGTCCATCCTGGTGCATCGGCCCAAAATTCGGGTTATGACTGGGCTAGATTGGAAGAGTTCGAAGCGAGCATTGGCTTCTTCGGTCAGCGTCGCCGGGTTTGGGGCAGGCCCCGTAAATCCGGTTCAAGGCGAGTTTGGGTTGAGATGATGAACTACACCGCGATTTTCGAAACGGCTGTCGACGCTCTCCGGCGTGAGAAGCGCTATCGTGTCTTCGCCGATATCGAACGAATCGCCGGGCGTTTTCCCCACGCTCTCTGGCATGCGCCCGAAGGCTCGCGCGAAATCGTGGTGTGGTGTTCCAACGATTATCTCGGCATGGGGCAGCACCCCGGCTCGATCGCCGCCATGGTCGAGGCCGCGCAGCATCTGGGCGTCGGCGCCGGCGGTACCCGCAACATCTCGGGCAACAGCCACCAGGTGGTGACGCTGGAGCGCGAGCTTGCCGACCTCCACGGCAAGCAAGCCGCATTGGTCTTCACCTCCGGCTATGTTTCGAACCAGACTGGCATTTCCACCCTCGGCAGGCTGCTGCCTGATGGTCTGATCCTGTCAGACCAGCTCAACCACAATTCGATGATCGAGGGCGTACGGCAATCGGGCCGCGAGAAGGTGATCTTCCGCCACAACGATCTCGACCATCTCGAAGACCTCCTGCGCAAGGCCGGCAAGGAGCGTCCCAAGCTGATCGTCTTCGAGAGCGTCTATTCCATGGATGGAGACGTCGCGCCGATCGGACGGATCTGCGATCTGGCCGCGCGCTACAATGCCATGACCTATCTGGACGAGGTTCATGCCGTGGGCATGTATGGCCCGCGCGGCGGCGGTATCGCCGAGCGTGACGGTCAGATGGGACGCGTCGACGTGATCGAGGGCACGCTCGCCAAGGCGTTCGGCACGCTCGGTGGCTATATCGCTGCGAATGCCCCCATCATCGACGCCGTGCGCTCACATGCACCGGGCTTCATCTTTACCTCGGCGCTGCCGCCGGCCGTGGCAGCGGCGGCTCAGGCCTCCGTCCGTCATCTCAAGGCCTCGCAGAGCGAGCGCGCGGCCCAGCAGGCCAATGCGGCCCGCACCAAGGCGGCGCTGGCCAATGCCGGCCTGCCGGTGACGATTTCCGAAACCCATATCGTGCCGGTGATCGTGGGCGATGCCGAACGCTGCAAGGCTGCCAGCGACCTGCTTCTCGCCGAACACGGCATTTACATCCAGCCCATCAACTATCCCACCGTGCCGCGCGGCACCGAGCGCCTGCGCATCACGCCGACACCCTTCCATGGCGAGGAACTGATCGCCGAGTTGACGAAGGCACTGGTGGCGGTGTGGCACAAGCTCGATCTGCCCTTCCGGCTGCGTGCCGCAGCGGAATAGGCCCGCCTCTGAAACCCGGCTTCTCCTTATTGCGAACGGCGTGAAGCACTCCGGCGCGTTGCGAGCGCCTGGCGGCGCTTGCGATGACGGCATGGGCCGAGACGGAGCAGCCGGCCGAAAACAAGCCGTGGTGGTAACCATGATTGCTAGCCGAAAAGTTACCATGTTTCGGGAATGGCGCGCCTTGTGGCGCGAAATCAACGGTGAGGCGCCCTGATTCAATCTTTGTTGGCGATTTGCGCACAAACGTTTCGTTACGGCTTCCGGGGGGACTGGGGCCGATCGTTCCGGCGTTTGTTGACGTGAGTATCCATGCGCGTACTGGGTCTGCCAGCCATTCTCGTCGCCTGCCTCGCTCTGGCGAGTTGCAGTGCCATTAGCGGCGATCCTGACCGGCCCATCCGGCCGCCGGAGACCACGGGCTCGGTTGCTTCCTCCATTCCGGCGCCGCCGGAGCCGGAACCGATCCAGCAGCCACTCCCCGAGGGCGTGCCGCCGGACACGGTGGCCATGGCGTCGCCACCGATTTCCAGGCCGCCACTGCGGCCCGTGACACTCCCCGTCGAGCCCGTGGCAGCGACCATGGCCGCGCCGGTGATCAAGCAGAGCCTGCGCGAGCGCATCTATGGCCGGCGCTTCCGGGATGCCAAGCCGATCAATTTCGGCAAGGCTTCGCCGCGCGCCTTCGCGGTTCACGGTGTCGACGTCTCGCGCTGGCAGGGCGACATCGACTGGCAGACGCTGCGCCAGCAAGGTGCCAATTTCGCTTTCATCAAGGCGACCGATGGCGGCGACCATCTCGATCCCCTCTTCAGGCGCAATTGGCGGGCTTCGCACGAGGCCGGGCTCAGGCGCGGCGCCTATCATTTCTTCTATTGGTGCCGCAGCGGCGCCGAGCAGGCACGCTGGTTCATCCGCAACGTACCGCGTGTCGACGGGGCGCTGCCGCCAGTGCTCGATGTCGAATGGAATGCCGACTCGGCCTGCAAGCGGCGGCCGTCGCCCAGCAACATCCGCGAAAACATGCAGGCCTTCCTGACCATGGTCGAAAAACATTACGGCCAGCGGCCCATCATCTACACGGCGCCGGGCTTCTATCACGACAATCTGGAAGGCGCCTTCCTCGACTATCCCTTCTGGCTGCGCTCGGTCGCCCAGCATCCTTCCAAGGTGTTCGAAGGCCGGAGATGGATCTTCTGGCAATATTCGGGATCGGGGCTCTCGCATGGTGTCAGCGAGAAGATCGACCTCAACGTCTTCAACGGCAGCGCCGAAGCGTGGTATCGCTGGGTTGATCAGAATACCGGTGGAGGAAGCCCAGGCTCCGACCGTTATGCGTCCCGAGAATAGATCACTATTTTAATAGATTTTGACGTTGGTGTGTAAATGATGGATCGTCGGCTCGATCGGATTTCGAGTCGAGGGGCCTTCCAATGCGCATCATGCTTGCCGCCTTTTCCGCCTGCTTCCTGCTTTTCGCCTCCTTCGGTGCGGTCCGGGCGGCCGAGCGCTGGGAGACGCTGCCGCCGACGCCGGCACCCGTCGCCAAGGGCAGCTTTGCCGATATCAACGGCATCAAGCTCTATTACGCCACCCTGGGAAAGGGAGCGCCGGTCGTGCTGCTGCATGGCGGCCTCGGCAATTCGGACTATTGGGGCCTGCAGGCCAAGGCCTTGGCGCGCCGTCACAAGGTGATCCTTGTCGACAGCCGCGGCCATGGCCGCTCGAGCCGGGATACCAAGCCCTATGGCTATGACCTGATGGCCGATGACGTGGTCGCCTTGCTCGACAAGCTCAAGATCAAGCGGGCCGATGTCGTCGGCTGGAGCGACGGCGCCATTCTCGGCATCGATCTCGCCATCCGTCATCCCGACCGCGTCGGCAAGATCTTCGCCTTCGCGGCGAACACCGTGACCTCCGGTGTCAAGGACGGGGTCGACAAGAATCCTACCTTCGCCGCCTATATCGAACGGGCCGGCAAGGAATATGCCAAGCTGTCGCAGACCCCGAAGGAGTATGAGGCCTTCGTCGGCCAGATCAGCCAGATGTGGGCGACACAGCCGAGCTGGACCGATGTGCAGCTCAAGGCGATCAAGACGCCGGTGCTGGTTGTTGATGGCGATCGTGACGAGGCGATCAAGCGCGAGCATACCGAATACATCGCCGCCACCATCCCCGGCGCCGGTCTTTTGATCCTGCCCAATGCCAGTCACTTCGCCTTCCTGCAGGATCCGGCCCTGTTTAATGCGGCGTTGATCGGGTTCCTCGACGGGAAATGAGCACGGGCTTGCCAAGCCCTGCTCATGCCTAAAATGCTTCCCGCCCTGCTCCGAGAACGCGCAAGAAAGCGTGAAGCGGCAATCTATGCCGATCGATCTTCGTAATCGGAGGGCACCGGCTTGCCGCGCGCCATCGCTTTGATGCGTTGCAGGAGCATGCGGAAGATGCCCGGCTTCGGTGCCCCGCCAGTGAGGAGGAAGCCATTATGCCGGGGTGCATGGCACCAATGGCGGCCCCAGGGATCGTCCTGATAGTCGGTGCTGGACATGTGTCGAACTCCGCTAACCGTTGTCCGACAGAATATAGGATTTGTCTGCTGACCGCAGCCTGTCAGCAGTCGCAGGGTTTCAACCACCATCTTGCCGCTAGAGCGTTTTCCAGAAAAGTTGATAGACTTTTCGATTAAGAAAACGCGCTAAAACGAGGAGTTAGAGAAAAGGCGCGATTCAGAAAAATCGCACTTTGCTCTAGATTCGGCGATCCGGATCGGACCGGTGCAGATAGCCCGCGAAAACGTCCACGGAAGCAGCCTCAGCAATCTGCGGCAGGAGCCGGCCGATCTCACCGCGGTGATAGCCGGCATGTGTGACGACATGGGCCAGCATTTCCTCGCGCGACATGCGTCCGGGCTGTCCATCCGTGAACCTGAAACGAACGGTCTCCCGTAATTCCTCAGCCGGCAGGCCGGCGATGTAATCGACATAGGCGCTGTCCGTCTGGCGAATATCAGCGGAAAGATCCTTCAAGGCCGGCACGTCGTCCGGTTCATTGTCGTCATAGCCATGGCTGCGCCCCTCAAGATGCGCCATGAAAATGCGATCGACGATATGGGCATGATTGAGGATGCGCAGCGCCGCGCCGAAACCAGGGAGCGGGCCGGCGCGCTCTACCTCGATCATCGCGTCCAGCATGAGATCGTCGGCCCAGGCCTTGTAGCGATATAGCGACATCAGAAGGGTCTGCGAGCCCATGCCGTCTCTCCGTCTTGTTCGGCTGCAGCAGACTTGCATCGGCAGCGTATTCGCGCAAATTCGAATTTGACGCTCACGAATAAGCAGATGTTATGGGACCTTCGATCAATCTGAGACAAATCGAGGCCTTCAGGGCCGTCATGCGCACCGGCCGGATGACCTTGGCGGCGGAGCTGATGTCGGTGACGCAGCCGGCTGTCAGCCGCCTGATCGCCGATATGGAGCGTGCCACGGGCCTCATCCTGTTCGAACGCAAGAGCAATCAGATCAGGCCGACCCGCGCTGCGATCGATTTGATACAGGAAGTGGAACGGGCCTTTGTCGGCCTGGACAGGATTGCCTTCCTCGCCCAGGAGATCAGGCGGCATTCGGCCGGTACCCTGCGGATCGCAGCCATGCCGGCCTTGGGCAATAGCCTGCTGCCGCGCTTCCTGGCCCGCTTCCTGCGCGACAAGCCGGGCCTGAACGTGTCCTTGAATGCGCTTCCTTCCGCCATGGTGATCGAGGCGGTGGCGTCAGGCCAGGCCGATATCGGTTATGCGGATGAGCCGCTCGACAGGCGCGGCTTTGTCATCGAGCCTTATCCGGCTGCCGCCATTGCCGCGCTTCCGGCAGGCCATCGTCTGGTCGGCAGGCCGGTCATCGAACCAGGCGATCTTGCCGGCGAGCGCGTCATCAACCTGGATCCCGGCACGCTGTTTTCGATGCGGGTGGAATTGGCGCTTGCCGGGGTGCCACGCCTGGCCAAGCTCGAAACAGGACTTTCCTATACGGCCCTCACCTTGGTGGCCGAAGGCGCGGGCATCGCACTGGTCGATCCGGCTTCTGCAAGCGAGTTCACGAGCCGGGACATCGTCTTTCGCCCCTTCAGCATCTTCATCGATGCGGGCTTCCAGATGATTCGCTCGGCAAACCAGACCGGTATCGAGGTGGCGGAGCGTTTTGCCAGTGAGTTCAGCGCCTATCTGAAGGAGCGCCTCGACAAGACGTTCTAGCTCTGGAGCGGATCAATGTTTCTCAGTAGGCGAGCCGGCCATGGAGATCGTCGAATGGCATCATCACATGCTCCCGATAGGGGGCACGTGTCGCCAGGTTCTCGTACCATGCCTGCACATTCGGGATTTCAGGGCGCGGAATATCGAGATTGAAATAGCGATAGAGCGTGGTGCCGACGGTGATATCAGCCAGGCTGAGATGATCGCCCAGCATATAGTCCCTGCCTTTCAGCCAGCGATCGAGCAGCAGGAAATGAGCACTGCAGTGCTCGATGCCGCGGCGGATGCGTGACCAGTCCCTCTGTGCTTCCGGCGTGCGGTAAAAGCCCCAGAACACGTCAGATAGGAAGGCCGGTTGCAGGGCAGTCTGCGACCAATCCATCAAGCGCTCGAATTGCGAGCGGTCGCCGGCGTCATCAGGCCAGAAACGTCCGGCTCCGAATCGAGCGGCGAGATAGCGCAGGATCGTGTGTGATTCCCACACGATAGTGCCCGCATCTTCGATAAGCGGCACTCGGCCATGCGGGTTCAGCGCCAGGAATTCAGACGTATCCAGGCCGCCGAAATCGCCGCCCGCCGGAATATGTTCGTGGGCGATGCCGAGTTCGCCGGCCAGCCACATCACCTTCTGGACGTTGAAGGAATTGCGCCGTCCCCAGATTCTCAGCATGCTCGACGGTTCGTTACGCAAAAGGGGCGCGAACCGACATGGCAGCGCCCCTTCAGAAGATAACCAGGCCGGCATACGCTGGCGAAGTGGAAAATCTCAGCCTTCGCCGGAAATGCGCTCGATCTGGGCACCGCAGGCGGCGAGCTTGCGCTCCAGGCTCTCAAAGCCGCGGTCGAGGTGATAGACCCGGTTGACCACGGTATCGCCCTGGGCCGCCAGGCCGGCGATCACCAACGACACCGAGGCACGCAGATCCGTCGCCATCACCGGGGCACCCTTGAGGGTGCTGACGCCTTCGATGATCGCCGTCTGGCCGTCGAGATGGATATGGGCGCCGAGGCGAGCGAGTTCCTGCACATGCATGAAACGGTTCTCGAAGATCGTCTCGGTGATGCGCGACTTGCCCTTGGCCTTGGTCATCAGGCCCATCAGCTGGGCCTGCAGGTCGGTGGGGAAGCCCGGGAAGGGTTCGGTCGTCACGGCCACCGGATCGATGCCGTGACCATTGCGGCGCACGCGGATGCCCTCATTGGTGGCGGCGATCTCGGTTCCAGCCTCGCGCAGCACGTCGAGCGCATTCTCGAACAGCTCGGGCTGGGCGCCTTCGAGCATGACGTCGCCGCCGGCCATCGCCACGCACATGGCGTAGGTACCGGCCTCGATACGATCGGAGATGACGCGGTGATGGGCACCCTGCAGGCGCGAGACACCGGTGATCTCCATGGTGGCAGTGCCGGCGCCCTTGATCTTGGCGCCCATCTTGATCAGGCAGTCGGCGACATCGACGATCTCGGGTTCACGCGCCGCATTGTGGATGACGGTGGTGCCCTCGGCCAGGGTCGCGGCCATCAATGCGACATGGGTGCCGCCGACCGTGACTTTCGGGAAATCGATCTCTGCGCCTCTCAGGCCGTTCTTCGCCTCGGCGACGGCATAGCCGTTTTCGATCTCGATCTTGGCACCGAGCCGTTCCATCGCCATCAGCAGGAAGTCGACCGGGCGCGTGCCGATGGCGCAGCCGCCTGGCAGCGAGACGCGGGCACGGCCCATGCGGGCGAGCAGCGGGCCGAGCACCCAGAAGCTGGCGCGCATGCGCGAGACCAGCTCGTAGGGCGCTGTGGTGTCGACGATGGATCGGGCATCGAGGCGCACCGTCTGGCCGGTCAGTTCCAGCTCGCCCGGGCGCTTGCCGGCGATGGTGACGTCGAGGCCGTGATTGCCGAGGATGCGGGCAAGCAGGGCGACGTCGGCCAGGCGCGGCACATTGGTGAGGGTGAGCACGTCCTCGGAGAGCAGACTCGCGATCATCAGCGGCAGGGCAGCGTTTTTGGCGCCGGAAATCGGAATGACGCCGTGAAGCGGCGCGCCGCCGGTGATCTTGATTCGATCCATGTTCGATCCTTCGGAATGGCCTCGGCCTTGCCCGTGATCGGCGCATTGGCGGCCGGAAGGCAAGCAGTCGAGCAACGTAAGAGATAAGGTTAACCGGTTTGAGTAAACGAAGCGCAAAGGCCGGACAAGGGCGAAGCCGGGGCGGAATCGCGGCAGGGCCTATTCGGCATCGTCCTGTGGCATTTTCGCATCGGCGTCGGCGATTACCCGGCTTTCACTCGACACGGCGTCACGCCCGCGCGACTGGCTCTTGCGCCGGCCGAGATTGGCGCGCAGGGCTTTGGCGAGGCGCTCGGCTCGCTTTTCGGCCTCGGTTTTCACGGGTGTTTTCATCAAATGACGACTTTATGCAGCAACCGGCTTGCGCGGAAGCCTCCCTTGTGGCACTAGAGCGCCGCGCCGGGCAAGTACCTTGGCAGAAGCTGCAGTAGCTCAGTGGTAGAGCACTCCCTTGGTAAGGGAGAGGTCGAGAGTTCAATCCTCTCTTGCAGCACCATCTAAATCCTTGAAACAATTGATTGTTCATGCTGTGGCTTCGGCTGGTTGAGCCGTCCATTCAAGCTGTCCGCCCTCGGCCGGGCTCTCCGAAAACGGGGAGGTCGAGGCTGTTCGGGCGAAAGCAGATTCGCCGGGAATCTTCCTCGTCCGAGGAAGAGATGCGGGCAAAATGAAACGGGCCGGATGTCCGGCCCGCATAAGCATCGTCCTGTGGCTCGGCGAACGCCAATCCCCCCTCAAACTTCTGAGCGGGCCAGCTTCTTGGCTGGTGGGCGCAGATCATAGGTCGCTTCCAGCTCGGCGAGCATATCCGGCAAGGGCTTCGCGCCGGCCGCAAGAGAAGGAGCTTCCTCGGTCACATCGCCGTTGCGGAGATGCTCCTGCCACTGAGCCTCGCTCATCTGGCCGGAGAGATAGCAGGCGCGAAGAAGATTGGCTTGTTCGGAGGTCATTGCAATCGATTGGGTGAAAAGAAACGGACATCGCTATGATAAAGCGAGGCGTCGCGCGGCCAAGTCAGCAATTAGGAGTTGGCCTGCCCCGAAAGGACTAGGCTGAAGGGAGTACGCTTCGCCCGGGGCCATGATGAGGCCGCATCAAGGAAAGTCTGTGATGCCAGGCGCAAAGGCAACGAGGTGGAAAGGCTGGCCCCGAATGAGGGGGTAGCCGATCGTCCTGCTCAGGCGAGCGCAACTGGACGTATGGCGATGCCAGGGAGGCGCGTTTCGATCTGTTCTGAAGCCGTTGAAGTTGCTGATGTGGTTGACGTTGCGTTAATCTTCCGCTCGTTCAAGACGAACCAGCGATGAGCAATTAAAATTACGAGAGCTACAATAAGATCGAGGACGATCATGCTGAGCATGGTCGAATTAAAAAAATAACTGAACCAGTCGCTGGAAATCTGAGCGTTTTGCGAAATATCTGTCATTCCCTGGTTGAACTCCAGTTCACCTGCAGCGCCCCGCCGCCCGGTAGCCTTACGCTAGGGATGATTAGGTTGCACAAAGGTTAACGCATGTCTCGTTATTCGACCGTGACGGCGCGCACAGGGCGCGCGGCACGATGCCGCGTGACCTTTGGCGGAATGACGGCCTACCTTGTCGGCGCCCCTCAGGGCTGTTGAATTCCAAGGCGGAGGCCGGTGGTGAGCTACGGTCTTTATATCGGCAGGAACCATACGGCGGATGGGATCGCCTATCTCGCCGGCTATGGCGACGAGCCCTCGAGCCATTGGCTCGAACTCGTGCCTCGATGCCGGCATGCGGCGGATGCGCGGATTGCGGTCGGCGTGACGCCTCAGGCCGATCTGCCGGGACAGATGAGCGAGATTCCGCAGGTTCCCGAAACGGCGCGGCATCTGCGCGTCAGCTACAGCTACTACAAGGGGGTGCCGGCCCCGCTCACCAATGGCGGCCTCAACGAACATGGCATCGCCGTGCGCGACATCTGGTCATCCTCCCGCGCCGAACTGGTGGCGATGACGCCATCGGACCAGACCGGTCCCAATTACAGTGACCTCGGCCGCTTCGTGCTGGAGCGGGCGCGCACGGCCCGCGAGGGCGTCGAGATCATCGCCGATCTGATCGCCCGCCATGGCTATGCCGATTATGGCGGCAATTCGCATCTGATCGCCGATGCTGACGAGGCCTGGGTGGTGATCGAGTTCTCGGGCGGCCAGGGCTTGTGGGTGGCGGAGCGTCTCGGGCCGGATGCCATTCGCGCCTCCCGGCCCGGCTATGTCGGGCAGGTGCCGGTCGAGGACCCGGCGCAGACGGATTTTCTCTATCCACCGCATTTCGTCTCCTTCGCGCAGGAGCGCGGCTGGCACCGGCCCGGTGCGCCTTTCGATGCCAATGCCGTCTATGGCGACGGCAAGGGGCGCTGGCCCGGTGTGCAATGGATCGAAGAGGAAATGACGGCACGGGCAGCCCGGCCGGAGAAGATCGGCCTGGCGGACATCTTCTGGGCCGTGCGCACGGAGCGGCTGACCGGCGACACTGCCGGCTACGGCCAGGTGGTGCCGTTGCTGGGCGTGATTCCCGAGGCCTTGCGCCTCATCTGGCACACCCAGGTCGGCGCGGTGGCGGCACCTTTCGTGCCGGTGTTCCTGGGCATCGAGACCGTAGCGGAGGAATATCGTCAGCACCGCTATCTCAGCGACGGGGAGGCCTCGCGCTTCCTCGACACACGCCATGCTGAGAAGGGGCGCCCCGAAACCTTGTCGGCGGTGCCGCAGGGCATCGAATCGACCCGCTCGGCCAGCCTCGCCGGCAAGCGGCTGCTCAATCTGCTCTTCCAGCACCACGAAGCCTTCCTGCCCGAAGCCCTGACGCTGTGGCAGGCGATCGAGGCGGCGCTGGCGGCGGAGCAGGCGAGAATCGCACGCAGCGCCGCGGTGCTGATCGAAGCCGGCGAGCCGAATCTCGCCGCGCATTTGCTCACCTATTTCACCAACACCGAACTGCGGCGTGCCCTCGATACCATGGAGCAGTTGGCGCAGGCCCTGGAGACCAGGACACGTTATCTCTTCGGCTTCAGGACTGAACCCGTCCCGCGTGCCCCGGCGCAAGTGTGGTGATGGGTGCCGAGCGGCCCAGCATCGCCGCCGCCCCCGCAAGGCTGAGCACCAGGGCGAAGGGAATAAGGCGGAAGGTGAAGGGCGCATGCTGGATGCTATGGTTGGCCTTCAGTTCCAGCACCAGCAGCGGCAGGACTGTCAGCACCAGAACGCCGAGCATGGCCGCTGCCTGGCCGCGCCGCAGCGCTAGCGAGAACAGCGCGAGCCCGGCCAGGAGGCAGGCTGCGATCGGCCACCAGCCCAGAGGCATGGTGGCACTCTCGAGCAGCAGTTCGTAGAGGCTTTGCAGGGGCCGGTAGACACCGTCGCCGCCGCCGAACCAGCGGGCGAAATCCTGGCTCGGCACCGAGGTCTGTTCGCCGAAGATCCTGCCGGCGACCACCACCAGGACCCATTTCGCTGCCCACATGGCGATATAGCCGGCGATAACAACGCCCTGCAGAAGGATCGCCTGCACCAGGCTGGCGCCGAGCGGGCGCTGCTCGGCCAGCACGGCGCGCAGCAGAAAGGTCCAGCCGAGTACGTAGGCCAGAAGGTCGGGATTGTAGAGAAAGTCGAAGAAATTGTAGATCGCCCCCATGGCGAAGGCCCAGGGCGCGATGCGAAGCAGTTCCATCGGGCCCTGTTTGCGCAAGGCCACCGCCCAGCACAGCAGGAGGACCGAGAGGGAGACCATGTGGGTCGGGGTGAGGCCTGATATCGGCAGGTCCGTCATCACCAGGCCCAGGACCATAACGGCAACCAGCGTGGCGATCCGTGCCAGGCTCGCCGTGCCGCGGATGACGGGAGGCAGGAACGGAGCAAGCACCAGAAAGGCGCAGAGGATGAGAAAGGCGCCGCCCCAAAGCTGCAGGCTGCGATAGGAGAAGAACGACAGGAACGGTTCGGTGACGAGGCGATAGCCGTGCCAGTAGCGCGAATAGGCGAAATGCGGCTGCTCCGTGCCGGCAAGCTGTTCTCGCAAGCTGTCGCAGATCGATCTCGGCGGCTGCCAGAGCAGGGCCGGGGATTGCAGCATGAAGGTGATGGGATTGGCCGCGGCTGGAGCGATCGCCGTCGAGAGGCCGATGCATTCGCTGAAATGGCTGAGCCGGTGCTGCCCGATGCGCTCGATACCTTCCCGATCGCCGAAGGACTGGCTGGCGATGGCCGCCCGGACCGCTTCCTGGATGGCCTCAGGCCGGCGCAGGCCGTCGGCCAGCCCCAGCGAGAGGCAGGCCAGCACGACGATGATGGCGAGAGCGGCGAGCGCCTGCGCGACGGTTTTGGCGATGGCGGTCAAATCCACGCAGAGAGCCCCGGGCTTTGGTAGCAAGGCGCTGGACCTGGCGGCAAATGCCGTATTTTGTCAAATCGGTCGGGACGGCCTGCCGTTGAACGAGCGGGCGGCTTACCGGTTTGTTGGAAAGACTTCATGGCGCGATTGCCCAAATATTCAGCGCTTCCGCGGGTGGGGAGGCCTGTACATCCTGGGACAAAGGCGGCATAGCGCAAGGAAAGGATCGATGTGCTCGGGGCACCCCGGGCGAACAGGGAGAAGCCGAAAATGGCACAGGCAGATATCGCAGTCATCGGCATGGCGGTCATGGGTCGCAACCTCGCCATGAACATTGCCGAGAAGGGATTCAAGGTTGCCGTCTACAACCGTTCCTCGGCCCGCACCGATGAGGCCTTGGTCGAGGCGGGTGATCTCGCCGGCAACATGATTGCCTGCCGTTCGATCGAGGAACTGGTCGCCGCCCTCAAGCCGCCGCGTGCGTTGCTGCTGATGGTGAAGGCGGGTGCTGCCGTCGACGAGACCATCGCCCAGCTCAAGCCACATCTCGCCAAGGGCGACATCATCATCGATGCCGGCAATGCCAATTACCGCGACAGCGTCGCCCATGACCAGGCCCTCTCGGCGGAGGGTTTCGAATTCCTCGGCGTCGGCGTTTCCGGCGGTGAGGAGGGCGCTCGCCACGGTCCTTCGATCATGGTGGGCGGCAGCCAGAAGGCCTGGGAGCGGGTCCAGCCGGTGTTGACGGCGATCGCCGCCCGCTATCAGGGCGAATCCTGCTGCGCCTATATGGGCCCGGCCGGTGCCGGCCATTTCGTCAAGACGCTGCATAACGGCATCGAATATGCCGACATGCAGATGATCGCCGAGGCCTATGGCCTGATGCGCGCCGGCTTGGGCATGACGCCATCGGCCATCGCCGACGTGTTCGAGGGCTGGACCAAAGGTCCGCTCGCCTCCTATCTCACCGAGATCACCGTGCAGGCCCTGCGCACGACCGATCCCGCCACCGGCAAGCCGCTGGTGGACATCATTCTCGACAGCGCCGGCCAAAAGGGCACGGGTCGCTGGTCCGCCATCGAGGCGCTCGATCTCGGCGTGCCGGCAAGCGCCATCGCTGCAGCCGTCGAGGCGCGCGGCCTTTCCGGCATGCGCAGCCTGCGCCAGGCGGTGAACGGTGTCCTCGGCGATGCCGAGCGGGCCGCGATCGGCACGGCGACGCCCGAGATCATCGCCGAGATCGAGAAGACTCTGCTGACCGGCAAGATCCTGGCCTATGCCCAGGGCTTCGACGTCCTGGCCGCCGGTTCCAAGCAGTTCGGCTGGAACCTGCCGCTTGCCGAGATCGCCAAGATCTGGCGCGCCGGCTGCATCATCCGTTCGCGTATGCTCGACAGCATGTCGCACGCCTATTCGGCGACGCCGGCGCCCGAATCGCTGATTCTCGATCCGGATTTTGCCGGCGAGCTCAAGGCGAGCCTGCCGGCCGCGCGCAAGATTCTCGGCCTTGCACTCGCCAATGGCCACCCGGTGCCGGCCCTGACCTCGGCCCTCAACTATCTGCAGCAACTGCGGGCCAGCAGAGCCACAGTGGACCTGGTGCAAGCCCAGCGCGACATCTTCGGGGCCCATGGCTTCGAACGCATCGACCAGCCCGGTGCCCATCATGGCCCCTGGCACACCGGTGCCGAGTAACGCTTGAGGAAAGGGCGGCGTGACCGGCCACGCCTCCCGGGCGTAACCGGTCACACCGCCCTTTCATATCGGCATCGGAAAGCGGTGCCTTCGATCAGAAGCGATTGGGAACGCAGCGCCGGCCGGACGGAGCCGGGTGCGTGCCGCGAGGGCAAGCCGGGCGACGATAGGCCGGGGCAGGGCGCTCGAAGCGGTCGGCGCGGCGGAATTCGCAGCGCCCGAAGCGATTACGCTCCATGCCCGGGCCACAGCGGAAAGCAACTTCGTTGACGATCAGAGAGCCTTTCGTCATCGGCGTGGAGGCAGGCATGGCCTGCGCAGCCCCAGCCGTCGCGGCGATGAATCCAAGAGCGGCAGCAATCTTTACAATTCTTAACATAGTATCCGTCTCCGTTGGTGAATATTAACTGCCGCCCAGCCGATGTAACGTAAGGGAATGTTACGTTATCCGGTATAGGGATACAAGCGGCAGGTGTCAATGCACACGAATCTGCCGGGCCAAAATAGGCTCGCAAAGCGGACTATGTGGTAAATTTCCGGTATTTCTCCGAAGAGGCAGCCTATTTGCTCGGATTGGCCATCTTCTTGAATACGCTGTCTATGGCGTTCATCAACAGCCTGTCGGGCTGGTGCTGGCATTCGCTCTTCACCGCCAGGATGATGCCGTTGCCATCGGTGCGGCTGCCGACCCAGTGATTGTCGTTGCGGCTGTTGAGCCCGGTCCACCAGCCGAGAATCCAGCTATTGCCTTCCCCTTCGAGGCGGGTGGTGGAGAGCCAATATTTGCACGGCATCGTGCCGAGGCCGAGCGCCATATAGTCATAAGCCTGGGCGGACGGCGTACCGATGAAAGCCGCCGCTGCCGCCGCCAGATAAAACTTCCTCACCCTTCATTCCCGTCGCTGACATGATCGAATTGCGCGCCTTGTAGCAGGCGATGACGGGCCAGGCGGACGCCGACGCCCCGGCCATGCTCCGAGATGAATTCCACCCCTCCGGTTTCGAGCGCCCGGCGGATGGCGGCGGCGTTCGCGCTGGTGATCTGCGGAATGTCGTCAAAGGCATCGGCTCGCCGGATTGTCGCCACGCCGAGGCTCGAGGCATCCGCCAGCTTCTGGGCAGTCCAGCGCAACAGGGCACGGCCGGCCCGGATCTGCGCACCGGTAATCGGGGTAGCATGCATGACGTCAGTCCCCTCTCTTATCGGATGATCGGATAGCGATCACGACTATACGCTGCCCGCCGATGGGACGGAACCGGTTGCATGGCGCGTGCGCCGACAAATCCGTCGATTCCTGCAGCCCCTCCCAGACGATGCCCGCGTCATAATGCATATTCCATGCACTATGCTTGACTTTGCGCATGCCGGCCGCTCTGATGACCTCGAAACAGAGCCAGGACATATTCTGATTTCAGCCGCGTCTGCGCGGGCCGGGATCCGGGATAGCAGAATGCCTCGGCAAGAAGGGGGAGGCCTCGCATGGCCAGGATCGAACGCATCGAATTGTCGATGGTGGTGCTCGAACCCAAGGTGAAGCGGGTCGACGCCATCCAATCCTTCGTGGCCCAGGAGACACCGATCGTCCGCGTCTTCGACAGCGATGGTGCCGTCGGCATCGGCTACAGCTATACGATCGGCACGGGGGGGCATTCCGTCCTGGAACTCCTGGCGCGCACGTTCGCGCCGGCGCTGATCGGGCGCGAAGCCGCCATGGTCGAGCAGATCTGGCGCGATCTGCTCTTCCTCAGCCATGCAACCTCGGTGGGCGCCATTACCTCGCTCGCTCTCGCTGCGATCGATACCGCGCTGTGGGACCTGCGTTGCCGCAAGGCCGGACTGCCCCTGCATGTCATGGCCGGCGGTGCCCAGGACAGGGTCCGGCTCTACACCACCGAGGGCGGTTGGCTGCAGCTCGACAAGGAGGCCATTGTCGCCGACGCCCTAAAGGCCAAGGCCGACGGTTTCGGCGGTTGCAAGATCAAGGTTGGCCGTCCGGTGCGCGAAGACGTGAATCGCCTCATCGCCGTGCGTGAAGCCGTCGGCGAGGGCTTCGAAATCTTCACCGATGCCAACCAGGCCTTCGCTGTGGACGAGGCGATCCGGCGTGCCCATCATTATCGCGAGGCGGATATCGGCTGGTTCGAGGAGCCGCTGCCGGCCGACGATGTCGATGGGCACGTTCGCTTGGCCGCTTCCACCTCGATCCCGATCGCGGTTGGGGAAAGCATCTACAGCCCGTCCCATTTCCGCGATTATCTGCAGCGGCGCGCCTGCTCGGTGGTGCAGGTCGATGTCGCCCGCATCGGCGGTATCACGCCCTGGCTCAAGGTGGCGCATATGGCGGAGAGCTTCAATGTCGCGGTCTGCCCGCATTTCCTGATGGAACTGCATGTCGGCCTGTGCTGTGCCGTGCCCAATGCACGCTGGGTGGAATACATTCCCCAGCTCGACGGCGTGACGGGCAAAACAATGCGCATCGAAGCCGGCTATGCGCTGCCCTCCCCAGAACCGGGTCTGGGTATCGACTGGGACGAAGGGGCCCTTGCCGCCTTGCAGGCCGAGGGGTCGGCGAGGCGGATCACGGCGCGCTGATCGAAAGAGGGGAAGGAGGAATGTCATGGCAAGGCGGCTGAGGCTCCAGTTCATCGCCGTGACCTGTGACGAGGATTTCTTTCGCCCCGTCCGCAAGGGCATGATGGATGCTGCCGCCCTGATGGATGTCGAGGCGGTGTTCACGGGAACCAAGGGGGTGGACACCGAGGAAATGGCCGAGCTCGCACGGCGGGGCATGACTGATGGTGTGGACGGGCTGGCACTCGTCGCCTTCGACGGCGCCGCCTTCGCTCCCGTGGTCGCCGAGGCCCATGCCAGGGGCATTCCGGTGGTGGCCTTCAACATCGACCAGGGCAGCGGCAGCGCCGGCACGCTCAGCGGTATCGCGCAGGATTTCGGCGCGGCCGGCCGGACCCTTGGCCGGCGGGCAGCCGCTTCCATCGCTCCAGGCAGCCGCGTGCTGCTCACTCTCCACGATGCCGGCATCTCGGCGCTGGAGGAACGACGCGACGGCATCAAGGCCGCCCTGGAAAGATCTGGCATCGAGTGGATCGAGACGGTAACCGGTCATCAGGTCGAGGAGGCCACCCGGCATATCCTGGCGGTTCTGGCCAGAGAGCCCGGCATTTCGGCGATTCTCGCCACCGGGCAGGCCGACACCGAAGCAGCCGGGCTGGCGGCGGAACAGGAAGGCCGGGCGCTTTATGTCGCCGGCTTCGACCTGTCGCCCGCCATATTGCGGCTGATCGAAGCGGGACAGCTTGCCTTCACCATCGACCAGCAACCCTATGCCCAGGGCTTCTATCCGGTGATTCAGCTCGTGCTCAATCTGCGGTATGGCTTGATGCCGGCAAGCCTCGATGCCGGAGCCGCCATCGTCGACCGCGACAATGCAGCCCGGATCCGGGCCCTGTCGGAAGCGGGCTACCGTTGAGCGCGTGACGCACGATGCGAGGGGAGGGGCGGCATGGGCATCCCGGCGACAAGACGACGGTTGAACGAGATCGTCGGCGAAACGCTGGCTTCCCATATTCGCTCCGGTGCGCTGCCGGCCGGGTTCGTCATCCGGGAAAAGGCAGTCACCGATCTGTTCGGTGTCGGCCGCATGCCGGCCGTGGTCGCGCTGACCCGCCTGGAGGCGGAACGCCTGGTCCATCGCAGGCCGG
The DNA here is from genome assembly GCF_056754975.1 of Labrys sp. HAY1-8F. NCBI lineage: Bacteria > Pseudomonadati > Pseudomonadota > Alphaproteobacteria > Hyphomicrobiales > Xanthobacteraceae > Labrys > Labrys sp. HAY1-8F. The sequence goes on along the minus strand of NZ_JBPGWZ010000002.1, from coordinate 1,925,227 downwards.
CGCTGCGGGGGGTGGTCGTCGGCCTCAGCCAAGCGGTGCCGGCAAGGCCGGGTGATCTCGCCGGCCACGTCACGCTGCCAGAGGGCCTTGGCAGTGAGCTCGGGCAGCGCAACTGGCGCAGCCTGATCTATCCCACGCTCGAGCGCCAGGTCGCGTCATGCCTGCTGTTCGGACACTTCCAGATTCGTACCCTCGCACTGGCAGAGCATTTCGGCGTCAGCCGCACCGTTGCCCATGAACTCCTGCTGAGGCTCGAACGCGTCGGCCTGGTGCGCCAGGAGGCCAATGCGCGCTGGTATGCGGGCCCACTGACACCGGCTCGAATCGACGAGCTCTACGAAATGCGCATCCTGCTGGAGCCGGCCGCCCTTCGGCAGGCCGCGCCAGGGCTCGAACCGTCGATAATCGAGGAAAGACTCGAACGGGTGTCGCAGGCGCACACCGCCGAGGCGCGATCGGATGCATCCTTGTTGCACCGGCTCGAAACGGATCTGCATCAGGACATCGTGCTGCGCTGTGCCAATGAGGAGTTGCGTGCCACGCTTTATCGCTGTCAATTACCGCTGATTTCGGTACATCTGTCTTTCGGCAATTATGGCGAGCGCACCGACATTCCTCAGATGATCGGGATGCATAAAACTGTGCTGGAACATCTTGCCGGGGGGCGGGTGGAAGAGGCGGCGCTCGCCCTAAAAAGCCATTTGTGGCACTCGCGTGGCGAGAATCCAGCACGCCTTGCGGATCTGCCTACACTCGGTCCGAAGCAGTTATACCCCTATCTTGACCCGATTTGACCTGAAAACGGCTCGATTCGAGGCGAAATCAATGTCAAATATGACGGGCACGGTCACGCTTGCATTTTTGCGCCGATATCAGCATAAAAGCCCATCGATCTCGGCCGGACGTTTTGGCTGTGTGGTTTTGCGACCACGCTCGCTGATGACCTTCCTACCAATTTCGACCCATGGAGCTTCGTGCCGCCGGTCGGTTGCAGGAAGTTCGATCGTGCCCATAGGAAAGGTTCGTCATGAGCACAGGTACCGTTAAGTGGTTCAACTCCCAGAAGGGTTATGGCTTCATTCAGCCGGATGACGGCTCGAAGGATGTATTCGTTCACATCAGCGCCGTGGAGCGCGCCGGCCTGCGTGATCTGCAGGAAGGCCAGAAGGTCAGCTATGAGCTGGTCGAGGATCGTCGTTCCGGCAAGATGTCGGCTGATCGCCTCCAGGCTGCCTAAGCCCTGCGGGCGCGTCGCAGGACGCGTCTGATTCAATTCAAGACGGGCGAACGCTCGTTCGACGCCTCCGGCGATGGCCGGGGGCGTTTTTTTATTGCCTGAGGGCTCTGCCAGAACGGCTGGCGTGTTCTCGACAAAGGTTGTTCTCCGATGCCGTCCCGACGGTTCGAATGGGTGATCCCGGCGCAGCGCCGGGGCGGCTGAGCCATCGACGTCCAAAGCCGAGAACAATCTGTGACGACTCCAGCGACTTCCGACCCCGGCAACTTCCGACGCGACCAGCGTTCGCCGACTAGGCGGACCTCCTAAGTCCCTTCTTACTCGGCAGGTTGCTTGGGCTCGCCAGCGTGATCGCCCTGGTCGCCGTCGGGGGCTGAGGTACTGACAGGAGACTGTCTTCCGCTGAGTTGGCCGAACTGCGCTGCCCGCGGCAAGGGCGGGCCGAGCGGTTCGTGGGTAAGAAGACCAGCTCCTCGACGAGCAACGCCGAAAGGCGCCCGGCAAAATCAGCACGAGCAGGCCCTGCCGCCGTCGAGCCTGAGAATCGATTCACGCACGAATGGTGAGATTTCCACGACACGGAACTCGCGCGACAGCCGCATGCCGACATGGGCAGGCACCCACACGGCGCTGTTCGGCAGCACAACCCAGGTGCCGCGGCGATCGGTGGTGTCGGAGACGCCGCCGCTCGCCGCATAGATCAACTGTGCCTGATGATGAGAGTGGCGGGTACCGGTGAAAGAAGTTTCGTCGCGGGCCAGCAGGGATATCGAGCCTGCTTTGGTCGTGATTCCTTCCAGGCCGGATATGGCTGTTATGGTGATAGAAACGAGTCTATCCGCGCAAAATAGCCATCGAATGCTCTATTGTCGCGCTGGTGTGGGAAGCTTCATCGGTCGCATGAGTGAGATTGAGTTTTGCCGGGCTGTCGAGGCAAGACGCGCAGCATGATCCGCGTGAACTCGACTTGACCTGATTTAAATGACGTCAAACCGGCGAAGTTTCTCGACGGTCACATCGCAAGCACCACCACGGCATCAAGCCTTGCGATGGTACAGTTGGGTGGTCTCGAACCACCGACCTCCGGAGCCACAATCCGACGCTCTAACCAACTGAGCTACAACTGCATCTGGGCATGCGTTTAGCGGGATCGATCCGCTATTTCAAGTGTGGGGCGCGGGATTTTTTAATCCGTCCCACTCAAAGAAAAGGCCCGGACCATGTCCGGGCCTCGAAAGAGCTGTACGTGCTGAAAAATCAGGCGACGCTCTTGAAGGTCTTCTCGACCTGAGCCTTGACCGGAGCGATCGCCTCGTTGGCAACCTTCTGGGCGAGCTCGCCGAATTCCTTGGTCTGAGCGGAGACGGCTTCAGCCTGCTTGCGCAGGAAAGCGGTGTTGAGCTCGATCACGTCGGAGAAGGTCTTCACGCCGAACAGGGCGATGGCATGATCGAAGGAAGCGTTGGTGTTGGTGCGAGCCGACTCCAGAACCTTCAGGCCGAGGGTCGAAGCGCCCTTGGAAGCGGTGCTGTAAGCGCCTTCGAAAGCACTGGAGGCTTCCTCGGCAGCAACCTTGATCTTGGCATAGGTGTCCTTGGCCTGGGCGGCGCCCTTCTCGGCGAAGTCACGGACGGAAGCAGGGATTTCCAGCTTGGAGAGATTTTCGAAGGCCAGCTCAGTTTCAGTCTTGTTCTTGGCGGCAACCATAGAACGCTCCTTGGGATAAGGGTGAAATTGGATTAGTGGACTTAACGAAACGACTTTGAGGAAGCGTCGGCATGACGTGCTGCAACGAGCGGCGACCTCACCTGCCGCAATCTATATCAAATGCCTTTGTGCGATGCAATAACTTTGTTGCAGTGCACAATCGTCAGATCAAAGCGCAATTTTTGGGCGATTCATGCCCAAAATTATGCCTATTGGTGAATTTTTCGCTTGGTCAGATCAGGGGTGATTGACGGGTTTTTACCCGATATTGCGCTGCAATTGCCACTTTTATGACAATTGGTGGCCGAATTAGCGCTTTGCCGCCATAGAGGAGAGGTGCAACGTTACGCCGCGGAAAGTATTGCGTATCACCGCGACGAAGAGATATGCCGTGATTGCAAGACAGGGCTGTCTTTTTGCAGGGTCGCCAAGAATAGTTCAGTTATTTGGAATTATTAGCGTGCGGGTCCCAAGCAATATATTACCTCGCACCCGCGCCAGTTGAGATAGGAATGCGGCACTGCCGGGGCTGCCCGTCAGGGCAATCCCGGCCCGGCTGTCTTGATAATCTCTATTTCTTCGGCTTGGCGACGTCCGAAGCCACCTTGCTGGCCGTGGCACCAATATCCTTGGCCTGCTCGCCGAAAGCCTGGAGCTGCGCCTTGATGAAGTCGCTCTGCAGTTGCAGTACCTGTTGAGGGTCCCTGGCCTTGACGAGGTTCGAGGCGAAGTCCAGAGCAGCCGCCACGTTCTGTTCGGCATAGGTCAGGGCCTTGCGGCCGATATCCTTGCCGCCGGTCTGGATTGCATCGCTGGTGCCTTCGAGGGTACCGGCTGCCTTGTAGGCCGCGCCCATGAAACCGTCGAATGCCTTCTTGGCCTGATCGACGCTCTTTTCCGCCATGTCGCGCATCTCGGACGGAATTTCGAAGTTCGGCGGCTTGGTTGTCATTGGCGTATCCTCCGTTGCCCCCGCCCCCAGGCCGGTGACGGTGCAGGTGACGATAGCGCAGGCTTGGCGTTTTAACCATGCCTGAGATCAGCGGGGGATGACGGCGGGCCGGCGATTTACCCTTTTGTTTTCCATCTGTATTCATACTTTGTTAGTCATTTCGGCAGGTTCTTGGAAAACGGCATGATCGAGGCGATGTTGCGGACGGCTTTGATGGCCGATCAGCGCCTGCAGGCGCTGATGGACGACCCGCGCCCAGCCTTCGTCTGGCATCTGGACGGGCGTGCGCTTGCCTGGGCCAACCGCGCCGCAGCCCAGAGCCTGGGCCTGGCGCCGGCGGACATCCTGCGTCAGCAATCGAGTTCCGCCCTGGTTTCGCTCTCGCCGCAGATCGCGGCCATCGCCCGCAAACTCCCGAGGCCAGGGGCCATGCGGCTCGATCGCCTGCGCCTGCCCGGTATGGGCGCGCTCGACACCCTGTCCTGTGCCTGCCGATCCTTCGACGGTCCGGAAGGGTTTCTGGGACTGCTCGTGCAATCGCTCGATCTGCCGCGCGGACGGCGGCAGCAGAGCTGGGCTCCGCCCTCGGTGACGGATACGCTGCCGCCCTTACCGGCCGCAGGAACGGAGGCAATTCCGTCCGGTGAGTCGGCTGCGGCCAAACCCTTCGAACAGAACGGCGCCTGGCGCTGGGTCGAAGCCGAAGGCGAGCGCAGCGAGCCGGCAAGGCCGGACGCTCCGCTGTCCTCGCCCGTGGAGCCCGCGCAGAACAAGTCCGCCGAGCCGTTGCCCATCGCTCGCACCAAACCTCTTCGCTTCGTCTTCCAGACCGATGCCGAGGGACGTTTCGTCTCCGTATCGGCCGAACTGGCGCAGGCCCTGGGCCAGCGGGCCGCCGACTGGACCGGTCGGCGCTTCGCCGATATCGCAGCGGCGCATGGTCTGCGCGACAGCACGGCCATCGTCTCGGCCCTTGCCGGGCGCCGGACCTGGACCGGGCTGTCCGTGCTCTGGCCCGATGCTGCCACCCGACAGGAAACGCCGATCAGCCTGAGCGCTTCGCCGCAATTCCAGGGCGAAGGTCAGTTCGCCGGTTTCCGTGGCTTCGGCATTGCCGGTATGCCGCGGGCGCTATCCACCCCGATCGAGGCTGAAGTGCCGCCGGCGAAAGCCGCGATCGTCTGGCAGGATGCCGACCCGGCGGATGGGCAGGAACCGGCACCCGCTCCTGAACCATTGTCGGTTCGTACGCCCCCGCGGAATGCCGACAGCAATGTGGTACGCTTGCCGAGCAAGGTGACCCAAGAAAAACACGCACCCGAGCGGCCTGTATCTGAAAAACATATATCCGAACGGTCCGGGCCGGAGCGGCACAGCTTGACGGCGACGGAACGGACCGCTTTCCACGAGATTGCCAAGGCCTTGGGGGCGCGTATCGAGGGTGAACGTCGGGTCGAACCGGCGAAGCAGGAAGCGCGCCCGGCCGCTGAACCCGATCAGGCTGGTCTGGAGCAACCGGTCGCTCGCGCGGAACCGGAAACGCGCCTCGAAAAGCCCGGCGCCGCGATAGCCCCGGGGCAGCCCGACCCCAAGCCCGCCGACCCCGCCGTTGCGCCGGCCCTGAGCGCCGACGAGATTCGCTGGCTGGAGGACGCCGCTTCCGAACCGGAGGCAGTCTCGCCCGAAACGCTGCCCGCAGGCGAGCCAGAGCCGGTGGCGCGCCCGATCAAGCTTGGGCGTCTCGACAAGGTGCCGGTCGCCCTGATCGACCGGCTTCCGATCGGTATCTTCATCGCGCGCGGCGAGGAACTGCAATTTGCCAATCGGACCATGCTCGAACTGCTGGGCTATCCCGATGTCGAGGCGATCCGCCAGGCCGGCGGCCTCGACCATGTCTTTGCCGGCAGCGGACCCATCGCCACGGGCGAGGATACCAATCCCGGCGTGCTCCTGAAAACCGCTTCGGGCGAGACCATCGCCGTCGACGGCCGCGTGCAGACCACGCATTGGGATGGGGAGAGCGCTCTACTCATTTCCGTTCGCCGTCCGGTCGGCGAGGTCGGTGCCGACAAGCTGCATGCGGCCGAACGCCGTGCCGACGAACTTCAAGCGGTGCTCGACACGGCGACCGACGGCGTGGTGATTCTCGACGAGCAAGGACGCATCGTCAGCATCAACCGCAGCGCCGAGGCATTGTTCGGCTATGAGCAGCGCGAGATCATCGGCAAGGACCTCCTGCTGCTGTTCGCGCCGGAGAGCCATCGCGCGGCCTTCGACTATCTCGACAGCCTACGCTCCAACGGCGTGGCGAGCCTGCTCAACGACGGCCGCGAGGTGATCGGCCGCGTGCGCCAGGGTGGCGCCGTGCCGCTGTTCATGACTATCGGCCGGCTCGGGAGCGAGAAGACGGGCGAGGAGGCCAAGCGCTTTTGCGCCGTACTGCGCGACGTCACCAGCTTCAAGAAGGCCGAAAGCGAGCTGACGGCCGCCAAACGTCAGGCCGAGGAAGCCTCTTCGCAGAAATCGGACTTCCTTGCCAAGATCTCGCATGAGGTGCGCACACCGCTCAACGCCATCATCGGCTTTGCCGAGGTGATGATGGAGGAGCGTTTCGGTCCAATGGGCAACGAGCGCTACCGCTCCTATGCCCGCGACATCCACACCTCCGGCGAGCACGTCATCAGCCTGGTCAACGATCTGCTCGATCTCTCCAAGATCGAGGCCGGCAAGCTCGACCTCAGCTTTTCCAGCGTCAATCTCAACGAGGTGGTGCAGCAGTCGGTCAGCCTGATGCAGCCCCAGGCCAGCCGCGACCGCATCATCATCCGCATGGCGCTGGCCGGGAACTTGCCCAATGTCGTGGCCGATGGGCGCAGCATCCGCCAGATCGTGCTCAATTTGCTGTCCAACTCGATCAAGTTCACCCAGGCGGGCGGCCAGGCGATCATCTCCACCACACTGTCGGAGCGTGGCGAAGCCGTGCTGCGCGTGCGCGATACCGGCGTCGGCATGACCGAACGCGAGCTCACCATCGCCATGGAACCCTTCCGCCAGGTCGCCTCGACCACCCTGGGCGGCACGGGTCTTGGCTTGCCCCTGACCAAGGCGTTGGTGGAAGCCAACAGGGCGAGCTTCACCATCCAGTCCACCAAGAATTCGGGAACGCTGGTGGAAGTGACCTTCCCCTCGACGCGGGTGTTGGCGGAGTAGGGGGCTCCAGCCGAAATTGGTGAGTTTGGAGGAGCGAGTCGGTATGGGTTCCTTGCCCACGACGAAAACTTCTTGCCGGGCGTTTCTGACGGTGGCCTTCGTCGTGCCTGTCTTGACTTTTCAGCTCCTTGCCGGCGCCCGAGCTTTCGCCCAAGAAGCGGCCTCTGTAGAGCCTGGAGCCGCGAGGCCAATCATCATGGTCACCGCCCAATTGGGTCAGGCGGCTGGCCAGTTCTTCGCCGCCAATCCGACCATCGATCCCAAGCCCCATCTCGGGCAAGCCGGGGCCGAATTACCCGATATGGGATTTATGTTTCTCCATGCCTTCGCCGATCGGCCGGCCGAGCCTGATGGCTATATCCTGCGCTATGAGAAAGGCGATTGTGCGGTCTCCTTGCCGGCCGGACGTGACGTCTTTTTCGGGCAGACGGCTGGCTTTCTGACGAATTTTGCCGCGACATTGCCGCGTGAACCACTGTCGTTCGATCAAATGATGGCTCTGGCGCAGGAGATCGCTGCGAGGTTCGACAAGGCGGGTTGGAAGCGCCTCAATTACAATGCCGCCATTGCGGCGGAGAATTTCGGCAAAAACGGTCCCAACAAGACGCAGGAGAAGCTCGGCGAATGGGTGCCGTGCAATGAAGCCGGCCTCGTGGTCGCCATTGCCCTGGTCAATCATAGCGATGTGCGACCGGGGATGATGGAGCCCGCAGCCCTCACCGCGCAACGGCCGGCCGATGCCCCGCCTCACTATGTCGTCGAAGTCCGCTTTATGGATAGCGACATGGCACTTTACGATGAAGCCATCGCCCTGCGCGATGCCCGCCGCCTTGCCGTCAACGGCGATACGGACAAGCCCCTGACGTTCAAGCTCTGGGTCGATGAGCCCGACTGGCGTCCCAAAGACTGGCAGGGCCAATTCATCAAATAGAGCAGCCTGTCCTATTCATATAGCGTGCTCTTTCCCGACCAGGTTTCTTCACGCCGTCCTTGCCGATCCATGCGCCACCGCGATCGTCGCTTCGAGCAGCAGCCGAGCACCGTCCCTTATGCTCGCAGGCTCGACATGCTCGGCCTCGTTATGGCTGATGCCGTCTCGGCAGGGTACGAAGATCATTGCCGTCGGCGCCACGCGGGCAAGGAACAGCGCGTCGTGAAAGGCGCCCGAGACCATCCTCTTGCTGGGCAGGCACAAACGGTTGGCCGTTGCCTCGATGGTGTCGATCATCTCTGGCGCGAAGACACCGGGCGGCATGTCGAAGGCGGTGGCGATCTCGACCGAGCAGCCCTGTTTCTCACCCTCGACGCGGCAGATGGCCCGCACCTCGCCCTCGATGGCTTCGAGCCGGACAGCCGAGGGATGACGCAGGTCGAGGCTGAAGGTCACGGCCTTGGGTATGGCGTTGACCGATCCCGGGATGGTGGCGATCCGCCCGACCGTCAACCTCGCATCGGCATCGGAGGGCATCACGCTGGTCTGGAGTTGATGCATCATGCCGACGGCCGCCACCATCGGGTCGCGGCGATAAGGTAGCGGCGTGGTGCCGGCATGGCCGGCCTCGCCGGTGACGGTGACCTTGAGCCAGCGCGTGCCCTGGACGCCCGTGACCACGCCGATGGCGAGACCTTCCTTTTCGAGCGAGGGGCCCTGCTCGATATGCAGCTCGATATAGCCCGACAGGGGGGGGCCGAGGGGGCGCAGGGCCGCTTCAGGCAGGGATGCAAGCGTCGCGGCCAACTCGCCCGAGAAGGAGGCGCCGTCGCTCCCGGTCAGGAACTGCCATTGCGCCGGATCCGCAGCGCCGGCAAAGGCCATCGATCCCATCACGCCGGGTGCGAAGCGGCTGCCTTCCTCATTGGTCCAGGCGACTGCCTCGACGGGACCCGGCGTCTGCAGGCCTGCATCCTCCAATGCTTCGAGTGCCTCGAAGGCCGACAGTGTGCCGAGCGCTCCGTCATAGCGCCCGCCGGTGGGCTGACTGTCGAGATGGCTGCCGATCAGCAAAGGCGGCAGGCTGTCGTCACGCCCGCCGCGGCGGATGAAGAGATTGGCCATGGCGTCCTGGAAGACCCCGAAGCCTCGGGCCTGGGCCAGTTCGGCCAGCAGGCGCCGCGCGGCGCGATCCTCCGGGCTGAGGGCTTGGCGGTTGACGCCGCCCGCCGGCGTGGCACCGATGCGGGCGAAGGCCTCGAGACGCTGCTGCAATCGTTCGGCATTGATAGCCGGAGATGTCATCGGGCCAGCCCGGCGATGAAAGCGGTCACACGGGCGGGGTCGACCGGGTTCCACCATACGCCGTCATGCTTGAGGGCGCTGGCGATGATCACGCCGTCGACGATCGAGAGGATGTCGTTGGCATTGTCCGGGGTAACGCCACTGCCGACGAGGGTCGGCAGGCCGGCTGCCTCCTTGATCATGCGGATATAGCCAAGATCCGCGGCATGGCCGGTACGCTGGCCGGTGGCGATGATGGCATCGGCGTCGAAGAAGACGAGATCCTTCACCAGTTCCTCCACCGGTCGGTCGGCGACGATGGCGTGAGAGCCGTGCTTCACATGGGCGTCGGCGAAGATGCGGATGCCGTTGGCGCGCAATTTGGCCCGGAAGCGCATGGCGCGGGCAGCCTCGCCCTCGACGAAGCCTTCATTGGCGACGTAGGCGTTGGCCCATTGGTTGACTCGAATGAAGCCCGCGCCGGCGGCGCTGGCGATGGAAAGGGCGGGGATGGCGGCATTGGCCAGCACGTTGATGCCGATGGGGCGTCCGAGTTCGCGCCGGATGCGGTCGGAGATCACCGACATATAGGCCGATGTCTCGGGGCCGATGTCGTCGGGCTTGGCGAAGGGGATGTCGCCATGATTCTCGACGATCACGCCCTCGCAGCCGCCATGCAGATAGGCTTTCGCATCGTCGAGGCCGCGCTGATAGATGGCTTCGATCGCTTCGCCCTGATAGCGCGGGGAGCCGGGAAGCGGGGCGAGATGCACCACGCCGATGACGACCTTGGTTCTGCCATAGAGGCTGGTCAGCGCATCGCCGGCAGCCTGGCCGATGGGTTTGGAGGAGGGTGTCATGGCTTTTCCGTTTCCAATTTCCTGATGAGGTCGCGGATCTCCGCCCGGCTGGGGCAGGACTCCGATGTGCCGCTGCGGCCAACCGCGATGGCAGCGGCGGCAATGGCGAGGCTGGTCGCCTCGACGGGCGCCATGCCGAGATCGATGCCGCCGGCGAAGATGCCGCAGAAGACATCGCCCGCGCCGCTGGTATCGATAGCGGTGACCGCCGGGGCCGGCAGGCGGCGAATGCTTCCGGTCCTGCCCTCGGCAATGAGGCAGCCGCGGGGGCCGAGGGTGACGAGGACGATGCCGGCTTTCTGGCGGAGGAGTTCAGCGGCGGCCTGCTCGGGATCGTCGCAGCGGGTCAGCGCCTGGGCTTCCCCCTCATTGACGATGACGATATCGGCCGACGGCAGTGCCGGGCCTGTTTCGGCGGGGAGAGGGCTGGGATTGAGAACCGTGCGGGCGCCGCGATGTATGGCCAGGTCGAGGCAGGCTGCAGTGGCCCTTGGCGACAGGTTGCCCTGCATCACCACGATATCGCCGGGCGCAATCCGCTCGGCGATATCCGTTTCCGCGTCGGGATCAAAGGCTTCGGCACACAGGCTTCCGGTGACGATGATGTTCTCGCCGCCGGTTTCCACCAGCACCGCCGAGCGATCCGTGGGCAGGGGCTTGGCGGTGAGGCGGCCGGCGAGACTTTCCGCGGTGAGACGATCGGTGATCCAACCTCCCGCCAGGTCGTCGCCAACAGCCGCCCACAGCGTCACGTCCGCGCCTGTGCGGGAGGCGGCAATGGCCTGGTTGGCGCCCTTGCCGCCGATGCCGTCGGCGTGACCGGAGGCATTGAGCGTTTCGCCGGGAACCGGGAAACGCTCCAGCCGGAAGGTCGTGTCGACACAGACATTGCCGACGACATGCACTGCCATGGTTCAGCCCTTCGTGGTCGCCCGATTCTTCTCGGTCGCCCAAGCCAGCATCTGCTCGAACAGTTTCTTGTAGCCGTCCCAGGCGATGAAGCCCGGCGGCAGCCAATGCGGGCCGACATCGGACGTCCAGGCCACGGTGCGGCCCTTGCCGTAGGTGCCGGTCACCAGCAGCGGCTGGGAACCATAGTCGGACGAGACCGTGGCGAGCACCTCGGCGCCCGGCTTGAGCGTCACCTCGTTGTAGCCGAGCAGGACGGGCCATTCCGTGCTGAGACCCTGCAGGATCGGATGATCGGCCGCGCCGGTGACGACGGGGGCGTAGCCCTCGGGCACTTCCACGCGGTCGTCGAAAGCAAGGCATTCGACCGGCAGCACGTCCTCCACCGGCGTCTTGCGGTAGCGCGCGCCGCCATTGATGCCCTGGAAGCTGAAATAGCCGCCGAACATCAACAGGCCGCCGCCGTTCTGCACATAGTCACGCAGAAGGCGCAGGCGGTTCGGGGTGGGCTTGGAGTGGATCCAGGTATCGGGATGGAGCAGCAGCGTGTTTGCGCCGATGTCGGATAGCACGACGGCGTCATAGGCGCAAAGCGCCTCGATCGTCTGCGGGAAATGGCGCTGGGCCTCATGCGCAGGCATGAAGGTCACGTCGAAGGCGCCGTCCTTCAGGGCGGCGAGAAGCTCGTCCGCGCCGGTGTGATAGGTGGCGGTCGGGAACTGGTCGAAGCCCTTGATATGGGTCGAGGTCGAGACCCAGGATTCGCCGGCGAGCAGGATCTTCTTCTTGGACATGGTCACTCCTATAGCGTTTTGCGATTTGGTGGGATCACCAAGAATCGCAAAGACGCGTTCGAACAAAGAGTTAGAGCAAAAGTGCGTTTTCGATAAAAAGCGCTTTGCTCCAGGAAAAGGGGTCGTGGGCTCACACCGCGGCGGAGAACACGGATTTGGGATTGTCGACGAGCACGCGGTCGATCGCGGCCTGCTCCACGCCGTGGCGCAGGAGGCGGGGCACGAAATGCTTGAGGATGAAGCCGTAGCCGAAGCCGCCATAGCGGGTGAGCATGATCTTCAGGAAGACGTCCTGCGACAGCAGCAGGCGGTCGGTGAAGCCCATGTCGACCAGCGCGCGGATCGCGGTGGCGTTCTGCTCGTCGGAAGGGGACTGGGCGTCCTGGTCGGCAAAATAATAGTCCATGCCGATCATGTCGTATTCGAGGAAGGCGCCGCGTTCGGCCAGGGCCCGCTGATAGGGCAGGTCGGCATGGCTCGGATTCATGTGGCAGAGCACGGTATGCCTGGGATCGGCGCCCTCGGCCTCGACAATGTCGAGCACGCGATGACCGAGACGCTCCCAGCCCGGCAGATGGATGGAGAGCGGCAGGCCGGTTATCCCGGCTGCGCGCGCCGAGGCGCGCAGCGACTTTTCCTCCTCCGCCGTGAAATCCTTGCTGACGCCGACCTCACCGATGATCCCCGCCATGATCTGCGGCTGCTCTTGCCCGCCGCCGACATCGTTGACGATGAACTGCGTCACCGCGTCGACATCCATCGCCTTCAGCCAGTCCGGATGGGTCGGCTCCAGATAGAAGCCGGTACCCATGATGATCTTCATGCCGGAAGCGCGGGAGATGCGTGCCAGCTTCTCGGGTGCCCGGCCGATGCCGATATTGGTGGCCTCGATCACCGTATGGCCGCCGAGCGCCTGGAAGCGCTTGAGCTCGGACAAAGCGAGGTCACTGTCGTCGAGCGAGACATTGTCGCGATTCATATAGGGGTTCATCCGCAACTCGCCGATGATCTCGATATTCACCGCCTGCTCGGCGATCGCTTTCTCGTCCGGATGGCAGGGGCATTTCCAGGTGCGGGCGCCATCGAGCAGGATGTGCTCGTGCATCAGGGTGATGCCGAGGTCGTCCACCGGCACCGGGCCGAGCACGGTCATGGCGGTGCCGGATCGGATGCCGATCGGCTTGCGTTCGGCGGGACGGGGCTGGAACAGGTGATCCATGCTCAATGGCTCCTCATCGCGCCCTTGAACAGGCGGAAATTGAGCCAGATGGCGATCAGGATGATCGAGCCGGTGACGATAGGAGTCAGGAAGGGTGACATATGCGCCAGCACCAGGCCGTTGGCGATGACCGCCACCGTCAGGGCACCCAGCACCGTGCCGACAACGGTGCCGCGCCCGCCGAACAGGCTGGTGCCGCCCAGGACCACCGCGGCGATGACGTCGAGCTCGAAACCCTGGCCGGCATTGGAGGAGCCGGAGCCAAGGCGCGCCGCCAGGATGACGCCGGCCGCGGCGGCCGCCATGCTGGAGAGGATATAGACGCACAGCACCACGAAGCGGGTATTGATGCCGGCGCGCCGGACAGCCTCGGCATTGGCGCCGACGCCGGTGACATAGCGGCCGAAGGGCGTCCGGTTGAAGACGAGGAAGGCGATCACCAGCACCACGAGGGCGATCAGGGCGGGCACGGGCACGCCGAGGAACCAGGCGCGCCCGATCGCGGTGAAGGGGCTCTGAGCCTCGACCGGGATCGAATAGCCGGCGGTGATCAGGAGAGCGAGGCCTCGGATCACCGACAGGCCCGCCAGGGTGACGATGAAGGCGGGAATGCGTTCATAGGCGATGAAGAAGCCCTGTATGGCGCCGATCACGCCGCCCATTGCCAGCATCAGCACGATGACGAGGGGCCAGGGAATCCCGGCCTGCAGCGAGGCCGCCGACAGAGTCGCCGCGAGCGCCAGCACCGAGCCGACCGAAAGATCGATGCCGCCGGTCGTGATCACGAAGGTCATTGCGGCCGCCACGATCAGCAGCGGTGCCGACTGGCGCACGATGTTGAGCAGGTTGGGGGTGGTGAGGAAGGCGTCGGTCCAGATCGAGAAGACCAGGCAGACGAAGATGAAGAACAGGGCGATCGAAATGATGCTGCCATTCGCCATCGCCTTGTCGCGCCAGCGCGCCTTGTGGACGCGGGGGCGATGGGCGGGCGTGGTGGATGAGGCCGTCATGCGCGGGCTCCGTTGTCCTGGGGAGAGCCGTTCTTTTGGGCGGCGCCGGCGGAGCGGGCGTTGAATTTGCGGCCGACGATGAGGTTGACCACCTCTTCGATATTGGTGTCCTCGATCCGGCGCTCGGCGACGTTGCGACCCTCATACATCACCTGGATGCGGTCGCAGACGAGGAAGAGGTCCTGCAGGCGGTGGGTGATCAGGATGACGCTGACGCCGCGGGCGCTGACGGTGCGGATCAGTTCGAGCACCGCCTCGACTTCGGCGACGGCCAGGGCGGCCGTGGGCTCGTCCATGATCAGCACGGAGGGATTGAAGGAAGCGGCGCGGCCGATGGCGATCGACTGGCGCTGGCCACCGGAGAGGTTCTCGACCTTCAGCCTGGTATCGGCGATGACGATGCCGAGCTTGTCGAGCATGTCGCGGGCCTGGTCGTGCATGCGGCGCTGGTCGAGGAAGGGAACGCCGAGGATGCGGTGCCTGGGCTCGCGGCCGAGGAAGAGATTGCCGGCGACATCGACGCTGTCGCACAGCGACAGGTCCTGATAGACCATCTCCACCCGTGCCGCGCGGGCATCGGCAGGGGAGGCGAAGGACTGCACCTTGCCGTCGATCTCGATCGTGCCGGTGTCGGGGATCACGGCGCCCGAAAGCACCTTGCTCAGGGTCGATTTACCGGCGCCATTGTCGCCGACCAGTCCCAGCACCTCGCCGGGCCTGAGCATCAGCGATACGTCGTCCAGGGTCTGGATCGTGTTGTATCGCTTGGAGATACCGGTCATCTTGACGCGGTAGGGTTCGCCACTGTCCATCATGGTTCCGCCTGGCAATGAGATGCCCCGCCCGCGGCTCGAAGAGCAGCGGGCTTGGGCCCAACTATGCGTGGGGGCCTGTCAGCCCGTTACTTGAACATGCCCCGGAACTTGTCGACGTTCTCCTTGGTGACGATCGTCACGGGAACGTTGATGATCGGCTCGACCTTCTCGCCCTTCTTGAGCTTGGCCAGGGCTTCCACCGCGGCCTTGCCCTCGCCGGCCGGATCCTGCTGGATCACGCCGGTGACCCAGCCCTGGTCGATGCCTTCGATGGCCTGCTTGGTCAGGTCCCAGCCGAAGACCTTGACGCCTTCGGTGCGCCCCTGGCTGGTCACGGCGGACACGGTGCCGAGAAGGGCCGGTTCGCCGGTGGCATAGAGCGTGGTCATGTCGGGATTGGCCGTCATCAGGTTCTCGGCCGCGCTCAGCGCCACGTCCTGCACGTTCTGGCCGTCGACGGTGTCGAGGAAGGTGACCTTGAGGCCGCTGGCCGTCACTGCCTTCTTGAAGCCATCCAGCCGCTGGTTCTGGATGTAGGAATTGAGGGCGCCGACCACGCCGATCTTGGCGGTGCCATCCAGCTTGGACTTGACGTAGTCGGCGTAGAACTTGCCGATGTCCTCGCCGGCCTTGAGATTGTCCACGCCGACGAAGGAGACATTGTCGCCGTCGGGGATCTGGGCATCGATGGCGATGACGGGGATGCCGGCCTTCTTGGCGGAGGTGATGGCGGGCTTCACGCCGTTGACGTCGATGGCGATCAGGATGATGCCGTCGACTTTCTGGGTGATGTAGTTCTCGATCGCATCGTTCTGGGCGCTCGGAACATTGTTGGCGTTGAAGATGACGAGCTTGGCGCCGGCCGCCTTGGCGGCGGCCTCAGCGCCTTCGTTGATCTGGTTGAAGAACAGGGCCTGCTGGTTGATGGTGACCAGGGCGAAGGTGTCGGCCAAAGCGGACACCGATCCGAGGGACAGCGCCAGGGCTGCCGCTGCCGAGCAGCCGGCGAGATATTTTGAAAGCCGCATTTCAGTTCCCTTCATGGATGGCCCGTGCCGGGCTCATTCTCAGTTCTGACATCAGCATCATTCAAGAGACTTGAATTCATGTCAAGTTACTTGAATGGCGGTCTCGGGGATTCTTGAAACGCCGACGGCGTGAGGCGTTAGAAGGTGGCAGGCGTGTTGACCCAGAAGATGCTCGCGCGCTCCGTTCCGGTGTTGCGGTACCAATGAGGCAATTCCGACTTGAACACGAAGGTATCGCCGGCAGAGAGCCTGAAGGTACGCTCACCGACCATCAGCTCCACGGTTCCGGTCAGCACATAGCCGACTTCCTCGCCCTGGTGCTGGATCGGCCCGGCGCTCTCGCCGCCGGCCTCGATGTGGTGGATGTTGCATTGGAGGAGATGACCGGGCGAATAGGGGATCACCCGTTCCAGCGAGATGCCCTCGCCCCGGCGCAGCGGGTCCAGCGAGATCAGGGGGCGCGAGCCGGCGCGAAAGACGATACCCTCTTCGCTATCCGATTCCTCGAACATCCAGCCGATATTGGTGCCGAGGACCTCCACGAGGCGATGCAGCATGGGCAGGGAGGGGGAGGCCTTGCCGTTCTCGATCTTGGACAGCAGGCTTTCCGAACAGTCCGCGGCCGTCGCCAGGGCCTTCAGCGTCAGCCCCCTTGTCTGCCGGGCCAGGCGAAGGCGGGTGCCGAGCCGCACGGGATTGGCCTGTTCCAGGGGATCTGGGTGATCGCCGGCGCGTCGTTTGAGGTCGATCTTGTTCATTGCGCGATTGCCAGGATGCTTCATTGCCCGAAAGCCTAGCCGACGATTCTAGGCCACAAGCCTGCACCCTGTCCACTTCGCCGCCGGCCGCTCGGCATCAGCGTCCCAAACGGCTGGGCAGCCGGCACCTCCCATGCTACATCCGCAAGACCTTCGGTGCCCGCTTGCGGGAGAATCGGGAACGCGGTTTGAAGCCGCGACGTGCCCAACGCTGTAAGGGAGACTATCCGGGCAGGTTTCAGGCCACTCGCTCTGCGGGGAAGGCGTCCGGATGGGTGGATCCCAAGTCAGAAGACCGGCCGGAGGCGATAGATCGGCGTGCGCGGACGGCGCGGCGATTGCCATCGCAAAAGCGTTTTGTGACTTCTTGGAAACACCAAGAATCGCAAAGACGCGTCGAAAAAGGGGAGCTAGAGCAAACAAGCGTTCATGCTTGAACGCGCTTTGCTCTAGGGAATGACGATGGACCCATCCACGGGAGCGCTTGCGCCCTCCGGGCCGTTTTCACCGGCCGAACGCGACGCCGTCTATCGCGCCATCTTCACCAGGCGGGACGTCCGCAGCCAATTCAGTCCGCAGCCCGTTCCGGACGATGTCCTCGCGCGCATCCTCGTGGCCGGGCATCATGCGCCGTCGGTCGGCTTCATGCAGCCCTGGAGTTTCCTGGTGCTGCGATGCCCTGAGACCCGGGGCAAGGTGCAGGCCCTCTTCGAGGAGGCCAATGCGGAAGCGGTGGCGATGTTTCCGCCGCAGAAGCAGGCGCAATACCGCTCGCTGAAGCTTGCCGGCATCCTCGATTCCCCGGTCAATCTGTGCATCACCTGCGATCCAGACCGCGCCGGCCCCGTGGTGCTCGGCCGCACCCATGACATGGCCATGGACCGCTACTCCACCGTCTGCGCGGTGCAGAACATCTGGCTGGCGGCACGGGCCGAGGGCGTTGGGGTCGGTTGGGTCAGCATCGTCGATCCCGTGCGTCTGCGTGCGGCACTGGGCATTCCCGAGCGCGTAATTCCGGTCGCCTATCTGTGCCTTGGTTATGTGCACGAAGCCTATGCCCGGCCGGAGCTGGAAGTGAAGGGCTGGCGCCAGCGCCTGCCGCCGGAGGCCGTGCTGAGCTTCGACGCCTGGGACGGCCAGCGGCCCGACCATCCCTTGCTCGCCGCCATGCGGACGGCTATGGGGGATGCTGGTTGATAGAGCAAAGCGCAAAGACGCTTTGGGGTGGCCGGCGCAGATGCGCGCCGTCTCGATCGGGTGGCATGGCCGATGGATTTCCTGCGTAAGAATGCGATCTGGATTATCGCACTGCTGATTACCAGCCTGGTCTTGCTGGAGGGGCCGAGGGCGATCCTGATCGGGGCATTCGTGGCCGCCCTCGTCGGTCTGTTCTGGCTGTTGCGCGGCAAGGCCCGCAAGCCGGCGGCGGGCCGCCGCCTCGAGACCGTGCCGAAAGTTGTCCCCCTTCCGCTCGACCGGGGTGCCGACACGGTTCGGCCGCAGGCGCTCGAGCGCGCCTCTCTCAAGACCATCGATGATCCGAGGCTCGCGGCCGTCGTCCTGATGATCCAGCTTGTCCGCACCAATGGCTTGCTGACCCGGGCCGAGCGGGACACGATCCTCGCTCTTATGGCCGATCCACTCGGGATCGGCGATCGCGAGCATGTCTATGAGCAGGCCTTGCAATTGACGGACCGCGGCCGGGTGTTCACGCCGGTCGCCGAGGAATTGGCGCCCCTTCTGCGGGCGCGCCTGTCCCTGCCGGAGCGCCAACAGCTTATCGATATGCTGGGCGAGGTCGCCAATGCCTATGGCGAGGCCAGCGATTTGCAGCGCGAGGCGATCGTTCGCCTGAAGAGACGCCTGCTTGCGCCGGATGCCGCGGCCGGGCGCCCGCTCAATTGAAATAGAAGGCGTAGCTCGCGACGTCGCCGCCGAAGATACTGGTCGCCTGGCCCCAGGCCTCTGCATCCATCACCTTGCCATTGTCGAGGAAAGGCAACGCGCCTGGGCCGGTGATCCACAGCACCAGGTCGAAATTGCCGGGCTGCTCGAAGACCCTGGCGAGATTGACGCCCTTGGTGAAACGCCAATGCGGCATCAGCAACTTGCCGTCCAGCACCTGCTCGACCTGGCCGAGCAGCGCAAGCCATGAGTCGATACGCTCCTGCGTTACTTCGAGGGAGGGCAGGACGCCACTCTTCTGCCGCGGGCCGGGCAGCCATTCGTGATCGTCGTCGGTCTCCTTGCCGATCAGCGCCCAGGTCTCACGGTTGAGCCGGATTACCGTCTTGATATGGTCGCGCACCTCCAGCCACATCGCCTTGTCGGCCACCGGCCAGTCGATCGTATGCACCAGGCTGATCAGATCGGCGATGGCGTCGGTGTCACGCTTGCTCGTGCCGAACAGGGTCATGCCCAATCCGTCGCCACCATCGCCGCCATTGGCCTTGGCAAGGCCGCTGACGGCATGTGGAAACAGGCTGCCGAAGCCCGCGTCCCAACTGCGCGACATGTCGTGCGACAACAAAGTCTTGGTCAGGGCCATCAGGAAATTGCAGTAGCCGCGCAGCCATTTGGCGTCGGCCGTGTCGAAGGCGACGATGAAGGGCTTGGGCTTGCCGGCATCGTCGATGTCGGAAATGGCTGCTCCGATATGGTCGCGCTCGTCGATGATGCCGTCGCCGTTCCAGTCGAAGCGGGTGACGGAAAGATCGACCGTCAGCTTGGCGGGGCTGTCGCCGACCTCAGCCAGGGTCTGGTCGGCCTTTTCGAGATCGGCCAGGAACGTGGCGAGGATGCCGCGAAAGTCCTTATAGGTGATGGGCTGCGGATCGGGATTGGTGCTGAAGACGGTGCCCGAGAGGCCGAGCACCCGCATCGCCGGCATTTCCGTGGCGAAGCCATATTTGTAGAGGGCCTGCGACAAATGTTCGAGCGCCCGCGCCGTGCGCACCATGCCGAGGCCGAGCCTGGCGTCGGCATTGCCGCTGGCCTTGGTGACGAGGGCCAGCATCTGTTCGTCCGCTTCGCTGATACGCCCCTGGCCGAGATAGCTCTGGAACAGGGCCGAGGCCGGGCTGTCGGCCCTGGCCGGTGCGAAGGAGAACACCACAGTCATCGTGACGGCCGCGGCCCATGTTAGCAAATAGCGCATCGTCATTCCCGGATCGGCAGGGCGCATACCGGGAATCGGATGCCGCCCGCCCGAAAGATCGTTGGATAAGCAGAGGCCGCGAGCGCCGCAACGGCTTCGCGGCCCGAGTCTAAGAGGAGGGAACTTTTCTAGGCGCGAGGTCTCAATCGAACACATTCGCGACGGAGCCGGTCAAATCGATTCCGTCCTTGAGCAGGCGCAGGCGATAGGCCGCGATCGAATAGACCCCGATCAGCCACGCATACATCAGGGGCAAAATCAGCAGCATCATGATCAAAGCCGCGATGCCGCCGCCGGGACCGAATATGCGAGCCAGGACATTCACGACCACGAGATAAGCGAGCCAGATCACCCAGGTGAGGAGCATCATGCCGAAAAGAGGCCAGCGGTATCCGGCGCTGAGATAGCGGCTGCGGCGGAGCGCGCGGATTGGCCCCACATCCTCGTTGATGCAGATGACGAAGGAAAGAAGGTAGGGAAAGACCAGGAAGAGACCAAGAATGCCGATGATCAACGCAGCGACGATGAGGAAGCCGGGCGGAGCACCAATGCCAAGGAACACAAGGCTGATCAAAGCCGCGATGAGGTAGAACGCGATGTAGGCAAGAATATAGATCAGCAATAAACCGAAGACGGGCAGGAATCTCCTGGCGCCGGCCAAGCAGGCTGCCATGAAAGGTTTGGCGGGATCGGCGTAACGATCATGAAGCAAGCGGATCATCGCGCAATAGAAGGCGAGCGACAGGAAGCCCGCCGCCAGGAGCAGCAGGTAGAATAAGGCGATATTCCTTTGGATCGCCAATTGGGCCGCCAACCGGTCACCGCTTAATGCCGCCCAGAAAAACGAGCCGAGCAAGCCGAAGAAAATGGCGAACACCGCGAGCTGGAGCAGGAACACCCAGCCATAATTCCTCAGGCTGACGCTGAAGGCATCGGCGATGATCTGTCCGATGCCTAGAGGCTTGCTTCCTGGCTGGTCGGATGACGGCGAGACGACGGACATGAGAGTTCCTTTGCTCATGATCAATTCCGGAGCGCACTCGCGCCAGCCTATACGAGCAAGGCGCCAGCACAATTCAATAGAAGTGAGTATGCATTTCGGCAGCCTGGGGGCCCTGGCGCAAGCTATCCTAGCGGCTCCGATGGAGAAACAGAGTCCCGTACGTTACATCCAGGTGTCGTGGACAAGGAGTAGTCGACTACTCCCCCATATCGACCAAGCGGGGGCATGGCTCGCCAAGACGTAGGGTTATTCTCGCGAGAATGACAATGTTCTGTGCTCTGATCTGGCAGAAGACGCACGTCAGGAGCGTCATTGTACGGAATCATTGGAGTGATTCCGTAAGGACAGTTATCGAAGAAATTCCCAACATTATTGGAAGGTAATTTCGGCGGATGAGCCTATTGCCAAAACAAGGGCGGCTGTTCCATAGCCCTATCCACTCATTTCCAATCAAGGGTCACGTGAAAACCATGCTTCGCAAATCGCCGTTGTGGCTGTCCATCGGGCTATGCCTGTTTCTGGCGGCTTGCTTCAGCAAGGAGCCTGAGCAGCGCAAGGCCTATATGGAGTTTTTGCAGACCCGCTTGATCGATAACAAGGATGAGACGACATTTCCGGTCATGACGCCCCGCCAGGAGGAGGCCTTCGGCCCTTACGCGGACAGCTTCAAGATCATGCAGGCGTTCTTTGATGGCATGAACCAGCGCACGGGCGTGGGGCGCAACGCCAACAAGGCCATGCGCATGCCCGGCGCGCCGGAGTTGATTGCCGATCCGACTTTGCTCGACAAGTTCAGTGAAAGCTTCCTGCGACGGGCCAGGGAAACCAAGATTTTGGTCGACACGGCGGATACGGCCAGGGCCCGGTTGCAGTTGCCGGATGATTTGAAGGCCGTCTACGACAAGGCCTATGATCGTATTGTGTCCAAGCGCGGTCGCGACTGGGCAAATCTGGAGCCGCAATGGACGGGGGTGACCGACCAGATGAAGAAGCTCGTCGCCTTCGTGCGGCAGAACCAGAGCAAGATCCAGGTACAAGGCAACGGTCTGCTCACCGACGATCCGGCGATCCTGGCGCAGATGCAGGGCATCCTGAAGGATCTCTATGCCAGGCAGGACGCATTGAACAAAGCATTCGACGCCCTCTGAGCAAAACGCCTCGAGTGTGGACGTCCATTTGCTCTAAGCCCTTGTTTCGCTGTGCTTTTGCGATTCTCGGTGAATCTACCAAATCGCAAAACGCTTAGGTGCGGGTCTGGATTGACCTTTGCAGCCCGATCCGCCACAAGGTCCGGCAATCCCTCCCGCACCACCCGGACACCGCAGCATGGCCGCCGAAGCAAAGTTGAAGAAAGCCGTCGAGCATCATCGCGAAGGCCGGCTCGATGCCGCCGAGGCCGGCTATCGCGAGATCCTGGCCAGTCGCGCCGGGGATTTCAACGCCCTGAACCTGCTTGGCACGCTCTTGCTGCAGCGCGGCGTCCATGACGAGGCCGAGAAGGTGCTCCGCCGGGCGGTCGAGATCAATCCCGGCAGCGCCGACGCACAGATGCGCCTGGGCCTCGCCAATCGTGGCCTCGGCAATGCCTCGCGTGCGGAATATTGCTTCCGTTCGTCCTTGAAGCTCGATCCCAAGGCGGCCGACACCCATTATAATTACGGCAATCTGCTTGCCTCTCTCGAGCGAGGCGACGAGGCGCTGCAGGCCTATCTTGCCTGCCTGAAGCTCGAACCGAACCATGCCGAAGCCCATATCGGCCTTGGCGATCTCCTCTTGCACAATGAACGGGCCGAGCCGGCCGCTGCCCATTACCAGCAGGCCGTGGCCTTGAGGCCCTCCTCGCCGGAGGCCCTTGTCGGCCTTGGCCGTTCGGCACGCGCCCTCGGCAAGAGCGAGGAAGCCCGGAAGATCTTCGAGAGGCTGGTCGAGCTCGACCCCGAGCATGTGGAGGCCAGGCAGACCCTGTCCGAGCTGGGATAACCAGCCTTCCTTACCCTCCTCGGGAGAAGAGGGTAAGGATGCTTCTTTCACCCAGCAGAACTAAGCGCCTGGGCTGCCTTGAATTCGCGCCGGCGCGCATGAAGCAGCGGCTCGGTATAGCCCGACGGCTGCGAGCGGCCCTCGAAGACCAGATCGCATGCCGCACGGAATGCCACCCCGTCGAAAGCGGGAGCCATCGCACGGTAGTGGGGATCGCCGGCGTTCTGGCGATCCACGACCTCCGCCATGCGACGCATGATCTGCCTGACCTCGTCCTCATCGACGATGCCGTGGTGAAGCCAGTTGGCGACATGCTGCGCCGAGATGCGGCAGGTCGCGCGATCCTCCATCAGCCCGACATCGTTGATATCCGGCACCTTCGAACACCCGATGCCCTGATCGATCCAACGCACGACATAGCCGAGGATGCCCTGCGCATTGTTCTCGACCTCACGGCGGATCTGCTCGGGCAGCCACTTCTGGTAGCTTGCGACCGGAATTTCGAGGATCGTCTCGACATAGGCGCGCCTGCCGCCTTTCGCCAGCGCGGCCTGCACCGCGAAGACGTTGATCTTGTGGTAATGCAGGGCATGGAGCGTTGCCGCCGTCGGGCTCGGTACCCAGGCGCAATTGGCGCCGGCCTTGGGGTGCTCGATCTTGGCTTCCAGCATGGCCGCCATCCGGTCCGGCATCGCCCACATGCCCTTGCCGATCTGGGCCTTGCCCGAAAAGCCGCATTGCAGGCCGATGTCGACGTTCTGGTTTTCGTAGGCGACGATCCAGTCCTTGCGCTTGATGAAGTCCTTGCGGCTGAACGGGCCGGCCTCCATCGAGGTATGGATCTCGTCCCCGGTGCGATCGAGGAAACCGGTATTGATGAAGACGATGCGATGCTTCGCCGCCCGGATGCACTCCATCAGGTTGACGCTGGTGCGCCGTTCTTCGTCCATCACCCCCAGCTTGACCGTGTGCTTGGGCAGGGCCAGCACTGCTTCGACATGGGCGAAGACCTCGTCGGCGAAGGCGACCTCGTCGGGCCCGTGCATCTTGGGCTTGACGACATAGACCGAGCCGGCGACCGAATTGCGCAGGCCCTCGGACTTTTTCAGGTCATGCATTGCGATCAGCGTGGTCACCATCGCATCCATCAGGCCCTCGAAGACTTCTCCGCCATCCTGGTCGAGGATGGCTGGATTGGTCATGAGATGGCCGACATTGCGCACCAGCATCAGCGCCCGGCCCTTGATCGTGACTTCGCCGCCATTGGGTGCCGTGAAGGTCAGGTCTGGGTTCAGCTTGCGCGTCATCTCGGCACCGTCCTTGCGGAAGGTCTCCGTCAGGTTGCCCCGCATCAGCCCCAGCCAGTTGCGGTAGGCGACCACCTTGTCCTCGGCATCGACGCAGGCAACCGAATCCTCGCAATCCATGATCGCCGAGATGGCGCTTTCCAGCCGGATGTCGGCAAGACCGGCCTGATCGCGACTACCGATCGAGTGGGCCCGGTTGAAGATCAGTTGGACGTGCAATCCGTTGTTGCGAAGCAGCACGGCGTCGGGCGCGCGCGGATGGCCGCGATAGCCGATGAATTTCTCCGGCTCGACCAGCGGCATGTCGTCGACAAGAAGCGCGCCGTTGTGGACATGATAGCGCCGGGCATCCGCATGGCTCGTGCCCTCGAGTGGGAAGGCCTCGTCGAGAAAAACCCGTGCCTTTGCCACGACGCGGGCGCCGCGGCCCCGGTTATAGCTGCCGGCCGGCGGTGGGCCGCCCCCTGCGTCGGTACCGTAGAGGCTGTCATAGAGGCTGCCCCAGCGCGCATTGGCGGCGTTCAGCGCGAATCGCGCATTGGTGATCGGCACCACGAGCTGGGGACCTGCGACCGTGGCGATCTCGGGATCCACGTTCTCGGTCGCGATGGTGAAGTTGTCGCCCTCCGGCAGCAGATAGCCAATCTCGGTGAGGAAAGCCTTGTAGGCATTGCGGTCGTGTGGCTGGCCGTGGCGCGCGAGATGCCAGGCGTCGATCTGAGCCTGCAGTTCGTCGCGCCGCTGCAAGAGCGCCTTGTTGCGCGGTCCGAACTCTCGGACCAGCGCTGAGAACCCATCCCAGAAGGCCTGCGCCTCTATAGCGGTGCCGGGCAGGGCCTCCTGCTCCAGAAAGGATGCAAGCTCGGGCGCGACAAGCAAATCGCCGCGCGCCACGCGAGTGGCCGAGTGTCCGGCTTCAGCCGTATCGTTCATGGTGCTCCCTTATCAGTCAGCAATAGTCATGATCATGGCGGGTTCCGTGTGGATACGCCAAACATCCACGGTTGGGTATCGAATTTCCATCTGACGGAAACCTTGCGACGGCCTCATCGTCCTAAAGCAATCGGCGTTTCGGCGAATCCGCAGTTTGGCAGTGGATTCGGGGCTTCATTCTGGCGGCCCACCACTTTTCTCACGATTTGCCTGTCTGCGGGTGCGGCGGGGGGCTTGTCCACGCTCGCCGTCGCGTAGGCATGTTTGTCTTATGGCGCGGGTGTTCGCTTGATGCACAAGGCGGCGAGCAGCATGACGATGAAGAGGCCGATGGCGGCAACCCACATCGCCGTGCTCATGCCGGAGAGGGAGCTGCCGCCGGCACCGATCACGCCGAACACCGCAACGCCGACCGCGCCTCCGGTCTGGCGGAGGGCGTTGAGAACGCCGGAGGCGATACCGGCCCGGGTCTTCTCCACGGTGGCGAGCAGGGCGCCGATCATGGCGGGCACGGCGAGCGCCATGCCGCAGCCGATGAGCAGCAGCGGCCACCAGATATGACCGTAGCCGGCATCACCTCGCAGTTGCAGCGCGAGGACGACGAAACCGAAAGTGTCGATGGCGAGGCCGAGCACGATGGGCAACCGATTGCCCCAACGCACGGCAACGCGTCCCGACAGGATATTGGTGATCGCGATGAGACCGGTCATCGGCAGGAAGGCGAGGCCTGCGTTCAGTGGCGACATGCCGAGACCGTCCTGGAAATACAGGCTGAGCAGGAAGATGGTGCCGTAGAAGCTGACATTGAGCAGGGTACCGACCAGGGCTGCGGCCGTGAAGATCGGGTTGCGGAACAGGCTGAGCGGCATCATGGGTTCCGCCGTACGGGATTCAACGGCCAGGAATAGTGCGCCCGCCAGGAGGAAGACGGCAACGGCGCCGAGAATGACAGGGTGACTCCAGCCCAGGGGCTCTCCCTCGATGATCGCCGCCGTCAGCGCCACCACGGTGATGATGCCGAGAACCTGGCCCGGCAAATCGATGGCGCGAGCATGGCGCTCGCGCGTCTCCTCGGTAAAGCGATACGCCATCCAAAGGGCGAGCAGGCCGACGGGCAGGTTGATCAGGAAGATGCTGCGCCAGCCGAACA
The DNA here is from genome assembly GCF_056754975.1 of Labrys sp. HAY1-8F. Taxonomy (NCBI): domain Bacteria; kingdom Pseudomonadati; phylum Pseudomonadota; class Alphaproteobacteria; order Hyphomicrobiales; family Xanthobacteraceae; genus Labrys; species Labrys sp. HAY1-8F. Next base: position 1,898,983 of record NZ_JBPGWZ010000002.1, on the reverse strand, counting down.
GGGCGATCAACAGTCCGCCGAGGACGGGGCCGGCCACCATGGCAAGACCGCCGACGGAGCCCCAGACGCCGATGGCCTTGGCGCGCTCGGAGGGATCGCGATAGGCATGAACAACCAGGGCCAGCGAAGGGGGCATCAACAGGGCGGCGCCGATGCCCTGCAGCACGCGAGCGGCGATGAGAGTGGTGCCGCTCGGTGCGAGGCCGCAGGCGAGCGAGGCAAGCGTGAACAGCGCGAGACCGAGAAGATAGAGGCGCTTGGCACCGAACCGGTCTCCGAGCGCGCCGCCGGTGAGCAGGAGCCCGGCAAAGGCGAGCGTATAGCCGTTTACCACCCATTGCAGCCCGGCGACGCCGCCCGCCATCAGGCCGCGCATCTGGTCGAGGCCGACATTGACGATGCTGACGTCGAGCTGCACCAGCGCGACCCCGAGGCTGAGAGCGGTCAGCCGAGCCGCTGGGCGGATCGGCCTGCCGAGCCCGGAACCGGTCGACCCGGCTGCCGAGGCCCAAACCGGCTCGCTTCCTGCTGCGCATGGTTCCGATACAGCCGGCTGCAGGCTTGTCATGATGAAATCTCTTCTTGAAAATTTATCGCATCTGCGATGTCATTTAAGTATGATATTATTCATACCTGGAAGCGCGCCCATTGGCAATCAGCCAACGCGGGACGACTTCTTCGGATGGGGCTTGGATCGCAACGGAGGCGGCAATACCTGACCAGGACGATCCTCCAAGCCGCGAGGAGATCACTCTCGGCCCCGTATTGGCAGCCCTTGCCGATCCGCATCGGCGACGCGTGGTGGCGACGCTCGTCCTTGCCCCTGATGGCACGGAGATCGGCTGCTCGTCCTTTGGCTTGCCGGTGACCAAGGCGACCCGTACCTATCATTTCCGCATGCTGCGCGAGGCTGGCCTGATCGGCATGGTCGACTATGGCAATTGCCGTAAGACCTATCTGCGCCGGGCGGATATCGAGGCGAAATTTCCCGGCCTTCTAGCCTGGCTCGTTGCCGAGGTCGAGGCTACACCGAGTTGAGAGTGGGCTTTCGAGAGCTGCGCAGAGATTTGGAATTCAGTATACCGCATGGGAGATCTCCGAGAGCGAAATGCTTTTGAGATGCCCGAATCTAGCAGCGCGGAGACTGGGATGTTTCGGTGATGGCCGAAACGTGGCTGTCGTGAGAGGGGAAGCAAACAGCCTTCAGGGCGACGCCTTCGCTGTCGGACAGCCCCGCAGGTCGAACAGGGCGGCGAGGCCGCAGGACGACGTCAGCATCTTGTCGCCACTATGGCCCACACCCTGCACCAGCCACAGGCTGTGACGGGGTGTACCGCCGTCGCGTTGGCGCATCGTCGAGACATAGGCCTCGCCGCGGGCCAGGCGATAAGGACCCTGGGCTTCGGCCATGCAGGTCTTGTCGAGCGCGGGATGATTGGGATCGGTATCCTCCGTGCCGAGCAGATAGATCACGCGCCGGGCGGTATAGGTCCTCTCCAGCATATCCGGCGAGGGGGAGGCGAGATAGGCCGGGCGGGCCTGCATGCCGTATTTCCAGTCGTCGAAGCCCGGGCAGGAGGCGGCGATATCAGGCGCTGGCCGTTCAGACGAGAAATAGGCGTAGGAAGAGGGATTGGCGACGACATAGCGCACGCCGATGCCCATCGCGACTAGGGTGCTTTCGCCCTTGCCGGCAATGGCGTAGCGCTGCACCACCTGCCCACCGCCGGAATGGCCGGCGACCACCACTTCCCGCAAATGCGGGAACAGCCGACGGTCGGCGAGGCGGGCCAGGATGGCGTCGAGGGCTGCAAACGAACTGACCGGCCTGGGGCCGAGGGCATCCTCGCCACCCTGCCAGCTCGTCAGCGTCCAGCGCAGGATATCGGGCGGCAGGTCGAAGGCTTTCACATCCGTCTTGGCGAGAAATTGCGGCGCGATCATCAAGGCTGTCTGCCCTGGCGGCCCGGCGGCAGCCTGGGCCTTGAGGGCGGAGCGGAAATAGACATCCGCATCGCGCAGCCTCCCATGCAGCACCAGGACGGCGCGATCGACCTGCGGCGATGGCTTGGACCAGTCCGCCGAGACGTAGAGCGGCAGTTCGCCGCCGCCGGGAACGGCAATGCGCCCGTCGGCGATGACCTTGACCGGCTTTTCGTTGGGGGCTCGCTCGTCCTGAGCGAAGGCGCTGGCAGTCAAGGCAAGGAGCATGGCGAGGAACAGGCTGCCGAGCTTCGTCATCGAGTTCTCCATCCTTGTCCTGGGATCGCAGGCTTCCAGCCTGCTCTTGGAAACATCGCGCATGCAGGCAAGGCAAGAGCAGGCTGGAAGCCTGCGATCCCAGAAATTACAGCCCCTTCGGTTTCGGTCCTCCGGTCGCCCAATCCAGGAGTTCCACCGTATGCACGATCGGCGTCGTGGTCCCCAGCGCCAGCTGCGTCATGCAGCCGATATTGCCGGCGGCGATGATCTGCGGCCTGGTGGCGGCGATATTACCGAGCTTGCGTTCGCGCAGGCGCTCGGAAATCTCGGGCTGCAACATGTTGTAGGTGCCGGCCGAGCCGCAGCACAGATGGGCCTCTGCCGCCTCCTTCACCTGGAAACCGGCGCGCTTGAGCAAGGTCTTGGGCGCGGTCTTGATCTGCTGGCCGTGTTGCAGCGAGCAAGCCGCGTGGTAGGTGACGCTTTGGCCGGTCTCGACCGTCACCGGCAGGGGCGGCAGCGTCTCCAGATATTCGCTGATGTCCTTGGCGATGGAGGAAACCGCGGCCGCCTTCTGCGCATAGGCGGGGTCGCCGCGCAGCATGAAGCCGTAATCCTTGATGGTGGTGCCGCATCCCGACGTAGTGATCAGGATGGCGTCGAGTCCTTTGGCCATTTCCGCCGTCCAGGCGTCGATATTGGCCTTGGCGTAGGCGAGGGCGTCCTTTTCCTTGCCCATGTGGTGGACGAGCGCGCCGCAGCAGCCTTCGCCCTTGGGCAGCACCACCTCGATACCATGCCGGTTGAGCAGACGGATCGCGGCCTCGTTGATGCGGGGGGCGAGCTCGGCCTGGGCGCAGCCGGTGAGGAGCGCGACGCGGCCTTTCCTGGCGGTCTTCGGCGCGAAACTGCCGGGGCGTGTGGCAGAGGAGGCTGATGGCAGGGACGTCGGTGCGAGAGCCAGCATGGCGGCCAGCCGCTTGCCCTGGGGAAGCCTCGCCGCAAGGCCCGCAAAGGGACGGCCGAGCCGCGCCAGCGCCATACTCCAGCGAAAGGCCCGGCGGTTGGGCAGGACCTTGGCCATCAGCGTGCGCAAAAGGGCTTCGCTGGCCGGGCGGCGATAGGTCTTGTCGATATGGGCGCGGGCGTGGTCGACCAAATGCATGTAATTGACGCCCGAGGGGCAGGTCGTCATGCAGGACAGGCAGGACAGGCAGCGGTCGACATGTTTGACCACCTCGGCCGTGGCCGGCTTGCCGCCTTCCAGCATGTCCTTGATCAGGTAGATGCGCCCGCGCGGGGAATCGAGCTCATCACCGAGCAGCACATAGGTTGGGCAGGTAGCGGTGCAGAAGCCGCAATGCACGCAGGTGCGCAGGATCTGCTCGGATTCCTTCATATGCGGGTCGGCGAGTTGGGCGAGCGAGAAATTCGTCTGCACGGTCAGCCTCCCAGGCGCCCGGTATTGAGGATGTTGGCGGGGTCGAAGGCCTGCTTCACCCTGGCGCTCAGGGCGGCGAGCGGGCCCTCCTGCGCGCCGAAATGGAAGGCCTCGGCCCGGAAATCGGCGCTGGCCTTGATCAGCATGGCATGGCCGCCCTCGGCCTTGGTTGCCGAGACGATCGCCTTGGCAAATTCCGTCGTTTCGGGGGCCAGCAGCCAGATCAGGCCGCCGCCCCAATCGTAGAACAGCTTGATCTCGCCGAGCCAGCGCAGCGAGGCCCCGAGGGCGGCAGCCTTGGAAGGGGCCACCGAGAGGCGCCAGATCATGCCGTCCTGCTGCGCCAGCGGCGCGACATCGGCGATATCGAACCAGAAACTGCGGCAATCGTCACGGTCGAGCACGGCATGGTCGCCGAAGCGCGTGAGCAGGCGGCCAAGCTGGTCCCGGCGATAGGCGACGGAACTTTCGAAATTCTCCAGCCGGAGCACGGTCAGAGCTGTGCCGGCATAGAGGTCGGCCGGGACATGGGCGGCGGCCGAGACCTCAAAGGGGCTGCCGAGGCCCGAGGACATCAGTTCGATGGCCTGGTTGTCGTCAAGACCTTGCCAGACCAGGCTGGTGCTGGCCTCCGGCTTGGGCAGGACCTTGAAGATCACCTCGGAAAGGATGCCCAGCGTGCCCCAGGATCCCGCCATCAGCTTGGTCAGGTCGTAACCGGTGACGTTCTTCATCACCCGTCCGCCACTCTTGACCGTCTCGCCCTTGCCGTTGACGAAGCGGACGCCGATCAGGCTGTCGCGACAGGCACCCGTGACGATCCGGCGCGGACCGGAGAGATTGGCGCCGACCAGGCCGCCGATCGTCGGCTCGGTCGGGGCGGTGCCGAGCAGGCGCCGCCAGTCGCCCGGCTCGAAGGGCAGCATCTGGCCGCGGGCGTCGAGGGTTGCGGTGAGCTCGGCCAGGGAGGTGCCGGCCCGGGCGCCGATCACCATCTCGGTCGGTTCATAGAGCGTGATGCCGGTGATGCCGCGTGTTTCCAGGATGGCGGAGGCATCCACAGGCCTGCCGATGCCGGCCTTCGAGCCGCCGCCGGTCACGGCGAGTGGAATTTTGTTCCGGAAGGCCTCGGTGACGATGCCGGCCAGCTCAGCTTCGCTGGTAGGGGAGAACGCCGTCATGCCGCCCAGCCTCCCGGCTTCATGTCGAGCGGGAAGACCTTGGCCGGGTTGAGCAGCCATTTGGGATCGAAGGCGAGCTTGAGGTCGCGTTGCTGGTCGAGATCGACCTGATCGAACTGCTCGCGCATCAGGTCGCGCTTCTCGATGCCGACGCCGTGTTCGCCGGTCAGGCAGCCGCCGGCTTCGACGCATAGGCGCAAGATGTCGAAGCCACAGGCCTCGGCCTTTTCGCGCTGGTCGGCGTCGTTGACATTGTAGAGCACGAGGGGATGCAGATTGCCGTCGCCGGCATGAAAGACGTTGGCGACGCGCAGCCCATGGGCTGCGGTGATCTCATCGATGCGCTTGAGCACCATCGGCAGTTGGCCGGTCGGGATGGTGCCATCCATGCAGATATAGTCGGCGATGCGGCCGGTGGCACCGAAAGCCGATTTCCGTCCCTTCCAGATCGCCGCGCTTTCGGCCTCCGACTTCGAGATCTTGATGGTGGTGGCTCCGTGCTGGCGCGCCATGGTCGAGATCAGGTCGAGCAGCCGGTCGATCTCGGCGTCCGAACCTTCGACCTCGATGATCAGCATGGCGCCGGCATCGCGGGGGTAGCCGGCATGGGCAAAGTCCTCGGTGATCTCGATGGCGAGCCTGTCCATATATTCGATGGCGACGGGAATGATGCCAGAGGCGATGATGGCGGCGACGCAGCGCCCCGCCTCCTCGGGTGCGGCAAAGCCCACCAGCATGGGCCGGGCACCCTCGGCCATCGGCAGGATGCGCACCACCGCCTCGGTGACGATGCCGAACTGGCCTTCTGAGCCGATGACGATGCCGAGCAGGTCATAGCCGTCGGCATCCATGGCGTCGCCGCCGATGTCGAGAATCTCGCCTGCCATCGTCACCAGGCGTACGCCGAGGATGTTGTTGGTGGTGACGCCATATTTCAGGCAATGGGCGCCGCCGGAATTCATGGCGATGTTGCCGGCGATGGTGCAGGCGAGCTGGCTGGAAGGGTCGGGCGCGTAGAAGAAGCCCTCATGCGCCACGGCGCCGGAAATGCCGAGATTGGTGATGCCGGCCTGCACGCGCGCAAGCCTGTCCGGCAAACGCAGTTCCAGCACCTTGCTCATCTTGGAGAGGCCGACGACCACGGCGTCCGCCTGGGGCAGGGCACCGCCGGCGAGCGAGGTACCGGCGCCGCGCGGGATGACGGGAACGCCCTCTTGGTTGAGGAGTTTCAGGATCGCCGCGACTTCCTCGGTGGTCTCGGGCAGCACCACGGCGAGCGGTACGGCCCGATAGGCGGTGAAGGCGTCGGTCTCATAGGCGCGGCGCTCGTCCTCGCTGATGACCAGGTTCGCCGCGGGCACCAGCTTGGCCAGGCCCTCGATGACAGCCTGCCGCCGCGCCAGGATGGCGGGGTCGGGAGGCGGCATTGGAATGCCGGTGGTCGATGGCGTGCCTTCAGGCATGGTTGGTTTCCTCCAGCGATGCCGAATCCGGCATCGCGCCGATGTGTCAGGCCCTACCAGGGGCCATTTTTACGGCCTCAAGGTAGTAACCATGCATGCTTTATTGAATTTTTGCCGCCATTATCGCGCGAGCCGCATGAAATTTCGATAGACAATGGCCGCGTTGGCCTCGAAGCCCTCGGCATGGGCAGCGATGTCGGCCTGCAGGCGCTCCATGGCGCCTTCGCCATTGGTGCGCTCGAGCGCGGTCCTGTATTCGGGCACACAGCCCCATTGCTGCACGGCGGCGTTTTCGGCCTCGACATGATACTGCATGCCCCAGGCCCATGGCGCGGCACGAATGGCCTGAACCGGGCAAAGGGGCGAAGAGGCCAGCACCGCGGCGCCCTCGGGCGGCTGGGCGACGCGCACCGAATGCCATTGCAGGGCGCGGAAGCACGGCGCGAAGCCTTCGAACAACGGGTCGGCCTGGCCGGCTTCCGTTACATCCACATCGAAGACGCCGACCTCGGGCGGTGTCTGCGGCCCGCAGGTCCCGCCAAGCGCGTCGGCGAGAAGCTGATGGCCGAGGCAGATGCCGAGATAGGGCTTGCCGAGCTCGCGCACCCAGCGGCGAATGACACGCTTCTCCTCGACCAGCCAGGGAAACTGGTCGACGTCCCACACATCCATGGCACCCCCCATGACCCAGAGCGCATCATAGGGATCGAGCGCGGGGATGGTGCCGCCTTCGTCGAGTTCGACGGCATCCCATTCGATGCCGTCGCGGGCGAAGAAGGAGCGGAAAATGCCGGGATGCTCGGAGGCAAGATGCTGGAGGACGAGGATGCGCATGGCGGGATGAAAGCCGTCAATAATCGAATGGTCAGACCATCCGACAAGCAATCATCGCTTCGTGCAAGCCCTATTGTCGCTCCGAAACCCTCATCCGGCCGGCAAAGGCCCCGAAACAGGCGCGGTGCGTCGCCGCAGGCCGAGCCAGAGGACACCGCCGACCAGAAAGGCGAAGCCGCCGAAGGTTGCCAGGCTTGGCGGATGCGCGGGCACCTCGCTCCAGCGCGGCGATACGACGTCGGCAGTGTTGAACGCCTCGCCGCTGAAACGGCAAAGCACCAGTGCGGCATTGTTCCTGACCATGTCGAGCCCGACCTTGTCGACGAGGGCGCGCACGTCAGCGCGGTCTCCGCGGGTCTGCCTGAGTTCGAGCAGCAGGGCCTGGGTGCCGGCGAGATAGGCATGGCTGCATTCGTTGAAGGGGCTTTCCTCGTCCTTCAGGCTGCCGGGTACCAGGCCACGGAAACAGAAGAAATACTGCCAGTCGACGAAGGCGCGTAGCCGGCGCGCGGTCTCGTCGAGGCCGGTCTGGCGGTCGGCGACGGCGAGAATCGCCGGCATATTGTCGGCTATGACAGCCATCTGGCCATGGGTGAGATTGGGGATGGGAATGCCTGCCCCCGTACCATCGCCATCGGACGTTTGGCGATGGGCGAAGGCGGAGGTCGCCAGCAGGGCAAGCAGCAGGGCTCCGATGAGGCGGCCGGCGAGGCTGAGCACTCCGCTTGTTGTATTCCTGCCCGGCATCCGGCCCTGCCTTCGACTGCCTCTGCCCCCGAGGGCAGCTCTCCGGCAAGGCAAACCGTGATACGGCGTGCCTGTCAAGTCGGCTCGATCATGCCGAAGAGACTGACGAGGACGAGTACGCCGGATCCGAGCAGCAATTCCGCGACGGTGAGACAGCTCAGCAGCCGCAGCGACCTCGTCCGCGCCAGGCGGATTCGGGGAACAAGGAAGTAACGGTTGATCAGGGCGATCGCGATCATGACACCGACGAGGCCGATCTTGGCGGCGAGCAGGGCCTGGTAGGGGGAGGACCAATCCGTCGGTGCGCGGCCGAGCACGAGGGTGGTATTGGCGATGCCGGTGACGACCACGAGCGACACCGCGACATGGCCGGCGGTCGAAAAACGGCGAAGCGCCTGGGTGGCGGGAGGGGCAGGAAAGGCATCCCCGAGCATGATTAGGCAAGGCAGGAGAGGGATGAGGGCACCGAGCCAGGCGCCTGCCGCGAGCAGATGCAGCATGTGGTTGCCCCTCTGCAGCAGGCCAGGCCAGCCGCTCAGCATGGCGGAGTGACCGGTCAAGGCCAGGCTGGCGAGAAGCAGGCCCGAGCAGAGGGCAAGTGCGGACAACCGGCGCGGCCCAAGCAGAAACACGGCCGGCAGACACGCGGCAAAGACGAGGCGCCATTGCCAGGCGCGACCGAAGCTGCTGTCGGTCAGCACTGAGCTGATCAGGGCTGGATCGAGCGTGTCGGCCCAACCGTCACCGATCTCGCCGGTTTTCAGCAGGAGCCAAGCCAGGGTGGTCGCGGCGGCAAGGCCGGCCGCCACGACCAGTATAATTCTCAACCGCTCTACGAGCCGTTCGGCCAGTTGCTTCGGCGCCAGTATGGCGAGGAAGGCGCTGGTGCCGAACAGGGCCATCGCTGCGGCATAATGCAGGAAGCGGCAGGCCTGGAGAGCGGTTTCGAGATCCATCAGGGCTTCACGTCGAAGGAATAGCTGCCCTTGACCTTATGGCCATCCTTGGAAAGGACATGCCATTGCACCGTATATTTGCCCGGCGCGAGCTTGGCTGTAACGGGCACGGAGAGGCTGGCCTCGTCATTGCCGAAATGGGTGGGATCGCCGGTGGCGACGGCTTTCTGATCCGGACCGGTCAGGCTGACACCCGAGAATTTGAGATCGACGCCTTCGCTGAAATGCAGTTCCAATGCGGCGGGCGCAGCCGCGACCACGGCATTGTCGGCCGGTGCCGCGGATTTCAGATGGGCGTGGGCCAGAGCCGAGCCGGCTGCCGTCAGGCTGAGGGCGGCGGTGAGCGAAAGAAGCGAGAGATTGCGCATGAGAGACATGATGTGAACTTTCATGGTTAGTCCGCCATCATCGGCGGGGCAGGATGGAAGCGATAGCGAGGCGGTGAAGGCAGACCCCGCCGCCTCGAAGCTGCGAATGGCGCCGTTCAGGCAAAGGCGCGGCGCAAAGGCGGCACGGTGCGGATGACCAGGAGATCGAGCGCCACCATCACGGCGATGGCGAGCCCCGTGATGGGAAAGGCGAGGCCGACGGCGATGGCCACGATCCACAGGCCGCGATAGACGCGGGGATCGCTGGGATAGGGCGGCACGCCGAGCCTGCCGCTCGGGCGGCGCTTCCACCACATCATCACGCCGGAGACGCTGGCGAGGATGATGGCAAGGCAGGTCGCCAGCATCACCAGCTGGTTGGCGAGGCCCCATTGCTGGCCCTGATGCACGTTGATGCCGAATTCGATCGCCTTGGCGACGCCGCCGAAATCCGCGAATTTGAGATCGACGATCGGTTTGCCCGAATATTGGTCGATATGGATGGTGCGCTCCTTGGCCAATTCGTCCGGGAAGATCGCCGCGGTGTAGACGCCGTTTTCTTCGGTCGGCAGCACCATCTCGAAGCCGGGTGCGATGCCCAAACCGCGCGCGACGGCAACCGCGCGGTCGAGCCCGATCGCATGGGTGTAGGGCTGGGCCGATTGGGGCACCGGCGAATTCTCCACCGTCCAGCCGGCCTTGCTGACGACGTCCTGTAGCGGCACGGTGGACGTCGGCGTCTCGTCCCAGAGCTGGGTAGGGTAGCCCAGCCCCGCCTGGGTCGCGAAGCCATTGAGCTGCTTGCCCCAGAACCCGGCCCAGGGCAGGCCGCTAGCCGCCAGGAAGAAGATCACCAGTCCGGCGAAGGCGCCGGTGACGGCGTGGAGGTCACGCCACCACACCCGGCGTGCCGGCGTGCCGCGAAGGCTCACCACGCCGCCGCTCTGGCCGCGGGGCCACCACAGATAGATCCCCGTCGTCACCAGGATAAGGGCAAAGCCGCCGACGGCCTCGATCAGCCGGTTGGTGAAGGTGCCGAACAGTTCCAGGCTGTGGATCTTCTTGATCAGCCACATCGGCTCCCGGTCGGCGCGCACGGTATCGAGCACCGCGCCGCTATAGGGATCGAGGTAGACATAATGTTTGCCGCCGTCGTCCTTGTAAGTGACCTTGGCCGAGGAGGTTGCGTCCGCGGGCTCGGTATAGGCGGTGGCGGCGGCCTCGGGCTTGCCTTCGAGGGCCTTGTCGACCAGCTCTTCCGGCGACAAGGCCGGCGTACCGGGATTGGCGACGATGGTGCGGTAGGCAAAGAGCGTGTGGTTGATCTCGTCCTTGAACAGATAGAGCGAGCCGGTGACGGCCAGCAGGATCATGAAGGGGACGCAGAGCAGGCCGGCATAGAAATGCCAGCGCCAGATGGCGCGCTGCAGCGACAGGCGCGAAGGCGGAGCGACCGCGAGGGCGTCCGCGCCATGGGAGACGGTCATGGTTGTGTCCTGAGTTGCCCTTCGCCCGCGCACAGCCAAGGGGCTGCGTACGGCGTCAGGCCAAAAACAAAAGGGAGGTCGTTCTCAGGTCACGCCATCGGTGGTCCGCGCGGCTGGGCGGCCGTGCGATGCAGGGAAGGAGGAATGTGGGTGTCCGCCGCCCAGGGGGCGAGGGCCGCCAGGACGGCCAGGCGCCGCGGCAGGTCGATGCCGGCCGGCGAGGCAGGCCCACCGAAACCGGGGCAGAGGATGCAGCACTCGGCCTCATGGCCGCGGTGGTCTGCGGGCGGGCCGGACCCCGCATCGGTGATGCCCATGCCGTTGCCGGCGCAGACGATTTCGAGTGCGGCGAGATTGCGGTCGAGCGTATCGGCCCGCAATTGCGGGGCCATCAGCACGCCCATCAGCAGGCTGTTGACCAGCAGCGCATAGACGGCGAGGGCCGTGATGACGGCCTTCATAATGTCCCTGCTTATGCGCGAAGCGAGCACTGCTGCCGGTTCCTGATGGGTCTTGCCGAGGCGCGCCGGATGAATGCCGGCGCCATGATCATCTTGTCATTGCCGGGCTCGGCCCGGCAAGAAACAACTTTGTCGCGTATCTTAAGCCGAGTCGGTGCATGCCGACCCGCGGGGGTCAATCCCTCAGCGCCGGCAGGTCCTTGTAGAGGGCGAGCGCCTCGGGATTGGCCAGGGCCTCCTGGTTCTTGACGGTGCGGCCGGCGACGATGTCCCGCACGGCAAGCTCGGTGATCTTGCCGGACTTGGTGCGCGGGATATCGGCGACGGCGATGATCTTGGCCGGCACATGGCGTGGCGAGGCACCGGTGCGGATCTGGCGCTTGATGCGGTCGATGAGGGCATCGTCCAGGGTTACGCCCTCCCGCAGGCGCACGAACAGCACGATGCGCACGTCACCTTCCCAATCCTGGCCGATGGCGAGCGATTCCAGCACGTCGGGGATCTTCTCCACCTGGGCATAGAGTTCGGCGGTGCCGATGCGCACCCCGCCCGGATTGAGCGTGGCATCCGAGCGGCCATGGATGATCAGGCCGCCATGAACCGTCCATTCGGCGAAATCGCCATGGTGCCAGATATTGTCGAAGCGCTCGAAATAGGCCGCACGGTATTTGTAGCCTTCCGGATCGTTCCAGAACATCACCGGCATGGAGGGGAAGGGACGGGTGCAGACCAACTCGCCCTTCTCTTCGCGCACGCTTTCGCCGTCGTCGTTCCACACATCGACCGCCATGCCGAGGCCCGGCGCCTGGATCTCGCCCGACCACACCGCGCCGGTGGGATCACCCAGCACGAAACAGGAGACGATATCTGTTCCGCCCGAGATGGAGGCGAGGTGGAGATCGGCCTTCACCTCCTCATAGACCCAGCGGAAGCCCTCAGGCGACAAGGGCGAACCGGTCGAGGTCATCAGCCTCAGCCCGCTCAGATCGTGCGTCTGGCGCGGGCTCAGCCCGGCCTTGTGGGCAGCATCGATATATTTGGCCGAGGTGCCGAACATCACGCCCTTCTCGCGCGTGACGAAATCGAACAGCACGCTCGCTTCCGGGTGGAAGGGCGAGCCGTCATAGAGCAGCAGCGTCTCGCCATTGGCCAGGCCCGCGATCAGCCAATTCCACATCATCCAGCCGCAGGTGGTGAAGTAGAAGCTGCGCTCGCCCGGCCGCAAGTCGCATTGCAAGCGATGCTCCTTGACGAGCTGCAGGAGCGAGCCGCCGGCGCCGTGCACGATGCATTTGGGCACGCCCGTGGTGCCGGAGGAATAGAGGATGAACAGGGGCTGGTTGAAGGGCAGCAGCTCGAATGCCACCGGCTTGGCCCGGTAGGGCGCGGTGAGGATGGCCAGTGTGGTGCCTTCCGGGATCTTGGCCGCCACCGTCTCGGCCTCGCCGAGATAAGGCACCACCACCGTCTTGCAGCCGAGTTCTGCGGCGATCGCGATCACCTTGGCGCCGTTGTCGATGCGCTTGCCGGCATACCAGTAGCCGTCGATGGCGAAGAACAGCTTGGGGGCGATCTGACCGAAGCGGTCGAGCACGCCGCGCTCGCCGAAATCGGGCGAGCAGGAGGAGAAGATTGCGCCGATCGAAGCGGCTGCCAACATGATTGCCACCGTCTCCGGACGGTTTGGCATCATGGCGGCGACACGGTCACCCACCTGGACCCCCTCGGCACGCATCGCCTGCTGCAGGCGCGAGACGAGGTCGGTGAGCTCGCGCCAGCTCAGGGTCAGGCTTGCCTTGTCCTCACCCTGGAAGATCAAGGCGGGCTCGTCGTCGCTGCGCGGCAGCAGGTTCTCGGCGAAATTCAGGCTGGCATCCGGGAAGAAGCGCGCCTTGAGCATGTCGTCGAGATCGCTGGCGAGCCGCTCGCCCTTCTCGCCCTTGATGCCGCTGTCGTCCCAGATCAGGTTCCAGAAGTCGGCGGCGCTCTCGACGGACCAGCGATGCAGGTCGTGATAGGTCTTCAGCGACAGGCCATGCCGGGCATTGGCGGTGGCGATGAAGGCCGCGACCTGCGTTCCCGCGACACGCGCCGGCGAGGGGATCCATAACGGCTTGTCGTCGGCCGGCTCGGCAGGCGCCTCTGCGGCATCGGCCAGCGCTTCGTCGGACACTGGCTTGGATGGTTTCCGGGCCTTGTCGTCCTTGGCCGTCGTTTCCTTGCTGATGGTTTCCTTGGCAGTGGTTTCCTTGACCATGTCCTCGGCTGTTTCCCTTTGCTTCGGCGCTTCCCTAAGCCACAGCGCGCATCGCTCTTCGCAACTGCAGTATGACGATTTTGCTCGCTAAGGAAGAGGCTTGATGGTTTCGCCGGGATATCGGCAAGGCATGTATTTATCTCGAGCTTGCCAAAGAAGGCGTGCCGGCGAGGCTCGGCGATATTCATCCCGACCGCTCCAAAGACCGCCCCTTTGCCATTACTCTTGCTATAAGGGCCGCTTCTCGGGCCGGGGAGCAGGGCCGATGGAGATCTGGACGGAACTCGACAGCGTGGTGACGGCGGATGGCGACCAGATCGCCTTGCGCCGGCGCGGCGGTCTGTTTGACATCCGTTTCAACGGCTGGGAGCTGATGTCGAACCATGATCCCCGCTCGGAGATCGCATTGGCTCGAACCGTCTGCCAGTGTCTGGGCGAGGAGGAACCGCGCATCCTGATCGGCGGCCTCGGCATGGGCTACACGCTGAGGGCGACGCTCGACGCCGTCGGCCCTCGGGCGCGCATCCTGGTCTGCGAACTCCTGCCCGAGGTCGTCGCCTGGAATCGGGGCGTCCTTGCCCCGCTCGCCGAGCATCCGCTGGCGGACGGCCGCGTGATCGTGCACACCGGTAGCGTCGCCGATATCATTGCCGCTAAGCCGGGCGGTTTCGATGCCATCCTGCTCGATACCGACAACGGCCCCGATTATGTGGTGCACGAGCCGAACCACGCGCTCTATTCAGGCGAGGGAATTGCCCGCATTGTTCGGGCCCTCGCACCGGGCGGTATCGCCGGCCTGTGGTCGGCCACCCAGTCGGCGGCTTTCGAAGCCAATCTGGTGGCCTCGGCATGGCCCTGGCGGCGCGAGCGGGTATCGCTTGGGGAACCGGGGCAGGAACCGTTTCACGTGGTATATGTGATCGGCGCGCCTGCCGGATGAGAAATGCACGAGCCCCAGGGCCGAACATGCTGCCTCTCTCTTCCGGCTTTCTTAACCATGCCGACCCATCATGGCGGGATTGGAGGCACGCGATTGTATCGTACCCGTCTAAGCAAATTCCTCCTGATCGTGCCCATGGGCACGATCAGGAGGAATTTGCAAAATATCGAACATTTGCAGAGTTTTCAGGCGCGACGCATCCGTGGACCGCGCCAGAAAACTGTGCTTGGTCGACGACCTGCTGCGCCGCTTTTCCCGCATGGCGGCTTTGCCACAACCAAGCCTCGCTTTTACCATGATGGACTGCCATTTATAATGGATCGAGTTTGTGATTCAGCTCCGTCGCCCGGGCGCATGGCAAATGTCACCAACCACTCTTTGATCGAGCGAGGCGCGGAAACGGCATGAAGCGTATTGGGCTATCCCTGGCCGCTATCGCCGCTGCGCTTGTTGCACTGGTGTTGACCGTGCCTTGGCTGACGCCGGAAAGCGTGTTGCGTGACACGTTCACCCGCGAAATCGTCGCCCTGACCGGCCGCACGCCCATTATCGAGGGGCAGGTGCATCTGGCCTGGGCGCCGCTGCCAACGCTGATGATCGAGAAGGTGACCATTCCCGGGCAGGAGGGCTTGTCCGGGCATGAGGGCCTGCCGCCATTGCTGGTGGCCGACAAGATGCAGGGCACGCTCCGCCTGGCGCCGCTGGTGATCGGACGCATCGAGATATCAAGCCTGATGCTCAAGCGCGCCAGCATTGGCCTTACCGCGGGCAAGGGTGGCGCGCGCTCTTGGGAATTCAAGGAAGGTGTGCTGGCCGAGGCGGCTGCCGGGCACTTCGACAAGCCGATGCCGGTCAAGACCATCCGGCTCGTGGACGGCACCATTCGTTATAACGACAATGCCTCGGGCCGGGCGACCTCCGTTTCGGTCGGCGATGTTACTTTCGCCTGGGCGGGCCGCAGTGACGCGATGTCGGCGGCCGGCATCATCAATTGGCGTGACCGTGAGACCGAGATCGCCGTGGCGCTTGCCGATCCCGCCAGCTTGATTGCCGGCGGCAAGTCGGATCTGCGGGCACGCATCAAGGGTGACACGCTCAACCTTGCCGCCAGCGGCATGCTGGACGGGGAGGGGCGGCTTGACGGCAAGGTCTCGGCCAGCGGCGCTTCACTGCGTGACACGCTGCGCTGGCTCGGATTTGCCTTGCCCGCCGGACACAGCCTTGCCGCTTATGACCTGCAGTCGCCGCTGTCGCTCGACCGCAGCGCCATTTCCCTCAACGAGGTGCAACTCTCGCTCGACGGCAATGAAGCCGAAGGCTCGCTCACCGTCGAATTCGGCAGGGAGCGCCCGAAGGTCAGCGGCACGCTTGCCGCCGATACGCTCGATCTGAGTGCCTATTCCAACGAACTCCAGCTCGCGGACGGTCGGCCACGCAAATGGCGTGCCGATCATATCAGCATCAACAGTCTGCTGGTCAGTGATCTCGATCTGCGCATCTCCGCCGGCGAGACAACCATCGACAAGGTCCATCTCGGCCGTGCTGCGGCCACCGTCTCCACCCGCAACGGCCAGCTCGAACTTGCCCTCAGCGAGGCTGTCGCCTATGGCGGCACGCTCAAGGGCAATATCGCGCTCAAGCCCGCTGACAAAATGACCGTACTCGCCGCGACTGCCAGCTTCGAAGGCATCGACATGGGCAGTGCGCTCGGCGATCTCTTCGCCTTTCGGCGTCTGGAAGGAACCGGCACGGGAACGATGGCGGTGAACGGCACCGGCACTTCCATCGCCGAGCTGTCGCGCTCGCTGCAGGGACAGGCCAATATCAGCGTCTCCGGAGGCTCTTTAGTCGGCATCGATCTCGCCAGCCTGATGCAGAAGATCGAGCGGCGGCCGCTCTCTGCCCGTTTTGAATCTTCCTATGGCGGCCGCACCACCTTCGACCTTGCCAAGGCCAGCTTCAAAATCGCCGACGGCATGGCCAAGACCGCCGACTGCCGCATGGAGAACGGCTCCCTTTCAGTTTCGCTGACGGGGGATGCCAATATCGCCCTGCGCAGCCTCGACATGGCTGGCGTGGCCAATTGGAGCGACGCCGATGCCGCCAATCCCTTCCGACTGCCTTTCCGCGTCTATGGGGGCTGGGAGGTGCCGGTGGTCGAGCCCGATACCGAGGCGCTGATCCGCCGTTCGGGTGCCGCCGCTCCTCTGCTGCGCAGCTTCATCCGGCCGGGCCGTGACGTCACGCAGGACACCGGCAAGAATCCACCTGCCTCGGCGGCGCAGTAGGAGACGTTTCAGCGCCCCGATTCGCTGGCTTGCGAGCGTTCCAATACGGCAAAGAAGATCACCGTGAGGACGAGCACGATCACCAGCAGCACGAAGGCCGCTGCCGCACCTTCATTGAGCGACAGGCCGAGAAAAGCCCGGCGATAGGCGAAGAAGCTCAGCACCTCGGTGGCGTTGCCGGGCCCGCCCTTGGTGAGCACATAGGGCAGGTCATAGGTGCGGAATTCGTTGATGAGCTGGATGATGATGGTGATGGCCGCCACCGGCCGCAGCATTGGCAGGGTGATGTAGAAGAATTGCTGCCAGGCCCTGGCACCGTCGACCTCAGCCGCCTCGTAGGGGTCGCGCGGCAGGGCGGCAAGGCCCGCGGCCAGGATCAGCACCACGAAGGACATCTGCTGCCAGATGTCGATGGCCGCCATTGTCCACAGCGCCATGCCCGGCGTGCCCAGCCAGTCGAGCCGGGGCAGGCCGAAGCTTTCCATCAGATGATTGGCGATGCCGAGATTGGGCTGTAGCAGCATGCGCCAGATCAGCGCCACCGAGATGGGCGACATCGCCATCGGGATGGTGAGGATGGCAAAATAGACCGGCTTCATGTGTACGGTGCGGTTGAGCATCAGGGCGATGCCGAGCCCGATCACGAATTCGCCGATCACCGTGATGGCCGAATAGCGTACCGTGAGCCAGAGAGCGTTCCAGAACAGCGGGTCGGCCAGCATCGATGCGAAGTTCTTGAAGCCGACCAGCGGCATCAGGCTGGGTTTGATCAGCGTCATCGACGAGATCGACAGGATACAGGCATAAACGAGCGGAAAGCCCATCACGATAGCGAGCAGCAAGAGGCCGGGCAGGGCGAAAGCCCATCCGATCCGCCATTCCCGGCTGCGTCCGGCCAATCCCATCGCGCTCATCTGTTACACCACTGGGGCGTTTTCCAAAAAAGTTGATAGACTTTTCGATCAAGAAAACGCGTCAAAACAAGGATTTAGAGAAAAGATGCAATTTAGAGAATCGCACTTTGCTCAGGTCTGTAGAACCGGCGCGGCCGAAGGACCGCGCCGGAAGAAGGTCACTTGTCGAGCAGTTGCTGCAAGCCGTCCGAGGCCGCCTTCAGGGCCGCTTCGGATGTCGCCTGGCCGCCGGCCGCAAGCGAGAGCTGCGTGCCGAGCACGTCCTCGTACTGGGCCGAATAGGTGAAGATCGGGAAGGACTTGCCGCTCGCCACCACGGATTCGGCCGTCTGGTAGAAGGGGTATTTCTTCAGCACTTCGGCGTCCTTGTAGACATCGCTGCGCACCGGCGCGTGGCCCTGCAGGGCCCGCTTCACCGAGACCTCCTTGCTCTGCACCCACTGGATGAAGGTCCAGGCCGCTTCCTGCTCTTCCGGTGTGGTGTTCTTGGGAATGCCCCAGCCCCAGCCGCCGCTCTCGCCATGGCCGCCGGGCATCACCGCAAGGCCGACCTTGCCGGCCACCGTCGGGCATTTGGCGGCATCGTCCATCTGCGGCAGCATCCACCAATAGGTCACCATGCTGAAGGCCGAGCCTGAACACATCAGGCGCATGGTGTCGTCGAGCGTGGCCGAGATCGCGCCTTGCTGGGCTCCGTTCTGGATGTTGTCGACATAGAGGTCGAGTGCCTTCTTGGCCTCCGGCGTGTTCAAATTGGCCTTGCCGCCAGCGTCGCGATAGACCCCGCCCGCCGAGAACAGATAGTTGGAGAATTCCATGCTGTTCGGATCGCCGCGCTGGCCCTGCATCGCCGCACCTGCGACCTTGGCATTGGCCTTCATGAATTTGGAGATCGCCACATAGTCTTCCAGCGTGGCGGGCAGAGCGAGCTCCTTGCCCGTGGCGGTCTTATAGGCCGCCTTCAGCTTCTCGTCGGCGATGAGGTCCTTGCGATAGAGCAGGCCCATCGAATAATTGTACATCGGTATGAGATGGAGCTTGTCCTGGCTGCCGCCGAGCAACTCGATGGTGGAAGGGATGAAGGCCCCGAGGTCGTATTTGCTCTTTTCTGCCAGAGGCTTGAGGTCGACCAGCCAGTTGGCGGCAGGGAATTCGCCGGCCCAGAGGAAGTCGACCTCCAGCAGATTGTAGTAGCTCTGCGGCCCGGTGAGCTGGGCCACCAGCTTGTCGTGCATGTCGGGATAGCCGATCTTCTCGAACTCGACCTTGATGCCGGTCTTCTTTTCGAATTCCGGCAGCAATGCCTCGATGATCTTGGTCTCCGGTACGTCCTCCATCAGGGCGCGCAGAGTAACGGTCTCGGCGGCGGCCGACGACAGCGACGCCCCCAGCAGCATCGCCGCGCCGGCAGCCGCCAGCAGGGTCGTCTTCAGGCGATTTTCGCTCCAGATCATGGCTCTATCCCTCTCTCCGTAATGTGCGGCTTTGTCGCCGCTCTCCATATTGCTGGCTTATTTGACGCTGCCGAAGGTCAGTCCCTGGACGATGAAGCGCTGGATGAAACGCGAGGCGATCACCAGGGGCAGGATGGCGAGGATGACGCCGGCCGAGACCTTGGCGATCTGCACGCCGTTGGAGGTCTGCAGCGCGGCGAGTGCCACCGGTATCGTCGCCGTGGTCGGCCCGCTCAGCACCAGGGCGAACAGGAACTCGTTCCAGGCCAGGATGAAGCCGAGCACGCCGGCGGCGGCGATGCCGGGCAGCGACACCGGCAGCACGATGCGCCAGAACGCACCCCAGGCGGTGGCACCGTCGGTCATGGCGGCCCATTCGAGGTCGATCGGGACGCCCTCGAAGAAACCCATCAGGATCCAGGTCAGGAAGGGCAGGTTGAGGGCGGCGTAGACGATGATCAGCCCGGTCAGCGAATTGGAGAGTTCCAGGCTGCGGAAGAGGGTGAAGGTCGGCAGTACCAGCGCCACCGGCGGCAGCATCTGGGTGGCCAGCACGATGAAGCGTGCCCAGCGCCCGCCGGTGCGGAAGCGGGCGAAGGCATAGCCGGTGGTCGCCGCGAAGGGCAGGGCAACCAGCACCGAACCGAGTGCCACGATGAGGCTGTTGAGATAGGAACCGCCGAAACGGCTGGAGATCAGCGTCGCATAGTTCTCGGTGGTGAAGGCCGGCATCAACTCGTTGCTATAGGAGAGCTGCTCGGGCAGGAAGCTGGTCCTGAGCACCCAGAGTGGCGGCAGCAGGATGAGGGCGCAGACGAGGACAAGGCCGAAATGCAAGCCGAAACGTCGGCGGAAGGGAACGGTCTGGCTGTCGCTACGCATCGTCATCACATCCCTCCCGTCAGCGCCGGCCTGGCGATCACCTGTTCGGTTTCGGGGTCGAACAGGTGCATGGGCAGCGCATCGACATAGAGTTCCACCGTCGATCCGATCGGGGCGGTGAAATTGCGCCCGAGCCGCGCCGCGATCTCCAGCGGTCTGTCACTGGTCTCCTGCTCGCCGGCGATCTGTCCGATCAGGATGTTCTCGGCGCCGAGGGCTTCGATGGCGACCACACGGATCGGCATCTTCTGCCAGTCAGGGTGCTGCTGGGTTTCGTAGAAATCCTCGGCCCGGATGCCGAGGATGACGCGGCGACCGGCCTGGCCACCATAGGCTCCGTGGTGGCGGGCCGGCACGCTCAGCCTCGCGCCCGCGTCGGTCACCACCCCAAGGCCCTCCGCTGGCGCACTCTCCAGCCTGGCCGGGATCAGGTTCATCGGCGGGGTCGCCAGGAAGCGGGCGACGAAGGTGTTGGCTGGGTTGGCGTAGACCTCGAGCGGTCGCCCGGCCTGGACCAACTGGCCTTCGCGCATGATGCAGATGCGGTCTCCCATCGTCATCGCCTCGACCTGGTCATGCGTGACATGCACGATGGTGCGGCCGAGGCGGCGATGGAGCTTGATGAGCTCGAGCCTCATCTCGGCCCGAAGCTGGGCGTCGAGGTTGGAAAGCGGTTCGTCGAGCAGGAAGGCGGCGGGTTCGCGCACGATGGCGCGGCCGAGGGCGACGCGCTGGCGCTGGCCGCCCGAAAGCGCCGCCGGCTTGCGGCCAAGCAGGTTCTGCAGGCCGAGCAAGTGAGCGGCGTCGGCGATCTTGGCCTCGATGGTGGTGGCGTCGACGCCGCGCATTTTCAAGCCGAATGCCATGTTCTGGCGCACGCTCATATGCGGATAGAGGGCGTAGCTCTGGAACACCACCGCGATGTTGCGGTCGCGTGGGGCGACATGGGTCATGCTCTTGCCGCCGATGCGCAGATCGCCGGAAGAAATGCCTTCGAGCCCGGCGATCATGCGCAGCGTCGTCGACTTGCCGCAGCCGGAGGGGCCGAGGAAGATGACGAACTCGCCGTCCGGTATGGTCAGGTCGACGTTGCGTACGCCATAGGCGCCATTGGCGTAGAGTTTGGAAACATGATCGAGTTCGATGGACGCCATGGTGCCTTCCCAAGCAAAGCGCGTTTAACTGAAAACGCCTTTTTGCTCTAACTCCCTGTTTTGACGCGTCTTTGCGAGTCTCGGCGGTTTCGCCAGATCACAAGACGCTGCGGCGACGTTCAAGAGGGGCGGGCGTCGAGACACAGGAAAGAACAGAATCAAACATGTAAAGCAACGATTCCGACTACCAATGTTCCATTCCCTGGTACAATTTTGCTCCTCATTTCTTTGATGTTGCTCCCTTTTTCTGACGGGGAACACCCAAAAACTGAGGTACGCGGCGGTTATTCACCTAGTCTGATGTCGTATTCGTCATCAGAGGCGAGCCCCGACTCCACGATTGATGAGGCATGCTATTCAACAAAATATAACATCGCAAGAGCGATTATGTTAGAAAATGTTAGAATCTGTCTCGGCGCGTGAATCTGCAGTGAAGCGATGGTGGTTCAGCCATTGCCACGTTGGCACATGCCCGTAAATGACAAGGCCCCCGCCCCGTGGAGGGGCGAGGGCCTGAAGCTTCGGGCTGCTGGTGGTTGGGCCGGATCAGCCGGCTGCGGCCAACCTCTCGGCGCGTTCGCGCTCCTTCTCCGCACGGCTGGTATAGATGGCGGCGGCCACCACCCCGAGGGCGACCACGGCCAGCATCAGCGTGCAGGCGGCATTGATCTCCGGCGTCACGCCGAGGCGCACGGACGAATAGATGCGCATCGGCAGCGTGTTCCAGCCCGGGCCGGAAGTGAAGCTGGCGAGCACGAGATCGTCGAGCGACAAGGTGAAGGCCAGCATCCAGCCCGAGATCACGGCCGGCGCGATGATCGGCAGCGTGATCAGGAAGAAGGCTTTGAAGGGATGGCAGCCCAGATCCAGGGCCGCCTCTTCGATGGAGCGGTCGAAGCTGAGCAGGCGCGACTGCACCACCACGGTCACGAAGCACATGGTGAGTGTGACATGGGCCAGGGTGATGGTCCAAAAGCCGCGGTCGATGCCCAGCGAGATGAAGAACAACAGCAATGACAGGCCGATGATGATCTCGGGCATCACCAGCGGCGCATAGACCATGGCCGAAAAAGTCATGCGGCCGCGGAAGCGTCCCATGCGCACCAGAACCACGGCGGCGAGCGTGCCGAGTATGGTGGCGATGGTGGCTGATACGGCGGCCACGATCAGCGTGATCTTGGCGGCGTTCATGAAGGCTTCGTCGTGGAAGAGTTCGACGTACCAGCGCGTCGACCAGCCGCCCCAGACCGTCACCAGCTTGGAGTCGTTGAACGAATAGATCACCAGGATCACGATCGGCAGGTAGAGGAAGGCCAGGCCGAGGGCGACCGAGGTCATGCTGAACCAGGAGGAACCCTTTCTCATCGGTCGGTCTCCAGCGCCTTGGCTTGGCTGTGCTGATAATAGGTGATCGGCACGACCAGGATAATCAACAGGATCACGGCGACGGCGGAGGCCGCCGGCCAGTCGCGGTTGGAGAAGAACAGGTCCCACATCTGCTTGCCGATCATCAGAGTGGAAGATCCGCCGAGCAGATCCGGGATGACGAATTCGCCGACCGCCGGAATGAAGCAGAGCATGCAGCCGGCGATCACGCCGGGCAGGGAGAGCGGGAAGGTCACCAGCCAGAAGGCTTTGATCGGCTTGCAGCCGAGATCGGCCGCCGCTTCCAGGAGAGTGTCATCCATTTTCTCCAGGGTCGAATAGAGCGGCAGGATCATGAAGGGCAGGTAGGAATAGACGATGCCGATGAAAATCGCCCAATTGGTGTTGAGGATCTGCAGGGGCTGGTCGATGATGCCGAGCTTGATCAGCGCCAGGTTGAGCAGGCCCTCCGGCTTGAGAATGCCGATCCAGGCATAGACGCGGATCAGGAACGAGGTCCAGAACGGCAGGATCACCAGCATCAGCAGGGTTGGACGCACGCTCTTGGGGGCACGCGCCATGCCATAGGCGATGGGATAGCCGACGATCAGCAGCAGGATCGTCGAGACCAAGGCGATCATCACGCTGGACAGGTAGGCTTTCAGATAGAGCGTATCGCCGTCCTCGCCCCAGATGTTGAACATCGTCCAGTAATTGTCGAGGTTCAGCTCGGAGATGAAGCCCGTAATGCTCTGCCAGGTGCCGTCGAAATTGAAGACCGGTGTATAGGGCGGCTGTCCCAGCGCCGTCTCGCTCAGCGAGATCTTCAGCACCATCAGGAAGGGCAGGGCGAAGAAGATCGTCAACCACAGATAGGGAATGGCGATCACCCCAGTGCGTCCGGAGAAGAAGCCCTTTCGGGTCTTGTCGGTCATCCCGCCGCCCTCCTATTTGGTCAGGACGACGCCGGCATCCGGCGCAAAGCTGACATGAACCTTGTCTTCCCAGGTGATCGGGCGCTCGACGAAGCGGCTCATATTGGCCTGCGACACCCGGATGCGCTGGCCGGTGCCGGCGATATCGACGAGATAATTGGTCCAGTCGCCGAGATAGCCGATGTCGAAGACCTCTCCCGCCAGCCAATTGCCCGGTGTGGTGGGCGCATCGAGCGAGATGCGCATCTTTTCGGGGCGGATGGCCAGGAAGACGTTCTGGCCGACGGAGCAGCTTTCGGCGCTGTCGACACTGAAGGCCTGGCTGCTCGGCGAAGTAATGGTGAGGGAACTGCCGTTCTGGGCGGAAATCTTGCCTTCGAGGATGTTGATGTTGCCGATGAAGTCGGCGACATAGCGTGAATTGGGCTGCTCGTAGATTTCGCCGGGCGGCGCCACTTGCACCAGCTTGCCATGGTCCATGACCGCGATGCGGTCGGACATCGTCATCGCCTCTTCCTGGTCGTGCGTGACGATGACGAAGGTGATGCCGAGCTCGACCTGGATGTCCATCAGCTCGAACTGGGTTTCCTCGCGCAATTTCTTGTCGAGGGCGCCCAGTGGCTCGTCGAGCAGCAGCACCTTGGGCTGTTTGGCGACGGCACGGGCAAGGGCGACACGCTGGCGCTGGCCGCCGGAGAGCTGGTGCGGCTTGCGGCTGGCGAATTTCTCCAGCTTGACCAGCTTCAGCATCTGCCCGACGCGCGTGTCGATCTCGGCCTTGGGCATCTTGTCCATCTTCAGGCCGAAGGCGATATTGTCGGCCACGCTCATATGCGGGAACAACGCGTAGGACTGGAACATCATGTTGACCGGGCGTTCATAGGGCGGGACGCCGGCCAGATCCTTGCCCGCCAGGGTGATGCGTCCGCCCGTCGGCTGTTCGAAGCCGGCCAGCATGCGCATCAAGGTGGTCTTGCCGCAGCCAGAGGGGCCGAGCAGGGAGAAGAATTCACGTTGATGGATGTCCAGCGAAACGTCGTTCACCGCCACGAAATCGCCAAAACGCTTGGTGACGTTCTCGAAGCGAATGAGGGGAACGGCGGTTGGATCGGACCAGGGTTGGAATTTCCGGCGAACGCCCCCGATCGCCTTCTGCGACTTCACGGGCGCCGTAGCGCCATCCCCGCCTGTATCACGCATGGTATCCCATCTGTTTGTGGTGATTGGTTCCAGCCTAGACCGGGAAGTCGGCGGTGGTCTACAGGGGAAATGCGATTCAACGCAAAAATGTGATCACATTTTTTGTGATCACATTTTTTGGCCAACCCATTTGACTTTTGGACGCGGCTAAAGGCAGTGTGCGCCAGCGTCGGTCCACCGATGCCTCTTTTGCGCGTCTTCCCCGATGCGCGGCGCGTGCGCCTCCGCCCTCCTAAACCAAGGGCCCGAACCGGAGGTTAGTCGCGTGATGGCCCCTCGTGGGCTGTCAAACAGGTCGCCGGCGCTTGTTTCGGGTCGCCGCTCCGCATTTCCTGCGGGGTGGAAGCCGCATGTGTGCGACGATGAGCAAAAAGAAAAAGTCAGACAAGCCCGAGCATTCTAGCGTGCCGGATATCGAATCCGCGCGTGGCATCTCCGGTATGGAGAACGCGAGAGACTGGTTTCGCGCCCGCAATATCGAGGAAATCGAGTGCCTCGTTCCAGACCAGGGCGGGGTGGCCCGCGGCAAGATCATGCCGGTGTCGAAATTCCTGGCCTCGCCGGTGATGAACCTGCCGCTTTCGATTTTCTATCAGTGCATCACCGGCGAATATCCCGCCTATGACGGTCTGGTGGACGCGGTGGAAGCCGATACCGACATGTTCATGCAGCCTGATTGGTCGACCCTGACCGCGGTGCCGTGGGCGATGGATCCGACAGCGCAGGTCATTCACGACGCGATGACGCGCGACGGCCGCCCCGTCGAGCAGGCGCCTCGCCAGGTGCTGCGCCGCATCCGCGAACTCTACCGCAAGAAGGGCTGGCAGCCGGTGGTGGCGCCGGAGATCGAGTTCTATCTGGTCGAGCCCAACACCGATCCCGACTATCCGCTGAAGCCGCCGATCGGCCGATCCGGCCGCCCGGAACTTGGACGTCAGGGCTATTCGATTTCGGCCGTCAACGAATTCGACGCCCTGTTCGAGGACATCTACAAATATTCGGAACATCAGGGCCTGGAGATCGACACGCTGATCCACGAGGACGGCGTGGCGCAGATGGAGATCAATCTGCGCCATGGCGATCCGCTTGAACTGGCCGACCAGGTCTTCCTGTTCAAGCGCACCATCCGCGAGGCCTCGCTGCAGCACAAGATCTATGCCACCTTCATGGCCAAGCCCATGTCGGGCGAGCCGGGCTCGGCGCTGCACATCCACCAGTCGATCGTCGACGCCGAAAGCGGCCAGAACATCTTCTCCGATCCGGAGACGGGCGGGCCGACCCCGCTGTTCTTCTCCTTCCTGGCCGGCCAGCAGAAATATCTGCCGGCGATCATGTGCATGCTGGCGCCCTATGTGAACTCCTACCGCCGGCTGACGCGCGATTCCATGGCACCGATCAACGTGCAATGGGGCTATGATAACCGCACGGCGGGCCTGCGTGTGCCGCCCTCGGGCCCCGACGCAAGGCGCGTCGAGAACCGGGTTCCTTCCTCGGACGCTAATCCCTATCTCGCCATCGCCGCGAGCCTGGCGGCCGGCTATCTCGGCATGACCGAAGAACTCGATGCGACGGCGCCGATCGAGTCGGATGCCAAGAATCGCGATTTCGAGCTGCCCCAGAGCCTGCTCGAGGCGGTCGCGGGAATGGACGAGAGCGAGGCGATCCGCCAGGTGATGGGGACTTCCTTCGTCACCGCCTATGCCGCGATCAAACGCCAGGAACACGAGACCTTCATGAAGGTGATCAGCCCCTGGGAACGCGAGCATTTGCTCTTGAACGTGTAGAATTCGAAGCGCGGACTTCACAGCGACATGCCGGCATGTCGCGATGTCCGCTCTTCCCATCGCTTGGCATAACGTTTCCAAGGGCGGACAGGATGTCCGCGCTCCCAGGATCATGACCGACAACACCGGCCATCCGGCCAATTCCTATTACACCGCCACCGCCAACCGCCTTCCCGCCCAGCCTCAGCTCCTGGGCGAGGAGCGGGCCGATGTCTGTATCGTCGGCGCCGGCTATACCGGGCTCGGCGCCGCGCTCGCCTTCGCCGAAAAAGGGCTTTCGGTGATCATGCTTGAGGCTGCCGAGATCGGCTCGGGAGCCTCGGGGCGCAATGGCGGCCAGGTTCATTCGGGCCAGCGCCGCGACCAGGATTATCTGGAGAAACTGGCGGGCCTGGACGGCGCCAAAGCGTTATGGCGGATGGCGGAGGACGCCAAGGCCCATCTCAAGGGCCTGATCGTCAGGCACCAGATCGCCTGCGACTACAAGCAGGGCATCCTGATCGCCGACCACAAGCCGCATTATGTGGCGATGTCGCACGCTTATGCCGAGAAGCTCAGGACGGTCTACGGCTATGACAAGGTCGAGGCCATCGGCAAGGCCGAGCTCGACGCCGTCCTCGGTGCGACCGGTTATTACGGTGGCTTCGTCGATCATGATGGCGGCCATCTCCATCCACTGAACCTGGCTCTGGGGCTGGGCGCGGCCGCGATTGGCGCCGGTGTGCGGATCTTCGAGCGTTCGCGTGCCGTCAGCTACCGGGCCGAGGGCAGCAGGGCGGTGGTCCGTACTGCGCAAGGCAGCGTTTCCGCCGACTGGCTGATCCTGGCGGGCGATGGCTACCTCTCCGGGCTCGACGCCTATACCGAGGCGCGGGTGATGCCGATCAACAATTTCATCCTGGCGACCGAACCTTTCTCGGACAATGAAGCCAGGGCCTTGATCGCCAACGATTATGCCGTGGCCGACAGCCGCTTCGTGGTGAACTATTATCGCCTGTCGGCGGATCGGCGCCTGATCTTCGGCGGCGGCGAGAACTATCGCTCGGGCTTTCCGGCCGACATGAAGGCCTTCGTACGCAAGCGTATGCTCAAGGTCTTCCCCAGCTTGCCGACAAGCGCATCGACTATGCCTGGGGCGGCACGCTCGGCATCACCGCTACGCGTCTGCCCTTCGTGCGGCGGCTGGCGCCCAACGTGCTGACGGCGTCGGGCTATTCGGGGCAGGGCGTGATGCTGGCGCCCTATTTCGGCAAGATCCTGGCGGATGTCACCGCCGCCACCCTCGGCGAGTTCGACCGCCTGGCAGCATTGCCGACACCGCCCTTCCCGGGCGGGCGCCTGCTGCGCTGGCCGACCCTGGTGGCCGGCATGAGTTATTATGCGCTGAGGGACCGGCTCTGAGCCCCCCGGGTGAGGCGCGTTCGAGCGGAACGCGTTTTGCCCCATGCCAGGTTTAAGCGGTTCCACACAGGGATCCGACCCGTCGACCGCCACGCTCCGGCCTCTCGCCCATCGGGCCGGTGCGAGCATGCCGGCCGGTATTCAGCTTGCAAGATCCAGGAAAACGTCACACTCTCCCGGCGCTTTAGAAGTCTCCCGCGCTGCAATGCCGGATACTTCATCTCTATACGCAATCAAGACAACGTCATTCTACAATATTGTCAAAGCGGGATGGAAAGCGCCATGGTTTCCTATTCGGATTATTATTGGCCCGGATTAAGTCTGCATCGGATCACGCATGCCAGATTGATCGGATGGGCCGCCAGGACTTCATTTGTCGTGGGGACACTGACCCTGGCCGTCGCTGCGACCCCGGCAAGCGCTGAAGGCTCGGAGCCTTGGATCACGACATGGGCCGCCACGCCAGCCCCACGCTGGGCCGAGGAATTGCCGGCGCCCTTCGATGTGCCCGAGGTGCTCGGCGATCAGACCGTCCGCCAGATCGCACGCATCAGCGTCGGGGGCGAACAGGTGCGTGTCGTCATCTCCAACGAGTTCGGCACGCGTCCGGTTGCGATTGGCTCGGCCAGCGTGGCGCTGTCCAAGGGCGGCAGCGCCATCGACGAGGGCTCCGTGAAGCCGTTGACTTTCGGCGGTAAGCCATCGGCCGTCATTCCGCCCGGCGCGCCCCTGCTCAGCGACCCCGTGGATCTGCCGGTCAAGGCCCTGTCGAGCCTGGCGGTCAGCTTCTACCTGCCCAACAGGGCCGGCATCACCTCGGTTCATTGGGATGGGGCCCAGACCGGCTATGTGTCAGAGCCCGGCGACAAGACCAAGGAGGCCGATTTTAAGGCAGTGAGCACCAACAAGTCGCGCCTGCTGCTCAGCCGTATCCTGACCACGGCCAAGCCGGAGTCGAAGGCTATCGTATTCTTCGGCGATTCCATCACCGATGGCGCCTGTTCTTCGCCGGACAAGAACAATCGCTGGCCCGATCATATCGCCGAGCGGCTGCAGGCCGAGGGGCATCAGGATGTTGCGGTGGTCAACGAGGCCTATTCGGGCAATCGCGTGCTCTCGAACGGCATGGGAACCAATGCTCTCAGCCGGTTCGACATGTCCGTGCTCAGCCATCCCAAGGTTTCGACCGTGGTGATGATGATGGGGATCAACGATATCGGCTGGCCGGGCAAGGATGCCATCACCCCGGCCGATCCCGAACCGACGGCCGAGGACGTGATCGCCGGCTACAAGCAGATCATCGATCGCGCCCATGCCCATGGCATCCGTTTCGTCGGCGTCACCCTCTCGCCCTTCGTCGACACCTTCAAGGGGTTGCCGACCTCCGGTTACTACACGCCGGAGAAGGAAAAGATCCGCCAGGAGGTGAATGCCTGGATCCGGGCCAACAAGACGGCGGACGGGCTGATCGACTTCGACAAGGTATTGCAGGATACAAAGGATTCCAGTCGCATCAATCCTGCCTATGATTGCGGCGACCACCTGCATCCCAACGACGCCGGCTACGAGGCCATGGCCAAGGCCGTCGATCTCGGTGTGCTGGTGCCCAAGCAGTAGCTGAACGATGCAAAGGCCCCGGCGGCGCTATTGCGCCGGGGACGCTCTACGGCGTCTGACGGGTGGCGCTAGGCCAGCCGACGGTCGAGTTTGAGAAGGGTGCGCAGCAGCACCTCGGCGCCGTCGGCGCATTGCCGGGGCGATGAATATTCCCGTTCATTGTGGGAAAGCCCGTCGCGGGACGGGATGAAGATCATCGCCGTCGGCGCGAGGGTCGCCAGATGGGCGGCGTCATGGCCGGCGCCAGATGCGATGTCGCGGCAGGACAGGCCGCAATCGGCGGCGGCCTGGCGGACAGCATCGATGCAGGCGGGATCGAAAGCGACCGGTTTCTTGGCCCAGATCCGCTCGATGCGGCTGTCGGTCTGGCCGGCAACGGCCTGTCGCAATGCGGTTTCCATAGCTTCCAGCCCGGCTTCGCCGGGATGGCGCATGTCAATCTGCAGGCTGACCCGACCCGGAACGACATTGCGGGAGTTCGGGAAGACACCGGCGCGGCCGACCGTCAGCACGCCGGGGGCATGGGCGCGGCCGATCGCCTCGACATCGAGGATCAGGCGGGCGGCGGCGGTCAGCGCATCGCGCCGGTTCGCCATCGGGGTCGAGCCGGCATGGGATTCGGTGCCTTTGATCTCCACGTCGAACCAGCGCAGGCCCTGCACGCCGGTGACGGCGCCGATCGCGATCCCCTCGGCCTCCAGAACGGGTCCTTGTTCGATGTGGAGTTCGACATAGGCGGCCGGATTCTCCGTATGGGATCGGCTGCCGCGATAGCCGATGGAGTCGAGGGCCTGGCCGACACTGACGCCGGACTGGTCGCGGACCGCGAGCGCCTCGTCGAGCGCGATGGCGCCGGCATGCACGCCCGAGCCGAACATGGCCGGGGAAAAGCGCGAGCCTTCCTCATTGGTCCAGTTCACCACCGTCAGCGGGTGCTCGGTGACAAGGCCCGAGCTCTTCAGGGCGCGCAGGGCGGCGAGCCCGGCCAGCACGCCGAGGATGCCGTCATAGCGCCCGCCACCTGGCTGGGTGTCGAGGTGGCTGCCGGTCATGATGGCGGGCAGGGCGGCATTGCGCCCGGGATAGGAAGCGAACAGATTGCCGATCGGATCGATGGTCACGCTGCAGCCGAGTTCGCTGGCGCGGGCAACGAACCAGTCCCGGACGGCTTTGTCCTCCGGCGTCAGCGTGAGGCGGGAGACGCCGCCATTCCCGGTGCCACCGAAACGGGCGGTGGCCTCGATATCGGCATTGAGCTGCGCCGCATCGATGAGGGGCGTCGGGCCGATCCGGCTGGCGAGAGGCTGGTCCATCATTCCGCCTTGGCGGCTTCTTGCAGCTTGTAGCGGAAATTGCAGTGGCTGGAGCCGTCCATGATCGTCTGCGTGCGCTCGAGTGTGATACGCGGATCGTAGCCCGTGCAGAACACGCCGTCGCGGTTGCAGGACAACAGGTGCCCGATCTTGCCGAGCCCCATCTCCTTGTAGGTCTCGGCATAGCGGCAACGATGGACGTTGTAGTCGAACTCGGTGTCGGTGGCCTTGACTACCTCGATCACCAGCGCGTCGTCCTGGGTCCACAGGGCCTGCAAATCCTGGAAACTGCGCAGATCGGTGCCGCCCGGGGTCTTGGCGGCAAAGCTGCGGCCGGCCGCGATGGCGGCCTTGCGGATGGCGGAATCAAGGATCGACTGCGCCAGTTCCTCGCCGAGGCGTTCACGCATTTCCTCATAGATCGGCGCGATGATGCCGGCCTCGATCCGCCGGCGGGCGAGAATGCCGATCTCGCCCTCCATGACGGCCTTCGCGCTTTCCGTCCTGTCGGGATCTGCTGCCTGCTTCATGACCTGCCTCCTGTTCGTTGCTCGATCATGCTGCCAGTTGGGCAGCGTTGGGGCCTGGCGCAAGCGAAAAATCGACGGCGGCGGCCGCGTGGATCGTGGTGGAGTCGAAGCCGGGTAGGCCGAGGCTGTCGGGGGAGAGGATCAGGCAGATCTCGGTGCAGCCAAGGATCACGCTGTCGGCGCCTTCGGCCTTGGCCCGCTCGATCAGGGCCTCGAGCTTGCGGCGCGAGCTATCCTTCACCAATCCGGCGCAGAGTTCGGAGAAGATTACATCATGCACGATGGCCCGGCCCTCGGCATCGGGAACCATCACCTCGATGCCATGCTGGCCCATGCGGTCGGCGTAGAAGCCGTGTTCCATGGTGTAACGGGTGGCGAGCAGGAGGGGCCGGCTGCGGCCGGCTGCGGTCAATGCCTTGGCGGTTTCGTCGATGATGTCGATCAGCGGACAGGCGATCGCCTCCTGCACCGGGCGGGCAACCAGATGCATGGTGTTGGTGCAGATCAGCACGCAGCCGGCACCGGCGCCTTCGAGGTCGCGGGCCACGCTTGCCAGCCTCTCGGCCGCCACATCCCAGCGTCCGGCCTTCTGCATGTCGACGATATCCTGGAAATTCACCGAATGCAGCATGACCTCGGCCGAATGCAGGTCGCCGCGCCGAGCGCGCACTGCCTCGTTGATGAGCTTGTAATAGATCGCCGAACTCTCGAAGCTCATGCCGCCGATCAGGCCGATTTTCCGCATATCCGTCTCCCATCCGGGGTTGATTATCATGCCTGAATAATGCCTCGAAATGGATGAAAATGGTTTGCATTTTTTGGGCGTTTGGGATGCTGAAGGAACATGTATATTGCGTCTAAAATTGGAACAGGCAAAGATTTTGCGCCGTAGACTTCTTCTACACAATCTGGATGCGTGAGGGAGTCATGAAGCTCGACCATCGGGACAAACAGATCCTGGCCCTGCTGCAGCTCCAGGCCGACCATCCTCTCGCCGATCTCGCCGAGAAGACTCATCTATCGCCCTCGGCTTGCTGGCGGCGCGTCAAGCGCCTGGAGGAGGAGGGCTACATTGTGCGGCGCGCGGCGCTGCTCGATCGCAAGAAGGTGGGGCTGCCGACCACGGTCTATGTCATGGTCCGCACGGCGAACCACTCACTGGATTGGCTGGAGCGTTTTCGCGCTCTCGTCGCCGACACGCCGGAGATCGTCGAGATGCACCGCCTCACGGGGGATATCGACTATCTGCTCAAGATCGTGCTGCCCGACGTCGAAAGCCTCGACCTGGTCTACAAGAAGCTGGTCGCCAAGCTGCAATTCAACGACATCTCTTCCTACATCTCGATGGAGATGTTCAAGGACACCACGGTGCTGCCGCTGTCCAATGCCTGAAGGTTCAGCGCAACGGAATGAGCGCTTTCAGCCGCGCCAGCCTGCGGCCGAACAGGGAGGGGTTGCCGAGGGCGCGCGCCGTCACCAGCGCCCCCTGGATGCCGGCGACGATGTCCTCAGCAAGTTCGCTTGCGGAATCCGGATCTTTGCCGAGGCGCTGCAGGGCTTGCGCCAGCGCGTCGCGCCATTCGGCGAAATAGCCGTTGATGCGCTCTGCGAAACGGTCACGCACATCCGACAGGGCAAACACGCCGACGATGCAGACACGCCCGCCCGAATGGAAATAGCGGTCCGTCGCCTCGAACATGGCCGCGATCGCGGCTTCAGGATCCGCAGTGGTCCGCAATGGCTCGAAGACATGAGTGCGGAACCAGCCGTCGATATGGTCGAGCACGGCGGCCGCCATCTCCTCCTTCCCGCCCGGGAAGAAGTTGTAGAGGCTGCCCTTGCCGAGGCCCGTCTGCTGGCCGATGAGGGCGAGACTGGCGCCCTCATAACCATGGCTGCGAAAGACCTCGGTGAGGGCGGGCAGGATGTCGGCGCGCTCGCGGACCGTCTTCATCTAGAGCGTTTTCCAGAAAAGTTGACAGACTTTTCGATTAAGAAAAAGCGTCAAAACAAAGAGTTAGAGCAAAACGACTATTCGGAGAGAAGTCGTTTTGCTCTAAAGGCCGAGATCGCTGAGTCCGGGATGGTCGGCGGGGCGCGGAGCGCTGCGATCCCAGCGGAACTTGCGCTCGCTCTCGCGGATCGGCACGTCGTTGATGGACGCATGGCGCACTGCCATCAGGCCGTTCTCGTCGAATTCCCAGTTCTCGTTGCCATAGGAGCGGAACCAATTGCCGGCATCGTCATGCCATTCATAGGCAAAGCGCACGCCAATGCGGTTGTCGCCATAGGCCCACAACTCCTTGATCAGGCGAT
Source organism: Labrys sp. HAY1-8F (assembly GCF_056754975.1). Lineage (NCBI taxonomy): Bacteria > Pseudomonadati > Pseudomonadota > Alphaproteobacteria > Hyphomicrobiales > Xanthobacteraceae > Labrys > Labrys sp. HAY1-8F. The sequence goes on along the minus strand of NZ_JBPGWZ010000002.1, from coordinate 1,865,493 downwards.
AGTCCTGCTCACGCTGCCATTTGCGAGTGAGGAAGCTCACGATCTCCGTGCGTCCGGTCAGGAAATCGGAGCGGTTACGCCAGCGGCTGTCAGTCGTGTAGGCGAGCGAGACGCGCTCGGGATTGCAACTGTTCCAGCCATCCTCGGCGGCGCGGATCTTCTGTATCGCCGCTTCCCGGGTGAAGGGAGGCAGCGGCGGGCGTTGTTCGGGCATGGCAATTTCCTTATCTGTACCGATTGGTCCATCATGGACCAATCGGTACAAGAGTCAAGAACTTCCTTGGAGCGGGGACTTCACGCCTTCTGCGGCAAGGTCAGCCCATATTTGGCTGCGAGCTCGACGAAGGCCTCTTCGCTGACGGGATCGACCGGCACACCCTTGCGCGCCCGTTCTTCCTCCACGGCCCATTCGCGATCACCCGGCGCCATCGGCTTGCCGCTCGCGCCCTCGGCCGGCATGGCGGCGCGGATATTGGCGAGGTAGCGTGTCATGATCGCGCCATAGATCTCGGGTGCGATGAAGGCCGAAGGATTGATGGCGAGGGCGAAGCCTCCCATGTCGCGTGGAGCGCCGGTCGAGGGCTGGCCGTACATCGGCACCAGCTCGGTGGAGAGCGCCATGCCGGTGAGGGGGGCGGACAGGATCTCCACCAGCCCGGCGAGCGCGGCGCCCTTGAAACCCTGCTCGCCGCCTACCGGTGAGAGCACGCGGGCCGCTTCGGGATCTGTGGTGTTGACGCCCTTCTCGTCGACGGCCACGCCCTGAGGCAGAGTGAGGCCGAGCGAACGGTAAAGCAGCACGCGGTTTTGCGGGATTGCGCTGGTCGCCATGTCCATCAGCCAGGGGCGCTGGCCGGGGACCGGGGCGCCGATGGCGATCGGGCTGGTGCCATGGAAGGCGTCACGCCCGTCGAACAGCCGCACGGCTGCGTCGGAATTGGCGGTGAGCAAGCCGATGAAACCCTGTTCGGCAGCCCACATCGGATAGGCACCGGCAGCGCCCATATGGGAGGAGCGCCGGATGGTGACGGCGCCGATGCCCTGCGTCCTGGCGATGTCGACGGCCACTTCCATGGCCCGGTAGCAGGCCAGGTGTCCGATGGCGCCATCCGCATCGAGAATGGCCGTCGCACCTTCGCCGCGTGATACTTCGAGCTGCGGATGGCCGTTGATCTCGCCACTGGCCAGCACCGAGAGGTAATAGGGCAGCAGTCGGACGCCATGGCTGTCCACGCCGAGGCGCGAGGCATGCATCATGGCGCGGGTGGCGGCCCGTGCCGAGGGCACGTCGGCTCCGCCGGCCAGGAGGGCGGATTCGAGAAAGGGTTCGAGGCTGCTACTCGTATAACGCTGCGGTTCGCTCATCGGTCATGCTCTGTCTTCGGATAATCATCCTGGTCGCTCGGATCGACTTTGTCGGTCTCCTCGCCGGGAATGGCGTAGACGCCCTTCAGCCAGCGCGACAGGTCGATGTCGGCGCAACGCTTCGAGCAGAAAGGCTTGCTGGCCTCGACGCTGGGCTTGCCGCAGATCGGGCATTTGCGCTTGCGCAGAGGGGTTGGGGTCGGTTCGCTCACAATTCGTCCCTCCAGGTGCCGCGGACCGGGAAGCCCGCCCCTTCGAGAAGGCTCACCGTCTCATAGAGCGGCAGGCCGACGACATTGGTGTAGGATCCGACAAGGCGCAATACGAACACGCCGGCGCGGCCCTGGATGGCGTAGCCGCCCGCCTTGCCGTGCCATTCGCGGGAATCGAGATAGGCATTGAGTTCGTCGTGCGACAGATGCTTGAAGCGCACCCGTGTTTCCACCAGCCGGGTCCGGATCGTGCCATGCGGATCGGCGACGGCGACACCGGTCATCACGATATGGCTGCGGCCCGACAACAGGCTGAGGCAGGCTTCGGCATCCTCGCGGGTCTCGGCCTTTGGCAGGATCCGCCCGGTGCAGGCCACCACCGTGTCGGCCGACACCGTATAGGCGCCGGCAAGATCGGGCCGGCTGGCGAGAGTGGTCAGGGCCGCCTCGAGCTTGCCCCTGGCAAGCCGCTGCACCAGCATGCGCGCCGCCTCGCCACGCCGGGGCGTTTCATCGATATCGGTGGGCAGCAAGGCATCCGGCTCGCAACCTGCCTGCTCGAGCAGGGCATGACGGCGCGGGCTGGCGGAAGCGAGGACGAGCTTGGGACGTTCAGTCATGACAGGCGCAATAGCAGGATTCGTCCTGTTTGGACCAGAGTTGGCTGAGAATTAGAACCCGGGCCCTGGGGCTGCGGTTTGTCTTCCTGGGAGGAAGCGTCATTCGAAAAGCGCAGTCGGTTTATAAAAAGTTCCGCAGGGAACAGAGGTTGACCCCGCATCTATACTAAGTCCCGCCGACACTTATAAATGCCGTGGCATGTATTTCATTGCGAGGGGCTGAGGAGTTCTTGCCGAGCACGAAAGCTAGCTCGAATGATCTCCGACGATTTCGATTAAATCGTGAACAGGGAAGGGGCTGGCATGCAGCATAAAGGTTATATCGCTTTCGTGGCGGCGAGTATTGCTTTGCTCCCGATCGGAAGCGCGAAAAGCGAGGTCATCGGCCGTTACGACATGGGGCAATGGGTGATCGAAGCCAATGCCAGCAATGGCCGCTTCGAATATTGCGCTTCCAGCGGCAAATACTCCAGGGGAGCCGCGGTGCATTTCCTGCTGACCCGCGAGACGGCCTGGGGCATGGTCATCGAGAATCCGAACTGGAACTGGGTCAGGGATTCGCGCGGCGATGTCACCTATTGGGTCGACAATTACCGCTCGCGTGCCAGTGGCGCCAAAGCCACGGCGCCGACCCGGCTGCTAATTCCGCTGGCCGACTCGACCCAGCTCTTCCAGGAGATCCGCAGCGGCCGGGTCCTCTATTTCCAGCCTCGCGGCAACAAGTCCTTCTCGGTCACCCTGAACGGCACATCGTCAGCGTTGAGCGCGCTGATGCAATGCGTGGCTCGCTATCGCTAGGGCGCCTTGCGATTCTCGGCGATTCCGTCAAATCGCACGACGCCTTAGGCAAGGCCGGAGGCGGCGCGCATGAATGGCGCCGTTCCGCTTACTGTCCTTCGGGATAATCGGCGCCCTTGGTCACCTCTTCCCAGGCATCGAAGTTCTGCGTGAGTTGGGCGATCTTGGTACGCGCGCCTTCGAGTGCGATGTTGCCGAGCAGCAGGCGCAGGGGCGGGCTGTCGGCTTCGACGGCCTTGATGATCGCCTGGGCGGCGCGCACGGGGTCGCCAGGCTGCTGGCCGCTATAGCCGCGAATCTGGCTCTGGCGGGCGCCGGAGGTCTCGCGATAGGCGTCGATGGTCTGCGGCGCCTCGTTGGCCGAGCGCCCGGCCCAATCGGTCCGGAACGGGCCGGGCTCGACGATCAGCACCTTGAGGCCGAGCGGAGCGACCTCCTGGGACAGGGCTTCCGACAGGGCCTCCACCGCGAATTTGGTGGCGGTGTAGAAGCTGACGGAGGGGGCCGCCCGAAGCCCGCCGAGCGAGGAGATGTTCACGATGGTTCCCGAGCGCTGCTCGCGCATCGCCGGAAGCGCAGCACGCGTCATCGCCGTCAGGCCCCAGACATTGATGTCGAACATCTTGTGGACCTCGCCGAGGTCGCTTTCCTCGAACGAGCCGAAATAGCCGATGCCGGCATTGTTTACGAGGACGTCGATGCGGCCGAACCGCTCCAGTGCCACGGCCAGGGCGGCATCGATATCGGCCTGCTTCGTCACGTCTAGTTTGAGCACCAGCGCCGTGTCCCCGAACTCCATGACGAAGTCCTCAAGCTGGGCAGGGTTGCGGGCCGTGACCACGGTGGGATAGCCCAGCGAAAGCGTATGGCGCGCCAGTTCGCGCCCGAAACCGGTGGAGCAGCCGGTGATGAACCAGACGGGCTTTACAATTTCTGACATGACAATCTCTTTGGAAAGCAAAGGTGAGGCATCTTACATAGAAGCAGGGGCCTGTCTCAATAAGCGCGGTAAAATCATATGGGCCATATAGTTTGGCTGATGAATAGCCGGCTTTTAATTGTCCTTTTTTCAACCAGATCGGGTCAGGACTATCTCCCGCCTTTCGGTGTTGGCGCGGTTGGCAGCGTCGAGGCAGGCGATCAGGTGTCGTGCATAGGCCCCATCGACGGGAACCGGCGTGTTTCCCTCGATGGCCGCCGCCATGGCCCGCCATTCGGCTTCGACGGCACGCTGCATCCAGGCGGGATCGGCGGAATGGGCGATGGGGGTCCACGTGCCGCCACGCCCGATCGAGACGCCGTGCTCGAAATCGATGCGTAGCGTGCCGCCTTCGCAGACGAGATCCATGGCGAAGCTCACGGCGCCATCGCGATAGCCGATGCTGGCGACCTGGCCGATGCGCCCATCCGTGAAGCGCAGCAGCATCAAGGCACTGTCGTCGGCCTCCTGCCGGTGGAGCCAGGTACCGGAGAGAGCGCTCACCGCGGCGATCTCGCCGCCCATCAGCCAGACCAGGCGGTCGAGGGCATGAATACCGGCCGTCATCAGCATGCCGCCGCCCGATGCGTGGGAGAGATGCCAGGGGCGCCGGTTGGCCTCCATCCACAATTTGATCATCCAGCTGCTGCCGAGCACCGGCTGGCCGAGCGTCCCGCTGTTGAGAATCTCCCGGGCGATGAGGCAAGGACGGGCGAAATGCATGACATGGCCCACCATCAGTTGAATGTCGGCCTGCTGAGCCGCAGCATTTATGGTGTCGCATTCGGCGATCGTCGGCGCCATTGGCTTTTCCAGGAGGATATGCTTGCCGGCCTCAGCCGCCGCCACGGCCATCTCGGCGTGCAGGTGATGGGGCGTGGCAATGACGACGGCGTCGACGGCGGGATCGTCGAGCACTGCCCGCCAGTCGGTATGGACGTTGCCACCATGTTCGCGGGCGAAGGTCTGCGCCGCCGCGGCGTCTTCGCGGCAGACGGCTGCGACACGCAGGCCCCGGGTTGCGGCGATCGCCTTGGCGTGAACCGTGCCGAAATGGCCTGCGCCGATGATGCCGATGCCGATCATGCCATCGCCGTCCCATAGGCCTCGTCGATCATTGCCATGGCCCGCCAATAATCCTCGATGCCGACGAGTGGGGCCTCGCCCCGCGACAGGCGGCCGAGCGTATCTGCCATGAAGGCTCTGTAGCGCTCGCCTGGCGGAAAGGGCGGTTCTTCGCGTGTGACCTCGTCGTCGAGCGTCGTGATGCGGCAATGGTCTCCGCGGTCGACGAGGTAGGCGTTTGCGCTGGAGACCCGCCATTCGAAGTCGCCGCCCGCCGCCATCGAGGCGTAGGTGTAGCCGGCCTCCACCGTGACGATCAGGCCCTGGTGGCTACGCAGGGTCACCACCGCATAGTCCTCGACCGCCTCGCCATGCAGATGGCCGAGAGAGGCGGAAACCAGTTCCAGGTCGCTGTCACCCGCCAGGGCCAGCGCGGCGTCGATGCCGTGGATACCGAGATTGCGCAAGGCGCCGCCGCCGCTGGTCTGCGGCGCCAGCAGCCAGGGCACGCCATCGATGCGATAGCGCTCCGGCGGTCCGTTCACGAGGCGGAACTGGGCGTGGGAAAGTCTGCCAAGCCGGTCGCTTGCGGCAAGTTCTGTCATGCGCGCCCAGATCGGGCTGCAACGATTGGGAAGCGGCACGGCGATGAAGGCGCCATGCCGGCCGCGGTCCCTGAGCGGTTCGAGTTCGGACGCTTTTAGCGCTGCCGGCTTCTCCAGCAGCACGGGCAGCCCCGCATCGACCAGGGCAAGCGCACGCTCCACCAAACCTGCCGGCCTGCCCATCAACACCACGAGATCCGGCCGGGCCGCCACCACGGCTTCGAAGGAAAGATAGGCCTGAATGCCGTTCTCCAGGGCAAAGCGCGCTGCGATGTCGGCATCCTCGTCCCAGACGCCCGCAACGGTAGCCCCGGCATGATGGGCCGCCTCCCGTTGCATGCTCGCATGCCAATGTCCGACGCCGGCCAGGGCGATGCGCATGGTCGTTTCCTCCATCTTTTGAAGATTGACTTGACAGATATCCTACAAGTCAATCACTATCAAGCAATGGACAACGAGGCGGGCAAATGGCTGTAGACATGACGAGGGCAGGCAAGGCGAAGGCGATCAAGCCGCTCGACCGGCCGCCGCTTCTGCATGTCTCCGTGCAGGAGAGCCTGAAGAGCTACATCGCCGACAATCAGCTCGGGCCCGGTTCGGCGCTGCCGCCGGAAGGCTTCCTCGGGCAGCAATTGGGCGTCAGCCGCAATTCGGTGCGTGAGGCGATCAAGGCATTGGAGTCGGTCGGCATCCTGGAGACTCGGCGAGGCATCGGCGTCTTCGTCAAGGCCTTCTCCTTTGCGCCGCTGCTCGACAATCTCGCTTATGGCCTGGGCGGAGCCTTGCGCGAGGTCGAAGAGGTGCTGGAGATCCGCCGCGTGCTGGAAGTCGGCCTGATCGCCAAGACGATTGCGTTGATCGGCGAAGACGACGTCGAGGAATTGCGCCAGACGGTCGAGCAGATGCGCCAGGCCGCCGAGCGCAATCAGAGCTTCGCCGCGGAAGACCAGCGCTTCCACAATTTGCTGTTCCGCTGCCAGGACAATCGCATGCTGACCAGCCTGATCGATGTGTTCTGGCTGGCCTTCTACAAGGCCTCGGATTTCGTCAACCTGGCCAATATCGATCCGATGGCCACCTGGCAGGATCATTACGACATCTATGCCGCCGTGGCCGCGCGGGACGTCGAGGCCGCCCGCAGCCGCCTCGACCAGCATTATGACGGCATCGCCCGCCTGCTTGCGACCAGGAAGACAGCGCCGACGCCCGATTGAGGGCCTTGCGGCCGGCGCGATCAAACAAGAAGAGACGAGGGGAGAGATCATGGCACTGAGGAAGATTGCGCTCGCGCTTTTGGCCGCGACGATCATGGCAATACCTGCCGCCGGACAGGCCCAAGCCGCCGACAGTCCGGCGATAACCGGCGCTTTCGATGTCGGCCCGGGCGGGTTCCAGGGCAATTTCAACCCCCTGGCGGCCACCGGTGGCTTCACCTGGCTCAATCTCTATTTCGAGCCTCTAGTCATCTATGACGGCAAGCTGGAGAAGATCGAGGGGGCGTTGGCCACCAAGTTCGATGTCAGTGCCGACCGGCTCTCCTACAGCTTCACCCTGGCCGACACCAAATGGCATGACGGTCAGCCCTTCACCTCGGCAGATGTGAAATTCACTATCGAAACCGCCAAGAACGGCGCCAGCGGCTCGGTCTTCGCCGCCCGCCTGGCGGCGATCCAGGCGGTCGAGACCCCGGATCCCCGTACCGTGGTCCTCAAGCTGTCGGCCCCCAATGCCGGCCTGCTCGACACGCTGACCCAGTTGATGATGCTGCCCCAGCACGCGCTCAAGGACATTCCGGCGGAGACGCTCGCCAAGAACCCCTGGTGGTCGAAGACGCCTGTTGGCACCGGCCCCTACAAGTTCTCGCGCTATGTCACCGACCAATATGTCGAACTCGCCGCCAATGACGATTATCGCGGCGGCAAACCGGTGACTGGCCGCATCATCAACCGCTATTTCGCCAATACGGCGGCAGCCGTAGCGGCCCTGCGCGCCGGGGAGATCAGCTTCAGCTATGTGGAGGCCGATGACGCCGCCTCCTTCAAGGGCAACGACGCTTATCGCGTCATCGACGGCAATTCCTTCGTGGTCAATTATCTCGGCTTCAACCAGGAAGCGCCCCTGTGGAAGGACCTCAAGGTGCGCCAGGCGGTGATGCATGCCATCAACCGCGATGCGATCGTCCAGAGCCTCTATGGCGGGGCCGCCAAAACAGCCAATTGCGGCTATGTCGCGGACCGGCTTCAGTCCGCCGATCTCGACCCCTATGCCTATGATCCCGAAAAGGCCAAGCAATTGCTGGCCGAGGCCGGCTGGGACAAGGTCAATGGCGACAAGCCGATCACCCTGCTGACCTATTACAATACCCCACAGGCCACCAATGTGCTTGCCGCCATCCAGGCCATGTTGTCCCAGGTCGGCATCAACGTGGTGCCGCGTGCCGTCGACACGCCGACCTATAACGGCACCATCTATGCCCAGAAGCCGGATTGGTCGCAATTCCCGCTGGTCTATGCCGGCCTGCGCAACGGCCCGGATCCCGGCGGCCTCAACATGGGCCTCAACGAGAAGCAGATCCCGCCGCAGGGCGCCAATTTCCTGCGCATCAAGATGCCGTCGGTGAGTGGGGCCTTCGACGCGGCCTTGAACGAGGCCGACGACGCCAAGCAGGCCGAACGCTACCAGGCGGTGTGCAAGGCGATGAATGCGGACCTGCCCTGGGCGACGCTCTGGGTCGCCAACCGCTATGGCGTGGCTTCGAGCAAGCTCAAGAATTTCGTGTGGCTGCCCGCTCCCGGCGGTGGGCCTTATGCGGCTCATCCGGAGAAATGGGCGGTGGAATAGAGAGGCGAGAATTCCTCCCCGACTTCGGGGAGGGTGGGCCGGCAGAGCCGGCTCGGGTGGGGTAGAGTGGTGCGGTCTCGCCTTCTTCCGATCACCTACGCCACTCTCCCCCTTCCGTCGACGCTACGCGTCGACACCTTCCCCGAAGTCGGGGAAGGATTCTCGCGCGCTATCCTGGAACCTCGATAGATCAAACCCCGCTCCCAACGAGGAACGCCATGCTGCGCTATTACCTCAATCGCCTGCTGGTCGGGGCCGCCATGCTCGTCGCCCTCAGCCTGCTGGTCTTCGTGCTGCTGCGCCTGGCGCCCGGCGATCCGATCGACGCCTATATCAATCCGAATGTCGCGATGTCGCAGGAGGAAATGGCAGCCGTGCGCAGCCGGCTCGGGCTCGACCGGCCTTTGCCGGTGCAATACGCCGCCTGGCTCGCCAGCGCCGCCAGGGGGGACCTGGGTTTCTCGCTGCAGCGCAATGGCGACACCGTACTGGGCCTGATCGGCGACCGTATCGGACCGACACTGCTGCTGATGGGAGCAGGCCTGGCGATCGCCATCGTCGTCGGTATCGCCACGGGCATTCTCGGTGCTGTCAGGCGCAACTCACCGACGGATGTGAGTCTGTCGATCGCTGCCTTCTTCGGCATCTCCAGTCCAGCCTTCCTGACGGCCCTGGTCGGTCTCTACGTCTTCTCGGTGCTGCTGCGTTGGGCACCCTCGGGCGGCATGCTCACCCCGGGCGCGCCCTTTTCGGTGGGAGACCTGCTGCGCCATCTCATCCTGCCGGCCCTGCTGCTGTCGATCGGCCATGCTGCCCTGATCATGCGCTACATGCGCGCCTCGCTCTTGGAAGTTCTCAACCAGGACTATGTGCGCACCGCCCGCGCCAAGGGCGTCAAGGAGTTCTGGGTCATCGTCAAGCATGCGCTGCGCAACGCCCTGCTGCCGGTGGTCACGCTGATCGGCTCCACCATCGGCATTGCCGTGGGCGGCGCGATCTTCCTGGAAAGCGTGTTCAACTGGCCCGGCATGGGCCTGCTGCTGGTCAACGCGGTCTCGACCCGGGACTATCCGGTGATCATGGGGGCGACCCTGGTGGTGGGCGCCTGCGTCATCATCGTCAACATCCTCACCGACGTCGCCTATGCGGCTGTTGATCCGCGCATCAAGGTTGCTTGAGATGGCGGTTTCGACACAGCTCCGGTCCGGTGGCAACGGCCCGCTCGCTCGGGCGATGAGACGCTTTGCCGCCAACTCAGTCACGCTGGTGGGCCTCGCCATTCTGCTGATCATGCTGGCGCTGGTGGTCTTCCATCCCTGGCTGCTGCGCTACAAGCCCAACGATATCGATCTCCTGGCCATCAACAAGGGCCCCAGCGCTGTCCATTGGTTTGGCACGGACGGTGTCGGGCGCGATATTCTCGCGCGCGTCCTGCGCGGCGGCCGCATCTCCCTATTGGTGGCAGGCAGCTCGGTGGTGATCTCGCTGGTAATCGGCTACGTTGTCGGCGCGCTCGCCGCCATGGCCGGGCGCATCGTCGACGCCGTGGTCATGCGCCTGGTCGACCTCGCCATGACACTGCCGCCGGTGATCCTGTTGTTGGTGATCGCCTCGATCACTGGTGCCGGCATCGTCTCCACCATTGCCGTGATCTCGCTGCTGTCCTGGCCGGTACTGGCGCGCATGGTACGGGCCAGGCTGATGGAACTGCGCGAGCGCGACTTCGTCATCGCCGCGCGCGGCATGGGTGCCTCGCTCGGCCATCTGCTCTGGCGCCATGGCCTGCCGAACACGATCGACATCCTCGTCGTCTATGCCGCCCTGCAGTTCGCCGCCGCCATCCTGCTGGAGGCCGGCCTCTCTTTCTCGGCCTCGGCATTCCGCCACCGGAAGCGAGCTGGGGCAACATGCTGAACGCCGCCCGCAGCACCGTCGTGCTGGAGCAATACCCCTGGCAATGGCTGTTCGCCGGAGGCGCCCTCGTCCTCACCGTGCTCGCCATCAATTTTGTCGGCGACGGCCTGCGCGATGCCTTCGATCCTCGTTCCGAACTCAACTGATTGCAAAAAGGTTCTCCATGTCCCCCGCATCCCCTCTGTTTCCATCCCCTTTGTTTCATGGCGTCGTGCCGCCGGTCGTCACGCCCCTGACCGCCGATCTGGAAGTGGATTATCCCTCCTTCGCCCGGGTGATCGAGCATCTGATCGCCGGCGGCGTGCACGCCCTCTTCGTGCTGGGCTCGACCAGCGAGGTCGTCTTTCACGACGAGGCGACGCGCCGGAAGGTATTGGAATTCGCGGTCGAAACCGTCAACGGCCGGGTGCCGGTCCTGGCCGGCGTCGTCGATCCCACCACCGATCGCGTCATCGCCCATGCTAGGACGGCCCAGTCGATCGGGGTGAGCGCCGTGGTCGCCACCGCTCCCTTCTATGCCCGTACGAGCGCGCCGGAGGTGATCGACCACTTCCGCTATCTGCGCCAGGCGATCGACGTGCCGGTGGTCGCCTACGACATACCGGTCTGCGTGCATTTCAAGCTCGACCGCCATACGGTGGTGACGCTGGCCCGGGAGGGCAGCATCGTCGGCCTGAAGGATTCGAGCGGCGACGACGGCAATTTCCGCTATGCCCTGATGGATCTCGCCGACCGTCCCGAGATCATGATGATGACCGGCTCGGAAATCGTCTGCGACAGTGCCTTGCTGATGGGCGCCCATGGCATCGTACCTGGCCTCGCCAATGTTGACCCAGCCGGCTATGTCCGGCTCTATGATTTCTGCCGCAAGGGTGACTGGGCAGGTGCGCGCCAGGAGCAGGAGCGCCTCTGCCGCCTGTTCGAGATGGTCTGGGTCGCGGCCCCGCGCGTCAGTGCCGGTTCGGCAGGCGTCGGTGCCTTCAAGACGGCGATGCGCCGGCTCGGCATCATCGAAACCAACCAGATGGCGCGTCCGCAGCGGTCGCTGAACGAAGCCGAGGCGGCCACGATCGAGACGATCCTGCGCCAGACCGGCCTGTTGAGCTGAGCATGGCGATGGCCGCGCAGCCGATCCTCGCCATCGAAGGCCTGAACACGGTGTTCCGCGTCAGCGGGCGCGAAGTGCCGGCTGTGTCGGATCTCGACCTCGCCATCGGCATCGGCGAAACGCTGGCGCTGGTGGGTGAGTCCGGCTCCGGCAAATCGGTGACCGGACAGTCCATCATGGGGCTGCTGCCCGGCAAGATCGCACGCGTGGCCGGCGGGACGATGCGGTTCCGGGGCAGGGATGGCACCACTCGCGATCTCGTCGCCTTGGATGCCGAGGCGCGGCGGCGCATCCGCGGCAACGAGATCGGCATGATCTTCCAGGAGCCGATGACCAGCCTCAATCCGGTCTATACCATCGGGGATCAGATCGCCGAGCCGCTCCGCGTGCACAAGGGCTGGTCGCGCAAGGCAGCCATGGCCGCCGCCGTCGAGCTGCTCGACAAGGTGGGCATCCCCGATCCCACCCGCCGGGCCCGCCAATATCCGCACGAACTCTCCGGCGGCATGCGGCAGCGGGCCACCATCGCCATGGCGCTCGCCTGCGACCCGGTGCTGCTGTTCGCCGACGAGCCGACGACGGCGCTCGACGTTACCATCCAGGCCCAGATTCTCGACCTCTTGCAGCGCCTGCAGGCGGAGAAAGGCATGGGCGTCCTGTTCGTTACCCATAATCTCGGCGTGGTCGCCGAAATCGCCCATCGTGTCGCGGTGATGTATGCCGGCCGCATCGTCGAGCAGGGTTCCGTTCGCGATGTCTTCAGACATCCCCGACATCCTTACACCAAGGGCCTGCTGGCCTCTGTGCCGAGGCTGGGCGAGGCGACGCGGCTCAAGAAGGCCGGCGGGCGCCTGGCCGCCATTCCCGGCGCCGTTCCCAGCCTTGCCACCATGCCGCAGGGCTGTGCCTTCGCGCCCCGCTGCTCCCTTGCTTTGCCGGCCTGCCGAGAGGCCATGCCGGCGCTGGCCGAAATCGGGGCCGGGCATGCCAGCCGCTGCATCCGTTCGCAGGAGTTGTGACATGGAGACGTCTTCTCTCGGCCCATCTTCACCGCTTCTCAGTGCGCTCACGCCGCTTCTCAGCGTGCGTGGACTTGCCAAGCAGTACGGTGGCTCCGGTCGATCAGCGCCGGTACGGGTGCTCGAGGATATTTCCTTCGAGGTCAAGCGCGGCGAGGTGGTCGGGCTCGTCGGTGAGTCCGGCTCCGGCAAGACCACGATCGGACGTTCGATTTTGCGCCTGATAGAGCCGAGCGCCGGCGAGATTCTGTTCGACGGCAACGACATCGCCCGCCTGTCGGCCGGGCATCTGCGCCGGCAGCGCCGGCGCATGCAGTATATTTTCCAGGACCCCTTCGCCAGCCTGTCGCCACGCATGACCATCGGAGAGATCCTGATGGAGGGGCTTTCCATCCAGGGCATCGGTACCCGGCGCGAGCGCCTCGACAAGGCTCGCGCCACCCTCGAAGCGGTCGAATTGCCGCCCGATGCGCTTGATCGCTACCCTCACGAATTTTCCGGCGGTCAGCGCCAGCGTATCGGCATCGCGCGGGCGCTGATCCTCGAACCGGACCTGATCGTCGCCGACGAGCCGGTCTCTGCACTCGACGTCTCGATCCAGGCCCAGATCGTCAATCTCCTGCGCGATCTCCAGGCCCGCCTCGGCCTGACCATGCTGTTCATTTCACATGACCTCGCCGTCGTGGAGTTCATCGCCGACCGCGTCATCGTGCTCTATCTCGGCCGCATCATGGAAATCGCGCCTTGCGACCGGCTCTATGAAGCGCCCAAGCACCCCTATACGCGGGCGCTGCTGTCGGCGATCCCGGAACCGGACCCCGATCGGCCGCGCCAGCGCCAGATCCTGAAGGGCGACATTCCCTCCGTCGCCAATCCGCCCTCGGGCTGCGTCTTCCGCACCCGTTGCCCGCACGCCATCGAGGCCTGCGCCCGTGAAATCCCCAAGCTCGAGGAAGTCGAGCCGGGTCATTTCAAGGCCTGTATTCGCCAGGACATCAGCGCATGACCCTTCGCGGCAACTGGGCGACTCTGCTGCTGCCGATCGCACCCGACGATGCGATCGACTTCGGCCGCCTCGGCGAAGAGATCGACCTCCTGATCGCGGCCAGCGTCGACGGCATCTACTCCAACGGCACGGCCGGCGAGTTCCACAACCAGACCGAAGCCGAATATGAGGCGATCCAGGCTTTGCTGGCTGAAAAATGCCAAGCGGCCGGCATGCCCTTCGTGATCGGTGCCTGCCAGGGCGATCCCCGCCAGTCGCTGGAGCGGGTGCGGAGGGCGGCCGGGCTGCAACCGACGGCGATCCAAATCATCCTGCCGGACTGGTGGCCGGTGACCGACGAGGAAGCGATCGATTTCCTGGATATGATGGCGGAGGCGGCGCGGAGCCTGCCGCTGGTGCTCTACAATCCGCCGCATGCCAAGCGCGTCCTGCCGCCGGAGGCGCTCGGTGGGCTCGCGCGGGCGGTGCCATCCGTCAAGGCCATCAAGCTCGCCGATGGGGATGAAGCCTGGTACGCCGCTGCGCGCCGGCATCTGGCCGGCATCGCGCTTTTCGTTCCCGGCCATCATCTCGCCACCGGCATCAAGGCGGGCGTGGCGGCCGGCGCCTTTTCCAATGTCGCTTGCCTCAACCCCCGCGGTGCGCAGGCCTGGACCAATGGCATGACGGACGACATTGAGGCCGCACTCGATCTGGAGCGGCGGCTCCGCCGCTTCATGGATGAGCACATCGTACCCTTCAGGCGCGATCTCGGCTATTCCAACGCCGCACTGGACAAGCTCCTGGCGGCTATCGGCGCCTGGGGCCCGGTCGGCCCGCGCCTCAGGCGTCCCTACCGCTGGATTGCCGAGAGCGAGGCGGAGCGATTGCGTCCCGTCGCCAAGGCGCTCCTGCCGGAACTGTTCGAGGCGTGAATTCTTTCGGGGATCGCAGGTACGCCTGCCTGCTCTTTCTGTCCTGAAACTGCGATGTTTCCAGGAGCCGGCAGAGATGCGATCCCAGGGATTATCCCAGCTTCTTTTCCAGCTCCGCGTAAAGCGCGCTCTGCGGCTCGAAGACGAAATCGAGGCTGGTCACTGCGATCGAGGCGGCGCCCTGTGCCGTCAGCCAGGCGACGAAGTCGAAGACCTGTCCGGCCGGGACGAGGAAGGTGAGGGGCTGGCCCTGGGCTGGCAGGCCGAAGGGAGCGCTAGCGCCGAAGAGCTCGCCGGCATCCCGCAGATGCTGCTGGTTCACGCCGCGCAGGAGGCAGCGCATCTCGCGCTGGGCGCTGCCCTTGGCCTTGGCGGCGAGGCGGCCGAGCATGGCGGCCGCGCCGGCGCGGGCACGCTCGTTCCAGTCGGCACCGAGCGAGGCAACGAGATTGGCCTGGCTCTTCAGCATGATGCCGTCCTCGATCACCTTCAGCGCATTAGCGGTGAGTGTCGATCCGGTGGTGGTGATGTCGACGATGAGATCGGCGGCCCCGGAGGCCGGTGCACCTTCGGTGGCGCCGAGGCTCTCGACGATCAAATAGTCGGCGACGCCGTGCGCCGAGAAGAAGGCGCGGGTGAGGTTGATATATTTGGTCGCGACCTTGAGACGGCGGCCATGGCGCTGGCGAAAGCTCGCGGCGACGTCCTCGATGTCGGCCATGGAGCGCACGTCGATCCAGGCTTGGGGCACCGCGACCACGACATTGGCCTGGCCGAAGCCGAGCGGCTGTACGAGCGTGACGCGTTCATCGGCGCGCGGAATGTTCTCGCGCACCAGGTCCTCGCCGGTGACGCCGAAATGGATGGCGCCCGAGGCGAGCTGGCCGGCTATCTCGGAGGCCGAGAGGAACAGCACCTCCACATCGTCCATGCCGGGCACGGAACCGCGATAGTCACGCGCACCGCGTTCTTGCACGAAACGGATGCCGGCGCGCTCGAAGAAGGAAGTACAGTTTTCCTGCAGTCGGCCCTTCGACGGGATGCCCAGAAGCAGCGGGGAGGGAGAGGGGTTAGTCATCATGCGTCTCCGCCGAACCGGTCGAGCCAGATCGAACAGCCCACCGCCGGCACGGCCTCGGCGGCGCCGAGCTGCGCCATCAACTGGTCGTAGCGTCCGCCGCCGACGCGGGCCGCGGCTTCCGGCTCTGCCGGATCGGTCAGCTCGAAGACGAAGCCGGTATAATAATCGAGGCGGCGCCCGAAGCCGGTGGCGAACTTGATCCTGACAACGTCGATATCGCGGGCAGCGAAGAAGCCGGTGCGTTCGTCGAAGGCATCGAGAGCCGCGTTGAGGTCGAGTCTGGCTTCGCCGGCGATGGCACGCAATTCGGTGCTGGCGCTGTCGGGATCGCCGGTGACGGCAAAGATCCGCCGGGTGATCGCCACCTTGTCGGCATCGACGCCAAGACCAGAAGACAGCGCCGCCTGTTCCAGGAAGCGGTCGGCGATCTCATCGACGCTGCGCCCGCCAATCGGCTGGATGCCGGCGATCGACAGGAGGTCGGCGACGGCGGCACGGGCCGAACCCGGGTCCGAGCCTTCGAGGGCCGCGAGGAAGCCGGCATAGGCGGCAGCGCCATTCTTGGGCGCGGAACTGCCGAGGCGGGTAAGGTCTTCGTCGAGGTCCTTGGAGCGCCTGAGGTCGCTGGTCAGGCGCCGGCGCCATACCGGCGGCAAATCGAGCGCATCGAGCATGGCGGTGACGATGCCGGCATCGCCCATGCGGATGTCTGGTCTGGCAAGGCCGAGATCGCCAGCCGCTTCCAGTGCGATGGCCAGCATTTCGGCATCGGCGGCCGGCTTGTCGTTGCGGCCGAAACTCTCGAACCCGGCCTGCAGGAATTCGCTCGGACCGTCGGTGCGGAAGCGGAACACCGGGCCGCGATAGGCATAGGCGCCGACATCCCCGGCTTTTACGGCCTTGAGATGATGCAGCGACACCGGAATGGTGAAATCGGGCCTGAGGCAGAATTCTCCGCCCTCGGCATCGGTGGTCAGGAAGGCGCGGCGGCGCATGTCCTCGCCGAGCAGATCGAGGAACAGGCCCGCCGGCTGCAGGATCGGCGGATCGACCAGCTGATAGCCCGAGCGCGAGGCGAGCGCGTCGAAAGCTTCATAGGCGGGATGGGGCATGCCGGCGGTCCATAGTGAATGTCGGGGGTCTTCTAGCAGGGCAGGCGGCGGGGTGCGACTGGAAAGGGCAAACGAGGTTTATGCGAGTTGTCATCCCCGGCGAGCGAAGCGAGGGAAGGGGATCCAGGGGCCGCAGCCTCATTCGTTCGGTATGCTATATTCCATATCGAACCATTGAGGATTTGCATCCTCGATGAGCTTGAGTTTCCAGGCGCGATTCCATCCCTTGAGCTGCTTCTTTCTCATAATGGCTTCGTCGATGCGTTCGAAAATCTCGAACCAAATGAGAGTGTAAACACGGTATTTCCTTGTGAAACCTGGAACAGTGCCGGAGCGGTGTTGCTCGATACGTCGATGAAGATCGTTTGTCACACCGACATAGAGGGTTCCGTTGCGTTGGCTGGCGAGCATGTAGACGAAGTACAATCGCGCGCGCCCGCTCCAGTATTCGGGCTTTCCTACCATTTCTGGCGGGGTTGTCGCCGGAAAAAGCATCCTGAGGCTAGAACGCATTCTCGGCCCCTGGATCCCCTTCCCTCGCTTCGCTCGCCGGGGATGACAGCGTGTCGCCTACCCCAACATCTCCTTCACCACCTTGACCAACTCGGCCCGCGGAACCAGTCGCTGGGCGACCCGTGCCTCGCGCCATTCGGTGTTGCCTTCGATGCCCTTGGCCATTTCGGCGCCGAGCGCCAGGTCCTTGAGCTGGACCTCACCCTTCTCGGCCTCGTCCGAGCCCTGAATCACCGCAACCGGGGCCTTGCGGCGGTCGGCATATTTGAGCTGGGCCTTCATGCCGGAACCGCCGAGATAGACCTCGGCGCGGATGCCGGCCTGGCGCAATTCGTTGGCCATCGCCTGATAATCGGCGAGACGGGTCTGATCCATCACGCAGACCACCACAGGTCCGGCGACACCGGCCGTGTCGACGCGGCCGAGCGCGGTCAGGGCCGAGAGCAGGCGAGAGACACCGATGGAAAAGCCCGTCGCCGGTACCGGCTCGCCGCGGAAGCGGGCGACGAGGCCGTCATAGCGCCCGCCGCCGGCGACCGAACCGAAGCGCACCGGCCGGCCCTGCTCGTCCTTGACCTCAAAGGTGAGTTCCACCTCGTAGACAGGACCGGTGTAATATTCGAGGCCGCGCACGATCGAGGTGTCGATCAGGATGCGGTCGGTGCCGTAGCCCGATTTTTCGACCAGCTCGGCAATACGCGCGAGTTCCTCGACGCCCTCGCTGCCCGTGGCCGAGCCCGAGACCAGCGGACGGATCCGCGCCAGCGTGTCGGCGTTGCTGCCACTCTGCCCCGCCACATAGTCGAGGATGGTCTGCGCCTGGCTGTCATCGAGGCCGGCGCCCTTGGTGAAGTCGCCGGACTCGTCCTTGCGGCCGGCGCCGAGCAGCGCCCTGACGCCCTCCAGGCCCAGCCTATCGAACTTGTCGATGGCGCGCAGCACAGTAAGACGGCCAGCGGCGTTCTCATCGCCGGCGAGACCGATCGCCTCCATGATGCCGTCGAGGACCTTGCGGTTGTTGACGCGCACCACATAGGAGCCGCGGGGTATGCCGAGCTTCTCCATGGTGTCGGCGGCCATCATGCAGATCTCGGCATCGGCCGCGACAGAAGCCGAGCCCACGGTGTCGGCATCGAATTGCATGAACTGGCGGAAGCGGCCGGGGCCGGGCTTTTCGTTGCGGAAGACATAACCGGCGCGATAGCTGCGATAGGGTTTGGGCAGGGCGTCGAAATTCTCGGCGACGTAGCGGGCGAGCGGTGCGGTCAGGTCATAGCGCAGCGACAGCCACTGCTCGTCATCGTCCTGGAAGGAGAACACGCCTTCATTGGGCCGGTCCTGGTCAGGCAGGAATTTGCCGAGCGCATCGGTATATTCGACGAAGGGCGTCTCGACCGGGTCGAAGCCATAGCGCTCATAGACTTCCTGGATCACCGAAACCATGGCGCGCGTTGCCGCGATCTCGCCGGCATTGCGGTCGACGAAACCGCGTGCCTGCCTTGCCTTCAATTTCTGCTTCTTCTCGCCCGACATCGCTGCAAACCTTCAAAATTCTTGCCGCTGTTTAGGCAGCAAAACCGGCTGGGGCAAGTTTTGGCGCAAGAATTATCGCTGGCGATCCGCAATTGCCGGTCAAAAGCCTGCGATGAAGACGCAGTCTGTGTCTTGCCTTGCTGGGTCAAATAGCGGAACCCTAAGCACAGCCTCCCGATATCACCCACGAATGGGCAATATCAGGAAGAATCTCTTGGGCGTGCTGAATGATCGTGGCGGGGAGGCTGGACGACATGACGAAACGACGGCTGGCGATCATCGAGGCCCCCAGCAATCTGGGATTGATGGCGCTGGGCGACGATGCGGAGCCGGGAACGCGGCATGCCCCGGCAACGTTGCGCCAGCTCGGCCTGCATGACCGGCTGGCAGCGGAGCACGTCGTCACGGTGGAGCCGCCGCCCTATAGCCGCGACGACCAACGTCGCATCAATATCCGCAACATCGACGCCATTGCCGAATATTCCATACGTCTGGCCGATGCCGTGGAAGAGGCTGTCGAGGCCGGGTATTTTCCCCTGGTCCTCGGCGGCGATTGCAGCATCCTGATCGGTTCGATGCTCGGCCTGGCGCGGCAGCGTGAGGCCGCTCTCCTCTATGTCGACGGCCATACGGATTTCTACCTGCCCGAGCAATCGGCCACGGGCGGCGGTGCCGGCATGGATCTGGCCTTGGTGACCGGATGGGGTCCGTCGGCCCTGACCGACCTGGAAGGGCGCTGGCCCTATGTAACGACACGGCGGGTCGCCGCCCTGGCCAATCGCGATCACGAGGGGGCGCCACCGAGCTCTATTCCGGCTATTGCCGAGTCCGGCATGGCTTACAGGCCCCTGGAGCAGATCCGCGCAGAGGGGGTGGGGGCCTGTGTCAACGCAGCCCTGAACCTGATCGATGCCGACAGGGAAGGGTTCTGGATCCATTTCGACGTCGACGCCATCGACAGCCGGCTGATGCCGGCGGTCGACTCCCCGCAGGCGGACGGCCTTGACTGGAAGGAGGCGGCTGCGCTGCTCGTCACGGCCCTGAAACGTGGCGCTCTTGGCCTGCAGGTGACGATCTACGATCCCAGCCGCGATCCCGGACACGCAGCCGGGAAGGCATTGATCGAATGGCTCGTCGATGTCCTGGCGACCGAAGCCTGACCGGGCCGGAGCGAAGCGGCGTTTCAGCGGCGTCGCGTGACGATACGGACCACATAGATGAAGGCGAGAAGAAGCGCGATCAGGATGAGCCAATGTATGATCGCGAACCCGCCCATGGTGACCTCCAGAATTTGAGAACCTGAAGGTTAGCAGGAGTGACGCTGGGGTGACAGCGTTTGATGCGGCCCTTGCCAATGCACGGGGCAGTTCCTAATTTTGTCATTATTGTTCTGTTTTTAAGCAATTTGGATTAAATCTTCAGCCGGATCGATACAGATGCGCTCGGCAGGTGCATCGGATCTAAGAATATAATCTTGATGCACGCGGTTTACATGACTTCATTTTCACGAATCTTTGCTAAAAAGATACTAGAGATTGGCCTTGTGGTTGCTCTCTTGAGTATTCCTGATGTAATATTTTCTTATTTCGGGTGGGATATATCTCCGTTCCGGACAAGGGAATATTTTGTAACATTATTGTCATTTTCAGTGCTCTTCGCCCTCTCGGCCGGCACATGGTTCAGAATACTCATCATTGTCGTGGTGTTCTTGAATCAGGCCATCTGGCTAAGTTCTCTCGCCTATTTCGGGGCGCCGCTCACGCCCGAGCAGGTCAGGCTGTTTTTCAGCGATACGGCCGATTCCGTTTCGACCGGGTTACAGGTCCAGAGCGAATTCCTGCTGCCGATACTTCTGGCACTGGCAACGGCCGTCTTGCTCGGGGTACTCACGCTGCTTCGCCCCTTGCGGACCGGTCGATCCTGGGCATTCTCCTTCCTGCTTGTATTGGCGCTCGGCGGCGTCGCGGCGCGATGGGAACTGCACAAATTGCCGAGTGTGGTGCAGGCCAATACCTATTCCGCTTCCTTCATCTCCAGTGCCAATGCGGGCGTGCTGGCGTATCGCGCCAGCCGGGCGCCCGCGCCTCCGGCTTCCCTCAATGGCCTGGCCGATCATGTCTTCGGCGAGGCCGAGATACCGGAGGGCCGGGCGACAGTCGTGTTCGTGATGGGGGAATCCATCAATCCGGTGCGGATGTCGCTTTTCGGCGCGGCACGACAGACCACCCCCCGTCTCGATCACCTGTTCAGGGAGCCGCCGGCAGGGTGGCGGATGTTTGCCAAGATTGGCTTTTCCGGCGGCGTGGCAACGCTTGCCAGCGTTCCCTCCGCTCTGAGGCTCGTTTATTTCCCCAATTTGCCGGAACGGCAGCCGGTGAACGTTTTCGACATCGCCAAGGATGGCGATTTCGCCAGCTATTACTATTCGGCACAGGCTATTCACACCATGCAGATTGCCGGTGGAGCCCGGCATGCCCGTGAGTCGAAGACGGTGGAGACCTATGACGAAACGGCCGAAAAATCGGCCGAGGAGTCGCTTGCCGACGACGTCAAGGGCGTGCCGCCGGCCGCGCGGCGCTTCGTCTATGTCCATCAGCGCGCCGATCACGAGCCCTATCTCGACAATTGCAAGAAATATGCGGGCGAGTTCCAGGTATTCTCGCCACCCGACGCCAATGCGGACGAGGCGCGGCGGGCACGCTACGACACCGGCCTGCAGTGCTGGGACCGCAGCACCAGCGATATCATCGACACCATGCTGGCCGAGAAGGATCCGGTCTATATCTTCGTCACCTCCGATCATAACGAGCTGATGGGCGAGGATGGGCTGTGGGGACACCTGATCCGCCACCTGCGGACGGCAGTCGTGCCAGTGATGCTGATGACCAACAGACCGGACTCGGCGATCGCCAACGCCTTCCGCCAACTCGATCGTCCCACCCAGTTCCAGCTCATGCAATTGACGGCGCAAGCGATGGGCAAGACGGTTGCGATCAAGCAATATGATCCGTCGGTCTTTTATGTGAACGGCACCATGCCCTTCGGCCAGGCCAAATACATGAAGGTCGAGCGCCTGCCGGGCGACGAGTACCAGATCTCCCACTATGCCAGCGACGGCTCACCGGCCGAGCCTCCAGAACATCTTTCGCTGAAGGGCGTGCCGAGGGAGCCCGGACATCTGGGCTCCTGACGGATTTTACAGAGCGTCGCACCGGAAAGTGGACGCGGGTCAACGTCGTTGGCGGAAGAAATCCTGCAGCAAGGTGCGCGACGCGCTGGCGTGGATGCCGGAATAGACTTCGGGACGGTGATGACAGGTGGGGGAAGCATAGAATTGCACGCCGTTCTCCACTGCGCCGCCCTTGGGATCGTCGCAGCCGAAATAGAGCCGCCGGATGCGGGCAAAGGAGATTGCGGCTGTACACATCGGGCAGGGTTCGAGCGTGACATAGAGGTCGGCGCCGATGAGGCGCTCGCTGCCCAGCACCTGCGCGGCAGCGCGGATGGCAAGCATTTCGGCATGGGCGGTGGGGTCCTTTAGCGCCAAGGTGCGGTTTCCTTCGCGCGAAAGCACCACTCCGTCCTTGACGACAACCGCGCCGACGGGTACCTCCCCGCGACCTGCGGCAGCACGTGCTTCCTCCAGCGCCAGTTCCATGATCGAGCGCTTCATCTCGTGACAAGCCGCCTTTTCTGCTAAAGCGTTTCACGATCCCTGCGGATCGGAAGGACGCCCCTCTTTTCAAGGAGTTTTGGAATACCCTCCGATACGATGGTAGCGGGGGCCATTCCAGCAACAATCCATGTCCGACGATAAACGATCTGGCGGCGGCGGCCGCAAGCCCCCAAGCGGGGGCAAGAAGCCATTTGGCCCCAAAAAGACCTCCTCTGACGCTGGACCTCGTCGGCGCGGCGTGGATGGCGACGCGCCCCCACGCCGTTCCTTCCGGGATCGCGACGAGGGCGGCGAGAGCCGCCGGGAGCGTCCGGCCCGTTCCTTTGCCGAACGACAGGATGGCGAGCGTCGTCCGGCCCGTTCCAAGCCGCGGGAAGGTGGGGATTTCCAGGCCCGCCCCGCCCGCCGCCCGTTCCGCGAGCGCGACGGCGGCGAGGAGCGTCCCAAGCCTCGCCGCTTCGAGGACCGCGGCGAGCGCGTGGAAGGTGGCTTTCGGCCGCGCCGCGATGCAGAGCGCGGGGAGGGTGGTGAGCGCTCCTTCAGCCGCAAGCCCGGCCGGAGCACCGGCGACGGGGAACGGCCCTTCGCGCCGCGCCGCATCGATACTTCCGTCGAACCGCGGGAGGGCGGCCGCAAGGCTTTCGAGCCGCGTTTCGATGATCGGCAGGAAGAACGCGGGCAGGAAAAACGCAGCCCGAAGCGTCCGCCGCGTCGTGCCGAGCCCAAGGCCGAAGCTGCGGCCGCAGCCGAGGCAGGCGCCTTTGCCGGCGAGCGCGTCGCCAAGGTGATCGCGCGAGCTGGCCTCGGATCGCGCCGCGACGCCGAGACCTGGATCGAGGAAGGCCGGGTTGCCGTCAATGGCGAAGTGCTGACCAGCGCGGCGCTCAACGTTCTGGCTGATGACAAGATCACGGTCGACGGCAAGCTCCTGCCCCGGCGTGAGCGCACGCGGTTGTGGCTCTATCACAAGCCGCGCGGCCTGGTGACCACGGAAAAGGATCCCGAAGGGCGTCCTACCGTGTTCGAGAACCTCGATCCGTCCCTGCCGCGCGTGATGTCGATCGGCCGGCTCGACATCAACACCGAAGGCCTGCTGTTGCTGACCAATGACGGCGGTTTGGCGCGTCAGCTCGAATTGCCTAAGACCGGCTGGCTGCGGCGCTATCGCGTGCGGGCCTTCGGCGAGACCGACCAGGTCCAGCTCGACGCACTGTTCGAAGGGCTGACGATCGACGGCGTCGACTACGGACGCATCGAGGCTCGCCTCGACAAGGAGCAGGGGTCCAATTCCTGGCTGACTCTGGGGCTGCGCGAAGGCAAGAACCGCGAAGTCAAGAATGTGCTGGGCTCCATTGGTCTGGAGGTCAACCGTCTGATCCGAGTTTCCTATGGGCCGTTCCAACTCGGCGATCTTGCCGAGGGTGCCGTCGAGGAAGTGAAGACCCGGGTTCTGATGGATCAGCTCGGTCCCGACCTGATTGCCGAGGCCGGCTGCGAATTCGAAGCACCGATCCATGAAGCCGTCGGCGAGAAACCGGCCAAGGCTACAGCCAAGCCCGCCAAAGGCGGTCCGGTGCGCGGGCTGCGGGTCAAGTCCGAGGAGGGGGGCAAGGAACGCGTGATGCGCGGCAGTTTGGTCGAGGATCGACATGGCCGCCGTGTGCTCGTTCAGCGCGTTACCGACCTTCCTGATGACAAGCCGGCTCGGCGCAAGCCTGTCCGCTCGCGTGATGAGGCGGGCGGCGATCGTCCCTTCAAGCCGCGTCCCGCTTTCCGTGATCGTGACGAAGGTGGCGAGCGTCCGCGCAAGCCGTTCCGTGCCCGCAGCGAAGAGGGCGGTGACCGTCCCTTCAAGCCGCGCCCCGCTTTCCGTGATCGTGACGAAGGTGGCGAGCGTCCGCGCAAGCCGTTCCGTGCCCGCAGCGAAGAGGGCGGTGACCGTCCTTTCAAGCCGCGGCCGTCCTTCCGTGATCGCGACGAAGGTGGCGAGCATCCGCGCAAGCCGTTCCGTGCGCGCAGCGAGGAGGGCGGCGACCGTCCTTTCAAGCCGCGGCCGTCCTTCCGTGATCGCGACGAAGGTGGCGAGCGTCCACACAAGCCGTTCCGTGCGCGCAGCGAAGAGGGCGGTGATCGTCCGTTCAAGCCGCGTCCGTCCTTCCGTGACCGCGACGAAGGTGGCGAGCGCCCGCGCAAGCCTTTCCGTGCGCGCAGCGAGGAGGGCGGTGATCGCCCCTTCAAGCCGCGTCCGTCCTTCCGTGATCGCGACGAAGGTGGCGAGCGCCCGCGCAAGCCTTTCCGCCCGCGGGGCGAAGAGGGTGGTGATCGTCCGTTCAAGCCGCGCACTCCCTCCCGCGATGGAGATGGCGAGCGTCCGCGCAAACCTTTTCGCTCGCGTGATGAGGGGAGCGGTGATCGTCCGTTCAAGCCGCGTGCCCCCTTCAGGGATCGCAATGAAGGCGGTGAGCGTCCCTCCAAGCCGCGTCCCGGCGGTAAGCCGGGCGGCTCGCCGCGCCGGGGGCGTTGACGGGCTGGTCGATGCGTATCGTCGGCGGGCAATTTCGCGGCAAGCAATTGGCGACACCGAAGTCGGACGCGATCCGGCCGACTTCGGATCGCCTGCGTGAAACCCTGTTCAACATCCTGGCCCATGGCTATGACAATCCCGTGCGCGATGCCCGGGTGATCGACTTGTTCGCCGGCACCGGGGCTCTCGGTTTCGAGGCCCTGTCGCGTGGCGCCAGCTTTACCACCTTCGTCGACGAGGGCGCGGAGGCACGCGGCCTGATCCGCGGCAATATCGAGGCGATGTCCCTGGGCGGACGCACCCGGCTGTTTCGCCGGGACGCCACCAAGCTCGGCATGATCGGCCCGAGCGAGCCCTTCTCGCTTGCCTTCCTCGACCCTCCCTATGGCAAGGGGCTGGCTTCCCTTGCCCTCGCCAGCCTCGCCAATGGCGGCTGGCTGGCCAAGGGAGCCTTGTGCGTGGTCGAGGAAGCGACGGATGCGCCTCTGGAAGCGCCGCCCTCCTTCGCCCTGGCCGATCAGCGCGATTATACGGGCACCAGGCTGACCTTCTTCAGCTACGAGCCGGGCTGACCGCTACTTCAGTCGCTTCCGCTCCCCCTGCCTTGCTGCCCTAGTCCGACGACATCACGGAGAGGGAAAAGGCTATCGCGACGGCTGTGACGCTGGAAGTGGGTTGCCGCATGCGTAACGGGTCCGATCCGCAACCGGTGATCGAGCGGGCAAGGGCGATGTGCGTGGTGGCCAATTCTCTGCACCGCGGCATGCCTGCCAGCATCGAGATGGCGGCGTGAACGGGCGCATCGGCGACACACGCAATCTGGAGAAGCGTGCCGAAAAGGATCGCAGAAGCCAGGCGGATGGCTTTCTTCTGACCTATACCTTGCTAGGTCCATGCTCCAGGAGGTAAGGGATACTTCACTTCACCCGTTTTCTACCCATATTGGGTGGACCCCTTCGCTTTCCCTCCCGATCGGACCTTCTATGACGCTTGCGCTTATCCCCGGTCTCGGCGGTGCTTCCCATGCCCAGGGCCCGGCGATCACGGATTTCACGCTTCCCAACGGCCTGCATGTCGTGGTCATTCCCGACCGCCGTGCGCCGGTGGTCACCCACATGGTCTGGTACAAGGTGGGTGGGGCGGACGAACCCAAGAGCAAGTCGGGCATCGCGCATTTCCTTGAACATCTGATGTTCAAGGGCACGGAGAAGAATCCGGGTGGCTTTTCCAAGCAGGTCGCCGAACTCGGCGGGCAGGAGAACGCCTTCACCTCTTATGACTATACCGCCTATTTCCAGCGGGTGGCCAAGGAGCATCTCGGCGCCATGATGGCGTTCGAGGCCGACCGCATGACCGGGCTGGCCCTCACCGACGAGGTCGTCAATCCCGAGCGCAATGTCGTGCTCGAAGAGCGCAAGATGCGCGTCGATAACGATCCCAATTCCCAATTGGCCGAGGAGATTGCCTCGACCCTGTTCACGCACCATCCCTATGGCACGCCGATCATCGGCTGGGAGGACGAGATCGAGGGCTTGACCCGGCAGGACGCCATCGATTTCCACAACCGTTTCTACACGCCGAACAATGCCACGCTGATCGTGGCCGGTGACGTGACGGCCGAGGAGGTGCGCGAACTGGCCGAGAGCCATTACGGCCCGGTGGCCCGGCGCGCCGATCCGCCGCCACGCCGGCGACCGCAGGAACCCAGGCAGCGTGCCGACCGCCGCGTTCGTCTGGCCGACAAGCGGGTGGAGCAGCCGATCTATCAGCGTCATTGGCGCGCTCCTTCCTATATCCAGGCCCGCAATGGCGAGGGCGAGGCGCTCGATCTTCTGTCGCAGATCCTTGGCGGCGGGCAGACCTCGCGGCTTTATCGCGCCCTGGTGGTCGACAAGAAGGTGGCGTCGGCGGCCGGCGCCTTTTATGGCGGCTCCGCCGTGGACGAGACGCGCTTCGGCGTCTGGGCCATCCCGATGCCGGGCGTCAGCTTCGAAGCGCTGGAGGCGGCTGTTGACGAGGAGATCGGCCGTGTCGTCGAGGAGGGCGTCAGCGAGGCGGAACTGGAGCGTGCCAAGACACGCCTTGTCGCCGATGCGATCTATGCCCAGGACAATCAGTCGACCTTGGCGCGCTATTATGGCGCCACCCTGTCCGTCGGCGGCAAGGTGGAGGATCTGCAGCTCTGGCCGCAGCGCATCGCCGCTGTGCCGGCCGGGCGGCTGCCGGAACTGGGCCGTGCCGTCCTGCTGGAGGGCAAGTCGGTGGTCGGCCTGCTCGAAGGACAGTCCTGATCCGTTTCGAACCGCCATCGCGGGCGCAGCCAAGCAATCCGGCCGCGCCGCATTTGATTATCGGGATTGCTTCGCCGCGCCTGCAATGGCGGGACAGTCTTGCAGCGGCGCGTCAGTCCAGGAGCAAAACGCGTTTAAGTGGAAACGTCTTTTTGCTCTAACTCTTTGTTTCAACGCGTCTTTGCGATTCTTGACGGCTCCGCCAAATCGCCAGACGCTCTTGCCGTCATTGCCGGCTTTGCCGGCCATGACGATCGGCTTTTGTGAACGAGTGTTTCCATGATCCAGAAGATCGTCTCGCCCCTTGGCATTGAAGCCTGGCTGGTCGAGGACTATGCCGTGCCCGTCATCGCCGTCGACTTCGCCTTCAAGGGTGGAGCCGCACAGGATCCGGCCGACCGGCCAGGCCTGGCCCATATCATGTCGGCGCTGTTCGACGAGGGCGCCGGTCCCCATGACGACGAGGCCTTCCAGCGCCTGATGGAGGAGAATGCGGTCGAGTTGTCGTTCCATGCCGCGCGCGACCAGATCAATGGTTCGCTGCGCACCCTGGCCGACCGCAAGGCCTTCGCCTTCGATCTTCTGCACTATGCCGTCAGCGAACCGCGCTTCGAGGAAGCTGCGGTCGAGCGCGTGCGCCAGAGCCTGCTTGCCAGCTTGCGCCGCGAGGCCGGTGATCCCAACGCCATGGCATCGCTGGCTTTTTTCGCAGGGCTTTTCCCCGACCATCCCTATGGCCGCCCATCGCGCGGTACCCTGGAGAGCGTCGGCGCCGTCAGCCGCGACGAGATCGCGGCGCAGCATCGGCGCCTGCTGGCCAAGGATGGGCTGACGGTGTCCATCGTCGGCGCCATCGATGCCCATGACGCCGAGGAAATGCTGGACACGGTGTTCGGCTCGCTACCGACCACGGCCCTGCTGCAGCCGGTGCCCGAAGCGGAACTCGCCGGCTTGGGCGTGCGCAAGATTATTGACCTCGACGTGCCGCAGACGGTGCTGCAATTCGCTACGCCCGGCGTGAAGCGCGACGATCCAGACTTCATGGCCGCCTTCCTGCTCAATCACATCTACGGTGGCGGCAGCTTCTCTTCGCGCCTGTTCCAGAAAGTGCGGGAGGAGAGGGGCCTGGCCTATTCGGTCTCCACCCAGCTCGGCGCACTTGCCCGGGCTGCCTTCGTCGGTGGTGGCGTCGCCACCCGCAATGACAAGGCTGCCGAAAGTCTCGCCATCATCGAGGCTGAGATGGCCGAACTCGCCCGCAATGGGCCCGCCGCCGCCGAATTGGAAAGCGCCAAGAAATACATCACCGGCTCTTATGCGCTGCGCTTCGATTCATCGACCAAGATCGCCAACCAGCTCACCATGATCCAGATCGAGCAGCTCGGCATCGATTTCATCGACCGCCGCAACGGCTTGGTCGAAGCGGTGACACTGGACGATACCAAGCGCGTGGCTCGACGCATGTTCGGGGGCGGCAAGCCCTTCGTCGTCGCCGTCGGGCGTCCGGAGGGATTGTCCTAAGCCGAGCTTTTCGGCGAGGCCAACGGAACAGCGCCAAGAAAATAGCGGTGATCCGCAAGAAATGGCGAGAAAAGCGAGCCGTCCCGATCGTTCTCTTCTCGCCGGCCAAGGTTAAATCGTTCTGCTTACGTCACACTGACTATTGCACGAAGGGGCTGTCTGCATCACCCTGTCGCTCGTCGAGAAGCGGCGGGGGTCGCTGATGCGGGAGGATATCATGACGCTTTGGAGTGTTTCGGCTGTCGTCCTTGTTGGCCTGATGGCAGCAAGCTGTGCGACCAGTGGTTCTGGAACTTCGCGTGGTTCCGACGTCAGCGGCGCTGCCGTTGCCGTGTCGTCCGGGCGCGTCAGCAAGATCGATCAATTTTCCTACATCACCCCCGCCTGCAGGGAAGTGCCCGGCGTTGCGGCCCATGTCACCAAGCAGGCAGCCTATGGCCGGGCGAGCATCCGCCGGGCGCGCGACTTTTCGCCCTATGAGGCCGGCAATTCCAGTGCCGGCTGCAATTCGAAGCGTGTGCCGGTCTGGCAAGTACTCTACAGCTCTGCCCCCGGCTATCATGGTCCCGATCAATTTGCCTATCGCAAGGCTTTTCCCGACGGCAAGGTGCTCGACGTCGTCGTCAATGTCGACGTGCAATGAGCAAAGCACGTTCATGACTGAACGCCTGTATGCTTTAGCTCCTCGTTTCCAGCCAATCCTACGGATTGGCTGGAGCGTCTCGGTGAAGCGAGTCCGTCTCATCGCAAAACGCCTTGGAGTCTGAGGCACGTCTGCCGGCCGTTCCGATGGCCGGTCCCATGGTGTATTGTCTCAAGCACGTGATGCATTCGTTCCCCAGGTGGGGGAGAGAATGTATCAAGTCTTTGATTTCGCGCCTGATTTCTCACTGGTGAAAATCAGCCGCCGATGGACGATTCGCCCCATGGCCATCCGCGCTCTTCCCCAGATTCTGATCGACCGCATCGCTGCCGGCGAAGTGGTGGAGCGGCCGGCAAGCGCCGTGAAGGAATTGGTGGAGAACGCCATCGATGCCGGTGCCAGTCGGATCGAGGTCGTCACCGAGGGAGGCGGGCAGCGCCTGATCCGCATCGTCGATGATGGTTCGGGCATGTCGTCCGAGGATCTGGCCTTGGCCGTGCAGCGGCATGCCACCTCCAAACTGCCGACGGAAGATTTGCTCGCTATCAACACGCTGGGCTTTCGCGGCGAAGCCTTGCCGTCCATCGCCTCGGTGTCGCGCCTCAGCATCACCACACGCGAGCGTGGCGCCGCGACGGGGGCGATGATCGCCATCGAGGCGGGCGAGCACCAGGCGATCCGCCCGGCCGCCATCGGGGAGGGCACTCGCATCGAGGTGCGCGATCTCTTCTATGCCACGCCGGCCCGTCTGAAATTCCTCAAGACCCAGCGTACCGAGGCGGCGGCGATCGGCGATATCGTCAAGCGCCTCGCCATGGCCAATCCCGCCATTGCCTTTACCCTCGCGGGCGAAGACCATTCGCCCTCGACCTGGCCTGGTGGTGACGAGGAGACGCGCCTGGGTACCTTGCTGGGGGCCGATTTCATCGACAATGCGATCGCCATCGACGTGACGCGCGGCGATACCCGCTTGCATGGCCATATCGGCTTGCCGACTTTCAATCGGGGTACGGGGCAGCATCAATATCTGTTCGTCAACGGGCGGCCGGTGCGCGACAAGCTGCTGCTGGGCGCCGTACGCGGCGCCTATGCCGATCATCTCCCCAAGGACCGTTTTCCTGTTCTGGCCCTCTTCCTCGACATTGCCCCGCAGAATGTCGACGTGAATGTCCATCCGGCCAAGGCCGAGGTCCGCTTCCGGGACGGCGGCCTGGTGCGCGGCCTGATCGTCTCGGCCATCCGCTCTGCGCTGGAACGCGAGTCCGGCCGCAGCTCGAGCGGCAATGCCGATGTCGCCCTCGGCCTGCTTGCGCGCAGTCTCGAGCGCCCCGCCGATCTCGACTGGGACTGGCGGGCTTCGCCCGCAGCGCCTCGCCCGGGGGGGATCGGCACGGGCGGCGGTGGAAGCGGCTTTGCCGCGCCGGCTCAGGCCGGATTCGACACGCTGGTGCTGCCTTCCGCCGATGCGCGGGCCACGGTGGTATCTCCCGCGCCCGACAGCCTCGACCGGCCGCTTGGCGCGGCGCGCGCCCAGCTGCATGAGACCTATATCGTGGCGCAGACCCGGGAGGGCGTCGTCATCGTCGACCAGCATGCCGCCCATGAGCGCCTCGTCTATGAGCGCTTGAAGCGGGAGCGCGCGGCTGCCAGCGCCAAGTCGCAATTGCTGCTGATCCCGGAAGTCGTGGATCTCGATCCCGCCGATGTCGAGCGCCTGACGGCAGCGGGTGAGGATCTGGCGGCCCTCGGCCTAGTGGTGGAACCGTTCGGGCCGGGTGCCCTGCTAGTCCGGGCTACGCCGGCCGCACTGGGCACGACCGATCCGGCTGCGCTCATCCGCGACCTCGCCGACGGCTTTGCCGAATGGGGGTCGGAGATCGTGCTGGAACGGCGCCTGGACCATGTCGCCGCCACCATGGCCTGTCACGGTTCCGTGCGGGCCGGGCGACGCCTGTTGCCAGCCGAGATGGATGCGCTGCTCCGCGAGATGGAGATCACGCCCAATTCCGGCCAGTGCAATCACGGCCGGCCGACCTATGTGACGCTGAAGCTCAGCGACATCGAGGCCCTGTTCGGGCGGCGATAAGCTCGGCGGTATATAAAAGAAAAGGCCGGTCCAGCGCCATCGAGAGATGGAACTGGACCGGCCTTCGGCATTGTGCTTGCTTGAGCGTTTCTTACTTGACCTTTTGGGTCTTGAACACTCGGTCGAACCAGGACTCGCTCTTGTTGCCCTCGGAGGGCAGGGGCTCATTGCCGGCCAGCGGCGCCGAGGCGAGCGGCTTGCGGTAACCCACCGGCGGCTCGGTCAGTGAGCGACGCGGCGGTTCGACGCCAGCCGCGAGCGGCGTGGTGTCCTCACCCAGGTTGAGGCGCTTTTGCAGCTCGCTGGGCTTGAGCGGAACGGAGCTGGCCTTGGCCGCGTCGAACGGCTCCGGCGCATCGACCCGACCGGCGCCCGGAACGCGGCCAGCCGCCATCTCATCAGGGGAGAGACGGCCATCGCCATGCTCGGCCTTGCCGCGCGGAATGACGCCGGAGGCCTTGCGCTTCTTGTAGTCTGGGTCCACCGGCCAGTTCGGATCATTGTCGGAAGTCGCGGCCGTACCAGGCGGCGGCAGGTCGAGCTTGCCCGGTTTTGCCAGCGGCGCACGGTCGGAATAGTTGATAGCCGGGGCATCGTCGCCGGTGCCGAGCATCTTCTGGAAGAAGTTCTGCCCAAGGGACTGCGCATTCGCCGCGCCGGCCGGCGCCAGGGCAACCAGTGCCGTCGCCGCAGCCAGGCCAAGCCAAATCTTTGTCCGCATCCTATATCCCAATCACTGCTAGATTTCGGTGCAAATTCCGGGAGAGATCTTCGCTCTACTGCCCGAAAAATGCGTCAAAACCAAGAAACCGATACACTTTCGGGCAACCAGTACCTGAAAAGTCAGGAGGACCCGTGCGTCTGTGGCTCTTTGTTCACCACCATGTCATACAACAGCAGGGCCACGCCCGCAACGATGGCGACATCGGCCAGGTTGAAGACATACCAGGAAAAATCGCCGGCATGGAGCAGGAAGAAGTCGGCGACGGCGCCGTAGAGCACGCCGTCTATGGCATTTCCGAGTGCGCCGCCGATGATCAGGCCGATGGCGATCGCGCCGATTTTCGTGGATATCCGGGCAAGCCAGGCCAGCAACAGCACCACCGCGGCGATGCGGAAGGATATCAGCGCCCAGCGGCCGAACTCGGTTTCCTGCTGGAACATGCCATAAGAAACGCCGCGGTTCCACACCAGCACGAATTGCAGATTGGGAGTCCAGTCGACCGGGCCTGAATTGGCGATGTCGTGGATATAGAGCGCCCAATATTTCTGGCCCTGGTCGATGGCGACGGCGAGAATTGCCGCCACCACGCCAAGGAATGAATGCCGTCCGATAAACCAGGACTTCATTGCTGAGCCCCTGCCGCCGCCTGCCATTCACGCATCGCCGCCGCATCGCGCGGCGTGATGTTGGGGAAGGCGGGATCAGCGGTACTGGGATCGAAATAGCGCCAGGAGCGCGCGCATTTGACGCCACCCGCCCGGCCGGGAACCACCGCGATACCGGGGACGCCGTCGAGACGATAGGCCTCGGCGGGACCCTCGCCGGCCACCAGCGTCAACCCTGAGACGATGCAGACATCCTCGAAATCGACGCTGCGCAGCACCGCCAGCGTCGCCTCGTCGGCGACATGGACTGTTGGCGCGGCTTCCAGCGAGGAGCCGATGCGCTTGGCGGCGCGTTCATGCTCCAAAGCGCCGGTGACCACGCGGCGTGCCTCGCGCACCAGGTCCCACTTTTCGGCGAGTGCCGGATCGATCCAGGCCGGATCGGCCGCCGCGAAGGGCTGCAAATGCACGGAAGCTTGTTCACCGAAGCGCGAGGTCCAGGATTCTTCCATGGTGAAGCACAGCACCGGCGCCAGCCACGTGGCCAGGCAGGTGAAGAGCTTGTCGACCACACTCAGCGCCGCCCGACGGCGCAGGGACGATTTCGGATCGCAATAGAGCGCGTCCTTGCGCACGTCGAAGTAAAAGGCCGACAGGTCCGCCGTCATGAAGGTCGCGAGCAGTGCGACCACGCGCTTGTAGTCATAGCTTTCATAGGCGGTGCGCACTTCGCGATCGAGCTCGGCCAGCCGGTGCAACATCAGCCGCTCGAGTTCCGGCATCTCGGCGGCGGCAACGGTGTCACCGGCCTCGAAATGGGCGAGCGTACCCAGCATCCAGCGCATGGTGTTGCGCAACTTGCGATAGGTATCCTCCACCGTCTTGAGGATTTCGGGGCCGATGCGCTGGTCGTCCGTATAGTCGGAGGTTGCCACCCACAGGCGCAGGATGTCGGCGCCCGAGCGCTTGATCACGTCCTGGGGATCGACGCCGTTCTTCAGGGACTTCGACATCTTCTTGCCGTCCTCCGCCATGGTGAAACCATGGGTGAGGACGATGTCGTAGGGCGCCCGTCCGCGCGTGCCGCAGCTTTCCAGGAGCGAGGAATGGAACCAGCCGCGATGCTGGTCGGAGCCTTCCAGATACATCACGGTATCATCGCCACCGTCGATCTTGCGCTGGATGCCGGCAAGGCCTGGGAAGTGCCTGGGATCCTCGAGCGTGAAGGCGTGGGTGGAGCCTGAATCGAACCAGACGTCGAGGATGTCGTCGACCTTGACCCAGCCTTCGCCGGCCCGCGCGCCGAGGAAGCGCTCGGCGGCGCCTTCCTGGTACCAGGCATCGGCGCCTTCGGCCTCGAACGCCGCGGCGATGGCCTGGTTGACGGCCTCATCCTTGAGGATCTCGACGGCGCCGCCCGGCTTGTCGCGCATGAACACGGCGATCGGCACGCCCCAGGCACGCTGGCGCGAGACCACCCAGTCCGGGCGGTTGGCGATCATGCCGGTGATGCGGTTCTCGCCGGCGGCCGGCACCCATTGCGTCTGCCGGATGGCGTTAAGCGCGAGTTCGCGCAGCGAGGAGCCGTCGCCGAGCGTCGGCCCGATATCGTTGCGCAGAGCGCCGCCTTCCATGCGGACCGGCGTCGCTGCCGGCACCGTGCCCGGCGGCACGACATCGATGGGCTTGTCCATCGCGATGAACCATTGCGGCGTGTTGCGGAAGATCACCGGCTTCTTCGAGCGCCAGGAATGCGGGTACTGATGTTTGATGCGGCCGCGGGCCACGAGGTTGCCTTCGGCCACCAGCGCCTTGATCACCGCGTCGTTGGCATCGCCCTTGTCGCCCTTCTCGGTGATGACGCGCTTGCCGGCAAAGCCCGGGGCATCAGCGGTGTAGAAGCTGTCGCCATCCACGGGATAGGGGATATAGGTGCTGATGCCGCGGGCGTTCAGTTCCCGCTGATGCGCGGTCCAGACGTCGAAGTCCTCGCGGCCATGGCTGGGGGCGGTGTGCACGAAGCCGGTGCCCGCCTCGTCGGTGACATGCTCGCCCTCGAGCAGGGGCACGACAAAGCCATAGAAGGGGTCGAAGCCCGCCAGCGGATGGGCGGCCGTAAGGCTAGCGAGCTCACCGGCCTCGACGCCGCCGACGCGCTCATAGGCCTCCACTTTGGCGGCCTTGAACACCTCTTCGGCGAGCTTGTCGGCCAGGATGAAGCTGTCGCCTGCCTTGGCCCAATTGTTCCCGGGTGCAGCAGTGACGCGGTAGAGGCCATAGGCGACGCGGCTCGAATAGGCGATGGCGCGGTTGCCGGGAATGGTCCAGGGCGTGGTGGTCCAGGCCACGAAGGCAGCCTTGGCCACCTCGTCGCGCGTGGCACCCGAGCGCACCGGGAATTTCGCCCAGATCATGTCGGAGGTATGATCCTCATACTCGATCTCGGCTTCGGCGAGCGAGGTCTTCTCCACCACCGACCACATCACCGGCTTGGAGCCACGATAGAGCTGGTCGCTCATGGCGAATTTCATGATCTCGCGGGCGATCTGCGCCTCGGCTGAGAAGGCCATGGTGAGATAGGGATGGGCCCAGTCGCCCTCGACGCCCAGGCGCTTGAACTCCTCGCGCTGCACGCCGACCCAATGCTCGGCGAAGGCCCGGCATTCGCGGCGGAACTCGACCAGTGGCACCTCGTCCTTGTTCTTGCCCTTGGCGCGGTACTGTTCCTCGATCTTCCATTCGATCGGCAGGCCGTGGCAGTCCCAGCCCGGCACATAGTTGGAATCGAAGCCGAGCATCTGCTGGGAGCGCGCCACCAAATCCTTCAGGATCTTGTTGAGCGCGTGACCGATATGGATGTTGCCATTGGCATAGGGCGGGCCGTCATGCAGCACGAATTTCGGCCGGCCGGCCGAAGCCTCGCGCAGGCGCTGGCGCAGATTCTGACTCTGCCAGCGCGCCAGGATCTCAGGCTCCTTCTGCGGCAAGCCGCCGCGCATGGGGAAGGCCGTCTGCGGCAGGAACAGGGTCTTGGAATAGTCGAAACCCTCAGGACTCGCCTTCGAGGCTTCGGCGGTCTCGCTGGAGGGGGACGCAACATCGGTCATGAACAGTGGTCCGTCGATACGGAGGAAAAGGAAAAGCGGCGCAAACCCGGACCTTCCGCGGAGCTCAGCCGAGCCCGCACGCGGAAGCCGGGACGATAATTCGGGCTATGCGCAACGCGTAATTCATAGCGCGCGTGATAGCAGGCTCTGCGCTCGGGATAAAGCGCGGAGGGAAGGAGAGGCCGGGATTTTCTGGGGCAGAGCCGCCTACGTTGCCCTAGCATGAGCTTCAGCCCCTCCCTATCTGCCATGAAGGCAGCCTTTGCGCTTGCTGGCCCTTTCACTGACATGCTCTGATCTGGAGTTCGAGAATGACCGGTTCGCCCGACTACACGCCCCCGAAGATCTGGACCTGGAACAAGGCGAATGGCGGTGCGTTCGCCAATATCAACCGGCCGATTGCGGGCCCCACCCATGACAAGGAATTGCCGGTCGGCCGTCATCCCCTCCAGCTCTATTCGCTGGGCACGCCGAACGGCGTCAAGGTCACCATCCTGCTGGAGGAATTGCTGGCTCGCGGCCACAAGGGCGCCGAATATGATGCCTGGCTGATCGAGATCGGCAAGGGCGACCAGTTCGGCTCGGGCTTCGTCGACGTCAACCCGAACTCCAAGATCCCGGCATTGCTCGATCGCAGCGGCGCCGAACCGATCCGGGTGTTCGAATCCGGCTCGATCCTGTTCTATCTCGCCGAGAAGTTCGGGGAATTCCTGCCCAAGGATGCCGCTGCGCGCGCGGAGTGCATGTCGTGGCTGTTCTGGCAGATGGGCAGCGCCCCCTATCTCGGCGGCGGCTTTGGCCATTTCTACGCCTATGCGCCGACCAAGATCGAATACGCCATCGATCGTTTCGCCATGGAGGTCAAGCGCCAGCTCGATGTGCTCGATCGCCGTCTGGCGCAGGTGGAATATCTGGCCGGCAGCGACTACACCATCGCAGACATGGCGGTGTGGCCCTGGTATGGCGGCCTCGCCAGGGGCTGGCAGTATGGCGCGGCCGAGTTCCTGCAGGTCGAGGACTACAAGAACGTGCAGCGCTGGGCCGAGGCGATCTTCCAGCGTCCGGCCGTGCAGCGCGGGCGAATGGTCAACCGCACCTCAGGCGAGCCGGCGAGCCAGTTGCGCGAGCGGCACGACGCCAGCGATTTCGAGACGAAGACGCAGGACAAGCTGGAAGCCGCGGGCTGAGGCGCGGCTCTCTCGGGATCGTCGGCGTCTCAGTGACAATCTTCATCGAAAATTGTCACGATTGCCTGCTCTTGAAGTACTGCGACAGATGGATGGGAAGAGCAGGCAAGGATGCCTGCGATCCCAGGACGGGTCGGCCTCACTGCAAGGGCGGTTTGCGGAGGAAGGCGTTGCGATCGGCCGATTTGACGCGAAGCCAGCTCTCCCGGCCACCGCGCAGCACGCGCATCGGCACTTCTACGCCCGCGGGCCCGCCGCTCCACACCTTGCGATAGAAGTCGGCAAGGCCCTGGACTTCCTCGTTGCGGATGTCCGAAATGACGTCGCCCGCCTTCAGTCCCGCCTTGGCCGCCGGTGAGCCCTTGGCCACGCTGGCGACCACGACCTTGCCGTTGCTTTCCGCCGAGAAGGCGCCGAGCCAGGGACGCGGCGGCTTATCGACCTGGCCACGCGTCAGGAGATCGTCGAGAATGGGCGGCAGGAGGTCGATGGGCACGACCATGTTGATGTCGAAATCCTCGCCGCCCCGTTCCATCTGCAGGAGCAGGGAGCCGATGCCCAGCAGCCTGCCGTCTTCGCCAACCAGCGCCGCACCGCCCCAGGCAGGATGGGCGGGTGCGATGAAGATCGCCTCATCGAGCAGATATTCCCAATAGCCTGCAAATTCCTGCTTGGCCACGATGCGGGCCTCGACATGGCGCCCCGTGCCGTCGACGAAAACGGCTTCCTCGCCGACCGCCGTCTTGCCGGAACTGCCGAGCCCCAGGGCCGGCAGGCCGAGCTGGCCAAGCGCTTGCAACAGGCCGAAGCCTGTTGTCTGGTCATAGGCCAGGACATGGGCGGGAACCACACGGCCCTCCTGCGTAGTCAGCCAGACCTCGTCGGCTTCGGTGACGAGATAGCCGATGGTGAGCACCAGCCCGTCGTCGCGGATGACCACGCCACTGCCTTCACGCTCGGTGCCGAGCGCAGCCGCGGTGAAGGCGTCCTGTGGAATCCTGGCCCGCACGGCCACGACCGAGCGCATGATCGAACGAAGTGTCATCGCTTTCATCTTGGTGAAGGGCGCCTGCAGCTAGGCAGCATGCGCAACACCCGCAATCCGGGCAATGAAGATTTCCTAGAGGTATGCAGCCTGGCGTCGTGCTGCAAGGGCATAAGGGGAAGCGCCATGATGACGGGAGGCCGATCGCGGCTGGCCGATCTGGTCGCTTGAAGGCTTCTTCCTGGCGAGTTTCGCGCCGTATCGGCCGGACCGCACTCAGCTCCGTTTCGCGAACCAGATCACGTGCCGGGCGCCGCTGCGCCCCTTGTTGGCGCGCACGCGAACTTCGTCCACCGCAAAGCCCGCCTGATGCAGCCGCCGGGCAAAGGCCGAGGAAGGACCTTGCGACCACACGGCCAGCAGGCCGCCTGCGGTCAGTGCTCCCCGTGCCGCCGCGAGGCCTTCCAGGCTGTAGAGGCGATCATTGCCGGCATGGGTCAGCCCTTCCGGACCGTTGTCGACGTCGAGCAGGATCGCGTCGAAACGGCGCCCGGAGCGGATCATTCTGTCGACATCGCCGAGTTCGATGCTTACGCGCCGATCATCGAGGCTGCCTGCGAAGATCTCGGCCATGGGGCCCCGGGCCCAGGTGACGACAGAGGGCACCAGTTCGGCGACCACGATCTCGGCATCCTCGGGAAAGCTTGCCAGGGCGGCGCGCAGGGTGAAGCCCATGCCGAGCCCGCCGATCAGGATGCGCGGATGCTTGCGTGCCGCCAGGCGCTCGGCGGTCATCGTCGCCAGCGCCTCTTCCGAGCCGCTGAGCCGGCTGTTCATCAGCTCGATGCTGCCGAGCCTGATCGAGAATTCACTACCGCGCTGCTTGAGGCGCAGTTCTGCGCCGCCATTGGGGATCGTCGCGGTGTCGAGGTGTTTCCAGGGAATCACGGCAGGCTCTTTCCAGACAGGCGCAGATAGCCTTCTCCTCTTGTGGGAGAAGGTGCTCGGAAGGGGCGGATGAGGGGTTTCGCGACAGTACTTAAAGAATGGTGCGACCGCTCATCCGACCTCGCTACGCTCGGCCACCCATGGCACTTCTATCGGAAGTGCCCGGTCCCGCAAGGGGGAGAAGGCTATCCGTGCCTTTCCTATAGATCGTTGTCCTATCCAATGCGCGCCATCACCATGCCGGCCGTCACGGTGGCACCAGCTTGGACTTCTTGCGCCAGCTTTCCGGTCCTGTGTGCCTTGACCTGCATTTCCATCTTCATCGCCTCCATCACGGCGACGACATCGCCCTCCGCGACCTCGGCGCCGTCTTCCACTTGCCAGGAGCGCAGTGTGCCGGCCATCGGCGCGACCACAGCATCGGGCGAGACTTCGGCTTGCATGGCTGCTGCCGGCGCCGCTGATGGCACGGCCTGGAGGCCGCCCAGCAAGGCGGGGGGCAGACCCAGAGTGACGCGCCGGCCGTCGATCTCCACGGCGGTGCGCAGCAATGTCGCCGCCGGCAGCGGTTCTGGCCGCGTGGCGGCTGCAAGGGTGGCGGCAAAGTCGGTCTCGATCCAGCGGGTGTGGACCTTGAAATCCCGCTCACCGGTAAAGTCGGTATGGCCGATCACCGTGCGATGGAAGGGCAGGACCGAGGCGACCCCCTCGATGCGGAACTCGGCGAGGGCGCGCCGGGCTCGCGCAATGGCCTCGCCCCGCGTCGCGCCGGTGACGATGAGCTTGGCCATCAGGGAATCGAAGCTGCCGGGAATGGTCGAGCCGGTGGTGACGCCGGTATCCAGGCGGACGCCGGGGCCGGAGGGCGGCTCGAAGGCGGTGATGAGGCCCGGCGTCGGCAGGAAGCCGCGTCCGACATCCTCGGCATTGATGCGGAACTCCAGGGCATGGCCTCGTGGCGCGGGCGTTTCGCTGATGCTGAGAGGATGACCGTCGGCGACGCGCAACTGCTCGAGCACCAGATCGATGCCGGCCGTCTCCTCGGTTACCGGATGCTCCACCTGCAGACGGGTGTTGACCTCCAGGAAGGAGATCGCATCCGAGGCGCTCAGCAGGAATTCCACCGTGCCGGCGCTGACATAGCCGGCCTTGGCGCAGATATCGCGCGCCGCCTGGTGAATGCGGGCGCGCTGCTCGTCGCTGAGGAAGGGCGCCGGGGCTTCTTCCACCAGCTTCTGGTTACGGCGCTGCAGCGAGCAGTCGCGCGTGCCGAGCACCACGACATTGCCATGGCTGTCGGCGATCACCTGCGCTTCGATATGGCGGGGGCGATCGAGATATTGCTCGACGAAGCATTCGCCGCGGCCGAAGGCGGTGACGGCCTCGCGTACGGCCGAGTCATAGAGTTCGGCGACCTCGTCCATGCGCCAGGCGACTTTCAGCCCGCGCCCGCCGCCACCGAAGGCGGCCTTGATGGCGATCGGCAGGCCGTGCTGTTCGGCAAAGGCGAGAACTTCGTCAGGGCCACCAACGGGATCGGCGGTGCCGGCGACCAGGGGCGCTCCGACCGCCATGGCGAGCTTGCGGGCCTGTACCTTGTCGCCCAATTGCTCGATGGCCGATGGAGGCGGGCCGATCCAGGTCAGGCCGGCATCGATGACGGCCTGCGCAAAACCGGCGCGCTCGGAGAGGAAGCCATAGCCTGGATGCACGGCATCGGCGCCGCTGCGGCGGGCGATGGCGATGAGCTTGTCGATGTCGAGATAGGTCTCGGCTGGCTTGTCGCCTTCCAGACCATAGGCCTCGTCCGCCATGCGGGCGTGCAGCGCGTCGATGTCGGCATCGGCATAGACCGCGACCGAGGCGACGCCGTAATCGGCGCAGGCCCGTATCACGCGCACGGCGATCTCGCCTCGATTGGCGATCAGGACCTTCTTGATGGGCATTATCGTCCCCTTGAGCAAAGCGCGTTAAAGCGGAAAGGCTTGTTTACTCTGGTTTTTTGGTTCGACGCGCCTTTGCGACTCCAGGCGATTCCGCCAGGTCGCAAGACGCTTCGGCAAATTGGGTGATCGGCCGGAAACGGATCTGCCCTCCGATGGGAATCTGGCCGGCGCGGTCGAGATGGTAGGGGGCGACCGCCGCGATGACGGGATAGCCGCCGGTCAGCGGATGATCGGCGAGGAACAACACCGGCTGGCCTGAGGGCGGCACCTGGACCGAGCCCTGGATCGTGCCCTCGCTCGGCAGTTCCTTGCCCTCGCTCGCCGGCGCGCGCTTCAGCGCCCGCTCGCCGTAGAGGCGGATGCCGATGCGATTGGACTGGGGCGTCACCGACCAGGACTGGTTCGCAAAATCCTCGAGCGCTGCCTCGGAGAGCCAGTCGCTGCGCGGCCCCATGACGACGTCGAGAATGACGGGTTCGCCGAGCCTAGGCAGCACGGGTGGCACATCCGGCAACGCCGTCACGGCGCCGGGCGGCGGCGCGAGCCCGGATAGGCGATCGCCGACCACGACGGCCGGCGGCCCGATCTGGGCGAGCGTGTCGGTGGCGGCGCTGCCCAGTACCGGGGCAATGGCGAAACCGCCACGCACGGCGAGGTAAAAGCGCATGCCGGCCTGCGGTTCCCCGAAATGCAGTCTGTCGCCGGTGGCAAGCGCGATGGCGGCGTGACGCGGTACGGGGTGGCAGGAGCCTTCGGCGGTGGTCAAAGTGAGCGGCCCGTCGGCACCGGTGACGGCGACCACCGTTTCGCCGAGGCAGAGAAGTTCGCAGCCGCCATAGACGATCTCGAGGCCTGGCAGTGGGCCGGGGTTGCCGACCAGCCGGTTGGCACTGCGCAGGGCGGCGCGGTCCATGGCGCCGGAAACGCTGACACCCTGCCGCGCCTGGCCGGGGCGACCCAGATCCTGGAACAGCATCTGGGGGCTTGGCTTGATGACCTCGAAGAGGGGGAGGCGGGGTCGTTTCCCTCACCCCCGGCCCCTCTCCCCACCGGGGAGAGGGGGTGGGGGCTCTTACCTTCGCCGACCTCGACGAAGCGCACACGGTCGCCGGGCTGCAGCAGAGCGGGGCGCTCGCGTGCAAGGTCCCACATCGGCAGGTCCGTCACGCCGATGATCTGCCAGCCGCCGGGGCTCGCCTGCGGATAGACGGCGCTGAAGCGGCCGGCGAGGCCGACGGAGCCTGCGGCCAAGCGCGGGCGCGGCGTGGCACGCCGGGGCAGATCGAAGCTCGGATGGCCGCCGCTGAGATAGGCAAAACCCGGTGCGAAGCCGGTGAAGGCCACTGCGTATTCGCTGCCGGTATGGCGCCGGATCACCTCCTCGACCGGAATTTTGAGGAAATCGGCGACTTCGGCGAGATCCTCCCCATCGTAGCGGACCGGGATCTCGATCAGAGTGCCGCTTTGTTCGACATCGGCACCGAGGCGTCGCTGGCCGATGGCGGTGATCAGGTCCCGTTGCGTGATCGCCGCTGGACGGTAGCGCACCAGCAGGGTCCGGGCCGCGGGCACGATATCCTCGATGCCGGCGATGGGCTCGGCGCGCAGGGAGGCCTGCAAAGCCAATGTCTGCGGCAGGTCTGGGAGCTCAACCATGAGGGCATCGAGATTGACCGGCAGGAAGCGCATCAACGCTCTCCGCCCGTAGAGGCCATGAAGGAGCGAATGGCTACGCCCGATCGCTCCAGCAAGGCGCGGATTTCGCGTGCC
Source organism: Labrys sp. HAY1-8F (assembly GCF_056754975.1). Classification (NCBI taxonomy): domain Bacteria; kingdom Pseudomonadati; phylum Pseudomonadota; class Alphaproteobacteria; order Hyphomicrobiales; family Xanthobacteraceae; genus Labrys; species Labrys sp. HAY1-8F. The sequence continues at coordinate 1,822,795 of NZ_JBPGWZ010000002.1, read as the reverse complement.
ATGGCGACGGCGCCGGGGCTGTCGCCATGGACGCAGATCGAATCTGCCTCGATGCGGACCGCGCTGCCGTCGATCGCGGGAACCGTGCCTTCCGTCACCAGGTGGAGCATGCGCGCCGCCACCTCCTGCGGGTCGTGCAGCACCGCGCCGGGCTCGCGGCGCGACACCAGCGAGCCATCGGGCATATAGCCCCTGTCTGCGAAGGCCTCGGCGACCACGGTGAGGCCGGCGGCGCGGGCCCATCCGATGAGGGAAGATCCGGCCAGGGCCACCAGCGTGAGCTCGGGATCGATCTGCCGGATCGCCTCGATGATGGCCTCGGCCTGCCGCCGGTCCTTGGCGATGGTGTTGTAGAGGGCGCCATGTGGCTTGACATAGCGCACGGTGGTGCCGGCAGCGGTGGCCAGGCCCTTGAGCGCGCCGATCTGGTAGATGGCGTCGGCGATCAGGTCCTCGCTGGCGACATCCATGTCGCGCCGCCCGAAGCCGCCGAGATCGGGATAGGCGATGTGCGCCCCGACCGTCACGCCCTTGGCCTTGGCGGCCCGCAGCGTGGCGAGGATGCCGGTGGGATCGCCGGCATGAAAGCCGCAGGCCACATTGGCGCTGGAGACGATGCCGAGCACCGCCTCGTCATCACCCATGCGCCAGGCGCCGAAGCTTTCGCCGAGATCGCTGTTGAGGTCGATGTTCATGGCACGAAGCTCCCGATAATTTTTGCTGCTCAGATGCCTGGCGGCTCAATGGATTTGTCCGCCACTCTCTCGCACGTCCTCTTGGACGGTGAGGGCGGTGTGCGTGAGATGTCTGATAGCCTCGACCTGCGTCCCCAGCGCCAAGCTCGGCAGTCCAGGCCGGCGTGCGGCATGCTCGGGCAGACAGGGCACGTGCACGAACCCGCCTCGCGTCTTGGCGAGTGGGCGTTGTGTCGCCAGCCGATGCATCAGGGCGTAGAAGATGTGGTTGCACACGAAGGTGCCGGCGGAGTTGGACAGCGAGGCCGGCAGCCCCGCCGCCCGGAGGTCCCGCACGATCGCCTTGACCGGCAGGGAAGAAAAATAGGCGGCCGGCGCACCTGATATCACCGGGATATCGATCGGCTGGCGGCCTTCATTGTCGGGAATGCGCGCATCGTCGAGATTAACAGCCACGCGCTCGGGCGTGATCTCGGGCCGCCCGCTCGCCTGCCCGAGGCTGACGACGAGACGGGGCTGCCATTGCCTCAGAGCCTCGTCCAGTCGCTCGATGGCTGCCCCGAACACGCAGGGCAATTGCACGGCGCGGACGCGAGCTCCCTTGCAGATCCAGCCGTCCAACGCCCGGGCAATCTCCCAGGAGGCGTTGGTCTCATCGTCTTCGAACGCCTCGAAGCCGGTGATCAACACGTTTGGCGGCGTCTTGTCTGGCGGCTTTTTGGGGCTCATGACGGCTTTCCGCGAATAATGTCCTACAGGGGCATCAGGACATAGAGCAGTACGATATTGGCGGCGAGCAGGGCTAGCGCCGTCGGAATTTGCGCACGGATGACCGCGTTCTTGTCGATTTCCAGGAGCGCGGCCGGCACGATGTTGAAATTGGCGGCCATGGGGGTCATCAGCGTACCGCAATAGCCCGACAGCATGCCGATGGCGGCGATGACCGCCGGATTGCCGTGATAGACACCGATCAGGACCGGCACGGCGACCCCGCCCGTCATCACCGGGAAGGCGGCGAAGCCATTGCCCATGATCACGGTAAACAATGCCATGCCGACGACATAGAGGGCGACTGCCACCAGGCGCAGGTCCATGTTGACATAGCTGGTGGTGAGATGGGCGACCGCCTTGCCGACGCCGGCATCGGAGAAGACCAGGCCAAGCATACCCAGCATCTGGGGCAGGACCAGGGCCCAGCCGAGCGCATCGGTGAGACGGCGGGATTCGCGCAGGCCCTGTGCCGGCGTTTCGCGCGTCAGCCAGCAGGCGAGCCCCAGCGCGACGATACAGGCGAGGCCGAGGGCGAGCAGGGTGGTATTCTTGGGATCGAACAGCGGCGTGCCGCCGATGGTGACGTAATGGCCCGAAAGCGTGATCGCCACGGTCAGCAGCGGAATGGCGAGCGCCGGCACGAACAGCTTGTTGCCGAGCCGCTTTGCACTGGCCGCCGCTTCGGCGACGCTAGGAATGCTGTGGTGGCCGGCGCCGACTCCGCCGAGCCCCGCGATCAGCGCCAGAGCGGCAACACCCACGCCGACCACGGCCGGCGGCAGGAAATCTCCGACCAGAAAGGCCAACGCATAGAGACCCCAGAACAGGGCACTGCTGAAGCGTTTGGGATGGTTGCGGTCGGCCAGGGTCATGGCGGCTGTGACGGCCAGGATTGCCCCGACGAGATAGAACAGGTGGGAAAGCGAGAGGATCATGTCAGCCCTCCGACTGCGTTTCAGGCCGCAGGCCGGTTTCGGACGGCGCTTCGGCCAGCTCGCGGGCGATAGCCGCATCGAGGCGAGACAGTCGGAACGCATGAATGACAAAGGCGGTGGCAGCAGTGGGAATGCCCCATAGGGCGACATGGAGCGGCTCGACCTCGACGCCAGCCTCCCTCAGGAATGTCGTCATGAGCACGATGGCGCCGAAAGCGACGAAGATGTCCTCGCCGAAAAACAGGCCGACATTGTCGGTAGCGGCCGCAAAGGCCCTGATCTTATGGCGCACGCGCTCGGTGAGCGAGCCATGCCGAACCTCGGCCGCACCCTCCGCCATGGGCGCGATCAGCGGCCTTACCATCTGGGGATGGCCGCCAAGACTGGTCAAGCCCACCGCAGCGGTCAATTGCCGGGCGGCCAGATAGACGATGAGGAGGCGGCCCGATGTCGCCGAGCGGATCTTGCTGATCCAGGCCTGTGCATGCTGGCGCAGGCCATGGCGTTCAAGCAGGCCGACCACGGCGAGCGGGAGCAGCAGGATCACCGCCAGATTGCGCGTTTTCAGGAAGCCGGTGCCGATGGCCGAGAGAACCTGCAGCGGCGGAAAGCTCGCCGCGAGAGCCGTGCCGATGGCGGCAACGATCACGACGAGCATGGGATTGAAGCGCAGGACGAAGCCCACGACGATGATGGCCACGCCAATGAGGGGCCATAGGCTGATGTCACTAGGCACGGTGTTCGCTCCCCGGGGACATTGGATGGTCTGGAAATATGATCGGTTCTTGTAGGGTGATATTTTCCGATCTGTCGGCAATATCCTCTAAATTGATGGCTTGATCAAGCATTTTGATTGAACGTAACACTAATATTGTTCAACAATATGTCGATGCTCCCGAGCGATCAAAAAGCGGGGCCGAAAGGGCAGGCGCCAGGTCTGCCCAATCCGCAGCCGGTGGCAGGTGAGCTTTAGTCTGCGCAGGGATGGCCTTGTGTGGCTCGCCGGCCAGCGCATCTTCCGCGCAAAGGGGAGCTCCACGGTCCATCCCTGTCGAGATCTTGGCGCTGCCTCGTTGTGAATCCCCAGGATTGCCCTACAATCCAGCCCGGCGTCATGGACAGTCGGAATGGTAGCGTTGAGTGAAGATCGGACAATGGCACCAGGCACCGCCCATGACCCCGCCGGGTGATCCCCGTCCCGCGGCATTCGCCCTGACGCTCGGCGAACGCGTCGCCGAGCAATTGCGGCGCAAGATCACCCAAGGCGAACTCGCGCCCGGGCAGCGGCTGTCCGAGCAGGCGCTCAGCGATGATCTTGCCATTTCCCGCAACACGCTGCGCGAGGTCTTCCGGGTGCTGACGAAGGATGGCTTGCTCAGGCATGTTCCCAATCGCGGTGTGTTCGTGGCGGTGCCGAGCATCGCCTCGATCATCGACATCTACCGGGTCCGGCGCCTGATCGAGTGTCAGGCTCTCGCGCAGGCCTATCCGCGTCATCCTGCCAAGAAGCGCATGCGCGATGCATTCGAAGAGGCCATGCGTTGCCGGGTGGCGGATGACTGGCCTGGAGTGGGTACCGCCAACATGGCCTTTCATATGGCCGTAGTGGAACTGGCCGACAGCGAAAGGTTGAACCTGTTGTTCGCCCAGGTCCTGGCCGAGCTGCGGCTCGCCTTCGGCATGCTGCAGGATGCCGAATTCCTGCACGCTCCCTTCGTCGACAGGAACCTCGCCATTCTCGAACTGGCTGAAGCTGGCAGTTTCGAAAAGGCGGCGGCATTGCTCGGCGATTACCTCGTCCATTCCGAGCGCCTGGTCCTTGCCGTCTATGCGCGGCGCCTGGCTGATGGCAGCATCGGTGACTTGTAAGTGATCGGACGCGTCAGCGCCTGACGCCCAGTCTCGCCAGCACTTCGGGCGGTATCTTGAGCTCGCGGATGACACCGCCATGGGAGGCCATGCCCATCAGCTCCCTCTGGATGAAATAGCCATAGACCGCGTCGACGGCCTCGGCCAACAGATTTGGGCGGTCTGGATCGTCGGGCGCCGCACGCAGCAGCGCCGCCATGGCCCGGCCGACGGCCTCGCCCGCGCGCCCCAGCGATGCGGCCTTCTCCACGTGGATTTCGGCGCCGAGGACATCGAGGGCTGTACGCGCGGCAGCAGGGGAGAGGTTCTGGGGCAGGCGAATGCTCATGCCGGCATTCTGCCGCCGCCTGGAACGCTTGTCGATATCGTCGAGCGGCAAACTGGCGCCGGGAAGCCCTGGGGGCGAGGGTGCTGCCGGCGCCTGTCCCTTTTGGAACAGCGAGTGCCTTCTCCCAAGGTCAATTATGGGCTGGCAGCGTGCCTGCTGCCCGGTTCAGTCTTCATGAGGGATGTGACATGGAGCTTCCCCTTGCAGCGCAGACCCCCTTTCAGCGTCTGCGCCCGCCATTGGCGGGCCTTGTCCTTGGCATTCTGCCTCTCTGGCTGTTCGTGGGGACCTCCGAGAGCTTCTCGGTGAACGGGCAATTGGTCTCGCAGTCGCGCTTCAACATTCTCGGCCTTGTGCTGGCCGGCATCGGCCTGGCCATCACGGCCAGGCTCTTATGGAATGACGGGCCTTGGGCGCAGCGCTGGTTGCCGCGAACGGCGCTTGCCGCAGTCGCGGCCGCGATTTGCCTGGTCCAGCTTGCCTATTCGGTCGGCATCGTCGATCTCGACCGCTTCCTCGGCAGCGCCTGAGGCGCACCCAAGACAGATCCGCGACTACACCGCGCCCGCCGCCGCACGGCCAGCCTGCCGGCCGCTGAACAGGCAGCCGCCGAGGAAGGAGCCTTCCAGGGCCCGATAGCCGTGCATGCCACCACCGCCGAACCCGGCGGCTTCGCCGGCGGCATAAAGACCGGGCAGAGGAGCGAGATCCTCGCCGAAGACCCGGCCGTCGAGATCGGTTTCCAGGCCTCCCAGAGTCTTGCGCGTGAGGATGTTGAGCTTGACCGCAATCAGGGGCCCGTGGGCGGGATCGAGCAAAGCGTGCGGCCGTGCCGTGCGGATCAGCCGGTCGCCGAGATAATGTCGGGCATTGCGGATAGCCATGATCTGGCCGTCCTTGCCGAAGCCGTTGGCAAGGTCGCGGTCGCGCGCCTCGATCAGCTGCCGTATCGCGGTGGCGTCGAGCAGGGGTTCTTTCGTCAGGGTGTTCATGCCGGCGACGAGGCGTTCGAGATCCTCGTCCACCACGAAATCGGCGCCATGCTGCTTGAAGGCCTCCACCGGTCCGGTCGCCCGCCGGCCGATGGCGCGGCGTAGCGTCAATTTCCAGTCGCGGCCGGTGAGGTCGGGGTTCTGCTCCGAGCCCGATAGTGCGAATTCCTTGCGGATGATGCTCTGGGTCAGGATGAACCAGCTATGGTCGAAGCCGGTGGTGCGTAAATGGGTCAGCGTTCCCAGTGTGTCGAAGCCCGGATAGAGCGGGCCGGGCAGGCGGTTGCCGCGCGCGTCGAGCCAGAGCGAGGAGGGACCGGGGAGGATGCGGATGCCGTGCCCGGGCCAGATCGGATCCCAGTTCCTGAGACCTTCGACATAGTGCCACATGCGGTCGCGATTGATCAGCCGTGCCCCGGCCTGTGCCGCGAGGGCGAGCATGCGCCCGTCGACATAAGCGGGGACACCGGTGACCATCGTCTCTGGTGGTTGGCCGAGGCGCCGCGGCCAATGGCGGCGCACCAGATCGAGGTCGCCGCCGATACCGCCGCTGGCGATGATCGTCACCGGTGCGGTCAGGGAGAAGTGACCCACCACCTCGCGTGATGTGGCGACCCCGCGTGGGACTTCGCTGGGAGCGAGCAGGCTGCCTTCCACGCCGGTGATCGCACCGCTGCTCCGAATCAGGCCGTCGACGCGATGGCGAAACCGCAGCGCCAGCCTGCCTTCCGATTCGGCCGCCAATGCGAGCCTTTCGAAAGGCTCGACCACGCCCGGACCCGTGCCCCAGGTGAGGTGGAAGCGCGGCACCGAATTGCCCGGGCCACCGGCACTGCCGCCGCCGCGTTCGGCCCAGCCGACGACCGGGAAAATCCGATGGCCCATCGCTCGCAGCCAGGCACGTTTCTCGCCGGCCGCGAAGGCGAGATAGGCCTCGGCCCAGCGTCGAGGCCAGTAATCCTCCTCGCGGTCGAAGGCTGCCGTGCCGATCCAGTCCTGCAAGGCGAGCTCGAAACTGTCCTTGATGCCGAGGCGGCGCTGTTCGGGGCTGTCGACCAGGAAGAGGCCGCCGAGCGACCAGAAGGCCTGGCCGCCCAGATTCTGGCGCGGCTCCTGGTCGAGCAGGATCACCCGCTTTCCGGTGGTGGTGAGCTCGGTGGCCGCGACCAGCCCGGCCAGGCCCGCCCCCACGACAATGGCATCCGCATCGGCCATCTTCCCTCCCGCGACTCGCGACATCAGACATCATGCTCTGAATGCCGCGACGGCAGAACCCGGTGAATGTGACGATCATGACGCGTGCATGGCGTAGAAAATGCGCGCGAGTCCGGTCTTCTCCCCGTTCGCGGCATCTTGCCCAGGCGACGTTCAGCGACTAAGTCGGTCTCATGGCCGATGCAAACGGGACATTGTCGAAGCTGCGCGCTGGGTTTTCGCGCCAGAGCCTCAAGGCGAAGGTGCTGACCGGCATCGGCGGTTTTGCAGCGGCGGCGATTTCGCTGGGCGCCTCGCTCTATCACCTGCGCAATCCCGAGCAAGTGCCGGTCATGACGGCCGGGCAGGCGGTCGAGGCGGGGCGCTGGCTCGTCACGCCGAACTCGGCCGCCCTCGCCACGGCGTTGCCCGACGGTCGCCCGATCAAGGCCGGGCGCCGGGCTGTGGTGCTCGAGCTCGTGGTCACCAACCGGACGGAGCGCACTTCCAATGCCGTCGCCGGCATCCTGAAGCTCAACAATGTGGCCAATGCCGAGGGACCGGATTTCTACCTCGTCCGCGACAAGGAGCGGCTGATGGATTTGCAGCCTCGCCTGCCGGAACGCCTGCAGGCCGTCTGGACCCTGCCGGGCGATGGTGCTTTGCCCAAGGCTCTGGAGCTCACCGTGGCCGGCGCGACCTTCAAGCCAAGGGACAATCTCTATGGTGCCCCGGGCTGGTTCAACCCGCATGACGTCGCGCGCGTGAGCGTACCGCTCAATGCCGCGGGGAGCCCGGGATGAAGAATGCCGCCGTCACCGTGGCGATCGTGCTGATCGGCATTGCCGTGCTGGCGCTGCTGCGCTGGACGACGCCTGGCTATGCCGTCCTCACTGGCCCGATCGAGACGGCCGGCCGGCAGGGGACGCGCGCCGGGACCAGCGAGTTCAGTCTCAAGGTGGACAGGCTGATCCTGTCCGAGCTGCTGATCTTCCAGCGCTATGGCAAGAGGGTCGAGCGTGGCACCGGCGGCATCTGGGCGGTGGTCGCCGCCGACGTGTCGGCCAAACAGCGCTCTCTGATGCTGGGTGGTGTCGCGTTTCGGGGAGCAAGCGGGCGGACCTATATGCAGAGCCCCCGGATCGAAGGCATGTCTCAGTTGCTCTCCGGCAAGGAATTGCAGCCCGGCCTGCAGCAGCGTGGCCTTTTCGTGTTCGAACTACCAGCCGATGAACTCGCGGGTGCGGAACTGGTGGTCTCGCGGGAAGTCTTTCCCCGACTCACATCCCAGCTCGCCGTAGCGCTGGACGAGGGCACCGCCATCCGTCGTACCGTCCTGGAGATCGGCCGTGACCCTCTCTGAACAGGCAACTCCCGAACGCCGGTCCGCGGCGCGCTGGTATTGGCGCAGCATGATTGCGATACCCGTGCTTTTTGTCGCCGTTTTCGTCTTCGGTGCCCGGGTCGACATCATGGACTATCTCGCTTCGCATGAGTTTCGTATCGCCACTGTCAAGCCGGGTGAGGCCGCTCCCTATGCCCGCGCTACCTGGTCGCTCGCATCGGCACAACTCGTCGATGGCGGCGAAGGCGCGCGGTTGCCCCTATCGAAAGACCGAAAGCTTCTCATTGTTCGCCTCAAGGCGGTACCTGACGGGAAGATCATCGATGAAGCGGATCGGCAGTCGGCCTGGATGGGCTGCAGCCTGACCCTGGTCGATGGCGGGGGGCAGCGCTGGAGCCCGCTATCCTTCGTCCTGTCCCGCGACATCAGCCGCGCGCTGGAGCCGACGGCGACGCCCGTTGCGGGGTGCCTGGAAGCCTCTCGCTCCATCGGGCTGGATGGCCAGCCAACTTTGGTCGAAGAAAAGTTCCTGATCCCGGCCGAGGCCGCTGCGGGGCTTTCTGCGCGCCTCTCCTTCCGTTCGGCCCTGCCGGACGCCCTCAGCTTCCCGCTGGAATTGCGCTGATCGGCCGACGGGCGCTACGCCACTGCCGTCCCTGAGCAAAGCCCGTCTCCAGTCCTGCGGCGAGCAGGGTGATCTTCAAGGGCATGACCAACGCTCCGTTGCCGGGCGCACTTGGACTGCCCAGCAAGATGGAGAGGGCATGGGCGATGATCTGCCAAAGGCCGATTTCATGCGGCCCGATCAGGCGTGCAGCACCGTACCAGGCCCAGGCCGCGCTCCAGTCGAGGAGACGGAAGGCGACGATGACGGTGACGACGAGGGTAAGGCCCGTGCCGAAGGTCAGGCCGACGCCCTCTGCAAGCGCGCGGTAGCGCTTGGCTGTACCAGCCACGAAATGGGTGAGAAAATCGCGCAAGAACTTGGGCAATCGGCCCCAATGCCCGATTGCTTTGCTCCAGCGACCTTCAACCGGCAGGCCTGCCCGGCCGATGTCATAGCCGTAGACCAGGGCGGCCAGCGTCAGCCAGACCATGGGATAGAGCGCATAGATAAACAGGGCCGACAGCATGTCGAACCACGAGGCGGGCGCATACTCCACGGGCGGTGCGATCGCCGCGGCTCGCGCGGCTGGGAACAGCCAGCCATTCAAGGTCTCGGGCAGGTGCGAGACCCACGCCATGATCTCATTGTGCCAGTTGGACAGCACATAGAGCGCAATGAAAGCCCAATTCGCTTCGCACACCACGATCAGAAACGGCCAGAACACATGTTTGGAGCGCTTGTGCATCTGCTTGGCGCCGAGCCGTACCAGCCAGGCGATGGCCACGGAGGCCAGAAGGAGCCAGCCGCCACTCACCTCGAGGATACGCGCGTTCTGACCAAAGGGGGTGAGGTCGAGCGCGAGCTTGGAATATTCGCGGACCGTGTCGCCGAGAAAGCCCCAGGCTGCGTAGAAGGCGAAGAAGGGAACCAAGGCCAGGGAGAGCGCCGTAGTGAAGCCGGCCGATTCTCCTTCGGGCCTGTCGGCTTGCGATGTTTCGGCGGCCTTGGCCGCGGCTTGCAGCGAGGGCAGTCCCGGTCGGACGATCTCGAACAGGGCGACGATCACCACCAGCTTGACCAGCACCACCAATGTGAGCGTCGAGAGCCCGGCCAGCTGGTTGAGGAAGCCGACACGCACGGCGATTTCGGTCAACACGTCCTCGGCCAGCACGCCAACCAGCCAGAGCGCCATCAAATGCGGCCAGTAGCGCCGCAGCAGCGCCATCCATGTGGGTGGAAGCTTGGCGAGCGCCGACAAATTTGCAACCTCACGATGCCGACACGCCGCGGTGCCCATTTCGGTGCGAACCATAGCAATCGAAGGCTGTGCTCGCCAAGGCCCTCGCATCTGCATCGGCACCACTGCCTCTAGAGCAAGGTGCGTTTAAGCCGAAACGCCCTAATCCTCGTCGGTGGACAGAATGTCCTTCGATCGATGGGCGATAGCCGTCCGGTTGATGACCTGCATCTGCTTCATGATTCTGCGGACATGCACCTTGACGGTGCTTTCGCTGATGCCGAGCTCTTTTCCTATTTGCGCATTGGTCTTGCCTTGCCGGATGGCGGCGACAATGGACAATTGCCGAGGCGTCAGGGGCTTCCATGCCTGTTTGCCGAACTTCGTTTCAGGCGGAACGAACGTTCCTCCCGCCAGGATGCGGTGTACTGCAAAGATCAGGTCGCTCACCGGCAGGGTGCTGGGGACATAACCTCTGGCCCCCAGATCGATAGCCTGGACGATGCTCGCCGCGTCGCTGGCATTTGCGAGCACCAGCACGGGAATGTGGGGGTCATTGGCGCGCGCGGTCGCCAGGGTCCTTGAGGCATCCATATACCCCCGGTCGTGCAGGATCACCAACCGCGTCTGCACGGGCGAAGAAGAAATGCCCCATTCATCTGCGGCAGAAAATACTTGTATTCTGTATTGTGGAAAATTCAGAGTAAGAATAAAATTGAGGCAATCTCGTATTAATACATTGCTGCTGATCAAGGCTATATTGCCAACATATTGCAGATCGCTCATGCAGATCCCTCAGTAAGTCTATTTTCCTCCTTGTTTCAAGGATAGTTAATATATTCTCATTGCCGAAGACATTCTTTAATAAAAGTATATAATTCACCTATATATTGTAATCTTCATAACTTCAATCCATTGAAATTAAGTCTTTAGGATTAGATTATTTTTGCACCAAAAGTAATATTTTACCCCGCATGATGTGTTAATCATACTATCCCGTTACCAGCCTATACTTTCGTGGCTTTCTTTGGGTCTCTCGTGCGGCTGCGTGCTGCGAAACCCCGCCGAGGCATCAAATTGACGCGCTTGCGGCAAAGGGCAGGGGTAGTCATGGTCGAGAGCGGCGAGCTAAAGAGTGTGGGCGATTGCCGCCATGCCGAACCAGGGACAGGGTGGTGCCGGAGCCTGAACGGACCAAATCGGGGATGAATTGCGTTTTTGGCGCTAAATCGCCGCATTCAGGACAAGAGAATAGCCAAGCCTCATCCCCGTTTGTCAAAAGGAGTGATGCCCTTGACGTCTCGGATTGAAGACTACGCGCTGATCGGCGATTGCGAAACGGCAGCCCTCGTCTCCCGCGACGGTTCCATCGACTGGCTTTGCTTTCCTCGCTTCGACTCGCCCGCCAGTTTTGCGGCCTTGCTCGGCACGTCGGAGAATGGGCGCTGGCGTATTGCCGCCACCGACAGGAAGGCCCGCGTCAGCCGCCGCTATCGGCCCGATACCCTCATCCTGGAAACGACGTTCGAAACGGAGGAGGGCGTCGCCACCTTGATCGACTTCATGCCGTTACGCGATGGCAGCAACGACCTCATCCGGCTGGTGGTCGGCCAGAAGGGCAGCGTCGATTTCAGTATCGATTTCGTCGTGCGCTTCGACTATGGCCGTACCGTGCCCTGGGTGACCCGGGCCGATGACGGCACCATCACGGCCGTGGCCGGACCCGATCGGCTGATTCTCTCGACCCCGGTGCCCCTGGAAGGCGAAGATCTGCATACCGCCGGCACGTTCAAGGTCAGCGCCGGTGAACAGGTGCCGTTCGTCCTGACCTACAGTCCTTCCACGACGCCGCCTCTAGCCCAGCCGGATGTCCAGACCGCGCTGACGAATACGGAGAGCTTTTGGCGCGATTTTGCCGGGCGCTGTCCATCGGTCGGTGCCTGGACCGATGTCGTCAAACGCTCGCTGATCACCCTGAAGGCACTCACTTATATGCCGACGGGCGGCATCGTGGCGGCAGCCACCACCTCGCTGCCTGAACAGATCGGTGGCCCGCGCAACTGGGATTACCGCTATTGCTGGCTGCGCGATGCCACCATGACGCTGCAGGCCTTCATGAAGCTCGGCTATTACGAGGAGGCTTCCGCCTGGCGCGAATGGCTGATGCGGGCCATCGCCGGCGCGCCCGAGCAGATGCAGATCATGTATGGCCTGTCGGGCGAGCGGAACCTGCTGGAATGGGAGCCCCATTGGCTCAGCGGCTATGAGGGCTCGCGGCCGGTGAGGATCGGCAATGCCGCCGCCGAGCAATTCCAACTCGACGTCTATGGCGAGGTCGCCGATGCCATGATGCAGGCGGCCGCAGGCGGCCTGGCGCGTCACCCCAGGACGCGGGCGCTCAGCGAAGTCATCATGAACTTCCTCGAAACGGCCTGGCGCCGCCCCGACGAGGGGATCTGGGAGGTGCGCGGCGGGGCGCAGCATTTCACCCATTCCAAGGTGATGGCCTGGGTCGCCTTCCACCGGGCCGCCAACATGGCGATCAAATCCGGCGACAGGCCTGCCTTTGCCGAGCACTGCCAGCGCGTGGCCGACGAGATTCACCAAGATGTCTGCAGCAAGGCCTTCGATACCAATCTCGATAGTTTCGTGCAGGCCTATGGCTCCAGGACGATCGACGCCAGTCTCCTTCAGATCCCGCTTGTCGGCTTCCTGCCGGCTGATGACCCTCGGGTGATCGGCACGGTCAAGGCGGTCGAAAACATGCTCATGCGTGATGGTTTCCTGTTGCGCTACAACACCGACCACGTCGATGACGGCTTGCCGCCGGGCGAGGGTGCCTTCCTGGTCTGCACCTTCTGGCTGGCGGATGTCTACGTGCTGCAGGGCCGCGAGGACGACGCGCGCCGCCTCTATGAGCGGCTGGTGGGCCTTTGCAACGATGTGGGGCTTCTGTCGGAGGAATATGATCCGATCGCAGAGCGCATGCTCGGCAACTTTCCGCAGGCCTTCAGCCATATCGGGCTGATCAACACTGCCCTCAATCTGGCGCGGCATACCGGTCCCGCCGAAGAGCGGGTCGAGGCGAGCGGCAAGGCCGTGTCGCAGGCGGATGCCGTCTGATCATCACCGGCAGGCCTTCGGGAGACATGACGCATTGTGATCGCCGGGTGATTCCCGCCGGCATCGACCGGTCGCTGGCTAAAGCGTTTTGCGATTTGACCCAGTCACCCAGAATCGCAAAGACGCTCTAGCCAATCCGTTGGATTGGCTTGGAAACAAAGAGTTAGAGAAAAGTGTGGTTCGGAGAAATCGCACTTTGCTTCAGGGAAGCTCGACATGCTGCATCATATCTCCTTCGGCGTCGCGGACATCCAGCGTTCCGCGGCATTCTACGACGCCGTTCTCGGAGCGCTCGGTTATATGCGGGTCTGGGAGGACCTCGAGCCGGGTGATCCGGATCAGGCGGTCGGCTACGGGCTGCCCGGCGGTGGCGACAAATTCACGATCAAGCTGCGTGCCAAGAGTGCGCGCTCGCCGGGAGCGGGCTTTCACCTCGCTTTTGGCGCCTCCAGCCGCCCGGCCGTTTCGCAATTTCACCAGGCGGCCCTCGTGCATGGCGGCCTCGACAATGGTGCGCCCGGTCTTCGTGCTCATTACGGCCCGACCTATTTTGCCGCTTTCGTGATCGATCCGGACGGTCATCGCATCGAGGCTGTCTGTAAATCCGAAGAGTAGGCACTCGCGGGGGCATCCCGTCGCCAAGAAGGAACTTGACAGAAGACAAAATTAGGTAGATCGGTCTACATAATTTTGGAGCCGAGCTCATGACCGACAGAATGCCAGCCAGGGAGCGTCTGCTGAAGGCGGCAGCTGAACTCTTCTATAGCGAAGGGGTCGGTGCCACGGGGATCGATGCCATCACGGCACGCGCGGGGGTCGCCAAGATGAGCCTCTACAACAATTTCTCCTCGAAGGCGGATCTCGTGAACGCCTATCTCCAGGGGCGCCATGCCGAATGGCGGGGGATCTATCAGGAACGACTCAAGGTTGCAGCGACCCCCCAGGAACGGGTGCTCGCGATCTTCGATTCCTATCTGGATCATGCGACAGGGGCTTATGCCTGGGGATTCCGAGGCTGTGGGCTCCTCAATGCGGCCGCGGAACTTCCCGTCGGCGATCCCGGCCGCGCGTCAGTCGCTTCGCAGAAGGAAGAGGTCGAGCGGCTGTTCAAGGCCTATCTCGGCGAGATGCGGCCGGACGCAGGCACGGCGATCGACGAGACCGCCGAGCATCTTTCCTTCATGCTCGAAGGCGCGATGGCGCGGGCGGGGCTGGACGGCCATGACGGGCGCCTGAAAACCGCGCGCAGGATCGCCGCCTCGATTCTCGATCAATTCTGAGGCTGGGCCGCACCGATGAGCGAAGCCGTCACCGCGCCCTGTCGCCGGGAGAACCGGGTTTTGGCGGTCGCCACGCTGCTCGTGCTCGAGGCCGCCTTGGTGGTCTCGTGGAGCGCCGGATTCGTCGGGGTGCGGTTTGCCATCGACCATGCACCGATCTTCCTGATCCTGCTGTGGCGAAGCCTGATCTCAGGCCTCGTCCTGCTGCCCTTCGCACTCGCGATCGGGCCGCCGCTGCGCTGGAAAGACATTTGGCGGCAGATCCTGTTCGGCGCTTTGGCCATGTCGGGCTACCTCGCCGGTTTCGCCTTGGCGATCGCCTTCGGGGTCCCAACCGGCCTTGTCGCCCTGATCGCAGACATGCTGCCGCTGGCGGTGGCGCTGTTGTCGTGGCCGGTGCTTGGGCAAGGCCTGAGCGCACGCCAGTGGCTCGGTTCCATTCTCGGGCTGGCAGGCGTCCTGATCGCTTCGGGCTGGTCCCTCGACATGGGGCACGTGCCGCTCTGGGCCTATGGCCTGCCGGTCCTCGGCACGCTGTCGCTGGCCCTGGCGACCTTGCTGCAGAAGCGCAGCCCGGCCGGCGCCATGCCGGTGCATCAGAGCCTGTGCATCCAGTGCCTGTCGGCGTCCGCGATCTTTGCGTTGTTCGCCTGGCATGAGGGCGGCGTATTGCCCAGGCTCGATCCCGGCTTTGTCGGCGGCATCCTCTGGCTGGTTTTCGTCGCGACCTTCGGCGCCTGGAGCCTGTACTACATAGCGCTTCGCAAGTCGTCGCCCACCCGTGTCACCTCGGTTCTCTATCTGAGCCCGCCGGTGACGATGATCTGGGCCTGGCTGATGTTTGGCGAGCCGCTGTCATGGGCCATGGTTGCGGGGCTGGTGGTGTCCCTGGCCGGTATCGTCATCGTGGCGCGGTCGCCGGCCACCATGGCTCGCCGGACCCGCGACGCCTGATCGGCGGATCATTTGACCAGCCAGGTGAAAGCCCTGCCGAGGAAAGCCTGGCCGTCCCCGGTTACAGGCTCGCCATGCGCCATCAGCACCTTCTCGGTCGGCCATGCCAGAATGCGCTTGATGGCATCACGCGCAGCGGGCCGGTTCACGAAGGCCACACGGAACTTCCGGGGCACCGATGGCTCGGCGGCGACCATGAGGTCGAGTTTCGCCACCACTGCCCGCCAGCCGTCGAACCAGGTGGCGTCGAAATGCTGGATGAGATCGGTGAATAGGGCCGTTCTGCTCGCATGATGGAAAAACACCGCCTCGGTCGTGATCAGATTGCCCGGCACGAGGACATGGTCGATGTCACCAGCCCAGGCTTGCATGGGGGCCTCGCCGAGATCGCCGTCGAATCGGATGTCCTTGCGCTTGGCCCCGAGGCCAGGCGGCGCATAGACTTCGGCCTTCGGATAGGCGCGCTGCCAATCGCCCAGGAACAGGTGGTGCAGGGAATTGGGCGGCACCAGGTAACGCACCTCGCCCAGTTTATCGACCTGCGCGCGCAGATCTTGCGAAAGGGTGATCGGAGACCAGACGAAGAGACCGCCGCCCGATAATCGGATCACGGCCATGCGGGTGGGATAATGAAAGCCGGCCACCGAGGTGGTCGGGCCATTCGCAATCCAAATCCCGTCGCCGAAATCCTCCAGCATTGTCGATATCCCGCCTTTCCCCCCTTGGGGGCTTTGCGCATGATCAACCAAGCTTGCCACAGCCATATGGCGGCGTGACCGATATTGAACTCGTCCGAGGGAACGCTCAGGGCGCGGTAATGCGCCGATGCACGCCGTCGAGGCTCTCCGCGAAAGTCTCGAAGAGCTTGCGATCGGTCAGTTCGCGCAGGACCTGCTCGTTGATGCCGCCGCGTGTGGCATATTCCTGCGCCAGATGCATGAAATCAGCATCGGGCGCGGCTTCCGGAGCGTGAGCCAGGGCCTTGAAGAGGGCGGCGACATAGTCGCGGGCCGTCGGATCGGCAACGCCATGGCCCTGCAGCCAGCCGTGAAGCGTATCGAGATATTTGAAATAGGTGGCGAAGGTGGCGGTGGCGACGCTCAACGCATCGAACTCGCCCACATCCGCCACCGCGATCGTTTTGCCCAGCCGGGCGAAGAAGGCCACGACGTCGGGATCGGGTGGATAGATGATCGTAGGGCCCTGTCGCTGGGCGACCATCGGCATCGGCAGCGCCTTGGTGACATGCGTGGCGGGAGAGACCAGCGAAGTGATCTCCTCGCGGGACAAGGTGGCGATCAGGCTGATGATGCGATGGTCCGGATGGAACCGCAGGCTCGGCAGCACGTCATGTGCGATCTGGGGCCGGACGGCGAGCATGATGGTGTCGCAGGCGTCGAGGACGGCCTGATTGTCGGCTGCGATCCGAACATCTGCAAAGCGCGACGCCAGGTCGGCGGCAATAGCCTCGTTGCGGGGCGACAGGAGAACCGACACGTCATTGTCGGCGACGGATTTGAGGCCGGTCACGATCGCCGATGCCAGCGCGCCCGTACCGATGAATCCGAGTTTCATGGTGCGTCCGGTGCCGTCATCTGCCGGGCGATGCGGCTATCCTCGTTCATGCGCTCGACCAGCGCCTCGATCGAATCGAATTTCAGCTCGCCGCGGATATAGCCGACAAAGGCGATCTCGATTTCCTTGCCATAGAGATCGCCGGAATAATCGAACACGAAGGTTTCCAGCAGGGGCGGGCCATTATCGAAGGTCGGGCGTCGGCCGAAGCTGGCGACACCGGCATGCACGACGCCGTCGATCATCGCACGCACGGCGTAGATGCCGAGAGCCAGGCCGCATTGCGGATCGAGCGCCATGTTTGCCGTGGGAAAGCCGAGCTCGCGGCCTCGTTTCTCGCCGTGGACAACGGTTGATAGCACCGACCATTCATGGCCGAGCAGGCGATTGGCGCGCGTGATGTCGCCCGCCGCCAGGGCACGGCGAATGGCCGAGGAGGACACCGCCTCGCCGCTCTCGCGCGTCGGCGCCACGATGGCGATGTCGAGGCCGAGGGCGCGGCCATGCTGCACCAGGAATTCAGGGGTGCCGCGTCGGTCCTTGCCGAAATGAAAGTCGTAACCCACGGCGACGGCATGGGCGCCGAGCCGCCGCACCACCAGTTCTTCCAGGAATTCCTCCGCCGTCATGCCGGCAAGCGCCCGGTCGAAGGTGAGGGTGACCAGGGCGTCAAGGCCGGCCTTCTCCAGGAGGCGGGCCTTCAAGGCGGGCGGGGTCAGCCGGAACAAGGGTTCGTCCGGCCGGAACAGGCTGCGCGGATGCGGCTCGAAACTGAGGGCGATGGCGGGGCGCGGCCGATGATGGGGTCCCGGCTGCGAACCTCTGGCGAGAGCCTCGACTGCCTCGATTACCGCCAGGTGGCCGCGATGCACGCCATCGAAATTGCCGATCGCGATGGCGGCGCCGGTGAGACGCGAGGGTAAGGTGACGGGATCGAGAAACTGCTCGAAGGCCATGATGTCTACCAGATCAGCCGCGGCATGACCGCGTCGGGAATGACGCCCTTGTCGGCCAGGAAGGCGGCGAGCGCCTCGGGGTCGACGCCATCGCCTTCGTGACCGGCTTCGAGCGCATGGATACCGCCGGAGATGAACAGCGCGCCGCACCCGATGGCGGCTGCGCCGGCGAGGTCGGTCCGGACCGAATCGCCGATGGCCAAAGTGCGCTCGGAGGGGGGCGGTTTGCCGCGGAGCGAGGCGGCGGCCTCGAAGGCGGCGTCATAGATCGGCTTGTAGGGCTTGCCGCAAATGGCCACCTCGCCGCCGACGGCGCGATAGGCTTCTGCTAGCGCCCCGGCGCAATAGATGATGGTGCCGCCGCGATCGACGATGAGGTCAGGATTGGCGCAGATCATCGGCACATCACGTGCCTTGAAGCCAGCCAGCATGTCCCTGTAGGTCTCCGGCGTCTCCGTGGTGTCGTCGAACAGACCGGTGCACACAACCACTTCGGCTGCCTCGGCCGTGTCGGCGAAACGGATGCCGAGGCCCTCATAAAGCGGCCTGTCGCGATCCGGGCCGAGATGGAAGACCTTTTTGGCTGCCACGGCGGCGATCTGCGCCCGTGTCACGTCGCCCGAGGTGACGATGGCATCCCAGCATTCGCGAGGCAGGCCGAGCCGGTCGAGCTGCGGCATCACCGACCGGGCCGGCCGCGGCGCATTGGAGACCAGCACCACGGTGCCGCCCTGCCGGCGATAGGCGATGAGCGCATCGGCAACGCCGTCGAACACCCTGTGGCCATTGTGGATGACGCCCCAGATGTCGCAGAAGATAAGGTCATAGGCGCTGGCAATCTCGCGAAAGCCATGGATGAGACGGGGCGAGGAAGCCAAGACAGGGCCTTTCGGTCGAATGAAGTCAGGGGCGGCAGGATGTCGGTGTCCCTCACATAAGCCCTCGAAGCCGGGCTGGGAAGAGACAAGGGGCCGCGCAGGCTTGTGCGCTCGCTGGGCCGCCGGCCCGGTTTACGCCTTATGGGCTTTCCATAAGTTCGCCGAGGCGTCTCTTCAATTCATCCTTGGCTGGCCGCGCCAGGCGAAAGACCACGCTGGAACGGGCGAAATCGAGGGCGCGGATGCTGCCGACATTGGGCCGGATCAGGATGTCGGGACGATAATGGGCGGCCTTGGCGTCGACGATCGCCGCCTGCATGATCTGCAGGGCGCCGAACATCGCCTCCAAGGTGCCGGGCATGTCGGTCTCCATGGCGATGGTGGCCGCGCCGGAGACATCGATGCCCACGAGGATATCGGCCTTGCCGGCGAGATGGTCGAGCGGCAGCGGATTGACGGTGGCGCCGTCGATCAGCACCTGGCCGTCGATGCGCACCGGCCGGATTGCGCCAGGGATAGCCATGGAGGCGGCGACGGCTTGGCGCAACGGACCCGAGGTGAACGCCCGTTCGCGACGACCGTAATAGTCGGTGGCCACGATGGTGAGCGGGACGGCAAGCTCGGAGAAGGTCTGGGGGACGGCTTCAGGGAGAAAGGCTTCGCAGAAGGCTTCGGCATCGATCATCACCGGATTGCCGAGGCCGGAGAACAGATCGGCCAACCGCCCGGTGCGGGCCGCCATCAGCTTGCTGCGGGTGCCGCGCCGGTCGGCGAGCGTGGCGAGCGTATAGGCATGGAGTTCGGCGGCCGAGAGGCCGGCGGCATAGGCGGCGGCGTAGATCGCTCCCATCGAGGTGCCGGCCATGGCGACCGGCCGGATGCCGAGTTCGTCGAAGACCTCCAGCATGGGGATATGGGCGAGGCCGCGTGCTCCGCCACCGCCCAGGGCCAATGCCACGGTCTTGGTCACGGTCTTGGCGGAACTCTTGACCGTGGTCGTCATGTCAGGCCTTGCCTATGGCACGCCAGCCGATGTCGCGGCGGCTGAAACCTTCGGGCCAGTCGACGAGATCGACGGCCTCATAGGCGCGCTTCTGCGCCTCTGCCACGCTCTTGCCGCTGGCAGTGATGCCGAGCACGCGCCCGCCATTGGCCAGGATGTGATCGCCCGAGCGCTTGGTGCCGGCATGGAAGACCAACACCTCGTCGAGCGAGGCCGCCTTGGCGAGGCCCCGGATTTCCGAACCACGGAGGAAGCTGCCGGGATAGCCCTTGGTCGCCATCACAACGCACAGCGCCGCATCGGTCTTCCAGCGCAGCGAGATGGTGGAGAGCACGCCGTCGGCCGAAGCGATCAGGGCCGGCAAGAGATCCGAGCGCAGCCGCGGCATCAGCACCTGCGTTTCCGGATCGCCGAAGCGGACATTGTATTCGATCAGCTCAGGCCCGTCCTTGGTGATCATCAGGCCGGCGAAGAGCACGCCCTTGAAGGGCGTGCCACGGGCGGCCATGGCCTGGACCGTGGGGCGAATGATGGTCTCCATCACGCGCTCTTCCATCTCGGGCGTCATGATGGGGGCAGGGGAGTAGGCACCCATACCGCCGGTATTTGGGCCTTTGTCCCCATCGAAGGCGCGCTTGTGGTCCTGCGCGGAGATGAGGGGAATGGCAGTGGTACCGTCGCACAGGGCGAAGAAGCTCGCCTCCTCCCCGTCGAGGAACTGCTCGACCACCACCTCGTGGCCGGCTTCTCCGACGCTGCCAGCGAAGATGGCATCGACGGCGGCGAGAGCCTCTTCCAGGGTCATCGCCACCACCACACCTTTGCCGGCGGCCAGGCCATCGGCCTTGATCACGATCGGTGCACCCTGTTCGCGGACATAGGCGCGCGCGGCGGCAGCGTCGGTGAAGCGGCGGTAGGCAGCGGTCGGGATGGAGAATTCCTGGCAGAGGTCCTTGGTGTAGCCCTTGGAGCCCTCGAGCTGGGCGGCGGCCTTGGAAGGGCCGAAGGCCTTGATGCCGGCAGCAGCGAGATCGTCGACCAGGCCGGCAACCAGCGGAGCCTCCGGACCCACGACCACGAAGTCGATCTCGTTCTCGCGGCAGAAGGCGATGACGGCCTGATGGTCGGTCGCGTCGACGGCGGCGCAGATCGCACATTCCTCCATGCCGGGATTGCCGGGCGCGGCATAGAGCCTCTCGCAAAGCGGGCTCGCCGAAACAGCCCAGGCCAGGGCATGTTCGCGCCCGCCCGATCCGATCAGAAGAATGTTCATCGTCACCGCCTGCTCGAAGTGCTGAAACTCATTGGCCGGACCTTTGCCCGATCGGGCGCCGTGATGCAATGTCGAAGCGTCAACCGATGACCGTGTCCACCACCCACCAACCCGGCCGATGCTCTGCGATCGCCTGTCTTGCCGCCGTTGCGGCCTCGGCCGTCTGGAACAGACCGAACACGGTGGCGCCCGAGCCCGACATGCGGGCGAGGCGGCAGGCAGGCTGGTCACGCAGGGCGGCGAGCGCCTCGCCGATGGTTGGGCGGAGGGCAAGGGCTGGCGGCTCGAGGTCGTTGCGCCCCTGGCCGAGATTGTCGATCAATGCCATCGGGTCGCGCTCGCCCTCTATGGCTGCGGCCAGGGAAAGATCCGCAGAAGCGACCGAGCCTGCAGGGCGGGCAAGGGCACGGAAGACGTCCGCCGTCGGCGTGGCAACCCCCGGATTGACGAGGACGGCGGGCAGGAACGGCAGAGGGACTGGAGCGGACAGGGTTTCCCCCGCACCACGCATCCAGCGGCTCATACCTTCCAGGCAGACCAGCACGTCCGAGCCCGTGGCGCGGGCGGCGGCCAGGATATTCTGGTCGGTCAGCGGCAGGCCGTTGGCCCGAGCGATGAGACGCAGGGCCGCCGCGGCGTCGGACGAGCCGCCACCGATGCCGGCCGCTGCCGGCAGGCGCTTGTCGAGTCTGAAATGCCCGAGAGTGAGGCCATCACGCCTCTCGGCGAGGGCCCTGACGGCCTTGAGCACGAGATTGTCGGCGATGGTACCGGCCTCATTCGCGCGGGGACCAAAGACTTCCAGGGAAAGGCCGAGGGCCGGTTCGAGACTGAGCTCGTCAGCGATATCGGCAAAAGCGACCAGGCTGTCGAGTACATGAAAGCCGTCCGCGCGCCGCCCCAGAACGGCCAAGGTCAGATTGACCTTGGCGCGGGCTTTCTCGTTCAGCCGGACAGGTGAGGCTCCCGCCTCTCCGGCCGCCGGAACGTCAGCCACCATTGTTGTTGGACGGTGCGGCAGGCTTTACGGGCTCTGCCGGCTTAGGCGCGTCCGTCGGCTTGGGTGCGTCAGCAGGCTTAGGTGTATCGCCGGGCTTGGGAGCTTCCATCGGCTTGGGCGCGTCGGCCGGTTTGGGGGTGTCGGCCGGTTTCGTCTCGTCTGCGGGCTTAGGCGCATCCGCCGGTTTGGGCGCTTCTACGGGCTTGTCGGCACCGGTCGGCTTGCTGGGCTCGGCTGGCTTTTCGGGCTGCGAGGGTTGGGCGGCATCCGGTGCCTTCGGAGCATCAGCAGGTTTTGCCTCATCCGCAGGCTTGGGTGCATCCACGGGCTTGGGTGCGTCAGGGGACTTGTCTGCGTCAGGGGACTTGGCCGCGTCACCGGCCTTGCCGGCATCGGCCGAGGCCGTGTCCCGCATGCCGTCCTTCATCTTCTGCTCGATCTTGGCCTTCTCGTCAGGTTCGGGCTTGGCGTCGAGGGCGTGGCGCCACTGGAAGGTCGCCTCCAGCTTGCGCCCGATCTTCCAATAGGCATCGCCGAGATGGTCGTTGATGGTGGGGTCGCTCGGCTTGAGGGAGACGGCGCGCTCGAGCTGTTCGACCGCCTCGTCATATTGGCCGAGCTTGTAATTGGCCCAGCCGAGACTGTCGACGATGTAGCCGTCATCGGGACGCTGATCGACCGCCTTCTTGATCATCTCCATGCCTTCCTGGAGATGGATACCCTGATCGATCCAGGAATAGCCGAGATAGTTCAGCACCGATGGCTGGTCGGGAAAGAGCTCGAGAGCCTTCTTGAAATCGGCCTCGGCCTTCGGCCACTGCTTGGTGCGCTCATAGGCGATGCCGCGATAGTAAAAGGTGGGCCAGTCGTTGCGGGTGGGCTTGCCGATTGCGTCGACCGCCTGCGAGAACGCTACCGCAGCCTCTTCCCAGCGCTTGCGCTGATTGAAGATGCCGCCGAGCGAGATGATGGCGTCGAGATCCTGCGGATTGGCCGAGATGATCTTCCTGAGATGCGCAACGCCCTCATCCGTTTTGTCGAGCTCGTCCAGCGTGGTGGCAAGCTCGATCTCAGCGTTGCGCTTGAGCGGCGAGGAGGCAGGCACGGCCTTGAACAGGGTTTCGGCAGTCTGGGGCTGCTTGAGATCGCTGTAAAGCTCGGCGAGGCCGATCAGGGCAGTGGCGTTGTTGGGCTCCAGATAGAGCGCCAGACGGTAGAACACCACGGCATAGTCGGCGCCGCCTTGCTTGGCGATGCCGGCGGCGACCGAAACCAGAATATCGGCGGCGCCCTGCTGGGCTGATGTCACGGCCGGGCCGATGCGTTTGCCGGCCTTGATGTCGGTGGTCAGCGCCGTGACGATCGGCTGGCGCGGCACCTTGGCCGAATAGGCGTCCAGCACCTTGAGTGCGTCGTCCTTCTTGCCGGCACGCACCAGCGCGCGCGCATAAGCGTCGACGATGGAGACGGCATTGGCGTCGCGCTCATGGGCGTCCTTGAGCCGGGCGATCGCCTCATCCCGCATGCCCGCCATGTCGAGCATCATGCCGGTGGAGAAATTCTTGAAGGTGGAAAAGCCGTCATTGGACGAAATGTCGTCGCCGGCCACCACGCCTTTCTTGGTCTGGCCGGCACCCGCATAGGTCCAGGTCGAGATCAGGGGCGTCGCCAGCTGCAGGATAGGCTTGTCGAGCGTGAAGGCGAGTTCGTCGCGGGCCTTGGTGTAGTCCCGGCCCTTCAGCGCCCGGATACCGAGTACGAGATGGGCGATCGGGTTCTTTTTGTCGATCGCCACGACGCGCCGGGCGAAAGTGACGGCCTTGTCCATCTCGCCCGAGGTCAGCAGCGCAATGAAGGTACGATTGGTCAGCTCCTGGCGAGCCTGTTCGTCCTTGAACAGGCCGCTGCTCAGCGCCTTGGCATAGAAGGAGGCCGCGTTGTCGTCGTCACGCACATTGGCGGCCAGTCGCCCGGCCAACAGGCTGCCGGAGGCGGAGGTCGGCCGGAACGGACGCTCGACTGCCTTGGCCGCCAATGCCGGCGCCATCAGGGTCGTCGAGAAGGCGATCGCCAGCAAAGCGGCGGAAAAAGACGTGCGGGAAGACAGGGGCACTGCTAAGAAAACTCCGAATCAGCCGGCCGCCTCGACACAGGCGACGCAGTCGCGAATTATTCGCCGCTACCATGGCTGCTTTGAGGCAAGGGAACAACCCGTCTGGGGCTCGAAAACCGCGATTTTGCATGTGGGCCTGACGGTCTTTCAGCCCCTGGCGCCAGGCATGACAACTCCAGATAGCGGCTTTGTGCAGGGGTATCGCCCGTCCCTCTTGGGTTGGTCCGGATCGGCGCTTGACAAGCTCACCTTACGGGACGACGCCTTGGACATGTCAGTTCCCGCCGCTTGTTCCTCGCCCGTGCCCCATGTCGCACGTGGTTCGGCCACCTACCGCAAGATCAGCCTTGCTTTGTTTCTCGCCGGTTTTGGCACGTTTTCGCTGATCTATTGCGTACAGCCGCTGTTGCCGCTGCTGGCCGAGGAATTCCATGTCGGTGCAGCCCAGAGTTCACTCGCCCTATCGCTGACCACCGGCGCTCTCGCCTTTGCCATCTTCGCTGCTGCGGCGGTGTCCGAGCGCTTCGGTCGACGCGAGTTGATGTTCGCATCCATCGGCCTCGCCAGCCTGCTCAATCTTGCCGTGGCGGTCACGTCGGGATGGCACGCCATCCTCGCCTTGCGCGCGGTCGAAGGGCTGGCCATTGGCGGGGTGCCGGCCATCGCCATCGCCTATCTGGCCGAGGAGATCGAGCCTGATGGCCTCGGCTTCGCCATGGGGCTCTACATCGCCGGAACTGCGCTCGGCGGCATGTCGGGCCGGGTACTGACCGGCATCCTCGCCGAATTCCTGACCTGGCGCTTCGCTCTGGCGATCGTCGGCATCGGGGGCCTCGTCCTGGCGCTCGGTTTCGTGCTGCTCCTGCCGCCCTCGCGGCATTTCACACCGCGCAAGGGCTTCGATCTTCGCTATCACCTCAGGGCATGGCTTTCGCATTTCGGCCGGGAAAGACCCGGCGCCGTGCTGGCGAAGCCCCTGCTGTTCGCCATCGCCTTTTGTGGTTTCGGCAGCTTCGTGACCGTCTACAATTACGCCGGGTTCCGGCTGATGGCACCCCCCTTCGATCTCAGCCCGACGCAGACCAGCCTGATCTTCACCGTCTATCTGTTCGGTACCATCTCTTCCTCGCTCGGCGGCATGGCGGGCGACCGGCTGGGGCGGGCACCGGTGCTGATCGCCAGCCTCGTGACCATGGCCGTTGGCATCGGCCTCACGCTGTCCTCGACCCTCACCGGCATCATTGCCGGCATCGCGGTGCTGACGGCGGGCCAGTTTGCCTGCCATGCGGTGGCGAGCGGCTGGGTCGGCCGGCTGGGCGGTGCCAGCAAGGGCCATGCCGCCTCCCTCTACATGCTCGCCTATTATCTCGGCGCCAGCATCGTGGGCTCGACCGGCGGCTGGTTCTGGAGCGTAGGAGGATGGCCGGCCGTGGTCGGATTCACACTGCTCCTGATCGGGCTCGCCATCGGATGCGCGGTGCGGCTTGCGAGCAGCCGCCTGCGATGATGAAGGTGTCGGCAGTTCGCAAACGCGCCTGCCTCGATGCCGGATGCGAGGAGACAGCTTCAGGTGAACAAAGGTATCGACCTGCGCTTGGTTGACGGTCAGGTTCGGCGCGATACAGACGAGGGGGAGGCGAGCGACTATGTCGTCGTCGTGCCGCTAAAGCGTTTTGCGATTTGACCGAGTCACCCGGAATCGCAAAAACGCTCTAGCCAATCCGTTGGATTGGCTTGGAAACAAAGAGTTAGAGCAAAGTGCGGTTGGGAGAAATCGCACTTTGCTCTAGTAGGATCGAGACGGGCGCCGGGGAGCGGGATCATGAACGCATTTCGCCTGATGATCTTGGTTGCTGCTATGCCCCTATGGTTGGCCGCGCCGGCGTTCGCAGCTCCCAAAGGCGGCTGCGCCTCGGACGATCCGGCTGTTGCCATTCCCGCCTGCACCACCGCCATCAATCGCATCGCGGTGACGCCCGGCAGCCAGGCTACCGCCTATCTGCAGCGTGGGCGCGCTTATTACCGGCAGAAGCAATATGGTCTGGCGATCAACGACCTCGGCGCCTCGATCCGGCATAACGGCAAGAGCTACCTCGCTTATGTCTTTCGTGGATTGAGCTATGCCGAGCTCGGCGACCATAATTCGGCGATCGACGATTACGACAAGGCCATCGCCATCAAGCCGGGATCGGCGGAAGTCTATTTCTACCGCGCCAATTCCCGCTCGGAGCAGGACGATGTCGAAAACGCCGTCGCCGATTATTCGCGCGCCGTCGATCTCGATCCGGGCATGGGGCCTGCTTTTGCCAATCGTGGCAATCTGCAGCAGCGGCTCGGCCGCCACGACAAGGCCGTTGCCGATTATACCAAGGCGATCGCGCTGAAGCAGGGTGTCTCGCTGATCTACAACAATCGCGGCAATTCCTACGTCAATCTCAAGCGCTACGACCTCGCCATGGCCGATTTCGACAAGGCGATCGCGGCTGATGGCGGCAATTTCAATGCCTATAACAACCGGGCGAACCTGCATTACGCCAAAGGGGAGATCGACGCAGCCATTGCCGATGTCAGCAAGGCGATCGCCCTGAATTCGGGCATGGCGGAATTCCATTCGGGCCGTTGCGCGCTCTATCTGGCGAAGGGAGCGCTGCGGGAGGCACTGACGGATTGCGATACGGCCATCGCGGCACGGCGCGACTATGCCGAGGCCTATCTCAATCGCGGGCTGGCGCATTGGCGCCTCGAGGAGAGAGAAGCTGGCCTGTCCGACATGGAGATGGCCTTCTCGATCAATCCGAACCTGCCCAATGTCCAGCGCTATGTGACGCTCTTTCGTGCCTCGAAGGCGGTGCAGCAGGCCGAGGCCAGCAAGAAGAATGAGCCTGTACCCACGCAGAAGGCTGCTGCGGAAGGCTCGCGGCGGGTCGCGCTCGTCATCGGCAATTCGCGCTATGCGGGGGTGTCGCAACTGCCCAATCCCAGGCGAGACGCCGATCTCATCGCCGGGGCTCTGCGGACAGCCGGCGTGCAGGACGTCACGGTCGCCTACGATCTCGGGCGCGCCGGCATGGTCGACGCCCTCCGGTCCTTTTCCGCCAAGGCCGACGCGGCCGACTGGGCCATCCTCTATTATGCCGGCCATGGCATGGAGCTGACGGGGCAGAACTATCTCATACCCGTCGATGCCCGCCTGCAGTCCGATCGCGATGTCCCCGACGAGACCGTCAGCCTCCAGCGTGTGCTGTCGGCGTTGAGCGGCGCGCGGCGCCTGAAGCTGGTGGTGCTGGATGCCTGCCGCAACAATCCCTTCGCCGCACAGATGACGATGACCACGCCCACCCGTTCGGTCGGGCGCGGTCTCTCACGGGTCGAGCCCTCGGGGGCGACGCTGGTGGTCTATTCGGCCAAGGAGGGCACGGTGGCCGAGGATGGCGATAGCCAGCACAGCGCCTTCGCCGAGGCCTTTGCCAGACGGGTGGTGGAACCGGGGCTGGAGATCAACAAGGTGTTTCGCTTCGTGACCAGCGATGTGATGTCGCGAACCGACAATCGGCAGGAACCCTTCGTCTACGGCTCGCTGCCTCCCGAGGATTTCGTCTTTACGAGCACGCGGAGCCAGCCGTCGTCGGCATCATCCTCGCCCTGATCGCTCACGCTGCCCGCTGTTGCGCGCAGCGTGCGCAGGTGGTCCGGGTTCAGGCCGCCTGATCGGGCCTCGCATATGCGGCAGGCAGGGGCTCGCCGCCGATGAACACTCGCTCGACCTCCAGCTCCGCGTTCAGAACCACGATGTCCGCGCACTTGCCTGGCGCGAGGCTGCCGACTTGGCCGGCGATGCCCGCAAGCTCGGCCGGCGTCAGCGAGGCCATGCGGATGACAGCGGGGAGGTCCTTGCCAACGGCGTGCGCCATGGTCTTCACCATGCGGTCCATGCCATGCATCGAGCTTGCCAGGCTGCCGTCCTCGCCTCGGACGGAATTGCCGTCGCTCCAGACCCAGCTGCCATCCTCGCTAGAGCCGAAGCGATATTTGCCCGGCGGCATGTCCATGGCGCGGTTGGCATCGGTGACGAGGCAGCAGCGCAGCGGCCCGATCAGGCGGAAGGCGAAGCGTAGCAAGTCGTCGGAGAGGTGGATGCCGTCGGCGATCACCTCGGTGCTCATCTCTGGGTTGGCGAGGACATATTGCTCCATGCCCGCCTGCATCGGCGTGCCGAAACGCTTGCGCAGGGAGGCGACCGAGCTCATGGCGCACCAGAAATGGTCGACATGGCGCATGCCATGCGCGAAGGCCGCCTCGAGTTCATGCCAGCAGGCGTTGGAATGGCCGCAGGTGATGAAGCAGCCCCGTTCGCGGGCATGGTCGAAGAAATCGAGGGCGCCGGGCAGTTCCGAGGCGCAAGTGGCGATCTTGATGATCTCCCGACCGAGGAAATATTCATATTCCTCCCGCACTGGATCACGCCGGCCCTCGGGCGCGTGGATGCCGACCTTGTCTTCCGCAAAATAGGGACCGTAGAAATGGATGCCGGCGATGCGGGCGCCATCCGAAGGTTTCCAGGAGGCTTGCACGTTTTCGCATGCTTTCACCATCGCATCGAGCTGGGCGAAGGACCCCGTCGTGGTGGTCGGGAAGATCGAGGTGGTGCCGTGCCTGGCATGGGCGATATTCGTTCGCCGCACGGCTTCCACCGTGCCGTCCATATAGTCGGCGCCGGCGCCGCCATGCACGTGAATGTCGACGAAACCCGGCGACAGGTAGCGGCCGCTGAAATCCAGACATTCCTTGCCTTCATGCTTGGAAGCAGGCGGCTCGATCGCTTCTATCCGGCCGTCTACGCAGTGGATCACGGCGTCTTCGACAATGGCATCTTCGAGGATAACGTTCCCCTTCAGGAGAAGCTCTTTCATGCTGGATCCGGCGATAGGTGTTGTGATAGGGAATGCATGTATCTAGCGATATCGTCACAAACGTGCAATTGAGGAATCGCCTTGCCCATCGAATCAACGCCTGACGAGAGGCGCGCCTTCGTCCTGTCGAAGCTGGAGGCCCAGGGCAGGCTGTCGACGCAGGAGGTCTCGGCGCATTTCGAGGTTTCCGAGGACACCATCCGGCGCGACTTCCGGGACATGGCGGCGGAAGGCCTGATCAAGCGTGTCCACGGTGCTGCCCTGCCGGTCTCGCCGGGAGGATTGCCCTTCCAGGGGCGCTACAAGATCGCGGCCGCCTTGAAGACGCGCCTGGCCAGGGCGGCGGCGCAGCTCGTGCTGCCGGGTCAGGTGGTTATCATCGACGGCGGTACCACCAATCTCGAAGTGGCGAGGCAATTGCCGCGCGATCTCAGGGCCACCATCGTCACCAACAGTCCGCTGGTGGCGACATCAACCACCGAGCATCCGCATCTTGAGGTCATCCTGCTCGGCGGCGTCTTCGACAAGCGCAGCCAGATGGTCCTGGGCGCGCGCGTGCTCGATCAGCTTCACGCCATCAATGCCGATCTGTGCTTCATCGGCGTGCACGGCATTCATGAAGAGTTCGGGCTGACCACCGCCGGCTATGACGAGGCCGCGATCAAGGCCGCCATGATGAAGGCGGCTGCCGAGATCGTCGCAGTGGCGACCTCGGATAAAATCGGCACCGCGGCGGCACACCATTTCGCTGCGCTATCGTCGATCGACACGCTCGTCACCGAAGATACGCCCCGCACCCGCGATCTGCTGGAGAAGGCCGCCATCAAGGCCCTCTACGCTTGAGGCGTTGCTCTAAAGCGTTTTGCGATTCGACGGAGTCACCAAGAACCGCAAAGACGCGTCGAAACAATGAGTTAGAGCGAAAAAGCGTTCAGTCATGAACGCGCTTTGCTCTTGGGGGCGGGTCTTCGGACCCGCCTGCGCTGCCGCTTCATAGGAAGCCGGGCATGAAGACCCGCCCCCCATTTTCGCTCCGTTATGCGGCCCGCTTTTTCGACTGTCGGGAGGCAGCGGCGGCCGCGCCCAAGGCGCCGATACCGGCGCCGATCAGAGCGCAATTGAGCAGTATGCCGATAAGATCGCTGCGATTGGCGGTCGCGATCGCCTGAGCAGCCTGTTCGGCGCCGGCCCCCCCGGCCCTCGCATCCATCATGGCGACCATGCCCGGCTCGCCGCATTTGGGCAGGAGCGTGTATTTGGCTTCGTCGCTGTCGCCATAGATCTTTTCGATGGCCTGCTCGCAACGCAGCCGGTCGGCCGGGGAAACTCCAGCCGTGCCGAACTGCAGATAGAGGCCGACACCCAGGAGAACGACCCCGAGGCCGGCATAAAGGAAGGTTTTCATAAAGACAGCTCCGAGATCCGTTTACATGTTCGGATAGTTCGGGCCGCCGCCGCCTTCCGGCGTCACCCAGTTGATGTTCTGGGCGGGATCCTTGATGTCGCAGGTCTTGCAGTGCACGCAGTTCTGCGCGTTGATCACGAAACGCGGATCCTTCTTGGCTGCCTCGTCGCCATAGACAACCTCGTAGACGCCGGCCGGGCAATAGAGCCGGGCCGGTTCGCCATAGAGGGGCAGGTTCTTTTCGATCGGAACCTTGGGATCCTTCAATGTGAGATGAACAGGCTGGTCTTCCTCGTGATTGGTCGAGGACAGGAAGACAGAGGAAAGCTTGTCGAAGGACAGCTTGCCATCGGGCTTGGGATAGTTGATCGGCTTGCTTTCGGCGATCGGCTTCAGCGTGGCGTAGTCGGGCTTGCCATGCTTGAGCGTGCCGAACAGGGAGAAGCCGAGCTTTTCGTTGAGGTGCATGTCGATGCCGCCGAGCACCACGCCGGCGATGGTGCCGAGCTTGGACCACAGCGGCTTGACGTTGCGCACCTTGTAGAGGTCGCGGCCGATCTCGCTGGAACGCCAGGCCGCCTCATAGGAGGCAGGCTCGTCATGCGAGCGGCCCTCGGCCAGCGCCTTGGAAATATGCTCGGCCGCCTGCATGCCCGACAGCACGGCATTGTGGCTGCCCTTGATGCGCGGCACGTTGACGAAGCCGGCCGCGCAGCCGATCAGGGCGCCGCCGGGGAAGGAGAGCTTGGGCACCGACTGGTAGCCGCCCTCAGTGATGGCGCGTGCGCCATAGGCGATGCGCTTGCCGCCCTCGAAGGTCGGTGCGATCAGCGGATGGTGCTTGAAGCGCTGGAACTCGTCGAAGGGCGAGAGATAGGGGTTGGTGTAGTTGAGGTGGATGACGAAACCCACCACCACCTGGTTGTTCTCCAGATGGTAGAGGAAGGAGCCGCCGCCCGTCTTCGAATCCAGTGGCCAGCCAAAGGAATGCTGCACCCGGCCGGGGACATGCTTGGCCGGATCGATCTGCCAGAGTTCCTTGATGCCGATACCGTATTTCTGGGGTTCGCGGCCGTCGGCCAGATTGAACTTGGCGATCAGCGTCTTGGTCAGGCTACCGCGGGCGCCTTCGGCGAAGAGGGTGTATTTGCCGTGCAGTTCCATGCCGCGGGTGAAGCCGGATTTGGGCTGGCCGTCGCGGCCGATGCCCATGTCGCCGGTGGCGACGCCCATCACCGCACCCTTGTCGTCATAGAGCACTTCGGCGGCGGCAAAGCCCGGATAGATCTCGACACCCAGCGCTTCGGCCTGAACAGCCAGCCAGCGGCAGACATTGCCGAGCGAGCCGACGAAATTGCCATGGTTCGACATCAGCTTGGGCATGCCGAAATTGGGCAGGCGCAGGGCGCCGGACGGGCCGAGATAGTAGAACTGGTCCTCGGTGACCTCCGTCACCAGCGGGCGGTCCTCCGCCTCGCGCCATTCGGGCAAGAGCTTGTCGAGACCGATGGGATCGATCACCGCCCCGGAGAGGATATGGGCGCCGACCTCCGAGCCCTTCTCCACCACCACGACGCTGGTCTCGGGGTTGAGCTGCTTGAAATGGATCGCGGCCGCCAGGCCGGCAGGTCCGGCGCCGACCACGACGACATCATATTCCATCGCCTCGCGGGGGCCGAGATCGGCACTGTCGGTCATCGAGAAGTCTCCGGTGGTTTTGAAATAGCTTGGAGTGACCGTGCTTTTTTCACGTTTTTGGAATCGGTGCAAACAAAGCTGCCAGGGTTTCCTGAATTAAGTAACCAATTGGTGCGTTAATGTCACGTTCGCCAGCGCCGCCGGTTCCATCCGCATGCAGCAGGGTTCAGGGTCACGGTATCTTCTCCCGTCGCAGGGTTCGACATGACATCAGCATTGCCGGTAGACCGGCAGGCAGGAAGACACGAAAAGACTATATCGACCGCGGCGATGCCCTTGATCCGTCACTGATTGTCATATTCTCCCGCAAACAGGCGATTGAGGCGTGCGCCGGTCTCGAGTGGGGGCTCGTGCAGGCTCTATACTGACGCGCATGATGCCTGTCCCTTGGGTTACCCTTTCCCATTGCCACGCGTGCTAGGTAGAGTAGGCTGTCTGCGGCTTGCGATCCGTCGGTATGGAGCATACGGGCATGGGCATTCTAGACTTCATCTCCAAGCAATTTATCGATGTCATCCAATGGACGGCCGAGGAGCCGGGGCTGTTGGCCTACCGCTTCCCGATGTCCGGCATGGAAATCCAGAACGGCGCCCAGCTTGTGGTGCGCGAGACGCAGAAGGCGGCCTTCTTCAACGAAGGCAAGATCGCCGATATCTTCGGCCCCGGCACCTATACGCTCACCACGCAGACCCTGCCGGTGCTGACCTATCTGAAGAACTGGGACAAGTTCTTCGAATCGCCCTTCAAGTCGGACGTCTATTTCTTCGACACCAAAGATCAGATCGACCGCAGATGGGGCACCACCCAGCCCCTCACCATCCGCGACAAGGAATACGGCCCGATCCGCATCCGCGCCTTCGGCAATTATTCCTATGCCATCGGCGATGTCGGCGCGTTCTGGTCGCGCCTGGTCGGTACGGCCGAGCGCTGCACCTCCGAGATGATCGAGGGCCAGCTTCGCGGCGCCGTGCTCACCGCCATCGCCTCGACGCTCGGCCAGAGCAATGTCGCCTTCATCGACATGGCCGCCAATCAGGAGGCCTTCTCGCAGAAGCTGGCGGAAGCCATCCGCCCGGCGCTCCGGGACTATGGCATCGACGTCAAGAGCTTCTACGTCCAGAGCCTGTCGCTGCCGGAGGAACTCCAGCGTATCCTCGACAAGGCGAGTTCGATGAACATGCTGGGCGACCTCAATCGCTACGCCCAGTTCCAGACTGCTGAATCCATCCCGCTGGCGGCCGAGAATCCGGGTGGCCTCGCAGGGGCTGGGGCAGGGCTCGGCGCCGGCATGGCGATAGGCCAGGCCATGGCGCAGGGCTTTGCCAATGCGGCGCCGGCGCCGGCCCCGTCAGCGCCCGCACAGCCGGCGGAGGATCCGATCCAGCTCCTGGAAAAGCTCGGCGGGCTGCTGGCCAAGGGCATCCTGACCCAGCAGGAATTCGACGCCAAGAAGGCCGAACTGCTGTCACGGATCAAATAGGCCGGACTTCGCCCCGCTCGCCGGGAAACTCTGCTTGAGAACCGTTTGCCGATAAACGAATTGAAGAGCCTGTCATCCCCGGCTGAGCTACTCACGAGCGTAGCGAGGGAGAGCGAAGGGAAGGGGATCCAGGGGCCATGAATCACACCTATCGGCCCTTGGATCCCCTTCCCTCGGCCTATGGCCCCGCCGGGGATGACGAAGCCCTAATTTCGGAACGGTCATCTTGGCCGAACAGGCCGGTCAATCCCGTGATCGATACGAGGCCCAATGCGTAAATT
The DNA here is from genome assembly GCF_056754975.1 of Labrys sp. HAY1-8F. NCBI lineage: Bacteria > Pseudomonadati > Pseudomonadota > Alphaproteobacteria > Hyphomicrobiales > Xanthobacteraceae > Labrys > Labrys sp. HAY1-8F. The sequence continues at coordinate 1,788,893 of NZ_JBPGWZ010000002.1, read as the reverse complement.
CGCCTGCCCTTCCTGCGGAGCGGATGTCGTGTTCCGGTCGGCGCAGTCGGTCTATGCCGTCTGTGCCTATTGCCAGTCCATGGTGGTGCGAACCGATGTCGACGTGACGTCGCTCGGCGTGATGGCGGCGCTGCCCGACGACATGAGCCCCCTTCAGCTCGGCACCGGCGGTGTCTTCGACGGGCAGTCCTTCACCATTATCGGGCGCCTGAAGATCGGCTGGAGCGACGGGCTGTGGAATGAATGGCACATGCTGATGGATGACGGCCGGGAAGGCTGGATCGGCGAGGCGCAAGGCTTCTTCTCGGTGAGCTTGGAGGCGGAGGAGACCTCCTGGGGCGGCGTGCGCGAGGCGCTGGATCGCTGCCGGCCGCTGCTGACGGCGAGCGAGAATGGCGCTGCCGACATAAGGCCGGGCTTTTCGGTGTCGGTGAATGGCGTTCAGCTCAGGGCCGTCGACATCAAGCTGGCGACCTGCCTGGGCTCGGAAGGCGAATTGCCTTTCGCAGCCCCCAAGGGCCGGCGCACCGTGTCGATCGATTGTGTCGGTGCCGATGGCGAATTCGCCACGCTCGAACATGATGGCGAGGAGGCCAGTGCCTATTGGGGTCGCTATCTCGAATGGGATGCCTTGCGCTTCTCCAATCTCAGGCCGCTGGAGGGCTGGTGATGGAGGAGCCTCTCGCACCGCCACCATCGGCACCATCCGTGCCTGCGCCGCGGCCTCCCGGTCGGCCGCGAACCTTTGCCTGCCCCAATTGCGGCGGGTCGGTGACGCTGCGCGCCGTCGGCCAGTCGATCAGCGCCACCTGCAGCCAGTGCTCCTCGCTGATCGACGTCGCCGACGAGAATCTGCGCATCATCCAGAAGGCCGAGGCCGCGCTCGAACCCTCGGAGATTCCGATCGGCACCCGCGGGCGGTTGCAGGACGTCGAATGGGAGGTCGTCGGCTATATGCGCCGGAGCGACCGGACTGGATATTACGAGTGGATCGAATATCTGCTCTTCAATCCCTATCGGGGCTATCGCTTCCTGGTTCGGGAAGCCGGCCATTGGACCGTGGTGAAGATGCTCACCCGCGACGTGCCGGCGGCCGGCAGCACCATCGACCTCACGGTCGAGGGGCGGTGCTACGCCTTCTTCAGCAAGGGGCAGGCGCGCACCAAATATGTCGCCGGCGAGTTCTATTGGCGGGCTTCCACGGCGGATGTCACCGAGACGGCTGATTATATCGCGTCGCCTCATCGGCTGATGGTGGAGAGCAACGACGAGGAAATCATCGTCTCCGAAGGCATCTATCTCGAACCCAGTCAGGTGGCCGAAGCCTTCAAGCTGCCGCTTGCGGACGAACGCCATGGACCCGGCGTCAACCAGCCCAATCCGCACCGGCGCTGGCTGAGGGTACCGCTCGCCGCGCTCGGCGTGGCGACGCTGCTGCAGTTCGGCTCGCTCGCCCTCTCGCCCGGGCGCCAGGTCGCCTCGCAGACCTTCACCCTGACCTCCGCCGACAAGGGCAAGACCTTCGCTTCCGAGCCGTTCCGCCTCGACGGCCGTGGCAATGTCGAGTTCGAGACCAGCGCCGAACTGAAGGATGACTGGCTGGAGCTCGACGTCGCTCTGGTCAATGTCGAGACCAATCGCAGCTATCGCGCCACCCAGGGGTTGGAGAATTACAGCAGCGGGCGGGTCACCGAGCGCACCAGCGAATTGCTGGCGCCGGTGCCGGCGGGCACCTACAAATTGCTGATCGATGCCAATGCCGGCCTGTTCAGCAAGGTGGCGGAGACCACGCCGATGGTCGCGCGGGAGGATTATTTGCAGACCTGGCTGCGCAACAATGGCCAGGCCGGCAGTACACCTGCCTCGCAGCCCGCCATCGCCCCCGCACCGCCCAAGCCCCTGCCTTCGGAGACGTTCACCGTGACGGTCCGCCACGACGTGCCGATCTGGTCGAACTATCTCGGTGCCGTCGGCCTCCTGGCCGTTGGTGCCGGCTTCGGTTTCTTCCGGGACAGGCGTTTCGAACAGAACCGCTGGGAACAGGGTGGCATCGATGAGGAAGCGCCCTCGGTTTCCGGCAGTCTGGCGGCGGGAGGCTTCATCGCCGGCGGCGCCAGCAGCGACTCCGATTCCGGAACCGGCAATTGGTGGTCGTCGAGCGACGACGATGACGACGATAGTTCCTCGTCCAGCGATGATTCCAGCAGCAGTTCCAAAAGCGAGGACACGTGAGCAGGATGCAGATGATCTACGCCGCTGCGGTCGTGTTCGGCATGACCCTCGGCAATTTCGGCGGCTATTCGCTGGCCACTATGTGGCACGGCAAACAGACGACCAGCCGCGGCATCAGGAGCAGCGACGATGGCGGCTCCTCCGGCTGGTTCGGCGGCGGTAGAAGCTCCGGCGGCGGCTATTCATATCATAAATAGGGGGCTTTCATGGATGTCTCGGGCCTGATCGAACTGAAATATGTGGTTGCCTCGCTGGTCTATTCCGGCATCGGCCTCGTCGTCTTCGTCATCGCCTTCTGGCTGCTCGACCTGCTGACCCCGAAGGTGCAGGTCTGGAAGGAATTGTGCGAGAAACGGAACACGGCGCTGGCGATCTTCCTGGGCGCCGTGGCGCTCGGCATCGCCATCATCATTGCCTCGGCCATCCATGGCTGATGGCGTGTCAGGCATGAGGGTCATGATTTGGCCCTTGCCGTCATTGCGAGCGCAGCGAAGCAATCCAGCCGGTCTCACGCCGAGGCCTCTGGATTGCTTCGCTGCGCTCGTAATGACGTGAGGTTTGCGTGGCAATCCAGCCACAACGGTAATCCGAAGGCGCGTTCGTGGAAATCCTGCTGCTCTTCTCGGCCTTCGTGATCGCAACCTGCGGGCTGATCTACGAACTGATCGCCGGCACGCTGGCGAGCTATCTGCTCGGCGATTCCGTCACGCAGTTCTCCACCATCATCGGTACCTATCTCTTCGCCATGGGTGTCGGCTCCTGGCTCTCGCGCTATATCGAGCGCGACCTGCTCGGCCATTTCGTCCGCATCGAACTGCTGGTCGGGGCGGTCGGTGGCAGTTCGGCTGCTGCCCTCTTCATCCTGTTCGACCATGTCGCCTCTTTCCGCCTCTGGCTCTATTCCCTGGTCGGGGTGATCGGCATCCTGGTCGGCATCGAGATTCCGCTGCTGCTACGCATCCTGGAAGGGCGGCTCGCCTTCAAGGACCTGGTCTCCAAGGTCTTCACCTTCGACTATATCGGTGCGCTCTTCGCCTCCCTGCTGTTTCCGCTGGTGCTGGTGCCCTATCTCGGCCTGATCCGCTCGGCCTTCCTGTTCGGCATCCTCAACACCCTGGTGGCGATCTGGGTGCTGTATGCCATCAAGGCGCCGATACTCCGCCGCGGCGCACACAAGGTGGCTGCCTTTGTCGTTCTGATCGCGCTCGGCGCCGGCTTCATCTGGTCCGAACGCATCCAGTCGGTAGCGGAGGCGAGTGCCTATCCGGGCACGGTTGTTTACGCCGAATCCACGCCCTATCAGCGCATCGTGGTCACGCGCCAGCAGCGCGACGTCCGCCTCTTCCTCAATTCGAACCTGCAATTCTCCTCGCTCGATGAATATCGCTACCACGAGGCGCTGGTGCATCCGGTGATGAGCGCGCTCAAGGCACCGCGCAGGGTGCTGATCATCGGCGGCGGCGACGGGCTGGCGCTACGAGAGGTCCTGAAATATCCGGCGGTCGAGGCGGTCACCATGGTCGATCTCGATCCGGCCGTGACTCGCCTGTTCTCGCACAACGAGATGATGACGGGCCTCAATGGGGGTTCGCTGTCCTCGCCCAAGCTAACCCTCATCAACGCCGACGCCTTCCTCTGGCTGCGCGAGCAGAAACCGGCCGAGATGCGCTTCGACGCGGTGATCATCGATCTGCCCGACCCATCCAATTTCTCGATCGGCAAGCTCTATTCGCTCACCTTCTACCGCCTCTTGAAATCGGCGCTGAACCAGGATGGCCTGGTGGTGATCCAGAGCACCTCGCCTTTGGTCGCGCGCAAATCCTTCTGGTGCGTCAACAACACGCTGGCGGCGGCCGGCTATCAGACCGCGGCCTATCACCTCTTCGTGCCCTCTTTCGGGGAGTGGGGCTTCATCATCGGCTCCTTCTCGCCCTATCATCAGCCGGACCGCCTGCCCGAGGGGCTGCGCTTCCTCGACCTCACGACCATGCAGGCGATGTTTCAGTTCCCACCCGACATGGCCCATGTCGCCACCGCCATCCAGCGCCTCGATGACCAGCCGCTGGTGCGCTATTTCGACGAGGAGTGGGGCAATTACCTCATTTATTAGACATTCGGCTTCGACCTTACCGCTTTCAGGGCGACTTTCACCGTGACCAGGATCAGCCGCAAGCAATTCCTCGCTTTGGGGGCCGCCTCGCTCGGCCTGGCCGGTGCCGGGCTGGTCGGCGGAGACTTGCTGGCGGGCAAGGGGTTGCCGGGAGGCGGCGAGGGCGGCGCTGTTCCCGGTGAATTGGTCGGCGCCTCCTCTCGCATCGGCCACAGGCTGCGGAGCGGTGGCTTCTCCGGCCCGGGGGAGATCCTGAAAACCGGCATCCTTATCGTGGGTGGGGGGATCGCAGGCCTCGGCGCGGGCTACCGCCTGGCCAAGGCCGGCTATGACGATTTCCTGCTGCTCGATATCGAGGCTTCACCCGGCGGCAATGCCGCCAGCGGCCGCAACGAGGTCTGTGCCTTCCCCTGGGGCGCCCATTACGTGCCGCTGCTCACCGAGGAGGCGAGGGCCGTCAGGGCGTTGTTCCATGATTTCGGCATCATCACCGGCTATGACGCCAAGGGCACGGCCATCTATGACGACTATGCCCTCTGCGCGGATCCCTCGGAGCGGCTCTATCGCTATGGGCGCTGGCAGGAAGGCCTGATGCCCGCTATCGGTCTCGACGCCGACGAAGAGGTCGACGGCAAGCGCTTCTTTGCCGCGATGAAGGCGTTTCGCCAGCGTATCGGCAGTGACGGCCGGCGCGCCTTCGCCATCCCGCTCGATCTGAGCTCGCAGGATGCCGATTTGATGGCGCTCGACGGCATCACCATGACGGCCTGGATGGAGCGGGAGGGGTATCGCTCGCCGTCCCTGGCCTGGTATGTCGATTATTGCTGCCGCGACGACTACGGCACGCGCTCGCGCGACGTGTCGGCCTGGGCCGGCATCCATTATTTCGCTGCCCGCAATGGCCGCGGCGCCGATGCCGAGGACCAGGGCCTGGTCACCTGGCCGGAGGGCAATGGCTATCTCGCGCGCCGCCTCGCCGAAGCGCTCGGTCCCCGCATACGGACGCGCTCCCTGGCCTACGCCGTCGAGACTAGCCACGCGAGCGTGGCCGGTCACGCGGGCGCGACCGGAGAGGGCGGCGTCGCCGTCGACGTCTGGGACGCGGCTCAAGACAAGGTCCTCCGCATCGAGGCGAAGGCCGCCATCCTGGCGACGCCGCATTTCGTCACGGCGCGGCTGCTACGCGACCAGAACCTTGCCGCCGGCTTCTCCTATGCGCCCTGGGCGGTCGCCAACATTACGCTGAGCCGCCTGCCCGGCGGCACCGGCGCCAATCTGAGCTGGGACAATGTCGTGTTCGACAGCCCCCTGCTCGGCTATGTCGTCGCCACCCATCAGATCACGCAGATGCGCCCGACCAGGACGGTGCTGACCTATTATTGGCCGATCAGCCATCTGCCACCCGAGGACGCCCGCCGCGAGGCTCTTGCCCGTCCCCTGGCGGAATGGCAGGCGGTCTTCCTGAAGGAACTCCTGGCCGTGCATCCCGAGCTCGAAGGCCATGTCGAGCGGGCCGACGTCTGGATCTGGGGACACGCCATGATCCGGCCGGTGCCGGGCTTCATCTGGGGCGGGCAGCGGCGGGCGGGACTGCAGCAGCGGCCGCCGGTCTTCACCGCCCATTCCGACATGAGCGGCGTTTCCATCTTCGAGGAAGCCTATACGCATGGCGTGCGTGCGGCCGAGAACGCCATGGCCTCTCTTGCCCATCCCTTCGAAACGGTGCTGTGATGGCGCGGGCAGAGCAGGGAAAGCCATTGGCAGTGCAGGCACAAACCTCGGGAGCCGAGCCAGAACTCGATGGCGGATGGAGCCGCCGTCCAGGCCCGGGCCTTTACCCCCGGCCTGCATCTGCTCATCGATTTCTGGGACTGCCAGGGCCTCACCGATGCCATGGGCATCGAGCACGCTTTGTGCAAAGCTGCGGCCGCCTGTGGGGCCACGGTGCTCGGCATCAAGCTGCACGGCTTCGGCGACACCGGCGGCATCACCGGCGTCGCGTTGCTCGCCGAATCCCATATCAGCATCCACACTTGGCCCGAGACCGGCTACGCCGCCCTCGACATCTTCATGTGCGGGCGCTGTGACCCCCGCCAGGCCCTGCCGGTGCTGGAGGCTCATTTTGCGCCAGGGCGGGTGAAGGTGAGCGAGCATCGGCGGGGATAGGGCAATTGCCCTGCAGGCATCAGCCCTCCTCGGTGCCCATATCGGCATCGGTGAGGTAGATCGTCTCGATCGTTCCCGATGGATGCACGCAATACCAGCTATAGGGGTTCAGTTCCTCGTCTGTGATGATTGAGCGGCAATCCGCGGCCTTCGAGAAATGGATGGCAAAGCGCCGCTCCTCTTCGAGCGAGTCCGGGCCGGGCTGCCAGACTTCGATCAAGAGCGGATAGGTTTCGCTCAGGGGCCGCACGATGACATGGACGTCGAGCGGCGTGTCGCTACCCGCATCCCAGCTCTCGATCATCTCGTCCTTGGAGCCGAAATAGGCGATCGTCCGGTCCGGCTCGAAATAGTGCCGGACAGCGCCTTTGATCGTCTCGGTATCGAGATGACGGTCGATGAAAAGCTGGAAGAAGCCCATGCCTTGCCCGTAGATGTAAAAATCCCGCCGGATCTGAGCCCGGCGGGAATGATCGTTTCCTATTTCGCCCCTATTCCGCTGCGTCCTTGATCGGCTCCGGCGGCGTCCAGCGCAGCACGGGCTGGCGGGCGGCCCTGGTTTCGTCCAGGCGCCGGCGCGGTGCGTGATAGGGGGCGCCGGAGAAGCGCTCCGTCTCGCCGCGCCTGGCGGCCAAAGCAAGGTCGCGCAGCGTGGCGATGAAGAGGTCGAGCGAGGCCTTGGATTCGCTCTCCGTCGGCTCGATCAGCATGGCGCCGTGCACCACCAGGGGGAAATACATGGTCATCGGATGATAGCCCTCGTCGATCATCGCCTTGGCGAAATCGAGCGTGGTCACGCCGGTGTCCTTGAGCCAGGTGTCGTCGAACAACGCTTCGTGCATGCAGGGCTGGTCGCCGAAGGGGGCGGACATCAAATCCTGCAGACTGGCGCGGATATAGTTGGCGGACAGCACCGCGTCCTCCGAGGCCTGCCGCATGCCGTCCGTGCCATGCGAGAGCATATAGGTCAGCGCCCGCGTGAACATGCCCATCTGGCCGTGGAAGGCGGTGAGGCGGCCGAAGGGCGTCTCGCCATTCATCACCTCTTCGGCCCGCTCGACCAGCACGCGGGCATTGACAACATAGGGGAAGGGCGCGAAGGGCGCGAGCTTGTCGGAAAGCACCACCGGCCCCGCGCCTGGCCCACCGCCGCCATGGGGCGTCGAGAAGGTCTTGTGCAGGTTGATATGCATGGCATCGACGCCGAGATCGCCGGGGCGGACCTTGCCGACGATGGCGTTGAAATTGGCGCCGTCGCAGTAGAAATAGGCGCCCGCCTCGTGCACCACATCGGCGATGGCACGGATATCACGCTCGAACAGGCCGCAGGTGTTGGGGTTGGTCAGCATGATCGCGGCGACGTGCGGCCCCAGCGCCTTCTTGATTTCGGCCGGATCGACGGTGCCGTCCTCGCGCACGGGGATGGATTCCACCGAAAAGCCGATCAAAGCGGCAGTGGCCGGATTGGTGCCATGGGCCGAATCGGGCACCAGCACGACCTTGCGCGTATCGCCTTCGCCCCTGGCCGCGATGGCCGCCTTGATCGCCATCATGCCGCAAAGCTCGCCATGTGCCCCGGCCTTCGGGCTCATCGCTACGGCCGGCATGCCGGTGAGGGTCTTCAGATAATGGGCGAGATGGTCGATCACCGCCAGCGCGCCGGGCACGGTCGAGATCGGCTGCAGCGGATGGATATCGGCAAAACCTGGCAGTCGCGCCACCTTCTCGTTGAGGCGCGGATTGTGCTTCATGGTGCAGGAGCCGAGCGGGAAAAGCCCGGTATCGATGCCGAAATTCTTCTGGCTCAGGCGCACGAAATGGCGCATCGCCTCCGGCTCGGAGAAGCCGGGCAGGCCGATCGGATCCTTGCGCTCGAAAGAACCGAGCCTCGGTTCGAACTCCTCGACCTCCTCGACGTCGACGCCGGTCACGTCGATGCGGCCGGTCTCGAACAGCAAGGCTTCCTCGATGATGAGGGCGCGATTGCCGGTGAAGGTGGGATGGGAAGCCTCGGCGCCTTCGCCGGGGGAGGAGGGGCGTCCCTGACGGTTCAACATCAGACCAGCTCCTTCAGGGCGCTCACGAGGGCGGTGCGGTCCTCGTCGGTATTCACTTCGGTGGAAGCGATGATCAACAGATCCTTCAGCTCGGCATTGGGCGACAGCCGCGAATAGGGCACGCCTCCCAGAATGCCCCTGGCGGCCAGCTTTTCTAAGAGCGAGGCGGCACTGCCGGGCACGCGGATGGCGAATTCGTTGAAGAAGCTCTTCTGGATGATCTCGATACCCTTCACCTTGGCCAGCATGTCGGCCAGCTTCACCGCATTGGCGTGGTTGACGAGAGCGAGCTTGCGCAGGCCCTTCTCGCCGAGCAGCGCCATGTGGATGGTGAAGGCGAGCACGCACAGGCCGGAATTGGTGCAGATGTTGGAGGTCGCCTTGTCGCGGCGGATATGCTGCTCGCGGGTGGACAGGGTCAGCACGAAACCGCGCCGGCCCTCGGCGTCCACCGTCTGGCCGCACAGGCGGCCCGGCATCTGGCGTACATATTTGTGCCTGGTCGCGAACAGGCCGATATAGGGCCCACCATAATTGAGGGCATTGCCGATCGACTGGCCTTCGCCGACCACGATGTCGGCGCCCATTTCGCCCGGCGATTTGACGAGGCCGAGCGAAACCGCTTCGGTGAACACCGCGATCAAGAGGGCGCCGGCCTTGTGCGCCGCCTCGGCGATCGGAGTAAGGTCGCGCAGATTGCCGAAGACGTCCGGGTTCTGCACCACCACGCAGGAGGTTTCCCCGTCGATTTCAGCGATCAGATCCTCGCTGCCGTCGACGTCGGCAGGCATGGCCACTTCGTGATGGCCGGCCATTTTCGAGATGGTGTGCACCACATCGGTGTAGTGCGGATGCAGGCCGCCGGAGAGGATCGCCTTGGAGCGGCGCGTGACGCGATGGGCCATCAGCACGGCCTCGGCCGTGCCGGTCGAGCCGTCATACATCGAGGCATTGGCGACTTCCATGCCGGTCAGCAACGCGACCTGGGTCTGGAACTCGTAGAGATATTGCAGCGTGCCCTGGGCGATCTCGGGCTGATAGGGCGTGTAGGAGGTGAGGAATTCCGAACGCTGGATCAGATGGTCGACGGTTGCCGGCACGTGGTGCTTGTAGGCGCCGGCCCCGACGAAGAAGGGCACCGAGGACGCCGTCACATTGCGCGAGGCGAAGGCGGTCATGATCTTCTCGACCGCCATTTCGCTCTTGGTATTGGGCAGAACGGGGGGCGCCTTCAGAAGCTTGTCGGCGGGGACGTTGGCGAAGAGATCGTCGATGCCGTTGACGCCGATCTTCGCCAGCATGGCGCTGCGATCATCGGCGGTCAGGGGTAGATAGCGCATGGATCAGGCTCCGATATGGGCCTTGTAGGCCGCATCGTCCATGAGGGCATCGAGCTCGGCCGGATTGGAGAGCTTTATCTTGATGAACCAGCCCTTACCGAGCGGGTCCTCGTTCACCGTGGAGGGAGAGTCGGGCAGGCCTTCGTTCGCCTCGATCACCGTGCCGGATACCGGGGCATAGACTTCGCTGGCGGCCTTCACCGATTCAACCACCGCGGCTTCGTCGCCCTGCTTGAGCACTTTGCCGGTGGCCGGAAGCTCGACGAACACGACGTCGCCGAGCTGCGACTGGGCGTAGTCGGTGATGCCGATCGTGGCGACGTCGCCCTCGACGGACACATATTCGTGGTCGCTGGTGAACTTGATCGTGGCCATGGTTTTCCTCAATCTCTGGATGGCTCAGGAACGGTGGAAGCGGTGCGGGGCGAAGGGCAGCGGTACGACCTGGATCGGCACATCCTTGCCGCGCAATTCGACGGTGAGGCCGGTGCCTTCGGCCGCCAGGGCAGGGGCCACATAGCCAATGGCAATGGGGCCGGCCACGGTGGGGCCGAAGCCGCCCGAGGTGACGATGCCGACGGTCTCGCCGGCCTTGTTCTTCAGGGCCGCGCCCTCGCGTACGGGCGAGCGCCCTTCCGGCTTGAGGCCGACGCGGATGCGAGCGGGCCCTTCCGCGATTTCGCGCTGGATGCGGGAAGCGCCGGGAAAGCCGCCCTGTTCGCGCCGGCGCTTCTGGATCGACCAGAGAAGACCGGCCTCGATCGGCGAGATCGTGGGATCGAGTTCATGGCCATAGAGGCACAGGCCGGCTTCCAGGCGCAGCGAGTCGCGGGCGCCGAGGCCGATCGGCTTGACCCGTTCGTCCGCGAGAAGCGTGCGCCAGAGCGCAACGGCCTTGTCGTTGGGAACCGAAATCTCGTAGCCGTCCTCGCCGGTATAGCCCGAGCGGGAGAGGCCGACCGCAATGCCGTCGAAGGTCGAGCGGTGGGAGGCCATGAAGGGCATGGCTGCAGCGTCCGGGCAATGATCCGCCAGCACGGTGGCAGCGAGAGGGCCCTGCAGCGCGAGCAGGGCATAGTCGGCGGCGACGACCAGTTGGGCGCTGTCGCCGATCTTATCGCGCAGGAGCGCAAAATCGGCTTCCTTGCAGCCGGCATTGACCACCAGGGCGAGCTTGCCGTCTTCGGCGGGGTCGGTCGAGCGCGCCACCATCAAATCGTCGAGCGTGCCGCCCTCATCGTTCAGGAACTGGGTATAGCGCTGGCGACCGGGGGCGAGATTGAGAATATCGGCCGGCACCAGGGTTTCCAGGGCGGCAGCGACGGCGTCATGGCTGTCGGCGATGAGATAGGCCTGCCCCATATGCGATACGTCGAACAGGCCGGCGGCGCTGCGCGTGTGGTTGTGCTCGGCGATGATTCCGGTGGGATACTGGACCGGCATGTCGTAGCCGGCAAACGGCACCATGCGCGCGCCGAGGGCGACATGCTCGGCATGAAGAGGAGTCTTCAGGAGCGTTTGCGGATCTGGGCTTGCGGCTGGCTCGGCCATGGGTACTCCGGCAAAAGGGTGCACGCCGGACGAATGTCCGGTTGTGCCCCCTCTGTCGCGGTTACCTGAGAGATTTCGCGATTCCGCACCCTGGGGAACCACTTACGCCCTTCGGTGAGCCCGAATGCTTGCGCATTCGTGCCGCTTTCCAGAGTTTCGTTCCCCCGCGGTCCGGGTGCCTGAGAGTTTCCGGGGCGGTTGCTCCTTCGGCGCCGGTCCGTGATTCCCAAGAGAATCAGACCGAACTCTTCCGCGGGGATCGGCCGAATGCCGGGAAGCTATCCCTGGCCTCACCTGTCGTCAACCCAACAGAATACGGCGCGATGAGAAAAGGTCTGAGGAATTTTAAGGCGCTCAGCCCCGCCGCTTTTTCTTGGTGACCGTGCCGCCCTTGCCGTCGAAACCGACCACGATGTCATAGGAACTGAGTGGCTGTTCGAGGCCGATGGTGATCGGTGCCGAGGTGTCGACCACCCGGAAACTGCCCGGGCCGCCGCCAGGCGTCGCCGCGGCTGAGACGCGGATCACCTTGGTGTAGACGGGCTTCTCGTCGCGGTCGCGGATGGTGATGCGCACCGGCGCCGAATAGCCGCCGCCCCCGGCCGAGGCGACATGGCCCTCCACGCCGATCTTGATGGTAACGGTATTGCCGCTGGCAAGGTCGCACTCACGGGCGAAATTGGTGATCGAGAATTGCGCGCTGGGAGGGCCATAGGCCGCAGCACCGGTAGGAATGTTGATCTGCGGGCATTCGGTATCGGGGTCGAAATCCACCCGCAGCGGCGCTTGGGAGGCGGTCTGCGTCTGCGTTGGCGCAGCCGTTTCCGTCGGCGTGCCATAGACACCGGTGATCATGCTGCTGGTGCAGCCGCCGAGAAGGAGCGCCGGGGCGACCACACCTGCCAACAGGGCGCTACGAGCCGCCCAGACGCCATACTGACTGCCAACCATCGTCACGCTCCGCTGAATGCACGGCGTCCTTATAGCATGCCGTTCGGCTTCGGCCAGTCCGGCAGGCGCGCGCATGCACAGGCCCTTCGGTCCGATTACCAGTCCGTGTGCTGCAGGAAGCGGCGCAGGATGTGATGGGAGTAAAAACTGGCGACTGTGGCGAGGAAAGCCGGAAAATCGACATGGGCATTGTCGTCGGCGCTGTCGGAGATGGTACGCAGCACGGCACAGGGCACACCATAGTCGTGGCAGATCTGGCCAACCGCTCCGCTTTCCATCTCGATGGCGAAAGCGTCCGGAATGTCGTTGCGCAGGGCTGCGACCGCGGCATGGCCGTTGACGAACTGGTCGCCGCTGATGATCAGGCCGCGATGGAGGCGGGGGGCGGCGAGAGCGAACCGTTCGCGAATCTCGGCGGAGAGCTGCGGCAGATCCTCGGCCAGGAAGGCCTCGATCGCCCGCGACAGGCTGTTGCTGATGGCGGCATCGGCGGCAAAGCGAGACATGCCCGTCAAGGGTACCTCATAGCGCGGGAAGATCGGCCTCGCGTCGAGATCGTGCTGGAGCATCGCATCACCGACCACGATATCGCCGACCTTCACCGATCGGGCCGCGCCGCCGGCCACGCCGACATTGAGGATGGCGCCGACCTGATAGGCATGGATGAGGCCCGCAGTGGCGGTGGCGGCGGCGACCTTGCCGACCCGCGAGAGCGTCAGCACGCAGGGACGGCCGAAGAGATGGCCGCTGTGATAATCCCTGCCGCCGATGCGCAGTGTCTGTGTGGCGCCGTCCTGCTTCATCAGGGCGAAAAGCGCTTCGGCCTCCTCAGCGAGCGGGACGAGAATGCCGAGGGGCGAGGTAGAAGAGATTGTCATGGGGGCTTCCGAGGGAGGGCGGTTCGGCGAAGGCGGGAACAGGCACCATAGGCCATTCGTTCATCGTCTTGATGTCAAGCCATTCCGAAGCGGCCGCCGGCCTTGCCAAAAGAAAAGGCCGGGACTGAGCCCGGCCACCTCGTCTCGTTCATGGGGGAGGCGCGGCGTCAGACCGCGATGCGCTCTTCGATCTCGTTGGGCTCGCGCAGCACATAGCCGCGACCCCAGACGGTCTCGATGTAATTGGACCCGTTGGTGGCGTTGGCGAGCTTCTTGCGCAGCTTGCAGATGAAGACATCGATGATCTTCAGCTCGGGTTCGTCCATGCCGCCATAGAGATGGTTGAGGAACATCTCCTTGGTCAGCGTGGTGCCCTTGCGCAGCGAGAGCAGCTCCAGCATCTGATATTCCTTGCCGGTCAGATGCACGCGCGAGCCATGGACCTCGACCGTCTTGGTGTCGAGATTGACCACGAGGTCGCCGGTGGCGATCACCGACTGGGCATGGCCCTTGGAACGGCGGACGATGGCGTGGATGCGCGCAACCAGCTCATCCTTGTGGAAAGGTTTGGTCAGATAGTCGTCGGCGCCGAAGCCGAGACCCTTCACCTTATCCTCGATGCCGGCAAGGCCTGATAGAATCAGGATCGGCGTCTTGACCTTGGCCACCCTGAGGGAGCGCAGAACCTCGTAGCCCGACATGTCGGGAAGGTTCAGGTCGAGCAGAATGATGTCGTAATCGTACAACTTGCCGAGATCGACACCTTCCTCGCCCAGATCCGTCGTATAGACGTTGAAACTCTCTGACTTGAGCATCAGCTCAATGCTTTGCGCCGTGGCGCTATCGTCTTCGACAAGAAGTACGCGCATCTCAATCCCCCACTGCGGCCTCGGAGGGTCGACCGCCGTCGCGAATGCGCAGACGGCACGGTGAAGTCACCTCGTCGATGATCAACCGCGACGCTACGCAGGCATGGTTAACAAATTGTGATTCTCTCATGCAAGCGAAACTTGAAAACAAGGTACAAAACTCCCTGTAACACATTGCCTGAAAGACAGATTCGGTGAGCAGCAAGCGTCAACATTCACATGAAGAAACCTGCCTAAGCGATTCAACCGACTCACCCATTCGCCGCAGGATTTGGACAAACGTGGCGGTGAGTTCGTTGACCGTTGTTAGGGATCATTAACGAGGCAGGTAAATTAATGGTTACCGTCGGGGCAGGTTCTTAGGGATTTAGAACGAATCAACAGCTTTCCTCGAGTGGCCCGTCCCATGGCGAGAGCGGCGGCTGCCTCATCGGCGAGGAAAGAGGCTGGCCGGTTCATTGCGGGGCCGCTTCATCGAATCTGCTTGCTTCTTCAAGCTGTTAGAAACAAGTGAACGCAGTATTAATTCTGCCGTCGCTGCCCAGTGTGAAGCATAGTGCCGACCGGAACCGGTAGTCTTTCCGCAGTCGGCCGCTCCCAGGAGAAATCTTAAGAAAAGCGGCCGCCGCATGGAGAAGTGATGTATCGACTTGGTAAATCATGGCGTGCGATTTTCTTGACTGTCGACTGTCCCGCCTTGGTTCGCGGCTTTTTTGCGGCGAGTAAGGAAGAATTCACGTCCATGCCGGATGGTGTGGGTCTTCGCCGGGCCGATGGCTTGGCGATCCGATTGTGCGGCCTGTCCTCCACCATAGGGCGGCGGGCCGATGCGGCTGATGGAGTAATGAGTAATGAAGTCGCGCGATACCCTTATTCGTCTCAAGCGCTTCCAGGCAGACGAGAGACGCCGCCAGGTCGTCCAGATCGAAACCATGGTGGCTGAGTTCGAGCGCATGGCAGCCGAACTGGACCGCGAAATCAAGGCTGAGGAAGCCAAGGCCGGCATCACCGATCCAAGCCATTTTGCCTATCCGACCTATGCCCGCGCAGCGACGGCGCGTCGGGACAATCTGCGTGGCTCTGCCGATGATCTGAAGGTCAAGCTGGAAGATGCCAGGAGCGCGCTCGCCGATGCCCTGGAGGATCTGAAGATGGTCGAGACGCTCGATGACCGCGAGAAGGCAAGCGAGCGCAGCATCGCCGCTCAATAGATACCGACGCTGGACGTACAGGCCCGGCCGGCCTCTGGCTTGGGTACCATCGGGATGATACGGGGCCGCCGCTCACTGCTTGGGTGTCGGCGGCTTGGTACTGGTGCAGCGCAGATCCTTGCGCACGCAGGCGATACCCGGGGTCGAGCACATCGGCTTGCCGTTCACCACCGCACAAATGATGCATTCATCGGTGATTTCAGTACAATCGGGGTGACCGGCGATGAAGGAAAACACGCGGTCGTCTGGGGCAACAGGCTGGGAAGGAGCCGGAGGCTCCGCCGGTTTGGCCTGATTGTCCTGCGCCAGCACCGGCCACCATCCCTGGCCGACGGTCAGCAGGGCCGCAGCCAAACACAGGCGGATCAGCACGCTGCGCATGAGACATACTCCCTGCAATCGGCCTTCTCGGTGGGGATCCTAGAGCAAAGTGCGTCAGCCGCGAAATGCCGTAACCTCGATTTCAACCTTGATCTCTGGCTTGATGAGATCGCAGATCAGCATTGTGGCTGCCGGCCTGATCTCGCCGAAGATCCGGCCAGTCACCGCCATCACGGTCTCCACATGCTCGGTGCCGGTCACATAATAAGTCGCGCGCACCACCTCGCTCATGGCAAAGCCGCCCTCGGCCAGCGCCTTTTCGATGGTCGCCAACGTGTTTTCGGTCTGGGCGGCGACATCTTCCGGCAGCGTCATGCTGGCATAATCATAGCCGGTGGTGCCTGAAACGAAGCACCAGTCGCCCTGCACCACGGCGCGGGAATAGCCGGCGCTGCGTTCGAGCGGCGAGCCGGTCGAGATCAGTTTGCGGGGCATGGATATTTCCTCACACCGGCGTGGCCGCGATGCGCACGCCGCCATCGATCGTCTCGACGGCGACGGACATGCCGGCGGCCCGGGCGATCAGCCCGGTATAATAGGGCTGGATCAGATGGCTATCGAGCGTGCCGTTCTCCGGCTCGCCCGCCAGAAGGTTGATCAGGCCGGGCGGAATGCGCGAATTGCCCCCGAGCGAGATCACCTCGAAGGTCGGAGCCTCGGGATCTCCCGTCACCTTGGCATTGATGGAGCCGCCGCGCGGAATGGTGGTGGTGGAGACCACGAGCAGGTTCAACAGCAGCTTGACCTTGTTCTTGGGCATGAACTGGCGCGGCGCCGACCAGCTGAGCGTCACCTTCTCGTCCTGGATGAAGCCCCTGGCCACATTCTCGGCATCGCCGAGGTCGATCGAGGCTCCGGCCGAGCCGGCGGCACCGAAGGCGATCCGTGCAAATTGCAGGCGGGCCGAGGCATTCCTGGAGCTTTTCTTGATCAGGTCGAGGGCGAAGGCCTTCATCGAGGCATCGTCCTCGTCCTCGAGGACCTCGAGCCCGTTGACGATGGCGCCGACCGGATTGATCACATCATGGCACACGCGAGAGCAGAGCAGGGCGGCCAGATCAAGCGCATCGAGTTGAAAACCAGCGGTCATCGCAGCACCCAGGGTAAATCAAGAGAGAATCAAGTCTCGGAAATAAGGTTTTCAGATAGACTCTGCCGCACGGGATGTGAAGGCGCTAAGCCGATTCCCCCTGATCGAGCCAGGCTCGATCAGGGGGAATCGGCACAATCTCAAACGGTTGCCGTGCTTCCCGATATCGCCCGTTCACGGGCGATATCGGGAGACTCTGCCTGGGCATTCCGCCGTTCCGTTCCGCGCTTTGTACAACCCAGAAGAGCGATCTCGAAGGGATGCGGAAAGGCAAGGCAGACCCAATATTCTTGCGGCATGGTGTCCATGAGACTAAACAGGCCCTGTTATCGGAGGCCCCTTTGAACCAGACCGCTCAGTCCTCGTCCCCGCTCGCTTCCACGCCCGATGCCATTGCGCGTGTCTTTGCCGACATTGCCCGTGAAGCGGGCGTCGCCATCATGCAGGTCTATGCCAAGGAATGCACTGCCCGCATCAAGGATGACCGCTCGCCCGTGACGGAGGCCGACGAACTGGCCGAGGCGATCATCCTGCGAAGGCTGGCGGATGTGATGCCTGATGTGCCGGTGGTGGCGGAAGAGTGCGCGGCCAAGGGCGTAATTCCCGAGGTCGGAACCCGCTTCATCCTGGTCGACCCGCTTGATGGCACCAAGGAATTCCTTCACCGCAACGGCGAGTTCACCGTCAACATCGCCCTGATCGAAGATGGCAGGCCGGTGGCGGGCTGCGTGTTCGCGCCGGCTGTGGATACGCTTTACGCTGGCGGCGACACGGCGTGGCGCGTGCAGGACGGCGTCGAAGAGTCGATCTCCACGCGGGCCTACCCGGCCGAAGGACTGACGGCCCTGTGCAGCCGTTCGCATCCTGACGCCAAGAGCGAGGCTTTTCTGGCTGAATACCCCATTGCCGACCGGCGCGAGGCGGGGTCATCGCTGAAGTTCTGCCGGGTTGCGGAAGGCGTCGCCGATGTCTATCCGCGCTTCGGGCCGACCATGGAATGGGATGTCGCCGCCGGCCATGCCGTGCTCTCCGCTGCTGGGGGGCAGGTTCTGATGCCCGATGGCGAAGATTTTCTCTATGGCAAGACCGAGGCCGGCTTCCGCAATGTCGCCTTCGTGGCCTGGGGCCAAGATACTCCCCGCAAATAAGACACGCCTCCCAAGCAAGACACGCCTCCCAAGCAAGACACGCCTCCCAAGCAAGACACTCCTCCCAAGCAAGACACTCCTGGCAAATAAGCTCGCTCCCCGTAAATAGCCAAGGTCGAGCCCTTGCGGCGGCCCCGCTCGATCCCGGGTCGGTGCAATCCTGCAGGCCTCCTTGCCTCAATCCTGCGTAAATCTAGCCATGCTTCCGGGCGTTTTGCCTGTTGGAATCGCGTGGTCGTATCGCCAAAGCCTCCTGCGATCTGGTGGCCTCACCGGGACCCGTGCGGACGCGTCGAAACGAAGAACGAGGGCAAGGCAGCGCTGCCTTGCAGACGCACTTTGCCCTTGGAAGCAATTTGTTAACGCTGATGGGCCACAAAATAGGGCTCACAGAGGCCAGACCCTCAGCCAACGAGGCTCGCGATGAACGATATTCTTCCCCGCCGCAAGGCTCTTACCATGATGGCCGGCATGGCTCTGTCCGCGACCGGCTTCGTCTCCCCGTCTCTGGCGCTTGCGCAGTCGGAGCGGCCGGAGCGCATCTCCTCCAACGAACTCGTCAATTCAGGCCATCGTTTCTTCGGCACCGTGTCGAGGGACCTGGCGCTCACCATTCAGAAGGCCGTGGCGCGCTGGGGTGAGCCCAACGGCTACATCCTCGGCCAGGAAGGCTCGGGCGCCTTCATCGGAGGGCTTCGCTACGGCGAGGGCACGATGTTCACCCGCAATGTCGGCGACCGCAAGGTCTACTGGCAGGGCCCCTCCGTCGGGTGGGATTTCGGCGGCGACGGCGCGCGCACCATGATGCTGGTCTACAATATGGACCGGATCGACGAGATCTACAGCCGCTTCCCCGGAATCGCCGGTTCAGCCTATATTATCGGTGGCTTTGGCATGACCGCGCTGGGCGATGGCAATATGATGGTGGTGCCTATCAAGTCCGGCGTCGGAGCCCGCCTCGGCATCAATCTGGGTTATCTCAAATTCACGCCGTCCGCGACGTGGAATCCCTTCTGATCACGCACAACCTTGCGGGATCCTGAGGGCGGTTGCTGGCTTTCATCTTGGCAGAAAAATGCCGATGCCAGCGCCGCCATCAGATCATCTAGGCAAACCGCACGTCATGGATGCTGGCGGGACATCGAAGTGCGATTTTAAGCACGCTGTGCGTTTTCACCCTGCAATGTCGTCGAATTGACGTATAGTACAGCGAAGATATCGCCGTACTGAGAACTCTGCCGTGCTCGATTATGCGATTGCCTTTTTCCTGGGAGGAGCGCTCGCCGCCCTGGCCGCATTGGCCATGGTGCCCGCGATCTGGGGCCGTGCGCGTCGCGTGATCCGCCGTGAAATGGAAACGGCGCTGCCCCTGTCGATGGCGCAGGTTCGGGCTGCTCAGGATCACGTCCGCGCGGAAGCGGCCATACGGCATCGCCGCCTTGAGCAGAAGGTTGAGAACGAGAGAGCCCGGCGCCATCAGCTCATGGCTGAACATGGCCGGCAGACCGAGCGGCTGCGCCGGCTCGAAACCCTGCTCGGAGTTGATGCTGCCAGGCTTGCCCAGATGGAAGAAGGTGCTGCCAACGCCCAGCGCGGCGTGCTCGCCGCCCAGCAGGATGTTGCAGCACTCAAGGCAGAACTGGCGGCAGCGCGGGTAACCATTGCGCTGCGCGACGACGAAGCGCTCGATCATGGCCGCGAACTTGCCTCGGCGCGGGGAAGCAATGACAGCCTGCGCATCGAAGTGGTCGCTCTTCGCACCAAGCTCGCTGCGGCGGAAGATGGCGCGGTTCTGCATCAGCATGAATTGCAGGAAGTGCTGGAACTGGCGTCCGGCAAGGATGATCGCCTCGCCACCCAGTCCATCGAGTTGATGCGGCGCGATACTGCGATCGCCGCCCTTGAGGCGCGCACGGCCTCGTTGCAGCGCGAATTGCAGACGATGGCCGACAGGAGGCAGGTGGCCGAAACGGAGAAATCGGACAGTCAGGTCCGGTTCTCGGATTGGGAGGCAGACCTGCGCCGCAAGGACGCCCTGCTGGCCGAGCGCGATGCGCGGCTTGCGCTGGCGGCCGGACGGGAGGCCGAACTGATCGCCGAGCTCAATCGCCTGCGCCGCAGCGCGGAGCCGAGCGCGGCCGAGGAAGAAATCGGTGCCCTCAAGATCGAGCGGGCTCGCTTGCAGGCCGAACTTGCCGCTCTTCGCGAAGAGGCTCATGAATCCTGGCTGCGCATCGAAGCCGACAACAGCCTGCTGCGGCGTGAAATGGCACAGGTCGCTGCCGAGATCGCCCGCGAGGCGGCGACCCGCAGGGCCGTCGGCGTGGTGCCCGGACCAGAGCGCCAGGCGGCGAACGATCTGGCGGCGAACGAGCCGCAGGCTGCAGACAGCCGGGAAGCCGCGCCCCGCTGACGGCGTTGCCCATGCATTCTCGGCTTGTAGTTATACCGACGCCTTTCAAGGTCTTTCGAATCTAAAACCCGGCGAAGGCTGGATAGGGCATTGCGACCCCTCATCTGCCCCCTCGGGGCACCCAGTCCACTCCAAGTGGAGTGGACGATACCCGCAAGGGGAGAAGGTGCTGGCAAGCGGATGAGGGGTTGCGCCGCTCTATCTGGACTTCAGAACTCAACATCTTGAAAGGGGTGGTCATCAGACCCGCCCCCCCAAATGCCGCCTCCCGTATCGGCTTGCCGTGAATCACTCTTTTCGCGACCCGGTATTTCGCGACCCGGTATAATGATCTCGGCTTAAAGCGCGGCGGCGATCTTCGCCGCCAGGCGCGCATTGTTTTCCACCAGGGCGATGTTGGCGATCAGGCTGCGCCCCTGGGTGAGGTCAAGCATGCGCGAGAGCAGGAACGGCGTGAGAGCCTTGCCGGAAATGCCCATGGCATCGGCTTCGTCCACGGCCGCCTCGATGGCGGGATTGATCTCATTGGCGGCGATCTCGTCGGCCAGCGGGATGGGATTGCCGACCAGCACGCCGCCATCGAGGCGCAATTCGGCGCGGGCGCGGATCAGGGCGGCGATGTCGGCGGGATCGTCGAGGCGCATCGGCGCCGCCAGGCCGCTCTTGCGGCTCCAGAAGGCGGGAAATTCGTCGGAGCCGTAACCGACAACCGACACGCCGAGCGTTTCCAGCGTTTCCAGGGTTTTGGGCAGGTCGAGAATAGCCTTGGCGCCGGCGCAGACGACGCAGACCGGCGTGCGCGCCAGTTCCTGCAGGTCAGCCGAGATGTCGTAGGTCTTCTCGACACCGCGGTGCACGCCGCCGATGCCGCCCGTGGCGAAGACGCGGATACCGGCACGGTCGGCGGCGATCATGGTGGCTGCCACCGTGGTGGAGCCGTTCTTCCTGGTGGCCACGGCATAGCCGAGATCGGCGCGGCTGAGCTTCAGGAAGCCCGTGGCCTGGCCCATGGCTTCGAGCTGGCTGTCCTCGAGCCCGGCATGGATGACGCCGTCCAGCACCGCGATGGTCGCCGGTTCGGCGCCTCCAGCCCTGACGGCAGCTTCGACCTTGCGGGCTGTCTCGACATTCTGGGGCCATGGCATGCCATGGGTGATGATGGTGGACTCGAGGGCAACCACCGGCTTGCCCTCGCGGAGGGCTGCGGCGACGGCGGGCGAATGGGTAATGGAGGTCATGGCTCTATCGTTTCGAGGGGATGGGAAAGGGCGTGGCGGGCCAGCACGGCCTGCATGGTGAGATCGGAGCGCACGGTCTGGGGTGATTCGACCGTAAGGGCGGCGGCGGCCATGGCGCGACGGGCTGCCGTGAGAAAGGTGTCGCCGGCGGCAAGACGCGCCAGCGTGCCCCCGGCCAGCGCATCCCCGGCACCGTTGACGTTGGTCGGGCGGGAGGGAAGCGCCGCGATCGGCGTGACCTTGCCTCCCTCCCAGGCGAGAGCCCCTCGGGGACCGAGCGTGAGCAGTCCGCGCGGCACCGGGCCGGCAGCGAGCCTGGCAGCCAGATCCCCCGCTTCGTCCTCGCTCCCGAGCAGGGCGCGCGCCTCGTAGAGATTGAGGAAGAGGATGTCGATCGCAGCCAGGATGGGTACGAGCTTGGCCAGTTTCTGTACCGAGACGGGCACGCAGGCGAGGGGACGGGCACCCTTGGCTTCTGCCACGGCCTGCAATGCAGCTGGCGGCAGGTTGGCATCGGCGAACACATAGCCATCCGAAGGGAAGGCAGCCAGCCGGGTGGCGATGGCTTCGGGCGCGATCCTGTCGAAAATCGCCATGTCGGCGAGACCGATCACCAGCTCACCCTCGCCGCTGAAGATGGCGGTGTAGGAGGCGGTCGTCCCCCCGCTTGCAGTGGTGACGCTGGTCATGTCGATGCCGGCCCGGCTGCTTTCCTCCACGACGCGACGCCCCTCCAGGTCGTCACCGACCAGCGACACGAGGCCGACATCGACGCCCAGGCGCGCCAGATTCTCCGCCACGTTACGGGCAACGCCACCCAGGCTGGTGCGCATCGTGCCGATGTTCGAGGTGTAGAGGCGCTCCTTCGCATCGGCGGTCTCGCCGACGCGGTCGATGACGCAGCCCCCTGCACACAGAACGGGACGATAGGCCATGCTTCCTCACGACGGGCAGCTCTTCGAGATGCCCCAAAGCGCCTCCCGTGCCACAGATTCGTGCCCGCAACAATGCCACGCTCTGCCGGTTGCCGCTTTCCTCTTGCGTCATGCCACGATTGCAGCCATGAGAAGCGCGCCTTCCGGTCGAGCAGAATTTGCTGATAGCACCCACGAACGGGCACTATCAGGAAATTCTGCAGGCGTTTGAGATCCAGCAGAATTCCCTCTGGTCGGGCCACGGGCTCGACCAGAGGGAATCCGCCTAGGCCTTGCTCTTTCCCGGCAACCGCCACATTTTGCGCATTCTTGTTTGGCTTTTGTGGCTCTTCTTCCCTCCGAGATGGTTTCATGCGCACTGCCCCCCTGCTTGCTGCCCTGTTGCTGATGGCCTCGCCAGCCCTGGCCCAGACGGAGCCGCAACCTTCGCCGCCCCAAGCCCAGCCACAGCCTCAGGCCGAACAGCAGCCTCAAGGTCAATCCGCTCCCCAAGCCCAACCTGCTCCCCAAGCCCAACCTGCTCCCCAAGCCCAACCTGCTCCCCAAGCCCAGCCGCAATCCGGGACGCAGCCCGCCGCACAGCCCCAGGGGCAGGCACAGCCGCAGCCCCAGACTCAAGTCCAGGTTTGCACCACGCCCACCGATCCCGTCGGCTTCCCGGCCTGGCTGGAGAATTTCAAGAAGGATGCGCTGGCCCGGGGCATCGGCACTCAGGGAATGGCGGCTCTGGACGGCGTCAGCTACGACCCCAAGGTGATCGGGCTCGATCGCGCCCAACGGAAGACCTTTTCGCAGACCTTCGAGGAATTCTCGGGCCGCATGGTCAATGCCTACCGCATCAAGCGCGGCAAGCAGGTGATCAAGAAGTACCAGGCGGTGTTCGACAAGGCCGAGGCCGAATATGGCGTGCAGGCGCCGATCATCGCTTCCCTGTGGGCGCTCGAGACCGATTTCGGTGCCAATGTCGGCAAGTTCGAGAGCATCCGCTCGTTGGCGACCCTCGCCTTCGATTGCCGTCGCGGTGACAGGTTCCGCCCCGAATTGTTTGCCGCCCTCACGATCGTAGACAAGGGCGACGTGCCGCTGCACGAAATGCGCGGCGCCTGGGCGGGCGAGATCGGCCAAGTCCAGTTCATGCCGACTTCCTATCTCAAGCATGCGGTGGATTTTGACGGCGATGGCCACAAGGATCTGGTCAAGAGCCAGGCCGACGTAATCGGTTCCGTGGCCAAGTTCCTGTCAGGCCGCTGGCAGCGCGGCGCCGGCTGGAACCCTGGCGAGCCGAATTTCGATGCCCTCAAGGCTTGGAATGGCAGCGAGCTCTATCGCAAGACGGTGGCGTTGCTGGCCACGAAGATCGCGGAATAGCCAAAAGGCCGGTCCCGAGACCCAATGCAGTCACTTAAGCGTCTTCGAATTTGCACGATCTTTGTGATTGCCGGGCTCGACCCGGCAATCACAATTCGGAGCGTTTGTCCCTTGAGTGAACCGTATTAGGTCCCAAGACCGGCCTTTTCCATGTGGGGACCGTGAAAATCCCCTGTTCGGCATGAAACCCGCGTGGCAAGGTTGCGGCTTGAGCCCGCCACACCGGAGTTTCCCGATGCTTCGCCGCACCTTTCTTGCCCTTGGCGCCCTCGCCGCCATGGCCGTTCCCCTTGGATTGACCCAGGGACCGGCCGAGGCCCAGACGCTGCCTGATCTCAAGGGCCGTACCATCGTCGCCGTCACCAAGAACGCCTATTTTCCGCTGAACTTTACCGATCCGAAGACGGGGCAGGGCATCGGCTGGGAATATGATGCGATCAACGAGATCGGCAAGCGCCTCAATGCCAAGATCGAATGGAAGACCTCGTCCTGGGACGCCATGATCCAGGCCGTGCAGAATGGCCAGTTCGACATCGGCATGGACGGCATCTCCATCACCGATGAGCGCAAGAAGCAGGTCGCGTTCACCGACCCCTATTTGGTGTCCGAGCAGTTCATGCTGGTGCGGGCCGATGAGAAGCGCTTCACGGACGCCAAGAGCTTCGCAACCGACGACAAGCTGTTCGTCGGCGCCCAGTCCGGCACCACCAATTTCTTCGTCTCGGTCACCGATCTGCTTGGCGGCAACGACAAGAGCCCACGCCTCAAGCTTTTCGAGACGTTCGGGGCCTCGGTACAGGCGCTTAAATCGGGCGATGTCGATACGGTGCTGATGGACAAGGCCGGCGCCGAAGGCAACATCGCCGCTTCGCCCGACAGCTTCAAGATCGTCGGCAATGGCCTCGGGCATGACGAGTTCGGCTTCATCCTCAAGCAGGGTTCCGATCTCATCGGTCCTGTCAACGGTGCCCTGGCTGCCATGAAGGCCGACGGGACGACCAAGGCTCTCGATAAGAAGTGGTTCTTCGACTACAAGACCGCGAACTGAGCCGGTGTCGGCCGCCCGGTGCCATGGCGTCATGGCGGGCGGAACGAAGCGATGACGAAAACGCCCATCGGTCCGATCCTCGGGCCGCCTGCCTCACTTCCGGATCTTCCTTTCTGCAGATGACGACATCTCCCGCCGCCGGCACGCCCCGCCATGCGCCACCGCCGCCGCCCTCCTTCCTGTCGAAAGTGCCCTGGTGGCTGGTGATCCTCGTCGTGCTCGGGGCCGGCGTCCTGATCGGCGGCCTGGCCAGCGAGCAATATCGCATCATCTTCGGCGTGGTCGGGCAGGGGCTCTTCGTCACCATCCGGGTGACCGTGATCGCCTTCGCCGCTTCATTGATTCTCGGCACCATTCTTGCGCTGGGCCTGGTGTCGCACTCGCGCTGGCTCGGGGAGGCGCTCAAGGCCTATGTCGAGGTCATGCGTGGCGTGCCCATGATCGTGCTGCTCTATTATATCGCCTTTGCGGTCGGCCCGGCACTGATCGAAGGCTATGTCGCGCTGTTCGGCCCAGCCATCGCCGCCGGTTTCATGCCGGAGATCACCATCCGCGATTTTAGTTTCGAGTGGCGCGCGATCTTCGCGCTGACCCTGGCCTATTCGGCCTTCATCGCCGAGATCGTGCGCGGCGGTATCCAATCCATCCCCGCAGGACAGTTCGAAGCCGCGCAGGCCCTCGGCCTTACGCGCTTCAAGACCATGCGCCTGGTCGTGCTGCCGCAGGCCTTCAAGACGATGACGCCGCCGCTCGGCAACGACCTCGTCTCCATGCTGAAGGATTCCTCGCTGGTGTCCGTGCTCGGCATCGCCGACATCACCCAGAACGGCAAGACCTATACCGCTTCTACCTTCCGCTTCTTCGAGACCTATACGGTGGTGGCCTTCTTCTATCTGGTGATGACCATCGGCCTGACCCTCCTGGTGCGCCGGCTGGAGCAGCGCATGCGTCGCAACGAGGTTCGGCAGGATTAGGGGTACTGGAGGGTCGATCTGGAGATCGACCCTACAAGGAGGTTGGAAACCCACAGTCCCTTGCGCCGTCCTGGCCGAACTGGCACATTCCGTCAAGATCATGCCAGATGTTTCCTCTCCCGCCGGTCCCCTCGTGGCCGTGCTCGTCTATGATGGCCTCTGCACCTTCGAGTTCGGGGTGGCCTATGAGGTGTTCGGCCTGCCGCGCCCCGAGATGGGGCCTTCCTGGTATCGCTATGCCACCTGCGCCATCGAGCCCGGCCCGTTGCGGGCGGCAGGCGGGCTGACGGTGGAACCGCATGCCGGCCTGGAACTGCTGGACGAGGCCGATCTCGTCATCGTGCCGGGCTGGCGTGGTATCGACACGCCGGTGCCGGCGGATCTGATCGCCTGTCTCAAATCCGCGCATCGGCGAGGTGCCCGCCTGATGTCGCTGTGTTCCGGTATCGCCGTGCTCGTCGCCTGCGGCCTGCTCGATGGCCGGGAGGCGACCACGCATTGGCGCTATGCGGCTGATATCGGCGCTCGCCATCCCAGTATCGTGCTCGACCCGGACCGGCTCTATGTCGACCTCGGCGACGTTCTCACCGCTGCCGGCAGCGCGGCGGCGCTGGATCTGTGCCTGCATGTGATCCGGCGGGACTTCGGGCCGGATGCCGCCAACACCGTGGCGCGCCGGCTGGTGGTGCCCCCGCATCGCGATGGCGGCCAGGCCCAGTTCATCGAACGGCCGGTGCCACGTGAGCGCGAGTCCGCCCGGCTCGCCCCGTTGATCGACTGGCTGCGGCAGAATTTGGCCCTCCCCCATCGTATCGAGGCGATTGCCGCTCGTTCCGGCATGAGCCAGCGCACCTTCCAACGCCGTTTCGAGGAGACGACGGGGTTGCCGCCGGGAGAATGGCTGGTGGCCGAGCGCGTGCGGCTGGCTCGGGAACAGCTCGAGCGCAATCTCGGCGCCTCGCTCGGTGACGTTGCCGCAAGCTGCGGCTTCAATTCGCTGGAGACGATGCGCCATCATTTCCGGCGTCGCGTGGGCGTCAGTCCTGCGGCCTATCGGGCGCGCTTTTACGGCGGGTAGCTCTTCCTGAGATTGCAGGCTTCCAGCCTGTTTCTTCCTAGCCGGAGCCTGTCCAAGGCAGGCTGGAAGCCCATAGGCGCCAACTTTGCGAGTGGAGGCGCCTGAATCGAGGTGTGCCGATCTCCAGATCGGCATCTTCCTGCCGGCAAGCACGGCGCTTCCAAGATGGTCGATCTGGAGATCGACCCACCAGATAAGCACCGAGTTCCACAAAGTTAGCGCCTATGGGCTGAAAGCCTGCGATCTAAGAAGTTTAGTCGGCGAATTTCAGCACGGATTGCAGCAAACCCGGGAATTTGTCCTCGACGTCCGGACGCAGGGCGACGAAGCAGCGCGTGCCTTCCTTGCGGTGGCTGACGATGCCGGCCTCGCGCAATTGTTTGATGTGATGGCTCAGCGTCGAATTGGCGACCTGGCAATCGAATTCCGTCGATCCCTTCTCGCCCTCCGCGAGCAGCGTGGTGACGATGTGCAGCCGCACCGGATCACCGAGGGCGGCCAGAACGCCGATCAGATTGATGTTGTTCACATCGGGGTGAGGGTGTTGCTTCATGGTTTCTTCTACCTATATTCGACGAACATCGAACTTTGAAACTTTAACGCCTCGGCGAGCCGACCACCAGTTAAGTCTGTGTAAGCCAGGTGCAGGAGTGTCAATCGATCACCCAGAAAAGCCATTTGGAACAAGGTTCTTCCAATGCCCTCCTTACT
This sequence comes from Labrys sp. HAY1-8F, assembly GCF_056754975.1. Taxonomy (NCBI): domain Bacteria; kingdom Pseudomonadati; phylum Pseudomonadota; class Alphaproteobacteria; order Hyphomicrobiales; family Xanthobacteraceae; genus Labrys; species Labrys sp. HAY1-8F. Next base: position 1,761,144 of record NZ_JBPGWZ010000002.1, on the reverse strand, counting down.
TGATCCCATTCGTATCGGCGCGCTCGACCTGCCCAACCGCGTCGTCATGGCCCCGTTGACCCGTACCCGCGCCAGCGCAGGCCGCGTGCCCAACACGCTGATGCGCGATTACTATGTCCAACGCGCCTCGGCCGGCCTGATCCTGACCGAAGCCACCGCCGTCACGCCGATGGGCGTGGGCTATCCCGATACCCCCGGTATCTGGTCGCGGGAGCAGGTCGAGGGCTGGAGGGTCATCACCAAGGCTGTGCACGAGGCCGGCGGGCGCATCGCCCTGCAGCTTTGGCATGTCGGTCGCATTTCCGATCCTGTCTATCTCGACGGGGCCCTGCCGGTAGCGCCGAGCGCCATCGCGCCTGCAGGCCATGTCAGCCTCATCAAGCCCGAAAAGCCCTATGTCACGCCGCGTGGACTCGAACTCGACGAGATCCCCGCCATTGTCGAGGCCTATCGCCAAGGCGCTGCCAATGCCAAGGAGGCCGGCTTCGACGGCGTCGAGATCCACGGCGCCAACGGCTATCTGCTCGACCAGTTCCTGCAGGATTCCACCAACAAGCGCACCGACGCCTATGGCGGCTCGATCGAGAACCGGGCGCGGCTGATGCTCGAGGTCACCGACGCGGTGATTTCGGTTTGGGGTGCCGACCGGGTTGGCATGCATCTCGCCCCGCGCGGCGATTCGCATTCGATGGGCGATTCCGACGCGCCGGCCCTGTTCGGCTATGTCGCCCGGCAATTGGACGCCCGCGGGATCGCCTTCATCTGCGCTCGCGAATACGCCGATGGTTCCAGCGTTGCTCCGGTGATCCGCAGCAATTTCAAGGGCGTCTTCATCGCCAACGAAAAGTTGACGGCCGCAGATGCGGAGGCCCTGGTCGAGAGCGGCGCAGCCGATGCGGCGGCTTTCGGCAAGCTCTTCATCTCCAATCCGGACCTGCCCAAGCGCCTGTCGCTCGGCGCACCACTCACCCCGTGGAATGCCGCGACCTTCTATGCCAAGGGCGCCGAGGGCTATACGGACTATCCGGCGCTGGAAGAAGTGCCGGCGTGATCCTCCTGGGAGCGCGGACTTCCAGTCCGCTCTTCCTGTCCTGCACGCGCAGCGTTTCCAAGAGCGGACATCGCGACATGCAGGCATGTCGCTAAAGCGTTTTGCGATTTGGTGGAATCACCAAGAATCGCAAAGACGCTCCAGCCAATCCGTAGGATTGGCTTGGAATCAAAGAGCTAGAGCAAAGCGCGTTTCCGTCTAAACGCGATTTGCTCTAGGGTGTCCGCGCTCCTTTACTTTGCCTTCTTCACGTCCTTGATGTCGGCGAAGACGATGGCCGGTGACCTTTCGCCCTGATAGCGCAGGTCGAAGGCGGATTTGGCCATGAACACCGGATCGCCGTCGAGATCGTCGGCGATCGAGAAGTTGTGGGAAGTGAGGAAACTGTCGAGCTCTTGCTTCGTCGGTGCCGAAACCCAGCGCGCCAGCGCGAATTCGGAGGGCTCGAAGCGGATCTCCAGCCCGTATTCAGCGGCCAGCCGGCCCTGCAGCACGTCGAGCTGCAGGGCGCCGACCACGCCGACCAGGGCAGGGGAGCCGTCGCGCGGACGGAACACCTGCACCACGCCTTCCTCAGCGAGGTCCTGCAGGGCGTCCTTGAGCTTCTTGGCCTTCATGGCGTCGGGCAGGCGCACCCGGCGCAGGATTTCCGGGGCGAAGCTGGGTACGCCGAGGAAGGCGATCTCTTCGCGCTCGGTGAGCGTGTCGCCTATGCGCAGGGCACCGTGGTTGGGAATGCCGACGACATCGCCCGCATAGGCTTCCTCGGCCAGAGCGCGATCCTGGGCGAAGAAGAATTGTGGCGCGTTGAGGCTCATCGACTTGCCGGTACGCACCTGCTTCACCTTCATGCCGCGCGTCAGCTTGCCCGAGCACAGCCGTACGAAGGCGATGCGGTCACGGTGATTGGGATCCATGTTGGCCTGGATCTTGAAGACGAAGGCGGACAAATTGTCCTCCGTCGCCTCGACCATGCGGGTGGCCGCCTCCTGGTCGCGCGGCTGGGGCGCGTAATCGCCCAGGCCCTTGAGCAGGTCGCCCACGCCGAAATTCTTGATGGCCGAGCCGAAGAACACCGGCGTCATATGGCCTTCGCGGAAGGCGGCGAGATCGAACTCGCCGCAAGCTTCCTGGACCAGCGCGATCTCCTCGGAGGCTGCTTCGGCGTCGATGGAAGGCACGGCGCGGGCGAGGGCGGCCGCATCACCGGCTTCGACCGGAATCGGCGCGGTGTCCTTGTCGAGCAGGCGGACATGGCTGGCTGCGAGATCATAGGTGCCGGCGAAGTCGCGGCCGCGGCCGAGTGGCCAGGTCATCGGCACGGTGGAGAGGGCCAGCGTCTTCTCGATCTCGTCGAGCAGCTCGAAGGGGTCGCGCCCCTCGCGGTCCATCTTGTTGATGAAGGTGACGATGGGAATGTCACGCAGGCGGCAGACCTCGAACAATTTGCGCGTGCGCGCCTCGATGCCCTTGGCCGCGTCGATCACCATTACCGCCGAATCGACGGCCGTGAGCGTGCGATAGGTATCTTCCGAGAAGTCTTCGTGGCCCGGCGTGTCGAGCAGGTTGAAGACGAGGCCCTCATATTCGAAGGTCATCACCGAGGTGACCACCGAAATGCCGCGCTCGCGCTCGATCGACATCCAGTCCGAGCGGGTATTGCGCTTTTCTGCCTTGGCCTTGACCTGGCCGGCCAGCTGAATCGCGCCGCCGAACAACAGCAGCTTTTCCGTCAGCGTGGTCTTGCCGGCGTCCGGGTGGGAAATGATGGCGAAGGTGCGCCGCCGCTCGACTTCGCGGGCGAGCGGGGTGAGGGCCGAAGTGTGTGACAGATCGTTCAAGGCGGAACCGCAGAAAAGTTTGAGGCCCAGAAGCGGGGGCGATCATCGGGAATTGGCGCGCTTTTGGCACGAAACGGGGCTCGCGTCACCCCCGGCGATATAAGCGCGGCCTGTGGATTGATCACGCAATGCAAAAAAACTGAAACTTGCCTGTTGCAATCCGTCACGGGCTTTGGCATAGAGCGCCCACGCCGATGCAACGAGCATCTGCGGCCCACGGAAGCGGGAGTAGCTCAGGGGTAGAGCACAACCTTGCCAAGGTTGGGGTCGAGGGTTCGAATCCCTTCTCCCGCTCCAGTGGACCCTTCGGGGAAACAACAAAAAAGCGGTCCTTCGGGGCCGCTTTTTGCGTTTGGAGCCAATGGCTGGCCAGTTGTTCCGTGATTTCCTACTTCTTGCCGCCCATCAGGGCGATGAAGTCGGCGGCCTTGTCCTTTTCGTACATGGAGCCGGTGGTGATGTCGAAGCCGGGCTTGATTCCGCCGGCCTGCATCGCGGCAAGCGAGAGAGCGAGATAGCTCTGGGCCTGCGGATCCTGCCAGGCCGCTGCCATGACATAACCTTCCTGCACCTCGTTGGCGGTATCGAGCGAATTGCCCCAGCCGACCACCGGAATCTCGCCCGGCTTCACGCCGACCTGGTCGAACACGCGCTTGATGCTGCCGGAGACGAGGTCGCCGAGTGGGAGAATCGCCTTGATCTTGCTGCGGTTGGCCGTGAGGTAGTCGCTCATGCGGGAGATGATGTCGGCCTGATCGAGCGTGGCGTCGGTGATTTCCCAGCGGATATTCAGCGGCTTGAACACGCTGGCGATGCCCTTTTCCTGGTCGGCGCCATAGGTCGCGCCCGGCACCTCCACCGGCATCCAGACGAAATCGCCCGATTTCACCAGTCCCTTGTCGACGAGGTAGCGAGCATGGTCGGCGCCGGCCTTGACATTGTCCCCGCCCACGAAGGTGGAAAAGCGCACGGTCTTGTCATCGGAGTTGAAGGCGATCACCGGGATCTTCTTGGCATTGGCCTCCTCGACCGGCTGCACCAGGCTGCCGGCCGCGGGGCTCGCCGTGACGATGCCGTCGGCGCCCGCTGCGATGGCGGCGCGGATGGCCTCCTGCTGCGAGGCGACGTCGCCATTGTGGAAGGAGGTGTTGACCTTGTTGCCGGTGTCCTTGGCCCATTGCTCGGCGCCGGCCAGGAAATAGGTCCAGACGGGGTCGGCGGCCGAGCCGTGCGAGATCCAGTAGAATGTCTTGGAGGCCGCCTCGGCCGGGGACGGGGCAGACGAGAACGCTATGCACAGCGCAGCGCCGGCGCCGAGCCCCCAACGCATCATCCGTCCGGCCAGAACTTTCAGTCGCATCATTTCCTCCCGATGTGATTGTTCGTTGTTGTGATGATGCCGCCACCAGTCTGAAAGATCGGTAAGCGCATCCCCGACGAAGCATCCTACATCGGCGGGCACTGCCAGATGCCGCAGATTCCATCATTCTTGTGCTGGCAGGTTTTTCGATCGCCCGAGGCCGCCTGGGATCGAGCCTTCTTCAGCAGATCGAGGGCGGCGCGATCGCCTGGCCCTGGCCTGCACTGGGCCGTGTCAGGGTCCGATCTGCCGGGCCTTGGCGAAGGCTTCGGCTTGCCGTTCCGCCTCTTCACGCTCTGCCACCACGCGCTCGGCCCGCTTTTCGCGCCGCCAGGCGATCAGGCTGTTGATGGTGAGGGCGGCGAAGCCGAGTGTGTAGACCGCGGCGACGAAGGCGCTGAACCAGGCATTGTTGTCGCCGGTCCGCAAAGCGCGCTGGAGTTCGATATAGGTGGCGATGCCGTAGATCAGCACCACCAGCATGATGAAGTTCTGCACCCGAGCGCCGAAGCGCCGGAGGATGAGATGTAGGCACAGATAGAAGAACGGCATCACCACGGCATTGGCGATGATGCGGCCAATCGGATGGAAGATCGAGGGCAGCATCTCGCCGAGCCAGCGCGCGCCGAAAAAGGGGACGGCCAGGAGCACCGCATAGAGCAGGCCGAGGCCGATCCAATCCAGCAGGCGGTTGGAAAATGCCGGTCTCGTCGGTTCTGCCGTCATGATCCCGTTCCGTGGACTGTACCCGCTCCGGATTTAAGCACATTCCGGAGCGAGGGACAGAGGAAACAGGGGCGCTGCGATCAGGCCGCGCCAGCTTCGCGAATGACGCGGCCGAGCCGCTCGATGCCCTGGTCGATCGCAGCGTCATTGGCCAGCGAGAAGCTCAGCCTGATCGTGTTGGCGCCCGAGCCGTCGGCGTGGAAGGCCTGGCCGGGCACGAAGGCGATGCGGGCGGTCTCGATAGCGCGGGCCAGGAGGCGGGCACCGTCCATGCAGTCGGGCAGCGTCACCCACACGAACATGCCGCCTTCGGGGCGCGACCAGCGCACACCAGCAGGCATGTGGCGTTCGAGGGCCGCCAGCATGCGGTCGCGCCGATGGCGATAGGCGCCGCGGATCTTCTCGACCTGGGTGGGGAAGGCATGTTCTGCCACATGGTGCATCGCCATCTGGTTGATGGTGGGGCTGTGCAGGTCGGAAGCCTGTTTCATCAGCACCAGCTTCTTGATTACACCGGCTGCGGCGCAGATCCAGCCCATGCGCAGGCCCGGCGCCAGCGTCTTGGAGAAGCTGCCGCAGGAGATGGTACGGGTGGCGTCGATATGGCCCTCGCGGGCAATGTCGAGCGCCAGGATCGACGGCACATCGGCGCCGTCATAGCGCAGGGATTGATAGGCCGTGTCCTCGATCACCACGATGTCGAGTTCGCGGGCGAGATCGAGCACGCGTTCGCGCCCGGCCTGGTCCAGCGTCTCGCCGGTCGGATTGGCGAAATCCGGCGTCAGATAGGCGAATTTCACCCGGCCGCCGGCCTTCGCGGCGGCGTCGGCATAGGCGGAAGGGGTCATGTTGCCTTCCACCGGCGCCAGCCTGTCATAGCGCGGCTCATAGGCGTTGAAGGCCTGCAGAGCGCCGAGGTAGGTCGGCCAGGTGACAAGGGCGGTATCGCCGGGCGAGATGAGCAGCTTGCCGAGATAATCGAGCGCCTGCTGAGAACCGGAGGTGATGAGGATGTTGTCCGGCCCACAGGTAACACCGATACGCTGCATCTGCCTGACCACCCAGTCGCGCAAGGGCGGGAAGCCCTCGCTGGTGGAATATTGCAGTGCCGCGCCTGCGCTGGCATCGCCGAGCACGCTGGCATAGGCCGTCCGGAAGGCCTCGCTCGGAAACAGGGCGGGGTCGGGAATGCCGCCGGCGAAGGAAATGATGTCCGGCTGTTCCAGCAGTTTCAAAAGTTCGCGGATTTCCGAGGCACGCATCCGTCCCGCCCGCGTGGCGAAGATCGCTTCCCAGTCCAAGATCCTGTTCTCCTGACAAACGGCAGCAAGACGCATGCCGCCACACAACCACGGCATCGCCTCCAATTGGAAAAAGCCTGCCCGTTTTCAGGGCGCGATGCTCATGTTGCGTGCAGCATCCTCCTTGGGAAAAAATATGTCAACAATGCTGACATATTTTTTCACTTGTTGCACGAGGCAGGTCGGCACCATGCGTGAAGGAGGCGGTCGATCACCTACCAGATCCGTCGAATGGGTTTCTGTCGAGATCATGGGTCAGTTTCAGATTTCGGGCCGGCTGAACCGTGGCATGGAAAGGCTGTACTGGTACTATTATCCTTGTTTTACTGGCGCAATAACACTAGTTGGCGCTGAAAACAACATTAAGAGGACATTGCATGTCGCGCGAATTCATGATTTTATCTTAATTCTGCGAATTAAGTTGGAGGGAATCTGATGATTGATCCAATTTCTTCTTCGTTCTATCTCTCTATTTTTGACAATTCGATAGAAATATTTAAAGAAAATAAAGTATCTGATGATATGGAGATGGTCGATAGAGTCGATCTTATCTCAGGCATCTTGGAGAATAGGGAGTCGTCGACAGGTCTATTGCCTGAGGAGACGGCCACTCTTCTTCATCTTATACGCCGCAATCCGGATCAGAAACTTCGTGCAATGGTTGTGGAGGCGGCCCGCAGGCAACGCCAGAGAACCTTCGGCCAGAGCGTGGCGACGATGGTGCCGATCGAGGTGACGTCCTTTTGCGCGAGCACCTGCCGTTTCTGCGGCTGGCGCGCCGACAACAAGGAAATGGTGCGCCTTTCCATCACCGAAACCGCCATCCGTGAGCAGGCACGCATTCTGGCGCGCAAGGGCTTCTCCCATTTCGAAATCGCGGGCGGCGACGACCTGACCCTGCTGCAGCAGCATCTCAAGGGACTGGTGCGCGGCCTGAAGGAAGAAACTTCGGCCGTCAATCCTGAGGCGCGCGTCTCGGTCTGCCTCGTGCCGATGCATGAGCAGCACTATCGCGATCTCAGACAGGAGGGGCTCGATTGCGTGCTGACCTGGCAGGAGACCTATGACCGCGAACTCTACGGCTATCATATTCCGAGCGGACCGAAAGCCTGGGGTGTCGACGAACAATTGCGCCTGCAGAAGAAGACGGACGAACCCGTCGGCTTCCTGCATCGGCTGCGCTCCCAGGAATTGGCCATACGCGCCGGCCTGCAGGCCGGGCTCGGGGCGATGATCGGCCTGTCGAAGGTCACCGAGGCCGATATCCTGTCCGTCGTCCTGCATGGCCGCCGGCTGATCGAGCATTATGGCGATGCGGTCGAGCCCTTGATCATCGGCATGCCGGCCTGGAATCCGATCCTGACACAGGCGACGGACAACCGGCCCGCCAGCGAGTTTGATTTCGACACACAGGGCAATTTCGAACTGATCGCCGCCATCTATCTGCTGGCCTTCCCCGATCGGATGGCCTGGGTCTTCGCCAATGGACGGGTGCCGCCGGATATCCAGACCGATTGCGTCGAGACGGCGTGCTGCTTCACCTCGACCCTGGTCCAGATCTCGCCGGGCGCTTATCTCGATTTCAAGCAGGCGGAACTCGACACCATGTTCGAACGGGTCCGCGGCGTTGCCGAGGCGACGCCGACCTTCGAGGAGGTGATGTCGGGCGAGCAGTTCATGCATTATTTCGCTAGCCACGAGGAGTTCGTGGCCGGCTTCGAGGCGCGCAACCTGCATGTCGTCTCCGATCGGAGCTATTTGCGGCGGGCCGATTGGGCAGTGGCCGCGGAATGAACCATGCTTTGCTGGCAGCGCAAGGCCGATCGCCTGGATCTCCGCAAGCGGGGCCCGATCGACGAGCGGGCCCTGTGGACGGAGCTTCGACCCGTGCGCTGGCTGGCCGAGGCCGAACGCCCTGAAACACCGGTCCTGGAGATCGTCTCCGTCTGCAAGTCGGAGGTGCCGGGACTGGTGAGCAATCACGGCCATGCTTTCGTTCGGCTCGTGGATGAAGAGGGCGGTGTTCGCCCTATCGGCTTCTTTCCTGATGAGAGCACTGGCATCGAGCCGGATGATTTCCCTGGCCTGCGCATGCCCGGCATGCTGCTGCTGCCGGACAAATATGACCGTATCGCCTGGAACCCGCTGATCACCCGCGTCATCCTGTCCCGGCCGGCCTTCGCGGGCATCTGCGCCAGCATCGAGGCGCTCCAGCGCGGCAAGGGCGAGGGTGAACTCAGCTTCGATCTGCTCGACCAGAGCTGCGTGGGTTTCGTCGTCCGCATCGCGCGCCTGGCTCGGATCCGGGTCGAGGCGGAAGTGCTGCTGACCGATTTCGCCGACGGGACAGAAGTGGACGCCGGCCCGACCTGGCGCCGACATCTCGGCCGTCTTCTGCCGAGGCCGCTCTACCGCCTCCTGTTCAATCTGGCGCTTTGCACCCATGGCGGCTTCTGCACCGTGTCCCGGCAATGGGACAAGGTTGGTGACGAGCCGGTACTGCGGGCAATCAGGGGCATAAGGCCGGTGTTTACGCGCTGGCGCGACATCTGGTCCCGCCACGTTCCGTTCTACCATGTGCGCGCCCTCAGGGAGTGGCAGCGCAAGGTCGAACGCGAGGGCCTCGAGCCCTACCGCCTCGCCGAGGCCTGATCGCCGGATCTGAGGAAGCGCAGGGAGAGGCCGGCCCACCAAAGCGGGCCGATGATGACGCCACCGAGGCCTGCGGCGACATCGACGATCAGCATCTGCTGGTTGGCGCGTGCGATGAAGGCGACGACATAGAGCAGGCCGCCGGCCATGCCGAGCAGGGCCAGGACCTTGGGGATCGTGCCGAGCCGCCAGCCCAGAGCACCGAACAGCAGGAGGCTTACGCCACTCACGAAGAAGATCAGCCAGCCTTGCGGATCGAGGACGAGTGAGAAGGAGGTGATCGACTGCCTCACGGCATCCGTACCTGCTGCGAAGGCCTGGGCGCGCTGGGCCTCGCCGCCGAGCAGGCGGACATAGCTGATGGCGGTGACACCGAAGCCGAGCTGGCCGAGCGAGGCTGCGAGCCGGGCGAGGCCGCTCGCCGGGCCTATCAGGCGCTGCACTTCGCTCATGGCGCAGAAAGCGGTGAGACCGGCCAGGGCGAAGGCCATCAGGAAGGCCTGGCGCCCGAACGGCGCCCCTGCCAGCGCATTCCAGTACTCCAGCGTGCCGGTCTTGAATTGCGAGGTCGGATCGAGAAAGAAGGTGGCGCCGGTCGCCGCATAGCTGAGGGCGCAGATGAGGCACACGATGCTGGCGGTTCTATTCATCCGAGTGCCCCTGTTCGATTGTTACCGCCATCGGCCATCAGGTTTCGAACAGTTTGAGGATGGCGCCTTGCGGCATCAGTCGCATGATGGTGTTGCGCAGTGTGGCCGTCACCGGCGTCTGCCATTGCCGCATCTTGCCTATCTTGCGCGAGCGCGCGACGAGGGGCGAGGTGCGCGCCAGCCCGATACCCTGGTAGGTCGACAAGGCCGCCGAAAGCTCCGAGCCGGCTTTGATGCAGTGCACCAGGGCCAGGGCGTCCTCGATGGCCTGGCAGGCGCCCTGACCGAGATCGGGCGTCATCGGGTGAGCGGCATCGCCGAGCAAAGCGAGGGCACCGTCGGTCCAACAGGGGAGCGGCAGGGTGTCATAGACGCCGGTGCGCACCAGATCCTCCGGATCGGTCGCGCCGATCACGCTATGGGCGAGGGGCGGCCAGTCCGCAAAATGCGCCAGGGCCTCGGCCTTGTGCGCGGGATGGATGGCAGGCTTGTCGTGCATGGCGCTGTTCAGCGTGCCGTACCAATAGACATAGTCGTCGCGGATCCAGAATACGCCGAAGCGGCTGCCGCGGCCGAAGAACTCGCGGTAGCGGCCCTTCGGGAAGGTGCCGGCAGGCAGTTTGGTGACGCCGCGCCAGGTCATCCAGCCGACATAGCGCAGCGGCGAGAAACCGATCATGGCATCGCGCAGGAAGGATCGCACGCCGTCGGCCGCCACCACCAGGGGAGCGCGACGTGCCGAACCGTCCTCGAAGGTCAGGCTAGCGCCCTCGGCCTGACGCTGATAGCGGACGCAGCGGCTGCCGGTGTGGATCCTGGCTGGATCGAGCGGACGCAACAATTCGGCATAGAGGTCGACCCGGCGCAGGCAGAGCAGAGGCAGGCCGCTACGCTCACGCACCGGCGTCAGCGGGATGGTTTTCAATGGTCTTTGCCGCCAGTCATAGATCTCGCCCAACTCCAGCGGGTCGGCCAAGGTCTGGACGCCGCGGTCGAGGCCGAGCCGACCGAGCGCCCTGAGCGCGTTGGGCCACAATGTCAGGCCGGTGCCGCCCATTCCGATGTGCGGCGACCGCTCGTGAATCTCCCAGCTCATTCCCGCCTGCGTCAAGGCGTTGGCGACGGCCAGTCCGCCTATGCCCCCGCCGATGATGATGACTTCGGGAAATCCCGACATGTTTGTATGATCCGCTCGAACCGGGTGTCCGCAGGCCTGAACGGGGTTGATTGTCGTATGGGCGCGGGCGGCTGTAAAACGGAAAAAGGGGTGGTGATGAACTCTCGACCTGATGACGGCGGAGCCGTTCGGTGAGTGTCGAAGCTTTCGTCAAGCTGTTCCTGCTGGTCTTTCCGCTGATGTTCAGCCCCGGACCGACGAATTTCCTCTGCGCGGCGGCGGGAGGCCGCCACGGCCTGATGCGATCGGTGCCGATGATCCTCGGCATGGACCTGATGGTGTTCCTGCCCGCTTTCCTGGTTGGCCTGGGTGTCACCGGCTTCCTGGTCAACTATCCCGGCCTGCTCATCATGGTGCAGGTCGTCGGGGCACTGGTCGTTCTCTATATCGCCTTCGAGATGGCACGGGGTTCGGCACTCAGCGCGTCGACGGCCACCGACGCATCGCCGATGGGGTTTTGGGGTGGCATGCTGGTACAGGGCCTGAACGTGAAGGGGTTGACGCTCCTGCTCATCATCTACGCCCAGTTCCAATTGCCCGATAAAGACCTAGTCGCCAATGCCCTGATCATAGCCGTCGCCCTCACCATCCTCAGTCTGGTCTCGCATTTCGTCTGGGCACTCGGCGCGATGTGGCTGGCCCGGCGCTTCTCCTCGCCCCGCGCCTTGCGCATCCAGGGCTTTGCCTACGCCTTCATGCTGGCGCTGGTCGCTGTCTGGATGTTGGCCTCGGCCTTGACGGGGGTGGGTTCGTGAAGGCAGTTGCTCGCCTCATTTGTAAGGGTGAGGGGTGGCGCGGCCTTCGTGGTAAAGGGCAAATACATTCGAGGAAGTTGCGCTTTTTCTACCCCACCGTCACCCGATAGTCCTCCTCCAGCCAGGGGCCGCCGATCGGCGCGAGGCGGAAGCGGATCTCGGCGCCATCAGGCAGGGTCGAGGTCGGCAGGTCGAGCACATGGAGGGACAGGCCCGCATCATGGGTTCGGCCTTCGTCATGGCTGGCCCAGCCGTCGAAGCTCCAGCGAATTGCCGAAAGGTCGGCGATTTCGATGCGCAGGACCTGGCCGGGGGCAATGGCTCGGCGCTGGTGGTTGAGCCGCCAGAAGCGGCGGTTGCTCGTAATCTTGCGCTTCAGATAACGCTCGACCGTCTGGGGCGGGGTGTCGAACACGGCCCCATCCCGCAGCGAGCGCAGCAGCTTGATATGCTCGCCATGGGCCCAGACCAGCGGCATGGCGCTGCCGGTCGGCTTGCCGAGGAAGAGTTCGTGCTCCGGCCGGTCGGCGCCGTCCCAGATCTGTTCGGGCAATTGGCCGCCAGGCCCCGCCGAGGCTTCGAGCGCTGCCAGCAGGCGCCGGGCCTCTTCAGGCCTGCCGGCAGCGAGTTCGTAATGGGCGCGTTCACCGGTCAGGAGCGGCCAGAGCCGGCCGACGCCGGTGCCGTCGAAGGCAGAGCCGTCCTCATGCTCGCCATAGCCGTCATTGTTGTAGCGATACCAGCAGGGGCCGCTGGGCAGATCCTTTTTCAGGAGATGGTCGATCGCCTTCACGGTCGCCACCATGCGCGGGTCGTCGGCGGCACGCAGGCCGAACCGCACCAAGGCGAGGGCGTCGGGACTGAGAAGCATCTTGGCGCTGAGTACGGCCTCCTGGGCGGAGCGGTTCTTGATGGCGACATTGCCGCCGAGGCCCGGCCCGTCCTCGGTGTCGCCGGGGCCGATGCGGACATAATAGCCGGGAATGCCGAGCGCCCTGGCAAGGTCGGTATCGCTGGCAAAGGTCCAGTCGTCGATTTCGGCATGCCATGCGTCGGCCGTCTCGCGCAGCAACGCGGCGGCATCCGGGCGATCCGCCGCGTCCATGGCGTCGGCGGCGGCGAGCAAAGCGGCGATTTCGACGGCAAGCGTGAAGGGCGAATAGCCGGCGTCCTCTTCCCAGCGATCCTCGTCGGTGACCGGCCCGTTACGCAGCACGAAGCTCGCGGCGCTCTCCACCATCGGTACGAAGCGCCTGGCATCGGCGGCATCGAGACTGCCGGCCCGCACGAGCATGTCGTAGAGCAGGATGGGGAAGGCGGTCTCGTCCATCTGGATGCCGTCCCAATAGGGATGGCCGTCGGTCCAGTTGTTCTGGGCCCAATGGCCGTCGCCCTCCTGGATGGCGGCGAGATAGTCGAGGATGCCGCGCGCGTCGGCCGGGCTGCCGGCCGCCAGGAACCCTCCGGCCGTCTCGACGAGGTCGCGCGGCCAGATCAGGTGGTAGCCGCCGAGATCGTTGTCACCCTTGTTGTAGCCCCAGGGCGTCGACAGGCTGGCGATGGCGCCGCCCGTGAAGGCGCCGGTGCGATGGGCGGCAAGCACGGCGGTGCTGGTGCGGTAGCTGGTGCCTTGAGCGGGGCTGATATGGTCGAGATCCTCGAGGCCCGCCTGCCAGCCCTGCCAGATGGTGCGCACGCGCCGGCGCGCGGGCTCGAACCCTTGCTGCAGGCTGGCGATGGCGTTGAGAGCCGCTTCCTCCGGCCTGAGGCCCAGGCCGAGGCTGAGCAGCACACGGCCCTGGCTGCCGCGAAGGTCGAGCGTGCCGCTCAGCGCGACATTGCCATCCTCGGCGCGGAGCCAGGCGGGGTTGACGCCTTCACCTCGTTTGAGGGTCTGCCAGCCGTCGGAAAAACCGACATAGCCGGCCGAGCGGGCCTGCCAGGGAACCGAGGCGGCGAGGGCGAGCGAATAACCGTAGCTGCCGCTGGCCATCAGCAGGCCGTGCCCCTTGTAGTCGTCGACCCAGGCGGTGTTGTGGCTGCCCTGGTTGACGAGGTGCGGCGACAGCAGCACGTGCAGGCCGTAATCCTCAGTCTCGCCCTTTAGAGCCTCGAATCGAATGTCCTGCAACAGGCTGTCGCGGAAGGGGTCGGCCAGCACAGTCTTGCTGATGCGATAACGCCCGTCCTGCGCCGTGTTGACGAGCTCGAAGATCGGGATGCCGTCGCTCTCCATGCGGATGTCGCCGTCGGCGTCGCGCTTTTCTTCGGAAAAATAGTCTGCCGCCGTGACCAGGAGGCCGCAATCCCTGATGCAGGCGAGGTCGATGCGCGGATAGTAGATCTCATTGAGGATGCCGTGGCTGAGTGCGAACCAGACACGGCTCGACGCGGAACCGGCGGTGCCGATGCCGCTCTTGGCGGCCGAGGTCCAGCGTGGCTCGACGCCCGGGGCACCGGGGGGCGGATTGGTTTCGCTCATGCCTTGCCCTTTTTGCCGATCGATTCGGCCTTGCGGGGTGGTCGAGACTTGCCGGGAGACTTGGCCTTGCTGGAAGGTTTAGCCTTGCGGGGCACCGCAGGGGCTTCTTCGGATTCGTGGAAATTCTTCAGGCGCCAGAGCGCCGCACCTCCGTCGAGGCCGGCATCGTTGGAGCCGAGCGTGACGTTGGCCGGTAGCGCGAGCTTCACATGCTTGGTGTTGCCGCCGCCGAGATAGAGATGGTCATAGTGGAACAGCACGAAGAGCACGTCGATGACATGCTTCAACCGCTTGTTCCAGCGCTTGTTGCCGATCTTCTCCCGTGCTGCCTCGCCGATATAGTCGTCATAGGTCTTGGAGCGGGTAATCGGGTGGTGGGCCAGTTCCATATGCGGCATCAGCTCGCCGTCACGGAACACCGCCGTCCCCGCTCCGGTGCCCAGGGTTAAGGTAAGCTCGATGCCCTTGCCTCTGATCAGGCCGAGGCCCTGGACTTCCGCATCGTTGATCAGCCGTATCGGCTTGTCGCCGAGTCGTGCCGAAAGTTTCTTCCCGAGCGGGAAACCGTCCCAGCCATCGGGAGCAAGGTGGGGGGCGGTGAGGACGCGGCCATGCCTGATCACGCCAGGAAAGCCCACCGAGATCCGGCTATAGGCGGGAAGGGACGCGACCAGCTCCGCCAGGGTCTCGACCAATAGATCGGGCGGGCAGGGATGGGGCGTGGCAACGCGCACCCGTTCTCCCTGCATCTGGCCGCCCGGATTGATGATCGCCGCCTTGAGGCCGGTGCCTCCAATGTCGATGGCGAGGATGTCGGATGTCTCCTTGGCCACGGGCAAGCTCCCTGATTGACGGCGACCCCAGCCTTACTGGGCTTCGTCGATGGAAAGGCGCAATTGTGGCTGGCTTGTGTTGCCGGCTTTATTTTGGTGGCGATCCTACCAGCTTGGTTACCCCTGCGGCAATTCGGAGGCGGAATCCGTCCCCGTTTGGGCGCCGGCATTCGATTGAGGCGGAATGTTGCCCTATTGCTAAGCGCTATGCACAAAATCCATGCAAGCGCCGCATACCGGGCATACGCGCCGGTCTGTGCGATTTTTTACCGTGCGGTGCAAAAGAGGAGTATATGCACTGCAACAAATCAATCTCTTCGGAAAGTAAGTGTCATGGTTCTCTTCGGTTTCGTCTCTTCGATCGCTTCTCGTTTCACGGCCTATCGCAATTATCGCCGTACCCTTCAGGCTCTCTCGGCTCTCGATGACCGTGAGCTTGCTGATCTCGGCATCTTCCGCGGCCGTATCGAGGAAATCGCTCGCGGCGCTGCTCGCTAATCGAGCTTAGCAACCGTTACGGAATGCAAAGCCGCCGGGATGATTCCCGGCGGCTTTTTCTTTGTCCTTGCTTGAGCAGGTTCCCCAGGAAATGCAGGGGCGCTTATGCTGCGCCTGCGAAAGGAAGGGGATAGCGTACCTCTTGGTTATACAGAGGCGTCCGTAGGGCCATCCGCGCTCAGCGCATAGCTCACGCAGCGCAGAAGTGATTCTAGGAGGCTTGCTGGCGTTCAAACCAGGCCAAGGCCGGTTCGGCCTCGGTAAACTTGACCTCCTCGTCCAGCTTCACCCGCTCACCACCCTTCTGTTCGAAGAGCCGGCCACGATAGAAAGTGGCAACGCCGCCCTCGGCAAGCGGCTTGTCGAGCTTCCACAATTCTGCCCGGCCGTTCTGGCGGATACGCACCCAGCGTAGTGCCGTCACAGGCCGTTGATCCGCATCAGCGCCGCAAAATGCAGCTTGGCCTGGTGGTCGAGGACATCAGTCCATTCGCGCGCCGTGCTCTCGATGACCTGCTGTGGAATGAGCTTGAGCGGCCGGCCGGTCGACATCGCCAGCACCTGCTGGCGGCAGGCGCGGTCGAGGTAATAGAGATCGTCGAAGGCGGTGGCGACGGAGGGGCCGCCGACGATGACGCCATGATGAGCCAGGAAGACGATATCGGCCTTCTGGTCCGACTTGGCGGAACTGGCGATGCGCTCGCCTTCCTTCTTGCCCGAGGCGAAGCCGCCGAATTCATCGTTATAGGCAGTTCGGCCGTAGAAGCGGGCCGCCGTCTGATGCGCCATTTCGAGCCGCCCCCCCTCGATCATGGTCAGGCTGGTGGCCCAGGGCATATGGGTGTGCAGCAGGCAAAGATGACGTGGATTGGCGCGGTGCCCGGCAATGTGGATGTTGCGCGCGGTCGCCTCCAGCTCGCCTTCGCCCTCCAGGATCTGCCCCTGTCCATCAACGAGCAGAAGATCGGCCGGACGCATTTCCGACCAGTGGACACCGTAGGGATTGAAGAGGTAGCGCTCGTCGGCACCCGGGACCTGCACCGAGAAATGATTGCAGATGCCTTCGTTGAAGTCGAACTTCGCGGCAAGGCGGAAGGCGGCCGCGAGTTCGCGGCGGAAGACGTCGATATCAGGCATTGCATTCGTCCGATCACGGGATGGGAAGCCTTCTTATCCCGTGCCGGCGGGCTGACCGCAACGGCCATGATGCCGCGCTGAAGGTGCCGCGCGGACTTGCCGGCAGTGTTTCCTCGGGATCGCCTGATGCGCGCAGCCGATTGACGCCGGAGGCGGAACTTGCCACACCTTCATCGAAGAATGCATCCATGGGGTGGTAATGAAACTCGTCCGTTCTGTCCGCCTATGGATGAAAGAGGGGACATCCGACAAGATCTACGAGGTGGATCTCGTCGATCTCGAGCGTCAGCAAGTCGAAGAACGTTATCTGGTCAATTTTCGATATGGCAGGCGTGGGGCGACGCTGCGAGATGGTACGAAGACACCTTCCCCGGTCGCGTTGTCATCGGCAGAAAAGCTTTATGACAGTGTCGTCATTTCGAAGGTGAATGACGGCTATCGTCGCATGGGCGAGGAAGCCAAGCCTGTGGCGACCTCCCAAGCGCCTGGTGAGGCGCCGGTGGGCGGACGCGATGGCGAGTTGCTGAACCAGCTCGCGTCCTGCCTACGTTCGCCCTGGCCCGCCAAGGAGCGCGATCGCCTGTTCTGGCGCATCGGCGTCATCCGTCTGAGGGCCGCTTGGCCGCAGTTCGCGGCCATGACCGAAAAGCTTGGCCCAAGCGAAGCGAGCTACAGCCTGGTGCATGCCCTGGCGCGCTGCGGCGGCCCGGATGCGGCCGGGCTTTTGGCCGGGATCGCCGAGACCAATATCAGCGCGATAACGCGCGACTATGCCGCCTACGCTCTCGCCAGCGATCTCCTCGGTCCGGCCCGGCAGCCGCCGCGCCTTGCGCTGCCCAGGGCCGGCAATGCGGCGCAGGCTGCGGCCATCGAGGCCGCCATCGCCGCCGCCGACGGCCATGCCCTGGTCGATACGCTGCTTGCCGCAGCAGCGATGCAGCCGGGCTTCGCCAACCAGTTCCTGATTGCCCTTGCCCATCGCGCGCTCGTCGATGCCGCCGCCCGCAAGGCTCTGCTGGCGGGGCTCGCCGCCGTCTCCGCCCGGCCTCCCTTCGTGCAGGTGTTGCGGCGCCTGTTCAAATATGCCGACCTCACCGATGATGGTCCGCTTTTTGCGGCGACGGCCCGCCAGTTCGAGCTGGCCTCGCCGATGTATCGTTATGCCTATCGCGGCCAGGTCTGGCTCCCGGGCGAGCGCAAGCCCCTGAAGCTCAGTGAGGAGCAGGCCAGCGCCACGCCGCGCGTCGCGCTGTCGGAACAGACGCTGCTTTATTTCAAGCGCCGAGCCTGGCGCAGCCTGCGCAAGCGCGGCGAACTCGGCCAGGACGCTTTCACCGCGATGGCGTGCGAGCTGCTGCTGGCTTTCAGCGATGCCGATGGCGAGAAGGCCTATGAGCAGCAGCATTTCGTGCAGGTCGACGGGCGGTATCAGCGGCGCACGCTCTATCATCCGGCCCTGCGGCGGATCTGGAGTCTCGGCCAACTGCTTCACCGCAATCAGCCTGGCGTACGCTTCCGTCTCAACAGGCTGAGCTTCTCGGTTGCCGACGAAGCGGGTACGGCTGGGCGCGGGGAGGCGTTTCCGGCGTTGTGGGACACCCAGCCGCAGCGCCTGCTGCGGGTGGCGGCAGGGGCACGCTGCCAGGCCGCGGCACTCTTTGCCGTCCAGGCCCTGCAGGAAGGGCCGGCGCGGCCGGCGGCGATGGATGCCGCAGCGATCCCTGACCTGCTGACCTCTCCCTATATCGAGGTGCTGGGCCTGGCGGTATCGTTGGCGCGCCGCCTCGTCGACGATGACAAGGCCGATGCCGCCTTGATCGCGGCCCTGATGCAGGCCGACCTCGCCGAGGCCCACATGCTGGCGATACGGGCGATCGCCGCGCGTCCCGAATGGCCCTGGTCCGAACCGGCTTTGGCATTGGCGGCCCTGCTCACCACGCAGGCGCGCATGCAGCAGGCGAGCCGCGATTGGCTGGAACAGCGCCCGCCGAGCCGGCAGCAGCGGGTCCGCCTGACCGAGGATTTCGCAGCCTGGCTCGGAACCTTGCCGGTCGAACCGGACGAGTGCCAGATCGTCGGCCTGCGCTTTGCCCTGTCTTTGCTGCCTGCTCTATGGCCCGCCCATGACTGCCCGCTGCCCCCGGCCGCAATCGAGGCATTGACGGGCCACAAGGCCAGCGTGGTGCAGGGGGCTGCGATCGAACTGCTCGCCGTTACGCCGATTCGCCCTGGCGAGCTGCCGCGCCCCTTCTGGGATGCCGTCCTCGCAGCCGAATCGCTGCCGGTGCGGTCCGCCTCCATGCGCCTGCTCGCCCGGCTCGAAGACGCTGAACTCGAAGCGCAAAGCCAGACCATCCTCGCGGCCGCCACCGGGGCCCACGCGGATCTGCGCGCGGCGGCCCGCCCGCTGGTGGCCCGGCTTGCTGCGCACAATCGCGGCTTTGCCGAGGCTCTCAGGGACAGGCTGATCGACGGCCTGTTCCGGGCCGAACCCTCCGACGGGCATGCGGCCGATATGGTCGAGCTGTTTGCCGCAAGCCTGCCCGATTTTCTCGCCGGCATCGATACATCGACGCTCTGGCGCCTGTTGCAGGCACGGGCCAAGGGTGCGCGGCTGCTCGGCACCCGGGCGCTCACGCAGAGCGATGCTTCGCGCTTTTCCGTCAAGCAGCTTGCCCGGCTCGGCAATCATCCCTTCGCGGCGGTGCGCGCCTTCGCCCTCAATGCCTTCGAGACCGACCAGGCCCGCTTCCTGGCAGCACCCGAGGATGCGGTGCTGCTGGTCGAAAGCGAGTGGGATGACATACGCGAGCCCGCTACACGGCGGCTGCTGGCCTGGCCCGATGGCGCCTTGCCGGCTGCCGCATTGGCGGTGATGGCCGATTCCACCTCGCCGGCCGTGCAGGAGAGTGCACGCCAATTGCTGCGCCGGAGCCTCGATACGGGCGATGCCGGCATGGTGCTCGCGCGCGTGCTCGAACACCCCTCGGGCAGCTTCCATCTCTTCGTCACCGAACTGATCACCGGACAGAGCCTTGCGAATCCCACCTTGTTCGCGACCTTCCTGACGCAGGCTCGCATCATCCTGATGCAGATCAATCGTGGCCGGATCGCCAAGGACCGCGTGTTCGCAGCGCTCCGGCGGGAGGCGCTCGAAAGCCATGAAAGGGCGCAGGCGATCTGGCGCCTCTTACATGATTTGACCCTCAGCGCTGTTGCCAAGGACCGGGCGCCAGCGCTCGCCATCCTCACCGAGATTGCCCGCCGGTGGCCGGATATCGCCTTGCCGATCGCCCAAGCCCCGATTCGTTTTACACCGGCCCGTCTGGCGGTTCCTTCAGCCTCGCAGGAGAGCGCGGCATGAATTTCGTCTACCGTTTTCTCGGCGAAAGCCGCGCCAGTACAGATGCAGGGGCGTCCACTTTCGGCTTCGCGCCCGATACGCTGCGCCAGCCGACCTTCTTCACCGGGAAGGTCGCGCGCCACCTCGCCTTTCGCGAGGCGATCTCCGCGCTGCACCATGTCGTGGTGTCGGATCTCAGGTTCAAGCCGCGCGATCGCACGGCCTATTTCGAATGGTTGAAGCAGAACGAGGCGGCCTTGCTGGCCGAGGCGGCCACCCGCCGCGAGGAACTGAAGCCGCGCATCGAAACGCTGCAAAAGCGCATTCGCACGCTCGATGACGAGAGCCAGCGCTTGATGAAGCCATTCTTCACGGCGCGGCAGGCCTATTTCAACTATCTCTACAAGCAAAATCGCGATGCCTGGATCGTGCTGGATCCGGTCATCACCGTGCATCCGGACGAGATCTTCTTCGAATGCTTCAGCTTGGATGAGTCCAGCTATGGGCGCCTGTCCTGCGATCACGACGTGTTCGAGCAACTCGGCGAGATGGCCTATGGCACCACCAATATCGACTACAGCCATGCGCTCTATGACGAATTCCAGAAGATCAGGACCTATCGCGACACCACGCTGAGCATCGATCCGTCCGGCTTCGAAGTGCAGACCGCCGACGACAACGGCTTCCGCGAGGAGAATATCGACCTCCCCGATAGCTGGGTCCGGGGCTTCCTGCAGGTATCGAGCGCCATGACCCTGCCGGCGCATGTCTTCGACCTCCATCCGATGGATCTTGCCAATATCCTCACCAGCCTCGCGCGCCGGAAGGAGCGCGTCGGCCCACGCTCGTTGCGCTTCCTGCTCAAGCCCGATGCGCCGGTAGAGGTCCTGGTCGAGCCCTGGGGCGAGCGCCTCACCTTCCGGCGCTCGATCTATCGGGGTCGGGAAGGAGGCGAGATCCGGCTCTGGGGCCGGCGCCGCCTCGCCATCCTGGAACGGGCGCTGCCGCTTGCCCGCAGCGTGCGCGTGCACCTCACCGGCACGGGGCTTCCCTCTTTCTTCGTGGTCGATTTCGGCGGGATCCGCTTCACCCTCGGCCTCTCCGGCTGGACGGCCAATGACTGGTCCTCGGCCGGTCAGTTCGATCTGCTGGCCCCCCGCCACAAGGTGGATGCCGATACGGCCCGGCGCGTATTCGCCGCACTCGGAGACCGGCATGCCGCGCCGGCGCGGGACCTCGCCCGTGACCTCGGGCTGGAGGAGGGTATCGTCCAGGCCGCTCTGGCCGCCTATACCCAGGCGGGGCGGGTGATGTTCGACCTCGACAAGGGGGTCTATCGCCGGCGCGAACTCACGCGCGAGCCCCTGGCGCTGTCGGAACTGCGTTTCGCCAGCGAGCAGGAGGCCAACGCCGATCGCCTGGTCGAGGCCAATCTCGTCACCATCGCCGGCGTCGACCGCAATCAGGGCCGTCGCGTCGTCACCGGCACCGTGCTCGACAACGCCCGCAAGGAGAGTGTCGCGCTCACGATCGACGCTGACGATCGCCTGGTCGAGGCACGCTGCAGCTGTCATTTCTACGGCCACAACAAGATGATGCGCGGGCCTTGCGAGCACATGCTGGCGCTCAGGCGCATCTTCCATGCAGAGGTCGAGGGCGTGGCGCAGGACAAGGGGGACGCGGCGTGAGGCTTCCCTTGTTTTCCGAGCCGTCGCCAGGGACGGCGCGCCGTCACGTTGGAGCTTTCTCACCGCTGTTCCGCCGGGAACGGCGACATGGCTTGAAATCGGTGAGCGGATGCGCTTACCTCACCTATCGGAAGGGCGCGGGCCGGTCAGGACCTTGCAACCCGGGCGGCGTATCGCCGTCCTTGCAACATGACCGTTCACGCATCACTGGCCCAATCTTCACTGGGCGGGGACTGCCTACCGGTGCGCTATTGCAGATTGGGTTCCTTGAACCCAATAGCGCACCGGTAGGCGTCCCCGCTTCGAGTGGATTGATCCAGTCCTTGGATGAGACGAAGGCAGCCCGGCCTGTGCCCCTTCCGGTTCCCCGCGCCGACGCGTTCCTTCGTCCCCAATGGCGGGAGGCGACGTGAACCAGACCGTCGCACCGGGAAGCCTGACCCGGCAGGAACTCTATGACCGCATCCGCGAATCGTCCAAGGACGAGGTCATTCTCGAAGAGATGATCCGGCTCGGCTTCTGGCCGGATGGCACGGCCGCGCCGAGCCCGGCGGCCGCAGCGATACGCGAGCGCGGCGAGGCTCTGCGCGAACTCGGCGAGCTTCAGCGCCAGAACGCCCTGTGGAGCGATCCGGAGCGGGCGATCAAGGAGATGCACAAGCGCCGCAAGGCCGAGGCCCTGGCACGGCGGGCCGAGACCAGGCGCCGCCATGCCCAGGCCCGGCAGGACCGGGCTGAGGCTTGGCATCTGCGGCGCCAGCGCGAAGTGCTTTATCTGGGGGAGGGCGTCTCCGCCGGTCTCAGCGCCGATCCGATCAGGCGGCCGCTCCTGCCGGGACTACCCGATATCGCAGATGCCAAGGCCCTGGCGGACGGCATCGGTATTCCCCTTTCAGAGCTGCGCTTTCTCACCTTCAGTCGCAAAGTCTCTTCCGTCAGCCATTATCAGCGTTTCCGTATTCCCAAAAAGACTGGTGGAGAGCGCCTGATCTCGGCGCCGATGCCAAGGCTGAAGCGGGCGCAATATTGGGTGCTCGACAACATCCTCGCTCGCGTCGGCCTGCACGAGGCGGCGCATGGTTTCGTGCCCGAGCGTTCGATCCTCACCAATGCCCGCAACCATGTCGGCAAGGACGTGGTTGTCAATCTCGACCTCAAGGATTTCTTCCCGACCCTCACCTATGCACGGGTGAAGGGCATGTTCCGGTCCCTAGGCTATGCGGAAAAAGCAGCGATCCTGCTCGCGCTGCTCTGCACCGAGGCGATGGTCGACGAGGTCCATCTCGACGGCGAGCGCCATTTCGTCGGCGACGGCAGGCGCCTCTTGCCCCAGGGCGCGCCGACCAGCCCCGCGATCACCAATGTCATCTGCCGCTATCTCGATCGCCGGCTGGACGGCCTCGCCAACGAACTCGGCTTTACCTACAGCCGCTATGCCGACGACCTTACTTTTTCGGGCTCTGGCGAGGCGGTGCGCAAGATTGGCACCTTGCTGAAGGCGGTGCAGAGCATCGTCACCGCCGAGGGCTTCACCGTCCATCCCGACAAGACCCGCATCATGCGCCGCTCGGGGCATCAGGAGGTCACGGGACTGACCGTCAACGAACGGGTCGCCGTTCCCCGTCCCTTGCTGCGCCGCTATCGCGCCGTGCTGCAGCAGGTGGAAAAACACGGTCCGGCTGGCCGTCATTTCGGTCCCGGCAAGGATGTGGTGCGCTCCCTGCTCGGCTTCGGGCAGTTCGCGGCCATGGTGGATCCGCAGCAGGGTGCCGCCCTGCTGGAGCGCGCGCGCCGCATCGCCGCGGCGCATGCCGTCCCGGCTGCAACGCCGAAGCAGCCCGGCGGTGCGGCGGCTTTCCGCGCCGCCGCCGCAGCCGGGCGCGCGCCGGCTGGCCATCATTGGTTGCCGGCGGAAAGGCCAGCGCCGGCTCTCGATCCCGTATTGGCGGCTCTCGCGCGCGAAGAGGCCAGGAAGGCCGAACAGGCCCGGCGTCAGGCGGAAGCCCGGCCTGCTGTGCAAAGTGCCCTGCGCCGGCCTTCCGCCGAGACCGCGGCGTCTTCGGTGGGCCAGACGGCGGACCGGCAGGAGACACGCCGCGAGCCGCCAGCCGGCAAGAGGCCGCGCTTCACGCCGCAGCGCCTGCTGGTGATTGCCGCGATCCTGATTGTCCCCGCCCTCATCCCGGTGATCGGGCCGTTTATCAGCGGCATCGGCCTGTTCATCTATCTGCGCTGGCTGTGGAAGCAGGGTTGAAGACAGAGCGGCTACAACGATCGTTGCCTTCGCCCTGTCCTCACTGGCTGCCGATCAGGATGCCGGTGAGCAGCACCAGAATGCCACCGAGGACCACCTGCACGATCGCCGAGGTAAATGGCGTGGCCATGAAGCGGGTGCGGATCCAGGCGATGGCGATGAGCTCCAGCACGACCACGCAGCCGGCGACGCCGGTCGCCACCCAGAAGTCGGGGATGAGGTAGGGCAGGGTGTGGCCGAGGCCGCCCACGGTGGTCATCACGCCGCACGCGGCGCCGCGCACCCAGGGATGGCCGCGCCCGGTGATCTCGCCGTCGTCCGACAGGGCCTCGGTCAAGCCCATGCTGATGCCGGCGCCGATCGACGCGGCCATGCCGACCAGGAAGGCGTCCCAGGAGTTCAGAGTGGCGAAGGCGGCGGCGAAGATCGGGGCGAGAGTGGAGATCGAACCGTCGATCAGCCCGGCCAGGGCAGGCTGCACGATCTGCAGCACGAAAAGGCGCCGGGAGGTTTCTTCCTCGCTGCGTTTCTGATCGGCCGGCAGCTTGGACTCCAGCGTCTCGGCCAGGCTTTCGTGGCGCTTTTCTTCTTCGGCGAGATCGGCCAGCAGGGTGCGGATTTCGACGTCATGGGCCCGTTCCGCCGCCTTGGCATAGAATTGGGCGGCTTCCAGCTCCATGGCCTCGGCCTGTTCGCGCACCGCGTCGATGCGCAGATTGTCGAGCAGCCAGATCGGGTTGCGCTTGAGGAAGCCGCTGACATCCTGGCGGGTGATATAGGGCAGGGTATCACCGAACTTGGCTGTATAGGTCTCCAGCAAGCGGTGGCGATGGCCGTGCTCTTCTTGTGCCATTGCCTCGAAGATCTTGGCGGAGCCCGGAAAATCGGTGCGCAGGCGATTGGCGAACTGCAGATAGATGCGCGCATCCTCCTCCTCGTTGGAGATGGCGAGCGCGAGGATCTCGGCCTCGTTCAGGTCGGCAAAGCGTTTCATGGCAAACTCAGATTAGAATAGTTCTAAATTAAGTTCCTTCTATCCCTCTCCTCGGCTTGTGTCGAGCCCAATCCCTATCCCGGGAAAAACGGGGGCACGAACAGCCACGCCAGCACAGAACCCATCAGGAAATTGAGAAGAAGGCCGATCAACACCACCGCAATCGTATAGATCGGTACTTTCAAGACCGGCGCTCGCGTCAGCACTGGAATGCCGGTGAAGAGGAGATAGACGCTGTGGAGGCCGACGATAGCAAACAGTCCCAACGCCGGAATGACGGTGAAGACGTTGGCGAGCCACGCTGCGGTCATGCTGTAGGCGGCAAGTTTGAAGGCGCCGAGGAAGTCGTGTCTGCCGCCGAAATGGGGAGCCAGGCGGTTGATGACGATAGCCATGGCATGGAGCGTGGCGAGGGAAACGAGGTAGCGCAGGACGGCCAGGCAGAGGCCCGAGGCCAAGCCGATGCGCAGACCGCCGACGCCGATCAGCGAAGTGCCGATGAAGCCGGCAATCGGGCCGATGGCGGCGAGATAGAGCACATAGTTCCGATAGATACGCTCGACGCTGGTCGCCTCGGCAGCGATATTTCGCCATTCGGCTGACGGCGACAGCAAAAGGTTCCGCGCCCGCGCCCCGATGTCCATGACCATGGTGATGACAACTCCGATCGATCGCCCTTTGCATAGCACGGGGCGCGGCGCCGTCATGGTCCGTCGCAGGTGCTTGGAGAGTTATCCAATACCGTTCAGGGCACAGAGCAGCTTCATGCGATGGGCCGCTTTCTCGGGATCGATGAGGAGCTGGGCCTTGTCGGCCAGGCGGAAGATATCGGCGTAATGCGCGATGCTGCGGGCCGACTCGGCGCCGCCCACCATGCGGAAATGCGACTGGAAGCCGTTGAGCCAGGACAGGAACACCACCCCGCTCTTGTAGAACTGGGTCGGCGCCTCGAACAGGCGGCGCGCCAGCGTCACGGTGGGATCGAGAATGATGCGATAGCCCTCGGCGTTGCCCGCCGCGAGACGGTCCATCGCAGCGGCGGCCGCCGGCGCGATCGGATCGAAGATGCCCAGCAATCCATGCGAGAAGCCCTGCAGGTCGCCCTGCATCAGTTCGGCATAGTTGAAATCGTCGCCGGTATACATCGCCACGCCCTCCGGCAGCAGCCGGCGCATGGTGATTTCCTTGCTGGCGTCGAGAAGGGAAATCTTGATGCCGTCGATCTTGCCGGCGTGGCTGCGGATCAGTTCCAGCACCGTCTGCATGGCGGGCTCGAAGGCCTGCGAGCCCCAATAGCCTGCGAGTGTCGGGTCGAACGCTTCGCCGAGCCAGTGCAGGATCACCTTGTCGCGTGTCTGCTCGATCAGCCGTCCATAGACGGTGAGGTAGTCGTCGGGTCCCTTGGCAAGGCGGCACAGGGCCCGGCTCGCCATCAGGATGATGCGTCCGCCATGCTTCTCGACATGGGCGATCTGTTCCTCATAGGCACGGATGACGTCGTCGAGCGTGGTGGCGGTTTCAGGGGTGAGCTGGTCGGTGCCGGCCCCGCAGGCCAGGTCCGCACCGGGCATGCTGCGAGCTTCGGCCAGCGAGCGCTCGATCAGTTCGGCGGCGCCGGCCCAGTCCAGGCCCAGACCGCGCTGCGAGGTGTCCATCGCCTCCGCGATCTTGAAGCCGAGCCCCCATAGATGGCGGCGAAACCGCAACGTCGCTTCCCAATCGATGGCGGGGCTGCGCCAGGGATCGTCCAGCCGCCGCGGATCGGCGACGACATGGGCGGCTGCATAAAGGGTGCGTGGGAAATTGCCGGTATGGACGAGGGGGTAGGGGGAGGAGGGGCCATAATGATAGGCCTCCAGGCCGCCATCGACAGTGGGCAATATCAGCGCGCTCATCGGCCTCTCCTCGTTCCTCTCTCGTCCGGCTTCTTCGACGCCCAGCAGAATTTCCCGATAGTGCTCCTTCGCGGGCAATATCGGGAAACTCTGCAAGTCTTTTGAATCCCCCCGGTTCCTCCTGATCGAGCAGATGGCTTGATCAGGAGGAACCTGCTTGGGGCAATTTTCACCCGATAGCTGGGTCCTCGCGGAGAATCTGCTGCAAGGCAGGATCCAACACATCGTCCCAGGATGCCGGTGAAAAGTGGCCAAGGCGTCGCGACCTTGGGGATAAGCATGTCAATTAGAACGTTCCAAAGTCAAGAGTATTTCATTGATGAGGATATTTATCCTTTCATTTCAATGGGTTCTTGACCAAGCGAAAGCGGTATTGACATGGATGTAGGAACGTTCCAAAAATATAAATCACTGGCCCAGTTCAAGAGGCCAGCCGAGGGAGCGTGAGGATGGGCGGAGGCAAGCGCGGCGTTAGCCGGGCCACGACGATCGTCGATATTGCCAGGGCGGTCGGCGTGTCGAAGTCGACCGTGTCGCTGGTGCTCAAGGACTCTCCCCTCGTCAAGTCGGCCACGCGCGACCGCGTCATGCGGGCCATCGACCAGCTCGGCTATGTCTACAACCGCTCGGCTGCGAGCCTGCGCACCGCCCGTTCGAGTTTCGTGGGCATGGTGATCTCCGATCTGATGAATCCCTTCTTTACCGAGCTTGCGGTCGGCATCGAGGATGGGCTGCACAATATGGGCTTCGTGCCCATCTTGGCCAACACCAACGAAGACGTCGAGCGGCAGACCCGTGTGCTGCAATCCCTGCGAGAGCACGGGGTCGCCGGCATCATCATGAGCCCGGCTCGCGGTACCGATGTCTGGTCGCTGGCCGAGACCCTGCCGCGCTCCCTGCCGATGGTGCTGACCATGCGGCGGGTCGAGGGCAGCACCTTGCCCTATATCGGTCCCGACAACCGCACCGGCTCGCGCGAGGCCGTAAGTCACCTCATTAATCTCGGCCACCGCTCCATCGCCTTTCTCGGCGGCTTCGGCACCATGACCACGCAGAAAGAGCGCATTTCCGGCTATCAGGACGCCCTGATCGCCGCTGGTCTGCCGCTGCGCGGCGAACTGATCTTCGAAGCGATGCCGACGCGCGCCGGGGGCGCCGAGGCGATCGCCGCTGCCCTGGCGAGTGCCCACAAGCCGACGGCCGCCTTCTGCTACAACGACATCGTGGCGATGGGGGCGACCCGCGCCTTGGGCTTGCGCGGCATCCGCGTCGGTACCGATTTCGCGGTGATCGGCTTCGACGATATCGTCGAGGCCGAGCACAATGCGCCCCCCCTCACCACCGTCAACGCCGATACCAGGGTCATGGGCACACGCGCGGCCCGCAGCCTGCTCGGCCTGATCGATGGGGCCGATCCGGAGGCGATGTCCTTCATCGGCACGACCCGTCTGGTGGTGCGTGAGTCCTGCGGCGCTCATGGACATACTATCTTGAAGGAGACGGCATAATGGCCCAGCCAACGTCGGGTAAGAACGTGGCAGCTTCAAAAAGGGGCTTGCGCTGGGGGATCGTCGGCGCCACGACGATCGCCAAGGAATGGATGATCGGAGCGATCCGCGAAACCGGCGGCGAAGTCGTCAGCGTGATGTCTTCCGATGCCGAGCGCGGCAGGGCCTATGCCAAGGCAGACGGCATTCCCCATTCGACCCGGAGCCTGGCGACGCTGCTCGCCAAGGATATCGACGCCGTCTACATCGCCACCACCAACGAGAAGCACAAGGCGCAGACCTTGGCGGCCGCCAAGGCCGGCATCCATGTGCTGTGCGAAAAGCCGCTTGCCCTCAAGCTTTCCGATGCGCATCGGATGGTCGCCGCCTGCAAGGAAGCCGGCGTCGTCATGGCCACCAATCACCATCTGCGCAATGCAGCGGCGTTCCGCGTCATGCGCGATGCCGTTGCTACGGGCCGGATCGGCAAGCCGTTGTTCGCCCGGGTCTTCCACGCTGTCTATCTGCCGCCCCATCTGCAGGGCTGGCGCATCAAGGATGCCAAGGCCGGCTCTGGCGTGGTGATGGACATCACCGTGCACGATGCCGACACGCTGCGTTTCGTGCTCGGCGAAGAGCCGGTGGCGGCAACGGCCTTCACCCAGCAGGGCGGCATGGGTGGTGCCGGCATCGAGGACGGCGTCATGGGCGTGGTGCGCTTCGAGAGCGGATTGCTGGCGCAGTTCCACGACGCCTTCACCACGGCCTATGCCAATACGGGCTTCGAAGTGCACGGCAGCGAAGGCTCCCTGATCGGTACCAATTGCATGACGCAAAAGCCCGTCGGCGAAGTGGTGCTGCGCAATGCATCCGGCGAGCACAAGCTGCCGTTCGAGCCGGAAAACCTCTATGTCCGCAGCGTCGCCAATTTCCAGAACGCCGTGCGCGGCAAGGGCACGCCATCGGCCACCGGCGAGGACGGCATCCGCTCGATGGCGCTAGCCCTGGCCGTACTGAAATCCGCCAAAACAGGCCGCGAAGTCGCTGTCGAGCCGGGGCTCTGATCCGATGGCCTTCCCGAAAGTCCTCTCCGCCGACCAGGCTGCCGCGCTCATCCCCGACGGCGCCGTGGTGACCGTCTCCTCCTCGTCCGGCCTCGGCTGTCCGGACGCAATGCTGGCTGCCATCGGCCGCCGCTTCGAAGCCTCCGGCCATCCGCGCAACCTCACCACGCTACACCCCATCGCGGCAGGCGACATGTGGGGCATCAAGGGCGTCGATCATATCGCCAAGCCCGGTCTGCTCTCCTGTATCCTGGGTGGCTCCTATCCGTCCGGTCCCTCTTCGGCAGAGCCGCCGGCGATCTGGAAGATGATCACCGGCAATGAGATCCCCGCCTACAACATCCCCTCCGGCATCCTGTTCGACATGCATCGCGAGGCGGCGGCCAAGCGCCCCGGCGTGCTGACCAAGATCGGCATGGACACTTTCGTCGATCCCGCTCGCGAGGGCTGCGCCATGAACAAGCGGGCCATGGAAGCGCCGATCGTGCGCCAGGTCGAATTCGACGGCGAGAACTGGCTGTATTTCAAGACCATCATTCCCGAGGTCGCCATCATTCGAGCCACCACGGCCGATGAGCGCGGCAATCTCTCCTACGAACATGAGGGCGGCTATCTCGGTCCGCTCGACCAGGCGCTGGCCGTACGCAACAATGGCGGCATCGTCATCGCCCAGGTGAAACGCCTCGCCGAGAGCGGCACGCTCAAGCCGCAGAACGTGCTGGTGCCCGGCGTGCTCGTGGATGCCATCGTGGTCGCGCCGGACCAGATGCAGACGACGCAGACACCCTACGAGCCGGCGATCTCGGGCGAGATCTTCCGGCCGCTGTCGAGCTTCGAGATCCCCGAATTCGGCGTCTCCAAAGTGATTGCCCGTCGGGTGGCGCAGGAATTGCGCTACGGCGATGCCGTCAATATCGGCTTCGGCATTTCGGCCAACGTGCCGCGCATCCTGATCGAGGAAGGTCGGCATGGCGAGGTGACCTGGGTGATCGAACAGGGGGCCGTCGGCGGCGTACCGCTCACCGACTTCCAGTTCGGCTGTGCCTCCAACGCCGAGGCGATCATGCCTTCGCCCTATCAGTTCACCTATTTTCAGGGCGCGGGGTTCGATGCCTCGCTGCTCTCCTTCCTGCAGATCGACCGCGAGGGCAGCGTCAACGTCTCCAAGCTCGGCGTGCGTCCGCATGTGACGGCGGGGGCCGGAGGCTTCGTCGACATCACCGCTCGGGCCCGGCGCATCATCTTCTCCGGCTTCTTCACGGCCGCCGCCGGCCTGGCCGTCGAGAACGGTGCGCTGGTCATCGCCAAGGAAGGCAAGGTCAGGAAACTGGTCGAGACGGTCGAACATGTCTCCTTCTCCGGTCGCCGCGCCGTCGCCCAGGGGCAGGACATCACCTATGTCACTGAGCGCTGCGTGCTCAAGCTGACGCAGAAGGGCATCGTGGTCACGGAGATCGCACCCGGCGTTGACCTCGAGCGCGATGTCCTGGCCCAGGCCGAGTTCGCGCTGCTGGTCTCCGACGACCTCAAGGTGATGGATGCGGCCTTATTCCGGCCGGAGCCGATCGGGCTGGATATCGGAGGAGGGCAGGCCGATGTCTGATCCCGTCCGTCTCGATATCGAAGATGGCATCGCCGTCATCACGCTGGCCCGGCCCGAAAAACTCAACGCACTCGACGAGGCGATGATATCCGGGCTTGCCATCGCGGCCGAACGGATCGACCGGCACGGTTCCGTCCGTGCCGCTATCCTCACCGGCGAGGGCAAAGGCTTTTGTGCGGGAGGCGATATTGCCGCCTGGGGCAAGCTTTCGCCCCTCGACATGGGCCAGCAATGGGTGCGCGACGGCCATCGCGTCTTCGACCGCCTGACGCGGCTGCGCGCGCCGCTGATCGCGGCCATCAACGGGCATGCGCTGGGCGGGGGCCTCGAATTGGCGGCGACCGCCGATATCCGCATCGCCGAGGAACAGGCCAAGTTCGGCCTGCCCGAGACCGGCATCGGCATGGTGCCAGGCTGGTCGGGCACGCAGCGCCTCGTCACCCGCTTTGGCGCTGCCGCGGTGCGCCGCCTTGCCCTGACCGGCGAGATCGTCACGGCCGAGCGGGCGTTGCAACTCGGACTGATCGACGAGATCGCACCCAAGGGGCAGGGGCTCGAACAGGCGCGCGAACTTGCTCGGAAGATTGCGGTGCGCGCACCGATCGCCAATGCCGTCGCCAAGCAGATGATCAATGCGGCGGAAGGCGAGGATGCCGCCGCCGCCATCGAGATCCTCGCCGGATCGTTGGTCTCCTACACCGACGATCTCAAGGAGGGCGTCGCCAGCTTCGTCGAGAAGCGCACGCCCGATTTCAAGGGAAGATGACCGTGACGATTGCCGTCCGCCTCGACAAGGCCCGTTTCGCCGCCGCGCTCGCCGGCATCCCTCCTGAGCACCAGCTTTTCATTGCCGGAACCTTCGGGCCCGCCGCCGAGGGGCGGACCATCGAACGGCTCAGCCCCGGCCATGGCGAGCGGGTGGGTCTTTATCCGCAAGCGGGGGCGGCCGATCTCGATCGCGCCCTCGACGCGGCGCGCCAAGCCTTCGATAACGGGCCATGGCCCTCGTTGACCGGAGCGGAGCGCTCGCGCTTCCTCCACAAGGTCGCCGACCTGATCGACGAAAAGCTCGAGATCTTCGCCACGCTCGACAGCCTCGAAGCCGGCAAACCGATCAGCCAGGCCTGCGGCGAGATGGCCGGAGCCGTCGACATCTGGCGTTATGCGGCGGGCCTTGCCCGCGACCTGCATGGCGAGAGCTACAACACCATCGGCGCCAACAAGCTCGGCCTGGTGATGCGCGAGCCGATCGGGGTGGTCTCCATCATCACGCCCTGGAACTTCCCCTTCCTGATCGTCAGCCAGAAGCTGCCCTTCGCCCTGGCCGCCGGTTGCACCGCGGTGGTCAAGCCGAGCGAGATGACTTCGGGCTCGACCCTGCTGCTCGGCCATTTGCTGGCAGAGGCCGGCCTGCCCGAGGGGGTGGTCAACATCCTCTCCGGCTACGGTCCCGAGATCGGCGGGCCGATGACCACGGATGGCCGTGTCGATATGGTCTCCTTCACCGGTTCGACCCGGGTCGGCAAGGCGGCGATGGCGGCGGCCTCGGGTACGCTGAAGAAGCTGTCCATGGAACTGGGCGGCAAGAATCCGCAATTGATCTTCCCCGATGCCGATCTCGACGCGGCGCTCGATGCCGCGGTGTTCGGCTCCTATTTCAACGCCGGTGAATGCTGCAATGCCGGCAGTCGCCTGCTCGTACATCAGGACATCGCTGCCGAGTTCGAGGCCGAATTCGTCAAGCGCTCTCGCCAGGTCGTGGTCGGCGATCCCCTGGATCCGGCAACCCTCGTCGGGGCGCTGATTTCGCCGCAGCATCTGGCCCAGGTCGAGGGCCATGTCGCCGCCGCCAGAGCGGAGGGAGCCGAAATAGCCCTGGGAGGAGACCGCCTGGAAAGCGACGCCGGCCAGTTCATGGCAACGACGGTGGTTGCCGGCGCGCGCGCCTCGATGGCGATTGCCCGCGACGAGGTGTTCGGGCCGGTGGCGACCGTGATGCGTTTCACCAGTGCCGACGAGGCCGTTTCCATCGCCAATGGTGTCGATTACGGTTTGTCGGCCAGCGTATGGAGCCGGGATTTCGACACGGCCGTCGGCATCTCCAGGCGCCTCAAGGCCGGGACGGTTTGGACCAACACCTTCATGGACGGGGCTACCGAGCTGCCCTTCGGCGGCTTCCGGCAATCGGGGATCGGACGGGAACTCGGCCGCAATGCCGTGGCTGATTACACCGAGGAAAAGACGATGCATCTTCATTGCGGACCGCGCACGGCCTGGTGGCTGCCGCGGTAGGCGATCGAGACCAAGAGGTATTGAAAATGCCTCTTGGTGCCTTCTGCCGATTTTCTTCAAATCCCTGATTTGGAGAAGAGAAAATCGGCAGGTGTTCAAGCCGAGGATGCATCTGCGTCTTCGAGGCTTGGAATGAGACGTCGCCGGAACGTATCCGGCATCATAAGGTCATGGGAGGATTAGATGACCGTTCGTACCAAACTGATCGCAGGCGTAGCGCTCGCCGCCGCCAGCCTCGGCTTCGCCAGCCTTGGTCTCGTCAGCGCGGCGCAGGCACAGACCAAGGAAGTGCAGATGCTGCACTGGTGGACGTCGGGCGGCGAGGCAGCCGCGCTCAACGTCCTCAAGCAGGATCTGGCCAAGGAGGGCTATGCCTGGAAGGACGTCCCGGTCGCAGGCGGCGGTGGCGATGCCGCCATGACTGCGCTGAAGGCCATGGTCGCAGCCGGCAACAATCCGACGGCGTCCCAGATGCTGGGCTATACCGTGCTCGACTATGCCGCCGCCGGGAAGATGGGCGACCTGACCGAGCTCGCCAAGTCGGAAGGCTGGGACAAGGCAGTGCCGGCACCGTTGCAGAAATTCGCCGTCTATGACGGCAAGTGGGTCGCCGTCCCGGTCAACGTCCACTCGGTCAACTGGCTGTGGATCAACAAGGCCGTGATGGACAAGATCGGCGGCACCGAACCGAAGACCTTTGACGACTTCATCGCCCTGCTCGACAAGGCCAAGGCTGCAGGCGTCACGCCGCTCGCACTCGGCGGCCAGGATTGGCAGGAAGCCACCATGTTCGACTCGGTCGTGCTCTCCACGGGCGGCCCCGAGTTCTACAAGAAGGCGATGAACGACCTCGACGAAGCCTCGCTGAAGTCGGACACCATGAAGAAGGCCTTCGACAACCTGGCCAAGCTCAAGACCTATGTCGACCCCAACTTCTCGGGCCGCGACTGGAACCTGACCACCGCCATGGTGATCAAGGGCGATGCCTTGGTACAGGTGATGGGTGACTGGGCCAAGGGCGAGTTCAAGGCCGCCAGCAAGACCCCGGGCACCGACTATATCTGCATGCGCTTCCCGGGCACCGACGGCAGCGTCGTCTACAACTCCGACATGTTCGGCATGTTCGCGGTTCCTGCTGATCGCAAGGAAGCCCAGCTCGCGCTCGCCAAGGCAACGCTGTCCAAGTCGTTCCAGTCGTCCTTCAACGTGGTCAAGGGTTCGGTTCCCGCCCGCACCGACGTGCCGGACACCGACTTCGACGCCTGCGGCAAGAAGGGGATCGCCGATCTGAAGAAGGCCAATGACGGCGGTACGCTGTTCGGCTCGCTCGCCCAAGGCTATGGCGCGACGCCGGCCGTCGCCACCGCTTACAAGGACGTGGTGGACAAGTTCTTCAACGGCCAGATCAAGACCTCGGACGAGGCTGTCACCCAGCTCGTCAAGGCCATCGACGAAGCCAAGTAAGCGCTGAAGCAAGCGTTTCCATAGGAAGCGAACCGACCGGGCGCCCTCTATTGCGCCCGGTCGACTCGAGCAAAGAGCGTTCATGACTGAACGCTTGTTTGCTCTAACTTCTTGTTTTGGCGCGTCTTTGCGATTCTTGGTGAGTCCGTCTAATCGCAGAACACTCTCGGCTCTCGGGACACAAGAACAAAAAAGCGGGGAACCTTCATGACATTGGCTACGACAAGCGCGCCGCCTCGCCCGGGCTTGCGCGAGAAACTTCAGGATGCCTTGCCCAAGATCGTGCTGGCGCCGAGCTTCGCCGCGATCCTGGTGTTTGTTTATGGGTTCATCCTGTGGACGGTCTATCTGTCCTTCACCAATTCCAAGACCTTTCCGAGCTATGAGCTGACGGGAGGCCTCGCCTATCAGCGCCTGTGGGGCTGGACTTTCGAAAGCGACCCGCCGTCGAGCTGGTACTATTCGATCACCAACATGGCTGTTTTCGGCGTGCTCTATATCGGCATCTGCATGGTGCTGGGCCTGTTCATCGCCATCCTTCTCGACCAGCGCATCCGGGGCGAGGGCATCCTGCGGCCGATCTATCTCTACCCGATGGCGCTTTCCTTCATCGTCACCGGCGTGGCCTGGAAATGGTTCCTCGACCCCGGTCTCGGCCTGGAGGCAACGCTGCACAATCTGGGCTGGACCAGCTTCCATTTCGACTGGATCAAGAACAAGGACCGGGTGATCTACACGGTGGTGATCGCCGGCGTCTGGCAAGCTTCGGGCTTCGTGATGGCGATGTTCCTGGCAGGGCTGCGCGGCGTCGACGGCGAGATCCTCAAGGCGGCCCAGATCGACGGCGCCTCCACCTTCCAGGTCTATTGGCG
This sequence comes from Labrys sp. HAY1-8F, assembly GCF_056754975.1. Classification (NCBI taxonomy): domain Bacteria; kingdom Pseudomonadati; phylum Pseudomonadota; class Alphaproteobacteria; order Hyphomicrobiales; family Xanthobacteraceae; genus Labrys; species Labrys sp. HAY1-8F. The sequence goes on along the minus strand of NZ_JBPGWZ010000002.1, from coordinate 1,725,725 downwards.
CATCGTCATCCCGATCCTTCGACCGGTCTTCCTGTCCGCCTTCATCGTGCTCGCCCACATGGCGATCAAGTCCTATGACCTCGTGGTCGCCCTGACCTCCGGCGGGCCCGGCGGTTCGGCCTGGCTGCCGTCCAACTTCATGTATGAATACACCTTCAAGCGCAATCAGATGGCGATTGGCTCGGCCAGTGCCGTGATCATGTTGATGACGATCAGCGCCATCATCGTGCCCTATCTCTATTCCGAATTGCGGGAGAAGAAGTGATGAGCGCCGCCACCCGGGACGTTTCGGGGCCGGTCGGCTCCAATTGGGTCAGCCGCGTCGTGATCTACGGCCTGTTGCTGATTTTCGCCTTCGTCTATCTCGTGCCCCTGTTCGTGATGCTGACCACCTCGTTCAAGACCATGGACGAGATCCAGGGCGGCAACATGCTCGCTCTACCAGGCGCGCCGACGGTGCAGCCCTGGCTGAAGGCCTGGAACGAGACCTGCGTCGGCCTCACCTGTGCGGGGATCAAGGGCTATTTCTGGAACTCGCTCAAGATGGTGGTGCCGGCAGTGGCGATCTCCACCATCCTTGGTGCGCTCAACGGCTATGTGCTGACGAAATGGCGCTTCCCCGGCCATAAGATCGTCTTCGCCATGATGCTGTTCGCCTGCTTCATCCCGTTCCAGTCGGTGCTGCTGCCGATGGCGACGGTACTGGGTCAGTTCGGCGGCGTCGGCACCTTCCTGCAGTCGACGATCGGTACCTCGCTCGGCTTCGGTTCCTCGACCTTCAACCTCGTCTTCGTGCATGTGGTCTATGGCCTCGGTTTCACCACTTTGTTCTTCCGCAATTACTACGAGGCGTTCCCCAACGAGCTCGTGCGGGCGGCGATGGTCGATGGAGCCAGCTTTTTCCAGATCTTCCGGCGCATCCTGCTGCCCAATTCGGTCCCGATCTTCGTGGTCACGGTGATCTACCAGTTCACCAACATCTGGAACGACTTCCTGTTCGCCTCCGCGTTTGCCGGCACCGGCGACGTGATGCCGATGACGGCGGCGCTCAACAACGTGGTCAACACCACCACCGGCGCGGTCGAATACAACGTCAATATGGCGGCTGCGATGATCGCGGCGCTTCCCACCCTCTTCGTCTATATCGTCGCTGGCCGCTATTTCGTGCGTGGCCTGATGGCGGGCGCTGTGAAAGGCTGACCCAATGGCGTTCCTGGAAATCAACAATCTCAAGAAGCGCTACGGCGCCGTCGAAATCCTCAAGGGGATCAATCTCGACCTCGACAAGGGCGGCTTCCTCGTGCTGGTCGGGCCGTCCGGCTGCGGCAAGTCGACCCTGCTCAATACCATAGCGGGGCTGGAGAACATCACCGAAGGCGAGATCCGGGTCGACAACAACAAGATCAACGACCTGCATCCCTCCAAACGCGACATCGCCATGGTGTTCCAGAGCTACGCGCTCTATCCCAACATGACCGTGGGCCAGAACATCGCCTTCGGCATGGAGATGCGCGGCGTCGCCAAGCCCGAACGCGACACGGCGGTGGCGCAGGTCGCCAAGACCTTGCAGATCGGCCATCTGCTCGACCGCAGGCCCTCGCAGCTCTCGGGCGGCCAGCGCCAGCGCGTCGCCATGGGCCGTGCCCTGGTACGCGACCCCAAGCTCTTCCTGTTCGACGAGCCCCTCTCCAACCTCGACGCCAAGCTGCGTGTCGACATGCGCGTCGAGATCAAGCGCCTGCACGCCACCACGGGCAAGACCATCGTCTATGTCACCCATGACCAGATCGAGGCGATGACGCTCGCCACCAAGATCGCCGTGCTCAAGGATGGCGAGTTGCAGCAGGTCGGCACGCCCGCCGAGATCTACAACAAGCCCAACAATCTCTTCGTCGCCGATTTCATGGGCTCGCCCGCCATGAACCTGATCCAGGCCAAGGCGGCGCGGGAGAATGGCAGGACGGTGCTGAAGATCCTCAACAAGAGCGGAGGCGGCGTCAGCCTGCCGGTACCCGAGGATATCGCCGAGGTGTCGCTGGAGGATGGCCGCGAGCTGATCTTCGGCATCCGGCCCGAGGCGATCACCGACCATGACGGCGCTGACCGCAATTCCAAGGCGATAGAGATGGTCAATGCGGTGGTCGACGTGGTTGAGCCGGCCGGCGCCGACACTTTCGTCGTCACCCATCTCGGCGGCAAGGAGGTCACGGCGCGCATGCGTTCCGACGCCATGGTGGCGCCGGGCCAGGAACTGCCTTTCGCCTTCAACCTCGACAAGGCGGTGGTGTTCGATCCGGCGAGCGGGAAGAGGTTGTAGAGCTCGTTACACCCCTCCCTCATTTGTTGAGGAGGGCGGCGCCCTGACACGAAAAACGCGACGCCAGCCGCCCCTTTGCCCCGTTCTTACGGGGAGAAGGTAAGGATGAGGGGTAGTGTGGTTCGCACAATAGGGGCGGCGCAGCCCCTCACCTCTATCCTCTCCCCGTAAGAACGGGGCGAGGGGGGCACAAGCGCAGAGTTTTCTCGTCGCCTTCGCCATCTCGCCCAACCCTTGTTTTGATCCAGGAGCCTTCATGCCTTCGCCTGACATCGTCATCATCGGCGCCGGCATGGGCGGAGCGACGATGGCTCATGCCCTGGCGCCGAGCGGGGCTGAGATCCTCATCCTGGACAAGGGCGGCCAATTGCCGGACCGGCCGGAGAACCGCGATGCGCGCGCGATCTTCCAGCGGGGTTTTTTCCGCCCTCAGGAGAGCTGGTACGACAGCGACGGCAATCCGTTCAATCCCGGCAATTATTACTGCAACGGCGGCAATACGAAATTCTACGGCGCGGTGCTGCTGCGTTATCGTGCCGAAGATTTCGACGGCATCGCCCATGCCGATGGCGACGCTCCAGCCTGGCCGTTCCGCTACAACGAACTCGCGCCCTATTACGACGAGGCCGAGCGGCTCTACCAGGTGCGGGGCAGGGCTGGCGAGGATCCGACGGAACCGCCGCGCACCGGCGACTTTGCCTTTCCGCCCGTGCCGGACGAACGGGCGATCGCCGAGGTGCGCGAACGCCTCTCCCGCGTTGGGTTGAGGCCCTTCTCCCTGCCGCTCGGTGTCGATATCGACAAGTGGCTCTCGCATGGCCGCACGCCATGGGATGCCTTTCCGGACGCCCGCACCGGCAAGATGGATGCGGAGACCTGCGCGCTGCTGCCGGCGCTCGAACATGCCAATGTGCGGCTGCAGAACCATTGCGAGGTTCGTCGGCTGATCCCGGCCGCCGATGGCCGGCGCATCGAGGCGGTGGAATATCTGGAAGGCGGCGAGCTCAAGCGCGTCACGCCGCGCCTCGTCGTGCTGGCGGCCGGGGCTGTGCGCTCGGCGGCGATCCTGCTGGCCTCCTCGCCTGAGGGGCTCGCCAACAGCTCAGGCATGGTCGGCCGGCATTTCATGAACCACAATCTGTCGGCGATGATCGGGATCGATCCGCGCTTCAACAACGATTCGATCTACCAGAAGACCTTCGCGCTCAATGATTTCTATCTCGGTGACGGCAAAGGCGGCCCACCGCTCGGCAATGTGCAATTGCTCGGGCGTGTCTCCGGCACCATCCTGAAATCGGACCTGCGCAAGGTGCCCGAATTCGTGCTGAATGCCGTGGCGCGCAAGACCATCGATTTCCTGATCATGAGCGAGGACTTGCCGGATCCCTCCAGCCGCGTCCGGCTGGACGGTGAGAAAATCGTGCTGGAATGGCGGCGTTCCAACATGACCGCGCATGAGGGGCTGAAGGTGGCGATGCGCCGGTCCCTGAAGCAGGCCGGTTTTCCGATCGTGCTCACCCACCTGTTCGATCGCAAGACGCCGTCGCATCAATGCGGCACCATCCGTATCGGCGCCGATCCCGCCACGGCGCCGCTCGATCCCTTCGGCCGTGCCTTCGACCATCCCAATTTGTTCGTCGCCGACGCCTCGACCCTGGTAACTTCGGCTGCCGTCAATCCATCCCTGACGGTGGCGGCTTTGTCCCTGCGGACCGCCAAGCACATTCGTGAGCAAGCATATTCGTGAACAAGCATATTCGTGAAACGGAGCTGAACCGATGAGCCGTCCCGTCGTCCTTGTCACCGGTGCCCGGCGCGGCATCGGCCTTGCCATCGCGGTGGCCTTTGCCGAAGGCGGCTATGACATCGCCTTCACCGACATCGTCGACAATGACGATATCGGCGATGCCGAACTGGCGATCGGCCAGGCGGGCGGTGCGGCGCTGTTCTTCCAGAACGACGTCGCGGATCTCGCCAGCCATCAGGGGCTGGTCGACGAGGTGCTGTCGAGCTATGGCCGGCTCGACTGCTTCGTCTCCAATGCCGGCATCGGCTCGCCGGTACGCGGCGACCTCCTCGATCTCGAACCCGGCAATTTCGACCGGGTGATGAACGTCAACATGCGCGGGGCAATGTTTCTCAGCCAGGTGGTGGCCCGCACCATGCTGAAGCTGCCCCCGCCGCAAAAGCCCGTACGCAACCGCTCCATCCTGTTCATTACCTCGGTTAGCGCCGAAATGGCTTCGCCCGAGCGGGCTGATTATTGCGTCTCCAAGGCCGCGCTTTCCATGTGGGTGAAGAACCTTGCCGTCCGGTTGGCACCGGACAGCATCCCCGTGTTCGAGATCCGTCCGGGCGTGATCCGCACCGAGATGACGGCCGCGGTCGCCGACAAATACCAGGCCATCATCGACGGGGGGCTGGTGCCTGCCCGGCGCTGGGGGGAAGGGGCCGACGTCGCCCAGATGGCGCTGGCGCTTGCCGGCAGTTCCTTCGGTTTCGCCACTGGCAGTGCCATCGCCTGCGACGGCGCACTCTCGATCTCGAGGCTGTGATGACGTCCGGGTGCGCGGGCACCTTGCCCGCTCGTCGAAACGGTGCACTTGCGGAGACGAAGAGCGGACAGGACGTCCGCGCACCCGGGAGTGTCCTATGACCGATTACATCATCGTCGGGGCGGGGCCGGCTGGCTGCGCCCTGGCGGCGCGGCTGAGCGAGGATCCGGCCGTCAAGGTTCTGCTGATCGAAGCGGGCGGGCGCGACAGCCATCCCTTCTTCCACATGCCGGCGGGCTTTGCCAAGATGACCAAGGGCATCGCGAGTTGGGGCTGGTCCACGGTGCCCCAGAAGCATCTGGACGGACGGGTGCTCTGGTACACCCAGGCCAAAGTGCTGGGGGGCGGCTCCTCGATCAATGCGCAGATCTATACCCGCGGCAATCCGCGCGACTATGACATCTGGGCCTATGTGCATCGCTGCCAAGGCTGGAGCTATGCTGAGGTGCTGCCCTATTTCAAACGGGCCGAGGACAATCAGCGATTCATCGACAGCTACCATGCCGCCGGTGGACCGCTTGGCGTCTCCATTCCCATCAATCCCTTGCCGATCAACGAGGCCTTCATCCGTGCCGGCCAGGAATATGGCTTGCCTTACAATGCCGATTTCAACGGCGCCAGCCAGGAGGGTGTCGGCCATTACCAGGTCACGGTGCGCAATGCCCGGCGCTCTTCCGCCGCGGCCGCCTATCTGAAGCCGATCGAAGGCAAGCGGCCGAACCTCACCGTCCGCACCGATGGCATGGTGACGCGTATCCTCGTCGAGAAGGGGCGGGCGGTCGGTGTCGAGATCGCCGGGAAGGACGGTAGGAGCAAGATACGCTGCGAGCGCGAGGTCATCGTCGCCTCCGGCGCCATCGGTTCGCCGCGCCTGCTCATGCTGTCCGGCATCGGGCCGGCGGCCCACCTCAAAGAGGTTGGCATCGATGTGGTGCACGATCTGCCCGGCGTCGGCGAGAATTTGCAGGACCATCTCGATCTCTATGTCATCGCCGAATGCACCGGCGACCACACCTATGACAACGTCGCCAAGCCCCACCGCACCGCCTGGGCCGGGCTGCAATATCTCCTGTTCAAGAAAGGGCCGGTGGCTTCGACCCTGTTCGAGACCGGTGGCTTTGCCTATGCCGACAAGGCTGCCCGCTCGCCCGACATCCAGTTCCATCTCGGCTCGGGCTCAGGCATCGAGGCCGGTGTCGCCCGGCTGCGCAATGCCGGCGTCACCTTGAACTCTGCGTTCCTGCAGCCGCGTTCGCGCGGCACCGTGCGGCTCAGATCCGCCGATCCCGCCGACCATCCCCTCATAGATCCCAATTACTGGTCCGATCCCTACGACAAGGCAATGTCGCTGGAGGGACTGCGCATGGCGCGTGAGATCCTTCGCCAGAAGGCCCTCGCCCCTTTCATTCTGGCCGAACGCATGCCGGGGCCGGACAAGGTCAGCGAGGCGGAATTGAGTGACTATGCCTGCCGGACCAGCAAGACCGACCACCACCCCGCCGGCACCTGCAAGATGGGTGTCGACGACATGGCCGTGGTGACGCCCGAGCTCAAGGTAAGGGGGCTCGAGGGCTTGCGTGTCTGCGACGCCTCGGTCATGCCGATCGTCAACTCTTCCAACACCAACGCGCCCACCATCATGATCGGAGAGAAGGGCGCCGATCTCATCGCGGGTAGGCAACCGCTCCCCGCCGTCAATTTCGGATCTTGAGCAGGAGAACACCATGATCCGCCATATCGTTCTTGCCCGTTTGCGGACGGATCTGCCGCAAGCTGAGGTCGTGGCACTGCTGTCGGCCATTCGCGGCATGAAAACCGAGATTCCGGGAATCCTGCATATAGAAGTCGGCGCCGACAACAGCCCCGAAGGTCTGGCGCGCGGCTATGGCCATGCCTTCACTGTGGACTTCGTCGACGCAGCGGCCCGCGACGCCTATCTGCCCCATCCGCATCACGCCAAGGTGGCCCAGGCGCTCGTCGCCGCGACGCAAGGCGGTGTCGATGGCCTGTTGGTGCTCGACTTCGAAGCCTGACCGCGGGAGTTACATTCCTGTTGGCGTTCCGGTCGGCCTCTCGGTCCGGCTGTGCGGAGTGCCAGCGTCACAACCGATTGTTAACCGCAATACCAAGCCCTTTTCGCATCGCGGAGGGGGCTTTTTGCGCTGATTCGCGTGGATTTGGCCGCCGTTTCCGCGCAGGCGTACGTCTTTCGCCTTAATTCCGCCGCCGGATGGGAAGCATCATCCCGCCCGTCCATACGGGTGTGACTTGGTTTCTTGTACAATCTCTGATACTGAGAATGAACGTTCATTCTCGTTCGGGGTTGTGATAGTGGCGATCGAAGCAGGGGTGGTGGTGCCGCCACCCGCGGTGGCAAAGGGAATCGACGCGCGTCGAACTCACATTCTCGATGCCTTCGAGGTGTGCATCCAGCGCACAGGATTCCATCGCACCACCATGCAGGACGTTGCCAGGGAAGCCGGCATGAGCGCCGGCAATCTCTACCGCTACTTTCCCTCCAAGGAGGCCTTGGTGTCGGGCCTGATTGAGCGCGATCGCGAACGTTTCAGTGCCGATTTCATGAATGTGGCGCGTTCCAACGATGTCATGGGGTCCTTCGTCGCGCTGGGGCGCAAGCATTTCCTCGAAACGCCGCGCGAGCGCTGCGTCCAGTTCATGGAAATCTGGGCGGAGGCCAGCCGCAACCCACAGGTGGCGGAGATGTGCGCGGCCGTCGACAAGGAAGTGAACGACTTCATGGTCGCGATCCTGGAGGCGGCCAAGACCTCAGGCCAGATCCCCACATCGGTGGACAGCGCGGCTGTGATCACCGTGCTTTCGGCCATGGGAGACGGCATGTTCACCCGTCGCGCCCTGGAGCCGGATTTCGATGTCGAGGACGGTTTTCGGCTGTTGGTGAACGTTATGGACGCCTTGATGTCGGGAAAGATCCCGCTCGATCGTCCTTTGCCTGCGATTTCAGATTCTCCGGGCGAGCAGCCCGTTTCAGAGGAACAGCTCCATGTCCGCGGTTGAAAAGCAGAACCGGCCCGAACGCGATGGCGAGCGGCAGCGGCGGGACGGGGGCTTTGTCGATGAGGCGAGCCTCACGGCGGTGCGTCTGTCGGGGCATGCCCAGCATGCACCGACCGATTATCGGCGAACTCCCTGGTATACGAAACTTACCATCCTGGTGCTTGTCGTCATCGCCGTGGCTGCGGCTCTCTATGCCTATCGCGAGCCCCTGATGGCCCGCCTCAACCCGCCGCCACCGCCTGTGGTGGACGCCAAGCCGCCAGCCGTCACCGTGACGCCGGCCGTGACCGGAGCCATCACCGAGCAGGCGGTGGTGACCGGCAATCTGGCGGCGCGCGAGGAGATTCTGGTGTCGCCCCAGATCGAAGGCTATGCCGTTGACAAGATCATGGTGGAGGAAGGCGATCGCGTCAGCGAAGGCCAAATGCTGGCTGAACTCTCGACCACCACCATCGATACCTCGCTCGCCCAGAATGAGGCTCAGACCGCCAGGGCGGAGGCCGCGATCGCGCAGGCCGAGAGCGCCATAGCCGAAGCCAATGCCAATCGGGAACAGACCGCCAGTGCCTTTGCGCGCTCCAAGGCGCTGGTCCGGACCGGCAATACGACAGCCGAACAGCTCGACCAGCGCGAGGCCGCCGCCAAGATGGCGGACGCGCGTGCGGGAGCGGCCGAACATGCCCTGACCGTCGCCAGGGCCGACAAGAAGCTCGCCGATGCGCAGCGTTCCGAATTGATGGTGCGTCTGGAGCACACCAAGGTGCGCGCACCGGCGGCAGGCGTGATCAGCCGCCGGGTCGCTCGTATCGGTGCGATCGCGTCGGCGTCCGGTGATCCCCTGTTCCGCATCATTCGCGACGGTGACATCGAACTCGCGGCGGACGTATCGGAGGCGACGCTAGCGCGCATCCGGCCGGGCATGACGGCCGAGGTGGCGACGGCGGGCCGCAAGGAGCCTTTCGCGGCTCGCGTGCGCCTGGTTTCGCCCGAGGTCAATTCCGTCACACGCCTGGGCCGCGTGCGTATCGCCATCGACCAGGCGCCGGGCCTGACGATCGGCGCCTTTAGCCGCGCCAGCGTAGCGGTTGCCAGTCATACCGGCGTGCTCGTGCCGCAATCGGCCGTGCTCTATACCGAGGATGGCGCGACGGTGCAGGTCGTGCGTGACGGTGTCGTGGCGACCACGCCCGTCAAGCTCGGCCTGCGTACCGAAAAGCAGGCCGAGGTGGTCGAAGGCGTCAAGGCGGGCGATACGGTGATCGCCACTGCCGGCACCTTCGTGCGCGACGGTGACAGGGTCAGCGCCGTCAGCGGGGCTGATACAGCCCAGCCCGCGACCGAGTCCAAGTGAGGTACCGATGTCGTTCAACGTCTCGGCCTGGTCCATCCGCAATCCGGTGCCTTCGATCGTCCTGTTCGTGGTGCTGATGGCGCTCGGTTGGGTCTCGTTCCAGAACCTGCCGATCACCAAATTCCCCAATATCGATATCCCCGTCATCACTGTGACGGTAACCCAGGTCGGTGCCGCACCTTCCGAGCTGGAGACGCAGGTGACGCGTAAGATCGAGGACGCCGTCACCGGCGTCGCCGGCGTCAAGCATGTGCAGTCGACCATTACGGACTCAACCTCGACGGTTGCCATCGAGTTCTGGCTGGGCACCAACACGGACCGCGTGCTCAACGACGTCAAGGATGCGGTGACCAAGATCCGCACCGAACTGCCGCGCGATATCGAGGAGCCGGTGATCTCGCGCCTCGAAATCGAGTCGCAGTCGATCATGACCTATTCGGCCACGGCACCCGGCATGACGCTGGAACAATTGTCCTGGCATGTCGACAATGTGGTGAAGCGAGACCTGCAGAGCCTGCGCGGCGTCGGCCGCATCGACCGCATAGGCGGCGTGACACGTGAGATCCGGGTGGCCGTCGATCCCGATCGGCTGCTATCGCTCGGCATCACTGCTGCCGACGTCAATCGCGTGCTGAGGGCGACGACCGTCGATCTGTCGGGCGGCAAGGGTGAGGTCGGCAATCGTGAGCAGGCCATTCGTACCCTGGCCGGCGCCCATACGATCGATGAACTCAAGGATACCAAGATCACGCTGCCCGGTGGGCGGCAGGTACGGCTCAACGAGATCGCCAACATCACCGATGCCTATGCGGATCAGACGTCATTCGCCCGGCTGAACGGGTCGACGCCAATCGTTGCCTTCTCGATCTTCCGGTCCAAGGGTGCCAGCGATACGGTGGTGGCCGCAGCGGTCGCCGCCAAGATCCAGGCGCTGCACACGGCCCACCCCGAGGTCAGCTATGCGGTGGTGGACGATGGTGTCGCCTCGACCTATGGCAATTTTGAAGCGGCGATGCAGACTCTGGTGGAAGGCGCCATCCTCGCCGTCATCGTCGTGCTGATTTTCCTGCGCGACTGGCGGGCTACGCTGATCGCCGCCATTGCCTTGCCGCTCTCGGCCATCCCGACCTTCTGGGCGATGAGCGTGATGGGTTTCTCGCTCAACCTCGTCAGCTTGCTCGCCATCACGCTGGTCACGGGTATCCTGGTCGACGACGCCATCGTAGAGATCGAGAACATCGTCCGGCACATGAAGATGGGCAAGTCGCCCTACCGCGCCTCCATCGAGGCGGCGGACGAGATCGGTCTTGCCGTGATGGCGATCACCATGACCATCATCGCCATCTTCGCGCCCGTGAGCTTCATGGGCGGCATCGTCGGTCAATATTTCAAACAGTTCGGCCTGACGGTAGCGGTGGCGGTGTTCTTCTCGCTCCTTGTCGCGCGTCTAATAACGCCGATGATGACCGCCTATTTCCTCAGGCCGCACGCTCATGTCGAGCCGCGGGATGGCTGGATCATGCGGGCCTATACCCGCTTCCTGGAGATGACGCTGGCGCGTTGGTTCTCTCCCTATCTCACCATCCTGGCCGGCTTTGGGCTGCTGATCCTGACCTTCAGGCTGATGGGCTTTCTACCCGAGGGCTTCATCCCGCCGGAGGACAATGCACGCGTGGTCATCTCCGCCGAGATTCCGCCAGGCGGCAAGCTCGAGAGCACCCAGGCCAAGACCGACCAGATCGTTGCCGAGATCCGTAAGGTTCCGGAAGTCGTTCAGGTCTTCGTCATCGGCGGCACCTCGCCGACCGGCGGACTCGATCCGCGCCGGGCCGCCATTTATGTCAAGCTTTCCAAGCGCGAGGATCGGGCGCGCCACCAGCTCGCCATCCAGGATGACATCGCCCATATCCTTACCGCCATTCCCGACTTGCGTGCCTGGCGCGTCAAGGACAATGGTGAGCGTGACGTCAACCTGGCGCTGAAGAGCGATGATCCGAAGGCGCTTGCCCTGGCGGCGTCGCGCCTGGAAGGCGCCATGCGCCATGTGCCCGGCTTCAATAATGTCGCTGCCAATACCGGTCTCGAACGGCCGGAGGTGCGCATCCTGCCGCGAACCGACGATGCCGCGCGCTATGGTATCACCACCGAACAGATCTCGGAGGCGGTGCGTGTGGCGACCATCGGCGACATTGACGCCAATCTGGCCAAGTTCAATGCGGGGGACCGGCTGGTGCCGATCCGCGTGCAGTTGACCGAAGAGTCCCGTGGCAATCTCGGCCTGATCGAGGCGCTCAGCCTGACGACCGCCTCGGGCGGCAGCGTGCCGCTCTCCGCGGTGGCCGACGTCGAGTTCGGCCAGGGGCCGACCTCGATCGAGCGCAACGACCGTCAGCGGCAGATCAAGATCGGCGCCGACTTGCGCAAGGGGCTGGAGATCGGCGAGGCGCTGGATCTGGCCATGGAACTGCCGGAGGCCAAGAACCTGCCCAAGGGCGTGGTCTTTGCACCCACTGGTGACGCCGAAGTGATGGCAGAGGTGTTTTCGGGCTTTGCCATGGCGATGGGGACGGGCCTGCTGATGGTCGCGGGTGTGCTGGTGCTGCTGCTCGGCAGCCCCTTCCACGCCATCACCATCCTGCTCTCCTTGCCGTTGTCGATGCTCGGTGTGGTCCTGGCGCTGCTCGCTACCCACAACTCGATCTCGATGCCGGTGGTGATCGGCATCCTGATGCTGATGGGCATCGTCACCAAGAACGCCATCATGCTGGTCGACTTCGCGGTCGAACGGGTCAAGCATGGCATGCATCGCCATGACGCCATCATCGATGCCGGGCGCAAACGCGCGCGACCGATCGTGATGACCACCATCGCCATGGTGGCCGGCATGATTCCGACAGCGCTGGGGCACGGGGATGGCGGCGAGTTCCGTTCGCCGATGGCGATCGCCGTGATCGGCGGCCTGATCGTCTCCACCTTGCTGTCGTTGATCTTCGTGCCGTCCTTCTATGCGGTCATGGACGATCTCACGCGCGGCATTTCCTTCCTGTTCGGGCCCCTGGTGGGGCCGAAGGATGAGGCAGGGGAAGCCGGCGCGCCTGTGGCTCTGGATAGCGGTCACGGCGGCAGGGGCACGGCCGCCGCGGCGGAATAGGGGACATGGCATGCGTTCGACACCGCCCTGGATGAGACGCCGGCCGCTTGCCCCGGCGTCATCAGGCCCAGGTTTTCCAAGATTCGGGATGCCCCGGCATCATCGAAAGCGACGATCGGGAATCTCATGAATTTCATGCCCTTGCCGGACCGCGATCCGACGCCTCGCGAACGGTCCTATCTAACGGCCCTGGAAGCGGGGGAGCTGAGGCCTTCGATCAGCGGGCAGGCCGGACATATGTGCCGGAAGTTCGGCTGGTGCGAGGCCGTGTTCCATCTACCGGACGGCTCGCAGAAGACACGATCGGAATTGCCCAGCCAGATGGATTCGATTGCGGTGATCAAGGCAGGCTATCGCGCCATCGGCTATTGCCTCACTTCGCGCGGCCGGGCCGCGTTGGCGAGGTCCGTGGCAAAGAAGTAGCAAATCGCCGCTGTGGAATGGCCTGGCGCTACAGCCAGTTCTTCCAGCGGAACAGCACATAGGGGGCGATAGCGACCACCACCATCAGGATCAGGGCCATGGGGTAGCCATGCGCCCATTTGAGTTCCGGCATTCTCTCGAAATTCATGCCGTAGACCGAGGCTACCAGCGTCGGCGGCATGAAGATCACAGCCATCACCGAAAAAAGCTTGATGATGTTGTTCTGCTCGAGATTGACCAGGCCGAGGGTGGCGTCGAGCAGGAACTGGATCTTCCCCGACTGAAAGGTCGCGTGTTCCTCGAGCGATTGCAGGTCGCGCAGTGTCATCTTGACTTCCTCGCGCAGTTCCGAGGGGACCTTGGCGGCTTTGAGGCCAGCCGAGAACCACAATAGCACCCGCTCGATCGAGACCAGGCTTTCACGGCATTTCGAGACGAGATCGCCATGCCGTCCAAGGGCCTGCAAGGTACGCTGCAGGGTGGCGTTGCGATTGCCTTGCTTGACGGCGTCCTTGAACACGCTGCGGGAGAGCGCGTCGAGCCGCTCGCCGGTATCCTGCAGCACTTCGGCTGCACGGTCGATGATGGCGTCGATCAGCCCCGCCATGATCGCCTCGGGACCGCCCGCGCAGCCGCCGGGCTTGACCGCATGGCCGGTATAGGTGGTGAAGGACTTCGGCTCGCTGTAGCGTACCGTCACCAGCACGCTGGCAGTGAGAATGAAGGTTGCCGCTGAAATGGCCGGCTCGCTGGTGTTGACGTTCACCAGGAGGCGCGTGGTCATGTAGCGCGTGCCGTTCTCCGACCAGATGAGTTCGGAGGGCTCGATATCGTCCATGTCCTCATGGGTGGGAATGGAGATGCCGAGCAGCGTCTCGACCTGCTGGTCCTCCTCACGTGTCGGGTTGAGCAGGTCGATCCACAAGACATCCCCCGGGAGGGGCTCGCCGGGTTGCAGTGTATGGGGCAGCAGCCTGTCCTTGGTCGTCGGGCACAAGCGATGCGTGGTAATCATGACAGGCCCTGCGATAAGGGAATGGAGGATTGCCCATCCCGCTAGAGCGTTTTTGCGATTAGGTGTAATCGCCAAGAACCGCAAAATGCTCTGTTTTCAGTAAGTTCAGCCAACGGAACGTGTCAACCCGAACGCATTTTGCTCTAGATGGGAAAGATGACGGCAGCGTGATTTCAATCGGTATCGGTCACAGCCAGCAGGAAGAGCCGCCGATGGCGCTTGTCAAGAACGACGAAAGTCTTGTCCCAAGCAATGTCGTAGAACCAGTCGGTCCAGGCCGTGCTGCTGGTATAGAATGCGATCTCGTCGAAGCGCAGCTCGAACAGGGCGTCACAAAAACGCAAAGCCAATGCCTTTTCCGGCATGCCCGAACCGGTGGCGTGCCAGTACGCGCCGCCATGATAGAGCGCCCGGGCGAGCAGCGTATCCACCTCGAGGCTGTCATGGAGCTCGAATTCGATGTCGGGAAGCGGCGAGGGATCAATTATCAGATCCGGGAGGCCGGCTCGGATGGCTGGGTGGACCAGGAAACGCGCCAGGATGGTATCAAGATGCAGCTGGTTGCGTCCGATATGCCAATCCAAAGCCGGTTCGGCGCCGATTTGGAAAGCCGCGAACAAGGCGTTGCCATTGCAATAGGTCTGGCGAAACCGGGCAAGCACCTCGTCGATCGCCGGAGCCGCGTGCGGGATGGGTGTAATCGCAACATCCGCCAAGGCCTGGTCGAGCTCGGCCTGCGTCGGCCGACGGCCGATATTCCCAGGTCCGGACGGTTCGGCTGCTCCCATCATGCTCGATCCCGTCGCATCGTCCTCGGCGCGGCCGACAGGATGAAGCACGATGCAGGGGCTGTCGCGCTCAATTTGCGCGGGGCGGCTTGGCCTTGGGTTTATTCTGTGGCTGTGGCCCGCCCATGAAATGAATCGGGAGCTGAAGCGAGAAGTTCTCTCCTGTCACATTGGCCGGCGGTTTGGGAAAGGGTGTAGCTCGTTTGAGCGCTTCCAGCGCAGCCTGGTCGAACTCGCTCTTGCCTGAACCCTGGACCACCCTGGCCGACAACACGCGTCCGTCACGATCGAGGACAAAGCCGACCGTGACCTGCGCGGATGGCAATGGAGGCGGCACTTCGCCTTCCTTCAACGGTGGCTGAGGCAGGGTGGGAAACTGGGTATTAGCCCACACCTGCCTGAGCAGAGCGGTATGCCAGCTCTTGGCATCGGTGATCGGTGGAGGCGTGGGTGCCGGCTTGGACTGGGCCCAAACGGGCGAGGTGACCAGAGGCGCTCCAAGCAAAGCCAGGATCAGCGCAAGACGTTGGAAGGCAGACATGGATTTTTCCAGAAAGCTCAGGCGAACACCCTTGTTGCTTTTCCCGAAAGATTGCAAGCTTTTGAATTCACTATGGAATAATTCTTATCGGCGCAGGCGGGCCGTGCAGGTTGCCTGTCAGCCCTCGATTTCCTCACGCAGCATCTCCAGGGTCAGCCATTCCTCCTCGGCCTGCGTCTTCTCGGCTTCCACCTTGGCGAGTTGCTGGCCGATCTCGGCGAATTTCTTCGAATCCTTGGCAAACAGGTCAGGGTCACCAAGCCGCTCCTGCAGGTTCGCAGCCTTGGTGGCAAGCTGCTCGATCTTGCGGGGCAGGGTTTCGAGGGCGTGCTTTTCTTTGAACGAAAGCTTGCGCTTGCCGGTGCGTTCCGGCGCTGAGCGGGCCGCCGCTTGGTCCGTCGGCGCCTGTCTGGGCGCCTCGGTCTTCTCCACCGGTTTACGAGCCACGCCGGCGCCGCGCTGGGCGACCATGTCGCTATAGCCGCCGGCATATTCCGTCCAGCGCCCATCGCCCTCGCTCATCAGGATCGAGGTCGAGACCCGATCGAGAAAGTCGCGGTCATGGCTGATGACGATGGCCGTGCCCTGATAGTCTCCGATCATCTCCTGCAGGAGATCGAGCGTCTCCAGGTCGAGATCGTTGGTCGGCTCGTCCAGCACCAGGAAGTTGGAGGGCTTTGCAAGGGCGCGTGCCAGCATCAGCCGGCCGCGCTCGCCGCCCGAAAGCACCGAAACCGGGGTGCGCGCCTGCTCCGGTGGAAACAGGAAGTCGCGCATATAGCCGATCACATGTTTGCGCTCGCCCCCGACCTCGACATAGTCCGAGCCGCCGCCCGTAAGTGTATCGCTGAGGGTCGTCTGCGGATCCAGGCTCTCGCGGCGCTGGTCCAGCGTCACCATCTGCAGGCTGGCTCCGAGCTTCACCACGCCGCTGTCGGGCGGGATGGCGCCGGTCAAGAGGTTGAGCAGGGTGGTCTTGCCTGCGCCATTGGGGCCGACGATGCCAATCCTGTCACCGCGGGCGATGCGGATGGAGAAATCCTTGACGATCGGCGGGCCGCCCCAACTCTTGTTCACGCCGACAGCCTCGGCGATGAGCTTGCCGCTTTCCTCGCCCTCCGTCGTGGTCAGCTTCACCGTGCCGGTGACACGGCGGGCATCACGTCGCTCCTGGCGGAGGGCGCTGAGGTTGGCCATACGCCGGACATTGCGCTTGCGCCGGGCGGTCACGCCGTAGCGCACCCAATGCTCTTCCGCCACGATCTTGCGGTCGAGTTTCTGGCGGTCGCGCTCTTCTTCCTCCAGCACCTGGTCGCGCCATTCCTCGAAGAAGGCGAAACCACGATCAATGCGGCGGGTCAGGCCACGGTCGAGCCAGACGGTGGCGCGCGACAGGTTTTCGAGGAAGCGGCGGTCATGGCTGATCAGCACCAGGGCCGAGCGCAGCGAGCCGATTTCCTTTTCCAGCCATTCGATGGCGGGCAGGTCGAGATGGTTGGTCGGCTCGTCGAGCAGCAGGATGTCCGGCTCGGGGGCGAGCACCCGGGCAAGCGCCGCACGCCGGGCCTCGCCGCCGGAGAGGTTTTCGGGGCTCTCCTCGCCGGTCAGGCCGAGTTCGTTGAGCAGATAGAGGGCGCGGTAATTGTCGTCACCCGGCCCGAGGCCTGCCTCGACATAGGCGAGTGTGGTGGCAAAACCTCTGAAATCCGGCTCCTGCGGCAGATAGCGCACCGTGGCGCCGGGATGCACGAAACGCTCGCCGCGATCGGCCTCGATCAGGCCGGCGGCGATCTTGAGCAACGTCGACTTGCCCGAGCCGTTGCGGCCGACGAGGCAGAGCCTCTCGCCGGGGGCGATCGATATGTCGGCTCCCTCCAGGGTCGGGGTGCCGCCAAAGGTGAGATGGACGTCGCGCAGGAAGAGCAGGGGAGGAGCCATGCGCGCCTTGTGCAGGCGGGCACGAGACGGGTCAAGCCTTCATTCGGTGCGCACTGTGTCCTAAAGCACGTCCCAGCCAGTCTGCGGGGCGTAGATGAAGCCAATGTGAACGGCGGTATGTTCACGAGAACGCGAGATAAAGAAATTCGGAACGTTGCAGCAAAGGCACAGCCGAACACTGAAGTCTTGCTTATTGTATGTGCCGGTTCTCCCGATCCCAGTAGGATGTGTAATGTCGTCTCTCTCCCGCCGCGCCTTTCTCATGGGCGCTTCGCTGACTGGACTGGGCCTAAGCCTGGCCAGTTGCGTGACCGATTCAGCCGCAATCAAGCCGGTGGTCGTAGCTTCGGCTGATCCGGCAACGCTGCCGGCGGTGCCGGTTGATGGCCGGCCGATCGATGAGATCACGCAGCCCGAACAACCCCTCACCCCCGAGGGGACCTATGACTACAAGGCGATCTACGGTCAGACGACTGACGGTAAATTCGTCGTGTCGGCCGTGGATACCAAGCGTATCGGTCCCCAATTCCTGCGAGCCGAGGTCGATTATCCGACCAGCGAGCCGGCCGGCACCATCGTTGTCGATCCCAGGGCGCATTATCTCTACTACGTCATGGGCGGCGGACGGGCCATGCGCTACGGCGTCGGCGTCGGCAAGCAGGGCTTCGGCTGGTCGGGCTCGGCGGAAATCCGCTACAAGCGCGAATGGCCCGATTGGTATCCGCCCAAGGAAATGATCGCCCGTCGGCCCGACCTGAGGGGCAGCCTGGCGCAATTGCAGAGCGGTGTGGGCGTGCGCGGCGGGCCGCGCAATCCGATCACCGGCCGCGCGCTGTATCTGTGGCAGGATAACAAGGATACGCTCTATCGTATCCACGGCACCAACGAGCCTTACAGCATCGGGCACAATGCCTCTTCGGGCTGCATCCGCATGATCGTCCAGGATGCGATCGACCTTTACAAGCGCGCTCCCCTCGGCGGCCGCGTGGTTGTCCTCGGTCCGGGCATGTCGGAAGCCTGAGGCAGAAAAAATCCGCCGCTTTGCGGCGTTCACGCGAGGCCGGGTCGATGCCCGGCCTTTGCTTTTGGCGAGATGGATGATGTGGCCGCATCCTCAGGAAGTCGCTTGCGCACGCCCTCGCGCCTGCTCCCGCATGTAGAGATCGAGTGCTTCAGCCTGCTCGGCCGTCATGCGCAGGCCGAGTTTAGAGCGGCGCCAGAGCACGTCTTCCGCGCGCTGGGCCCATTCGTGCTGCATGAGATAGTCGACCTCGGCCTCCGTCAGCGTGCCGCCGAAGTCGCGGCCGAGATCTGCGTAGGAGCGGGCCTGGCCGAGCAGCTGTTCCGCCTTGGTGCCATAGGCACGGGCGAGACGCCGGGCATAGTCCGCATCGAGCCAGGTGAAGCGCGACTTCAGGTCCGCGACATAGGCATCGAAACCGAGCACGGGAATGTCGCCGCCCGGCAGTGCCGCGGTGGCCGACCAGCCGCGTTTGGCATTGGCGGCGGGGGCCGTGTATCTCTCCAGTTTCTCCAGCGCATGCTCGGCGAGGCGGCGATAGGTGGTGATCTTGCCGCCGAAGATCGACAGCAGCGGCGCGCCGGCCTCATCGTCGAGCACCAGCACGTAATCGCGCGTGGCGGCCTGGGCCGCGCTGGCGCCGTCGTCATAGAGCGGTCGCACGCCTGAATAGGTCCACACCACGTCCTGCGGCGTGACGGCTTGCGTGAAATATTCGCTGGCGGCTCGGCAGAGATAGTCGATTTCTTCCTCGCTCGCTTTCACGGTGGCGGGATCGGCGTGATAATCGCGGTCCGTCGTGCCGATCAGTGTGAAGTCGTGCTCATAGGGGATGGCGAAGATGATGCGGTTGTCGGCATTCTGGAAGATGTAGCAGCGGTCATGGTCGTAAAGGCGGGGAACGACGATGTGCGATCCCTGGACCATGCGCACATGGGCCTTGCTGGCAAGGCCGAGCTTGTTTTCCAGTACATCGGCGACCCATGGACCAGCGGCGTTGACGAGCGCACTGGTGATCACCGTCTGGCGCGAGCCGGTGAGCGTATCCTCTACGGTGAGAGTCCAGCCGTCGGGGCCACGCAGGGCCGAGACGGCACGGGTGCGCGGCAAGATGACGGCGCCGCGATCGGCGGCGTCCCGCGCGTTCAGGACGACCATGCGGGCATCCTCGACCCAGCAGTCCGAATATTCGAAACCCTTTTCCTGCGCGCCCGGCTTGAGCGGTCCGCCCGTCACGTCGCGGGTGAGATCGAGCGTGCGCGTGGGCGGCAGCAATTTGCGGCCGCCCAGATGGTCATAGAGGAACAGGCCCACTCTGAGCATCCAGGCTGGGCGTAAGCCCTGGTGATAGGGCAGCACGAAACGCAGCGGCCAGATGATGTGCGGGGCAATCCGCCAGAGCACCTCCCGCTCCATCAGTGCTTCGCGCACCAGCCGGAACTCGTAATATTCCAGATAGCGCAAGCCGCCATGGATCAGTTTGGTGGCCTTGGAGGAGGTGCCTGAGGCAAAATCGTCCTGCTCGCACAGAAAAACCTTGAGCCCGCGTCCCGCCGCATCACGGGCAATGCCGCAGCCATTGATGCCGCCGCCGATGATGGCCAGATCGAATGCGCCTTCCACCTTCGCGCCTCCTGTCGAGTGCCGCCGCTCCCGTCCTCCCGGTGATGCGAACCAAGGGGCTCGGTGGGCTACAACCTGCGCTGCCCCGAAGGGCAAGGCAAGCCATCACTGCTTCCTGGGGTACGTACATCAAATCGCCGTTGCGCAGTCCAAAAGGATTTGCCATGGTGAGGCAAGCCGAGGGACGGGTCAGACAAATGGTCCCAAGCCGAGAGAGTGAGGCGGCATCCGTAGTCGCTCCGGACTCTCCGGCCCAAAGGCATCACCGCAGGAGACGCAGTCATGGCGGCCACGATCAAGGGACCGGCGATCTTTCTCGCCCAGTTCGCGGGCGACGCCGCGCCCTTCAACTCCCTCGATTCCATCTGTAAATGGGCTGCCTCGCTGGGTTATAAGGGCGTACAGATCCCGAGTTGGGACAGTCGTCTGTTCGATCTCAGGAAAGCTGCCGAATCCAAGGCCTATTGCGACGAAGTCGCCGGCGTGGTTGCCAAGCATGGCCTCGCCATCACCGAATTGTCGACCCATCTGCAAGGCCAGTTGGTTGCCGTACATCCGGCCTATAACGAGGCCTTCGACGGCTTTGCGCCGCCGGAGGTGCGTGGCAAACCGAAAGAGCGGCAGGCCTGGGCCGTGGAGCAATTGAAGGCTGCCGCAACCGCCTCCCGCCATCTCGGCCTCGATGCCAGCGTCACCTTCTCCGGTGCCTTGGCCTGGCCTTTCGCCTATCCCTGGCCGCAACGGCCGGCCGGCCTCATCGACGAGGCGTTCGGCGAACTGGCCAAGCGCTGGAAACCCATCCTCGATACCTATGACGCCGTAGGGGTCGACGTCTGCTATGAGCTGCATCCCGGCGAGGACCTGTTCGACGGCGCGACCTTCGAGCGTTTCGTCGACCGCCTGAAAGGGCACAAGCGCGCCAACATCAACTATGACCCGTCGCATTTCGTGCTGCAGCAGCTCGATTATCTCGCCTTCATCGATATCTATCACGAGCGCATCAAGGCCTTTCACGCCAAGGATGCCGAGTTCAACCCGACGGGTCGCCAGGGCGTCTATTCGGGTTATGCCTCCTGGACGGAGAGGGCAGGACGCTTCCGCTCGCTGGGCGACGGGCAGGTCGACTTCACCGGTGTCTTCTCCAAACTCGCGCAATATGATTATGCCTCCTGGGCCGTGCTCGAATGGGAATGCTGTCTCAAGCATCCCGAAGACGGTGCGGCGGAAGGGGCGCCCTTCATCGCCGCCCATATCATCCGCGTGACTGAGAAGGCCTTCGACGATTTCGCCGGCGGTGGCACCGATCGCAAGGCGGTCCGGCGCATGCTCGGCCTCAACCGATAAGCAGAGGGAAATACGATGGCGATCGAGGGCCGTTCGGACAGCAAGGCAGGCGGGCGCGTGCGCTATGGCATGGTCGGTGGCGGGGAGGGTGCCTTCATCGGCGCCGTGCATCGCCTCGCCGCCCGCATGGACGATGATTACGTGCTGGTGGCGGGCGCCCTGTCGTCCACGCCGGAGAAGGCCCAGCGTTCCGGCGAGGCGCTCGGGCTCGCTGCGGACCGGATCTATCCCGATTTCGAGACAATGGCGCGCAAGGAAAAGCGCCGCAAGGACGGCATCGAGGCTGTCTCCATCGTCACGCCCAACCATATGCACGCCCCGGCGGCGGAAGCCTTCATCAAGGCGGGCATCCATGTCATCTGCGACAAGCCGGTGACCACCACGTTGAAGGACGCCCTACGCCTGAAGAAGCTCGCCGCCGACAAGGGCGTGATCTTCGCGGTGACGCATAATTACACCGGCTATCCTCTTATCCGCGCGGCGCGTGAGATGGTGAAGTCGGGGCAATTGGGGCCTATCCGCCTGATCCAGGTCGAATACCCGCAGGACTGGTTGACCACGCCGATCGAGCAGAGCGGCCAGAAGCAGGCCGATTGGCGCACTGATCCCAAGCGCTCCGGCGCCGGCGGCGCCATCGGCGATATCGGCACCCATGCCTTCAACCTGGCCCAGTTTGTCGGCGGCCTGGAGGTTTCGGAATTGCTGGCCGAACTGACTTCCTTCGTGCCTGCCCGCGCTCTCGACGACAATGTGCAGATCCTGCTGCGCTATGCCAATGGCGCGCGCGGGGCGCTGTGGGCAAGCCAGGTGGCGCCGGGTAACGAGAATGGCCTGATGCTGCGCGTCTATGGCGAGAAGGCGGGGTTCCATTGGCGGCAGGACAATCCGAACTATCTCTATTTCACCCCGCACGGCGAGCCGACCCGTATCATCACCCGGGGCTCGGCCGCAGCCGGCGAGGATGCGGCGCGGATGACACGCGTGCCCCCGGGCCATCCCGAAGGCTATCTCGAAGGCTTTGCCAACATCTATACCGAGATCGCCCGTGCCATCCGGGCCGCCCGCGGCGGTGAAGCCCTCGATCCGGCCGTGCTCTTCCCGGGCATCGACGACGGCATCGCCGGCATGGCCTTCATCGAGGCGGCTGTGAAATCCTCGAAGAAGGGTGGCGTCTGGGTGAAGCCGTAACCGGCCGAACCCTATCCGGCGCCATTTGCGCCGGAGGCGACCAGTGTTTCGATCCGACGCAGGAGTGCCTCGTCGGCGTCGATCTGCCAGGTCAGCAGATGGTACCAGTTGAATCCTGCCCACAATGCGATGCGTTCATCGATCAATCGGGCAGGAAATTCGCCGCGCGCCGCTGCCCGCTCGAAGAGACGGCGCGCTGGCCGGAACAGCACGGGCAGAAACTCGTTGCGCAGGCGTGAGCCCGCCGCTTCGCTCGCTTGCGCTTCGGCGAGCAGGGCCCTGAAGGCGCCGCCGGGGGGAGTTCGCCAGAAGCGCCATAGATCGGCGGTATGCTGTACGAGATCCTCGACCAGGCTGCCCGTGTCCGGCAGGCTTATCGCCCGCGCCTTTTCGGCTCCATAGGCTGCCATGAACAGGTCGGCCTTGGTCGGCCACCAGCGATAGACGGTGGCCTTGCCGGCACCGGCTCGCCGGGCGGCCTCCTCGATGGAAAACCCCGCATAGCCTCGATCCGCGAGAAGCTCTCGTGCGGCCTCGATGATGGCGGTCTCGGTGTGCGGATTGCGACGGGCGCCGATCGAGCGGCGCCTTGGCTGCGTGGTTGTCGTCTCCATGCGGTGCCTCCCCATCTTGACATAACGAAACGTATCGTTTTATTCAATCATAACGATACGTATCGTTTCATTAATCGGCGAGTACTCGCCGTGAAACCGCCTGCTGTGAACCCGATGCATCAGATGGAAAATACTGCCCCCGCCGCCGTCCGGCAGGCTGCTCCCGCCTTGGTTCTGACCCTGGCGGTCGCAACCGGGGCCATCGTCGGCAATCTCTATTATGCCCAGCCGCTGGTCGCCAAGATCGCACCCGAGATCGGTATCGGCCCTGATCTGGCTGGCGCCATCGTCAGCCTCACCCAGATCGGTTATGGCCTGGGGCTCATCCTGCTGGTCCCCCTGGCTGATCTCATCGAGAACAAGGTTCTGGCATTGGCGACGCTCGTTTGCGCGGCCGCCAGCCTGCTCCTCGCGGCTGTCGCACAAGGTGTCGTGGCTTTCCTGTTCGCATCGCTCGCCATCGGGATATTCTCGGCCGGTGCCCAGATCCTGGTGCCCTTCATCACTCATTTCGTTCCGCCCG
The DNA here is from genome assembly GCF_056754975.1 of Labrys sp. HAY1-8F. NCBI lineage: Bacteria > Pseudomonadati > Pseudomonadota > Alphaproteobacteria > Hyphomicrobiales > Xanthobacteraceae > Labrys > Labrys sp. HAY1-8F. Next base: position 1,702,297 of record NZ_JBPGWZ010000002.1, on the reverse strand, counting down.
AGCGGCGTGGCCGCGCGGTCGGCCTGGTGATGGCCGGTCTGATCACCGGCATCATGCTGGCAAGGCCCGCCGCGCTTTTCGTGGCGGCCTATCTGAATTGGCGGGCGGTCTTTCTCGTCTCCGCTGGGCTGATGATCGGCATCGGCGCTGTTCTCTGGCGCATGATGCCACGCTATCAGCCGTCCGGCACGAGCCATTACGGGGCCGTGCTGGCCTCGCTGCCGGGCCTCGTGCGGAACACGCCGATCCTCCGCCGCCGCGCCCTCTACCAGATGCTGTTGTTCTCAGCCTTCAACCTGTTCTGGACCGCCGCGCCCCTGATGCTGACGGAACGTTTCGGCATGTCCGACTATGCGATCGGTCTCTTCGCTCTCGCCGGGGCGGGTGGAGCGCTGGCAGCGCCGCTGGCGGGGCGCCTTGCCGATCATGGGCATGGGCGCATGGCGACCTACGGCGCGATGGCCTCTCTGGCGCTGGCCTTTCTCGCCACGGCTCTGGGCGAGCATATCCTGTCTCTTCTGGTGCTGATCGTTGCGACGCTGGTGATCGACGCGGCGGTGCAGACCAACCAGATCGTGAGCCAGCGCACCATCTTCTCGACCGCCCCAGCGGTTCGGGGACGCATCAATGCCCTCTATATGACGACGGTGTTCGTCGGCGGGGCGCTGGGATCGGTGCTGGGTACGCTGACCTATCACGCCGGCGGCTGGATGTTCACGGCCGCGACCGGTGCCGCTCTCGGCATCGCCGGACTGGCCGCCTTCGCAACGGAACGGCTGGAGCACCGCGGCCCCGATTGAGGAGGGTGGCAATACCGCCTAGCCGGCCTTGCGCAGCAGCTTGGCCAAAGTGCCGGCGAGCCCGTCGCGGAAGGCGAGCACGCAGATGACGAAGACCGCGCCCTGGGCCACCGTCACCCAGGAGCCGAGCGGGGCGAGATAGGTTTCCATCGCCACCACGATCAGTGCGCCGAGCATCGGGCCGAACAACGTGCCGGTGCCGCCGACCAGCGCCATCAGCACGACTTCGCCCGACATCGTCCAGTGCACGTCCGTCAGCGAGGCGAGCTGGAACACCAGCGCCTTGGTGGCGCCGGCAATGCCGGCCAGGGTAGCCGACAGGGTGAACATCATCAGCTTGAAGCGCTCGGCGTCATAGCCCAGCGAGAGGGCACGGGGCTCGTTGTCGCGGATCGCCTTCATCACCTGCCCGAAGGGCGAATGCACGATGCGGTGGATGGCGAACAGGCCCAGGAGCACGATCACGGCAACCAGGACATAGAGGGCCTTGTCGTCGGAAAGGTCGATGAGACCGAACAGCTTGCCGCGTGGTACCGCCTGGATGCCGTCCTCGCCGCCGGTAAAGGGCGCCTGCAGGGCGAAGAAATACACCATCTGGGCCAGGGCCAGGGTGATCATGGCGAAATAGATGCCCTGGCGCCGGATGGCGAGCGAGCCGATCGCGAGGCCGAGGATGGCGGCCACGGCACCTCCGCTGAGGATCGCCAGTTCCGGCGTCAGGCCCCAGACCTTGGCGGCATGGGCGCTGGCATAGCTCGCCATGCCGAAAAAGGCGGCGTGGCCGAAGGAGAGCAGGCCGCCATAGCCGAGCAGAAGGTTGAAGGCGCAGGCGAACAGGCCGAAGCACAGCACCTTCATCACGAAGACCGGATAGGCGACGAAGGGCGCGACGGCGATCAGCGCGACGATGAGCAGCATGACACCGCGATCCCCGATCAGGGGCGTTGTGCGGGCCGCAGCCGCCGGCTGGGTGGAGGACGCCATCATGAGGCCCTCCCGAACAGGCCGGCGGGCCGCACGAGCAGCACGATGACCATCACCACGAAGACTACGGTGGCCGATCCCTGCTGGTAGAAATTCTTGACGATGCCCTCGATCAGCCCAAGGCCGAAGCCCGTCACCACCGAGCCGAGGATCGAGCCCATGCCGCCGATCACCACCACCGCGAAGACCACGATGATGAGATCGGAGCCCATATTGGGATTGACGTTGCTGGTGGTCGCCGCCAGCACACCGGCAAGTCCGGCGAGGCCGACCCCGAAGCCGTAGGTCAGCATCCTCAGCAAGGGCACGTTGATGCCGAAGGCCTCGACCAGCTTGGGATTCTCGGTCGCGGCGCGCAGATAGGCGCCCAGGCGCGTCTTCTCGATCACCAGCCAGGTCGCGAGGCAGATGGCCAGCGAGAAGGCGATCACGAAGACGCGGCTTTTCGGCAGCACCATGAAGCCGAGATTGACGGGGCCCGTCAGGGCCGCCGGCAGGGTGTAGGGCACGCCGGAAACGCCGTAGTAGTTGCGGAACAGGCCCTGGATGATCAGCGCCAGGCCGAAGGTGAGCAGCAGGCCGTAGAGATGATCGAGCTGGTAGAGCCTGGAGATGAAGACCCGTTCGATCGCGATGCCGACCAGGCCGACGCCGAGCGGCGCCAGGATGAGCGCCGGCCAGAAACCGATGCCGGCATAGTTGAACAGCATCCAAGCCGCGAAGGCCCCCATCATGTAAAGGGCGCCATGGGCGAAGTTGATGACGTTGAGCAGGCCGAAGATGATGGCGAGGCCCAGGCTGAGCAATGCGTAGAAGGAGCCGTTGATCAGGCCCAGCGCGAGCTGGGCCATGATGCCCTGCAGGGGAATGCCGAATATCGTCGTCACCTTATGGGTCCTTCACCGTCGTCTGCTTCGTCTCGGCGAGAGGGAACGAAAGGCGCATAGCATGATCCGCGATGCGCCGAACGGCCCTATTACTACTTCACCAGCGGACAGCCGGCCTCGGCCATGGGTTGGAAGGCCTCGACCGCCGGAATGGTGGCGAGCAGCTTGTAATAGTCCCACGGCCCCTTGGATTCGTCGGGCTTCTTGACCTGGAACAGATACATGTCGTGGGTCACGCGGCCATCCTTGCGCACTTCGCCCTTGCCGAACAGGGGATCGTCGGTCGGCGTTGACTTCATCTTGGCCATCACTGCCGCGGCGTCCTTGGACTTGGCGGCCTCGATGCTCTTGAGATAGTGCAGGACACCGGCATAGACGCCGGCATGCACCATGGTCGGCATCTTGCCGCCGCTCTGTTCGGCAAAGCGCTTCGACCAGGCGCGGGTGCCGTCGTTGAGATCCCAGTAGAAGGCTTCCGTCAGCACCAGGCCCTGGGCCGCCTGCAGGCCGAGCGCATGCACGTCGGAGATGAAGATCAACAGGCCCGCCAGGCTCTGGCCGCCCTGGGTGATGCCGAATTCGGCGGCCTGCTTGATGGCGTTGACGGTGTCGCCGCCGGCATTGGCGAGCCCGATCACCTTGGCGCCGGAGGACTGGGCCTGCAGCAGGAAGGAGGAGAAATCGGAGGTCGGGAAGGGCGCCTTGATCGAGCCGACCACCTTGCCGCCCGCAGCCTTCACGATGGCAGAGGCATTTTCCTCCAGTGACTTGCCGAAGGCATAGTCGGCCGTGATGAAGAACCAGCTGTCGCCGCCCTGCTTGACCATGGCCCCGCCCGTGCCCTTGGCCAGGGCATAGGTGTCGTAGGTCCACAAAAGCGTATTGGGCGTGCACTGCTTTCCGGTGATCTCGGTGGAGCCGGCGCCGGAGTCGATGAAGATCTTGTTCTTTTCCTTGGTCACCTGGCTGACGGCGAGTGCCACCGAGGAGGTCGGCACGTCGAAGATGGCGTCGACGCCATCCTGGTCGTACCATTGGCGGGCAATGCCGGCGCCGATATCGGGCTTGTTCTGGTGATCGGCCGAGACGATCTCGACCTTAAGGCCCTTCTCGGCGGCCTTGAAGTCCTCCACCGCCATCTTGGCGGCGATCACCGAGCCCTCGCCGGAGAGGTCGGCATAGACGCCGGACCGATCGTTGAGGATGCCGAGCTTGACCGCGATGTCCTCCGCGCTTGCCGGCCCGAGCGCCGAACCCATGAACATGGTGGCGAGGGCTGCTGCTGCGAGCAGGGTCCGTTTTGAAATCATGAGCGTCTCCCGTTCAGCTTTTTGATTGGCGTCACACGCCCAGATAGGCGTGCAATTTGTCGCTGCTGGCTTCCAGCTCGGCATTGGGGATCATGTCGATCACCTTGCCCTGCTCGACGACATAGTGGCGATCCGCCACGGTCGAGGCGAAGCGGAAATTCTGTTCGACCAGGATGATGGTGAAGCCGCGCTGCTTGAGGCTGGCGATGGTGTGCCCGATCTGCTCGACGATCACCGGTGCGAGGCCCTCGGTCGGCTCGTCGAGCAGCAGGAGATTGGCGCCGGTGCGCAGGATGCGGCCGATGGCCAGCATCTGTTGCTCGCCGCCCGAGAGCTTGGTGCCCTGGCTGGCGAGGCGCTGCTTGAGATTGGGGAACAGGGTGAAGATCTCGTCCACCGTGAGGCCGCCGGGCTTCACCACCGGCGGCAGTTCGAGATTTTCCTTCACCGAGAGGCTGGCGAAGATGCCGCGCTCTTCCGGGCAATAGCCGATGCCCATACGGGCGATATGGCGAGAGCCGAGGCCGATGGTTTCCTGCCCGCCGAAATGGATCGAGCCCTTTCGCTTGGCCATCACGCCGATGATCGATTTCATCGTGGTGGTCTTGCCGGCGCCGTTGCGACCGAGCAGCGTCACCACCTCGCCGGGGTTAACGTCGAAATCGATGCCGTGCAGCACATGGGACTCGCCATACCAGGCCTCGAGGCCGCGTACCCGGAGCAGGGGGGCAGGGATGTTCGCCGAATCAGGCATGGCCACTCCCGATATAGGCCTCGACCACCCGCGGATCGCCGGAGACGGATTTGTAGTCGCCCTGTGCCAGCACCTTGCCGCGCGCCAGCACCGTGATGGTATTGGACAGGGTGGCGACTACCGAGAGATTGTGCTCGACCATCAGGATGGTGCGGCTTGCCGCGATCTTGCGGATCAGCTCGGTGGTGCGCTCGACATCCTCATGGCCCATGCCGGCCATCGGTTCGTCGAGCAGCAGCATTTCCGGATCGAGCGCCAGGGTCGTTGCGAGTTCCAGGGCGCGCTTGCGGCCGTAGGAGAGTTCCTTGGCCGGCGTAGCCAGGAAGGACGACAGGCCGACGCTCTCGGCGAGTTCGGCCGCCTCCTGGTTCATATCGGCGAGGACACGCTGCGAGCGCCAGAAATCATAGGAATGCCCGCGCCGGCGCTGCAGGGCGATGCGGATATTGTCGCTCACGCTCATCTCGCCGAACACAGCCGAGATCTGGAAGGAGCGGACCAGGCCGAGCCGGGCTACGGCGGCCGGCTTCATGCCGGTAATGTCCTGGCCCTTATAGGTAATGCGTCCGGCCGACGGGGACAGGAACTTGGTCAAGAGATTGAAACAGGTCGTCTTGCCGGCGCCGTTCGGACCGATGAGAGCATGGACCGTTCCGCGCATGACCGAGAGATCGACACCGTCGACTGCCCGGAATCCCCTGAAATCCTTGGTCAGGCCTTCGGCTTTCAGGACTGTATCTTTTGCCATCAAGCGGAGCGTTTCCCCTAAGCAAAGTTTCCCGATATTGCCCACGAATGGGTAATATCGGGAAACTTTGCAAGCGTTTGATATTCTGCAGATTCCTCCTGCTCGAGCAGGAGGAATCTGCTTAGCGCTTCTAAATCTTGCTTGGCGCTAGTCTTGGCCATCCGGGCAAGCTTCGTCAATGGCGATATGGCACCAATACTGACGTTAAGATAGGCACCTGCTTAGGTGGCTGGGGATACAGGAATGTGACGGCAGAAGGGCATACGCTCGCGCGGGAGTGGTCGAGGACGCACCGCGCAGCCGTCGCGGGAATGTTCAGTACAGGGTGGCCCGCAGGAGTTCCTCAGTCCGGTGCCGCAAGGCGATAGTTTCGCTTGCAATGTTTAGGGTTCGATGATCAACTAAACAAATAAGCAAACCACGAGCCGGCAATGACCGGCCATCATAAGACTGCGGGGCGGAGGCCGGACGATGGACAGCCAAGCAAAAGAGCAGCTCATTCGTGCGGTTGCAGCAACCATATTCCAACATTCCGAAGAACTCACGGCGCTCGATCAGGCGATCGGCGATGGCGATCACGGCCTGAATCTCAAGCGGGGCTTCGAGGCCGTTACCGCCGAATTGCCGGGCCTTGCCGAAAAATCCTGGCCGGACCTGCTCAAGGCGGCGGGCATGGCCATGGTGATGAAGGTTGGCGGTGCGTCCGGCCCGCTTTTCGGTACCTTCTTCATGGAATTTGGCAAGGCTGTCGGCACCGAGCCCGATCGAGCTGCGCTGGTCGCCGCCTTCGCCAAGGCGGTCGAGGGCGTGAAAGCGCGTGGCCGCTCGGAAGCCGGGCAGAAGACGCTGCTCGATGTCCTCGTCCCGGTGCAAGCGGCCTTGGCTGCCGGTGCCGGCGCAGCCGCGCTCAAGGCGGAAGCCATCGCCGCCGCCGACAAGACGGTGCCGATGCAGGCGATCCGCGGGCGCGCTTCCTTCCTCGGCGAGCGCTCGGTCGGCCATATGGATCCGGGCGCCCGATCCTCCTCGTTGCTCATCGCCACCGTGGCGGACGAACTCAACAAGCAAGGGCTGATGCCATGACCGTGAGCCTGGTGATCGTATCGCACTCGCCCAAGGTCGCCGAAGGCGCGGCCGACATGGTGAGGCAGATGGTAGGCGATAGCGTGCGCGTCGCCTGGACGGGCGGCGACCCCGGCGGCGGACTCGGTACCGATGTCGCCAAGATCATCGCCGCCATCGACAGCGTCTGGTCGCAGGAAGGCGTCGCCGTCGTCGTCGACCTCGGCGGTGCCGAGACCAACGCCGAGATGGCCGTCGAGATGCTCGACGAGCACAAGCGCGACCTCGTGGTCATCTGCAATGCGCCGGTGGTGGAAGGGGCGGTCATCGCCGCAACGGAGGCCTCCGGAAATTCCTCCCTGGCGGCGGTTCGCTCCGCCGCCGAAGATCTCTATGGATAGGATCGATATGCCGGATATCAACGGAGCATTGACGGGCAAGGCCGAGCTGACCAACGCGATCGGGCTGCATGCCAGGCCGAGCGTGAAGCTGACCCAGCTCGCCAAGAGCTTCCAGTCGAGCATCGAGCTGGCCACCGATGCAGCGGGACCCTGGGTCGATGCCAAGAGCCCGGTCAAGGTGATGCGGGTGAAGGCGCCCAAGGGCACGGTGCTGCATTTTGCAGCGAACGGACCGGATGCCGAGACAGCGCTATCGGCTATTCTGGGACTGATCGAGGACAAGTTCGGAGAAGAGTGACGATGCTGCATCCGGGGGGCTGCCAAGGAGGGTGTCATGACTGAACGGCGGATGGCGGGACGTCCTGCATCGCCTGGGCTTGCCTCCGGACCCGTCTTCATGATCGGCAAGCCGAGGCCGCGGACCGGGAAAGCACCAGTGCAGGAAGATGGCGACGCCGCCTTGCGGACCGCCATCGATGCGGCGCTGGTCGATCTGGTGTCCCTGGTCGAGGCCGTCGATGAAGAAGGAGCCGACATCATCGGCTTCCAGATCGCCATGCTTGAGGACGAGGCCCTGTCGGAGGGCGCCTTCGATGCGATCGCAGCCGGGGTGGGCCCCGTTCACGCCTGGCGTTCGGCCCTCGACGCGGAAATTGCCGATTACGAACGCAGCGAGGATGCCTATTTTCGCGCGCGTGGCACCGACCTCGCCGATATCCGCGACCGCGTGCTCGCCCATCTCACCGGAGCAGCCGAAAGCGAGAAGGTGCCGCCCGGTTCGGTCCTGGTGGGCGAGGACCTGCCGCCATCCCTGTTCCTGTCGGTCGACTGGAGCAAGGGCGGCGCGATCGCCCTGGGTGCCGGTTCGCCATCCTCCCATGTCGCCATGCTCGCGCGCAGCCGCCGCGTGCCGATGGTGACCGGGCTAGGCGTGCTCGGGGAGGCAAGCCAGGCCATCGTCGACGGGGCGGCGGGAACGGTGACCTTCGATCCCGACAGTGCCTCGCTCGCCGATTTCGGCCCGGCCCTCGCACGCCGGCACGAAGCCGATGCCCGGGCGGAGACAATGAAAAGCGAGCCGGTGTTTCTTCCCAATGGCACCCGCGTCGACATCATGATCAACGTCGCCTCGCCGGATGATCTCAAGGGCATTTCGCCTCAGATTTGCGATGGCATCGGCCTGGTGCGCACCGAGTTCCTGTTCGAGCCTGGCCGCCCCCTGCCGGACGAGGAAGCCCAATATGCCGCCTATGTCGCCATCGCCGCCTGGGCGGCCGGGCGGCCGGTGACGATACGCACCCTCGACGCCGGTGGCGACAAGCCGATCGCCGGGGTCACCAGCGATGGCGAGTCCAATCCTTTCCTGGGTCTGCGTGGATTGCGGCTGTCGCTGGCTCGTCCGGAAACTTTCCGCGTCCAGCTCAGGGCCTTGGCGCGGGCCAGCCTGCATCACGAGATCCGCATCATGCTGCCGATGGTGACGGTGCCGGGAGAACTGGCCGAGGCCTCCGCCCTGCTCGACGAGGTGGTGGCTTCCCTCATCGCCGAAGGCACGCCCTGCCGCCGGCCGCCGCTCGGCATCATGGTCGAGGTTCCCGCTGCCGCCCTCGGGGCGCTGCGTTTCCCGGCGGATTTCTATTCGATCGGCTCCAACGATCTCACGCAATACACCATGGCCGCAGCCCGCGACATTGCCGATGTCGCCGGCCTCAACGATGCCGGCGATCCGGCCGTGCTGGAATTGATGGCCCGCGCGGTTGGGGCCGGCAAGGCCCGCAAGGTTCCGGTCTCGATCTGTGGCGATGCCGCCGGCGAGGTGCGCCTGGTGCCGAAACTGCTCGGCGTCGGCCTGACCTGCCTGTCCGTGCCGCCCGCTCTGGTGGGAGCCGTCAAGGCGGCGATTGCGGATCTCAAGCATGTCTGACGCCCGCGATGCCAGCACGCGCTCGATAGCCGCCTACAAGGCGCTGCTGCGGCGCGCGCTGGACAATCGCCCCTCGGGCACGAGGCTGAAACTGGCCGCCGCGCTCGGCACCAACAGATCCTTCATTTCGCAGATCACCAATCCCGGCTACCCCATTCCGATCCCGGCCCAGCACCTCGACGTCATTTTCGAAGTCTGCCACCTCGCGCCGGCCGAGAAGGCGGAATTCCTCAAGGCCTATCAGGCCGCCCATCCAGGGCGGACGCAGGCCCAGGGCAGGCCGGCACAAGGGCGTAGCCTGACGCTGACCCTGCCGGATCTCGGCGATGTCAGGCGCAATCAGGCGATGGATAAGGCCATTCTCGATTTCGTCACAAGCCTGGTCCACTACACGCGTGCACTCGATCGCAAGAGCAAGGGGGAGGAGGAACCGGCATCCGATGAATCCGGAGACAGCCAGGTTCAGAATTGACAGCCGGAGATCGGTTCCTGCTGCGACACGTCCTAACCAAGAACAAAGGGAGGCCCATGGAATGAAAAAGCTCATCAACGCAGTCGACGACGTGCTGGCGCAGAGCCTGGACGGATTCGCGGCGGCTCACGCCGATCTCGTCACCCTGGGCGAAGAGCGTAAATTCGTGCGCCGCCGCCAGGTCAAGCCGGGCAAGGTGGCCCTGATTTCGGGCGGTGGTTCCGGTCATGAGCCGCTGCATGCCGGCTTCGTCGGCTTCGGCATGCTCGACGCAGCCTGCCCCGGCCAAGTCTTCACCTCGCCCACGCCCGACCAGATGATGACCGCTGCCGAGGCCGTCGATGGCGGCGCCGGCACGCTCTATATCGTCAAGAACTACGAGGGCGACGTGATGAACTTCGCCATGGCGGCGGAGATGGCGTCGGGCCCTGTCGAAAGCCTGATCCTCGACGACGACGTCGCCGTGGAGAACTCGACCTGGACCACCGGCCGGCGCGGTGTCGCCGGCACGCTGATCGTCGAGAAGATGCTTGGCGCCGCGGCCGAGCGCGGCGACGACCTCGCCAGCCTCAAGGCGCTGGGCGCGCGCGTCAACAGCCATACGCGCTCGATGGGTGTGGCGCTCACCTCCTGCACGGTGCCGGCGGCCGGCAAGCCGACCTTCAACCTCGGCGAGGACGAGATGGAGATGGGTGTCGGCATCCATGGGGAGCCCGGCCGGCGCCGCGTCAAGCTGGCTTCTGCCGATGCCATCGTCGACGAGATGCTGGGCGCCATCGTCGGCGACCTCTCGCTGACCTCTGCCACCGAAATCCTGCTCTTCGTCAATGGCTTCGGCGGTACGCCGTTGATGGAGCTCTATCTGATGCAGGATCGGGCGCGTAAATGGCTTGACGCCAAGGGCATCAAGGTAGCCCGCTCGCTGACGGGCTCCTATGTCACTTCGCTCGACATGGCCGGCTGCTCGCTGACGGTGTCGGTGCTGGACGAGCAGGCCAAGGCGCTGTGGGATGCGCCGGTGCATACGCCAGCCCTGCGCTGGGGGGTGTGAGGGACGAAACTACGACATTCGTCGGTTCTGACCGAGACGAATGAAGCGCGAGGCCCTTCTCCCGCAGGGGGAGAAGGTGCCCCAAAGGGGCGGATGAGGGGTGAAACATGCCCCATCCAAACGTTCGCCGACACCCCTCATTGCAGCGCAATGCCACCCAAGGCACTTCCAAAGGAAGCGCCAGGTCCCGCAAGGGGAGAAGGTAAGCCGCGCCTCTTTCTACTCCACCTTACCCCGCCAGCAGCTCGTCGGTCGAGACGAGCTTGGCATAGCCGAAGGCGAGCGATGCCATGGCGGCGGCATGGACCTGCGCGGCCGGCACGGTGACGCCGCCGAATTCCAGGTCCCGCGTGGCCGCGGCGTCATGGGCGACGGTGACCGCATAGCCGAAATCGGCCGCTGCCCGGGTCGTCGCCTCGATGCACATATGGCTCATTGCGCCGGCGATCAGGACGTCGGTGACGCCGGCATCGTCGAGCAGTTTCTTGAGGCCGGTATCCCTGAAGGAATTGGGGAAGTTCTTGACGACGACCTGCTCGCCAGCGCGGTTGGCTACGCCCGGGTTGATCTCGGCGCCCGGCGTACCGGCCACGAAGAAGGGAGCATCTGGCTTGGCTGCTTCATGGCGCACATGCACCACGACTTCATCCTTCGCCCGGGCCGCCTCCAGCAGGCGCGCGGCGTTGGCGGTGGCTGCCTCGATGCCGGACAGGGTCCATTTGCCGCCCGGGAAATAGTCGTTCTGAATATCAACGAGGATCAAGGCGCGCTTGGACATGGGGTATTTCTCCAGTTTCAACAGACGTTGTGATTGCTGAAATAGGACGCCCCGGGCAGAATGCCGATTGGCACATGTGACAAAAATCAGGGCGAAAGTGACAAATGACCATGCCTCCCTCCGAGATCGGCCTGTTGGCCTATCCCGACGTACAGCTGGCAGCGCTCTATGGTCTGGCCGATCTCTTCGCCATCGCCGACAGGATCGCCAGGGAGCGCAGGGAAGGCAGTGGTCCGCTGCTGCGGGTGAGCCGCTGGGAGTGTGACGACAGCGGCCAGGTCCGCAATCGTGACGGCGACGACAGCGCAATCCCGAGCATGATCATTCTGCCGCCGAGCTTGGCAAAGCCGCCGAGCGAGGCCTGGACCGCTGATCTGGCCGACTTCCTTCGTCGCTGCCATGGCCGCGGCAGCGTGCTGGCCTCGGTCTGCGTCGGTGCTTTCCTGCTCGCTGAAACCGGCTTGCTGGACGGGCGTCAGGCGACCACCCATTGGAGCTATGCCGAGCTTCTCGCCGAGCGTTTCGGCAAGGTCCGGGTGGATTCGGCCAAGATCGTGATCGATGATGGCGACATCGTTACCGCAGCGGGGCTGATGTCCTGGACCGATCTCGGCCTGAAGCTGGTGGAAAGGCTGCTCGGCACCAGCGTCATGGTGGAGACCGGGCGTGCCATGCTGGTGGATCCCCTGGGGCGCGAACAGCGCCATTACAGTGTGTTCTCGCCCCGGCTCAATCATGGCGACGAACCCATTCTCGTGGTTCAGCACTGGCTCCAGCAGGCCTATGCCGGTGAGATCGACGTATCGGCCATGGCAACCAAGGCAGGGCTGGAGAGACGGACGTTCCTGCGCCGCTTCGGCAAGGCCACGGGTCTGAGGCCTGTCGAATACTGCCAGCAGCTTCGCGTTGCCAAGGCCCGCGACATGCTGGAGACGACGCGGCTTTCCTTCGATCGCATCGCCTGGAATGTCGGCTATGGCGACCCGGTCTCCTTCCGCAAGATCTTCGTGCGGACGATGGGGCTCACCCCGGGCGATTATCGCCGCCGCTTCGGGGCGGCGTGAGCGTTTTTGACGCTATTCCTTCAGGCTTGCATCGATCAGCATGTCGGCGATCACGGCGACGGAGCTGGCCGGTCCGCCTTCGTGAAAGATCTGGCCGCTGATGAAGGCGCCTTCGATCAGCAGCAGCAGCCCGTCTGCAAGCAAGCCCGGCTTCCTGGCGCCCATGCGCTCGGCCATGCCTTCCAGGCGCTCGCGCAGCAACACCTTGCCGCCCTCGGCGACCATGCGGGCGGGATTGTCCTCTTCCGGATATTCCACCGCAGCATTGCTCAGCCCGCAGCCGCGATAGCCCGCCAGGGTCGCCCTTTCGCCGAGGCCTGTCAGGTAGTTGCGCAGATGGGTGCGCGGGTCGTTCTCGAAGCCGACGCCTGCACCCTCGAAGCGGGCCCAGAACTCGGCATCGTAGACCCGGACATAGGCGGCGGCCAATTCGTCCTTCGAGTTGAAACAGCGATAGAGCGTGGGTTTGGTCACGCCAGCTTCCGAGGCGATGGTGTCGACGCCGACAGCCCGGATTCCCTCCTTGTAGAAGAGCTCGCGGGCGGTCTTGAGGATGCGATCTGCCGCGCGTGGCTGCGGCGGCGAAGCGACGTTTGCAGATCCGGTCATTTGCCTCTTTCCAATTTCCAGCAACGATGTTACAGACCGGTACGTATCAAGTCAATCTCGACAGTGCAGGTCTTCCGATGCAGCCCGTGAGCCGTCGGCCTTTCGGCCAGAAATATGCCTTCGTCGTGGTCGCCGTCATCTTTCTTTGCCTGCTGGTGGCGGCCGGCGTGCGAGCCTCTCCCGGGCTGCTGCTTCAGCCTCTGCACAAGGCGTTCGGCTGGGGTATCGACACGATTTCGCTCTCCGGTTCGATCGGCATCCTCCTCTACGGCCTGGTCGGCCCGTTTGCCGCGGCCCTGATGAACCGCTTCGGCATACGCCAGGTGCTGGTCATCGCACTGACGCTGATGGCGGGCTCCATCGGCCTCAGCCTGCTGATGACGGAATCCTGGCAGTTGATCGCGACCTGGGGCGTGCTCTCAGGTCTCGGGTCCGGATGCGTCGCCATGGTGCTCGGCGCCACGATCGCCAATCGCTGGTTCAAGACCAATCGCGGCCTGATCATGGGGCTGATGGCGGCCAGCGCGGCAACGGGCACGCTGATCTTCCAGCCCGGGCTCGCCAAGCTCTCCGAGATCGGTGGCTGGCAATTGGTGGTGGCGGCGGTGGCGATCGCCTGCGCCGTCTTGATTCCGCTTGCCTTCTTCCTGGTGCCCAACCATCCCAGCGACATCGGTCAGCGCCCCTATGGCGCCGATCCCTCGGCCCCGGTTGAGCCGCCACAGGCCCAGACCGGTCTTATCGATGCTTCGCTCGGCGCGCTGGTGCGGGCGGCCCGCACCCGCACCTTCTGGTATCTCTTCGCCACCTTCTTCATTTGCGGTTTCACCACCAACGGCCTGGTGGGAATGCATCTGATCTCCTTTTGCGGCGACATGGGCATCCCCGAGGTGCAGGCTGCCAGCCTGATGGCGATGATGGGGATCTTCGACCTCTTCGGTACCACCTTCTCGGGTTGGCTGACCGATCGCTACGATCCGCGCAAGCTGCTCTTCGTCTATTACGGCCTGCGTGGCATTGCCCTGATCTACCTGCCCTTCAGCGGCTTCAACATCTATACGCTCACCGTCTTCGGCGTGTTCTACGGCCTCGACTGGATCGCCACAGTGCCACCGACCGTACGCCTGACCAACGAGGCCTTCGGCGATCGCGATGCCCCCGTGGTGTTCGGATGGATCGCGGCAGGGCACCAGATCGGCGCAGCCAGCGCCGCGGCCCTGGCCGGCTATATGCGGGTGCTGCAGGGAAGCTATGTCGAGGCCTTCCTCTTCTCCGGCCTCACCGGCATCGTCGCCGCGCTGATCGCCCTCCTGATCGTGCGCCGGCGCGTGACGGCCGTTGCGGCTGCCTGAACAGGTGGCGCTGGAAAATGGCTGGCCGCGTCAAGCTGCCGGTTTGCGCCGGGCATTGGTTAGACTAATGTCCGGCCAGTTTCTCTATCTTCAGGATTGCATCGATGACACTGCACGCCCGTAACTTCATCGCCGGCGAATGGGTCGCCTCGTCCGATCTCGCGCCGGACGTGAATCCCTCCAACACCGCCGAGATCGTCGGGCATTTCCCGCGGGCGACCAAGGCCGAGGCCGAAAAAGCTATCGCTGCGGCCAAGGCTGCGTTCCCGGGCTGGAGCCGCTCGACCCTGCAGGAGCGCCATGATGTGCTCAAGCGCATCAGCGACGAGATCCTGGCGCGCAAGGAAGAACTCGGCGCCATCCTTTCGCGCGAGGAAGGCAAGACCCTGCCCGAAGGCATCGGCGAGGTGGCGCGGGCCGGCCAGATCTTCGGATTCTTCGCCGGTGAAGCCCTGCGTTTGGCCGGCGAGATCATCGGTTCGGTGCGCCCCGGCGTCGGCGTCGAGGTCACACGCGAAGGCATCGGCGTGGTCGGCCTGATCACGCCCTGGAACTTCCCTGCCGCCATTCCGGCCTGGAAGATCGCGCCGGCGCTGTGCTACGGCAACACCGTGGTGTTGAAGCCGGCCGATCTCGTGCCGGCCACCGCCCATGCATTGGGCGAGATCATCGCGCGTTCCGGCCTGCCTGCCGGCGTGTTCAATCTGGTGATGGGCCGCGGCTCGGTGGTCGGCGAGGCGCTCTTGTCCTCGCCTGACGTCGATGCCATCTCCTTCACCGGCTCGGTCGGTACCGGTCGCAAGATTGCCGCGACCTGCGTCGCTTCTTCGCCGATGAAGAAGGTGCAGCTCGAAATGGGCGGCAAGAACCCCTTCGTCGTGCTCGACGATGCCGACGTCAAGGTGGCCGTGGAGGCCGCCGTCAACGGTGCCTTCTTCTCCACCGGCCAGCGCTGCACCGCCTCTTCGCGCCTGATCGTCACCGACGGTATCCACGATGCCTTCGTGGCGGCGTTGGTCGAGCGCCTCAAGGGCCTCAGCGTCGACGACGCCATGAAGAGCGGCACCCATATCGGCCCGGTGGTCGACCAGAGCCAGCTCGACCAGGACCTGAACTACATCAAGATCGGCAAGGAAGAGGGCGCCAACCTGGCCTTCGGCGGCGATCTGGTAAAGCGCGAGGCGCCCGGCTTCTATCTGACGCCGGCCCTGTTCACCGGCGCCAGCAACGACATGCGTATCGCCCGCGAGGAGATTTTCGGGCCGGTTGCCGCCGTGGTGCGCGTCAAGGATTACGACGAGGCACTCTCCGCCGCCAACGACACCGAATTCGGCCTCTCCGCCGGCATCGCCACCACCAGCCTGAAATACGCCACGCATTTCAAGCGCAATGTCCAGGCCGGCATGGTGATGGTCAACCTGCCGACGGCGGGCGTCGACTATCACGTACCGTTCGGCGGTCGGAAGGGCTCGAGCTACGGCTCGCGCGAGCAGGGCCGCTACGCCGCGGAGTTCTACACCACGGTGAAGACCAGCTACACGCTGGCCTGAGGAGGCTGGTCGCCTGACAGGTTTGCGAGGGAGCGCGCGAGATTGGCGCGCGCTCTTTCCTCCAGCTTTTCGGCGAAGAGATTGCTGAAATAGAGCCTTGGCCGGACCATGAAGCGCTGCAGCACGGCAGTCCGCCCGATGCGCCAGGCCGTTTCAGGCACATGCGCATATTCTCGGCGCACCGCGGCCTCATAGGCATCGAAGCGTTCCGCTTCTGCGCCGAGGATCTGCAGGTCGAGATCGAGGAAATAGGCCAGGTCGGATCGCTCCTCAGCTCCTGTGCCGTCAGTGAATTCATGCTTTTTGGTGGCCAGGATCAGCGCTGCCACCCGTTCCAGTCTTTCTATCGAGAACCTGTCGGGCGAGATCGGCGCTGCGCTCCTCATTGTCCGGGGCCGCTGCATCGTACACGGCATCGTGGAACCAGATTGCGAGTTCGATGGCTCCGGCATCATGGAGGAGGGGCGACAGTCCTGAAAGCCCGCCAGCATGGCCTCGATATGGCCGATATCGTGATAATGTCGGCGCGGATCCCGATAGGCCGTAAGCAATTCGGCGAAAGCCGGCTCGGAAATGGCCGGCGGCCTGGAAAGGTGATCGCCAACGCTCATGGCAGCAACTCCCGGCGTGCCCATTCGGCCAGATCGCCGGAATCATCGCGGGCTCCAGCACCGGATTGAAGTTTGGCAAGCAGGCTCCGGCTGAAGGCCGCCTCTCCGACCTCACCGATCAGTCTGAGAATGACGGCCTGCGCCTCGTCCTGATTGGCCTGTACCTCGGCAGGTGTATGCCCGCTCCACAGATAGCCCTTGTCGTTATAGCCGGCGATGGCCTGGAGATGATCGACGAGACGCTGGCGGGCTGTAATGGGCGTTTTCATGCAGCAGCTTTCGGAGTTCGGCGGATTGTCGACGCCACCAGATCTCCAAGTCAATCAACTGTCATGCTTTTCGACGAGGTCTGCCGTTGGCGCCTGGATAGTCCAGGCGCCCGTCGGGGCTTTAGTCGTAGAAGCCCGGTGATTGCTTGAAGGCCGGCCAGGCGTCCGGGTCGTGGCCGGTGACCACCTTGGCCTCGGTCTTGGCAGCGAGGGACCGCAGCTTCTGCACCGAGCGCACCGTGTCCACGGTCGAGGCAAGGAAGCCGGGCAGGGCCTTCTCATTCCAATGGTCGAGCGTGTAGGCGGCATCGACCGCGAGCAGGATGGCGCCGCTGTTGGGCAGGGTGACCAGGAAGGATTGGTGGCCCGGGGCATGGCCGGGTGTGAAGATCATCTTGAGCGTACCGTCGCCGAACAAATCATAACCATCGGTGGCCTCGGCCTCCAGGAACTGCCATTTCAGGCCAGGCCGGTCGAAATCCTTGCGGATATAGCCGCCGGCGGCGAACCAGTCGGGTGCGTAGGCATATTCGTATTCGCGGCGCTGGACGATATGCACGGCATTGGGGAAGCGGCCGATCGCGCCGGTATGGTCGAGATGCAGATGCGACTGCACGACATGGGTGACGTCATCGGGCCGGATGCCCATGGCTTGCAGCTTCTGCACGCAGCCATCGCTTTCCTGCATCACCGGCCAATAGGTCCTGGAAATGCCGCCCCAATAGCCGCGCGGATCGCTGGCGCACTCGACGGCATTGCCGCCATCGATCACCACCAGCCCCTTGGGATGCTTGAGCAGATACCAGGGGACCGGAATTTCGTAGTCGGTGTTGGCGCCCTGGTTCATCTTGATGTTGTGCAGCTTGCACTTCAGCGTGCCGCACTGGAACATGTGCAGTTCGATCTCACCCATGGTTTCCTCCTGGTCATTCTTCCGTCAGCACGCCTACCAGTTGCGCAGGGATTGGCGCATGACGGCCTCGATCCCGGCGGCGTCGATGGGTTTGGGGGCACCGACCAGGAGGCGCTGCTGCTTGAGCGCGCCCTGCACCAAGGCTGGAATGTCTTCCTCGCCATAGCCGAGCTCGGCGATGCCCGATGGCGCGCCTACCGCCTTCATCAGCCTGATCAGGGTGTCCGGCAGCGAGTCCGGGCCCGGATTGGCGATCGGTCCGGCATTGAGCAACTCGGCGGCCTGGATGTGCTTGTCCGGTGCAGCATCATAGGTGAAGCGGAATACCGCCGGGGAGGTGACGATCACCGAGAAGCCATGTGGCACGAAATTGTGGCTCGTCTCGTAGCCGGGGGCGCTGTAGCTGTGCTTCAGGCCGGCGAGGGGATAGGCACAGGCATGGGGGATGTGCACGCCCGCCGTGCCGAAGCCGATGCCTGCCATGGTGGCGCCGAGCATCATGGTGCCGCGCGCTTCCAGGTCGTTGCCGTCACGTACGGCGCGCTCGAGAAAATGCCCGCCGAATTCGATCGCCTTGAGGGACCAGATGTCGGCCACCGGGTTGCTGCCCTGATAGGGCGGACGGTCATCCGGCGTGGCCGGGCGCGGTCGGGCGTCGAAGGGGCGGGAAATGAAGGATTCCACCGCGTGGCAGACCACGTCGAGGCCGCATGAGGCCGTGACGGCTCCCGGCGTGGTGCGCGCCAGTTCGGGATCGACGATGGCCAGCGTCGGCCGCATATAGCGGTGCGAGATACCGGTCTTCATCTTGAATTCGGGAATGTCGAGAACGGCGACCGTGGTCGCCTCCGAGCCCGAGCCGGAGGTGGTCGGGATGGCGATCAGGGGACGCAGGGGTGAAGGTGGCTTGCGGCCCCCTCCGACGGGCGCATTGACATAGTCGATAATGGCGCCGCCATGGCTGCGGATGAGGTTGGCGACCTTGGCGGTGTCGATGGTGGAGCCGCCGCCCAGGGCGACGAAGCCGTCTACGTCCTGGGATGAAGCGAAGGCGGCAGCCTCCCCCAGCGACTCGATGGTTGGTTCGACGAGAATGCTTTCGAAGACGCTGATCTCGACGCCGGCGCGCGCGATGATTTCGGTGACACGTTCGGTAATTCCTAGCCGGCGCAACCTTGGGTCGGCGACCAGCAATATCTTGCGAAGCCCAAGGCGCTTGAGCTCCCAGTCGAGTTCCTCGACCGCCCCGTTGCCGAATTTGAGCTGCGTTGCCTCCAGGGTGAAGATGGTCTCGTTCGCGCCCCGATCGGTGGGTGCCATCGTCATGTCCTCCTGCGCCGACGATCATTCGACCAGGCGAGGCAGCCAGGCTGCGCAACCATGCTCGCGATCGGGTCGTGTGTCCTGACTTGCGAAGTTGGCGGAAGGCTTCCACAATGGTAAGAACATGTCAATATCACATGGTGACATGGTCATATGATGAATTCTGTTTCTGTGTGTTTTGAAACGAGCAATCGATCCGCATAACATCCTGAAACCGGGCAGGGCTCTGTCCGAAAGCCGAAGAGGAGGGGTGTTTGGCCCTCAAAGAGCGAGTGCGCCCGGCCCCGGAACCTGCCGGGCAAGATGGTGAGGCGGACAGGCGTCTGGGGCGCCCGCTTCCTCTGGCCGATCGGGTGGTCGCCGCACTGCAGGAGGACATCGAGAAGGGGCGCTTCGAAGCTGGGGCCCGCCTGCCCACCGAACCCGAACTTGCCGCCAGCTTCGGCGTCAGCCGCACGGTCATCCGCGAGGCGGTATCCCGCCTTAAGGCCGACGGCATCGTGGTCAGCCGGCAGGGAGCTGGGGTCTTCGTCAGCGCCGCCCCGCTGCAGCGTTCCTTCCGGATCCGAGACGCAGAAGTCGGCAGCGGGGTCGCCCTGCGCGAGATCTTCGAACTGCGCCTGTGTCTCGAAGTGGAGGGGGCCGGGCTTGCGGCGATCCGTCGTTCGCAGGACGACCTGGCCGCACTCCGGCATTGGCTGGAGGAGATGGATCGCACCAAGCTCGGCCAGGATCTCGGTGTTGGCGCCGATATCGAGTTTCACCGGGCCGTGGCGGCGGCGAGCGGCAATGGCAAGGTTGCCGATTTCCAGCGCTATCTATCCTTGCTGCTGCACCAGAGCGTGACCGTCGCCCGCAACAATACCCTGCAGAAAGGCCCGGCCCACGTCGACAGCGTCATCGAGGAACATGGCGACATCTACCGCGCGGTCGAGGCGTGTTCGGCTGCCAATGCGCGCAACGCCATGCGCCGCCACCTTCTGCTGGCGGCGACGCGGTTGGGTGTGATTGGGGTGGAAGAGGCAGCGCTTCTGGCTTAGAGCGCCGTTATTCGTCGTAGCCGCCGGCCGGAACCTCCTGGATCGAGCCGGTATAGTCATCGGAAGGCGGCGGCGCACCGCCGGCACCACGTTGCGCGGCGGCCACCCAGCCGGCGGGAGCGCGCGGACGGCAGATGCTCTTGCTGCGCGCGCCATGGCGGGCAAGATCGAGATGCAGATGATTGTCGTGTAAGGGGGCGCCGGGCCCGAGCACGGTGGTGAATTTAGGGCAGGCGCCAAAGGCGATGTCACGCCAGAAGCTGCGCTCCTGGGCCGAGCCGCGCCAGCCGGTCAGGATGCGCGTCTCGCGTCCGTCGGCCAGTTTGAAGCCCTTGACGTCGACAGCATTGGCAAAAGCATGTTCGGACATTCGGCCGAAATGGCCGTTGTTGCGCCGGCGGCAGGAATAGCTGCCGAACGTCGTCATCTCCACGATGGGTGAGCCGAAATTCGCCATCGCCGCTGGCTGCACGTCCTGAACCAGCCAGCGGGTCAGGGCCGGGATCATGGAGCAGGACAGCACCAGGCTGCGGTCCATCGAAACCGCGAAGGGGCCGCCATCGGCAATACGGACGGGACCAGGCGACGGGGCTGCCCGGTAGGACATCGGCGCGGAAGCGCCGCTATCGCCGAGTGCGCCGGTCTGGTCGCCGACGGCTGCGGGCGGCAGCAAGCCGTCTGGTGTCCCCGAAGCCGGAGGCGCATATTGTGGCTGAGGCTGAGGTGCGTAATTGGGCTGCGGGGCCACGGTCTCTGGCGCCCGAGGCTGAAGGGTCGCGTAGACCGGGGCGGACTGTCCGCCATTGGTATTGAGGGCTGTGACACGGAAGGGATGGTCGACACCGCATACCCCGGGCCCCTCGATCGCCTGGGCGATGCGAATGCCGGCGCTTTCCCGGACCGCGCCCGAGGCCAGGCACTGCGACTCCGCCTGGGCACGCCAGGGCTCACGCTCTTCGAGATTGAAGAACGACCCGCAACCAGCCAGGCTACCGAGAACCGTACCCAGCACGAGAGAACACACAACGCGACGCAACATGGCCACAGCTTAACGGCCATTTTCAAAAAGAAGCGTTAACCGCGCGGCCGTGATTGATTTCGTCGACGCGAGACGCTTCCATGATGGCCAAGCATGATAAAACCGTGTATTCGGCTTTGCCTTTCCCAAAGAGCGAAGTGTCATCCATGCCCTCGGACGATGATCAGCCTTTGGCGAATTACATTGCGATCGTTCTCGCCGGCGGCGAGGGGCGACGCATGGGGCGCAACAAGCTGTTGCTCGACATTTCCGCCCGCCCGATGATCCGCCATGTCGTCGAGACCATCCGCGGCGTCATCGCCGACGTCATTGTCGTGACCGGCCACCAGCGGGAACGCATCGAGGAGGTGCTCGTTCGTACGCCGGTCGAATTCGTGGACTCGCCCTCGGCCGATGGTCCAGCGGCGGCGATCCGGCGCGCTTTTGAGCGGGCAAGCCTGTTGGCGGCCAAAAGGGGCTGCGACGGTATCATGTTATGTGTCGGCGACCAGCCGCGCCTGACGGAACGTGAAATTGCCGGGTTGATCGACCAGTACCGCGCCGGCGACCGGCGCAAGGCCCTGGTTCCGGTGCGTGGTGACCGGCGGGGTTACCCTGTGATGGTACCGCCGGATTTCGACGTAGGGGGCATTGATCTTTCGAGTGAAAGTCTGATTGCCGATTATCCCGACCAAATCGCGGCTTTTCCTACACGCAATCCTGTTTATGATTCCAGCTTGGACACGCCGGAAGATTTTCGGAGCTTTTTTGCAATCTCGAAACTTCCATAGCACGTACTTTAATACCTAAGATGTGCCCTATCCTGGTGAATTCGTCCGACTAGTCGCATGCGGGAGATGGCCGAACCGGGACGTAAACGCTAAGTTTTGTGTGTTAAACTTTTAAAACAAAGCCTAATACGAAAATATTAACGTTTCATTTTTTGAAATATTTTGTATCCATCTCGTTGTATATTAGATGACCGCCAAAAATCATGAGAATACGATGATAGTCAATTTTGGCTACCGCTTTATGGCTGTTGAGTTAGTCCACATTCATAGGGCGCATATCTTTGTATACCGCTTATGCAAGTCTTGCCCCTCCGCACGGTTGACGCTAAGGGCAGGTTGATAGAGTTCTCACCACTCGCGAGGCCCGCAATGTCGTTCACGCTCACCCCCGAAAATACCCTCCCGGTCGACGGTGTCGCCGGGACATTGATCGGGCGTGTCTGGCTGCCGGATGTCGAAGGGCCGGCCGTCGTGGTTGCCAAGGAGGATGGTCTGCATGACATCACCTCCAGCTTCCCCACGGTCAGGGACCTCTGCGAGGCCCGAAATCCGGCCCAGGCCGCCAAGGCGGCCCCCTCGACCGAGATCGGCCCCCTCGCCGAAATCCTCGCCAATACGCCGCCGGTCAACCGCGACCTGCGCAAGCCCTGGTTGCTGGCGCCGATCGATCTGCAGGCCATCAAGGCGGCGGGTGTCACTTTCGTGGTTTCGATGCTCGAGCGGGTGATCGAGGAAAAGGCGCGAGGGAACTCGGCTGCGGCGGCATCCCTCAGGGCCGAGATCGTAAAGCTGGTCGGTGACGACCTTGCGCGCCTGCGTCCCGGCTCGGCCGAGGCGGCGCGGTTGAAGGAGGTGCTGATCGCCCAAGGTGCCTGGTCGCAATATCTGGAGGTCGGTATCGGACCGGATGCCGAGATCTTCAGCAAGGCCCAGCCCATGGCAGCCGTCGGCACCGGCGCCGATGCCGGCCTTCATCCGAACTCCACCTGGAACAATCCCGAACCCGAAGTGGTCTTGGTGGTGTCTTCGGCCGGCAAGATCGTCGGAGCAACGCTGGGCAATGACGTCAATCTGCGCGATTTCGAGGGGCGTTCGGCCCTTCTGCTTTCCAAAGCCAAGGACAACAATGCCTCGGCGGCGATCGGTCCCTTCGTGCGCCTGTTCGATTCCACCTTCTCGCTCGATCATGTCAGGCGTGCCGATGTGACGCTCGAGGTGCGCGGGCCCGAGGGCTACCGGCTCACGGGTGTCAGTTCGATCTCCAAGATCAGCCGCGATCCCGGCGACCTCGTTTCCCAGATGATCGGCGTGAACCATCAATATCCCGATGGTGCAGTTCTCTTCCTGGGTACCATGTTCGCGCCAATCGACGACCGCGACGAGAAGGGCAAGGGCTTCACCCACAAGATCGGCGACGTCGTCACCATCGCGGCCCCGGAACTCGGCTCGCTTACCAACCGCATGGTGCGCAGCTCGGATGCACCGCCCTGGACTTTCGGCGCCAGCCACCTCCTGCGTAATCTCGCCAAGCGCGGTTTGCTGTGATCGCCTGTCGGTGAATTAATCACGTAGCGGCTGATCCTGGCTGAAGGTCTGAAAGGGGCGGCTTCGTCCGCCCCTAGCGTCTCCGCTGCTTTTCAGGCCAGCTCTTGCGAGCGCAGCTCTTCAGGCGGGTGGCCGGCGGCTACGAAGCCACGGACGGTCAGTCCGATTTTCCAGTTCTTCTGCTTGCCGGTGATCGAGAAGAGATTGTAGGAGGCCGGCCAGCGGGCACGCTCCGGCGCAGCCGAGGCCGAGGGCGTGCAGACCACCGGGATCGTTCCCTTCGGGCCCTTGAGACGATGCACCAGTCCGGTATGGATATGCCCGTGCAGGACGAGCTCCGCGCCCGTCCGGCGCAGCACGGCGTTCAGCCGGTCGCAATCGATCAGCATCGCGGTCGGCCCGGCATCTTGGCGGCGCACAGGGTGGTGCAGCATGACCACCCGGCAATAGCCCTCATGCTCCAGATGTTCGAGAATGGGACCGAGCTTGGCGATCTGTCGTGGGCCGAGCTTGCCGGTCGCCATGAAAGGCGCTGTCGGAATGGCGCTGGACAGGCCGACGAGAGCTACCTTTCCGCGGATGCGTACATAGGGAAAGCGTTCGTCTTCGTCGAGCGGATGGGCACCGGTGTTGTCGCCACGCATCCAGGGATCGAAGGCCGAGAGCAAGTGGAGGGCGCCGCCCTTGGTGTAGGCGTCATGATTGCCGGGCACCAGCGAGACGAAGTCGGGCGCGCCGACCGTTTCAAGAAAGGCGCGCGCCGCCGGGTACTCGCCGGGCAGAGCGAGATTGACCACGTCGCCGGTCAGGGCGATGTGGTCGGGCGATTGTGCATGCAGGTCTGCGAGAAGCTGCTGCAGCACGTCCATGCGATGGACGTCGCGGCGCCCTCGATTCCAGTTGATCCAGCCCAGAACCCGCTTTCCCGCCAGTTCCTTGGCCCTGGCTCGCGGCAAAGGCCCGATATGGGGGTCTGAAAGATGCGCGAGCTTGAACATCAGGAGACAATCGGGGAGGCAGGTATCACGAAGCGACAACCGATGATGCTATGGCGTTTTGCGATTCGACGGAGCCACCGAGGACCGCAAAAAGGCGTTGAAACAAGAGGCTAGAGCAAAGTGCGTTCAGCCGTGAACGTGCTTTGCTCTAGCGTGGCCATAGGACCTGTCTGTGTCAACGCAAAACGCCTGCGCGTTCTCGTGAACGGCAGGCGTCGTTTCGGCCGGGGATCATCGACCACCGTTGTGGGGCGGGACGATCGTTAAGCTTTGCTGAAGGTCAACAATGCGACAGTGTCGCGGGTAGCCTGGGTCTTGGCATGAATACGAACGGCGCTGGCAAGCAGCCGGAAATAGGTCAACATTGATCTCTACCGGGGCGAAGGCCCCTGGGTCTCCTCTATTGGGGTGACGCATCTATAACGTGAGATTAGGTATTTTACCATCCGATAAAGGCTGCTTGGCACGCTGGACAGCCATGCATGGGCGGGATGGCAGGGTGCTGGAAGTTTTTTGCCGCTGCTATCTCGAACAAGCCTTAGCCGTTCTCTTTCAATCACTGAGCATCGACGGATGATTTCTTCTTCAATTACATTACGACAGAAGATCGGACGTCTGGTGACTCCGCTTTTCATGATCTTTTTTCGAATGCAGCGCGGTATGACTTTGGGGGTGCGTGCCGCCGTGCTCGACGGAGAGGACAGGGTCTTTCTGGTGCGGCATACCTATGTGCCGGGCTGGTATCTGCCGGGCGGTGGCGTCGAGACCGGAGAAACCGCGCTGGAAGCCTTGGCCCGGGAGTTGGAGGAGGAGGGGCATATCCGTCTCAAGGGGCCGCCTGAGCTGCAGGGCCTCTATTGGAACCGGGAGGTCAGCCGTCGCGATCATGTCGCCTTCTTCGTGGTCCGGCACTACGCCCAGGCGCAACCCCGCCTGGCGGATCACGAGATCGCCGAGGCAGGCTTCTTCGCCCTCGACGCCCTGCCGGAAGATACCACCAAGGCGACCCGCCGCCGGCTCGATGAAGTGGCGGGACGGCGCCAGCCGGATGGCCTGTGGTGACACGGTGACCCGCGTCGGCCGCATCTGGAGCAGGTCGATTCTCGAAATGGCACGATCGGCGCGCCAAAATATCGTTCGATCGCTAAATCCGGTTGTAAGGCGACCGCTTTTGTTGTACGCGCCGGCCATGATGACGAAGAGCCTTCAGCTGCGACGACGAACCGTGGTTTCGCTCCACCCCCTTTCGCGCGCCTGAACCGTTGAGCCGGCGGGCGCCTCTGCCTGTCGGAACCATCGCAAATGCCTGAAATCGCCATCGACCTCACCCTGGAGACGCCTGACGACGGCGCCGTCATCGACAAGCTGCACGAACGGGCTTTTGGTCCCGGACGCTTCGCCCGCACGGCTTTTCGGCTGCGCGAGGGAGTGCCGCCCCATCCCAAATTGTCCTTCGTGGCACGCATCGGTTCGATGATCGTGGGTTCGATCCGGCTGACGCCCATCCATGTCGGCGAAACCTCGGCCCTGCTGCTCGGACCTTTGACGGTGGAGCCTGCGTTCCGCTCGCTCGGCATCGGTCTCACGCTGATGCAGGCCAGCCTGACCGAAGCCGCGACGATCGGGCATCGGCTGGTCATTCTGGTGGGCGACGAGCCCTATTACAGCCGTGTCGGCTTCAAGCGCATCGCGCCGGGAAGAGTACTGCTGCCCGGACCGGTCGATCCGATGCGTTTCCTGGTGAAAGAGCTCGTCGAGGGGGCCTTCGAGGGGGTCACGGGCGCTGCCCGCGGCGGCTGATCACGGCCGCCTGTTCCCCACGGAGCAGCCGGTTATGCGGTCTTACGCACGGCTTCTTCCAGGATAGCTTGGCGCTGCACGCCATCCTCGGCAAAGCCGCCGTCGATCCAAGCTCTTTCTGCGCGGGCAAGAATGCGACCGATGCGCGGGCCGGGCTCGATGCCGAGGCGCGCCAGATCCCTGCCGCTGAAAGGCGCATCGGGAACGACCCAGCGATCCGGCAAAATGAGAACCTCGGTAAAATCCTCGTCGGCGTGATGCGCGGCCGCGACCAGCATGGCGTCGCGATAAAGCTCGGGACCCAGGCGATAGAGCCACTCCCGGGCCTTGGGAAGCGTCGGAGCGCGCCTGACGCGCTCCAGCACCATGGCAATCGCCGCGAGGCGCTTGGCTTCGGCCTTGGAAAGGCGCAGCCGTGCCGCCAGACGCTCGGCATCGAGGCGCGTGAACAGGCTGAGGGCGGCCAGCCGCCTGATGGCGTCTGGTTCCACCAGGCTCCTGGCCTCCAGCCCTGCGATGCGCCGGAACGCCTCGACACGTGCCACGCCCCCCAGCAGAATGCCGAGAAAGCCGGCATCGTCGATCTCGGCGAGGACCCCCGCCGCCTGGGGGGCTTTGAGTAATTTGAGGAGTTCGGCCCTTATGCGTTCGGCCGAGAGCTGGCGCAGGCCCTCGCGCCCGCGTATCGCCGCCGCAAAACTCGCCCCGTCGAGCGGTCCCGTGCCGAAACGGGCATGGAAGCGAAACAGGCGCAGTATCCTTAGGTAATCCTCGGCGATGCGCTGATCGGCATCGCCGAGAAAGCGCACGCGCCGGTCGGCAATGTCGGTGAGGCCACTGGCATAGTCATGCAACCGGCCATCGGGGGAGAGCGAGAGGGCGTTGATGGTAAAGTCGCGCCGGAAGGCGTCGGCCCGAAAGTCGCGGCCGAAATGCACCACGGCGCGGCGACCATCCGTCTCGATGTCCTCCCGCAGCGTCGTGACTTCGAGGGGGTGGCCGTCGATGACCACGGTCACCGTGCCGTGCTCGATGCCTGTTGGTACGACTTTCCAACCCCGGGCCCTGGCCCGGGCCTGGGTCTCGGTGGGCAGGGCGGTGGTGGCGATGTCCCAGTCGGCGACGGCCTCGCCCAGCAGGGCATTGCGCACGGCTCCTCCCACCACCCGTGCTTCTTCCCCGTCGCGGTTCAGAGCCGCAAGCAGCATCGACAAGGGAGGCTGGTCGAGCCAGGGAAAACGCTCATCCATCCGATCATGCATCCAAAAGCATTTTCTGGAAAAGCTGACAGGCCTTTCGACTAAGAAAATGCGTCAAAACAATAGGTTAGAGCAAGGCTCGATTCGGAGAAATCGCACTTTGCGCTATCGCGTCTCAGGCTCGACCAGCTTGCCATTTTCCATATGCGCAGGGACGTAGGCACTCCCGGCAGGAGCTCCGCCATAGTGGGCAAAGAGAGCGAGGCCAGCCGCCATGCACATCACACCAAGCGCGATCAGCCGCAGCAGCGGGATACCCGTCGGTGCGGGGGCGTCGGGCCGCTCGCCGCGCAGCAGCAGCCAGATCCCGTAAATCAGGAAAGGCAGAATGAACAGTACTGCCTCGAACAGGAAAGGCCGGAACATCAGCGTGCGACTTTCATCGTCTCAGCCATAGAGCCGCTCGTAGAGGGTATGGATGATCCCCGCCGTCACACCCCAAATATAGTGGTCCTGCCAGGGAATTGCATAATATTGGCGCATGGCGCCGCGCCATTCGCGGCTTTCGGCAATGTGATTGACCGGATTCATCAGGAAGGCCAGCGGGCATTCGAACACGCTGTCGACCTCGGCGGGATTGAGACGCAGCACCATGCCCGGATCGGCCAGAGCCACCACCGGCGCGATACGATAGCCTGAGCCGGTGAGATAGAGATCGAGATAGCCGATCGGCCTGATCAGGCTAGCAGACAGGCCGACCTCTTCCTCGGCCTCGCGCAAGGCGGCCGCGAGCACGCTGCCGTCGTCGGGATCGATGCGACCGCCGGGAAAGGCGATCTGGCCCGAATGATTGCGCAGCGCGCTCGAGCGGTGGGTGAGCAGCACCGTCGGCCCGTCGGGCCGGTCGATGAGCGCGATTAGCACGGCGGCCGGCTTGGAGGGCGTCGCGGGCAATTCGGCGAGCAGGCCGGGGGAGAAGCGGTGATCGCCATGATCGGGCACGCTGTCGAGATGGAGCCCGACTGGCGGCTCCGCGGCAAGCCGGTGCCGGGCCCGCTCGAGAAAGGCTTCGAGCTCGGGATGGTGGGTCGACGGGGGAAGGGCGGTCAGCATGTCGGGACCTGACACATCAGGGCTTGGCACATCATCATGACTTCACACATCATGCCTCGGCGCCGATTTCATCCGCGGGCGCCATGGCAAAGAAGCTGCCGCCTGAGGTGACGCCGAACATGGCGACACCGTCGATCTCGCGAACTTCGCCGAGATCGGCAAGGTCGTAATACAAAGCACGGTTGACCCGGGCCCAAAGGCCGGCACGCACATGCACATAGGGCTTGAGCCCTTCGGAAGCCCCGATCTCGAACCGCATCGGATGATCCGGGCCGGCTTCGGTCCAGTCGTCGACATTGGTGCGGAAGGCCAGAGTTCGCCCGCTTGCACCCTCTTCCACGCGCATCTCCACGGCGACGAAGGGCACGTCATCAACCACGATGCCGACGCGCTCCACCGGCGTCACCAGGACATAGCGATCCTCGTCGCGGCGCAGGATCGAGGCAAACAGCTTGACGAGCTCGATCCGTCCGATCGGGCTCTTCATGTAGTGCCAGCTGCCATCGGCTGCGATGCGCATGTCGATATCCCCGCAGAAGGGAGGATTCCACAGATGCACGGGACGGGCGCCAGCTTGCTTGCCGGCCTCCTTGATGGCTTTGGTCAATCCGGCCAGATCGGTCTGGGCCATATTCGAAATCACTCGGTGATAAAACGGACGTGAAAACGGCAGAGAAACTCTCGCTCCTGCCTTAGTTGCTCTCTAGTATCCTGCGATACAAGGGAATCGTGCAAGCTTCCCATTCTTAAGCGCCGCCGCCCGGCGCCCTTCCTGCGAGGCATGATGACGGCCGATACTGCCACCAATCTCGACGAAGCCATCATCCGTTCGGCGGAAACCACCGCTGATCTGATCAGGCAGGCCCGCGAAGCGGTGCATGGCGTGATCTTCGGCCAGGAGGCCGTGGTCGATGGCGCCCTGATCACCTTGCTGTCCGGTGGCCACGGTCTGCTCGTCGGCGTGCCCGGCCTTGCTAAGACCAAGCTGGTCGAGACGCTCGGTGTGGTGCTCGGGCTCGATGCCAAGCGCGTGCAATTCACGCCTGACCTGATGCCTTCCGACATCCTCGGCACCGAAGTGCTCGATGCCAGCGAGACCGGCAAGCGCAGTTTCCGTTTCGTGCGCGGGCCGGTTTTCGCGCAATTGCTGATGGCGGACGAAATCAACCGCGCCTCGCCGCGCACGCAGTCGGCCCTGTTGCAGGCCATGCAGGAATATCACATCACCGTGGCGGGCGAGCGCCATGACCTGCCCAAGCCCTTCCATGTCCTGGCAACCCAGAACCCGCTCGAGCAGGAAGGCACCTATCCCCTGCCGGAAGCCCAGCTCGACCGTTTCCTGATGCAGATCGACGTGCCCTATCCCGATCGCGAGGATGAGAAGCGCATTCTGCTCTTCACCACTGGCGTCGAGGAGAGTCCCGCGCGGCCTGCCATGAGTTTCGAGGATCTTCTGAGCGCGCAACGCCTGGTCCGGCGGCTGCCGGTTGGCGAATCGGTGGTGGAAGCGATCCTCACGCTGGTGCGCTCGGCCCGTCCTGGCGAGACCCCCGACCTTGCCGGCAAGATCGCCTGGGGACCGGGGCCGCGCGCCAGCCAGGCCCTGATGCTCGCGGTGCGGGCGCGGGCTCTGGTGCAGGGCCGGTTCTCGCCCTCGATCGACGATGTGGTTGCCCTCGCCGAACCGGTGCTCAAGCACCGCATGGCCCTCAGCTTCGCTGCCCGGGCCGATGGTGAAAGCATTGAGGGCGTGATCGGGCGCCTCGCGCGCAAATTGGGCTGAGCCGGATGGTGGTTTCCACGCGGCTGATCGACGAGCACAAGGCGGTCAGATCCGCTGGCCTGCAGCAGGCTGCGCTCGATCTGGCCGAAGCCATGCCCAGACTTGCCTTGGAGGCACGCCGCGTGGCGGCGACGGCGCTGCACGGCCTGCATGGCCGCCGCCGTGCCGGGCAGGGCGAGAATTTCTGGCAGTTCCGCCACTTTGCTCCGGGAGAGGCCGCCGCCAATGTCGACTGGCGCCGTTCGGCGCGCGGCGACGAACTCTATGTGCGCGAACATGAAT
Source organism: Labrys sp. HAY1-8F (assembly GCF_056754975.1). Lineage (NCBI taxonomy): Bacteria > Pseudomonadati > Pseudomonadota > Alphaproteobacteria > Hyphomicrobiales > Xanthobacteraceae > Labrys > Labrys sp. HAY1-8F. Next base: position 1,671,866 of record NZ_JBPGWZ010000002.1, on the reverse strand, counting down.
GGGACGCGGCCCAGACCCTGTGGCTGTGGGTCGATCGTTCGATCTCGATGAATCTCGCTTCCAGCCTGGCGCAGACCTCCAAGCTCGAACGGGCCTTGGTGCTGTGTCTGGCTTTTGCCGACCTCCTGGTGCAGGGGGGGGAGCGCGTCGGCCTGATCGGCCTGGCCCGGCCGACCTCGCAGCGGGCGATCATCGAAAAATTTGCCCTCGCCTTGATGACGGCGGCTCTGCCCGCTAGGGCGGAGCGCAGCGGCCTGCCCGAGCGTATCGCGCTCGGCCCCCGCAGCGAAGCCATCCTGATCGGCGATTTTCTCGACGAGCCGGAGGTGACGGCCGGCACCATCGCCGCCTTGGCGGCGCGCGGCGCGCGCGGCCATCTCCTGGTCATCGCCGACCCCATCGAGGAGACCTTCCCCTTCGCCGGCCGCACCGAGCTCATCGATCCCGAAACCGGAGCCAAGTTCCAGGCCCCGCGTGCACAGGATATCCGCCAGGCCTATGAGGATCGGCTTTCGGCCCATCGCGATGCCTTGCGGGCGATCACGCACCGCTATGGCTGGAGCATGACTCTGCACCGCACCGACAAGCCGGCTTCCCAAGCCGTGCTCGCCCTGCATCCGCTGCTGCAGCAGGGAGAGGGTGTGTGATGGTGGCGATCGAGAGGCTTGATCGATGCTAGGTTCGCTGGCTCTCGCATCACCCTGGATGCTGGCGGCGCTGGCCCTGCTGCCGGCGATCTGGCTTCTGCTGCGCCTGGTGCCGCCGCGGCCGCAGCGCATCGACTTTCCACCGTTGCGCCTGCTCTACGGCCTGTTGCCACGCGGACGTGTGGCGGCGCGCTCTCCCTGGTGGCTGACGGCTCTGCGTCTGGCTCTCGCCGCCTTGGTAATTGCCATGCTGGCCGTGCCGACGCTTCGGCCTTTCAATCAGGTCGGGCCGACGCGTGCGGCGCCGCTCTTGTTCCTCATCGACAATGGCTGGGGTTCCGCAGCGACCTGGGCAAAGCGCCGGGAAGTGATCCAGGCCGCGCTTGCCGCAGCCGATCAGGATCGCCGCCCGGTGGCGATCGCGGCCCTGGCCGAACCGCTCACGGATCTCTCGCTCAGCCCCGCCGCGAGCCTCGGTCCTCGCCTTACGGCGCTGGCTCCCCAGCCCTGGCAGGCCAGTCGCGGTGCCTATGCGCCCGCCATCGCTTCCTTCCTGCGCGCCGCGCCAGAGGCCGAGATCGTCTGGTTCTCCGATGGTCTGGCTGATGACGGCGACGACGTCTTTCTCACCGCTCTGTCGGAAGCCGGCAAGCAGGGGCGCGTGACGGTCTATCGTGACGATGCCCGCAGCTCCCTGGCGCTCGCCGGCGCGTCCAATTCGCCGAGCGGCATCTCGGTGCGCGTCCTGCGCATGAGCAAGCTCGACCGCACCTTGTCCGGCACGGTCAGGGCACTCGACCTCAAGAACCTGCCGGTCGGCCAGGCCGATTTCAACTTCCCGGCGGGCGCGGCCGAGACGACGGCCCAACTCGACTTGCCTGTGGACATCCGCAACGATGTGGCGCGGCTCGAAATCGTCGGCGATGCCTCGGCCGGCGCGGTGCAACTGCTCGACCGCACCTGGCGCCGCCGCATGGTCGGCATCGTCTCGGGGCAGGACAAGGATGTCAGCCAGCCCCTGCTCTCGGCGAACTACTACCTCACGCGGGCGCTCGAACCCTATGCCGATGTGAGGACCGCCGAGGGAACGTCTCCGGCCGAGGCGATCGGCCGCTTTCTCGACGACAAGCTGCCGGTGTTGATGCTGGCCGATGTCGGCAATCTCGGCGATGCGGAAGCCAAGCTTTCCGCCTGGATCGAGAATGGCGGTGTTCTGGTACGCTTCGCCGGTTCGCGTCTTGCCGCCGCCGAAAATACGCTGCTGCCGGTGAAGTTGCGCCAGGGCGGGCGCACGCTGGGCGGGACGCTCTCCTGGGAGAAGCCGCAAAAGCTCGGCAGTTTCGACGCCAACTCTCCCTTCGCCGGCCTGGCCTTGCCGGATGACGTCAGCGTCAAGCGCCAATTGCTGGCCGAGCCCGATATCGATCTGCCCGGCCGGACCTGGGCAGCCTTGGCCGACGGCACGCCGCTGGTCACGGCCGAGAAACGGGGCAATGGCGTCGTTGTGCTCTTTCACGTGACGGCGGACACTACCTGGTCCAATCTTGTCTTGTCGGGGACCTTCGTGGAGATGCTGCGCAAGGTGGTGGGGCTGGCCAAATCTGCGCCGGTTGCGGGCGCATCCGCAACGCCGGCGGGCGCTGCGGCACCGGTCTATGCGGCGCCGAGCCGGACGCTCGACGGGCTGGGGGCCTTCCAGGTCCCGCCGGCGACCGCCCAGCCCGTGCGGGTGGACCAGCCCGGCATCGGCCGGCCCGATCATCCGCCCGGTTTCTATGGGCCGCCCGATGGTCTGGTGGCCGTCAATGCATTGGCAGCCAATGCCGTGTTGAAACCCCTGGACTACAAGGCGCTGAATGCCTCCCTGGCCGATTATACGGTTGCCAAGCCGGTCGCCCTTGGGCCCGTCCTGCTGCTGGTCGCCTTGGCGCTGCTGCTGGCCGATGCATTGATCGTCTTCTTCATGGCGGGCGGCTGGACGCGCCTTGCCCGCGCCGGCGCTGGTTCGGCGGCTTTGGTTGTGTTGGCTCTGACCTTGCTCGCGCCGCCGGACGCCCAGGCGCAGAGCCGTCCCTTCGACGCGGCACTGAAGACGCGCCTTGCCTATATCGTGACCGGCGACAAGGAGACGGATGAAACCAGCCTCGCCGGCCTCAAGGGCCTGACCGCCTATATCGCCGAGCGCACGGCGTTGGAGCCGGGGCCGCCCGATGGTATCGATCCAGCCAAGGACGAACTCGCCTTCTATCCTCTGATCTACTGGCCGATCGTGCCGGGCAAGGAACCTCCGCCGCCGGCGGTGATGGCGCGTATCGACGCGTTCATGAAATCGGGCGGCACCGTCATTTTCGATACGCGCGACGCGGTACAACAGGATGCCGGCGGGGCAGCGACGCCGGCCGGCGAAACGCTCAAGCGCCTGCTCTCGGGGCTCGACATTCCCGAACTCGAGCCCATCCCGGCCAAGCACGTGCTGACCAAGACCTTCTACCTGCTCGATAAATTCGTCGGGCGCTATGACAATGGCGAGACCTGGGTGCAGGCCACCGCGCCGACGTCGGAGGACAGCGACAAGCCGGTGCTGGGGGGAGACGGCGTATCGCCCCTGATCATCACCTCCAACGATCTGGCTGGGGCCTGGGCCGTGGATGCCCAGATGAACCCGCTCTTTCCTGTTTCCACCGGGCTGGAGCGCCAGCGTGAGCTGGCCTATCGCGCCGGCGTGAACATGGTGATGTATGCGCTGACCGGCAATTACAAGGCGGATCAGGTGCATGTGCAGGATCTGCTGGAGAGGCTCGGACGCTGATGAGCGATTTCTCCCTCCAATTCCTGCCTCTGCTGCCCTGGCCTGTCGTCATCGGACTGGCCGTGCTGGCGGCTGCCGTCGCGGGGCTGTGCCTGCTGGCGCGGTTGCGCGGGGCCTGGCTGCGCACGCTGGTGCTGGGCCTGTTCGTCCTTGCTCTCACCGGGCCCATTCTGACACGCGAGCAGCGCGCCGTGCTGCCCAATGTGGTGGCGCTGGTGGTCGACCGCTCCGCGTCCCAGTCGCTGGACGAAAGGACGCGGCAGACGGACGAGGCGCGCGACGCGCTGAGCCGGCAGATCAAGGCGTTGGGCAATACCGAGCTGCGCGTGGTCGAAGCAGGCGGCGGCGTCAACTCCGGCGCTGACGGCACCCAGCTTTTCGCTCCATTGGCCACCGCCTTGTCCGACGTGCCGCCCGACCGGGTCGGCGGCGCCATCCTGCTGACGGACGGCGTGGTCCACGACGTGCCGGCACGGGCGGCAGCCCTCGGCTTCAAGGCGCCGCTCCATGCCTTGATCACGGGCCGCGAGGATGAACGCGACCGCCAGATCACCCTGGTCGAGGCGCCACGTTTCGGCCTGGTGAAGCAGGCCACCACTATCCGCTTCCGGGTCATCGATCGCGGCCCGAACATGCCGTCGACGGCGGCAGTGATCCTGCGCCGTGATGGCGAGGAGATCGCGCGCACCACCGTACCGGTCGGCGAATTGTCCTCGCTGCAGGTGCCGATCGAGCATGCCGGCGTGAACGTGGTCGAGCTCGAGGCCGAAACCGTGCCGGGCGAGCTCTCGCCCGTGAACAACCGGGCCGTGCTGCAGATCGAGGGCATCCGCGAGAAGATGCGCGTCCTGCTGGTGTCGGGGGAACCCAATGCAGGCGAGCGCACCTGGCGCAACCTGCTCAAGGCTGACGCCAATGTCGAACTCGTGCACTTCACCATTCTCCGGCCACCGCAAAAGGGTGATGGCACCCCGATCAACGAGCTCTCCCTGATCCAGTTCCCGACCCATCGTCTGTTCGACGAGGAGATCAGCCGCTTCGACCTGATCATCTTCGACCGTTATGCGCAGGAGGGCCTGCTGCCGGCCGCCTATTTCGACAACATGACGGAATTCGTGCGCAATGGCGGCGCCATTCTGCTCGCGTCGGGCGCCGATTACGCCTCAGAGAACAGTCTGTGGGGCACCGGCCTGGCGGAGATCCTGCCGGCCGCGCCTTCAGGCAATGTGCTCTATCAGCCTTATCGGCCCGAGATCAGCCCGCTCGGCAAACGCCATCCGGTGACGCGGGACCTGCCGGGCGGCAATGCCAATCCGCCGGCCTGGGGCCAATGGTTCACCACGGTGGAGACCAAGCTGCGCGAGGGCAGCGCTGTGATGACCGGCGCACAGGGCGATCCGCTACTCGTGCTGGCTCATCAGGGCAAGGGGAGGGTGGCCTTGCTGCTGTCGGACCATGCCTGGCTGTGGGCGCGCGGCTATGAGGGCGGCGGTCCCCATGTCGACCTGCTGCGGCGCCTGTCGCACTGGCTCTTGAAGGAGCCGGATCTCGACGAGGAAGCTTTGCGTGCACGGGCTGTTGGCCGCGACATCACCATCGAGCGCCAGACCATGGCGGAGACGGCGGCGCCTGTCGAACTGACTGGCCCGAACGGCGAAAAGGTCCGGCTCGCCCTCAAAGCGGAGAAGCCCGGCCTGTGGAGCGCGGTCTATTCCACCGACGTGATGGGGCTGTGGCGAGCCCAGGACGGCGCCTTGCAGGCGATCACCAATGTCGGCCCCGCCAATCCACGCGAATTCCAGGATCTGCTCTCCACGCCTGACAGGCTGAAGGGCCTGGTTGGCGAGACCGGCGGCAGCGTGGAACGTCTCGCCACCGCGTCCGGCCTGTCGATCCCGGCGGTCCGCGCAGTCGGTGCCGGCTCCGCCTACGGTGGCAGTGGCTGGATCGGCCTCAAGCGCAGCGAAGCATCGGTGGTGCAGGGCATCGACACCATCCCACTCTTCGCAGGGCTGCTGGGCCTCGCCTTGCTGCTCGGCGGCGTCACGCTGCTCTGGGCCCGGGAAGGCCGGTGATTCCAAAGCGCTGATGCTGCTCGATGGGCAGGATTTAGCGCCTGCCACACGCGACGTTGCGATTCGACTCTTGAGCCGTGAGGCCCTAAATTGCAGATGCAGGTTTCCGATCGGGCCTGCCTCAACGGAATGGGCCGAGGATACGAGAATGCGTAGCGACGAGATCCGGCCAGGGACGCTGGCCAAGCGCCATGCTGACCGACGGTCGCAGATGTCGCTGGGGTTCCGGCGCGAAAGTTTTACTTTGCCGCGCGAGGAAGCACGCGCCAAGGCGCGTGATCTGTTTACTCGCTACCCCAAGGCAGCCTATATGACCGAGATCGAATACTGGGAAGAACTGCCGGACGGGCAGATCTTCGTCACCATGCGCCATTTGCCGACCGCCGATTGAGAAGGGCGGCTTTCGCGGCCGGCCATTCCGGGGCGATCATCGCTGCTGAACTCTCCTCGCCATTACGTCTCGCGACGTCTCGCGCTTGCCGGGCGTGGGCTCGGTTACAGCCGGTCCAGCAGGCCAGGCAGTTCCGCCAGGAAGGCATCGCGCGCCTGGAGGCCGGCTCGGATATCGCCTTTGCCGGCCAGTTGCACCTGGCGCACGAAGGCTACGTTGCGTCCGTTCCTGTTGGCCCAGCCTACGAACCAGCCATAGGCATGATCGAGGTCGAGCTTGCCGTCGGAGCGCCGGGGCGCCCCGGAACCGGTCTTGCCGTGAACTTCCCAGCCATTGGGCAGCGGCGCCAGTTCCAGGATGCGGGTGGTCATGTCATAGGCTCGGTTCGAGACCGGCAGTTGGTGGCGCACCATCCGCTCCAGGAACCTGAGCTGCTGGAGCGGCGTGATCTTCAGGGACGAGCTCAACCAAGCATGGGTGAGGCCGTTCTGCTTGCCCGGATCGCCCGCGACGTCCTGGTTGCCGTAATCGAATTCGGCGACATAGCGCTTGAATCGCAGCTTGCCGAGGCTGCGCGTGACCTGTTGCGAGTACCAGACCACCGAATTCTTCATCCAGCTTGTGGGGTCGGTGCTGGTACGCCATTCCGGCACCCAATCGGCATAGCCTTCGCGAAAGGGCAGGGCCGGCACATGCTCGTTCTTCAACAGGCCCGAATCATAGCCCATCAGGCTGATGGCAATCTTGAAGGTCGAGGCCGGCGTAATCGGCTGGTCGCAACTGCCTTCCTGAGTGAGCAGCTTGCCGGTTGCCACATCGGCCAGCAGCGTGCAGGCGCTCGCGACCGCAGCTCCCGAGGGCTGAGCCAGGGCGTTGCCCGTTCCGGTCGAGATCGTCAAAAAGACGGCGGCGGCAAAAGCCTCCAGAGCGGTCGTCGGGCGGGGCATGCAGCAGGGTCTCCGGGATCGACGCGCATCTGTCAGAGACATTGTGGCCCGATCTTGTCGATGGCAGCAACAGGCTGCGCTGCACGAGCGCAAAGTGCGGTTTCTCCGAACCCACTTTGCTCTAACTCACCATTTCGACGCGACTTTGCGATTTGAGGCGATTCCGTCAAATCGCAAAACGCTTTGGTTTAGAAGCAGGCTGCGGACCTGTCCGGGAAATTCCGCTTAGCGGGTCAAGGCCATTTCACCGTGGGTGGCATCGAGGACAGGATCGAGGAAACATTGCCGCCGGTCTTGAGGCCGAACAGCGTACCGCGGTCATAGAGCAGGTTGAATTCGACGTAACGCCCGCGGCGCACCAGTTGCTCGTCGCGTTCCGCCTCTGTCCAGGGCTTGTCGAAATTGCGCGTGACGATCTCCGGATAGATGGCGGCGAAGGCGGTGCCGACCGCCTGGGTGAAGGCGAAATCGGCCTGCCAGTCGCCGCTGGCCAGCCCATCATAGAAAATGCCGCCGATGCCGCGCGACTCATTGCGATGCTTGAGGAAGAAATAGTCGTCGCACCATTTCTTGTATCGGGCATAGTCCGCCACGGGATGGGCCTCGCAAGCCCGGCGCAGGGCGGCGTGAAAATCCTGGGTGTCCGGGTCTTCCTGCGTGCGGCGCCTGTCGAGCATCGGCGTCAGGTCCGCGCCGCCGCCGAACCAGGCCTTGGTAGTCACCACGAAGCGGGTGTTCATGTGCACCGTCGGCACATGAGGATTCCAGGGATGGGCGATCAGGGAGATGCCGGAGGCCCAAAACCGCGGATCTTCGGCGGCACCGGGGATCTCGGTGCGGAATTCGGGCGAGAATTCGCCATGGACGGTCGAGCAATGCACGCCCACCTTCTCGAACACCCTGCCATGCATCATCGCCATCACGCCGCCGCCGCCGGGGCGGCCCGTGTGGTCGGTGCGTTGCCAGGGCGTGCGTTTGAAGTGTCCCGTTGTGGTGCCGGCCGGCGCTCGGGCCTGCGGCAACGCTTCCTCGATGGCCTCGAAGGCGGTGCAGATCTGATCGCGCAGCGATTCGAACCAGACACGGGCCTCGGCCTGATGGGCGGCGATCTCGGCGGAAAGTGGGGCGGAAGCGGGCTTTGTCATGCTGCCTCTATAGTCCGTTTCTACCAGCAGGCAATTGCGCAGGATCAATGGCGGCCGGAAGAAGGCCGGTGTTCGCTCAAGCAGAATCTGCCGGGGAAGGGAAGCCATCGGTCTGGCGCAGGGCCTCGCCGAGCACCATGGCGGCAGCAACAGCCACGTTCAGCGAACGCAACCCCGGACGCATCGGCACGATCACCCGCGCGTCGGCTGCAGCATGAACCATATCGGGCACGCCGGCCGATTCCCTGCCGACCATCAGGATGTCGTCCGGTTGAAAGACATGGTTGGTATGAGGCACCGCGCCCCTGGTCGTCAGCAAAACCAGCCTTTGTTTGTTCGCGGCTCGCCATGCCTCGAAGGCCGGAAAGGAAATGTGGCGGTCTATGGCGAGGCGATCGAGATAGTCCATGCCGGCCCGGCGGAAGGCCCGGTCCGAGACGGGAAAGGCCGCCGGCTCGATGATGGCCGCCTTTACCCCGAGGCAGGCGCATAGGCGCAGCATGGTGCCGGCGTTCTGGGGGATGTCGGGCTGGAAGAGGGCGAGAGTGAGGGGCATTCGGGTTTTCGTGGCGGAAAGCGAAGAGTGTCTTCATAGGACACCTGCCCGGCATCGGGCATGGAGAATCTGCATGATTGGCGTTGATGTCATGCGACATAGCGCCATTTGCGGGCTGCACGATCTAGACAACTTCGCAACAGAGTGGCATGAGCCCCTTGATAAGGTTTGCCCCAGTTTCGCCGCGATCCGGTTTTGCGCGGCTGGGGTGGCCGAGATTTGGCAGAGTTGGATGGTGCGGGACTGATGCGTCCGGTTCCTCCATCATCCCGGCGGTGGCCGGGATGCGACGTATGAGAAGGATCGATCCGTGTCAGTCACGAACGAACACGCCGCAGAGCCCACTCGTCGCGATTTCATTTACATTGCCACCGGCGCGGTCGGTGCTGTGGGTGTCGCTGGCGCAGCTTGGCCTTTCATCAGCCAGATGAATCCGGACAAGGCAACCATCGCGGCGGGCGTGCCGGTCGAGGTTGACCTGGCCCCGATTCCCGAGGGGCAGTCGGTGAAGATCTTCTGGCGCGGCAAGCCGATCTTCGTTCGTCACCGCACCAAGGCTGAAATTGCTGCGGCCGAGGACGTCAAGCTGGGTGATCTGAAGGACCCGCAGGCGGATGCGGACCGGGTCAAGAAAGATCAGGCGCAATGGCTCGTCGTGGTCGGCATCTGCACGCATCTGGGCTGCATCCCGTTGGTCAACGAGGGGGCCTATCATGGCTGGTTCTGCCCCTGCCATGGTTCGGTCTACGATACCTCGGGACGCATCCGTCAGGGTCCGGCTCCGCTCAACCTGGAAGTTCCGCCCTATAATTTCGAGAGCCCGACCAAGATTATGATCGGCGCCGAATCGAACGCACAAGCTTAAGGTCACAATTCATGAGCGGAACCTCGACCTGGACTCCGAAATCCGGCCTTGGACGGTGGTTCGAGAGCCGTCTGCCGATCGGCGGGCTCGTCCACTCCTCGTTCATCGCCTATCCCACGCCGCGCAACCTCAATTATATGTGGACCTTCGGCGCCATCCTCTCCTTCATGCTGGGTGCGCAGATCCTCACGGGCGTGGTGCTGGCGATGCACTACGTCTCCGATTCGAGCCTGGCCTTCACCTCGGTGGACCTGATCCGTCGCGACGTAAACTGGGGTTGGCTAATCCAGAAGCTGCACGCCAACGGCGCCTCGATGTTCTTCATCGCCGTCTATCTCCACATTGCCCGCGGCATGTATTATGGCTCCTATAAGGGCCCCCGCGAGGTGCTGTGGCTGCTCGGTGTCGTCATCTTCCTCTTGATGATGGCGACCGGCTTCATGGGTTATGTGCTGCCCTGGGGCCAGATGTCGGGCTGGGGTGCTACCGTCATCACCAACCTGTTCTCCGCCATTCCCGTGTTCGGCAAGTCGATCGTGACCTGGCTGTGGGGCGGGTATTCGGTGGGCAATCCGACCCTGAATCGCTTCTTCTCGCTGCATTATCTGCTGCCGTTCATGATCGCCGGCGTCGTCGTGCTGCATATCTGGGCGCTGCATGTGGTCGGCCAGAACAATCCGACCGGCGTCGACATCAAGTCAGACAAGGACTCGGTACCCTTCACGCCGTATGCGACGCTGAAGGATGCCTTCGGCATCGCCTGCTTCCTCGTCTTCTTCATGTATTTCGTGTTCTACATGCCGGACTATCTGGGTGATCCGGAGAACTACATCACCTTCGATCCCGGCAAGACGCCCGCGCATATCGTGCCCGAATGGTACTTCCTGCCCTTCTACGCGATCCTGCGTTCCATCCCGGACAAGCTGCTGGGCGTCATCATGATGTTCGCCGCGATCGTCATGCTGGCGCTGCTGCCCTGGCTCGACACATCGAAGGTGCGCTCGGCGGTCTATCGTCCGGTGTTCCGCTGGGTGTTCTTCATCTTCGTGGCTATTTGCATCGGCCTCGGCTGGATCGGCTCGCAGCCGCCGGAAGGCTCGAAGGTACTGATCGGCCAGATTCTGACCGCGCTGTACTTCGCCTACTTCCTCATCGCCCTGCCGTTGCTGGGGTTGTTTGAGCAGACCAAGCCGGTTCCCGCTTCGATCGCCGATGCCATTCTGGCGAAAACGGGCGGCATCCCCCTGCCGGCCGCAAACACCGCCGAATCGCAAAGCAAGGGCTGAGGGGCGAACGAGATGATTGAGATGTTCAAACCTTCACGTGTGGCCGGCCTGGCTGTCGCCCTGGCCACCCTGTTCGGCGCCGCCGGTCTGTCCCAGCCCGCCTTGGCGGAGGGCGGCGAGCAGCCGACCCGCCAGCAATGGAGCTTCGCGGGCCCGTTCGGTCGCTATGATCAGGGCCAGCTGCAGCGTGGCTTCAAGGTCTATCGCGAAGTCTGCTCGGCCTGCCACAGCCTGCATCGCGTTGCCTTCCGCACCCTATCCGATCCCGGCGGCCCCGGCTTCACCGAAGGGCAGGTGAAGGCGCTTGCTGCCGAATACACCGTCATGGACGTGCCCAACGACAAGGGCGAGGTGCTGGAGCGCAAGGGGCGTCCCGCGGACTACTTCCCGCTGGTCTATCCGAACGATCAGGCCGCCGCCGTCGCCAACAATGGCGCGGTGCCGCCGGACATGTCCCTGCTCGCCAAGGCACGGGGCGTGAAGTCCGGCTTCCCCGGCTTCGTCTTCGACATCTTCACCCAGTACCAGGAGCAGGGGCCGGACTATATCCATGCCCTGATCACCGACGGTTATCTGAAGGATGACGAGAAGCCGCCGGAGGGCGTCACCGTTCCCCCGAACGGGCATTACAACAAGATCTTCGGTGCTTCGCTTGGCATGGCCAAGCCGCTGGCCGACGGTCAGGTGGAATATACCGACGGCGCGCCGCAGACGGTTGACCAGTACACGCGTGACGTGGCCGCTTTCCTGGCCTGGGCCGCCGATCCCTCGCTTGAAAAGCGCAAGCAGACCGGTTTCGTGGTCATCATCTTCCTGATCGTGCTGGCCGGCCTGCTCTATTACACCAAGAAGAAGATTTGGGCCGACGCTCATTGAGGGCTTCGATCGAGACTTGATTGACGAAGGCCGGGGATCGTCGATCTCCGGCCTTCATTATTTTAATCGGCTGTCTGTGAAGGGGAATGCGGGCCTTTCTGCGCCAGCCCGGCCTCGACTCTTGGGCAAGGGCGTGGTCTTTTTCGGCATCGAATCCGTGGAAGGCAGACTATGACCGCCAAGACAGAACTCTCGGGCTCGACGGCCCGCATCCTCAAGGACGCGATCCGCACCATTCCGGACTATCCCAAGCCGGGAGTGGCGTTCCGCGATATCACCACCTTGCTGGGGGACGCCTGGGCCTTCCGGCGTGCGGTCGACGAACTGGTCCAGCCTTGGGCGGGTGCCAAGATCGACAAGGTTGCCGGGATCGAGGCGCGTGGCTTCATCCTGGGAGGGGCTCTGGCCCATCAGCTTTCATCCGGCTTCGTGCCTGTGCGTAAGAAAGGCAAGCTGCCGCACGAAACCGTGCGCATCGCCTATTCCCTGGAATACGGCCTCGACGAAATGGAGGTCCACAAGGATGCGGTGAAGCCGGGCGAACGGGTCCTTGTCGTGGACGATCTCATTGCCACCGGCGGTACAGCGGAAGCGGCGGTCAAGCTGTTGCGTGAAATCGGTGCCGATGTCCTGGCGGCGGTCTTCATCATCGACCTGCCGGACCTGAAGGGGGCCGACAAGATCCGGGCGCTCGGCGTGCCGGTCCACACACTGGTATCTTTCGAGGGACATTGAACGGCGAGGAGGCTGCATGGTGCGCCCGTCTTCAGACCGGCCATGGCACCTTTGGACGGGCATGGCACATTCATGCCGATCCCGCACCATCTCTTGATGGAGCTGAGAAGACGGGAACACCAGGCTTCTTGCATTTCGCCCCCGATACGTCTATGAGAACGCCGTTCCGCGACCAGACACCCCTGGAGGCAATGCGGGACGACCGAACCGGCCGCGCCAGCGGCCTTTTTCTTTGAACAACCTAGGAATACACAATGTCCGTGAAGCAGATTTCCGCCACGGCTCGCACGCAAGTGGGCAAGGGGGCCGCGCGTGCCGTTCGTCGTGAAGGCAAGGTGCCGGCCGTGATCTACGGCTCCGGCAAGCCCCCCGTTTCCATCGCGCTCGATGCCAAGGAAACCAACCGACTAGTTTATGCCGGCCACTTCCTCACCACCGTGTTCGAGATCGAGGTGGATGGCAGCAAGACCCGCGCTATTCCGCGCGACTATGCTCTCGATCCGGTGAAGGACACCGTCGAGCATGTCGACTTCCTGCGCATCGATGCCGGCTCGCGTCTGCGCGTCGACGTTCCCGTCCATGCCGTCAATGCCGCGACCTCGGTGGGTGTGAAGCGTGGTGGTTCCGTCAATATCGTGACGCATTCGCTCTCGGTTCTGGCCCCGGCCGACAGGATCCCCGATTCGATCGATGTCGACGTTGCCGCTCTCGACATCAACGATTCGATCCACCTCTCGCAGATCAAGCTGCCGGAAGGCGTTTCCTACGCCGGCCAGGACGATGCGACGCTGGTTTCGATCCTGCCGCCGGCCGATGAAGAGGCTGCTCCCGAAGCCGAAGTGGCTGCCGAGCCTGCCGACGCCGCCAAGAAGTAATCCGACTTCGAATATTGCTGCGATGGCCGGGCTCGTCCCGGCCATTCGCACAAGAGCGTTTGGCGATTCGACGGAGTCACCTAGAACCGCAAAGACGCTCTAGCCAATCCGTTGGATTGGCTTGGAAACAAGGAGCTGGAGCAAGAGAGCGTATCCGCTTAAACGCGCTTTGCTCTAGTGGGGGCTATCATGCGTCTTTTTGTCGGGCTCGGTAATCCGGGCGCCAAATATGCCGGCAATCGTCACAATATCGGTTTCCTTGTCATCGACGAGATGGCGCGGCGCCACCGTTTCGCGCCCTGGCGCGCCCGCTTCCAGGGCCAGATCAGCGAAGGCAGCATTGGCGGCGAGCGTGTCATGCTGCTCAAGCCCCAGACTTATATGAACGAAAGCGGACAGTCGGTTGGGGAGGCCATGCGCTTCTTCAAGATCGGTCTTACCGATCTCACCGTCTTTCACGACGAACTCGATCTGGCGCCCGCCAAGCTGCGCGTGAAGGTCGGCGGCGGCAATGCCGGTCATAATGGCTTGAGATCGATCACCGCCCATTGCGGCAACGACTATCGCCGCGCTCGGCTCGGCATCGGTCATCCCGGTGACAAGGCGCTGGTGCATCATTTCGTGCTCAGTGACTTCGCCAAGGCGGAGTGGCCCTGGGTCGAGGATCTGTGCTCCGCCTGCGCGGATGCGGCACCACTGCTGGCGAGCGGGGAGGAGGCGAGCTTCCAGAACAAGGTCCACCTGTTCATGGAGGCAAGGGGACACGGTGCGGCCAAGCCGGCTTCATCTGCATCATCCACGAAGGGGTGAAGCAGATGAAGCCGGCAAGTGTTTGAAGTCTTGCAGATCAAACGCGGTCTGCATTGGCTCGCAGGGGCTTGAAGAATCGGCTGGACGAGCCGTCCGGCTCGGCCGAGCGATTGACGTTGCGCTGCTTCCTATCTACCCAGCGCCTTAACGGTTTTCGTCGGCGGCAAAAGCGCGCCGGCTACAAGATGAACGAGCGATCACCATGGGTTTCAAATGCGGAATTGTCGGCCTGCCCAATGTCGGCAAGTCGACCCTGTTCAACGCGCTGACGCAGACGGCGGCGGCACAGGCGGCCAACTATCCCTTCTGCACCATCGAACCTAATGTCGGTGACGTGGCGGTGCCGGACGAGCGCCTGGAGAAGCTCGCGGCCATTGCCAAGTCCGGTACCATCATTCCGACACGGCTGACCTTCGTGGACATTGCCGGCCTGGTGCGCGGCGCCTCCAAGGGTGAAGGGCTGGGCAACCAATTCCTCGGCAATATCCGCGAATGTGATGCCATCGCCCACGTGGTGCGCTGCTTCGAGGACGGCGACGTCACCCATGTCGAAGGCAAGATCGATCCGGTGGCCGATATCGAGACCATCGAGACCGAACTGATGATCGCCGACCTCGACAGCCTGGAGCGTCGCATGGTGGCGCTGGAGAAGAAGGCGCGCAGCGGCGACAAAGAGGCCAAGGAAAGCCTCGACCTGATCAACCGGGCGCTGGTGTTGCTGCGTGAGGGCAAGCCGGCTCGCCTGGTCGACGTCAAGCCGGAGGAACGCCGGGCCTTCGACATGCTGCAGCTTCTTACCGCCAAGCCGGTCCTCTATGTCTGCAATGTCGAGGAGGCCTCTGCCGACAAGGGCAATGGCCTGTCTGAAAAGGTGAAGAAGCGTGCTGCCGAGGAAGGCGCCAAGGCGGTAGTGGTATCGGCCAAGATCGAGAGTGAGATCGCCATCCTGCCGCCCGAGGAGCAGAAGGATTATCTCGACGCCATCGGCTTGAGCGAACCGGGTCTCAACCGCGTCATCCGCACCGGCTATGAACTGCTCGACCTCGTCACCTATTTCACGGTGGGGCCGAAGGAGGCACGGGCCTGGACCATCACCAAGGGCATGCGCGCCCCGCAAGCCGCCGGCGTGATCCACTCCGATTTCGAGAAGGGTTTCATCCGTTCCGAAACCATCGCCTATGCCGACTATGTCGCTCTCAACGGTGAGGCGGGCGCCAAGGAAGCCGGCAAGTTCCGGCTGGAAGGCAAGGATTATGTGGTCGTCGACGGCGATGTGCTGCATTTCCGCTTTGCGACTTGAGCGCAAATGGATTGCGCTCGGTTCGAAGATCTTGAAAGACCTTTGACACCTGGTCGATCCGGCGTAATTTAATATCAATACGTCAATTGGCAGCCTTCAATGAAGGGAGCCAATTGACAGAAGAAAATCGATTTATCTGTGTTATCATCGCGTGAGTGTTCGTTCGTGACAGGGGCGGGGGCCATGCAATCCAACGAACCGCCGCGCAAGATACCGGGTGAGCGGGCAACTATTCATGATGTTGCCCGGCTTGCGAATGTCTCGCCTGCCACCGTTTCCAAAGTGCTCCGCGGCCTCGGCGCAGTGAAGGCCGAGAGTGTCGCGCGTATTCATGCCGCCGTTCGGGAACTTGGCTTTCGGGTGGACCCGCTGGCTGCCAATCTGCGCCGGTCGCGCCGTTCGATCGTCGGGCTGATCGTCCCGGACTTCCGCAATCCGTTCTTCGGTTCCATGGTTGCCCATTTCGAGCGTCTGGCGGAGGGCAGCGGCTATCGTCTGGTGACCGTTTCCAGCGCCGAGAAGGCCGAGCGGGAGGCCGCCCAGACCGAGGCGCTGCTCGACTGGCGCGTCGCCGGCATGATCGTCGTGCCGACGGATGGGCGCCCGGCGGCGGAAGGCTCGCTGCTCGATCAGAAGGTCGCCACGGTCCTGCTCGATCGCGTCCCGGACGAGACCGGATTCGATCGCGTCAGCGTCAACAATATCGAGGCCAGTGCTGCAGTCATTCGCGAACTCGTGGCCCTGGGACACCGGCGCATCTTGCTCGGGCCCTCCTCTCTCGACCTCACCAATATGCGCGATCGCGTCAACGGCGCGATGGCAGCGGCACACCAGGCGGGCGTCGCCGATAATGTCGAAGTTCTGCTGTGTGGTCCCGATGTCGCATCGGCCATGGAGGCCATGGCTGCACGTTTCGACAGGGGAGAGCTGCCGACGGCCGTCTTCGCGCTCTATAGCCCTGCTACGCTCGCGGCCCTGCGGGAAGTGGAGCGACGCGGCCTCGTCATGCCCAGGGATCTGTCGGTTGTGGGCTTCGACGACATCGAATGGATGCAGGTGACCCACCCGCCGATCGCCGCGGTGATACAGCCGGTGGAGGCGATCGCCGAAGTTGCCTGGGCCCAGCTCATGCAGCGCCTGGCGGAACCCGGCGAGGCGCCTCGGGCCGTCGAAGTGCCCTGTCAGCTCGATTTGCGGGGATCGGTTGCCGGCCCGCGAGCCTGAACGCCCAATAGGCCGATCCAGCCTATTCCACCGCCTGAACTTGCCCCGAAAGTTCGGCCTGCAGATGGGCGATCAGCCTGTCGATTGCCGCTTCCACCGGTCCGTCGTTGCTGATGATGAGATCGGGGGCGAGGGTGTCCTCGCGATCGATCTTGCGAGCCAGCCGCGCCCGGATCATCTCTTCGCTTTCGCGGCCGCGGGCAGCCAGACGCTGGGCGATGATCTCGGCCGGTGCGGTGATCAACACCACGCTGAGGCCGGCGAAGCGCTGGCGCGCCTCCGGCAGGCTGGAACGGGAGAGATTGCAGACGGCGTGGCGGCCCTCTTCGGTTGCCAGCCGCACCTCAAGGGGCAGGGCGTAGCTGAGGCCGTGGGCGCGCCAAGAGAGCGAAAAACCACCCTCGGCCTCCAACTCGGCAAAATGCTGCTCGGTCAGGGTCTCGTGATCTTCCGCCGAATTGCTTTCCCGCGTGATGACGCGCCGCGGGAAGATCAGGCCGGGATGGCCGGCGAAATGGGCACGGGCCGCATCGATCAGCGTATCCTTGCCCGCGCCGCTCGGTCCGACGATGGCGATCAGTTTGCCGAACCGAGGTTTGGGCTGGATCAAAGCGGGTTCGTCGGTCATGCCGCGATCTTGCCCTCGTTCCAGACGCGGCGGATGATCGGCGTGGTGCTGGCGCCCGAGGCAACCTGGGTCACGCGCACCAGATCGGCCCGCCGTCCTTTTTCCAACCGACCGCGATCGTCGAGGCCCGTGGCGCGGGCCGGCGTATCGCTGACCATGCGCACGGCGGCCGGCAGATCGATCGCGGGCACCCGCTCGGGCAGCTGGAAGGCGGCCAGGAGCAGGCTGGCGGGCACATAGTCGGAGGAGAGGATGTCGAGCACACCCTGGCCGGCAAGGTCCGCCGCCGCGATGTTGCCGGAATGGGAGCCACCGCGCACGACGTTCGGCGCACCCATCATCACGCTGATACCGGCGGCGTGGGAGGCGAGGGCGGCCTCGAGCGTGGTCGGGAATTCGGCAATGGCCACGCCATCGGCCACGGCTTCGTCCACATGGGTCGCGCTCGCATCGTCGTGGCTGGCGAGCACGATGCCATGTTCGCGCGCCAATGCCACCAGATTGGTGCGGCTGTGCGCAGCAAAGCGGGCATGCCTGTCGAGCTTGGCCTTGATATAGCTCTCGACATCGGTCTCCCCGCGCGCACGGCGTGGAAAGTAGAAGCTCATCCAGGTTTCGAGATCGCGAAACTGGCGCTGGCCGGGCGTATGATCCATCAACGAGGCCAGATGAACGGGGTAGAGTTCCCGGAATGCCTGGAAGGCGGTGAGGACATCGTGTGTAGCGAGCTCGCAGCGAATATGGGTGCGATGCTCTACGCGCAGATGGCCGTGCTGGCGTGCCTCTTCCAGGGCCCCGGCCAGGGCCGTGCCCTCCTTGGAGATCGTGCCCTCCTCCGTCTCGGAGCCGAGGCGGATGGAATCGAACACGGTGGTGATGCCGGCGGCGGCGATCTGGGCGTCATAGGCCATCACGGCGCTGAGGGCATGCCAGCGCACCGAGGGGCGCGGCGAGTAATGAGCTTCCAGATGGTCGGTATGAAGTTCCACCAGCCCGGGCAGGATATGGTCTCCCGCCATGTCCAGGCCTTTTTCCGGCGCCTCTCCCTCGCCCATGTCCACGATGCGGCCCTTGTCGACCGCGATCCAGCCCTTGTCGATCACATGATCCGCCAGGACGAGGCGGGCGTTTGAGAGAACAAATTGCTCAAGATCAGGCATGATTGAAATGTCCGTTCAGGCGGCAAGTGAGGTTGCGGAAAACTGGGTGACGTCGACCACGCGGTCTGCGACTCGCTCGCGCACATCCTCATCATGAAAGATGCCGACAATTGCGACGCCATTTTGTTTCTTGGTGGTGATGAGCTCGACGACGACGGCCCGGTTGGCCGCATCGAGCGAGGCGGTTGGCTCGTCGAGGAGCAGGAGGGGCCGGTCGGATGCGAGGCCGCGCGCAATGTTGACACGCTGCTGCTCACCGCCCGAGAAGGTTGCAGGCGGCAGGCGCCACAGTCGTTCCGGCACGTTGAGCCGGTGGAGCAGGTCCTGGGCGCGCCCAATGGCCGCGTCCTCAACCATGCCGGTTTCCCGCGCCGCCTCGGCGACGATGGCGAGGGCCGAGACACGCGGGATGACACGCAGGAACTGGCTGACATAGCCCATGGTGCGTCGGCGCAAAGCGAGGATACGCCGAGGTTCAGCCGTGGCGATATCCACGGCGTCTTCGCCTTCGCGCAGCAGGATCGATCCCCTATCGCAGCGGTAGTTGCCGTAAATCATCTTGAGGATCGAGGATTTGCCGGCTCCGGACGGACCGCCCAGCACGACGCATTCACCGGGGGCGACGGCGAAGCTGACATCCTGCATCACGCCGATGCTCTGGCCACCCTGGAGATGCAGGGTGAAGCTCTTGGAAACGCCTTCGAGGGTAAGGATGGGGGAGGTCATGCTGCCAGCACCGAAGAAACCAGGAGTTGGGTGTAGGCCTCGTGCGGGTCGTCGAGGACCTGGTCGGTCAAGCCCGTCTCGATCACCCGGCCCTGCCGCATCACCATGATGCGATGCGATAACAACCGTGCGACAGCGAGGTCGTGCGTGACGATGATGACCGCGATACCTGTTTCGGCGACGAGGCCGCGCAGGAGGTCGAGCAGGCGAGCCTGCACCGAAACGTCGAGGCCGGAGGTCGGCTCGTCCATGAAGACGAGGCGGGGGCGGGTGACGAGGTTGCGGGCGATCTGCAGGCGCTGACGCATGCCGCCGGAGAAACTGGCCGGCGTGTCATCGATGCGGTCGGCCTCGATCTCCACCCGGCCGAGCCAGTCCAGTGCCGATTCCCGAATGCGTCCATAATGCCGGGCGCCGACGGCCATCAGGCGCTCGCCGACATTTGCGCCGGCCGAGACGCCCATCCGCAGCCCGTCGCGGGCATCCTGGCGCACGAAGCCCCAGTCAGTGCGCAGCAGGAAGCGACGCTCCGCCTCGCTCAGCGAGAAGAGGTCGCGAGCGGCGCCGTCGCGCATGCGATAATGCACAGAACCGGCGGTCGGTTCGACTTCACAGGACAGGAGACCGAGCAGGGTCGATTTGCCCGATCCGGATTCGCCCACCACGGCGAGAACCTCGCCCTCATAGAGGTCGAAGGAGACGTCGGCACAGCCCAGGCGCGTGCCATAATGCTTGGTCAACCCGCGTGCCTGGAGCAGCGGGGAATCGTTGAAGGTCATGCGACTTTCTCCGGCAAGGATAGGCGGAAGGACACGCCGTGACGCTCGAAGCCGAGTGAATCGTAAAAGGCATGGGCGCCGGTATTGTGCAGGCTGGAGGCGAGAATGGCCTTGTAGCAGCCCTTCTCCTGCGCCAGGCGGAAGGCGGCCTGCAGCATGAGGCGGCCAATGCCTTCGCCTTGCTTGTCGGAAGCGATCACGACGTTCTCGATCACGGCGAAAGGGCTGCCGCGCCGGGCGAGGTTGTCGACCGCCATCAGGCAGAAGGTGCCGATGATCCTGCCGTCCTGTTCGACGACATGGAGCGTGTAATCGGGATAGAGGCCGAGGCGCTGGAGCTTGTCCTCGGCCTCCTCGAGCGTCAGGACGTTGTCGCCGTTGAAATCGGGCTGTCCGTAAAGGGTGAGCACGGCGGGCAGGTCAGCCTTGTCGCCGATGCGCACGGATAAGGAAGGGATGGCGCTCATGGTGCGGTCTTCCCGGCTTCGGCCGGCAAGGGCGAATTCGCACCCTGGCCGCTCAGTGTTTCGGGCGCCGTGCCCAGCATCGCACCCTTGTGTCCTTCTGCCCGCCTGGTCTCGCAATGGTCGGTGTCGGAGCAGACGAACATGCGGCCGCCGCGATCGTCGAGGACGACCTCGTCGAGATAGACGCCTTGCGCGGCGCAGAGGGCGCAGGGCTGCTTGAAGCGCTGCACGCTGAAAGGATGATCCTCGAAATCGAGGCTCCTCACCCGAGTATGCGGCGGCACAGCATAGATGCGCTTCTCGCGCCCGGCGCCGAAGAGCTGCAGTGCCTCGCAATCGTCGATCTTGGGATTGTCGAATTTTGGCGTCGGCGAGGGATCCATGACATAGCGCCCGGCGACTTCCACCGGATAGGCGTAAGTGGTGGCGATATGGCCGTGGCGGGCGATGTCCTCGTAGAGCTTCACATGCATCAGGCCGTAATCGGCGAGGGCGTGCAGCTTGCGGGTCTCGGTCTCGCGCGGCTCCAGGAAGCGCAGCGGCTCGGGGATCGGTACCTGGTAGACCAGAACCTGGTCGGGCTTGAGCGGAGCCTCAGGCACGCGGTGGCGTGTCTGGATGATGGTGGCGTCTTGCGTCGCGGTGGTGGTGGCAACGCCGGCCGTCTTGGCGAAGAAGCGGCGGATCGAGACGGCATTGGTGGTGTCGTCGGCGCCTTGGTCGATCACCTTCAGCACGTCGTCAGGGCCGATGATGGCAGCCGTCACCTGCACACCGCCGGTGCCCCAGCCATAGGGCATCGGCATCTCGCGCGAAGCGAACGGCACCTGATAGCCGGGAATGGCGATGGCCTTGAGGATCGCCCGGCGGATCATGCGCTTGGTCTGTTCGTCCAGATAGGCGAAGTTGTAGCCGGCCTCCGCGGGGATGCGCTCGCTGCCGGTGGGCAGGGCCTGAGTCTCGATCATGCTGCGTCCTCCTGTCCGACTTCGGCCAGTGCCGCCTTGCGGCGTTCGGCATGTTCGGCCCGCAGGCGCCGGACCAGGTCGAGTTCGGCCTGGAAGTCGACGTAATGGGGCAGTTTCAGATGCTCGACGAAGCCGGTCGCCTGCACGTTGTCGCAATGGGACATCACGAATTCTTCGTCCTGGGCGGGCGCAGTCATCTCCTCGCCGAATTCGCGCGCCCGGAGCGAACGGTCGACCATCGCCATGGACATCGCCTTGCGCTCGGCCTGCCCGAAGACCAGGCCATAGCCGCGCGTGAATTGCGGTGGGGCCTCGGCAGAACCAGCGAATTGATTGACCATCTGGCACTCGGTGACGGTGATCGACCCCATCGGCACGGCAAAACCGAGCTCCTCGGGCACGAATTCCACCTCCACTTCTCCCACACGGATCTCACCGACAAAGGGATGGGTGCGGCCAAAGCCGCGCTGGCTGGAATAGGCGAGCGCGAGGAGAAAGCCCTCGTCGCCTCGGGCCAGCGCCTGCAGCCTGAAGTCGCGCTCGGCCGGGAAGGACAGGGGCTCGCGGGTGAGGTCGCCCACCGGGCGTTCGGGATCGGGATCGGCGTTGCGTTCGATCAAGTCTTCGCCGCCGAGCAGGTCGCTGACGCGTGGCGTCTTCTCGTCCGTGGCGGGTTTCTCCCGGGGCGGTTCGATTTCGGCACCGGCCGCTAGCATGAAGTCGAGCAGGCGGTGGGTGTAGTCGAAGGTCGGACCGAGCACTTGGCCGCCGGGCAGATCCTTGAAGGTTGCCGAGATACGGCGGCGGATGGCCATCTCGTCCGTGTCCACAGGCACCCCCACGCCGAAGCGCGGCAGAGTGGTGCGATAGGCGCGCACCAGGAAGATCGCTTCGACCAGGTCGCCGCGGGCCTGCTTGATCGCCAGCGCCGCGAGATCACGATCATAGAGCGAACCCTCTGCCATCACGCGGTCGACGCCGAGCGTGAGCTGCTCGCGGATCTGGTCGGTGGCAAGATCGGGCACCGCCTTGTCGCCGCGCCTGACATGGGCGAGCAGGCTATGGGCATTGTCGATGGCTTCCTCGCCACCCTTGACGGCGACATACATCAGGCTGCTCCAACTTTCTTGTCTGCTCCAAGAATTTTTGACGAGCGCGGCAGGGCGGCGATCTTGCCCGGTGCCGTGAAGACGAGGTCGACGCCACGCGGGAAGGCCGCGTGATTGGCGGCAAGCTGCCGGGGCAGGCCGGAGGGGAGCGGAGCAATCACCAGGCCGGCTTCTTCCCGGCTGCTCTCGGCCTTGATGCCGGGGCCGGTGAAGACGAGATCGTGGCCGGGTTCGAGCCGCTCGAGAGCGATCAGCAGCGTGGTCGAGCGGTCGGGATATTCGTCGCTGCCCTGGGCGAAATGGGCAAGATCCGGACAGGCAGCCACGTCTGCGATCAAGGCGAAGGCCGCCTCCTGCGGATCCTCCGTCAGGCGGGCTCCGGTATGGAAGGTGAGAAAGGCGCGCACCGCCGGTGCCTGCAGCCTTGCATCGAGCCAGAGAGGGGCCTCGTGATCGGCCAAGGCAAGGGCAAGCGCGGCCAGTTCCGGCGTCAGCGGCGCCGGCGGTGCGAGGTTTGTTTGGAGGGGCAGGGGACGGGCGGGACGGGCCAGCGCATTCATGCAGGCCCGGAAGACCGCCTGGGATTCGAGCGCGGTATTGGTGAAGCCGGGCGCGAGGTCCAGTGCAAGGTTGGTCATCAGTCCTCTCCTCGTACCATGGTGAAGAAATTGACTCTGGTTGCCGCTGTTTGGCGGGCTGAAACCTCCGCATCGGCCGCGAGGCGGGCTGCGACAGGACGCAGCGCCCGCTCCACGGCATCGCGGCGGGGCTCGTCTTGCCAGAGTGCGTCGATCAGGGCAGCGGCGCTGGCTTTGGTGCGATCGCGGCCGAGATGATAGGCAAAGCCGATCGGCCCGTTCTCCAGCCGGACGGTCGCACGCGAGGTGCTCGCTTCACCCAGGTTGAAGGCGCCACCATCGCCGCCGACCCTGCCCTGCAGCATGACGAGGCCTGTTGCGGCTGGTCGCAGCGCCACATGAACAGGAAGCGGGGCCAGGGCCGAAAGAACATGATCGAGTTCGGGGCCGGTAGCATGGGCGCACAGGCGCATGACGGCTTGGCGCGCCTTCACTCCGGCAGCCGGATTGGCTGCCATCTGGCGATGACGATCTGGAGAGGATTCATTCATGATGGAACCATGGGGGTTGCCTTCGGTCACAACAGGCTGGGCTCGAAACAGGGCTGGCGAAGCAAGTTGTCTAGTGATATAGACAACTATATGAGGAACCTTGCAACGCTTCCATGACAAAACCAGTCCCGACCCGGAATTTTTCGCCGCTGGGCGCAGCAGACGAACGCGCCGCCGCTGAAGGCACGGTTTTGCCAGGCGATGGCATCGCCATGGATGGTGCGGTCTTTCGTGGCGATGGTATCGCCGCCTGGCGCAAGATTGCCGATCTCGTCGAGGCTGAGATTGTCGGCGGCATGCTGGCACCCGGCGCCCAATTGCCGACGGAGGCCGTGCTGGCCGCACGTTTCGGCGTCAACCGGCATACGGTACGTCGCGCTCTGAGCGAGTTGGCCGGTAAAGGCCTCGTGCGCACGGCGCAGGGCAAGGGCACTTTCGTCGAACTTTCCCGTCTCGCCTATCCGATCGGCGCGCGCACCCGTTTCAGCCAGAACATGGCCCAGGAGGGGCGCGAAGCGGGGGGCACGATGTTGGAAGCCAGCGAAGTCCAGGCCGATCCGCGTCTCGCCAGCCTTCTGGCGATCGCGCCCGGCAGTCTCGTGCTCAGGCTGCTGACCCTGCGTTCGGCGGATGGTGTCCCGATCGCCTTCGGCAGCGCTTTCCTGCCTCTGCCGCGCTTTGCCGGCTTTGCCGATGCCTATCGTCGCTTCGGGGCCGTGACACCGGCCTTGGCCGAATGCGGCGTCGACGACTACAAGCGCCAGGCGACGCGTCTGGGCGCCCGCTTTGCCTCTCCAGACGAGGCAGCCAGGCTGGACATTGCGGCGGGCCGCCCGGTACTGACGGTGGAGGGCGTCAATGTCGATAGTGACGGTGTGCCGATCCAGGCGATTTTCAGCCTGTTCGCCGCCGACCGTACCGAAATCGTGGTCCAGAACTGACGGTAACACCTAGAGCGTTTTCCAGAAAAGTTGATGGACTTTTCGATGAAGAAAACGCGTTAAAACAAAGAGTTAGAGAAGAATGACAATTCGGGGAAAAGTCATTTTGCTCTAGCCCCGATAGGCGTGCACGCCGCCACGCGGGTCCGTGACGAGATGGCCGTCTTCGCCCTCGGCTGCAAGATAGCTCGGTCCAATCGGCACCTTGCCGTGGCCCCCGGGAATGTCGAGCACATAGGTGGGCTGGCCGAGGCCGGTGAGGCTGCCGCGCAGCTCCCGCATCACCGCCTGGCCCTCGGCAATGCTGGTGCGAAAATGGCCGGTGCCCTTGGCGAGGTCGCCATGGTGCAGATAATAGGGCTTGATGCGCAGGCCGAGCAGAGCCCGGAAGAGGGCCGATAGCGCTTCGGCCGTGGCATTGACACCCTTGAGCAGCACGGTCTGGCTGACCATGGCGATGCCCGCCTGCACCAGCCGCGTACAGGCCTCCCGCGCGGCGGGAGTGAGTTCGCGCGCATGGTTGGCGTGTAGGGCGACGAACACGCCCTTCGGGCTGTCGAGGTTTTCGATGAGTTCGGCGGTGATCCGTTCGGGGGCTACCACCGGCACGCGCGTATGAAACCGAATCACCCCGATATGGTCGATGGCCGATAGTGCTTTGACGATCCGGCCGATGCGCCGCGGCGACAGCGCGAAAGGATCGCCGCCGGTGACGATGACCTCGAAGATCGCAGGATTGTTGGCGATGTAAGCCAGGGCTGCGTCGAGTTCGCTGCTGGTGAGCGTATCGCCCTCCGGCCCCACCATTTCGCGGCGGAAGCAGAAGCGGCAATAGACCGGGCAGACATGCAGCGGCTTGAGCAGGACACGGTCGGGATAGCGGTGCACGATGCCCTTCACGGGCGAGAAGGCGTCATCCCCGATCGGATCGGTGAGTTCGTCCGGGCTCGATATCAGTTCGCGGCCGGTTGGCACGAACTGGGCGGCGATGGCATCGTCCTGGGGAGAGCCGGTGATGAGGTCGGTCATCGCCGGGGTGATCGCCACCGAGTAACGCCGCGCCACCTCTTCAATGTCGAGACGCTCAGCCGAGGAAATGAGCCCGCTGGCTTCCAGATCGGAAGCGCTCCGAAGGCTGGAATGCTTGTTCATTTCGATGCTCTTGCCATGATGCCGGCTGGATCGTCACGGCGAGGCAGCCCTTTAGCAGGCAATGGCTGGATATGCCAACCCAGGAACAAACAGGCGTTTCCGCCATAGGCGCTAACCTTGCGGCCAGAGGCGCCGGTAGCCTGGAGGGTCGATCTCTACAGCTCCATCAATTGATGGAGCGAGATCGACCACCTTTGTCCTCTATCTGGCTCGACATTTCCAAGATGGTCGATCTGGAGATCGACCCTCCAATCTGGTGCCACCACCCAAAGTTAGCGCCTATGGGCGTTTCCGCTAAAATGCGTTTTGCCGAAAACCGGTCTCCACTTTTCGGCGCGATGCTCTAGCGATAGCGATCGATCAGGTCTCGGGCGCAGGCGGCAGGCTGGGGCGGGTCGTTTTTCCCATGACCGTCGATCACGCCGATGTCGCTCAGCAACCGATCGGAGAGACCGTGCAACCCCTTCTTCGGCATTGCCGGCGGTGTTGTCGGCCGTGGCTTGCTCCCCTCCGTCTCGCTCCCTCGCAAACAAGATCGCTCAATCCATCCAATCTGAGCCATCGTCATGGCTCGATCTCCAAATTGCCAAGGTCTCCGGCGTTGTCGGCCCCATGGGCCGTCGTCGCCGATCCCTCATGCGGCGCAAGCCTGAAGGGGGCGACGTCATGGCGGGTGAAGCAGGCGATCATCATGGTGTCCCGGGTTGAAAGCGACCGGGACAGGCTAGGCGATTGAGCAGCGTCGATGCTTCGGCTATGGTCGTAGTATGAAAGACGGACCGATGATCGCCTCGGTTGCCGCCCTGATCGGCGATCCGGCGCGCGCCAACATGCTCACTGCGCTGATGGACGGCCGGGCGCTGACGGCGAGCGAACTCGCCGAGGCCGGTGGCATCAGCCTGCAGACGGCCAGCGGCCATCTCGCCAAGCTCGATGCCGCCGGCCTGCTCTGCGCCGAAAAGCAGGGGCGGCACCGCTATTTCCGCCTGTCCGGCCACGACGTGGCCCAGGTTCTGGAAGCCCTGATGGGATTGGCCGAGCGCACCGGTGCGATAAGAGTGCGGACCGGCCCGCGTGACGAAGCCATGCGGACGGCCAGGATCTGCTACGACCATTTGGCCGGAGCACGCGGTGTTGCCCTGCTGGATGGCTTCGTGTGTCAGGGCTTGATCAGCGGCGACGAGGATCCCGTGGTTACGGCGATGGGCAAGGATTTCTTCGTCGGGCTCGGGCTCGACGTCCCCGGCATGGCCAGGAGCCGGCGTCCTGTCTGCCGACGCTGCCTCGACTGGAGCGAACGCCGCAGCCATCTCGGCGGCGCCCTTGGCGCGAGGCTCCTCGACTGGATGATCGAGCGCGACTGGGCCCGGCGCAAAGAAGGGCGTGTGATCGCCTTCACGACCACCGGCGCGAAGGCGTTCGATGCGACATTCGGCCTGGCGGGATAGGCCTCAAGGCCGCTGCGGTTGGCCGATGATCGCAAGTCGGAGACGCGACGAAATCACGTCGATGACGGCGACGGTGACGAGGATCATGAAGATCAGCACACCAAGCGGCGGCAGGTCGAGCACGCGCAGCAATTCGGCGAGATACTGGCCGACCCCGCCGGCTCCGACGATGCCGATGATGGTGGCCGAGCGGACATTGGATTCGAAGAAATAGAGCACCTGGCTCGCCATGACCGGCAGGACCTGCGGGATCAGGGCGAAACGGATGCGGTGGATCCGATTGCCTCCCGTGGAGAGCACGCCCTCGCTCGCCCTGTTGTCGGTGGTTTCGATGGCTTCCGAGAACAGTTTGCCGAAGGCTCCGAAATCGACGCAGATGATGGCGAGCACGCCGGCAAACGGACCGAGGCCGACGACGCCGACCCACACCAATGCCCAGATCAGCGCATCGACGGACCGGATCACATCGAGGCTACGGCGGACGGCAAAGCGGACGAAGACATTGGGGATGACGTTGCGTGCCGCCAGGAAGGCCACGGGCGCAGCCAGCACAGCCGCTGTGAGCGTGCCGGCAAAGGCGATGGCGAGCGTCTCGGTGAGAGCCTCGACGAAGAACCAGAACTTACCCTCGTCATTGGGCGGGAACATCTGCACGACGAAGGTGCCGAGCCGCGAAAGCCCGCTGAAGAACCGCTCCGGCGTCACCTCGAGCCGGACCATGGCGACGACGGCAAGGGCGAGCAGGACGACTATCACGCCTCCGGCCAGGAAACGTGTCCGCCAGGAGGTTTCGAAATGGGCACGGTGGCGGGCTGCCACGGAGGCGAGCCTTTCGGGGCTGAGGGAGGCGAGAGGGCTTGCCGACCGCGGTGCCGAGCCGTTGATGCCGTTGTTCATGGTGTCGCCTCCTGACCGATCAGACGATGGCGCAGCTTCTCGGTGGCGAAATCGATGATGAAGACCGTGACGATGATCATCAAAAGAATGGCGCTGACGTCGGCATAGGCGAAGGTACGGATGGCGACCAGGAGTTCCTGGCCGATGCCGCCCACGCCGATGAAGCCCATCACGCCGGCTTCCCTGACATTGATCTCGAAGCGGAGCAGGGAATAGGAAGCGAAGTTCGGCAGGGTCTGGGGCAACACGGCAAAGCGTATGCTTTCCAGCCAGGATCCACCGGTGGCGACAGTGCCCTCGACCGGCTTCATGTCGGCATTCTCGACCACTTCGGCAAACAGCTTGCCGAGCGCGCCCATGGTGTGGATGGCGAGTGCCAGTGCGCCGGCCATCGGGCCGGACTTGAAGGCGATCAAGAAGATCATGGCGAAGACGATCGTCGGCACCGTGCGGCAGAACTCAAGCCATCGGCGCACCAGCGCGCGCAATAGCCGGCTACGCGTCAGATTGGCGGCAGCCGCAAAGCACAGGAGGAACGCACCGAGCACGCCGAGCAGCGTGCCGAGATAAGCGACGAGCAGCGTATCGCCGAGCAGCACCAGCCATTTGCCGAAGCCCCAATACCATTCCCTGACATCGCCGACGAAATTGCCGAGGCTGAGCGGCGGGGCGATGCGGCTGAAAAAGGAGGTGAAGTTGCCAAGATGGGTCCACAGGAAGCCCGGCCGGATCGCCGCCACATGGGCCGAAAGGGCGTAGAGGCCGATGCCGACGATGACGGCGAGCCAGATCCTGCGTTTCTTGGCAGCAATGGTTGCCTGATAGGCCCTGAGCAGGGCTTGGGCTTGCGCCTGGGGCAGGCTATTGATAGCCGGCAATTGTGTATCCTCCTGCCTGGTCGAACGCGCGCGGTTCCAATGGAAATCCACCTGGCGTCATCCGCTTGCGCAAAGGGCGCGCACCTTTCGGTGCGCGCCCTTCATTGCGTCGTTGCGACCCCTTACTGGGTCTTGCGGAGCGCGTCGTTGAACTTCACCATGTCGACGATCGGCTGATATTCCTTGGCGCTGATCGCAGTGAGTTCGAGATCCTTGCCATCGGAAAGCTTGTCGAAATTGGCCTTGTCGTTCTTGGCGTAGTCGATCAGGGCGGCGCCGATCTTCTTCTTCAGATCGTCGGGCAGCGAAGCGAGCACCGTATAGGGGCCTTCGGGCAGGAAGGGCGTCTTGTAGATGACGCGGAAGTCGCCCTTGGTCATCGGGGTGCCGTCATCCTTCTTGAGGATGCCGCGGCTGAGCATGCGGGTCAGGTTGGAATCGTCTTCCGAGTTCCAGCTGTTGGCAGCAGCATCTGCGGTACCCTGGGCGAGGGCCAGCACGGCATTGTCATGACTGCCGGCGAAGACGACCGAGGAGAAGAACTTGTCGACGTCGATGCCCTGGCTGTGCAGGCCGAAGCGCGGCGCATTGTTGCCGGAGGTCGAGTTGGGGTCGACGAGGGCGAGCTTCTTGCCCTTGAGATCCTCGATGGTCTTGTAGGGGCTGTCGGCCTTCACATAGATCACCGAATAGTAGCCGGTGAGGCCATTGTTGTGGCGGGGAACGGCGACCGGCTCGGTGGCCACGCCGGTGATGATGGCGCGGGCGTAGGAGGCCGGGCCGTACCAGGCGATCTGGGCAAAGCCGGCGCGCTGGGCTTCGATCACGGCGGCGTAGTCGTTGGCGATGTTGAGCTTGACCGGCACGCCGACCTGCTTGGCGATGTAGTCGGCCAGCGGCTGGTAGCGGTCATTGGTGGTGGAGGCATTCTCGGCCGGGATGACGGCAAGCGTCAATTCGGGATACTGGGCCTTCCAGTCCTCGGCCTGGGCGGTACCGGCGGCAAAGCTCATGGCTGCTGCGGCAAGGCCGAGCAGCGTGCGGCGCGAAAGCATAGGTCTCTCCTGTCGGAAATATCGTGTTCTTGTGGCTCTTGAAGATGCGCAGCCGGCCTGTCAGGCCGCGACGCTGGCAGGGCGAGCCAAACCTGCCGAGTTTGTGTCGCCTGCCCATTTGGCGTCGGCATCGGCATCCATGACTTCGCCGGCCTCAAGGCCGTAGAGGTCGCGCGCTGCATCGGCGGTGAGCATGGCGGGGGTGCCGTCGAACACCACTCGGCCGGCGGACATGCCGATCAGGCGGTCGCAATAGCCGCGGGCAAGATCGAGCGAATGAAGATTGCAGATGACAGTGATGCCGAAATGCTTGTTGATGCGCAGCAGCGCATCCATCACGACCTTGGTGTTGCGCGGATCGAGCGAGGCGATCGGCTCGTCCGCCAGGATGATCGAGGGTTCCTGCACCAAAGCGCGGGCGATCGCCACGCGCTGCTGCTGGCCGCCGGACAGGCTGTCGGCACGCTGGCCGGCGAGATTGGCGATGTCGAACTGCTCGAGCGCAGCGAGCGCCATGGCCTTGTCCTCGAGGCCCCACAGCTGCAGCACGGCACTGGCGGTCGAGACCTTGTTGAGGCGGCCCATCAGCACATTGGTGAGCACGTCGAGGCGGCCGATCAGATTGAACTGCTGGAAGATCATGGCGCAGCGCGCACGCCAGTCGCGCAGGGCCTGGCCGCGCAGAGCCGTGACATCGACGCCGTCGAAGGAGATCGTGCCCTCGCTCGGATCGACGAGGCGGTTCAGCATGCGCAGCAATGTCGACTTGCCGGCACCCGAACGCCCGATTACGCCGATGAAGGCGCCGGGCGCGATTTCCAAATTGACGTCCGCGACGGCAGCCTTGCCGCCGAAGCGCCTGGAAACTCCTTTGATCGCCAGCATGAACAGATCCCTTCTCGTGCAGCTTTCCGAAGTCGGTAACGCTGGGCCATTACAGAGGGATGGCAGTTCAATGATGTTTCGGTGACGATCCCCCGCGGATTTCGCGGGCCTTTGCGACAGATCGGGCGCTCCGGCGGATGCTTGTCACGTGGCTGTCGCAGCGGAGTGGGAAGCAGGGCCCTTCCATCACCGTTGGATCGCCCTTTGCCCAAACTCAGCCTGACGCCTTTCGTCGACCCGGCGGCTTTGATTTACGCAAGCCGGCTCGGGCGCTACACCGAAGTAGGTCCCCGTACCAGCCTGCATGAGGTCGAACTCGGCGACTATTCCTATGTCGTCAACGATTCGGACATTGCGTACAGCCATATCGGCCGTTTCGTGTCGATCGCGGCCCATACACGCATCAATCCGGGCAATCACCCGATGAACCGCGCGAGCCAGAGCCATTTCAGCTATCGCGCCTCGGCCTATTTCGAAGGCGAGAGCGACGAGGACGAGTTCTTCGCCTGGCGCAGGGAACATGACGTCCATATCGGCCATGATGTCTGGATCGGCCATGGCGCGATCGTGCTGCCGGGGCGCCGCATCGGTATCGGCGCCGTGGTGGGGGCCGGCGCCGTGGTCACCCGGGACGTGGAAGCCTACACCATCGTCGCCGGCAATCCGGCACGGCCGATCCGCCGTCGTTTCGAGGAAGCGATTGCCGACCGCCTGCAGGCCCTGGGCTGGTGGAATTGGTCGCACGAGACCCTGCGCGCCGCCTTGCCCGACTTCCGTAAGCTCCCGGTCGAGGCCTTCCTCGACAAATATCAGGCTCTTGCCGTTGAGGGCCTAATCGGTCCATCCTGAGGGCATGGCTGATACCCTGCTCCATTTCGAAGATTTCCCGGTCGGCGAGATTGCCACCTACGGATCGTACAAGCTGACGCGCGAGGCCATCCTCGCTTTTGCCAGGGAATACGACCCCCAGCCGTTTCATCTCGATGATGAGGCGGCAAAAGGCACCATGCTGGGCGGGCTCGCCGCTTCCGGCTGGCATGCCTGCTGCATCTTGATGCGGCTCAACTGCGATGGCTTCATGCTCGGCTCCACCTCGATGGGCGCGCCCGGCATCGACGAGGTCAAATGGCTGGCGCCGCTCCGCCCGGATGTCACGCTGAGCGTTCGCCGCACGACCCTGGAGGCGCGCGCTTCCAAGAGCCGCCCCGAGATGGGCCTGGTGAAGTTCCTGTTCGAGCTCGTGGCTGATGGAAAGACGGTGGTGACCACCCAGACCGGCTCCATCATGTTCGGCCGGAGGCTGGTGGCATGAAATATTTCGAGGATCTCGCCATCGGCGATACCGACGAGATCGGTGCCTTCACCTTTTCGGTCGAGAACATCAAGCGCTTTGCGGTGCTCTACGATCCCCAGCCCTTTCACGTCGACGAAGCGGCTGCGGCGGCCAGCCATTTCGGCGGCCTGGTGGCGTCGGGCTGGCAGGTTGCCGCGGTCTGGATGAAACTCCTGGTGGCGCATCAGGAGGTCGAGATCATCAGGGCGCGCCAACTCGGCAAGCCGGTGGTCAAGCTCGGCCCGTCACCGGGCTTTCGCAACATGGTCTGGGCCAAGCCGGTGCATGCTGGTGATACGCTGCGCTACAGCGTGGAGATCACGGGCAAGAAGGAGAGCGCTTCCCGTCCCGAATGGGGCATCGTCTCGATGCTGAGTTCAGCCATCAACCAGCATGGCGAGCAGGCCTTCCGCTTCGAGGGCACGGTGTTCTGGGAAAGGCGGGGGTAAGGGAAATATAGCGTGCCCCGCAATTGGCTCGAACCTATGTCACTATGGCCGGCCTCTCCAGTTCCGCATAGAAGGCGTAGCCGCGGTAGAGGTCTTTGGTCCGAAGCCGCAGTCCCTCGCGGCTTGCTAGGTCCGCCAGCGCTGTGGGCAATGCCGCGATGGGATGGACGTGGAAGCGTGCCAGCCAGGCGAAGAGCAGGTGCTTGAACCAGCCCGGCAGGCCGTCCTGCTGGCCGAAATCCACGATCAGAAGGTGCCCGCCTGGGTTCAGGCCGGCAATGGCGCGTTCCAGTACGGCGCGCCAGTCGGGGATCATCGAGAGCGTATAGGAGATGTAGATGCGCTCGAAACCCTTGCGCCCGAGCTGTTCAGGCGAAAAGCGGGTGGCATCGGCCTCGGCCACGGTGACTCGCGCCAGGCGATTGCGGTCGAGCGAGTGCCGGGCCGTTTCGAGCATCGCCGTCGAAATGTCGAAGCCGTAAAGTGGTGTGGCGGGATAGCGCCTGGCTACGGCGATGAGGTTGCGGCCGGTGCCGCAACCGATTTCGAGAATCGCATCGCTGGCGGCCGGTCGCAGCGAGGCGATCAGGTGATCCCGGCCGAGCAGATAATATTTGCGCGTGAGATCGTAGATGTAGCGCTGGTGGCGATAGATCCGGTTCATCGCCGCCGCAGCATCGCCTGTCTGCATCTCGATGCTCAATGGAGGGCTCGCAGCTCGTAGAGATGGAAACCGCCATAGATCGCGGAACGGTCGCGGGCTGTCCAGGCCCGGCAACGCTCGCGGTCATAGAACCAGCGTGCCAGCAAGTCGGCGGGGATGCGGCCCGGGAGCAGGCTCTCCTCGGCGGCGGTACGGAAGATCACCCGGGCGCCGGGGCGGGCAGTCCGGGTGATCTCGCTCCACAGCTTGGTAAGGATGACATCGGTCATCCAGTCCTGCGCATCGAGCAGCACATAGGCGTCGAGGCTGGCTGCTGGCTGGGCCTTGAGGTGGTCGATCAGGTTGACGTGGCGCACCTCGATGCGGTCGGCCCGATCGCGCACGGCCTCATAGGCGGCGCGCTCGAGATAGGGCGGCACCGGCCCGTCGCCCTCCGGTTTGTAGCCGCGGCCGAAGGCCTGCCAGGCAAAATAATTGTCCTTGAGGTCGAAATCGCAGGCGAGACGCTCCAGTCGTTCGCGCAGCACATCGGCAATGCCTTCCCCGTCGGCGGCGGCGCCGGCCAGGGCGTCATACTGTTCCGGCGGAATGCCCAAGCCATAGAGCGAGGCCCGCCGGCGGGTCAGCCATTTGATATGCGGGCGATCGAACAGGGGAGCGATGCGCTCGTCGAAGACACGACGCTGCTCGGCGAGGCCGCGGGCTGCCAGCAGGTCGGCCGGATCGATGCGATGCAGCCGTCCGATCAGGTGGCCGAGACCAATGAAACGGCCGAGCAGGCCATAGCGATAGAGGTTCTTGCCAAAATAGCCGATGCGACGGCGGCCAAGCAGGTCGCGGCCATCCCAATAGGCGCGTGTCTCGGCGTCGAGATGCGGACGAAGCGCGGTTTCATAAGCCGAGACATTGCGGCGCTGATCGGCGCGCGCAAAGAAATCGTAGAAGGTGGCATGATCCGGCAATTGCTGGGCCGCGGCGATCTTCAAGCGATTGAGCGCGATGTGATGGCGGTTGAGATCGACGGCGGTGATCGAGGCCGGGCCGGCCTTGAGGTAGCTCATCACGTTGCAGCCGCCCGAGGCGATTGCGACCAGCCGATCGTCGGGCTTCAGCGCCAGCGCTTCCATGTCGATTTCCGGGTCTTCCCAGATCTGGGCGTAGACGAGGCCGCTGAAAGCCAGGGTGAAGAGCCGATCCTGGATGCCGCGCAATGACAATAGCCGATGGTGCTCCACGGCTTGTTTGACGTGGCCCTGCTTGGCTTGGCCCTGGCTCTTGGCTCGTGCCTGTGTCCCGATGCTGTTCACATCCGTCATCCCCAGCCGCTCCTTCGTCGAATCCAGGTTGCGTGATGGGATTCGCGGATAAGACCAAGCGATGACGGGGGGATGACAGGGCTCTTCAAAGCGTCGTGGAGGCGACAGCTTTCCGCTGCCTCCTCAGTAGGCCAACAGTTTGGCCCGGCTGATGAAGAAGCCGTGGCCGTCTCGTCTGCGGCAGGTCAGGCCATCCTCGGCCGAGACGCATTTGAAAGGGCCATTCTCCCAGGTCTGACCATAGCCGACAGTGGTGTCGCCGTCACAGCAGAAGGGATCGCTGATATCCTTGTAG
This sequence comes from Labrys sp. HAY1-8F, assembly GCF_056754975.1. Taxonomy (NCBI): domain Bacteria; kingdom Pseudomonadati; phylum Pseudomonadota; class Alphaproteobacteria; order Hyphomicrobiales; family Xanthobacteraceae; genus Labrys; species Labrys sp. HAY1-8F. The sequence goes on along the minus strand of NZ_JBPGWZ010000002.1, from coordinate 1,637,046 downwards.
ATGGCGCCTTTTCCGCTCGGCCCGAGAATGATCCGCGCGGGTGATTGCTTCTCCCTTTCGCAGCTCAGGGTCGGCAATTCCAATCCCGCGCTCGCGCCCTCGCCCTCGCTCTGCGGAATGAAGCGGCAGGAAATATTGCCGCTCGGCATGGCAAAGCTCACCATCGAATCGTCAGCCAGGGCCGGCACGCTCAAGGTGGTAGGCATGAGTGACAGCGCGAGGGTGACGGGCAGGATGAATCTGGGTTTCTTCATTTGATATTTCCGTTGGAAACACAGGCGGGGGGAAGACGAAGAATGATGCTCTGCAAGCGTGATGGGGCGAAGTTTCGAAGGATACTCACGACACCCCCCGGCACTACAGCCGCAGTTCACGTTTGAAGGGGATATACGGAGCGTCAGCCTCCTGGCTGACGCTCCGTATATCCCGCCTCCTTAGGGCTCGTCCGCCGATAATAGAATCGAATTGGCTCGACCTTTGTCATTGCCGGGCTTGACCCGGCAATCCAGCCCCTTCCAGGTATCGAAGACGGGGCCGCTGGATGCCCGGGTCAAGCCCGGGCATGACAAAGGAGGCGTTTCAATTATTTTCGGACAATGCTTTACCTGTACAAACGCAACTGTCGTGCCAGGCCTCAAACCGTATTCGTGGCCTCGACGCGCTCCTTGCCCAGCGCCGCCGCCATCAGGGTCTGGGTATATAGTTCCCGCGGCGCATCGAAGATCTGGGCGGTCGCCCCTTCCTCGACGATGCGGCCTTCCTTCATCACCACGACATAGTCGGACAAGGCCCGCACCACCGATAGATCATGGCTGATGAACAAGTAGGACAGGCCATGCGTGGCCTGCAGTTCGCGCAGCAGTTCGACGATCTGTTTCTGCACCGAGCGGTCGAGCGCCGAGGTTGGCTCATCCAGCACCACCACCTTGGGCTTGAGGATCATCGCCCGTGCAATGGCGATGCGCTGGCGCTGGCCACCGGAGAATTCATGCGGATAGCGGTTGCGGGCGGCAGGATCGAGACCAACCTCGGTCAGAGCCTGGATGGCCCGCTTGTCGCGATCGGCGGCCGATAGATTCGGCTCGTGCACCCTCAGGCCCTCGGTGACGATGGAACCCACCGACATGCGCGGAGAGAGCGAGCCGTAGGGGTCCTGAAACACCAGCTGCAGGGCGCGCCGCAGCGACCGCATCTCGAGCACGCTCGCTTTCGAGATGTCCCTGCCGTCGAAGCGGATGTCGCCCTCGCCAGAGTTCAGTCGCAACAAGGCACGCCCCAGGGTCGACTTGCCCGAGCCTGATTCACCCACGATGCCGATGGTCTGTCCCTGCTGCAGGCGCACGGAAACGTCGTCCACCGCCTTCAGGTCCATGGCCTTGTGGCCGCCGAACATACTACCGCTGAGATGATAGGTGACCCGGATGTTGCGGCCCTCGAGCAGCACGGGGGCATCGGGCTGCGGTGGATCCTTGTGGCCTGACGGCTCGGCTGCCAGCAGCATCTTGGTGTAGTCGTGCCGGGGATTGTCGAAGACCTCTTGCGTGGTGCCGGTCTCCACCACTTCGCCACGACGCATGACATAGACGCGATCGGCGAAGCGCCGCACGATGTTGAGGTCGTGGCTGATGAAAACGATGGACATGCCCAGGCGCTGCCTGAGCTCGGCGAGCAGGGACAGGATCTGCGCTTGTACGGTGACGTCGAGCGCGGTGGTCGGCTCGTCGGCGATCAAGAGGTCGGGATCGTTGGCCAGTGCCATGGCGATCATCACGCGTTGACGCTGGCCTCCCGACATCTCATGCGGATAGGCATCCACCCGCCGCTCCGGATGGGGGATGCCGACGAGCTTGAACAGGTCGATCACTTTCTTGCGGGCTTGCTTGTAGCTGCCGCCGCGATGATGGACGATCGGCTCGGCGACCTGGCGCCCGACCTTGTAAAGCGGATCGAGCGAGGTCATCGGCTCCTGGAAGATCATGGTGATCTTGTCGCCGCGTACCTTGTTGAGCTCCCTCGGCGATAGGCCGAGCAATTCCCTGCCGCGATATTTGGCCGATCCACGCACTTGGCCGTTGCCGGCCAGCAAGCCCATCAGCGCCATCATGGTCTGGCTCTTGCCCGAGCCGGATTCGCCCACGATGGCGACGGTCTCGCCACTGTTGACCTTGAGGTCGATGCCCTTGACCGCCTTGACCGTGCCGTCGGGGGTGCTGAAGCTGACCTCCAGACCGCTGATGTCGAGGAGGGTGTCTGTCGCGTCCTGATCCGAGGGTGTGTGTTGCATCGGTCTTCCTCAGCGATCTTTGGGGTCGAAGGCGTCGCGCAGGCCGTCGCCGATGAAATTGAGGCAGAACAGGGTGGTGACCAGGAAGATGGCTGGGCAGATCAAGAGGTAAGGCGCTGCTTCCATGGAATCGGCGCCTTCCTTGATCAGCGCCCCCCAACTGGTCAGAGGAGCCTGCACGCCGAGACCGAGGAAGGAGAGGAAGCTTTCCAACAGGATGATGCGCGGAATACGCACCGTCAGGAACACCAGCACCGGGCTCAGCGTGTTGGGAATGATATGGCGGCGGATCACCGCGCCCTCGCTGAGCCCCAGGGCGTGGGCTGCCGAGATGAAATCGCGCCGCTTCAGCGACAGGGTCTGCCCCCGCACGATGCGGGCCATATCGAGCCACTCGATGGCGCCGATGGCAACGAAGATCAGCCAGAAGTCGCGCCCGAAGGAAGCCACCAGCAAGATGACGAAGAACATGAACGGCAGCGAATAGAGGATCTCGACGAAGCGCATCATCAGATTGTCGGTACGCCCGCCGATGAACCCCGAAACAGCGCCGTAGGTGACGCCGATGATGAGACTGACCAGGCTGGCGAGCAGGCCGACGAGCAGCGAGACCTGGCCGCCGATCATGATCCTGGTCATCAGGTCTCGGCCATTGCCATCGGTGCCGAGCAGGAAATACTGGCCATTGATGTCGCCCTGCATGACCACCGTGCGGCCGTCGTCCCGGGTCTCGGTGACCTTGGTGTTCCGGAACTCGTCGATACGATCGACATAGCGGGTGGCGCGCGGATCGATCGACCGGCTGGAAGTCAATGTCGCCGTGAACTGCGTGCCTGAGGTCTCGAAAGATTGGACCTGCAGACGGGCCTGGGAGGCCGCCCGCTTCATGGCCTCCTCGAGTGTCGCGTGCTTGGGATAAGGCGAGAGGCTGGGGGGAACCTTGACGTAGGACCCGTAGACCTGGTCGTAGCCATGAGGCGAAAAAAACGGCCCCAGCACGGAAAAGAGTACGATGGCCGCAAACACGAACAGGCTGACCATGGCGGCCTTGTTGCGGCGGAGGCGGAGCCAGGCAAGCTCGACCAGACTGCGGCTGCGACGAGGAGCGCTTGTTGTCAAATTCGTCTCAGTCATTGCGCACCCTCGGATCGAGCCAGGCGTAGAGCAGGTCGACGATCAGGTTGAAAACGATGATGAAGACCGAGACCAGCACGACGGTCCCCATCACCAGCGTATAGTCGCGGTTGAGGGCACCTTCGACGAAATCCTTGCCGACACCGGGGATGCCGAAGACCTTCTCGACCACCACCGAGCCCGTCAGGAGCGAGGCGGCGGCGGGGGCAAGGTAAGTGACGATCGGCAGGACGCCGGCCCGCATGGCGTGGCCGATGATGGTCAGCTTGGCCGGCAAGCCATAGGCCTTGGCCGTGCGGATATGGTCGGCATGCAAGGCTTCCAGCATGGAACCGCGCATCAGGCGGGCAAACGTCGCCAGCTCCGGCAGAGCCAGGGTGATCATCGGCAGGAGCAGGTAGCGAAACGAACCGTCGCCCCAACTGCCGGTCGGCAGCCAGTGCAGGGTTTGTCCGAAGAGGAGCGCAAGGACCGGACCGATGACGAAATTGGGGACGGTGATGCCGATATTGCCGATCGCGGTCACGGCGACATCCACGATCGAATTCTGGCGTAGAGCGGCAATGGTGCCGATGAGAATGCCGCCGACGACAGCCAAGAGCAATGCCATGCCGCCAAGCTGCAAAGAATACGGCAGTTTTTGAAGTATGATTTCGGAGACCGTATAATCACGATAGACATAGCTGGGGCCGAAATCGCCCCGCAATACATTCCAGATATAGTTTAAGTATTGTTTCCAGACCGGGTCATCGAGATGATAGACCCGGTTGAGGTTGTCCATGATCTGCGGTGGCAGCGGGCGGGCAAGATTGAAGGGGCCGCCTGGTACCTGCCGCATCAGGAAGAAGGAAAGCGTGATGATCACGAACAGGGTCGGAATCGCGCTCGCCAGGCGCTTCAGTACAAATGAAAGCATGACATCGCCTCGGATTGGCTGCCCGCGAAGCGTTCAGGCCTGGCATCAGCGAGGCGAGCGCGCTTCCCTAGAGCAAAGCGCGTTTAAGTGGAAACGCTTCTTAGCTCTAACTCTTTGTTCGGACGCGTCTTTGCGATTCTCGCCGACCCCGCTAAATCGCAAAACGCTTTAGCCGCGGATGAGAGGCAGGCGGTTGGGCCGCCTGCCTCTCACATACGGCGTTTCATTCCTTGGTGAGGAAACGCGTGCCGTGGTGGTTGGCGAGGTTGTCGTGCCAGCCCTTGACCTTCTTGGAGACCAGCCAGGGGTCGTTGTAGACCAGCAGAGGCGTGACGGAGGCGTCGCGCAGCAGCATGGCTTCGGCGTCATGCAGGATCTGCATGCGCTTGGCCACATCCCGCTCGGCGAAGGACTTGGCCATCAAGGCATCGAATTCGGGATTGTTGTAGTGGCCGTAGTTGAAGACCTTGTTGGTGGAGACACCCAGGGTCAGGAAGTTCTCCGGATCGGCGTAATCGGCGACCCAGCCGGCGCGGGTGATGTCGAAACTGTTGCCTTGCTGCAGATAGGCGTAGTGGGACTTGAGATCGGAATTGAGCATGGTGACCTCGGCGCCGAGGCCCTTCCACATATCGGCGATCGCCGTGGCGACTTTCTTCCAATTCTCGTTGGTGTTGTAGCGGATCTCGACCTTGAGCGGCTTGCCGCCCGGACCGTAACCGGCTTCTTTCAGCAATTCCTTGGCCTTATCCTCGCGGTCGAGCTGAGGCATGTCGGCGAAGTCGGCCTTGGCCGGCGTGTAATTGACGATGCCGTCCGGGATCCAGCTATAGAGCGGCTGATAGACGCCGTTCAGCACGTCATTGGCCAGGAAGTCGCGGTCGATAGCCATGGCAAAGGCCCGTCGGACCCGGACATCGTCGAAGGGGGGCTTGCGGGTGTCGAAGGCATAATATTCGCTCGACGTCGATGGCGAGACGTGAACCTCGTCGCCGACCTTCTCCTGCAGGAACTTGCGCTGATCGGCCTGGAATTGATAGGCGAGGTCGAGCTCTCCGGCGAGGAAGCGGCGTTGGATGGCGGCCTGGTCCTCGCTCGGATAGGCAACGACGCGATCGATCTTCACATTTGCCGCACCCCAGTAGTTGGGGTTCTTGACAAAGGTGAGGTGGTCGCCGGGTATCTGCTCGGTGACCGTATAGGCACCGTTCGACACCAGATTGCCCGCCTTGGCGAAGTCGCGGCCATATTTCTCGACATTGGCCTTGTTCACCGGCACCACGCTTTGATGAGCCAGGAGTTCGGGGAAGAAGGGAACCGGACTTTCGAGGGTGATTTCCAGCGTGCCGGCATCGATGGCCTTGACCCCGAGAGTATCGACCGCTGCCTTGCCGGTGTTCACCGCCTGAGCATTCTTGATCGGATAGGACAGGCTGGCATATTCGCCGGCTTCCTTGGGATCGAGATTGCGCCGGAAGCTATAGACGAAATCTTCCGCCGTGACCGGATCGCCGTTCGACCACTTGGCACTGGATCTCAATTTGAAGGTGTAGACGAGCCCGTCCGGGGAAACCGTCCAGCTTTCGGCGACGGCGGGACCCACCTTGCCGGCGCCGTCATAAGCGGTGAGACCTTCGTAGAGGTCGTCGATGATGAACTGCTCGATATTGGTGGTTGTGTGGATAGGATCCAGCGATTGAGGTTCGCCGCCAAGGCCCTTGTTCAGCACTGTTTCGGCCGAGGCCGGCAGGGCCGTGCCGCCGAGCATGCCGATGGCGAGCAGGGCGCCGAACAGGCGCGTTCGAATAATCGCTGTCATCCTGATTTCCCCTTGAAGCCAGTTGTTCCGGCTATTGGTTGAAGGCTGGCAGTAAAGGCTCTCGCGTTCGCTACGGCAACCCGCGATTTTCGACGGGGAGAGGAAGGGTAGTGCTGCGCGCGCCGCGTGCAGGGGAACAGTATGTCGAAGGGTATAGTGATCGTCTGAAAATTGCAGATGGCCGGGATACGACGCAATATTCGCCATAACCGACTGCGCTTTATGCCTTCTGTATTGCGGAGACTGATGGCGCGAAGATCGGGCTGAAATATGGGGATAAGCCGCGGACAACCTGGCCGCGAGTGGCGCGGCAGGAGGAAGCCCCGATGTCGAGGCCATAGGAAGCCGAACCGCCGCGAGAAGGAGGCTGCGCGGGCGGTTCTGAAAAAGCCAATCCGAACGGAGGGACGGGCAGGCTCAGTTGAACAGGCTGGAGACGCTCTCTTCGGATGCGGTACGGCCGATGGCCTCGCCGATCAGCGGCGCGATCGAGATGACGCGGATATTCTGGGCCACGCGTACGGCCTCGGTCGGCATGATCGAGTCGGTGATCACCAGTTCGCGCAGCTTGGAGGAGGCGATACGGGCAACCGCGCCGCCCGAAAGCACACCATGCGTGATGTAGGCCAGCACGTCCTTGGCACCACGTTCCAGCAGAGCCTCGGCGGCGTTCACCAGCGTGCCGCCGGAATCGATGATGTCGTCGATCAGGATGCAGGTACGGCCCTTGACGTCACCGATCACGTTCATGACCTCGCTCTCGCCGGCGCGTTCACGGCGCTTGTCGACGATGGCGAGAGGGGCGTCGATGCGCTTGGCGAGAGCGCGGGCGCGCACCACGCCGCCGACGTCGGGCGAGACCACCATGAGCTTTTCGAGCTCCATGCGGGCCTTGATGTCGCGTTCCATCACCGGGGCGGCGAAGAGGTTGTCGGTGGGAATGTCGAAGAAGCCCTGGATCTGCCCGGCATGCAGGTCGAGGGTCAGCACGCGGTCGGCGCCGGCATGGGTGATCAGGTTGGCGACCAGCTTGGCCGAGATCGGCGTACGGCCGGAAGCGCGGCGATCCTGCCGGGCATAGCCGAAATAGGGGATCACCGCCGTGATGCGCCGTGCCGAGGAGCGGCGCAGGGCATCGGTGATGATCAACAATTCCATCAGATGGTCGTTGGTGGGGAAGGAGGTCGACTGGATGACGAAGACATCCGCACCGCGGACATTTTCCTGAATCTCGACGAAGATCTCCATGTCGGCGAACCGCCGCACCGAGCACTTCGTCAGGGGGGTTTTCAGATAGGTCGCAATCGATTCGGCCAGTGCACGATTCGAATTGCCGGCGACGAGCTTGATCTCGCCCGAACCGTGGCCCCTGTCACCTGCCGCCATGAAGCCGGCTCCCGCTTTGAGAAAAATGCACCCGGCTCTTAGCAACTGGCCGCCCCGCATACAATGGGGGCGTCACAAGGAGTTCACACTTGCATGGCTGGAATGCGTGCGGATTGGGATGATTTGCCGCTGTTCCGATGCCCGGTCCGGCCTGGGCTGCCTTCCCGTCGCATCAGCGCATCTGCAATCCGGCATCGGCTCCGTTCAACACTTCGCTGCCATTCTGGGTCGTCAGGCTGGTGCGCCCGAGGCACATGGCGGTGCCGCTGTCGGAATCCATCAGGATCATATGGGCGAACATCACCATGCCCGGCTCCAGCACCCAGTCATTGCCCTCGTAGAACATCGGCCGGTCCATCCAGGAGGGCGTGAACTTGGCGCCGAGCGAATAGCCGCAGGCGGCAAGCCGATGGTTTTCAAGCCCATGCGAATCCATCACCCGGGCATGGGCGGCGAAGACGTCGCCGGCTGTGCGCCCCGGCCGAATCTCAGCCTCGCAGGCGAGAAGGGCTTCATGCGCAGCCGTGTAAAGCTCGCTGTGGCGGGGCGAGACGTCGCCCACGGTGACCGTGCGCATCAGCGCCGCATGATAGTGCCTGTAGACGCCTGCGAATTCGAGCGTGATCTGGTCGCGCTCGGCGAGCTTGCGGCGGCCGCTCTTGTAGCGGCAGAGCAGGGCGTCGCGTCCCGAACCGATGATGAACTCGTTGGCGGGGTAGTCGCCGCCAGCCGAGAAGATGGCATTGTGCTGGGCTGCGAGGATATCACCCTCGTCCGCGCCAGGAAACACGGCGGCGATGCCGGCCGCATCGGCGGCATCCGAGAGGCGGGCCGCTTCGCGCACATAGGCGATTTCGGCAGCCGACTTGACGGCTCGTAGATGGGCGATGACATCGGAGGCATCGATCAGTTCGAAATCGCCGGCGAAGGCCGCCTCCAGCTTGCGGCCATTGGCATGGGTGAGGCCGTAGGAATCGAACTCCGCGCCGATGCGGCCGCCGGTCACGCCGAGATCGCGCACCATGGCCAGGAGCTGCTGGGCCGGAGTTGCATCCTTGCTATCGGTCCAGATGCGGATGTCGCTGAGAATCGAGGTGTGCTGGGCCTGGCGCAGATCGGCCGTCCGCGTGAGCAGGGCCATCGTGCCGTCGGCGCGGACCAGCAGGGACTGGAAGAAGCAGAAACCGAACGTATCGTAGCCGGTGAGCCAATACATGCTCTCCTGCGCAAAGAGCAGCATGGCGTCGAGCTTGCGCGCGGCCATCTCGGCCTGCAGGCGCTTCAGGCGCGCGGTGAATTCGTCGTTTGAAAAATGCAGCATGGCAGATCCTGCCTCGAATCCCGTTCCTGTCAGTCCACCAGAGCGATAGCATGCAGCAGGCGGCCATAATCGGGCTCCTTGCGATGGGTTACCCGGCGATAGGAGAAGAAGCGTTCCTCATCCTGATAGGTGCACAGCGCCATGTCCTCGAAGCGGCCGATCCCGGCGGCTGTGAGCCGCATGGTGATATAGGCAGGCAGGTCGAACATGGCGTGGCCGGCATTGGGGCTCGGGCCAAAGAAACGTTCATTGTCGGTATCGGCTTCGATGAAGCGCTCCCTGAATTCGGGGCCGACCTCGTAGGCCGCGCGCGAGATCATGGGGCCAAGCACCGCGACGATGTCGCCGCGCGTGGCGCCGAGGCCCACCATGGCGTCGAGCGTGGTTTCGAGCACGCCTGTGAAGGCGCCCTTCCAGCCGGCATGGGCCGCGCCGATCACGCCGGCTTTTGCATCGGCGAACAGGACGGGACCGCAATCGGCGGTGGCGACGGCCAGAGCGAGATTGCGCTCGCGCGTCACCATGGCGTCGACCTTGGGCGCATGCTCGCGGGACCAGGGGGCGGTGACGGTGACCACGTTGGGTGAATGCACCTGATAACAGGTGATGAAGCGGTCACGTGGCACGCCGAGGCTGTCGGCCATGCGGCCCCGGTTCTCACGGACATGATCGGGAACGTCGTCGGAGCCCGATCCCCCGTTGAGGGAGGCGTAGATGCCGGCCGATACACCTCCCTGGCGCGTGAAGAAGCCGTGGCGGATGCCGGGCAGGTCGAGGGCGGCGTGCTGGAGCGCGATGGCGGGCGAATCGATCATGGCGGCAGGATCGGGAGGAAGGCGGGGGATGTCAAACGGGTGCCGGGAAGGAAGTCGATGCCAGCCAGGATTGTGACGCCGGCGATTTCGCTCCGGGAACCGTTGCGTTTTGAAGCCGTTGGTTCAAAGTGCTCAGCTATCTGGCCGTGGCCAGAAAGATTTGTTGAAATAGGTGCCCCATGAAAATCACGAAAATCCTGCCCGCCCTCGCGCTGGCGGCCTTGCTGGCGCCTGCGGCGGCCGGCTCCGCACAGGCGGCCGTCAGGACGGGAACGCTCACCTGCGATATCGGCGGCGGCATCGGCGTGGTGCTGGGTTCGCGCAAGTCGGTGTCCTGCCGGTTCTCGGACTTCAACGGCTACAGCGAACTCTATGATGGTACCATCACCAAGATCGGCGTGGATGTCGGTTTCACCTTCGGTGGCCGAATGGTCTGGGCCGTGTTCGAACCCTCCAACCGCCACGCGCCCTTGGGCGGCAATTATGCCGGCGTGTCGGCCGAGGCCAGCGCCGCGGTCGGTGTCGGGGCCAATGTGCTGCTCGGCGGCGGCAATGGCGGTGTGACGCTGCAGCCGATCTCGGTGCAGGGGCAGACTGGCCTCAACGCTTCGGCCGGCATTGGCAGCCTGCATATCCGCCCGGTCGCGGCGCCGGTGATCATTCAGTCTGAGCGGGTCTATCGCCCCCGCCACAAGGCGCATCGGCATCACTACAAGGCGAAGAAGCATCGCAAGAGCTGCCGCTGCAAGGTGTGAGGCTGACCGGGCCTTTCTCAGCTTCGCTGGGTTCCTGGCGCTGAAACGGCCAGCACCTTGAACAGCGAGCCCATGGCGCGCGGGGCATCGTCGGTGAGGCGTTCGAGCGCCTTGGCAATCGCCTCTGCCTGCTCCGGCGTGGCATGGCGGCTGAGATTGGCCGCCATCGGGCGGATGCCGAGTTCGTTGAGGAATTGCGCCTGCGTGGCGAGGATGTCGATCGCAAGGCGCTTGTCGGCGGCGATCCGCGCCAGTGTCTCGAAACAGACATGGGTGGTGAGATCGGCTTCGCCGGGCCGGGCCAACGGGTCGACGAAGGCATGCGCCGCCATGGCCTGCAGCGTGTCGCCGACGCCGAATTCAAGATGGCCATAGTCGATGATCAGGGCAGCACCGCCGAATCGGGCGAGCCGATCGCAGAGGCCAGCCATCACCTGCGAACCGGCTTCCGGGTATTCGACGATGGTGCCGTCGAGTGCGGTGTTAGAAAGGGAAGGGGCCTGGCTGGCCGGCACGGGCTCGGCAGCGAGGCCGAAGGCCAGTTCGTCATCGACCAGGCCGACGAGACGTTCATGCCAGTGTCCGCTGCGATGGACCAGTTGATGCACGGGCAAGGCATCGAAGAACTCGTTGGCGATGACGATCGATGGCCCGTCCGGCAAGGTGGCGATGTCGTCGTGCCAGATCGGAGATCGGCCGGCGGGGCTGGGGCCGAGAGCCTCGGCCAAGATGGTGGCTTGGGCCTTGCGCAGCGTGGGGCTGGTCTCGACCAGATGCAGTTCGATGGCGGCTGCAAAGGCCGGCAGGACCTTGCCGATGGCACGCAGCGCATCCGCCATCAGCGTGCCGCGTCCCGGCCCCAATTCCACCAGGCCGATATGGGTGGGCGAACCCAGGATCATCCAGCGATGGGCAGCCCACAGGCCGAGGATCTCGCCGAACATCTGGCTGATCTCGGGAGCAGTGATGAAGTCCCCGGCGGCGCCGAGCGGATCGCGCGTGATGTAATAGCCGTGACGGGGATGGCCGAGCGCGAGCGCCATATAGCGCGCTACGTCGATCGGCCCGTCCTGGCGGATGAGATCCTTGATTTCGCGGGCGAGCGGCGTTTCGCTCATGCCGATTTGGGCGTGTCGGAGGCCTTTGGCGCCTCGGGCCGATGCATCAGGGCGTAGATCACCAGGCCAAGGCCGGCCACGATCATCGGCACGGAGTAGGCCTGGCCGATAGTCAGCACATTTTGAATCCACCAGCCGTCCGGCTCGCGATAAAGTTCGCTGAAGGAGCGGGCGGCGGCATAGCCGATACCGAACAGGCCGGCGATCAAGCCGGGCCGTTTCAAGGCGCCGAAGCGTGTCATGACGGCAAACAGCACGAACAGAGCAAGGCCCTCCAGAGCGGCCTCGATCAACTGGCTCGGATAGCGCGGCGTCGGTCCCTGTTGGGGCACCAGGGCGAAGGGGCTCGAAGGCGAGATCACGCCCCAGTAAGATCCCCAGGCTGGCCGACCCCACAATTCGTCATTGATGAAATTGGCGATGCGGCCGAGAAACAGGCCAATCGGCGCCACGCAAGCGGCAATGTCGAGATAGGACAGGATCGGAATCTTGTTGCGCCAGGCGAACAGGATGATCGCGAGGGCCGCGCCCAGGAAGCCGCCATGGAAGGCCATGCCGCCCTCCCAGACCTTGAAGATCTCGATCGGATTGGCGAGATAATAATCGGGCTCGTAAAGCAGCATGCCGAGCCGCCCGCCGACCACCACGCCGAGCGTGACCCAGATCAAGAGGTCGTCGAATTGCAGCTTGGTGCCGGGTTGTACCAGCCAAAGCCTGGCATTGCCGATCAGGCGACGTCCGTACCACCAGCCGCCGAGCAGGCCGAAAATATAGGCCAGCGCATACCAGCGGACGACGAGGGGGCCGATGCTGAAAATTTCGGGGTGGATGTAGGGGACGATGAAATATTGCTCAGGCATGGGTGCCTTTTGGTGACTAGAGGTGACAGCGTCAAGGCAGAAGCTTCTATCGGGGCCAAGCTTTTATCGAGGTCTGGCCCGTGCTATCGACGCCGCAAAGGAGTTTCGTGATGCCACAGCAATCCGGCCGTATCTATGACGAGTTCGCCAAATTGATGACCGACGCCGCCGGCGTAGCCCAGGGCGTGCGCCGGGAAGTCGACAGCGTCGTGCGCAGCCAGGCCGAGCGCATCATGCGCGATCTCGACTATGTCCGCCGCGACGAGTTCGACGCCGTGCGCGAGATGGCGATCAAGGCCCGCGACGAAAACGAACGTCTCGCCGCCCGTGTCGCCGAGCTCGAGGCCAAGCTTGCTGCACGCTGAGCGCAAGACTGTCCCGCCGTGCGACAATAAGACCGGCTAAGAATGAGAGGCCTCCTTGTGGACGGCGGGAACGAATCCTTGCCGATTCAGCCCGAATGCCTGAACTCTCCCCTCACAGGCTGCGTATCGATCGGTGTTCGCAGCGCCAATGCGCCTCCTCGGAGGCGCCGGGAGTTGCAATGTCGGTAATCGAGCTCCAGAGCGAGCGGGCCGGTCATCCGGTTGATCTCGTCGAACATCTGGCGAGTCTTCATGACTGGGCTTTCGACAGACTCGGCGAAGATGAGATCTCCATCGTCGTGAAGGGGCATGGCTGCGACTATGCTGTCTCCTTCACCTGGATGGACGATATCGAGTCGCTGCATCTGGCCTGCTCCTTCGACGCCAAGATTCCCAAGCGTCGCCACGCCGATCTCCTGCAGACGATTGCGCTCGTCAACGAACAGTTGTGGATCGGCCATTTCGACGTCTGGAACGCTGATCAGGTCATCATGTATCGCCATGCCCTGTTCCTGGCCGGCGGCGCCGAGGCCACGCCGCGCCAGTGCGAAGCCCTGATCGAGATCGCGGTGGAAACTTGCGAACGCTATTTCCAGGCCTTCCAGTTCGTGATCTGGGCCGGCAAGACCCCCAAGGAAGCGCTCGAGGCCGTGCTGTTCGAGACCGTGGGCGAAGCTTGATGTACGGTTGCATGGTCGTTTGACCGAGCGCGGGAAACGCGGAGTGTTGGCCTCTGGTCGACAAATGTCAGCCGGAGGCTGACACTCCCGACACCCTTTCCCCCTCGGCATTCCCCATTCGCAGGAGTTTTTCCCATGGCTGAGACATTGGACATTGGCGGCAAGCTGTTGCTGCTGGGCGCCGGCAAGATGGGCGGGGCCATGCTGGAGGGGTGGCTGAAGCTCGGCCTCGATCCCGCCCAGGTGGCGGTTATCGATCCGCATTTGCCGCCGGAGGTTGCCGGTGACCTTGCCGTGAAAGGTGTCGCGGTCAACCCGATGCTGGCCTCCTTCGGCACGCCGGCCGTGGTGCTCCTGGCGATCAAGCCTCAGATGATGGATGTCGCCATGGCCTCCGTCGCGCCGCTGTTCGGGCCTGATACCCTCGCCGTCTCCATCATGGCGGGCAAGACCATCGCCAGCATCGCGGCGCTGCTGCCGGCCGATACCGCCGTCGTGCGCGCCATGCCGAACACGCCGGCGGCCGTCGGCCGCGGTATCACGGCCGCGGTGTCGAATGCCTTCGTCACCGCTGACCAGGAACGGGCCGCCGATGCTCTGCTGCGGGCGACCGGCGCGGTCGAGTGGGTTGTGGATGAAAGCCTCATCGATGCGGTGACGGCCGTCTCCGGATCGGGGCCGGCCTATGTCTTCCATCTCGTCGAGGCCATGGCCGAAGCCGGAGCGGCGGCGGGGCTCCCCGCCGATCTCGCCATGCGGCTGGCGCGCGCCACCGTGGCGGGTTCCGGCGAATTGCTGCACCAGTCTGATCTGCCGGCCGCCACGCTGCGGCAGAACGTCACCAGCCCGGGCGGCACCACCGCGGCGGCTCTGGACGTGCTGATGGCTGAAAACGGCTTGACGCCGCTGATGAAGCGGGCGGTCGAGGCGGCACGCCGGCGCGCGGGCGAACTCGCTTCCTGACGGACAGAAGGGCTCCTGTCTGCCAATGCGCCGCATTGATCCGGCTCGCGATCGGCCTATCTTAGGATGGGCAAACCAGAAAGCGAGGTCTGAGCCATGGTTGCCAAGTCGAAAGCAGACAATGCCGTCGATCCGCGTCAGGCTGCGATCGAGGCCTTGCTGGCGTTGTGCGCCGACAATCCCTGGGGCGAGATCGGTCTGGCCGATATTGCCGAGAAGGCGGGGCTGTCCCTGTCGCAATTGCGCGGCCTCTATCCCTCCAAGGGAGCCATCCTCGCCGCTTATGCGCGCCAGGTCGACCAGAAGGTGCTCGAAGGCATTGACGAGAGCATGGCCGCGGAACCGGCCCGCGAGAGGTTGTTCGACATTCTGATGCGACGCATCGATGTGCTTTCGCCGCATAAGACGGCCATCGCCAACATTTCCAGGGCCTTCGCACTCGATCCCCTCGCGTTGACCGCCTGGAACCGTGTCGTCACCAATTCGATGCAGTGGATGCTGACGGCTGCCGATATCGACGCCGAGGGCCCGATGGGAGCTGTGCGCGCGCAGGGGCTGGCGCTGGCCTGGGCCCGCATCGTCAAGGTCTGGCTGAAGGACGAGGATGAGGGCCTGGCCACGACGATGAAGGAAGTCGATCGGCAGCTTCGTTCGGGCGAGCGCTGGATGGAGCGGGCCGACGATCTCTGCCAGATCTTCGCGCCGTTCCGCCGCATTGCCGAACGCTCCCATGCGCGCCGTGCCCGCATGCGCGAAAGGCTGCGCGAGCGTTTTCACGATTTCGCCGATTCTCGCCGGCGGGGCAGGGATGATCGCGACGATGCGGAGGCGGTGTGAGTACGAGTAACGGGCAGCCGGCAGCGGAGATCGGCTTCGACGATTTCCTCAAGGTTGATATTCGCATCGGCACGGTGCTGGAGGCGGTGCCCCTCGAAGGGGCCCGCAAGCCGGCCTACCGGATGCGGATCGATTTCGGCGATGAGATCGGCATCAAGGCTTCATCAGCCCAGCTTACCGCGCTCTACAATGCCGAGGAACTGGTCGGGCGCCAGGTAATGGCGGTGGTCAATTTCCCACCGCGCCAGATTGGCAAATTCATGTCACAGGTGTTGACGCTCGGCTTTCCTGGCGCCGACGGTGCCGTCGTGCTGGCGACGCCGGAACGCAGCGCCCCGAACGGCTCGCGCTTGTTCTGACAATGGAGTGAGGGGCAGCGCGACATCCGCGGAAGAATGGGCGGTTACCCAAACGCCTGCGCCCCCGGTCACCTCCAATTACACGATCCTCTCGATCGCGATGGCGGTCGCCTCCCCGCCGCCGATGCAGAGCGAGGCGATACCGCGCTTGAGGCCGTTGCCGGCGAGGGCGTGCAGCAAAGTGACGATGATGCGCGCGCCGGTGGCGCCGATCGGATGACCGAGAGCGCAGGCGCCGCCATGGATGTTGAGCCGGTCGGCTGGGATGTCGAGGTCGCGTCGGGCCGCCATGGCCACCGCTGCGAAAGCCTCGTTGATCTCGAACAGGTCGACATCGCCGACGCTCCAGCCGGTGCGTTCGAGCAGCTTGCGGATGGCCGGGATCGGCGCCGTGGTGAACCAGGCCGGATCCTGGCTGTGGGTGGCATGGCCCTTGATCTCGGCAAGCACGGGCAGTCCATCACGATCGGCGATGGAGCGGCGGGTGAGGATGAGAGCAGCCGCGCCATCGGCATTGGCCGACGAGCTTGCGGCGGTGATGGTACCGTCCTTGCGGAAGGCCGGCCTGAGCTGCGGGATCTTGTCGGGTGAGACCTTGAGCGGGTTCTCGTCGTCGGCAATCAGCCTGGGGCCGCCTTTGCCGGGCACCTCCACCGGCGTGATCTCGGCGGTGAAGGCGCCGGTTTCGATCGCCTTGCGGGCGCGGGTCAGGGTCTCCACCGCATAGGCGTCCTGGTCATCGCGGCTAAGCTGATAGGCCTGTGCCGTCGCCTCGCCGAAATCGCCCATCGGGCGGCCACCCTCATAGGCATCCTCCAGGCCGTCGAGCATCATGTGGTCGAGAAGGCGGTCATGGCCCATGCGGTAGCCGCTGCGCGCCTTGGCCAGCAGATAGGGCGCATTCGACATCGACTCCATGCCTCCCGTCACCACGATATCGGCGGAGCCGGCGCGAATGAGATCATGACCGAGCATCGCGGCCTTCATGCCGGAGCCGCACACCTTGTTGACGGTCGTTGCGCCCGTGGCGTCGGGCAGTCCCGCATTGCGGGCGGCCTGACGGGCGGGTGCCTGGCCAAGACCGGCGGGGAGCACGCAGCCCAGCACGACCTCGTCCACGCGGTCGGCGGCCAGGTTCGCCCGTGTCAGGGCCGCTTTCACGACATGGGCACCGAGCGCGGGGGAAGCCAGGCTCGAGAGATCGCCCTGGAAACGCCCCAGCGGGGTGCGTGTGGCGGAGACGATGACGACGGGGTCGCTGTTGGACATGGTTCAATCCTCGCTGGCGCAGGCACGGCGGAGTACCCATTGCATGATGAATGACATATTATATTATGATCATAATATAAAGAGGAGAAAGCCATGGATCTTTCGGAACGCGTCGACCCGCGCGAACTGGCTCTGCAGATGATTACGCCCCGGCGGCTTGCTCCGCGTGCCATTCCGCTTCCCAAAGGTGCGAACCGTTTTTCCGTGGCGCATGAAGGCGGCCTCGTCGCCGGGTGGCGCTGGGACCAAGGCGAGCCGGTGCTCCTGGTGCATGGCTGGGAAGCCTCCCATGTCGACATGCTTGCCTTCGTCGAACCCTTGCTGGCGCGCGGCCTTGGCGTGATTGCAATCGATCTGCCCGCCCATGGCGTGTCCGAGGGCGTGTCGGCGACCATTCCGCACATGGCCAGGGCCGTGGCCGCCGTCGGCAAGGCCTGCGGGCACCTGCATGGCGTGATCGGCCATTCCGTCGGAGGGCCGGTCCTGACCGTCGCACTCGCCGGAGGGCTGGATGCCGGGCGGGTCGTCCTGATCGCCTCACCAGCCAATTACGGCCGTCAGATGCGGGCTGCCGCGATGGCCTCGGGGGTCGTCGACACCATGGATCTCGCCCACCTGGCAGACGAACTCATTCGCCTGGGCACCGAACTGCCGATCATGGACCTGCCCAGTTTCGCCGAACGGTTGACGCAGCCAGCCCTTCTCATCCATTCCGGCGATGATCGCGTCGTCGCCATTAGCGAAGCCCGCGAGATCGCCAGATATTGGCGGGGATCGCGATTGATCGAGATGGATGGACTTGGCCATGGCCGCATTCTCGGCGATGCTGGCGTGATCGGCCACGCAGTGGATTTTCTGGCGGCGCGATTCCTGGTGGGAGACGAGGCTGTTCATGCGCTATGACAAGGGGCACAAGGACGAGACGCACCGGCATATTCTTGAAACCGCCGCGCTGCGTCTGTTGCGCGATGGCATCGACGGCACCGGCATTGCGCCGTTGATGGCGGATGCGGGCCTGACCCATGGCGGTTTCTACAGCCATTTCGCCTCGAAGGATGCCTTGGTTCGCGAAGCCGTCACCCATACGCTGACCCAACGGCGCGGCAAGTTGCGCCGCTCCGCCGAACGCGCCGATGATCCGATCGAGGGATTGATCCGCTATTATCTGCGTCCCATCCACCGGGATACGCCCGGGCAGGGCTGCGCAATCGCAGCGCTTTCCGGTGAGATTGCGCGCCAGTCCGAGAAGACCCGGGCTGCCTTTACCGAAGAGCTCTTCGGCAGCATCGGCGTGATCGCGGATCATCTGCCCGGTGGCGATGCCGAAGTGCGTCGCAGCACTGCGCTCGCCATCATGGCCCTGCTGGCGGGAACGCTGCAGCTTGCACGCGTCGTCCCCGATCCCGAACAGTCCGACGCGATCTTGGAGAACGGCGTCGAGGCGGCGCTGAAACTGGCTCGTGGCCCTGCCGTGGGCGATAAGGAAATCGGCGGGAAATAACCCTCTTCGTGTCGGCCTCTGGCCGTCATCGAGCCCAGCCCAGCTCTGCCAGCAGCAGGCGGGCGAGTTCCTCGGGTGAGCGACCGTCCGTCTCCAGCCTTATCGCTCCATTGTCCGCCTCTCCTGCCATGCGCTCTGCCTGTGCCAGCGTGCGCTCGAGCTGGTCGTCCAGTCCTGATCCGATTTCGCGCTGAATGAGGCGCTCGGTCAGCGTGGTTCCGTTGGCCTGCAGGCGCACGACGGTGATGCGCGCATCGGGAATGGCGGCAAGGATCCAGCGCCGGTCGAAGTCGAGATGCAGCATCACGCCCGACATGATCAGGCGCCGATGGCCGAGAGCGCGATAGGTCGCCCAGATCGCCGCCAGATTGAGCGTGCTGATATCGAGCGTGCCCGGACGCAGGCGCTCCAGGTCCGCTCGGCTTGGGCGCGGATACACCCTGTCGAGTTCGTCCGTCTCCACGATGGCATGGGCAATGCCGGCTGCCGCCAGTTGCCTCCCGACTTCCCAGGTCAGCGTCGACTTGCCGATCCCCGCGGGACCGGTGATCACTACGATGTTGACGGGATCGGGCGCGATGTCATTGGGCATGAGGCTTGGCATAGTCCTGGCGGATCGAGATGGTGTCTTACCAAGTCACCAAGATGCTGACGCCTCCGTACCTTGAACACCTGATGATTTTCGATTCCAAATCATGAGAAGGAACCAAAAGTCATCCCCGACGCCTCTTGGCATCAGACTGGAATGCGCACAATCGCCCTCAGGCCGCCCAACTGGCTGGTGGCAAGGGTGATGTCGCCGCCATGGAAGCGCGCGATGTCGCGCGCAATGGCGAGGCCGAGGCCGGTTCCGCCATGATCCTGGTTGCGGGCCTCGTCCAGCCGGAAGAAAGGCTTGAACACGTCCTCACGGCTTTCTTCGGGAACGCCGGGCCCGTCGTCATCGACGGTAACGATGAGATAGCGCTGCTCGCGCACGCCGGTGATGAGGATGGTCCTGGCAAAACGCTGGGCATTGGACACCAGATTGGTCAGGCAGCGCCGGAATGCGTCCGGACGCACCACCACGATGGGATCGCCCTGGAAGCTGACCCGTGCGTCCTGGCCCTGGCGCATGGCATTGGCGCGCAATTCCTCCAACAGGGCGGCGATGTCGGTGGCTTCGGCTTGCTCGGCCGCATCGCCGCGCGCGAAGGCGAGATAGGCCTCTAGCATGCGGCTCATCTCGTCGACGTCTTTCTGCAGGTCCTCATATTCGGGACTGCTTTCGTCGAGCAGGGCCAGCGAGAGTTTGAAGCGGGTGAGGATGGTGCGCATGTCATGCGAGACGCCGTTGAGCATGGCAGTGCGCTGTTCGAAGGCGCGCTCGACACGCCGGCGCATTTCGATGAAGGCACTGGCCGCCTGGCGCACCTCACGCGCACCGCGCGGACGGAAATTCTGGACATCGCGCCCCTTTCCGAAATCCTGCGCGGCATTGGCGAGCTGCTGGATCGGCCGAATCTGGTTGCGCAGGAACAGGATCGCCACTGTGATCAGGATCAGCGAGGAGCCGAGCATCCAGAGCAGATAGATATAGGAGTTGGAGGCGAAGGTCTGGCTGCGACGGGCAAAGACACGCAGCACGGCATCGTCGAGCTTGACGCGGATCTCGACGAAGTCCGAGCGGCCGACCGTATCGATCCAGAAAGGTAGGCCGATGCGCATGCGGATCTCGTCCGACAGCGCCTGGTCGAGAATGTCGAAAAAGGGGCGGGCGCCGCGTGGCGGCAAATCCTCGAGTGGACGAAACTCGATACCGAGTGCGAGCTGCTTTTGGGCCACCAGTTGGAGCAGGTCTGTCGTGTTCTTGTCATGGGGCATTTGCTGGTAGAGCTCGACGATCGCCGCGATGTCCTTGGTGGTGGCGGCCGATAGCCGCGCCGTCACGCCCTGCCAATATTTTTCCATGAACATATAGGTGACAATGGCCTGCAGCAGCACCATCGGCGTGATGATGATCAGCAGCGAGCGGGCATAAAGGCCCTTGGGCATGCGGTCGCCCAGCGCCGAAAGCACGCGCCCGGGACCAGCAGAGAGTTCACGTACCCTGGGCCAGGCAATGCGTGCGGCCTCGGAGACCCCGGACAGGCATTTGCGGAGCAGGGCCCCGGCAAACTGGAGGGCCGGCAGACGAGGCTCCATCACATGTCGACCATCAGGCGGTATCCGGTGCCGCGTACCGTCTGCAGATAGACGGGATTGCCCGGATCCCTCTCGATCTTGCGCCGCAGCCGATTCACCTGCACGTCGACGGTGCGTTCATTGGCGATGTCGGCGGCGGGGCCGGCGAGTGCCAGCCGATCGACCGTCTCGCGCGGAACTTCGACCAGCAGGCGCAGCATGTCGCGCTCGCGTTCGGTGATGCGGACTGTCTCGCCGCCCTGCTGGAGTTCGCCGCGCGAGACATGAAAGGTGAAGTCGCCAAAGGTGACGATGTCGCTCGCCGGTTCCGCCGGTGGCGGAGCAACCGCCCGTTTCAGGATGTTGTTGAGGCGCAGCAACAACTCGCGCGGCTCGAATGGCTTGGGCAGATAGTCGTCGGCGCCGATCTCCAGGCCCTTGATGCGATCGTCCGGATCGCCGCGCGCCGTCAGCATCAGGATCGGCACGCTGGAACTGCCGCGGATCCAGCGGGTCAGATCGAAGCCGTTCTCTCCCGGCATCATCACATCGACGATCATCAGGTCGAAGGTGAACGCCTCAATGCGCTGGCGGGCGCTGGCGGCATGCTCGGCCGTGGTTACGCGATAGCCATGCTCGCCGAGATAGCGCGAGAGCAGCGTACGGATGCGGCTGTCGTCATCGACCAGCAGGATATGGGGGGCGTCGTCGGGAAGGACGGCAACCTTGTTCATTTCTTTTCGCCCCGAATCTTGTCACCTCTGGTGACATTGCCGTGGATGAGCCGAGCGACTTCCGCCCGCCCGTCCGGATCGACCATGGCGAACAGGAAGCGTTGCGCCAGTTCGGGACCGGTCAGGCCGGCTTCGGAGAGCGCCCGCGCGATGCGTTGGGATTGAGTCGTTGCCAGCTCGACGGCCAGTTGCTTGCCTTTCACCGTGGTGGTCAGCAAGCGTTGGCGCCGGTCCTCCCGGCCTTCTCGCTGCAGGATGAAACCCTGGTCGACCAGGTCTTTCAGCACGCGGGCCAGCGACTGCTTGGTGATCTTCAGAATATCCAGCAATTCGGCGACAGTAAGATCCGGATTGCGGTCGACGAAATGCAGCACGCGGTGGTGGGCCCGCCCAAAGCCATAGGCTTCGAGGGCATGATCGGGATCCGCGACGAAATCCCGATAGGCGAAGAAGAAAAGTTCGATCAGCTCATAAAGCGGAGGCTCGCCCCGCTCGGTTTCCGAGCGAGGGGCGGGGGTAGGCGAGAACGAGAAATTTACGTCAGTCATATTGACATATTTTCGTCAGATCATTACGCAAACGGGGCTCACGGCGAAAGGATGTTCCGCAAGGGCGGGTGGAGACCTCAACGCGTGAAGTGCGGTGCCGTTTCCGGTACGAAACATAAGGGGATTTGGGCCCCGACGCAAAAGCGACGGTTGTTCTTATCCAGCCACGTCCCGAGCGGAAAAAGATGCTCGCGGCGAACGGAACAGTTTCCGCAACTGCCCGCCAATGGCTATAACATTGCGGTCATCAAGGTGTTTTGCGATCCGGCGGAGTTGCCGACAATTGCAAGGATACCTTGAGGCAAGGAGTTGGAGCAAACGAGCGCTCGGACATGAACGCGCTTTGCTCTAAAGCGTTTTGCGATTTGATGGAGTTGTCCAAAATCGCAAAGACGCGTCGAACTGAGAGTGAGAGCAAACAAGCGTTTTCGACAAAACGCGCTTTGCTCGAGGAAGCGCGAGGCGCTGGAGGATTTGTCATGTCGATGTTGCCCTTCGATCAACGCGATGGCTTTATCTGGTTTGATGGCCAGATGCTGGCCTGGGGCGATGCCAAGCTTCATGTTCTGTCGCATGGGTTGCATTATGGCGGCGCCGTCTTCGAGGGCGAGCGGTCCTATGGCGGCAAGATCTTCAAGTCCTCCGAACATTCGGCGCGTTTCCGCCGTTCGGCCGAGATTCTCGACTTCGCCATTCCCTATTCTGTCGAGGAACTCGATGCCGCCAAGCAGGCCGTGCTCGACAAGAACGGCCTGAAGGACGCCTATGTCAGGCCGGTCGCCTGGCGTGGCTCGGAAATGATGGCCGTGGCCGCCCAGCATGCCACCATCCATACCGCGATTGCGGTGTGGGAATGGCCGAGCATGTTCGACATGGCGACCAAGATGAAGGGCATCCGCCTCGACGTGGCCGAATATCGTCGGCCCGACCCGCAGACCGCGCCCTCGCTGTCGAAGGCCGCCGGCCTTTACATGATCTGCACCATCTCCAAGCATCGCGCGGAGCGTCGCGGCTATGCCGATGCCCTGATGTATGACTGGCAGGGCCGTGTGGCCGAATGCACCGGCGCCAATGTCTTCTTCATCCAGGACGGCAAAATCCACACGCCGATCGCCGACTGCTTCCTGGATGGCATCACCCGCCGCACGGCGATCGATCTCGCCAAGGCTCGCGGCCTGGAAGTGATCGAACGGCGCATCATGCCGGACGAGCTCGGCAGCTTCAGCGAGTGCTTCCTCACCGGTACGGCCGCCGAGATCACGCCGGTCTCAGAGATCCTCGAGCATCGCTATACGCCGGGCACCATCACCCGCACGCTGATCGAGGATTTTAATCAGGCCGTGCGTCCGGAGAGCCAGTCGGCCGCGGCCTGACCGGGCTGAGATCAGCGAGACGAAGCAAGGAGGCAGGCCCACAGGCCTGCCTTTTGCGTCTATGGTACGTAAGGAACGAAACCTGTTGCGGTGGCAACAGCGACAGCCTCGCCGCCGTGCTGGTATAGATGAGGTTGCGGCCAGGATGGGAGCGCGAGCGATGCGGGCATTTCGGCATCTGACCCTAAAGCGTTTTGTGATTTGACGGAATCGTCCAGAATCGCAAAGACGCGTCGAAACAAGGAGTTAGAGCAAATAAGCGTTCGGTCTCGAACGCGCTTTGCTCTAGGGGCTGTCACGGCACTGGCATTCGCTGGCGCTTTCGCGCCGGCTGTCGGCATTGCACGGGACCGCTCGCAAATATTGCGTCTGGCGCCGCTTCAGATCATGTGCATTCGGGCACCATGTCCCTGGGGCGAGATGGCAATCAGATCAGTGGACGCTACCGATTCGCCGCACCCGCTCTATCGAGGGTCGTTGCCCAGGCTGCAGGCAAGGCCCGCCGATGCGGCCGCGATCCGTCGCGCCTGGCGGCAGCGGGCCTGCCTGATCGTCCGGGGCAGTGTGGAAAAGTCCGGCGCCGGCGCCGGCGCGAGCCTGCACGTATCAAGCATCTTGCGGCGATGCTGAGAGCCTGACGCATATTCCCAGGGCCTGCGGGAGATACCGCTCCATCTGTTCGCACCGGCCTGGCCCGATGGAGTTGCCGGCCAGGCCATCCGCAGCCTTGCGCCGCGCCACCTGACCGGCAGATTCGACTGAACGCCTTCCGCCGCTTTACGAGGCGTCGACCAGCGCCATGGCTTCCGGCATGTAGCGTTCGCCGCGGACGTTGGCCAGCGGCATGGCCGCGTCGATGGCGGCAAGGTCTGCTCCGCTGAGGGCAATCCCGGCGGCGGCCGCATTGTCCTCCAGGTGAGGCAACCGCCGTGCACCTGGGATCGGCACGATGAAGTCCCCCTGGTGCAGTATCCAGGCCAGGGCGAGTTGAGCCGGGGTTACCCCCTTGCCGTCGGCGATAAGGGAAAACTCGGCCAACAGGCGCTGATTCGCCTCCATGTTGTCTTCCTGGAAGCGGGGCAGGGATTTACGCCAGTCGTCGTCGGCGAGCGTGCTGTGATCCCGGATCGCGCCGGTCAGCAAGCCGCGGCCCAGCGGGCTGTAGGGCACGAAGCCGATGCCGAGTTCCTGGCAGACCGGCAGAACATCCGCCTCGACATCGCGGCTCCAGAGCGAGTATTCCGTCTGGACGGCGGCAATGGGATGGACGGCATGGGCGCGTCGGATGGTCGTCGCGCCGGCCTCCGACAGGCCGAGGGCCTTGACCTTGCCCTCTCTCACCAGATCCGCCATGGCACCGACCGTATCCTCGATCGGCACGGTGGGGTCGACGCGATGCTGGTAGAAGAGGTCGATGGCCTCGATGCCCAGGCGACGAAGAGAGGCCTCGGCGACGGCGCGCACATGTTCGGGACGGCTGTCCACGCCGATGATGCGGTCCCGATCCTGGCCTTCCGGCGCAATGCGGAAACCGAATTTGGTGGCGATGACCACCTTGTTCCTTACGTCCTTCAACGCCTTGCCGACGAGCTCTTCGTTGGTGAAGGGCCCATAGACCTCCGCGGTATCGAAAAGGGTGATGCCAAGGTCCACGGCGCGATGCAGCGTGCGGATGGCATCCGCCTCGGCTTGGCCGCCATAGGCAAAGCTCATCCCCATGCAGCCGAGGCCGATGGTGGAAACGTTGAGGTTTGAACCGAGCTTGCGTGTCTTCATGGGACGATCCTCCGTGGTGGCGGGGACCATGTACCCAAATACAATGTTCGATAATCCATGCTTTTATGAACAGCTTGTTCTATATGGCTTAACAATGAAGCGAGCCGACTTGCCTGCCCTCGTCATTCTCGCGGCCGTGGCCGATCAATGCAGCTTTCGTGCCGCTGCCCGCAAACTTGGCATGTCGGTCTCCGCCGTCAGCCAGGCGATCACGGGCCTCGAGGAAAGTCTCGGCGTGAGGCTGCTGACTCGCACGACGCGTAGCGTCGCCCCGACCGTCGCAGGGGAGCGGCTGTTGATCCAGTTGCAGCCAGCGCTTGCCTCGATCGAGGAGGCGCTCGATCAGGCGAGCGCCTCGCAGGCCGATATCGCCGGCATGCTGCGTTTCAGTGCACCACGCGCGGCCGTGCAGTCCGTGCTGCTGCCGCTGGCATTGCGGTTCATGCGCCGATATCCGGCAGTGACCGTGGAAATCCTGGCGCAGGATGCCTTCACCGATATCGTGGCGTCGGGGGTCGACGCCGGCGTCCGATTCGGTGAAAGCCTGCATCAGGACATGATCGCCGTGCCGCTCGGGGGTCCGCTGCGCTTTGCCATCGTCGGGGCGCCCAGCTATCTGAACGGTCGTCCTAGGCCGGAGCTGCCCGCCGATCTCCACGATCACGATTGCATCCAGCGTCGCTTCACCGATGGCTCCCTCTATCGCTGGGAACTCGAACGGGACGGCAAGGCGATCGAACTGGCCGTGACGGGCAGCCTGATCGTCAACGACGATGCGCTGATGCTCGATGCCGCCCTTGCAGGTCAGGGGCTGGCACTGCTGATCGAGGGACTTGTTGCCGAGGCGCTCGTGCAAGGCAAGCTCGTGCGCCTCATGGAGGATTGGTGCCCAGCCTTTCCGGGGCTCTTCCTCTATTACCCGAGCCGGCGCCTGATGCGCCCGGCCTTGCGTGCCTTTGTCGATTTCCTGAAGACAGAGGCCTAACCGAAGCCGTTACAGTTTGGCGTAATGCAGCACGGCCACGCCGCAGGGGAAGGGGCGGGCGTCGACGAGCATGAGCCGGGTCGTTTTGCGAAGCTCGCCGAGGACTGCCTTGCCGCTGCCGAGCAGAGCCGGATTGACGATGAAATGGAACTCGTCGATCAGCCCGGCCTCCGCCAGGGACGACACCAGGATGGGGCCGCCATAGACGATGATGTCCTTGCCGGGTTCCTGCTTGAGGCGGGTGACCTCTTCGGAGAGGCCTGACCTGGCGATTTCGGTATTGGCCCAGCGCGTCTCTGTCAGCGTGCGGCTGAACACGATCTTGCGCATGTCGCCGATCGCCTTGGCGAAACTTGACTGGGGGCTGGCGGAATCCTCCGCAACCATCTGCCAATGCTGGTGAAAGCCTTCCTCTGCCATCACGCGGCTGAGCAGGATACAGTCAGAGGAAAAGTTGAGATCGTGGTGGTAGCGGCGCAATTCCTCATCCCAGCCCCAATCCGGTGCCCAGTTCCACACCATCCAGTCATTGATGCCATCCTGGCTCGAACTGAAGCCATCGGCGGAGATCTGCATTTCCAGCTTGAGCTTGCGCATGGCCTGGCCTCGCTGTGGGAGAATTTCAGGGCGACACCTCGGCGAGATAGGCTTCGAGCCTGTCGAAGCTCTGGTTCCAGCCCTCACCATGGCCGTCCCGCGAGGCGAGGGAGGTGAAAATGGCCTGGTGAAAGCGCATCAAGGTCTGGCCGTTCTCATCCTTGAAGGTGACGGTGACGATGGTCTCGGGGCCGGGATTGCCGTCGTCGCCTTCCCAGGCATGGGTGAAGACGAGGCGGGCAGGCGGCTCCACCTCCAGATAGGTGCCGCGAACCCAATGATCCGTGCCATCAGGCGCATGCAGGCAGGTGCGGTAGAAGCCGCCGGGGCTGCAGTCGAACGCGTGGGATGTGGCGCTGAAGCCCTTCGGCCCGGGCCAGCGGGCAAGGTGCTGTGGGTCCGTCCAGGCCTTGAACACCAGTTCGCGCGGCGCCTTGAACAGACGGGTGATGACGAGTTCGTGCTCGCCGGCCGCCGGGGCAGCCTGGGAGTGGCTAGTCATGTTTGTCGTCCTTGTTGTTTCCTCGGGCCTGGAGTTCGGCGAGATAATCGTCGAGACGGTCGAAGCTCTCGTCCCAGAAGCGGCGATAATGCTGGACCCAGTCGAAGGCTTGCCGCAGCGGCTCGGCCTCCAGCCGGCACGGGCGCCATTGCGCCGTGCGTCCGCGGCTGATGAGGCCGGCCTTTTCCAGGACCTTGAGATGCTTGGAGATGGCGGGCTGCGTCAGCGTGAAGGGCTCCGACAATTGCATGACGGTTGCCTCGCCCCCGGCCAGCCGGGCCAGGATGGCCCGGCGGGTCGGATCGGCGAGGGCCGAGAAGGTGTCGCTGAGATGATCGGGCATCGTATATAGCCATATAGTTAATTAACCTAGTGGCTATATACGATATCTAGGGACGACGCGTCAAGGTTGATTTGTTCTGTGTTTGAAAGGGCGGATCCTGGTTAGGGCGCGCGACCCCTCATCCCCCTGCCGGGACCTCTAGTCAACTCAAGACAGTTGACGACACCCGCAGGGGGATGAGGGGTGATACGCGGCCTAGAAAGAAGGGGCTGGATCGCCTCAGCCGGCCTTCACCCGCAAGAGCCGGAGTGCGTTCAGGGTGACCAGCACGGTCGCGCCGGTATCGGCTAGGATGGCCGGCCACAGGCCGGTGATGCCGGCGATGGTGGTGACCAGGAACACCGCCTTCAATCCGAGCGCCATCGTAATGTTCTGATGGATGTTCGTCATGGTCCGCCGCGACAGCGTGACCATGCTGGCCACGTCGCTGACGCGCCCATGCAGGACGGCGGCGTCGGCCGTCTCCAGAGCGACGTCGGTGCCGCCGCCCATGGCGATGCCGATATCGGCCGCCGCCAGCGCCGGCGCATCATTGATGCCGTCGCCGATCTTGGCCACGGTCAGTCCCTGCGCCTTGAGTTCGTTGACGATGCGCTGCTTGTCCTGCGGCAGCAATTCGGCATGCACTTCCAACCCGAGTTTGCCGCCGATGGCCTGGGCGGTGCGGGCGTTGTCGCCGGTGAGCATGAGAGTGCGCACGCCGGCAGCACGGAGGGCCGACAAGCCGGCGATGGCATCCTCGCGTGGCTCGTCGCGCATGGCGATGAGGCCGGCCGGCGTGCCGCCGGCCAGGAGCACCGAGACGGTCTTGCCTTCCTGGTTGAGGGCCTCTATGCGCGCGGTGATTTCGGCGGAGAGTGCCGTTTCGCTCGCCGCGGCCTTGGGCGAGCCGAGGAAGAGCGCGAGGCCGTCGATGCTGCCGGTCACGCCTTTGCCGCCGAGCGCCTTGGAGTTCGTGGCAACGGACGTGAGGATGTTCTGTTCGGCGGCCTTGGCCAGGATCGCGGTGGCGAGCGGGTGGCTGGAACCGGCTTCAAGGGCGGCGGCCAGCCGCAGCACCTCGGCTTCCTGGCGGCCGAGCGGCACGATGTCGGTCACCTTGGGCTTGCCCTCGGTGAGCGTGCCCGTCTTGTCGAAGGCGGCGGCGGTGATCTTGCCGACGGTTTCGAGCACGGCGCCGCCCTTCATCAACAGGCCGCGGCGCGCGCCGGCTGAGAGCGAGGCGGCGATCGCCGCCGGCGTGGAGATGACGAGGGCGCAGGGGCAGCCAATCAAGAGGATCGCCAGGCCCTTGTAGATCCATTCGTTCCAGGAAGCGCCGCCGATGAGGGGAGGCAGGATCGCCACCAGGGCGGCCACCACCACCACGCCCGGCGTGTAGTAGCGCGAGAACCGATCGATGAAGCGCTCGGTCGGCGCCTTGCTTTCCTGGGCTTCCTCGACCAGCTTGACCACCCGGGCTATGGTGTTGTCGGCGGCGGCCGCCGTCACGCGGATGCGCAGCGCCCCGTCGCCATTGACGGTGCCGGCGAAGACGGTGTCGGCGGTCTCCTTGCGCTTGGGTGTGCTCTCGCCGGTGACCGGTGCTTCGTCGATGGAGCTCTCGCCCGAGACGATGACGCCGTCGGCGGGAATGCGGTCGCCCGGCCGCACCAGGATCACGGCGCCAACGGCGAGGGTTTCGGCCGGAACCTCCTTGGTGCGTCCTTCTTCTTCGAGAAGAGCGGTCTTCGGCACCAGGCTGGCGAGAGACTGGATGCTGGCGCGTGCCTTGCCGGCGGCGACGCCCTCCAGCAATTCGCCGACCAGGAACAGGAAGACCACGGCGGCGCCTTCCTCGGCCGCTCCGATGATCACCGCGCCGACGGCGGCGATGGTCATCAGCATCTCGATGGTGAAGGGCATGCCGTAGCGAGCCGCGACGAAGGCGCGCCGTGCGATCGGAATGAGACCGACCAGCATGGCGATCTCGAAAGACCAGACCGCGATCGAAGGGAAGAGGTGTCCGATGCCATAGGCGGCCACCAGCGCGATGCCGGCGGCGATGGTGAGGACGCCCTTGCTGGAGCGCCACCACGGGCCGGAGGAGGGGGCATGATCATGACCATGCAGGTCGGCGAGGGTCGGGGCCTCGCCCTGGGCGCCGTGATCGTGCTTGCTGTGGTCGTGTCCAGCGTGATCGTGTCCGGTATGATCGTCATGGTCGTGACCAGAGCAGGCGCCGTGATCATGATCATGCTTATGATCGTGAGCGGGCTTCGCTCCCACGGCCGCCGGCGTCGAGGCACTCAGGGGCGACACCTTGTAGCCGAGGCGGCGGACCCTGTCCTCGACGGCGCCGAGATCCTGGCCGTCGCCATGCTTGACCGTCATGGTGCCGGCCGTCACCGAAACCGAGACGTCCTCCACGCCGGTGACGCCGCGCACGGCCTTGTCGATCTTGCTGGCGCAGGAGGCACAGTCCATGCCTTCCACGCGGTAACGGGTCTGGCTTGCAGCGATTGCCATTTCGAGTCTCGCATTTCGAATGGGTTGTATCTTCTGCAAAGGGGACTACATCCTCTAGTGGCTAGAGGAGCAAGCGGAAAATGAAGCTTTCAGGCGTGGCGATCGGCGAGGCGGCCAAACGTAGCGGCGTCAAGGTGCCGACCATCCGTTACTACGAACAGGTCGGCCTGCTGCCGGCGCCGCCGCGCACCGATGGCAACCGGCGTCTCTATGAGGCAGCCGATGTGCGCCGGCTCGCTTTCATCCGCCATGCGCGGGAACTCGGCTTCGAGGTCGATGCGATCCGAACCCTGCTCGATCTGCAGGACAATCCCGGCCAGTCCTGCGCGGCGGCCGATGCCATCGCCCAGGCTCGCCTCATCGAGGTGGAGCAGCGCATTGCCAGCCTGCAGGCGTTGAAGGTGGAGCTGCAGCGCATGGCGGAAGGCTGCCGCCACGGCCGCGTCGACGAATGCCGCGTGATCGAGATCCTGGCCGATCACGACAAATGCCTGCATGTGCATCACTGAGCGCGGCGCGTCCCGGCGCCGCAGCGCTTTCTCAATGAGCGATCTCGTCATGCCCCCTGCGCCAATAGGCGACGATGAGATGCTTGTGCTGGCGCAGGCCGCGCTCGCCCAGAAGCTGGGCGCGCAAAGTGCGGAAAGCCTGGTATTCGCAGCCCACCCAGGCATAGAGGCGGGAACCGTCGCCGGGGAGAGCGGTGCGGCTGACCGCATCGACCAGTAGATTCGTGGTGCCGGCCGGCGCGCCGTTGCGGAACAACCATTCGATCTCGATGGCCGCTGCAAAATCGAGCTGCTGTATCTCGCTTTCGTCGGCGACCTCGATGAGGGCCTTGCCGCGCGCGCTTGCGGGCAGGCGCTCCAGCATGCGTCCGATTGCCGGAAGCGCGGTTTCGTCACCCACGAACAGATACCAGTCGGCCTCTGCCAGGCCGCCGCCGCCCGGGCCGAGAACGCCGACCTCCTCGCCCGGCTTCACGCTTTCCGCCAGGATGGAGCCCGGGCCAGCATCGGCATGGCGCACGAAATCGATATCGAGCGTACCCGCCGCAACGTCGAGCGAGCGCACGGTATATTTGCGCAGGCTGGGTTTGCGATCGGGATCGGGCCAATGGATCAGCCCGTCCGGACCGACGCTCGGCCATTGCGCCTCGGACAGGTCGGGGTGCTGGGCGAGGATGTTGAGATGCAGTGCCTCCATAGACTGATAGCGCGAGACGTCACTGGCGGAAAAGGTGATACGGCGCATCCGAGGCGTCACATCCTTTACTCCGATCACCCGGAAGATCTGGAAGTTGGGAGGACGTGAGATCTCCGTGCCATCCCCAGTCCAGGCGATGGCGGGCCGGCGGCCCTGGGCAAATTCCAGGATATGCGAGGCTACGGCCTGACGGATGAAGTAGAGTTCCTCGAGACTCTCCGCCTCGGTGTCGACCAGTGTGGCTGGGCCGGTCTTCGAAAAGCGAGCCTGGGCGCCGCGGAAACGAAGGATATGGGCGCCGTCGCGCTGCTCGACCGCCGCACCATGTTCGATGAAATGCTCGCAGAGCGGCCCGATCACCGCTTCGGGGTCAGGCAATTCGATGCGGGCCTGGGCGACAAAACGCTTCATGGGTTTGCCTTCTGGTGTTGATGGGTCGGGGGGATGTCCGAGCGGCTGCTCCGCTCGACCACACCGTCGACCATGATTTGCAGCCGTCCCTGCGAACAGTGCTCCACCCGAGCCTCGACGTCGTAGACATCGGCCAGCATGCGCGGGGTGAGGATTTCGTCAGGCGGTCCGGCGCCATGGAGCTTGCCCTGGCGCATGACGATGAGGTCGTCGGCCCATTGCGCGGCCAAGGCGAGATCGTGCAGCACGGCCACCACGATGCGCCCACCCGCGGCATAGTCCTTGATGCTGCGCATGATGAAATATTGCCGCGACAAATCGAGTGCGCTCGTGGGTTCGTCGAGAAGCAGCACGGGCGGTGCGCAGGCGATGGCTTGCGCCAGGCTGGCCACCTGCTTCTGTCCGCCGGAGAGCCGGTCGAGCGGCAGGGAGGCGAGATAGGGCACGCCGAGACGGGTGAGGACATCCAGCGCCTGCTCGGCATGCGAGCCTGCGCCTTCGCCGGCCTGGGCGACCCGCAGGGTCGCGATCACCGTTTCCAGCACGCTGAGGGAGACGTCGAGCGGCAGAGCCTGCGGCATGAAGCCGACCAGCCTCGCCCGTGCGGCGGGGCTGATGCGGGTGAGGTCGCGCTCGCCCAGCGCGACCTCACCGCGCATGCGAATGAGATGGGCCATGGCGCGCAGCAGGGTCGACTTGCCGGCACTGTTGGGGCCGACCAGCGCCACCAGCCGCCCCGGCTGCAGGGGGGGCAAAGTGAGATCGGCGATGATGTCATGCCCGCCATAGCCGGCATGAAGCCCGCGCACGACGAGTGTGGGGGTATGATCCGCTTTCATCGGCCTTTCCCCAGCGTTCGCAGCACCAAGGTGAAGAACACGGGCAGGCCGATCAGCGCTGTCACCACGCCGACGGGCAGCAGCAGGCCAGGTATGATCAGCTTGGTGACGATGGAAGCGACCAGCATGACCAGCGCCCCCACAGCCATGCTGGCGGGCAGCAGGAAGCGATGGTCCTCGCCGACCAGCAGCCGCGCAATATGGGGGCCGACCAGGCCGACGAAGCCGATCACGCCGACGAAGGCCACCGCGGTGGCCGAGAGCAGGCCGACGCGCAGCAGCGATCCAAGCCGCAGCCTGGCAATGTCGACACCGAGGCTGCGGGCGCGTTCCTCCCCCAGGCGCAGCAGCGTGAAGCGCGAGGAAGCCGCCAGCGAGAAGGGAATGCTGACGGCGAGCACGACGGCCAGGATCAGGGTGGAGCCGGCATCCGCGCGCACCAGGCTGCCCATGCGCCAGAAGACGAGCTGCTGCAGGGCATCGGTCGAGGCCATGAATTGCAGCAGCGACAGCAGGGCTTCGGCCGACAGGCCGATCGCGATGCCAAACAGGATCAGGGTCTGCGGACTGGCGCCGCGCCAGCGGGCGAGCGCGTGGATCGCCCCCAGCGAGAGGACGGCGAACAAGAAGGCATTGGCCGAAACCATCCAGCCCGCCGGTAACCCGGGCAGCGACAGGCCCAGCACGATCGCCACCGCCGCGCCGAGAGCGGCGCTGTAGGACACGCCGAGCGTGAACGGTTCGGCGAGGGGATTTCCGAGCACCGTCTGCATTTCCGCACCCGCCAAGGCAAGGGCGGCGCCGACCAGCAACGCCATCACGCTCATCGGCAGGCGAACCTGCCAGACGATAACCTGGATGGGGCGGGCCACCTCGTCCGTGCCGAACAGAGCCGCCAACGTGTTGTGCAGGCCGACACTGGACGGGCCGACGACGAGGTCGATCGAGAAGGCGGCGAGCCCGAGTGCGATCAGTGTAAGGACCAGGAGCAGGCGGCGGCGCTGGCTCGCGCGATAGTCGGTGAGGGCGGTGCGGCCGGAGCCATCGGTGGAAGGGACGGGGCTCATGGCGCCGACGGACCCGTCACAGGTCTCGCATCGATCCAGAAGGTTCCCTCGATCGGGGCTGCCAGGAAGCTCCGGTTGATCTCGGCCAGGGTCTGCGCCGGGTCGAGATCGGCGAACAGCTCCGGATGCGTCCATTTCGCCAGGCATTCGACCGCCAGGATGTTCAGGGCCGAAATGGCGACCTGGTGCGACAGGCCATAGGCGCGGCCTTCACGCACGGCGCTGAGTTCGCCGAGGAGATTGCGCTGGACCACGGCGCGCAGGGAGGTGCGGGCTGTTTCCGGCTCGATGCCGGCGCCGAGAACGAGGCCGCCGCGCTTGGCCAGATGCGAGCCGCCGGTGCCGACATAGACTTTTGGATCGGCGGCCAGGACATATTCGGGGCTGAGCTGGCCATCATAGCCGGGAATGATGTCCGCGCCGAGTACGCGGCCGCCGGCAAAGGCCAGGTCATGCGTGATGGGATTGTCCGCG
Source organism: Labrys sp. HAY1-8F (assembly GCF_056754975.1). NCBI lineage: Bacteria > Pseudomonadati > Pseudomonadota > Alphaproteobacteria > Hyphomicrobiales > Xanthobacteraceae > Labrys > Labrys sp. HAY1-8F. Next base: position 1,603,138 of record NZ_JBPGWZ010000002.1, on the reverse strand, counting down.
CCGGGGGCGGAGCAGCATTGCAGGCCGGCATGGGCATCGACGAGGACCTGGGGCCAGGTGCCCCGGGGCTTCGTCTTCTCGCCTCGAAGTCGCTGTGCGATGGCGTCGTAGCGAGCCTTCAGGAAGGCCGCAAAGGCTTCGGCACGGGTATCCTGGCCGATGGCCCTGCCAAGCAGGCGGATCGAGGCGATGGTTGCCTCGCCGGCTCGCCTGCTGTTGCGGGGCGAGTCGAGAAAGATCACCGGCACGCCCGCGGCTTCGAGCTTGGCCGCGATCGCGTCCCAATCGGGCTGCCAGATGCTGACGACGAAAAGATCGGGCTGCGCGCCGAGGATCGCCTCGACCGAGCTGTTGGCGGGCGAAACCGCGCCGACCACGGCAGTGTTGTCGATCTCGGGGAAGCGGCGGCGAAAGGCATCGTAGAGGCCGCGATCGAAACGCTGCGGCGCGGCCCAGCCGGCCAGCTTGGAGATTGGCTGCGGATCGACGAGGGCCAGCGACAGCAGGACGAGGCTGTCATTGGTGACGATGCGCTTGGCCGGCTGTTGCAGGCGAACCTCGCGGCCGGCGGCGTCCGTCAGCCGGATCTCGGCCTGGGCCACCGATACCAGGCTCATGGCAGCCAGGATGAGGCTGCCGAGCAAGAGGAGGGTCATACGCACGCGAGCCACCATTCCGGTGACTGCGGCCTGCGGTTCGGTGCGGTAGAACTCTGCGATCATCACCATGTGTATTTCAGATTCGCGGTGATGGCGCGTGCCGCACCGTAATTGCAGCTGCCACCGGTCCTGTTGAGACAGTGTGAGACATAGGTCTTGTCGAACAGGTTGGTGACGTTGACCCGAAGGGTCGTGCCCTGGAGTTCCTTGCGCAGCGTGCCGAAATCATATTCCGCGCCAAGATCGACCAGCATGCGGCCGGGAATACGCAACTCCGGATAATAGGTGACATCGGTCTGATAGGAGGAGGTTGCGCGCATGCCGGCGCTCAGGGACAGGCCGGGCACAATGCCGGGGCGATAGAGAGCCCACAGGCTCGCCTGGTGCTCGGGCAGCCGCAGCATTTCCCTGCCACGCTCCACCGCATTGGTAGAAGATAGCACCTTGGAGGCCGAATAGGCGTAGGAGGCCATCACCTGGAACTGGGGCGAGAAATCGTATTTCCCTTCCAGTTCGATGCCACGAACGCGCTGTCGGCCACTCTGAACGGAGAAACGAATATCGCGCGAGTCTGGTGTCAGGGCATTATCGGTCGTGAGCTGGAAGGCTGACACGCTCACCATGGCCCCGCCGCCAGGCGGTTCATATTTCAAACCGACTTCGTACTGCTCTGCCGTCAGTGCCTTGAATGGCGCCTTGTCAAGGCTGGAACCAAGCAACGGCAGGAAGGAGGTCGAGTAGCTCGCATAGGGTGCCAGCCCATTGTCGAACAGGTAGGTTAGCCCTGCGCGCCCGCTCAATTGCCTGTCCTTGGTGGTAACAGGTGCCTTACCTCTGGGCATGCGGTCTTTCGTATCAATCTGCGAGATGTCGTAGCGCAGGCCGAGCGTTGCGACCCAGCGGTCATAGCGGACCTGGTCCTGGATGTAGGCGCCGACTTGGTTCTGTGTCTGCAGGCCGGAGCGCTGAAGCGGGGCCAGTGGAAACGGGCCATTGCCATAGACGGGATCGAGGATGTCGATCGGCCGTGTCGGGCCGCTATTGCCGAAATTGGTCGACGAGGTGCCATGCACATAGTCGAGGCCCGCCAGCACCGTGTGATCGAAGCGGCCGGTGGCAAATTTGGCCTCGATCTGGGTGTCGACCGTGAAGGCCGATAGCGTGTCCTGCGACATGGCAGTGACGCGGTCGAGGGTACGTCCGTCGGACTGCCAGGCAAAGGCGGGGTTCACCAGCACCAGTTTCATGCTCTGGTCGGAGCGGCCGTAGCGCAGGTTCTGGCGCACCGTCCAGGTGTCGTTGAAACGGTGCTCGAACTCGTAGCCCAGATGGAAATAGTCGCGGTGGAAGTGGCCCCAATCCGGCTCTCCAAGGAAGATGTCGCGCGGGATCTGGCCCTTGGGATTGCGCAGCAGCGTGCCCACGGCCGGATAGAAGCGCGGATTGAAGACCGGCCGATCATTCTGATAGTAGCCGTAAAGCGTCAGCGTGGTGTTCTCGTCGGGGCGCCAGCTCAGGCTCGGCGCGATCAGGAACTGCCGGTCGCGCTCATGGTCGATCTGGGTGTTGAGGTTCTTGGCCAAGCCGATCAGCCGATAAGACCAGGCGCCGTCGTCGCTGAGGGGGCCGGTGAAGTCGAAGGCGCCCTGGATGCCGCCGAAAGCGCTGGATTGCAGCGACATTTCGCGGCGGGCGGTGGTGAGCGGGCGCTTGCTGACCTGGTTGATGAAGCCGCCCGGCACCGTGCGCCCATAGAGCACCGAGGCCGGGCCCTTGATCACCTCGACGCGATCAAGCGTATAGGGGTTGATGGCGGGATTGGCGTAGGCGCTGGGATCGCCGGGCAGCCCGAGCCCGTCGAGCCAGGTTGTGGCGTAGGTGTTGAAGCCGCGGATGTAGAGCCAATCATAGCGGATATCGTTGCCGTTCGGGTCCGACATCACGCCCGGCGTGTAGCGCAGTGCCTCGGCAACCGTATTGGCACCCTGCGCATCCATCTGTCCGCGCGTGACGACGCTGACCGCCTGTGGTGTTTCGATCAGGGGCGTATCGGTCTTGGACGCGCTCTTGTTGCGCTTGGCCACCACGCTCCGCTCACCGCTCGGGCCACCTGTCGCCTGGACGACGACCGGATCGAGCTCGATCGGTTGCGACGTCGCCGTGCCATTCTGCTGCGCCAGGGCGGCGGGCGCGGACACGCCATGGAGAAGGACGATGGTGAGCGTCAGCCCGGAGACGTTTGCAACCATACGCAATCGCAACACAAATTCTGCGCAGTCTAGATTAATTCTAGATTTTGAATTTCGTAACGATCCACTGGTAACGCTGCGATTGTATTCTAGTTTTGATCTATTCAAAAACATGCGAGGCCCAGGGAATTGACTTACTAGGTGAGTTTAATTATCGGCTATGGCATTGTTTCGTACTTGGCAATGTTAAGGTCTTTGCGCGACGATCTTAGATCTTTGCGCGCCGATGAAATCTTTGGTGACGGATGATCGCGGCGTCCCAAGCCCTGACTCTGGGGTGGAGAGATGTCGGACGTAGACGGAAGGGCTTTGCCGATGAGTACAGTGTCAAGCCAGCGCGGGCAGGCTACCGGCGGCGAGCTCAAGGCCATTCGCGTGCGCGATTTCCTCGAAAGGGACCGGGTTGCCCTCGATAGCCCCGACAGCCGCCTGTCGATGGATGATATCCTGATGGAAGGCGAGTTTATGCACCGGGAATTGCGCCCGGGCCTGTTCTTGCATGGCGGCGATGTGGTCGAAGAGCACGCCTTTACGGTCACCTCGCATCTGCAGCCGGGCCTGTCCTGCATCTTCTTCGTGGACGGCAAGGTGGGGCTTGGGATCGGCGACCGTCATTTTGAGTTTCGGGGCGGGCCGCGCGGGGCGATGGAAGGCGTTGCCATCATGAGTACCACGCCCGAAATCTTCCGCAGGATCTCGCGGGAACGCCAGCATGTCCGCCATCTGGTCGTGTCCGCCTCGCCGGAATGGCTGCAGATCGAAGGCCTTGAAGCGGTGCATGGCGATGGGGTCGTGGCCGGGCTGCTCAAGGATCATCTGGGCGAGCATCGCTGGATGTTGACACCGCGCCTGGCCGAGCTGGTGCGGCAGGTCATGACGCCGACGGCCTTCGCGCCGGAACTGCGCAATCTCTATCTGGAGGGGCGCGCCGTGGAGATCGTAGCGGAGACCATCGCCGCGGCGACGCGGACGGATCGCGGCAAGCCCGCCAGCGGTGCTTTGGCTCGTCAGGATCTGGTCCGCCTGCGGCGCGCCAAGGATTTGATCGAAGCCCATCTGGCCGAGTCGCTCAGCATCGAGGCGATCGCCCGGGAGGCGGGGGTCTGCGCCAGCGGCTTGCAACGGTTGTTCCGGTTGGGGGAGGGCCATAGTGTCTTCGACTATGTGCGGCGCATTCGGTTGGAACATGCCCATGCCGCCCTGCTGTCGGGCGAGAAGAGCGTGCAGGAGGCCAGCGAGCTGGCGGGCTATGCCAGCCCGGCCAATTTTGCCACCGCTTTCCGTCGCCAGTTTGGCATCACTCCCCGCGAGGTGCTGGGCGCGCGACGGGCCCATTGAGGCCTCCGGACCATCCATGAACCCGCCTGGTGTCAGGCGATCAGCTTGGCACGCAGAAATGAGGCGAGCTGCTGTGTGGGATTGCTCGGTTCTTGCGCCAGGAACAGGCCGAAATAGGCAGCCGGCGGCGGTGGCAGGCGATATCGCGGCTCGAGGGTCTCGCAATCGGCCGGGAGCGTTTCCGGCAGCATCAGGCTGATGCCGAGACCGGCCCTCAGTGCCCCGACCAGTGCCGCGAAGGTGGTGACGTGGCAGGCGATCGTCCAGGCGATGCCGGCCTCGGCGAAGGCGACGGCCGTCCGATCCTGCCAGGTGCAGGATTCCTCGAAGGCAACCAGCGGTACCGGCTCGTCGACGGGCAGGTCGATCAGGCGGCTGCCACCCCAGACCAGCCGGCGCGACCAGTGGAAATGCGGTGACGACCCGAAACGGGAGGGGTCGGCGATGACGATATCGCAGCGACCGTCCCGCACGGCGAGGTCGAGGTCGGGGCTGTGGGCCGTCATCAGGTCGAGCTCGATCCGGGGGTGCTGCTGGCGGAAATCGGCCAGCAGCAGCGGCAGTTGCGTCAGCGCGAGATCCTCGACCAGTCCCAGCCTGATCCTGCCGGCCAATTGCTGGCCCTCGATCTGCCGCCGGGCATCGCTGGTCAGGGCGAGCAGGCGCCTGGCATAGGCCGCCAGTGTCTCGCCGGCCTGCGTCAGCGAGACGCCGCGCGAGGTTCTGTCGAGCAGTCTGGCACCGAGATCGCTTTCGAGCCGCTGCAATTGCATGCTGACCGCCGCCTGCGTCCGCGACAGCCGCTCGGCTGCCGCGCTGATCGTCCCGGTTTCGGCGGCCGCAAGCAGGGCACGCAAGAGATGGGGATCCAGATCCCTGACCATAAATTATCCTGATATCGAAATAATCATTATAAGAATACTTTTTAATTACCGGATCTGGCAAGTCTGCTCCCGCTAAATTGCAGGAGGCCATCATGCTCGCCAAACGGTTTCACGAACTCGGTCTCGCACCGCCGCTGGTCGCCCGCGCCGACCTGCCATTTGCGCCTTGCGTGCGTGTCGGCGACATCGTCTACATTTCCGGCCAGATCCCGGAGCGGGGGGAGGAAGTTGTCGCGATCGGCAAGGTCGGCGAGGATGTGAGCCTCGACGAGGCCCGCAAGGCCGCCGAATTATGCGCCGCCAACGTGCTGTTCTGGCTCGACGCGGCATTGCAGGGGGATCTCGACCGGGTCGTTCGCATCGCCAAGGTCGCGGTCTATGTCAATGTGGCGCCGGGATTCAGCCAGATCTCGCAGGTGGGCAATGGCGCCTCCGAACTGTTTCTCAAGATCCTCGGATCACGAGGCGAGCATGCCCGCTCCGCGCTGGGGATGGCGTCGCTTCCCCTCGGCGTAGCCGTCGAGGTCGATGCCATCGTGCATGTCCGATAGGCAAGATTATTCATAAGATATTGGAAAATGGAATGAATCTCGGCATAGATGGAAAACGCGCCTTGATCCTGGGCGGCAATAAGGGCCTTGGTCGCGGTGTCGCCGCGCGCCTGGCGGAAGAAGGCGCGGCGGTTGCCGCTGTCGGCCGTGACGATCAGGCGCTCAAGGGGACGCTCGACGACCTTCACCGTTTTTCGCCGGCCTCGTTCGGGATTCGGGCTGACCTCGACGATCCCTTGCAAGTGACGCAAATGCTCGAACAGGTCGATCGTGAATGGGGCGGTGTCGACATTCTGTTGCTCAATGGCGGCGGGCCGCCGCCCTATGGCGCCTGCGATACCGACGCGGCCCGATGGCATCGGCAGTTTGACGCCATCTTCATGACAGGGCTGCGCATCGCCGCCCATCTCCTGCCTGGCATGCGCTCCCGGCGCTGGGGGCGGCTCCTCGTGGTGTCATCCACAAGCGTGCGCGAGCCGATCAAAGGGCTCGCGGCATCGAATGCCCTGCGGGCGGCGGTGGCCGGATGGGCAAAGAGCCTGGCCAGCGAGGTTGCGGCCGACGGCATCACCGTCAACCTTCTGCTTGCCGGCCGGCTCGACACCGAACGCACCAAAGTGCTCGATCGTCTCGATGCCGAGGCGCGCGGCGTCGCGGCCGAGACGATCGCAGCGGAAAGCCAGGCCGAGGTTCCGATCGGGCGCTACGGTACGCCCGACGAATTCGGCGCCGTTGCCGCTTTCCTGGCCAGTGATCTGGCTTCCTATGTCACCGGCACGGCCATTCCGATCGACGGCGGCCTGGCGCGAGCGATCATCTAGTTGGGGAGCAGCCCCAACCGTTGCCTCGCGCTGGCCATCGTGGGACCACCGGCTACGACGATCGACATGTCGGTTCCCCTGACATCGGCACGGGCCAGCCCGATGATGCGGCCCATCTGGGGCGTGCTCTTGGCAAAGGAGAACGTCAGCACGACCGAATTTGCCTGTTTACGTGCGCCAATGAGGTGGCCGTCGATTCCCGCAAGGTTCGGAGAGCCCTCGGTAAGCAGCCGGAGTGCCTGGAAGAGCTTGGCGTCGGTGAGGGACCGATTGGCCAGCACGCCCCGGAAACCCTGTGCGCTGCCGTTCGACAAGGATGCAGTTCCGGTCATTACAAAGCCCGGCCCACCGCAGCGCGCGCTCCTGCAGATAAGCCCCTTGGAGAGGTGCGCGCCCGACGGCGCGTAGTATGCCAAATTGCGGGCTTCCTCCCAGCCTCGCAATGCCAGGCCGGCATCGGTCGCCGGTGAAAGCGATACGCGTCCAGCACAAGAGGCCAAGGCAAGGCAAACGGCGAAAATACCGAGAAGACGGATCAAGAGAGCCCCCAAAGCATAGAACAAGTGGTATATTCCACTACGTCATCAAGCTAGGGGCAGTCCTCGTCGTGAGCAAATGATTTCGAAGTTCAGGTCTTCGAAGTTCAGGTCAATGCCGGGGCGGGAAAAGAACAGGACAAGAAGAGCGCTACTCCGCCGCGATTGGAATGCTCACGCCGGGCTCTTCCTCGAACGGAGTTTCCAGCTCGACGAAACGGTCGGGGAAGAAGCCGTTGAAGTGGGTGCGCAGGCCGAGCGAATAGGCACCGATATGGCCGATCTCGATCCAGTCGCCGGTGTCGACAGTCTCGGGCAGATAGAAGGGGCGGGTCAGGATGTCGACGGAATCGCAGGTCGCGCCGCAGATGCGGAAGGGCAAGAGCTTGTCGGACGAGCCATTGCGGCGTTTGCGGGCGGGATCGGGGATGAAGCGGGTGGGCAGCAGCAGCTTGCCCGTCCATGAATCGGAGAGCGAGGCCCAGACGCCATCATTGATGTAGAGGCGCTGGCCCTTCTTGAGCAGCACGCGCACCATCACCGACAGGCAGCGCGCCACGATCACGCGGCCGGGTTCGGCCACCAGCGGCAGGTCGTCCAGTTTCCAGTCGGCGATATCGACGCCGATCTGGCGCATCAGGGCCTCGGTGGTCGGCGTGCCCTGGTTCGAGCCCTTCTTCTTGGGATCCACGCCATATTGCGCCGGAAAGCCGCCGCCGATGTCGAGGCTGACGATATCCTCCTTGATGCGCGAACGCACCCAGGCAACGGAAGCGAGTGCCCGCTCATAGGTCTCGGGATCCTCGACCTGGGAACCGACATGGAAGGCGATGCCGGTCTTGAAGCCGATGCCGGCCATGCGGTCGAGCAGCTCAACGGCATGTGTCGGCGTGGCGCCGAATTTCTTGGAGAGTTCATAGGCCGCCGCACCCTTGGTGGCCAGGCGCAGGAACAGCGTGATCTCCTCGGGCGGAATATCGAGGGCGCGCACGATGCGCAGGATCTTGGCGACCTCGTCCTCATGGTCGAGCGAGAGCTCGCGGATGCCATAGGTCTCCAACGCCAGCCGGATATGGGACTGGGCCTTGACCGGATGCATATAGAGCAGTTCGCAATTGGGAGAGGCTGCGCGGGCCGCCTCGAATTCGGCAGGGCTGGCCACATCGAAGGAGGTGATGCCGGCCTCGGCCAGCACCTTGAGGATCATCGGTTCGCCATTGGTCTTTACGGCATAGGCAGTCTTGCCGGGAAACTGCGCCATGAACTCGCGCGCATCGGCGGCCAGGACCTGCGGACGGAAACCATAGACCGGCTCGTCCGGGCGGAGCGCCAGCGCAGCTTCGCGGGCGGTGGTGAATTTCTGCATGGCCGAATCGACGCCCCGTTTCATGATCCATGTTTAAGCCTGTTCATGGCTGCTGCAAAACGACCGTCTTTCCTGACAGAAATGTGACGGCAGCGATGAGGGGAGAAGCGGCCCCGCCAAACTGGGTCGATTACGGCACGCACGGCCATGTGTTCTGCCTGAACGGTGTCTCCCGCCACCGTGACTCAAGCATGGTCCGAAATTCCTAGACACGGCGCTTCATCGGCCTGGACATTCGCCGCAGGCGGTGATTGCATCGGTCTTATCCGGACCGGAAGCGATTGGGGCTCGGCCGCACGGCTTGGCGCTTGACGGGCGGCCTCGGCACGGACAGATTCGCACAGTTGCTGATTTAAGGATTCTCATCATGCGTATTGCCGGTCTTGCCGCCGTCCTGCTGGCTGCATCCTGTGCGCCGGCGCTTGCCGCCTCGGCGCTGGAAAAGAATTTCTGGCTGTCCGGGCCCAACTACGACGCCATCCTGCCCCATTGCGCCGACAAGGCCGTCTCCGATCAGATCGCTGCGCGCTTTGCCCGCAAAGAGGCCAATTATTGGCACTCCAACCTGGCGATCCAGCAGATCGATCGTCATCGCCAGATTGCCTTTTCGCCCTGGGGCCCGAGCTATATTCCGCGCCGCTTCTGCGTGGCCCGGGTGCTGACCAATGACGGGCATTACCGTCGCGTTTCCTATGCCATCGCCGAGGATACCGGCTGGATCGGCGCAAGCTGGGGCGTGGAATGGTGCGTCGACGGCACCGATCACAATCTGGCCTACGCACCCGCCTGCAAGATGGCGCGTCCGTGATCCGTCTTCTGCTCGCGGCCATTGTCATGGTGGCGGCGAGCAGCGGCCTTGCCGCGCGTGAGATCCGCGGCGGGGCGCCGGGGGATTTCGATCTCTATCTGCTCGCACTGACCTGGTCGCCGGGCTTCTGCGCTACGGGCGGGGCGACCAAGCAGCCCGATCAATGCGATATGGGATCGCGCCTCGGCTTCCTCGTGCACGGCCTGTGGCCGCAGGGGGAGCGCGACTATCCCACCGAGTGCAATCCCGGTGCCTTCGTACAGCGGCGCGATCTCGCCGCAACCAGGGGGGTGATGCCCTCGGAGGGCCTTGCTCGCTATGAGTGGCGCAAGCACGGGGCCTGCTCGGGCCTGTCGCCGGCGCGCTATTTCGAGGCGATGGCGACGCTCTATCGCCGCATCGTCGTTCCCGAGGCCTATAGGAGCCCGGCACAGGATAGCCGCGCCGCGCCCATCGAGATCGAGCGGGCCTTTTCGCAAGCCAATCCTGGCTTGCGGCCCGACATGATGACCGTGGTCTGCAGCCGGGGCGAGCGCGGCAGCGTGCTGACCGAATTGCGCATCTGCCTGAGCAAGGATCTGCGCAGTTTCCGGACCTGTCCGACGCAGCTGCAATATCAAGGCTGCCGAACGCGAAACATTCTGATACCAGCGCTCAACTGACATTGGTCTTGGTGAACCGGCATGGCTCTATGGCTTAAATTCGCAGGCACGGGGGAAGGGGAGGCTGAGGCGGGAGCGCCCAAGCCCGAGCGGCTGGAGGCCGGCAATCCGGCGTTCCGCACCTGGAACAGCTATGAGAGCGCCGACGGCAAGACCTTCTGCGGCATCTGGGAGGCGACGCCGGGGCGCTGGCGCATCGTCTATGAAGAATGGGAGAGCTGCACCCTGCTCGAAGGCCACTCCATCGTCACGCCGGATGGCGGGGCGCCGGTGGAATTGAAGCCCGGCGACACCATGATCCTCGAGCCGGGCTTTGCCGGTAGTTGGGAAGTGGTAGAGACGACGCGCAAGAGCTACGTGATCCGGCTTTGAATACCAACCGAGTGGTCCTCTATGCAGATTGGTATGAAAGGCTGGGTGCGCGCGGCCTTTGAGTATTACTGAAGCGTTACCTGGCCCTTTCGCCTTCAATCCCTCGGTCGAATACTCGTGGCAGATGGAGGCGTTGAGATAGAGCTCGGCCTTGTTCGCGATGGAAACACGGGTTGCAGCTGCCGCGGCTATTTCCAGCTACATCACGAAATCGATGAAGGCATGCGCAGCCCGAGGGGGCAACGGATCCCTGGGAACGGCGAGCACCTGGATCACACTGGATTGCCGGACCGCCTGGCGGAGGCCGACGTGCCGGCGGCATGGGTCTGGTTGGAGAGTAAGCCCGAGCCGTAGACTTCCTCCTCCTGTGCCGCCAGGCTGCCATTTCCCCTCTTGCCACGCCAGCGGGTTCCCGGCGATATGGGGTGGGCGGAGGTAACAGGTACAATGACAGCAGAGCAGAGCGGCACCACTAGTTTTCTGCGCGAGCGCGATGGTCATGAGGCCCGCGTTTCCTATGCGGAACTCTTCTTCGATCTCGTCTACGTCTTCACGGTGACGCAGCTTTCCCACTCGCTGTTGGAGCATCTTTCCTGGGGCGGGGCGCTCCAAACCCTGGTGCTGTGGTTCGCCGTCTGGCTGGCATGGCAATATACCTGTTGGTTCACCAACTGGTTCGATCCTGAGAAGACGCCGGTTCGCATCTGCCTCTTCGCCTTGATGGCGCTCGGGCTGATCATGGCGGCGGCCTTGCCGGAGGCTTTCGGTGAGCGCGGGCTCATCTTTGCGCTCTGCTTTGCGGCCATCCAGGTCGGCCGCACCGCCTTCGCCGTGTTCAGTCTGGGCGCCGGCACGCCGATCTCCCGCAATTTCCAGCGCATGATCGGCTGGAACCTGATCGCGGCCTGCATCTGGATCGCCGGCGGCCTCGCGGAGGGCGAAACCCGGATCATGCTGTGGATCATTGCGGTGGCCTGCGAATATTTCGCCCCCTGGTTCGGCTTCTGGTTGCCCGGGCTCGGGCGCTCGGATCCCGGCAAGGAATGGACGGTGGAAGGTGGCCATATCGTCGAGCGCTGCGCGCTCTTCGTCATCGTGGCGCTGGGTGAGTCCGTCCTGGTCACAGGAGCCACCCTCGCCAAATCGCCGGCCTGGGATGCGCCCGGCCTGATCGCCTTCTTCGTCGCCTTCCTCGGTTCTATCGCCATGTGGTGGGTCTATTTCGACATCAGCACCAAGGACGCCACGGAGGCCATCGTCGAATCCGAGAATCCCGGGCAGATCGCCGCCTATACCCATTATCTGCACGTAGCCCTGATCGCTGGCGTCATCGTCACGGCCGTTGGCAATGATTTGTCGATCGCGCATCCCGCCCATCATGTCGATTTCGGGGGCATGGCGGTGATTTTCGGCGGGCCGGCCATCTATCTGATCGGCAACGCGCTCTATAAGCGCCTGATCTATGGCGGTGTGCCGATCACCCACGTCGCCGGCCTGCTGGCACTGGCCATTATGGCGCCGTTCGCCTTCATGACCGATCTGTTGATGATCAGCGGCATCACCACCGTCATTCTCCTCGTCGTGGCGATCTGGGAAGGCTATATCGGCAGGAAAGCAAAATCGAAGGCTCTGCATCACGCATCATGAACTATCGCCACGCCTTCCACGCCGGCAACTTCGCCGACGTACTCAAACATATCGTGCTGGCGCGTATCCTGACCCATCTCGGGGCCAAGGATGCGCCCTTCCGCGTGATCGACACCCATGCGGGCACCGGGCTCTACAATCTGGAAGCCAGCGAAGCCCGCCGCACCGGCGAATGGCTGGAGGGCGTCGGCTTGGTGGCCGAAAATCCGCCGCCGGCACGGGTCGCGGAACTGATCGCGCCTTGGTACGGCCTGTGCCAGGGGCTGATGGCCCAATCTCCGCCGCTCTATCCGGGCTCGCCCTGGCTTGCCGCCGATCTGACGCGGGACCAGGATCGCCTGGTCTTTTGCGAAAAGCATCCGGAGGATGCCGACAGGCTGCGGGGGAACTTTGCCCGCGGTAAGCGGGTCAAGGTGATGGAGGGCGACGCCTGGGACCTGCTATCAGGCCTGTTGCCTCCGCCCGAGCGGCGTGGCCTCGTCTTCATCGATCCGCCTTTCGAGGAGGACAACGAGTTCCGCACCATTGCCGAAGGGTTGGCGCAGGCCCTGCGGCGGTGGGCAACGGGCGTCTACGCCATCTGGTATCCCATCAAGGGTATGCGCGAGGTGGAGAGTTTCGCCCGCAAGGTAGCAGTTCTGCCTGTTGCCGGCCGCATCCTGCGGTTCGAACTCAGCCGCTATGCCGTGCAGCGTATCGATCGCCTCAATGGCTGCGGCATGATCATCCTCAACCCGCCCTGGAAGCTGGACGAGGAACTGCGGGCCGTGGGTGCCTATCTCGCGCCGCTCTTCGCCAAGGAAGGCAGTGGTCTCGTGCGCCTCGACTGGCTCAAGCAAGACGACACGCCCTAGGGCGTGTCGGCCCGTGCGGACTCGCCCAGCGAGGTGATGGGACGGGCGCTGGCGGTCAGTGATGCTCGAGGTGCGAAATCGATGAAAAGCGGCAGGCTCGCCGCGCCCAAGGCATGGGCGATCGAGCCGAATGTTCCCAGGCGCAACACCGGCGCGGTGCGGGCCTCGGGAATGGCGGCGGCGAGCGCCGTTTCGAGGCGCGTGACGATTTCCTGCATGATCGCTGGCCCGAGGTCGCCATCGACAACCACATTGGGAACATCGAGCAGGGCCTGCGCCGACAGGACCGGGCCGACCAGGGCATCGACGCAATCGGTGATCCATTCCTCCAGTACGGCGGGACTGCCGGCAATGGCCGCCGGCAGGTCGTGCGGCCCGGCGATCTTGCGGCCATGCCAGCTAAGATGGCGCATCAGGGCTGCAATGGATGCGCGGGCCAGCAGGATGTCGTAGGAGCCTTTGGGCGCGGGTACCGAAGGCAAGCGGGAGGGTGGCACCGGCAGCATGGCGACATCGCCGGCATTGCCCTGGGAGCCGCGACGGTAGTCGCCGCCCAGCACCACGCCGCCGCCAATGGCCGGACCGAGGAAGAAATAGACGAAATCGTCGGATTCCCGGCCGAAGCCATAGAAGAGTTCGGCGATGGCGGCAGCCGTGCCGTCATTTTCGGCATGGACGTCGAGACCAGTCAGGCTCTGCAGAGCCGCGGCGAAATCATAGCCATCCCACAGCGCCAGCGTGTCGATCTCCAGATTGAGCCGGTCGAGCCAGGCGCCGAGATTGTAGGGTTGGGCCAGGCCGATGCCGAGCACGCGCCCGGGCGACAGGCTGTCGGCAATGGCCTTGAGGTCGGCTACATCGGCCGCGACCACGGCCAGGGCCTCCTGAGGGGCGGGCAGGGGATAGTCATGCGAACGTTTGTCGACCAGTTGGCCGCCGAGATCGACAAGGGCGGTCTCGATGCGGTTGCGGTCGATCCGCACCCCGATGCCATAAGCGCCTGTCGGCTCCAGGCGCAACAGCGTTGCCGGCTGGCCGCGCTGGCCGTGATAGCGCTTGCCGACCACGGAAATCAGCCCGAAGGCCTGCAGGTCCGAGACGATCTCGCCGATGGCGGTGTTGGTAAGGTTGGCGGCGCGGGCAAGGTCCGCCTTGGAGGCTTCGCGCAGGCGTCGCAGTCGTTGCAGCACGACACGGTGGTGGTAGTGACGGATGCGCGCGGAGGTCAATCCGCGTTCCGCCATCGACGCGGGCGCCATGGCTTCCTCCCCATTACCGCTAAGCATAATTTCCTGGCGAGATCCACGGATGAGCCTCGCCAGGAAATTCTGCAAATGTTTGATATCTTGCAGATTCTTCCTGATCGGGCCGGTGACCCGATCAGGAAGAATCTGCTTAGAGCAAAACACGTTCAGGTGTGAACGCTTGTTTGCTCTCATTCTCTGGTCCCGAGCCAACCATACGGATTGGCTGGATCGTCTTTGCGATTTGACGTGATTCAATCAAATCACAAAACGCGCTGGGCGTGGGCACGGTCATCACGCCGCCCTTTATTTATTGCCGTTGAGTAAATTCAAGATGAGCAAAGGTGTCAAGCATCATGCGACGGTCCTACCTGCCGGTGCACGAAGAACCCGTGCCGTCCTCTCACCGTTCCCATGGTCGCACCCGGATTGACGCCGGGCAGGGGGTATTGTCAGATCATTGCCGGGTGCCTGGCTTAACCGGCGCCATGGTGGTTGGATTATGCAATTCGATTTCAAAAACAGGCTGGTGCTGGTCAGCGGCGGCACCAGCGGCATCGGGGCCGCGATTGCGGCGGGGTTTGCCGAGGTCGGAGCTTCCGTGGTGGCTGCCGGCTTGCCCGGCGTGGCCGCGCCTGCCGGCATCGAGACGGTGGAGCTCGACGTGAGGGATGGCGCGGCCATCACGGCGCTGGCGGGGCGCTATCGGCGGCTCGATGTGCTGGTGAATGCTGCCGGTATCATCCGGCGCGGGGCCGAGCACGAACCGGAGGTCTTCGAAGAGGTCGTCGACATCAATCTCAACGGCACGATGCGCCTTTGCGCTGCCTGCCGCGGCGCGCTGGCGGCGTCGGGCGCCGGCGCCGTGGTCAACCTCGCCTCCATGCTGTCCTTCTTCGGCGGCGGCCTGGTGCCGGCCTACAGCGCCAGCAAGGGCGGCATCGCCCAGCTCACCAAGTCGCTCGCCATCGCCTGGGCGGGTGAGCGTATCCGCGTCAACGCCATCGCTCCCGGCTGGATCGAGACGCCGCTCACCAGAGCACTGGTGGAGGATCCTGCCCGCAGCGGCCCGATCCTGGCGCGCACCCCGCTCGGGCGCTGGGGCGTTCCGGCAGACCTGGTCGGACCCGTGCTGTTCCTATGTTCCCCCGCCGCCGCTTTCGTCACGGGCACGATCTTGCCCGTCGATGGCGGCTATCTGATTGGATGAAACCATGAGTGTGTCCGACCGCAAGCTCGACCAGAGCCGAATGCCCTATCAACTGCCCATGCCCGCGGAGGCGGCCCCCGAGATCGTGGTGCCGCATGTGCTGCCCGACGACGAGCGCGTCTGGGTGCCGCAGATGGAGAATGTCTGGTTTCGCCCGCTCTGCCTGCATGTCGGGCAGGGCTACTGGGTCAACCTGCTGCGCGTGCGTAAATCCGGCGTGCTCTCGCGTCACCGCCATCCGGCGCCGGTGCATGGCCATGTCCTCAGAGGGCGCTGGCATTATCTCGAGCATGACTGGGTGGCCGAGACCGGCTCCTATGTATTCGAGCCGCCCGGCGAGACCCATACCTTAGTGGTGCCGGAGGATTGCGAGGAGATGATCACCCTGTTCCACATCACCGGCGCCATGATCTATGTCGATCCCTGGGGCAAGGTGACGGGCTTCGAGGACGTCTTCTCCAAGATCGACATGTGCCGTGCCCATTATGCCGCCAATGGCCTGGGCGCCGACTATGTGGAGCGTTTCATCCGGCTCTGAGCGAGCCTATTTGGGGGCAGGGTGCTGCACCGGCGTGGCGGGCGTGCCGGCGCCATGGGGGCGGGGCGCCATGGCGAGTACGGCGGCTTCGAGCGACTTGTCGCGGTGCTTCAGGCAATAGCCGCGCAGATGCGCGCGCAGGCTAGCCGGATCGGTGAGGTCGGCAAGCGCGCGCTCGTTACCGAAATGACCGGGATTGGCCTTGGCATAGCCTTCGACATAACCGCTTGCCCAGGCGATGATCTGGCTGTCGAGAATGTCGCGACGGCGCACGGCGAAACCGCAGCGCATGTCGCCATAGTCGACGGCCTGGCTGACGGGTACATGCGGCTTGGCGGGTGTCGCGGGCTTGACGGCGGCAGGCGCGGCCGCCTCCGGTTTCGTCGGTGCCGTCTTGTCGGCAGGGGGCTTTTCTGTCGCCAGCGCCAGTGGAATCGAGAGGGCGCCTGCACAAAGGGCGCCTGCCAGGACTGCTGCCATCGTCACGCGCACATTCGCCTCCATCGCATTGATTTGCCGCGCCATGCTGCGCAAACAAAAGGGCAGCCGCAAGGCGTCAGTCTGGTGCAGAAACGCAAATCTTCGCCCGCCTGTCCTCGACACGCTGGCCACAACCGCCAATGTTCGGCATGACGGGCATTTGTTCTACGGAGCCGAGAGAAATCTGGCTGGGGCGGGAGGGTTCGAACCTCCGAATGGCGGAATCAAAATCCGCTGCCTTACCACTTGGCTACGCCCCAATCGGTGCGGCTCAATAAACGGTTCCCTCGGAGGCCGCAAGGCATGGCTACAAAAAAGCGCTACGAATTTCATCATCAAAAAAGCGCATATCCTGCTTGCGGCTCGGCGATGATCCCGCTATAGACCCGCCCACGACTGGAATACGGAGTGTGGCTCAGCCTGGTAGAGCACTACGTTCGGGACGTAGGGGTCGCAGGTTCAAATCCTGCCACTCCGACCAGTCGATTTTCCCGAGATCCAAGCCACAGATTTGCCAAATCCGTTAACGCCTCCATTGTGGCGTTTGCCGCGTGCGTGCGCTGCCGTCGATGCTGCCGTACTGGTACGTGAAGCAGTATTTTGGTTTCTTCCCTGTTTAAAGTCATGATGATACCGTCCTTGAGAGGTGCAGCGTCTCTGCCTTGCCAAGTATGACTGTGCGGATGCCTCAACGCTACGCAACTGTTACGTGGGTAACTGAATACAGTGTAACAATTTTATGACAATGCGCCGGCGTGCAATAGATTGCCGCTTGTTTAAGCTTCGTCGTTATTCCATCTCCGGCGTAGCGATATTGTCTTTAATGTGGCATTTGGTTATCTGTGCGATTAACGATTCGTTATGAGGATTGGGAATGCAGAAGCTGCTGGCCGTAGGCCTTTTTGTCCTGCTGGGTAGCTGCTCCAGCCCGTCCGACGGCCCGAGTGCCGGCAGTTTTCTCAATGCGCGCCAGCCTTATACGAATGAGCGCGTTCCGGTCATCGATATCACCTACGCTGCGCAGACGGCCCTGGCTCCGGGCGCCTCGCCCTTCGCCGGCACGCCTGGTCTTTCGAAACTGCGTTCCGCTGGATATACCGGCACGCAGATCAGCCGCGGCGACGTCCTGCAGATCACCGTGCTGGATACCGGCGAGGACGGCCTGTTCTCGCCGACGAACAGCAAGACGCTGGATCTCGGCCGCTTCACGGTCGACGACAATGGCTCGGTCGACATTCCTTTCGTCGGCAAGCAACGGGTAGCGGGTTCTTCGCCGGAGTCGGTGCAGAAGCGTATCGTCGGCAGCCTGAAGGGTTCTTCCGTCAATCCCCAGGCGGTCGTGACCATCGTCGACCGGCCCAATAGCGCGGTTGCCATTTCCGGCGCGGTGCGTGGAGCCGGCCGCATGGCGATGGCTTCGGGCAAGGAGCGCGTCCTCGACGTGGTGGCGAGGGCCGGTGGTGCCACCGGGCCCGCCAACGCAACGACGGTGACGGTGATTCGCGGCAATCAGCGCGCCGATCAGAGCCTCGACCAGGTGATGGCCGATCCCAAGCAGAACATCTATCTGCAGCCGGGCGATCAGGTCATCCTGGGTGGCGATACGCCGAGCTTCACCGCGATGGGGGCGTTCAAGAGCGCCGGCGAGTTCAATTTCGAACCCGGTCAGCTCACCTTGGCGCAGGCCATCGCACGTAGCGGCGGTCTGCTCGATGACCGGGCCGATTCCCGCTACGTCTATCTGTTCCGTAAGCGCGCCTATTACTGGACGACCAAGGATTGCGTGCTGGTGCGGCCATCGCCCTATGGCAACGGCACCATGCCGCCGCGGACCAATTGCCCGCAAGCCATGGCCTCGCCACCGCCGCCGCGTGCCGTGATCTTCCGCATCAACATGCGGGACGCCTCCAGCCTCCTGATGATGCAGCAAGTCCAGATGGAAAGCGGGGACATGCTGTTCGCCAGCAATGCCGGCATGGTCGATTTCGCCAAGCTCTTCACCGTGTTCCAGAAGAGCGTGCCGACGGCGGCGGCGCCGCAACCCTCGGGAGGAATACCCTCCAGCCCGCCTCCGGCGCCGGGTGTCTCGCTGAACCTGCCGTCTCAATAAGGCAGGAGGGCTTGAAGAAGCCTTTCAGTCGCCCCGCAGCATCGCCAAGGCGACGCCTGCCGATGACAGCCGCACCTCCGGATCAGGATGGGCGAGTTTCCCGGCGAGTTCTTGCAAGGGGTCTTCTCTCAAGGGGTCTTGGGCACCCTGGCCATCGGCGCATCGTTCCAGCAGCATCTGCAGGATCCGTCCGCAGGCATATAGGTCCGCCCGGCCATCGAGAGGCTTGCCGGCCTGCTGCTCGGGGGCACTGAAGCTTTCGCGGCCGGCCCTTGCCAGGTCGACATCGGCGTGGCGCTGCCCGGTTTCCAGAGCGATGCCGAAATCGGCGATGCGCAGCGTGGCGAGATCCTCGCCGTCATAGAGCAGATTGTCCGGTGCGAGATCGGCATGCACCAAACCTGCGGCGTGCACCGCTTCCAGCCCCGACAGCAGGGCGGCGGCGATGGTGGCGACTTCGTCGCGACGAAACGGGGCCTTCCGCATCCGATCGGAAAGGCTGGAGGGCAGCCAGTCCATCAATAGGGCCGGCCTGCCGTCGGCAAGCCGCAGGGCAGCGGTAGCCGCGGCGACATGGCGGTGGCGCAGCCTGGCGCCAAAACCGGCCTCGCGCAGCAGGAGGTCGCGGGCGACGACATTGTCGGCCTGATCCGGCCGCAGCGCCTTGAGGGCGTGGAGGGTGCCGAGGTCGCGATGGCGAAGCTGGTGAATCTGCGTGAGAGCGCCGTCATGGACCATTGCTTCCAGGGCAAAGCTGTTGGCGATGAAGGAAGTCTCCACCGCTTCCAGCCGGCCGACGCGCCGGTCGAGTGCATCGCGCACGCGATCGGCCAGCAGCCGGGTTTCGGCAGGCGGGCGCAGTTCGCCGTCAGCCTGGCTGAGCGCCTGCCACAACGCGGCAAAACGGGTGGCGATCGCCTCCAGATCTTGCGGTGGCGCTTCCCCGCTCATGCCGTTTGGACGGTCACGACGACGGCGCTGACATTGTCCCGCACATTGGCAATCAGGGCATCCTGGATCAGGGCGGCGGCGGCTTCCTTCGCCGGCTGCTCGGCGATGAGGGTGGCAATGGTGCGCTCATCGAGAACCCGGGCCAGTGCGGCACTGCAGAGCAGAAAGCGATCGCCCGGCTGTATCGGGTCATGCACGATCTCCGGTACCAATTGCCGAGGCGCCCCGATGCTACGCGAAAGCGCGAAACGCAGGCCGATCTCGACATGGTCGCGCGTCAGGCAACGCATCATGCCCTCGCGCATCAGATAGCAGCGCGCATTGCCCGCCCAGATCACGGCGAAATCCCTGCCCTGCATGGCGAGGGTAACGACGCTGGCGCTTGGGGGTTCCACGGCGCCGGGAAAGCGAATCGACTGCACTAGGCTGTGCGCGCGCCCGAGCTTGCCCTTCACATCCTGCACCAGGGTTTCGAGCCTATCAGCCGCTGAGACATCGGCCAGCGTGTTGGTGACGATCTTTGCTGCTTCCGCCGCGCCATTGCCGTCGCCGACGCCATCGGCAACCGCGAAAAGGCGAGGATTGTCGGAGACCAGCAACGCGTCGGCATTAACAGACAGGCGCGTGCCGGCATGGGTGGCATAGCCGCGCTCTATGGCAAGCAAGGGAGCCGGCGTTGGGGTGGATGGGGGAGGTGCTTTGGTCGGGACAGGGGGAGAATTAAGCTGTGAAGGTGGCTTCACGATGGGGTTGCCGCCTCTCAGGAGGCGCACGAAATCGCCGGCGCGTGGTGCCCCTTGGGTCTTGAAGCCGCTGGCTCGGCCCGTCTCGCTCTCTATGGTCCACCACAGCGATACACGGCCGTCCACGGCTCCGGGCGGCGGTGGAGGCGCGGATTTGGCCCGTGGAAGGCGCAGCCGCTTCAGCCCGGCCAGAAAGGCGGCGATGTCGAAGTTGCGCAGCGTGGAAGTCTCGGCAATCGCTTCGGCGGCCGTGAACCAGCTCTCGTCGAAACAGAACAGGCGGGCCGGCCCGTCATAGTTGCTGACCCTGGCTGCGATCACCAGTGGGAAGCTGCGGCCAACCCTGTCCTTGCTCGGCAGCAGGATGCCGACCATGGTGGCCCGCCCCCAGAGAGAACGCTCGATCACGAAGCGCCAAGGCGGTGTAGCGTGGAACAGGTCCTGCCATTGTGCGCCGAGCGTCTGTTCGCTTTCCTGCAGGCCTGATTGCAGCCAGTTGACGAGTTCGGTCTCGGCCTGGCGGCCGAGACCGGTCGAGACGAAATCGCCATGGCTCGGCACCTTGCCGAAAAAGCCGATACCGTCCTGCTCGGAAGGAGCCGCATGAGGGGCGCCGCGCTGAGCCATCGATCCGCCTTAGAACTGCGACGGGCACTTGAAATCCGCTATCGCCTTGAGGCGATAGGGATTGAGCGTACCGCCGAATTGCACCCGGAATTCGCCGCTCCTGCTATCCTGAGTGAAGCGGGCACGGAAGAGATCGGTGCCTTCCTCGGTGATGCCGGCCTTGTCGAGCAGCCGGAAGAGGGCCCATTCACCGGTCGCCTCGGATTTCCGACTAAAGTCGCCGGGGGTCAGCATCACCCAGGCACTGGCCGAGCTGTCCTTGGTCGGCCATTCGAAGATCTTCGCCTGCTCGATGCCCTTCACCGCGCGGATCGCCTCGCCCGGAGCGAAAGTGAAGACAGCCGAATTCGTCGCCTCGTTTACGGCGAGACCGGTTACGGTGATCCGGACGGAGGGCATCTCGGCGTCATTGGGGAAGAAAGCCTTGCGGATCTTGTCGGCATTCTCGAACTGGACAAGCGCCTCGCTCGCGATGCCCTCGCTGCCGGTGGCGCCCTTCCAGCGCCAGGGATTGGCCGTGGTGTCGACGAAGGGCTCGAGCTCTTCCTTGAAGAAGGTATGGAAGCGTCCCTTGGGGCCGAACAGGCGGGAAAAATCGGTCAGCGCCATGTCTTGCCGGGCGTTCCGGTCGAAGGGATAGCGCCCCACCATGATGGTGGAGCAAAGCCCGGCACCATCGGCCGCCCATTTGTCGGAGGCCTGATTGCGGGCGGTCCGGGACGACAGTGCACCGACATCGCCGGCGACACCGGCCATCAGGGTATCGAGCGGTGGCGGCAGGCGCCGGCTCTCTTCCTGCAGCGACTGGATAGCTGCGGTGAGCTGGCTGTCGACGTCGAAGATCTTGCTGACCGGCGCCGTCGAACTAGCGGCGCGCGAGAGCTGGGTATACATGGCGCTGAGCAGGGGCTTGAGGCCTGAGATCTGCGAGCGCGGCTTTTCCGAACTGTTGCCATCGCTCTGTTTGGGCGTCTCCAGGGCCTCCCGCAGACGGCCATAGGGATCGGGGACACTGATCGCACTGCTGTTCAACGCGGTGCTTTGGTTGCTCTGCTGAGCCGTGGCGACGGAGGCGTTCGCCGGGGGCCTGAGGTCGGCTGCGTTAGCAATGGAACGTGCCAGGGTCTCGATCGGACCGGGCTCGCTGGAGAGAACCCGAAGCGTATCGGCAGCATCGGCGAGCGACTGGAAAGGCTTTACGCCGAGATCGGCCAGCAGGCTGGCCCAGCGTTTCTCATACTGATCGAAATAAAGCTGCAATGCGGCCAGGGACAGGCTCTCCACCGTCATGCCGGCACTCGCGGGTTCGCCGCGCACCCAATGCTCGTCCAGCGCCTGGCGGGCAGCATCGGCGGCTTCGGGCAAGACGACGGAGCGATAGCCTTCGCCGGTGAACAGGCCGGGAATGCCTTCGCGCAGCGAGGCCTTGGATTTGCGCTGGAACACCCGTTCACCCAGCGGACCAAGTGCGTCGGCGGGAATCCAGGGCGCCAAAGCGCGGACCTGCCGGTTCTCCTCCAGGATGTCATAGGCTCGCGCTGCCAGGCTCTGCCCGCGGATCGCCTGCCGGGCCTTGGCGACCAGAGTCTGGTCGATATCGATCGGCGGCAGCCTCCTTGCCATCAACTGCTCGACATGCTGGAGAAGCTCGTTGCGAGCGGCTACCCGTCCCTCTCCGGGATAAAGGCTGTAGAAGATCTGCTCGGCTTCCTGCGCGGCGAATTTGGCGTCGACCTGGCCCAGCCCGCCGAGCATGCCGTAGAGCTTGAGGGCATCGAAGGTCTGGCGGACATTTGAGGTGTCGGCCAATTGCTTTTGCAACTGTACCATCAGGCGGGGCAGCAGCAGCGAATTGAGGGCGCGCTGATAGGCCTCGCGCTGCCGGCCCGCGATCTTGTCCCGCTGGTCCAGGCCGAAGCCAACTTGCCAAATTTCGGTGTTCGAGAAGCCGTCGCTCACGCCCCTGAGATCGTTCAGCGCGGGCAGGATCCGCAGGAAATCAGTGTCGGCGACATCCCGCACCGGGATGCCTTGCACCAGCCTCTCATAAGAATTGATGCGTTCGTCAGCCTGCGCCAAGGCGCGGGAATTCTGATAATAGGTCGCGATCCAGCTTGAGAAGACCACACCGAGCACCACCGCCGATGCGCCATAGACAACGCGGCGCAGCATCAACTGGCGGCGGGTCAGGCGCTTGTCGCGTGCGACAAGGGCAGCTTCCCCGAAGATGACCTCCTTGAACAGGCGCGGCAGGAAATAGCTTCGGCGCATGCGTGGCGCACCGGCCGCACCCGGCACCTCCGCCTGGGTACCGGAGGCGAAATAGATGCCGCGCAGCAGCGGAGATTCCACCAGTTTCGACCCGGCGCACAGTTCGACGAGCACCTCGTGCAGGCGTTCCTTGAGGGCGGCGAGTTCGGCGGGGAAACGAAAGATGCGTCCGCGCACCTCGCTGTCGGGTTCCTGTTGCAGGCGCTCGAGCAGCAAGGCGTCGACGCGCTGCTGAAGCAGGCTGAATTCCTCCAGGAAACGCTCGGGCAGGTTGTCTGCCTGGTAGCTTTCGTCGAGACCGAAGGTAGTGCCCCAGACCTGCTCGCGATCGCTGGCATTAAAGCCGTCGAAGAATTCCACGAAGCCGGTGAGCAGATCCGATTTCGTCAGCACGAGATAGACGGGCACGCGGGCCTGCAGATACTCGTCGAGCTCCGACAGGCGCTGGCGGACGGCGCGCACCTCTTCCAGCCGCGCCGTGGGTTCGCGGTTCAGGATGTCGGCGATCGACAGCGTGACCAGCGCGCCATTCACCGGCTGCGAGCGACGGTATTTCTTCAGGAGCGTCAGGAAGCCTTCCCAGCCGGCCTTGGAACTGCCGTTGAGGTCGTCCTGGGTGGTGTAGCGGCCAGCGGTATCGATCAGGATGGCTTCATCGGTGAACCACCAATTGCAGCTGCGCGTGCCGCCGATGCCCTGCACGGAATTGGCGCCGAGCGCATCGCCGAGCGGGAATTTCAGGCCTGAATGGGTGAGGGCCGTGGTCTTGCCCGATCCCGGCGCCCCGAAGATCACATACCAGGGCAGTTCATAGACATAGCCGAAGCGCTTCTTGGTGATACGGCGCAGCAGTGCCAGGGCCTGCTTCAGCCGGTCGCGAATTTCGCTGACCTCGGCCTGCTGGCTGGCGGCCGCCTCGGCCTCCGCGCTCTTTTCGAGATCGGCGACCAGCGCCTTGTCGCGCTTGCGCGCCTTGTAGATGCTGACGCCGATATAGGTGAGGCCGGCGATCAGTATGACGCTGATGGCGATCAGCCGATTGGTGGTGCTGGCCAGCGGATAGAATTCGCCATAGCCGATGAGGTGGCCGTAGAACCAGATGATGAGGCAGAGTGCCGCTATCCAGACGATGGGCAGGAAGCGCTGGCCGAGCAGGGTCCCGTAGGCTTCGACATAGGACCGGATCGTATAATAATAGCTGAGCGGGTTCATGGTGCGACGCTTCCCGGCCCTGTGACGTTGCGATCGACAACCGGCAGGCTCATCACGAGAGGCGAGCCGGTATAGCCGTCCTCAGGCCGGCCGATCACCAGGATCTCCGTGCGGCGGTTCTGCGCGCGTCCGGGTTCGGTATCGTTGGAAGCGATCGGGTCGGCCTCGCCCCGCCCTTCGGTCGTGACGCCATCGCGAGCATAGGTCTTCAGGATGTTGCCGACGGCATCGGCCCGCTCCTCCGACAATTGCTGATTGGTGCGGGCGCGCCGGTTGCCGTTGAACGGCCTGTTGTCGGTATAGCCGATCACCTTCGCCTTGAATTGGGCTGTTGCCAGGGCGGTGCCGATCTTGTCGATCAGGTCCTGAAAACCGGGTTTGACATCCGCCTTGCCCGTATCGAACAGGCCGGCATTGTTGATGCGGACCAGCACATGGCCATTGTCGTTCCACAAGCTCACGAGCTTCTTGTCGACCTCCGGCTGCAGGAAGTTCATGAAGCCGCGCAGGCGGGTCACGCCCGCAGGCTCCGGGGGAACCTCTGCCTTGGCCTGGACCTGAACCGGTGGTGGCTCCTTCGCCTTGGGCGGCGGCTCGATGTAGATGCTGGGCGCTTCATTGGGCGGCAGATCACCGAGGCGCGCGAAGGTGCCGTCGGAGGCCCGGTCGAGCGACAGCGAAAAGAAGAGGTAGCCGAGCCCGAACAGGAGGGCGAGGATGCTGAGCAGCGTCCATAGCGCCGCGGCGGTGCGCAACGGCTTGTGCCTGGCGGCAACGCCGCGCCAGTGTGGGGACAATTCACGCTCGAATGCGCCATATTGGCCGAGCAGCGTCTTGTAGAGGCTGTCGCGGATGCGGCTGAGCTCGAGGGCGCCGCGCGGGGAGACGCGGGTGCGGCCTTCGAAGGCGAGCGACAGGCACAGATAGATCAGCAGCAGCAGGTCCTTGTTGGCGCCCGGGCTCTGGTGGAAATGGTCGAGCAGGTCGAAGACCTTGTCGCCGCCGGTGACATCCATGTGATAGGTCGAGACGAGGCCCGAGCGGGCCCAGCCGGCGCGCACGCCCCAGGGCTTGCTCAGCACCACGTCGTCGACAGTGGCGCACACGACATAATGGGCGGCGCGCGCCCGCTCCGGGCTGACGCGGGCACCGGCGAGATCGTGCTCGTATCGGTTGATTGCTTCCGTAGTGGTGCGGCGAAGCTGCTCGATGTCGGGCTGGTCCGCGGTGTGGCGCAAGGCATGGGCGAGGTTGAGCAGGGGAGCGGCCGAGGCTACGATGGTCGGCACTTCTTCGCCGCCGAAACGGAAATTGCGCACCAGCGTATCAGTCGACCAGCCACCCGACCGCAGCGGCTCGGCCGGAGCCGAGCCATCCTGTGGAGCGTCATCCAGCATCTCGGCCATCTTGCGTGCCGTCTGCTGTTTCTTGGCGCCGTCTTCGGTGAGCTCAACCACCGTCGGCAGGGACTGCCAGGGGGCTGTCGTTGCCTTGTTCATCGGCTGGCGTCCTTCACTCCCTCAGGGCCCACAGTTCCATCTCCAGGCTCGGAAAGTCGCCGGCGAGATGGAGGGCGATGGCGCCCGAGGTATCGAGCTGTTTCCACAGCGGGTTCTTGGTATCGAGTTCGAAATAGATCGTGCCCGAGCGGTAGGGCAGTTGGCGCGGCAGCACCGGCAGGGGCCGGACGGGAATACCAGGCAAGGCGACATTGACCAGTTCGGCGATGCGCTCCACCGGCCCGACCTTGATCTGGGCGGGCAGGCGGCGGCGCACGTCCTCGGCCGGCATCTCGGCCCTGACAGCCAGCACGAAGCCGGCATCCTTGAGCAAAGTGCGATCGTTGATGGTGCCGACCCGCACGCCATGCCGGCGTTCGGCGAGCTCAATGGCAACGGCGGCCTGCTCGAGCACGGCCGAGAGCGAGGTCCTGAGATCGTCGAACACCGCGGCGAAGGTTGCCTTGAGATCTTCGTGCCGATAGGGCGGAAACTCGCTGGCGCGCTTGGAATCCATGGTGAAGGTGGCAAGTTCCCCGGCGAGCTGGATGCAATGCTCATAGAAGGTCATCGGGTGTATCCGCGTCGCGTTGGCCGCGATGTGGCTGAGCAAGGGATCGGCCCGATTGAGGATATGGAGCAGGAAGTAATCGCCGACCTCGGCCGTGCCGCGGATGGTGGGGTCGCCGATGCGCTCGGCGATGGCCGTCGCGCGATGGCGCACGATGCCGAGGAGTTCGGTCATGAGTTCGCCGAGCCGCGCCTCGGCAGCGCAGTTCAGGCTGGGCGCGATATAATCGGGATCGAGCAGCACGGCCTTGTCCGAGCGCACCTCGATGACGCGGGCGATGCCGATCAGCTCATAGCCGGCGAGGTCATCGCCGCTCTTGAGATAGCGCAGGCTCAGCCGGCCGACATCGATGGGTGCCATGAAGTCGGTCTCGACATTGGCGTCGGGCGCTTCGTAATGCGAGGCGACCACCCTGACGCCGGGCGAGGAAGCGCCCCCATTGATGGCGATGTCGGCGCGCCCGGGCCGCCGGGCCGGCAGCGCCAGATAGATGATGGCGTTCTTGGTGGCTTCGTCGAGCTCCAGCGGCGGCGGCAGATCGGTGTCGAAGGGAGCCTCGAAAGGCGTGCCGTCCGGCAGGGTGCCGCGCAGATTGGCCAGGGCGAACTGCCCGATCGCCAGGGCGCCGCGGTCGATGCCAATCTCGGCGATGCCCCAGGGATAGGCGGCAAGCTCACGCGTGGTCGCACGAACCAGCCGCTCGGTCCAGCGATCGGCCTGCTGGAAATGCTGCACGCGAAGGAACATGCCTTCGCTCCACGCAACCCTGTTCTCGTTTCTCATGCGACTTCGTCGTCCTTGCTTGTCGTGCCGTCCGCCGTCCGGGGCGTCTGGCCACCAGCCGGTTCGTTCCTAACTTGGCCAAGCGAACTCAGCATTGCCCTGCGGAACAGGTCTCGGACTGAAAGATCCCGGCCGTCGGCGTTGAACTGCCGTCGATAGGTCTGCCAATAGGCCCCGTTGCGGCGCCAGGGCAGGCCGATCGTCCGGGCATCGGTGCTTGCCTCGATGATGCGCGGCTCCAATTGCGGGCTGACCTCGCGCACCAGGGTGCCGAGAGCCTCCGCGAGTGCCTGCTGTCGCGTGAGCAAGGTCTCGAGCCGCGCCAGCATGGCCTCTTCCCGATCGAGACCGAAGAGATCCGGAGTTTCCGCCAGCGATTCGGTGCCGATCTCGAATGTGGCGAAAGCCTTTTCGAGGGTTTCCTCGCACTGCGCCAGCAGGCCTTCGCAGCGTGGCTGCCAAGCAAAGACAGGTGTCAGGTCGGCAAGGAATTCGGCGGGATCTTCGTCCCGGTCCGAAGAGGGAATTGCCTGGGTCGTATCGTCGTTTGCCGGTGCTGCTTCGGAGTCGCTCTTGCCGCGGTCGCGCGTCATGGGCACGGAAACGAAGGTGGCCCGGCCATGTTCGAGGCGATTGCCGTAGTCGAAGTCCTCGTTCCAGTCGTTGGGCAACACCGGCTTGATCGCCTTGGGATCCGGCGGGCCATTCCAGCCGATCTCGACATGGCGCGAGGAGGGCGCCGCTTCAGCCTTGCGCCCGGCAGGACGGGAAGCATTCGCCTGCGGCAAGGGCCAGTCGTCCGAAACGCGTCCGCCCATGACCCCGGTCGCGGTCTGCCCGCCCGGTGCGATATCGGCAAGGATGGCGGTGATCGTCAGATTCTCCTCGCTGACCACGAGGCCCGCTGCGGGGTCGACGATGTCGCGGTCGGCCTCGCCGATGACGGATACCGAGAACGCCTGGCCGCCCAGTTCAAGGCGCGACTGATGCCTGAGGCGGGCGGTCTCGCCCTCCAGGACCAGGATGCCGTCCACACGGGTGCCGTTGGCGCTTTCATCGCGCAGCAGATAGCCGTCACGATCACGCAGAATGGTGCAATGATGTTTGGAAAGGGTGCGGCCGGCGTCAGGCACCTGCCAGTCGCAATCGACCGAGCGGCCCAGTGTTCGGCGCCCCCGCTCCAGAATCCAGCGTTGGCCGCCTGCCCTGGTTCCGCTCTCTTCGACCTGCTTGAGTTCCAACCGCATGGCCATCTCCTTACGAGACCGGTTGCAGCGTTGCTTGACGCTCGGTGATGACGGCGTCGTCGCTGTCCCGAGCTGCCGGCGCGCTCCGCGCCCAGCTGTTCCAGCCCAGGCGTGGCGGATCGCCCGCCTGGCCGAGCTGGCAGAAGGGAACATGCTCCTTCTTGAGAACGACCTGGATGTCGAAATCGAGCCCGCAGCCGATGAACAGGCGCGTGAGCGCGAAGAGCTCGCCGATATTGCGGCTGCCGGGCGCCAGCGAGAGATAGTCCCGATAGTCGAGTGGGCCGATCACCACACGGAAGGTGCTGGAAAGATCCCGGATAGCCGAACCCGCCATGGCATCGACGCCGAGCCGCACCGTGGCCTCGCGTGTCATCTGGCTTTGTTCAGGCTCGGGCACACCAAGCCAACGGCCCTGGAAGAGCTCGATCTCAACCGGCAGGCCGCTGACCTCGCGCAGCATGGCCCTGAGATTGCTGACATTGCGGGTGCGTGCCGCAAAGAAGCCGCTGAACCGCAGCAGCACATCGTCCTCGACGTTGCTGCGCTCCCGCAACCTGGCGGTGCCGAAGCCGGTGAGGGACAGCAACGCCCTGATGAAGCCGTTGCGGCCCTCGCGGCTGCCCCAGCGCAACAGCCGGGCAAGCCGATATTTCTCGCTGGCATCGACGAACAACTCGTCCATGCGGGCGCCGAACAGCTGCAGGAAGGCCGCGAGGGAGGAGGATTTGTTACGCTCCTCGCGCATGATGAGTTCATTATAGGTCGGCGGCAGCGAGCCCAGCGGCCCGGCAAGCCCGGCCAGGGCGCTACGCAAGGTGGCCTGGCCTTCCTTTCGGCGAAACTCCGATACCGGGAGGGCAGCTGGTGAGACGCCCGCATGCGCGGTGATAGCAAGCTGCCCGTCCGCCGCCTGCTCTTGCGCCGCCTGGGCGACGCGAAAAGCCGTGGTCGGCTCGAAGCGGCCGGGGTCGCGTTCGAGCAGATCGGCAAGATCATCTGAGCTACGGTCGGGAAGCATGGTGCGCGAAGGTCTCCTAGAGCAGGGGGCGTTCGGCCGCCCGGGCGGGCCAGGTGGCGATCGGCTTGGATTGGCCCTTGATGGAGACCGTCAGCCGCGTGAAGCTGTTGACCGAGGTGTAGAGGCCGCAAAAGCGATCGAGCACGCTGCCGAACAGGAAGGCTGATGGGCGATCGATCGCGGCCGGATCGAACTCGATCGCGATCTCGGTGCCGGGCACCATGCCGCCCCGGATACGGGCGGTGGCAGCCCTTGCCTCCACCTGGATGATGGCATCGACGAGCTGGCGCGTCTCCGGCAGGTCGCGGAAGGCATAGAGCGACAGGATGTCCTTGAGCGCTGCCCCGCCATTGTCGAACAGCGAGACATGATTGAGCAGGAGATGCGACATCAGCCGCCAGTTGCGGCCGTCCTCGTCGTTCATGCGCACGGCCGGCGTGGGCGCGATCAGCGCCTCGATCCGTCCGACCGCCTCGTTGCCGGCCGCGAGCTTGAGATGTGGATGGCCGCCACCGAAGGGCAGGCGCTCGGGCAAAGCGCGATTGAGACACCAGGCATCGACGCTCGCCACGGCATCGAGATTGCCGGTGGCACGACGATTGTGGTCGACGAAGGCGATGTCGAGGTCGCAGGTGCCGTCGTCTGGGTCGAAGCGGCGATAGCTCTGCCAATAGGCGGCCGCCGCGCCTGAGCGCTGGGTGCGCCCGAAGAAGGGCTGGCAGGATTGCTGCTCGCCCTTCGATCCAGTCAACATCACCCGCTCGACAGCATAGATCTCGCGCGTCTTCTGCCGCCGCGAGTCGGACAGTAGCCGATATTCGGTACGGGTGCCGTCGAGCGCGAGGGGCTCGCAGGTCTGGCGGAACAGATTGACTACCGGCGTGGCATGCAGCACCAGGTCCCGGGCCGTAACCGAGCGTTCCAGCTTGCCGTCCGTCTCACCGAGATAGACGAAGATCTCCAGCCCGTCGCCGTGCCAGCGCTGCAGTCCGTCGATCTCGAAGAACAGGAATTTCTGCGGCAGCGCGAAGAATTCCGTGAGCAGGCGATAGCCGGTGAAGCTCGTGCTCGGATAAGGCAGCATCGTCTCGTCTGGCGAAAAACCGACCGGCTTGAGATGATCGGCCGGCAGGAAGATCACCTTGTCATCGTCGGCGTGCCGCGCCAGCGCGATTCCGAGCGTGTGGTTTGCGAGCAATTCGTAGAGCGCGCTTGCTTGCCGCCAGGGCGAGGCGATGTGAAAGCGCAGGCGCTTGAGCCCGAGTTCGGACAGGGGCCGGCGGCCCGCCAGCGAACGGATCGACAGTCGCAGGCAACCGGCCGCGCCGGCATGGCGGGAGAGCGGTGCCTGGATCGGTTGTCCCGACAGCGAGACCGCGCTGACCTCCACCGGTGCGATTTCGACGTCCTGCGTGGTCAGGAAGCGGCAGGTCTCGCCGCCGACCGGTTCGGCCTGAACTTCGGTATGGCGCAGCAGAATCTGCGCGGCGGCCAGCGTCTCGCCGGGCGAGAAGCGCATGATGCTCATGGAGGGTAGGGGCGCGAGATAATGCGGGTAGAGCGTTTCGAGCAGGCCATCGGTCAGCTCGGGAAACTCGTCGTCCAGTTTCTGGCGTACCCTGGCGGCGGAATAGGCGAAGCTCTGGATGAGGCGCTCGACATGGGGATCGTCGGCAACCTCGCCGGTCAGGCGCAACCGTCCGGCGATCTTGGGGAAGGCATCGGCAAAGCGCGACGCCCGTCGGCGCAGGGCCGATAATTCCTCGTTATAGCGTCGCAGAAAGCCCTCAACCATGCGCCGCCTCCACCTGGAAGCGCTGGCTGGTGGGATCGATGGTGGACTCGAAATTGATCGGCGGCATGCCGTCATAGAGGCGGAAGGTCGCCTCTATGCGCATACGCAGCGCTCTTTCGCCCTGGGTGCGGTTCTTGAGGATGGTGACGCGTATGTTCGACAGCCTGGTCTCGAACAGGGCGATGCGCCGCTCGATGGCGCGCGCCAAATGCAGCTTGGCCTCGTCGGTTACAAGGTTGGCTGAGACGATGCCTTCCACCCCGTAGCTGACCAGCGCATCCTTGAGTTCCGCCAGCTTGTCCGGCGGGCTTGTCGGACAGCGCCTGGTGTTGAGCAGGGCTTCAAGGTCGCGGCGGATGGCTTCGCGCATCTCGCGTGCCTGATCCGCGAGGCTCAGGGCAGGGTCCCGAGGGAGATCCGGGGCTGCGTCGAGCAGCCGGTCCAGGATGGAGCGCGACAGGACCTGCTCGCGGGCCCGGAAGCGTTCGAGCGGATCAACCATGGGCAGCCTGCTTCTGCCTGATGATTTCGGGCATGCCCAGGCTCTGCATGTCGTGGAAGGAAACCAGCTCGTCACCAGCGAGGAAGCAACGCTGGCCGCGGCCGGCGGTGATGCCGCTGGGTTCTGTGATCCATTCGGTCTCGCGCCCCAGCAACAGCGTCTCGCGGTCTTCGGTGCCCTGATAGATCGCTGGCAGCAGGACCGAGGCGGAGGCGCCGTCGGCCAGCGACAATTCTGCCCGGCGGAAAGCGAGGTCGCGTGGCCGGGCGATCGGCTCCACCGCCACGGAGGCGATCTTGGCGAAGTCGATCCACAGATAGGACCCGCCCGTCATGATCACTTCGAGCGCATGGGGAACCCGATCGTCCAGGTCCCGGAAATCGCCGACCGGCTTGCCGTTCCACAGCATCGGCCGTTCACCGCGCAGTCCGTCCAGGGCCGCCAGCGCCGGCCCTGCCGGGCTGCCTTCACGGTTGATGATGGCGAGTTCGATTGCCGCCCTGTCGAGTGCGCTTGGCCCATGCGGAAATTCGGGGACGGCACCGGTCTCGAACCAGGCCTTGCGGGCCGCCATGGCGCGCAACTGATTGCGGAGCAGGGCAAAGCCCATGGTATCCTGCGGCGCCAGGGTCACGGCGAGGCTGCATTGCGTGTCGGCCCGCTCATAATCGCCGGCGAGGATGAGCAGGTCGATATAGAGATGACGGGCATCCTTGTCGGAGGGGTGGGCCCGCATATGCTCCCTGGCGTGGTCGAGCGCCTGACTCAGTGCCCCTTCGGAAAGAGAATTGGCGATGCTGGCGGCGAGCGTCATGCTGTCATCCTTCTGGGCAAAGAAGCGGTATCGACGCTGCTCGTCGGCGGCGCCATTTCGGCGATGAGGTGGAAGCTGGTCGAGACGTCGTCGAGCTGGAAATGCGGTTGCAGCCGCACCGTGCAGATGAAGGTGCCGGGCTTGCCGGGCAGTTCCTCCACGCTGATACCGGCCGAGCGCAGCGGATAGCGGGTGCGCAGCGGCAGGTCGGCATCGTCATTGCCGAGCGTGTAGCCCGACAGCCAGTCCTCGAGCTTGCGCTGCAGCGAGGCGGCATCGGCCAGCCGGCCGACCTGGTCGCGCATGATCACCTTGAGATAATGGGAAAACCGCGAAGCGCAGAGCACATATTGCAGCATGGCAGCGAGACGGGCGTTCTGGCGCGCGTTCTCGTTGGCGTAATGCTGCGGCGCATGGAGCGATTGGTTGGCGTTGAAGATGGCGCAGGCGGACATATAGGTGGTGCCGATCGGCACCAGGCCGTGATCGCAGAACTGCTGTTCCTGGCCGCCCGTCAGGCGAACCTCGACGGGCGCCTGGGCAGACAGTCCCTGGCTCTCCGTGCCGAAATCATAGGCGGCAAGTTCGGCGCTGCTCAGCATGCCACCGTCGACGGCATCCTGGGTAACGCCGCGAATGTCGGCGAACCAGCCGAAGTGAATGAAGTTGCGGATGACGACGCTTGCGAAGGCGAAGGCGCCATTGCCCCACAGCAGGCTGGCGCCGTCCTGCGAGATCGCCTCGCGGAAGGGAAAGCCATCGTCGCGCCGGCGCGAATAGGGCTCATAGGGCTGCCGCATCAGGATGCGTGGCGCGACCAGTCCGAGAAAGCGGGTATCCTCATGGGTCCGCAGGCGGTTCCAGCGTATGCGGTCGGGACTGGTGTCGAGCCAGTTGAGATCCTGCACGCGGTTGAGTTCTGAAAAGCTCTCCAGCCCGATCGCATGGGGTGAGGCGGCCGCCACGAAGGGGCAGAAGGCCGCTGCGGCCACCAGGGCCAATTGGGCAAGTGTGCCAACCACATCGCCATTGGCCTGGGGATCGGTGGGCGAGAGGTGATAGTCCCCGACGAGCAGGCCATAGGGCTCCCCGCCGGGCATACCGAATTCGCGATTATAGACCAGCTCGAACAGGCGGCTCTGATCGAAATCGGATGCGCGCTCCATGGCGCGTGCCAGCTCCTTCCAGCTCAGGCTGAGCAGCTTGATCTTGACCTCGCTCGAGCGCGAGGCCGCGCGCACCAGCATCGCCAGCCCGCGCCAGCGTGCTTCCATCGCCTGGAATTCGGGATGATGCAGGATCGCGTTGACCTGGCGATTCAATGCCTCGTCGATCAGGGCGATGAGCTGATCTGCTCTGCCTCGCAGCAAGTTCTCGAACCTATCGTCGGAATGGGCTTTCCTGGGAAAGCCGAAGGTGCCGCCGGGCAGGCCGGCGGCACGGCTCAGGATATATTTGCCGGCTTAGTTCTTGGCAGGAATGCGAGCGACCATGCGCAGTGAGGTCGTCAGTTCCTCCATCTGCAGCCAGGGACGCATCCAGGCCACGGCGTTGTAGGAGCCGGGCTTGCCCGGGACCTCCTGCACCGTCACCTTGGCGTCACGCAGCGGATAGCGCGCCCGGGTTTCCTCACCCGCCTCGTCATTGGCGTTGACATAGTTGGAAATCCAGCGGTTGAGCCAGGCCTCACAATCCTTGGCCTCCATGAAGGAGCCGATCTTGTCGCGGCCCATCACCTTAAGATAATGGGCAAAGCGCGAGGTCGCCATCATGTAGGGCAGGCGTGCCGAGACGGCGGCATTGGCATTCGCCTCGGGCCGATCGTAAAGCTTGGGCTTGTGCGTCGTCTGCGCGCCGAAGAACACCGCATAATCGGTGTTCTTGTAGTGGCACAGCGGCAGGAAGCCGAGCTTGCCGAGTTCGGCGTCGCGCCGGTCGGTGATACCGACTTCGGTGGGGCATTTCAGATCGAGGTCGCCGTCGTCGCTGGAGAAGATATGCATCGGCAGGTTCTCGACCCTGCCGCCATTCTCGGCGCCGCGGATGGCGGTGCACCAGCCATATTTGGCAAAGGCCTCGGTCAGGCGCGTGCCCATCACATAGGCGGCATTCATCCAGCAGTAATTGTCATGCGGCAGCTCGCCGGTCTTGGAATCGCCGGTCTCGTCATAGCCGAATTCATCGATGGGATGCGTCTTGGGTCCATAGGGCATGCGGGCCAGGACGCGCGGCAGGGCCAGGGTGACGAAGCGTGAATCATCGCTTTCGCGCAAGGAACGCCACTTGGCATACTCAACCGTCTCGAAGATCTTCTCGAGATCACGCGGGCGTGCAAGGTCGCGATAGTCCTCGAAGCCGAACATGCGCGGGCTCGCCGCCGAGATGAAGGGGGCGAAAGCCGCTGCCGCGATCGAGGACAGGCCCTGCAGCAGCTGGACGTCATCGAAGGAGTTGTCGAATTCGTAGTCGCCCACAATGGCGCCCATCGGCTCGCCGCCGGGTGTGCCGAACTCGTCTTCGTAGATCGACTTGAACAGGCGAGACTGGTCGAACTCGACGGCCTTGGACAGGTCCCTGGCGAGATCGCGCTTGGAGGCATTGAGCACCCGGATCTTCAGATTGACGCTGGTCTCGCTGTTTTTCACCAGATAGTTGAGGCCACGCCAGGCGCCTTCGAGCTTGGTGAATTCGGGCGACTGCATGATCGCCGCCAATTGGCGCGAGATCGTCTTGTCGAGGGCGGCGATGGCGTTGTTGAGCGTCACCGTCAGGTTGCGGTCGTAGACGACCGTACCCTTGAGAGCTTGGTCAGT
Organism: Labrys sp. HAY1-8F; assembly: GCF_056754975.1. Classification (NCBI taxonomy): domain Bacteria; kingdom Pseudomonadati; phylum Pseudomonadota; class Alphaproteobacteria; order Hyphomicrobiales; family Xanthobacteraceae; genus Labrys; species Labrys sp. HAY1-8F. Next base: position 1,567,960 of record NZ_JBPGWZ010000002.1, on the reverse strand, counting down.
CAGGGTACGCAGCAGGTCCTGGGCGCGGTCCGGCTCGGTCTGACGCGTGGCCGCGACGACCTGGGTGAGCAGGTTCTCGTCCGCGGAGGTTTCGACGACAACATCGCGCTGGGCTTGAGTCTTGGCATTCATGGCTCGATCCTCGTATCGCTCAGGCGTCAGTTCGCCGAGCCGTCCTTGTTGTTGCCGTCGAGTTGGCCGACCAGTTTCTTGATGTCGGACTGGCTCTGCAGGATGCTTTCGAGCAGACGCTCGAGATCCTCGGAACGGTCGGCCTTGCTCATCAGGTCGCGCAACTGGTTGCGCGCGTCGAGCAGGGCCTTGAGCGCCGGAACCTGGTTGACGATCGAGCCGGGCTCGAAGTCTTCCATGCTCTCGAATTTGAGGTTGACGGCGAGATCGGTGCCATCATCGGCCAGGGTATTCTCGACCGCGATATTGAGGCCGGGCGTCATGCGGCGCATGACGTCGTCGAAATTGTCGCGGTCGATCTGCACGAATTTGCGCTCACCGAAGGGTTTGAGCGGCTGGGTCGGATTGCCCGAGAAATCGCCGAGCACGCCGACGACGAAGGGCAGCTCCTTGACCACCATCGCCCCTTCGGTCTCGACTTCGTACTTGATGTGAACTCGGGGCTTGCGCACCCTCTCGAGCTTGGCGTGAACGCTTTCCATCTTGGTCTTCCTATCTGTGCCATGAAGCACGCTGATAATTTCTTGTATCGTCGGGACGGGAGATGCTGGCGGGGGCGAGGGCCTCAGCCCCCGTCAAGCCCGCTGGCGCCTCTCAAGTGTCCCGCTTCTCGGCTTTGGCCTGAATCCCGGCCGCGGTCAGGACGGCATTGCGCGTCTGCGCCTCGGGAAGGAGTTCGGCCAGCAGTTCAGAAAAGTCCATGCGCCCTCTGCGCACCAGTGTTTCGATGGCTAAGGAAATCGGGGAATGCGGTTCCGTCCGTCGAAAATGGCGGGCAACGGCGAGCAGGATCTCGAAAGCTTCCTCGCGCGAGCCGATGACGCTGCCGGGGGCAAGAGAGCGCGGTGCTGCCAATGCTGGAGCGGCGTCACCGACACTGGCCGCCTGGATCTCGGCCGTGGAGACTGGCGCCGTATCGCCTTCTTCCCCACCAAGGCCGGTGAGATCCCGGATGGCTGCCGCAACTTCCTGCAATACGTTGCGGGTGTTGGAGCTCGGCGGTGCCCGATCCCCACAGCGCTCGGTCAGCACCGCTGCCAGCTTGGCGAAGGAGGCGATGCAGTCGTTGACGACGGCCAGATGTGCGGCCATGGCGGTGATTCCCGCCTCCGTGGCTGCCTCGTGCAGGAGATCGCGACGTTCGGTTTCTCCGGCGCGCTGAGCGAGCTGGTAGTCCCATAGCGAGTGCTGGGCAAAACTGCCATTGGGCACCAGCGAGGCCAGTCGAATCGCCTGGATCAGCGAGCCTTCGCTGTTGACGCCATTGAGACCGGCAAGGGGGGCCAATCGCTCCTCGATGTCGTCGTCGCCAATGGAATGCAGTTGCTCCCAATAATTGTCTAAAAGCGACATCATGGCCGCGAAACTGTCCCGCAGCCCTTCGAAGCCACGCAGCCTAAGCTGGGCCTCGGCGAGCCAGGCAAGGATTTCGATATCCTTGCTATTGGACGACAAGATCTGCAGACCTAGTTCATTGACTTCATGCCAGGCCGGCGTAAGTCGAATATTTTCATTCGGAGACGCACTACGTTCAACGCTTCGAGCAGCATTTCGAGCGTCCTTAATCCGATAATACTTTTCCTGATATTTGGGTGTTACCCTGATATTCTCGCCGCATGGGCTGTCCTGCCCAAGTGGAGAGATAATCTCCCTCAAATCCATCAGCACAGCGGCCCCAAGCTTTAAACTCCTGACACATCCCGATGGCAGTCTGCTTCCAAATGCTCAAGCATTCTGTTTCCAAAGATACAGTAATGTCAATGCCACAGCCGGTATGATGAATTAATGACGGACTATGGTATTAGCCTACAGTTTTCCAATCGATGAAGAATTATATGAATCATGTCGCGCGAATGTCATCAAATTGTCATGTACTATCGTACCGCCATTTTAGAGATAGACTCGCAGTGGTGTACCGGTATCTTGGCTTTTGTAATAATAGCTCTATAGACGGAAAATGGGAATCCTGCTTAACTCGATTGACGTTACGGCGCACTTGTGCATGAGCAGAAAAACCTACGTGGAATTCGTGGATGCCGAATATTGATCTCAACCAACTTGTCAGGATGTTGGGACCGGAGCTACGTGTCGCTCTTGAGACAGCTGCGTCCATCGCCGCACGCAATGCGAACCCCACTGTGGAGGTCGCGCACTGGCTGAGCGGGCTTGTCCAAGCGCCCGATCTGGTGGCGCGTTTTGAACAGGCAGGGCTCCGCGTCGAAGCTCTCAGGCGCGAGCTCGACATGGCCATTGCCGACCTGTCGCGGGACGGTCAGGCGCAGCTGACTCTGTCGCAGAATGTGCTGACGCTTGCCCGTGAGGCGTGGCTGGTGGCTTCGCTGCAGTTTGGTCGCAGCCGCGTGGAATTCGGCGATCTCCTGGTGGCGCTTTCCACCGAGCAGAGCCTTCGCATCGTAGCGCGAGCCACGGCCCCAAGCCTGCGGGACATCGATCTCAAGGCCGTCGAAGCGGCACTTGCCGATCTCAAGACCGGGAATGCGGATCAGGCGCTGGCTGGGGTGGCAGCACCGACCGGGGCGGCCGCCGGCGAGAGCGATTTCCTGCGTCTCTACACCCAGGACATGACGGCGGATGCCCGCTCCGGTCGCATCGATCCGGTGATCGGGCGTGACCGTGAACTGCGCCAGGTCATCGACGTCTTGATGCGCCGTCGGCAAAACAACCCGATTCTGGTCGGCGAGGCCGGCGTCGGCAAGACGGCCATCGCCGAGGCGCTGGCCCTGGAGATTGCGGGCGGCAATGTGCCGGCCATGCTGAAGGGTGTGCGCCTGCTGTCGCTCGATCTCAGCCTGCTGCAGGCCGGGGCCGGGGTGAAAGGCGAGTTCGAACGCCGGCTGCATGGCGTGGTGGATGCGGTCAAGGCCTCGCCTGTGCCGATCATCCTGTTCATCGACGAGGCGCACAGCCTGATCGGGGCCGGCGGCCAAGCCGGACAAGGCGATGCCGCCAACATTCTCAAGCCCTCGCTGGCACGCGGCGAACTGCGCACCATCGCCGCCACGACCTGGAGTGAATATAAGCGCTTCATCGAACGCGACGCGGCGCTGACCCGCCGCTTCCAGACCGTGAAGGTCGATGAGCCTGACGAAGAAACCGCGATCCGCATGCTGCGTGGCGTGGCCGGTGCCTTCCGGTCCCATCACAAGGTGCGCATTCGCGACGAAGCGCTGGCTGCGGCGGTACGATTATCCGCACGTTATATTCCAGCTCGCCAATTGCCGGACAAGGCGATCAGTCTCATCGATACAGCCGCAGCTGCGGTATCCCTGGGGCGGCAGGCCGTTCCGGAGGCGATCCGATCGCTGCGTGGCGAACGCGAATTGCTGGAAGTCGAGGCCGCCTGGCTCGTCAAGGAGCCGGAGAGCACGGAAGGTCTCGAACGGCGCGGGCAGATCGATAACCGACTCGCGGTGATCGCCGACGAGATCGAGGGGCTTCAGACCCGCTTCGAGGCCGAGGCGCGTTTGGTGGAGGAGGCCGATCGGCTGGAGGCAATCCTGTCGGGCGAAGACGAGGCAGGCGAGCCCTCGTCGCCAGTCGGTGATGACGGGAATGTCGCGCCTTTCCCCGAGCAGCCCGGTACCCGCGAAAGCGCCCGCGCCGCGCTTGCGGTCGCCGAAGACAGCCTCGCAGAACTCACCGGCGAAACGCCTCTCTTGCCGCGCGCCGTCGACCGCGAGGTGATCGCTTCGCTGGTGGCCCGCTGGACAGGCATACCCGTCGGCAAGCTGCTCACCGACCAGATCGAGACGGTCAAGACGCTGGAAGCGCGCCTGAAGGAGCGTGTGATCGGCCAGGACGGCGCCATCGGTCGTGTCGCTTCGGCGATGCGCACGGCCCGGGCCGGGCTTTCCGATCCGCGCCGGCCGCCGGCGGTGTTCCTGTTCGTCGGCATGTCCGGCACCGGCAAGACCGAGACGGCGCTGGCGCTTGCCGACCTGCTCTATGGCGGCAGCCAGCATCTGACCACCATCAACATGTCGGAATTCAAGGAGGAGCACAAGATCTCCATGCTCCTTGGTTCGCCGCCCGGCTATGTCGGCTATGGCGAGGGCGGCGTGCTGACGGAGGCCATCAGGCGCCGGCCTTATGGCGTGCTGCTGCTGGACGAGATCGACAAGGCCCATCCCGGGGTCCAGGAGATCTTCTACCAGGTCTTCGACAAGGGCACGCTACGCGACGGCGAAGGCCGCGACATCGATTTCAAAAACACCACCATCGTGATGACGGCCAATACCGGCTCGGAACTGCTGGCCACACTGGCTGGCGATCCCGACACCATGCCGGAAGGCGAGGCGCTGGAGGGGCTGCTGCTCGGCGAATTGCAAAAGCAATTCAAGCCCGCCTTCCTCGGCCGCACCACCATCCTGCCCTTCATGCCGCTCGACAAGGCGGCGTTGTCGGGCATCGTCGACATCCAGATCGGGCGCATTCAGGGCCGCGTTTCGGCGAGCTATGGCAGCGACGTTGTCCTTCTGCCTGCGGCGCGTGAGGCCCTGGTTACCCGCGCCGGCACCAGCGAGATGGGCGCACGTGCCATCGAAGCGATGATCGCGCGCGAGCTTCTGCCGGATCTGTCCACCTTTTTCCTCGATCAGGTCGCCGCCGGAAGCAAGGCGGCGCGGATCGAGATCGGATTTGACGGACGCCGTTTCAGCATTGGCGCTGAGCCGGCGGCGGCCGCCAAGGAATTCGCCGGGCCGAGGAAACGGCCGGCGGATAAAGCAGCCTCGAATGGCAAGAAGGCTCATTCGGATGCGGTACGACCCAGAAAGGCGCGAGCGCCTTGACCTGACAAGGCCGATTCAACTTCGAACAGGAGAGAAGTAGTATGCCGATTTATCTGCAGCTCGATGGTATCCAGGGCGACGCCACCCAGGAACAGCATAAGAAGTGGATGGATATCGAAGCCATTCACTGGAATGTTTCGCGCAACATGAACACCTCGGCGGGTTCCGCCGCCAACCGTGAAGCGTCCGAGCCGACGATTTCGGAAGTGATCCTGACCAAGGTCAGCGATTCCTCCTCCACCCGGCTGTTCCAGGAAGCCTGCTCGGGCCGCACTGGCAAGACGGCGGTGATCCACCTGGTGTCCACCGGCAGCCCCGGCAACACCTATATCGAATACACGCTAACCAACACGCTGCTGGCCAATTATTCGGTCGATTCGAATGGCGACCGCCCGGTCGAGACGATCCGGCTCAACTTCACCAAGATGCAGGTGAAGTACACCCCCTACGGCGAGGACAACAGCAACGGCTCGCCGACGATCGCCACCTACGATCTGGCCACGACGAAGGCCGCCTAAGAGCTGCGCCGCACTGGACGCCGGCCTTCATCGGCTGGCGTCCAATTCGTTCGTTTACGCCTCGGGATCTTCGATCGAGGCGCCACCAACACAGGCTTCACATCAGCGAAGGGGAGTACGATGGGATTCCAAGACGGTATTCGAAAGGTTTCTCTCACACCCCAGCATCTCATTGTCGAAGAAAAATATACCAGCAGCCCTTTGTTCGACATGGTCGCGCCGAGCCAGAAGGTGAAGGGGATCAAGGTCGCCGGTGTGAAGCACGTGCATGGCTTGCGGCGCGTTGTCACTCTGGCCAGGGTCGAAGACGTCTATTTCAAGGGGCGCAAATTGCCCGGCATGCCCGGGGCCAGGGAGCTGTTCGAGGAATGGATTACGCCAGGCCAGCAGCTTACCACCCGTGCGACCGGCGAATTGACGCTATCGCTCACTTATGTCGGGAAATACAACGCCTTCAACGCCAACCTATTTGGCAGTACTGCGAAAAAGATTCCTCTCGGGTTCATTGATTATTGGGGAGAAGATCCCGCACCCGGCGTAATTTTGCAGACCAATGCTGCGGTACCCTTTGTCCAATATGGGGACGAAAATCTCATCGCTGCTGCCTATTACAACACCAAGACCAAGCGCTTGGAAATATTGCGGCAATTCAATGTCAAGACGCTCGCCGACGACTTCATTCGGCGCTTCGCTCCCGAATATTCGTCTGGGTCGTAAGTGACTGTTCGATGGCCGGGAGGGCGGCGCTCCCCGGCTTGCGTGAGGTTTGAATTCAAGCATCAGATCAGGAATTGCATTCGATGGACGGCGACGCCAGCTCAGCATCCTACATCCAGGCCGAACGCATCCTGCGCATCGAGACGCCCTTGGGCTCGGATGTGCTGCTGCCCGAACATGTGGAGATGCGCGAGGCGGTGAACGATCTGTTCACGCTGGTGATCGCGGTGCGCTCCAAGAAGACCGACATCAAGCCGAACGAGATTGTCGGCAAGCTGGTCGACGTCTCCCTCGAACTCGGCCAGGGCGAGCGGCGCACCTGGAATGGGCTGGTGGTGCGCCTCGTCGAGGGACCGCCGGTGACTCGGGGCCTGCGCGCCTATCAGCTCGAGATCCGGCCCCAGCACTGGCTGATGAGCCAGCGTTCGGACTGCCGGATCTGGCAGGACAAGAGCTCGCTCGACGTTGCCCGCACTTTGCTCTCCGAGCACAAGCTGCAGGCGCCGGTAACCTCGGGCGTCATCCCCGAACCCAAGCCCCAGCATTATTCGGTCCAGTTCAATGAAACGGACCTCGCTTATCTCACCCGCCGCCTGGAGGAGGACGGCCTGTTCTTCTGGTTCGAGCATGAGGACGGGGAGGCCGGCTCGGTCGCGGCCAGGCACGTCATGCATATCGCCTCGCATGTCTCGGGCTACACCAGCGGGCCGGAGACGGATGTGCGTCTCGCCATGGGCTCGAGCGACCGCAACCACCTCACCAAATTCCAGCGCAGTTTCACCTATGTGCCCGGCAAGCGTTCGGCGGGGGACTGGAACTTCCTCACCCCCGGTTCCGTGCCTTCCGGCGAGACGCCGAGCCTGGTCTCGCTGCCGGGCAACGAAGCCTATGAACTCTATGAATACCCCATGGTCGGCGGCTACGGTTCCGACAGTGCCTCCGAAGGCATCGCCAACGATCGGGTGGAACTCCAGTCCAAACTGAGGATGCAGGCCGCCGAGGCCGATTTCGAGCGCATCGAGGGCGCTTCCTCCATCCGCACGCTCCAGCCCGGCCGGCGCTTCAAGCCCTATGACGTCGCCAATCCCGGCAACGCCTATGAGGAGCACGTCACCTTCCAGATCGTGCATATGGCGCGAGACCGCTCCTACGAGACGAATGAGGGCGAGCCGGAGTATTCCAACCGCTTCATCGCTTTGCCGAGCCGGGTGCCCGCCACGCCCCATCGCTCGACGCAGCGCCCGCGCATCGATGGCACCGACATCGCCATCGTCGCCGGGCCGCCGGGCGAAGAGATCCATCCCGACAAATATGGGCGGGTGAAGGTGTGGTTCCCCTGGGACCGCCGCGCCAGGAAGGACGGCACCGACACCTGCTGGATCCGGGTGGCGCAGAACTGGGGCGGCGGCAACTGGGGCGGCCAGATCATCCCGCGCGTGGGTATGGAAGCGATCGTTTCCTATCTCGGCGGGGACCCCGACAGGCCGATCATCACCGCGCTGGTGCCCAATGCCAGCCAGCAGGTGCCCTACCAGCTGCCCGAGCACAAGACCAAGAGCATCTTCCGCTCCAACACCTACAAATCCAAGGACCCGACCAAGTTCAACGAGTTTTCCTTCGAGGACGCGCCGGGCCAGGAGAATTTCCACCTGCATGCCCAGAAGGACATGACCTCGAAGGTGCTCAACAACCAGATCCACACGGTGGATGCCAGCGCCTTGCATTCCTATGGCCAGCAGCACCAGCTCACCGTGGGTGCCAACATGAATCACCAGGTCGGCGGCGGGCTCAACCAGGTGGTGGGCGCGACCACCGGCATGGGCGCGGCCGCCCTGCTGGCGCCGCTCGCCGGGCTGATGGGCCAGAGCGCGGGCATGCTGCAGCAGGCCATGGCGATCGCGGCCCAGGCCGCCGCGAGCCAGCCCGGCAGCGCCGCCAGCAAGACCGCCGGCGCGGCGGCCTCGGCGGTGACGCAGGCCGCTCTGGGCGGGTTGGGCGGCGGATCCGGCCTCGGCGCTGCGGCGGCGGCAGGGGGAGGAAGTAGCGGCAGCGATGGCGGTATCCTCTCCACCCCACCCTTCGTTCCGCCGGCCGATGCCGGCGGGCAGGGCGGCATCGCGGGGGGCATTGCCGGCTCCTTGATGAACAACGTGCTCGGCGTCGCCTCCGGCCTCTTCGACCAGGGCCTGAAGGCCGCCGCCAATGTCGCCCCCCAGGCCCTGTTCCAGGCTGGCGGCGCCCCGATGGCCGCGGCTGGGACATCGGCGCTTGGCACGCTGGGTGGGCTGTTGGGCGGGGGCAATCACAGCATCACCGTTGGCAGAATGCAGGCTCAGAATGTGGGCGTGGCGAGAACCACGCAGGTGGGAACTGCCGATGTGTTGAATGTGGGGAGCGTGGCGCTGGAAAAGGTGGGGCACGCCAAGAAGATTACGGTTGGCGAGGAGTTCGTCATTGAAGTGGGCAAGAGTTTACTGGTCATGAAGAAGGACGGCACAATCGTAATCAAAGGAGTCAAGTTCAATTTTGAGGCGGAAGGGCCGTTTCAGCAGGTCGCAAAGGTCATTGATCTACAGGCTGGCAGTAAGCAGGCCTAAGTGCGCATTACGCAACGGTCTATGGTAGCAGATGAGCATGGATATTCGTAACTTCACACCCTTTCCGAGTATGCGTTATTCCAATACGCTAAGCGACGGACGAACCTTCGGCATCGCCATGGTGAAGGTGGCCTTCGATATTGGTGAGGATGGTACTTGCACAGTGTCTCCGGAACAGGAGCCGTTCAATTTTACTGACGTGCCGCATGGTGAACTCAATGCTTCCTCGCTGCGTCATCCTTCCGATTTCGTGCCGTATAAGCCGGCTACCGACCTCATTATCAATGCCATTGCCCACGCGCCGGATGGCAAGCCCGCTCAATCATGGCTCTGCGGTGTGGAGATAGCCGATGAGGCCGGCAAGCGTATCGCCAAGCGGCTGCGTGTAACCGGACCCCGTTTCTGGCGACCACAATGGCGGCGGCCTTTGAGTGAGCAGGAGCAAAGCAAGTGGCAAAGGCACCGCGATCTTTTCAAGGGCTGGGAATTATCAGAACCGGAACCGATCACCGAACTGCCGATCCGCTATGAGTATGCCTATGGTGGCATGGTGGCGAGTGAGCGGGATAAGGATGGCAAGCGCCAGAGCGAAGTCAATGAACGCAATCCACTTGGGTATGGTCTGATTCATCCTGACTGGACTGATCATACCAAGCCGCAGCCGGCGCCGCAGATCGAAGCCGATAGTCAACCAGTGGCCGATGCCGAGGAGCGTTATACTCCGCAGGGCCTTGGCCCCATTCCCGCCCATTGGCTGCCGCGCCGACCCAAGGGCGGTACCTACGATCAAAACTGGATCGACAGTGTCTGGCCGAAATGGCCAGCAGATTATGATTTCACCTTTCACAATTCGGCGGCGGAAGGGTTGGCGATTTCACCCCATTGCATGGGCGATTTGCGCCTGCGGCTGCATTATCTGAGACGCGGCAATAGCCATTTCGATCTCACCATCCCAGATCCCAAGCTCCTTGCTTTGGTCACGCCACAGCAGGGCGAAGACCTTTATTGTCGTCCGCGTCTTGATACCGTCTTCGTGGAAATGGCAGAGGACGACCTCTTCCATTGCCGCGTCAGCCTGACCTGGAGGCTTATCTATAATCGCGCTTCGACATTCGAGATTGCGTTGTTCGCCTTTGATCAGGCTCCCGAATTGTTTGAACGCCTGAGCCGGGATTGGGACTCGCTTCCGTTTTCCCTCGCACCGGAAGAGTGCGCTTCCGAGCTTGAGCTCCCGGAGAACACCATATGAGTAATCCCGTCTCCGCTCGTCGCGATGGCACCAACTACGTTCATTCGATCTTTCCGGATGTATGCTGGACCCCGATTGGGGACGTGATGGTGCCAGTGCCCTACAGTTCCATCTGTTTGTTTGATGAGGGCTCAATCACTCGGCAATCCCGGACGATTCGTAACAACGAGGACCATGATTTCCAGCTCAACACCCGTTGTACCAAGACCACGGGACATGAGCCTGGCACTGGCAAGGGAGTGATCGTGGCGGGGTACATGCAAGTCTCGCATATCATGCAAGGGGCTAGTGCCCTTTTTTCCGAGGGCTACGCCATCGTTCGCAACGAGCATATGGCCTGGATGAATCGGCCTGATGAAGGCCCTCAGGAAGGTCGTCGCAGCTCGACCACAACTTCTATTGAACATATCTGACGGGAATTCGAGCCATGACGCCCCCTGACGACAATGGCACGCCGGAGACCCCAGCTCAGTTGCCTCCTATCGCCGTCTCTCCAGAGGATTCTAAAAAGCAGACCGACATTACCGAAAGTGATGGCGGTACCGCGGACTCTTCTTCGAAGGGTAACACTATAGGTGAGGATGTCTCTCCCGGAGAAGATGAAGGTAGTGATGACAAGGACATTACATCAGACTTCGATGAACTGATCCGTCATTTAAAGGACGAAGCAAAGCAGCATTTCAACACCTGGGGAGAGGACGCTCTCGGGACGGATGCTTTATTGCGAGCGCAGATGGTTGAGTTCGTTCGTGATATGAACGCCAACCCGAGTGATCCTTGGTTGCTTGCCGAGGCCGAGAGTTACATCAAGGATGGAAAGACTCTTACTGAAAAATATCTTGATGTTGCGTCTGATAATTCCTTTGTTCTTACTGAGGACAGATTTGCAAAATTAAAAGACCATATGTCCACGGCTTCGAAGCTAAACTCTGCTTATAATTGGATATCTAGTATACCGATAATATCGATTAAGAAAAAGATTATTAGATATCTTGCGGATAAGGCGGGCCGGAGGGCCCTTATTAGGCTGCTAAAGCGAAAAATACGAGAAATAATCAAAGGGAAAGCCATAAGGAAGCTAGTAAGGGATTGTCTTGCCAAGAGGGCCGCAGCCAATCCCGTTCGTGTGTCAAGTGGCAAGCCGATCGAAACTGATCCTGCGTTTTTTATCCTGGGGACGTTTTCTCTGGATTTGGGCTCAGTCTATAGCGGAGATATTGGAGCATCCGGTCCCCTGGGACAGGGGCGCACGTCTATGATCGATGCGACGATCATTCGCTTGGTGGATGGACGATTGCAATTGCTCGACGAGGATCTTTTCCCGGTCCACTTCGATCAACCGCGGCCAGATCCCGGAAAATGGGAAGGAGGCGATACTACGCGTGGCCTGGAGATTGCTGCCGGCCCCAAGCGTTCGCTGATTGTCAAGGAAGAGCATACTAAGCGGTATTTCCGGAAGTTCGAGGATGGGATCTGGCGCCTCGCCGTCATCGAGAACCGCGCGGGATCGCGGATCACGCTTCGTCGCAGCGAGCAGGGAGTGTTGGAGAGCCTCGACCATCCCGACGGCTTGTGCGTCGAATTCGATAATGATCCGAGCGGCCTGCGCCTTGCCGCGCATCTGGTTGGTTCGAATGGCGAACGTCGAACGGTGCTGCGCTACAGCTACGATGGCGCACGCAATCTCATTGTCGCTGAAGCGCCCTATGGCGGTTCAATGCAATACCGTTACGATGATCGGGGACGCCTGATCGAAACCCGCAAGGGACACGGCTACCAGTCGCGCCGGGACTATGACGATATGGGCCGGGTGATCGCCCTACACACCAATGGCCCATATGATGGTAGTCGCTTCGAATATGATGACGAACTCGACATCACCACCTTCTATCCAAATGGCAATCCCGATCAACTCGAGAAATTCTACCTCGATGCGTATGATCGCGCGGTCGTAACCGAGGCCAACGCTCTGGGCTATTTCAAGCGGAGAGAGTTTGATGCTGCAGGCTATCTTACCGCCGAGATCGATGCCGAAGGCAATCGTACTGAGTTTTCGTTCGATAGGCGCGGAAATGTTCGCTCGATCAGGGATGGCGAAGGGCGCGAGACCTTCTATTACTGGGGGCCCGGCACCGAACTCGATATGCTGGTTGATGGCGAAGGGAAGGCCTGGAACTATGAATATGGTACCAATGGCGCGTTGACGGCGGTAACGGACCCCCTTGGCACCCGCACGGAGATCATCGCGAATGATGCCGGGCAACCGATCAAAATCATGCGTGCCGACGGTTTGATGGAAACGCGTGATTATGACCAACACCATCGCTTGATCGCTATTCGGGACTTTCGCGGCGAACTCACCCAATTTGACTATGATGCCTTTGGACGACTGACAAGCGTCGCGGACGCATTGGGACAGACCACGCTCTATGTCTACGAAGACGGATCCGGCCTCGATTTCTGGGAACCCTCGCGAATCACTCGTCCCGATGGTGTGAGCGTCGTGGCGACAGTTGCAGCCGGCCAGGCCGAACGGCTGGTGACGGATGGCGAGGGCCGGCAGACGATTTATCGCTACGGTTTCGGCCCCAATAACATCCTGACCGAGATGGAAGATGCCAGTGGTGGCATCTTGCGCTTTGGTTATGACGGCCTGGAGCGACTCGTTAGGGTGGAGAACCAGCTTGGCCGTATCTGGACTTTTGAGCGTGACGCCGCAGGCCGCGTCATCCGAGAGGAGGATTTCGATGGTCTTGTGATCGACTATACCTATGACAAGGCCGACAGGCTGATCGAGACCCGTCACGCCGACGGAGCCCGTTTGCTTTATAGTTACGACAAGGCAGGCTTGCTCGTTCGGGAGGAAGCCTATGGACCGGGCCGAATTCCAGGCAAAGATGAGCCGGAGGAGATTACGCGTTTCTGGCATGACGGGCGCGGTCTGCTCGTGAAGGCGGAGAACAAGGCCGCGTTGATCGAATATGAGCGCGATGCAATGGGGCGCGTCACGGCTGAAACGGTGAATGGCCGGCGGGTCGAAAGCGCCTATGATTGCTGCGGCAATCGCATCGAACGACGGATCGGCGGGAGGATGGTTGCGTCGAGCTACGATCCGCTTGGTGCGTTGCAGAGCGTAACGATCGCCGCTCACCTGCCCCTCGTGTTCGAGCGGGATGCGCTGGGGCAGGAGTTGTCGCGTGCCACTTCGACTGGTTTTGCCGTCAATCAGCGTTATGACGCCGTGGGACAGCTGCGCGCGCAACATATCGGCCCAGCTGCGCGCCCCTTTGGCGCGGCTCTTGACATGAAAGGGAAGCATCTTGCTTCCGCGTCGCGGGGAATAGGCGGCGGCGCGATGGTCGAGCGTGTTTATGCCTGGGACAAGGCATTCGCTCCAACCGCTATCAAAGACGGTATCTGGGGTGGACTCGGCTACGACTACGATATCAATGGGCAGATCATAAGAACTCACTTTGGTGATGGTCATACTGAGCGCTTCGATTACGACGCAGCCTTGAACACCATTGGCTACGGAGAGGGGCCAGCTGAGGGCGGTGGCGGTATCGGCCCTGCCATTGCTGGTGCCGCCTACAGCACTTACGATACGAATTTACAGAATTGGTCACTGTCGGCGGGCGGGCGAGTGAAACAGGCGAGCGGCCCGCATGGAGAACGTATCAAGCTCGATCATGATGGCAGGGGGCGAGTGATCGAGCGCCGCGTAGAGCGCAATGGCTTTCGGCCGAAGGTCTGGCGCTACGAATGGGACGCCAAGGATCGGCTAGTCCGCTGCATCACGCCGGAGAGGGAGGCTTGGCGCTATGGCTATGATCCTTTTGGGCGGCGGGTATGGAAGGTGCGTGAGCTGACGTCGGCGGAAGCAAAAAGCCATGCGGTACGTTTCCCTCACCTGATCGATCCCCAGCATGTGATGCCGGATTATGCCAGTCAACTATTGCCCGTTGTTTCAGATCAGCGGCGGGGCGTTTCGGGTGGACGAGACGAGGATGGCGGAGAAGGAGCGCCGGTGGTGGGCGTTGCCTATGGTTGGGATGGTGATGTCATTTCCGAGGAAGCGCCGCTGTGGCTCGATGGCTCTGTTGATTGGGACCGGGCTACGCGCTGGTATTATGAGCCGGGCGGCTTCCGGCCTATGGCTAAGGAGACACCGCAGGGAGAACTTTTCTATATCGTTACCGATCATCTGGGTACACCCAGAGAGATGTTCGATGAGGGAGGGAAGCTTGCCTGGGCGACTGAATATCGCACCTGGGGAGAGATCCGGTGTTTATGGCTCGCCGATTTCGCCAATGATAATATCCCAGGGAGAAGTGGCCGCTCCTTCTATCGGAAAGAAGGAATGCGACGGGATACAGAAAAGAACGCCATAAACAGTCCCGATAGCGATGCGATTGCAGAGTTCGGTAGTGCTGATGCTCTCCGTTCTCTCGCTGGTGGCCGCGTTTTTGGTAATCTTGCGCTTGAAGACGATGCTGCTGCCGTGAAGGCCCGTTTCCTTTGCCCGATCCGTTTTCAGGGGCAATGGGAAGATGAAGAGACGGCGTTATATTACAATCGATTCCGGTACTACGACCCAGCGGCAGGACAATATGCTAGTCCTGACCCAATTGGACTGCGAGGCGGCGTTAGGCCTCACGGATACGTCAATCAGACGAGCGGCTGGGTTGATCCGCTTGGTTTACAGAGATATCCTGCTTGGATGCCGGCTGTGCCTGGTTTCCAGAGGCATCATATTATTCCTTTTCATATGCAGAATGACCCATTTCTTCGAAGCCTAGGATTTGATATCAATAGTAGGCAAAATATGATGTATTTGCCAAGCAGGGCGTGCAGTGTTAGCGGCGGTGGTACTGTTGGTCAGCGTGGGTCGGCACAGCATCGTGGTTTTGGTGGGCATGTTGATTATAATCAATATATGGATGATAGATTGAACGTACTAAAAAATATGACAAGAAACATGGGGAAGGCGTGTAAGCAACTTGCTCTTCGTGAAATGTTGCTGGAAACCAGAACTATGCTGGGTACAGGCGCCCTTCAGATAGCTAAATGTGAGGAGTAGATGTGGTATGTACTATAGACTCGTAGAGCATAATAAGTATCACCCTTCTGCATATCTGGAGGCAAAAGATGTAAGTGCTTGTGATCAGGCCTTGTGCGAGGGAAAGGCATATGATGGCGATTTTATCGCGGACGCTTTTAATCCGGACGATTTTTATTTTATAGATTATATTAAATCTTTTTGTGTTTCAGTTTATTCTCATAAATTTGCCGATGCTATGAGGGAGCTCAATGTAAATTGCATAAAATTTAAAAAAACTACTTTATGGTGGGGTGGTGAAAATTTAACCAATATAATTGGTGATGAAGTGCTTGGTTTTTATACGGCCTCTTTAAAAATTTTGGATGTAATAGATACGAATGTTAAGCCGATTAAGTATTGGCCTAAATTAAAAAAGTTCAAACATGAAGATTTCGTTATTACAAGGAAGATGCCCGATGATTGTCAAATAGGGGTGGATTTGAAGAAGCCAAATATTATAATATGTAGGAGCGAATTCAAGAAATTATGTGAAGATAGCGGCTTGAAAGTGTCTTTTCGTGAGTTGCCGTGTGAGTTTGGATCTTAACTGTGCCTTTCGGTTGCGGTACTTGAATTAGGAAGTCTAATATCTATTATTATTGCCATGCATTGCAAGATTAGCGCGCGGTTTAGGAATAATTTCCAGATTTGGTTGTGCAGCGAAAATGGTCCACACTCTCCGTCCGCAACCGTGGGGCGGTTCATAGAAAGTGACGGCTGGGTATTTTTTACGCTGTCGCGTTGGCTCTGGAAGTGCCTTTCGACCAAGGGGCAGTTTGAACCCCCCTCCCCAAATCACCCCACTTCCCCTATTCCCCTGCCTCGCGCATGATGGCGTGCGCCTTTCCGGCGCCCATCATGCCAGCAGGGAAACAACCATGCCGAACCACCCTTCCGATGCCATCAGTGCCTTCGGGCCGGACTTTCCGTTTGCCTATGACGAATGGCTGGCCCATCCGGCCGGGCTCGGGGCGGTGCCGGCCGACAAGCATGGCAAGCGCGTTGCCATCATCGGGGCGGGGGCGGCCGGGCTGGTAGCCGGCTATGAGCTGATGCGCCTCGGTTTGAGGCCGGTGCTCTATGAATCGGCGCGGCTCGGTGGGCGGCTGCGCTCGCAGCGCTTCGAAGGCACGGATGGCATCATCGCCGAACTCGGCGGCATGCGCTTTCCGATCTCCTCTCGCGGCTTTTACCATTATGTCGACCTGCTCGGGCTGGAGACGCGGGACTTTCCCAATCCGCTCACGCCGGCAGCCGGCTCCACCGTGATCGATCTGGAGGGCGAGACCCTCTATGCCCGCACGCTGGACGATTTGCCGCCGCTCTACCGGGAGGTCGCCGACGCCTATCACCAGGCGCTGGAGGAAGGGGCCCAGTTCTCGGCCCTGCAGGCGGCGATGCGCGCGCGCGACGCCAAACGCATCAAGGAGATCTGGGATCCGATCGTGCGCGATTGGGACGAGCGCACCTTCTATGATTTCGTGGTGTCCTCCGAGGCTTTCCGCAAGCTCTCCTTCCGCCACCGCGAAGTGTTCGGGCAGGTGGGCTTCGGCACCGGCGGCTGGGATTCGGACTTTCCCAATTCGATGCTGGAGATCCTGCGCGTCAATCTCGGCGCCTTCGACGACGAGCAGCGTTATGTGGTCGGCGGGGTCGAGCAGGTGGCGCAGGGCATCTGGTCCAAGGCGCCGGAGAAGCTCGCGCATTGGCCCGCCGGCACCACGTTGGCCGGGCTCAATGCCGGCGCTACCAGGGGGCGCGCGCAGGCGATCGCGCATAACGGCAAGGGCGGCTTTACGGTGACGGACCAGTGGGGCAATCGCGAGGATTACGAGGCGGTGGTGGTCACCTGCCAGAGCCATCTGCTGACCACCTCCATCGCCGCCGAGGAGAGCCTGTTCGACCAGAAGCTGTGGATGGCGCTCGACCGCACCCGCTACATGCAGGCGGCTAAGACCTTCATCATGGTGGATCGTCCGTTCTGGAAGGACAAGGATCCGGCCACCGGCCGCGACGTGTTGTCGATGACGCTGACCGACCGCATCACCCGCGGCACCTATCTGTTCGACAATGGCGACGACAGGCCGGGCGTGATCTGCCTGTCCTATTCCTGGATGACGGATGCCTTGAAGGTGCTGCCGCTCTCGGCCGAGCGCCGGGTGGAACTCGCCCTTTCGGCGCTCGGCAAGATCTATCCCGGGCTCGACATCGCCAGCCACATCATCGGTTCACCGATCTGCGTGAGTTGGGAGGCGGACGAGAACTTCCTCGGCGCCTTCAAGGGCGCGTTGCCAGGGCATTATCGCTACAACCACCGCATGTACGGCCATTTCATGCAAGGGGACCTGCCGGAGAGCCAGCGCGGCATCTTCATGGCCGGGGACGGCGTGAGCTGGACGCCGGCCTGGGTCGAGGGCGCGGTGCAGACGGCGCTCAACGCGGTCTGGGGCGTGATGACCCATCTCGGCGGCCACTCGCCGGCCGAAAATCCCGGTCCCGGCGATCTCTATCCCACGCTCAAACCGGTCGATCTTGGGGATTGAGGGGAGGGGCGCCGACAGCCGAGTTGTCATCCCTGACGAGCCACGCAGTGACGAGGGAAGGGCATCCAGTAGCAGGCGCATCGCTGTTAGCCCCTCGATCCCCTTTCCACGGCCTTTGGCCGTGCCGGGGATGACAGATCCAAGCTGCCGGCTCCAACGGGCGGCCTCCTTTACGTCAGTCCGCCCGGAAAAATCCAGCGATGCGCTGGCGCAGCCATTGATGGGCGGGATCGCCCCGGCGGCGCGGGTGCCAGATCTGGGTGAACGGTACGGCCGGCAGGGCGAAGGGGGGGTCGAACAGGCGAAGGCCGTCAGCCTCGATCGCCGGCGGCAGGATGCTGCGTGCCACGGTCAGGACGATGTCCGTGCCGGCGGTCAGGCGCGGAGCCATGCCCCAATGCGGCAGGGTGAGGCAGATCCGCCGCTTGTGGCCGAGAATGGCAAGGGTGCGGTCGATCTCATTCTCGACATCGGCGCGCAGCGCCACCAGGGCATGCGGGCGGGCAAGATAGGAAGCGAGATCGAGCCCGTCGTTGGCTGACAGAGCCGCTGCATCGGCGAGGCAGATGTAGCGGTCTTCGAAGAGCAGGTCATGGGCCAGTCGCTCGCCGAGATCGGGAAACACGCCGAAGGCAAGGTCGATTTCGCCATCCAGAATCTGGGCCGCCATCGCCTCCCGGCTCGCCTGGGTGACGAGGAGGTCGCAGTGGGGCGCTTCGGTGCGCAGCAGCGGTACGAGTCTGGGTAGCAGCACGGCGGCGCCATAGTCCGACATCGCCAGCCGGAAGGTGCGCCTCTCGCTCGAAGGATCGAAGCCGGCGGGGGCCAGCAGATCGCGCATGCGGTCGAGCGCCTCGCCGAGATGGGGCTGGATCTGGAGCGCCCGCGCCGTCGGTTTGAGGCTGCCGCCCTGGCGCGTCAGCAGGGGATCGTTCAGCAGCAAGCGCAGCCGCGCCAAGGCATGGCTGACGGCCGGCTGGCTCTTGTTCAGGCGCAGGGCCGCGCGAGAGACGTGGCGTTCGGCCAGCAAAGCCTCGAGCACGGTGAGAAGGTTGAGATCGACGCCGGCAAGATTATTCATTGTGTGCATAGTACGGATATGAAATCGGAATTTCCATCCGATTTCGGCATGGCATAGCTTTTCCGCGATTGAAGGAGACTGCCATGACCAATCCCACCTCGCTCGTTCTGCTGCTGCCGGCTTTGGTGGCGGGCGCGGTCGTGCCGTTCCAGGCTGGCGCCAATGCCACGCTTGGCCGCCTGCTCGGCCATCCGCTCTGGGCAACGCTGGTTTCGCTGGCGGTGAGCATCGCGGTGATCTTGCCGGTGATGGCGGCCTTTCGTGTCTCGGCCCCCACCGTCGAGGCGGCGTCGAAAGGGCCGTGGTGGATCTGGACGGGCGGTCTTGCCGGCGTGATCTACATCACCGCCGCGCTCCTGCTGGCGCCCCGGCTCGGCGCCGCTAATTTCATGGTGGCGGTGATCGCCGGGCAGATGATCGCCTCGCTGGCGATCGATCATTTCGGCCTGATGGGCTTTGCGGCAAAGCCGGTCAATCCGGCGCGCCTTGCCGGTGTCCTGCTCATCGTCGGCGGCATGGTGGTGACGCAATGGGCCAATGCCGCCGAAGCAATCACCGCACCGGCCCGCTGAGAAACTGGCCTGAGATGCCTAGGCCTCCTTCGACACCAGGATCTTGTCGATGCGCCTGCCATCGAGGTCCACGACCTCGAAGCGCCAGCCGTCGCGCACGAAGCTCTCGCCCGTTTGTGGCAGGCGGTTGAGCTCGGCCAGGATGAAGCCGGCCGCGGTTTCATAGTCGCCGCGCTCGATCGGCATCGACAGGGTCTCGGCCAGTTCGTCGGCCTGCATCCAGCCCGATACCAGATAGGAGCCGTCCGAGCGCATGGTGATGGCCGGTTCGTCCCCATCGTCGTCCTGGAAGGCGCCGGCAATGGCCTCCAGCACGTCATTGGCGGTGATGACGCCCTCGAAATGACCGTATTCGTCGAAGACCAGCGCCATGTGGGCCTTGGAGGAGCGCAGCGACGGCAGCATGCTGAGCGCCTCATTGGTGTCCATCACGATGGGTGCTGCCTCGATATGATCGCGTACATTGAGGGCCCGGCCGTCGAGCTGGGATTGGAACAGGTCCTTGACGGTGACGACGCCGATGATGTTGTCGTCCTCGCCGTCCTGCACGGGCAGGCGGGAGCGGGCGGTGGCACGCAATTGCGCCATGATCGTCTTGGCGGAGTCGGAGAGGTCGATCACCTCGACTTCGCGCCGCGGTGTCATCAGCGAGCGGGCGCTGCGATCCCCCAGGCGCATCACGCCGGAGATCATGTCACGCTCGGCCGTTTCGAGGACGCCGGCGCTCTCGGCCTCCCTGAGAATGGTGCGCACTTCCTCTTCCGTGACCTTTTCCTCCGACTTGCTGTTCTGGCGGAGCAGCGTCAGCACGGTCCGGCCGGAAATGTCGAGCAGCCAGACCAGCGGCGCTCCGCATTTCGACAAGAGCCGCATGGCCGGCGCCACGCGCGCCGCCACCCGCTCGGGGTCGCGCAAGGCGATCTGCTTGGGCACGAGTTCGCCGATGATCAGCGACAGATAAGTGATCGCCACCACCACGAGGCCGACGCCGAGCGTATCGGCAGCGTTGACGGACAAGCCTTGGGCCTGCAGCCAGCCGGCAAGACGCGCGCCGAGCGTGGCTCCCGAAAAGGCGCCGGAGAGCACGCCGACCAGCGTGATGCCGATCTGCACGGAGGACAGGAAGCGGCCGGGATTTTCAAGCAATTCCAACGCTGCCGCAGCGCCTCGCTTGCGGTCGGCGAGCGCACGCAGCCTGGCAGGGCGGGAGGAGACAATCGCGAGTTCCGACATGGCGAGGACGCCGTTGAGAAGCGTCAGGAAGACGATGATGGCGATGTCGAGGAACAAGGTGCCTTTGAGGGGTTGCGGGCCCGCGACAAATGTCGGACCGCTTGACGGGGCGGAGCATAGCGGTATCGGCCAGCGTGGGATAGGGGGAGAGGGCAGACTGGCTGGGAACGACGGCTGTCGCCGGCTCTGTCCGCCATGTGAGTCTGCCGGCCCGATCAAGTAGAAGATTTATATTCCCTTCGGGAAGCTAAAGTCCGGCTGTGCAAACAGAACGAATATGGCATAACGAGTCGCGTGTTGTTGCCACTTTCGGCACGGCCAATTGAGGGATCGAACCGATGTCAAAAATTTCCTTCGCGATCATTGCTCTCGTGGTGTCCGCGCTCACCCTGAGCGCCTGCGCCAACACGGTCACCGGTGTCGGCCGGGACGTGAAGTCGACTGGCCGCGCCGTCAAGCACGCGGTGCAATGAGCTAAAGTGCTTTGCGCGTCAGCGTAACCTGCAAGACGGGCAGCGCTCCTTCGATGCTGCCCGCATCATTTGTCTCGAAGACGACAACATCGCCGAAGGCGAATTCGATCGTCGTCCAATCGTGCCGGATAGAGCCGGCACCGAGCGCCACCACCAATCGCAGGTCGCCTTGCGGCAGCGCCAAGCGGCCAGCGGCAAGGTCGTGCCTGGTCACCTGATGGCCAAACCGTCCTCGCCGGGTCATCACGTTGAAGTCGCGGATGGGTCCTTTGGCCAGGCTGGCCGAAACCGGTACGTCGCCGGGAAAGGATAGGGGCGCGGAGGCCGCCGTGAGCGTCACCGTCCCACGCCCCTCGACGGTCATGACCAGGCCTTCACCCTCGATCACGGTCAAAGTGCGGTCGATCCCGGGAAACAGGGAGAAGGGGCCGTCGCTGGCCACCTCCGCCACCGACAGGCGCCAGTCGAAATCGTCGAACCCGGCGCCTTCGGGCGAAACCGCGATCTCCGTCGTGGTGCCTCCGCCATTCTTCCATGGCTTGGGGGTGAGGTCGGCGAAACGGATCAGCTTCATGGCGGGGTTCCGGTGTGCCGGTCTTATCAGCTCCATCGATACATCGATGAAGCGAGGTCGGCATGAACGCAATATGAGTCAGATGCCGGTCCGAAGACCGGCACTCCAACTATTTCAGCGCCCGGGCGAAGACCAGGCAGGCATTGAGGATGCTGCCGAGCGTCTCGCGCAAGGGCTGGGCATAGGCGGCATCGAAGGCAACAGGCCAACCGGCTTCGCTGACCGGGCCGAGTGGCTCGTCGATATAGGAGCGGCAGGCGAGTTCCATCTGCACGGCGTGCACGCCCTTGTCCGGCCGGCCGAGGCTGCGCGTGATGAAGCCGCCCTTGAAGCGCCCGTTCATCACGGTCTCGCGCCCGCTGGAGCGGCAGAGCGCTTCGATGGTCTCGGCCAGGGCAGGATGGCAGGTCGTGCCACCATTGGTGCCGATGTTGAACTCAGGCAGCGTACCCTCGAACAGCCGCGGAATGACCGAGCGGATTGAGTGGCAGTCATAGACGACGAGATTGCGATGGCGTCCCTTCAGCCTGGCGACCTCGTCGGCCAGGGCCTGATGGTAGGGATCGAACCAGGTGGCGCGCCGCTCGGCCACCTCGGCCGCGCCGGGCGCTTCGCCGTCCTTGTAGAGCGGCTCACCGTCGAAGCTGGTGGTCGGGCAGAGCTCCGTGGTGGCCTGTCCGGGATAGAGCGAGACGCCGGAGGGATCGCGGTTGACGTCGATGACCGTGCGCGACATGGGCGTACGGATGACCGTGGCGTCGAGCCCGACGGCGAAGTCGTAAAGCGTCTCGATCCACCAGTCGGTGTCCTTGCGGGCCAGCCAGGGCGAGACCAGCCGCGCTTCGAGCGCGGCCGGGATCTCAGTGCCGGTATGCGGCAGGGAGACCAGCAATGGTGCCTGTCCCTGCCGGATCTTGAGCCAGCCGGGCCGGCTCATGCCGTGCCCTCCACCACGCTTGCGAGCGTCTTCAGGCCGGCGGCCTTCTGCGCAGCGCCGCTCCAGATCAAGGCGGTAGCGGCGGCGATGTCGGGCGCGAAATACCGGTCGTCGCTGAGATGGGCAACCTCGGCCCTCAGCGTTGCCCGGGCCCGCTCGAGCGCTTCGCTCGACGTCAGCGGTGCATGGAAGTCACAGCCCTGCACGGCGGCGAGATATTCGATGCCGATGACATTGGCGGTGTTGCGGCTCATCTCCAGGAGGCGACGGGCGCCATGGGCGGCCATGGAGACGTGGTCCTCCTGGTTGGCCGAGGTCGGAATCGAGTCGACGCTGGCCGGGAAGGCCCTCTGCTTGTTCTCCGAGACCAGCGCGGCAGCGGTGACCTGCGGGATCATGAAGCCGGAGTTGAGGCCTGGTTTGGGCGTGAGGAAGGCCGGCATGCCGGAGAGAGCCGGGTCGACCAGCATGGCGATGCGCCGCTCGCTGATGGAGCCGATCTCGCACAGCGCCATGGCGATCATGTCGGCGGCGAAGGCGACGGGCTCGGCGTGGAAGTTGCCGCCCGAGATCACCTCGCCCGTATCGGTGAAGACCAGCGGATTGTCGGTGACGCCGTTGGCCTCGATCGCCAGCGTCGTGGCGGCCTGGCGCAGCAGATCGAGACAGGCGCCCATCACCTGGGGCTGGCAGCGCAGGCAATAGGGATCCTGCACGCGCTCGTCGCCGGTGAGATGGGAGGCGCGGATGGAGCTGCCTGCCATCAAAGCGCGCAGCGTATCGGCGACCTCGGCCTGGCCGCGATGGCCGCGGACCTTGTGGATGCGCGGATCGAAGGGGCCGTCCGAGCCACGGGCCGCGTCGGTCGAGAGCGCACCGGTCACCAGCGCGCCCTGGAAGACGCGCTCGGCCTGGAACAGGCCGGCCAGCGCCAGGCCGGTGGAAACCTGCGTGCCGTTGAGGAGGGCAAGGCCTTCCTTCGGGCCAAGGACGAGCGGCGACAGCCCGACGCGCTTGAACGCTTCGGTGGCCTCGACCTTCTCGCCCTTCACGAAGAAGGCGCCGACGCCGGTGAGCGCCGCAGTCATATGGGAAAGCGGTGCAAGATCGCCCGAGGCGCCGACGGAACCCTGGCCAGGTACGACGGGGATCAGATCCCTGGCAAGACAGTCACGCAGCATGGTGATGGTCGACCATTGCACGCCCGAAGAGCCCTGGGCGAGGCTGCCGAGCTTGAGAGCCATGATCAGCCGCACGACCTCGACCGGCAGGGGCTCGCCGACGCCGGCGGCATGGGAGAGCACGATGTTGCGCTGGAGGATGGCAAGATCGGCATTCTCGATGCGCACGCTCGCCAGCTTGCCGAAGCCGGTGTTGATGCCATAGACCGGCTCGCCCTTGGCGATGATGTCGGCGACGGCCTTGGCGCTGGCTTCGACCAGCGGGCGGCAGCCTTCGTCCAGGGTGACGGCTGCGCCTTCATAGATGGCCCGCCATTGTGCGAGCGAGACACTGCCGGGACGCAGCAAAACGGGGTTGGTCACTGGCCTCTCCAGATGCGTTGATGTAGCGGATTGAATCCTAGGCGATAGACGAGTTCAGCCGGGCGCTCGATATCCCAGATGGCGAGATCGCATTGTTTGCCGGCTTCGAGCGTGCCGATGTCATGGGCTTTGCCGAGCGCCTTGGCGGCATTGCGGGTGACGCCGGCGATGCATTCGTCGACGGTCATGCGGAACAAGGTGGCGGCCATGTTCATGGTTGTCAGCAGCGAGGTCAGAGGCGAGGTGCCGGGATTGCAGTCCGTCGCCACGGCCATCGGCACCTTGTGAGCCCTGAACAAAGCGATGGGCGGTTGCTTGGTCTCGCGAATGAAGTAGTAGGCGCCGGGCAGGATCACGGCCACCGTGCCGGCCGCATGCATGGCCGCGGCACCTTCCTCATCGGTATATTCGAGATGGTCGGCCGAAAGGGCGCCGTAATCGGCCGCGAGTTTGGCACCATGAAGGTTGGAGAGCTGGTCGGCATGGAGCTTGACCGGCAGGCCCGCCTTCCTGGCTGCGTCGAAGACCTTGCTTATATGCTCGGGCAGGAAGGCGATGCCCTCGCAAAAGCCATCCACGGCGTCGGCGAGCCCTTCTGCAGCCACGGCTGGGAGCATCTCCCGGCAGACGAGGTCGATATAGGCGTCCTTGTCGCCCTTGGCCTCGACGGGCAGGGCGTGGGCGCCAAGGAAGGTGGTTGAAACATTGACCTTGCGCACTTCGCCGAGCTTACGGGCCGCACGCAGCATGGCGAGTTCGGTGCGGGTCTCCAGGCCATAGCCCGATTTCACCTCGACCGTGGTGACGCCCTCGGCGATCAGGTGGTCGAGGCGGGGCAGAGCGCTGGCTAGAAGCTGGTCGTCGCTGGCGGCGCGTGTCGCATTGACCGAGGAAACGATGCCGCCGCCGGCCCGGGCTATCTCTTCATAGCTGGCACCCTTGAGGCGCAGCTCGAATTCATGGGCGCGGTCGCCGCCGAAGACGAGATGGGTATGGCAATCGATCAGGCCGGGCGTGATCCAGCGCCCTTCGAGGTCGACAGTCCTGGCCTTGTCGCGCATCGTGGAGGGCAAGTCGCTCTCGGGACCGGCGAAGACGATGCGCTCGCCCTCGGCAAGCACTGCACCCTGCTCGACGATGCCAAGGCCATCCCCGACCAGGGTTGCCAGGCGCGCATTGCGCCACAAACGGAGCCCATGGCTGTTTGTCGACATCGATTTCTCCACCCTGCTATTATGCGGGAACATGTATAGACATATTAATTGACGCGCAAGTGGAATGATGAAAGTTTAATGCCGATTGGCTTGACCGTGAAAGCAGAACTTGGCGAGGGAAGCGGCGATGGCTAAGCAGGCGGAGTTCTTCGAGATCGTCGAGATTGCGCCGCCCGTCCGGATCGGCCCATATGGCTGGGGGAGCCTATCATGAACAACACCGCCTCCCTCGAGCTGGATGCCAAGGCGCAGACGCTGCATCAGCGCATCCTCGGCGATATCGAGCGCCGCATCGTTTCGGGCGAATGGCCGCCCGGCTATCGCATCCCGTTCGAGACCGAGCTGACCGAGATCTATGGCTGCTCGCGCATGACCGTGAATAAGGTGCTGACACAGCTTGCCGCCGCCGGGCTGATCGAGCGCCGGCGCAAGGCCGGCAGCTTCGTGGCGCAGCCGCGCAGCGAGGCAGCCGTGCTTGCCATTCACGGCATCGAGGCGGAGGTGACCGCGCTTGGGCTGCCCTATCGTTTCGAATTGATGCAACGTCGGCAACGACGGCCTACCCCGGCTGAGCGCCTGACATTCGCTCTGGAAAGTGCGCGGCCGTTGCTGGCGTTGACCTGCCGTCATTTTGCCGGCGACAGCCCGTTCTGCCTGGAGGAACGCCTGATCGATCTCGAGGCGGTGCCGCAGGCCGGTGAAACCGACTTTACCAAGGAGCCGCCCGGCGTCTGGCTCTTGGGCCATGTGCCCTGGACGGTGGCCGAACATCATATCAAGGCAGCGGCGGCACGCGGGGAGGAAGCGGCCTTGCTGAAGCTGGAGCCTGGCAGCGCCTGCCTGGTGGTGGAGCGGCGCACCTGGCGCGGCGACCAGTTCGTCACGGCGGTTCGCTTCACCTACCCGGGTGATCGCCATCAATTGGTTGCGCGTTTCTCGCCGTCCTGAGAATGGTGCTGCTGCTTCCGGCAAACCCGTTTGCGGGGGCTGGCCGTTACTCGCCATCGGGGTATAGAGTTTGCGCAAAGCCGACTCGTAGGACCAATCCGGGAGGACCGCAGATGACAAGGGCCGAGGCCGCATGAGCGCAGCGCAAGCCATTGCGCTGAAGGGCGTTTCGATTTCATTCGCGACCAGGGATTCGCGTTTCGATGCCGTTGATGCCGTTGACCTTGTGGTGGGCGATCACGAGTTCGTCGCCATCGTCGGGCCTACAGGCTGCGGCAAGTCCACGCTGCTCAATGCCACGGCCGGGCTGCTGACCCCGGTGGCCGGAACGGTCGAGGTCTTCGGCAAGCCGCTCAAGGGCTTGAACGGGCAGGCCGGCTATCTCTTCCAGCAGGAATCGCTGATGCCCTGGAAGACCGTCCTGCAGAATGTCGCCATTGGCCTGGAAGTTGCCGGCACGCCGTCCGAAAAGGCGAGGAAGGCGGCGCAGAGCTGGCTGGAGCGGGTCGGTCTCGCCCGTTTTGGCGATCGTTATCCGCGCATGCTGTCCGGCGGGCAGCGCAAGCGCGTCGGGCTGGCGCAGGTGCTCATCCGCAATCCCAAGCTGCTGCTCATGGACGAGCCCTTCGGGCCGCTCGATGCGCAGACCCGTCTGGTCATGGGCGATCTGCTCCTGAAGCTCTGGTCCGAAGACCGCAAGGCGGTGATGTTCGTTACCCACGACCTCGACGAGGCAATCGCACTGGCCGATCGCATCGTCATCATGTCGGCCGGCCCGAAGGCGCGCATCATCGGGGATTTCGCCGTGCCACTGCCCCGGCCTCGCGCCATAGCGGAAATTCGCCACGATCCCGCTTTCATCCGCCTGCATCGCGACATCTGGGATGCCCTGCGCGACGAGGTGATGAAGGCCTACAGCTAGTTCGCTGGCTTTTTCCATGTCTTCGATATCTTCACGACACCCTGATATCTTCACGACACCCTTGGGACTCCAATGAACAACAAGATCGTTTTGCTCGTCCTGCAGGTTCTTGTCGCGGTCATCGGCATCACTGTTTGGCACGTCGCCTCGACGACCTCGCTGTTCGGTTCGCCCAAGACGGTGGCGTTCTTCTTCGCCGATCCGCTCAGCGTCTGGAACAGGATCGTGGAATGGTTCACCGACGGCTCCATCTGGTATCATTTGTGGGTCACCCTGGCTGAATCGGCGTTGGCCTTCCTGTTCGGTGGGTTGGGCGGCGTGGTTCTCGGCTTCTGGTTCGCGCGCCAGCCCGTGGTCGCCGCCATTTTCGACCCTTATGTCAAGGCCGCCAATGCGCTGCCCCGGGTGGTGCTGGCGCCGATCTTCGCTTTGTGGTTCGGCCTCGGCATCTGGTCGAAGGTGGCCCTCGGCTTCACCCTCGTGTTCTTCATCGTCTTCTTCAACGTCTATCAGGGCGTCAAGGAAGTGAGCCCGGCCGTGCTCTCCAATGCCCGCATGCTCGGCATGAACGAGCGCCAGCTGCTACGCCACGTCTATCTGCCTTCGGCGATGTCCTGGGTGTTCTCCAGCCTGCATACCTCTGTCGGTTTTGCCGTGGTCGGCGCGGTGGTGGGGGAATATCTCGGCTCCTCGGCGGGCCTGGGCTATCTCATCCAGCAGGCCGAGGGCGTATTCGACGTCACCGGCGTCTTCGCCGGCATGTTCGTCCTGATGGCCTTCGTTCTGATCGTCGACTGGCTGATGACGGCGGTGGAGCGCCGCCTTCTGGTCTGGCGCGGCTAAATGATATTGGAAATCGAATTGGGAGGAAAAAACATGAAACGCAGAACTTTCCTGATCGGCGCTGGCGGCATGGTGTTCGGTGCCTCGCTCGGCGGAGCGCTGCCGGCCTTCGCCGAGGATGCCAAGCCGGAGAAGCCCGATCTGACCATTGGCGTCGGCGGCAAGCCATTGCTCTATTATCTGCCGCTGACGGTGGCCGAGCAGAAGGGCTTCTTCAAGGAGGAGGGGCTCAGCGTCACCATCAACGATTTCGCCGGTGGTTCCAAATCCCTGCAGGCGCTGGTCGGTGGCTCGGTGGACGTGGTGACGGGTGCTTACGAGCACACCATCCGCATGCAGAACAAGGGGCAGGATATCGTCGCGGTCTGCGACCTCGGCCGCTTCCCTGGCATCGTGATCGCGGTGCGCAAGAGCCTGGCCGGCGAGATCAAGACCATTGCCGATCTCAAGGGCCGCAAGATCGGAGTTACCGCGCCGGGGTCCTCCACGGCTCTCCTGCTGCAATATGCCTTGCACAAGAACGGGCTGGCCTCGGCCGATGTCGCGCAGATCGGCATCGGTGGCGGAGCCAGCGCCGTTGCTGCCATCAAGAATGGCGGCATTGACGGGCTGTCGCATCTCGATCCGGTGATCAGCCAGCTGCAGCATGACGATGACATTGCCATCGTGCTCGACACGCGCACGGAGGAGGGCACCAAGGCCCTGTTCGGCGGCACCAATCCGGCGGCAACCGTCTATCTGAAGCAGTCTTTCGCGCAGGAGAACCCCGTGACCACACAGCGCGTGGTCAACGCCATGATGAAGGCTCTGAAATGGCTCGGCCAGGCCAAGCCGGAGGACGTCGCCGATATCGT
Source organism: Labrys sp. HAY1-8F (assembly GCF_056754975.1). Lineage (NCBI taxonomy): Bacteria > Pseudomonadati > Pseudomonadota > Alphaproteobacteria > Hyphomicrobiales > Xanthobacteraceae > Labrys > Labrys sp. HAY1-8F. The sequence continues at coordinate 1,539,037 of NZ_JBPGWZ010000002.1, read as the reverse complement.
GCCGAAGGAATATCTGCTGGGCAATCGTGACCTCTATATGCAGGCGTTCCAGAACTCGCGGCAGATGTATTCGCCGGACGGCATGGTCACCAAGGACGGCTATGAGTCGATGATGAATGCGCTCAAGGCCCTCGACCCTGAACTCGCCAACGCCAACGTTCCCTACGAAAAGACCTTCGATCCGAGCTTCGTCAAGGCGGCCAAGATCTGACGTTTGAGACGTGACGGATAGGAAGTGTCAGCCCCCTGGCTGACATCTGGAAACGAAACGCTCGCCGGCAAGCATCGTGTCAGCCAGGAGGCTGACACTGCGCCGCAACTGCAGGGCTAGCTCAGCGGCAGGCGACGGAACACGCCGGGGCGATCCGGGTCGTGATATTTGTTATAGGGACCATCATCGAGGAAGAGTTGATGCAAATGCCTCAGTTTGTCCTGTGACAGCGTCACGCCGAGGCCCGGCCCCTCCGGTACCGGCACGACATTGTTCTTGGGACGAAACGGACCTTCCTCGATGACGTCGAGCGGCTGCATGCGGAACAGCGACTGGTTGGGTTCGCGGATATGCGGCATGGCCGCGCACAGATGCAGATAGGCGGCGCTCGCCACCCCTGAATCGCCGGAATAGCACCAGAAATCGAGGCCGAGCTGCTCGCAGGCGCCGACGAAGCGCATGGTGCGGGCAATGCCGCCATGGGTCGCGATATCGGTGACCACGGCATCGGGCACGCCTAGATGTGCCGCCTGGCGCAAGTCGAGGCTGTGGACCGAGAAGGGAATCGATGTGTGCTGGCGCAGGGCCTTGAGGTCATAGAGCGAGCCGCACGGATCCTCCCAGTTGCGGATGTTGAGCGGCTCGAGTTCCCGCGCGATCTGGCGCGCCGAGGTCAGCGAATGAGCCATGTTGCCATCGATGCGCAGCATGGCGCCAGGTCCGAGCGCCTCGCGCAGCAATTCCATCATGCGTACGCTGGGGCCGATATCGGCGGTGTAGAACTTGCCCTCGAAAAAAGTGGTGCCATGCGCTTCCCTGAGGCCAAGGCAATAGTCCACGACCGCTTCCGGCGTGGTCTCTCCGCCATCGGGTCCGGCCTTCTCGCGGAAGGAGAAATAATCGGTGACCGGGATGGCCTTGCGCACCGCACCGCCGAGCAGCGCATAGAGAGGCAGGTTCCAAAGCTTGCCGCGCAGGTCCCATAGCGCCATCTCGATGCCGCCGAAGGCGCGAATGAGATTGTAGTCGATATTGTTGGAAACGCCCTGCCAACTCGGCAGCGAGATCAATTCGGCCCCGGCGATGTCGAGGGGATCGCGCCCGACGAGGCGGGGGCCGAGGCTCAGATTGATGATCGCCGCATGTGCATAGGAGGGTGCTTCGCCGATGCCGGTGAAGCCTTCATCGGTCTCGACCTCGACGATGGCTTTGGAAAAGCCGGCCAGCGAGCCGTAGGACCACAGATAGGGCGCCTCCAGCGGTATGTTGACGGGGGTGGCCCGGACCGCCGTGATCTTCATCCTGCACTCCTATTTTGTATAGGCATAAGTCGGCGTGAGGAATTTGGGAAGGCTGAGGATACAAGGGCGGCCTTCGGCCCGCGCCCGGGACTCCGATCGCCGGCCGCGTCTTCGACAGCCTTGACGGTCCGGCCCGAATGGTGCCGGCTTTGCCCTCGCAACCCCGCACGGGCAGGCGCCCCAAAATCCCCTCTGGACTCAGTCTTTCTCCAAGGGAATAAAAAGCTGCCAGAAGAGTTTATAGCAGGCTGGATTCGGCTTTGGCCGCATCCGCAGCGGCAATCTTGATGGAAGATTGTCGCAATACCGGGGGAAATGCCATGAAATATCTGCTTCTGCTGGTACCTTGCGTACTGGCATTGCTGACACCGCTCTATAACAGCATCGATCCCGTGCTGTTCGGAGTGCCCTTCTTCTATTTCTACCTCCTCGTCCTGGTGCCGATTTCGTCGCTGTTCGTCTACCTCGCCTGGAAGGTTGAACGCTGATGCTGGACAATCTCAATTGGACGGCGGCGATGGTGTTCGTCTTCTTCTTCGCTGTCGTGACCGTGGTTGGCTTCGTGGCGGCACGCTGGAAGGCGGGGGATCTCGATCAGTTGCACGAATGGGGCCTCGGCGGCCGGCGCTTCGGTGCCTGGATCACCTGGTTCCTGCTGGGTGGCGATCTCTATACGGCCTACACCGTCATCGCCGTGCCGGGCTTGATGTACGCGCTCGGCGCCTATGGCTTCTTCGCCGTACCCTACACCATTCTGATCTATCCGCTGATCTTCCTGATCATGCCGCGGCTGTGGAACGCCACGCACAAGCATGGCTATCTCACCGGCGCCGATTTCATCGCCGGGCGCTACGGCAATCGCTGGCTGGAACTGGCGGTAGCCTTCACCGGTATCCTCGCGACCATGCCTTATATCGCCCTTCAGCTCGTCGGCATGGAGAAGGTGATCCAGGCCCTCGGCTTCTCGGCAACGGGCATGGCCTCGCACCTTCCCCTGACGATCGCCTTCATCATCCTGGCGCTCTACACCTATAAGAGCGGGTTGCGTGCGCCGGCGATGATCGCCTTCGTCAAGGACATCATGATCTATATCTTCGTGATCGCCGCGGTCATCGTCATCCCCTATCAGCTCGGCGGTTTCGGTTCGATCTTCGAGAAGGCGAAACTCGTCTATGACGCCAAGGCAGCCGCCGCCGTTGCCGCCGGCAAGCCGGCAGCCGTGGGTCTCACCCTGGCGCCTTCGCAGATCTGGCCCTTCATCACGCTGTCGATCGGCTCGGCCATGGCGCTGTTCATGTATCCGCACGCCCTCACGGGCACGCTGTCGGCCACAGGACCGAACGCCATCCGTCGCAATGCGGTGTCGCTGCCGGCCTATTCGCTGGTGCTCGGCCTCATCGCGCTTCTGGGCGTGATGGCAGTCGCCGCCGACATCAAGACCGACGATGCCCAGGCGGCGATCCCGCTGCTGGTCAACAAAATGTTCCCCGATTGGTTCGCCGGCTTCTGCTTTGCGGCTATCGCCATCGGCGCCCTGGTGCCGGCGGCGGTGATGTCGATCGGGGCTGCCAATACCTTCACGCGCAATGTCTGGAAGCCCTTCATCGAGCCGGATATGTCGTCGCAGAAGGAATCCTACCTTGCCAAGCTGATGAGCCTGATCGTCAAGGTCGGCGCCTTGGTGGTGATCGTGTTCCTGCCGACCAAATTCGCCATCGATCTGCAATTGCTCGGCGGCGTTTGGATGATCCAGATCTTCCCCGCCTTGGTGGCAGGCCTTTATACGCGCTGGTTCAATGGCTGGGCCTTGCTGATCGGCTGGGCGGTGGGCATGCTGGCCGGCAGTTATATGGCCTGGGGGCCAACCTCCGTGGTCTCGACCTACACCCTGTTCGGCACCTCCTTCTATATCGGTGTGATCGCCGTGGTGCTGAATTTCGTCGTCTCCGTGGTGCTGACCATGGTGCTGGGCTCCTCGGCGCAGGACGAAACGACGGCGGCGGACTATGAGGACGCCGTCACCACGCCCTGAAAGGGGTCGCAATCGAGGCGGGAGAGGCCGGCGGTGACGCCGGCCTTTTCATGTCCGCCGGATGTATGGTGGTTGAACAATTGGCCCGGGCCGGGCAGTTTGTCTGATGAATGATTGCGGATTCGCTTTTCCTCAGTATTGGAGCCACCTATGACTTATGTCGCGGATGAGGCGCGTTACGACGCCATGCAATATCGCCGGTCCGGCCGCTCGGGCCTGCAGCTTCCGGCTCTTTCGCTGGGCCTGTGGCATAATTTCGGTGGCGACATCCCTTTCGAGAATGCCAGGGCGCTCTGCCGCAGGGCCTTCGACCTCGGCATTACCCATTTCGACCTAGCCAATAATTACGGGCCGCCGCCCGGCTCGGCCGAAGAGACCTTCGGGCGCATCCTCAGGACGGACTTCGCCCATCATCGCGACGAACTGGTGATCTCCACCAAGGCCGGCTATCGCATGTGGCCCGGCCCCTATGGCGAGTGGGGCAGCCGCAAATATCTGCTCTCCAGCCTGGATGCCAGTCTCAAGCGGATGGGTATCGAGACGGTCGACATCTTCTATTCCCACCGCTTCGATCCGAACACGCCTCTGGAAGAGACTATGACCGCGCTGCATGACGCGGTGCGCCAGGGCAAGGCCCATTATGCCGGTATCTCGTCCTATAGTGCCGAGAGGACCAGGGAGGCGGCTGCGATCCTGCGCCGTCTGGGCACGCCGCTGCTTATCCATCAGCCGAGTTATTCGATGCTCAATCGCTGGGTCGAGAAGGACAGCCTGCTCGACCAGCTCGAAGCCGACGGCGCTGGCTGCATCGCCTTCACGCCGCTGGCACAGGGCTTGCTGACCAACAAATATCTCAGCGTGACCGGCATTCCCGCCGACAGCCGCGCTGCGGCCGGCAAGTCGCTCTCGCCCGATCAACTCACCGAAACGAATCTGACCAGGCTGCGGGCCCTCGATGCGATCGCTCGCCGCCGCGGCCAGACCCTGGCCCAGATGGCGATCGCCTGGGTCCTCAGGGACGGTCGCATGACCTCGGCGCTGATCGGGGCCAGCCGCCCAGGCCAGATCGAGGACTGCGTCGGCGCCTTGAAGAATCTCGCTTTCTCCGCCGAGGAGCTGGCGGAGATCGACCACTATGCCGAGGAAGGCAACGTCAATCTCTGGGCGGCATCGAGCAAGAGCTGATCCCCGACCTGGCGACGATCAACCTGCAACGGGCCACTTTGTGGCCCGTTATGTTGTGATGGTTTACCAAGGAAATAGGAATTTGCTTCCGTAGTGTTGCCGTCGATGTATTGGTAGCTCGTCAATAAAGAAATAATCCTGTTTTTTCAGTCAATAGTATATCGGTGATTAGTGTTCGATTGCCTTCCAAGGCGGAAAATATCTGAGAATATGGACAATATGTAGAAATTGTGGCAGTGATTTCTTGCCGATCAACGTCGTGATAAGGTGGGGATCATGAAGAAAATCGTTTTAGCGGCACTCTTTCTTGCGCCAATGCCGGCACTTTCAGCAGACCTTGCGCCGGCGCCTGTGGAACCTATTGTGCCTGTGACGCCCTTTAGCTGGACCGGCTTTTATGTCGGTGCCCATATCGGCTATGGTTGGGGACGGGAAAAGGACGATTTGAGCAGGTCGACGCCCGTGCCGGCCGATAACTTCAACGTCAATGGTGTGCTCGGCGGCCTGCACGCCGGCTACAATGAACAATTCTCCAACAATATCGTCGTCGGTCTGGAAGGCGACATCGACCTCAGCAGTATCAAGGGCAGCCATACGGTCATCGACGCCCAGAACGGCAACAGCCGGCTGCATATGACCAATCGCTGGCAGGGATCGGTCCGCGCGCGTCTGGGCTATGCCTTCGACCGTATTCTCGTCTATGCCACCGGCGGCGTCGCCTTCGGCGATATCCGTGAACGCTGGAACCTCTTCGATGGTGACGTCGTGGGTTCCTCCACCAAGACCAAGGTGGGCTGGACCGCCGGCGCCGGTGTGGAATATGCCTTTACCGACAACTGGATCGGACGCGTCGAGGTCCGCTACACCGATTTCGGCAAGTCGCGCTTCCGCGTAGCGCCCGACACCCGCTTCAAGGCCGGCTTTCATGAGACCGTTGCCATGGTCGGCGTCAGCTACAAATTCTGAGTCGTCTGAGCAGGGGCGAGACAGCCCCTGCGTCGCCCTTTCGCCACCTTCCGCCTCCCGTACTAGCCCGCTAAGCTGACGCCGATGGGAGACGGACGGCCTGCATGAAATCGATTCTGTTCTATGTCCTGGCGGCGGCCGGCGAGATTGCCGGCTGCTACGCCTTCTGGGGCTGGCTGCGCCTCGGCAAGCCGGCCTGGTGGCTGGTGCCTGGCGTGGCAGCCCTCATTGCCTTCGCCCTTCTGCTCTCGCGGGTCGAAACCGATGCGGCCGGGCGGGCCTATGCCGCCTATGGCGGGATCTATATCGCCGCCTCGCTGCTCTGGCTGTGGGGCGTCGAAGGGATCAGGCCCGATCACTGGGATCTGATCGGAGGGGTTCTGTGCCTGGCCGGCATGGCCGTCATCCTGTTCGCACCACATCGCATCGCCTGAAGCGGCCGCTTCACCCGGCCAGTTGGCGACCTCCCACCCACACGCCGCGCGCGGTCAGATGCTCGTCGAGATGCACGATATCGGCACGATAGCGCGGAGCCAGCCGTCCCCGGCGGCTGTCGAGGCGGAGGAACTGGGCGGGATAGAGGCTGGCCATGCGCAGGGCCTCCCCGAGATCGACGCCAAGATGGCCGACGCTGTAGCGCAACGCCGCGTCCATGGTGAGGTCGGAGCCGGCCAGCGTGCCGTCTTCCAGCGTCAGGGCGCCGTTGCGCCGCGTCACCTTGCGTCCATTGAGATAGAAGACGTCGTTGGCATCGCCAGCAGTGGGCATGGCGTCGGTGACGAGGAAGAGCCGCCCCGGTGCCTTTTTCGCGCGCAAGGCGAGCGAGAGCGAGCCTGGATGCACATGGAGACCGTCGGCGATGATGCCGACCCACAACCCGCCATGGTCGAGCGCGGCGCCGGTGACGCCGGGGTGACGACCCTGCAAGGGCGACATCGCGTTGAAGAGATGGGTGATGCCGGTGGCGCCGGCATCCGCTGCCGCCATCACTGCCTCATAGCTGGTATCGGTATGGCCGAGGCTGACGATCACGCCCCCATCCGCCAGGCGCCGGATCAGGTGAAGCGGCGCATTCTCCGGCGCCACGGTGAGCAGGACGGTCTCGATGCCGCTGCCGAGAATGAGCTCGACATCCGTGTCCGTCAGCGGCCGGATCAGGGCCGGGTCATGGGCGCCCTTGCGCGGCACCGAAAGGAAGGGCCCCTCCAGATGAATGCCGGCCATGCCTGGCACCCCATCGGCGATCGCCTGGCGGGCGGCGGTGATGGCGCTCTTCATTCCATCGGCCGTGTCGGTGATGTAGGTCGGCAGCAGGGCGGTGCTGCCATGGCGCCGATGCGCTGCGACCATGCCCGCAAGCGTCGCCACGTCGGGTGACTGGTTGAACAGGAAGCCGCCGCCGCCATTGACCTGGGCGTCGACGAAACCGGGTGCCAGCAGCCCGGAGGGCAGGGTGGTCACGGCGGCATGGGAAGGAATGTCGAACCGCGGCACCAGGCCGACGATCACATCGGCCTCCACCAGGACGGCGTGGCCCTCGATAAAGGTTTCGCCGTTGAACAGGCGCGGGGCGGTGAGAGCGTTTAGAGACATCGTCAGCGGCCCCTTTTCGCCAGGGTCAGGGCTCCGGCCAGGGCATCTCCCTTGGGCGGAACCAGGATCTCATCATAGCGCACCGGCAGATAGGGCCGATAGGGTTCGGCGAGCCCTCCCATCAGGGCGATCCTGGGGGCGCCAAGGTCTTTCAGGCGGTCGAGCATGGCGACGATGGCGCCGGTGGCTCCGGCAATCAGACGGTCCGCCACCACATCCCCCCCGGCGGCCTCGAACACCAGGGGAGCGAAGCGGCCATAATCCCTCGGCGTTGCGGTCCTGGCCCAGATCACCGCCTCGTTCGGATCGTCGTGGAAATGCGCCAGCAGGCGGCGGGTCAGATCGCTCATGGGGCCGAGCAGGTCGACGCTGAGCAGGGCGGCCCTGAGTGCGGCCCGTCCGAGCACGGCGCCGGAGGCGTCGTCGCCAAGGGCGAACCCCCAGCCACCGACCGAGGTCTCCCTGCCTCCCACCAGGGCGAGGCCCTGCGAACCCGTGCCGAGAATGAAGATGCCGCCATCCTGGCCGGCATGAGCACCGAGGCAGGCCGTGACCGCGTCCGAGGTGACGGTGAGGGCGCCATAACCGAAGGGAAAAGCAGCGATACTGTCGGCAAGGGCGGGAATATTGCCGCCGGAAAGACCGAGGCCGGCCCGGATCCGGGTCTTGGCTCCGGGGTCCAATCCGGCAGCGGCAAGTGCGGCATTGCCGGCTGCGGCGATGGCCGGGCCTGCAATATCGGTGCCGAGAGTCAGGTTGGAGGAGCCCGACAGGCCTTCGCCGATCAGCTTGCCGCTCTCGTCATAGAGGCGGGCGCGTGTATTGGTGCCACCGCCGTCGACCGCGAGATAGTAGATAGCCGTCATGCCTGTCTCCCAGGGCAAGGCGCCTGAACGCTGCTTGCCCTAACTCCTTGTTCCGACGCGTCTTTGCGATTCTTGACGATCCCGCGAAATCGCATGGCCCCATGGCCGTGGCATATCATCATCGCCCGCGGAATTCAGCCAGGATTCCGCCGCAGGCGCATACTCTCCACGGTCATGAGCAACAGCATAGGGCTGCTTTGTGCAGGCGACGCACAAGGTGGACGAGCCATGCAGAACAGACATATGAGGTGATCATGGCAGCGCATCCGGCCATAATCACAAGATATCAGTGTTTTTGCCTACATCTTATGCAAAAGGGGCACTCGTAACCAGGCGGCACTTGGGTTAAGGAGCACCGTCCTGGGATCAACGATCGAGAAGTGACACATGACTTCAACGTTGCACGACAAGCTCTATTCGGCCGAAGCGGCGATGGCTGTCGGTGATGAGGCGGCCAAGCTGCCCGAGGCGACCGGCGAGGCGCGGGCCTTCCGTGACCTGATCCTCGCCAAGCTGACCTATGCCGTCGGCAAGGACCCGATCGTGGCGCGCGACCATGATTGGCTGCGGGCCGTGAGCCTGGCGTTGCGCGACCATATCGTCGACCGCTGGATGGCGACGACGCGCGGCGTCTACCGCATGGGCGGCAAGCGTGTCTATTATCTCTCGCTCGAATTCCTGATCGGCCGCCTGCTCAAGGATGGCCTCAACAATCTCGGCCTCGTCGCCACGGCGCGCGAGGCTCTGGCTTCCGTCGGCGTCGATCTCGACATGATCGCCGAGATGGAGCCCGATGCCGCCCTCGGGAATGGCGGCCTCGGCCGCCTCGCCGCCTGCTTCATGGAGAGCATGGCCACCGTCGGCATTGCCGCCTATGGCTACGGCATCCGCTATGAGAACGGCCTTTTCCGCCAGAACATCGTCGATGGCTGGCAGACGGAATCGCCCGAGAACTGGCTGCAGAACGGCAATCCCTGGGAATTCCCGCGCCGTGAAGTCGCCTATGAAGTGGGCTTCGGCGGTGCCGTCGAAGCGACGGACGGCTGGGATGGCTCGGCCGTGCATAGCTGGAAGCCGGCAGAAACCGTGCTCGCTGTCGCCCATGACACGCCGGCCGTCGGCTGGCGCGGCAACCGCGTCAACACGCTGCGCCTGTGGTCGGCCCGCTCGCTCGATCCGATCTCGCTCGACGCCTTCAATGCCGGCGACCATATCGGCGCCCTGAATGACCGCACCAAGGCGGAATCGATCTCGCGCGTGCTCTATCCGGCCGATTCCACGCCGGCCGGCCAGGAATTGCGCCTGCGCCAGGAGTATTTCTTCACCGCCTCGTCGCTGCAGGACATCGTCCGCCGCCATTTGCAGCAGCATCGCGACATCAAGACCCTGCCTTCCAAGGCGGCCGTCCAGCTCAACGACACCCATCCGGCCATCGCCGTGGCCGAGCTGATGCGTATCCTGATCGACATTCACGGGCTGAACTGGGCCGACGCCTTCGCCATCACCCGCGAGACGATCTCCTACACCAACCATACGCTGCTGCCTGAGGCGCTGGAAACCTGGCCTGTGCCGCTGATCGAGCGCCTGCTGCCGCGGCACATGCAGATCATCTACGCCATCAATGCCCGCGTGCTGACCGAGGCGCGCGAGAGCGGCGCCTCCGATGCCATGATCGCCACCGTCTCGATCATCGACGAGAGCCATGGTCGGCGCGTGCGCATGGGCAATCTGGCCTTCGTCGGCTCGCACAAGGTCAATGGCGTGTCGGCCCTGCATTCGGAGCTGATGAAGGAGACGGTGTTCCGCGACCTCAACACGCTGTTCCCGGGCCGCATCACCAACAAGACCAACGGCATCACGCCGCGGCGCTGGCTGATGACCGCCAATCCGGGGCTGACCACGCTGCTGCGCGAGACCATCGGCGATGGCTATCTCGACGATGCCGAAAAGCTGGTGGCGCTGGAACCCTACGCCACGGATGCCTCCTTCCAGGAGGCCTTCGCGGCCGTCAAGCATGCCAACAAGGCGCGCCTGGCCAAGGTGCTTCAGCAGACGGTGGGCCTGCGTGTCGATCCTTCCGCGATGTTCGACGTCCAGATCAAGCGCATCCACGAATATAAGCGGCAGCTTCTCAACATCCTCGAGACCATCGCGCTCTACAATGCCATCCGCGCCCATCCCGAGCGCGACTGGGCGCCGCGCGTGAAGATTTTTGCCGGTAAAGCGGCGGCGAGCTACACGGCGGCCAAATATGTGATCAAGCTGATCAACGACGTCGCCAAGGTGGTGAACTCGGATCCGGCCGTGCGCAACCTGCTCAAGGTCGTGTTCATGCCGAACTACAATGTCAGCCTCGCCGAGGTGATCATTCCGGCCGCGGACCTGTCCGAGCAGATCTCGACCGCGGGCCTGGAAGCCTCGGGCACCGGCAACATGAAGTTCGGCCTCAACGGCGCGCTCACCATCGGCACGCTCGACGGCGCCAATGTCGAGATGAAGGAGCATGTCGGCGACGACAACATCTTCATTTTCGGCCTGAAGGCACATGAGGTCGAGGAGAAGAAGCGCCAGGGCCGCAATCCGGCCGACGCCATCGCGGCCTCGCAGGCCTTGGCCGAGGTGCTCGATGCGGTGGAAAGCGGCGTGTTCTCGCCGACCGACCGCGAACGCCATCGCGGCACGGTGCAGTCGCTGCGCTCCAGCGACTGGTTCTTCGTCACCGACGATTTCGACGCCTATGCCGCCGCGCAGCGCAATGTCGATACGCTGTGGGCCAACAAATCGGCCTGGCGCGAGAAGTCGATCCTCAACGTCGCACGCATGGGCTGGTTCTCCTCGGACCGCACCATCCGCGAATATGCCGACGAGATCTGGGGCGTGCAGACGACGCCGGTGGAGTAGACGCTGCTATTCCGGCAATCTCGATAAGATTTGCGTCCCGCGAGGCATGAAACACAGCTTCGCGGGATGTTGTTTGTCTGGAGACCAGTGTCTCAGGCCTTGATCCCATAGAGCAGTGGCATCAAGCCGACCATGGCCCTGAAGCGGTCCCAGGATTTTTTGGGCGGGGCCGTCCATCCGGTTTCCGCCAGGGCCGAAATGCGGGGAAAGATCAGGCGGTCGAACACGCCGCGGTCGGTCATCGGTTCGGACCAGATGCAGGTCTGCACGCCCAGGAAATGTTGCCTCTGGGTATCCGACCAGCCTTCCACCGGATCGAAACGGTAGATCTTTTCGGCGTCGGACCAGCCGGCCCAGCCGGCGCCCGGCTCTGACCAGGCCGGACTGTTGGCCATGTCCAGATAGTAGACCTGTCCGGGGCAGACGACGATGTCATAGCCTTCGGACGCCAGCCTGGCGCTGATCTCTACCGTGTGCCAGCCATTCAGGTAGCAATTGGCCTTGTCGATGCCGCCGCCATGCGCCGCCTCTTCCCAGGCGCCCGTGATGCGGCCCCTGGCGGTGAGCGAGGCCTGGACGCGTTGCAGGAAGTGGGCCTGCAATTCGGCCGTGCTGCCGCCGCCCAAAGTCTTGAGATGCGCCATGGCCTGAGGAGAGCCTTCCCAGGCACCCGCCGGGACCTCGTCTGCGCCGACATGGATGGTGCGGGAGGGAAAGAGCTCGAGCAATTCGTCCAGGAGCTTCTCCACGAAGGCATAGGTCTCCTCACGGGCGGGATTCAGGCAGTTGTTCGGAAAGCCCTGGATGGAGAAATATTCGCCCTGTTCATCTGGATCGCGCAGCGAGGGCAGGGATTGCAGCACCGAGTAGCAATGGCCCGGCATGTCGATCTCCGGCACGACGTCGATGCCGAGGCGCGTTGCGAGATCCACGATCTGCCGGATCGCTGTCTTGGTATAGTAGCCGCCCGTAGGTGCCGCTCCGGAGCCGAGCAGCGAGGGGATGGCCAGGCCATGGCCGCGCCAGGCGCCGGTGGCGACCAGTTCCGGATAGGCCTCGATCTCCACGCGCCAGGCCTCGTCGTCGGACAGGTGCCAGTGGAAGCGGTTCAGCTTGTTCCAGGCGAGAACGCGCAGGAATTGCGCGATCTCGGCCGAGCCGTAGAACTGGCGGGCGACGTCGAGATGGGTGCCGCGCCAGCGAGCCCAGGGTTCGTCCCGGATCTCGCCCTCCAGAGGGAACAGGAAGGTCTGCGGATGCAGGCGAGTGCCGCGCAGTATCTGTCCAAGCGTGATCAGACCGTAGAGGAAGCCGGCGCGGCTTGCGGCCGTGAGCGTTACGCCCTCTTCGGCGAAAAATATCCGGTAGGCTTCGGCTGCCATGTCGTCCTGATGCTGCAGGGTAACGGCGAGTCCGCCTTCGGCCTCGGGCCGGACGATGCCTTCCACCGGGAACAGGCTGGTCGCCAGTTCGCCAAAGGCGGCGATGGCCTGGCCGGCCTCACCGGAGCCGGCCTGGGGGGCAAGCCCCAATGGCACGCCGCGCCGGCCGGTGACTGAAACTTCGTTCGGCCAGGGAACGATGGAGACGGCCACGGGCGCGATATCCGGCACGGGATAGACGTCCGCGCCCCGCTTGGGCGAGGCATTGTCGCCGCTGGACCGGCTGGGTATGACCGTGACCGGCAGATTGGTTCCGTCGTCGAAAACGACATAGGCGGTGTTGGTTCCATCGGTCCAATGCCGCAGCGGATAGCTGAGGCCCCGGGCGGTGACGGTCCAGGCCGTGTTCGGCTGCAGAACGAATCCTTCGGGTGGCGCGAACTCGGCATAGTTCGACAGGCGGGTTCGAAGCGAGCCGCCTTCGATCGTGGCGGCAGGGTCTATGCGTCCCGGCCCGCTGATGCAGAGCCGAAATCCCGATATGGCCCTGTCGGATGTATTGGTCAGGGTCAGGGCATATGCGAGCTGCCGATCCTCGCTGGATGGTGTCCAATGAGTTTCGAGGCGAAGAAGATTGCGCACGGATATCGTCATGAAAGTCTCTCGAAGGGCAAAGATCAACTGGAAGCTTTGAGGAGGCCGGCGAAGATGCCGGGCGTGGAATCGGCGATCGGTGTCGCGCCGACCGTGCGGGCATAGAATTCCACCGGCCCAACATCGCCGATGGCGGCGTAGGCATAGCCCTGCGCACGCATGTCATTGAGGCAGGCGAGAAGCAGGGCATGGCCGATGCCGCGGCCGCGTTCGGCCTCGTTCACGCCGGTGGGGCCGAAGAACCCCCGGGCGGTAGCGTCGTAGCAGGCGAAACCGAGCAATTGTCCCTGCCTGACCGCAATGAAGCATGAGACCGGCTGGCGGCAGAGAGCTACGGTCGCCTCGCTGGCCCAGCCGGCGGTGAAATGCCGGCGGATCCACTCCGTTATTGCGGCAAGCTCCGGGGGGAGGGCACGCCGGAGCGTGATGCCCGCGTCGTCGAGGCGGGTGTCCAACACCTTGTTCGGCACGAGGTCGTAGAGTTTGACGAGAAGGTCCATGCAAAGTCCTGTTCAGTCTGAAGCGTTCTGTTCTGGAGATCCGGCTATCCGGACGAAATGGTTCGGGCCTGCCTGCTCGATCGTGTTCGAGGCGGGGCGCGAAATGCGGCGAATGTCTTCGGCTCGGCTGAGAAAGGCGCTGCTTTGGCCCGGGATGAACGGGCGGTTCGGATCGGGAACCGCGGAGAGCAGCAGCTTGGTGTAGGGGTGGCGCGGATTGGTGATCACCGCCAGGGCATCGCCCCATTCCACCATCTGCCCCGCGAACATCACGACGATCTCCTCCGCGACATGGGCGGCCGTGGCGATGTCATGGGTGATGTAAAGCACAGCCAGATTGCGCTCCCGCTTGATGCCGGCAAGCAGGTCGAGGATGCCCTGCCGGATCGAGACGTCGAGCATCGAGGTGGGCTCGTCCGCCAGCAGGACCTGTGGGCGAACCGCAATGGCGCGGGCGATGATGACCCGCTGGCGCTGCCCGCCGGAGAGCTGGTGCGGGAATTTGCCGATCGTCACCTCGGGATCGAGGCCGACGCTCTCCAAAAGCTGCTTCACGCCTGCCTGGCCCTCGGCGCGTCCCCGGGCATGGCCATGCAGCAGCAGGGGCCGGATGAGGTGGTGACCGATGGAAAAGACCGGGTTGAGCGAGGCGAAGGGATCCTGGAACACCATCTGCACCGCGCGCCGATAGGCTTTTTCTTCCTCGTGGGTGCCGGGTTGCGTGACGTTCCGGTTGTGGAAGTGCAGCGTTCCCCCGCTCGGCCGGTCCATGCGGGCGATGATGCGGGCGCAGGTGGTCTTGCCGCAGCCGGATTCGCCGACCAGAGCCAGCGCCTTTCCGGGGACAAGCGACAGGGTGATGCCGCGCAGGGCCTGCACGATCCCGTAGGAGCGGGTGATGTTCTCCAGCCGGATGATCGGGGCAGTCGCCGGCTGCAAACGGGTCGGGGAAGCCAGCATGTTCATCAAAGGCTCCCCTCGAGATGGCGGGCCACCGGCAGGGCCGGGATGGCGCTCCACAATTTGCGGGTATAGTCGTGCCTGGGGGCCATGCTGATCTGGCTGGTATCGCCGACCTCCACGAGTTCGCCCTTCAGCATCACGCCGATGCGGTGGCAGATCTGCGCCATCAGATGCAGGTCATGGGTGATGAAGAGCACCGAAAAGCCCTGGCTTTGCTGCAAATCCACCATTTGTTCCAGGATTTCCCGCTGCACCACGACGTCGAGTGCGGTGGTCGGCTCGTCCATGATGATCAGTTCGGGATGGAGGGCGAGGCAGATCGCGATGACGATGCGCTGACGCATGCCGCCGCTGAACTGGTGCGGATAATGGCCCAGGCGATCGACGGGAATGCCGACCAGGCGAAACATGTCCTCCGCCCTGGCGCGCGACTGTTCCCGCGAATAGCCCTTGTGAAGCCGCAGCACGTCGTGGAACTGCGCCTCCACACGCAAGAGCGGGTTGAGGGAGTTCATGGCGCTCTGGAAGACCATGCCGATCTTGCGCCAGCGGATGCGTCTGAGCTCGTCCTCCGGCAAGGTCAGGATGTCCTGGCCGTTCAGCAGGATGCGGCCGCCCGTGGTCAGGGCCGGGGGCTTGGCCAGGCGGGTGATGGCATAGGCGATCGTGCTCTTGCCGCAGCCGGATTCGCCGGCAAGCCCGAAGAGTTCGCCGCGCCGGATCTGGAAGGAGACTTGCCTGACCGCATGGAAGGCTCCCTTGTCGAGCAGATAGTCGACGCTCAGATTCTGGATGTCGAGAAGTACCTCGCTCATGATCGGCTCCTCGACAGGCGTTTGCGCCGGTTGCTGAGCTGCAGCCAGCGGGTCAGGGCGGGGCCCGATCGCAATTGCGGATTGGCGATCTCGTCGAAGGTGAAGTTGAGCAGCGACAGGCCGAATCCGACCAGCATGATGCCGATGCAGGGCGTGGCGATGTCCCACCAGGCGCCGACGATGATGGCAGAGGAGTTCTGCGCATTGTAGAGCATGGTGCCCCAGCTGACGTTCAGCGGGTCGCCGAAGCCGAGATATTCAAGCGTGGTCTGGGCGACGATGGCGTAGATGACGCTGCCGACGAAATTGAGGGCCAGCAACGGCAGAAGGTTGGGCAGGATCTCGACGAAGACGATGCGCCAGCTCGGTTCGCCGATCATGCGCGCGGCAACCACGAATTCACGGTTGCGCAGCGCCAGCATCTGGGAGCGCGTCATGCGAGCGCCCCACGGCCAGGACGTCAGGGCGATGATGCTCATGATGGCGACGGGGCCGACCTTGCCGGCGAAGGAAGCGAGCAGGATCAGGAGCGGTATGTTGGGTATGACCAGCACCGCATTGGTGAGGAGGTCGAGGGCGTTGTCGGTACGTCCACCGGTATAGCCGCCGATCAGGCCGAGCAGCGTACCCAGCGCCGTGATGGCAAGGCCTGTGGCAAACCCCACCGTCAGGGAGGAGCGCGCCCCCCAGACAAACTGGCTGAAGACGTCCCGCCCCATCTTGGTGGTGCCGAGCACGTGTTCGGCGCTGGGCGGCTGGTGAGGGCGGCCGACACGGGCCGCCGGATCGTTGGGGGCCAGAACCGGCGCCAGGAGGGCCATCAGGCACAACAGCACCACGATGACGAGGCCGACGACGGCTTTCTTCTGTTTCAGGACGGCCGTCATGCCCGGGCCTCCTCGATGCGCGGATCGATCGCGCCATAGATGAGGTCGACCAGGAGATTGGCGCCGAGCGTCGCCAGCGTCATCAGCAGGAGCTGGCCCTGGATGACTGGATAGTCGCGCGCCACGCTGGCCGTGTAGAGCGTCAGGCCCAGGCCCGGATAGTTGAAGACGATCTCGGTGACGATGGAGCCACCGAAGACCGCGCCCAGGATCAGCGCGAGGTTGGTGAGCACGGGCAGCAGGGCGTTGCGGGCGGCATAATTGAACATCACCGCCATTTCCCTCAGACCCTTGGCCCGTCCCATGGTGACGTAATCCTCCCCCAGAACCGAGATCATGCTGGTGCGCATGGTGGTCAGGAATTCGCCGATGAGCGCAGGGGAAAGGGCGAGCACCGGCATGGCCGCATGGAGGAGGACGCTGCCGATGAAGCTCGGCGAGAAGGACGGATCGAGGGACGGATCATAGGCATAACCCACCGGCAGCCAGCGCAGGGACACGCCGAAGACGAACAGGATCGACAGGCAGATCACCACCGGCGGTACCGATTTCATCACGATGGCCAGCGGCGAGACGATGGTGTCGAAGCGCCCGCCGCGCCGCCAGGCCGCCAGTGCACCGAGCAGGACGCCGACGATGAGCGAGAAGGTGATGGCACCCAAGACCAGGAAGGCGGTCCAGCCGGCGGAGCGGGCAAGGACTTCGGTGACGGTCTGGGGATAATATTTGACCGATACCCCCAGATCGAACGTAGCCAAGCCTTTGATATAGTCGATGAACTGATGCCAATAGGATTGATCCACGGCGCCGAAGCGGGCGCGGATGGCGTCGACGGCCGCGGGCGTGGCGCGCGGGCCGAGCTGGGCGATCATCCCGTCGACCGGGCTGCCGGGCATCAGCCGCGGCAGCAGGAAGCTGACTAGGATGGCGAAGACGAAAGCGGTGCCATAGACCGCCAGCCGGCGGGATGAGAGCCGCATCAGTTGGCGTTCGCGACCGGCTGCAGGCGCAACAGATGCATGAGCCTGATGCGGTTGTCGTCATGGTTCTCAGGATTCATCGCGGGATCATCCTTGGTTACCCAGCCGGTGAAACGCTTCGAGCTGTACTGATACCAGGTCGGGCCGTTGAACAGCGGCACCATGGGGAAGTTGTCGGCGATGTGGAGCTGGATCTTGTCGAAGATTGCCCTGAAATCCGCTTCCTTGGAGGCGCGCTTATAGTCCTCGAACAGTTTGTCGAGCTCGGTATTGGTATAGCGCGAGGCGGCGAAGGACGACCGGCCGACATAGGGGGTGGCAAGGGTCTGGTAATAGGCACGGAACGGTGTCGGGCCATCGGGCCGGGACTGGAATACCGTATCGTAATTGCCTTCGACGATCTGCTTGTTCCACTGCTCGTATTCGGGCGTGGCCACCGAGGCGTTGATGCCGGCTTTGCGCAGGCCCTCCACGCCGATCTGCACCGCGTCGATCCAGTCCGTCCAGCCATTCGGCACGGCGACGGTGAAGGCGATCGGCTCGCCCTTCGGGGTCTTACGGAAGCCATCCGATCCCTTCGCGTAGCCTGCGTCGTCGAGGAGCTTGCCGGCCTTGTCGATGTCATAGGCCATCCAGGCGTCCTGACCCTGCTGGGCCTGTGGATTGGCCCAATTGTCGAAATGCAGCGGCAGGCCGGTGGCGTGGGGATTGACCTTCGGATAGCCGAAGCCGGCGATATCGACCATCGATTTGCGGTCCATGAGCAGGCTGACGGCCTGGCGGAACTTGATGTCGTCGAAGGCCGCCTTGTTGCCTGGATTGGTGGTCTTGAGGTTCATCTCGAAGGAAACGGTGTTGGCCGAGGGCTGCCAGTAACCATTATGCTTGGGATCGAGCGAGACATAGGTCTTGTCGATTTCCGGCAGGAACGAGCCGAACCAGTCGATGTTTCCCTCCGGCAAGGTCGCGAGCATCTGGTCGTTGCCGCTGATCTGCGGCAGCTTCAGGCAGTCCACCTTCAGATGTCCGGCATCCCAGTAATTGGGATTGCGGCATTGCTCGTAGACCTGCGGGGTGAAGCGGCGGATTTCGGTCATCGGGCCGGAGCCGACGGGGTTCTCGTTCTTGTAGGCGAAGGGATCGCCCACATCCTTCCAGACATGCTCGGGCACGACTGTGAAATCGGCGAGAGACTCGGGAAACTGGGAATCGATGTCCTTGAGATTGACCTTGACCTGGTTGGGCGCCGGCAGCTCCACCGACTGTACCGCGGCGCCGACTCCGACGATGTCGATGGAAGGGTTCTTCATCATCAGGTCGAAGGTGAATTTGACGTCCTTGCCGGTCAATGGCTGCCCGTCCGACCATTTGACGCCGTCGCGGATGGTGTAGGTGACGGACTTCAGGTCATCGGAGAATTTGTAGCCGGTGGCCAGGCGATAGATCGGCTTGCCATTGTCATAGGCGTTGAAGATGACCAGGGGCTCGTAGATGAAGTCGAGCGTGCTCTGCCGGCGCCCGGCTGCGTCGAACGGGTTGAAATTGCGCACCCAGCTGGTCTGCTCCTCGATATGCATGGTGAGCAATGCCTCCGCCGAGGCACTGCCGATGATGCTGCTCGCACATAAAGCAATCAGGATGCGTCTCATGTTCCACCTCTGTTATGGGATCGATCCCACATTTATTTATGGTCATTGACAGAACTCATCCCGGCCGGTGCTCGGCACAGATCGGGATGAGCTTTCCTACACTCTTGCTGCCTCCACGGCGTGGTCCGTCTGATGTCTTGCCGAAGGATGGACGACGCTTTCCCTAACGATCAGTTCGGCGGGAATGACGACGTCATCCGGAACGAAGTTCCTGTCGGCAATCATGCCGAGCAGGAGTCTTGCAGCCGTCTGACCGGCTATCTCCGTCGGCTGGCGTATGGTCGTCAGCGACGGGGTGAGATGCCTCGCGTGGAAATTGTCGTCGAAGCCGAGGAGGGAGATCTGTTCCGGCGCCTTGACGCCATGGTGCCGCAGCGCCAGCAGGACGCCGGCGCCAATATCGTCGTCGCCGGCAAAGATGGCGCTGACCTTCCGGCCCGACGCCAGCAGCCGTTCCGTCGCTTCGTAGCCGAAGCGTTCCTTGTAATCGCCGGCTTCCAGATAGATGTCGGCCCGGCTCATGCCGACTTCCGCCAGGGCGGTGTCGATGCCGCGCAGACGCTCGCGCGTGTCGAAATAGGTGGGCGTGCCGGCGAAATAGGCGATGTCGCGGTGACCCATGGTCAGCAGGTAGCGCATGCCATCGAGAGCGCCATTGTAGTTGTCGATGCCCACTCTCGCCCAGGCGAGCGAGGTCGGCTCTCCGCCGATCGCCACGATTGGAATATCGGCCTTGGCCACCACGTCCTTGACCTCGTCGCTCACGGCATTTTCGAGATAGAGGATCAGGCCGTCGCAGGAACGGTCGATCAATTCCAGGATCGCCTGCGATTCCTCATGCGCCTGGGCATAACCGCTGGCGAGCAGGATCGACTTGTCGGCAGCCCGGCATACGCTCTGCATGCCACCGACCATCTGAGCGTAGAAGGGGCTGGCGACGTTGACGACGACCGCGCCGATGATCTCCGAGCGATTGGAGCGCAGCCCCCGCGCCATGGTGTTGGGCCGGTAGCCCAGTTCCGCGATGGCCGCTTCCACCGCCTGCCGGGCATTGTCCGAGACATAACCATTGCCGGCGATGATCCGCGATACCGTCGATCGCGAAACACCGGCGCGCCTGGATACGTCTCTGATCGTGGCCACGAAGGCTCCGCAGCTTCATTATGGGATCGATCCCATATCTAGAACGCATGTTTGCGACGATGTCAAATCTCCCCATGGATTTTCGGCTGGTCCTTCCTGAGGCAGCCGCGCCGGCGGTTGTACGAAGTCCGCCGACGGGTTGCTTTGAGGCGGAACAACCAAATTTTTCACCCTGCGGGGTTCCCGGCATAACCCATTTGGGCAGGCTGCGTTTAATCGTTGACCGGTGTAGCAAAAGCCCTAGCTTGTGTTCGAGAGGATCACAGGAAGACGCCTGATCCCCGGCAAGACAGGCGTTTCGATCCAGTCCGAAAAGGGGTCGCGGCGCTTGGCAAAAACAACGAAGACGAACGCTCCCACCGCCAGAGCCGTAAAGCCGGCGCCCTTGGCCAAGCGGCCGGCCAGCCGCGGCAAGACAGCGGATTGGCGTTTGTCGGACGTGGAAGTCGCGGCGCTCGCGGCGGGACGCCATGCCGATCCATTCGCCGTGCTCGGTCCGCATGAGACGCCGGCTGGTCTGGTCATTCGTGCCTTCATCCCCAATGCCGAGACGCTGTCGGTGCTTGCACCCAATCTGGTCGGGCCTGTCGCCCTGGAGCGGCGGCATGGCGATGGCGTCTTCGAAGGCCTGGTGCCCGACAGCGTCGGGATCTATCGCTTGCGTGCCGTCAATGCTGGCGGGCAGTGGGAGGTCGAAGATCCCTATCGCTTCGGGCCGCTGCTGGGACAGGTCGACGACTATCTGCTGACGGAAGGCACGCATCTGCGGCTGTGGGACAAGCTCGGTGCCCGCCCCCTGCGCCATGGCGATATGGAGGGTGCGCATTTCGCCGTCTGGGCGCCGCATGCCAGGCGGGTATCGATCGTCGGCGATTTCAACGATTGGGACGGTCGCCGCCATCCCATGCGCAAACGCGTCGACACTGGCGTGTGGGAAATCTTCCTGCCGGGCGTCGGCGTCGGCGCCTACTACAAATACGAGATTATCGGGCCGAACGGCGCACTGCTGCCGCTGAAGAGCGATCCCTTCGCCTTTGCCAGCGAATTGCGACCGGGCACGGCCTCGAGGGTCGTCTCATCGGAGCCTTTCGTCTGGACGGATCAGCAATGGCTCGAAGAGCGGGCGCATCGCGATGCCAGGCGGGCGCCGATGTCGATCTATGAGGTGCATCTCGGTTCCTGGAAGCGGGGCGAGCAACAGCGCTTCCTCAGCTACGACCAGCTTGCCGACGAACTGATCGCCTATGCCGTGCACATGGGCTACACCCATATCGAATTGCTGCCGGTGACGGAGCATCCCCTCGATGCCTCCTGGGGTTATCAGCCGACGGGCATGTTCGCGCCATCAAGCCGTTTCGGTTCGCCCGAGGGGTTCGCCCGTTTCGTCGACCGTGCCCATGCCGCCGGGATCGGCGTGATCCTCGACTGGGTGCCCGCGCATTTCCCGACCGACTCGCATGGCCTTGCCTGGTTCGATGGCAGCGCGCTCTATGAACATCCCGATCCACGGCGCGGCTTTCATCCCGATTGGAACACGGCGATCTACGATTTCGGCCGGCGCGAAGTCGCCAATTTCCTGATAGCCAACGCCCTGTTCTGGCTGGAGCGCTACCATATCGACGCGCTGCGCGTGGATGCCGTCGCCTCCATGCTCTATCTCGATTATTCGCGCCGGGATGGGGAATGGCTTCCCAACATCCATGGCGGGCGCGAGAATCTCGATGCCATCGCCTTCCTGCAGCGCATGAACACGGAGGTTTATGCGGCCCATCCCGGCGTCATGACCATCGCCGAGGAATCCACCGCCTGGCCCGGCGTGTCGAAACCGGTGCATGATGGCGGGCTCGGCTTCGGTTTCAAGTGGAACATGGGCTTCATGCACGACACGCTCAGCTACATGCAGCGCGAGCCGGTCTACCGCCAATATCACCATGACGATCTGACCTTCGGTCTCATCTACGCCTTTGCCGAGAATTTCGTGCTGCCGCTCTCGCATGACGAAGTGGTCCACGGCAAGAATTCCATCGTCAACAAGATGTCCGGTATGGACGGCGACAAATTCGCGACCCTTCGGGCTTACTACGCGCTGATGTGGGCCTATCCCGGTAAGAAGCTGTTGTTCATGGGACAGGATTTCGGCCAGCGCCGCGAATGGAACGAGAATGTCGGGCTGGACTGGGACCTGATGCAATATGGCCCGCACAAGGGGCTGAGCGACCTCGTCCGCGACCTCAACCATCTCTATTGCGGCCGCGCGGCACTGCATCAGCGTGATTGCGAAGGTGACGGCTTCGAATGGATGGTCGTCGACGATAATGCGAATTCGGTGTTCGCCTGGGCGCGCTATGCCACCGATGCGATGCCGATCGTGGTGGTGGCCAATCTGACGCCCGTCGCGCGCGACGACTATCTGCTGCCCCTGCCGCTGGCGGGGCAGTGGTGGGAAATTCTCAATACCGACTCCGAGCGTTATTTCGGGCTCAATCGCGGCAATGCCGGTGGAGCCTATGCATATGCTAGCGATTGGAAGGGAAAATCGGCGGCTGCGCGGATCAATTTACCGCCCCTGACGGCCATCATGCTGGAATGGGCGGGGAACTAGACCGGGAAGTTGGCGTTGCATGTCTTTGAGAGTCGACGCCGCGACAGGGCCGAGACTGAAGAAGAAGGCAGCAGCGTCCAAAGCGTTTTGCGATTTGGCGGAATCGCCAAGAATCGCAAAGACGCACTGGCCAATCCGTTGGATTGGCCAGGAAACAGGGAGTTGGAGCAAAAAAGCGTTTAGTCAGGAACGCGCTTTGCGCCAGGGATTATCAAGTGGGAGGAACTGTATGACGGAACCGAGGCATTCGAAGGGTGGGCCGCTGGCACGTTCGGCCATGGCTTATGTGCTGGCCGGAGGCCGTGGCAGCCGCCTGATGGAACTGACCGACCGGCGCGCCAAGCCCGCGGTCTATTTCGGAGGTAAGAGTCGCATCATCGATTTCGCCCTTTCGAACGCGATCAATTCGGGTATCCGTCGGATTGGCGTGGCCACGCAATACAAGGCGCACTCGCTGATCCGCCACCTCAGTCGAGGCTGGAACTTCCTGCGGCCGGAGCGCAACGAAAGCTTCGACATCCTGCCAGCCAGCCAGCGCATTTCGGAGGACATGTGGTATCGAGGCACCTCCGATGCGGTCTACCAGAACCTGGACATCATCGACGGTACAGGGGTCGAATATATGGTCATCCTCGCGGGTGACCACATCTACAAGATGGACTATGAGCTGATGCTCAAGCAGCATGTCGAGCAGAACGCCGACGTCACCATCGGCTGCCTCGAAGTGCCGCGCATGGAGGCCACCGGCTTCGGCGTCATGCATGTCGACGAAAAGGATCGCATCGTCGCCTTTGTCGAAAAACCCAAGGATCCGCCCGGCATTCCCGGCAATCCGGAGATGGCTCTGGCCTCTATGGGTATCTATGTGTTCTCGATGAAGTTCCTGACGGAGGAGCTGAACCGGGATGCCAATGATCCCAATTCGAGCCGCGACTTCGGCAAGGACATCATTCCCCACATCGTCAAGAACGGCAAGGCGGTGGCGCACCGTTTCCCGGCGAGCTGTGTGCGTTCCGAGCACGAAAAGGAGTCCTATTGGCGCGATGTCGGCACGGTGGATGCCTATTGGGAAGCCAATATCGACCTCACCGACGTCGTCCCGGCGCTCGACCTTTACGACCAGGAATGGCCGATCTGGACCTTCGCCGAAATTACGCCGCCGGCTAAGTTCGTGCATGACGCCGAAGGACGGCGTGGCACGGCGATCTCCTCGCTGGTCTCGGGCGGCTGTGTCGTCTCCGGGGCACTATGCAAGCACTCGCTGCTTTACACCGGCGTGCGCATCAACTCCTTTTCCAGTGTCGAAAGCGCCGTGATCCTGCCCTATGTCGAGATCGGCCGCTCGGCCCACCTCAAGAATGTGGTGATCGATCGCGGCGTGGTGATTCCGGAAGGCTTGGTGGTGGGTGAGGATCCCATACTCGACGCCAAGCGTTTCCGGCGGACCGACAAGGGTATCTGCCTGATCACCCAGCCCATGATCGACAAGCTGAACCTGTGAAGACAGGCCCAATTTTTCGATGACCGAAATTTCTCGATGATCAAAGTTTCTCGATGATCAAAGTTCTTGCCGTTGCGTCCGAAATCCATCCGCTGGTCAAGACGGGGGGGCTCGCCGACGTCGTCGGCGCGCTGCCTGCCGCCTTGAAAGGCCATGACGTGGTGGTGACGACCGTGATCCCGGGCTATCCGGCCGTGATGGCCGCGGCCGACAAATGGGAAACGGTGGCCAAGCTGCCGGGCTTCTTCGGCGGTCGCACGACCATCAAGCGGGCGTCGATCGGCGAGCTCGATCTTCTGGCCGTGGACGCGCCGCATCTGTTCGACCGGCCGGGCAATCCCTATGTCGACGCGGATGGGCGCGACTGGCTCGACAATCCCCAGCGCTACTGCGCTCTGTCGAGCGCCGCCGCCGAGATCTGCCAGGGGCTGGTCAAGACTTACAGGCCCGACATCGTGCATGTGCATGACTGGCAGGCGGCGATGACGCTGGCCTATCTCAACTACACCGAGGCCGTCAGGCCGAAATCGGTGATCACCGTGCATAATCTTGCCTTCCAGGGCCAATATCCTCGCTCGATCCTCGGCAGCCTGGGCCTGCCGCAGCGGGCCTTCGCCCTGGACGGCGTCGAGTATTACGGCATGATCGGCTTCCTGAAGGCCGGGCTGCATTTTGCCGACCGCATTACCACCGTCTCGCCGCGTTATGCTGCCGAGATCAAGACGGCGGAAGCCGGCATGGGGCTGGAAGGCCTCCTAGCCGGTCGCGCCGATGTGCTCTCCGGTATCGTCAACGGCATCGACGAACGGGTCTGGAATCCCCAGACCGATCCGAATCTCGCTGTCAATTACGACGCCAAATCCCTCGCCAAGCGCGCGGGCAATCGCAAGGCGCTCGAAGAGCGTTTCGGCCTCGATCACGACGACTCCCCGCTGTTCTGCCTGGTCAGCCGCCTGACCTGGCAGAAGGGCATCGACATTCTCGCAGAGGCGCTGCCGCATCTGGTTGCCTCGGGGGCGCGGTTCGCTTTGCTCGGTTCGGGTGACAGGGAGTTGGAGGGCATCTTCCGCCAGGCCAGCCTCCAGCATCCGGGACGTGTCGGCGCGGTGTTGGGCTTCGACGAGGCGCTCTCGCATCTGATGTTCGGTGGCTCGGACATGACCTTGGTGCCGTCCCGCTTCGAGCCCTGTGGCCTCACCCAGCTCTATGGCCTGCGCTATGGCTGCGTTCCCGTGGTTGCGCGTGTCGGCGGGCTCTCCGACACCATCGTCGATGCCAACGATGCCGCATTGACGCTCAAGGCCGCCACGGGCGTACAGTTCCAGCCGATCACGCCGGACATGCTGCGCGACGCCATTTCCAGGGCTATCGGCCTCTACAACGACAAGCCCGTATGGCAGGCGATGCAGCGCCGTGGCATGGGGCTGGACCAGTCCTGGGATCTCAGGGCCGCCGGCTATGCCAAGCTTTATCGCGAGCTCTTGGGGTGAGGGGGGCTTGTCGACAGCTTTTCAAGGGTAGCGCTGCCCCTCACCCTTACCCTCTCCCCGTGAAAACGGGGCGAGGGGGACTTCGACGTCGCGACTTGTCCAGCAGGCGAGACGTCTCGTATCGAGACGCCGCGTTTGGCGCCCCTCGCCCCGTTCTTACGGGGAGAGGTAAGGTGAGGGGCATCGCGCCTTTGCCTTTGATCGACCGAACTTCGGATAAACCAGAACCGGAACCTCACTATGATCCGCACTGTCCCGACCCAACCCTTCGATGGCCAGAAGCCCGGTACGTCCGGCTTGCGCAAGAAGGTGCCGGTGTTCCAGCAGCCGCATTACGTCGAGAATTTCGTGCAATCGATTTTCGACACTTTGGAAGGATTTGCCGGCAAAACATTGATCGTGGGAGGCGACGGGCGCTATTACAACCGCGAAGTCGTTCAGACCATCCTCAAGATGGCGGCAGCGGCGGGCTTCGGCCGCATCAAGGTGGGACAGGGCGGCCTGATGTCGACTCCAGCCGTCTCGGCCGTCATCCGTAAATATGGGGCCTTCGGCGGCATCGTGCTTTCTGCCTCCCACAATCCCGGCGGGCCGGACGGGGATTTCGGCATCAAGTACAATATCGGCAATGGCGGTCCGGCGCCCGAGAAGATCACCGACGCCGTCTTTGCCCGCACCAAATCGATCAGCGAGTTCAAGATCGCGGATGTGCCGGATCTCGACATCGACCAGCTTGGCGAGACTGCGATCGGCGACACCGTCGTCGAGGTCGTCGATCCGGTCGACGACTATGCCGAGCTGATGGGCAAGCTGTTCGACTTCGATGCCATCCGGGAGCTGTTCAAGTCCGGCTTTACCATGCGCTTCGACGCGATGTCGGCCATCACCGGCCCCTATGCCCGCCGCATCATCGAGGATCTCCTTGGCGCAGCGCCAGGTAGCGTAGTGAACTCGACGCCGCTACCCGATTTTGGCGGCCATCATCCCGACCCCAACCCGGTCAACGCCAAGGATCTCTACGATCTCATGATGGGGCCTAATGCTCCCGATTTCGGGGCGGCTTCCGATGGCGACGGCGACCGCAACCTGATCATTGGCCGCGGCATCTTCGTCACGCCCTCCGACAGCCTCGCCATCCTGGCAGCCCATGCTCATCTGGCGCCGGGCTATGCCAAGGGCATCTCCGGCATCGCCCGCTCGATGCCCACGAGCCTTGCGGCGGACCAGGTCGCCAAGGCGATGGGGGTGGGCATCTACGAGACGCCGACCGGCTGGAAGTTCTTCGGCAACCTGCTCGATGCCGACCGCGTCACCATCTGCGGCGAGGAAAGCGCCGGCACCGGCTCGAACCATGTTCGCGAGAAGGATGGCCTGTGGGCGGTACTGCTCTGGCTCACCTTGCTGGCCAAGCGCCGCCAGCCCACGCTCGACATCGTCCGCGAGCATTGGGCCAAATATGGCCGGAACTATTATTCGCGCCACGACTATGAAGCCGTGCCCACAGAGGCCGCCAATGCGGTGATGGAAGCAGTCCGCTCGCAGATCCCCAGCCTGCCCGGCAAGAGCTTCGGTGCGCTCAAGGTCATTTCGGCCGACGATTTCGCCTATCACGATCCCGTCGACGGCTCGGATTCGAAGAACCAAGGCCTGCGCGTCCTGTTCGAGAACGGCTCGCGCATCGTCTACCGCCTCTCCGGGACGGGTACGGAAGGCGCGACGCTGCGTGTCTATCTCGAGCGCTACGAAGCCGATCCCGCCCATCACGGCATCGAGACGCAGGCAGCCCTCGCCGATGTCATCGCCGTCGCGCGCCAGCTCAGCGGCATCGCCGAGAAGACGGGCATGGCGGAGCCGAGCGTGGTGACCTGAGGAGGGTGATTTACCTTCTCCCACAAGGGGAGAAGGTAGTCCTACCCTCGCGGTGCGCAGAGCTTCGGCTGGTCCAGCGCCACCGGCTCGAGAAGGCCGGCGGCGATGCGCTTGGCGGTGCGGTCATCGGTCAACTGGCCCGCCAGGGCATAGGTGCGGCGCATCAGCTCCATCGCGACCGCCTTGCGATCGCTGGCGGCCGCGATGGCCGCCCCGTCAATGGGATCGCCGATGGCGATCGGCAGGATCGTGCCGATGCGATCGCGCACCTCCTTGAAGATCAGCGACAGGCGCAGGGTTTGGTTGAGGTGGCTGGCGATCTGGAAGAGGCGGCTGTTCTGGCCGCCGAAGAAGATCGGCACCACAGTGGCCTTGGAGCGCTGGATAAGCTGTACCGTGAAGGGCTGCCAGGGCGCATCCATGGCGGGACGCCGGCCGAGTTTGTCGGGCGAGGTCGAGACGCCGCCGGCCGGGAAGACGATCACGCAGCCACCGCGGTCGAGCAGCCGGCGCGCTTCGGCCCTCGTGCGCAGATTGGTCTGCATCGCCTCCTCGGTCTCCGCGAAATCGACCGGGAGCAGAAAAGCCTGCGTTTCCGGCGCATGCAGCAGCACGGCGTTGGTGAGGATGACGAAGTCCTGGCGAACGAGGCCGATCAACCAGGCGATGGTGACGCCGTCGAGAACGCCATAAGGATGGTTGGCCACGATGACGCAGGGGCCCGTCTTCGGAATCTTGTCGAGTTGGGCTCTGTCGAATTGGACGTCGAGCCGGAGTTGGCGAACCGCGGCGGCGAAGAAGGTCTCGCCGGCCACGGGGTTGCGCTGGTTCTCCAGATAGAGCCGCTTCAGCCGAGGTTGCCCCGTCACCTTTTCGATGGCGCGGATCAGGGCGCGTTTCGGCTTGGAAAAGGTCGGATCCGCATAGGTGAACTGGACGGCTTCGGCCCCGGCGGGGTGGGCATTGTCGCGAACCATGGGTTTCCTCAGGGCGCTCCATCGCGCCGGGATGTTCCTATAGCAAAACACACGGCAAGGACATTGGCAGGCTTCGATCCACGCGCAACTGGCGCTACGGCAAGAATTTAGCGGAGGCCTGTCATCTAGCCTTTGCGTTTTGATCGTCCAAGATGTCAGGAAAGTACGACAGGCATTCGACAATCGAGGCAAGGACCGTATGGCACGTTCAAGCATGGCGAACCCCGGCACGGAAGCTCCGCTTGGAGCGAGCTGGATCGGGAAAGAGGTCAATTTCGCCGTTCACGCCGCCGAAGCCGAGCGGATCGAGCTTTGCCTGTTCGATGCCGATGGTACCGAGAGCCAGAGGATCGCGCTCCCCGGCCGCAGCGGTGCCGTGCATCATGGCCGTATCGGCGGCCTCGCGGAGAGGCAGCTCTATGGGCTGCGGGCTCACGGTCCCTGGCGCCCGGAGGAAGGACTGCGCTTCAACCCGGCGCGCCTCCTGATCGATCCCCATGCGACGAGACTCGTCCTGCCCGAGGGCATGACCTCCGCCTTGCCGGTGAAGGGAGCACAGGGCGTGGACGATCTCGTCCTTGACGAGACCGACACCGCCGCGATCATGCCGAAAGCCGTGCTGGAGCGGATAGTGCCGGACAAGACCCGTCCTTCCGGCGTGAAGCCCGAAACCCGCATCATCTATGAAGTCCATGTGAAGGGCTTCAGCCAGGCCCATCCCGGCATCCCGGCCGATCTGCGCGGCACCGTCGCGGCCCTGGCCCATCCGGCGGCGATCGCGCATTTCACCGAACTCGGCATCACCACGCTCGAATTGATGCCGCTCGCCGCCGCCATAGACGAGCGGCATCTCGAGCCGCTCGGACTGAGGAACTACTGGAGCTACAATCCCGCCTGCTTCCTTGCGCCCGACCCGCGCCTTGCTCCCGGCGGCATGGCCGAGATCGCGCAGACGGTGGACCGGCTGCACGAGGCCGGTTTCGAAGTGCTGCTCGACGTCGTCTACAACCACACGTCCGAAAGCGAGGAGCGTGGCGGCACCCATTCGTTGCGCGGGCTCGACAATCGGTCTTATTACCGGCTTGCCGACAATCCGCGCTTCTACGCCAACGATACCGGCTGCGGAAACACGCTGGCGCTCGATCGCGAGCCGGGCCTCGGCCTCACTCTCGCCGCCCTCAGGCATTGGGCCGAGGCTGGCGGCTTTGACGGCTTTCGCTTCGATCTCGCCCCGGTGCTGGGGCGCCGGCCTGATGGCTTCGATCGAGAGGCGCCCTTGTTCGCCGCCATTGCGGCCGATCCCGTCCTCAGCAACCGGCTGATGATCGCCGAGCCCTGGGATATCGGTCTCGGGGGCTATCAGCTCGGCCATTTTCCGCAAGGGTGGGCGGAATGGAATGATCGCTACCGCGACGATGTCCGGCGGTTCTGGCGCGGCGATGGCGGCATCGGCACACTGGCGACGCGCCTGGCCGGCTCCTCGGATCTGTTCGATCCCGGCAGTCGCCGCCCCACCGACAGTATCAATTTCGTCGCGGCCCATGACGGCTTCACACTGGCCGATACGGTGAGCTTCGCCGGCAAACACAACGAAGCCAATGGCGAAGGCAATCGCGACGGGCATGCGGGCGAGATAAGTTGGAACAATGGCGCCGAAGGGCTGAGCACGGCGCCGGAGATCGTATCGCTCAGGCGCAGCCATGTCCGGGCCATGCTGGCGAGCCTCCTGCTATCGCGTGGCACGCCAATGATCGCCATGGGCGACGAGCTTGGCCGCAGCCAGCGCGGCAACAACAATGCCTATGCGCAGGACAATGCGATTACCTGGATCGATTGGGCCAATGCCGATCGTTCGCTGATCCAGTTCGTCGCAAGCCTGACGCGCCTGCGCAAGTCGCTGCCCCTGGTGAAAGTGAACACGTTCCTGACCGGCAAGCCCTATCCCGACAACGGGGCTGAGGGGGAGTCCGACGTGACCTGGCTCGGGCCGAGCGGCCAGCCTTTGCAGGATAATGAATGGGGCAATCCGGCTTTGCGCAGCCTCGGCATGGCCCTGACGGGGCCAGATGGCACGAAAGCGCTGATCTGGTTCCATGCCGGCGCCGAACCGCTTCATGCCCGCCTGCCCGACCTTGCACCCGGGCAAGTTTGGCGGCTGGCGCATGTCAGCGACGAATATCAGGCCTTCGCACCGCCGGTGCTCTACGGTGCCTTCGACATCATGGAACTCGCGCCGCGCTCGGTCGGCGTGTTCATCGCCGAGCCTGGCCGCGCGCCGCGGCGGGACGGGGATACACCGCCAGAAGTGATCGAACTCCTGGCCAAGGCGGCGGGCATCGCGCCGGAATGGTGGGAGGTTTCCGGCCGCCACACTTTGGTCTCCCAGGACACCAAGCGCGCTCTGCTCACCGCCATGGGCCTGCCGCACCATTCGCTCGCCCAGGCGCGCGAGAGCCTGGACCATCTGCGCTCGCTCGGCGCTCCCATCGGGAACGGGCAAGCCAGGGCCCATCTGCCGCCGGCGCTCGCCGAGGGCGGCAAGCGCTTTGGCCTTTCCGCCCAGCTCTATACGCTGCGACGGCAGGGAGACCAGGGTGTCGGCGATTTCCGTACGCTGGAGAGCTTTGCGAAAGACTCGGCCGGCAAAGGCGCCAGCCTGATCGCGCTCAATCCCTTCCATGCCATGTTCCCGTCCGACCGGCAGCGGGCCAGTCCCTATCAACCCTCCGACCGCCGCTTCCTCGATCCGGCCCTGATTGCCCTTGATGCCGTGCCCGAACTCGAAGGCCGGCTCACGGTCCCACCGCCCACTGGGCGTCTGGTCGACTGGCCCGAGGTCTGGCGCCACAAGCGCGCTGCGCTGGTGGAGGCCTTCGCCATCCTGTCCGAACGGCCTTCACGTCTGGCTACCTTTCGAGCCTTCCAGGCCGCGGGAGGCGAGGCGTTGGCCCGTTTCTCGCTGTTCCAGGCGCTGGAAGAGCTGGCCGGCTCGACGGCTATCCCGGCGATGTCGACGGCGGCCTTGTCCCCGGAACTGAGGCAGTCCGCCGACTTCGCCGGCTACCTGCAATTCCTGGCGGAGGAGCAGCTTGCCGCTGCCAGCCGCAACGGTCTTGCCATCGGCTTTTGCCGAGACCTGGCCGTCGGCGCAGCGCCCGATGGTGCCGAGGTCTGGACGGCGCCCGAGGCCTTCCTCAAGGGGGTTTCGGCCGGGGCACCGCCCGATCCCTTCTCGGCCAGCGGCCAGGTCTGGCATATTCCGCCGCTTGATCCGGTGGCTCTGCGCCAGAGCGGCTTTGCCCATTATCGCGAGCTGCTCGCCGCCAATATGCGCCATGCCGGAGCGCTCCGCATCGACCACGTCATGGCGCTGACGCGCCTCTTCGTGGTGCCCGACGGCGCACCGGCCAGTGAGGGCGCCTATCTGACCTATCCGCTCGAAGGCATGCTGGAGGTGCTGGCCGAGGAGAGCCAGCGCCATCGCTGCATGGTAGTGGGCGAAGATCTCGGCACCGTGCCGGAAGGCCTGCGCGAGCGGCTCGCTGAAGCCGAGCTCTATTCCTACCGAGTGCTGTTCTTCGAGCGCGACGGCGCGGTCTTCCGTCGCCCCGACGTCTATCCGGCCGCGTCGCTGGCCTGCGTCGCCACGCATGACCTGCCGACTTTGCGCGGCTGGTGGAGCGGCGCGGACATCGCGCTGGAGCGCTCGCTCGGCCGGCCCGTTGCCGATGATGCCGAGGCGGCACGCGCCGAGGACAGGCAGGCGCTAATGCAGGCCGTCGGCACCGAGGAGAGCACCTTGACGCCTGCGCTCGTCGGCGCCATCCACGGCTTCCTGGCCTCTGCTTCCTCGGGGCTTGTCGCTGCGCAGGTCGAGGATCTCGCCGGGGAGGCAGAGCCGGTCAACGTGCCGGGGACCAATCGCGAATATCCCAATTGGCGCCGCCGCCTCGACCTCGATGTCCACGCCATGCTGGATACCGACGAGGCCAAGACGGTATTCGAGGCGATGCGGCAGGCGGGGCGGGCAGCTTAGTCATGACGCAGGCCGGCAAGCGGCATGAGAGAAGCCTGGCGCTGGGAGCCATGATCAGTCCCTGGACAGTTCCTGGCGGTCTTCCCCTCCTGTTCATCGCGCTTGAGCTTGTGGTCGGTGGGCACGACGATATCCCGAGCTCGCAGATAGCCGGTGTTTTTGCCGCCTTTCTCCTGTTCGGCCTGCCTTTCACCTATGCTGTAACCTTGGTTCTGGTTGTTCCGATGGCAGTATGGCTGCGGCGTTGGCAGGCACTGTCTGCCGTG
Organism: Labrys sp. HAY1-8F; assembly: GCF_056754975.1. Lineage (NCBI taxonomy): Bacteria > Pseudomonadati > Pseudomonadota > Alphaproteobacteria > Hyphomicrobiales > Xanthobacteraceae > Labrys > Labrys sp. HAY1-8F. The sequence continues at coordinate 1,506,268 of NZ_JBPGWZ010000002.1, read as the reverse complement.
AGGCTATGTTCGTGGTGCACGTTGTTGGGACCGACGACGATGTATGCCTATGCTTGGTTGCTGCGCGGTCAACCTGCGAAAATCATCGAGCTCGACGGTATCTTGTTGTCGGCAAGTTATGGACTGGCGTCCGGTATCGTTTTCTGTCTAGCCTCTGGTATCCGGCTTTTCGCCCGCTGAACCGACAGGCAACAGGGGGGCCCTGCCTATGTTAGGGTTTCTGCCGGATCGAGACAGAGCCTGAAGCATTTTGTGATTTCACGGAATCATCTGGAATCGCAAAGATGCGTCGAGACAATCAGTTGGAGTAAAAGTGCGGTTCGGAGAACTCGTACTTTGCTCTTGTGAACGCCATGCATCCCAGATTGCTCAAGACCTTTCTCGCCGTCACCCGTCATCGCAATGTCACGCGGGCGGCCGAGGCGGTGCATCTGGCCCAGTCGAGCGTGAGCGACCAGATCCAGGCGCTCGAAGCCGAACTCGGCACGCCCTTGTTCACGCGTTCGCGCTCAGGCTTGCAGTTGACGGCGGCCGGGGCGGCGCTGCAGCCCTTTGCCGAACAGATCCTGATGCTGACGGACGAGGCGCACAGCGCCGTGGCTTTGACCAGTGGCCGGGAGCGGGGAGCGGTGTCGATCGGCGCTCTGGAGACGATTGCGGCGACCCGCCTGCCGGCCTGGCTCTCGCGCTTCGGGCAGGTCCATCCTGAAATCGCGCTTCGCTTGTCGGTGGCGGGCACGAATGACCTCCTGCGCAAGCTGGAAGATGGCGAGGTGGACGTCGCCTTCTGTTTCGACAAGGGCAAGGCCGACGAACGTTTTGCCAGGCGCAGCATTTCCAGGGAGCCGCTGATCCTGATCGCACCGGCCGGCGAGCCGTCCCTGCCGGTTGGCGAGGGGCTGTCTGCTCTGGCCGCAAGGCGGTTCGTGGCGACGGAGGCGGGCTGCGTCTACCGTCACTTGTTCGACGTGGCTTTCGCCGCCGCGGGACTTGCGGCGCCAAAGCTCGCGGCCGAAGTCGGCAGCATCGGTGCGATCGCCCGATTGGTGGCAGCGGGAACGGGGCTCGGTCTGGTGCCGCGTCTGGCGGTTGCCGAGGCATTGGAGCGGGGCGAGGTGACCGAACTCCCCTGGTCGGGGCCTGCCCAGTCCGCGGATCTGGTGATGATCTGGCGCCGGCGGCGGGTGCAGCCGCCGGCCCTGAAGCAGTTGCTGGCCTCGGCGAGTACTGGGCTCGACGCGCTCAGACCAGGCGATGCCCGCCTTCGACATGCAGCACCGAGCCCGTCGTGAAGCCGTTGCCCATCACGAAGGCGAGGGCATCGGCGATGTCCTCGGGCCGGCCGACCCGGCCGACCGGCAATTTCCTGGCCATGGCACCGAGGGTCTCGTCCTTCCTGTCGCCGGCGACGAAGGTCCAGATCGGGGTGTCGACCCAGCCCGGCGAGACGGCGTTGACTCTTAGCGGCGCGAGCTCGACCGCCAGGGCCTTGACCAGCCCTTCCAAGGCGGCATTGACGGCGGCGACCGCCGCGCCCCTTGGCAGGGGGCGGTAGGCCGCGATGCCGGAGACGAAGGTCAGGGAGCCGGTCGGGGCAAGCTTGCCCGCACCGTGCTTGGCCAGGAGGAGGGGGCCGTAGACCTTGCTTTCCACGGCCTTCTGGACGGCCTTCAGATCGAGTGAGGGCAGAAGCTCATAGGCGCCCTCGATGTCCGCGGCGGTGCTGACGATGTGATCGAGCGGGCCGATCCGCTCGAACAAGGACGCGACCTGCCGTTCCTGCGTGATGTCGACGGCGATGGTGTCGAGGGCGGTGGATTCCCCTAGGCTCGTACGGGCCTGGGCCAGCCTGCCTTCGCTGCGCCCGGCGATGCTGACACGCGCGCCGGCATTGAGACAGCGCCGCGCCAGCGCCAGACCCATGCCGGAACTGCCGCCGGCGATAAGAATTCTCGATTGTCCAAGGTCCATGATGATGCGTTTCCTTTCGATCCCGATGGAACTGACATCGGGATCGCAGATCGGCGATGGCCGGGAAAACGGAAGAAACCGATAGCGCCATCGGTGTTTCCGATGGTGGCGCCGTGCTTGCCAGGTCGGAGAGGCGGACGTCTTGTCCCCCCTTGACACCGTCAAGCATGCCGAAGATCCGATGCACCAGTACCTGCCGGCCTATCCGTCGGGTTGCGCGAGGCTCGCCGACTGAGCCATGATCGCGGGCTACATCGCGAATCTGGACAGTCCCGTGAGTCTCTATGCCCTCAAGCCCCGTTTTCAGGCCCTTTTGCGCCCGCGCGTCACGCGGTTGGCCGAGCGGGGCACCACCGCAAACCAGGTGACGCTGGCGGCGGCGGCGGGCTCACTTGCCGTCGGCTTCGGCGTAACCTGGCTTTCGGACCTGCGCATTCTCTTCCTGCTCTTGCCGGTCTGGCTCGCCATCCGCATGGCTCTCAACGCGGTTGACGGCATGCTGGCGCGCGAATTCGGCCAGAAAAGCCAGCTCGGCGCCTATCTCAACGAGATCGCCGACGTCGTCTCCGATGCGGCGCTGATCCTGCCCTTTGCCACCCTGCCGGTCTTCGGCCCGTTCTGGACCGGGGCGGTGATCGTGCTCGCGGTGATCAGCGAATTCGCCGGTGTGATGGGGCCGATGGTGGGGGCCTCGCGGCGTTATGACGGCCCGCTCGGCAAGAGCGACCGGGCCTTCCTGTTCGGCGCACTCGGCCTATGGATCGGCCTCGGCCTGCCGCTACCCGGCTGGTTTGGCTGGATCATGCCGCTTGCCGTGCTTTTTCTCACACTGACCATCGCCAATCGTGTGCATAAGGGCCTGCGCGAAGCGCGCGCCTTGCAGGAGTCATGATGCGTCCCTCCAACACCAGTTTTTTCCGCAGCCATGACGGCGTCGAGCTGTTCTACCGCCATTGGCCGGCGGTCAACGGATCAGCCAAGGGCGCGGTGGTGCTGTTCCATCGCGGGCATGAGCATTCGGGACGCATGGCGCATCTGCCCGATGAGCTGGCGATGCCCGATTATGAGTTCTTCGCCTGGGATGCCCGTGGCCACGGCGATTCGCCCGGCGAACGCGGCGATGCCCCGAGTTTCGGTGCCCTGGTACGCGACGTGCAGAGCTTCATCGACCATATCGGCACTGCGCATGGCTTCGCGCCCGCCGATATCGCAGTGATCGCTCAGAGCGTCGGGGCCGTCGTCGTCTCGGCCTGGGTGCATGACTATGCCCCCAAGATCCGCGCTCTGGTGGTCGCCTCGCCGGCCTTCAAGGTGAAGCTCTACGTGCCCTTTGCCCGGCCGGGCCTGAAGCTTTGGCAGGCCTTCAAGGGGAATTTCTTCGTCCAATCCTATGTGAAGGCCAAGTTCCTCACCCATGATCACGAGCGTCAGGCGACCTTTGACGCCGATCCCAAGATCACGCGGGCGATCTCGGTGCGCATCCTGCTCGGGCTCTACGACGCCGCGCAGCGGGTGGTGGAAGACGCCCGCGCCATCACGGTGCCGACGCAACTCCTCGTCTCCGGCGCCGACTGGGTGGTGCATCACGGGCCCCAGCACCGCTTCTACGAAAATCTGGGATCGGCAATCAAGGAACGGCATGTGCTGCCCGGCTTCTATCATGACACGCTGGGTGAGAAGGACAGGGCGGTGGCAACAGGCCATGTCCGGCGCTTCCTCAGCGAGCGCTTCGCGGCGCCGCTGGAGCGGACGGTCCTGACCGAGGCCGATCGGCAAGGCTTCACGCGCGACGAGGCCGACAGGCTCGCTTCGCCCTTGCCGCTCGTCTCGCCGAAGGGCCTCTACTGGGCGGGCACCAGGCTCGGGCTGAAGGCGACGGGGCTGATCTCGGACGGCATCAAGCTTGGCCATGAGACCGGCTTCGATTCCGGCTCAACCCTCGATTATGTCTACCGCAACACGCCGTCGGGACGTTCGGCTTTCGGGCGGCTGGCCGACAGGAACTATCTCGATGCCATCGGCTGGCGAGGCATCCGCCAGCGCAAGCTTCATGTCGAGGAATTGCTGCGCATTGCCATCGCCCGGCTGCGGGCGGAAGGCAAACCGGTCTCCATCGTCGATATTGCCGCCGGCCATGGCCGCTATGTGCTCGAGGCCCTGGAAGCGGAAGGCGTGTCGCGGCCGGATTCGATCCTGCTGCGCGACTACAGCGACATCAACGTCGAGGCGGGTGGCCGGCTGATCGCCGAGAAGGGCCTCGCCGACATCGCCCGCTTCGTCAAGGGCGATGCCTTCGATGCCGCAAGCCTTGCCGGCATCGAGCCCAAGCCCACTCTGGGCCTGGTCTCTGGCCTTTATGAGCTGTTTGCCGACAACAACCTGATCAAATGGTCGCTGGGTGGGCTTGCCGCCGCCATCCCGGCAGGAGGCTATCTGATCTATACCGGCCAGCCCTGGCACCCGCAGCTCGAATTCATCGCCCGCGCTTTGACCAGCCACCGCCAAGGTCAGGCCTGGGTGATGCGCCGGCGCACGCAGGCGGAGATGGACCAACTCGTCGAGGCGGCCGGCTTCGAGAAGCTCGAGCAGCGCATCGACGAATGGGGCATCTTCTCGGTCTCGCTTGCCCGGCGCAAGGCCGCATCATGACCCTTGTTTTGGACCGCGGACTTCTCAGCGACATGCTTGCATGTCGCGATTTCCGCTTCTTCCTTGCCCGGTGGTGCGGCGGTTCCAAGAGCGGACATCACGCCATGCGAGCATGGCGCTGTGATGTCCGCGCTCCGGTATCGTCATGAGCATGGCGGTACCGGCAAGGCCCGCCGATGGGCGTCCCTGGGGCAGGGCGCTTGTCTGGCTCGCAGGCCTCGGCATCTTCTTCTATTCGAGCTATGGCCTCGCCAATTATCTGGCCGACCAGCGTGCCTTCGTGCCGTCCATCGTGTTCGGCTGGGAACGGGATATGCCGTTCCTGCCCTGGACGATCATTCCCTATTGGTCGGTCAACCTGTTCTATGCCGCTTCGCTGTTCGTCTGTACCAGCCGGACGGAGTTGGACACGCTGGGCCGCCGGCTGCTCACGGCGCAGGTCATCGCCGTCGCCTGCTTCCTCGTCTTTCCGCTGCGCTTCAGCTTCGCCAAGCCGGAGATCGGCGGTGGGCTGCCAGGCTTCATGTTCGATGCCCTGCTGAGCTTCGACAAGCCCTATAATCAGGCGCCTTCTTTGCACATCGCGCTCCTGGTGATCCTGTGGGTGCATTACCTCAGTCATCTGCCGACACGGGCTCGATGGTTACTCCATCCCTGGTTCGCCCTGATCGGCCTTTCCGTCCTCACCACCTATCAGCATCATTTCTTCGACATTCCGAGCGGTGCCTTGCTCGGCCTGTTCTGCCTGTGGTTGTGGCCGGATTCATCCCCGTCCCTGGAGGAGGAAAGTGAAGCGGGCAAACGTCGAAAACTCGCCACCTGTTACGGTCTTGGCGCGCTGGTTCTTGCCGTTGTCGGCATCGGGATTGACGGCTGGGCGCTCTGGCTCTGCTATCCGGCGGTATCTCTCGGCCTGGTCGCGTCCAATTATCTCTGGCGCGGCGCTGCTGGTTTCCAGAAGCGCGCCGACGGCTCGATGCCGGTAGCAGTCCGGCTTCTGTTCGCTCCCTATCAGCTTGGCGCCTTCGTCAATTCGCGCTGGTGGACGCGCCATGAGCCATCGGCCGGCGAGGTCCGTCCGGGGGTCTATCTCGGCCGTATCCCCTCGCGCTTCGATCGGGCGCCGGGGAAGTATGGCAGCGTTGTCGATCTTGCCGCCGAACTGCCTGCCTGGCCGGGGTCCCTGACACAGGCCGTGCCGATGCTCGACCTGATTGCGCCGCAGGCGGCGAAGCTGATGGCGGCGTCCCAAGCGATTGAAGCCGCGCGTGGACAAGGTACGGTACTGGTGTGCTGTGCGCTCGGCTATTCGCGCAGCGCCGCCGCGCTGGCGACCTGGCTGCTTGCCAATGGCGAGGCGAAGACGGTGGACGAGGCGATTGCGATCATAGGTGCTATCCGCCCTCGAATCGTGCTGGGGTTGGAGGCACGTGCCGCCATTGCGGCGGCTGGAAGGATTGATAGCGTCGATGGCTGAGGCACAGGAAAATCCAGCGGTGATTGCTGCCATCGCCGCAGCCTATCTGCGGCAGGGTAGGGCGCTCGACCGGATTTCGCGCGGGCTCACCTTGCTCGGTGTCGGCGGTCTTCTCGCCGCTACCTATGCCTCGGCGCCCCTGTTGGTCAGCGCTCCTGTGCTGCTTGCGCTGGTCTTCGGGCTCGTGCAGAGCTATTTCGCCTTTCGCGCGGGCTTCGATGCCGAGATATTCGGCCATCTTGCCGGTAATGCCTTCAGCACCACCAATTTCGACGGGGCAATGAAGCGTCTCGGGCTGTTCGCGCAGGACCGCGCCTCACGCCCGATGTCCGAGCGGGCACGCGGCGCCATGGCCCTGGTCCGTCGGCAGGCCATTTTCCTGGCCTTGCAGGTTTTGTGCTTGTTGGCCTTGCCATTGCTCGGGATCGTGTTGTGAGTGACATCGTGGTGCGGGATGGCCGGTCTCTGCTCGGCCGGCTGGTGGGGACCGCCACCATCGGTTTTGCCCGGCTCGTCACCGGTGTGCGTGGCAATTGGCAAGGCTGCCTGCCGGTGCGCAAGCCGCGCATCTATTTTGCCAACCATGCCAGCCATGGCGATTTCATCCTGGTCTGGACGGTCTTCCCGGGTGTCCTGCGCTCGGCGGCGCGGCCAGTGGCGGCGCGCGATTATTGGAATGCCGGAGCGCTGCGGCGTTTCCTCGCCCATAATGTCTTCGACGCCGTGCTGATCGATCGTGAAAGCGCCACCCGCAGTGTCGATCCGATCGGCCAGATGGCCTCGGCCCTGGAAGCGGGATCCTCGCTGATCCTGTTTCCGGAGGGAACGCGCAACATGGGGGAGGAGCCGCTGCTTCCCTTCAAGTCCGGCCTGTTCTGGCTCGCCAAGCGCCAGCCGGAGGTGGAGATGGTGCCGGTCTGGATCGAAAACCTCAACCGCGTGATGCCCAAGGGCGAGTTCCTGCCGGTTCCCTTCCTGTGCACCGTGACCTTCGGAGCACCGTTGCGCCTGCGGCCTGGCGAGGAGAAGCAGGCCTTCCTCGATCGCAGCCGGAATGCCCTGCTGGCCCTCAAGCCGCATGAGGGGGACGAGGGCTGATGTTCGAGAACCATACCCTGACCCTGTTTGGCGGCATCGTCGCCTTCCTGGTCCTCGCCTCCCTGATCGGCTGGCAGCTCGATCGCCGGGCCGGGCCGCAGGGCCATGCCGCCATCGACAATCTCAATGCGCGCATCCGCGCCTGGTGGGTGATGGTAGCGCTGATGGGAGGCGCTTTCCTCCTCGGCAAGGCCGGAGTAGTCGCCCTCTTCGCCTTTGCTTCCTTTGCCGCCCTGCGCGAATTCCTGACACTGACGCCGACGCGCCGGGCGGATCATCGCACCCTGTTCGCCATGTTCTTCGTGGTGCTGCCGGTGCAATATTACTTGATCTGGATCGAGTGGTACGGGCTCTACTCGATCTTCATTCCCGTCTATGTCTTCCTGCTCCTGCCGATCCTGATCGCGCTCAGGGGCGACACGGCCAAATTCATGACCCGCATCGCCGAGATGCAGTGGGGCATGATGATCGCCATCTTCTGCCTCTCTCATGTGCCGGCGCTGCTGACGCTGGACATTCCAGGTTTCGAGGGTCGCAAGCTGCTTCTCATCGCCTTCCTGGTCATCGTGGTGCAGATGAGCGACGTGCTGCAATATGTCTGGGGCAAGCTCCTCGGCCGGCACAAGGTGGCGCCGAAACTGTCGCCCTCCAAGACCTGGGAAGGCCTGATCGGCGGGGTGGCGAGTGCCACGCTGCTCGGCGCCGGCCTGTGGTGGATCACCCCGTTCTCCTTCTGGCAGGCCGGGCTGGTGGCGCTGGTGGTCACCTTGATGGGTTTCTTCGGCGGGCTGGTGATGTCGGCGATCAAGCGCGATCGCGGCGTCAAGGATTGGGGGCATCTGATCGAGGGGCATGGCGGCATGCTCGACCGGCTCGATTCCGTTGTATTCGCCGCGCCGATCTTCTTCCATGTGGTCCGTTATTGGTGGACTGTGTAGAAACGAGTCGCCGCTGCCTTGGCGGTGCTGGCCCAGCTTCACGTCTCATCCCTACCAAGGAAATCCCATGTCCAAGCCTGTCCTGTTCGGAACCTTCAACGGCGCCGATGTGCTCGAGGTCACCCTGCGCTCCGATGCCGGTGCCGAGGCCCGGATCATCACCTATGGCGGCGTGGTGCGCGATCTCCTGGTGCCCTCGAAGAATGGGCCGCAGCGTGTGGTGCTCGGCTTCGAGAAATTCGAGGACTATCCCAAATATTCCCCGCATTTCGGCGCCGTTCCCGGCCGGGTCGCCAATCGCATCGGCTTCGGCCGTTTCACCCTGGATGGCGTGACCTACGACCTCTCCAAGAGCCATGGCGGGCCGCACACGCTGCATGGCGGCGCCACCGGCTTCGGTAAGCGCGTCTGGTCGCTGGTGCAATCGGACCAGCGCTCGGCCACTTTGGTGCTGGTCTCCGAAGATGGCGACATGGGCTTCCCCGGCCGCGTGGTGACGACCTGTACCTACCGGCTGCTGGAGCCGGCGACGCTGCAGGTGATCTTCACCGCCACCGCCGACAAGGCGACGCCGATCAATCTCGCCCAGCATTCCTATTTCAATCTCGATGGTTCTGCCGACGTGCTCGACCATCGCATTGAGATCGACGCCGATTTCTACACGCCCACCGATACCGATCTCATCCCCACCGGCGAGATCCTTTCGGTGGCGGGTACGCCCTATGATTTTCGCGCGCCGCGTCCGCTGCGTTTCGATACGCCGGAGGGCCCCTTCAAATACGACATCAATTTCGTGCTGCGCAGTGCCGGCACGCTGACGCGGGCTGCGCATGCTTGGTCGCCCAAAAGCGGCGTCAGCCTCGAGACCTGGACGACCCAGCCCGGCGTCCAGCTTTATGATGCCGCCAAGCTGGATATCGCGGTGCCGGGCCTGGGCGGCGCCAAATATGGGGCCTTCGCCGGCTTCTGCCTGGAGACCCAGAACTTGCCGGATGCCGTGAACAAGGCGCATTTCCCATCCTCGATCATCCGGCCGGGCCAGGTCTACGATCAAGAGACGCAATATCGCTTCGGACAGGTGTGAGCGGGATAATCCGGTTCTCGTTCGGGTGCGCGGGCATAGTGGCTTCGCATCCGGGACGGAGCTGCGCCATGGTTGATCTGTCTGGTACTTTCTGCACCGCAGGAGCAAGTCGGATCTTACCCGATGGCGAATTCGATCACCTATGAGGCGCGGCCTGATCTGCCATTTCTGCAGATGAACAATTCACTGACGTCGGTGTTCATCGGCGTATTGGCGTTGGCTGCCTCGTCATTGGCTGCGACCTGTCGGCATTGCCAGCTTGCATCCTGGATCGCCGCAAGGGACCAGGGCGTCTATGGCCTCGGAACCGTGGGCTTCGATGTTTCGGAGATGCCCTGGGAAATCGAGAGTTTCGTCGAAGACCGCTCCTTCCTCCTGCGCACGATTGCTACTGCGAAAGCGAAAGAGGGCTGGCACGGGCTCGGCTATGAGCCGAAGGAAGAATGGCTCATGCCATGCCTGGATAAATTCCAGGTGCTGCTGGCGGCGTTCGCGCCGGCGGATATTCGCGCCGAGGCGCAGAATGACAGGAATCGGTGGTCGGCTCCCGAGTTCGACCGTTGCCAGGTGCACGGCCTGATCAAGCATGTCCATGGCTGCCCGATCTGCAATGGGTCGTGATGGAGGGCATCAGCCCAACAGCAAGCAGCCACCCTGGCCTAAATCTCGCTCAGATAGACGATCTCGGTTTCAATCTCCCCGTCGTTGGTCTCCACGATGCGATAGCCGCATCGCGTCGCATCGACTTCAAGCCGATCGGCCTCCTTGACGATCTGGTAGGAGACGGCGGGGGTGCAGAACTGTCGGATGTTCGCCTCGTGCCGTTCATCCGCCATGTGATAATGGCCTGAAAACACCGATATGCCGCACTGGCTGCCGATCAGAAGCGCCTTGAGAGCGTCGCGTTCCTTCAAGGAGGCTCCGGCATGCTCCACCGGCGTGTCGATCGGCAGGATGGGATGATGCAGGAACAGCAGGAGCTGGCGCGTGCCTTGCAGTTCCCGCGCGAGCCAGCCGAGCTGGTCCTCGTCCACCCGGTTGGTTGATGAATCGAGAAACAGCCATTTCAGCGCCGGATCGCCTTCGGAAAAGCAGGCCTTGCCCTGAACGGCATGGGTCTGATCGGAAAGGAAGGGTGAAACCGCGTCATAGTCGTCGTGGTTGCCCAGCACTATTTTCGAATTGAAATCGTAGGATCCCAGAATCTCGAAGAAATCGGGGACGGCGCCGCGTGCTCCGATATCGCCGCCGAAGACCACGTCCGATATGTCTCTTGCCGCAATGTCGTCGAGGACTTGGCGCAGGTGATCCCAGTGTTCGGCAGGCTCGTTGGCATAGCGCATCTTGTCGCTGTCCATCGCACCGCCCATGACGAGCCTCTGACCGAGATGGGCGTCGGTGAAATAGGCGAATTTTCTTGTCATCAGGGCGGCCCGCCAGTTGCGTGGACTTGTCGCCCCGTTCTAGCGGGCCGTGTCGGCCAATGTTTCGACTTGCGTCGAAGCATGCTCAATCGACGCCGTCCACCCGGATCAGGTTTCTGCTCAGGGCCTTGCCACGAAAATTCAGGGCCTCGGCATATTCAGGGGAGGCATACCAGGCCTCGACGGCCTCCCGGTCGGGAAATTCTACCAGGACGATCAGGCGAGGCGACCAGTTTCCCTCCATGTTTTGCACCGATCCGCCGCGTGCCAGATAGCGGCCGCCATATTTTTCGATCGTCGCGGGGGCCAGCCGCACATAGGCGTTCCAGGCTTCCACGTCCTGCGGAACCACGTCGGAAATGACATAGGCACTCATGATTTTCGTCCTTTTTCCAGTTCAGCCAGGTCCAGGATCTTCTGCTGGATGACGACGAGACAGGATTGAAGGTCCTCGATCTGGGCTGCCACCCGCCGGCCTTGCTTCTCAAGCATGTCGCGGCGCGCGGCCTCGGTACCGGCGCCCTGCTTCCACAAGAGCGCATAGGCCGCGATGTCCCGGATCGGCATGCCCGCAGCCTTCATGCGGCCGAGGAATTCGATCCAGCCGAGGATGGCGGGGTCATAGTCCCGCTGGCCCGAACGGTTCCGAAAGGCTGGCGGAAGCAGGCCGGCTTTCTCGTAGTAGCGAAGCGTGTGCACCGACAATCCCGAGCGACGCGCCAGTTCTCCGATTTTCATCTGTCTTCATCGCACTCCTGAACTGTCGTCGAGGCTACTTGCTGGAGTGCACTCTAGATCAAGTGCTGATTTGCGGGATATCTGACGCGTGGCGAGTGCCGTCCAGGGAGCGACTTGCATGGGGCCTTCTCTGCCGAGAATGCTGACAGGTAGTTGTCAGCAGCGGCGGACTAAGGTCCCGGCTTCAACCAACCGGAAGGGCAGATGGCCATGACAGGTTTCGAGACATTGTCGGTTTCGATGGTGCCCATGCGCCTTCTGACGTTTCAGGCTCCGGTGGAGGATGTCGATCGTATCATGGCGGCGGTCATTGCCATCACTCCGCTCACGATGGGGGCCTATGACAGCAATGCCTATCAATCCGCGCCCGGGACCGAGCGCTATCGCCCATTGGAAGGGGCGGCGGCCGGCGCCGAAAGTAAGCTTCGCCAGCGCCCCGGCGTGGTGGAAGTCTGTTTCGAGCTTCCAGATGTGCAGGAGATTACGGAGAGGGTGATCGAGGCGATCTTCCAGGCCCATTCCTACCAGGAGCCGGTGATCAGGCTGCAGACCATCCTGTCCAGCCGTTCCAAAGGGCTTGATGACAGCAAGAATCCCAATCGCTGGTGGAACAGCACGGGTGATTGGAAGAAAGCGGCCTCGACCTGAGGAAGAGCGACAGGGCGCCGCTTCAGGCCAATGCCCCCGCCAGGCGGAGCCTGGCCACCTCGATGCCGTTCCAGTTCTTCTGCACGGGTTCGAGGAAGCGTTTCAACGCCTCGGCCTCGTTTTCGGACAAGGGCAGCAGCTTGGCGATCACGCCGGCCATCATCAACTCGGCGGCTCTGGTGCCGCCATCATCGCATTTGAGGGCGATGCCGTAACCGAGTTCGGGAAAGGCGGCGCAGAATACGCCCTCGGCGCCGGTCTTCACGAAGACGCGCTCGCCGAAGATCGTCATGATCTCGGTACAGAAGCGCTTGGTGCCGGCAATCAGGAATGGTTCGGCCGCCGCGGCGCGGCGGATGCGGGTCGCGGCCCTCCCTCGCTCGGGGCCGAGATGGGCGCCGGTGCCGAAGCGGGCAAAGCCCCGTGCCACGCCGGCCAGCGGCGCGGCCTGGGTGGGAATGGAGCAGCCGTCGATGCCGACGCCATCGCCGGTGAGGGCGGCGCCGCTCATCTCGTTCACCGCCCCCATCACCTCGCGCATCACCGGATGCCCGGCTTCGACGTAGCCATGCGGATCGCGATCTCCGGCGCAGGCAAGGCAGATGAAGCCGGCGTGCTTGCCCGAACAGTTGTTGTGCAGGGCCGAAGGCTCCTCGCCGGCACGCAGCAGGGCCCAGGCGGCCGGGCGGAAACTCGGCGCATGAACGCCGCATTCGAGCGCGTCGGCATCGCGGCCGGCCTTGGCCAGCATGGCGGCGGCCGTCTCGACATGGCGCTGTTCGCCGCCATGGGAGGAGACGGCGAGGGCGATGTCGGCGTCGGTGAGGCCGAGCTTGTCGGCGGCTCCGGATTCCAGCAAGGGCAGGGCCTGGAACGCCTTCACGGCCGAGCGGGGAAAGATGGGCCTGGTGACGTCGCCAAGTGAAAGCACAAGGCGGCCTTCGGGATCGCTGACGGCAACGGCGCCGCTATGCCGGCTTTCGACCATACCGCCGCGTATGAGTTCGGCCAGGACGGGATTGGACATCGCGACTTGCTTTCTTTATGTGCAGCAAGCCTATTCCTCCTGATCGACCAGGGAGGATGAGGAGGAATAGGCAGGATCTAAAACGCTTGCAGAATATCCCGATACCGTCCACGGATCGACGATATCGGGATATTCTGCTTGGCCTCCATCGCAGGCTTCGCGAGGAGAGGCAACACCCGAATATGTGATCACATTTCTACATTGATCCGCGCGCGCCGAACGCCTATCTAAGCGCCAGCGAGAGACATAACGGAGGAAGGCGCATGTTGGAAAAGCTGGCGCAGACACTCGAATTCAAGCGTGAGGCCGCCTACGTCAACGGTCAATGGATCGCTGCCGATAGCGGCAAGACCTTGCCGGTTACCAATCCCGCCACGGGCGAACTCATCGGCAGCGTGCCCAATTGCGGCAAGGACGAGACGGCGCGCGCCATTGCCGCCGCCGATGCCGCCTTCCCGGCCTGGCGCGCCAAGACCGCCAAGGAGCGGGCCAAGATCCTGCACAAGCTCGCCGACCTGGTCGAGGCCAATGCCGACGCACTCGGCGTGCTGCTCACGGTCGAGCAGGGCAAGTCGCTCGCCGAAGCGCGCGGCGAAGTGGTGTTCTCGGCTGCCTATGTGCGCTGGTTCGCCGAGGAAGCTCAGCGCGTCTATGGCGATGTGATTCCTTCTCCCTGGCCGGGACGCCGCATCCTGGTCACCAAGGAGCCGGTCGGCGTCGTCGGTGCCATCACGCCCTGGAATTTCCCCTCTTCGATGATCGCACGCAAGCTCGGCCCGGCTTTGGCCGCCGGCTGCACCATCGTGATCAAGCCGGCCCTGCAGACACCCTATTCGGGCCTTGCCTGGGGTGTGCTGGCCGAGATGGCCGGCGTTCCCGCCGGCGTCGTCAACGTCCTCACCGGTTCGGCGAGCGCCATCGGCGGCGAGCTCACCTCCAATCCGCTGGTGCGCAAGATCACCTTCACTGGCTCCACGCCGATCGGCAAGCTGCTGGTCGAGCAGTCGGCCAAGACACTCAAGAAGGTCTCGATGGAGCTCGGCGGCAACGCTCCCTTCATCGTGTTCGACGATGCCGATGTCGATCGGGCGATCGAGGGCGCGATGATCGCCAAGTACCGCAATTCCGGCCAGACCTGCGTGTGCACCAATCGCTTCCTGGTGCAATCAGGCATCCACGATAAGTTCGTCGAGAAGCTGATCGCTGCTTCCAATGCGCTCAAGGTCGGTAACGGCCTGGAGGCTGGTGTGCAGCAAGGCCCCCTGATCGACGAGAAGGCGGTGGAGAAGGTCGAGGAGCATATCAGCGACGCCGTTGCCAAGGGCGGCAAGGTGGTGGCGGGCGGCAAGCGCCATGCGCTCGGCCACACCTTCTTCGAGCCGACGGTGGTGACCGGGGTGACCCAGGACATGCTGGTGGCGCGCGACGAGACCTTCGGGCCGCTGGCCCCGGTGTTCAAGTTCGAGACCGAGGAAGAGGCCGTCCGGATGGCCAACGATACCGAATTCGGCCTGGCCTCCTATTTCTACACCAAGGATCTCGGCCGCGCCTTCCGGGTCGCCGAAGCGCTGAAATACGGCATGGTTGGCGTCAATGAGGGCCTGATCACCACCGAAGTCGCTCCTTTCGGTGGCGTCAAGGAATCCGGCATGGGCAAGGAAGGCTCCAAATACGGCATCGAGGATTACATCGACGCCAAATATGTCTGCCTCGGTGGCCTCGACTGAGGCTTGCTCGCCTGCTGACAGCTGAATCGGGAAGGGCCGGCACCACGCCGGCCCATTTTGTTTGGGTCAGTCGAATACCGTTGTCAGTTGCCTGACGTCGGCGCCTTCTTTCACGCGGAGGAGCTGGAAATAGGCCATCGCCGACGCAACGAAGGCAAAGCTGGTCGACAAGGCATCGACGCCGATGGTTGCGACATATTTCAGGTAATTGACTTGATCCGGCGCTGCACCCGGATCTTGGAAGGCAGCGATGATTTCCTCGAAATTGATGGCCAGTCTCGGTGCAATTTGAAGAAGTAGGAGAAGCAGGCCGAGGATCAGCAATTTCCATCGGTAGCCTCTCGTCAGTTCTGCACTTCTTTTCAGCGCTTGGAGGGGCCCGGTTCGCTCGACCACGCAGACGGGGACTGCCACGAAGTAACGGCAGAGCACCATCAGCCCGGGGATGATCAGGACGACGAGCCCGAGATAGAAGGCCCCGAGGAAGATGATCGTGGTCGCAAAAAGGGCAAGAAAACTGCGGCGGGCGTGCGTAAAAGCCGCTCCAAACGAGAAGGGTTGATGGCTCAGGATCTGCTGGACGCCCAGACAAGTTATCGCTCCGGCCGTTGCACTGAGTGCAAGGCTGAGCAGCAGGGTCGACCAATACTCGACCGAGGTGAGGAGGCGATCCTGCGGTATCGGGAAGAAAGTCAGGATCAACGGGGGAGGCAGCACCGCAACCAGGGCCAGCAGCGTGAGCCGCAGGAATTGGCTGCGGTAGACGGCCCAGCTTACGCGCAATACCAGGCCGAGACCAAAATGATGCGCGGCCGATCTGGCTACGGCGATATTCTCACTTCCCGATATGGCTGGACGAACTTCCCTATGGCGTTTTGCGATTTGACGGCTTCACTCCAAATCGCAAAGACGCGCCGAGGGCGTTTCTGCCAAAACGCGCTTTGCTCTAGAATGCACCGACACAACCTCCACGATGTCATCGCGAGGCACAAGGTTCGGCACCTCTTGAATAGGTCGATTGCGTGACATTTTTGCCTCTATTGAGCAGAAAGCGCCATGAAATCGGGAAATTTTTGCCTGGAGGGCGCTGTCGCCTCAATTTCGCCTGTTCACTGACTATTCACCCCTTGCGCTGCATTGAAAGCAGCTCGGCAAACGGGATTGGGTTTCGATGCGGGTCGCCTCGCTCTTCGCTTTGGTTGCTTCGGCTTTGGTTCTGACGGGCTGCGTCGGGATCGATGACGATTCTGGCGACGCAACCTCGTCCTTGAAGCCGGTGCTCACCAACACGGCTTCCAACGATCAGGCGGCCAACGCCGCCCCGCTCGGCATCTGGCGCGGCGGCATGACCATGCTGATGATGACCACGCGCAATTCGACCGGCAGCAAGGAGCCTTGGTTCGGCGCCAAGCGCGCTTCTGATCCGACCGCAGCCCGCCTCGTGATGTATCCGCCGTCGAAGTCGCTGCTGGCCGCCGTCAATCCGGTTTCCACACCCGGCTGGTCTGTGGCCGGGGTGAGCGCCCTGCCGGGCGACCAGCCCGCCACGGCCCTTGCGGCACAGGCAGAAGGGCGCGACGTCATCGTCTATGTCCACGGTTATAACGAGACCTTCGACAGCGCGGCGACGAGCTATGCCAAGCTGGTCGATGGCATCAAGTTCTCGGGCGTACCGGTGCTGTTTTCCTGGCCCTCTCGTGCGGCGCTGCTGGACTACGTGACCGACAAGGACAGCGCGATGTGGTCGCGCGACGCCTTGGAGGACACGCTCACCGCGCTCGCCAACGATCCCAAGGTCGGTCGCATCAACTTGATCGCCCATTCCATGGGCAGCATGGTGATGATGGAAGCCCTGCGCTCGATGTCCGATCGCATGGGGGCTTCTCTCCCCAATCATTTCGGCGCCATCGTGCTGGCCAATCCGGATGTCGACCTCGACCTCTTCCGTCGCCAGATGAAGCGCCTGTCGTCGCTGTCGTCGAAGATGACGGTGATCGTCTCCAAGAACGACCGCGCCCTGGAAATCTCGACCAAGCTCGCGGGCGGCGTGCCGCGCGTCGGCTCCGGCGACAGCGAGGAGTTGCAGAAGACCGGCGTGAAGGTGGTCGATGCCTCCGATTTCGGCTCCGGCTTCATCAACCACGACATCTTCATGAGCCGCGAGGAAGTACGGGCCGTGGTCGCCCGCGCGATCGAGAACGCGGATCAGTAGTCTTCTGCGCTGGTTGCAGAACCGCGCCAAAGCGGGATCATGCCAGGAAATCGGCGCGGTGCGGGGTGAAACAGTCCACTAGGCGGCCCTTCTCGAGTGCTTTGACGCCATGTTCGAGGCCGGATGGCACGATGAAGCTGTCGCCGGTGGCGAGCGTTTCGGTTCTTCCTCCAATGGTGACCTCGAACCGTCCCTCGGCGACATAGCTGGACTGTATGTGGGGATGCGAATGCAACCAGCCCACGCCATCCTTCTCGAAGGCGAATTCGACCATCATCAGTTCGTCGGTATAGGCCAGGATGCGTCGCCGGTTGCCATCGGGCGTGAACCGCCATTCGGCGTCACCGGAGCGGGCGAATAGCTCCTTGCTGCGGATCATCGGACTTCACCTCGCTGTCCAGCTACGACCGGGAAGATAAGCACAGGTTTGGCGCGCTGTCCCGCAGACCGTCGGACGGGGCTGTCTATTGCCCGGCCGTCTTCTCGATGGCGCGCGGCGCATTGCGCAGGGCCTCCAGCATGCGGGCCCGCGAAATTTCCAGCAATTGGCTCATGGCCCTCGAGGCCTCGTCCGCCTTGCGGGCGAGAATGGCCGAGACGACGACCTGATAGGGCTGCAGATCCAGCGCCTGCCCATTGGTGCTGCGCTGGGTCAGGCCGAAGGAGACTTTCAGCGCCGTCTTGACCGCCCGCCCAATGGTGACGAACAGGCCGTTATGGGTGGCCGTCATGATGGCGAGGTGGAATTCCGTCTCGGCGCCCGCCGCCAAGGCTGGCTGCCCGAGCATGGATACCAGATCGGAGAAGCGCATCCGGATGCGTTCCAGATCATCCGCCGAACCGTCCCGCGCCGCCAGGAAGCAGGCGCGTGGCTCGAAGCAGTTCCGCATTTCATAGAGATCCTCGATGATGCGCTCGTCGAACTGGGCATTGAGGCGCCAGGACAGCACGTCCTGGTCGAGCAGGTTCCAGTCGGCGAAAGGCAGCACGCGCGTGCCGGTCTTGGGGGAAACCTCGACCAGTCCTTTGGCAGCCAGGTTCTTGACGGCCTCGCGCACCGTCGAGCGGCTGACGCCATACGCCTGGCAGAGTTCGTTCTCGATGGGCAGGGTGTCGCCGGGACGAAATTCTCCCGAGGTGATGCGGGTGCCGATGATGCGCGCGACCTGCGCACTCATCGTGCTGATGGCGGTATCCCGCTCGAACATACTCATCTCCAAACCAGCCCGCGGCCGTACACCGGCGGGAAGGCGCCCTTCGCTTGGGCAGCTTCGATCGTGCCCGGGAAGGCCTTCCACCTCTTATCACCGCTATCGGGGGCGAACAAAGCGCCCAACAACCCTCCTGCCAATTATGAATCCTCCTACAAATTGCCGATATCCGGCTCGGCGACGGATTGACACTGCGCCGCGATTACTCATATCTTATCATCAGATGATAATAAGAAAAGATGGTAGGAGGAAGAGGCCTTGAGTGCCATCGACATCGACAGGGTGTCCAAGACCTTTGGCGCCGTGAACGTCATCGCGGACCTTTCTTTGAAGATCCGCTCGGGCGAATTCATTGCCTTCCTGGGGCCGTCAGGCTGCGGAAAATCCACCTTGCTGCGCATGATCGCGGGGCTGGAGCGCGTCGATGGCGGCTCGATCTCGATCGGAGGCCAGAGGGTCGACCAGCTTCCCCCGGGCGCTCGCGGTGTCGCCATGGTGTTCCAGCATTATGCGCTCTATCCGCATATGACGATCTACGAGAACATGGCTTTCGGCCTGCGCAACATTGCCGTGCCCAGCCAGGAGATCGATCGCCGGGTGAAGGAAGCGGCGCGCATCCTGGAGATCGAGCCGCTGCTCGCCCGCAAGCCAGGCCAACTTTCCGGCGGCCAGCGACAGCGCGTCGCCATCGGCCGCGCTCTGGTGAAGAGCCCCAAGGCCTATCTGTTCGACGAGCCGCTTTCCAATCTCGATGCGGCACTACGCGTGCGCACCCGCGTCGAGCTGGCGCGCCTGCACCAGCAGGTGCAGGCCACCACCATCTTCGTCACCCATGACCAGGTCGAGGCGATGACGCTGGCCGAGCGCATCGTGGTGATGAATGCCCGCAAGATCGAGCAGGTGGGCACGCCGATGGAGGTCTATTCCCGCCCGACCACGGAATTCGTCGCGCGTTTCGTCGGCTCCCCCGCCATGAACTTCCTGCCCGTCACCATCGCCGAGCAGGGTGGTCTTGCCGCCGCCAGGCTCGCGGATGGCACCGGCTTCGCCACCCGCGTGCCCATCGCGGTCCTGCCGCAGGGTGCCAGTCTGCGCCTCGGCGTCAGGGCGGAGGCCGTCCGGGTCGATCCGGCGGGCTCTCTTGCAGGCCGGATCGAAGTGGTCGAGCGCCTCGGCGATCGCACGCATCTTTATGTGCGCCTGCCCGATGGCACCTCGTTGGTCGCCGAGGACAAGGGCGCGTCGACCGCTGTCGCAGGGAGCGAGGCCCGTTTCTCGATGGATTCGCAGGCCGCACATCTGTTCGACGATGGCGGCCGTGCCTTCCATGCCGCGTGAGGAGGGGGCGATGTCCACGCAGAGCCTTCCTTCCGCCGCGACCGTGATACCCGTCCCCCGCTATGCCGGCGCTTCGATCGGGCCGAGCTGGCGCAATCTTCTGTTCGTCCTGCCTTTTCTTGCCGTCTATGTCGTCCTCTTGGTCTATCCGCTGTTTCGCGGCATCTGGATCAGCCTGCAGGAATACGACATGTTCGACCAGACGGCCTCCTTTGCCGGCCTGGCGAATTTCCGGCGCCTGTTCGCCGACAAGATCTTCCTGGGCACGGTGAGTAATACGTTCGTCTTCGTGCTGATGACCGTGCCGGTTTTCGTCGCCATCGGTCTTGCTCTCGCCCTCGCCCTCAACCGGGAGAGCAAGGGCAGTGCCGCCTTGCGGGCGATCTTCTTTGGCACCTCCGTGCTGTCGGTGACCATCGTCACCATCATCTGGAAGATGATGTATCTGCCGGACCGGGGCTTGATCGCCGGTATCCTGTCGATCTTCGACCTGCCGCCCATCCAGTTCCTCACCAGCCAGGAACTCGCCTTGCCGGCCATCGCGCTGTGTACGCTATGGTGGGTTATCGGCCTGCCGATGATGCTCTTCCTCGCCGCCTTGCAGCAGATACCGGGCGAACTCTATGAGGCGGCCGCGCTCGACAATGCCGGGCGTTGGCGCTCCTTCTGGTCGATTACGCTGCCTTCGATCCGGCGCAGCGTCGTCGTCGTGGCGATCTACGAGATCGTGGCGCAGTTCCAGCTGTTCGGCCAGGCCCAGCTCCTCACCAGGGGGGGACCCAACAACGCATCGCGCCCCATCGTGCAGTTCATCTACGAGGAAGGCTTCCAGCGCTGGAACGTCGGCTATGCAGCCGCGGCCTCCGAGGTGCTGTTCCTGTTGATGGCCATCGCTGCGATCCTGCAATATGTCGCCGCCCAGCGGCGCGCGGAGGGCTAGGCCATGGCGAGCGCGCAGCAATTCGTCGGCCGCACCGCTGGAGACAGGGTGATCCTGGCTTGTGTCCTGCTCCTGGCTTTCGCCTGGATGGTTCCTGTCGCCTGGGTGATCGTGCTCTCGTTCAAGCCCAATGCCGAACTGATGCTCTCGACCGCCACGGTTCTGCATCCGCCCTACACGTTGAAGAACTACACCGACATCCTCGCTTCCTCCGGCGTCTTCCGCTGGCTGCTCAACAGCATGATCGTGGCCGGCGGCATGACTATCGGCACTTTGGTGCTGTCGTCCCTGGCCGGCTACGGCTTCGCCCGCACCGAATTTCCGGGCCGTAACATCCTGTTCGTGCTGGTGCTGCTGGGTCTCGCCATTCCCGAGCAGGCGGTGATCATCGCGCGCCATCAGATGTTCACCGACTGGAAGATGCACAATGGCTATCCGGCACTGATCCTGCCGGGGCTCTCCCATGCCTTCGGCGTCTTCCTGATGACACAATATTTCAAGGCCATCCCGCGCGACATCGACGAGGCGGCAATGCTCGACAACGCCTCGCGCTTCAAGATCTTCTGGAAGGTGGTGCTGCCGCTGACCATCCCGGCTCAGGCCACCCTCGGCATCTTCACCTTCCTGTCGGCCTGGAACGACTATCTGTGGCCGCTGATCTCGGCGACCAAGCCGGACATGTTCACCCTTACCGTCGGCATGGCCTCGACCCAGACCAATTTCGCCCAATCCGAGGGGCTCGGCTTCCTGATGGCGCAAGCCGTCTTCGCCGGGCTGCCCGTCTTCATCGTCTACCTGTTCTTCCAAAAATACATCGTCCGCGCCGTGGCCGGCGCCGCGATCCGCTGAACCCGACGAGATCTCCTGGTTCCGCGTCCCGGCCGCGCGCTCGACCTTGAACAAAATCGGCCGAAACGGAGGAAATGCATGATCGGTTTGAAACGATTGCTCTATGCCGGGGCCCTCTTGCTGCTGTCGTCGCAGGCCGGCCTCGCCCAGGACAAGACCGAGATCTCGGTGTCACGCTTCTTCGGTGCCTGCGAAGCCGACTATGGCGCGGTGACGGATGTTGCCAAGGCCAATGGTGAGTGCGGCATCATCACGGCGTTGATCAACAAGTTCAATGCCGAGAGCAAGGCTACCCGCGTCAAGGTCGATATCGTCGAATGGCCCGGTTACGACCAGCTTACTGCCCGCATCCGTTCCGGCGAGCCGCCGACCATCTCGGTCATGCATGAGGCCGTCATCAGCGACTATTCCTCGCGCGGCCTGCTGGAGCCCCTGGACGAGGGCTTGAAAACGGCAGGCGTCGATACCGGCGACTTCACCGACGCTGCCAAGGCCGGCGTCACCAAGGATGGCAAGACCTATGCCTTGCCATTCGATACCCATACCTGGCTCTGGCACATCAATCTGAACCTGTTCAAGCAGGCTGGGCTCGTCGATGCTGCCGGCAAGCCGATCCTGCCCAAGAATGGTGAGGAATTGCTGGCCCAGGCCAAGCAGTTCAAGGAGAAGACGGGCAAGCCTTATTTCGTCTGGACCATCGCCAATGAGCGAGCCTTCTTCACCCGGACCTTCGATACGCTGCTCTATCAACAGAATTCCGATTTCTTCGCCGACCCGACCAAGGTCAATTTCTCGACGCCTGAGGCCAAGAACGCCGCGACGCTGCTGAAGACGCTTTACCAGAACGGCGACACCACCAAGGGGCAGGACTATGCCGCCTCGGTCGCCAGCTTTGCGGCCGGCGATGCGGGCGTGTTCATCTGCGGTACCTGGCTGGTCGATACCTATGACCAGGAATCCAAGAAGAGTGGCGCTCCCTTGTCCGGTGGCTATGCGGTGGTGCCTTTCCCGCAGCTCTATCCCGGCAGCCCGCGTGTCTGGGCTGACGGGCATAGCTGGGTGGTCCTCAAGGCCGATCTCACCGATGCTCAGCGCAAATCGGCCTACGAGTTCCTGAAATTCCTGTGGGACAATGATTTCCAGTGGGCACGCACCGGCCATCTGCCCATCCGCAAATCCGTGGCCGGCAGCGCCGAGTTCAAAGCCCTGCCGCATCGGGCCGATCTTGCGCCGCTGACCAGCAATGGCGCCGCCCGCCCGGCGGCGGTGAAGCGCCAATTCGCGATCCAGGAGATCGAGAATGACGAGGTCACCGCCGGCGTGACCGGCGACAAGGAGATCGACGCCGCGCTCGCCGACGCGCAGTCCCGCATCAACGAATTGCTGGCGAACGCGAAGTAACGCCGCGTTTCGCCACATTCAGGACCCACGGCTCTCCTCCCGCCGTGGGTCCCTTTCCCGCCAAACATTTCCCAGGTTCAAAGGTCAGTTTACGCCATGCCGTCCGCCCGCCTGATCGTCGATCACGATTTCATCATCTCCGATCTCGACCGCCGCATTTTCGGTACGTTCGTCGAGCATATGGGACGGTGCGTCTACACCGGTATCTTCGAACCTGGCCATCCCACCGCGGATGACCAGGGTTTCCGCCAGGATGTCGCCGAGCTGACCCGCGAACTCGGCACCACCATCGTGCGCTATCCGGGTGGCAATTTCCTGTCCGGCTACAATTGGGAGGACGGCGTCGGCCCGGTCGAGCAGCGGCCGCGCCGGCTCGATCTCGCCTGGTTCTCGACCGAGACCAACGCCTTCGGCACCAACGAATTCATCGACTGGTCCCGAAAGGTCGGGGTGGAGCCGATGTTCGGCGTCAATCTCGGCACCCGCGACCATGACGAGGCGCGGCGCTTCATCGAATATTGCAACCATCCGGGCGGTACCGAGCTGTCGGAACTGCGCAAGAGCCACGGCTATGACAAGCCGCACGACATCAAGTTCTGGTGCCTCGGCAACGAGATGGACGGCCCCTGGCAGATCGGCGCCAAGACGGCGGGCGAATATGGCCGCATCGCCCATGAGACCGCCAAGGTGATGCGCTGGGTCGATCCCTCGATCGAGCTGGCGGCCTGCGGTTCATCCAACCGCGACATGGCCACCTATGCCCGTTGGGAATACGAGGTTCTCGACCATTGCTTCGACTATGTCGACTTCATCTCCCTGCACACCTATTTCCAGAACCCGCATGACAGCACAGAGGAATTCCTCGGCAATATCGAGCTGCTGGAAGCCTTCATCCGCGAGGTGGTGGCGATTGCCGATGCCGTGGCCGCCACGCGCCGCTCGCCCAAGAGGATCATGCTTTCCCTCGACGAGTGGAACGTCTGGTACAAGGCGCGCACGCATGAGCATCTGCGCAAGCCCGGCTGGCCCGAGCACCCGCCGCTGATCGAGGAGGTCTACAACACCGAGGATGCGCTCCTGGTGGGCGGTGCGTTGATCACCCTGCTCAACAATGCCGACCGCGTGAAATGCGCCTGTATCGCCCAGCTCGTGAACATCATCGGCCCGATCATGACGGAGCCGGGCGGAGCGGCCTGGCGCCAGACCATCTTCCATCCCTTCGCGCTGACGGCGCGCCATGCCCATGGTCGCGTGCTGCGCTCGCTGATCTCTTCACCCTTCTATGCCGGCAAGACAGCGCCGGAAATTCCCTACCTCCATGCCTGCGTCACCGAGGACGAGGCGACCGGCCAGGTCACCATTTTCGCCCTGAACCGTCATCTCGGCGAGCCGATGGATCTCGAGGTCCTGCTGCGAGGCTTCGGCTGCAACCGCCAGGTGGTGGAGGCGCTGCAGATCCACCATCCCAACATGAAGGCTGTCAATACCAAGGACGCCCAGGACACCGTCGCACCGGCTCCAATCGAGAAGGTGAGCCTGGAGGGAGATCGCCTGCAGGCCAGGCTGATGCCGGGTTCCTGGAACGTGATCGTCACCGCTCCGCGCTGAGCGGGGAGGGGAGCGATATCGTCATCGGGCTGAACAAGGCGCGATTTCAGAATTGAGCGCTCCAATCCCTCCCCGTTTGCGGGGAGGGTGGCCCGAAGGGCCGGGTGGGGGAGAATGGCGCCACAGAGCTTTTTATTGCTCGATTTGAACCACTCTCCCCCTTCCGTCGATGCTTCGCATCGCCCCCTTCCCCGAAATCGGGGAAGGATTGGCGCGTCTCGCTCGTCCTGGCCGTGCTCCTCGGAATGAGAGGCAAAGATAGGAGCGGTCTCATCAACCCGGCATTTGTGCTGAAACGCCGGCTTTCATTTCTGATCTGACGTTATAGGGTCTGGAAAAGCCAAATGGGGGCAAAGGCTGATGGATCCTATTCACTTGTTCGAACTGGTGATCGCGATGTTCTTGGCGATTATCGTCCTGCACTTTGCTGCGCACAAGCTGGGGCTGCCGCCCTCCGTCGCGCTACTTGCCGGAGGAGCATCGCTCGCCTTTCTGCCGGGCCTGCCCGCCATCGCGCTCGATCCCAACCTGGTGCTCGTCATCTTCCTGCCGCCGCTCTTGATGGACGGCGCCTGGTTTATCGCGCTCGGGCGGTTGCGACGCCACATGATCGGCATTGCCTCGCTTGCGGTCGGGGCGGTGGTCTTCACCTGCGTCGTCGTCGCCGTGGTGACTCATCTCGTGTTCCCGTCCTTGCCCTGGGCGGCCTGCGCTGCACTGGGAGCGATCGTCTCGCCGCCCGACGCCGTCTCCGCTCGTGCCATTCTGCAGCGGGTGAAACTGCCTCGGCGCCTGCAGATCCTGCTCGAGGGCGAAAGCCTGTTCAACGATGCGAGCGGCCTGGTGCTTTTCCGCTTCGCCATCGCGGCCGGCGTTACGGGTGCCTTCAGCGCGGTGGACGCGGTCGGCGAGTTCTTCCTGTTGGCATTGGGAGGCGTTCTTATCGGCATTGCCGCCGGCGCGGCATGGGTGCTGCTCGCCCGCCGTCTCGGTGACGAATATCTGATCATCGCTGCCACGTGCCTGTTGTCCTGGTCGTCTTATCTGCTGGGTGAGATGTTCCATGTCTCCGGCGTCATCGCCACGGTCACCACGGGCCTGATTGCCGGCTGGTATCAGCACACCGTGTTTTCGGCCTCGGTACGCATGCGCGGCACCTCGTTCTGGTCCGTGATGATTTTCCTGATGGAGGCGGCGGTCTTCATCCTGATCGGTTTCACCCTGCGCGGTGTGGTGGAACGGGGCGGCGGTTTCGGCGTGGTGTTCGAAACGATGGCCGTGCCCATTCTCGTGATCCTGCTGGCGCTCACCCTGGCGCGATTTGCCTGGGTGTTCGGTTCGGATCTGGTGATCCGGCTTTGCGAGGTGTTGGGCGTCGATCGCTACAAGCCGCTTGGCGTCCCCGGCGCCATCGTGCTGAGCTGGGCGGGTGTGAGGGGCGTCGTCACCCTGGCCCTGGCGTTGAGCGTGCCGGAAGGGTTCCCCGGCCGTGATTTCATCCTGGTGACGTCGTTCGCCGTCATCCTGGGAACGGTGCTCGTGCAGGGCACGACCCTCGGGCGCGTGATCGGCTGGGTGAAGCCGGTCGAGCCAGAGACGGAACGGGCGCGCCTTACCATGGCCCAGGCCGAATCCGCCATGGCGCAGAAGCAATTGGTCACCATCCAGCAGCTTGCCTATGACAGCGAGGGTACGCTCATTCATCCCCGGTTGCTGGAACGCTACCAGCGCCGGGCGACGATGATCGTCGATTATGCCGAGCGCACGGAAGACTTTACGCCGGGACTGCATGCCCATTTCGATGTCGTGCTGGCCGCGATCGCCACCGGGCGCAACGAACTCATACGTCTCCACCGCGCTGGCAAGATCGACAACGAGACGCTGCACGAACTGGAACGTGACCTCGACCTCGAAGAGTTGAGTGCGATTTCCGCAAAATCGTGACGGGCCAAATCCTGCTGTGGCCTCGGCAGGTTGGGCCCGCGGGCGGGCTTGGGCGGTTGTGAGCCGTCGGCCTGCACGGGGCGCTCGGTCCTTTCGGGCCGAACCTACCGGCCATCGCGCGGTTTGTTATGGTGACGATGGCGCAGCTGGCTCAGCAATTCGTCGAGCAAGCTGCTGGCGGCTTCGGTGATGACCGTGCCAGGTGGGAAGATCGCCTGGGCACCCGCCGCATAGAGGGCCTCGAAATCATGTTCGGGTACCACGCCGCCCACCACGATCATGATATCCGGCCGGCCCTCGGCCACCAGAGCCTTGCGCAAAGCCGGAACCAGTGTGAGATGCCCGGCGGTAAGGGAGGAGACGCCGACGATATGGACGTCGCTGTCGGCAGCCTGCCTGGCGACTTCCTCAGGCGTGGCGAAGAGGGCCCCGATATCGACCTCGAAACCGAGATCGCCGAAAGCCGAGGCGATCACCTTCTGGCCGCGGTCGTGCCCGTCCTGCCCCATCTTGGCGACCAGGATCCTGGGCGGGCGGCCTTCTTCCTCGCGGAAGACCGCAGTCTTCTGCTGCACCTTCTCGATGCCGCCACCACTCATCGCCGCCTTGTAGACGCCGGAGGTTGCGCGGATCTCAGCCTTATGGCGGCTGAACACCTTTTCGAGTGCCGAGGAGATCTCGCCGACGGTCGCCCTGGCCCGGGCCGCATCGACCGCAAGCGCGAGGAGGTTGGCATTGCCTTCCGCGCCCTTGCTCAGGGCGTCCAGGGCCTGCTCCAAGGCCGCCGGATCGCGCTCGGCCTTCAGCTGCTCGAGCTTGGCGATCTGAGCTGTTCGCACGGCTGAGTTGTCGACCTTGAGCAGTTCGATCGCCGGTTCCGACTGCGGCTTGTAGACGTTGACGCCGATCACGGCCTGCTCGCCGGCGTCGATGCGGGCCTGGGTCCGGCTGGCGGCCTCCTCGATGCGCAACTTGGGCAGGCCGGCTTCGATCGCCTTGGCCATGCCGCCCATGGCCTCGACCTCCTCGATATGCTGCCAGGCCTTGGCGGCGAGGTCGGCGGTGAGATTCTCGATGGCGTGGGAACCACCCCAGGGATCGATCAACCGCGTGGTGCCGCTCTCCTGCTGCAGCACGAGTTGGGTATTGCGGGCGATGCGGGCCGAGAAATCCGTCGGCAGCGCCAGGGCCTCGTCGAGGGCATTGGTATGCAGGGACTGGGTGCCGCCCTGCGTGGCCGCCATCGCCTCGATCAGGGTGCGGGTGACATTATTGTAGACATCCTGCGCCGTCAGCGACCAGCCGGAGGTCTGGCAATGCGTGCGCAAGGCGAGGGATTTCTGGGACTTCGGATTGAACTGCTGCACCAGGCGCGTCCACAGCAACCGGGCGGCACGGAGCTTGGCCACCTCCATGTAGAAGTTCATGCCGATGGCGAAGAAGAAGGACAGGCGCGGGGCGAAATGGTCGATGTCGAGTCCGGCCTTCAGCCCGGCCCTGATATATTCGACACCGTCGGCCAGGGTGTAGCCGAGCTCCAGGTCCTGTGTCGCGCCGGCTTCCTGCATGTGGTAGCCGGAGATCGAGATCGCGTTGAACTTCGGCATATTCTGCGCGGTATAGGCGATGATATCGCCGACGATGCGCATGGAGGGGCCGGGCGGGTAGATATAGGTGTTGCGGACCATGAACTCCTTCAGAATATCGTTCTGAATGGTCCCCGCCAGCTTGTCGGGCGAAACACCCTGTTCCTCGGCCGCGACGATATAGAGCGCCAGGATCGGCAGCACGGCGCCGTTCATGGTCATCGACACCGACATTTCGTCGAGCGGAATGCCCTGGAACAGAGTGCGCATGTCGATGATGGAATCGATCGCGACGCCGGCCATGCCGACATCGCCGGTCACGCGCGCATGGTCGGAATCATAGCCGCGATGGGTGGCGAGATCGAAGGCGATCGAGAGGCCCTTCTGGCCCGCCGCGAGGTTGCGGCGATAGAAGGCGTTGGACTCCTCGGCGGTGGAGAAGCCGGCATATTGGCGGATGGTCCAGGGCTGCTGGACATACATGGTCGGATAGGGACCACGTAGGAAGGGTGCCAGGCCCGGCCAGGACTCGACCGCCTGCAGCCCGATCAGGTCGCTCTCTCTGTGCACCGCCCTGATGTCGATGCCCTCGGGCGTCTGCCAGACTTCGCCGGTGAGGAGCGGTCCTGGCACAGGGCGCCGGAAGGCGAGCGTAGAGAAATCGGGGATGCGGCTCATAAGGTGCCTCCTGCCGTGCTCTCCGCCGTGACCTCGAAGGGCATGGCATTACGCTGGCGGTTCAAGGCCGGGGCAGGCGGTGTGGCTGGATTGGGTGCCGGTCGCAACACGGGGACGACAGGTTCTTCGGCCAAGGCATATTTGCTGGTGCCGATGATGGTGCCGACCGGGGGACGCAGCCCGTCGATCTCCTCCTGCAGCCAGCCCGACTGGATCACATTGATGATGCCGCCCTGGTGTTCGATGGCCTGGAACTGGGACCAGCCGGCCTCGCACAACGCCTGTGTCAGCGCTTCCAGCCCGCCGGAACCGGCGGCCGGATCGGCGATGCGGTGCAGATTGGCTTCGC
This sequence comes from Labrys sp. HAY1-8F, assembly GCF_056754975.1. Classification (NCBI taxonomy): domain Bacteria; kingdom Pseudomonadati; phylum Pseudomonadota; class Alphaproteobacteria; order Hyphomicrobiales; family Xanthobacteraceae; genus Labrys; species Labrys sp. HAY1-8F. The sequence continues at coordinate 1,477,371 of NZ_JBPGWZ010000002.1, read as the reverse complement.
TGATGAGGACGTGCTGGCAATTGCGGGCGATGCGCCTCGTGTGCGCATCGGCCAGGCCGTTTGCGGCCGTGTAGGGCAGGGTGGAGATGCTGTCCGCACCGCCGAGCCCGGCGGCCGCCGTGGCCAGCCCGTTGCGCAGCATGTTGGTGGGCGGATCACGCCGGCTCAGCATGCGCCAGGCGGTTTCCGCGTGGATATGGATGGGGTTTGGAGCGAGGTCGCAGGCTTCCTCGATCTGCTGCCAGAGCAAACGCAAGGCCCGAAGCTTGGCGATGGTGGTGAAGGCTTCCTGGTCGGCGGCGATGGTAAAGCCGATGCAATGACGTGCTTCTTCGAGGCGCAGCCCGGTCGCTTCCAGCACGCGCAGATAGGACAGGGCCGAACTCAGCAAGCTGGCGAGCTCGAGCCCCGGGGTTGCGCCCGCCTCATGGAAGGGTCGGCTATCGGCTGTCAGCACCGTGCCGCCCTGCCGATGATTGGCGAGAACCGAAGCGGTGGAAGGCCATGCCGTCGGCAAGGTGCCTGTGGTCGCGAGCAGGCCGATCGGATCGTAGCCGTAATGGACGGTGCCACCTTCGATTTCGCTGAGCCAGCGCCCAATCTCGAGCGTTTGCGGGCCGGCTTCGATGCGAATCTCGATTGCATTGCGCAAGACGCCCGCCAGCAGGCCGTCCAAGGCGTTCATGGCATTGACCGCGACGCCGAAGCCGCGCGCGAACGGACTGTGGGCTGTCGCCAGCACGATCCCGCCGGCGCCACCTTCCAGATCTTCGAGAAGCTGGGTGTTGGCTGCAGCGACGTCCGGATGGTCGGCTCGCTGAACCACGGTCCAGGGTGCAGCCGGCGGCCGCCCGGGAATGGGCAGGGCGCCGGCCATGCGGGCATAGAGGGGCTGCAGGCGTGCGCCGTCTGGCAGCAGGCTCGTCAGTCTGTCCTCGAAGGAGGCTCCCTTGAGCACACCGGCGACGGCTTCGCGCCAACGGGCCTCATCCGCACCCGCCTCTGCCATGGTTCAGACGAACTGCCCGAGTTCGGGAATCTCGGCGACGATCTTGCCGACCACTTCGGGCCCGGCTTCCTTTTCGGCATAGGCGAAGAGTTCCTTGCCGATTGTCTGGATCTGGTTGAGGTCGAGACCGAGGGCCATCAGTTGGCCACCCAGGCCGGCGATGCCGCCGCCGACATGGCCGACCATACCGGCCAGCATGCCCATGAAACCGCCGCTCTGGGCATTCATGGCCTCATTGGTGACTTCACGCGCGCCACGGATCGAATCGACGAGCTTCGATACCGCTTCCGCAGGTCCTTCCCGCTCCAAGAAGGCAAGCACGGCGCCGATAGCCTGCGTCGCAACTTCGGGGCTCACGCCAATTTTAGCACCCAGTTGGGCGACCAGCTCTTCCATCTTTCTTCTCCCTGACGTGACGCGGATGCCACCAAAGATTCACGATAGGCAAACCGCTCTTCTCTGTTTCGCATTTTGCCATGGAGATCAAGGCCGTGGGCATAAATTGCTGTAATGCTTCTTCAAGTCATTGCCCGTAGCGATACGATGCGCGGGCAGTTATGGTTCGTGCTGAGATTTGACTGTTCAGGACAGGAAGTGATGATCGATCAGAGCCGGATTTTTGTCGCCAAGAGCGCGGAACCCCAATATCTCGCGCTGGCCTTCGGCAATCGCCACGGGCTGATCACCGGGGCAACCGGAACCGGCAAGACGGTGACCCTGCAGGTTCTGGCCGAAGGGTTTTCGGCACGCGGCGTGCCCGTCTTCGCCGCCGACATCAAGGGGGACCTGTCCGGCGTGTCCCAGCGCGGCGAAGCCAAGGACTTCATCGTCAAACGCGCCGCCGATGTCGGCATCACCTATGAGCCCGACCAGTTTCCCGTACAGTTCTGGGACGTCTTCGGTGAGCAGGGCATGCCGATCCGCGCGACCGTCTCCGATGTCGGGCCGCTCCTGCTCGCCCGGATGCTGCAACTCAACGACGTCCAGGAGGGGGTGCTCAACGCCGCCTTCAAGCTTGCCGACGACCAGGGCCTGCTGCTGCTCGATCTCAAGGATCTTCAGGCGCTGCTGGCTGATATGGCCGACAGGGCGGCCGAACTGATCAAGACCTATGGCAATGTCTCCAAGACGACGGTGGGAGCGATCCAGCGTCAGCTTCTGGCATTGGAGCAACAGGGAGGCGATAAATTCTTCGGCGAGCCTGCTCTGTCGCTCGCCGATATCGGCCTGCTCGATGCCAGGGGACGTGGCACCATCAACATCCTGGCGGCCGACAAGTTGATGATGGCGCCCCAGCTCTACGCCACCTTCCTGCTTTGGCTCTTGTCCGAACTCTTCGAGCAATTGCCCGAGGTCGGTGATCTCGACAAGCCCAAGCTGGTGTTCTTCTTCGACGAAGCGCATCTCCTGTTCACCGATGCTCCGCCGGCGCTGCTGCAGAAGATCGAGCAGGTCGTGCGCCTGATCCGCTCCAAGGGCATCGGCATCTATTTCGTCACCCAAAATCCGCTCGACGTGCCCGACACCGTGCTCGGCCAGCTCGGCAATCGCGTGCAGCATGCCCTTCGCGCCTTCACGCCGCGTGATCAGAAGGCGGTCAAGGCCGCCGCGGAGACCTTCCGCCCCAATCCCGACCTCGATACCGCCAAGGTCATCTCGGAGCTCGGCAAGGGCGAGGCCCTCGTGTCCTTCCTCGAAGGCAATGGCGTGCCATCGATCGTGCAGCGGGCCCTCATCCTGCCTCCGGCGGCACGGGTGGGCGCCATCTCGCCAGCCGAACGCCAGGCGATCCGGCAGGCCTCTTCGCTGCGCGGCAAATATGAAACCGTGGTCGATCGCGAATCCGCCTTCGAAATGCTGCAGCGTCGCGTGACCGAGGAGGCTGCGCCAGCCGAGCCGGCGGAGGAGGGGGGCGGTTTTCTCGGCAGCGTCTTGGGAAGCGTGTTTGGTTCGGGCAGTGGTGGCGGGCGCTCGTCCGGTCGTATGACGACGTCGCAGGCTGTGGTCCGCTCCGTCACGCGCACCATCGCTACCACGGCCGGTCGTGAGATTACCCAGGCGATTCTTAGGGGCGTTCTTGGCGGGCGTTCGCGGCGCTAGGGCCTGTCGTCGCAACGTCATAGCTGAAGAGTCAGTATATAAGTACTACCGGTACACCGTTATTCGGGTCGCCTACGTCAAATTTCCCGTATTGCATTCCCAGCCTTCCTGGTGAGGTATTGGATCAGCATATACGTTTGGGTACCCTTGGCGTATGAGCTTTTGAAGCGCGATTGCTGGAGGCTCTTGGGCGATGGATGGCGCATCTATACTGAATGATCGTTCGAATAGAAAAGTAATACAATCTGCCGATGTTTTGGTGGTCAATCCAAACCAGGAGGTTGCCGAGTTTTGGCGCGAGAACCTCCTGGATTTCGGTATGACCAAAGTCAGACTTGCTTCGGGCATCGTGGATGCTTTGGAGATGGCGCGCCGGGATCCGCCACTGGGTGTGGTGATCGCACTGCCGGTGCTTGCCGATGCCTTTGCGTTGTTGGGGGCACTCAGCCAGGATGAAGGGGGCGAGTTGCGCGAAGTGCCGATTCTGCTGATCGCAAACCAGCCCAACCGTTCCGCGCTTCTTACCGCCACTCAGGCTGGTTTCGATGCCGTGCTGACCGAGCCGGTGTCGCCGCGGCAGATCTATCGGCGGGTGGGATCGATGATCCAGCGTACGCGGCTCACCGCTCGGATGCGGAGCCTTGCGAGCTGACCATGTGGTTGCCCTCCCCTTACGAGGGGAGGGCAAAGTTATAGGCCGAAAACGACGTTGAGAGGCAAGTCGGCCCTACCCAGAGTGGGCAAGGCGCGCTAGCTTGGCGCTTTCTCACCCGCATCGTTAAGGCCCATGTCTGACATCAATAAAGCGCTCGATGCTGCCGACAAGGCACTCGATGCCAGCCTCGACCGGCTGTTCGAATTTCTCCGCATCCCCTCGATCTCCGCCGACAGCGCCTATGCCGGCGATTGCCAGAAAGCTGCCGAATGGGCGGCCGCGGCCCTGAGGGACGTCGGCTTCGATGCCTCGCCTCGCAAGACGATCGGCCATCCCATGGTGGTGGGGCATCGCCGCACCGGCAAGGCCGGCGTGCCGCATGTGCTGTTCTATGGCCATTATGACGTGCAGCCGCCGGATCCGCTCGATCTGTGGCACACCAAGCCGTTCGAGCCGGTACGCAAGCCCGGCCCGCATGGCGACATCATCATCGCCAGGGGGGCTTCCGACGACAAGGGCCAGGTGATGACCTTCATTGAGGCCTGTCGCGCCTTAATCGAGACCCAGGGGGAACTGCCCGTCGACGTGACGGTCTTCCTGGAGGGCGAAGAAGAATCGTCCTCGCGCAGCCTCGTGCCGTTCCTCAAGGAGAACAAGGACGAGTTGAAGGCCGATTTCTGCCTGGTTTGCGATACCGACCTGTGGGACCGCGATACCCCTGCCATCACCACCATGCTGCGCGGCATGGTCTATGAGGAAGTCACCATCAAGGCGGCCAGCCGCGACCTGCATTCTGGCATGTATGGCGGTGCTGCCCAGAACCCGATCCGGGTGCTGTCGAAGATTCTGGCCGCTCTGCATGACGACAATGGCAGCGTCACCGTGCCGGGTTTCTATGACGGCGTGAAGGAATTGCCGGACGCAGTGAAGGCCGAGTGGGCTGCCCTCGATTTCGATGGCGAGGCCTATCTGGCCGAAGTCGGCCTGAAGGTGCCGGCGGGAGAGAAGGACCGGACGGTGCTCGAGCAGATCACCGTGCGTCCGACCTGTGACGTCAACGGCATCAGTGGCGGCTATGAGGGCGAGGGCGCCAAGACGGTGATCGCCGCGCAGGCTTTCGCCAAGGTGTCGTTCCGCCTCGTGGCGGGCCAGGAACCCGAAAAGGTGCAGGCTGCCTTCCGCAAATTTGTGACCGATCGCCTGCCGGCGGACTGCAAGGCCGAATTCCAGTCGCATGGCATGGGACCGGCGATCGCCGTACCGACGGACAGCGAACCGCTGGCCAAGGCGCGCGCGGCACTGGCGGAAGAATGGGGCCGCACGGCGCCGATGATCGGGTCGGGCGGGTCGATCCCGGTGGTCGGCGACATGCAGCGCATCCTCGGCATCGATTCGCTCCTGATAGGCTTTGCCCTGGAGGACGACCAGATCCATTCACCGAACGAGAAATACGACGTGCGCAGCTTCCACAAGGGCATTCGCTCCTGGGTGCGCATTCTCGACGCTCTCGCCAAATAAGGGTCATCTTGATCAGGGCCGGCACGAGGCTGGCCCTGTCGCCCTTTCGCGACATGGGATGCGGGTCGATCATGAAAGCCGTCGTCTTCGAACAATTCGGGCAGCCGCCGAGAATACAGACCGTGCCCGATCCGACCCCGGCGCCGGAAGGCGTCGTCGTCAAGGTCGAGGCTAGCGGCCTGTGCCGCAGCGACTGGCATGGCTGGATGGGGCACGACCCCGATATCGTGCTGCCCCATGTGCCCGGCCATGAACTGGCGGGCACCATCGTGGCGGTGGGCAGCCGGGTCGGGCGCTGGCGCGCGGGGCAGCGCGTTACCGTGCCTTTCGTTGCGGGCTGTGGCCGTTGCCGCGAATGCGCCGGCGGCAACCAGCAGGTTTGCGAACAGCAGTTCCAGCCCGGCTTCACGGGCTGGGGGTCTTTCGCGGAATTCGTTGCGCTCGATTTCGCCGACGCCAATCTGGTCGAGCTGCCCGAAACCCTCGATTCGGCGACGGCGGCGAGCCTGGGCTGCCGCTTTGCCACCTCCTTCAGGGCGGTGGTCGACCAGGGCCGGGTCCGGCCAGGCGACTGGGTCGCCGTGCATGGCTGTGGCGGCGTCGGGTTGTCGGCGATCATGATCGCCAGCGCCGTCGGCGCCAATGTCGTGGCCATCGACCTGACCGAGGAAAAGCTGGATTTCGCCCGCCAACTAGGTGCGGTGGCGACGATCAATGCGGCGCAGACCAAGGATGTCGTAGCCGCGGTCCGCGATCTTACGGGAGGCGGCGCGCAAGTCTCTCTGGACGCGCTCGGCCATCCCGTCACCAGCGTCAATTCGATCGGTAATCTGCGTCGGCGCGGTCGTCACATTCAGGTCGGCCTGATGCTGGGCGACCATGCCAGGCCGGCCATTCCGATGGATCGGGTGATCGCCTATGAACTCGAGATCCTCGGCAGCCATGGCATGCAGGCTTTCCGCTACCAGGCGATGTTCGACATGATCGCCGCTGGCAAGTTGGCGCCTCAGAAGCTGGTCGGCAGCCGCATCGGCCTCGACGAGGCACCCGAAGCCCTGATGCGCATGGACCGTTTCGACGGCATCGGCATCAGCGTCGTAACGCGCTTTTGAAATTCATGCCCGCCGTGCCGAAGGCGAAGTAGACCGTGGCGCCGTAGAAGGCGGCCCCGACGGTGCCGACAAGCGCGAGGCTGACGATGTCGCCGACATGCGACAGCCCGGCCAGGAGCGGCACCAGGCCTGTGGCCGCCGCATACATCGCCAAGCCGGCTGTCACGGTCGCCAGGGCGACGCAGGCCAGCATGGCATAGAGGCGGCGATCGAGATGCATGAAGTGGCGGCGGCTCGCCAGGGCAGCCAGGATGCCGAGATTGACCCAGGCGCCGAGCGAGGTCGCCAGGGCAAGGCCCGCCTGCTGGAGCGGTCCCATCAGGATGATCTTCAGAAGGATGTTGACGCCGATGCCGGTGAGGGAGGCCCAGAGCGGCGTCGCCGTATCGCCGCGGGCATAGAAGCTGGCCACGGCCGACCGGATCAGCACCACGGCCGGCAGGCCCGCGCCATAGGCGAGAAGGGCACTGGAGGCCGCCTCGGCATCGGCGGCCGTGAAAGCGCCGCGCATGAACAGCGCGCGCATGATCAGATCGGGAACGGCAAGAAAACCGGCGAGAAAAGGCGCGGCCAGCAGCCAGGTCAGGAAGATGGTGCGCCGTTGCGCGGCGTGCGCTTCCTCGACCTGTCCGGCCGCCAGAAGCCGGCTCATCTGCGGCAGGATCACCGTGCCGGCCGCGATACCGATGATGCCGAGCGGCAATTGATTGATGCGATCGGCATAATAAAGCGCCGCCACCGCACCGGCCGACAGCAGCGAAGCGATGATGGTGTCGGCGAAGATGGCGATTTGCGTACCCATCGAGCCGATGGTGGCCGGCCCCAGCGCCTTGAAGAAGGCTTTCACCGGCGCGTCGAGCCGTATCGGCTCCGGCGTGGCAAGGACATGAGCCCGGTGCGCTGCCCACAGCATGAAGCCGAGCTGCAGAACACCGGAGACGGTGAGGCCCCAGGCCGCGGCGTGGGCGGTGGTCGGAAACCAGTGATGCGCGAGGAGGGTGGCGATCATCGCCACATTGAGCAGGATTGGCGCTGCCGCGGCGGCTGTGAAGCGCCCGACGGCATTGAGCACGCCACCATAGAGCGTGGCGAGGGTGATCAGGATGAGATAGGGAAAGGTGATGCGGGTGAGCGTGACGGCGAGATCGAAGCGTTCGCCCTCGAAGCCCGGCGCATTCAAGCCGACGAATTGAGGTGTGAAGATCAGCACCAATCCCAGCAGAATCACCTGCGAGATCAACAATATCGAGACGATCCGCCCCTGGAACAGCCGCGCGGCGTCGTCGCCGTCCTGCTGGTGGACCCTGGTGTAGGCCGGCACGAAGGAGGCGTTGAAGGCCCCTTCGCCGAAGATGGCGCGGAAATTATTCGGCAGGCGGAAGGCGACGATGAAGGCCTCCGCCGCGGGGCCGCTTCCCATCAGGGCGGCCATCATGGCGTCCCGGACAAAACCGGTCACGCGCGACACCATGGTCCAGGCGCCGATGGAAAGAATGTTCTTCAGCAAGGAGAGGGCCTATCGTGACAACCGCTCCGCCCTATACGCGGCTTTGAACGACGAGAACAGGCACTATCGCCTTGAAAAGGTTGCTAGCGGGTGATGGCGGGATGGATTTTCGGTGGAGAAGCCACCGTGCGTGCCGAGTATGTTCCGAGATGGACGCTGGTTCGATCTCCCGCTTGTTTCGGCCTGACTTGTGATTCTCGCCAATTGCGTCAAAGTGCAAAGGGCCCTGAAAAGAAAGAGGCCGCAGCTTGCGCTGCGGCCCAAGTCTAGGGAGGAAACGCCCAAGGAGGGCTATCAAACGGGGAACAAGTTCCGCGCCGTTTGATGAAGATTAGTTTAGTGTGCGCCGCACAATAAACAATTGCTGAGTTTGCATGGCTGCTAAGCGAGCCATGCGTGGCGATGGCAGGTGTCCCGATACCCAATTTTTGGAAAGCCAAACGATATCAGATGATTACTGGATACTCCCTAGATTTGGCATTCAGACTTTGTGCCAAAAATAGGGCAGGGCTGATCGCCTGATGAGGAAGATTGGCAGCGAAATCTCCAAAAATACGAAAGGGCGGAGAAAACTCCGCCCTCGGATTCTCGACAGATCTACCGGAAGACGCCTTGCGACCCGATGGATTGCCGGGAAGCGCAGGACGATCTCTTCCAGGGGCGGAGCGTCAATCGATCCGATTGGCGCTCCGGAACTGCTTACTTCACCGCTGCTTCATAGAGCTCGGCGACATATTCCCAGTTCACCAGGCTGTCGACGAAGGCTTTGAGATAATCGGGGCGGCGGTTGCGGTAGTCGATGTAATAGGAATGTTCCCAGACGTCGACGCCGAGGATCGGGGTGGCGCCATGTACCAGCGGGCTCTCGCCGTTTGGTGTCTTGGCGATGACGACCTTGCCGTCCTTGACAGCGAGCCAGGCCCAGCCAGAGCCGAACTGGGTGACGCCGGCCTGGATGAACTCTTCCTTGGCCTTGTCCACCGAGCCGAGGCCGTCGACGATGGCCTTTTCGAGATTGCCCGGGATCGCACCGCCGCCATTCGGCTTCAGCCACTTCCAGAAGTGCAGATGGTTGTAGTGCTGGCCGGCATTGTTGAACAGGCCGGCATTCTTGCCGAAGGACCCCTTGACGATGTCCTCGAGGCTCTTGCCTTCCCACTCCGTGCCCTTGAGCAGGTTGTTGCCATTGTTCACATAGGCAAGGTGATGCTTGTCGTGATGGAACTCCAGCGTTTCGCGCGACATATAGGGCGCGAGGGCATCATAGGAGTAGGTCAGTTCGGGAAGCGTGAAGGACATGGTGTTCCTCATGAAGTGGCATGATGGCGACGGGCATGGCTACAAAACGCAGCCCGCCCCTCTTGTGTTCCCAACGGTTGCCACGAGATCAAAGACCTCGCAGTCATCCGGGCGGGAGCCGAATGAACGGGTGGCGGTCACAAGCCCGCCGCCCGCCGGAGCGGACGGAAAGGCCGATGCACCGTCGGCGGGCAAACTTAAGCGGGATGGTCCTGGAAGGGAACAGATTTGGTAGAATGATTGGCATGATTTTATGCAAGCCTGTTCGAGCCCGCCCGGCCGGACAAAACTGTGCCTGCCAGGCGGGCGTCAAGTCATGCCGCGCCCATCGTCTGCAGGGCGAAGGCCTGGACCAGAGCCACTTCCTTCAGCCGTTCGAAACGCCCGGAAGCCCCGCCATGGCCTGAATCCATGTTCACCTTGAAGATCACCGGATTGCCGTGCGGGTTCTTCTCTCGCAGCCTTGCCACCCATTTGGCCGGTTCCCAATAGGTCACGCGCGGATCGGTCAGGCCGGCGAGCGCCAGAATCGGCGGATAGGGGCGTGCGGTCACATTGTCGACCGGGCTGTAGGAGAGAATTGTGCGGAAAGCTGCCTCGTCTTCGATCGGATTGCCCCATTCGGGCCATTCCGGCGGGGTGAGGGGCAGGCTGTCGTCGAGCATGGTGGTAAGCACATCGACGAAGGGCACTTCCGCCACGATGGCGCCGAACAGATCGGGGGCGAGATTGGCGATCGCCCCCATCAGCATGCCGCCGGCAGAACCGCCATGAGCGACGATTCTCTTGCGGGCCGTAAAACCGCGCTCGGCCAGATAACTGCCGGCCGCGACGAAATCCTGGAAGGTGTTCGCCTTCTTCGCGAGCTTGCCCTCGCGATACCAGCGCCAGCCTTTCTCCGTGCCGCCGCGGATATGGGCGATGGCATAGACGAAGCCGCGGTCGACCAGCGACAGGGCATTGGTGGAAAACTGGGCTGGCATGGACAGGCCATAGGCGCCATAACCGTAGAGCAGGAGCGGTGCCGAGCCATCCAGCGCCGTTTCCTTGCGATAGAGCAGGCTGATCGGCACGCTTTCGCCATCCGCCGTCGGGGCGAAGACCCGGCGCGTGACATAAAGCTGGGGATCGTGCCCGGACGGAACCTCCTGCCGTTTGCGCAGGATGCGTTCGCGCGAGCGCATGTCGTAGTCATAGGTCTCGGCCGGCGTGGTCATCGAGGAATAGACGAAGCGGATCTGGTCGGTCGTAAATTCCATGCCGCCGTCGAGTGACAGGGAATAGGCTTCCTCGGCAAAATCGATGGCGTGTTCCTCGCCACTCGACAAGGACCGGATCACGATGCGAGGCAGGCCGTCCTCACGTTCGAGCCGAACCAGCCAATCTGCCAGCAGCACGATATCGAGAATATAGCGGCCCGGCTTATGCGGGATGAGGTCGCGCCAGAACGTCTGGGCCGAAGTCGCTTGCGCCGAAGTCATCTGATCCGGCTTCGCCAGAGGCGCGGTCATGATGCGAAAGTCCTCGGCGTCGTCGAGATTGGTCAGGATCAGCAGCTGGTCCGTCCCGCCGGGCAGGGGGCGATGCTCGATCTCATATTGGACGCCTTCCTGGCGCGCGGCGATCAGATGCACCGTGCCGTCGGCATCGTCGAGGCGGATGATCCGAACTTCCGAGGTTTCATGGTCGTGGATGTCGATGGTCGCCAGGCGGCGCGACTGGGTCTGCGACAGGCCGACGAACATGCCGGCATCGGCCTCTTCGTAGACCAGGCGGTCGGTGCCGGTCGGGGTTCCCAGACGATGCAGCCACACGCTGGAGGCACGATGGTTTTCGTCGAGCCGCACATAGTAGAAGCCAGATCCATCGGCGAGCCAGACAGCCTCACCCTCCGTATCGGGAGTATTGTCCGCCAGCATTACGTCTTTCGAAGTATCGAGCAGGCGTATCGTATGAAACTCCGAACCGTTCTCATCGCAACTCCAGGCAATCAGTCGGTGGTCGGGCGAGGGGGCAAAGCCGCCAAAGGCGAAGAAGCTCTTGCCCTTTGCCAGAGCGTCGCCGTCCAGCAGTATCGTTTCCTCGCCGCCGTCGCGTGAACGCCGGCAGAACAGGCGATGCTGTCCGCCCTGCCGAAAACGCGAATAGTAGTCGAACGGCCCGTCCGGCGAGGGTACCGAGGAATCGTCGGCCTTGATTCTCCCCTTGAGCTCTTCGAACAGCACGCTCCGCAAATGCTCGCCGCCCGCAAGCTGGGCGTCGGCATAGCGATTTTCCTCCTCGAGATGCGCCTTGATGTCGGCGGGCAGCGTCGAGCCGTCACGCAGCACTTCTTGCCAGTTGTCGGCCCGCAGCCAAGCATAGTCGTCCTGTAATGTAATACCGTGAACGATGCGCTTGCTTGGCCGTTTTTCGGCGATAGGCGGCAGAATAGGGGAAGAAATCGTCATCTCATGCCTTCTGGTCGGGCGTGAAATTCATGGAATGGCCATTGATGCAGTAGCGCAGGCCGGTGGGAGGCGGACCATCCGGGAAGACATGGCCGAGATGGGCATCACAAGCCGCGCAACGGATCTCGACGCGGCGCATGCCGTAGGATCTGTCCTCCAACTCGACTACCGCATTCGCATGCACGGGTTCGAAGTAACTCGGCCAGCCGCAGCCTGAGTCGAATTTGGTATCGGATCGGAACAATTCCTCGCCGCAGCAGACGCAGGAATAGGTGCCCTTTTCTTTGGAGTTCCAGAACGGCCCGGTAAAAGCACGCTCCGTGCCGCGCTCGCGGGTAATGTGGTATTGTTCTGGAGAAAGAAGCGTCCGCCATTCCGTGTCTGTTTTGTTAACTTTCTTGTTTGGCACAAGTGTCTCCCAATATTTTGCCGCAAAGGGATGCTATCGAAACGATAGACATACTTTGCGGCTGATTCGACGAGCCGAGCGTTTGAAGACTATTCAGTTCGTCGTAAATAGGGAGTGGGACGACAGTTCGCAATTCAGTGTCATGTTGAATTCGGAGGCAAGCTTGCAAATTTGCGTTTGCTGTTTGCCGGGATGGCAATTGTCGCAAGGGAAGTCGGTCTAACTCCGGAGCTTTCTCATCGGCGTCTGATTGGCGGCAGTCGCGGCGATGCTGCGTAATGCGTTGGTCATGTGCGCCTTTTTACAATTGCTGTCTGTGGTGATGCCAGAGGCGACCTATCCGGTTGTCAGTGCAGATCAGATAGTCCGATCGGGTGTTCCAGTACCCATTTGTGATAGGGGCGCGTCTTACGTAGGCGGTTGCATGTTTTCATGGCAGTAATCAGAAGCGGCGTAGTGCAAAATTCATGCTTGTCTTGCAAAAGATCTTGATTGATAAGATTTGAGAGTTTACATCAGTGCGCAATTCGAAATTCGCGATTCCAAAGTTGCGAAGCGGATGTATGGCCTGCACTGCTGTTAATGAATGGCGCGGCAGTGTAGCCGGTGGTGAACATTTAGTTAAATCAGACCAAAAAAAGAAAGTCGATTTACCATGAGCGACGGATCCAACAACACCAACTTCATCGAGCTAGCGGCGGATATCGTCTCGGCCTATGTGAGCAACAATTCGGTTGCTGCATCGGACCTGCCTGGCTTGATCAATGAGGTCCATGGTGCTCTTCAGCGTATCACCAGCGGCGTGCAGGAAGTGCCGGCCGAGGCTCCCAAGCCGGCTGTTCCGATCAAGAAGTCAGTGACGGCTGACTACATCATCTGCCTCGAGGACGGTAAGAAGTTCAAGTCCCTGAAGCGTCATCTGCGCACGCAGTACAATATCTCGCCGGAAGAATACCGCGAGAAGTGGGCTCTGCCGGCCGACTATCCGATGGTCGCCCCCAACTATGCTCAGGCCCGCTCCAACCTGGCCAAGCAGATGGGCCTGGGTCAGCAGCGTCGCCGCAAGGGACGGTAATTTCGCAACGGCGATGCCGGAACGACAACAAGAGCCGGATGCCACGCATCCGGCTCTTGTTGTTTGAAGTATCTACAGCATCGTCCCGAAAGCCGGCGTCCACTTTTTGGCACGATGCTCTAGCAAGATGTCCAATGCGGAAGCGGTCAGGTCGTGACCAGCACCTGCCGGGCATCGCTGCGAATGCGTTCGACGAATGATTTCAGCCCGTTGGAACGCTGCGGCGTGAGATGTTCCTGAAGCTGCAGGTCGCGGAAGATTTCGAGCGCGTCGATGGCCAGGATCTCCGAGGCCGTGTGGCCGGCATAGACGGCGACCAGGATTGCCAACAGGCCGCGCACGATAAAGGCGTCGCTGTCGCACTGAAAGGTTGCGCGCCCATCCTTCCAATGGGTGACGAGCCAGACTTGGCTGACACAACCCTGAACCTTGTTGGCCGCGGTCCGCGCCTCGTCCGGCAGGGGTTCGAGCGTCTTGCCGAGTTCGATCAGGTAGCGATAGCGATCTTCCCAATCGTCCAGGAGCCCGAAGTTTTCGATGATGGTGTCGATATTTTGGCTGCTCATCTCCTTCATATAGGGGAGATGCTGGAGAAGAAAAAGCCTTCTCAGGGAATGGCCGGGCGCGGTGGCGGCAGGGCGGTAAAGCGCTGAGCCGCTGGGGCCGGGGCGGTGGCGACGTCGTCGCTCGGGCCGGCCAGCAAGCCACCGAGCTGCCTGGCACCGGCCAGGCCGGCGGCGCATTGCTGGGGACTGGTGGCGCAATAGGACAATGCCGCGCTGACGGCCTTGTCGGCCAAGGTACTGGTCGACAGATTTACCGAGGCTTGCCTGTCGTGCGGGGCCGGCGACGCCGGCAGCAGCAGGGCCACCACGGCAAGCCAGAACATCATGCGCAGAATGAAGAACACGTCATGGGCTCCCGATCGATGGCTAATTCTAGCATGAGCACCATCGACACGAGCGTGACGGACCGCACGGGCGGCGGCAAAGTGAAGGGATGGTTAACGTGCGGACCGCCCTTGGTGAGGAATTGTTCACCATGTTTGGCACTTGGCCCGTCTGGAGGCCTTTCTAAGCACAGGAACGGCCTGGGAGGGCCGATCTCTTAGGGTTCGTTTAAAGGACGCGCTGCCATGGTCGATGGGTCATGTAGGGAGCGCGGCCACAGTGCCGTGCCGGGGCGTTGCGTCAGTTTGATTGGTTCATATCCGCCAAGGCATCCGTCGACCGTTTGGTCCACGGATCGGCGAAACACGATCCCTTGACAGCAGCCCGGCATGGTGCCTTCGTTGCCATGTTGTTGGGAGCGGCGCTGTTCGGCCTGACACTGGTGCCACCTTTCCTGGCTTTCTCGGGGGGCCCCAGCCTCGGCGTCGGTGGCGTCATGGTGCTGGTTGCCGCCTTGCTGGCCATCGTCTGGCGTCTGTCGGTCACCGGCCGTCTCGACGTCGCGGCGCTGCTGACCGTGCTTGCCGTGTGTGGCTTTGCCGGCGTGGTGGCCCGCCACAGCGGAGGCCATAGCGCGACCGCTTACGCCCTTCTTGCCATTGTGCCTGCCATTTCGCTGCTGACGGGCGCGCGCAATATCGTCATTCGTGCCATGGTGCTTGCCGGCCTGACGGCCATGGCAATAGCGCTGGCGGGAACCACGAACGCAGCGCCGCCGGCTCTTGCGGCCCGCTTCTTCGACGGATCGGGTGTCGTGCTCGCCCTTGCGGCCGTCGGTGGCATCGTGCTGATGGAATTACGGCTGCGGCGTTACGACCGCCAGCTCGTGAAGTCCGGCGAGGCCCGCTATACCTTGCTGGCCGAGAATATCAGTGACCTCGTGACCCGGCATGGCAAGCGCGGCCAGGTCGTCTATGCCTCGCCGGCATCCCAGGCCCTGTTTGGCGCCGAACCGTCCGAACTGCTCGGCCAGGGCCTGTTCGACTATGTGCATATTGCCGACCGTCCCGCCTATCTGTCGGCGCTCTCCAGCGCCGAGATGGACGGTCTGGGCTCGACGGTCGAATTCCGCCTGCGCCGCAAGGGGGAGGGCGCTCCGGTCTTCCTGTGGGTGGAGATGCGCTGCCGGCCGCTGGGCGAGGACGACGATCGCCAGACCGTTGCCGTCATGCAGGACATCACCGATCGCAAGGCCTATGAGCACCAGCTCATCGACGCCAAGATCGAGGCCGAGAAGGCCAACGCCGCCAAGAGCCGTTTCCTGGCCACGATGAGCCACGAGTTGCGCACGCCCCTCAACGCCATCATCGGCTTTTCGGAGCTGATGCTGAACGAGGAGATGATGAAGCTGTCGGCGGAGCGGCGGTATGAATATGCCGGTCTGATCCACGACAGCGGCCATCATCTGCTGTCGATGGTCAACGGCATTCTCGACATGTCGAAGATCGAGAGCGGCAGCTTCGAACTGGTGCCGGAATCCTTCCAGATCCGCGATCTCATCGAGAATTGCCGCAATATCCTGCTGCTGAAGGCGCAGGAACTCGGCATCTCCCTGGAGACGGCGATCGCGCCCGACATGCCGCCGATCATTGCCGACAAGCGCGCCTGCCGCCAGATCTACCTCAACCTGATGTCCAACGCGCTCAAGTTCACCAAGCGTGGCGGCCACGTCACCATCGGCGCGCGGCAGGAGAAATATGGCGTGGCTCTCTTCGTCGCCGATGACGGAGTGGGCGTGGCGCGCGAGGATGTGCCGCGGCTGGGCGAAGCTTTCTTCCAGTCGACCGCCGGCAAGCCATCCAAGGATTATGAACGTACTTATGAAGGCACGGGCCTCGGCCTCTCCGTCGTGAAGGGGCTCGCCCAGTTGCATGGCGGGGGCATGGAGGTCGACAGTCTGATCGGCCATGGCACCACCGTGACCGTGTCGCTGCCCTCCGATTGTGAAAGTGAGGCCTCCCGCCGCGCCTTCGCCAGTGGCGCCACCATTGAAACGCTGCCGGTACGTCCGGCGGCCCAAGATCATTTTGTTGAAGAAGAATTGGGGAAGAAGCGTGCGTGAAGCGTTAGCCCGTTCCGATCGCGATTTTCTGCTGTCGGATAAGGTCGAAGAGACCCCCTCGCGCTATGTCGGAGTCATGCGGGTGATCCTGCAGCGTCCGGCCGAGGTTGCGGGTTTGGTCGTCATGGGCGGCCTCGGCCTGGCGATCCTGGTCAATGCGCTGGCTCTGCAGAACGGCACGCATACGTCTCCCTTCATCGCCCAGCGTGGCTCAGCCGCGTCGGCGCCCTCCGTGCCGGTGCCGCCCCAGGCACCCGATGCAGGCGAGCGCAGTTCCGCCGATGCCGCGGCCCAGGATGCTGTCGCCGTGCTGCGCGACGTCCAGCTCGCGCTGGCGGAACGAGGACTCTATGACGGCTTGGCCGATGGCGTTCTCGGCCCCAAGACCACTGCGGCGATCCGCTCCTTCCAGCAGCATAACGGCATGCCGGTCGACGGCCAGTCCAGTCCTGCCCTGCTCACCAGGATCATCGCCAGTTCCAGCCCCTTGTTGACCACGGAGCCCGGGGCCCCCGAAGCCCCGCCGGCTCCGCCAGTGGATCAGATCGCCGCGCTCATCAATGGCGAGCCTGCGGCAACCCCTGGCCCCCAGCCCGACAAGCGCGTGCTGGGTGTGGAAAAGGCCCTGGCCAAGCAGGGTTACGGTCCTTTGAAGGTCGACGGTTTCATGGCCACTGATACGCGCAATGCCATTTCTCGTTTCGAGAAGGATCGCGGACTCCCCGTGACCGGCCAGATCTCGGCACGGCTGCTGCAGGAATTGGCCCGTTCCGGTACCAAGGTAGAATGAGCGCGCGCCTCAAATCCAGCCTGTTCGTCGCCGCCTATCTTCGCCGCGCCATGGTGGAAGGCGCCTTCGCCGCGCTGCGTCAGCGCGGTTCGGAGGAGGCCGGAGCGATCTTCGTCAAGATCGACCATCTCGACGGCACCGCAGTGCTTTACGGGCCGGCACCGCAATCGCTCATCACCGAGGACGACGGCGTGCGCCGCTTCGTCCGTCTCACCCAAGCAGGTGCGACGCCGCTGGATGTCGAGACCCGATTGCAGCGCGAGTTCCGCTTCGATCCGGATCTCTGGGTGATCGAAGCGGAAGATCGCCAGGGCCGGCATTTTCTCGACCTTGCCGAGGAAAGCTGAGGCAGGCCCGCCCGGATTACCATTCTGCAATGTATCAAAACGTGATTCCGCAACCGACGGCTTTGGGTGCATAGTCCGGCCGAACTGCCGGCGATGCCTTGCCGGACATCATGCCCAAAAGGCCTACGCCTATTTTGTTGGGCGCGTTTTGCCCGAAATGGGCCATTTGGCCTTAATATCACGTGCCGATGTGCAAAATCGCACATCGGAGTCACGCCGCAGTGACGGCGGGCGGTGTTTAGTGCGTACGTACACAGACTGTTAACTTTCCTTATCTGCTAATGCCGCAAAGCGAACGGAGTCTCGATTTCTGGTGCAATCTGCTGATAGGTCCCGCCATGAGCATCGTCCTGCCATTTCCCAAACACCCCCAAGCCCCGCGCCCACCGAGCGAGCACGAGGCACGCGAGCATAGTGCCGAAATCCTGTTCTTCACCGGTGTGCGCATCGAGCGCCACGTGGAAGACGATCGTCAGTCGCCCCAGCCTCGTCGGGGCACCGGTGGCGGAAAGCGCCATCGTAAGGCGTAAGTTCGAGCGACCATCTCGACCGAGCCGAGGGGACTTTCCTCGGGCTCGCCATCGCCGATGCGCTGGGCACCACACTGGAATTTTCAACCCGTGACAGCCAAACTCCCCTGACCGACATCGTCGGCGGTGGACCGTTCGCCCTTCCGGCAGGGGCCTGAACCGACGACACCTCCATGGCATTGTGTCTGGCGGCAAGTCTTCAGCAGCATAAACAACTCGATCCGCGGGACTGCATGAACCGTTTCGTCGATTGGTGGCGATACGGCCATCTGAGCGCGACCGGCGAATGCTTCGATATTGGCGGCGTGACCAGGTCCGCACTGGCTAGATATGAGGCCAACGGCAACCCATTCGCTGGCCCGACTGCCCCCGATACCGCCGGCAATGGTTCCTTGATGAGGCTTGTTCCCGTGATCATCGCGGCTCGCGGGGATCGGCAGCGAGCCTTGCGGGATGCAGCCGACCAGTCTCGCCTGACCCACGGTGCCAAGGAGGTGGTCGATGCCTGTGTCTATTTCGCGGATCTGCTCTTCGAGGCCCTGCACGGTGCCGAGCCGGCAATCATGCTGCGGCCGAGGCGCTTGCCGGATGGGCTTCCCGAGCGGCTGCGGCGTTGCGCCGGCACGGATTGGCGGCTGGTGGGACGCGATGAGATTTCCTCCACTGGCTATGTCATGCACACGCTCGAGGCTGCCTTGTGGGCCGTCAGTCAGTCGACCTGCTTCAGAGAGGCCGTCGTGCATGCGGTCAATCTGGAAGGCGATACCGATACGATCGGCGCCGTGACGGGCCAACTGGCCGGTGCTCTTCGGGGACGCAGCAACATCCCGCCTGCCTGGCAGCACAAGGTCTTGTGGGGCGACAGCATTATCGTGACTGCCCGTTCCCTCGCGCTCGACTGACAGAATGCTGGAAGGTCAGCGACAGCTTGCCGGCTCCAGTGCCCGTTCCACATCGGCCTGCTGCGTCGGTTCGGGGACGAGCGCGCGCACCACGATCAGACCCGTCGGTTGGGGCGCCTGAAGACGCAAGGCGACCGGTAGGTCAGGGCCTTGCTTGGCCCTGATCTCGGCAAGCTGAGCCAGCGTGAACAAGGTCATGTCGAGGGCGCCGTTTGCGCCCGCCCGGTCGGTCAGCGTGTAGAAATTGAGGCCTGCCGGCGTATAGAACGACACCGAGAGGAAGCCGGCATTCAGCGGCACATGCACATGAACTGGGCCATCGGCCAGGTCATAGCGGCAGAAGGCCGTCACGATAGCCGGATCCGGCAATGGCAACGGGGTCTTGTCGGGAGGCAGTACGACGAAACGTCCGAGCGGGGCGATCGCGCCTGCGCGTTGGAAGCCGGTCTGTCCGCTGAGGCGAGGCAAAGCGACGATCGTGGTCAGATGCACCACGACGCCGATGAGCAGCCCCGCAAGCGTCCATAACAGCCAGCGGATCACGTTTTGTCTCCAGTGGCGCAGTCGAGCCGCTCGATCGCTGGAACGGCAACGGCTCTCCCCGCGCCGAATTCGGTGGCGAGGCCCGTCGAGACGGGACTGTCGTAAAGACGAAGGACCAGGCTCATCGGACCGGGAGAACTGGGCAACCAGTTGCCGGGCTGGCTATCGGGCGCCACGGCGACGGTGACCTTGCCTTCTTCGCCGCGCAGGACAGCAGCGCTGGTGAAACCAGCCCGGTTGCTGGGATTGCGCGCGAGATTGTCGGATCGGTCATAGAGAGTAATGGTCCACCAGCGCGCTTGGGGCAGCATGGCCGCAAGGCGATAGCGGCAGGCCCCGTCAAGCGCCCGCCCCTCCGAATCTTCCCGCGCGGTGAAGGCAAGGCCTTCGCCGGGGCCGAGCGGCAGGTCCCCGCTGCGAGCGATGCGGGCCCGGTTGTAGCGATCTGCTCCGAGTGGGTCGGTCAGGGGCCATGCGGTCCAGGGACCGAGACGCATGGCGCCGAGCTGGAAATCGGACCCGGTTGCCCACCAGGTGAGGCCAAGGCCCAAGACGCCACCGAGGGCAAGGGCGTAGACCAGCCCTATGATCGTGCCAAAGCCCTTCATTCGATCGCCGACACCGGCGCTGGGCGGCGCATCTGGGCCGCCTGTTTGGCAGGGACGCGGTCGGCCTGCTCGATCAGGACGGCGACATCGCGCAAGATCTGTGTGGCGTTGCGGGTGAGAACCGGTGGCGCGGCGGGGGCCTCCTGAGTTGCGCCGGTGGCATCGGGCGCTGGCTGCTCCGCCTTGCTGGGTTGCTGCCCCGGCGGGAACGGGGCAACGCCGGGTATTTGCCTGATATCCACGCCTTGATGGGCCACGGCCATCACCTGCTGCCAGGTCATTGCGGGGAGCGAGCCACCGGTCATCTCATCCATGGGTTGGAAATTGTCATTGCCGAACCAGACTCCACCAATGAAATTGCCGGTAAAGCCCATGAACCAGGCGTCGCGGTAGGAATTGGTGGTGCCGGTTTTGCCGGCCACCTTGATGCCAGGCAACTGAGCCCGCTTGGCCGTGCCGTTTTCGACCACGCTGTTGAGCATGCCGTTCATGTCGGCGATCACTTTGGGATCGATCACCACCGGGTCCTCGCGGGTGGGATCGAACTTATGGAGAAGGTCGCCCTTGGCATTGCGGATCTCCAGCGCGGCATGGGGAGGCGCCTTGTGCCCGCCGGAGGAGAAAACGCCGTAGGCGCCGGTCATCTCCAGAAGGTTGACGGCCTCGACCCCGATGGGCAAGGCCCAGGACTCCTTGAGCTCCGTCTCGATGCCCATGGTTCGCGCCGTCTCGATGATCATGCGCCGGCCATCGGCGGCGCTCTTGCTGAGGGCCAGGGAGATCTTGACCGGGATGACGTTGATCGAGCGGGTGATGGCCTGCGTCAGCGTGATCGGGCCGGAAAATTTGTGGCCGAAATTCTGGGGACACCAGTTCCGTATGCAGACAGGCGAATCCACCACGATGGATTTGGGCGTGAAGCCGTTCATCAGGGCGGTGGCATAGACGAAAGGCTTGAAGGAGGAACCGGGCTGGCGCAACGCGTCCGTGGCGCGGTTGAACTGGCTCTGGCTGTAATCGCGCCCGCCCACCATCGCGCGCACGGCCCCGTCGGGCTCCATGATCACGATGGCGCCCTGGTGCACGTTATAGTCCTTGCCATATTGGCGCAGGTTCAATTCCAGGGCGTTTTCCGCGGCGGCCTGAATGGCGGGATCCAGCGCGGTGCGCACGACGAAGACGGATTCGCTGCCCAAAGCGCCGTCATCGGCGAGATCGGCGATTTCGCCATAGGCCCAATCGAGATAATAGTCGGGGGCCTTCTCGCGCGCCCGGTCGACCGGCGTCGCCGGATTGCGGCGGGCGCCGGAAACCTGGCCCTCGGTCATGAAGCCGGCATCCACGAGATTGGAGAGCACCTGATTGGCGCGCCCGCGGGCAGCCGCCAGATTGTTGGTCGGCGCGTATTTGGTCGGCGCCTTGAACAGGCCTGCTAGCATGGCGGCTTCCGCAAGGGAGACGTCGCGCACCGACTTGCCGAAATAATATTGCGCGGCCGCCTCGATGCCGAAAGCGCCGCCGCCCATATAGGCGCGGTCGAGATAGAGCTTGAGAATCTCGTCTTTGCTCAGATGCCCCTCGAGCCAGAGCGCCAGATAGGCCTCGCGGATCTTGCGCTCCAGCGTGCGCTGGTTGGACAGGAAGAGATTTTTGGCGAGCTGCTGGGTGATCGAGGAACCGCCCTGCACCACGCCGCTTGCCTGGCTGTTGACGGTGAGTGCGCGCATGGTGCCGATGACATCGATGCCGAAATGATCGTAGAAGCGCCGATCCTCGGTGGCGAGCACGGCCTTGATGACATAATCAGGCATATCGGCCAGTGCCACGCTGTCATTGCTGCGGATGCCACGCTGGCCGACGATGGTGCCGTAGCGATCCTCGAAAGTGACGGCGATGTCGGCGCGGCGCAGCCAGTCGTCGCCGATCTGGCGGATTGCCGGCTGCATCAGCATCAGGCCAAAAATCAGGCCGGCAGTGCCGAGGGTCAGCCCCTCGCAGCCGACTTCCACCAGCAGCCGGCGCCAGCCCGAAACCTGAAATCTGTTCGAGATGTCGGAGCCGCGCTCGATCCCGGCCCGCACTTTCTGCCACGACGCGTAGACGGCGTTGTCGAGCCACGAGTCCAGACGAAGGGCGGCGCGGCTCAGGCGCTTTCGAAAGGACGGCTCTGGCTTGCGTTCAGGCACGATGGAACCAACCGGTACGCGAAAGACGTCGGGACAGCCAGTCTAACCCCCGGTCGCCGATCCTGAAAGGCCTGCAATTTCACCGCCACGATTTTCCGCTGGCATGGCAAACAACATGGCCTGCAGAATTAATTTCTCATCGCTGTCGGAACCATCCGCGCTGCATCGTCCTTGGGGCAAGTCCGCAAAACCTGGCCCATCAAAACCTGGCCCATGAGGAGGGAAGACCATGACTGAGATCGCCCCGCACGGCATGAACGTCCTGTCACCGCATCTCATCTGTGACGGCGCCGCCGATGCCATCGAGTTCTACAAGAAAGCCTTCGGTGCCGAAGAGATGATCCGCCTGCCCGGACCAGACGGTAAGCTGATGCATGCCTCGATCAAGGTCTGCGGCTGCTCCGTCATGCTGGTCGATGAGAACAAGAATTATGGCATGCTCTCGCCCAAGACCCTCAACGGCTCGCCGGTGACCCTCCATCTCTTCGTCGCCGATGTCGATGCCTTCGTCGCCCGCGCGGTCGAAGCGGGGGCCGAGGTGGCGATGCCGGTGCAGGACATGTTCTGGGGCGACCGCTACGGCGTGATCAAGGATCCCTTCGGGCATCATTGGTCGATCGCTACCCATCAGCGCGATCTCACCGCCGCGGAAATCGAGGAGGGCATGCGCAAGATGGCCTGCTGAAGCGCCTTGCGCCTCCAGCAGCTATCCTCGAAGGGTGACTCGGGCCGGCTGTTAGGCTATGGCAACGGCGATGGAACAGCCTTCGAAGCCTTTCTGGAAAACCAAGCCGCTGGAGGCGCTCTCGCCAGAGGAGTGGGAGAGCCTTTGCGATGGCTGCGGCCGCTGCTGCCTGGTCAAGCTGGAGGAAGAGGAAACCGGCGACACCTATTTCACCGATGTCGCCTGTTTCATGCTCGAATGCCATAGCTGCCAATGTTCGGATTACGAGCATCGCAAGCGCCATGTTCCCGATTGTGTCACGCTGACGCCCGAACTGGTGCGCACCATCGATTGGCTGCCGCCGACCTGTGCCTATCGGCTGGTTGCCGATGGCGAGGATCTCTATTGGTGGCATCCGCTGGTTTCGGGCGACCCCGACACCGTGCACCAGGCCAAGGTCTCGGTTCGCGGCAAGGTCAAGGCCGACGACAAGCAGGTGGGCGAGGGCGAGTGGGAAGAGCATGTAGTGCGCTGGCCAGCGCGCGTACCCAAGGCCGCCCGTAGGCGCTGAAGCCGGTCCTGCAAGCCGTTTCGACGCCATAGAGCCAGACTCGTCGGGATGGAGCTCCTGCAGCCCTATCTTCCCGCGAAGGTGGCGGACCCCGTTCAAGCGAGCCGACATGCGTGGGATCTCACGGACGAGGGACTCTGCCGGCCCGGCGTAGGCAAACATGAGTGCGCGGAGATCCTGGGAATTGCCCCACTCGCGCAGCATTCCAGCAACACAGCACGATTATCTTGGCGTCATTCAACAGGAGTTGCGGGATGGAAACGCTTGTCGACATCGGCTCTGCTGCCGTTCTTATGATCTTGGCGGGCATGATCTTGCATGTTGCCCTATCCATGCCGGTTTGAGATCGCACGAATACTAAGTTTACTCTTTGGTAAACATGTTTTGCCGGGAAGCGGAGTTTGTGCGTTTTCGCACGGAACGAATGCGCGCGCGGTGTTCGAAATAGCGCGTGATGAACATCAGATTCGGGGGAAGATTGATGACACGCGCACAACTGGTTCTGGATCGTCCTGAGCGGCTGTCGGGCTTCGGCCGGGTGACTCCTACGGCGGCTGGACGGCATCTGAGTTTTGCGATTTCGACCCTGTCCTTCGTCGTGATCGCCGCTTCCGCGTTGTTCCTCGCCTCGTTTTTCTAGGCGCAGCCCATGTCACTTCGTCTTCCAAGCCTAGGTCCTGGAATTGCGGACCCAGGGAAGGAAGCGTTTGCCTGGTGATCGCCCGTTCGCTATCGGGCTGCTGTTTCGGTGATCCCCAGAGCCGGTCTCGCGGTCATATCATATGTATTAAATGTGACATGCTGGTAGGGCATATCGCTCTCCGCATGTATTGAGCCTATGCGTCCGGAATGGCTGCAGCTGACCGCCGAGAGAGGCATCTCAATGCAGCGCCGGGGCGTGCCGGTCACGTCCTCCGAGCTTATTGCCCGATCAGCCGAAGGTCCGTGTCTTGAAATTCGTCGAAACCTTTACCCTCTATCCGTTTCTCGACACGGTGGTGAGTCTGCTCAGCGCCTTCGTTTTCGGCACGCTCATCGGGGCGGAGCGCCAATATCGCCAGCGCACGGCAGGTTTGCGGACCAATGTGCTCGTGGCATTGGGAGCAGCCGCTTTCGTCGATCTCGCCATGCGCATCGCTGGCCCGCAGGAAGCCGTCAAAGTCATCTCCTATGTCGTGTCCGGCATTGGTTTCCTGGGCGCGGGCGTGATCATGAAGGAGGGCATGAATGTCCGCGGCCTGAACACGGCGGCGACGCTGTGGTGCTCGGCTGCGGTCGGAGCCTGCACGGGGGCGGACATGGTGGCGGAGGGCGCGCTGCTGACGCTCTTCGTCATTGCCGGCAATACGTTGTTGCGCCCGCTGGTCAATGCCATCAATCGCATCCCGATCAATGCGCAGCGTTCCGAAGCAATCTATGAAGTGCGGGTGACCACCAGCCGGGCTTCGGTTCCCGCCATCCGCGAACTCTTGGTGGAGCATCTGGAGGCCGCGCAATATCCCGTCGGCGATGTCGAGCTGTTCGATCGGGGTGACGACATGGCCGAGGTGGTCGCTACCCTCGTCAGCACGGCGGTCGATCCCAAGGAGCTCGACGGTGTCGTTGCCCATCTCGATCGCGAACATGGGGTTTCCCATGCGACCTGGGAAAGCAGCACGCAGGAATGAAGGTCAGCCGGGAGGCGCAGGAACGGTGGCGGGATCTGAGATCGCTATCCGGCAAACACGCGCAATGGCCATCGCGACTATTGGAAGCGCACGGGTGAGCCAGCCCTGTCGGCCATGGTCTCGATGAAGGAGCGATAGGCCGAAACGGCGGTAACGGCGGTGATGGTGCCGCAATCGCGCCCCTTGCCGCCCATCACGGCCGAGATCACGCCGACCAGCACGTAGTTTGTGCCCTGGCGCTGGAACACCGGCCCGCCCGAATCGCCCCGGCAGATGCCGTTGTTGTTGACGGTGCGGCGGGTCGCCTTGTGATCGATTAGGAAGAGCTGATGGGATTTGCTGTCGATCTGGTCCAGCATGTCGAAGCGCCGTTCGCGCAGCTTGCCGGCGCTGCTGACCACGCGATCGCGGCTCATGCCGAAGCCGGCGACCTGCACGTCGACGAAGCTGCCATCATCGGCGATGCGCGAGGCCAGCGGCACGGGTACCAGCCAATCGGGAAATTCATGGTCGACCCGGATCAGGGCGATGTCGTTGATGGCCGCCGAGGTGCCGAGCGCCGTGACGTCGAATTGAGGATGGATCGCCACCTGTGTCGCCTCGGCGAAGCGGAAGCGGAACTGGGTGTCGAGGGCACGGATGCGATAGTCGCCATGCCCGCTCAGAAAACAATGAGCGGCCGTCAGCACCAGCTTGCGGGAGATCACCGTGCCGCTGCATTTGGTGCCGCTCGGCCCCGTGATTTGCACGACATGGCTGCGGACGCCCGTGGGATCGGTGACGTCGCGACCGCCTTTGATCGCCAGGGCTGGCATGGTGAAGGCCACAAGGGACATGACAGCGACGGCGAGGCGGGTTTTCATCATGGCTAAGCTGTAGAGCATTTCCAACCAAAACCAAATTGTTGCGCGCCCAAGCGGCTTCCTGCCAATCGAGCCTCAAGCTCGATCGCAAAGAAGCTGCAGGATCTCAAACGCGTGGTCACGGCAGGGAGGCGCCCATCCGCGCCGCACTGCTTCGTATCCAGGGCAGGGCGGTGCCGAGCAGGGCTACACCCGTCATGCCGCCGCAGCCCCGGCCGCTATTGGCGCCCACGGCGGAAGCGAGTACGCCGACAAGCTTGCCCTCGCGCAGCACCGGACCGCCCGAATCGCCCTGGCAGGCGCCACCGAGCCCGCCGCCCTCACGCAGGCGCAACTGCACCCTGGAGATGGGCGGGGCTCCCTCCAGCGCGATCTCGCGCAGGACGCCGCCGCTCTTGCCGGCATTCTGGGCGGTCAGGCCGAAACCGGCGACGCGATACACCGCACCCGCAATGCCCGCTTCGGCGGCAAGCGGAAGCGGGGCGTAGCCGGCCAGGGGCGCGTCAAGCTTCACCAGAGCGAGATCGATGGTGAAATGCCGCTTGTCATAGGCCTTGGCATCGAACTGAGGGTGAACAGCCACATTGCCGAGCGGCGAGAGCACCGGCTTGCCGGCCTGATAGGTCAGCAAGCGGTAATTGGCGCCCTTGCGCACGCAATGGCCTGCCGTCAACAGGAGATCGGGTGCGATGACGCTGGCCGAGCAGAAACTGCCGCGATCGGAGACGATCATCACGACGTGACGGGCCATGTCGGCCGCCGCTGGCGTACCGCCGACGATGGCGTAGGCCGGTGGCGCTGATGCGAGAGCCATGGCCAAGACCAAAAGGCTCGCGGCGAGCGAGCGCAGGGTCAGGATCGACTTCGGTATCAGTACGCGTGACCGACCCGACCCGCGCGTGAACCAGCCTGAGCCCGGTGGATTGACAGGGCGGTCCTGCTGGCGGAAGGCGGAATTGAGCATTACGTTCATGCCGTGTTCAGAGGCCCTGCAGAATGATGATGATGGCTCGAATCGAGGGGAATCACGGCAGAATCTAGAGCAAGGCGAGCCAAGCGGAAATGCTGCTTTGTTCTAACTCCTTGTTTCGGCGCGTTTTTGTATTTCTCCGCATGAGGCGACCATATCGCAGAGCGCTATAGCAGAAGGATGAGGATGGGGCGGATATCTTCCTTGGTGATGGTCTTGGCTCTGGGACTTGGGTGGTTTGGCGCGATGCAGCCGGCAATGGCCGCTTGCGTCAGCCTCAGCGAGGCACGCCCGCTCGTGAAGTCTGGTACGATCGTGCCTCTTCTTTCGGCGTTGGGGGCGGCTCGACGTGCTGTAAAGGGGGAAATGATAGACGGCAATTTATGTGGAGACCCTGGCAATTACCGCTATGTCGTCACATTTCTGGGGACCGATGGGCGGGTTATAAGAGCGACGATCAACGCCAAGACCGGCGAAGTCGTGGGTGTGAAGTAAAGGAATACCGATGCGGCTTCTCGTGGTCGAGGACGATCAGGATCTCAACCGCCAACTCGTCAAGGCGCTTGAGGAGGCAGGCTACGCCGTTGACCGGGCCTTCGATGGCGAGGAAGGCCATTTCCTCGGCGATACCGAACCTTATGATGCCGTGGTGCTCGATGTCGGGCTGCCCAAGCTCGATGGCATCACCGTGCTCGATCGCTGGCGCCGCGCCGGCAAGGTGATGCCCGTCCTGATCCTGACCGCTCGGGATCGCTGGTCCGACAAGGTGATGGGCTTCGATTCAGGTGCGGATGATTACGTCGCCAAGCCCTTCCACATGGAGGAGGTCCTGGCCCGTCTTCGGGCGCTCATCCGCCGTACCACCGGCCACGCCACCAACGAACTGGTCTGCGGTCCCGTCCGCCTCGATGCCCGCGCCGGCCGTGTCGTGGTCGACGGCAATCCGATCAAGCTCACCTCGCACGAATATCGCCTGCTGGCCTATCTGATGCACTATACCGGGCGCGTCGTCTCGCGCACCGAATTGGTCGAACATCTCTACGACCAGGATTTCGACCGCGATTCCAATACGATCGAAGTGTTCGTCGGTCGCCTGCGCAAGAAATTGGGTGTGGATGTGATCCAGACCGTGCGGGGCATGGGCTATATACTCACACCACCGGACGCCATGCGCGTATGACCACGCGTTCGCTGGCCTTCCGCCTCTTCGTCGCCGCCGCGGCCTGGGTGGTGGTGGTGCTGGTGGTGGCGGGCGTGGTGCTCTCGTCCGTCTACCAGCATGCGACCGAGCGTTCCTTCGACGAACGCCTGCATGTCTATCTCAAGACGCTGGTGGCTGACATCGCCGGCGCTGATGTGGGTGACCGCACGGCGCCCGGCGCCATGGGCGAGCCGCGTTTCGAATTGCCGCTGTCGGGCTGGTACTGGCAGATCAACCGCCTCGACAAGCCGGCTTCCAACGGCTCCAAATCGCTGTTCGAGGCAACTCTGCCCAGCCTGGACGATCCGAATACGCCCGAAGAGCCCAGCGGTGTCCGCGAGGGCTACATCAAGGGCCCGGACGATCGCCGGCTGCGCGCCGTCGAGCGCCTCATCGATCTCGGCGAGGATGGCCGCTACCGGGTGACCCTGGCGGGCCCTGCCGACGAGATCGACAGTGCCATTTCCGACTTTCAATATTCGCTGCTGCTGACCTTCACAGCACTTGGGGTCGGACTGCTCGCCGCCATTTTGCTACAGGTGCGCTTCGGCCTCAGGCCGCTTTCGCGCATCAGCGGTGCGCTGGCCCGCATGCGTACCGGCGAGGCGGCCAAGCTGCCACCCGACCTGCCCGACGAGATCGTGCCGCTCGCGCGTGAGCTGGATGCCCTGGTCGATGCCAACCGCGAGGTGGTCGAACGGGCGCGTACCCATGTCGGCAATCTCGCCCATGCCTTGAAGACGCCGTTGTCGGTGATCGCCAATGAGGCGGGCGCGGCGCCGGCGGGCGCGCTGGCCGAACAGGTCGGCCGGCAGGTCAGCGTGATGCGCAAGCAGATCGATCATCATCTCCAGCGCGCGCGTATCGCCGCAGCCGTCAGCGTGGTCGGAACGGTGACCGAGATCGTGCCGGTGATCGAGGGGCTGGTCCGGGCCATGGAGAAAATCCATGCCGTCAAGCGCCTGAAGATCAAGGTGCAGGTCGATCCAGCGTTGCGTTTCCGCGGCGAAAAGCAGGACATCGAGGAGATGACAGGCAATCTCATCGACAATGCCTGCAAATGGGCGATCAGCGAGGTCATGATCCAGGCAGAGGCCTTTCACCTGGATGGCGTCCTGTTCGCCCGCATCGTCATCGACGACGACGGGCCGGGCCTGTCTCCCGAGAAACGCGCCGAGGTCGGCCAGCGCGGCAAGCGGCTTGACGAAACCAAGCCGGGTACCGGCCTCGGTCTTGCCATCGTGCAGGATCTCGTCTCGCTCTATGGCGGCCGCTTCAATCTCGATGAAGCACCGATCGGCGGTCTACGGGCCATTCTCGATATTCCCGCCCTTCAGGGATCGGCGCCGCCACCCGGCGCCCGGCCTTCCTCGCGGAGCGGCGAGGGGGAGACAGTCTAGCCCCCCGCGGCCCGCACGAGCACCGAAGCGGTTCACTTTCTCGTAACGTTCGGAACAGCAGGGTCTTGCGACACCGTGAGACGGTTGGCGCGGGGCGTTTTTGCGTGTAAGGCTGCCGACAGTATCCGCTCAGGGCGTTTTGCGATTTGATGGGATCAGCTCGAATCGCAAGACGCGTCGAAAAAGGGAGTTGGAGCAGATGAGTGTTCAGTCATGAACGCCCTTTGCTCTGGGTTAGGGGTCCTATGACAAAATCGATCGTCAAGCTGTTTGGCCTGGCTCTGGTGGCGCTGCCGCTGGCAGGATGTGGGCTTACCGGTTCGACCACCCAGCCAAATGTCGCCGCTGCGCCACCCACGCCCGCCACCAGCAATTCGCCGATCCTCGACAGTCTCGATCCTGCCGACCGCGCCCGGGCCGAACAGGCTCGCCGCACGGCCCTGGATGGCAAGGCGAAGGTCAGCGTCGACTGGAAGAGCGATAGCAACGCCTCCACGCATGGCAGCGCGGTCGCCGGGCCTCTGCAGAACCAGGGCGCAGCCCAGTGCCGGCAATATTCCCAGACCATCTATAAGGAAGGCGTGCCGAGCGTCGCCCGTTCGACGGCGTGCCGGCAGCCGGATGGCGGCTGGGTCAACAGCTAAGGCGTTTTGCGATTGGACGGAAGCGCTGAGAGCCGCGAACATGCTCTTCAAGCCAATCCGTTGGATTGGCTTGAAGACAAGGAGTTGGAGCAGACAGGTGTTCAGCCATGGACGCGCTTTGCTCCGGCGATAGTCGGGTGAAGGGGCGTGTAGCCGCGCACGCCACCAAGTTGCATTGCGTGATACTGCGTGTTTGCGCGTGTGACGCGCCCAAATTAGGCCTTATGGCCAGCGCAAGAGATTTCGCATGCTCCTATGGATAGCCCTGGCCGCCATGACCGGCCTCGCAGCTCTGGCGTTGCTGTGGCCGCTGGCGCGGCGCGGTAGCGCTCTGACGCCGCAGGCATCCGACATAGCCATCTACAAGGACCAATTGGCCGAGATCGATCGCGATCTCGAGCGCGGGCTGATCGCCAAGAGCGAAGCACAGGCCGCCCGCATCGAGGTCTCGCGCCGGCTGATCGAGGCCGACGAGGGAGAGAAGCTCGAGAAAGGTCGGCAGCCCGCCGCACAGGCGGCTATCGGGCGGCGCAGGCTTGCCGCGAGCATCGTCCTTGTCGCCGTGCCGCTGCTCAGCCTCGGGCTCTATGCCTATCTCGGCTCGCCGTCGAACCCCGATCAGCCCCTTGCGGCCCGCCTGGACAGCAATATCGAGAACGCTTCGCTCGATGAACTTGTGGCGCGGGTGGAAGCCAAGTTGGCGGAGAATCCGGAGGATGGTCGCGGCTGGGAATTGATGGCACAGATCTATCTGCGCCAGGGACGCTTCGAGGATGCCAAGCAGGCCTATGCCAACGCGTTGCGGCTGCTGGGCTCGACGGCCGAGCGCGAGACCAATTTCGGTGTCGCCGTCGTCGCCGCTGCCGACCGCATGGTGACGGCCGATGCCAAGGCGGCTTTCCAGCGAGCCCTCAAGCTCAATCCCACGGAATTCCGCGCGGCCTATTTCCTCGGCCTCGCCAAGGAGCAGGATGGCGACAAGAAGGGTGCAATCGAAGCCTGGCAGGCCCTGATTGCCGGCAATCCCGATGCTGCCGACTTCCTGCGGCAGGAAATCACCAGGGTCGGCGGGCAGCCCAAATCCGCTCCCGATGGCACCGCTCCCGATGCAGCTGGTCCGGGTCCCTCGAAGGACGATGTCGCCGCCGCGCAGACGATGACGCCCGAGGAGCGCGGCAAAATGATCCAGGGCATGGTCTCCGGGCTGGCTGAGCGGTTAAAATCCCAAGGGGGCAGCCCGGAGGAATGGATGAAGCTGATCAAGGCCTATAGCGTGCTCGGGCAGGCGGACAATGCCCGCAATGCACTTGCCGATGCCCGCAAGGCCCTAGCCAGCACGCCCGATGCCGTCAGGCAGATGGACGAGCTTTCGAAGGCATTGGGTCTATGACGCGTAAGGGCAGACGTCTGGCGATGATCGGAGCGGCCGGGGTGGTCCTCGCGGCTGCGGTGGCCCTGGTGTTGTTCAGCCTGGGCGGCACCATGTCCTACTTCGCCGGTCCGAGCGACATCGTCGGCAAGCAGACCACGCCGGGTCAGCGCTGGCGGTTGGGCGGCCTGGTGGAGCAGGGCTCCCTGCAGCGCGGTAGCGCGTCTGAGATCGCCTTCATGGTGACCGATACCAACAAGTCGATCAAAGTCATCTATTCGGGTATCGTGCCCGACCTGTTCCGCGAGGGCCAGGGCGTGGTGGCGGAGGGCGTGGTCGACAGTGCCGGCGTCTTCCAGGCCGATACGCTGCTGGCCAAGCATGACGAGAAATACATGCCCAAGGAAGTGGCGGATGCGCTGAAGGCGCAAGGCCATTGGGAAGAGGGCGGCGCCTACGGGAAGAAGCCATGATCGTCGAAGCCGGCCATTACGCACTCGTTCTCGCGCTCACGCTTGCCGCGATTCAATCGGTACTGCCGCTATGGGGCGCCCGCACCGGCGATCTCGGCCTGATGCGCATCGGCACCAGCTCGGCCCTGTTCCAGCTTCTCTTCATCGCCATGGCGTTTGGCGTGCTGACCTATGCCTATGTCAGCTCGGACTTCTCGCTCACCAACGTGTTCGAGAACTCCCATTCGGCCAAGCCGCTCATCTACAAGATCTCCGGCGTGTGGGGAAACCATGAGGGCTCGATGCTGCTCTGGGTCCTCATCCTGGCCTTTTTCGGCGGACTGGTGGCGGCTTTCGGCCGTAACCTGCCGCCGACCATGAAGGCGACCGTGCTGGCGGTGCAGGCCTGGATCAGTGCCGCCTTCCTGCTGTTCATCCTGCTCACCTCCAATCCCTTCACCCGCCTCACGCCGGCGCCGATGCAGGGACAGGATCTCAATCCGATCCTGCAGGATGTCGGTCTCGCCATCCATCCGCCCCTGCTTTACCTGGGCTATGTCGGCTTCTCCATCGCCTTTGCCTTCGCGGCTGCCGCGCTGATCGAAGGGCGCATCGATGCCGCCTGGGCGCGCTGGGTGCGGCCCTGGATCCTGCTGGCCTGGATCTTCCTGACGCTGGGCATCGCCATGGGGTCCTACTGGGCCTATTACGAGCTCGGCTGGGGCGGCTGGTGGTTCTGGGATCCGGTCGAGAATGCCTCGCTGATGCCCTGGCTGGCCGGCACCGCGCTTCTTCACTCCGCGCTGGTGATGGAAAAGCGCAACGCCCTGAAGGTGTGGACGATCCTGCTCGCCATCCTCACCTTCTCTCTCTCATTGCTCGGTACCTTCCTGGTGCGCTCGGGCGTGCTCACCTCCGTGCACGCCTTTGCCACCGATCCCAAGCGCGGCGTGTTCATGCTGGCGATCCTGGTGCTGTTCATCGGCGGCGGCCTCAGCCTGTTCGCCTGGCGTGCGTCTGCCCTGAAGCAGGGTGGCATCTTCGCGCCGATCTCCCGCGAGGGCGCGCTGATCCTCAACAATCTCCTGCTGACGGTAAGCTGCTTTGCCGTGTTCATCGGCACGCTCTATCCCCTGGCGCTGGAAGCCCTGACCGGCGGCAAGGTGTCGGTCGGCCCGCCCTTTTTCGACCTGACCTTCGGGCCGCTGATGCTGGCGGTGCTGATGGTGATGCCGTTCGGACCGCTTCTTGCCTGGAAGCGCGGTGATCTGGCGGGCGCCATGCAGCGCCTGGGCGCCGCGATCGGGCTCGCCATCCTGGCTGCGTTGGTGACGCTGTGGCTCAAGCAGGGCGGGCCGGTGCTGGCACCGCTCGGCGCAGGCCTCGCCTTCTTCATCATGGCAGGGGCGGTGGTCGAGATCGCCGGGCGTATCAAGCTGTTCCGTGAACCATTGGGATCGAGCCTGCGCCGGGGGGGCGGCCTGCCACGCTCGGCCTTCGGCACGGCCTTTGCCCATTTCGGCGTCGGCGTCACGCTGATGGGCATCGTCGCCGCCTCGGCCTGGCAGTCGGAGACCATCGTGGCGATGAAGCCGGGCGATACCGCCAGTTTCGGCCGCTTCCAGGCCACCTATGTCGGCTCGGTGCCCAAGCGCGGCTCGAACTACACAGCCACCGAGGCGAGATTCGTGATCCGTCGCGATGGCGTCGAGGTTGGCCAGATCGCCTCTTCCAAGCGCTTCTACCCGGCACGCCAGATGCCGGTGACGGAAACGGGCATCAGTACCCATGGTTTCGACCAGATCTATATCGGACTCGGGGATACCATGCCGGACGGAGCCATTGCGGCGCGGCTCTATGACAAACCGCTGATCACCCTGATCTGGCTGGGCTGCCTGATCATGGCGTTTGGCGGCCTGCTGTCGCTATCCGACCGCCGCCTGCGCGTCGGCGCTCCCAAGCCGGCGCGTCGTGTCGCCCAGACCATGCAGCCGGCCGAGTAGACGATGTTGAAGCGCGTCCTCCTTGCCTGCTTTCTCGGCCTCATGGTGCTGCCGGCCCTGGCCGTGCAACCGGATGAGGTTCTGCCTGATCCGGCCCTCGAGGCGCGCGCGCGTGCGCTGTCGGCGCAGTTGCGCTGCATGGTTTGCCAGAATGAATCGATCGACGATTCGAATGCCTCGCTCGCCAAGGATCTGCGCATCCTTGTGCGCGAGCGCTTGAAGGCCGGCGACAGCGACACGGCGGTCAAGGACTTCCTGGTTGCCCGCTATGGCGATTTCATCCTGCTGAAGCCGCCGCTGGAATGGCGCACCTTGGCGCTGTGGTCGGGACCGCCCATATTATTGCTGCTGGGCGGCATCGCCATCTTCCTATCGACACGGCGGCTGCCGGCTGCCGCTCCTGCGCCGCTCAGTCCGGACGAGCAGGCCAGGATCGACGATATCCTGAAGCGGGAAGGGTAGGCCGGGGACCATCGCGGGTCCGTCGGCCTGAGCGATTCTCTATCGGCCGGTCTCGAACAGGAACCACGTCCGGCGCTCGGTCTCGCTGATCCAGTTTTCGATCAGGCTGGCGGTCGCGACATCGCGGTGTTCGTCGCATAGATCGTGGGTCTCGCGCAGGAAGCCGATCAGGCGTTTGTTGTCGTCGAGCAACTCGGCAAGCATGTCGCCGGGCGTGACGAAATCGGCATCATTGTCCGACAGGCGCTGCAGCCGTCCGATATGGCCGGCCGAACGCAGCGTGGTATCGCCGATCTTGCGGACCCTTTCCGCGATCTCGTCGGTCATGGCGAAGATCTGCTCGGCCTGTTCGTCCAGCAGCAGGTGGTAGTCGCGAAAATGTGGACCCGAGACATGCCAATGGAAGTTCTTGGTCTTCAGATAGAGGGTGAACACGTTGGCGAGCAGCGTCGTGAGCGCGCCTGACAAGTCCTTGGTCGCATTGGAGCCTAGATCGGTTGGGACCCCCAGATCCGCCGTCTTCAATGCTTTCGCCTTGTCCTTGGCCATTACGCAATTTCCTTTGCTATGAAGTGGCTACGCCTCCGGCCGATCCGTAATGGATCCTGCGACGGGAAGCGGCGGCCGTCATAGAACATCGCTTGGCCGACAAGGTTCATCGCGGACCGGACTTGGTCGGCTATCGTGCCGCCCGGCATCTTTTCTGCTCCGCTTGGTTATTCGTGCGCGATCTCATCTTGAATCAAACAAAACCGGCGCTGTAATCGTCCGGTTCATGCCGGCTGGGGGAGGCGGAACAGGCGAGGCGCGGCGGACCAGGGACACCACCTCCTGATCGAGTTCCGCAAAACCCGAGGAACGGTAGAGCGAGGCGGCGAGGACGTTGCCGGCATCATCGATCCGGAAGCGTACATAGGCGATGCCTCGTTCTCCGCGCGAACGGGCGTCGGCGGGATAGCGCTTGCGCCGTTCCAGATGCGCGATCAACTGTGAGCGCCACTGCGCCGGCGCCGGGCCGGACACCTGGCTGGAGCTGGTTTGCCGGGCGGCATTGCGGCTGGACTGGCTGGCCTGGACCTGTGCCTCGACGGCTGCTTTCGAGGCCCCCTGAGCCTGTTGGCGACGAGGCTTGGCCGGCTTTTGCTTGAGAGGCTTCTTTGGCTCTTCCCGGCGCGCGGTCTCCTGCTTCGCCTGCTTTTGCACGGGCCGCTCCTGGGGAAGCGCAACCTCGGCCTGCTCGACAGGCGTCTGGGTCGTTTCCATCTTCGGCTCGGGCTTGGCCACCTCCGTCACCGGTTCGGGAGTCGGGACTTCCTTGACGGGCTCGGGCGGCACGGCTTCCTTGGGTGTCGTGACCGCCTCGCTTGCTGCCTGGGGTTCCGCCGGGCGCAGATCGGGAGAAATCTCGTTCGCCTGGGTCTCCCTTGCCTCAGGCATCGGCGCGAACTCGATCATGATCGCTGGTGGGGGCGCATCGGCTGCCGGCGCTGCTGGCCATGGCTGCAGGTACCAGACCGCCGCTCCCAGATGGATTCCCAGCGTGAGGAGGCCGGCACCAACCCACAACGCCAGATCGGCGGCGCGGTTGCCATGATCCGTAATGGCCCAATCGGTCACGGCCGCGCGTCCTCCGGCACGCTCTCCAGCCCGACCAGGGCAATCTTGAGATAGCCGGCCTCGCGCAGCTGGTTCATCAGCGTCATCAACTGCTCGTAGCTCACCGATTTGTCGGCCCGCAGGAAGATGCGGGCCTGCCTGTCATTGGCGGTGAAATTGTCGAGAGAGGCCGCGAGGGTCTCGCGCTGGATCGGCTCATTGCCGAGTGCGAGCGACAGGTCGGATTTCAGCGTCAGATAGAGCGGTTTGTCGGGGCGCTCCACCGGCATGGCCGTGGATACCGGAAGGTCGACGGCGATATCCACGGTCGATAGGGGTGCCGCCACCATGAAGATGATCAATAGCACCAGCATGACGTCGATAAAGGGTGTGACGTTGATCTCGTGGTTCTCGGTAAGCTCAATTCCGCTGTCTTCGCGCAATCCTCCCGCCATGGCGATCACTCTGCCGCCATGGCGGCTCTTGCGGCCGTGGTGTCGGGGATTGGTATGCGGCGCAGGTCCAGTTCGAGGCTGACCAGGCGCTCCACCGCGGCCGTGGCATCGGCCAGACGTTGCCGATAGCCGGCGACGGCGCGAGCGAAGAGATTGTAGATGACGACGGCGGGTATGGCGGCAACCAGGCCGATCGCGGTCGCCAGCAGGGCCTCGGCAATGCCGGGCGCCACCACCGCGAGATTGGTGGTCTGGGTGCGGGAGATGCCGATGAAGGCATTCATGATGCCCCAGACCGTGCCGAACAGGCCGACAAAGGGTGCGGTGGAGCCAATGGTGGCCAGGATGCCGGTGCCCCGGGTCAGCCGGCGCCCCGCCTGCGCCTCGATGCGCGAGAGGCGGGAGGCGACGCGCTCCTTCACCCCGTCGCTGCCGGCATGGTCGAGGGCCGGCAGCGACCGACGCAATTCATCCTCCGCCGAGCGCACCATGGCCGCTCCCGGCCCGCCACGACCGGTGAGGGCGTGCATGGCTTGCGACAAGTCCGTCGATCCGGCGATTGCCGCAAGGGCTCGCTTGGCGCGAGCGGCGGCGCAGGCGATCTCGACTGTCTTGGCCAGCCACACCGTCCAGGTCACCAGCGAGGCGAATGCAAGCCCGAGCATCACTGTCTTCACCACCCAATCGGCGGCCAGAAACATGCCCCAGGGCGAGAGGTCGTGGCCTGGCCCCGATGCGGGCATCGCTTCGAACAGGTGACCTACGGCTCCGATCGGATCTTCGAGGAAGGCGGGCGCCGGTGACGGCGCCGCGTCCGGTGCGGATGCCGGAAGGGGTGGCACGGGCGGTGTCACTTGTCCGGGCTCGACCGGAGACCCGGGAGCTGACGCCGGCGCCTGAGCCAGCGCAACGCCTGGCGGGAGCAGCAGCACCGACGCCACCACGATGTTATGACGGATGGTAAGGGATGGGCGGCAGCGGTTCTGGAGGTAGGGATACATCTTCGTCCTGTTGCTCTCCCATCCCGGCCGGGATGTCGGGGCCCGCTCCGAGGCTGGGAGGTG
This sequence comes from Labrys sp. HAY1-8F, assembly GCF_056754975.1. Lineage (NCBI taxonomy): Bacteria > Pseudomonadati > Pseudomonadota > Alphaproteobacteria > Hyphomicrobiales > Xanthobacteraceae > Labrys > Labrys sp. HAY1-8F. Next base: position 1,439,938 of record NZ_JBPGWZ010000002.1, on the reverse strand, counting down.
TGGTCATCTCATTGGAAAAAAGGCCCGAACTCGGTCGATCGAACCGAGTTCGGGCCGATGCCGTCAGAATTTAGCGGTCAGCGAGGCATAGAAGGTGCGCCCGGGCCCCGGTTGCTGCACCAGGCTCAAGGGGTCGACGTAATATTGGTCGGTCAGGTTCTCGACGCGGACGCTGCCCGTGAGGTTCTTGCTGAACTTGTATTCGGCGAACACGTCCACCAGCGTGTGCCGTTTCCAGTCGACCAGGGCGATGAACTGGGAAGCGCCCTGCGCCGTCACGTCGCCATGGCCGATGGCGCGGGCGCCGACATGGGAAATCCGGCCGCCGACGGTGAGCGTGTCGTCCATCAGCTTCTGGGACAACGTCAGTGCCAGCGAATAGCGGGGCGGAATATGATTGGTCGCATAGTCGGCATAGAGCGACTTGTTCTCGCAGGTTCCGGCGGTGCGGCAGAACTCGACATTGGTGTAGTAGTTGGCCGCAAGGTCCGCCGTGAAGCCGCCGAGCTCATAGCGTCCGGACAGTTCCAGGCCGGAAAAATGGGCGCGGTCGATGTTGAAGATGCGCATGCCCGAAGAGCCGTTGGGGAATGCGTACCATTGGCGGGCGATGTAGTCGTCGACGGTCCAGTCGAAATAACCCAGCTTCAGCATGCCTTTGTCATGCGCCGACAGAAGACCTTCCCGGCGCAGATTGGTGCCGACCTCCCAATTGCTGGAACGCTCGGGCTTCAGCTGGGAATTGACGTTCATGGTGAAGGCCGAGACCGACTCCATGATGCTGGGCAGCCGCATTGCGTTGGAATAGTTGACGTAGAACTGGGCGCCATCAATGGGCTCCAGCGTTACCCCGATCGAGGGGCTGAAGCCGCCTTTGGCCAGCCTGGTATTGTAGGTATAGTCGGGGCGCACCTGCTCGGGGGCGTTGCGGTCCTCGGACCAGAAATGCTGGTAGCGCAGGCCCCCATTGAGGGTGAGCCAGTCGACAGGCTTCCAGGCGACCTTGGCGAAACCGGCTGCTTCATGGCGGATGCCGTCGCGCAGGTCCAGCCAGGTTTCCGCCTCCTTGGTGCCGCGGCTAGGGCGGGTGTCCTCACCCCGATAGGAGACGCCATAGGTCAGGTCGGCCGAGCCATAGGCGAACAGGAACTTGGAGGTGTTGGTGATCTCGGCGCCCCACATGTCCGTGTCGGACCCGGAGCGGAAGTCCCCCGGCTTGGGCGGCCTGTAGCCGGCGCGCAGGGGATTGCGCATCTCCAGCTTGCTCCACCACAGATTGGTCTTCAGATTGATGAGATCATTGTCCTCGGGCTTCCAGCGGTAGCGCAACGTGACGGTATCGACCGAAGTTCCGGTGGTCTGGGCCTGCTGGACCGCCTGTCCCCGGTTATTGGTAAGCCGCGATGCCAAGAGGTCGCCAGCTTCGCTGCGAAAGCCGTTATAGCCGAGCTGCATGCTCTGGCCGTCGCCGAAACGCATCGTTCCCTTGACGATCCATGATTGCGTTTCCAGCTGGGTGTTCAGCACCTCCTCGCCGGCGCGATAATTGGCGATGCCGCCATTCGCGATATAGTCCTTGTAGTTCTCGCAGAAGGAGGGATTGGAACAGACGCGGCGTGGCCCCAGATGGATGGGATAGGCCGAGGGGCCGTTCGATCCCGCATGGTAATTGCCCTGCTTGCGATAGGCATAGCCTGCGAGCAGGTCGAAATTCTCTTGCTTGACTGCCGCCACGACGCTGCCCGATCCGCTTGTCGGTGACAGGAGGGCGGGGCTGTTCATGCCGGTCGGGGAAGGCGTGGCGACGGGCGGAGCCCAGGAGGCGTAAGGCCACTGGTAGCCGGCGACCGCGCCAGCCTTCGGTGAAGAGGTGTTAGTGCCGAACCCGCCGCGGAATCGCACGCCGTAATTCTTGCCGTCCTCCACGATGTCGGCCGCGTCCAGCGTGCGCATGGCGACGGTGCCGGCAATGCCGTTGGAGGTGACGTCCGATCCCTTGGTGATGTCGATGACACCGAGAAGATCGGGATCCACGAAGGTGCGGTTGGAGGTGCCCTGATAGCCCTGATAGACGGTCACCGCGTTTTCGGCGCCGTCGACCGTCACCGCGACGCGGCCCATGCCCTGCATGCCGCGGATATTCACATCGATGGCGCCGGCGCCGTTGCGCGCTTCGCCCGATGTCACGCCCGGCGTGCCCCGGAATATGTCGGCCGGACTCGACCCCCGGAAGCGCTCAATGGCCTTTTCCGAGATGTAGGCGGTGGGTGCCGGCGTCTCATAGGGAGCTTCCTGCGGATTGCCGCCCTTGCTGGCCGTCACGGTGATGACGTCGAGCACCAGCGAACCGTCGTCGGCAACGGGCCCCACCGTGCTGGTGGCGCGCCCGCTGATGGTCACGGTGTTGACGCTGGTGAAACTGTAGGAGAGACCCGTGCCGGCGAGCAGGCGCGAAAGGGCCTGTTCGCGGGTGTAGCTGCCGGAAAGGGCAGGACTGGTCCGGTCGGCAACCAGGGACGAGGCGAACAGCAGCCGCAGTCCGGCTTGATCGGCGAAACGGGTGAGGGCCGACCCGAGACCCTGTTGGGGGATGTCGAGGCGAATGCTTCCCTGCTGCGACGGTTGGGCGTAGGCGTGGCCGCCTGTACCAAACGTCGAACCCAGCACCAGACAGATCGATACCGATCCCAAAAGTGCAATTGTGGTGAAGCCGCCAAAGCCGCACCCCTTGTCATATCCTGATCTTCTGCCGCCCATCAATCCCGTCCCGCTGACCAAAAGGGAGGAGGGCGTGCATTGTCTGCAACGCCTGCCAGACCCCATATCTTGAGGACGAAACGAGCGAGGCGATCTTGCACCGCATCGGGAAGAAAATTTCGAAATGATGCGGCAGGGCGGGCGAAGCGGCGTTCCGGGCGCTCGTCGTCGGACAGCCTCAATGCAGGATGGTGACGAAGGGCAGCCGCGTGACCTTGACGGGAAGCGTCGCCTCGATGGTGGAGAGAATGGACTCCGGATCGGCGAGATCGAACACTCCCGTCACCTCCAGAGACTGCAAGCGGGCGCTGGCGATCATGATCCTGCCGCGGCGCTGGCGCTCAATCTCGACCACGACATCCCCCAAGGGCCTCCGATTGAAGATGAGCTTGCCCCTGCGCCAGGCCGTTTCGGATTCGGCGTCGACGGGCTCGGCCGGCGATGGCTGCCGGTCGGCGCCATAACGCACCCGCTGATCGGCTGCCGCCAGTACGCCTGAGCCAGGTCGGGTGCCGGCCATCACGTCCACCCGTCCCTCCACCACGGTGACGACCACCTCGTGCGAGCGGATGTCGACATCGAAGACTGTACCGACAGCCCGGGCCTGGCCGCCATTGGCGGTCACGATGAAAGGCCGTCCGGCATCGGGCATGACCTGAAACAGTGCCTGGCCATTGAGGAGTTGTAGGCGCCGCTGGCCGGCATCGAAGGCGACGTCCAGTGCGCTGTCGCCGTTGAGAAGGGCGGTGGAACCGTCCGGCAGCGTTATGGTTGAGCGCTCGCCGGCGCCGGTGCTGTGTTCGGCGAACAGATGCGGGCGTAGAAGGCTGGAGCCGGCAACGGCCAATCCGCCGATCGCCACCCCGCCGAGCACAGCCCGCCTTGTCAGTTTGGCGCGGGCACTGCGCTGAACCTTCTTCCCGGCAATGCCGATGCTATGCCAGATCGTCTCGGCTTCGCGGGCGGCCAATTCGTGCTCGGAGCTCTGCTTGCGCCAGGACGCGAAAGCCTCATGGTCGGCTTTGCCGGCCCGGCCGGAATGCAGCTTCACCAGCCAATCTATCGCGGCATCGCTGAGCGCGAGATCCGCCTGCCTTCTTGTGGTGCCTGGGTCCATCTGTCTGTCGCGATTCTAGGGATTTTCCGCGGCGGCGCATTCTACACGCCATCGTACGAGGAAGCTCAGATGGCGGCACGGAAATGGTCGCGGCAATGACGCAAGGCCTGGACCAGATAACGCGCCACCATGCTTTCGGAAACACCGAGACGGCTTGCAATGTCGCGATGGCAGAGCCCTTCGCAACGGCTCAACAGCAACGCCGCCCGCGGTTTGGGAGCCAGCTTCGATAGCCCGATCGCCAGGAAACGCAACTGATCGCAATCGATCGTGATCGTCTCGGGGCTGGGGGCGCTGTCGGCAACCGCCGCCAATATCATCTCGTCGCTGATGCAGTGGGCGGCGTGCCGCCGCTCCTTGCGGACGAGATCGATGGCAATGTTGCCGGCGACACGCAGCAGGAAGGCCTGGGGATCCTGAATGGGTGCACGCGGATTTTTCATGTCCGCCAGCCGCAGCCAGGTCTCCTGCACGGCCTCCTCGGCCAGATCGTGGGAACCGCTCCGCTTCCGCAACAGGCCCCGCAACGCCTTCCATTGGCGCAGATAGAGCGACATCAGGTCGTCACGGGTGTCGGGCGAGGTGATCGTCGTCATCGGCGCTGCATCGGGAAGGGAAGCGAAAGCCGCGCTTCATCCAAGCGATGCGCGTCAAGTGATGTCGCGATCTGATACTATATCAATAATTTCCCTGCAACATCAATAATTTAGATGGGTTCTAAGCGGCGCTGAAATCGCGCGACATATGATCCATGTTCATTTGGAGGCGATGCAGACGGGTGCTCCCGTGGCACCATGGGCGCCTCAAGAAAAAAGCGGCGACTTACTAAAGAGTAATCCCACGGAAAAAGAGTCGTAATGTTGGTCAGGGCATTGTCACCGGCAACGGCGCTGAATGGGGGCGCTGAAGCAAAGGCGACCGGCCTCTCCGAACGGAAGGCCGAGTCATTATGGAGCCTATCACGATGAATTCATCTGATCATGACATGAAGCCCAGGGACGTGCAGGCGAAATCCGGCATTCTCGCCCGGCGCCGCACGCGCCTGATGGCTGCCGTGTTCGGCCTCGGCGTCGCCGGCGCGGTTGCCGGCAACTTCGTGGTCATGCCGCCTGTCACACCCGCTTTCGCGCAGACCCAGAGCCAGGTCGCCCAGCCCGGCTTTGCCGACATCGTGCAGAAGGTGCGTCCCGCCGTCGTTTCCATCAAGGTGAAGACCGAGACCAACGCCAATGTCTCGGACGATGAGAATGACGGTGCGCCGCCCAATCCGTTCGAGTTCTTCTTCAACGGCCCGGGTGGCGGCGGCAATATGCAGCCCGGCCGGCCTCGCAAGCAGTTCGGCATGGCGCTGGGGTCCGGTTTCTTCATTTCGGCTGACGGCTATGTCGTGACCAACAACCATGTCGTCGACCATGCCAAGGAAGTCGATGTCGTTACCGATGCCGGCAAGACCTATACCGCCAAGGTGATCGGCGTCGATCCGAAGACCGATCTGGCTTTGCTCAAGGTCAAGGATGATGCTGTCAAATTCCCCTATGTCGAGCTCGAAATGCAGAACGAGCCGCGCGTGGGCGACTGGGTCCTGGCCGTCGGCAATCCCTATGGCCTTGGCGGCACCGTGACGGCGGGCATCGTCTCGGCCCGCGGCCGCGACCTCAACAACTCGACCTATAACGACTTCCTGCAGATCGATGCTCCCGTCAATCGCGGCAATTCGGGCGGGCCGACCTTCGACCTCTCCGGCCGCGTGATCGGTGTGAACACCGCGATCTACTCGCCGTCCGGCGGTTCGATCGGTATCGGCTTCGCCATTCCCGCCGAGACGGTTTCTCGCGTGGTCTCGCAGCTCAAATCCGACGGCCAGGTGACGCGCGGCTATATCGGTGTGCAGATCCAGCCGGTGAACCAGGATATCGCCGACTCGATCGGCCTGAAGAAGGCTTCGGGTGCCCTGATCGCCGACGTGACCAAGAATGGCCCCGCCGCCAAGGCCGGCCTGCAGTCGGGTGACGCCATCACGGCCGTCAACGGCAAGGAAATCGCCGATTCCCGTGAGCTGGCCCGTGCGATTGCCGATGTGAAGCCCGGCGAGACCGCCGACCTGACGGTCTGGCGTGATGGCAAGGAGCAGAGCATCAAGGTCGAGACCAGCAAGCTGCCGGGCGACAAGCAGTTGGCGGATGCGCGGTCTCTGCAGGATGACGACACAGGCGGTAAGAGCTCGCTCGCCGGTCTGGGTGTCGAACTCGCTCCTGCTGCGGCCGTGGCGGGTGCCGGCAAGGCCGGCGTGGTGGTGACCGACGTCGATCCGGGCAGCCCTGCCTCCGAATCGCTGCGCCCGGGTGATGTCATCCTCGACATTGCCGGCAAGCAGGTGAGCAATGTGCGTGAGGTTCGCGAGATCCTCTCGAGCGCCAAGGCCGACTCCAAGCGCACCGTGCTGCTGCGCGTGAAGAACAATGACGGTCTGCACTTCGTCGCCCTGCCGATCGGCAAGGTCTGATCCGACCGCTGAAGACTGATCCGGTTGCCCGGTATGGGCAACCGGATCAATTTGCGGTTCAGATCCTATGCGGACCCCATCCCGTCTCCTTCGGTCGGAGGAGAGTTGGGGGGGGCTGCATTTTTGAATATGAATGTGAATGCTGCAGGGCGCAGGTCATTGCGCCCCTATGAGGTGACCTGGAAATGTGGCAAAGCTCGTCTCAGACGCCTTCAACTCAAAACGTGACTGAGTCTGAAACCAAAATGCGTATTCTGATCGTCGAGGACGACCGCGACGCAGCTGCTTACCTGGTCAAGGCCTTCTCGGAAGCGGGACATATTGCCGACCATGCCGCGGATGGTCTGAGCGGCTATGCGATGGCCAAGGATGGCCCCTATGACGTGCTGATCGTCGATCGCATGCTGCCCAAGCTCGACGGTCTTTCCATGATCTCGCGTCTGCGCCTCGAGGATACGCAGACGCCGGCCCTAATCCTGTCGGCGCTCGGTGAGGTCGATGACAGGGTCAAGGGGCTGCGGGCCGGTGGGGACGACTACCTGCCCAAGCCCTATGCCTTCTCGGAACTTCTGGCCCGGGTCGAGGTGCTGTCGCGCCGGCGGGCCGGCAAGGGTGAGGAAACGGTCTATCGGGTCGGCGATCTTGAGCTCGACCGTCTGTCCCATGTGGTCAAGCGGGCAGGCGAAGAGATCGACCTCCAGCCGCGCGAATTCCGGCTCCTGGAATACCTCATGAAGAATGCTGGCCAGGTGGTGACGCGCACCATGCTGCTCGAGCATGTCTGGGACTATCACTTCGATCCCGGTACCAACGTCATCGACGTCCATGTCTCGCGCCTGCGCTCCAAGCTCGACAAGGGTTTCGAGAAGCCTCTGCTGCACACCATCCGCGGGGCGGGCTACATGATCCGCGACAGTGCCAAGTAAGCTGTCCCGGCAGAGTTTTCAGGCGTGAGCACCAGGAACACCGCATCGGAGGCGGACTCGGAAAGACTGGCTGTGACCGGACTGCGAAAACTGATCCGAACCACGGCCTTCAAGCTGATGGCCGCCTATCTCCTGGTGTTCACGCTGTTTGCGGCCTCGCTGCTGGGCTATTTCTTCTGGAATGCGCAGCGCCTGCTCGGCTCGCAGATCAGCAATTCGATCAACAGCGAAATCAACGGTCTCAGCGACGAATATGCCCAGGGCGGCGTGATGCTGCTGGCCTCCACCATCGAGGCCCGCACCCGCAGGCCGGGGTCGCTGCTCTATCTGCTTACCACGCCGCAGGGAGAAGCGCTTGCGGGCAATGTCACCGAACTACCGGACGGCGTGCTCGACAAGCCGGGTCTCAGCAATATTCCCTATCGTCGCGACGATGGCGGCAAGGCCGGGCCCCGCACGGCCTTGGTGCGGGTTTTCGCCCTGCAGGATGGCTACAAGCTGCTGGTCGGCGTCGATCTCGACGAGCAGAGCCGCGTGCGCGCGATCATGTTCAACGCGGCGCTGTGGTCGGTCGGGCTGATCATGCTGCTTGGCGTGGCGGGCGGCTGGTTCGTGGCGCGGCGCGTTCTGCATCGTCTCGACGATATCAATGCCACCAGCCGCTCCATCATCGATGGCGATCTTGCCCGGCGCCTCAAGGTTGCGGGAACGGATGACGAATTCGACAGGCTGGCTTCGACGACCAACGCCATGCTGGACCGCATCCAGGAGTTGATGGCCGGCCTCAAGGAAGTTTCCGACAACATCGCCCATGATCTCAAGACGCCGTTGACGCGTCTGCGCAACCACGCCGAAGAGGCCTTGCGCACGGCCAGGGACGAGGACGCCTACCGTACCGCGCTCGATCGTACCATCGAGGAATCGGACAAGCTGATCGGTACCTTCAACGCGCTCTTGATGATCGCGCGGGCCGAAGGAGGCCGCATCGACGGGGCGCTCAGCGAGTTCGACGTCGCCGAGGCCGTACATGCGGTGGCGGAACTTTATGAACCCGTTGCCGAGGAGAGCGGTGCCAGGATCGTGGTAGCGGCGCAGTCGCCCCTACCGCTGCGCGGCAATCGCGAACTGGTCAGCCAGGCGCTGGCCAATCTCATCGACAACGCCCTCAAATACAGCCCCAAGGAGGAGGGCGGACCAGCCGGTGACGTGACGATTGCGGTCGAGAAGCGGGAGGGCCGCATCATTCTCAGTGTGGCAGATCATGGCGCCGGCATTCCACAGGCCGACCGGCAGAGGGTGCTCGAACGCTTTGTCCGGCTGGAGTCGAGCCGGACGCGTCCCGGTTCCGGCCTTGGCCTGGCGCTCGTCTCCGCCATGGTGAAGCTGCATGGCGGCAGTATCCGGCTGGAGGATAATCAGCCGGGCCTACGCGTGGTGCTGGAATTGCCCGACAAGCCCGCCGAAGAATCGGCCCAGTCCAGGCTAGCCCTGCGCCGCCCCGGCCTGCGCCTGCGGCCCTGACTCATCTGCAAACAGGGTAGGGGCACGCAGCCAGCCCAGGGTGGGCAACGCGTGCTCGACCAGGAAGCCGCCGATGTTCTTGCTGCGCGATAGTACCAGGCGCTGGCGGGCCGGGCTGGCATTCTGCTGCACGATCTCGACGAAATCGTCGCCGGTTGCGGCAACGATGGCGACATGGCCATAGCCGCCGGCGCCGGCAAACACGATTAGATCACCCTTGCGCGGCGGCTCTGTCTCGCCTTGGCGAAACTGCAGCATGCCGCGCCTGAGGTTGAGCGCCCCATGCGGGGTCTCCTCGTCGAAGAAACTGATCGCGTGGCCCATGCCATCGGGCATGACATGGCCGCGAGCCTGATAGAGATAGCGCTTGATGAATTCGACACACTGCCATTTCTGGCCAAAATAGGTGCCGTCGCCGGCATAATGGCGGCCATGGGAGACGGTGAAGATCGGGCCGTTGTCATAGACGGCAACACCGTCCAGGCTCTCGATCGCCGTGCCGTTCGCCCAAGGGCTGCCTTTCCATTCGAAGCCGCGCAGAAAGACATAGGCGCCCGTGCCGCACAGAACCACGACAAGAGCACTCAACATCAGCCATTTGCGCATGCGATTTTTCCGGGTCAATGCTATCGCGAAGGAACAACGAGAAAGACCGAAAGATTGTGGCGAGGCGGCGGCATGATTCCCATTGAAGACAAACTTCGTGTCAAATCCCGTTTCGCCGATCTGGCGGAGGCCCTGGATCCGGTCGGTCAGCCCGCCGTGGCCGCGGCGCTGGAAGGCGGACCGGGCCATGCCGTGCTGGCCGGCCTTGCCACGGCCTCGCCCTTCCTGTGGGGGCTGGCTCTGGCTGATCCGGTGCGGCTGGAGCGTATCCTGGCCGGAGCACCCGAGACCGTGCTCGAAGAGGCGATTGCGCGGGCCAGGGCCCAATGCAGCGCCGCGGCCGATATCGCCGAAGCCATGCGGGCGTTGCGCCTGCTCAAGCAGGAGGCTGCCCTGTTGATCGGCATCGCCGATCTCGGTTGCGCCTGGTGTCTCGCCGAGGTCACGACGGCCTTGACCCGTGTTGCCGACGAAAGCGCGACGCTGGCCTTGCGTTTCCTGCTGCGCGAGGCGGCTGCCGCAGGCCGCTTCCTGCCCGTCGACCCTGAAAATCCGGACAGGGATTGCGGTCTGGTGGCATTGGCTATGGGCAAGCAGGGGGCGTTCGAACTCAATTATTCATCCGATGTCGACCTGATCGTCCTCTACGATCCCGAAACGGCGCCCCTGCGCGAAGGGCTGGAGCCGGCGCCCTTCTTCGTGCGTCTGACCCAGGGGCTGGTCAAGCTGTTGTCCGAACGCACGGCGGACGGCTATGTCTTCCGGGTGGACTTGCGCCTGCGCCCCGATCCGGGTGCCACCGCGATCGCCATCTCGCTTCCCGCTGCCTATGGCTATTATGAAAGCGTCGGGCAGAACTGGGAACGGGCGGCCATGATCAAGGCGCGCCCCTGCGCCGGTGACATCGCGCTGGGTGAGCGCTTCCTCGCCGGGCTGGTGCCCTTCATCTGGCGGCGTCATCTCGACTATGCCGCCATTGCCGACGTCCATGCCATGAAACGGCAGATCCATGCCCATAAGGGTCATGAGGCGATCGCCGTGGCCGGGCATAATCTCAAGCTCGGTCGCGGTGGCATCCGCGAGATCGAGTTCTTCGTGCAGACCCAGCAGTTGATCGCCGGTGGCCGCAATCCCGATCTACGGGGACGCGGCACCATTGCCATGCTTGCGGCCTTGCAGGAGGCCAGCTGGATCACGCCGCAGGCGCGCGACCAGTTGACCGAAGCCTATGATTTTCTGCGCGGGCTCGAACATCGCCTTCAGATGATGGCGGACGAGCAGACCCACAGCCTGCCCACGGAGAAGACGGCTCTGCTGGAGTTTGCCCGCTTTGCCGGCTATGCAGATGTGGGCGCCTTTTCCAAGGCGCTGGTTGCCCGCCTGGAAACCGTGCAGCAGCATTATGCCCGCTTGTTCGAGGCATCGGCGCCGCTCGCCAGCGACGTCGGCAGCCTGGTTTTCACCGGCAAGGAGAACGACCCGGAGACCCTGAAGACATTGGAGCGCCTGGGCTATGCCTCGCCCTCGCAGGTGGCGGAGATGATCCGCGGCTGGCATCACGGGCGCTACCCTGCCATGCGCTCGGCCAAGGCCCGCGAGGATCTTACCGAGCTCACGCCCGCCTTGCTGCAGGCACTGGCCAAGGAGGGCAGGCCCGACAAGGCCCTGTTCGTGTTCGACGGGCTGCTCGCCCGCATGCCCTCCGGCTACCAGCTCTTCTCGATCCTGCGCAACAACGCCAAGCTGTTCTCCGTGCTCGCCCGCATCGTTGGCGTAGCGCCGCGCCTGGCCGAGGTGCTGGTGCGGCGCCCTCATGCGCTCGACGGCCTGCTCGATCATGGCACGGAGGGAAGCGATGCTCAGGGGTTCAACGCACAGGCCTGGATCGACGGTCGCCTCGCCGGCGCGCTCGCGACGGGCGAGAGCTACGAGGACAAGCTCGACCTCGTGCGCATTTTCGTGCGCGAACGCATTTTCGTGCTTGGCGCCCGCCTGCTTTCCGGGGAACTCGATCCCCTGCTGGTCGGCGAGCAGATCACCGTTTTGGCACAGGCCGTGGTCAGGGCCTTGCTCGATCTCGTCATCACCGAGTTGAAGCAGGCCCATGGCAGCCCCCCCGGCGCCCGTGTCGGCATCATCGCCATGGGCAAGTTCGGCGGGTGGGAACTGACCTCCTCCTCCGACCTCGACCTGATCGTGCTCTATGACCATGATCCCGATGCCGTCGAAACCGACGGGCCACGTTCGATCGCGCCTTCGGTCTGGTTCGCCCGGCTGACGCAGCGGCTGATCGCCGCCCTCTCGGCTCCGACGGGGGAGGGGACGGCCTTCTCCGTCGACATGCGGCTGCGCCCTTCCGGTCAGAAGGGGCCGGTCGCCATCCATATCGATGGGTTCAGGGACTATCAGCTCAAGGAAGCCTGGACCTGGGAGCATATGGCGATGACGCGCGCGCGCGTCGTCGCCGGAGATGCCGAGTTCGGGCGGCTGGTCGCGGAAACGATCGCAGGGATCCTCACCGTGAAGCGCGAGCCCCGCAGGATCCTCAAGGATGTCGCGGAAATGCGGGCCCTGCTCGAAAGCGAGAAGGGTGGGCGTGGGTCCTGGGACCTCAAGAATGCCCGGGGCGGCCTGGTCGACATCGAATTCATCGCCCAGACGCTTCAGCTCCTGCATGCGGCCGAGCATCCGGCGATACTCGACGTCAATACCGGCCGGGCTCTCGACAAGGCAATGGAGGCCGGCGTGCTGGCCAAGACGGCGCATCGGCGCCTCACCGAGTCCTGGCGGCTCTACACCGCTCTTTCCCAGGTGATCCGCTTTTGCGTCGGCGGCAATCTCGATCCAGACAAGACCTCTGAGACCGGCAAGATCCTGCTCAGCCATGTGGCCGAATGCAGCGATTTCGACGAGCTCAACGCCGTCATCGGGGTGACGCAGACCCAGGTGCGGGATATCTTCAAGCAGATCGTCGGCGGAAAGTAAGGCCTCACGCAGGGACGGGCTCGCTCGTTCGCCGACACCCTTCGAGCGGGCTCGATTTTGCCGTCGGGACGTGGAAGAATGGGATTGATCCTCGCTTCCAGACGGGAGCCTTCATTGGGAGATTTCTGCCAATGAGCGACACTGACTTTCGCCCTCGTACCAAGACCGAACTCAAGACCCAGCGGCCGCGGCTGCACAAGGTCATTCTGGTCAATGACGACTATACGCCCCGGGAATTCGTGGTGATGGTGCTCAAGGCCGAATTCCGTATGAACGAGTCACAGGCCTATCGCGTTATGCTTACCGCCCATCAAAGAGGCGTCTGTGTGGTGGCTGTCTTTGCGCGCGACATCGCCGAGACAAAGGCCACGCGGGCGACGGAGATGGCGCGCAGCCAGGGCTATCCCCTGTTGTTCACCACGGAGCCGGAAGAATGAACACGCCCCGCACGATACAATCCTACGATGCTGAGATCGCGATCATTCGCGAGAACATCCGTCAATTGATGGAGCAGGCGGCGGCATCCTCCGGGGCCGCGAACGAGGACCTCCTGGCCGACCGCATCGCCGCTCAGGAGGCGCGGCTGGCGGCGCTGCAACAGCAGATGGATGGTGCTGAAAACACCGGTAAAGGGGGCACGAGCCGAACCTGACCACGCAAAAGCTGGCCGAGGCGATTGCGCCGGCGTCAGTGCAGCAAGGTTGCCGATGCCGGCCGTCTCGGCACGGGGCGCATCAGGACGGGGATGGCCGGTTCGATCATCGGACGCGTGGCTTCGACCGGCAGCACCACCATGACGACGGTGCCGACGCCCACGGCGGAGCGGATACGGATCGAGCCGCCATGCAATTCCGCCAGGGATTTGGCGATGGAAAGGCCGAGGCCCGACCCTTTATGCGTCTTGGTGAACTGGGTCTGAACCTGCTCGAAGGGGCGGCCGAGCTTGCCGATCGCTTCCGCCGGAATGCCGATGCCGGAATCCTCGACATAGAGGGCAACCCGGTTGCCGTGCTGGCGGATGCGCACGCCGATCCTGCCGCCTTCCGGCGTGAACTTGATGGCATTGGAGAGAAGATTGTTCATGATGAGGCGCAGGGCTCGGCGATCGGCCTGAACGTTCACGCCATTGCTCCAGGAGGGGTGGAGGCTGAGCTTCTTTGCTTCCGTCTCGGGCCGGATCGACCGCAGGAGGTCGCCGAGCAGCCTGTCGACCGCCACGAGTTCGCGTTGCAGCGTGACTTCGCCAGCTTCGATCTTCGACATTTCGAGAATGTCGTCGACGAAATTCAGGAGATAGCGCCCGCTGTCGTTGATGTCCTTGCAATAGCCGACATAGCGCGGCTGGCCGAGCGAGCCGAAGGTGCCGTTCTCCATCAATTCGGAAAAGCCGATGATGGCGTTGAGCGGCGTGCGTAGCTCATGGCTCATATTGGCGAGGAATTCCGACTTGGCCCGGTTGGCGGACTCGGCCTTGATCGTCTCCTCGGCATATTTTTCAGCCAATTCGGCCAATTCCTGGGTCTGGCGTTCGAGCACCTGCCGGGAACGCTTGAGGTCGGCGATCATGCCGATCAGGCTGCGCTCGCTGTCCATCAGCCGGGTCTGCTGCTCCTTCAGCGAGGTGATGTCGGTGCCGACGGAGACATAGCCGCCATCCTTGGTGCGCCGCTCGTTGATGGTGAGCCAGCGGCCGTCCTGGAGCTGCGCCTCGAAGGTGCGGGCGCCACGCTCGATCGGTGCGTTGGCGGACATGTTGGTGCGCACCACCGGCTGGGAGCCGGCCTCGACGATGGCACTGTAATGGGTGCCGGGGCGGACGAGACCATCCGGCAGATTGTGTAAGGCCTGGAACTTGGAATTGCAGATCACCAGGCGGTTGCCGGCGTCCCACAATACGAAGGCCTCCGAGATGGTCTCGATGGCGTCGCGCAGGCGCAAATCGGCCCGCTTGGTGTGCTCGGCGAAGCGCCGCTCCTCGGTTTCGTCGACGACGATGCCGATCAGCCGCTTGTTGCCTTGCGGGCCATAGACCAGTTCGCCGCGCACGCGCACGAAGATCCATTCGCCATTGGCGCAACGCATGCGGAAACGCCGGTCGATTGCGAGTGGCGGATCCTTGGCCAGCAGTTCGGCGGAAAGGGTGCGCAAGCCACCGTCGTCGATATGGATCAGCCGATCGATGTCGCTATGGACCAGAAGATCATCCTGCGGCTCGTAGCCGAGCAGATGGAACATCGAATCCGACCAGAACACCCGTCCGGCCTCGAGATCCCAGTCCCACAGGCCGGAGCGCCCACGGCTGAGCGCGGTTTCCAGCCGGTTGCGCACATTGTTGTAGATATCGTCGGCCCGGCGCGCCCGCGAAGCTTGCCAGTAATAGGCAAAGCCCAGGATCAGCAGCACGCCGCCGGTGGTGGTGGTGAAGACGAGCAGACGGCCGCTGAGGGCATACCAGCCCTCCAGGATATCGTCGACGGGCTTGGCGGCGACGATGCGCAGGCTCTCACTGGTGCCGATCGAGGCGAGCATGGCGGTGCCACCGACCGTGACGGTCAACTGGCCGCTGACGCGGTCGCCGATCGCGCCGATCAGGCCGGCGACGTCGCCGTTGTCGTTGAGCAGGCGGCCATGCGGCGTG
Organism: Labrys sp. HAY1-8F; assembly: GCF_056754975.1. NCBI lineage: Bacteria > Pseudomonadati > Pseudomonadota > Alphaproteobacteria > Hyphomicrobiales > Xanthobacteraceae > Labrys > Labrys sp. HAY1-8F. The sequence goes on along the minus strand of NZ_JBPGWZ010000002.1, from coordinate 1,424,885 downwards.
ATCACGGCAAGCAGGACGTGGTCGGGAGCCGTGATCGCGGCACGGGTCGGCACGCGGCCGCTCTGGGCGACGATCGCGCTCAGTTGCGCGGCGGCGGCCGAGACGATCAGATCGAGGTTGCGGCCGGCATCCTGCATGGCTTGCTGGCGGCTGTCGCGGGCCTGGATGAAGGCAGCGAGTGCAATGACGGCAAGGAAGGCGATGATCAGCAAGGGCACGGCCTTGCGCAGGATCGGCTCAAGCCCGATCAGTCGCCTATAGGTTGGGCAGACCAGTGTCTTGGCAAGGCCCCGGATGCCCGGCGCGCGCAAAGACGCATGTGTCGCGTTTGCACGCGCCATTGCTAAGCCCTTCCAGCCTTATCTGAGAATTTGCGATAGAGCAGGTGTTCATCACCGCCCCCGAATCGATAAGGCTATAAGAATCAACCTTCACGTGATTTGTCTAGAGTCGGCGTGAACACTTTTTTAATTATTTGTGTCCATTTGCGGCTGAAAAGCGAAGAATTCGCGCCCGATTCAAGACGAAATCTTGATGCTTTGGCTACATGTATGGGGCTGAAAACTCTATACCACAAGATGTGGTGGGGCGGGGCTGCTTTCCATCGGGTGCAGCCTATGAATGCTTCCCTAGAGGCACCAGTACTCTCGATTGCAATGGCCAGCCTCGCCAGAAATGACCGCATAGTTGCAACAACCGGTTCATGCAAGCGATCTTTGCGCGATGTCAGCAACGTCGCGGGATAACCCCGGCCGCCTTGCGATATCGCGCAACGTCGCCGCCGCCAAGGTGCGCCTGCCTGGCTCGAGCGAGCGCCAGGTCTTGAACGCAACCAGGAGCCGGGCCGCCAATTGCGGATTCTTCGGGTCGATCGCCAGGATGATGTCGGCGACGAAGCGGTAGCCTTCGCCATCGGGGCGATTGAACTGGGTCTGGTTGGCGGAACAGAAGGTGCCGATCAAGGCCCTGACGCGGTTGGGATTATGCAGGGAGAAAGCGGGATCGCGCATGAGTTCCTTGACGCGGTCCAGCGTGGCCTCAAGCGGCAGCATCGCCTGCACGCCCATCCATTTGTCGATGACCAGTGGATCGCTGTCGTAGCGTTCCCGGAAGCTGCGCAAGGCTCGTTCGCCGGCCGGCGTGCCCGACAGGGCTAGCGTGGCGAGCGCCGCCATCTCGTCGGTCATGTTGTCGGCCTTGTCGAACTGCGTCGCGGCGACATCGAGTGCTCGTGCGGTTCCTCCGGCACAGGCCAGATCGAGTGCGCCGTTGCGCAGGGAACGCCGTCCGGCATCGGCGGCCTGGGGCGAATAGGGGCCCGCCACCGTCATGGTCTCGATCGTGCGCAGCAGGTCGACCTGCAACTCCCGAGCCAAGGTCTGCCGCAGAATCGAGCGGGCCTGATAAATCGCCTGCGGATCGACGTCATTGCCGATTTCACGGGCGATATCCGTTTCGCTGGGCAAGGCCAGGGAGAGCGCGGTGAAGGCCGGATCGGCGGCCCCCTCGACAAGGAGGCCACGGACAGCCGCGACGAAGCGCGGATCGACCGGGGTCGCCGGATCCTTGACCAGCCGCAACAGCAGCTTGAGGGCGTAGCTCTGGGACGCCTGCCAGCGGTTGAAGGGGTCGCTGTCAGCCTTGAGCAGGGTCAGCAGAGCTTCCTCGTCGAGCGCGACCGTGAGCTTGACCGGGGCCGAGAAGCCGCGCAGCAGCGAGGGGACGGGCGCTTGGCGCACATTGCCAAACACAAAATTGCGCTCGGATTCGGCCAGGGCCACCAGGCCATCGAAAGGCTGGCCGTCGAGCGTGACGGCAAGATCGCCCTCCTCGCCGACCAGACCGAGGCGGATCGGGAACAGCATCGGCTGCTTGTTGGGCTGACCCGGCGTCGCCGGCAGGATCTGCTTCAGGTTGAGGTGATAGGTGCCGGCCTGCTCGTCCCAGCGTCCTTCGGCGCGGATCTCCGGTGTACCCGATTGCCTGTACCAGAGCATGAACTGGCCGAGATCGCGCCGACTTGCCTCGGCGAAACAGGTCAGGAAATCCTCGATGGTGACAGCCTCTCCGTCATGGCGCTGGAAATAGAGATCCATGCCGGCGGCGAAGGCCTCCCCGCCGATCAGGGTCTTGAGCATGCGCACAACCTCGGCACCCTTCTCATAGACCGTGGCCGTGTAGAAATTATTGATCTCGTTATAGATTTCAGGCCGGACAGGATGGGCGAGCGGCCCGCCGTCCTCGGAGAATTGTTGGCTGCGAAGGAGCTTGACGTCATTGATGCGCTTGACGGGCCGCGAGCGTTGGTCGGAGGAGAATTCCTGGTCGCGGAAGACCGTCAAGCCTTCCTTCAGGCAGAGCTGGAACCAGTCGCGGCAGGTGATGCGATTGCCCGTCCAATTGTGGAAATATTCATGCGCGATGATGGCCTCGACAGCCGCGAAGTCGCCGTCCGTGGCCGTCTGGGGCAGGGCTAGCACATATTTGTCGTTGAAGATATTGAGGCCCTTGTTCTCCATGGCGCCCATGTTGAAGTCGGACACGGCGACGACCATGAAGATGTCGAGGTCGTATTCACGGCCAAAGGCCTCTTCGTCCCAGCGCATCGAGCGCTTGAGGGCATCCATGGCATAGGCGCAACGATCCTCCTTGCCATGCTCGACATAGATCTCCAGCCTGACCTGCCGTCCGGAACGGGTGGTGAAGCTGTCGGCCACCATGGCAAGGTCGCCCGCCACCATGGCGAAGAGATAGGAGGGCTTGGGGAAGGGGTCGTGCCAGACGGCAAAGTGACGGCCGTCGGCCAAGGAGCCTTGCTCGGTCCGATTGCCGTTGGCGAGCAGTACCGGCGCTTCCTGGAACGAGGCCTCGATCCTTGTGGTGTAGACCGACAACACGTCCGGCCTGTCGAGGAAATAGGTGATGCGCCGGAAGCCCTCGGCCTCGCATTGGGTGCAATAGGCCGAATTGGATCGGTAGAGCCCCATCAATTGGGTATTGGCGGACGGATCCAGGCGCGTCTCGATGGCCAGCGTGAAGGGTTCGGCGGGCGGATGGTGGAGGCTGAAGCCATTGGGCGAAACCGAATAGGCTTCCGATGGCAGCGACACGCCGTCGAGCCAGGCCTCCACGAAGACGAGGCTGTCGCCGTCGAGCTTCAAGGCATCCTGCCCCGAGCTGCGCGCATTGCACTGCAGAGTGAGGGTGGAAACGATACGAGTCTGCGTCCGCTCGAGCCGGATATCGAGATGCACCGTATCGATCAGGAAGGCGGGGACCCGATAGTCGGCGAGGCGAACGGGTTCCAGGGCAGCTTCGGTCATAGGGGCTTCATTCCGGCAGGGACAATCTGAATCGTCGGGCTATCCCTCATCATGACGGATGAGGGGCGTGCACCGCAACCCGGACACGCCGGTTCGAGAGGATGGTATCGATCGTCTTCGCCAGAGTGCCGTAATGTTGGTGCTGTTCGTGACGCGTGCTTTCCACGCCAACACGAAGGTTTCGATGCTCAATTCCGATAGATCGCGGTTCTTCCGCGCCTGGCTGAGGCGGCCCTTGCGTATTGCGTCGGTGACGCCCTCCAGTGCCGTTCTGGCGGCGCTGATCACCCGGGAAATCACCGCCGTGTCGGCACCGGTGCTCGAACTTGGCCCCGGTACCGGCATCTTCACCCAGGCGCTCATGGCGCGGGGCATCGCAGAGGACGACATCACCCTGATCGAGCGCGAAGAATCCTTCGTCACCGGCCTACAAGACCGCTTCCCGCATGCGCGATTGCTCCCGATCGATGTCAGGGAGATCGCACGCGAGGAGGCTTTGCGAAATCGCAGCTTCGGCGCCATCGTCAGCGGGTTGCCTTTGCCGAATCTCAGCCGCAACGATCTCTATGCCTTGATTGGGGACTGTTTCGAACGCCTGATCCAGGGGGGCGCTTTCTATCAGTTCACCTATGGACTGAAATGCCCCATCCCTGCGAGGATCTTGCGAGCCCTGGGGCTGCGCTCCGACAGGATCGGCTGGACATTGCGCAATTTTCCTCCGGCCGCCGTCTATCGTATCAGCCGCCGATGACGCCGCGATTCCATGACGATAGGGCTGATCATGAAGGCTGAGGGGCGATATGCGTGTCTTGCTCGTCGAGGATGAACCACGCATGGCGGCGGCGTTACGCTCAGCGCTCACCGTCAAGCACGACATGGTCATGGATCATGTCGCCACGCTGGCCGATGCCGAACTTGTCGCGGGGGATATCGATTATGACGCCATCCTGCTCGATCGTCAGCTTCCGGATGGGGATGGCCTCGATCTGGTGGCGAGGCTGCGAAGCCGGGGCGTCATGCTTCCCATCATCGTGATCACCGCCAAGGGGGCGGTGCCGGAGAGGGTGACCGGCCTCGAACTGGGGGCGGACGATTATCTGGCCAAACCCTTTGCCTTGGACGAGTTGTTGGCACGCCTGCGCGCGGTTATGCGCCGGCCCAGCGATTTGCGCCCGAGTCGGATCAGCATCGGCAGGCTGTCTTTCGACATGACGTTTCAGGAGATATCGGTCGATGGCAGGCCCTTCGACCTGCCAAGGCGCGAGATTCTCGTGCTGGAATGCCTGATGCGGAGGGTCGGGCGCATGGTGCCGCGCTCGGTTCTCATGGAAGCGGTGTTCAGCCTGGACGATGAAATTCAGTCCAACGCCCTGGATTCCCATATCTCGCGGCTCAGGCGCAAACTGGCTGGGGCCCAGGCCGGCGTCGTCGTCAATGTGGTGCGCGGGCTCGGCTACATGTTGCGCGAGGAAACGTGAGCTCCGGTAGGCCATACTCTCTGCGCCAGCGCCTGTTCTGGCGGCTGCTGGGGGTGCAATCGGTGGTTCTGCTGATGGTGGTGGCGGTGCTTTTCGGCTCCGGGCAGCTTGCCAGCCTGCGATCGACCGATGCGACCATCGAAATGCTGCGTGATGCCGTCATCCGGCAACCGTCCGGTGCACTGGCCCTCGAGGGGACCCCTGCGCTGGAAGCCTTGCGCAAGCAGGAGCCGGATCTGTGGTTCCTCATTCGCGACACCAGAGGACAAAGGCTCAGCGAAGGACGCATCCCCGAGGAATACGCCCGTATCGGCACGGCGCTCGATCAGATCGGGCAGGCGCGGCTTGGTTGGAACATCGGCGATCCCGACCGGCCGACCGCGCGCATGCGCTGGGCCGAGACATCTGCAGGCCGGTTGCAATTCATCACCGGCACCGAAGCCTTCGCCTCGCCATTGCTGGTGATGATGGGGGCATCGCTCGTCCTGGCCAAGTTGGTCGCGCCCATCGTTCTGGTCATGGCCGTCGGCGCCCTGATCGCGACGCCGCTCGTGGTGCGAAAGTCCCTGGCAGGTGTCGATCGGGCAGCGAAACAGGCCGATGCCATCGACGCCATCGAAAGGGGCGGCCGGCTTTCGACGGACGATATTCCCGGTGAGGTCACCCCGCTGGTGAAGGCCGTGAACCGGGCACTCGATCGCCTGGACGAAGGCTTCGAACGCCAGGAGCGCTTCCTGGCCGATGCCGCCCATGAACTGCGCACGCCGATCGCCATCCTGAGCACGAGGATCGGCGCGCTGCCGGACGGAGCCGAACGCTCGCAATTGCTGGAGGATTCCGAACGGCTGACCATCCTGACAGAGCAGATGCTGGACCTCCAGCGTCTCAGGCAGGGCAAGGCGGAGTTCGAGACGATCAATATAGAAGGTCTCGTCAGCGAGGTCGCTCTGGAAATGGCGCCGATCGTTTTTGCCGCTGGATACACCATGCGGTTTGACAGTGCGGGTTCCGGCACCATTCGGGGAGATCGACCCAGCTTGCGCCGGGCCGTGATGAATCTCGTGCAGAACGCTGTCGACCATGGCGGGCGAAGAGGGGAGATCATTTTGCTGTGCAACTGCGGACGCATCGAGGTCTGCGATGAGGGCCCCGGGATTCCGGCTGATCTACGCGAGCGCATCTTCGAGCCTTTCGTCAAGCATCACCAGAACGGCCGGGGCGCCGGCCTTGGTCTTCATCTCGTTCGCGACATCATGCACATGCATGGCGGCAGTATCGGCGTCATCGGCCGCCAGCCCGGCGTGGTCTTCCGGCTGGAGTTCGGCGGCCGCGCTGGAAACGGACGAAAGCCGGTTTATTGATAGGCGGCAGCCTGAAGCTGGAAGAGTTCGGCATAGCGGCCGCCCCTGGCGATCAATGCCGCGTGGCTGCCTTCCTCGATGATCCCGCCTTGTTCGAGTACGAGGATATGATCGGCTATACGCACGGTGGAAAAGCGATGCGAGATCAACAGTGCCGTGCGGCCAGTGCTGAGATTCCGAAAGCGCTCGAACACGTCGGCTTCCGCCCGGGCGTCGAGTGCCGCGGTGGGTTCGTCCAGGATTAGAATTTCGGCGTCGCGAAAATAAGCCCGCGCGATGGCGATGCGTTGCCATTCGCCGCCCGAAAGATCATGGCCACGCATATAGCCATTGCCAAGTCGCTGCTCGTAGCCGGCGGGGAGGGCGGTGATCAATCGGTCGGCCAGGCTTTTCTGCGCGGCCTCCTCGATACGGGCACGCTCGGCCAGCGCCGTGATACGGCCAGCAGCAATGTTGGTGGCCGCTGTGAGATTATAGCGGGCGAAATCCTGGAAAACCGTACCGATACGGTCTCGGTAGGCTGCCAGATCGAATGTACGAATATCGACGCCGTCGAGCAGGATGCGACCCTCATCGGGATCATGCAGACGGGTGAGCAGCTTGACGATCGTCGTCTTGCCGGCGCCATTCTCTCCGACCAGAGCCAGGGTCCGCCCTGCCGTCAGGCGGAAGCTGAGACGGCGGATCGCCCAGGCTTCGCGGCCTGGATAGCGAAAACCCACATTCTCGAACACGATGCCATCGCGCATGGCTGACGGCATGGGATGCGGATTGCTCGCTCGCCTGATCGAGGGTTGCGTATCGAGGAAGGAATAGAAGTCATCAAGGTAATAGCTGCGGTCGGCGAGCTCGACAAAGCCCAGCATGGTTCTTTCGAACAGGCCACTGAGGCGCAGCAACGATCCGGTAAGGAAGACGAGATCGCCGAGGCTGATCTGCCCGATGACGGCCCGCCAAGCCACCAGGGCATAGGCGGCATAATAGGCGATCGACGCCACCCCGCCGAGCAGGCTACTCCAGGTGGTGTGGCGCAGGGCGATGGCCCGGTTGGCGCGATGGATTTCGCCGGCGAGTTCGCCAAAGCGCCGCGCAAAGAAGCCCCCGAGATCGAAAAGCTTGATTTCCTTAGCGATGCGCGGATCGGCCCCGGTGAAGCGCATATATTCGGCTTCGCGCCGCAACGGCGTGAAATCGCGGCTGATGCCATAGCGTTGCGCATTGAAATGGGCCTCGCCGACAAGGGCAGGGATCAGCGCGACCAGCAGCAACACCATCAATCCCGGGATGAAGGCAATCAATCCGGCGGCCAAGGCAATGACGGTGATGATATTCTGGGCCTGGCCCAGCAATTGGGCGAGGAGAGGCGTTCCCATGGCTGTCTGCGCAACCGCTCGCTGCATGCGATTCTGAAAGTCGCTGCTTTCGATCTGAGCAAGATCCATGCTTACGCCATGTTCGATGACAAGCACGGCCATGGCATTACCGTGGCGCTCCCCAAGGAGAGTTTCGGCCAGTGCGGTCGCCCGCATGAGCACCGTGTTTCCCAGAGTGAGCAGGAACTCCAGGCCGATAAAGGCCAGCAGGGGCGTGAGCCGCCCGCTGCTAAGCCATTCGCTCAAGCCGGCGCCGGGAAGAGATAGGCGATTGAGCTCGACGATCTCGTCGACGATGAGCTTGCCGACATAGATCACCAGTGGCGGTTGCAGTGCGCAGAGGAGGCGAACCGCAAGGATGATGCCGCCGAGCGCGGGACTGACCTGCCAGAGCGAGATGAACAGTCTCGGAAGGTGCCGCCAGCGCCGATCGAACAATTTGCCGAACATGACGCCTCCTTTGGACCAGGGCGCATGCCTATGGCCGAAGGTGCAGCGGAGGTCAACCTCCGCAAGACTACTGGCGGATATAAAAAATCAAGCTAGATCAATTACAAAATGGGTATTGCTGCCGGAAGATATGAGGTTTTCCGGCAGGGTCGGGCTGTCACCAGCCTGGCAGTTCTTGTCTTGCGGCAGCACTGTTTCTTGCGAAGGAGCATTCCCGCGAACGCCTCTTTCAACCCATCAGTGCGAGAATGGCCTTCGCCATGTCCGGAGCGCGATTGCGCAGCGGGCCTTGGAGACGACCATAGATGGTGAAGATGGCGGGCTGGGCGACGATGCCCAGCGCCATCGCGGTCAAGAGGTCGGCGTCCCGCTGGGGAATGTCCTTGCGTTGCATGGCTCCGGCAAAAATCGAGCGCACGGCCTCGACGACGTTCTTGTCGGTTTCATCGGGCACTTCGGCCAGATGGGTGTGCTGGGAGAGCAGCAGGAAGGTGAACAGGGCCCGATCCTCGTCGAAAAGTTCGCAGAAGACCTCGACGATCCGCATGATCTTGGCATCGAACCGAGGATGGGCCTGGTCGGCGGCGAGGATATCGGCCGCAAGCCTGGCATAGCCATCGAGGAACAGGGAGCGTGACAGGGCGTCCTTGGAGGCGAAATGGCGGTAGAGAGCTGCCTCCGCCACGCCGACGGCGCCGGCGATATCGCGGATGGAGGTCCCTGACACCCCTTTATCGGCGAACAGGCGCAGGGCCTCCGTCACGATCTTGGCGCGGGTCTTCGATCCGTCACGCATGGTTCTCGCCCGTTCCATCCTGGATGGCCTTGGCCGGAACCGGTGCTTCCGATTCGACTGCCTTGTCCGCGAGGGTCTTGGAATCGGCGGCAGGACGAGCCGGGGCGGCGAGCGGAGCGGGCTGTGGGCGGTGAGAGTCAGGCTCGGTGCCATTGCCCTGCGCAGATGAAGGCGCGGCGGGCAGAATCTCGGCAGGTTTGGACGAATCGGGCAAGCCCGGCAGCGGAGCAGGGGGGGTGACCTTGGCCTCGCCGGTGCCCGCACTGGCATTGGCCTGGCGCTCCTTCAGCATCTTGTTAAGGCCGACATAGTCGGTCTTGCCGGTGCCCATCACCGGCATGGCATCGATGATCATGATCTCCGAGGGGATCATCAATTCGGCGGCGTGCTTGTAGCGCAGATGCGCGATCACATCGGCGCGGTTGGCCTGCTTGTGCGGCGTGATCAGCACCAGCCGCTCGCCCTTGCGCGGATCGGGGGTCGCCAGCACGGCGACCGGGCTCTCCGGCCACAGATCGGCGAGCATCGACTCGACCGCGGCGAGCGAAACCATCTCGCCGCCGATCTTGGCGAAGCGCTTGGCGCGGCCCTTGATGGCGATGAAGCCCTGCGGGTCGATGGTGACGATGTCGCCGGTGTCGTACCAGCCTTCCTCGGGCGCGGTGATCTCGCCTGGCTGATCGGCCTTGAGATAGCCCAGCATCACATTGGGGCCGCGCACATGCAGGCGCCCGCCTTCCTCGATGCCCGGGATTTCCTCCAGCCGCGTCTCCATGTCGGGTAGTGCCCGGCCGACGGTGCCGTTCTTGTTGAACATCGGCGTGTTCAGCGCCAGCACCGGCGAGGTCTCGGTGACGCCATAGCCCTCCAGGATGCGCAGACCGAACTTCTCGTTATAGGCCCGCCGCGTCTCCACTTTCACCGGCTCAGCGCCGGCCACGACATAGCGCAGCGAGCGGAAGTCGTAGGGGTTGGCCATCTTGGCATAGCCGGCGAGGAAGGTGTCGGTGCCGAACAGGGCGGTGGCGTTGGTGCCGTAGATCAACTCGGGAATGATGCGATAGTGCAGCGGTGTTGGGTAGAGATAGAGCCTGACGCCGTTGACGAGCGGCAGGATCATGCCGCCGGTCAGGCCGAAGGAATGGAACACCGGCAGTACGTTGAAGACGATGTCGCCGGGGCCGAAATCGATGCGGGCGCCGACCTGCGCGATGTTGGAGAGAATGTTGCGGTGCGACAGCACCACGCCCTTTGGTGCCCCCTCCGAACCCGAGGTGAACAGGACGGCGGCAGGGGCGTCCGGCGCGGGCTTGGCATGGGCCCGTCCGGCGCCGAGGAGGCCCCTCAGCTTGTCGGCGGTGCCGACTTCGGCGCGCACATCCTCCAGCCAGACGAAGCGGACATGCGCCTCCATCGCGGCCACGACGTCACCGAGCCGGCCCTTCTCCACGAAGGCGCGGGACGATAGCACCGTCTTCACCTGCGCGGTCTTGCAGGCCGAGATCAGGTTGGCCTGGCCGGCCGAGAAGTTCAGCATGGCCGGAAGGCGACCGATCGACTGCAGGGCGAAGAAGGTGACGGCGACGGCATTGGCGTTGGGCAGGAGCACGCCGACATGTTCGCCAGGCGCTGTGAAGGCTTCGAACTTGCGTCCGAGGACGTTGATGCCGATGAGCAGGCGCTTATAGGTGAGGCTGCCGCTGACCGGATCCTCCAGCACCACCCGCTTGCGGCCATATTTGTCGGCAGCCGCCACCAAAGCGCGGAAGAGATCGGTGTCGACGGAACTCGTCTTGTAGATGAGGTCCGACATCACGTCGTAGAGGGCGGCGCCGGCGGCCTGGCGGCGTTTCTTGCCGCGCAGGGTCTCGTCGATCGTGAGGCGTGTCGGCTCGGTGAAGGTCACCGTCACCTTCGGGAACCAGCGGCGCGAGACCTTGTTGGCGTCGAGCCTGGTAAAGGGCGTGCGCTCCAGGCCGTCGATACGCATGGGCACGATGTCGGCATGCGACTTGTCGGCGATCAGGCCGGCACCGTCATAGACCTTCATCAAGGCGCCGGTGACGGTGAGCCGCCCCTCGGGGAAGATCACCAGGGTTTCGCCGGCCTTTACAGCATTGATCAGCCCGCGCGTCGCCATCGGCTTGGTGGGGTCGAGCGGATAGGCCCGGCAGATCTTCAGGAAGGGCTTGACCCACCAGGCCTTGGCGATTGTGTGATCGATGGCGAACACCGGGTCCTTGTCAAGCAGGGCCAGGACCAGGCCGGCATCGAGAAAGCTGACATGATTGATCGCGATGATGCGATGGGGTGTCGGCGTCTCCAGGTTCTCGATGCCCTTGACCTCGAGGCGATAGATCAGCCGGTAGAGCAGCAGGATGAGGTCACGGAAGCGGCTCATCGGCAGGACGTAGAGCAGGACGATGCCGGCGATGATGTTGAGGATGGCGATGCCCAGAAACGCGACCGGCGTGGTCAGGCCGAATTGGGATTGCAGCAGGGAGAGGCCACCGGCGCCTGCGACCATGAATATGGCGGTGATCACGTTGCCGCCGGCGATGACGCGGGCCCGTTCATCCTTGGGAGCCCAGTGCTGTACGGCGGCGTAGGCGGGAACGATGAACAGACCTGCTGCGACGGCAGTCAGGATCAGCACGAGCGTGGTCTGAATGCCGTTGGCGCTGGCAAGGTAGCTCATGACGCCCAATGGCACTTCGGAGCGCGTGGTCGCGAAGGCGATCACCGCTACGACAAGGCAGAACACGCCCATCAGGATGCAACCGATCGGCGAGAGCAGCAGGATGATGCGGCCGGCGGCGAGGCGGGCCGCCAGGATCGAACCGAGGGCGATGCCAATCGAGAAAGCGGTGAAGAACAGCGAGTTCACCGTATTGTCGCCGCCGATGACATCATGGGCGAGCGATGTCGTCAGGGATAGGATGACAATGCCGATCAGCCAGAACCAGGCTACGGCGAGCGATCCGATCAGGAGCTTACGGTCGGCTGCGACCAGGCGGACCAACTGGTAGCTGGAACGCACGACATTCCAATCGACCTTGAGGTCCGGCGCCGCTTGTCCCGTCGGTGGAATTGCGCGAGCGAACCACCAGCACGCCACGGCGATCACGATCATGACGCCGGCTACCAGCGGGCTGGGCAGATCGGGTGCGACGATATTGGCACCGAGTGTGCCGATCAGGATCGAAAGAAAGGTACCGGCTTCGATCAGGCCATTGCCGGCCGGCAGTTCTTCAGGCGCGAGATGGTCGGGCAGGATGCCGTATTTGACTGGAGTGAACAGGGTTCCCAGGACCCCCATCGCCAACATGCTGAAGAGCAGCACGGGAACCGAATGCATCGCGAAGCCGACAGCAGCGATGGCAATGATGACAATCTCGACCAGCTTGATGCGTTGCGCCACGACGGCCTTGTCGTAGCGGTCGGCCATCTGGCCCGCCAGACCGGACAGGATCAGCCCCGGTGCGACCAGCAGGGCGCTTGCCAGGGAAACCAGGCTGTTGCTGCCTTCCATCGGCGCCGTCTGGGCGATGCCGTAGACAGCCAGGACGATCAGGGCCTGTTTGATGAAATTGTCGTTGAAGGCGCTGAAGAACTGGCTCCAGAACAGGGGCCAGAAGCGGCGGGCGGACATCAGCGATGCGAGCATCGGCGTGGTTCCTGGATGGGCGCGTACCGGGCGCGGGAGAATCGCATTTAAGTTAGCGTTCGTTCACTAACTTAAAATGTATGGTAAACGGCGTCAAGGCGGGGGAGGTTGGCGCAGGTCCGGCATGTGCGCCGCTGCACAATGGCTGGAGCCATCGGTATCGCGTGGCCATCCTAGAGCAAAACGCGTTCAAGTGTGAACGCTTATTTCCTCTAACTCTTTGTTTCGACGCGTCTTTGCAATTCTTGGTGATCCCGTCTCTTCGCAAAACGCTTTAGCCTTCGCGCCTGACGACTTCCAGGAAGAGTTCGCCGTAGCGCTCCAGCTTCGCCTGCCCCACGCCCGGTAGGGCCAGAAATTCGGGCAGGGTGCCGGGGCGCTCGCTCGCCATGGCGCGCAATGTGGTGTCGGCAAAGATCATGTAGGGCGGCACGCTTTGCTCGCGGGCGAGTCGACTGCGCTCGGTGCGAAGGGCGGCGAACAGGGCGCCGTCGCGTTCCGACATCTCGACCTCACCCCGCCGAGCGCGTTTTGCCTCGGTGCTCTTGCGTGGCCGGTCGCGGCGGAAGACGATTTGCCGCTCGCCCTTGAACACGGCCCGGGCCTCTTCGGCGAGGATCAGGGCGCCATGAGCCTCGTGGTTGACATTGACGAGGCCGGCGGCGGTGAGCTGGCGCAGCACAGATTGCCAGGTACGCGCCTCGATGTCCTTGCCGGCCCCGAAGACAGGCTGGTTGTCGTGGCCGAAGCGCTGGACTTTCTCCGTGACCTTGCCGGTGAGCACGTCGATGATATGGGCGGCGCCGAACATCTGACCGGTGCGGTAGATAGCGGCCATCGCCTTGACCGCGGCATCGGTGCCGTCCCAGCTCTCGACCGGCGAAAGGCAGGTATCGCAATTGCCGCAACGGCCGGGATGGGTCTCGCCGAAATGAGCGAGGATGGCCTTGCGCCGGCATTCGGCGGTTTCGCAGATGCCGAGCAGGGCGTTGAGCTTGCCGAGTTCGACCCGCTTCACCGTCTCCGGCGCATTGCCCTCCTGGATCATGCGGCGGCGCTGTACCACATCGGCCATGCCGTAGCTCATCCAGGCATCCGAGGGTAGGCCATCGCGCCCCGCGCGGCCCGTCTCCTGGTAATAGGCTTCCACCGAGGCCGGGATATCGAGATGGGCGACATAGCGTACATCAGGCTTGTCGATGCCCATGCCGAAGGCAACCGTAGCGACCAGGCAGAGATCTTCCTCCTCCAGGAAGGCGTCCTGGTTGGCGCTACGAACAGCCACTTCCAGGCCCGCATGATAGGGTAAAGCGCGGATACCCTGCTCGTTCAGCCATTGCGCCGTTTCCTCGACCTTGGCGCGCGATAGGCAGTAGACGATACCGCTATTGCCCTTGTGCGCAGCCAGGAAGGCCAGCAATTGCCGGCGGGCGTTGTCACGCTCGACGATGGCGTAGCTGATGTTGGGCCGGTCGAAGCTGGTGGCGAAGACCTCGGCCTCGTTGAGACCGAGCCGCTCGATGATGTCGGCGCGAGTGACCGGGTCGGCCGTGGCAGTGAGGGCGATGCGGGGCACACCGGGGAAGGAAGCGGCGAGGCCGCCGAGTTCGCGATATTCGGGCCGGAAGTCGTGACCCCATTGGCTGACGCAATGGGCCTCGTCGATGGCGAAGAGCGCGATGTCGGCATCGGCGATCAGCGACTGGAAACCCTGTGTCGCCACACGCTCGGGGGCGACGTAGAGCAGGTCGAGCTTGCCGTCCATCAGGGAGCGGCGGACCTTGTAGGCTTCCTCGCGCGACAGCGAGGAATTGAGCGCCGCCGCGCGCACGCCAGCCTGTTTGAGCGCCTCGACCTGGTCGCGCATCAGGGCGATCAGCGGCGAGACCACGATGCCGACGCCGCGCCGGCACAAAGCCGGGATCTGGTAGCACAGCGACTTGCCGGCCCCGGTCGGGAACAGCACCACCGCATCGCCGCCCTCGGTGACATGGCGCACCACCGCCTCCTGCTGGCCGCGAAAGGCGCTGTAGCCGAATATGGCGTTGAGGACGGAGAGAGGATCTTGAGGAGAAGAGCGGGTCATGCCTGCAGGATGCACCTTTGGAGCCTGATTCCATTCCAGGGACATCATGGACACTTACCCGACAGGGGCCATGATTCGAAAATCTCCCGCGTCAATTTCCCACGCTGACAGGCAATTGCCGTGGAGCGGTCGCGGTCGCGAATGCCGGCAATGTGCCCTTCGGCCAGAAGGCGGGTTACACCCGCAACACCGTTGACGGTCTGCCGAGATAGAGATAGTTATGTTATAACGTTTCATACAAATGAAGCCCATTCTGGCGCCCGCGGCATCGTCATGTCCGGGGGCGCTCGCAACGGATCAAGGAATTCCGACATCATGCAGCCCGCGCCGCAGACACCCGTCACCGTCCTCACTGGCTATCTCGGAGCAGGCAAGACCACGCTTCTCAACCGCATCCTGACCGAGAGCCACGGCAGGAAATATGCTGTCATCGTCAACGAGTTCGGCGAAGTCGGCATCGACAATGATCTCGTCGTCGATACCGACGAGGAGATCTTCGAGATGAACAATGGTTGCATTTGCTGCACGGTGCGCGGCGATCTTATCCGCATCATCGAGGGTCTGATGCGCCGGCGCGACCGCTTCGATGCCATCCTGATCGAGACGACCGGGCTGGCCGATCCCGCGCCGGTCGCCCAGACTTTCTTCGTCGACGACGATGTGCGCGCCAAGACCAGGCTCGATTCGATCGTCACCGTGGTCGACGCCAGGCATCTGCTTGGCGAAATCGAGACAGCGCATGAGGCCCAGGAGCAGCTCGCCTTTGCCGATACGATCCTCCTCAACAAGACCGATCTGGTCACGGCCAGGGAACTCGAACGGGTGGTGAAGCGGATCCGCCGCATCAATCCCACCGCTACCCTCCACGAGACACGCCGCTGCGATATCGCGCTCGACAAGGTGCTGGATCGCGGTGCCTTCGACCTCGACCGCATCCTGGAAGCCGAACCCGATTTTCTTGCAGGATTCCATGACCATGAGCATGACGACCATGTCGGCAGCTTCGCCCTCGTTGCCCGCGAGCCGCTCGACCCCGGCAAGTTCATGCCCTGGCTGAACATGATCGTGCAGCAATTCGGCACCGACATGCTTCGGCTGAAAGGCATCATCGCCTTCGACGGCGATCCCCAGCGCTTCGTGGTGCAGGGTGTGCATATGCTGATCGAGGGCGATCATCAGCGCCCCTGGAAGCCGGAAGAGGAGCGCAGGAGCCGTTTGGTGTTCATCGGGCGTAATCTGCCGAAAGACGTGATCGAACAGGGGTTCCTGGCCTGTCGGGCCTAAAGCGTTTTGCTCCAGGTGAGGGAAGGCGCGTGCTGAGGCGGGAAAACAGGGCTCGCCATCGGCCGCCACCCGCTTTGCATATTCGCTTGACCGCGATCGGGACACCCCGGTAACTGTGGCACTGACGGTTCCCGTCGGGTGCGAGCCCGATGGGAGTAATAGGGAACACGGTCCGGCTTTCTCGAAGCCCATGCCGTGGCTGCCCCCGCAACTGTAGGCGGATTGCCGAGCATCCTCGTGGCGCCAAAAGCGCCATGCCACTGTGGGTGACCCCATGGGAAGGCAGAGGCAAGGCCGATATCCGTGAGCCAGGAAACCTGCCGTCATCTCGATCAATCCCATGTCACGGGCGGGGATGCCCGGAACAGGAGACAATGTGACGTTTCTTCCCGCCATCTCGGGCCGTCGCCCACCTGTTCCCTCCGCTTCGCGCCATCAGACCCTCTGCCATAGCTTGGCCTGAGGGCGTTTCCCGTTTTCGGCCCTGCGCCGAACAGCGCCATCTTCCTATCGCGAACCGAGAGAACGTCATGACTTTTCCCAAGACAAGGGCCCGCTGGAGCAAGGCCTGCTGGTCGAGCTTCGCCGTCATGCTTGCGGCCGGCTTCAGCCTGACGCTGAGCATCGATCCAGCCGCCGCCCAGGCGACCAAATATCCGCTCAAGATCACCAATTGCGGACGCACCGTCACCTTCGACCATGCTCCGCAGCGCACTGTCTCCGTCGGTCAGAGCGGTACGGAGGTTCTCTACCTTCTCGGTCTTGCCGACAAGGTGGTGGGGACGGCCGTCTGGTTCGGCCCGGTTCTGCCGGGCTATGAAGAGGCCAACGTCAAGATTCCGCGCCTGGCCGACAATGATCCGAGCTTCGAAAGCGTAATCGCCAAGAAACCCGACCTCGTGACCGCCCAGTTCCAGTGGCATGTCGGCCCCAGTGGCATCGTCGGCAAGCCCGAGCAGTTCGAGGAACTAGGTGTCCAGACCTATGTTTCGCCCGCTGATTGCGTCGGCAAGGACAATTCCAGCGGTGGCGACGGCACCCGCGGCACCCTTTTCACCATGGATCTGGTCTATCAGGAGATCAGGGAACTCGCCGAGATCTTCGACGTGCAGGAGCGCGGCTCGAAGGTCATCGCGGACCTGAAGGCACGCGAGGAAGCTGCCCGCCGCAAGATCGCCGCCGGCGATGGCAAGGTCTCGGCTGCCTTCTGGTTTTCGAGCGCCAAGGTCGATGTCGATCCCTATATGGCCGGCAAGAACAGCGTCCCAGGCTACATCATGTCCGTCCTGGCTGTCCGGAACATCGTGGAAAGCGAGGAGGAATGGCCGAGCGTCGGTTGGGAGACCGTCGCCAAGGCCGATCCCACCATCATCGTCGCCGGCAGGATGGACCGTCGCCGCTATCCCGCCGACGACATCGCCGTGAAGCTCAATTTCCTCAAGACCGATCCGGTGGCGAGCCTGATGCCGGCCGTCAAGCAGGGCCATGTCGTGGAAATGGACGTCCAGGCCATGCAGCCGAGCGTGCGTGTCGTCGACGGCATCGAGATGCTCGCCAATGCCATCCAGCGTTTCGGCCTGAAGCGTTGAGATGAACCGCGCTGTCACGCGATTGCTGGCAATCGGCATGCTGGCGCTGGCCGTGCTGGTGTTGGCGCTCTGGCTGGGCGCCGCCATCGGCGAGACGGCCATCCCGATGGAGGTGGTGGCCAAGACGGCGGCCAACCGCCTGTGGGGGGCCGGCTACATTCTCGATCGCATCGATGAAGGCATCGTGTGGAACTACAGGCTGAGCCGCGCCGTCGTCGCGGCCTGCTGCGGCGCGGCCCTGGCGCTGTCGGGTGTCGTGCTGCAGTCGCTGCTGCGCAATGTCCTGGCCGATCCCTATGTGCTCGGCATCTCGGCCGGGGCATCGACGGGGGCAGTTGGGGTCGCCATTCTCGGCCTCGGCGCAGGATTTTTGAGCCTGCCGGCCGGCGCCTTTCTCGGTGCGCTGGTGGCCTTCGGTTTCGTCGCCTTGCTGGCGATGCGATCGGGGCGCGGAACCGGCGCGGTGATCCTCGCCGGCGTGGCTGGGTCTCAGCTTTTCAATGCCCTGACCTCCTTCATCGTCACCAAGGCGGCCAATGCCGAACAGGCGCGGGGCATCATGTTCTGGCTGCTGGGCAATCTTTCGGGCGTGCGCTGGCCGGATGTCTGGCTGGCCCTGCCGATCACGGCCGTGGGGCTGCTGGTCTGCCTCTGGCACGCTCGCGCGCTTGATGCCTTCACCTTCGGCACGGAATCGGCGGCATCCCTCGGCATTTCCGTCCGGCGCGCTTATGTCGTGCTCGTCGGCGTCGCGGCGATGATGACGGCGGTGATGGTCAGCATCGTCGGATCGATCGGCTTCGTCGGTCTGGTGATTCCGCACGCCGCGCGGATGGTGGTGGGCGTGCGCAATGGGCGATTGTTGCCGGCCAGCGCCCTGATCGGCGCCGTCTTCATGATCGTCGCGGACATTCTGTCCCGAATCATCATCCCCGGCCAGGTCCTGCCGATCGGGGTGATCACGGCCCTTGTCGGCGCGCCGGCCTTCGCTCTCATCCTCAGCCAGAGAAAGGCGACGGCATGAGCCTGTCGGCACGCAATCTGTCCTGGTCGGCGGGCGGGGCCTCGATCCTGCAGGGTGTATCGCTGGAGGTTCGTCCGGGCGAGTTGCTCGGCATCATCGGCCCGAATGGCTCGGGCAAGACCAGCCTGATGTCCCTGCTGGCCGGTATCCGCCGCCCGCAGGGCGGCGAGGTGTTGCTGTCGGGCCAGCCACTCCACGCCTTGGCTCGCCGCGAAATCGCGCGCCGGATCGCTCTGGTCGAGCAACAGGCCGAGACGGCCGATCGCATTACCGCCCGCCAGGCCGTGGAACTCGGGCGGACGCCGCATCTGGGTGCCTTCATGCCCTGGTCTGGCAAGGACGATGCCATCGTCGACCTCGCACTGGAGGAGGTTGCCATGACCAGCCTTGCCGCTCGCCTGTGGCATACGCTCTCGGGCGGCGAGCGCCAGCGCCTCCACATCGCCCGCGCCTTGGCGCAACAGCCCGAAATCCTGCTTCTCGACGAGCCCACCAATCATCTCGATATCGGCCACCAGATCGGCCTGCTGCATCTGGTTCATCGCCAGAACCTCACTGTCGTGGCGGCCCTGCATGATCTCAATCATGCGGCGATGTTCTGCGATCGGGTCGCGCTGATGCAGGCGGGGCGGATCGAGGCGATCGGTCCTCCGTCCGAGGTGCTGACGGCTTCGCGCATCCAGTCGGTCTTCGGTGTCGCCGCTGAGGTTGTCCACGACGGTACCGGTGGCTGTTTCATCCGCTATCGGCATCCGGATCTTCCAGTGCCGCGGCCGGGCTGGGTCGCGGCTGCGTCATGACGCGGGCTCAACCGACAGATGAGGAGGGCCGACGGATGACGGGCGCCAGTTCAGCGAATTTCGATCTCAAGGAAGAGATCCGTGATTATTGGTCGAGGCGTTCGGAAACCTTCGACCGCGCCTTCGGGCATCATATTCCCGAAGGGCCGGAATTCGAGGCCTGGGCCGCGGCGATCCGCGATCATCTCGGTACCGAACCGCGCCGGATCCTCGATCTGGCTTGTGGGACGGGCGAGATCACCAAGCTGCTGCTGGCGCTCGGCCACGAGGTCACGGCCCTGGATTTCTCCGAGGCCATGTTGGCGGTGGCCCGTCGCAAGCATGCCGGCCGGCAGCGCCTGCGCTTCCGGCTCGGCGACGCCGAGAACACCATGGAACCGGAAGGCGCCTATGACGCGGTCGTCTGCCGGCATCTGGTCTGGACACTGACCGAGCCGCAGAAGGCCTTTGCCGATTGGTATCGCGTGCTGAAGCCGGGCGGCAGATTGCTATTCTTCGACGGGGATTGGGCCAGGCCCACCAGGGTCGGCCGGATGGCGTCCAAGCTCATCGCCCTGATCGACCGCCTCGGCGGTGCCGATCCCTATTATGACGGCGCGATGAGCGAGCGCCATGCCCGCATCATGGAGAGGCTGCCTTTCGGTAGGGGGCTACGGAGCGCCGATCTCCTTCCGTTCCTGGAGCAGGCCGGTTTCAGGAATATCGTGATCTCTTCGCATCGGCCGATTGCCGCTGCCCAAAGGCGCCAGGCCGATCTGCGCAACCGGCTGCGTAGCCATCTCTACCAGCGCTTCATCATCTGCTGCCGCAAGTGAGGCCTCCGCGACCGGTCGCCTTGCATGGCTGTCCGGCAGGAACCATATGATCGAGATCAGTCTCGAAGGACCTCAGGCGGAGAGTGCCATAGGCGCTAACTTTGCGAGTGTAGGCGCCTGAAACGAGGTGTGCCGATCTCCAGATCGGCATCTTCCTGCCGGCAAGCACGGCGCTTCCAAGATGGTCGATCTGGAGATCGACCCACCAGATAAGCACCGAGAGAGCCCGTCTTGTCTTCCCTCTGGAGTAGGGAGAGAAAACAAGCACGATAACTGATGACGCCGCCGGGGCTGGGGTTTATGGTCCGTGCCGGGACGCTATCAAGGTCTGTGAACAAGGACGTTACATATGGCTTCGAAACTCGAACAATTGCGCGCCATGACGGTCGTAGTTGCCGATACCGGCGATATCGACTCGATCAAGGCGCTCAAGCCGGTCGATTGCACCACCAATCCGAGCCTGCTGCTCAAGGCCGCCGAGATGCCGGCCTATGACCATTTGATCGCGGAAGCCGTGAGCTGGGGCGGCAAGCAGGGCGGCAGCAAGGAAGGCACCGTCGCAGCCATCGCCGATCGCCTGGCCGTCTCCTTCGGCGCGGAACTCACCAAGCTCGTTCCCGGCCGTGTCTCGACGGAGGTCGACGCCGACCTCTCCTTCGATACGCAGGCGACCATCGCCAAGGCGCATGCCATCATCGCCGACTACAAATCCCGCGGCATCGAGCGCGATCGCATCCTGATCAAGATCGCCTCGACCTGGGAGGGCATCCGTGCGGCCGAGGTGCTGCAGAAGGAAGGGATCGACTGCAACCTGACCCTGTTGTTCTCTCAGGCCCAGGCCGTGGCTTGCGGCGATGTCGGCGTGTTCCTGATCTCGCCCTTCGTCGGCCGTATCCTCGACTGGCATGTCAAGAATGACGGCCGTACCTTCACGCCGGAAGAAGATCCGGGCGTGATCTCGGTCAGGGGCATCTATGCCGACTACAAGGCACGTGGCGTCAAGACGGTGGTGATGGGCGCTTCCTTCCGTTCCACCGGCGAGATCGAGGCGCTGGCCGGTTGCGATCGTCTCACCATCGCCCCGAACCTGCTGCAGGCACTCGAGGCGGACGAGGGCACGCTGGAGCGCAAGCTCTCCCCCGACAATCATGCTTCGGCCCCCACGACGGGCAAGATCGACGAACGCGCCTTCCGCTGGGCGATGAACGAGGATGCGATGGCGACCGAGAAGCTCGCCGAAGGCATTCGCGGCTTCGCCAAGGATCTGGGCAAGCTGCGTACGCTCCTTGCCAAGCGCGTCGAGGGCACGGCCCAAGCCGCATGACCTTGGCTGCTTGATCGTCGTATCGTGAGCCGAGCCTTTACCCAGGACGGCCAGGAAGGGGAGGACGCACAGGTCCTTCCCGAGCGGCCGGTCTCGAGCGAGCGCAATCTCGTTACCGCGCGCGGTCTTGGCATGATCGAGGCCGAGCTTAGACAGGCGCGTTCGCTTTTCGCCACGGCCGAAGCCGCGGGCGATCGCATTGCCATGGGCAATGCATCACGCGAAATCCGCTACTGGGCCACCCGCCGGGCAACGGCGGAACGGGTGGTCCCGGGCGCTGGCGATGCAGGTATCCGCTTCGGCATGGCAGTCACGCTTCACTATCCCGACGGGCGCGAACGCATCTGGCGTATCGTCGGTGAGGATGAGGCCGATGCCGCATTGGGACGGATCAGCCATGTCTCGCCGCTGGCGAAGGCATTGTTCGGCAAGGATGTCGGTGAGGTGATTCGCGTCGGGCCACAGGAGGCCGAGATCGTGGGGATCGACACGACGCCGGAGGGCAAGCCGCAATAGCCGGCCGGACCCAAAGACCCGACCAACGAAAATGGCGGCCAGCGGCCGCCATTGCTATGCACATCCCTGCAATCAGGAAAGCTTACTCTTCCGCGAAGCCGCCGAGATGGCTCTGCGAGTAGTTCTGGATGCCGAGGCGCTCGACCAGGTCGAGCTGGGTTTCCAGGAAGTCGATATGGCCTTCCTCGTCGGTCATCAGCTCCTTGAACAGATTTTCGGAGACGAAATCCTTGACGGTGCGGCAATATTCCGCAGCCTCCTGATAGAGGGCGCGAGCCTCGCGCTCGGCGGCAAGGTCGCACTCGAGAACTTCCTTCACAGTCTGGCCGATCCGCAGCGGATCGAGCGTCTGCATGTTCGGGAAGCCTTCAAGGAAGAGGATGCGTGTGGTCAGCTTGTCGGCGTGCTGCATCTCCTCGATCGATTCGGCGCGCCACTTCTTGGCAAGGCCCAGCAGGCCCCAATTGTCGAAGATCCGGTAATGCAGCCAATATTGGTTGATCGCGGTCAGCTCGCTCCGCAAGGCCTTGTTGAGATAATCGATGACCTTCTTGTCGCCCTTCATGAGCGTTTCTCCATACTTGGTGGACTGAAAATACATTAGAAGAATTCTAAATTTAGGCAAGCCCCCAGACGCGGCAAATTTGTCCGGAGGATTTTGCCAGGGGAGGGGAAGGCACGAAGCCTCCAGTGGCCACCCAGGGGTTTCCCAGTTTATTCTCGTTCTAAACTACTGATTTATAACGATTCTATTGTTGCGTCGGGCCATTGACAAGGTGAGCTCGTCCGTCCACATCACTCTCGTCACTGCCTTTGCTCGAACCCAAGATCGCTGCGAATGATCGTCTGTTCCTGCCGTGTTTTGACCGATGAGGATTTCACCAGCACGCTCGCGACCGAGCAGCCGGGTTGTCCCCGTTCGGCTACGGAAGCCTATCGTTGCCTGGGCTGCGGACCGGAATGCGGCCGTTGCCTGATCACAGTGCGGCAGATTCTCGCCGATGCACGCGCGGCTGCGCGTTGCCATGAGTGTACCGAGGATTGCGCCCTGCGCGATATGGTTGAAGCCGCCAATACCGACGAAGTGATGCTCGACGCCGCTGAATAGGCGTCATCCCGGGCGATTGTGCGCGAGGCGCTCGTAAGGCAGCCTCCAAATGCGGTTGATCGTCGGAAATCCTGGTTCCCCCTCACGGTTGCGTTTCCTGTCCGCCGCGCCACAATAATGCCGCTCCCTATCGGCATAGGCGATTCATGCCCCAATCAGGTGACCAGGACGTTCGGACCGGCCTTGCTACGCATCTCGTGGCGTTGTGGCGGTTCGGGCTCGTGCTGTCGGGCAATGGGCAGTTCGCGGAGGAGTTGGTGCAGGCCACCTGCCTCAGGGCGCTCGAGCGCTCGCACCAGTTCATCCCGGGGACCCGCCTCGATCGCTGGCTGTTCGCCATCGAGCGTTCGATCTGGCTCAACGAGGTCCGGGCCAACAAGGTGCGCAACCCCGTCGAGCTGGAGCAGGCCGAGAACGTCCTGTCCTTTGATGGTGCGCGGCAGTTCGAAACGAATATTTTGGCTGCCCAAGTGTTGAGGCAGGTACAGGCCTTGCCTGCAGCACTGCGTGAAACCGTCTTTCTGGTCTATGCGGAAGGGCTCAGCTATGCCGAGGCGGCGGACATGCTGGCCGTACCAATCGGAACCGTCATGAGCCGCCTGGCTTCGGCCAGGCTCAGGCTCGCTCATCTAAACAAGGATACGCCGGAGGGCGGTGCGGGGGAGGCATCATGACTACGCAGGAGATGGGACCCGATGACGCCAGCCTCGTCGCCTTTCTGGATGGAGCTCTGTCGCCTGAAGAGCACGCGGGGCTGGAGGTCCGCCTTGCCCAGGAGCCGACTCTGAAGGCGAGACTGGACGCGCTCGCGGCCGGTTCGCTCCCGTTCAAACAGAGCTACGATACTCTGGCGGCGCACGCGCCCCGGCAACGTCTTGAAGCGCTTCTTGCCGAAAGCCAGACGGCGATTCCGGCGCCGGTGGTCAATGACAATGCACGGCGCTCTGGCTGGCGCATCCCGCCGGCAGCGGTCGCGGCGGCGCTCGCCTTGTTCGTGGTCGGAGCCGGGGTTGGCCGTTACGCGCCGCCCGGTCTGTGGCCGTTCCCTTCGGCGCAGCACAGCGACCATGAAGGGCCGGATGCCTGGCGCACGACGGTAGCGGAATATTGGGGGCTGACGACGTCGCAGACGCTCGACTGGATGCCGAACGATGTCTCCACCGCGCAGCGCGATCTTGCCGCGGCGACCCGCCGGCTCGGCTTCCCGCTGACACCCGAAAAGGTCAACCTGCCGGCCCAGGAGCTCAAGCGCGTCGAACTCTTCCACTACGACAATGCGCCCCTGGTCGAGATCGCCTATCTCGACGAACTGACTGGCCCGCTGGCCTTCTGCATCTATGCCAACAATCCCGGCACGGCGAGCGCACCCACGCTCGAACAGCGCAACGGCTTCAACGTGGTCTACTGGTCGGATGCCGAGCGTTCCTACATGCTGATCGGCCACGGGCCGGACGAGATCATGCAAAAGCTTGCCGCCATGCTGGCAAAACAGATCGCGGCGTGACAGTGGGCGGGTCTTTGGACCCGCCCTACCCCTTGCAATGTGTAGCGGTTCCAGGCCGGTCTGAAGAGCTGCCTCCAATTGCGCTTGCCGAGCTGGCAGAGCAGGCGGATTCTTACTCTGGAGCCGTTCAAAAGTGTGATTGACAGCGACTCGTTCTTTTGATCAACTGGTAAAAAATAAAGAGCTGATTACCAGAGGTTCAGATGACTGCACGATCCGACATTGCGCGGGGCCGTCTCGATTCCCCCACGCTCGCCAGCAATTTCTCAGACCTTCATCCGGCCTTCGACAGGCATGAGGCGCGCGTTGCCGCCGAGCGCTGCCTGTTCTGTTATGACGCGCCCTGTGTGAAGGCCTGCCCCACCTCGATCGATATTCCGATGTTTATCCGCGAGATCATGACCGGCAACACGGTTGGAGCGGCGCGGACCATCCTGGAATCCAACATCATGGGCGGCATGTGTGCTCGTGTCTGCCCGACCGAGACGCTGTGCGAGGAAGCCTGCGTCAAGGAAACCTCGGAGGGCAGGGCGGTCGAGATCGGCAACCTGCAGCGCTATGCCACCGACGAGCTCTTCGCCAAGGGCAGGCAATTGTTCAAGCGCGGTGCTCCCACCGGCAGGCGCGTCGCCGTGATCGGCGCCGGTCCGGCCGGCCTGTCCTGTGCCCACAAGCTGGCAACATTGGGCCATGAGGTCGTAGTGTTCGAGGCGCGTGAGAAAGCCGGCGGCCTCAACGAATACGGCATCGCCGCCTATAAGAGCACCGGCGGCTTTGCGCAGGCCGAGGTCGATTACATCACGGCGATCGGCGGCATCACCATCGACTATGGCAAGCGCCTCGGGCGCGACATCGAACTCTCGGATCTCGCCAAGCAATTCGACGCGGTCTTCCTCGGCATGGGGTTGGGGGACACCAACGATCTCGGCCTGGAAGAAGGTATCGAGGGCGTGATCGATGCTGTCGACTACATTGCCGCGCTGCGTCAGGCGGGAGACCTTGCGGATTTGCCGGTCGGCCGCCGCATCGTGGTGATCGGCGGCGGCATGACCGCCATCGACATCGCCTCGCAGACCAAGCGCCTGGGCGCGGAAAGCGTGACCATCGCCTATCGCCGCGGCCAGCAGCAGATGAATGCCTCCAATTACGAGCAGGAACTCGCCCAGACCGACGGCGTGCTGATCCGCCATTGGCTCAAGCCTGCGCGGCTGCATGCTGAGGATGGCAGGCTGGTGGCTGTCGAGCTCGAATATACCAGCGAGCAGGGCGGGCGACTCACGGGTACCGGCGAGACCCTCAGGCTCGAATGCGACCAGCTTTTCACCGCGATCGGGCAGTCCTTCCTGCCTGGGGAGGTCAACGGCGTGCCGCTCACGCTGGAAAAGGGACGAATTACCGTCGACGCCGAACGACGCACCTCGGTGCCCGGCATCTGGGCCGGTGGCGACTGTATCGCCGGCGGCAAAGATTTGACGGTGGCTGCGGTCGAGGACGGCAAGCAGGCCGCGCTTTCGATCGATCAAGCCCTTAAGTCCCAAGCCAAAGCTGCGTGAGGAGAAAAGACATGGCCGATCTCAGCACCAATTTCCTGGGCATCAAGTCTCCCAATCCGTTCTGGCTGGCTTCCGCGCCGCCAACCGACAAGGAATACAACGTCGTCCGTGCCTTCAAGGCGGGTTGGGGGGGCGTGGTCTGGAAGACACTCGGCGAGCAGGGGCCGCCGGTGGTCAACGTCAACGGCCCGCGCTACGGCGCCTGGCACAGCCAGGACCGCCGGGTGATGGGCTTCAACAATATCGAGCTGATCACCGACAGGCCGCTCGAGGTCAACCTGCGCGAGATCAAGCAAGTCAAGCGCGACTGGAAGGATAGGGCGCTGATCGTCTCCCTGATGGTGCCCTGCGAGGAAGACGCCTGGAAGTCGATCCTGCCCTTCGTGGAGGACACCGAGGCCGACGGCATCGAGCTGAATTTCGGCTGCCCGCACGGCATGTCGGAGCGCGGCATGGGCTCGGCCGTCGGGCAGGTGCCTGAATATGTCGAGATGGTTGCGCGCTGGTGCAAGCAATATACCCGCATGCCGGTGATCGTGAAGCTGACACCCAACATTACCGACGTGCGCAAGCCAGCCGAGGCGGCCAGGCGCGGCGGCGCCGACGCGGTATCGCTGATCAACACCATCAACTCCATCGTCTCGGTCGACATCGACACTATGCGCCCCTGGCCGAATACGGATGGCTTCGGCACCCATGGTGGCTATTGCGGCCCGGCGGTGAAGCCCATCGCACTCAGCATGGTTTCGGAGATCGCGAGAGCCGAGGCGACGCGCGGCATGCCGATCTCCGGCATCGGCGGCGTCGAGACCTGGCGTGACGCCGTGGAATTCATGGCGCTCGGCTGCGGCACCGTGCAGGTCTGCACGGCAGCCATGGTCTATGGCTTCAAGGTGGTGCAGGAGATGATCTCGGGCCTGTCCGACTGGATGGACGAGAAGGGCTATACCTCGGTCGACCAGTTCGTCGGCAAGGCCATCCCCCAGGTGACCGACTGGCAGCACCTCAATCTCGAATATGTGGTCAAGGCCCATATCGACCAGGATGCCTGCATCAAATGCGGCCGCTGCCACATTGCCTGCGAGGATACCTCGCACCAGGCCATCACCAACATGGTCGCCGGCGAGCGCAAGTTCGAGGTGATCGAGGAAGAGTGCGTGGGCTGCAATCTGTGCGCCGTGGTCTGCCCGATCGAGAACTGCATCACGCTCGAACCGGTGACCTCCGGGGTCGACAAGCGTACCGGCAGGCCGGTGGGCGGGCATCGCACCTGGAAGGAGCATCCCAACAATCCGGCGGTGTACGCCAAGGCTCCTGCCGCGGCGGAGTAGGTGGCACGCTGCTTCACCTCCCATCACCCTGCTGGAACCTTCTCCCACAAATCGAGAAGGGGCTCTGCTCGGATAGGCGAGTTTGCTTGAACAGGGCCGCGCTACAATATCCCGGCCCAATAAATTCCCTTCTCCCCTTGCGGGAGAAGGTGGCAGCAGCCGGATGAGGGGTGAAGCCCAACAGCGCAGAATGAGATTGTCATCTCTCTCCACCCACAACAGGATGCAGCGCTCTCATCGGGAAATCACGCCGGGCCCATGACGCTGGATCAGATTGCAGAACACGCCGAAGTCGTCGGTCTCTCAGTGAGGGGTGCCTTCCATCCCCGACCTGAGGACGGCGTCCCGGCGCTCGATACCGGGTCAGTCGAAACGCTGGTACTGCTCGGCTGGACCGGTGGCCGGCAATGGCCGGCCTTCGCGGCTTCACACGAGGCTGCCGATGGCGCACTGCATCCATTGGATCGTTGGTCCGCGCGGGTGATTGACGCGATGGCAAACGAGTTTAGCGCCGTCGCCCTCTATCCCTTCGGCGGCCCGCCTTATTTGCCGTTTCAGCGCTGGGCGCAACGCGGCGATACTGTCTTCGCTTCGCCGCTCGGCATCTATGTGCACCCCGTGCATGGTCTCTGGCACAGCTATCGCGGTGCGCTCGGCTTTGCGCAAAGGCTGGCGCTGCCGCCGCTCGCAAGGGTGGTCCATCCGTGTGAGAGCTGTGCGGCCAAGCCCTGCCTGAACAACTGTCCGGTCGGCGCCTTCACACTGGCGGGCTATGATGTGGAACGCTGTGCCGCCCATGTGCGCTCGCCGCAGGGTACGGCCTGCAGACAAGGCGGCTGCCTCGCGCGCCGGGCCTGCCCGGTGGCACCCGACAAGGCTTATGGCAGCCAGGAAGCAGGATTCTACATGAAAGCCTTCCTGGCCGCGCATTGACGAAAATGGACGGGTCGCAGGACCCGCCCATCTCACTTGTTGTCCGCCGGCGAAAGATCCCGCAGCTTGACGAGATCGTTCATCAGGCCGCCGACCCCGTTATGCACCGTCAGGCGCTCGACCTTGCCGGCAATCGCCTCCAAGGCCTCCAGCTCCTTGAGCCGCAGCATCACCGGGTTCTCGGCCATCACCTTGGCCGTGTTGAGCAGCGAACGGGTGGCGTTCGTCTCCTCGCGGCGGCGGATGACATTGGCCTCGGCCTGCTTTTCAGCCGCCACGACCTGGTTGAGGATCTCGCGCATCTCGCCCGGCAGGATTACATCCTTCAGGGCGATCTCACCGACCTCGATACCGATATCGGCCATGTCGCTGCGCACCTTTTCGGCGGCCTCGGCATCGACGACGGTCTTGCGTTCCAGCAACTGGTCGAGCGTCAGGGCGCCCAGAGCCTTGCGGAAGGCGTATTGCAGGGAGCGGTAGAACGCATCCTCGCAATCCTTGACGGTGGTAACAGCCTTCACCGGATCGACGACGCGGAACTCGGCCGCGATGTTGACGCGGATGGTTACCCGGTCGCGCGTCAGCATCTCCTGGCCGTTGACGTCGAGCGAACGCAGCCGCACGTCGAGTGCCTTGACCTGTACCGGCTTTCCGATGTTCCAGAAGCCATGCACACCCGGCGCCAACGTACGGATGAAAGCACCGTCGACATAGAGCAGGCCGATCTGGCCATCCTGCACGGCGTGCAGGATCACGAGTTCAGCCTTGCGGGCCTGCACCAGCCGAGGGATCAGGCCCGGCTCGACGGCGAGGTCGGCCGGCGGAGCGATGGACGTCGAGGTCCAGGGGCCGGCCGCCTTCCACACGGTGAGCTTGCGATCGGGACCCAGCACCAGATGGACGAGACCATCGCGCTCGACGATGGCAATCATGCCCGGCTCGGTGCGGAACCGCTGCAAATGACGCTCGGCCACGGCCGGAAGCTTGTCGAACAACGCCTTCTCGAGAGGAGAGTTGAACGGCCCTGCTTCAATGTCATGGCGCAGGATTTCGGTATCGTCCTTCCGGCCGGCCAGGACGTGCTCGCCCGGCTCCAGAATGGCACGCACCTCGCCCTTGCGCAGCACGATGGCACGCTCGGTTTCCTTCACGACGACGCGCTGGCGCCGCAAAATCAGGTCGAGAAAAGTCATGTCGTCTCCTTTCGGCAAGCTCAGATCATCTGCCGATCGTTCCTTCCGTTGTTGATGATTGGTCCCGGCAAAGATCCGGGAACCGGTGACGTCTGCCCGTGGCGGGCCGGCGGCAGCGGGGCGCAAGGCCGAGTGGCGGGCGCGGATCCGAAGATACGTCGCCGGCCACGGGACGTCTTGCCCATATCCGCAAGCCAGGCTGCGGGCGAACGGCTTCAGGCTCTCCGTCAGAGGTAACACCCGTGGGCGCAGCTTCTTCCGAAGACCGTCGGCATGCCAGTTCCCGGACCGTCAAGGGCGAAGCGTTTTTCAGGCGCTTTGGAGAAGGATTCGAACCTTCGTGCGTAGAGTATCAGTCTACTGCTCGACCACTGAGCTATCCGAGGTTAGGCTGACAGGAATCGAACCCGCGACCTCCGGCTCCCGCCGGCGCTCTGCCATTGAGCTACAACCCAAACCGATCCCGTCCCGACATCCGTACACAGGACGGCAGAGCCGCCTGCGCGGGCGGAGGTTTCGAACTCCGGCCGCTGATATCGTTCCGGCTGGATGACCGGGGCGCGGCTTATAGCTGCACGCTTGAAGTTACGCAAGGGACCAGTACCGAAATTCGGCCTTATTCTTTTTGGGTTGAGTGCATGCACCCGGATATTTCAAGCAAAGGCGCGACCTGCCTCCCCCAGCCTCGTGGGCGCGCGCGCTATATTTGGTTGCTGTTGCGCAGGATCTGACTTGGGTAGAAGCCACGCATTCTCACTTAGCTGAAAAGTTGGCGAGCATTTCTGAAGACTGCTTTGGAGCGAAAGCTCGTTAACGGCCTCGGTTGCTCAGCGTGATGACGCTAAGGACATCCGATAAACGCAGCGCCTCTCGATGCTGGCGACAGCCGCCGGGACTAGCTCCGTCGGCGCGCCCGGCCCACCGAGCGAACCGAAGCCAACCGGTGGTACGAAGACATCGAACCGGGCCCGGCTATCGTCGCGTGGCACCTGCCGAAATTCGAGACCGAAATCGCCGCGCGCCGAGGTCATCACGGCGCTGGCGGCCAGTTCGGGCGCCGGCCGGCTCGCGGCATATTTCTCGTCGAGGTAAAGGCCGGTGTCGAACAACAGGGCAGGGAAGCCACGCTCGACCAGGAGGAAGCGGCATGGATCCTCGTCGATGTTACGCAAGGTTTCGCCGGCTTCCTGCATCATCGGGCCGAGCGCGGATTTGAACTGGTCCCATTCCTCGCGATTGCGCTGCTTGAACGCGTCGCCTTCGCCGCGCTGCGCCGCACCGAAACCATTGCGGAAACCGTTGAGGAACCCCCTGGCGAAGCTGCGCGCGCCGGCACCCGATTCCCTGGCGATCCAGCGGGCCTGTCTCCATCGGCGCCTGAACAGCTTCATGCGTGCGCTTCCGCCTTCAACGATCGGCCAGCACGCCGCGCAGGATCGTCTCGGTCAGCGTCTTCAGCGTTTCCTGGTAGAAGACTTCATCGGTGAGGTCCTTGCCGGTGAGGACACTGATCTGCGTGGCGAAATCGGCATAATGCTGGGTGGTCGCCCAGATCATGAAGAGGAGGTGATAAGGCTCGATCGGCCGCAGTTTTCCTTCGGCGATCCAGCCTTGGATGATGACGGATTTCTGCCGGACGGTGTTGGTGAGATCGGTTGCCAGGACCTTTTTCAGGTGAGGGGCGCCCTGCATGATCTCCATGGCAAACAGACGGGAGGACTCCGGATAGAGCCGAGAGCATTTGAGCTTGTGCTCGATATAGGATGTCAGTGCCACGACCGGGCCGCGTGCGGCATCGAGTTCCTTCAGAGGCGTGACCCAGACTTCCAGAGTGCGGGTGAGAACGGCCTCGTAAAGGGCGTCCTTGGTTCGGAAATAATAGAGAAGATTGGTCTTCGACATGCCGGCGGCTTCCGCGACCTGATCGATACGGGTACCGCGCAAGCCGTGTTTCGAGAAAGCCGAAAGGGCGCTGTCGAGGATCTTGTCGATATTGGCCAGGCCGAGCTTGGTCTTGCTGCGTTGCCGGCCGGCCTCTCCTCCCTCTGCCATGAGCGCTTCCTGTTTCGTTGTCCCCACCCCTTCATGGCTCAGAAGCTTGGCGGTGTGCAAGCCGATATCAACTCGCAGGGCGTGTCGCCGACATTACGAAACCGATGAGGTTCACGGCTGTCGAAATAATAGGCGTCGCCGGGGCCGAGCACGGCCATATCCTCGCCCACGGTGACTTCGAGCTGGCCGCGGATGACGATGCCGCATTCCTCGCCCTGATGGTGCAGCAGCACTTTGCCGGAATCCGCCCCGGGCTGGTAGAGTTCGGAGATCATCTGCAGGGCGCGTCCGCGCAGGTCCGAACCGACCTGGCGATAGGAGACGCGCCCGCGACCGATCTCCATCAGCTCCTTGTTGCGATAGAACACCTTGCGTCCGGGATTGGCATCGAGGGCGAAAAACTCCGCTAGACCAATCGGCAAGGCATCGAGTACCCGCTTCAAGGCGCCGACCGAAGGGTTCACCGCATTCGATTCCATCAGCGATATGGTGGCATTGGAGATGCCCGCCCGCTTGGCGAGCTGGCGCTGCGACAATCCGCGCGCCTCGCGCACGCGCCGCAGCAATGACCCCAAATCGACGTTCTGCATGGTGCCGTCCTTCGTCCAGGCCTGTTTAGAATGTTAAATATCATGAACGCCGTCGACAATTCCACTTTGCATTCAATGCACCGGAATTTGCAAACCTAACGCTTGTTATTGAACATTCGTTCTAGAACAAAAACTCGGGTATTGAAGTGCGGTCGAAATAGGAATGATGCTGCCACAACAAAGAGTTGGCATAATTTCCAAATTCAAGGCAAAGCTATTGCCAGCTTAACGAGCCGGGCTTCCCGCCAGCCTTCGGGACCTCGGCAGCTTCCGGAGAGATCCCGATGAATGCCCCGATCCGCGCGACCAACAACCTCGAAGCGTTCTGGATGCCGTTTACGGCTAACAGACAGTTCAAGGCCAATCCGCGCATGTTCGTCGCCGCCAAGGACATGCACTACACCACGGCCGATGGCCGCCAGGTGCTCGACGGCACGGCGGGCCTTTGGTGCTGCAATGCCGGCCATGGCCGGCCCAAGATCACAGAGGCGATCCAGAAGCAGGCGGCCGAGCTCGATTATGCGCCGGCCTTTCAGATGGGGCACCCCGCTGCCTTCGAACTGGCTTCGCGTCTGGTGCAGCTGACGCCCCAGGGCATCGATCACGTCTTCTTCGCCAATTCCGGTTCGGAAGCCGTCGATAGCGCGCTCAAGATCGCCCTGGCCTATCACCGCGCCCGCGGCGAGGGGCAGCGCTTCCGCCTGATCGGCCGCGAGCGCGGTTATCACGGCGTCGGCTTCGGCGGCATTTCGGTGGGCGGCATCGTATCCAATCGCAAGATGTTCGGCACGCTGCTCACCGGTGTCGATCATATCCGCCATACCCATGACCTCACCCGCAACGCCTTCTCCCGCGGCCTGCCCGAGCACGGCGCCGAATATGCCGAGGATCTGGAGCGTGTCATCGCCCTGCACGACGCTTCCACCATCGCGGCCGTGATCATCGAGCCGATCGCCGGCTCTACCGGCGTGCTGCTGCCGCCCAAGGGTTATCTCGAGCGCATCCGCGCCATCTGCGACAAGCATGGCATCCTCCTGATCTTCGACGAGGTCATCACCGGTTTCGGCCGCCTCGGCACGCCTTTCGCCGCCGACTATTTCGGCGTGACCCCGGACATGATGACTGTAGCCAAGGGCATCACCTCGGGCGTGATCCCAATGGGCGCGGTGTTCGCCAAGAAGGAGATCTACGATGCCTTCATGACGGGCCCCGAGCACCTCATCGAGCTCTTCCACGGCTATACCTATTCGGCCAATCCGGTGGCCTGTGCCGCAGCGCTCGGCACGCTCGACACCTATACCGAAGAAGGTCTGCTCACCCGTGCTGCCGATCTCGCTTCTTATTGGGAAGACGCGATCCATTCGCTGAAGGGCCTGCCGCATGTCATCGACATCCGCAATCTCGGCCTGATCGGCGCGATCGAACTGGAGCCGATTGCCGGCCAGCCCACCAAGCGCGCCTTCTCGGCCTTCCTGAAGGCCTATGAGAAGGGCTTGTTGATCCGCACCACCGGCGACATCATCGCCCTGTCGCCGCCGCTGATCATTTCCAAGGTGCAGATCGACGAGCTTGTCGCGACGCTCGGCGACGTCTTGAAGACGCTGGATTGACGTTGCCTTCTCCCCTTGCGGGACTCCGCAGCTCCTGCGGAACCGCTCGGGGTCCCGGCAGGGGGATGAGGGGTCTTGCGGCCTCGCCTGACGGGATGACGTCGTCGGAAATTTCAATTGGAGGGGCCTCGTCCACCCCTCATCCGCCCTTTTGGAGCACCTTCTCTCGCAGGGGAGAAGGATGGATCGCTCCTAAGGTGCGCAGCAAGACAAACTCCTTGAGGAAACCCCATGGCCCGTATCGACAATCTGATCGGCGGCAAGCAGACCGCCACCACCAGCGGACGCTTCGCGCCCGTGTTCAACCCCGCCACCGGCGAGCAGAGCGGTGAGCTCGGCTTGTCCTCGACCGCAGATGTCGATGCCGCCGTGCAGGCGGCGAAGAAGGCCTTCCCTGCCTGGTCGACCACGGCGCCGCTCAAGCGGGCCCGCTACATGTTCAAGTTCAAGGAACTGATCGAGGCCAATGCCGACAAGATTGCCCAGGCGATCTCGGCCGAGCATGGCAAGACCCATTCCGATGCCCTCGGCGAGGTGCAACGCGGCCTCGAAGTGGTGGAATTCGCCTGCGGCATTCCGCATCTGCTGGCTGGTGAATTCAGCCGCAACGTCGGCCCGGCCATCGACACCCATAATGACCGCCAGCCCCTCGGCGTCGTCGCCGGCATCACGCCGTTCAACTTTCCCGCCATGGTGCCGCTGTGGATGTATCCGGTGGCGATCGCGGCCGGCAACACCTTCATCCTCAAGCCGTCCGAGCGCGATCCCTCGGCCGCCCTGGCGGTCGCTCAGCTCCTCCTCGATACCGGCCTGCCGGAAGGCGTGCTCAATGTCGTCAACGGCGACAAGGAAGCCGTCGACGCGCTGCTGCATCACCCCGACGTCAAGGCTATCAGCTTCGTCGGTTCGACGCCGATCGCCCAGTACATCTATGCGACGGCTGCTGCCAACGGCAAGCGCTGCCAGGCTCTCGGTGGTGCCAAGAACCACATGGTGGTGATGCCGGATGCCGACATGGACCAAGCCGCCGATGCGCTGGTCTCGGCGGCCTACGGCTCGGCGGGCGAGCGCTGCATGGCGATCTCGGTGGCCGTGCCGATCGGCGATAAGACCGCCGACGTGCTGGTCGAACATCTGCTGCCGCGCATCAACAAGCTCAAGGTCGGCCCTGCCGCCGATCCGCAGGCCGAGATGGGGCCGCTGGTCACCAAGCAGCATCAGGAAAAGGTACTTGGCTATATCGATGCCGGCGTGAAGGAAGGCGCCAAGCTGGTGGTCGACGGTCGCGGGCTCAAGCTGCAGGGCTATGAAAACGGCTATTATGTCGGCGCCACTTTGTTCGATCACGTCATCGAAGAGATGTCGATCTACAAGGAGGAGATCTTCGGGCCGGTGCTTTCCATGGTGCGCGCACGCGACTATGCGCATGCCACCAAGATGATCAATGATCACGAATATGGGAATGGTACCGCCATCTTCACCCGTGACGGCGATGCGGCGCGCGCCTTTGCCGACAGCATCGAGGTCGGCATGGTCGGCGTCAACGTGCCACTGCCGGTACCGGTCGCCTACCACTCGTTCGGCGGCTGGAAGCGCTCGTTGTTCGGCGACCACTCGATCTACGGCATGGAGGGCGTGCGCTTCTATACCCGCCTGAAGACCGTGACCGCCCGCTGGCCTACCGGCATCCGCTCGGGCGTGAACCTCAACTTCCCCTCGACGAACTGAGATCGGGCGTAAACACTCGGCGGAGCCGCATTCCTTCTTGGCTTATGGAGTGCGGCTTCGCCGCAATGACCGCCGGGGACAGCTTCGGCTACAGGGTGGTCGAGGGATTTCAGCTTTTTCGGCAAGAAGGCTGCGGCTTGCCGGCCCGCCTATCCGAGCCGCGCGCCTGCTGGCTCCGAGCAAACCCTGCTGCCGCCCCCCTGCTCAGCGAGGGTCACGACAGGAATTCGCGTAGCGCGGCAATACGTTCATTGGTCAGCACGCCCTTGATGTCATCGGCGGAGCGACCTGGAAAAGCCTCGGCAACAAAGTCCGCGAAAGCGTCGCGATAGGTGAGCCAGGCACGCTGGGTCTCATGAATGCCGCTTTTCTGGACCGTGCCGTAGGAGAAGTTCTTCAGGCGCATGACCTTCTGATAGGTCGTGTTCAGGGTGGCATCGGCCTTGGCCAGTTGCGGTGTGCTGAATTTCTGAACCTTGCCGTTGACGACCTGCCGAAGATCGTCGTGGAAGGCCTTTTTGGCCGCGTCCGTCGCGTCGGTCTGCATGGCCGCGCGAAGTGTGCCGCTGAGATCCACCTCATTCTTCCCGACGGCGTCCGCATAGGCCGCCGATGCAGTCTGAAGCCGGGCCAAGGCTGCCTTCTGCTGATCGTTCCAATCCCTGGAGAGGGTCGTGATGGCCTGATCGCGTTGAGCGTTCTCGATGCGGGAGGCATGGACCTCGCAGGCGCCGCCGAGGAAGCCGCTCGTGGCGTCGTCGCATACGCTGAAATCCGTGCCCGCCCATCCTTCGGTGCGCAGCTTGGCGAGATGCTGGATGCGAAGATCCATTTCGTAATCGGCACCGTTGAGTTGGCAGGCAAGGGCGATTGCCCGATTGAGGTCGCGCGGTGCCCCGACTCCATTGGCATACATCATCATGAGAAGGCTGTTGCCGCCGAAGGGCGTTTCGTTTCCGTCGGGTCCCTTTGCCTCCTGTGCGGCACAGCGCCGAGCCGCGTCGAGGTCTGCCTTCATCCCGATGCCGTAGTAGAGCGCCTCGGAGTCGCAAGGGGCCTTGTCGTCAGGTTGGGCTGGTTCGGAAATGTCCACCGTCTTCGCCGATCGACAGATCTGTTGCGACTTCGAGAATGACGGATCGGCCTTCGCATCCGCCCAGGATCCTGCATGGGCGGAAAGCGCAGCCGCTAGAAGAATGGGAATTGCCAGGGCAAGGGGAGCGAGTTGCGCGCAAAAATTCTTCATCCCTGGTGCCTCTGTATTAAAAGTCGTGACAGATGAGAGGGCCACTATACCAGTATGGTTCCCATCATGCCGCACTTATACCTGGATCTCCGGCAACCTCAATCGGCCAAGGAAGATTTGCAGTGCCTAGTTTGTGGTCCTTTCGGAATGGAAACTTGCCTGATCAGGGCACCGATCCTCCGCGCTCCCATAGGGGCTTGGTTTCGCCATCATCCTCGTGGGAACAGGTGTGTAGGTAGGTGCCCGCGCCGAGCAATTCGGGCTGGTCGGGGACCGGCCCGCCATTGCAACGTTTTCGCGGTGAGAGCCCCGAACCTATCCTTGATGGAACTGCGCCGGGCGCTTCTCCACGAAGGCAGCCATGCCTTCCTTCTGGTCCTGCGTCGAGAACAGAGCCTGGAAAACGCGGCGCTCGAAGGTGAGGCCGCTGGCGAGCGGCAGTTCATAGGCCTGGTTGATCGCTTCCTTCATCACCATGCTTGCCGTCAGCGACATGTTGGCGATGGTTTCAGCCGTCTTCACCGCGTCCTCGACGAGATCCGCGGCCGGAATGATGCGCGAGGCCAGGCCGCAGCGCTCGGCCTCGGCGGCGTCCATCAGCCGGCCGGTGAGGCACAATTCCATCGCCTTGGACTTGCCGATCGAGCGTACCAGCCTCTGGCTGCCGCCCATGCCGGGGATCACGCCGAGCTTGATCTCCGGTTGGCCGAATTTGGCGGTGTCGGCGGCCAGGATGAAATCGCACATGAGCGCGAGTTCGCAGCCTCCGCCCAAAGCATAGCCGGCTACAGCTGCGATCTTCGGCTTGCGAGAAGCCGCGAAATGGTTCCATTCCGAGAACCAGTCGCTGCTGTGCATGTCGACGAAGCTCTGAGCCTGCATCTCCTTGATGTCGGCGCCGGCGGCGAAGGCCTTGGCGGAACCGGTGATCACCAGGCAGCCGATGCCGGGATCGACGTCCGCCGCCTGGGTCACCGCCAGGAGTTCGCCGGCCAGCTTGCGGTTGAGGGCGTTGAGGGCCTCGGGCCGGTTGAGCGTGATCAGCAACACGCGTCCGCGCTTTTCGGTGATGATGGTCTCATAGGTCATGTCTGGTCCTCAAACCTTTGGGCATTTCCGTCCTCAAGGAGAGGGAAATGCGCCCTTCATTTGAAATACTGAGCCGGCTGCCATGTTGATGAAACTCAGCTCCTGCCCCGAAGCAGCCGGATGATGGCGGAAAAATCTTCCGTACCGTGGCCGAGGCCGTCGAACAGGGAATAGAGCTGGGCGGCTTCGGCGCCAAGCGGCGTGTTGGCGCCGACCGAATTGGCGGCCGCCTGGGCGAGCTTGAGATCCTTGAGCATCAGGGCCGCCGCGAAGCCCGGCTTGTAGTCGTTGTTGGCGGGCGAGGTCGGCACCGGCCCCGGCACGGGGCAATAGGTGGTGAGAGACCAGCACTGGCCCGAGGAGGTCGAAGCGACATCGTAGAGCGCCTGCTGCGACAGGCCGAGCTTTTCACCGAGCGCGAAGGCCTCGCAGACCCCAATCATCGAAATGCCGAGGATCATGTTGTTGCAGATCTTGGCCGCCTGGCCGGCGCCGGCGCCGCCGCAATGCACCACGCGCTTGCCCATTATGGTGAGCAGCGGCTCGGCCCGGGCGAAGGCCTCGTCCGGGCCGCCCACCATGAAGGTCAGCGTGCCGGCCTTGGCGCCGCCGACGCCGCCCGAGACGGGAGCATCCACGGCGGCTAGGTTACGTCCGGTCGCGATCTCATGGGCCTTGCGGGCGCTGTCAACGTCGATGGTGGAGCTGTCGATCAGCAGCGCGCCCGCAGGCACGAGGCTGACCAGATCTGACCATACCGTCAGCACATGGGCGCCGGCCGGCAGCATGGTGACCACGGCGTCGGCATCCTTGACCGCTTCGGCGGCGGAGGCGGCGATGGTGACGCCATCAGCACGCGCACTGTCGAGCGAGACCTGGGACAGATCGAAGCCGCGCACCGCGTGCCCGGCCTTGACCAGATTGGCGGCCATCGGTCCGCCCATATTGCCGAGACCAATGAAACCTATCTTGCTGTTGGCCATTGGGAACTCCTCTGCGAGAATACGATCAGGATCGGTGCCTTGCGCATAGGCATGCGCTCAGGGAAACACTCGATTCGCCACCGGTTGGATACAGGCTTCGATATCGTGGTCATCGACCTCTGCGAGGCTTGCGGGTGACCAGTGTGGATTGCGATCCTTGTCGATGATGGCTGCCCGTACGCCCTCGTAGAAATCGTGGCCCTGGGCCACCGCGACCGCGGCAGCAAATTCGCGTTCCAGAGCCTCTTCAAGGCCATCGGCCTCGCGGGCCAGACGGATCAGGCAGAAGGTGAGCTTGAGGCTGGTCGGCGATTTGGAGGCGATGAGGTCGCGCGTCTTCAGGGAGAAGGGCGTACCATCCGCTTCGAGAGCTTGCAGGATGGCCTCGACGGAGGAGCCGGCAAAGCAGCGATCGATCAGCGTGCGATGCTCGGAAAGGCGAGCGAGTTCAGGCTGCACGGCATGCTTTGCAAGCATGGCGCGGATTGCCTCATTGTCGGTTCCAGGCATCAACTGAGCCAGCTTGTCGATCAACGCGGGAATGCTGCCCTGAGGGATCTGGAGGTCGGCCAGGCCGGCATAAACAGCATCGGCAGGCCCGATCGTCTCGCCGGTGAGGGCGAGATAGGTACCGATCTCGCCCGGCGCATGGGCGAGCAGCCAGGTGCCGCCGACATCCGGCACGAAGCCGATGCCGACTTCAGGCATGGCGATGCGGCTGCGCTCGGTGACGATGCGGTGGGCGCCGTGAGCCGACAGGCCGATGCCGCCGCCCATGGTGATGCCGTCCATCACGGCCAGATAGGGCTTGGGAAAGCGGGCGATGCGGGCATTGACGCGATATTCGTCACGCCAGAATTTCGCGCCCGTACCATCGGGCGTGCGTTCGCCTTCGTAAAGGGCCCGGATGTCGCCCCCGGCGCACAGGCCACGCTCGCCTTCGCCCGTCAGCAGTATGGCGGCGATGGCGGCATCTTTCTCGAACGCGTCGAGGGCCGGCGCGATCAGATGTACCATGTCGCGCGTGAGGCTGTTCATCGCCTTGGGGCGATTGAGCCGAATGCGGCCAAGCGAGCCTGTGCGTTCGACGATCACGTCCGGAAGCGTCTCTTCTGCTGCCATTAGCGGTTCCCCAGCAGGGCACGGGCAATGATCACGCGCATGATTTCGTTGGTTCCTTCCAGAATCTGGTGCACCCTGAGATCCCTGACGATCTTCTCGACGCCATATTCGCTCAGATAGCCATAGCCACCGTGAAGCTGCAGCGCCTGATTGGCAACCTCGAAACCGGCATCGGTGACGAAGCGCTTGGCCATGGCGCAAAAGCGCGTCGCCTCGGGGCTCTTGGCATCGAGCGCGCAGGCGGCCCGCCACAGGAAGGTGCGCGCCACTTCCAGTTCCGTCGCCATGTCGGCAAGGCGGAATTGCAGGGCCTGGAAATCCGAGATCTTCCTTCCGAAGGCTTTGCGCTCGCCCATATAGGCGATCGCCTTGTCGAGAGCCGCCTGGGCGCCGCCGAGCGAGCAGGCGGCAATGTTGAGGCGCCCGCCGTCGAGCGCCGCCATGGCGATACGAAAGCCCTGGCCCTCTTCGGCAATGCGGTTGGCGGCGGGAACTCGGACATTCTCAAACATCACGGCGCGGGTCGGCTGGGCATGCCAGCCCATCTTCTTCTCGCTGGCGCCAAAGGAAAGACCAGGCGTGTCCTTCGGCACGATGAAGGTGGAGATGCCCTTGGGGCCATCGCCGCCGGTGCGGGCCATCACGATGTAGAGATCGCTGGCACCGGCACCCGAGATGAACTGCTTCTGGCCGTTGAGGACGTAATTATCACCCTCGTGCGTCGCCCGGGTAGCCAGGTTGCCGGCATCCGAGCCATAGCCGGGCTCGGTCAGGCAATAGCTGGCAATCGTCTCCATTCTGGTCATCGCCGGCAGCCATTGCTGGCGCTGTTCGGGCGAACCATAGCTATCGACGATCCAGGCGCACATATTGTGGATCGACAGGAAGGCGGCGACGGCCGGGCAGCCCGAGGACAGGGCTTCGAAGATCAACGCCGCATCGAGCCGGGTGAGGCCGGAGCCGCCGACATCCTCGCGCACATAGATCGCGGCCATGCCGAGCCCGGCGGCCGCCTTGAGCGTGTCGATGGGAAAATGCTTGTTCTGATCCCATTCGAGGGCGTGCGGGGCGATCGCCTCCGCCGCGAAGCCGGCCGCCATCTCCCGAATGGCCACCTGTTCGTCGCTGAGTTCGAAATCCATGGTGGTTGCCTCGTTTCCTACCCTCCCCTGGAGGGGGAGGGGCGGCCCAAAGGGCCGGGGTCGGGTGACTGGCGCAGCGTTCTGCCAGATTGGGCGGCGCTAGACTGGGATCGGTCGTGCAGACACCCCACCCCGACGCTGCGCGTCGACCCTCCCCCTCCAGGGGAGGGTAAAGATTGCCTCACCGCATCGTCGGGATCGAGAAATCCGCGCCGCTCTTGATGCCGCTCGGCCAGCGCGAGGTCACCGTCTTGGTCTTGGTATAGAAGCGGATCGAATCCGGCCCGTGCTGGTTAAGGTCGCCGAAGCCCGAGCGCTTCCAGCCGCCGAAGGTGTGATACGCGATCGGCACCGGGATCGGCACGTTGATGCCGACCATGCCGACATTGACCCTGGCGGCGAAGTCTCGGGCAGCATCGCCGTCGCGCGTGAAGATCGCCACGCCGTTGCCGTAGGAATGCTTGGTCGGCAGAGCCAGCGCTTCCTCGTAATCGTGTGCACGCACCACGGAGAGCACCGGGCCGAAGATTTCCTCCTTGTAGATGGTCATCTCCGGCTTGACCTCGTCGAACAGGCAGCCACCCATGAAGAAGCCGTTCTCATAGCCCTGGAGACGGAAATTGCGGCCGTCGACGGCTAGTTTCGCGCCCTCGTTGATGCCGATCTCGACATAGTGTTTGACGCGCTCCACCGCCTCGCGGGTGACGAGAGGGCCGTAATCGGCGGAGCCGTCACTGGAGGGACCGATCTTCAGCGATTCCACCCGCGGGATCAGCTTTTCCATCAAGGCATCAGCCGTCGGCTTGGTGACGGGAACGGCGACCGAGATCGCCATGCAGCGTTCGCCCGCCGAACCGTAGCCGGCGCCGATCAAGGCATCGACCACCTGGTCCATGTCGGCATCCGGCATGATGATGGCGTGGTTCTTGGCGCCGCCGAAGCACTGGGCTCTCTTGCCGGTCTGGGCGGCGCGGACATAGATATATTCGGCGATCGGGGTCGAGCCGACGAAACCCACGGCCCGGATGTCTTCGTCGTCGAGAATGGCGTCGACCGCTTCCTTGTCGCCGTTGACCACATTGAACACGCCCGCCGGCAGGCCTGCTTCAAGGAACAGTTCGGCGATGCGGATCGGCACGGAGGGATCACGTTCGGAGGGCTTGAGGATGAAGGCATTGCCGCAGGCCAGCGCCGGGGCGCATTTCCACAAGGGGATCATGGCGGGGAAGTTGAAAGGCGTGATGCCGGCGACGACACCCAGCGGCTGACGCAGGGAATAGACGTCGATGCCGGTACCGGCGCTCTCGGTATATTCACCCTTGAGCAGATGCGGGATGCCGATGGCGAACTCCACCACTTCGAGGCCGCGCTGGATGTCACCCTTGGCATCCGGCACGGTCTTGCCATGCTCGCTCGCCAGGAGTTCGGCCAGACTGTCATGCTCGTCCCGCATCAATTCGAGGAAGCGCATCATCACACGGGCGCGCCGCTGCGGATTCCAGCCCGCCCAGACCACCTGTGCCTCGCGGGCATTTTCGACCGCGGCCCGCAACTCGGCCTTGCTGGCGAGCGCCACCTTGGCCTGCACTTCGCCGGTGGTGGGATTGAACACGTCGGCATAGCGGCCGCTGGTGCCCTCGACGCGCTTGCCGGCAATGAAATGTCCGATCTGTCGCATGGCTTGGTCCTTCATCGTGTTGTGAATTTCATTTTCCGGGTGCGCGGACGTCTCGTCCGCTCTTGGAAACACAGTGTCTGCCGAGAGCAAGAAGCGGACGAGACGTCCGCGCACCCGGAACGCCGCTGCCGCAACCCTATGCGCGCTTCCTCTCCGATGCCATCTCCGGGAAATCGGTCTCGGCGAATTCAACGCCCCGGAATGCGCTTTGCGTATCGCCCTCCACCTCCAGCCGACGCAGCTGGACGCGGCGGATCTTGCCGGAGATCGTCTTGGGCAATTCAGTGACGAATTCGATGCGGCGGATGCGCTTGAAGGGGGCGAGCCGTTCGCTGGTGTAGCGGAAGATCGACAGCGCCGTCTCGCGCGACGGCTTGGCCGCGCCGACCAGCAGCACATAGGCCTTGGGGATCGACAGGCGGATGGGATCGGGCACCGGCACTATGGCGGCCTCGGCCACCGTCTCGTGTTCGATCAGCACGCTTTCGAGCTCGAAGGGACTGATGCGGTAGTCGGAGGACTTGAAGACGTCGTCGGCGCGGCCGACGAAAGTGAGGTAGCCGTCCTCGTCGATGAAGGCGACGTCGCCGGTGTGATAGACCTCGTCCTCCAAACCTCCGAGCTTGCCGTCGATCCCCTGATAGCCCTGCATCAGACCGGCCGAACGTGTGTCGCCGAGCGGCAGGCAGACCTCGCCTTCCATGGCAGGCTTGCCATCGGCGTCGAGGACGCGGATGTCGTAGCCGGGGAGGGGGCGGCCCATTGCACCGACCTTGATCGTCTGTCCCGGCGAATTGGCGATCTGGGCCGTGGTTTCGGTCTGGCCGTAGCCGTCGCGGATGGTCAGCCCCCAGGCGTTGCGGACCCGTTCGATCACTTCCGGATTGAGCGGCTCGCCGGCCCCGCACACTTCGCGCAGCGAAACCTTGGTGGCGGCAAGATCCTCCTGGATCAGCAGGCGCCAGACGGTCGGCGGGGCACAGAGCGTGGTGACCTCGCAGCGTTCGAGTTCGCGCAGCAGGACTTTGGCGCTGAATTGCGGCTGGTTGATCACCAGCACCGTGGCACCGGCATTCCAGGGCGCGAAGAACGAACTCCAGGCATGCTTGGCCCAGCCGGGCGAGGAGACGTTGAGATGGACGTCTCCCGGCTGCAGGCCGAGCCAGTACATGGTCGAGAGCGCGCCGACGGGATAGCTGCGCTGGGAATGGCGCACCAGCTTGGGCTTGGCCGTGGTGCCGGAGGTGAAATAGAGCAGCAGCGGATCGTGCGGATGGGTCGGGCTATCCGGTGTGAAGGTGGTGGGCTGGTTGAAAGCTTCGACATAGGTGATCCAGCCGGCTCCTCCGCCGGGGCCGACGGCGATGCGCTTGACTTCCGGTGGCGCCACATCTTCGCATTTGGCGAGCTGGTCGCGCTCGGCGATGATGGCGCGGGCCCTGCCGCGGTCGAAACGGTCGGCGAGCTCGTCCGGGGTGAGCAGCGTCGTAGCCGGAATGAGGATCAGCCCGAGCTTGATCGCCGCCAGCGTCGTTTCCCAGATAGCCGGCACATTGCCGAGCAGCACCAGCACGTGGTCGCCGCGTCTCAGGCCCTGAGCGCGCAGGAAATTCGCCACCTGGTTGGAGCGCCGGCTGAGCTCGGAAAAGCTGAAACGGGTATCGGTTCCGGTGGCTGTATCGACGATCCACAGGGCCGTGCGGTCCCGGCTTTCGGCAGCGGTGGCGAGCTCGGCGTCGAACCAATCGAGCGCCCAGTTGAAATGGGAGTCATCCGGCCAGCGGAAGCCGGCGCGAGCCGTCTGGTAATCGCTACGATGCTTGAGCAGAAAGTCACGAGCCTGCCGAAAGTCTGGCATGAAAGTTTCCTCGCTGTTGCCGTCGGGAGACGGGTCTTCAG
The DNA here is from genome assembly GCF_056754975.1 of Labrys sp. HAY1-8F. NCBI lineage: Bacteria > Pseudomonadati > Pseudomonadota > Alphaproteobacteria > Hyphomicrobiales > Xanthobacteraceae > Labrys > Labrys sp. HAY1-8F. Next base: position 1,380,238 of record NZ_JBPGWZ010000002.1, on the reverse strand, counting down.
ACCCGCCAGTGCTTCTATGAAGGCGGGTCTGAAGACCCGCCCCCACTTACGCCAACCGTTCCACCGCCATGGCAGTCGCTTCGCCGCCGCCGATGCAAAGACTTGCGACGCCGCGCCTCAGTCCATGGCTTTCGAGGGCGGCCAGCAGCGTTACCAGCACGCGGGCGCCAGAGGCGCCGATCGGATGGCCAAGGGCGCAGGCGCCGCCATGCACATTGACCTTGTCGCCGGGCAGGTCGAGGTCTCGCATCGCCGCCATCGTCACCACGGCGAAGGCCTCGTTGATTTCGAACAGGTCTACCTCGCCGGCCGTCCAGCCGGTGCGCTCGAACAATTTGCGCATGGCGCCGATCGGAGCGGTAGCGAAGCGGTTCGGCTCCTGGGCGTGGCAGGCATGGCCGACGATCGCGGCGAGCGGGGCCAAACCACGCTTTTCCGCCTGGGAGCGGCGCATCAGTACCAAAGCAGCGGCGCCGTCGGAGATCGAACTCGAATTGGCTGCCGTCACCGTGCCGCCCTCGCGGAAGGCGGGCTTCAGCGTCGGAATCTTGTCCGGGCGGGCCTTGCCCGGCTGCTCGTCGACGCCGACGACCTGCTCCGTCTTACCGGAACCGACGGTAACGGCCACGATCTCGCTGTCGAAACGTCCGTCTCGGATGGCGGCCTGGGCTCGGCTCAGGGAGCGCAAGGCAAATTCGTCCTGCGCCTCGCGGGTGAACTGATAGGCCTCAGCACAATCCTCGGCGAAGGTGCCCATCAGTCGCCCCTTGTCATAGGCGTCCTCCAGCCCGTCCAGGAACATGTGGTCCTTCACGCTGCCATGGCCCATGCGGTAGCCGCTGCGCGCCCGGTCGAGCAGGTAGGGCGCGTTGGTCATGCTCTCCATGCCGCCGGCCACCACCACGCCGGCCGTGCCGGCGGCGATGAGGTCATGGCCGAGCATGGCGGCCTGCATGCCCGAGCCGCACATCTTGTTGACGGTGGTGGCGGGAGTCGAAATCGCCAGGCCCGCGCCCAGGGCAGCCTGGCGAGCCGGGGCCTGGCCCTGGCCGGCGCTGAGCACGCAGCCGAACACGGTCTCCTCGATGGCTTCGGCGGGCAACCCGGCCCGAGACACCGCGGCCGAGATGGCGGCTGCGCCGAGGCGTGCCGCCGGCAGGCTGGAGAAGGCCCCCTGGAAACCACCGAGCGGGGTCCGCGCGGAACCGACGATCACGACAGGGTCATTCATCTTGAGGTCCCTTTTTGCGAAGGAGGATTTTACGCCGATTTCGGCGACATGTGTGGTCGATCAGCGCGGCGCCATGCGCAGGGCGCCGTCGAGCCGGATGATTTCACCATTGAGCATGCGGTTTTCGACGATGTGGCAGACCAAGGCGGCGAACTCTTGCGGATGGCCGAGGCGGGGCGGGAAGGGGACGGTCGCACCCAGCGAGGTCCTGACCTCTTCCGGCATGGCCTGCATCATCGGGGTCTCGAACACGCCGGGCGCCACGGCGACGACGCGGATGCCGAAGCGAGCGAGCTCGCGGGCTGCCGGCAGAGTGAGGCTGACGACGCCGCCCTTGGAAGCGGCATAGGCGGCCTGGCCGATCTGGCCGTCATAGGCCGCGATCGAAGCTGTGTTGACGATGACGCCGCGCTCGCCGTCTTCGCCGGGCGCATTGGTGGAGATTGCCCGGGCGGCGAGGCGCGTCATGTTGAAGGTGCCGACGAGATTGATCTGGATGGTGCGGGCGAAGCGGTCGAGATCATGCGGGCCGTCACGTCCGACGATGCGCTCGCTGGGGGCGACGCCGGCGCAGTTGACCAGGCCGTCGAGCCGGCCGAAGGCGTCGAGGGCGGCCTCGACGGCGGCCTGCCCATCCCCGGCATTGGCGACGTCGGTGCGCTGGAAGCGGGCCGCAGGACCCAGCGCCGCCGCGGCTTTCTCGCCGGCTTCGGCATTGAGATCGCAGAGCAGGACACGCCCGCCGCGGCTCACGAACTCCGCTGCTACCGCATGGCCGAGCCCGGACGCTCCACCAGTCACCAGGAAGACGCGATCTTGGATTTGCATGGCGCGGAACTCTCCCCGTGTCGGCCCTTTGAGGGCCGTTGTCGTTGGCACCGATATTACGCGCGTCGGCGGTGGCATTCGATGACCCTTCGTGCTTAAAATTGTGATCGGTTTTGCCATATCGTAAGGGGCGCGGATGGCCTGGAGAGCGCAGAGATTCACGCCATGATCGGCGTCGGCTTTATCGAGGATACGCTCGAGCCCCTGAGGCGCGGCGGCTTTGACCTCGCGACGGCGCTGGAGGCGGGTGGATTCAGCGAGAGCGATCTCGATCTGCCGGGCTTTCGCCTGTCGGCTGAGCAATATGGCCGGCTGTGGCTCAGCATCGCGCAGATCATGAGCTGCGAATATTTCGGCTTCGGTGCCCGTCCGATGGCGCCGGGCAGTTTCGCCATGCTCTGCCACGCCGTGATCTCCAGCCAGACGCTGGAGCATGCCGTCAGGCGGAGCTTGCGCTTTCTCAACCTGGTGCTGGGAGAGCCCAAGGGCGAACTGGTGATCGAAGAAACGAGCGCCAGCGTGATCCTGCGCGAGACCGCTCCTCCGCGGCCGGCCTTTGCCTATCGCACCTATTTCCTGCTGCTGCACGGCGTCGTGTGCTGGCTGGTCAAGCGCCAGCTCGAGATCCGCGAGCTGCATTATCGCGGACCCCTCCCGAGCGGCCGGGAAGACCATCGCGACTTCTTCGGCACCAAGGTCGACTTCGATCGGCCACAGACCATGCTGACCTTCGACCGTGTGCTGCTGTCCTTGAAGGTACGCCAGACCGAGAAGACGCTGCAGGGCTTCATAACCGGCGCTCCGGCCAACATATTGGGGCGCTATCGCTATGACCGTGGCGCTGCCTCCGCCACGCGACGTCTCCTGCGCGAGCTCCCTCCTACCGAATGGCCTTCCTTCGCCGAGATGGCCGCGAGGTTGGACCTGTCCGAACCGACATTGCGGCGCCATCTGGCTGGAGACGGCGAGAGTTTCTCCGAAATCAAGGAGGAGATTCGCCGCAAGCTGGCCCTGGACTGGCTGCTCCGCACGGCCAAGCCGGTTGGACAGGTCGCTGCCGATCTCGGTTATACCGAGCCGAGCGCCTTCCACCGCGCTTTCCACAAATGGGCCGGCTGCAGCCCCGGGGAATTCCGGCACTCGCGTGGGAAATGACGGATGGGCCGGCCGGTTCCGTCATAACTCCTTGGGGTTATTGTTCGATCGCCGGCATCGGCACAAGCTTCCCGATGACAACGATAGGACGAGCGCCGGCAAACCGGAGAACTTGTCGCCAGGGGAGAGAAGCGATGCAGGACGTGAAATTGGACAGGACGTTGGGCCTGCGGTCGGTGGTATTATTCGGCCTGGCCCATATGACGCCGATGATCGTATTCGGCACCTTCGGGCCGCTGGCGACGGCGAGCCAGGGCACCACGGCGATGTCCTATCTGCTGGCCTCTGGCATTGGCCTGCAGATCGTTGGTCGGCGCCATGCGGACGAGGACGTCCTTGCCATCGCGCTGGGCGCGGAAAAGCTCCTGGCGCCACCGCGTTAGATCCGTCCTGCAGAAAGAGAAAGCGGTGGCCAGGGGAGCCGCCGCTTTGGCTTTTATTGCCGTATCGTTTCCTGCCGAAAATCGGGATCCATTTTTCGGCGCGATGCTTTAGCCGCCGAGCGCCGCGCTCATCGTCGTCTCGTCGGCTGCCACCTCGAACTGCTTGAAGTTCTCGGTGAACATGCCCACCAGCCTGCGGGCCTGGTTCTCATAGGCCGCCTTGTCGGCCCAGGACTTGAAGGGGTCGAGCACGTGGCTCGGCACGCCTTCCACCGCGGTCGGAACCTGGAAGCCGAAATGGCGGTCGGTGCGGAACTTGGCCCTGTCGAGGCTGCCGTCGAGGGCGGCATTGAGGAGGGTGCGGGTCCATTTGATCGGCATGCGGCGTCCGGTGCCATAGGCGCCGCCGGTCCAGCCGGTGTTGACCAGCCAGCAGGAGACCTGGTGCCTGTCGATCAGCTCCTTCAGGAGGCGCGCATATTCGACCGGATGGCGCGGCATGAAGGGGGCGCCGAAACAGGTCGAGAAGGTCGGCTGCGGTTCGGTCACGCCACGTTCCGTGCCGGCGAGCTTGGCGGTGAAGCCCGAGAGGAAGTGGTAGATGGCCTGCTCCGGCGTGAGGCGGGCGATCGGCGGCATCACGCCGAAAGCATCAGCCGTCAGCATCACCACCGTACCGGGATGGCCGGCTGCACTGGTTTTCGAAGCATTTTCGATGAAATGCAGCGGATAGGCAGCGCGGGTGTTCTCGGTCTTGCGGCCGTCGGTGAAGTCGAGCCTGCGCGTGATCGAATTGATCGAGACGTTTTCCAGGACTGCTCCGAAGCGCTGCGAAGCGGCAAAGATCTGCGGCTCGGCCTGCTTGTCGAGATTGATGGTCTTGGCGTAGCAGCCGCCTTCGAAGTTGAAGATGCCGTTCGGGCCCCAGCCATGTTCGTCATCGCCGATGAGCGAACGGTCGGGGGAAGCGGACAATGTGGTCTTGCCGGTGCCAGAAAGCCCGAAAAACAGGGCCGAGACGCTGCTAGGGCCGACATTGGCCGAGCAATGCATCGGCATGACGCCGCGCGCGGGCAGGATGTAGTTGAGATAGGAGAACACCGACTTCTTCATCTCGCCGGCATAGGCCGTGCCGCCGATCAAGACGACGCCGCGGGTGAAATCGCAGGCGATCACCGTCTCCGAGCGTAGGCCGTATTTGGCAGGGTCGGCCTTGAAGCTCGGCATGTCGATGATGGTGAGGTCCGGATAGAACCCGACGAGGTCATCGGCGGAGGGGCGAATCAAAAGATTGCGGATGAACAGGCTGTGCCAGGCCAGCTCGGTATAGACCTTGACCTTGATACCGTTGTCCTCATCGGCGCCGGCATGCAGGTCCTGCACGAAGAGCTGCTTTTCCGTCGCATGCCAGAGCATGTCGGCCAGCAGGGTGTCGAAGGCGGCGCGGGAGATCGCGTTGTTGTTGGTCCACCAGACAGAGTCTTCGGTCTCGCGCTCGCGGACGATGTATTTGTCCTTCGGGGAGCGACCGGTATGGCTGCCGGTATCGACGACCAGGGCGCCACCGGGGCTGAGAAGGCCTTCGCCGCGGCGAATCGCAATCTCGATCAGCGAGGGCTCGTCGAGATTGGCGTGCAGCGCGCCGAGATTGTTGAACTGGATCGGCTCGATCTCGTCTTTGGCGCCGCCTTCCACAACATGAAGTTTCATATCACGCTTCCTCACATTTGCCGGTGCCTGGCCCGTTATCCGGCCTTGTTCCCGCGGGCAGCACCGCACCAATCATTCGCTGCCATGGCGATGCATGGCGGGGGCGGCTGCTTCCCATCCAAATGCGACCTTAGCACGGCGGCCGGGCGGAAGTGTCATGCGAATGTTGCGGCGAAATGCATCGGCGGCGGAATTCTGGCTGGCATTGGTATTGTTATGACAAATGACAGAAAAGGACGATCGCAGAGAGGCCCGCGATCGTCCCGATGCCGGTTAATACTTTGAGAGAACGCCGCAATTTCCGGTCCCGCCTTGCAGATGGGACCGGCAAGCCTGTCCAATCTCAGCCCTCGTGCTTCATGCGCTCGCGACGCTTGATCTCCGCCGGGCTCGGTTCGGCAAGCTCAAAGGTGCCTGTTGGCACGGGGCCGGCCGGTTCATAGGTGGCGATGACGACCCCTGTGCTCGAAACGTCATGGCTGGTCAGTTTCAGGGCGCCGGACGGCGTGCCGGTACCGAACAGGCGCTTGCCCTTGCCGAGCACCAACGGGAAGGTCATGACGAAGAGCCGGTCGATCAGGCCCGCGGCCAGCAATTGGGGGTAGAGCGTCGTGCTGCCCTGGATGAGGATGTCGGGACCTTCGCCCTGCTTCACCTTGGCGACGGCGGCGATATCGGTGAGACGATGGCTGTTCTGCCATTCGAGAGGCTCGCTGCCGCGCGTGACCACATATTTGGCTGCCTTGGTGAAGGCTGGGCCGATGGGATCATCCGGACCGACGAAGGGCCAGTGGGCTGCGAAGATCTCATAGGTCTTGCGGCCGAGCAGCAGGTCGAAGGGATTGCTGAACAGGCCACCCATCGCGGTGCCCATCGTGCCGTCCCAGAAGGTCGCCGACCAGCCGCCGAGCTCGAAGCCGCCGGTCGGATCCTCCGGTGGGCCGCCGGGGGCCTGCATCACGCCGTCGAAAGACTGGAATATGCCGCCGATGATCTTGCGCATGAGAAGATGTCCTTTGATTGCCCTTGTTTGGATGGGAGGCCGCTATGTTGGAGGCATGGCGTTATGCTCCAAGGACGAGCGGGCAGGTCCTCTCCCGACAAGGAACGCAATATTTCGCCCGGCTCTTCGTCGCCCTATGGGGTCACTTGCGCGAGGGGCCGGAGGAAAGAGCCAATTGCAGCAGGATTTCCTGATGAACGAGGCAGTCGCCACGGCCGACGGATTTCTTGGTCGCCTGGCCACCGAGGGCAAGGGCCGGCACGAAATAGAAGCATTCGCCAGGGGCGAGCGGCTGCCCGCCGACCGTCGAGTAGAGCTCGTGGAAGGCTTTCGGATTCTCCTGCAGGAAGCCCTTGAGATCCTTGGTGAAGAAGTCGTCCACGGACCAGGTGATGGCCGAACTGCCGCGATAGTGGATGCTGAGAAAGATCACGTCGCTACCGGTCTTCCAGTCGGCAGGCAATCCGTTTTCCGCCGCCCTTTGCCGCAGATCCCGAAAATAGATCAGGTCGCCGAAGGCGGTGCGCGCAATGGGGACTCGCGTGGGGTCGGGATGTTGGAGCAGGAGCCAACGCGCCAGCATCGTTTCGGCGTCGCGCGGATCGAAAAAGGTGATGAAGCCATTGCCGAAAGAGCCGAAGCCAACCCTTTGCCAGAACTCGATCAATCTGGGGTGGACGTGCTCCTTTAGTGCTGGCGACAACTCGCCGCGAAAGGGGTGCACATCCTTTCCCGGCGGGAAGTCGGTCAGGAAGGCTTGGAACTCCTTCGGTCTGTCCTGGGCAAAGCCCGGTCGTGGCGCGACGAGCAAGCTCAACAAGCCCAAGTTCAACAAGCCAAGGAGGATAACAAGGGTGCGCATGATGGAATCTTCCTGCCGGCCAGACATCGACGGCTAATATGTACAATGTGACGATAGGGAAGATGGCTGGCAATCGGGAGTTTGGGTTTCCGCCTCGTTCGAAAGAGAGCTGCGCGGCGATGTGGATCCTCCTTCCTTAAATCTCTTCCAAATGGGGTTGCCTATTTTTTGTCCATAAGGTCAATATTGCTGCCAGCCGTTCGTGCAATCCGGGGTTGCCCTCGGGAGCGGTGAAGAGCAGGGGACGATCCCGCTTTTTTGCTCGCAAGGGGCAATCGGCTCGGTTTGAAATATTCCAACCGGGGCGGTGAGCCGGTAACGTGATAAAATAGAGACTCTCGTCGCAATGGCACGATCATTGCTGTGAACGGGGGCGAGCAGGGCGGAACGGTTCACCGTGTCCGCCGGGGACGAACCAGAGGTAGGGCCGGCATGCAGGTTGAGGGCGTGGATCGGAAGCTTGGTGCCGTACGGGAACGAACGGGCGCCGGCGAACCCGTGATTGCGGTCGAGGATCTTTCCTTGACCTTCGATACCGGCGATGGGCCGGTTTATGCGCTCTCCAAGGTCAATCTCACCGTCAATGAAGGCGATTTCGTTTCTTTCATCGGGCCTTCCGGCTGTGGCAAGACCACGTTGCTGCGTGTCATCGCCGACCTCGAACGCCAGACCTCCGGTTCGATCAAGGTCAATGGCCTGACCCCGGAACAGGCACGTCTCGGCCGGCATTACGGCTATGTCTTCCAGGCGCCGGCTCTCTATCCCTGGCGCACCATCGAGCGCAACGTCATGCTGCCGCTCGAAGTCATGGGTTTTCCGGCCGCCGAGCGCAAGGCGAGGGCGGCCCGCAATCTCGAACTGGTCAATCTCAAGGGGTTCGAGAAGAAATTTCCCTGGCAATTGTCCGGCGGCATGCAGCAGCGCGCCTCGATCGCCAGGGCTCTGTGCTTCGATCCCAAGCTGATGCTGATGGACGAGCCGTTCGGGGCGCTCGACGAGATCGTCCGCGACAAACTCAACGACCAACTCCTGCATCTGTGGCGCACCACCAAGAAGACGGTGGTGTTCGTCACCCATTCCATTCCCGAGGCCGTCTATCTATCCACCAAGATCGTGGTGATGTCGCCGCGGCCCGGCCGCATCATCGACATCATCGATTGCAACTTCCCGCGCGACCGCACGCTCGACATCCGCGAGACGCCTGAATTCCTCGAAGTCGCCCATCGCGTGCGCGACGGCCTCAGGGCGGGGCACTCCTATGACGACTGAGGTGCTTTCAGCCCGTACCGCCCCCTCGCTGTGGAGCCGCCTGATGGTCGGCAAGGCCGGGCCGGTGACGGTGGTGGTGTTGGCGATCTTCGCGTTGTGGTATATCGCCTGCCTGCCGATGAACGGCTCCGCGCTGCAGCGCGCCATGCCCGATGCCGCCAGCCGGCCGCTGATCGAACAGTTCATCGCCGCCATCAATCTGCCGGACGGCAATCTCGCCGCGCCTCACCAGATCGTCATGGCGATGGTGCAGGGCCTGTTCTTCGAGCCGCCCCTGGGGCGCCGCAGCCTGGTTTATCATGGCCTGATCACGCTCTCCTCGGCGCTATCGGGCTTCGTGCTGGGCGCCGTCCTCGGCATCGTGCTGGCGGTGCTGATCGTGCATTACCGCTCGATGCGCCAGAGCCTGATGCCCTGGGTGATCGTCTCCCAGACCATCCCGATCCTGGCGTTGGTGCCGCTGCTGACAGCGATCACCGGCCGGCTCGGCGCACCGATCCTGGTCCCGAAAGCCCTGATCGCTACCTATCTCTGCTTCTTTCCGGTGACGGTCGGCATGGTGAAGGGGCTGATGTCGCCGGACCTGATGCAACTCGATCTGATGCGCACTTATGATGCCTCGAAATGGCAGACCTTCTGGAAGCTGCGCTGGCCGGCGGCGACACCCTATCTGTTCGCCAGCCTGAAGATCGCCATCGCCGGCTGCATCGTCGGCGCCATCGTCGCCGAGATGCCGACGGGAGCCCAGGGTGGTCTCGGCTCGCGCCTGCTTGCCGGCTACCAGTACAATAATCTACGCCTGGTGCTGTGGGCCGCCTTGTTTACCGCCGCGTTGCTTTCGGCTGTCCTGATCGGTCTGATCGGCCTGATCGAAAAGCGCACCTTAACGCGAATGGGCGTGAAGGGAGAGCAGGCATGACGGCTTTCCAATCGCGCGGCTTGTGTCTTGCAGGGCTGCTGATCTGCCTCAGTACTCTCTTCGCTATGGGCGCCGGTGTGATTCCATTCAGTCAACTGGGGGTGGTCTATCTGGCCGGAGCCATCTTTCTGGTGTCCCCATTGCAGCGGCGCTACCGGGGCTGGCTTGCCGCAACGCTGGGCTTCTTTGTTCTCGCCGCGATTTCGTTGACATTCACCGCCCACTCGCCGGACGTTGCGGGGATAGCCGGCTGGGGTTTCTGGCTGAAGGCGGTCGGTCTGTGGGTCGCTTCCTGGATGCTGGTCGACATGATCGCCAATGCCGGGGAGGGACGCCGCACCTCGCGCTGGCGGAATCTGGCGCCGATGATCCTGTTTGGCGCCACGTTGCTCCTTCTTTGGGAGTGGCTGGTCGTCGGTTTCGGCATCTCGCCCATCATCTTGTTGCCGCCCTCCGCCATCGCGGTCGCCGTGGCCGCGCAGGCCAATACGCTCGCCACCGACTTCGTCTGGACCTTCCTGCACGAGGTTCTGCTCGGCTGGCTGATCGGCTGCGGCTCGGGTTTCCTGGTGGCTCTGGTGGCCGACCGAATTCCCTTCCTGCGCCGCGGCCTCCTGCCACTCGGCAATGTCGTCTCGGCCCTGCCGATCGTCGGCATAGCGCCGATCATGATCTGGTGGTTCACCTATGACTGGCCCTCCAAGACGGCCGTCGTGGTGGCGATGACCTTCTTTCCCATGCTGGTCAACACGGTGGCGGGCCTAGCAGCCAGCGGCACGCTGGAGCGCGACCTCATGCGTTCCTACGGTGCCAGCTATTGGTCGACGCTGATCAGCCTGCGGCTTCCCGCCGCGATGCCCTTCATCTTCAACGGCTTGAAGATCAATTCGACCCTGGCGATGATCGGCGCCATCGTGGCCGAATATTTCGACGGCCCCACCATCGGCATGGGCTTTCGCATCAACACCCAGGCGGCCTTGTCACAGACCGACATCGTCTGGGCGGAGATCGCGGTGGCCATGGTGGCCGGTTCCCTATTCTACGGCCTCATCGCCCTCGTCGAGCGGGCGGTGACGTTTTGGCATCCCTCTTACCGGCGCGCGTGACGCAGGGAAGGGTACTCAAGAAGAAAACTTGGTCAACAGAGGAGTGGACGGAATGAAGAAGGCACTTTTGGCAAAGACACTTTTCACCACCGTCGCTTTCGCGCTCGGAATGGGGGCGATCGGGCTTGGAACAGCGGGGGCGCAGGCGGCCGACAAGGTCACGCTGCAGCTCAAATGGGTGGTCCAGGGGCAGTTTGCCGGTTATCTCGTGGCCAAGGACAAGGGGTTCTACAAGGAGGCCGGCCTCGACGTCACCGTGGCTCCGGGTGGGCCCGACATCGCGCCTGAGACTGTGATCGCCAACAAGCAGGCCGATGTGATCGTCGACTGGATGCCGGCCGCTCTCGCCGCTCGCGAGAAGGGTGTGCCGCTCGTCAACATCGCCCAGCCCTTCAAGCGCTCCGGCCTGCAACTCACCTGTCGCAAGGAATCCGGCGTCAAGACGCCGGCCGATTTCAAGGGCAAGACGCTGGGCGTATGGTTCTACGGCAACGAGTATCCGTTCAATGCCTTCATGGGCAAGCTCAGCCTCAAGCTCGACGGTTCGGCCGATGGCGTCAAGGTGATCAAGCAGGGCTTCAACGTCGATCCGCTCCTGCAGAAGCAGGCCGATTGCATCTCCACCATGACCTATAACGAATATTGGCAGGTCATCGAAGCCGGTGTGAAGGCCGAGGACCTGACCGTCTTCAACTACACCGACCAGGGCGTGGCGGTGCTCGAAGACGGGCTCTACGTCATGGAAGACCGCCTCAAGGATCCGAAATTCGTCGAGACCATGGCCAAGTTCGTCAAGGCCTCGATGAAGGGCTGGGAATATGCCCGTTCCCACCCCGACGAGGCCGTGAAGATCGTGCTCGACAACGATGCCTCCGGTGCCCAGACCGAGGTGCACCAGACCCACATGATCGCCGAGGTCAACAAGCTGACGGAAGGCTCCGATGGTACGCTCGATCCGGCCGCCGCGGATAGCACGGTCAAGACGCTGCTCGGGGCCGGCGGCGATAGCCCGGCCATCACCAAGGCGCCCGTGGGCGGCTGGAGTTCGGCGGTCACCGACGCGATGAAGAAACTGTGAGCTGAATGACCCTCCCCTGGAGGGGGAGGGTCGACGCGCAGCGTCGGGGTGGGGTGAGAAGGCACCACCTTTGTAATTTCGAAGGTATTGATGACCTGACCGGTCAAGTCGAGCCTAATCACCCCACCCCGGCCTTTCAGGCCGACCCTCCCCCTCCAGGGGAGGGTAAAATCAGCGCCGAGGTAACAGGCGCGGCGAACTCGTTATTGGAGGACTATTATGCCGATCCTGATCCGTGGCGGTGTCGTGGTGAACCACGATCATTCCAAGCCGGCCGACGTGCTGATCGACGGCGAAACCATTTTGGCGATCGGTCCGAAGCTGTCGGCGCCGGCTGGGGCAGAGATTATCGATGCCGATGGCTGTTTTGTTTTGCCGGGTGGCATCGATCCGCATACCCATCTCGAAATGCCTTTCATGGGCACCGTGTCGGCCGATGATTTCGAATCCGGCACCAGCGCCGCCTTGTCCGGCGGTACCACCATGGTGGTGGATTTCTGCCTGCCCGCGCCCGGCCAGTCGCTGCTGGCTGCCTATCAGGAATGGCGCCACAAGGCCGAGAAGGCGGTCGCCGACCACTCCTTCCACATGGCGATCACCTGGTGGGACAAACAGGTCTTCGACGAGATGGAGACCGTGGTGAAGACCTACGGCATCAACACCTTCAAGCATTTCCTCGCGTATAAGGGCGCGCTGATGGTGAATGACGACGAGTTGTTCCACTCCTTCAGCCGCTGCGCCGGCCTCGGCGCGCTGCCGCTGGTCCATGCGGAGAATGGCGACATCGTTTTCCGCCTGCAGCAGCATTATATCGACCAGGGCGTCACCGGGCCCGAGGGCCACGCCTATTCGCGTCCGCCGGAAGTGGAAGGCGAGGCGACCAACCGCGCCATCATGATCGCCGACATGGCGGGCAGCCAGCTCTATGTCGTGCACACCTCCTGCCGCGACAGCCACGAGGCGATCGCGCGGGCACGCGCGGCCGGCAAGCGCGTCTATGGCGAGCCCCTGATCCAGCATCTGGTGCTCGACGACAGCGAATACCAGAACAAGGATTGGGACTACGCGGCCCGCCGGGTGATGTCGCCGCCCTTCCGCAACAAGTCGCACCAGGATTCGCTGTGGGCGGGCCTCGCCTCGGGCTCGCTCCAGGTGGTGGCGACCGATCACTGCGCCTTCACCGCCGAGCAGAAGCGCATGGGCCTCGGCGATTTCCGCAAGATCCCCAACGGTACGGGCGGGCTCGAAGACCGCATGCCGGTGCTGTGGACGGCCGGCGTCAAGACCGGGCGCCTGACCAAGGAGGAGTTCGTGGCGGTGACCTCCACCAACATCGCCCGCATCCTCAACATCTATCCTCGCAAGGGAGCGATTGCAGTCGGTTCGGATGCCGACCTCACCATCTGGGATCCCGCGGCCACCAAGACGATCAAGGCCAAGACGCAACTCAGCCGCGTCGAATACAACGTGTTTGAAGGCTATGAATGCACGGGCCTGCCTGTTGTCACCCTGTCGCGCGGGCGCATCGCTTGGAAGGACAAGCAGATCCAGCTCAAGAAGGGCGACGGCGCCTTCGTCCAACGCGATCCGTTCCCGGCCAGCGCGGTGGCGAACGCCACCTGGAAGGAGCTCAGCAAGCCCAGGCCGGTCTCGCGCATCGAGGTGACGCCGTAGTCGGGGGCGTCACGCGCAAAAAGCCCTCTCCGCGAAGCGGGGAGGTCGCGCGCACCACTTGTGTGCGCTGGGCCCGGCGAAGCCGGGTCGGGTGGGGTGTGGCGGGCAATGCGAGACGCCTTTTTGAAGAATGGCGCGACCGTGGTGCAACCATGTTGGATTCAGTGCACTGCCCGCCACACCCCATCCGTCAGTGCTTCGCACTGACACCTTCCCCACTTCGTGGAGAAGGCTTTCGTTCTGCGTTGCAGGAGATAGATCTTGGATTCGACGCCTTCCTCTTCCTTCCAGCACGGGGGCTGGCTGAACGAACCGCCTTCCTGGTCGCTGGCCGGCGACCGACTAGAGGTCGTGACCGGCGAGGCCACCGATTTCTGGCGGAAGACCCATTACGGCTTCACCCGCCATAGCGGCCATTTCTTCCACCTCGACAGTGGCGGCGATTTCACTGCGGAGCTGCGCGTGCGAGCGCGTTTCGAAACGCTCTACGACCAGGCGGGCCTGATGGTCCGGCTCGATGACGAGGCCTGGCTGAAGGCAGGTATCGAATATAATGACGACGCGCCCATGCTGGGCAGCGTGCTGACCGTGGGGCAGTCGGATTGGGCGACCGGTCCCTTTCCGGGCGACGCCCAGGATTTCCGCCTGCGCCTCACCGTCGCAGATGGGGTCGTCAGGCTGCAATATTCGACGGACGGGATAGTCTGGCCCCTGGTCCGGCTGGCGCCGTTCCCGAAGGCCGCTTCTTACCAGGTTGGCCCGATGTGCTGCACGCCGGAAAGGGCCGGTCTTGCCGTTTCCTTCTCGGATTTTCGCCTGTCTCAGCCCAACGGCAAGGCGCTTCACGATCTTTCGTAACTTCAGAAAGGCCCACCATGCTCACCAATCTCAACATCAATCCGCAGCGCCTGTGGGACAGCCTGATGGAAACCGCCAAGTTCGGCGGTACGGTCAAGGGCGGCATCAAGCGCCTGACCCTGTCGGACGAAGACAAGAAGGTCCGCGACTGGTTCAAGGCGCAATGCGAGGCACTCGGCTGCACGGTGAGCGTCGACGAAGTCGGCAACATGTTCGCGGTGCGCGCAGGCAGGAACAATGATTTGCCGCCGATCGCCATGGGCTCCCATCTCGATACCCAGCCGACCGGCGGCAAGTTTGACGGCGTGCTCGGCGTGCTCGGGGCGCTGGAGGCGATGCGCACCTTGCATGAGCAGGGCTACGAGACCAATGCCCCCATCGAGATCATCAACTGGACCAATGAGGAAGGCTCCCGTTTCGCCCCGGCCATGCTGGCTTCGGGCGTGTTTGCTGGCGTCTTCACGCCCGATTATGCCTATGAGCGCCTCGACCGTGACGGCATCAGCTTCAAGGACGAACTGGAACGCATCGGCTATCACGGAACGGAAAAGGCCGGCGCCCACAAGTTCCAGGCGATGTTCGAGCTCCATATCGAGCAGGGGCCGATCCTCGAGGACGAGAAGACGATGATCGGCGTGGTCACCGGCGTGCAGGGCATGCGCTGGTATGAGGTCACGGTGACCGGGCAGGATGCCCATACCGGCGCCACGCCGATGTATCTGCGCAAGAACGCCCTGCTGGGCGCCGCTCGCATCATCGAGGCGGTCGATGCCATCGGCCAGAAGCACCAGCCGGGCGTCGCCACCGTCGGCCTGATCGAAAACAAGCCCAACAGCCGCAATGTGGTGCCGGGCGAGGTCTTCTTCACCATCGATCTGCGTCATCCCGACGAGGAGGTGCTGGAAGTGATGGAGCAGGAGTTCCGAGCCGCCCTCGAGGCCGCGCTGCCGCCGATGAAGCTTGCCTATGAAGAAAAGCGCATCTGGAACTCGCCGGCGGTAAAATTCGCCCCGGACCTGATCGAATGCGTCGAACATGGTGCCGACAAGGCCGGCTTTGCCATGCGCCGCATGGTATCCGGCGCTGGCCATGACGCGGCCTATATCGCCCGTGTCGCGCCGACCACCATGATCTTCGTGCCGTGCGAAGGAGGGCTGAGCCACAACGAGGCCGAATCGACCTCCTTCGATGAATGTGCGGCGGGCGCGCAAGTGCTGCTCAATGCCGTGATCGAGTACGACCGGCGCCTGGCGGGCTGATGGAGCGCGGACTGGAAGTCCGCGCTCCGAGGGGCATAGACATGCTGTTCAAGCAGGCCGCGCTCGATGGCATTGCCGCCGGCAAGGTGACGCTGGCCTTCCGGCGCTGGACGCGGCCGACCGTCCGCGCCGGGGGAACGCTGACCACCGCTGTCGGTGTCCTGGCCATCGAGGCGGTGGAAGTGATCGAACTCGCCGATCTCACCAATGAACAGGCGGATCAGGCCGGCTATGCTTCGGCTGCCGCGCTTCGGCGCGATCTGCGGCCGGAGGGACAGCTCTACCGCATTGCCTTCCATCGGATGGGGGACGACCCCCGTATTGCTTTGCGTGGCGAGGCCGCCCTCGATGCGGCTGACGTCGACGGCCTGCGTTCGGCGCTCGCCAAGCTTGACCGCAACCATCGCGGCGGCGCCTGGACAGCCGCCGCGCTCGGCCTGATCGCTGGGCGCGACGGCATTACCGCTGCCGAGATTGCTGGGCAGTTGGGGCGTGACAAGGCAGCGCTCAAGCTCGATATCCGCAAGCTCAAGGCCCTCGGCCTTACCGAAAGCCTCCAGGTGGGCTATCGCCTGTCGCCGAGGGGGCGAGCCCTGCTCGACCGCCAGGAACGGATTTCGGTAGTTGAGAAAACGGCTGGTGAGCGATAGAGCGGGCGGGTGACCCTGATAGAGGAGGCCGCCGTGCTGCCCGCCGAGCTTGAAGCCGATCTCCATGGCAATATTCCGCTGACACAGGCCATGCAGGTCCGCGTTCTCGAAATCGGACCGGATTCCGTGCGGCTCGGCGCACCGCTTTCCGCCAATATCAACCATCACCGCACGGCGTTCGGCGGCAGCCTTGCCACTTTAGCCACGCTTGCCGCCTGGTCGCTCGCTTTTCTCAAGCTCAAAGGAGCAGGGCTCGATTGCAGCCTGGTCGTCGGCTCCGTCCACATGGATTACCTGGCGCCGGTGGAGGGTGATTTCTCTGCCCGTTCTGTTCTGGCCGAACCCGAGAAGTGGGCCCATGTGCTGGAGGCCTTCGCGCGCAAGGGCAAGGCACGCATCCCGGTCCTTGCCGAGATCGAGTATGGTGGCCTCTGTGCCGCCCGCTTCAGGGGTGACTTCGCGGCGTTGGCCCGCTGAAGCAGGCCTCGACGCGGCGGGTCGTCAATTGGTGCTGACGGCCAGGAAGGCGGCGGACTGTACCGAGATCTGCCCCATGAACGGCCGGTCATGCGCGAGAATGACGAAATAGGCTGATGTCACCACCACGACGAAGATATGGGTGGCGAGGATCTGCATGCGGAAGACATGGTTGTTGCAGATGGCGATAGCCGTGACGGTCGTTGTCGAGATGATCCAGATCGCGATCCATTGGGCCCAGCTCATGCCGGTATTCGAGGCCGACAGCCGAAGCAGACGCGCATGGCGCACGGCCAGCAGTTGATTGACCAAAGGCTGATAGGCCGCTGGCTGGACAGTGGTTCCGTTCTGGCGCGAGACGAGGCCGATCGTGTTGATGAGGATGTTGCCGGAACGGTCGAATACCGGGCTTTCGATGTGCTCGCCGTTGGCCATGGCGGGCCAATCGCCGGAGATGACCTCAGCGACATAGGCCTTCAGGCCGTCGCGCACACTGGTCTGGAGATCGGCCGGAAGGCCGGAGGACAGCACCAGAACATTTTCGACCGCATCGGCCTCCTGCTGGACGGCGCTACGGGCGGCGAGGGAATCGGCCCACAGACCCGCGGCCGAAAAGGCCACCATCAGGCCGAAAATGGTGGCGCAGACACCGACGATCGACTCGCGGATGGGCAGTGCCTCGTCCGGGGCGTAGCCGCCCCTGGCAATGGCAAAGCGAACGAGGCCGATGACGATCCAGGTGACCACCAGGCAGATCCCCAGCACCGTTGCGAACATGACGGGCAGTGACAGCTGATGCAGCAGAATGAACATGAGCGGACCCCGGAAGAACGAATCTATTGAAAATCGACGACCTGGTCGTTCAGCGGGAGCTGATTGGTGTGCTCTCCGCACCAGCGTGGTTCGATCCTTGCCACGGTGCCTTGCTCGAGTTCCTCCTCGTTCCCCGGCGCCAGCACGCCCTGCCCGGAGAAGCGCGTGAGCACGAAGGGCAGGCTGTTGGCATTGAGCGGCGAGGGGCCATCCATCAACTGGAAGTGCAGATGGGGAGCGGTGGAATTGCCGGTATTGCCGACCCGGCCGATGACCTGGCCGGCTTTCACGCGGTCACCCAGCTTGGCCCTGAGGCTGCCGCGCTGGAGATGGGCATAGAAGGCAAAGGCACCATTGCCGATGTCCGTCACCAGCATGTTGCCGCCGATATTGGCGGGGACGATGCCGCGGGCCGGTTGGCTGGGGATCTGTTCGTCGGCCTGGTCGTAGAGATTGACCACCACGCCATCGGCCGCCGCATGGACTTCGGCGCCGTAAAAGGAATAGCTGGCCAGATCCTGGGCATTGCCGGTGAACAGGCGGCTGCCGGCGTCGAGCCTGATCCAGTCGATCGCGAAGCGCTCGGGTATGCGCAGACGCCCGTTCACGGCCATGACGGCGCCGCGGTGGGCGGTGACGGCGTCGCAGCAACCATCGGCTGCAACCCAGCCGGTGCCCCTCAACGGTGGCTCGACCACCACGGCCGGCTTGCCGACCGTCGTAGCGCCGCCGATGAAGCTGTAGTGTGCGGAGACGGGTGCATCCGCCGGCAAAGGCGTGGGCTTGCCGTCTGCGCCTGCATTCTCACGGAAAGCCTCGATGCGGGCGGATACCCGCTGCGCCAGCTTGTCATCCCGGGCAAAGCCGACATCCATGAAGACGATGGCGGTGCCGCCGGGCGGCAGCTGGCGATCCCTGCCGCTGTAAAGATGCATCATCTTCGCCAGCTCTTCGCCCTCGAGGGAGGACAGGCTTTTGCCGGCGTCGTCGATCGCTTCGACCTTGTCGAGCCGCACGAACACACTGCCTGGGTTGTTGATCACCAGTTCATAGGCGAGATGGACGCGCCCATCGGCGCCGAGAACCGGATTGGGCTCGCTGATCGGCTGTACGGTGACCGAACTCAGGATCTCATCGGGTTTGAGGGATTGGGCCATGGCGGCAGAGGCCGCCAGAAGCCCTGCACAGGCAACGGAAAGCGACAGGAAACGCATAGGAAATGCCCCACCGGCTGCCCCGCACCGGAAGGCAGAACCTGTAGGCACAATCCCGCATTTGCCTTATCCTTTGTCAAGCGATGTCCGGGCGGTGTGGCGCGCGGTGACGGCCTTGGCCGGGGGCCGCCGAACGGCGCCCGGCCAAGCATTTCCTACCATAGATGATGGACGAAACCGGCGATCTTGCGCTGGTAGAGGTTCTTCAGTGTTTCGAGCGTCGCCTGCGAAAGAGCCGGCACGTCGCTGGCGGCGGCATTCGCCGTGGCCTGGGCCGCATTCCTGGCGCCGGGGATGACGGTGGTGATGGCATCATCAGCCAGGATCCAGGCCAGCGCGAACTGTGACATGGTCATGCCATCGGGCACCAGCGGCCTGATCTCCTCCACGGCTGCCAAGGCGACGTCGTAGGGGACGCCCGAGAAGGTCTCGCCCTTGTCGAAAGCCTCGCCATTGCGGTTATAGGCGCGATGATCGTCGGCCGCGAACTGGCTGGCGGCATTCATCTTGCCGGTCAGCATGCCCGAAGCGAGCGGCACGCGCGCGATCACCGCGATGTTGCGCGCCTTCGCCTCGCGGAAGAAGAGCTCGGCCGGCCGCTGCCGGAAGATGTTGTAGATGATCTGGACCGAGACGACGCCGGGATATTCGATCGCCTTCAGTGCCTCTTCCACCTTCTCGACGGAGACGCCGTAATTGCGGATCTTGCCGGCGGCCACCAAATCGTCCAGCACGCCGAACACTTCGGGCCGGTAATAGACCTCTGTCGGAGGGCAATGAAGCTGGACGAGGTCGAGGCAGTCGGTGGCGAGATTCGCCAGCGAACGCTCGACGAAAGCGGTGAGGTTTTCCTGGTTGTAGCCGTCGGCGGTGTGGGGCTGGAGGCGACGCCCGGCCTTCGTTGCCACGAAGGGGCGGGGTCCGCCGCGCTCCTTCAGGACCTCGGCAATGAAACGCTCCGAGCGGCCGTCGCCATAGACATCGGCGGTATCGATGAGGGTGGTGCCGGCATCGAGGGCGGCATGGAGGGCGGCGCGCGCGTCGTCATCCCGCACATCGCCCCAGGAACCTCCAATGGCCCAGGCACCGAAGCCAATCTCCGAGACGTTGCGCGCGGTCTTGCCGAACAGGCGTTCTTTCATCGTTCAATTCCTGCGTTTCATGGCCGTCGAATAGGAGCCGGCCGGTGTTTCAGCGTTCCTCTTGCAGGATAGGGCTTGAGCCGGCCGGGTGCTCATTGTTTAGTGTGAACGCGAATCATAGAAGCATTGAAAGTTTTTCATCAATGGCGGCTCTCGAACGAACGGATCTCGGCGACCTCAACGTCTTCCTGACCATCGTCCGCCGGCGCAGCTTCACCACGGCTGCCATCGAACTCGGCCTGACGCCGTCAGCTGCCAGTCACGCCATGCGGCGTCTCGAGGCCAGGCTCGGGGCCAAGTTGTTGAACCGCACCAGCCGGGCGGTCTCGCCGACAGATCTCGGCCTCAAATTCGCCCAGCGCCTCGAAGAAGGATTCGATGTGATCGGCTCGGCCCTGGAGGTGCTGGAAGCGCCGGGAAACGTGCGCTTCGGCGAATTGCGCCTGAACGTGTTCCGGGATGCCGCCCATCTCCTGATCTCGCCGGCCTTGCCGGAGTTCGCCCGCCAATGCCCGGATGTCCGCCTGACCGTTGCCGTGGATGACCGGCCCATCGACATCGTCGCCGAGGGCTTCGACGCCGGCATGCGCTATGGTCATCACGTGCCGGAGGACATGATCGCCGTGCCGCTCACGGGGCCGCAGCGCTGGGTGGTGGTCGGCTCTCCCGCCTATTTCAGGGAGCATGGCAGGCCGCAGACCCCGGCTGACCTCGCCAGCCATGTCTGCCTGCAACTGCTCCTGGGCGACAACACAGCCTATCGCTGGGATCTCGGCAGCGGCGCGGAGGCGCGCCGGCTGCGCGTGCCCGGCCTCATCACCCTCAACGACACAGCGACCACGATCGCGGCTGCCGAGGCCGGGCTTGGCCTTGCCTATGTTCTGGAAGCGCTGATCGCCGGAGAACTCGCGCAAGGCAGCCTTAAGATCGTCCTCGACGACCACGCCTCGGATGGCGATCCCTTTCACATGTATTACTCGAGCCGGCGCCACAATCACCCGGCCTTGCGCACCCTGATCAACATCATCCGGATGCAGAACGGCATGACGAGGCTGGCGTGAGCCGGGTGCGTCTTATTCTCCCAGCAATTGGCAGAACCGGTCGATATCCACATTGCCGCCGCTGATCAGCACGCCGACGCGCTTGCCGGCGAGGTCTGTCTTCATGGCACGGGCGGCGGCGAAACCGAGGCAGCCGGTCGGCTCGATCACCAGCTTCATGCGGGTGGCGGCGAAGCGCATGCATTCGACCAGCTCGGCATCGGAGACGGTGAGGATGTCGTCGACATCGCGCTTGATGATCGGGAAGGTATGGGCGCCCAGATATTGGGTCTGCGCGCCATCGGCAATGGTGCGGGGCGTGTCGATCCTGACGATCCGGCCGGCGCGGAAGGATTGCTGTCCGTCATTCCCCGCTTCGGGCTCGACGCCGTAGAGCCGGCAGTTGGGCGACAGTGCCCGCGTCGCCAGCGCCGATCCGGCGAGCAGCCCACCGCCGCCGAGACAGACGAAGAAGGCGTCGAGTTCGCCGACCTCCTCGAAGAGTTCCTTGGCAGCGGTGCCCTGGCCGCAGAGCACGTCCGGATGATCATAGGGTGGAATCAACGTGAAGCCATGTTCGTGCGACAGATTTCGCCCGATCACCTCGCGGTCCTCGGTATAGCGGTCATAGAAGATGACCTTGCCGCCATAGCCCATTGTGGCCTCGGCTTTCGCCTTCGGCGCGTCATGCGGCATGATGATGGTAGCGGGAATGCCGAGGATGCGCGCTGCAAGGGCGATCGCCTGGGCATGGTTGCCCGAAGAGAAAGTCACCACGCCCTTGCGCTTCTGCTCCTCGTCGAAACGCGACAGGGCATTGAAGGCACCGCGGAACTTGAAGGCGCCCATGCGCTGCAAATTCTCGCATTTGAAGAAGACCTGCGCGCCGAGTTCCTCGTCGAAGCTTCGAGAGGTCAGCACCGGTGTGCGATGGGCCTGGCCACGGATGCGCTCGGCGGCGGCGGCGACATCGGCATAAACAGGCAGGACTGGTTCGCTCATGCCTGGCTCTCCCAGCCGATGGCCTGGCGCAGAAAGGTGTAGCCGAGTGCGATGAAGGAGGCGCGCTCCCGGCTGTCCTTGCCGTAGCCGTGGCCGCCGGCCTCGGGCTCGTAGAAATGCACGCGGTGGCCAAGTGCCTCCAGCTTGGCCGCCATCTTGCGGGCGTGGGCGGGATGAACCCTGTCGTCGCGGCGCGTGGTCGCCAGCAAGATGGGCGGATAGGAACCGGCATCGGCAACATGATAGGCGGAGATCTTCCGTAGGAAGGCCCAGTCGTCTGGCTTGTCCGGGTCGCCATATTCGTCGATCCAGCTCGCGCCGGCCAGGAGCTTGGTGTAGCGCCGCATGTCGATCAGTGGGATGGTGCAGAATAGGGCGCCGAATTTCTCGGGATGGCGGGTGAGCATATTGGCGATCAGCAGGCCGCCATTGGAGCCGCCTTCTGCCGCAATCCGCTCCGGCTGTGTGATGCCGCGCCCGACCAGATCGGCAGCCACCGCCGCGAAATCCTCATGCGCGAGATGCTTGCCCTCGCGGCGGCCCGCCTCGTGCCAGCGGGCGCCGAATTCTCCGCCGCCGCGAATATTGGCGGTGACCGACGTGCCGCCCCGTTCGAGCCAGAGCTTGCCGATGGAGGCGCTGTAGCTGGGCAGGACGGAAACGCCAAAGCCGCCATAGGCCGTGAGATGCACCGGTGCCTCGCCGGTCTCGCCGGTGGGGCCGACCAGCGTATAGGGGATCTTCTCGCCGTCGACCGAGACAGCCTCGTGCTTGACGACCTGCAGCCCCTTGCTGTCGAAGGCATCGCGACTGCGCTTGAGGAGCAGGGGACTGGCCACCGCCTCGGGCCTGCTCACATCGAGCAGCAGCATTTGTGGCGGCGTGATCGGATCCTGCAGGGACACCATCACCTCGCCATTGGTGTCGGCCTCCTCCGCGTCGAGCGACCAGATATGCACGACGCCCGTGGAGGGCAGCACGTCGATGGCGTGCTTGGCCCAGGAGTTGGGGGAGGGCGTGACGAGCTCGAATCGGGGCTGGAGATTGTCCAGGATCGACAGCACGAGCTGTCCCTGGTTCCAGAAAAAGCCGTCCAGGGTCCGCCGTTCGGCAGGTTCGAACAGCACTTGGAAAGTGCGGCTGCCTGACCGGAAGGCGGCGAGCGAGATGCCGAGAAGGGTATCGCCGGCAAAACTTGTGCCGGCGGGAGCCCAGCTCGTGCGCAGCTTAACCGCCAGCCAGTCGCCGAACACGTCCCATTGCGAGTCGGCCGGCAGGTCGATGGCCTCGCTCGGGCCGCTCCTGTCGCCGAGCCAGCCCCGCGTTTCGAAGAAGGCGGGCTTTTCGAGAAACCAGATGCGCTCGCCGCCGCCGGTGCGGTCGATGCCGGCCCAGACCGACATGGACTGGGGCTGGACCTCGAAGACCACCGCCGTTTTCAAGGGATCCTCGCCACGACGCCACAGGCGCACCGTGCGGGCATAGCCGGAGGTCGTCGCCATGCCCTCGCCGAGTGCGCTGGAGAGCAGCAGCGTGTCGGCGTCGAGCCAGGCAATGCCGCCCTTGGCTTCCGGCAGCATGAAGCCGTCGGGGACGAAACGCCGTGAGGCCAGGTCGAATTCACGATGCACAGCCGCATCGCTGCCGCCGCGCGACAGGCTGAGGATGGCGCGCTGCCGCCCATGGGGTTCGAGCGAAGCCCCGGCCCAGACCCAGTCCTCGCCCTCTGTCTTGGCGAGGGCATCGAGATCGAGCAGGATATCCCAGGCCGGTTCCGCCTGCCGGTAGGAGGCAAGAGTGGTCCTGCGCCACAGGCCGCGTGGATTGGTGGCATCCGTCCAGAAATTATAGACGAACTCGCCGCGCCTGCTGATGCCGGGAATGCGATCGGGGCGATCAAGGATCGCAGCCAAGGCGTCCCGATCGCGTTCGAAGCCGTCGGTGCCGAAGCGGGCCAGCGTTCGTTGCGAGCGCTCGTTCACCCAGGCAAGGGCGTCCTGGCCCTCGATGTCCTCCAGCCAGAGATGAGGGTCGTCGTCGGGCGCGGCCAGAGTCGGCCGGGAGACGAGATCGGACATGCGGGAGTTCCTTGAGATAGGGAGGCCGAGGAAGAGAGGTCTCAGCCGGCGAGCCGCGTTTCCGCCAGTTGTGTCCAGTAGCTGATCCCGGCAGGGATGATGGCATCGTTGAAATCATAGGCGGCATTGTGCAGTCCGGCGCTGTTGCCATTGCCAATGAAGATGAAGGCGCCGGGGCGCGCCTCCAGCATGAAGGAGAAGTCCTCCGCGCCCATCATGGGAAGAGCGGCAACATCGACATTGTCATGGCCGGCCACCATGCGAGCGACTTCCCCGCAGAACACGGTCTGCGTGGCGTGGTTGCGGGTGACGGGATAATGACGCTGATAGACGGCCTTGGCACTGGCACCCAGAGCCTTCGCCGTCAACTCCGCCACCTCGACGACGCGTGTTTCGAGCAGGTCGCGAATTTCCGGCGTCAGAGCGCGGCAGGTACCGTGCAGATGGGCCGTGGAGGGGATGACGTTATAAGCGTCCCCCGCCTTGATCGCCGTCACTGAAACGACGGCGCCATGAAGGGGATCGGCATTGCGCGAGACGATGGTCTGCAGGGCATTGATGATCTGGGCCGCCACCAGCACCGGATCGACGCTCTCGTGCGGGCGGGCGGCATGCGCGCCCTTGCCGGTGATGTCGATGTCGAACACGTCGCTAGAGGCCATGATGGGCCCGGGGCACATGGCAAAATGGCCTGGCGCCAGGCCCGGCAGATTGTGCATGCCATAGACTTCGCCGATGGCGAATCGCTCCATCAGGCCATCTTCCACCATGGCCTTGCCGCCGCCGCCGCCTTCTTCGGCCGGCTGGAAGATCACCACGGCGTCACCGTTGAAGTTGCGGGTATCAGCTAGATTCTTCGCCGCGCCAAGCAGCATGGCGGTATGGCCGTCATGGCCGCAGGCATGCATCTTGCCGGGCACGGTGGAAGCATATGGCACGCCGCTCTCCTCGAGGATCGGCAAGGCATCCATATCGGCGCGCATGCCGATCGTGCGCGAACCGGGACGCCCCTTGATCACCCCGACCACGCCGGTGCGCCCGATTCCCTCGGCGACTTCATCACAGCCGAAATCACGCAACAGGCCCGCGACCAGGCCGGCCGTACGCTGTACGTCGTATTGCAGCTCGGGGTGGCGGTGAATGTCGCGGCGCCATTGCGTCGCTTCCGAAGCCAAAACCTGGATGCTGTCCGAAATCGTCATCTGCAGTCAGTTCCAATATTGATTTATGCACCCGCTCCGGGCGACAAACACAGCCCGCAGTTTGACACGCCTTCGGACAATGAGGAAGGGAAACGGATATGGAGCATTCACAGGCCGCAAAGGTTTGGCAGGATCTCGAAGCCCATAAGCAGACACTGGCCTCGACGACGACGCGCGACCTTTTCGCCGCGGATCCCGACCGATTCGCCAAGTTCTCCTTCACGCTCGACGACGTGCTGGTGGATTTTTCCAAGAACCGCATCGCCGACGAAACCCTGTCCCTGCTGCTCGAGCTGGCGCGGGCGCATTGCATCGAGACCCGCCGGGACGAGATGCTCGAGGGCGACAAGATCAACACCACCGAAGGGCGGGCAGTGCTGCACACGGCCCTGCGCGCGCCTGTTGATGCCGACATTCGCGTGGACGGCAAGAATGTCGTGCCGGAGGTGCATGAGGAACTGGCGCGCTGCTACGCCTTCGCCGAGAAGATTCGCTCGGGCGAGCTGCGCGGCGCCACCGGTGACAAATTCACCGACGTGGTCAATATCGGCATTGGTGGTTCCGACCTCGGCCCGGCCATGGGGGCCCGCGCCCTCTCGCCCTATGCCGACGGCCCGCGCGCCCATTTCGTCTCCAATGTCGACGGCGCCGACATGGCGGACACGTTGTCGCGCCTCGACCCTTCGCGTACCCTGTTCCTGGTTTCGTCGAAGACGTTCACGACGATCGAGACCATGACGAACGCCCAGTCGGCGCGGCAATGGATCGCCAAATCGCTCGGTGAGACCGCGGTGGGCGATCATTTTGCGGCGATCTCGACCAATATCGTCGCGGTCGAGGCCTTCGGCATCAACAAGGACCGGATGTTCCGCTTCTGGGACTGGGTCGGTGGGCGCTACTCGATGTGGTCGGCCATCGGCCTCGGCCTGATGATCGCCGTCGGGCCGGAGAACTTTTCGGAGTTCCTGGCCGGCGGCCATGAGGTCGACCACCATTTCGCCACCACGCCGCTGGAGAAGAACATCCCGGTGCTGATGGGCCTGATCGGCATCTGGCACCGCAATTTCATGGGCTATGCCGCCCATGCTGTGCTGCCCTACGACCAGCGGCTCGGGCGCTTCCCGGCCTATCTGCAGCAGCTCGACATGGAATCCAACGGCAAGCGCGTGCATCTCGACGGCTCGCCGGTGACCTCGGAGACCGGCCCCCTGGTCTGGGGCGAGCCTGGCACCAACGGCCAGCACGCCTTCTACCAGCTCATCCATCAGGGCACCAATGTGATCCCGGCCGACTTCCTCATCGCGGCCGAGCCGCATGAAGCCGGAATGGGCGATCATCATGCCATCCTGATGGCAAACTGCCTGGCGCAGACCGAGGCGCTCATGCATGGCCGTTCGCAAGAGGAGGCGACGGCGGTGCTGAAGGCCCAGGGGCTCGACGACAAGAAGATCGCGCTTCTGGCCCCGCACAAGGAGTTCCCCGGAAGCCGTCCCACCACCACCATCGCCTATCGCAAGCTCACCCCGCGCATGCTCGGCCGCCTCGTGGCGCTCTATGAGCACAAGGTGTTCACGCAGGGCGTGATCTGGGGCATCAACTCCTTCGACCAATGGGGCGTGGAACTCGGCAAGGAACTCGCCTCGCGCCTGCTGCCGGTGGTGAAGGGCGCGACGGTCGACGGGCTCGATGCTTCGACCAAGGGCCTGGTGGCCCATCTGAAGTCGCTGCGAGGCTGATCGAACAGGATCTCCTGTCCGACATCCGCTCCACGAAACAAGCCCGGCCGCGACGGCCGGGCTTGTTATCTCTCAGGCATCCTCTGTGGCAGCGCCTGGGTGAGAAGGTCGGCCCCTTCCGGGCCGAATGATCGTGCTGCCAGCCTGGAAAGAAATCCCCCATGAACCCGACCGCCGAACCGTCAGCCATCGTCCCTGTCTTCGATGGCCACAACGACACGTTGCTGCACCTGGCCTCCAACAAGGCAAAACCGGCAGAGACGGTGTTCGGCGAGGGCGACGGTGCCGGTCATATCGATCTGCCGCGAGCGCGCGCCGGCGGTTTTGCCGGCGGCTTCTTCGCCATGTTCCCGCCGCCCCTGAGCATGGCGAACATGGACGAGGAGATGAAGGGGACGAGCTACGATCTGCCTTTGCCGCCGCTGCTGCCCCTGGAAAAGGCGCAGGCTTCGACCATCGCCATGCTGTCGATCATGCTGCGGTTGGAGCGGGCCTTTCCTGACGACGTCGCCATCTGCCGCAGCGCCGTCGAGATCCGAGTCGCCATGGCGGCCGGCAAGATCGCGGCCGTCCTGCATATCGAGGGGGCGGAGGCTGTAGATGCCGATTTCGCCAATCTCGACGTGCTCTTCGCCGCCGGCCTGCGCTCGATCGGGCCGGTGTGGAGCCGCCCCAACATCTTCGCCCATGGCGTGCCCTTCCGCTTTCCGGCCTCGCCGGATACCGGTCCCGGCCTGACCGAGATTGGCCGCGAATTGGTGAAGGAGTGCAACACGCGCGGCATCATGATCGACCTCTCGCATCTCAACGAGAAGGGTTTCTGGGACGTCGCCGGGTTGAGTACGGCGCCGCTCGTCGCCACCCATTCCAACGTCCACGCCCTGTGCCAGTCCACGCGCAATCTCACCGACAGGCAGCTCGATGCCATCAGGGAGAGCCGCGGAGTCGTCGGCCTCAACTTTGCCACCTGCTTCCTGAGGCCGGATGGCGCCATGCGCGCGGATACCGATCTCGACGTCATGGTGCGCCATCTCGATTACCTGGTCGAACGCCTGGGCGAAGACGGCGTCGCCTTCGGATCGGACTTCGACGGCGCGGTGATCCCCGCCGCCATCGGCAGCGTCGCCGGCCTGCCGCACCTGATCGAGAGGATGCGCGCTGCCGGATATTCGGAGGCCCTGCTGCACAAGATCGGCCATGAGAACTGGCTGTCCCTGCTGGAGCGGACGCAGGGGCAGGCTTGAGATCGAGCCGAGACCAATAGAAAGCGCAAGAATCCTTCCCCGAAGTCGGGGAAGGATTCCCACGCTATGCGCGACGATGCCCTAACGCGTCGGAACCCGCGGCATTGAGGTGGATCCATGCCGGCATAGAGCCGCCATCTCGCACCGTGGACAAAGCGGTCTTTGGCTGGTGCAGACCTCCTGGCCGAAGCGTTTGATCAGCCAGTGCAGCTCATAGAGATCGTCGGCATCCCAGCTCGCCGGCATCAGGCGCAGCATGATCTGATGGGCCTTGGTCAAACTCACATTTTGCGGAAACAGGCCGAAGCGCTCGCCGAAACGCTTGATGTGCCTGTCCACCACGAAGACACGCCGCCGGAGCGTCGAGAAATTGAGGATGGCCGCCGCGCATTTGGGGCCGATGCCATCGTAAAGCTGGAGCAGTTCCATCCCGGCCTCGACCGACAGCGCGGCGAGATGGGAGAGATCGAACCGTCCCCGCTGCTCGACGATGCGGCCGACCGAAGCAACCAGCTGGCTGGCTTTCTTCTCGGGATGGGTGACGGTGGCAAGATGCGTGAGTACCTGGCGGGGATCGCTCTGCCCCAGCCTGTCGAGGGGATGGAAATGCTCGCACAAGGCCTGGAAGGCTTTTTCGGAAGCGGAATCATAGGTTTCCGAGCTGATCAGCGCCTTGACGAATTGCTCGGACGGCGTGTGGCGCCGAGCATCGCGCCGCGGGCCATAGGTTGCCAGCAGGCGCTGGCGCAGCACGGCGATGGGCTCTTCCCGGCCGAAATCGAGCCCGAGCTGGATCTGCTCCCGGATGGCGGGCATGCCCAATTCCTCAATGGAAATCCCGGCTCTTGAACAAGCTCAGTTCGAGCTGGGCCGGCGGCGGAGCCGGCAGGCCATCCGGCATGTCGCGTAGGCGGGCGAGTTCGGCGGAGAGGTCGAGCACCTCCTCGGCGATGACATGCACGACATCGCTGGCACGCTGGAGCCGGCCGCGTATGGCGACGAAGCGGGCATTCATCACCGCGCGGCGGTTCCTCTCGAAAGTCCGCGACCACACGATGATATTGGCGATGCCGGTCTCATCCTCGATGGTCATGAAGACGACGCCGCTGGCGGTGCCGGGGCGCTGGCGCGTCACTACCAGGCCGGCGACGGTGACGAGGCTGTCCTGCTTGAACTTGTCGTCGCGATGCGCCTCGTTGGTGATGGCGCCGAGATGCTGCAATTGCGGGCGCAGGAAGGAGCAGGGATGGGCCTTGAGCGACAGGCCGGTCGACTGATAGTCCTCCAGTACATGCTCGCTCTGCGACATAGTAGGCAGGGTGACGGCTGGCTCGGGAAACAGGGCATCGTCGAAATCGGCGGCCAGCAGCGGCATGTCCCGGCTCGTCTTGGTGGCACCGATGCCGATGGTCTCGAAGCGGCGCACGGCCCACAGGGCCTCGCGCCTGTCCAGGCCGAGCGAGCGGAAGGCATCGGCCTCGGCCAGTTTCTGCATTGCCGCCAGTGGCAGGCCGCTTGCCGTGCCGAAGCGCTCCAGGCTGGAAAAACCGTTGCCGCGCCGGCCGGCCATTGCGGTGATCTCCTTCTCGTTCAGTCCGGAGACCAGCCGCATGCCGAGGCGTACGGCAAAGCGATGTTTGATGGGATCGCTGGCCGGTTCCAGCGTGCAGTCCCATTCGCTGTAATTGACGTCGACGGGCCGGATTTCGACGTCATGATTTTCGGCGTCCCGTACCAGTTGCGCCGGCTGATAGAAACCCATGGGCTGACTGTTGAGGATGGCGGCGCAGAAGACGTCGGGGTAGTGGCATTTGATATAGGCGGAGACATAGACCAGCACCGCGAAGCTGGCGGCATGGCTTTCGGGAAAGCCATATTCGCCGAAACCTTCGATCTGGCTGAAGCAGCGTTCGGCAAAGGCCTGTTCATAGCCGCGGCGCACCATGCCGCCGATGAACATTTCCTTGTAGTTGCCGATCGTGCCTGTGTGCCGGAAGGTTGCCATGGCCCTTCTGAGGCCATCGGCCTCGTCCGGCGTGAAGCCGGCGGCCTTGATGGCGATCTCCATGGCCTGTTCCTGGAAGAGGGGAACACCGAGCGTGCGGCCCAGGACTTCGGCGAGTTCGTTCCTGTCGCCGCCGCGCCGCATGGGCAGGTCGGATTTTTCGATGCCGTCGCGCCGGCGTAAATAGGGATGGACCATGCCGCCCTGGATCGGGCCGGGGCGCACGATCGCGACCTCGACGACGAGATCGTAGAATTTGCGAGGCTTCAGCCGCGGCAGCATCGACATCTGCGCTCGGCTTTCGACCTGGAACACGCCGACAGAATCGGCCTTGCACAGCATGTCATAGGTGGCCTCGTCGTTGCGGGGCAGGGCCGCGATCGCGCCGAGATTGCGGTCGTAATGGCGTTCCAGCAGCTCGAGCCCGCGCCGGATGCAGCTGAGCATGCCGAGCGCCAGCACATCGACCTTCATCATCCCCAGTTCGTCGATGTCGTCCTTGTCCCACTCGACGAAGGTGCGGTCCGCCATGGTGGCATGGCAGACGGGCACGGTGTCGTCGAGCCTCTCGCGCGTGAGCACGAAGCCGCCGACATGCTGCGACAGATGGCGGGGAAAACCGGTGAGCGCGGCGGTGAAGTGGAGCGCCTGGCGGATCACCGGATTGTCGGGATCCAGGCCCGCCTGGCGCACGCGGCTGGGCGTCCAGGTCTGCATGCCCATGCCCCAGACCGTCTTCGACAAGGCCGCCGTCACGTCCGGTGTCAGGCCCAGCACCTTGCCGACTTCACCCACCGCCCGCCGGGAGCGGTAGTGAATTACGGTCGAGCAGATAGCCGCGCGATGACGGCCATAATGTTCGTAAATACGCTGAATGACTTCTTCGCGGCGCTCATGTTCGAAATCGACATCGATGTCCGGTGGCTCGCCGCGGTTTTCGGAGATGAAACGGGAGAACAGCAGCTCCGTTTCGGTCGGATTGACCTCGGTGATACCGAGGCAATAGCAAACGGCGCTGTTCGCCGCCGAACCGCGCCCCTGGCAGAGAATATTGAGTGCGTTGCGGGCATGGTCGACGACATCGTGCACGGTAAGAAAATAGGGCGCGAATTCGAGCTTGGCGATCAAAGCGAGCTCAGCGCGAACAGCGTTGACGACTTTCTCCGGCACTCCACGAGCAAAGCGCTTCCTGGCGCCGGCCCAGGCCAGGTCCTCCAGGTGTTGCTGGGCGGTCTTGCCAGGTGGAATGGGTTCGTCCGGATATTCGTATTTCAGGTCACGCAGATTGAACGTGCAGGCCTCAACGATTTCGAGCGTGCGCGCCAGTGCGTCGGGATGATCGGCGAAGAGTGCGGCCATTTCGGCGGGCGACTTGATGTGGCGTTCCTCGTTGACTTCGAGCCGCAAGCCGGCTTCGGCCAAGGTGCATTTTTCTCGGATGCAGGTGAGGATGTCGGCAAGCGGCCGCTGGGCCGGTACATGGTAGAGCACGTCGTTGATGGCGACCATCGGGGCGCCGATCCTCTCGCCCAGCTCGGCGAGCAGGCCGAGGCGGCGAGGCTCGTCGCCTTTGAGGCGATGGCTGCCGGCCAGATAGACGGAGCCCGGTGCCGCCTCGGCCAGCCTGGTTACCCGTTCGGCGAAGAGGGGATCGAGCGTATAGGGCGGCAGAACGATCAGTTTCTGCCCCTCGCAGGCGGCGAGAATGGCCGAAAAGTCGAACTGGCACTCACCTTTCGCACGCACCATGCGCTTGTTGTTGTCGCTGAGCAGGCGGCAGAGCCGACCATAGGCCTCGCGGTCGGTGGGATAGGCGATGGCCTCGAAACCATCCATGGTGACGAGGCGCACGCCGGGCAGATAGCGCAGCGACGGATATTTCTTGGCCTCGCGCAGGGCCCTGACCACACCGGCAAAGGAGTTGCGGTCGGCGATGCCGATACCGGCCAGGCCGAGCCTATGGGCCTGCCTCACCATGTCCTGCGGAAAGGAGGCGCCGCGCAGGAAGGAGAAATTGGTGGTGACGGCGAGCTCGGCATAGGCGGATGGGGCTGGTGTCGGCAAATCCACAGGAAGCGTCTGGTCTTTCACCCTGCCGGGAAGGGCGACATAGCCGCTGTCGGCCTCTCTCTCATATCTCATGCGAACAGCCCTCGCAGGGACCAGCTCTGCCGGCCGTCATGGCAGAGCCAGAAACGTTGGCCGGTCTGCGTCTCGGCGACGTAATAGTCCTGGTAGGTCGGCGCGGGCAGCAGGACGGCGCGCTCGCGCCTGGCTTCTCCGTCCTCGAAACGGTTGCGCTTCTGGCTCCTTGGGCTCTCACCGTTGGGGAGGGCAGGAGCTTCCTCGCCCATCTTGCCCCAGCCATATTCCTCCTTGCCCGACTTGTCGGGCAGGACCGGGGGAGCCGCTTCCCACCAGGGACCGGCGATGCGTTCCGGTCCCTGCAGCGCAGTGATGTGATGGGACGAACCGCGCCAGCGGACATGATCGGGCAGGCCGTCTGGACGGGTGGCGAGGATCTGCAGGGGCTCGGGCTGGTCCAGAAACAAGGGTGGCCGCTGACGCAAGCCATCGGCCGCCGGCCAGGCCGGTGCAGGATCGGCGGCATCGCGCGCCTCCTCGGCGAAGGCCGGATCGTGCCGGGCGACGGGATGGAGTCGGCGCACGCTGCCGGGGCCGAGGCGCTGGCGGAGAGCGTCGATCAATTCGGCCCGGCGTTCGCCGGCATCGGCCGGCGGCGCATCCCGGCGTCCCTCCCGCAGGGACAGACGAGCCTGGCGCTGGCCGAATTTCTCGGTGACGGTCGCGGTGAGGCTGATGGTCTCGAAGCCAAAGCCGGCATCGATGGTCTCGCCCAGCCTTTCCAGGTCGAGCTCCACCAGCCTGGCAATATGGGCCGGATCGCGTGTGGCGGCGGCAAGGCCGATATGGATGGTACGCACCTCGCCATCGACCCGGAACAGGCGGAGCTGCAAAGCGCGCACTGCCACCCCGCCGGCGACGAGGGCGGGAACCAGGTCCTGCATCAGGCGGGTGGCGACATGCACCACGGCTGCCTGGCTCACCACCGGCTCGAGGAGCTGGCGGCTACGATGGTAGAGCGGCGGCGGTTCGATCAGAGCAAGGGCTTCCTCGCGCCGCCCCATGGCCTGGTCGAAGCGCTTGAGCAGGATCGCATCGAAGCGCGCGGCGAAGGGCGCCCGTGGCTTGCCGATGAGATCCCCGATGCGGGTGAAGCCGAGACGGTGCAGGGTCTGGACGAGGTCGTTACCAAGGCGCAGGGCTGCCAGGGGCAGATCGGCAAGAGCCGGCCCGGGATCGCTGCCCTCGGCCAGGATGCAGCCATTCTGGGGATGGAAACGGGAGAGAGCCCAGGCTGCGCCGGGTGTGTCGGCCAGCGCCACGCGCGCACCGAGGCGAAGATGGCGCAGGCGCTTGACGATGTCGGCGAGAAGGGCCTGCTCGCCGCCGGCCAGATGGCTGGCGCCGGTGATGTCGAGGAACAGGCCGTCGGCGCCGTCGGCCTCGCGGTAGAGGGCCACGGAGGGCGTATAGCGCATGGCCCACAGGCCGAGCCGGTGCAGGGCCCTGGCATCGGCCTCCGGCATGGCCGGCCGCGTCTGCAGGCCCGGCACCTTGGCTCTCGCATCGGCGACCAGCCCGCCCGCCGCCAGGCCTTCGGTCTCGGCCGGCTTGCTGGCGGCTGAAATGCGCGGGCCGCCGGCGGCATCGACCGTCAGGACGAAGGGGTAATGGCCGTCTATCGTATCAGGCGACCTTGGCGTGTTGCTCTGGGCGACGAGAAAGCGCTGGATCGGCCAGCGTGGCAGATAGATCGAGACGATGCGAGGCATGGTCATACTCCATGAGCCAGGATCCGCTTTGCCCGTTGCGGCTGCGTTCGAGCCGAACGTGCCAGCGCCAGGCGGTGAGAAGGCCGAAACGATCGCGCGGACCGGCGGCCGCGCCGACGCGCCAGCGGGTGATCGCAGCCAGGGAAGGCGTGGCCAAAGGCGGGCGCAGAAGGAAGAGGGGACAGGGGGCGGAGGCTGCTGCGAGCTGGAGGCGGCGGCTGGTGGTAGCGTCCATGCCGCCACCCGTCACGGCGGCCACCGCAGCGGCGGCGCCGGAGCGCAGGATCTCCTCCAGGGCCCAGGCGGCCTCGGTCTCGTCGCCGGCCGTCGTCACGATGAGCCCGGCAGGATCGAGGCCGAGGGCGTTGAGGCCATGGCCATGGAGCCGCCCGAGGCCGGCCATGCCGCGCGGTGAGGTCACCAGCCAGACCGTCCCCTTGGCCTGTCGCAGGCACAGGCGGGAGGCGAGGAAACCCAGCGCGCTGCCATTGTCGAAAATGGTTTGCGGCGCAATTTCATGCAGGCCGTCCAAGGCAAGGCCGCCGCCGGGCAGGCGCGCGTCGATCTCCCCGATGCCGAAAGGCAGCACGCCGGCATCGGCATGCACATGATCGAGCCGGGGCAGCAGAGCACGCAATTCCGCCAGCTTCTCGGTTCGTTGGCCGGTGAGGACAGGAGGGGCAACGCGTATCGTCATGGCTATGATCCGTTTCGTTCAAATTAGAACAAAACAAGAACATTTCAAGCGGAGTCTTCGATCACGCTCCATCCGGCTGGAAAAGAGCCCGGCATGGTAAAGGGACTCTTCCATCACGAGATGGTAGAGTCCCCCGATTTCAAAGGCCGTGCGAAGCGCGCCTCAATGCGACGGCAAAGAGCGGGCTTGGCCTTCCTTGTCGTGCACGGCGAAGCGCTCCACCAGGGTCGCGCTGGCCTCGTTGAGGCCGACGACCTCGACCTCGCGCCCCTGGCGGCGCGCTTTGAGGACGATGCGGTCGAGCGCGCCGACCGCCGAGATGTCCCAGAAATGCGCCGCGCCGACGTCGATGACGATGCGCTCGATGGGCTCCTGCACGTCGACGGCATCGCTGAAGGTACCCGCCGATGCGAAGAAGATCTGCCCTTCGACCCGATAGATGCGCTCCTTGCCGTCGGCCGAGAGGCTCGAACGCACGCGGCTGAGGCGCGAGACCTTGCCGGCGAAGAACACGCCCGACAGGAGCACGCCCACCAGCACGCCCTTGGCGAGGTCGGCCGTCGCCACCACGGTGCCGACGGTTGCCAGCATCACCACCGAGGAGGGCACGGGGTTGCTGCGCAATTGCAGGAGCGAACGCCAGGAGAAGGTATTGATCGAGACCATGATCATCACCGCCGTCAGGGCGGCGACCGGCACGATGGCGAGCAGGTCCTGCAGCGCCACCAGCAGGATCAAGAGGAAGCTGCCGGCTACCAGCGAGGACAGGCGGCCACGGGCGCCGGAGGAGACGTTGATCACCGACTGGCCGATCATGGCGCAGCCGCCCATGCCGCCGAACAGGGCCGAGGCCATGTTGGCGATGCCCTGGCCGGCGCATTCGCGGTTCTTGTTGCTCGGCGTATCCGTCATGTCGTCGACGATCTGCGCGGTGAGCAGGGATTCGAGCAGGCCCACCGCCGCCAGGGTAAGCGCCACCGGTGTCAGGATCCGCAGCGTCTCCAGCGTCAGCGGCACCTCAGGCAGGCCGAAGCTCGGCAAAGTGGAGGGAAGCTCGCCCAGATGGGCCACCGTGCGCACGTCCAGTCCGAAACCCCAGGCGATGGTGGTGAGCACGGCGATCGCGACCAAGGGCGCGGGAATGGCCCTGGTGACATAGGGAAACAGATAGATGATGGCGAGGCCGAGGGCGATCAGGCCGTAGGTCGCCACCGGCACATGTACGAGCTCGGGCAACTGAGCCAGGAAGATCAGGATCGCCAGGGCGTTGACGAAGCCCGTCATCACCGACTGGGAGACGAAGCGCATCAGCCGGCCGAGCTTGAGAAAGCCGGCGATGATCTGGAAGACTCCCATCAGGATGGTGGCCGCGAACAGATATTGCACGCCGTGGTCGCGCACCAGGCCCGTCATCAGCACGGCCGTGGAGGCCGTTGCCGCCGAGATCATGGCGGGGCGTCCGCCGGTGAAGGCGATCACACAGGCGATCACCACGGAGGCATAAAGGCCGACCTTGGGGTCGACGCCCGCGATCACCGAAAAGCCGATGGCTTCGGGGATCAGGGCGAGGGCGACGACGATGCCGGAAAGCACGTCGCCGCGTGGATTGGAAAACCACTCCCGGGAATAGGCAGACAATTTGTTCATGAGAAAATTCGCAAGGGACATGCGGCCATACCCGGTGAAACGGGTTGGATGATGCTGTCGCGCCATTTGCGTTATCCGGCGGATCGGCGGCCGGAAGAGCCACCCGGAATTTCACCGGGTCCTTCTGAATAAGGCTCTTCTATCGGCAAGGCACGGGCTGAGGCAAGGCGAAAGGCATCACCGACCGCAATTTTGTTGCGGCCGGCAGCAAACCTAGGGCGGCCGCGCTCTCAGCGCTCCTCCTTGCGGAAGGGTTTCAGCAGGGCGGTCGGTGCCATGGCATTGCGCGACATCATCGCCATGGCGACGATGGTGAGCAGGAAGGGCAGCATCAGGAAGATCTGGTAGGGGATATGCCCCAGGCCCACCGCCTGCAGGCGCAGTTGCAGCGCGTCGACGCAGGCAAACAGCAAGGCGGCGCCAGTGGCGCGCAGGGGATCCCAGCGACCGAACACCACCAGGGCGATGCAGATCCAGCCGCGTCCCGAGATCACGCCGAAGGTGAAGGCGTTGAACTGGGCCATGGTGAGGAAGGCGCCGCCGAGGCCCATCAGGGCACCTCCGAGGATGACGGCTTCGAAGCGGCGGGCGATCACGCTGATGCCGGCGGAATCGGCGGCACGCGGGTTTTCCCCCACCATGCGCAGGCCGAGGCCCCAGGGCGTGCGATAGATCAAAAAAGCGGTGAGGGCGACGCCGATCAGCGCCAGATAGACCAGGGCGTATTGCTGGAACAGGATCGGCCCAAGGATCGGAATCTCGGCAAGGCCGGGGATCGGCACCGGCTGGAAGGCCGCGATGGTCGGCGGCGAGGCCTGCTGGCCGAACACCAGGCGATAGAAGAAATAGGCAAGGCCCGAGGCGAACAAGGTGATGCCGATGCCCGAGACATGCTGGCTGAGGCCGAGCGCCACCGTCAGTACGGCGTGCAGCGCACCGAGCAGGGCGCCGGTTGCGATGGCGGCGAGGACGCCGAGCCAGGGGCTGCCGGTAAAATAGGCGGCGGTAAAGCCGGTCATGGCCGAGAGCAGCATGATGCCTTCGATACCGAGATTGAGCACGCCCGCGCGCTCGGAGATCAGTTCGCCGAGCGTGGCGAAGATCAGGGGGGTGGCGATGCGCAAGGTCGCCGCGAAGAAGCCGATCTGGAAGATCTGTTCGAGGATCAGGTTCATGCCATAACCCCCGAGCGTCGCAGGCGATAGGAGGTGAACAGGAGTGCGACCAGCATGGTCAGGAGGGACGTGCCCTGAATGACGTCGGCCAGGAAGACCGGCACGCCGGTGGCGCGCGACATCGCCTCGGCGCCGGTCATTGCCGCCGCGAAGAACAGGGCCGCCGGCACCACGCCGAGCGGATTGAGGCGGGCCAGCATGGCGATGACGATGCCGCTATAGCCATAGCCCGGCGACAGGTCTCCCATTACCTGGAAATGCACGCCGCCGACCTCGCCGACACCGGCCAGGCCCGCCAGCCCGCCGGAAAGCAAAGCGGTGGCGACCAGGATGGCATTGACCTTGATGCCGCCATAGGCGGCCGCCTCGGCATTCTCGCCGGTGACGCGGATGGCAAAGCCCAGTGTGGTACGCGTGATCAGGAACCAGATGGCCGGCGCCGCGACGAGGGCAGCCAGCACGCCCAGATGCAGCCGCGTGCCCTCGAAGAAGATCGGGAAATTGGCGCTGTCCTCGATCGGCGGCGAGATCGGATAGCCGCTGAGCGAATCCTTCCAGGGTCCTTCGATCAGGGCGAGCACGCCAAGCAGGATTACCGAATTGAGGAGAAGCGAGGAGACAACGTCGTCGACCTTGAGCTTCACCCTGAGCAAAGCCGGCACCAGCGCAGCGATGCCTCCGGCTGCCGTACCCGCCAGCGCCATGGCGATGTAGGCAAGGGCGCTTGGCATCGCAAAGCTGCCGACGAAGCAGCTCGCCACCGCTCCGGCCATCAACTGGCCCTCGGCGCCGATGTTCCAGAACTTGGCGCGGAAGGCGACGGCGACGGCGAGGCCGGTGAAGATCATCGGCGCGGCCTTCACCAGCGTTTCGGTGAGGGCGTAGAAATCACCGAAGGCACCTTTCAGCATCAGGCCATAGGCCTCGAAGACATTGGCGCCGGCCATGACGATCAGGCCGCTGCAGAGGACGAGCGTGACCAGCACCGCCAGGATGGGCAGGGCGATATTGAACCAGACAGGGGTGGATTGGCGGGGTTCCAGCCTCAACATCAGTGCCTCAACATCAGTTCTTGGCTCCTGTCATCAACAGGCCGAGTTTCTCGATCGTCGCTTCGCCGGCCGGCAGGATACCGGCCACGCGCCCCTCATAGAGCACGGCGATGCGGTCGGAGAGGGTAAGCAATTCCTCCAGGTCCTCGCTGATCACGATCAGGCCGCGGCGGCGGGCGCGCAGGTCGAGAAACCGCTCATGCACGAAGCGAGCGGCGCCGACGTCGAGGCCGCGGGTTGGCTGGGCGACAATCAACGCCTTGGGATCGAAGGCGAGTTCGCGCGCCAGCAGGGCCTTTTGCATGTTGCCGCCGGACAGCGAACCGGCTCTCGCCATGGGCCCGGGGCAGCGTATGTCGAAGGCCCGGATCTGTTCCTCGGCGAAGGCCTGAATGGCGCCGGGCTTGAGGAGGCCGCGCGCCGAGAAGGCGGAAGTGCCGATGCGGGGCAACACCATCGAATCGGCCAGGGGCAGGGCCGTGACCATGCCCTGGGTCATGCGATCCTCGGGGATGCGGCCGAGCCCCATCTCCTGTACGCGGCGCGGGCCATAGGGCACGACTTCGGCGCCCGCGATCTTCAGCGTCCCAGCCGAGGGAGCGAGCATGCCGGCGACCACATCCGCCAGGGCCCGCTGGCCATTGCCGGTCACGCCCGCAATGCCGAGGATCTCGCCCTCGCGCACGGAAAGGGAAACGCTGGCAAGCCGCATGCCGCCATGCCGGTCGGTCGAGATGTTTTCCAAGGACAGGACCACGGCGCCAGGCTCGGAGATGGGGCGCTGCGGCGGTACGATCTCCTGGCCGCACATCAGCCGCGCCATCTCGGAAGAGGAGGTCTTGGCGGGTTCGTCGATCGAGCCGACGACCCGGCCATGGCGCAGCACCACGCAGCGATCGGTGATGGCGCGTACCTCGGTGAGTTTGTGCGAGATGAAGATGATGCCGAGGCCCTCGCCCGTCATCGCCCTTAGCGCCTTGAACAATCCTTCCGTCTCTTCGGGTGCGAGGACAGCAGTGGGTTCGTCAAGGATAAGGAGTCTCGCGCCGCGAAACAGGGCCTTGATCACCTCCAGGCGCTGCTGCTCGCCGACGGCAAGCGAGGAGACCGGCCTGTCTGGATCGAGGCGGAGATTGAACTTGGCGGCAATCTCGCCGAGGCGGACCAGGGCGCCTGTCCGATCGAGCCGTCCGCCCCGCCCTGGCAGACCGACCAGCAGGTTTTCGAGCACACTGAGGCGGGGAGCCAGATGAAAGTGCTGATGCACCATGCCGATGCCGGCGCTGAGCGCATCGGCGGAATTCTGGATGCGCCGTGCCTGGCCGTCGATCAGGATCTCGCCTTCGTCCGCCGCATAGGCGCCGAACAGGATGTTCATCAGCGTGGTCTTGCCCGCCCCGTTTTCGCCGAGCAGGCCGACGATCTCGCCCGGGCGCACCAGGAGATCGACGTCCGCATTGGCCTGGACGGTGCCGAAGCGCTTGGAGATGCCGCGCATCTCGACGAGGGGAGGGGAAGGGGGCATGGGTGGAAGGCGCACCTGGTTTCTACCCTCCCCTGGATGTCCGCAACTCTCTTGAGTTGCGCAGGGAGGGTCGGACGAAGTCCGGGGTGGGGTGATGGCTGGCAGTGATTTTCATCCAAACCATCAATGTCGACACTGTCGTTGAGGGGGCGCCGGCCACCCCACCCCGACGCTGCGCGTCGATCCTCCCCCTCCAGGGGAGGGTAAAGGTAGCTCAGTCCGAGACCGGGGTGTTCTCGTCGACGTCGACGCGGAAGGTGCCGGCGAGGATCTCCGCCTTCTTCTTCTCGACCAGATCCTTGACCTCGGCCGGCAGCAGCTTGTCGAATTTGTGATAGGGCGCGAGCGAGGAGCCGCCCTTGGCCATGCGCGAGAAGTCGCCATAGTCCTGGGCAGTGAACACACCGGCGCGCACCATTTTGATGGCCTGCTGCACGGTCGGGTACATGTCCCAGACCGGGCCGGTGATCACGGTGTCCGGTCCCTGGTCTGATTGATCGGACATGTTGGAGATCGCATAGATCTTCTTTTCCTTGGCCGCGTCGATCACGCCGAAGCGCTCAGCATAGATGACGTCGACGCCGCCATCGATCTGGGCGATGGCGGCTTCCTTGGCCTTGGGCGGATCGAAGAAGGAGCCGATGAAGGTGACTTTCTTCTTCACCTGCGGATTGGCTTCCTTGGCGCCGGCGAAGAAGGCGTTCACCAGGCGGTTGACCTCGGGAATGCCCATGGCGGCCACGGCGCCGACTGTGTTGGACTTGCTCATCTTGCCGGCGATCAGGCCCGACAGATAGGCCGGTTCATGGATCCAGTTGTCGAAGACACCGAAATTGGGCTCGGCCGGACCGGCGCCGGAACCGAACAGGAAGGCGGTCTTGGGGAATTGCTTGGCGGTGCGGCGGGACTCGCGCTCGGCGGCGAAGGCATCGCCCATCACCAGCTCATAGCCGCCCTGCGCGTATTCGCGCATGACGCGGCCGAAATCGGCTGCCTGGACCTTCTCGGAGAACTTGTAGTCGATGTCGAGTTCCTTGGCCGCCTTGGTGAGGGCGAGGTGGATCTGCTTGTCCCAGGGTTCCTCGATCGGGGTAGCGAAGATAGCCGCAACCTTGAGCTTCTTGTCGGAGGCGGCGAAAGCCGGCAGCGGCAGGCCCGCCGCGACCAGGCCGGCGGCGCCGAGCCCGATGAAATGGCGGCGCGACAGGCCTGATTCCCCGTGAAGCGGATTGCGATCTTTGCGCGACATGTCATTCCCCTCTCTTGTCGGATGAAATTTGTAACGGCTCGAAATACGGGATGGAACGTTTGGTTTGCCAAGCACTTGGCGGCTCTTGCCAGAGCAATGTGCCCTTTGGCGTGACGTCTGTCCAGATGGTCAAATCCGGTTCGGAGGCCGGCACACCGGGGTTCACCCCGCCGCCTTCGGTGCGTAGCTCGCCGGATCGAGGCTGGCGGGACGGCCCGGCAGATCGAGTGCGCTGCGTCGGGCTGGGGTCTGCGCAATCACCTTGCCGCGACGCATGACGAAGAGGCGGGTCGGGCGCATGCGCACCGCCTCGATGGTGTCGGCCGCCTGCAGGATGACGAAATCGGCATGGCAGCCCTTGGCGAGGCCATAATCTTCCAGCCCCATCACCGCAGCCGGCACCGACGTCACCGCCTCGAAGGCCCAGCGTATCGCTTCGCGGCTGGTCATCGGCACGGCATGCACCGCCATATGCGCGACATCCAGCATGTCGGCGCCGCCAAGCCCGTACCAGGGATCCATCACGCAATCCTGGCCGAGCGCCACGGGGATGCCGAGCGCCCGCATCTCAGGGATGCGCATCAGGCCGCGACGCTTGGGATAGCTGTCGTGACGGCCCTGCAAAGTGATGTTGATCAGCGGATTGGCGATCGCGAAGATGCCCGCCTCCAGGATCAGCGGCAGCAGCTTGGAGACGTAATAGGAATCCATCGAGTGCATGGAGGTGAGATGCGAGCCTGCGGCCCGCCGGCCCAGGCCGAGGCGCTGGGCCTCCGCCGCCAGCGTCTCGATATGGCGCGAATGGGGATCGTCGCTCTCGTCGCAATGCAAATCGATCATCAGGCCGCGCTTGGCGGCGATGGCGCATAGCGCCTTCACAGAGGCGGCGCCGTCCTCCATCGTACGCTCGAAATGGGGAATGCCGCCGACCACGTCGACGCCCATGTCGAGCGCCCGCTCGAGGTTCCTGGCGGCGGTGGGCGAGCGGTAATAACCGTCCTGCGGGAAGGCGACGAGTTGCAGGTCGAGATAGGGTTTGACCCTGGCCTTGACCTCGAGCAGCGCCTCGACCGCGAGCAGCCGGTCGTCGCAGATGTCGACATGGCTGCGCACGGCCAGCAGGCCCTGGCTGACGGCGAGATCGCAATAGCGCAGCGCCCGTTCGACCACCGCCTCATGGGTCAGCATGGGCTTGAGCTCGCCCCACAAGGCAATGCCTTCGAGGAGCGTGCCTGACTGGTTGAGCCGGGGCAGGCCGAGCGACAAAGTAGCGTCCATGTGGAAGTGGCAGTCGACGAAAGGCGGCGCTACCAGCTGCCCGCCGGCATCGATACGCTGGGCCGCCTCGCCGGTGATTCCAGGCTCGATGGCGGTGATGCGCCCAGCCGAAACCGCGATGTCCTGGCCGGTGCGTCCGTCGGGCAGGGTGGCGTTGGTGACGATGAGGTCGAGCGACATCGGGGCGGTTCCGCTGCAATTCGTTCAGGAGGGAAGGGCGATTGCCATCATGGGCGGTTTGACGGATTCGGCCAATGGCGCAAGTAGCCTTGCCCTCATCCTGCCGGCCTGAACGGCTTGGCCAGCGAGGCCGGGAAATGCAGGGCCAGCATCTGGCGGTTGCGCGAGATCAGCACCAGCACCACGATGGTGGCGAGATAGGGCAGGGCCGATAGCAGCTCGGAGGGAACCGCTATGCCGAGCGCCTGGCCCTGCAATTGCAGGATGGTCATGCCGCCGAACAGCCAGGCGCCGAGCAGCACGCGGAGCGGCCGCCAGGTGGCGAAGACCACCAGGGCTAGGGAGATCCAGCCCTTGCCTGATGTCATGTTCTCGACCCAGAGCGGAGTATAGGCAACCGAGAGATAGGCACCGGCAAGGCCCGCCATCAACCCGCCGAACAGCACGGCCATGTAGCGGATGCGCACGACCGGATAGCCGATCGCATGCGAGGTCTCCGGCGACTCGCCCATGGTGCGCAGGACCAGGCCCGTCTTCGTCCGATAAAGGAACCAGGTGATCGCCGCGAACAGCACAAAAGCCAGATAGACCAGAGCGTCGAAGCGGAAGAACAGCGGTCCGACCACTGGAAGCGCAGAGAGCACGGGGATGTCGAGCGGTTTCAAGGCCTCGATCGGGGCGCTGCCGAAATTGCGCCCGACAAAGGCGGAGACGCCGGAACCGAAAATGGCGAGCGCCAGGCCGGCGGCATATTGGTTGGTGAGGAAGGTGAGGGCGAGCACCCCGAACAGGAGCGAGGCTGCGGCACCGGCCAGCGCGCCGATCAGGATTGCGACGGGCATCGGCAGGCCCGATATCACCGCCCAGAAGGCGAAGGCGGCGCCCATCAGCATCATGCCCTCGATGCCCAGATTGAGCACGCCGGATTTCTCCACCACCAATTCGCCGAGTGCGGCATAGATCAATGGCGTGGCGGCAATGATGGTGCCGGTGAAGATCGCGATGAACAGATCCATCAGGCATGCTCCCGCACGAGGCTGAACCGGTAGAAGATGAAGAAGTCGGCGGCCAGCAGGAAGAACAGCAGGATGCCCTGGAAGATGCGGGTGAGGGACGAGGTCAGGCCCAGGGTAAGCTGCACGCTTTCGCCGCCGAGGAAGAGAAGCGACATCAACAGGCCACCGAAGACAATGCCGAAGGCGTTGAGCCGGCCAATGAAGGCGACGATGATCGCCGCGAAACCGTAGCCCGGCGAGATCTGCGGAGACAATTGCCCGAGCGGCCCGGAAAGCTCGGCCATGCCTGAAATACCCGCGGCCGCGCCTCCGGCGAGCAGGCCCGTCCACACCGCAGCGGATTCGCGGAAGCCGGCATAGCGGGCGGCCAGGGGCGCCGCGCCGCTCACCGACATCTTGTAACCGAGAAAGCTGCGGTCGGTGAACAGCCACATCGCGATCACGCCGATCACGGTGAGGATGATCGAGGTGTTGAGGCGATAGGCATCGTCGAAGACGGGAAACATAGCGGCGGGAGGCAGCAGCGCCGTCTGCGGATAGTTGAAGCCGGCAGGATCGCGCCAGGGACCATGCACCAGCCAGGACAGCAGCAGGCCGGCGATATAGGTGAGCATCAACGTGACCAGGATCTCGTTGGTGTTCATCCGTGCCCTGAGGAAGGCGGGGATTGCGGCCCAGGCCATGCCGGCCAGCGCCCCGGCCATGATCATCAGCGGCAGCAGCAGCCGGCTTTCCGGATCGGGATAGAACAGGCCGACGCCGCAGGCTGCGATCGCTCCCACGATCAGCTGGCCTTCGGCACCGATGTTCCAGACATTGGCGCGGAAACCGACGGCCAGGCCGCAGGCGATCAGGATCAGAGGTGAGGCTTTCAGCAGCCACTCCGACACGCCGTTCAGCGAATTCAGCGGCGCGATGAAGAAGGCCTGCAGGGTCTGGAGCGGATCCTGGCCCAGCGCCGCGAACAGGATGGAGCCGACCAGCAAAGTCAGCACGATCGCGACCAGGGGCGCGGCGAGGCGCATGGCAGCGGATGGTTCGGGTCTTTGTTCAATCTTGAAGCGCAACGGAACCGCTCCCACCGTTCTGGCCCCGGCCACCGATCCTGGTCATGAGCAGGCCGACCTCCTCCCGATTGGTCTCGTCCCGGATGAGGGGCGACGAGACCCGCCCCTGGCAGATCACCAACAGCCGGTCGCATATCTCGAAGAGTTCGTCGAGTTCCTCGGAGATCACCAGCACGGCGGCACCGGCGCGGCTGAGATCGATCAGCGTCTGGTGGATGAAGGCCGCCGCGCCGACATCGACACCCCAGGTCGGCTGGGAGACCAGGAACAG
Organism: Labrys sp. HAY1-8F; assembly: GCF_056754975.1. Taxonomy (NCBI): domain Bacteria; kingdom Pseudomonadati; phylum Pseudomonadota; class Alphaproteobacteria; order Hyphomicrobiales; family Xanthobacteraceae; genus Labrys; species Labrys sp. HAY1-8F. Next base: position 1,335,286 of record NZ_JBPGWZ010000002.1, on the reverse strand, counting down.
CTTCGGGGCAAGCGCAATCTCTCGCCCGACGATGAATTTCTGAAGATTGCCGCCCGACAGGCTGCGTGCGCTCGCCCGCGGGCCGTTCGCCTTGACCTTGAATTTGTCGATAATACTGCCGGCGAAGCTGGCCGCCCGCCTGCGGTCGACCAGGCTATGGCGCACCAGGCCCTTGCTATGGGCCGTGAGCACGGCGTTCTCCCAGAGCGAGTGAGGAGGCACGGCACCGCGGCCGAGCCTTTCCTCCGGCACGAAGGCGAAGCCGAGCCGGCGCCTGGCGGCAGCATCGAGCCGGCCGACGGGCTGGTCGCCGAAATGGATGGCCTCAGGGCTTGCGACGGGCCGCTCGCCGCTGAGGGCGGCGATCAACTCGGCCTGCCCATTGCCCGAGACGCCGGCAAGGCCGACGATCTCGCCGCCATGCACGTCGAAGCCCACATCGTGCAAGGCGACGCTGCCCTTGTCGGCGAGCACCGACAGACCGCGCACCTTGAGGATCGGTTCGGCGCTGAGTGTCGAGGGCGTGACCTTCATCTCGGGCAAGGCTGCGCCGACCATCAGCCGCGCCAGCTCCACCGAGGTGCTCTGCTTGGGCTTGGCAGTGCCGGTCACCCGGCCATTGCGCAGCACGGTGGCGGAGTCGCAGAGCGCCTGCACCTCGTCGAGCTTGTGGCTGATATAGAGGATGCTGCAGCCTTCGGCGGCAAGCTGGCGCAGCGTCTCGAACAATTTCACCACAGCCTGCGGGGTGAGCACCGAGGTGGGCTCGTCCAGGATCAGCAGCTTGGGCGTGCGCAGCAGGCAGCGCACGATCTCGACGCGCTGGCGTTCACCGACGGAGAGGTCGTGCACCCGGCGCCAGGGGTCGATCGGCATGCCGTAGCGTTCCGACAGGGTGATAATCTGCCCGGCCAGGGCATCCAGGCGAAAGGGGCCGGGGGCGCTGAGGGCGATGTTCTCGACGACGGTGACGGACTCGAACAGGGCGAAATGCTGGTAGACCATCTCGATGCCGAGGGCGCGCGAGCTCGCCGGATCATGCGCCTCGATCAGCCTGCCGTCGCAATGGATCTCGCCGGTATCGGCTTGTGCAGCGCCGTAGATGATCTTCATCAGCGTCGATTTGCCGGCGCCGTTCTCGCCCAGCACCGCATGGATTTCGCCAGGCATGATCGAGAGCGAGATGTCGTCATTGGCGACGACGCCGGGATAGGTCTTGGTGATGTTGCGCAGTTCGAGGCGCGGGGTCATGGCCGGTCCTTGATCGCGGGGGAGGGCGTGGGGGTGCGGGAAGGAACAGAAGCTGGATCTCTACCTGCGGTCCCCGAGAGAGGCGCGACTAGCCTTCTCCACGAAGTGGGGAAGGTGCCCAAACGAAGTTTGGGCGGATGGGGTGTGGCGGGCAGTGCATCAAGCATAACGAGATGGCATCACGGTCGAGCAGCCCAGGAACGGCTGTCACACTGCCTGCCACACCCCTCCCGACCCGACTTCGTCGGGCCACCCTCCCCAGCTGCGCTGGAGAGGGCAAATCGCGCCCTTATCGGCCCGGCCGAGTTGGGTGCGTTCTGTTTCGGAGGGATCGGGTTATCTCCTCACCCCAGCTTGCCGATCATGCCCTTGACGAACCAGTTCATGCCGCGAATGTCGGCGTCGGACGGGGTCTTGCCTGCCGCCACCTTGACCGCACCGCCCTGGTCCTTGAGCTCGCCCGCATAGGGGTGGATTTTGCCCGAGCCTATATCGGCCTCGAGCTGCTTGAGCTTGGTGACTACGTCCCCTGGAATGGCCTCGTTATAGGGCGCCATCTTGACCACGCCGCCGGCCAGGCCGTCCCAACGGGCCTCCGGCTTCCAAGTGCCTTCAGCCACGCCCTTGGCGGCGCGCACATAATCGCTCGACCAGTCCATCGTAAAGGCGGTGAGCTGCTTGCCGGCTCCGAACTTGGCCATGTCGCTGGCATAGCCGATCGACCAGGCGCCGCCTTCGCCGGCGACCTGCACGCCGGTCGCGGTATCGGTCATCGAGCAGATCACGTCGCAGCCTTGCGACAGCAGTGTCTTGGCCGCCTCCTTTTCCTTGCCGGGATCGAACCAGGAATTGAGGAAGATGGCGTTGCAGGTGATTTCGGGCTTCACGCTCTGGGCGCCGAGCAGCAGCGCGTTGGCCGGGCCGACGATGTCGGGGATCGGAAAGCCGCCGATGAAGCCGATCTTGCCGGATTTGGTCATGTGGCCCGCCGCTGCGCCGGCGACATAGGTACCTTCGTAATATTTGGCTTCGAACGTACCGAGATTGGCCAGGTGCACGATGCCCGAGCAATGCTCGAAGGCGAGCTTGGGAAAGCGCGGCGCCACCTTCTGCAGCGGTGTGCCATGCGAGAAGCTGGTGCCGAAGATCAGCTTGTTACCCGAGGAGGCCAGCTCGCGGAAGACGCGCTCGGCATCCTGCGGCATGAAGATGTTGTCGATGACGGTGATGGCGACCTTGTCGCCGAGTTCCTTCTTGATCGCTTCGACGCCGAGGCTGTGCTGCTTGGTCCAGCCGATATCGGCCACGGGCGAAACATAGACGACGCCGATCTTGAGCGGCTCGTCGGCATAGGCCCGGCTCGCAAAGCTCCCGGTTCCCAGGGCAGCGCCGGCCATGCCGGAATATTGCAGGAATTTTCGCCGTGTCAGGCTGGTCATGATGGTGTCCCTCTGTTGGCTTGGTGAGTGCCCGGCTTGTCGCCGAGTCTGTATTGAAGTGTCTATTTCGAACTGTGGTCGTGGCGATGCTTTGCCGCCTCACCATTGCCTTTTCGGGCAGGCTGGCGTCTGGTTTGCGAAACTTCGCCGGCTTTCGGGTCCAGATAGGGCTCCAGGGCTTCGCGGGGCGACAGTTCCGGAAAGACCTCTCGGTCCATGATATAGCCGCGCACCACGCTGCGATGATGGGTGTCGATCAGCTCCATCGCCTGTTTGAGACGGCCCTTTTCGAGCAGGTCGATCACCCGCGAATGGTCGTCGATCAGGTTGCAATAGTCGAAATCGGCGGTGACCAGCGACCGCAGCAGCGTGGTGCGGCGGACGAGCTGGGCATGAATGTCCTGCATCACCTTGTTGCGGCTGAGGCGAACGAAGATGGTGTGGAATTCTTGGCCGAGGACATCGGCCAGGGCATCGTTGCCGGCCGCGATGGCCTGGCGCTGGCGTTCGACATGCTGACGCAATTCGGCCCAGCCGGCCGGGCCGAGCCGGTCGCTGAGCTGGGCCGCCACGCCCTGTTCGACCAGCGTCAGCGCGTCGTAGATTTCCAGCGCTTCCTGCATGCCGGGACGGGCGACGAAGGCGCCGCGATTGCGCTCGATCTGGGCGAGGCCGTCATCGGCGAGCCGGATCAGGGCCTGGCGCACCACGATGCGACTGACGTCGAAGATCTCGGCCAGCTCCCGTTCGCCGAGCTTGCAACCGGGCACCAGCCGGTGCTCGATGATGGCCCGGGTCAGGATGTCGGCTATCGCCTGTGAGCGGCTGCTCATGCCCAATATCTCCGCGCCGGCAGTCCGGCATGTCCGAACTGCCTCCATCATATCGGTATTCAATCCTGTCGCCCTGTCAATCAAGAATCATTCTTTGTCGTGCAATTTTTAATTGATTGATATCCAATCCTGTGGTTCCAATACGCCGTAACAGAGCTAGGTTCATGGGGAAGAGCTAGCCGAGGGGAGGGTGCGATGAGCCAAGCAGCCCTTTGTAGCGACCAAGTTCTTCTGAACGACTGGCATGTGATTGCCGACCTGACGAACCTGATACCCGGCAAGCTCTTCCAAACCCGCCTGCTCGGCGTGGTGCTGGATATCCGTTCCGACGACGGTGCCGATTGGCAGGTTGTCCGTGAGGTCGATGGCAGCCCGGTCACTTCGACCTGCCGCTACGGCTTTCTGTGGGCCTGCCTGGGCGTGCCGGAGCGCGACATCGCCCTCGCGCCGGAGGCCGGGGAGGAGGATCGCTATCTGGTAGCCGGCGGCTCGATCGCCGTTCGCGCCTCCGGGCTGCGGGCCGTCGAGAATTTTCTGGATTTAGGCCATCTGCCCTTCGTGCATTCGGGCACCCTGGGCGAAGAGCCGCATACGGAAGTGGCGCCCTATAATGTGCAGGTGACCGAGGCCGACGAGATCCTGGCGACCGAATGCCGGTTCTTCCAACCTTTCGCCTCGCCGTCTGCGCAAGGCGGCTTCCTGGTCGACTATGTCTACAAGGTGATCCGGCCCTATACGGTGGCGCTCTACAAGAGTAATTCCGTTCACAAGCAACGCTCCGATGTGATCGTGCTGTTCGTCCAACCGGTGGACGAGGAGAATTGCGTGGCCCATCCCCTGCTTTGCTATGTGAAGGACGGTACGGGCGAGGCCGCGATCCGAGGCTTCATGCAGTTGATCTTCGCCCAGGACAAGCCGATCCTGGAAAACCAGCTGCCGAAGCGGCTGCCGCTCGATCCGCGCGCTGAAACGCCGATCCGGGCCGACGCCGTCTCCGTCCATTACCGGCGCTGGCTCAGGGACCATGCGGTTTCCTATGGCGCCATTCCGGCGCGGCTTTGAAGTCTGCGCCGACGCAAATCAAGAGGAACAATGATGATCGAGACACGCTGCAAGGATCCGGTGACTCTCAATCTCTGGCATCCGCTCGCGGCCATGGCCGAGACGGCCGCCGGCAAGGTCGCCGAGACCGTGCTGCTGGAGGAAAGGCTTGGCTATGCGATCGATGAGCACGGCAATGCGGCCGTTTGGTTGAGGCGGCCGGGGCTTGCCGCGAGCGATCCGGTCGATGTCGAAGCCCTAGGAGACACGCTGCCGGTCAAGCTAGCCTATGGCTATATCTGGACCTCGCTCGGCACGCCGCCCGCGGAGCTCTTCCCCATTCCGGAATTCGCCGAACCCGATCGCCGGCGCCTGAATGCCGCCAGTATCGGCGTGAATGTCTCGGCACCGCGGGCCATCGAGAACTTCCTCGACATGGGTCATTTTCCCTATGTCCACACCGATATCCTCGGCGCGGAGCCGCATACCGAGGTGAAGGAATATGACGTCGAGATCTCTGTCGACCGCGACGAGATCCTGGCGACGCGCTGCCGCTTCTTCCAGCCCATGGCCTCGACCGTCTCCACCGGGGGGGCAGATGTCGACTATGTCTACCGCGTTCCCCATCCCTTCTGCTCGGTGCTCTACAAATCGAGCCCGGCCGACGAGAGCCGGCGCGATGTCATCGCCGTCTTCCTGCAGCCGGTCGACCAGGAGCATGTCCGCGCCCACATGATGCTGTGCGTCCTCGACGAGGAGAACGAGGACAAGGTGATCAAGCGCTTCCAGCAGACCATTTTCGGGCAGGACAAGCCGATCCTCGAAAACCAGTTCCCCAAGCGTCTGCCGCTCGATCCCAGGGCCGAGACGCCGATCCGCGCCGACAAGTCGGCGATCGCCTATCGCCGCTGGCTCAGCCAGAAGGGCGTGACCTATGGCGTCATCCCGGCAGCGACCTGACGACAAGAGCAAAGCGCGTTCAGGCGTGAACGCTTATTTGCTCTAGCTTTTTGTTTCGACGCGTCTTTGCGGTTCGACGTGACTACGTCTCATCGCAAAACGCTTTGCCGAATTCCGGAGACAACCATGCTCGAGACCGCCAAGACCCGCTGGCATCCCATTGCCGCGTCGCATGACCTGCCGTTCCGCCATGTCTTCCACGGCCAGTTGCTCGGCCGCGAATTCGCCGTCTGGCGCGCCGATGACGGCTACGTCAACATCTGGGAGAACCGCTGCCTGCATCGCGGCGTGCGCCTGTCCATCGGCATCAATGACGGGCGCGAGCTCAAATGCCAGTATCATGGCTGGCGCTATTCCAACCGCACGGCGGGCTGCACCTATATCCCGGCCCATCCGGCCGATGCGCCGGCGCGCACCATCACCAACCGGACCTTTGCCTCGGTCGAGCGCTACGGCCTGATCTGGTCGGCGGAGGAACCGCTCGGCGAGGTGCCGGAAATAACAGGTCTTTCGGAAGGCAATCTCCTGGCCTTGCGCGGCATCCCGGTGAATGCGCCGCCCGAATTGGTGGCGGATGTGCTGAAAACCTATCGCTTCCAGCCAAGCGATGCCTTGGCGGGCTCGTCTGCCGGGACGGTGGTCGAAGCTGCCAACGGGTTGAGTGTGGCGCTGCGCTCGAAGGAGGGCGAGCACTCGACCCTGGCGGTCTTCTTCGTGCAGCCGGTCGATTCCAACCGCTCCGTCATCCGGGGCGTGCTCGACACTATTCCGGAAGGGCCTGCCCGGCTGGCGGTGCTGCGCCATCATAATGAGCTCCTGTCGAAATTGCGCGACAGGCTCGAGCGGGAGGCTGCTGCCCGGCCGGCGCCGGCGCCGATGGAAGCGGTGATCGAGCGGGTCTCGCCCGAGCTTGCCGAGATGCCCGAACTCGCCGCCCATGGCCGCAAGGCTACCATTCGCGTCGAGGTGGCGCGCAAATGGCAGGCGGCGGACGGCATCGCCGGGTTCGAGCTGCGCAGGGTGAAGGGCCTGCTGCCAACCTTCCAGCCCGGTGCTCATATCGACGTGCATCTGCCCAATGGCCTGATCCGCCAATACTCCATCACCAACGGTCCCGGCGAGGCCGATCGCTACGTCATCGGCGTCAAGCTGGAGCGGGATTCCAAGGGCGGGTCGGTCTGCCTGCATGACAGCGTGCGCGAAGGGGACGTGCTGGCGATTTCCGATCCGCGCAACAATTTCCCGCTGCGCCGGGATGCCTTGAAGACCATCTTCATCGCCGGGGGCATCGGCGTGACCCCGATGCTGGCCATGGCCCAGGCGCTGAATCATCAGGGGTTGACGCACGAATTCCATTATTTCGCGCAGAACGAGGGCCAGCTTGCCTTCCGTGATCGGCTGGACCTTCTGAAGGCCACGCTGGTGCCGCATCTCGGGCTCGGCCCGGAAGCGACGGCGGCCAAGTTGCGCGAAATTCTTGGTTCCTATGACGGCGACACGCATCTCTATCTCTGCGGCCCCGGGCCGATGCTGGAGGCGGCGCGCGCCATCGCCGCCGAGCTCGGCTGGCCGGAAGAGGCGGTGCATTTCGAGTATTTCAAGAACACCAAGGAGATCGATGACTCGTCCAGCTTCGAGATCGCCTTGGCGCGCTCGAACATGACGCTGACAGTGCCGGCCGGCCGCACCATCCTGGAAGTCATGCGCGAGGCCGGCATCGACATGCCTTCGTCCTGCGAGCAGGGGGCCTGCGGCACCTGCCTCTGCTCGGTCATCGAGGGTGAACCGGACCATCAGGACGTCTATCTCACCGAAGCCGAGAAGAAATCGGGCACCAAGATCATGACCTGCGTGTCGCGCGCCAAGTCCGCCCGCCTCATTCTCGATCTCTAGGAAGCAGCAATGATCAAGCTCTACGACTATGAACTCTCGGGCAATTGCTACAAGCTGCGCCTGCTGATGGGCATCCTCGGTATTGCCTATGAAACCGTGCCGGTCGACTTCTATCCCGGCCGCGAGCACAAATCGGACTGGTTCCTCAGGATCAATCCGCTCGGGCAACTCCCGGTGATCGAGGATGACGGGCTGGTGCTGCGCGATGCCCAGGCCATCCTCGTCTATCTCGCCGCCAAATATGATGCCGGGGGCAGCTGGTATCCACGCGATAACCCGGCCCTGCTCGGTGAGATCAGTCAGTGGCTTGCCTTCGCCGACGGCATCACCGTCACGGCTTCGGCGGCACGGCTGCATGACGGGCTGTTCTATGAGCTGGACGTCGAGGCGGCACGATCAGGCGCCCATCGCCTGTTCCGCATCCTCGACGAGCATTTGTGGTTCGGCGAGCAGGAAGGGCGCGACTGGCTCTGCAGCGCGCCTCAGCCGACCATCGCCGACATTGCCTGTTTTCCCTATGTGATGCTGTCGGAAGAAGGGGGCATTCCCCGCCAAGATTACCCGGCGATCCGCCGCTGGTCCGATCGGGTCAAGCGTATCAAGGGCTTCTCGGTGATGTCCGGCGTCTTTCCCGCCGGTCGGGCGAAAGCGGCGTGATCGCCGCGCCGCTTTCGGTGAGAGCAAAGTGCATCTTGATAAAACGCTCTTTGCTCTAACTCTTTGTTTCGGCGCGTCTTTGTGATTTGAGATGACGCATTCAAATCACAAAACACTTTGGCTCACTCCTCCACCAGCACCGAGGTCTCGGCGAAGCGGGTGACGTCGATCAGGCCCTTGTCCGAGATGCGCAGCTCCGGGATGACCACCAGCGCCAGCAGCGAGTGCTGCATGTAGGCGTTGTTGAGCGTGCAGCCGCAGTCGCGCATCGCCTCGACCAACCGGCTCGCCTTCCCGGCCACGATCTCGGCCCGCTCGTCAGACATCAGTCCGGCCACGGGCAGTTCGATCAAAGCGAGTTCGCGGCCCTCGCTGATCATCACGATGCCGCCGCCGACTTCCCCGAGCCGGTTGGCGGCCAGCGCCATGTCGCGCTTGTTGGTGCCCACGACGATCATGTGGTGGCTGTCATGCGCCACGGTGGACGCCATGGCGCAATCCCTGGTGTAGCCGAAGCCGGACACGAAGGCGTTGACCACCTCGCCGGTGGCGCGGTGACGCTCGACCAAAGCGATCTGGCAGACATCGTCGGCCCTGTTCATGCCGACGATGCCGTCCTCGACCGGCAGCTTCCTTTCCAGCGCCCTTGTGGGTGCCTGGTTCTCGACCACGCCGATCACCCGGGCCGTGACCTCGGATGCGCCGGGCGCTGCGATGTCGAAATCCTCAGCCTCCAGGTGCTTGCCGAGGCGCACCGTGTTGCAGGCACTGTCCGGATAGGCGTAGCGCGGGATCTCCGCCGTCAGGCCCCCATGCTCGGCCAGCAATTCTCCGCGGGCGAACACCATCTCGACAGGAAGCGCCGCCAGATCGGAGCTGATGATGAGATCGGCGCGGCGGCCGGGTGCGATCGAGCCGAGCTCGCGTTCGAGGCCGAAATGCTGGGCGGTGTTGAGCGTTGCCATCTGGATGGCGGTGACGGGCTTCAGCCCCTGCGCGATGGCATGGCGCACCACCCGGTTCATGTGGCCGTCATTGACGAGCGTGCCGGAATGGCTGTCATCGGTGCACAGGATGAAGTTGCGCGGATCGAGGCCGCGTTCGGTGATGGCCTTGACCTGGGCGGCGACGTCATACCAGGCCGAGCCGAGGCGCAGCATGGCGCGCATGCCCTGGCGCACCCGGGCGATGGCGTCGTCCACGGTGGTGCCCTCGTGATCGTCGGCCGGGCCGCCGGCCGCATAGGCATGAAAGGCGCGGCCGAGATCGGGGGAGGCATAGTGGCCACCGACCGTGAGGCGGGCCGCCTGCGTCGCGGCGATTTCCGCCAGCATCTTGGCATCGTTCGAGGCGACGCCCGGGAAATTCATCATCTCGCCGAGGCCGATGATGTTGGGCCAGGACAGGGCCTGCCTGACATCATCGGCGCTGAGCTCGGCACCGGCGCGTTCCAGCCCGGGGGCGCTCGGCACGCAGCTCGGCACCTGCACCAGGATGTTGATCGGCAGGCTCTGGGCCTCGTCGTTCATCAGCTTGACGCCGGGCAGGCCCAGCACATTGGCGATCTCGTGCGGATCGATGAACATCGTGGTGGTGCCATGCGGGATGACGGCGCGCGCGAACTCGGTCACCGTGACCAGGCCGCTTTCGACATGCATGTGGCCGTCGCACAGGCCCGGCACGAGATAGCGGCCGGTGGCGTCGACGACCTTGGTCTCAGGGCCGACGGTGTGGCTGGCGTCAGGCCCGACATAGGCAAAGCGTCCGGCCGAAATGGCGATGTCGGTTCCCGGTACGATCTCGCCGGAATAGACGTTCACCCAGCGCCCGTTGCGGATGACCAGATCGGCCGGTGTCCGGCCCATGGCGACGTCGACCAGCCGGGGCGCGATTTCAGACCAGGGCTTCAGCATGTCGTGCTGTCCTTTCAGTTCGGGGAAGAAACGGGGGGCGTGGTGACGTCCACCCCGCGCGGCTCATCAGGATTGCACCTGCAAGACCAGCATGGCCGCAAGCACCGCCACGAACCACATCACCGGCTTCACTTCGCCCGGCTTGCCGGCCAGAAGCTTGAGCAGCACATAGGCGATGACCGCGAGCGACAGGCCGAGCGTGATCGAGAAGGTGAGGGGGATCAGCACGATGGCGAGAAAGGCCGGGATGGCATCCTCCATGCTCGACCATTGGATGCGGCCCATCGGCTCGGACATGAACAGGCCGGTGAGGATCAGCACCGGCGCCGTGGCGATGGCCGGCACCAGCGAAAGCAGCGGCGACAGGAACAGGAAAGGCAGGAAGAGCAGGCCCGAGACCAGCGCGACCAGGCCCGTGCGCCCGCCCTGGGCGATGCCCGCACCCGATTCCAGATAGACCGTCGCCGGGCTGGTGCCAAGCGGCGCCGAGATCAGGGCGGCAACGGCATCGACATGCATCGACTGCTTGACGTTACGCGGCATGCCGTTCTCGTCCTTGAGATCGGCGGCTTCGGCGAGACCGAGAAATGTCGACAAGGCCTCGACGAAATTCGTGAACAGGAACACGAAGATGAAGGGTGCATAGGCAAATTGCAGGGCGCCGAAGAGATCGATCTTGCCGACGAAGCTGAAATCGGGGGCCGCGCTCAGGCCGCTCCAATTGACCAACGTGTGCAGGTCGGGCGTGCCGGCATTGAAGGCAGCGCCATCCCCCCACCAGCGCCCGATCGGGATGGCGAGAAGGGTGGTGAGGATCATGCCCGCCATCATGGCGCCGGGCACACGGCGCACCACCAGCGCCACCGTGACGATGAAGCCGGAGATGAAGGTGAGCGTCACGGGCGAGAAATGGGTGAGCCCGACGATGGTGTCGGCATTCGAGACGATGAACTTGGCGTTGACCAGGCCGATCAGCGCAATGAACAGGCCGATGCCGCAGGCAATGCCATAGCGAAGGTCTGTCGGTATCGCCTCGATCACCGCCGTGCGCAGGTCGAGGAGCGCCATGATGGTGAAGAGCACGCCGGCCCACAGCACGCAGCCGAGCGCGATCTCCAGCGGCACCTTGGCGCCGAGCACCATCGTATAGGTGAAGAGGGCATTGATGCCCATGCCGGGCGCCACCAGGATCGGGCTGCGGGCATAGAGCCCCATGGCGCAACTGCCGATGAAGCTGACCAGCACGGTGGCGGTGACGCCGGCCGAGAAGGGAATGCCGGCCGGCAACAGGATCGAGGGATTGACGACGATGACATAGGACGCGGCCAGGAACGTCGTCAGTCCGGCCAGGATCTCGGTGCGAACCGTCGATCCGAACCGGGATATGCCGAAATAGCGGTCGAGCGCAGCCGCGAGCCAGGATTGCCCCTGGCCTGCGTGTCTGGCTTCGATGTCGGTCTGATAGCCCATGTCTCCTCCCCAGGAATTATTGTCGTTCTTGCCGTCGTTACCAGATGCCGTTTGCGATCGGCGTTTTGTCATCCCCTTCCCCTCGCTTTGCTCGGCCGGGGATGACGATCTTATCAACCTGCTTGTTCGTGGAGCGGCTCTAAGCCGTGCGACGGCGCGTTATGCCGCCGCCTCGATTTTTTTGCCGGCCGCATCGGCCAGCGGCGAGATCACCTTCAAGTTGACGCAATCGACCATGCCGAGATCGGTGATTGCGTAGTCGGGAATCGCAGTGATCTGCAGCACGAACATGTACATGAACGGCCAGGGCAGGTCGCAACCGAGGCTCCGCACCGCGTTGTCGAGCCGCAATTCCTTCTCGGCCATCGCCTGAGGCTCGATATCCGCCACGATGCCGCCGATCGGCAGATGCAGGAATTCGAGCACCTTGCCATCGCGCACCACCACCTGGCCGCCCTGGTTGGCGATGAGATGGTTGATGGCAACGGCCATGTCTTCGGCATCGGTGCCGATGCAGATGATGTTGTTGTCATCCGGGGCAGTGGAACTGGCCATGGCGCCGGCCTTCAGGCCGAAGCCGGAGGTGAAGGCGACGGGGCGGTTGCGCGTCTTGCCGTAGCGTTCGACCACGGTGATGTACTGCACGTTCTGGCCGATATCGGCTTGTACGCGCCCGTCCTTCACCGGCAGCGTCACGTCGCGCCGCGTGCGCACGAAGATCTTCTCCGGCGTTACCGCGATCGCCAGGACGTCGGCACTGTCGCCGGCGCCGGTGACGGGCACGGCGATTTCTTCAGGTTTGATCGGCTCGAGCTTGATCGAGTGCAGCAGGGCCTCGCTGCGTGGGGGAGGCGCGAGATCGACGGCCATCCTGCCGTCGCGCGCCGCCAGGGTGCCCTTGGCGATCACGGCCTCGATCTTGAAGTCGCGCAGGTCGTTGACCAGCAGGATGTCGGCGGCACGGCCCGGCGAGATCGAGCCGACCTTGTCGTCGATCCTCAGGGCATCGGCGCCGTTGATCGTCGCCATCTGGATCGCCGCCATCGGCGAGATGCCCATGGCGATCGCCATGCGCACCATGTTGTCGAGATGGCCGCGCGCCAGGATGTCGCTGGCGACGACGTCGTCGGTGCAGAAGCTGATGCGGCGCAGGGCCTTCACGCCCATTTCGGTGACAATGCGCAGATTGTCGGAGAGGAAGTGCGAGATCGAGGATTCGCGCACCACCACATGCATGCCGGCGCGCAGCTTCTCCAGCATCTCCTCGGGCGTGTAGCTTTCATGGTCGGCGCGCACGCGGGCCTGCTGATAGGCGTCGAGCCGGGCACCGCGCGTCATCGGGCAGCAGCCGAGCAGGGGCAGGCGGCTGGCCTCGGCGATCTCGATCGCTTTGAGCACGTCGGCATCCTCTTCCTGGATGAATTCGCGCACCGTCTCCCAGATGCCGACGCATTCGGGCCAGTGGTGGGTGGCGAGGTGATCCTGCGGGCCGAAATAATGCCCGACGGTCGAGCGCGGCATGGTGTAGGGCGTCTTGCAGGGGGCACCCCAGAACACTTTCAGCGGCGTCTGGCGGGCCTCGTCGAGGAATTCGCGGGCTGCGGCCGGGCCGCCCACCACGATGATTTGGTCGAGGCCAGTGACGATCGAGGTGGTGCCGAGCGGCACGACGGCCTTGGCGAAGCTGGTGATCGAGAGCTTGGAGCATTCGACATGCAGATGCCCGTCGATCATGCCCGGGCAGAGATATTTGCCGCTGGCATCGATGATCTCGGTCTGCGGCCCAATATGGTCGGCGATATCGCCGACGGCGATGATGCGATCGCCGAGAATGGCGATGTCGGCCTTGTAGATCTCTTCCGACACCACATTGACCAGCCGGCCGCCGCGAACCGCCAAACTCGCCTTGGCACCATGGCCCGACGCGGCGCGAATGAACTCCCGTATATCCGTCACTGAAACCTCCCTGGATTGAAAGGGAGTATTCCGGCCGCCGATCGTTTACACAACTGGTCGAATTAGGCTATCCGATGAACTGATCGTCCAATTCTTTGAACGAAATTGGGGCCGGCATGGATCTTTCCATCATCGATTGCTTCGTGAAGGTGGCGGATGCCCGCTCGATTTCAGCGGCCGCGCGGCTGCACCGCCTCCCCAAATCCACGCTCAGCCATCGCATCCGCCAACTCGAGGACGAGTTCGGCGTCGAACTCTTCGTGCGCGAAGGCCATCACCTCCACGTGACCGATGCCGGCTCCGAATTGCTGCGCCACGCCCGGCGCATCCAGGCAAGCTGCGAGGATGCGGCGACGGCCATGGCCGAGATGCGCCACGAGGTCGCCGGCACGCTGCGCGTCGGTTCCACCGGCGAGTTCGGCACCACCATCACCTCCGAACTGCTGTTCGCCTTCCGCCAGAACTATCCGCAGGTGGTGCTCGACGTGATGTTCCTCACTTCGCGCCAGCCCTTCTCGGATGTCACCGAACTCGCCCTCGACGGTATCTTCCACTGGGGAGAGCCGTCCGAGATCGACTATGTCAGCCGCCGCCTGGCGACGGCCTCCTACGGGCTCTATGCCAGCCCTGATTATCTCGACCGCCACGGCCTGCCTGAAACGACCGACGATCTCGCCGGCCATCGCGGCCTGATCTTCCGCCAGCCCACCCGTCCGCAATCCTGGTATCTCGCCGATGCACAGGGCGCGGAGACCGACATCCTGCCGCCGGTGAGTTGCATGACCAACGACTACTGGACCCTCAAATATTTCGCGGTGGCCGGCGAAGGCATCGCCTATCTGCCCGGCTTCTTCGTCGAAACCGAATGCGAGCACGGCCTGCTCGCGCCCGTCCTGCCACACTGGCGTTCGCCGGAGACAGCGATCAACCTCATCTACTCCCGGCGCCGCCACGTCTCGCGCCGCTTCCGGGCCTTCGCCGATTTCTGCGCCGATTTCTATCGCGATCGGGAGAAGGGGCGAGTGCCGCGCTATTATGTCGAGCGGGTCGGCTGACGGCGGGCGATATCCTCGTGGTAGGCGCTAGAGGCGCATAAGCAGAGAAAGCGGTGTCCCGCAACCATACCAAGAACTTCTCTTTCGCCAACGTATGCAGAGCCTCTCCGTTCGACGAGGCAGGCGCCGTCGCCGGCGCCCAAAGACTGCCTCGGCTGTTGCGTCCCATGCCCTCACAGTTTGAAGGCGGCGCCGATGCGAACCTCATCCGTCCTGATGTCGACCATATGGCTCGGCCCTCTGTGCGGAGTGACTTCTCCATAGGGGGTGTAGCGGTATTCCACTCTGACGAGCAGATGATTGGTAAGTGCGTAGTCCACCCCGGCTCCCGCCGTCCAACGCGTGAAACGATGGTTGAACTTCCGCTGCTCGAAGGGGGTCTCGACGGTATGACTGAATTTGGCTCCGGCAACGCCTCCGGTAATGTAGGGAAGAAATCGACCGAAAGCGAAACCGAGCCGACCCCGAACCGACCAAGCATGATCCAGGGCGGACGCGACCTGGAAGTCTGGGTAGGGTGTGCCATGGGCATCCCTCAGGACCCCGCGGGAGTTGATTTTCGATAGGAGAACGTCGCCTTCCCCACCCAGGACGATCCTTCCAAGCTGCCAGTTATAGCCGGCGAAAATCCACGGGACGGTGGTCGACGTGTTCAACTGAACCCGTGACGATATTGCCGTGAGCGGATAATAGCTGGACCGTTCCCAGGCGAAGCCGGCCTGGGCGCCGGCGTAGGGGCCACTCCAATCAAAGGGCGGGAGTTTCGCCCAAGGAAGAGCTTGCTCGCCCCATCCAGACGGGGCTCCAAGTTTCCAGGCGATGCCGACCCGGATCTCGTCGGTGGCGATTGAGGTTTGCGCCGGGCGATCGGCGGAACCATCGGGCATCGTTCGGAATACGTATTTCTTGCCAAAATCGGTATGGCGATACTCGGTGCGAAGGATCAGGTTCTCGGATAGCCCGTATTCGATGCCTGCGCCGATGGTCCATCCGACATGCGACTGGTGGTCGTTGCGGGCTGCCTGCCCGCCATACAGGGCGGTCGGGAAATTGGCGTCGGCGAACGTCACTCCGCCGGCTATATAGGGCAGGAGGTTGCCGATCGCGTATCCCAGCCGCCCCCGAACGGAAACGCTCCAATCGATCTGCGAGCCGACGGACATGGCATTGAGCGGTACGACGAAGCGATCCCCGCGAATCCATGTCTTTGCGAAGTCAGCCTCCATGCCGGCCACCAATGGGCCCGACTGAAAATTATATCCCGCATAGACCCCGGCCAAACCGCCGGCCATGTCGATTGGTTGAGCCGGTCGCCTTCGGGTGGCGGGGCCCAGGCTGTAATGAGCACGCGCCCATCCGCCGCCGGTTTGCGCCCCGAAATAGGCCCCGGACCAAGAATAGGATGGCGAATGGGACAGGGAGAGACCAGTTGATTCTTGCGCCTGTCCGTCTATGGGGATGGCTAGAAGTCCTGTTGCCGCCAATAATACTTGATAGGCTATCTTTGATCGAGAATGTTTGGCATCACGATTCGGGCGCATGAAACTCTCCAGCCGCGCATTGCCGGAGAATTATGGCATCGCGCACTGCTAAACACAAAGTCTATTATTCAAAAGCGGCCGAAAACCATAGCAGTTTCAAGGTTACATTCCATTCGGCTTAGTCAGAGCGGCCTTTTAAACTGTTTATAAAACAAGCAACGTTCAAGCGGTTGCTGGCACCAGATCGCTTCAGGTTTCGTTGCCGACCTTCTCGCCTGGGTTCTTCATGTTGCCAACCAGAACGCGCGTGCCGGTCTGGTCGAGGTGGCTTCAGCGGAATGGTCATGGCTCCTTTCCTGATGTTGGCACATCTCGCGCCGTTTCTGCGCCGATTTCTATCGAGATCAGGAAAAGGGTAGATCCCGCGCTATTATGTCCAGCGCGTCGGCTGAATGGACGGCGATCAACTCTTTGAAAAAACCGGGAAAATGCTGTAAGAGCCTGCGGCGCTCAGCGGCCCGACGCCCTTAGGATGGGTGCCGCGAGTGTGAAAGAGCAACGAAAGCAGCATGTTGGAACGAGACTTTTCCATCGCCCCGATGATGGACTGGACGGATCGTCATTGCCGGTTCTTCCATCGCATCCTCTCGGCGAAGGCCTTGCTTTACACCGAGATGGTGACCACCGGTGCCGTGATCCATGGCGACCGGCAGCGTCTGCTCGGCTTTTCCGGCGAGGAACATCCCATCGCCGTGCAGCTCGGCGGCTCCAATCCGAATGACCTGGCCACCTCGGCCCGCATCTGCGCCGATTTCGGCTATGACGAGATCAATCTCAATGTCGGCTGCCCGTCCGATCGCGTGCAGGAGGGGCGGTTCGGCGCCTGCCTGATGGCGGAGCCGGAACTCGTCGGCGAGTGCGTGGCCGCGATGAAGGCCGCGGTCGATCTGCCCGTCACCGTCAAGTGCCGCATCGGCATCGACGAGCAGGATCCCGAGGTCGCACTCGATCGCATCACCGCGACCGTCCGGGCTGCAGGCGTCGATGCCCTTATCGTGCACGCGCGCAAGGCCTGGCTGAAGGGGCTGAGCCCCAAGGAAAACCGCGACGTGCCGCCGCTCGACTACGGCCGTGTCTATCGGCTGAAGGAAGCCAATCGCGATCTCTCCATCTCCATCAATGGCGGCATCAAGGCCGTCGAGGAGTGGAGCACGCATCGCGCCCGTCTCGACGGCGTGATGGTGGGGCGCGAGGCTTATCAGAATCCCGAGATCCTGCTCGCCGTCGATCCCACGCTGTTTGGTGTGGCCGCGCCTGTCGCCGACGGCTTCGAGGCCATCGAGGCGATGGCGCCCTATATCGAGGGGCAGTTGGCTGAGGGCGTGCGGCTGAGCTCGATCACCCGCCACATGATCGGTCTCTTCCCGGGGCGGCCGGGCGCGCGGCTCTATCGGCGCCACCTCGCCACCGAGGCGGTCAAGCCGGGAGCTGGGCTCCAGGTGCTGTTCGAGGCGGCCGCGCATGTCCGCCGCGCGATCGAGGCCAAGGCCGCCTGATCGGGCCGCCGACCCGCTGCTCCCGTCAAAGTGAATCGCCTCGTCTCGCCGCGGCGCTATGCTGTGTCATCGGGGACGCTGTTGCGTCGCGGGGGCGCGGAGTTTGCATCATGACGAAACCCTATCGGCTTGCCGGCTTGCTGGTGCTCGCCTTCATCCTTCCGGCCCAGGCGCAGGAGGCCCCTCGCAAGATCTTCCGCGGCACGATCGAGTCGCTGGATGGCAAGGGGCTCAGCCTCAAGACCTCGGACGGCCAGAGCATTTCGATCCATCTTGCGCCTGACTGGAAGGCCCGGCTGGTGGCGCCCATCAGCGTCGAGGCCATCCATGCCGGCAGCTTCATCGGCACGGCGCAGATCCCCCAGGCAGACGGTTCGGGCAAATCGCTGGAGGTCCATGTCTTTCCGCCCGGCGTCAAGAGCGGCGAGGGCGAGCGCGACTGGGATTCCAAGCCGGGCGCGCGCATGACCAATGGCACGGTTGGCGGCGAGGTCGTCTCGACCGCGGCGGGGCGGGAGGTCATGCTCAGCTTTCCCGGTGGCAGCCGCAAGATCGTGATCCCGCCCGAGGTCCCCGTCGTGCAGTTCAATGCGGCCGAGCGCACGATCATCAAGCCGGGGATCGCGGTTTTCGTCGTGGCCCAGCCCGACGGCAAGGACTGGCGGACAAACAGCGTCGCTACGGGCCAGAACGGCGCCGCGCCGCCGATGTGACGGGCCTGAACCCAACGCAGTTCATTGAGGCAGCAAACGCTTCGATTTGTCATAGCCGGGCTTGGCCCGGCTATCCAGAAGCCACATGCGCAATTGGTCCGGCAGATGCTTAGGTGAAACGCATCGGCCTTAAACGTCGATGACCATGCCATCCTCGGCAAGGTCGAACAAGGTGCGGTCGACCTTGTCATGATGGGCCAGCATGGTCGGGCCCATATGGGTGAGCACGACGCGTTTGGCGTTGAAGTCGCCACGGTGGGCAAGCAGGCGATTATAGTTGAGGTGAGGCGGGGTTTCCTCGATGGCGAAGCATTCGAGGAAGAGCAGGTCCGCGCCGTTGGCGATCTCAGGCAGGACTTCGGTCCATTCGGTGTCGCCGGAATGCACGAAGATCTTGCCGCCGCCTTCCAACCGCACCGCGGTGGCCGGCGCGCCGCAGGGATGCACCACCTCGACGGTACGGATCGTGAAGCCCTGGGCTTCGCGTTGCGTCCCCGGCGCCATTTCCTCCACGCTCCAGGCAAAGCTCCAGGGCGTCTCCATGGTCGCCCCGGCAAACAGGGCTTCGATGGTGGTGGATAGACGTTCGATCGTACCGGGAGGACCGATGATGCGCAGTGAACGGGTGCGCTTGCGGACCCATTGCGCATCGAGCAGCAGGAAAGGAATGCCGCCGAAATGATCGCCATGCAGATGAGTCAGCATGATCAAATCGATCTGGTCGGGGTCGATGTTGATGGCGCTGAGCGCCGTCATCGTCGTCGCGCCGCAATCCAGCAGGCAGACGGTGCGGCCCTCCTGCGGGTCCTCGATTTCGACCAGGCTGG
The DNA here is from genome assembly GCF_056754975.1 of Labrys sp. HAY1-8F. Lineage (NCBI taxonomy): Bacteria > Pseudomonadati > Pseudomonadota > Alphaproteobacteria > Hyphomicrobiales > Xanthobacteraceae > Labrys > Labrys sp. HAY1-8F. The sequence goes on along the minus strand of NZ_JBPGWZ010000002.1, from coordinate 1,316,241 downwards.
CGGTATTGAACCGTCCACCTGACCCGAATGCATCGCCGCAGCCGATCACCGTCACACGCATGACAGGATCCCCTGCTGCCGGGGCATCGAGAACTGGGGGGAGCGAAGAAGTATCTGCCTCATGCCGAAGTCTGTTCTATTTCGATCGGAAACCTCGCAGATCGGCGAGGCTTCAACCGGGTGATGCATGTCAAGTCATCCACCGGTATGAACCGAAAAGTCCCGATACTTCAACTCAAAGAAAGCAGCCAAAACCGGCGAGAATGGGCCAGGAGAGGCCAGCCCACGAAATGCCGAAACTGTCTGTGCGAAAACGCACAAAGCGGGCGTTTGAGACCCTGCAGTTCGATCAGGGGAGTCTGCCTGGCTCAGAACTTGCGTGCGGTCGGTTCGACCACGATGCGGAAGGGGCCGAGATCGGTGTTGCTGCGCGCATCGACATGGCCCTTGACGGAGGAGCCGAAGCCGCTCTGCTGGCCGAGGCCGCTTCGTTTCCCGAAGCCGTAATCGGCCCTGAACTCACCGCCGACCCTGATGCACATGCCGGTATCGGCCGAATAGACGAACCCTTCGCCATACTGACTGCAGCGGGGATCCGTTTTCTCGCCGGCAAAGCCGGGTGCCGTGAAGGCAAACACGGCAATGGCGGCGCTGATCGTCCTGAACATGAATAGGCTCCTAAAGCGTTTTGCGATTTGGCGGTATCACCGACATTCGCAAAGACGCGTCGAAACAAAAATTAGAGCACAGCAGGCATTTTTACCGAAACATACCCGACTCTAGCATCGACTCAGGCCTAGCGCCCGATCGTGACCACTTCGCGGCAAAGCTTTTGCGGGTGGAACACGAGATGTAACGGTTTGTTACATTTCGTCGTCGTCCCGCCCCATCTGTATCATCAAGCGCAGCTCACGCCTTGTCGGTGACACCAGCCTGAGCGAAGGTCGCCATGCCGGTATGGCAGGCAAGAGCTGCTTTGATGAGAGACACCGCCAGGGCAGCGCCGGATGCTTCCCCGAGTCGCATGCCCAGATCAAGCAGGGGCTCCTTGCCGAGACGAACCAGTACATCGGCATGGGCTCCCTCGGCGGAGACATGCCCGGCGATGCAGTGGTCCAGCAAGGCGGGATCCATGGCATGGAGGATGGCCGCGGCGGCGCAGACGACATAGCCGTCCAGCACTACCGGCACGCGCTGGCTGCGGGCCGCCAGGATGGCGCCGGCCATCGCCGCGACTTCGCGGCCACCGAGACGCCGCAGCACTTCGAGCGGGTCCTTGAGATGGTCGCGGTGAAACTCGACCGCGGCGGAGACAGCCGCGATCTTGCGGGCCAGGCCGGCATCGTCGATGCCCGTGCCGCGGCCGACCCAATGGGCTGCCTCCTCGCCGTAGAGAGCATGGTAGATGGCGGCGGCGATGGTGGTGTTGCCGATGCCCATCTCACCCAGAACCAGCAGGTCGATGCCGCCGGAAACCGCCTCCATGCCGAAAGCCATGGTGGCCGCGCAGGCTTTTTCGTCGAGGGCGGCTTCGCAAGTGATGTCGCCGGTGGGGATATCCAAGGCGAGATCGAATACTTTGAGGCCGATGTCGAATGTCGAGCAGATCTGATTGATCGCGGCGCCCCCGGCGGCGAAATTCTCCAGCATCTGGCGCGTGACTTCCTGCGGATAGGGCGAAACGCCGCGGGCGACCACGCCGTGATTGCCCGCAAAGATCGCCACCAGGGGCCGCGAGACCGTGGGAGAGGGCGTGGCCTGCACGGCGGCGAGCCATTCGACGATGGTCTCCAGCCGCCCGAGGCTGCCCGGCGGCTTGGTCAATTGGCTATCGCGCTGCTTCACCCCTGCCAAGGCGTTGTCGTCGAGGGCGGGCATGTTGCGGGCAAGCTCGCGGATGTCGTCGAAGGGCAGGGCGGTGCCGGCAAAAGCCATTGGGATGTTCCAGCGCAGGAGAAATGATTTGCCGCGCTTATAGACCGATGACTGCGAGGCGGAAAGGTCGTGTGACGACGGTTGATGCCCCGGCGTCGACACGGGAGGCCGTGCAGGGAAAAGCGGCAGGGGCGTCGCCCCGTTGATTTGATGTGTGCCAGCATGGCATGCAGGTCATCGCCATGATGTACTCACCGCTTCTCGCCAGCGTTCCGCAGGCTCTGCGCTTCTGGTCGCGCCTTCCGGTGCCCGTCCTGTCCTTCGAAGTCGATCCGCATGGTCGGCCTGATATGGAGCGGCTGGCGCCGGTCACGCCGTTGGCAGGCGCCGTGCTCGGCCTGGCTGCCGCCATCGTGCTGGCCATCGCCCATCTTGCCGGCTTGCCCGCAACGGTTGCCGCCATCTTCGCGGTCGCCGCCCTGGCCGTGATGACCGGCGCCATGCATGAGGACGGACTTGCCGATGTCGCGGATGGATTCGGCGGTGGCGGCACGCTGGAGCGCAAGCTCGAAATCATGCGTGATTCGCGCATCGGCGCCTATGGAGCGACGGCCCTGATGCTGGCCCTCGCCGCCCGGGTGTCGTTGCTCGCCTCCTTGCTGACGGCGACGGGCAGCGTCTGGCGCGCGGGCCTGATCTTGGCCGCTGCCGTCGGTGTTTCCCGTATCGTGGGGCTTTTGCCGCTGGTTTTGCTGGGCGCGGCGCGCCAGGACGGCGCCGGTGCCTCGGTGGGCCGTTTGACCAGCCATGCCTGGCGCTCCGGAGCCGTCCCTGCCATGGTCGTGGCGGCTCTCCTGGCCTGGGCCGGAACCGGCCATTTCATGTCGGTTCTTGCGCCTTTGGTAGGGCTTGCGGCAGCCTATGCTGTCACCTGGCTGGCGGAGCGGCAGATCGGCGGACAGACCGGCGACGTTTGCGGCGCCGCCGTGATGCTTGCCGAAGTGGCGGTTCTGGCAGGTGCTCTGGCGCCGCTGGGCTGGTATGCCTAGATTACTCGATATCGCGCTATCCGGATTGTGAACGCCATGCAGATCACCTCCACGCCATGCATCGCCATTTGCCGCATCGAGGCGGCGAGCGGCTTTTGCATCGGTTGCGGACGCTCCGGCCTGGAAATCGGCCGCTGGGTAGAGATGAGCGAGGAAGACCGCTTGGCGCTGATGGCGAGATTGCCGGAGCGTTTCGCGCAAACGCCGGCCTTGCAGGCCGCCCGCGATGCTTTCGACGCTGCGATGGCGGCGCGCAGGCGGACCGGGCGGCGCAACCGCGCATGAATGCCACATTTGAAGGGCTGAACTCTTTTGTGCTTCGAGGTGCCGCTGCGATTGCTGGTGATTCCGCCAAATCGCCAGACATTTCGGGGTATCGTCGAGGAGACGGCATGACGCGGATCGGCACTTTCATCTTGGCTGTCGCCCTCGTCGCCTTTGCCGGCAGCACTGTCTCGGCCAGGGAGTGGAAATCGATCCGCATCGCCACCGAAGGCGAATATCCACCCTTCAACCAGCTCGATGCCAAGGATCAGCCCATCGGTTTCGATGTCGATATCGCCAAGGCGCTCTGCCAGAAGATGGGAGCGACCTGCAGTTTCGAAGTTCTCGATTGGGACGCCCTGATTCCGTCCTTGAACGCGGGCAAGGTCGACGCCATCGTCTCGTCCATGGCGATCACGCCGGAGCGCCGGCGACAGGTCGCTTTCACCAATCGCTATTATGACCGGCCCACCAGTTTCGTGGCCCGCAAGGATAGCAAGATCGCCGCCTGGGACGCTGCGGGATTGAAGGACAAGGTGGTCGGTGTGATGGCCAACACGGCGCAGGCCGCCTTCCTGCAGGCGGAGATCCAGGCGGGAGGCGCCCGGATCAAGCTTTATGGCAGCCAGGCCGAGGCCAATGCCGATCTGGTGACCGGGCGGCTCGATGCGGTGCTTGCCGACAAGCTGGTGCTGGCCGGCTGGCTGGCCAAGCCCGAAAGCCTCTGTTGCGAGCTCAAGGCCGACGTCGACGTGGCCGATTATCCCAGCTTCTTCGGCGAGGGCGAGGGCATTGCCTTGCGCAAGAGCGATGGGGATCTCGTCGAAAAATTCAACAAGGCGATTGCCGATATCGTCGCCGATGGTACCTACAAGACAATCAACGACAAATATTTCCCCTTCTCGATCTATTGAACCTGGCAGCTGTTGGAAGCGCTGGGATAAAGGAGTTCTGCGATGAAAGTGGCGTTTCTCGGCCTTGGCGTGATGGGCTTTCCAATGGCGGGCCATCTGGCCATACGCGGCGGTCATCAGGTCACCGTCTATAATCGCACGCCCGCCAAGGCACAGGCCTGGGTGGAAAAATACGGCAACGCTTCCGCGCCGACGCCGGCCGAAGCGGCTGCGGACGCCGACATCGTCTTTGCCTGCGTGGGCAATGACGATGACCTGCGCTCGGTGACGACGGGTCCGCAAGGCGCCTTTTCCGGCATGAAGAAGGGGGCGGTTTTCGTCGACCACACCACCGCCTCGGCCGAGGTCGCGCGCGAATTGTACGAAGCGGCCGGCAAGCTCGGCCTCGGCTTCATCGATGCCCCGGTTTCGGGCGGGCAGGCCGGCGCGGAAAACGGTGCGCTTGGCGTGATGTGCGGCGGCGATGCCGATGTCTATGCCCGGGCTGAGCCGGTGATCGCCCACTATGCCAAGGCTTGCCAGCTCATGGGGCCCTCGGGCGCCGGTCAATTGACCAAGATGGTCAATCAGATCTGCATCGCCGGGCTGGTACAGGGCCTCTCCGAGGGCGTCCATTTCGCCAACAAGGCCGGGCTCGACATCGAAAAGGTGATCGGTGTGATTTCGAAGGGGGCCGCGCAATCCTGGCAGATGGAAAACCGCTGGAAGCCGATGCAGGAAGGCAAGTTCGATTTCGGCTTCGCGGTCGACTGGATGCGCAAGGATCTGGGCATCTGCCTGGATACCGCACGGGCGAATGGCGCCCAATTGCCGGTGACGGCACTGGTCGACCAGTTCTATGCGGAGGTCCAGGCCATGGGCGGCCGGCGTTGGGATACCTGCAGCCTCGTCGCCCGGCTCGAAAAGCCGCGCAGCTGAATCAGGCGATGATGGGAAAGCCGCATTCATGAAGACCCTCGAGGATATGGGCTCACCGCCAGGTTTCGACGGCGAGCCGGACTACAATGCCGAGACCGACGAGGAGGAAGGCAAGCTCTATGAAAGCCTGATGCTGGCGACGTCATCCGGTCTCGACGAGGCCGTGGCAGCCCTCACGGCCTTCCTCGAACGCCATCTCGGTGCCACGCTGGAAACCACGTCCGAGGACGTTGCCGGTGTGCGCAGCTGGGTGGGGCGATGCACGAATGCAGGCCAGTCAGCGGATGCTCAGCTAACGGATTTCGGGGACTATCGCGGCGGTTATCTGCGCCTGGTGTCCGATCTGGATGGCCTGCAATCCTGAGGGGCAGGGGCCGACCCTGACAAGGTGGCTCTCACTGCAGCCGGTCGAGGAAATGCCCGCCGAGGATTGTTCGCCCGGCAGCATTTTGATAAAGCCGTGCCGCTCATCCATTGCAATGACAGCCAGGAGCCGGACATGAAGGGCCTCAAATCGTCGGACCACTAGGCCGCAACGACATATCGATGTTGTTGCGGCGTTCTGTCCGATCCCGTCCGGTTTCGCGCTGAAAGGCAGACCGCCGCCGAATGTTTTCATTTGAGCGGATGTTTTGTCATGCCTGCCAAAAACCCCGTCTGGGGCTATTCCTTGCCGTCGGCCCTGCTGCTGATGGCACCTTTCGATATCCTCGCCTCCCTGGCCATGGATATCTATCTGCCCATCGTGCCCATCATGCCGGTGACGCTGGCAACCAGCGCATCGGTGATCCAGCTGACCCTCAGCCTCTATATGGTGATGCTGGGCGTGGGGCAGATCGTCTTCGGACCGCTGTCCGACCGCATCGGCCGCCGGCCGGTTCTGATCGGAGGCGCCGCTGTGTTCCTCTTCGCTTCTTTGGGACTTGCGGCCAGTTCGAACGCCACCGCCTTCGTGGCCCTGCGCTTCCTGCAGGCGGCCGGCGCCTCCGCCGCCCTAGTGGCAACCTTCGCCACGGTGCGGGACGTCTACGCCGAACGCCCTGAGGGTGCGGTCATCTACAGCCTGTTCAGCGCCATGCTTGCCTTCGTGCCGGCCCTGGGGCCGATTGCCGGAGCGCTCATTGCCGATCATTTCGGCTGGCGGGCGATCTTCGTCACGCTCGGACTGCTGATGGCGGCTGCCTTCGTCCATGCGGCATGGCGCTGGCCCGAGACCCGGCGAGCAGCGGTGGAGGGCGCCCGGCGCCCCGCCACCTCGGTTCTCGGCAGCTATGCATTCTGGACCTATACGACAGGCTTCGGCACGGCTATGGGAAGCTTCTTCGTCTTCTTCTCCACCGCGCCCCGCGTGCTGATCGACAGGGCCGGCTATTCGCCGCTGGCTTTCAGCCTTGCCTTCGCTACGGCAGCCTTGGCGATGATGGCCGCAACGCGCTTCGTGCCTGGCCGTGTCGAGCGCTGGGGGCGTCTGGGTTGTCTCAAGCTGGCGATGGTGACGATCCTGGCTGGCGCCGGCTTGCTCGCTGCGGGCGAGATCATGGAGGCGCCGTCCTGGTGGAGCTTCCTCGCGCCGATGTGGGTGATCGCCGTTGGCATCGTCCTCGCCGGCGGTGTTGCCGCCAATGGCGCGCTCGAAGGCTTCGATGACATCGCCGGTGCTGCGGTCGCGCTCTATTTCTGTGTGCAGAGCCTGCTGGTCAGCATCGGCGGTACCTTGGCAGTATTGATCCTGCCGGGGGATACCGCCTGGCCGCTGGCCGCCTATGCCGCCGGCATGGCGGGCCTGGTTCTCCTGCTTGCCGGAGCAAAGCGCGAGAGGCTCTTGGAGGCCGGCGTCTGAAATTCATCTGCGGGCTGAAGCATTTTGCTCCAGCCCGTCTTGTTCCCGTCACAAAGGCTCTCTATATAGTCACTCAAGGGTGATTCGGCGGACGCGTCGGGTGCCCGATTGAAAGGCAGTCCTACCACGGATGTACTGGGGGATGGGTCGATCAAAATGAATAGGCTGGTGCTTCGCCTTCGGGTTTGATCCTGGTCTTTGTCGCAAGGCAACCCCGTCAGCAATGGCGGGGTTTCGTTTTTCTGGCGCCTGTTTTTCTGGCGCTCCTGGCTCAGCGCGCCGAGCGCTCACTCTTTGCGAATGAGGAAGAACCAGGCGAGATAGCCGCCAACCGCGAGGGCGATCAGCAGCATCACCGTCTGCTTGGTATCGGCGCTCAGGGCCGCGTCGCGCTGTGCCTGGGCATAGCGACTCGCCATTTCGGGATTGCTACCGACATAGATGGCGGCGATGCCGAGTATCGCGGCCAGTACCAGCCAGATCCAGCGTGAACGAAACAAATCAGATCCTCAACTTCAACTTGGTTGCATTCTCGGCCGGAATGCCGGCGATTTCACGTTAAGAAAGCGCAACTCTAGAGCAAAGCGCGTTCATGACTGAACGTTTTTTGCTCGAGTTCCTCGGGTCCCTTGTCCCGACGCGCCTTTGCGCTTCCGCCAAATCGCAAAACGCGTTGTCAGCGCCCCTGAAACTGTGGAGCCCGCTTCGCCAGGAAGGCCGCAACGCCTTCGGCAAAATCGTGCGAAGCGCCGGCTTTGCGCTGCAGGGCTGCTTCCAAGGCCAGTTGAGTATCGAGATCATTACCGGCGCTGGCCAGGATCGCCTCGCGGATCATGCGAAAAGCGAGGGCCGGGCCTTGGGCAAGCTTGGCGGCGAAACCGGCGACGTCATCGCGGAAACTCGCATCCTCGAAGAGCTTGTAGACCAGGCCCATGCGCAGGGCCTCCTCCGCCGGCACCGGTTCGGCCGTCAGCATGAGGGCGAGAGCCCGCTTGGGGCCAATCAGGCGCGGCAGCAGCCAGGTGCCGCCGGCATCGGGGATCAGGGCGATCTTGGCAAACGCTTCCTGCAAGGTGGCGGAGCGCGCCGCCAATACGATGTCACAGGCGAGCGCGATATTCATGGAGGCGCCGACGGCCGGCCCGTTGAGCGCCGCGATGGTCGGCTTGGGCGACGTGACGATCTGCTTGATCAGGGGATTGTAGTCCCGCTCCAGGGCAGGGCCGAGATCGATGCCGCCCTTGTCGTCGCGCGGCAGGTCCTCGGTGAGGTCCTGGCCCGAAGAGAAGGCGCGCCCCTCGCCGGTGAGTACGACCACCTTGACGCCGTCATCGGCGATTGCCGCCGAGAGGGCCGCGCGGAGTTCGGCGTGAAGGCTTGCCGTAAAGGCATTGAGCTTTGTGGGCCGGTTCAGCGTCAGGGTGCGTACCGAACCCACAGTCTCCACCACCAACTCGCTCATGCCGTACTCCCTGCTCAGGCACCCTTATCCAAAGCAGCCTCGATCGCACGCCGGCGCCGCATCTCGCGTCCGGCGGCATAAAGGCCGCTGAGGATGATCAATATCATGCCGGCGCCCGTCCACGCATCGGGCAAATCGCCGAACACCACAAGTCCGGCCAGTACGGAGAGCGCGATGGCCGAATAGCGGAACGGGCTGACGGCCGAGACGTCCGTACCGCGATAGGCAGCGATCACCAGGGCATGACCGCCGACCAGGCTCAGGCCGCCCAGCATCAGCAGCGAAAGGTCGGCAAGGGCGAGCGGCTGCCAGGCGGACACTGCCGAGCCTGTGAAGCCGGCAAGGGAGACGATGGTGGTGGTGCCAAGCGTCACCAGCAGGGTCGGCACGCTGGAGCCGATACGATGGGTGACCAGGTCGCGCAGCGCGGCCAGTACGGCACAAGCCAGGGTTGCCAGCACATAGAGGTTGAGACCCTCCGTGCTCGGACGGGCGACCAGGATCACGCCGGCGAAACAGACGAACACGGCGGCCCACCGCCTGGCATCGACTTTCTCCTTGAGCAACAGGGCTGAAAAGGCGAGCAGCAAGATCGGCGCGATCTGCCCGATGGCGGTGGCGATGCCGAGCGGCACATGGCTGAGGCCGAGAATGGAGGCGAAGGCAACGACGCTCTCCATGCCGCCGCGAGCCGCGACCCGCCATTGCCAGATCAGGCGGAAATGGCGCTGAAGGCCGTTCGCCAGGATGAGGGCGAGTACGAAAAGCGTCGCGAAGACGCCGCGGATGGCGATCACTTCGCTGACCGGCATGCGGGCCGTGGCGAGCTTGGCGACGGAATCGTTCACCACGAAGCAGGCCATGGCGCCGATCATCAGCACGATGCCTCGCTGATTGGCCCGCTGACGGCCGAGATCGGCCTCGGTGAACGCTACCGTGGTCATCAGGCGATGGCTTCCTGTGTTCGTCTCGATTTGACGAAGAGCAAAGCAAGCCCGCTCGCCACGATCATCACCATGCCGGTGACGGCGAGCCCGTTCGGTACTTCGCCCCAGACCAGGAAGCCGCCGATCACCGCCCAAACGGTGAAGCTGTAATAGTAGGGCGCCACGATCCCGGCCGGCGCACGGCGGTAGCTGAGGAAGATTGCCATCTGGCCGAGCGTGACGATGAAGCCCGACGCGGCCATGGTCAGCCACTGGTCGAGCGAGGGCGGCATCCAGCTCTCATGGATCAGGGTGGCGCAGCCGGTGGCGAGCGTCAGCACGACGGTCGTGGTGGTGAGGACGACGAAAGTGGGAATGGTGGACGGCGTGCCACGGGTGAGCAGGTCCCGCGTCGCCACCATCATCGCAGTCAGAAAAGCATAGAGCGCTGCGGGCGACAGGCCCGAGCCACCGGGCTGTGCCACCAAGAGGGCGCCAAGGAAGCCGGTGCAGACCAGGACGAGGCGGATCGCATTAATCCGCTCGCGGAAGATGACTGCAATGGCGACGATGACCAGCAGCGGTGCGGTCTGGCCGATGGCGATCGCATCGGCGATCGGCATGGCGGACAGCGCGGCCATGTAGAAGAAGGTGGCCGTCGCCTCGAGCAGGGCGCGCAGCACGGCGCGCCAATGCAACGCGCCACCGAGCTGGCGCACCTGTCCGGTCGCGATCAGCAGGAGGCTGCAGGACAACAGCCCGAAGAAACCGCGCATGAACAGGACCTGGAACGGTTGCAGGCCCTGCGCCGTGAGCTTCATCAGACTGTCGCTGACGACGAACAACCCTGTCGCGAGAACCATCGCGACGATTCCGGACCAGTGCGATTGTGCGGGTGGCATGGAGACGCAATCAAAAGATCGCCGCCGGCAGGCAGCGGGCAATCAGGAGGGTAAGAGAATAATACTTACCTATACTTTGTCCGACGATTTGGCAAAGACAAACCGAGACAATCTCAAGAAAAGCGCCCGAGGTTGAACATGCCGAGGTCAAGGCGGCTGCGGCCCGCGGTGGCGAGTTCGGCGAGGGCTTCGCCGATGGCGCTGGCGAATTTGTAGCCATGGCCCGAGCAGGGCGATGCGACGATGACCTGCTCATGGCCGGGCAGGGTATCGATGACGAAATGCTCGTCAGGCGTCATCGTGTACATGCAGGCCTTGAGGCCGAGCAGGTCGCCATTGGCGCCCGGAATGTGCTTGGCGAGGCAGGCGCGTAGCTGCTCGCGATGCCGGGGCGAGGGCTCCCGGGTGGGGGTATCGGGATCATAGGCCTCTCCGCCATAATGCGGCGAGCCGAGCTTGAAGCCCGGATGCTGCCAGAGCGGAAAGCCATAGAAATGGCCTTCGTCGGCTTCGAGCGTGAAAACCGGGAAATGGGCGAGATCGAATAGGGAGGGCCGGGCAGGGGCGAACCAGCCGAGCGTCTGCAGCACTACCTCGGTGGAAGGCTTGAGCGCGGGCACGAGATCCCCGATCCAGGCGCCGGGCGAAAGAATGAGCTTGCCTGCCTCGTAGCTGCCCTGATCGGTCGTCACGCGCACACCACCCCCTGCCGTCGGCTCCCAGTCGATCAAGGCCTCGCAGCCGTGAATCTCGGCGCCGTGATGCAAGGCGAGTGCCGTATGGGCGAGGATGGCCCGCTCGGAAGCCACGAAGCCCGATTGAGGTTGGTAGAGGCCGATATGATTGCGATCGAGGGTGAAGGGATAGCGTGCCTCGATGGCATCGCGGTCGAGCAATTCGTGCTCCAGGCCGTGGGCCTGGCTGGCTTCGAGCGCCTTCTCGACGATGCCGCTGCCCTCATGGGCGATGTCGAGCGCGCCGACCTCGAAGAAGAGCGGCTCGCCGGTGAGCTTGCCGGTCTCGATCCACAGTTCCCGCGCACGCTGCACCAGCGGCACATAGGCTGCGCCCTCAAAATAGGCGAGGCGCAGAATGCGCGTCAACCCGTGCGAGGAACCCATCGCATGGCCGATTTCGAATTTCTCGAGGCCGAGCACACGCACGCCCCGCTTGGCGAGCTGATAGCAGGCGGCCGATCCCATGCCGCCGACACCGACGACGATCACATCAAAGGTCTTGGACATTATGGGGGCCAAGTGGAAGGCAAACCGGCCGAGTCTTCAACCCCTGGAGCAAAGCGCGTTTAGACGAAAACACTCTGGGAGCGCTATTCGCCTGGGACCGCCAGCATCCTGCCGGCTCTCCCTTCTTGCGGGGGTAACGTTTTCCAGGAGCCAGCAGGATGCTGGCGGTCCCAGGAAGGGCTTCACCCGCCCGTCACGCTCATATGCCTGCTAACAGCGGGCTGCTTGGTGCGCCGGTCGATGACGAAATCGTGTCCCTTGGGCTTACGGGTGATGGCGCGATCGATGGCGGCATCGAGAAGATCGTTCGCCTCGGAGGCGCGCAGCGGAGCCCGCAGATCGGCGGCGTCTTCCTGGCCCAGGCACATATAGAGAGTGCCGGTACAGGTGACGCGTACGCGATTGCAGCTCTCGCAGAAATTATGCGTCATCGGCGTGATGAATCCCAGGCGACCGCCGGTCTCGCGGACGCGGACATACCGGGCCGGGCCACCCGTATTATAGGGAATGTCATCCAGCGTGTAGCTGTCGAGAAGCTGGGCGCGCAGCACCGAAAGCGGCAGATATTGGTCGACCCGGTGCCCCGTGACGTCGCCCATCGGCATCACTTCGATGAAGGTGAGGTCCATGCCGCGGCCATGCGCCCATTCGATCAGGCCGACCGCTTCGTCCTCGGTCATGCCCTTGATCGCGACGGCATTGATCTTGACCGCGAGGCCCGCTTCCTGGGCCTTGTCGATGCCATCCATCACCTTGCCGAAATCGCCCCAGCGGGTGATTGCCTTGAATGCGGCCGGATCGAGCGTGTCGAGGGAGACATTGATGCGCTTGACGCCGCAATCCCTGAGTTCGGCGGCGTAGCGGGCAAGCTGCGAGCCATTGGTGGTCACGGTCAGTTCGTCGAGCCGGCCGTTGTCGAGATGGCGCGAGATCGAGCGGAACAGCGTCATGATATCGCGCCGCACCAGGGGCTCGCCGCCGGTGAAGCGCAGCTTCCTGACGCCCTTGGCAATGAAGGCACTGCACAGCCTGTCGAGTTCCTCGAGGGTGAGCAGATCCTTCTTGGGCAGGAAGGTCATGTCCTCCGACATGCAATAGACGCAGCGAAAGTCGCAGCGGTCCGTCACGGAAACACGCAGATAATTGATTGCGCGCCCGAAAGGGTCGATCATCGGCGGCACATCCGCCATTGCATGATCATCCAGCACGTCCATACTCCCGGAAGCAAAGCGTTTTTGCGGAAATGCCGCTCTGCTCCAACTCCCTGTTTCCAAGCCAATCCGACGGATTGGCTAGAGCGCCTTTGCGAATGTTGCCGAAGCGCCGGATCGAAAAACGCTTTAGGGGCATGTCCCCTTTGGTATGTTTCTAAGCCGACAGCGGCCCAAACACCAATGATTGTCTACGGAAACTGCCATTATGTCGCAGAGATCGAAGCGAATGCTCTGACGACATGGGTTTGCTGCTTGCGCAGCATCCGCCTTCTCCCTATGTGGCGATCAGAACGAAAAAGGGAAGATGCCGTGAGCGAAGACGTCGCGAAGGCCTGGCCAACCGAATTGCGCCTGTCCAAGGACAAGAAGACCCTGACCGTGAGTTTCGACGACGGTCGGTCCCATGCGTTCAGCGCCGAGATGCTGCGCGTGATGTCGCCGAGTGCCGAGGTGCAGGGCCACAGTGCCGCCGAACGCAAGACGGTTGGGGGCAAGATCAATGTGGCGATCCTGAGCCTCGACCCGGTCGGCAATTACGCCGTACGCATCTCCTTCGACGACATGCACAACACCGGCCTGTTTACCTGGACCTATCTTGCGGAATTGGGCCGGGAGAAGGAGAGCCGCTGGGCCTCCTATCTCGCCGATCTCCAGGAGAAGGGCCTGTCGCGCGAAAGGCCGGGGCAGCGCTGAGCGAGGGACTGCCGAGCGAAAGTCCGCTCGGCCTGCTGGAGGCCAACCACTGCCCGGCGACACGGCGATTGGCCGGTGAGGGGGATAGTGCCTCGTCAGACGGGATCCTCGCGATGGAGGTCGTGAATGGCCATGCCGCCCTCGGCGTCCACGGGCGGCAGCAGCCATTGGCGATGGCGTAGCGTGCGCCGGGTGTCTTCTAGCCCCATATCCCAATGCTCGCGCATCGAGGTGCCCGAGAATTCATAGTCCTTGGCGTGACCCTCGTAATTCTTGTGCTGATAGATCAGGTGCACGATGTTGACGACGCCGAACCTGGCGTGGCTGTCGATAAGCGCCTGTTCCTCTGGCGTCAGCAGGTCCTTGGGCAGGCGCTTCAGCGCATCGATCAGATGAGTCTTGATGCCATGGATACGCTTGAAATTGTCGGTATTCTGCCGCGTCCGGCTCGAATACATGATGTCCTTGTGGCGCGAGAGCACGTCCGGCATGCTGCGCGGCAAGGTACCGCGGGCGCTGAAGAGATCGACCTGGAACACCAACGAACTGCGCTCTTCTTCCTGGTCGAGCAGATATTGCAGCGGCGTGTTAGAGACGATGCCGCCATCCCAGTAATATTCGCCTTCGATGCGGATGGCGGGAAAGGCAGGGGGCAGCGCACCACTGGCCATGATGTGCTCGGGACCGATACGAACCTGGTCGGTGTCGAAATAGATGAAATTGCCGGTCCGCACGTTGACCGCGCCGACACTGAGGCGCTTGCGGCCGTCGTTGAGGATATCGAAGTCGATGACCTCTTCCAGCGTCCGCTTCAACTCCGAGGTGTCGTAGAAGCTGGTGGCGCCATCCGCACCCGGGAGTTCGAGCCAGGGATTGGGAAGGCGCGGCTTGAAGAAGCCGGGCTGGCCTTGCGACATGGTGATCCAGGAACTGGTGCGGTTGCGGATGTCGCGGAACAGATCGCCTTCCGGCGTGTAGGCCCAGATCTTGCGGCCGGAGATCGTCTGCCAGAACTGCTCGAGCCGCTGCAGCCGGTGACGCGGCTCGTTGCCGGCGATGATCGAGGCGTTGATGGCGCCAATGGAGACGCCGGAGAGCCAGTTGGGTTCGCAGCCGGCATTGGCCAGCGCCTCATAGACACCGGCCTGATAGGCACCAAGCGCGCCGCCGCCCTGGAACACCAGGGCGATGCGATCATATTGCGCCGAGATCTCCTCGATGGTGGCGCGCGCGGCCTTGTCTCTGTTGCGTTCGAGCACGATGGAAAACTCCGGTCAGACAGGCAGGATCAGCGGGCGGTGGCGAGATAGTCGTGCACCACCTCGCCGAGACCGAGCGTGAGGTCGGCGACGAAATGCACGGCCGAGACGACTTCGAGCACCGGCAGGCGGCTGACGTCGGCCATCACATGGGCATGGAGTTCCAGCGCTGCCGGGGCCGTCCAGGCCTCCTTGAGCGTCACATCCGTGAGGTGGTAGCGCACAAGTTCGCAGATCCGCGGCGACCCGTCGACATGGGGGATGATCTTGATGAGGAAGTTGGGTGCGGCGAGCGAGTCCAACACGGCCTGCCGGTCGGCGAGGCGATGCTTGTAGCCCATGGTCCCGGTCGCGCACAGCACGCTACCATAATGCAGCGTCCCCACGATGACCTCGCCCTCATGCACGATCCTGGGCGTCGCCAGCTTCTTGGGAAAGCCCCACAATTCGCGCCCGCCGGCAATGGGGGCATCGTCGTCCAGATACATCGAATGCACATAGGCACCGTGCTGGCCCTTGTAACGCACGGGAATGACCTGCCCTGTCTCGGTGTAGTCACCGAAGCCGGTTGAATCAGGCATGCGGATGAACTCGTATTTGACCAGCGGCTCGTCGATCTCCAGCGGAGCGGGAACCACGGCCTCCAGCGCCTCGCGCGTCGTGCGATAGGTGATGATGATGTATTCGCGATCGAAGAAGCGGTAGGGGCCGGGCGGGAAGGAGGGATTGGTCAGCGGCATGGCATAGGCGCGCTTGACGACGTCGGCTTGGTCCACGGGATGTCCTTCATGAGAAAGCAGGGAAGGGATCGCCGCTATGTTGCACGGCAGCATGACAGGTCCGTGTCCGCCGCGCACAGGGCCGAACTGTAATAAGGGCGACATCTGGCCGTGCCAGCTTCCGGGCCGGTGGCACGTCGATGCCGCGCCTTCCCGCCTTCCTGTCTCATGAGATGAATATGGCCCAATTGTCTTCCCGCAATGCCCTGGTCACCGGCTCGACCAGCGGCATCGGCCTCGCCGTCGCCCGCGCTCTCGCAGCCGAAGGGGCCAATATCACCATCAACGGTTTCGGCGATGCAGACGCCATCGAGCATGAGCGGGCCGGCATCGAGAAGGATTTCGGCGTGAAGTGCCGCTACAGCGGCGCTAACATGATGGTTGGGGCGGAGATCACCGCCATGATCCATGAGGCGGAGGAAGCCTTCGGCAGCCTGGACATCCTGGTCAACAATGCCGGCATTCAGCATGTCGCGCCGATCGACGAGTTTCCGGATGACAAGTGGGAGGCGATCACCCGCATCAACCTGATCGCTTCCTTTTATGCGATCAAGGCGGTGCTCCCCGGCATGAAAGAGCGCAAATGGGGGCGCATCATCAACACCTCGTCGGCCCACGCCCTCGTCGCCTCACCTTTCAAATCGGCTTATGTTGCCGCCAAGCATGGCGTGACCGGCCTGATCAAGACGGTGGCGCTCGAGGTTGCCGAGCACGGCATCACCGCCAATGCCATCGCCCCCGGCTATGTCTGGACGCCGCTGGTGGAAAAGCAGATCCCCGACACGATGAAGGCGCGGGGCCTGACCGAGGAGCAGGTCAAGCACGATGTCCTGCTGGCCGCTCAGCCGACCAAGGAGTTCGTCACGGTCGAAGAGATCGCGGCTGTCGCGGTTTTCCTGTGCAGTGATGCCGCCCGGCAGATTACCGGCACTACCTTGCCGGTCGACGGAGGCTGGACGGCGCAATAGTACGGGTCATCCCGGATCTATGCCGCAGCATTTCATACTGCAGCGCGTCCGGGATGACACGAAATTCAGCCGCGGACCACAACGACGCGGGTGCCGACCTTTACACGATCGTAGAGGTCGGTGACGTCGTCATTGGTCATGCGGATGCAGCCCGACGACACGGCCTGGCCAATGGTCTGCGGCTCGTTCGAGCCATGGATGCGATAGAGCGAAGAACCGAGATACATCGCACGGGCGCCAAGCGGGTTCTGGATGCCGCCAGCCATGTAGGCGGGCAAGTCCGGCCGGCGTTTGCGCATCTGTGGGGGCGGGGTCCAGCCCGGCCATTCCGCCTTGCGCGAGATGCGGTGCGCACCGCCCCATTCGAAGCCCTTGCGGCCGACGCCAACGCCATAGCGCAGGGCCGTGCCGTCATCGAGCACGAGATAAAGCCGTCGTTCCGGCGAATTGATCACGATGGTCCCGGGCTTCTCCCGACCGTTGTAAGCCACCACCTCGCGTGGAATCGGCGAGACGGCGGCAACGGCGCCGGCATTGGCGGGCTGGCGTGGGCCGCCGAACAATTTCTCGAAGATACTGGCCGCATTCGCCGAGCTTGAGGCGATGCCCAAGCTCGACACCAAGACCAGGCCGGTCAAAAGACGACGCATGTTGAAGCCCCGAATGGTCCGATCGAAATTCTTCGATCTCATTGTAGTCGACGCAATAAACTGCGCTTCGATCTTTGGATTCTTCAATCGTTGCCTGAGTGTTTACAGGCAACCGTCACATGAAAATCGAAGGCTGTGTCCTCTCAACAACACATGGCAGGGCGCCGCTGTGCGTATCGACACGCGCCGGTCAGGTATTGGTGCCGCCGTCTATGGTATAGGCGCCGCCGGTGGCATATTGCGCTTCCGGACTGGCGAGCCAGGCGACGAGACCGGCGATCTGCGCAGGTTCGCCATATTTGGGGATCGCCATTGCCGTCCGTGCCTGGGCGGCACGATCGGTGGAGGCCGGGTTCATGTCGGTATCCGTCGGGCCGGGGTGGACGATGTTGACGGTGATGCCGCGCGCGCCGAGGTCGCGGGCCATGGATTGGCTGAGGCCCGTGAGGGCGGCCTTGCTCATCACGTAGAGACCGATGCCGGCGCGTCCGACGCGTCCGACCAGATTGGATCCGATGGAAATGATGCGCCCGCCTTCGCCCATGCGCGCGGCGGCGGCCTGGGAGGCAACGAAGGCGCCGCGCACATTGGCGGCAATGATGTGGTCGAAATCTTCAAGGGTGACCTGCTCTACGGTACCGCTGGTGAAGATGCCTGCATTGTTGACGAGGATGTCGAGACGGCCGAACGCGGCAGCGGCCTGGTCTACGGCGCCCCGTACGGCCACGGCGTCGGCGCTGTCGGCCTGGAGTGTCAAGGCGCGCTGGCCATTCGCCCGGATTCGATCCGCGACGGCCTCGGCACTGTCGGCCCGGCTGGCATAGGTAATCGCGACATCGGCGCCCAGTTCCGCCAAGCGCACTGCGATGGCAGCGCCAATACCGCGGCTTCCTCCGGTCACGATGGCTGTCTTGCCCGACAGGGTCTTGATCATGATCGCCTCCTTGGTAAGATGTTCGCCTTACCTAGCAGATGATTTAGGTACGACGCAAGGCTTACCTTTGGAGTGTTTTCCATGGCGGATCGCGAGGGCCATCCGGAACCGGAGGAGATGCAGCTCGGCCGCCTCATGGCCGCTTTGGCCGACCCGTTGCGCCGGCGCGTCGTTGCCGAATTGGCGCTGGCGCCGGAGGGCACGGCGCGCAGTTGCGCCTCTTTCGGTTTCGATGTCAGCAAGGCGACGCTGACGCATCATTTCCGGGTGTTGCGCGAAGCCGGCCTCATCCGGCAGGTCGATCGCGGGAACAGTCGCACCGCCAGCCTGCGCCGACAGGATGTCGAGGCGCGTTTTCCCGGACTGTTGAGCCTGGTTGCGGCGGATATCGAAGACGTGTCGCGGCGGCCTGAAGCCAATCTGGCCAGATCTTGACGCTGTCTGGCAATCGCGCCAGCTGCCATCACGGTGCGCGTGACCTATGAGGATGGCAGCCCCACAGCAGGAGACGATCAATGAGCCTGGTCAGCGCCATCCCCGCAGCACCACCCCATCATGTCATTGCGCATTTCGAGCGCCGCCTTTCGGTCGAAACCGATTGTTCCGACGTGGCCCAGGCGCTTGCCTCGGGGGAACGGGACTTCGTTCTCCTGCATGTCGTCGGGTCGCCGGAAACCTTTCGTCGCCGGCACGTTCCGGGGGCCCTTTATTTGCCGCATCGCGAGATCGATGCGGAGCGTATGGCGCAATGGCCTGTCGACACGCTGTTCGTGGCCTATTGCGCCGGGCCGCATTGCAATGGCGCCGACCAGGCCGCCCTCAAGCTCGCCCGGCTCGGCCGCCCGGTGAAGATCATGATCGGAGGCCTCACCGGCTGGGCCGACGAGGGATTGGCCTTCGCGGATGGGGAGGGGTGAAACTCATCGGGAGGCAGGTCTTCGGACCCGCCTCTTCCATTCGGCGGGCGTGGAGATATCAGGCTGATCTGAAGACCAGCCGCCCGTTACGGCCCCGCCTTGAACAGCGCGAACTCGTCTGCCGTCACGCGGTCGAGGTGGTCTCGATAGGCTTGATAATGGCGATGGGAGGGGCCGATCCGGCCGAAGGAGAGATCGTCCTCGCGACCGGGCAGAATCGGGACCAGTGCGATGGCGGCCGAGACGGGCGTGAGCTGCGTGCCTCGGCCGGCGCGCAACGAGGTGAGAATGCCGTACATCTCGCCCGTGTTCATCGGCCGGCCGACCACGGCCACTCGATATTGGCCGCTGATGGAGGTCACCAGATAGACATGGCCTGATTGGTTCGGCACCGAGACTTCGCCCGCCTGGTTGAAGCCGGTGTCGAGGCGCTCGGCTTCGCGGAAGATCAGGCGGGACGTGCTGTCGTTCCAGGTGATTTCGGTGCGGTAGGCGAAAACCGCGCCAGCCTCGCCAAAGGACGGACGCAAGGTGAGATAATTGCCGGTGAGCCAGGACACGGCCGCCTTGGTGTAGGAACCCAGATGCTCCGGTGCCGTCCCGCCTCCCTGGACGGTGGCTGGCGGTACGGTGTGATCGGTAGGGCGCAGGCTCGTCCCGAGCGCCTCCTCCAACCGAATGACGGTTGCCAGCGTGAAGGGGCGCCGGCCGGACAGCGCCTTCTCCAGGGTCGACAGGCTGATCTTGGCCTTCTCGGCCAGGGTCTGCCGTGAAATGCGCCGGCGCGCCAGGGTCTCGCGGACCGCGAGCGTGATCTGGTGGGCTTGCTCGCTGGAAAACTCGCTGTCCGACGTCACGGGGCTGATCCTGCTGGTGCGATCACGCTGTATCCAGGCCTGACGACAGGCCATCGCGCACAATCACGTACAAAACCGGACATTGCCGCAGGAGTCCACTGCCGGCAAGGCGCTTTGTGACGGTTTATGCCTAACAAACGCGATTAATGAAGCTCGTACGCACAGTCCTCGCAGGAGCAGAACGGAACGAGGCCGCATGAGGCCCGACAGCGTTCAACGAGGACGACATGAACATGAACCAAGCGGTTGCCGGCCGCCAAACCGGCAGACGACGGCATCCTCATTCCGGTATCGGTCGCGCAGCGCTGGTCGCGCTCGCCGAACGTTTCCTCATGGCGGTGTTGATCCTCGCGACCTTCCTCATCTTCGTGGTCGGCGCCTATGCCGCTCCCCGCATCACCGTCGACGACGTCAAGGCGGGTTCGCTGTTGATGCGCACCGAGGATCCCGGCAGCTATGTCGAGGCCGTCAGGACGGCCACAGACGTGCAGCTCAATGTCAGCGGCCCCACCATCCGCGCCACGCTGACGCAGATGTTCCACAACCCCAGCAAATCCTGGGTCGAGGGTGTCTATGTCTTCCCGCTGCCCGATGGGGCCGCGGTCGATACCATGAAGATGGTGATCGGCCAGCGCGTCGTGGTGGCCGACATCAAGGAAAAGCAGCAGGCCAAGCTCGTCTACGAGCGTGCCAAGGCCGAGGGCAAGAAGGCGGCACTGGTCGAGCAGCAGCGGCCGAACATGTTCATGAACTCGATCGCCAATATCGGCCCCGGTGACACGGTGGTGATCCAGATCGAGTATCAGGAGCCGGTGCGCCAGGCCGACAACACTTTCTCGCTCCGCGTGCCGCTGGTGGTGGCGCCGCGCTTCTCGCCGAACGCGGTCGGCGCCGGCTCGGCCCAGACCGTGACCTTCCAGGACAAGTCGGGCTGGGGTGCCGTTACGCCGGCTCCAGCGTCGAGCCAGGTACCGCAGGCACCCGTCCTCGACCCGCGCGAGAACGCGCCGGTCAATCCCGTACAGATCCGTATCGATCTCGACGCCGGCTTTGCGCTGGGCGAGGTGAAGAGCGCCTTTCATCCCATCAACATCACCGACAAGGGACCTCAGGTCCGCCATATCGAGCTGGCTTCGGGATCGGTGCCGGCTGATCGCGATTTCGAGTTGACCTGGCAGGCCCAGCCCAGCCAGACGCCCGGCGTTGGTTTGTTCCGCGAACGGGTCGGCAGCGACGATTATCTGATCGCTTATGTCACGCCGCCCAGCCTCAAGACCGCGCAGGCCGACCAGCGTCCGCGCGACGTCACCTTCGTAATCGACAATTCCGGCTCGATGGGCGGCACCTCCATCGAGCAGGCCCGGGCCAGCCTGGGCTATGCGCTGAGCCGCCTGTCACAGGCCGATCGCTTCAACGTCATCCGCTTCGACGACACCTTCACCAACCTGTTCGGCGGCACGTTGCCGGCCACGGCAGAGAACATCGCGCGGGCCCAGGACTATGTCTCGCGTCTCCAGGCCAATGGCGGCACCATGATGGTCGCGCCCATGCTGGAGGCCCTGAAGGACGACCATGTCGACGACCAGAATACCGCCAATCTGGGATTCCTGCGCCAGGTGGTGTTCATCACCGATGGCGGCATCGACAATGAGCAGGAACTGTTCGACACCATCGCCTCGCATCGCGGCCGCTCCCGTGTCTTCATGGTCGGCATCGGCTCGGCGCCGAATTCCTACCTGATGACCCGCGCAGCGGAACTCGGCGGCGGCGCCTTCATGCAGATCGGCTCGGTCGATCAGGTGCAGGAGCGCATGAAGCAACTGGTCGACAAGCTGGAAAGCCCGGCGATGACCAATGTCGACGTCGCCATCTCGGCCGGCTCCGCCGATGTGACGCCGCGCATCCTGCCCGATCTCTACCACGGCGAGACGCTGGTGCTGGCCGCGAAGGTCGGGCATCTCAAGGGCAATGTCGAGGTTCGTGGCCTCATCGACGGCAAGGGCTGGTCAGTCACGCTGCCGGTTGCCGGCGCCGCTGAGGGAGCCGGCATCTCCAAGCTGTGGGCGCGACGCAAGATCGACGATACCGAAGTGGCGCAGACACTGCGCCAGATCAGCCGCGAGGATGCCGACAAGCGCATCCTGGCTCTTGCCCTCGATCATCACCTCGTCACCCGCCTCACCAGCCTGGTGGCCGTGGACAAGACCCCGGTCCGCCCACGCGGCGTGCGCCTGTCCCGTTCCGACGTGCCGCTGAACCTGCCGGCCGGCTGGGATTTTGACAAGGTCTTCGGCATCAAGGGCGAGACGGCTGCCGACCGCGAGCAGCGCCAGGCCTTGCTCGATCTTGATGGTAGAAAGGTGCAGACGATCGATGCCTCGCGTACGATCAGCCTGCCGCAAACCGCCACTGACGCCGAACTGCGCCTGATCATCGGCGGCCTGCTACTCGCCGGCGGCCTTGGCTTCGGCTTCCTGACCCGCCGGCGCGGGGCTCCAGCATGATCGCGCTCAAACTCGAAAGGCTCCCGCCCGCAGCGGCGGGGCCTTCCTACCCTCCCCTGGAGGGGGAGGGTAGGCCTGACAGGCCTGGGTGGGGTGATTGCTCCACTTTGAGCGACGAGCCAAGCGGTGCGATGCCTATTCGCGCGAACAAGGTCACCCCACCCCGAAGCTTCGCGTCGACCCCAGGCCATTCCACGAGGAATGGCCGACCCCTCCAGGGGAGGGTGCGGGTTCTCCGCCTCATAATAACCGGTTTGCTGCTCTGCGCCGGCCTGGTCCTGGCAGGGCAGGGGGGGTGGATCCACACCAAGGCCTTCCTGGCCCAGATCCTGCTCGACCGGGCCTTCGACCAGTCCGTCGCCAGCGGCGCCATCGTCAAGCCCTGGTCCTGGCTGGATACCTATCCGGCCGCCCGCATCGAGGTGCCTCGCCTTGCCAAGAGCGCGGTGGCTCTTGAAGGGGCGAGCGGGCAGGCCCTGGCGTTCGGGCCGGCTCATGTCGCCGGTACGCCGGCCGCCGGGGAGGAGGGTACCGCCGTCTACGCCGCCCATCGCGATACGCATTTCGCCTTCCTCGGCGAGGTGCGGATTGGCGACGAGATCAAGGTCACCAACCGCGACGGCATCGCGGTTCGCTATCGCGTCACCGGTCACGACATCCGCCGCTGGGATGGTTCGGGGATCGACCCCGCCGCGCCAGGCCGTCATCTCGTGCTGGCGACCTGCTGGCCGTTCAACGCCGTCACCAGCGGCCCCCTGCGTTATCTCGTTTACGCCGAGATGATGCAGGAAGACATGAGGAAGATCGATTGAAGCGGCGCTCGCCATGATCTAGTTTGCTCACAAAACGTCCGAGGGGAGCGAACCTTGAGTGAACTGAACCGCCAGAACCGGATCATCGAGGTTCTGGGCAAGCGCCCCTTCCTCACGGTGCGTGACCTGCAGGGGCAACTGGGCGTCTCGGCCGCCACCATCCGGCGGGATATCGACAAGCTCGACCAGTCCGGCAAGGCACAGAAGGTCTATGGCGGTATCGCCGCGCTCGACGGTTCAGCCGCGCCAGGCCGTCATGCGGCCAAGCCTTATGACGAGAATCGCGACCTTGCCGTGGAAGCCAAGCAGGCGATCGCGGAGGATGCGGCAACTCTGGTGCGCGATGGCGATTCCGTCATCATCCATGGCGGCTCCACCTGCTTCTATCTCGGCGCGAAGCTCGCCCATCGCAATGTCCGCCTCTACACGAATTCGATGCCCCTTGTCGCCTTTCTCAGCGACCATGGCAGTTGCGGCCTGACGATCGCCGGCGGCGAATTGCATCGGGAGCCGGGCATCATTCACCCGACCGCTCCGGCGCCGCCGTTCTATGCATCGAAATTCTTCCTCGGCGCCCAAGGCATCGGTCGCGACGGGCTGTTGGAATCCCATCCCTTGCTGGTGCGCACCATCATCGACCTGAGCGCCAATGCCGATCAGGTCGTCGTGCTGGCTGATAGCCGGAAATTCGCCATCCGTGCACGCAGCGTCGCCCTGCCGCTTTCCCGGGTGGGCGTGCTCATCACCGATGACGGCTTGTCCGACCGGGATGCCAAGATGCTGGAGAATGCCGGCATCACGATCCGGATCGTTTCTCTTGCGCCCGATGCGGTCTGACTTGGCTCCATCCTGATCCTTATGATTGAGGTCAATCGAATTGGTGCTCAGATCTTTGCATGCGTTGGCGGCGCTACGCACCTCCATCCAGCTACCGCTTTATCTCTAAACATTGAAATCTAAGAGATAAAGTCAATTTCTCTCGTAAATTGGACCTTTGCGGCAATGATGATTCTTGATCTCACATGAGTTAATTATTGCACATCATGCTTTATCCCGCTTGCTGAAAGACGATTTTTGATCTAGTTGGCGATATGTCTTACAAAAAAGCGTGAGGAGAGGCGCGGACATGGGGGAGACGCGGGTCGGCCGGATGGCGATCGCCACCGGGCAAGCCTTTCGGTCGCGCCTGGGGCGTTTCATGGCGGCAGTCACTCGGAGGGCGCCATGACGGCCGTCGTCAGCCTTCGCGACATCTCCAAATCCTTTTCCGGCGTGAAGGTGCTGCGCGACGTCAATTTCGACGTGCGTCCCGGTGAAGTCCACGCTTTGCTCGGCGAGAACGGTGCCGGCAAGTCGACCCTGATCAAGGTGATCGCCGGCGTGCATCAGCCGGATACGGGTACGCTGACGGTCGGCGGCGAGACCGTCCGCTTCACCTCGCCACGGCATGCGCGCCGCCACGGGATCGCCACCGTCTATCAGGAGCTCCTGCTGTTCCCGGAACTGACGGTGGCCGAGAACATCTTCCTGGGCAATGCACCGCGCCGCAATTGGGGAGGGCTCGATTGGAGTGCGATGCGCCTTAGGGCTCGCCAGCTCCTGGATTCCCTGGATAGCCATGATCTGGACGTGGATGCCAAGGTTGGCACCCTTTCCGTGGCCAATCGCCAACGGGTCGAGATTGCCAAGGCACTGTCGCAGGAGGCCCGCCTGCTGATCATGGACGAGCCGACGGCCGCCCTGGTCGAGGCCGATGTGCGCCGCCTGATGAGCGTGGTCAAGAAGCTGCGCGAGCGCGGCGTCGCCATCATCTACGTCTCCCATCGCATGCCCGAGATCTTCGAGCTGGCGGACCGGGTCACGGTGCTGCGTGACGGCAGCTATATCGGCACGCGCGACATTGGCGATGTGACCGAAGCCTCGCTCGTCTCGATGATGGTCGGCCGCTCGATCGAGCAGCTTTTCCCAAAAGTGGAGGCAACGCTCGGCGAGGTCGCACTCGAGCTGCGCGACGTGAGTTTCGGCCGCAAGGTGCAGAACATTTCGCTGAGCCTGCGGGCCGGCGAGATCTTGGGCCTCGCCGGCCTGATCGGCTCGGGGCGCACGGAACTGGCGTTGACCGTCTTCGGTATCACCCCGGCCAGCACCGGCGAGATCCTGGTCAATGGTCGCAAGGTGGTGATCGACGGCCCGCGCAAGGCCCGGGACCTCGGCATCGCCTATGTGCCGGAGGATCGCGGCTCCCAGGGCCTGGTGCGGCCGATGACTATCCGGGAGAACGTCTCGATGGCGGTGCTCGACAAGATGTCGAACGGCTTTTCTATCCGCTTCGGCGACGAGATCCGCCGCTCGGTGGAGGCGATCAAGCGCCTGGGCATCCGCACCCGCGGCCCCGAGCAGATCGTCGGCCAACTCTCCGGCGGCAACCAGCAGAAGGTTGTGCTGGCCAAGTGGCTGGAGGCCAATCCGCGCATCCTGATCATGGATGAGCCGACCCGCGGTATCGATGTCGGCGCCAAGGCCGAGATCTACACCCTGATGGGAGGGCTGGTGCAGCAGGGTGTCGCCATCCTGATGATATCGAGCGAACTGCCGGAGGTGCTCGGCATGAGCGATCGGGTCCTGGTCATCAATGGCGGGCGCATCGTTGCCGAATTCGATCGCGCCCAAGCGACGCCGGATGCCGTCGGCGCTGCCATGACCAATGCCCAACCCCGGCAGGGAGCGGCCTGATGGGCGAAACTGCATCCTCTTCCGCCCTTGTGCCCTCGCGCGGTCCCCTGGCACGCCTCTTCGGCGGGCTCGGCCAGGAGATGGTGGTGCTCGGCGCGCTCGTGGTGCTGATCACCGCCATCGGCCTCTACAATCCGCGCTTCCTTGGTGCCAGCAACCTCAACGCCATCTTCGCCGGCAATGCCTATATCGCGGTGGCCGCCATCGGCATGGCCATGGTGATCATCTCCGGGCACATCGACGTTTCCATCGGCTCGCTGATCGGCGTGCTCGCCACTATTGCCGGCACGCTGGCCACCAAGGGGTATCCCATCTGGATCGCCTGGCTCGTGCCGGTGCTGGTGGGCATCGCCATCAATGCTTTCGTCGGCGTGCTGGTTGCCTATGCCAGCATCCCTTCCATCGTGGTCACACTCGGCATGCTCTCGATCCTCAAGGGCGGGCTGATCCTGGCGACCAGCGGCAACTGGATCAACAACCTGCCGCCCGACTTCATGATCGCCCAGGCGAACTGGTTCGGCGTGCGCTCGCCGATCGTCATCATGGTGGTGCTGACAGCGGCCGTTGCATTCTGGATGCGCTATTCGGCCTTCGGGCGTTCCATCTATGCCGTCGGCGGTAATCCCGAGGCCGCACGCGCGGCCGGCATTCCGGCCAAGCCCGTGACCGTTGCCGTCTTCGCCATTCACGGCTTTTTTGCCGGTCTGGCGGCGCTGCTCTTTGCCACGCAGCTGCAGGTGATCCAGTCGACGGTACCCCCCGGCCTCGAGCTCACCGTCATCACCGCGGCCGTGATCGGCGGCGTTTCCATCCTCGGCGGTACCGGCACGGTGATCGGCTCCACGCTGGCAGCCATGCTGTTCGCCACCATCACCTCGGCCTTGACCTTCATGCCCTATTCCAACGTGCTGGTGTTCTGGAAACAGGCGATCGTCGGCGTGCTCATCCTCATCACCGTGCTGGCGGACATGGTCCGCCGCCACCGCATGCTCTGAGGGGAGGGCAAGATGAACTGGCGTTCCCTCCTGCTTCGTCACGAGAGCATCCTGGCTGTGCTGCTGGCGGTGGTGCTCGTCTTCCTGGCACAATCGTCCGATAGGTTCCTCACCTTAGACAACCTGCTCAACCAGACCCGACTGATGACGGAGATCGGGCTGATCGCGCTGGCGATGACCTTCGTCATCGTCACCGGCGGCATCGACCTGTCCGTCGGTTCGATCGTCGGCGTAGTCGCCATCGTGCTCGGCGTGCTCTGGCAGAATCTCGGCCTGCCGCTGCCGGTCGCCATCGTGCTGGCACTGGCGCTAGGCACCCTGTGCGGCGTCGTCAACGGCCTGATCATCACCAGCTTCAAGGTGCCGCCCCTGATTGCCACCCTGGCCACGCTCGCCCTCTATCGCGGCCTGGCTGAGGGCATCAGCCAGGCCCGGTCCGTGCGTGGCTATCCCGACTGGTTCCTGGTGCTGGGGCAGGGGCAGGTGCTCGACGTGCCGGTGCAGGTCTGGCTGCTCCTGCTGGCGGCGGTCGTGGCGGCCTGTGTCCTCGGCCTGACGGTATTCGGTCGCGCCACCTATGCGATCGGCTCCAACGAGATCGCCGCGCGCTTCTCGGGTATCGCGGTCGACCGTACCAAGATCCTGATCTACGGCGCCTCCGGTCTCTGCGCTTCGCTGGCTGGCGTGATCTTCGTCTCCCGGGTGACGACCACGCGCTCGGACATGGGGTCGGGCTGGGAGCTCGATGCCATCACGGCGGTGGTGCTGGGTGGCACCAGCATCTTCGGTGGCCGCGGCACCATCATCGGCACGGTGCTCGGCCTGGCCCTGATGCAGGCGTTGAAGAACGGCCTATTGCTGCAAGGCTACAAGGGCGACAGCACCATCATCCTGATCGGCACGGCGCTGATCCTCACCGTATTGCTCAGCAATCTGGTTCCCCTGCTGAGCCGCATGGCCGGTCGCAAGCGGCAGGCCTGACGAAGGCCTTTCGGGCGGGGCCGGCGCTCCTGCCTGAAAGGGTGTGCAAGTGTAAGACGTGCAATTTCAACGATCTGGCCCTTGTTCCGGAATCGATTTCTCCGGCAACGAGGACGGCAATGGCAGCCGGCCCAAGGCCGGCAAACAGTGGAGGAAGACCATGATCCGCATATCCCTGGCGCTCGCTCTGAGCGTATCCCTGGTGGGCCTGGCGCATGCCGCCTCGGCCTGGACCGGCGGCGACGAGCTGCCCACCAATCCGCTCGCCTGCGATGCCACGCCGGCCAGCGCGACGAGCAAGCCCTATGATGGCGGTGCCGTCACCGGCGCGCCCGACCGCAAGGGCAAGCCGATCAAGGTGGTCGACGTACCCAAGCTCATCGGCATCGGTTACTTCAACGCCACCTCCAAGGGTATTGCCGACGCGGCCAAGGAACTCGGCAATGTCGATGCCAAGACCGACGGGCCGACCAAGGCCAATATCGACGAGCAGATCACCTTCATCGACAATTACATCACCTCCGGCGTCGACGGCATTCTCTATGCCGCCAACGATCCCGTCGCGATCGCCCCAGTGCTGAAGAAGGCCCTGTCCAAGGGGATCAACGTCGTCGGCTATGACGCCAATTCCACCCCGGACTCCCGCCAGTGGTTCGTCAACCAGGCCGAGTTCAACGGGATCGCCAAGGCCATGGTCGATACCATGGTCAAGGAGAGCGGCGAGGATGCGGGCGTGGCTATCGTTACCTCGACCTTTACCACGCCCAACCAGGCTCGCTGGATCGCCGAGATGGCAGCCTATTCCGCCAAGTGCCATCCCAAGCTGAAGCTTCTGGAGACGGTGGAAGCGCAGGAGGACAATGCGCTCTCCTTCTCGCAGGCGACCACGCTGATCAACAAATACGGGCCCGACCTCAAGGGTATCTTCGGCATGACCAGCGTTGCCACGCCGGCATCGGCCGAGGCTGTCACCCAGGCCGGCCAATGCGGCAAGGTGGCGGTGATCGGTCTGGCCACGCCCAATGCCATGAAGCCCTATGTCGCCAAGGATTGCGTGAAATCCGTGGTGCTGTGGAATCCGGTCGATCTCGGCTATGCCGCCATGCAGGTCCTGCGCGCCACGGCGGATGGTTCGCTCAAGCCCGGCGATACCAAGGTCAAGGCCGGTAAGCTCGGTGAGCTCAACGTGATCAACGGCTCGGAAGTACTGCTCGGCTCGCCCTTCGTGTTCACGAAGGAGAATATCGAGAAGTTCGATTTCTGACGAAAGATCAAGGCTGTAGGCGTCTTTTCCGAATCGGTTTGTCGCTTGCGCCAGGAACGAACACGAAGCCGGGAGAAATCCCGGCTTTTCCTTTGACGCCGATCCGGAATCGGTGTGGAGAAAACAGTATCCGGCTACCTAGAGCAAAGCGCGTTTAGGCGGATACGTTTGTTTGCTCTAGGGCAAAATGCGTTCTTACCGAAACGGCCTTCGAGAGAGGCGCTTTGATATCAAAAGCATTTTGCGGTTCCTGGTGATTCAATTTGAAGGAAACGTGCTCTAGCTCTTTGGTCCGACGCGTCTTTGCGATTCTTGATGTAACCGCCAAATCGCAAAACGCTCTGGCTGGATGCCCCTTGACAGGGGGCGAATTGCACGGGAAGATCGTTTGTACACAAACGAATTTCGGGCGCTTTCTCAAAAGGGGAGTCATGGCCGTTTCCGCTCAAAGCCGTGCTCGGGGGGCGCTGGTCGGTCTGGCGATCGGTGACGCTCTTGGCATGCCCACGCAATATATGCCGCGAGCCCTCGTCTCGGCACGTTACGGCATTCTCGAGCGCTTCGAGCCGGCGCCCGACGACAATCCGATCAGCCGCGGCATGCCGGCCGGCCGGGTGACCGATGATACCGACCAGGCCGTCATCCTTGGCGAACTCCTGGTCGAGGGCAAAGGCTATGTCGATCCCCGGCGTTTCGCCGATGAACTCCTCGCCTGGGAAACCCGCATGATCGCGGCGGGCTCTGCCGATCTCCTCGGCCCTTCCACCCGCAAGGCACTGACACTGATCGCCGAAGGCATGCCCACCGACGAGACCGGGCGCACCGGCGCCACCAATGGCGCGGCGATGCGCGTTGCCCCGGTCGGCATCGTCTTTCCGGCGCGTCCCGTCGAGGCGCTGGTCGATGCCGTCTTCCAGTCCGGCCATGTCACCCACAACACCACCATCGGTCTTGCCGGCGCCTCGGCCGTCGCTGCTGCCGTCAGCGTGGCCATCGACGGCGCAAGCATCGATGAGGCGCTGCAGGCTGCCGTGGAAGGTGCCCGGCACGGCGCCAGGCGCGGCTTCTATTTCGCCGGCGGGGACATCGCCGCCCGCATCCGCTGGGCGATCGAGCTGGTGCGGGGCAAAGGCGAGGCCGAGGCCCTCGAACTCATCTACGACATCGTCGGCACCGGCGTCGCTACGCAGGAGGCCGTGCCGGCGGCGATGGCCATCATCTCGCTGGCGCCCGAGGACCCCTGGCGCATCTGCCGCCTGTCGGCGAGCCTCGGTGGCGATTGCGATACCGTTGCTGCCATTGCCGGCGCGGTAGCGGGTGCCTGCCATGGCGTTGAAGCTTTTCCCGCACCGGTGATCGCAGCCCTCGAGGCCGCCAATCCGAATCTCGATCTTGTTGGCCTGGCCGATCGCCTACTGGCGCTGCGGGGCAGGGCATCGATCCTGCCTCCCGCTGGGAAGGGGGCTTCCACGGCATGAGCAGCAGGCCGACTCCCACCCGTCTCCTGTCCGTGGGCAGCATCCTGGCCGATGTCCGCCTCGACGTGCCCTGCCTGCCGCAACGCGGTGGCGACGTGCTGGGGTCCGAGGCGACGATCAGTGCGGGCGGGGGCTTCAACATTCTCACGGCGGCGGCTCGCAACGGGCTCAGGGCCGCCTTTGCCGGTCAGCATGGCAAGGGTCCCTATGGCGAGCGCATCCGTGCCGAACTGGCAGCCGAAGGTATCGAGGCGCTGATGCCGGTGAGCGCGGACGGCGACAGCGGCTTTTGCATCGTGTTGGTCGAGCCCGACGGCGAGCGTACCTTTGTCACCAGCCCCGGCGTCGAGGCGCGGCCGGGACGGGAGCCGCTTTCCGGGCTGCGATTGGGCTCTGCGGATGCGCTCTTCGCTTCGGGCTATGATCTCTGCTACCCGCAGCTTGGGCCCGCTATCACCGATTGGGTCGGCGGCTTGCCGGCCAGCGTCACCGTGATGATCGATCCCGGTCCCCTGGTCGCCGACATTCCACCCGGCATCATGGCCGCGGTGCTGGCGCGGGCCGACATCGTCACCCTCAACCGGCGCGAGGCCGGCCTGCTCACCGGAGCCGATGACAAGACGGAGGCCGCCAAGCGGGTTCACGATCGCCTGTCGCCGGACACGCTGGTGATCCTGAGGGATGGCCCAGCCGGGTGCTTCCTGCTCGGCGGCGACATTGGCCAGTCCGGCCTGCAGGTTCCGGCGCCGGCCGTGCGCATGGTCGATGCGACCGGAGCGGGAGATGCCCATACCGGCGTGTTTCTGGCCTCCCTCGCGGCCGGCTATCCGGCTGCCGAGGCCGCGCGGCGGGCCAACGCCGCCGCCGCCATTGCCGTCACGCGCAAGGGGCCGGCGACCGCGCCCGGCACGGAAGAACTGAACGCTTTTCTCGCCACGCAGGACCACGACAAGACAACAACACGATAGGGTGGATGCCCCCGCAGGCACGAACGCCCAGCCAATGATAAGAAAATCGAGAGCAGAATGTCGCCATCGACGAAGGGAATTGGAAAGATGACA
This sequence comes from Labrys sp. HAY1-8F, assembly GCF_056754975.1. Taxonomy (NCBI): domain Bacteria; kingdom Pseudomonadati; phylum Pseudomonadota; class Alphaproteobacteria; order Hyphomicrobiales; family Xanthobacteraceae; genus Labrys; species Labrys sp. HAY1-8F. The sequence continues at coordinate 1,284,748 of NZ_JBPGWZ010000002.1, read as the reverse complement.
TATCGGATCACGCGCCGTCATTTCACCGCCTTGGGAGCCGCCGCCGTCGCCGGCCTGTGGACACGCCCGGGTTTCGCCCAGGCCAAGGAAATCACCGTGCTCAACTGGAAGGGCTACGGCACCGACGAGGCCTTCGCGCTCAAGGCCTTTGCCGAGCAGACCGGCATCACGGTCAAGCATGACTATTTCAACTCCGAGCCGGAGATGCTGACCAAGCTGCGTACCAATCCCGGCGCCTATGACGTGGTGCTGATCAACAGCGCTCGTACCCAGCAGGCCCAGGCCGAAGGCCTGATCGATCCGGTCGATCTTGCCACCATTGCCAATGCCAAGGATCTGGCCCCGGCGCTGAAGGATCACGCCAATCTCAAGGCCGACGGCAAGATTTATGGTCTCGCCTGGCTCTGGGGCATGAATTCCCTCGCCGTGCGCCAGGGCATCAGCGCCGACAGCTGGACGATCTTCTCGGACCCCAAATATGCCGGCAAGCTGGCCTTGTTCGACGATGCCGTGACCTCCGTCGGCATCGGCGCCCTGCTGACCGGCCAGGATGCCAACGATCCCAAGGACCTCGCCAAGATCACCGAGGTGCTGAAGGCGATGAAGCCGAACGTCAAGCTTATGTGGTCCAGCGAGGACGAATGGAACAAGGCCTTCGCCGCCAAGTCCTTCGACATCTCCGTCTACTGGTCCGGCGCGGCGGTGCGCTCCATCCGCCAGCACAAATTGCCGGTAGAATTCATCGTACCCAAGGAAGGCGCCATCGGCTGGCTCGACAGCCTGGCGGTGCCGACGTCGAGCACCAAGAAGGAGGATGCACTCAAATTCCTCAACTACATGATCGACCCGACCTTCTACCTGACCTGGGCCAAGGAGGCGGGCGCCCCGGCTTCAGCCAATGAGGGAGCGATGAACAAGCTGCCGGCCGATGATCTCAACCGGCAGATCCACAAGGCCGACTACCTGCCGAAGCTGACCTTCATGGCCGCCCTGCCGGATGATCGCCGCCAGGCCTTCAACGATCTGTGGGAAGAAGTGAAGGCGTTCTACGCCAAATAACAGGGCTTCAAGAAAGCGACGCTGATTCAAGGAAGTAGCCAGTCCGAATGAATCAGTTCCGCAGGGCCGCGGCGGGCCTCGTTCCGCCGGGAACCTCGCGGAAAAGACTCTCGCGTCAAGGGCTTGGCAACCTGGCATGAATCAGATCGGCCGGCCCTTGTCACATCGGACAAGGGCCGGTCGCTACCGCCTTGCAATCGCAGGAACGGTCCATGGCGCTTGGTGTATCGCCGCTTTCAAGCAGGCGATGCCGGCGACGAGGGGAGGGACGAGTGGAGACCGTGTCGAAAGCCGATGGCGGCAAGGCAGGCCCCCGCAGGCGCCTGGGGCAGGGCTGGACGACGGCGGCCCTGTTGACGCCGGCCTATGGCTGGCTGCTGCTGGCCGTCTTCCTGCCGCTTTGCGCCATGCTGTTCTTCAGCTTCCTGAAGAGTTCGCCGGTCCCGGGGCGGGCGCTGGTCTACACCGTCGACAACTACCTTGCCTTCATCAAGCGGCCCTATCTCTTCAACGTCGCCTGGACCTCGATCCAGATCGGCTTGTGGACCACGGGCCTGTGTGCACTGATCGGCCTTCCCGCCGCAATCGCTTTGGCGCGAGCGACGGCCGGGCGCTCGCGGCACATCCTGTTCCTCCTCATCATTCTGCCGTTCTGGACCAATGGGCTGGTGCGCGTGTTCTCCTGGACCATGGTGCTGAGAGAAGGGGGCATTCTCGATTATGCCCTGCACTGGATCGTGCCGGCGGCCCCCTCGGTGTCGCTTCTCTACAGCTTTCCGGCCATCATCATCGGCCTGGTCCATGCCTATCTGCCCTATATGATCCTGACCTGCTACCTCTCCGCCACGGCGATCGAAGACTCGACCATCGAGGCCGCCCGTAGCCTCGGTGCGCGCACACCGGTGGTATTCTGGAAGATCCTGCTGCCGCTCTGCATGCCCGGCCTGATTTCCGGATCGATCCTGATCTTCGTGCCTGTGATCGGCAGCTTCATGGAGCCTCGCATCCTGGGCGGGCGCATCGGCGTCACCATGGGCACCGTGATCGAGGACCAGTTCACCGCGGCCTTCAACTGGCCGCTGGGCGCGGCCCTGTCCTTCACCATGCTGGCAGTGGTGCTACTGATCTTCGCCGTCTCCTCGCGCGTGCTGTCCGGCCGCGCGGCGACGCCGTAGGAGGGGACCATGATCGCTCTCGGCCGTACCTTCCTCGCCGCCACCCTGATCTTCCTCTATCTGCCCATCGCGGTGATGGTGGTGATGGCCTTCAACGCCTCGCCCCTCTACACCCTGCCGATCGAGCCGACCTTCCACTGGTTCGGCGTGTTGGCCGAGAACGGGCCGCTGCTCTCGGCCACCTACAACAGCCTGCTGATTGCCCTGGCAACGTCGATCATCGCCACGGCCGTGGGCACGCTGGCCTCGCTTGCCCTCAACCGCCGCACTTTCCGGGGGCAGTCGCTGCTCAAGGTGCTGCTGCTGCCGCCGATCGCCATTCCCTGGCTGATCACCGGCACGGCCATGTTGGTGTTCTTCTTCTGGACGGGCATCGGGCGCGGCCTGCATGCCATGCTGATCGGCCATGTCGCCCTGGCCATCCCCTATGTCGTCCTGATCGTCGGCACCGGCATGCAGACATTGCGGGCCGATCTCGAGGAGGCGGCGATGAGTTCTGGGATCGACGCCGATTCATGCCTTCTTTGCGGTGACGCTGCCTTTGCTGGCGCCGAGCATCATCGCGGCCCTGCTGTTCGCCTTCGCGGTTTCGCTGGACCAGTTCGTGGTCTCCTATTTCCTGGCCACACCAGGCGTCTCCACCTTGCCGGTCGAGATCTATACCTCGATCCGCAAGGGCTTCACGCCGGAGATCAATGCGATCTCCGCCATCTTCCTCGGCGTCTCGGCCGTTCTCGTGCTGATCTTCGCCCAATTGTCCAATCTGGGAGGCAGTCGTGATCGGCGTTGAAGTCGCTTCGATCAGCAAGGACTATGGGTCCCTGCGGGTGCTCGACAAGGTGAGCACCGCCTTCAAGGCGGGCGAGTTCACCAGCCTGCTCGGCCCTTCGGGCTCCGGCAAGACCACGCTGCTGCGCATCATCGGCGGCTTCGTCGACCCCGATGAGGGGCGCATCCTGTTCGGGGGCGAGGACGTCACCGGGGTCGCCCTATGGCAGCGCAAGATCGGCATGGTGTTCCAGTCCTATGCGTTGTTCCCGCATATGAGCGTTTTCGACAATGTCATCTTCGGGCTCAACCGCCAGGGCATCCGCGGCGAGGCGGCACGCAAGGAGGTGGCCCGGGTGCTGGAGATGGTTCATCTCACCGGCTTCGAGCAGCGCAAGCCCAAGCAGCTTTCGGGCGGCCAGCAGCAGCGCGTGGCGCTGGCCCGCGCCATCGTGACCAAGCCGAGGGTTCTCCTCCTGGACGAGCCACTGTCCGCGCTCGACAGGCGCCTGCGCCAGGACATGCAGATCGAGCTGCGCCGCATCCAGCGCGAGAGCGGGCTCACCACCATTTTCGTTACCCATGACCAGGAGGAGGCGCTGACACTATCAGACACGGTGGCCATCCTCGATGGCGGGCGCATCGTGCAGGAGGGGGCGCCGCTCGAGATCTATGAGCGCCCACGCACCCGTTTTGCCGCCTCCTTCCTGGGAGACACCAATTTCTTCGAGGGCAGCGTGACCGGTGAGGGGATCGCGATCGGGAGCGGCGTCATTCGCACGGACGATGGGCTGCCGAGCCCCGGCAGCCAGGCCACGGCGGCGGTGCGACCCGAGAAAATGCGACTTCTCGCGCCCGGAGAAAGACCCGAGGGCGACAATGTCTTCGCCACGAGGATACGCGAGATCATCTATGCGGGCGCTGTCTCGACCTTCATCGCCGAAGGGCCTGGTGGCAGCGACATCAAGGTCCTGTCGCAGAACCGGGAGATCTCGTCGGTCTCGCCCGGGCAGGCCATCACGCTGGCCTGGTCGCCGGCCAACACCGTGCTGCTGCAGGCCTGACATGCCGGTAAGCCTCAACATTCCTCTCGAACGCGCCTGGAACAGCTGGTCGTCGCGGCCGGCGGAAATGGTGTTCCTGCCGCTCGGCCTCCGGCTCACCCCGCTTGCCTTCGCGGCCAGCACGGGCAAGGCCTGCCTGTTCGAGCCGGGCGATGCCGTCGCGCTGGGGCGGCACGCCCTCGATGCCTCGCTGGTGGAGCTCCAACTCTCCCACGCCGGAACCACCCTCGACTGGCGTTACACCAAACCCGATCCCTTCAGCCTTACAGGCAGCTGGCAGACGGCCAAGACCGGCGAATGGGGTTTGCGCTTCTGGATCAATCTCTGCCTCTCGTCGGATAACGGCGAGGAGGTTCGTTTCGACGAAACGCACGGCGCTGCCATCATCCGTGTCGAGCACCGCTTCGCGGCGCTCGTCAGCGAGGAACCAGCCGTGCAGGTGACCGGCCACGCTTGCCTCGCCGACGCGATGCAGGACTACGAAACGCACGGCTATTTCCATACCGCTTCCCGGGCCGAGGCGGCGCCGGTCCTCGTGCTGCGCTTCAACCTGGAAATGATGCGCGACAATCGCTTCGCACTCGCGATTGCCGACAGGCAGGATCTTGCGATCACCCAGGCGCGGGCCCTGCTGGCGCGGCCTGAGGTGGTGCCGCCCCAAGCTGAAGGCGAGCCCGCTGTCGCCCTGGCGGCGCTACGCGACGTCGTCGCCTGGAACACGATCTGGGACGGCATCAACCAGCGCCCCTATACCGCCATCAGCCGCAACTGGGACCTTGGGAAATTCGGCGGCTTCGGCGTCTGGCTGAACGACCAGTTCTATGCTGCCCTGATGGCCGGCGAGCTCGATGCCGGCCTGGCGCGCGATAATCTCGCTGCCGTGTTTTCGGGCGCGACGCCGCAGGGCAATCTGCCCTGCCTGCTGACGGCGAATGACGCCTGGGTCGACCGCAGCCAAAGCCCCATCGGCGGCTTCGTGGTCTGGCAACTCTATCTGCGCCATCGCGCCCGAGACCTGATCGAGGGTGCCTATGCCACGCTGGCCCGTAATCATGCCTGGTGGTGGCGAGAACGCGATCCGGGCGGGACGGGCCTTGCCTCCTTCGGCACCTCGGATGTGGGCGAGGGCCTCTACAAGGGCACCCATTTCGGGGCCCGCAATGAATCGGCAATGGACAATTCGCCTGTCCACGATGAGGCCTGCTACGACAAAGTCACGCGCACGCTCGATAGCTGGGATGTCGGCCTCAACAGCCTGCTGGCCCTCGATGCCGAAATGCTCGCCTTGATGGCCGCGGAACTGGGGCGTGAGGCGGAGGCGGTTGTCCATTTCGCTCGCGCCGAAGCCACGAAAGCTCGTATTCGCGAGACTTTATGGGATGGCGAGCGTGGCATCTTCGCCAATCGCCGGTGTGGTGGTGGCTTCGTGAAAAGCCTGGCGCCGACCAGTTTCTATCCTCTGATTGCCAGCGCGGCGACGCCCGAGCAGGTCGGCCGGTTGTGTGAGCATCTCGACGATCCGATGGCCTTTGGCGGTGACCCGGTCATCCCCGGCGTCAGCCGTGCGGATCCTGCCTTCGGCGACAATTCCTATTGGCGTGGCCGGATCTGGCCACCCTTCAACTATCTCGTCTATCACGGGCTGCGGCGCTACGGTCTCGACGACAGGGCCTCAGCTCTAGCCCAGCGCAGTTTCGCCCTGTTCCGCTCCGTCTGGGAAAGCCGCCGCATCTGCCCGGAAAACTACAATGCCGAGACGGGTGAGCCGCTCGACCAGCCCGACACCGAGCGCTTCTACAGCTGGGGGGCGCTGATGGCCAAGCTCGGCATCGCCGCGGTGACCGACGTCACGCCCTGGCATGGCTGGGAGATCGCCAATCCGGGTTCGGAGGGCGAGTTCGGGCCTTTCGCAAGCCCGATGGGACAGGTTCGCCTCGCTATTTCGCAGGGCCGCCTGAGCCTGATCCAGGGCGAGCGCACTCTGCTGGACACCGATGTCGCCGGCCGGATCTGCCAGCTCTCGATTGCTGCCGGTGCGATATCGTTGCGATTGCCGCCGCTGGAAAGAGCATGCTCCCTGCGCTTCCCGTATCTTCGTGCCGGGATGAAGCCTCAGGCGAGCCTCGACGGCGAGGTGGTTGCAACCACGGAGGACGGTGGCCTCCGGGTTAGCCTTCCCGCGAGTGCCAAGGCGGTTGATTTCGAGCTGCGGTGGCGTGCGCCAATCAAGTCAATGCAGCCATGAGGCTGGAGGAGCCGTTCCTCGATAATTGAATCGAACGGATTGTCATCCCCGGCGGGGTCAAAGACCCCGGGAAGGGGATCCAGGGGCCAAGGGCTGTTCCCTTCGGCTCCTGGATCCCCTTCCCTTCGCCCTCTCTCGCTGCGCTCGCGAGCGGCTCAGCCGGGGATGACGAATGCATTTTTTCGACATTGCCTCAGGCTGCCGAACTATCTTCCAAAGCCAGGAAGCCGCCGGACTGGCGTCGCCACAGCCTGGCATAGAGGCCGTCGCGTTCGATCAGATCCTCATGCCGCCCCTGTTCGACGATGCGGCCGCCATCGAGCACGATCAGCCGGTCGAGTTCCGCGATCGTCGACAGACGATGGGCGATGGCCAGCACGGTCTTGTCATGCATCAGGCGGCGAAGCTGGCCCTGGATCGTTGCCTCTACCTCTGAATCGAGCGCGGAGGTCGCTTCGTCCAGTACCAGGATGGGCGCATCCTTGAGCAGCACGCGGGCGATGGTGATGCGCTGGCGCTGCCCGCCGGAGAGCTTCACGCCGCGCTCGCCCACGCGCGACTCATAGCCGGCGCGACCATCCTGGTCCCCGAGCGTGACGATGAAGTCATGTGCAGCGGCCTGCCTCGCCGCATCCTCGATGGCATCCTGGTTCGCTTCCATACGCCCATAGGCGATGTTGTCCTGGATGGAGCGATGCAGCAGCGAATTGTCCTGCGTCACCACGCCGATATGCCGGCGCAGGCTGTCCTGGGTGACGCCGGCAATGTCCTGCCCGTCGATCAGGATCCGACCCGATTGGATCGCATAGAGGCGCAGCAGCAGGTTGACGAGCGTCGACTTGCCAGCGCCGGACGGGCCGACGATGCCGACCTTCTCGCCGGCACGAATGGTGAGCGAAAGATCCGAGAACACCGGCAGCGTTCCGCCATAGCCGAAACGGACATGCTCGAAGACGATTTTGCCGCGAGGCACCGAGAGTGTGGCGGCATCCGGGGCGTCGACGAGGTCATGCGGCTTGGCGATGGTGAGCATGCTTTCCTGCACGGCGCCGATATTCTCGAAGACGTCGCGGATCAGATACATCAACCAGCCCGAAAGCTGGATCAGCCGAAGCACCAAGGTGAGGGCCGCCGCGCCGGCGCCGGCCGTCATGCTTGCCTGGCTCCACAGCACGAGGATCATGCCGGCGATGACCACCAGCAGCAGGCTGTTGAGCACCTGCAGGACGAAGCTGGCGCCAAGAATGAGTCGCATCAGGTCGAGGAAGCTCTCGTTCCAGCGCTTGAGTGCTTCCTTGACCGCCGAGCGTTCGAGATCGGAACGGGCGAACAGCTTGACGGTGAGGATGTTGGTGTAGGAATCGACGATGCGGCCTGTCGTGGTTGAGCGGCCGAGGGAATTGGCTTCCGAGCGCTTCAGAGCGCGTGGCACGAAAAAGGAGAGCAGCGTGGCATAGGCTGCCAGCCAGACGAGGACGGGCAGCACCAGCCAGGCATCGACCGAGCCGAAAAAACCGATGGTGACCCCGGCAAAGACCAAGGCATACCAGAGGTCGCCGATCACCGCGATGATGGCCGAGCGGATCGATTGTCCGGCCTGGATCACGCGCGCCGATAGGCGCCCGGCGAAATCGTTCTGGAAATAGGTGAGCGAGTGGCCGAGCGTGTAGATGTGGTTGCGCCAGCGGATCTGGTTGGTGAGTGGCGGTACCACGATCAGATTGGTGACGGCCTGGGTCACGAAAAACAGGACCGGCCGCAGGAACAGCACCACGAACAGGGCGCCGGCAAGCAATAGGCCATGATCCTGCAGCAGGGTCTGCGGCGATCCCTTGTTGAGCAGGTCCACGAACCAGCCGACCATCAGATAGATGCCGGCCTCCACGCCGCTGAAGGCCAGTTCGATCGCCATGATGGCGAGGAGCCAGCCCTTTACAGGCTTGAGGTGATGCCACATGAAACGCCACACCCCCGTGGGGGGCGTGTCATGCTCGTCGAAAGCGGCGAATACATCTATGCGGCTTTCGAAAAACCGGAATAAGCGCGCAAACATCGAAAATATGACCTTGAAACAATGTCGGAATCGCTTCGAAGCGACACCAAATCACCAGTTTCAGGTCAAATTACGAGTCGCGCCAGCCTTCTTGCTGTGGGGAGGGCCTCGTCATCCCGGACGCGATGCGGCGCGTAGTGCCGCTTCGCAGATCCGGGATCGCAAGAGGGTGGGGATGATTTATCCCCAAGGGGTCCCGTGTCTGCACCGCGACACTGCGTGTCGCAACGCGCACGGGACGACCAGCGCTTCCTGCCTCAGCCCACCAGGATGACCCGGAGGTCGTTGACGTTGGTAAAGGTCGGGCCGGGTGCGACGAGATCGCCGATGGCTTCGAAGAAGCCGGTCGAGTCGTTGTCGGCAAGATAGGCGGCCGGATCGATCCCGGCAGCGCGGGCTCGGGCGAGCGTGGTTTCGTCGATGATGGCGCCGGCCGGATCGGTGGCGAGACCACCGCCACCATCGGTGCCGTCCGTGTCGGCGGCGAGCGCGCTGATACCCGTTTCGCCGTCGAGGGCGAGGGCAAGGGCCAGGCTGAATTCCTGGTTCGGGCCACCGCGACCCTTGCCGGTGATGGTCACCGTCAACTCTCCACCGGAGATCAGGGCGGCTCGGCGGCCGGAGGCCTTCAGTGCGCGCGCCTGCCGGGCCTGGTCGGCGGCGACCTGCCGGGCCTCGCCCTCGACATTGGCGCCGAGCACGACCGGCTCGTAGCCATGCTGCTCGGCAAGGGCGGTCGCCGCCGCGATCATGTCGCCGGGGGTGACGACGATGCGAAACTCGCTGCGGGCGAACACGGCGTCGCCAGGCTTGGGTGTCTCGTTGCCGGCATCCTCGAAGAGGGCACGGGCGGCGCCGAGAGGCGTGTTGAAGCGTTCGGCAATGGCGAGGGCCTCGGCATTGCTGACGGGATCGGGCACGGTGGGGCCGGATCCGATCACGGCGGGATCGTCGCCCGGCACGTCCGAGACGGCAAGGGTGAGGAGACGAGCCGGGTAGGCGGCCTGGGCCAGGCGCCCACCCTTGATGCGCGACAGGCGTTTGCGCAGGGCGTTGATCTCGCCTATGGCGGCGCCGGAGCGCAGCAGATGGCGGGTGATGGCGCGCTTGTCGTCCAGGGTGAGGGCGCCGGCGGGTGCCACCCAGTTGGCGGAAGCGCCACCCGAGAGCAGGACCAGGACAAGGTCGTCCTCGCCCGCCTCGGCCGCCAAGGCGAGCGCACGCTCGGCGCCGTCGATGCTGCCCTGGTCCGGTACGGGGTGGCCGGCCTCGATCATCGGCAGGGTTTTGAGAGGGCGGCCATAGCCATGACGGGCCACCGCCACGCCGGTGATGCGGTCGGCTGGGATGCCGAGTGCGGTGTAATGGGCCTCGGCGATCTCAGCCATGCTGCCGGCTGCCTTGCCGGCAGCGAGCAGGATCAGACGTCCCGCGGTGGGCGGTGGCGGCAGGTGTTGTGGCAGGAAGGCTGCCGGATGGGACGCGGCGACCGCTCCCGTGAAAATGGCGTCGAGAGTCTGGCGGCGGGCATCGACACGGTCAGGCATTGCGGCTTCGGGCTCCCTCGCGGCAGGACGCGGATGAGAAAACGCGTCGTGCTCCATACTTGTTCTTGCGTCTACCTTCGCGATGTCTTGGCGGCGATGGCTTGCCATGTCCCTTAACCCATGGAGCCGCGGTGAAGCCAGCCCATTGCCGGTAAATTTAAAATCCGCCGGCGGTCAGGATCTCGGGCCGCCTCTTTCTCGAAAGCGACGCACGCGCATATGGGTGCCGCAGGCCTCTTCCGAGCACCATTGCCGGCGCCCGCCGCGCGAGGTGTCGAGGAACAGCCAGCCGCAATTGATGCCATGGCATTCCCGCACATCCCGGCGTCCGTTGCGGCTGGTGAGCAGGTCGGCTGCGGCGAAGGCGATGCGATGGAGAATCGCGTCGAGATCCTCGCCCTCGCGCCATCCCCATTCGAAAGAGCCGGCGACCAGACGCAATTCGCGCTGATGGTTGGCGCTCCGCAGCACGCCATTGAGGCGAGCGCCATCCTCCTCGCGTGCCGCTTCGCCCATGGTTTCGGCGAGGAAGAGATTTCTCAACGTCGTGCGCAGGGCTCGGACCCGCATCAACGCCGCGTCCGCCTCGGCCGGCTCAGTATCGGCATGGTGCCGCAGGTGGGCCGAAAGGGCCGAATCGATGAGGTCGACACGTTCGGCCCAGGTGAGGAGGTCGTCATAGGAGACGAGCAGGTCCGGCCCCCATCGATCGCGCCACGCGTCGACCGTGTTGACGAAGTCCAAGGCCGGATGTCCGCCGACGAGGCGGGCGGCGGCAATGGTCTTGTTCTGGCTCATCTTCGCACTTTCCAGCGCCCAGGCTCGAAACTCAAGGGTGCATTGTAACGATTATAATGATATATAACCGTTACAACAAGTCGACGGAGGTTTCACCATGCCCAGCCGCACCACACTGCTGTTCCTGGTTCTTTGTGTGATCTGGGGAACCACCTGGATCGGCATCAAGGCCGGCGTGGAGGCGGTGCCGCCTTTGCTGTTCGCTGGAACCCGCTTCATCGCTGCCGGCGTGCTTCTGCTGGGATTCGCGACTTGGCGTGAAGGATTGCCGCGACTGGCATGGCGGGACCTGCCCCGCCTCGCAGCCACCAGCCTGCTGATGATCACGCTGTGTTACGCGGCGCTGTTTTGGGGCGTGGCGCATGTCGATTCGGGCACGGCGGCCGTGCTCGAAATGTCGCTGACCCCGATCGCGCTGATGGCCTTTGCGCTCGGACTGCGGGAAGAAAGCTTCGACAGGCGGCGTTTCGGTGCCCTGGTTCTCGGAGTGGTGGGACTGGCCATCCTGTTCGGGCCGACTGCGCTTCGAAACTGGTCCGTTACGGCGGGCGATGGCGCGGGGTTGCGTCTCGCAGGGGCGGCGGCGGTATCATGGGCGGCCGTGGTCTATGGCTGGGGTTCGGTGGTCGCGCGTCCCTTGCTGCGGCTCTACTCCTCGACCTTCGTGGCCGCCAGCACCACTCTCTTCGGCGGCCTGCTGCTGCTGGGCTTGTCGCTCGCCGGCGAGCCGGGGGCAATTCCTGCCCTGGCGGGACAATGGGGCGCAGCGGCCTGGGCGGGATGGCTGTTTCTCGTGCTGTTTGGCTCGCTGATCGGCTACACCATCTACATGACGCTTCTCAGGGAAATCGGCGCCACGCGGGCCGGAACCTATGCCTTCGTCTCGCCCATCATCGCCGTGCTACTCGGCATGGTGTGCTTCGGCGAACAGATTCACCTGTTCGACATGCTCGGCATGGCGGTGATGCTGGCAGGGGCTGGCTTGGCCATGGCCGAACCCAAGCCGAAATCGCAGCTGAAACCCGCCACGAACTGAAGAGCCAGGGCGGACCTTTAGCTCGGACGTCTCGGATCGGAAAAGGTGTCAAAACAGGAAGTTGGAGCAAAGTGGCGTAAATCGCACTTTGCTCCAGTCAAGGGCTTCGTCGGAGTCCCTGAGAAAGGTCAGGTGCGCCAATGGTGGCGATAATGCCGGCGCTGGTGATGGCGATGCCGATAGCCTTCACCGCCATGCTGGCGCAGCCAGCGCGGCCCGCGATGCACGCCCGGCATGCCATACCACTTGCAGCGGGCAGTGCGGGACGGGGCGTTGCAGGTCCGGTCCCTGACGGTCTGCACGAGCGAGGGATTGTCCGGCTGAGACACAGGCATGGCTGAGGAAGGCCCGGCGAGGGCAAAGGTGGCGCCTAGGGCGATGGCGGCGGCAATAAGAAATCTCATGGGCCTCTCCTGTCGAAATGAAACGAAAAACACGCATTTGATCGAAACGCTCGATTGAACGCATGGGCAGGGAGAAAGTTCCGCATGGGATGACGATGTATATCGAAGCAGGCCCGCAAATTGATCCATTGCACCGACCCTTAAAACAGGGCGATGAATACAGCTACCGGGCGATGGACTTGCGGAGTTTGAATGGTGGGCGCGACAGGGATTGAACCTGTGACCCCTCCCGTGTGAAGGGAGTGCTCTCCCGCTGAGCTACGCGCCCCCGAAGGGAAGGCCTATTTGGATAAAGCCGGCTGCGCTGTCAAGCCGGTAATCGCATCGATCGCAGAAATCAGTTCATCGAAGTGAGAAATGACGCGTGTTGCCCCCAATTGGGTGGCAGGAATGTCGGTATAGCCGAAATCCACGCAGACCGAAGGCAGGCCGGCACGCAGCGCCGTATCGATGTCGGTCTTGCTATCGCCCACCATGATGGCGTGGGCGGGATCACCGCCGGCAGCTTCGATCGAGAGAGTGAGATGGCGCGGATCGGGCTTGAACCAGGCAAAGGCGTCGCGCCCGCAAATCGCGCTGAAATAGGGGGCCAGCTTCAAGGCTTCGATCAGGCGCACCGAATGTTCGGTGACCTTGTTGGTGCACACGCCGAGCACCCAGCCTCGCGCCTTGAGCGTTTGCAAGGCTTCTTCGACACCGTCGAAGGCCACCGTCTCATCGGCCAGATGCTCGCCGTAATAGTCGAGGAAGTCGCCATAGAGCACATCCATGCGGGCGGGTTCGATGGTCTGGCCGCATTCGGCAAAACCGCGTTCCAGCAGGGCACGGGCACCGGCGCCCAAGAGGCTATGCGCTTTTTCGACCGGCAGGGCGGGCAGCCCTTCGCGGGCCAGGATGAAGTTCAGCGTTCCCATCAGATCGCGGGCACTGTCCACCAATGTTCCGTCGAGATCGAAGATCGCTGTCCGCGGCTGCATCATGCTGTTCTTTCCGGCTTGGTCTGGAAAATGCCATGTCTGGGTGGCAAGCGGAGATTCGAAAATTCACGATTCGAGATAGGACCCTATCGTCGATATGAATGTAACCGGCTTCGATCACGCCTGACTAGGGCGTGTGACACGACGCCCCAGGCATTCGGGACGATGTGCTCCGCCGAGGAAACGATGAGCCAGTCATCATGAAGAGTTCGCTAGGCCTTGCTGCCCTTCTTCTCACCGCCGGTCCCGCGCTTGCCGCCGACTATGTCTTCGTCGCGGCGCCGCAAAAGGACCTCAACCGGATCTACCGGGTCGACCGACTGACCGGCGAGGTGGGAGCCTGCCAATATGGCGTCAAGGAGGACAACACCGGTGTCACCCTTTGTTTTCCGGCCGGTGAAGGGGCCGGCAAGCAGGAGCCCGGCGACTACACGCTGATCGCCTCCAGCCATGAGCGCGAGAGTTCGGTGTTCCGGGTTGAGCAGCGCACCGGCACGATGAGCGTGTGCTATGTCTGGAAGGATCAGGTCATCTGCACGCCGCCGGGTAAATAGGCAAAGGCTGCAATCGGCGCATGGCCGGCTCACTTGGTAGAAGGGGTGGGGCCGATTTTCCTTGTGTCTAGCCCCTTGCTTCTCAAACTTAACTGATGCAATCGGCAGCAAAGCCGTTATAACCGCCACCCGATAACCCGAACAGCACAAGGTTGCCATGAACCCTGACGACATGAAGCGCGAAGCAGCCCGAGCCGCGCTCGCCCATGTCGAAAGTGGCATGCGGCTGGGCCTGGGCCATGGCTCGACGGCCAAGCATTTCGTCGACCTGCTGGGCGAGAAGGTACGCGACGGGCTTGATGTCATTTGTGTGCCGGCATCCGAATTCACCCACGATCAGGCCAAGAGCCTCGGCATTCCCCTGACCACGCTCGACGAGACGCCCGAACTCGATCTGGCCGTCGATGGGGCTGACGAGATCGGTCCGGCTCTCGGGCTGATCAAGGGCGGTGGCGGCGCGTTGCTGCGCGAGAAGATCGTCGCCGCGGCGGCGGCTTCGATGCTGGTGATCGCCGACGAATCCAAGGTCGTCCCGATGCTCGGGCGCTTTCCGCTGCCGGTCGAGGTCATTCCCTTTGGTTTCGGCGCAACCCGGGCGGCAGTCGAGCATATTGCCGCAAAACTTGGACTTTCCGGTGAATTGCGCCTGCGTCAGCAGTCCGATGGCCTTGTTTTCGTCACGGATGGCGGGCACCACATTCTTGATTGCCACTTTCAACAGATCCCCGATCCCGTTGCCTTGGCGGCGGGCCTGTCCACCATTCCCGGTGTCGTCGAACACGGACTGTTTCTCGGATATGCCAAGGGCGCTTATGTCGCCGGCTCTTCGGGAGTCCGCTTCATCGGGCCAGCCTGATTTGTGATGGGAGTTCCATGATGCTTCGTCAACGCCATGTTTGTGGGCAGGTCCGCGTCTTGGCCGCCGCCATGGTCGCCGGACTGCTTGCAAGCGCTGCTGTGCTGCCGGCTTCGGCGCAAAATGCCACGCCGGCGCCTACGGCCGAGGTGCCCACGGGCAACACCGCCCAGCCCACGCCCGAGCAATTGGCGACGGCCGTGCAGTTCCTGAAGGCCTCCGGCCTCACCGTCGGTTTCGACGACATCATTCCGCAATATCTGCAGCAGGCGACCGCCATATATGCCGGCCAGCGTCCCGAGCTCAGCCAGATCATCAACGAGGCCGCGATCTCGCTGGTACCCGAATTTATGAAGAGGCGGGGCGAGCTCGATAACAGCCTCGCCAAGTTCTACACCACGCGTTTCAGCGAGGACGAGCTCAAGCAGCTGATCACTTTCTATGAGAGCCCGGTCGGCAAAAAGCTCGCTACCCAGCAGCAGGTCATTCTGCGCGACTCGATGCCCGTGGTGCAGGGCTGGACGCGCGATTTGCAGGACGGGGTGATGAAGCGGGTGCGCGAAGAGGTGGAGAAGAAGGGCGGCAAGCTCGGCCCGTCGCCGACCGACGCGCCCGGTGACGCGCCGGCCGCAGCCGATAAGCCCGCTGCACCGGCCCAATAAATCCGAATATCAGCATTGTCGGGAAGCGGGATTGATCACATCAGTCCCGCTTCTTACGTTCAGGCCTCCTTCGAATGCCCCTTAGGCCTTTACCAGCCGGCTGGGCACGAAGGGGGCGATTTGCCGGAATCGGCGAGAATCGCAAAGACGCTGTGGCCAATCCGCTGGTTTGGCTGGAAACGACGAGTTGGAGCAGGCGGTGTTCGGCGTGAACGCGCTTTGCTCCGGAAATCAGGCGGGTACCATGTCGCAATTCGACTTTGATCTGTTTGTGATCGGCGCCGGATCCGGCGGCGTGCGTGCGGCCCGTATCGCGGCCTCCCACGGTGCCAGGGTCGCTGTCGCCGAAGAGTTCAGGGTCGGCGGCACTTGCGTGATCCGCGGCTGCGTACCCAAGAAACTCTATGTGCTGGCGAGCCGCTTCGCCGACGAGTTCCGCGAGGCGGCCGGCTTTGGCTGGACGGTACCCCAGGCCGAATTTTCCTGGCCCAAGCTCGTCGCCGCCAAGGAAGCCGAGATCACCCGGCTGGAGCGCGCTTATTCGGCCAATCTGGAAAAATCCTCGGTCGCGACCTTCCCGAGCCGCGCCAAGATCACCGGGCCGCATACCATCCAGCTCGATGGCGGACGCAGCTTCACCGCCGGCCGGATCCTGATCGCGACTGGCGGAGCACCGGTCAAGCCGAACGTGCCGGGCGCGGATCTTGCCATCACCTCCAACGAAGTCTTCGACCTGCCGGCCCTGCCTGAGACGATGATCATCGTCGGTGGCGGCTACATCGCGGTCGAGTTCGCCTGCCTGCTGCAGCGTCTCGGCGTGAAGGTGACCCTGGTCTATCGCGGCGAGGCGATCCTGCGTGGCTTTGACGACGATATCCGCCGGGTACTGACGGAGGCGATGGGCGCAGCCGGCATCGAGGTCCTGATCCGCACCGATCTCAAACGTATCGAGGCGGACAAGGCTGGCGGGCGGCGGGTTGTTCTCACCAACGGCCAGACGCGTCATGTCGGCGAGATCATGGTGGCGACCGGGCGCAGGCCCAATACCGCGGGGCTCGGTCTCGAAACGGTGGGGGTCGAGGTCAATACCGCCGGCGCCATCGCGGTCGACGACCAGTCGCGCACCACAGCGCCGGGAATCTGGGCGGTGGGTGACGTCACCAACCGCATCAATCTTACCCCCGTCGCCATTCGCGAAGGCCATGCCTTTGCCGATAGCGTCTTCGGCCATAAGCCCTGGCTCGCGGACCATCGCCTCGTGCCGACGGCCGTGTTCTCGACCCCGGAAATCGGTACTGTCGGGTTGAGCGAGGATGAGGCGCGTGCCAAATGCGGAGGCGGTGTCACCATCTTCCAGACCTCGTTCCGCTCCATGAAGGCCACCCTGTCGGGCAGCGGCGATCGCGTCTTCATGAAACTGGTGGTCGATAAGGTGACCGACAAAATTCTCGGCGTGCATATCGTGGGCGAGGGGGCTGCCGAAATGGCCCAACTGCTGGCGATCAGTGTCAAGATGGGCGCGACAAAGGCTGATTTCGATGCCACCATGCCGCTGCATCCGAGCGCGGCCGAGGAATTGGTGACGCTGCGCACCCCTGTCCGCTAAGCTGGTCTTTACCAGAGCAAAGCGCATTTTGGCGAAAACGCACTTTTGCTCTGGTTCTTTGTTTCGACGCGTCTTTGCGATTCGTGGCAACTCCGTTAAATCGCGTAAATCGCGAGAACGCTTTGCCCGGTTGCAGGTTGCCGGCCCTGCTCTGTGGCGGGACCTGACCCAAGGCCAGTCGCATACGGGCGGTAGGGCAGGCGGTTCGGGGAGGGCATGATGCGGGCTCCTTTGGCAATGTTCGGCGTGGTGACGGCCAGCATGATTCTGCTGGCAAACGCGGCTTCGGCACTCAATCTCACCCCGCCCCATGGGCGGCATGTTTCTCCCTTGCGCGTTGTGCCCGCCCAACCCCAGTCGGAAGAGGCCATCACCGATTGCGATCGCCTGGCCACCAGTCCCGAAGACAGCCAGAAACTGGTGGATGGCGTCGCCATGGAGACGCTCGACGGCACATTGGCCCTGGCACGTTGCCAGGAGGCCGTCAGCCGCTATCCTGCTGTTGCGCGCTTTCAGTTCCAGCTCGGCCGGGCCCAGGAAAAGCTCGGCAACGACCTGGCTGCTCTCGATGCCTATCGCAAGGCGGCCGATCTCGGCAGCCTGATCGCCGCCTTCTCGGCGGGCGTGCGCGAGCGCGATGGCGTCGGCACTCCGAGCAATGACGCCGAGGCAAACCGCCTGTTCAAGCTGTGCGCCGACAAGGGCGATGCCGATTGCCTCAACTCCCTGGCCTATCAATATCAGGTCGGGCGCGGCGTGAAGGTGGATCCGGTTGAAGCCCTGGCACTTTACAAGAAAGCGGCGGAGGCGGGGCTGGCCACCGCCAATGTCAATCTGGGCTTTCTCTATCGGGACGGCGAGGGCGTCACGCAGGATTTCGCCGAGGCGGCCCGGCAGTTCCAGGCGGCGGCCGACAAGGGCGACCCGGCTGGCGCACGCAATCTCGCTTTGGCTTATCAGAGCGGGCAGGGCGTGCCGAAGGACGGCGCCAGGGCGGTGGCGCTGTTCCAGGCAGCTGCCGACCAGGGTGACGACGATGCCCTGGTGAAGATCGCCTATGCCTATCTCAGCGGCGACGGCGTACCCAAGGATGACGCCAAGTCGGTAACCTATTACCGGCTCGCCGCCGATCGCGGCAATACAGACGGCATGGCGGGCCTTGCCTTTGCCTATGCCAATGGCACGGGCATTCCGGCCGACGGCAAGGCGGCGGCGCTGTGGCTGATGCGGGCGCTCGCTGCCGGCAACGAATACAGCTTCAACCAGCTCACCGATCATTGGGGCGCCTGGAATCTGGATACCCGCATGGAGGTACAGTCGATCCTGGTCGATCGCGGCCTCTACAGCGGCACGACCAGAGGCACGCTCAATCGGGAGACCTTGAAAGCACTCAAGATCCTGGCGGGGCGGGAGAGTTGAGGGTAGGGCTTCCCGAGAAAAGCCGATCTCGACGCGGCTTGGTATCGGACACGCCCTGCGATTTGTCGGAAACTGTCGAAATTTGCTCGAAGATTTCGTAAATGGAACTGAAAACCGCGGCTTTACGCTGGTTTTCTATTTGCCGGGCGCGTATAGAACCGGCCTTCGCCGGAAAACGCCGGCCTCGTGAAAGTATCGTAGTCGTGCAGGGCGGCTATAGCCGGTTCGCCCTGAGAACAGGAAGTATACTCATGTCCGAGCGTTGGACACCGCAGAGCTGGCGTTCCAGGCCGATTCAGCAGTCGCCCGCCTATCCCGACGAAAAGGCTCTCAACGACGTCGAGGCCACGCTCGCCACCTTCCCGCCGCTCGTCTTTGCCGGCGAGGCCCGCAAGCTCAAGCGCCAGCTCGCCAAGGTTGCGGCCGGCGAGGCCTTCCTGCTCCAGGGGGGCGACTGTGCCGAGAGTTTCGCCGAGCACGGCGCCGACAACATCC
Organism: Labrys sp. HAY1-8F; assembly: GCF_056754975.1. NCBI lineage: Bacteria > Pseudomonadati > Pseudomonadota > Alphaproteobacteria > Hyphomicrobiales > Xanthobacteraceae > Labrys > Labrys sp. HAY1-8F. The sequence goes on along the minus strand of NZ_JBPGWZ010000002.1, from coordinate 1,266,030 downwards.
GCGACTTCTTCCGCGTCTTCCTGCAGATGGCGGTGGTGCTCACCTTTGCCGGCTCCTCGCCTGTGGTGAAGGTCGGCCGCATCGCCGGCCAGTTCGCCAAGCCGCGCTCGGCGCCCACCGAAAAGGTCGGCGAGATCGAGCTGCCCGTTTATCGCGGCGACATCGTCAACGGCACCGAATTCACGGCCGAGGCCCGCATTCCAGATCCGCGCCGCCAGCTCGAAGCCTATCGCCAGTCGGCGGCGACGCTGAACCTGCTGCGTGCCTTCGCCACCGGCGGCTATGCCAATCTCGCCCATGTGCATCAATGGATGCTCGGCTTCGTCAAGGACTCGCCGCAGAGCTCGAAATATCAGGCGCTGGCCGAGCGCATCACCGAGACGCTCGACTTCATGCGCGCCTGCGGCATCGATCCGGAGCTTCATCCGGAGATGCGCATCACCGATTTCTATACCAGCCACGAGGCCTTGCTGCTCGGCTATGAGCAGGCGATGACGCGCATCGATTCCACCTCGGGTGATCCCTACGCGACTTCGGGCCACTTCGTCTGGATCGGCGATCGCACGCGCCAGCTCGACCACGCGCACATCGAGTTCTTCCGCGGGGTCAAGAATCCGATCGGCCTGAAATGCGGCCCTTCGCTCAAGCCCGACGAACTGATCAAGCTGATCGACATCCTCAACCCCGAAAACGAGCCGGGCCGCCTGACCTTGATCGCGCGCTTCGGTCACGACAAGGTCGAGCAGCATCTGCCGGAGCTCATCCGCGCCGTGAAGCGCGAGGGCCGTTCGGTGGTGTGGTCCTGCGACCCCATGCATGGCAACACGGTGAAGGCGATGAACGGCTACAAGACCCGGCCATTCGACCAGATCACCGGCGAGATCAAGAGCTTCTTTGCCGTGCACCAGGCCGAGGGCACCTATGCCGGCGGCCTGCATCTTGAGATGACCGGCAAGAACGTCACCGAATGCACCGGCGGCGCCCGCGCCGTGAGCGAGGCCGATCTCGCCGACCGCTACCACACCCATTGCGATCCGCGCCTCAATGCCGAACAGGCCATCGAGGTTGCCTTCATGGTGGCGGATCTCGTCAAAAAGGAACGCTCAGGCCAGGTGAAGCCGAGCATCATCGCGGCCGAGTAAGGCGAGTTCGTCGAGCCTCTTCCCAGGCAGACATGTTTGCCTGGGATCGCAGAAAAGCGGCATCTTCAACGAGCGATGATTCCGCGGATTTTCCTTCGACGCTGCATGTCGATGCGATCGATGCATCACAGGCGCGAGCCATGGTTGCCGTTTCCGAAGGCAACCATGGATCGCCATGCTCTCCCGACGCCATTTCCTGCTCAAGGCGGGTCTCGCAACGCCGTTCCTCTTCGGCGGCTACGCTTTTGCCGTCGAGCCTCAACGCCTGGTGGTTACCCGCTATCGGGTCGTGCCGGAGGGCTGGCCTGCCGGATCGATGCTCAGGATCGCCGTGCTGGCGGATATTCACGCCATCAATCCGTGGATGAGTTCCTCTCATATCGAGCGCATTGCGCGGGCGACCAACGCACTCGATCCGGACATCGTGCTGCTGGCCGGTGACTACGAGGCCAGCATGCCGCTCTTTGGCATCGGCTCCTATGTCTCTATGGAGGACTGCGCCAAGGCGCTCTCGCTGCTTCGAGCGCCTTTGGGCGTGCATGCCGTGCTCGGCAATCATGATCTGGGGCGGAGGGGCAAATGGGGAGAGAATGTCCGACGCGCCTTTGCCGCTCACGCCATTCCCGTCATGGAGAATGATGTCCTGCGCCTGACGAAAGATGGCCAACCCTTCTGGCTGTTGGGCCTGGGCGATCAATGGGGCGGGCGAGGAGGGGCGGGGCTCGACGACCTGCCGGGCACACTCGCCAAGGTTGCCGATGATGCTCCCGCAATCCTGCTGGCGCATGAACCCGATATCTTCGCGGCTCTGCCAAAGGTTGACCCAGATCGCCGGATCGCCCTCACGCTGTGTGGGCATACGCATGGCGGACAGGTCCGCATACCCTTCTATGGTCCGCGAGGCGTGCCCTCCCGCTTCGGCAAGCGCTTTGCCTACGGCCATATCGTCGAGGACGATCGTCATCTCGTCGTCTCCGGTGGCTTAGGCATGACGGGCCTGCCGGTTCGCTTCGGCGTGCCGCCGGAGATCGTGATGATCACGCTGGGAGGAGCCGGCTCAACAGCAGCCTAGGCCGACTCTTTGTGTCCGCTCACCGCGAATGCGCCTTCTTTCCATCGCTTCTGCATATCGCTGCTGCTGCAGCGCCACAAAGAGGCGTCAGTATGTGGCCGCTCGTTGAAATACCCCACGGTTCCGCATGCTCACCAGACGTAATTTCCTCCTCAAGGCCGGCCTCGCTACGCCTCTTTTGTTCGGCGGCTATGCCTTCGGCGTCGAACCGCGGCGACTATTGGCGACGCAGTACCAGCCCGCGCCGCGCCAATGGAGGGGCGGCCCGACGCTGCGCATTGCCGTGCTCGCCGACATCCACGCCATCAATCCCTGGATGACGCCCACCCATATCGAGCAGATCGCGTTGACGACCAACGCCCTGAAGCCCGACATCGTGCTGCTGGCAGGCGACTATGAGGCCGGCATGGGGCGCTTCGGTGTCGGTTCCTTCGTGCCGATGTCGGAGTGCGCCAGGGCGCTTTCCGTCCTTCGCGCGCCGCTCGGCGTGCATGCCGTGCTCGGCAATCACGATATCGGCTGGCATGACGGCGACAATGTCCGCCGTGCCTTCAAGGCCCATGGCATCCAGGTGATGGAGAATGCGGCGTTGCGCCTCACCAAGGATGGGCGGCCGTTCTGGCTGCTCGGCCTGGGTGACGGCAATTACGGCCTGGATGATCTGCCGGGCACTCTCGCCAAAATCGGCGACGACGCACCGGCGATCCTGCTGGCGCATGAACCGGATATCTTCGTCGATGTGCCCGATCGTATCGCGCTGACGGTTTGCGGCCATACCCATGGCGGACAGGTGGTCCTGCCCGGTGTCGGGGTGCTTCATGTTCCCTCGCGCTTCGGCAAGCGATTTGCCTATGGTCATGTCATCGAGGAGGATCGCCACCTCATCGTCTCGGGGGGGCTCGGCATGACCGGCCTGCCGGTACGCTTCGGCGTGCCGCCCGAGATCGTGCTGATCACGCTAAAGCGTTTTGCGATTTGACGTTATCGGCAAGAATCGCAAAGACGCGTCGAAACAAAGAGCTAGAGCAAACAGGCGTTCGTGCGCGAACGCGCTTTGCGCTAGGGGCAGGGGCGGCGCCGGCAGTCTAATCTGTTTGCGCTCCCCGCAAAGTTGTGAAACACAACGAACTCGTCAGACAATTGGCACGGGTTCGGATTTGCAATGACTTACGACACCATCATCGTCGGCGGCGGCTCGTCGGGCTGCGTCACCGCCATGCGGCTCGTGCGCGATCTCGGCCAGCGCGTCTTGATGCTGGAAGCCGGCCCCGCGAGCATGAACCCGATCATGCATATGCCCGCCGGCTATATGAAATATCTTGCCAAGGACACCTATCTCACCATGCACAGGATGGAGCGCCAGCCCCAGCTCGATGGGCGCGCCACCATCGTGCCGCAGGGGCGGGTGCTCGGCGGCGGTTCCTCTGTCAACGCCATGGTCTATATGCGCGGCCAGCCTGGTGATTACGACAATTGGGCGGAGAACTATGGGGCGGAGGGCTGGCGCTATGCCGATCTCCTCCCGCATTTCATCGCGATGGAGGGCAACGCCGACCTCGCCACGCCGGTGCACGGCACCACCGGTCCGCTCAAGGTCACCAGGCCGCTCTATACCTGCGAGATGACGAAGGCGTTCCTCGAAGCGCTGCCGTCATTGGGCGAACCGTTCAATCCCGACTTCAATTCCGGGCGCCAGCGCGGGGTGGGCCTCATGCAGGGCACCATGGATCCGGTGCGCAAGCGCCGCTGCTCGGCTGTGGACGCCTTTCTGCCGCTGGTGCGCGACGATGAACGCCTCACCATCGCCACGGAGGCGATCGTGACGCGCCTCGTTATCGAGGGTAACCGCTGCGCCGGCGTGGACTATATCGAGGGGGGGCAAACCCGCAGGGCGTCCGCCGCCACGGTAATTCTCGCCGCCGGGACCTACGTCACCCCCAAGCTCCTGATGCTGTCGGGCATCGGCCCGGCCGATCAGCTCCTGCGCCATGGCATCAAGCCGAAGGCGGACCTGCCGGGCGTGGGCGAGAATCTGCAGGATCACTGCGAGGTGCCGGTGATCGCCGCCTCCAACGGCCGCTATGGCTATTTCGGTCAGGACAAGGGCTGGAACATGATCCGCAATGGCCTGGACTATCTCTTGCGCAAGCAGGGGCCGGTGACGACCACCGGGGTGGAGGCCTGCGTCTTCACCAATCCTGACGATGCCGAGGCTGACGCCTCCCTGAAGATCTATTGTGTGCCGACCGTCTATCTCGACCGCGACGTCACCGATGTCGCCGCCTGTGACGGCGTCACCTTCACCACCTGCCTGCTCAGGCCGAAATCGCGGGGAACGGTGAAGCTGCGCTCGGCGGATCCGCTCGAGCCACCGGTCGTCGACGGGGGCTTCCTGAAACATTCGGAGGATATCCGCCTGATGATAGCGGGCCTGCGTTTTGCCCGCTCCTTCCTCACGGCCTCGCCGATCAAGGAGAAGATCTCCCACGAAATGCTGCCTGGAGCCGATAAGGTCTCCGACGCCGATCTGCACGCCCATTGCAAGCGCATGGTCAAGACCAATTATCATCCGGTTGGTACAGCGCGCATGGGTCGGGACGATGATCCGATGGCGGTCCTCGATTCCCAGTTGCGCGTGCGTGGCATCGAAGGCCTGCGCGTGTTCGATTGCTCGGTCATGCCAGAGATCGTCAGCGGCAATACCAATGCCCCGGTGATGGCCATCGCCCATCGTGCGGTGGAGTGGCTGCAGGCAGGCTGAGGCATTCCGCGAGAAGCGCCTATCGCCTATGTCACATAACTGAAATATTCCTGCACTACGGGCTTCATCATAGTCTGGGCTTATGCGTCCGGACGACGATCCAGCACCATGGACCAGCCCCCTCGCGCAAGGAGTATTCGCATGATCACGCCAGCGGATAGCAGAGCCAACCTCGAACGTATCCAGCAGGAGATCGCTGACGGCTATGACGAGGAACTGGAACTGGAGCTGGAGGAGGCGCGCCTGGATCGTATCCTGACAGGCGTGCCCGACGCAGAGGGCGGCGATACGCTCGATCGCAGGCTTTATTTCCGCGAGCTTTTTCGCATGCAGCACGAACTGGTGCGGCTGCAGGATTGGATTCAGCACCACAAATTGCGAGTGGTGGTGATCTTCGAAGGGCGCGATTCAGCCGGCAAGGGCGGCGTGATCAAGCGCATCACCCAACGCCTCAATCCACGCATCTGCCGCGTCGCGGCCTTGCCGGCGCCAAACGAGCGCGAGCGTACGCAATGGTATTTCCAACGTTACGCAGCCCATCTGCCGGCCGGCGGCGAAATGGTGCTGTTCGACCGCAGCTGGTACAACCGGGCCGGCGTCGAGCATGTCATGGGCTTTTGCACCGATGCCGAATATGAGGAATTCTTCCGCTCGGTGCCTGAATTCGAGCGCATGTTGGTGCGCTCGGGCATCCTCGTGCTGAAATACTGGTTCTCGATCACCGACGAGGAGCAGGAGTTCCGCTTCAATATGCGCATCCAGGATCCGCTCAAGCAGTGGAAGCTGAGCCCGATGGATGTCGAATCCCGCCGGCGTTGGGAAGACTATACCCGGGCCAAGGAAGTGATGTTGGAGCGCACCCATATTCCGGAGGCACCTTGGTGGGTGGTCGAGGCTGTTGACAAGAAGCGCGCTCGCCTGAACTGCATCAGTCATCTGCTGACCCAGATTCCCTATGGCGAGGTGGAGCGTCCGCCTGTGAATCTGCCGGAGCGCGAGCGGCATGAGGACTATGTGCGCCATCCCGTGCCGTTGGAAATGTATGTGCCGAAAGCCTTCTGAAGCGTCTTGCCCTGAATTCCGGCGATAATTGCAGGACATCGCCTGCCATCATGGCGCCTCGCTTCGCAGCCAGCCGAAGCGGGGCGCCATCCGCTTTTGGCATGATCTCATCATTTGAAGCGCGGCCGGTTTTGGCTTAGGCCTGTGAACCCGAACAGGTGCAAGGAGCCGTCCGATGTCGCTCGTCGATCATGTCAAATCCACCCTGGCTGATATTGCCAAGGATGGCTTGTGGAAGAGCGAGCGCGAGATCGCCGGCCCGCAGCGCGCCCGCATCGAGGTGGCTAATGAAGCCGGGCGTCGGCCGATGCTCAATCTATGCGCCAACAATTATCTGGGTCTGGCCGACAACCCCGAGATCATCGCCACCGCCAAGCAGGCAATGGACGGCCATGGCTTCGGGATGGCCTCGGTGCGCTTCATCTGCGGCACGCAGACCCTGCATCGCGAGCTGGAGCGCGCCATCGCCCGCTATCTCAACAAGGATGATGCAATTCTCTTCGCCGCCTGCTTCGATGCCAATGGCGGGGTCTTCGAGCCGCTGCTCGGCGCCGAAGACGCCATCGTCTCCGACAGCCTGAACCATGCCTCGATCATCGATGGCGTGCGCCTGTGCAAAGCCAAGCGCTATCGCTTCGCCAATGGCGACATGAACGATCTCGAGGTGCAGCTGCAGGCGGCTCGGGCGGACAATGCCCGCCACATCGTTATCGCCACCGACGGCGTCTTCTCGATGGACGGCTATCTGGCCGACCTGAAGACCCTGACCGATCTTGCCGGGCGCTACGGGGCGAATGTGATGGTGGATGATTGCCATGCCACCGGCTTCATCGGTCCCGAGGGCCGCGGCACGCCCGCCCGAGCCGGAGTGGAGGACAAGGTCGACATCCTCACAGGCACGCTGGGCAAGGCGCTTGGCGGGGCCATGGGTGGCTATGTCGCCGCGAGCCAGCCGATCATCGATCTTTTGCGCCAGCGGGCACGGCCCTATCTGTTCTCCAATTCGCTGGCCCCGCCGGTCGCGGCCGGTTCGATGAAGGCGATCGAACTGGCGCAAGCAGGCGATGATCTGCGCGAAAGGCTGTTCGCCAACACCAGGCGCTTCCGGGCCGGGCTGGAGAAGGCCGGCTTCGAGCTCTTGCAGGGCGAGACGCCGATCATCCCGGTGATGCTGCATGATGCCCGCCGCGCCCAGGACATGGCCCGGGCGCTCGACGAGCGCGGCGTCTATGTCGCCGGTTTCTTCTTCCCGGTGGTGCCAAAGGGCAGGGCACGCATCCGCACCCAGATGTCGGCCGGGCTGACGGTGGCCGATATCGATTTTGCCGTCGACGCCTTCACCGATGCCGGCAAGGCTTTGGGCGTGATCTGATGATACAACAGCAGATTGTGGCCACCTGGAATATCGAGGTCATCGATGAAGTTCATCTCCAGTCGGGCCTTGGAGCGCAATCTTGCGAGGGCCAAACGAGCCGCGCGGCGTGAGCCTTTGATTATCACTCATCGCGGTCGGCCTGCCTTTGTACTGACCGGCTACGATCGCCATCGCGGCCGAAATCCGATCCGTCCCACCATGTTCGACCTGTTGCATGACGAGTCGACCCCTGATTTCGATCTCTCACGCATTCGCGACGGCAGTCCTGATCAGAATATCGTGGACCTGCTTCGACAAGATGAGCCTGGAGCCGATTTCGATTTTAACCCGCCGCGTTTTCCGTTCTCAACTCCTGGCAAGCCTGAAGGCCTCCCAAGAAAGCCCTGACAGATGAAAGCCCTCGTCAAATCCAAACCCGAACCTGGCCTGTGGTTCTCGGACAATGAGCCGACGCCCGAACTCGGACCCAACGATGTCCTGGTGAAGGTGAAGAAGACCGGCATCTGCGGTACCGACATCCATATTTACAAATGGGATGCCTGGGCGCAGAAGACGGTGCCGGTGCCGATGATCGTCGGCCATGAATATGCGGGCGAGATCGTCGAGATCGGCTCGGCCGTGCACAGCCTCAAGGTCGGCGAGCGGGTGTCGGGCGAAGGCCATGTCATCGGCATGAAGAGCAGGGCGACGCGGGCAGGGCGCTTTCATCTCGATCCCGACACGCGGGGCATCGGCGTCAACATGCCCGGCGCCTTCGCCGAATATGTCAAGGTGCCAGCCTTCAACATCGTGCCGCTGCCCGAGGAAGTCGACGACGAACTCGGGGCTATTCTCGATCCGCTCGGCAATGCCGTGCATACCGCGCTTTCCTTCGATCTCGTCGGCGAGGACGTGCTGATCACCGGCGCCGGGCCGATCGGCATCATGGCGGGGGCCGTGGCCCGCCATGCCGGCGCGCGCCATGTGGTGATCACCGACATCAACCCCATCCGCCTCGACCTTGCCGCCAAGGTGGCCGACATCGTGCCGGTTAATGTCGCCAAGGAAGATCTGCGCGACGTGATGACCCGCCTGAGGATGAAGGAAGGCTTCGATGTCGGCCTGGAGATGAGTGGCGCGCCGGCAGCCTTCCAGCAGATGCTGGATGTCATGTTGATGGGCTCCAAGATCGCCATGCTGGGCATCCCCGCCACGCCCTTCGCCGTCGACTGGAACAAGATCGTCTTCAAGATGCTGACCATTAAGGGCATCTATGGCCGCGAAATGTTCGAGACCTGGCACAAGATGCTGGCCATGTTGCAGAGCGGGCTCAATATCCGTCCCGTGATCACCCATCGCCTGGCCGTCGCCGATTATCTCGAGGGCTTCGAGACGATGGCGCGCGGCGAATGCGGGAAGATCGTGCTCGACTGGGGAGCGTGATAGGCACCGAGCCGGCCGCTTGAGTGCCAGCGCTAACGATCCATGAGGTCCGTCCATCATGGATCGTTGACACGTCCGGGCGCTAATTTATCATTCATCGTACCATTGTGGTGGAGGGGTTGCCGCTGCAATGACGAAAAATTGAGGTACGTAACTCATTAAATCGGGAGGCACTATGGGATTGTTTCAAAAACTGTGGCTGGCGAGCGCCTTGGCCGCCGGTATCCTCGCGACGCCGGCTTTCGCGCAGGATAAGGGGACTGTCGGCATCGCCATGCCGGACAAGACGGTCGAACGCTGGATCGACGACGGCAAGAATGTCGTCACCCAGCTCCAGGCCAAGGGATATGGCGCCGATCTGCAATATGCCAATGGCGATATTCCGGGGCAGCTCGCCCAGATCGAGAACATGCTGACCAAGGGCGACAAGGTGCTGGTGATCGCGGCGATCGACGGCACCACGCTGGCCGATGCTCTCAAGGCCGCCGCCGCCAAGGGCGTGAAGGTCATCGCCTATGACCGCCTGATCCGCAATTCGGAGAATGTCGACTATTACGCCACCTTCGACAATTTCCAGGTCGGCGTATTGCAAGCCCAGTCGCTGGAGACCGCTCTCGGCCTCAAGGACGGCAAGGGACCCTTCAACATCGAGCTGTTCGGCGGTTCGCCGGACGACAACAATGCCTTCTTCTTCTATAACGGCGCGCTGTCGGTGCTGCAGCCTTACATCGACAGTGGCAAGCTGGCGGTGCAGTCCAAGCAGATGGGCATGGACAAGGTCGGCACGCTGAACTGGGACGGTTCGCTTGCCCAGTCGCGTATGGATAATCTCCTCTCGGCCTTCTACACCGACAAGAAGGTCGATGCGGTGCTCTCGCCCAACGACACCCTGGCCCACGGCATCGTCGCTTCGCTGAAGGCGGCCGGCTACGGCTCGGGTGACAAGCCGATCCCCTTCATCTCAGGCCAGGACGCCGAAGTCGCTTCCGTCAAGGCGATCATCGCCGGCGACCAATATTCCACCATCTTCAAGGACACCCGCGAATTGGCCAAGGTGTCGGTCGGCATGGTCGATGCCGTACTCTCCGGCGGCAAGCCCGAGATCAACGACACCAAGAGCTACGACAACGGCAAGAAGGTGGTGCCGACCTATCTGCTCAAGCCCGTGCTGGTCACCAAGGACAATTGGAAGCAGGTGCTGGTGGACAGCGGTTATTACAAGGAAGATCAGTTGAAATAACGGCTCTGCGTCCTGGGCGGTAACCTGAGACCGCAACGCCGCCCGTTCGCATGACGGATTGACATGCGATGACCAGAGGCGCCACTGCCCTTCTTGTGGGGCGGTGGCGCAACATCTGTTTGCTAATTGTAATACCAATTGACAAGCATCGGAAAGCTTTTATGAATTCTGAGCTTGGCTGGGAAGAAACACCTTCAGGCGGCATGGTTCTGCGCGCATTCGGCCATGCTCCGGGGGTGAGAAGAGATGCCATTGGGATCGCTTCGATTCTCGACGTCGGCTGAGGGGCTATTTCTAGACCCGGTCCGTCCTGGATCGGGAAAACGTCAACTTGGGAGAGAGACGTGAAACTGTTCAAATCCTTGCTTTTGGCTGCCGCCTTCGGCGCGATGACCGTCGCATCGCCGGCCCTTGCCCAGGATAAGGGGCCTGTCGGCATCGCCATGCCGACCAAGACTTCCGAGCGCTGGATCGACGATGGCAACAATGTCGTCAAGCAGCTCCAGGCCAAGGGCTACGCCACCGATCTGCAATATGCCGACGACGACATCCCCAATCAGCTTGCCCAGATCGAGAACATGCTGACCAAGGGCGACAAGGTGTTGGTGATCGCTTCGATCGACGGCACCACGCTCGCCGACGTGCTCAAGGAAGCGGCAGCCAAGGGCGTGAAGGTCATCGCCTATGACCGCCTGATCCGCAATTCGGAGAATGTCGACTATTACGCCACCTTCGACAATTTCCAGGTCGGCGTGCTGCAGGCCCAGTCGCTGGAGAGCGGCCTCGGCCTGAAGGACGGCAAGGGCCCGTTCAACGTTGAGCTGTTCGGCGGTTCGCCGGACGACAACAACGCCTTCTTCTTCTACAACGGCGCCATCTCGGTGCTGCAGCCCTACATCGACAGCGGCAAGCTGGTGGTGCAGTCCAAGCAGACGGGCATGGACAAGGTCGGCACGCTGCGTTGGGATGGGTCGCTCGCCCAGTCGCGCATGGACAATCTTCTCTCCGCCTTCTACACCGACAAGAAGGTCGATGCGGTGCTGTCTCCCTATGATGGCCTGTCGCGCGGCATCATCGCCTCGCTGAAGGCGGCCGGCTACGGCTCGGGCGACAAGCCCATGCCCTTCATCTCGGGCCAGGACGCGGAAGTCGCTTCCGTCAAGGCGATCATCGCCGGCGACCAGTACTCGACGATCTACAAGGACACCCGCCAGCTCGCCAAGGTGACGGTCGACATGGTCGATGCTGTGGCCTCCGGTTCCAAGCCCGAGACCAACGACACCAAGAGCTATGACAACGGCAAGAAGGTCGTGCCGACCTATCTGCTCAAGCCCGTGCTGGTGACCAAGGACAATTGGAAGCAGGTCCTGGTCGATGGCGGTTACTACAAGGAAGACCAGCTGAAATAAGTGGTCGCTCCCGAACCATGTTAGGGTATCGGGCGGCAGGAGCATCATTCGGTCATCCTGGATCGAATGATGCCCGGGCTCCCACGAACAGAAGCATTTTCCGATCTCGAAGGGTCGGAAAATGCTTTTGCACGACAGCGCCAACCGCCCTTTTCACAGGTCATCCACTATGACAGCTATCTTGGAAATGCGGGGCATCACCAAGACCTTTCCGGGGGTCAAGGCGCTCAGCAACGTCAACCTCACGGTCAACGAGGGCGAGATTCATGGCGTGGTCGGCGAAAATGGCGCCGGCAAATCGACCCTGATGAAGGTACTGAGCGGGGTCTACCCCTATGGCTCCTATGAAGGGGAGATCCATTATCGCGGCCAGGAGTGCCGTTTCAAGGATATCCGCCATTCCGAAGAGCTCGGCATCATCATCATCCACCAGGAACTGGCGCTGGTGCCGCTGCTCTCCATCGCCGAGAATATCTTCCTGGGCAATGAGCAGGGCACGGGCGGCCTGATCGACTGGCCTCTGACCTATGGCAAGACCCGCAAGGTGCTGGACAAGGTTGGGCTGAGGGAATCGCCCGACACGCTCATCACCAATATCGGCGTCGGCAAGCAGCAACTCGTCGAGATTGCCAAGGCGTTGTCGAAGAACGTCAAGCTCCTGATCCTCGACGAGCCGACGGCCAGTCTCAACGAAAGCGACAGCGATGCGCTGCTCGACCTGCTTTTGGAGTTCAAGAGGCAGGGCATTTCCTCCATCCTGATCTCACACAAGCTCAACGAGATTTCCAAGGTCTGCGACGAGATCACCATCATTCGCGACGGGGCCTCGATCGAAACCCTGGACTGCCGCGGCCAGGCGATCAGCGAGGACCGCATCATCAAGGGCATGGTCGGGCGCGAGATGGCGGACCGCTATCCCAGCCGGCAACCCAAGATCGGCGAGCCGGTCCTCGAGATCAAGGATTGGGTGGTGCACCACCACGAGCATTCCGATCGACAGGTGGTCAAGGGCGTAAATCTCACCGTCCGCAAGGGCGAGGTCGTCGGCATCTCAGGTCTGATGGGAGCAGGGCGGACGGAACTGGCCATGAGCATCTTCGGCCATTCCTACGGCCAGCGCATCAGCGGCCAGGCCCTGATGCATGGCAAGCCGGTCGATCTCTCCACCATCCAGAAGGCGCTTGCCAATGGCCTGGCCTATGTCACGGAGGATCGCAAGCAGCTCGGCCTTGTCCTTGAAGAAGACATCATCAAGAACATCACGTTGAGCAATCTGGAGGGCGTGTCGAAGAATTCCGTCATCGACGACATCAAGGAATTGCGGGTTGCCAACGACTACAGGCGCAAGCTGAACATCCGTTCCCCGAACGTTTTCCAGAAGACGGTGAACCTGTCGGGCGGCAACCAGCAGAAGGTGGTGCTCTCCAAATGGCTGTTCTCAAATCCCCAATTGCTGATGCTCGACGAGCCGACGCGCGGCATCGATGTCGGTGCGAAATACGAAATCTACAGTATCATCAACGAGATGGTGAATGACGGCAAAGCCGTGCTGATGATTTCCTCCGAGATGCCGGAACTGCTCGGCATGTGCGATCGCATCTATGTGATGAATGCCGGTCGATTCGTAGGCGAATTCCCCGGGGCCGAGGCCACCCAAGAGAAGATCATGCGCGCCATCATGCGGGCGGAAGGGCATTGACGATGACGACAAACACTGTGGAAGCTCAAGGCTCTTCGCCCAAGAAATCGATCCTCGAATATATCAGCGGCAACATCCGCGACTATGGCCTGCTGATCTCGCTCGTCGTCATCGTCGGCTTCTTCCAATACATGACGGAAGGGCGGATGCTGGCGCCGTCCAACATCAACAACATCCCCAACCAGAACGGCTACGTCATCGTCATGGCGCTCGGCATGCTGCTGGTGATCGTGTCGGGCCATATCGACCTGTCCGTCGGTTCGGTCTGCGCCTTCACGGGCGCGGTGGCGGCGACACTGATGGTGAAGATGGGCTGGCACTATGTGCCGGCGGCAATCGCCACCTTGGTGGTCGGCGCGCTGATCGGGGGCATCCAGGGCTATTTCATCGCCTATCTGCGCATTCCCTCCTTCATCGTCACGCTGGCGGGCATGCTGGTGTTTCGCGGGCTGACCTATCGCCTGCTCGGCAACACCAATGTCGGTCCGTTGCCGGCGGAGTTCAATCAGCTCAGTGCCGGCTGGATCCCTGACCCCTTCGCCGCCCCCGGCTTCTATACCACCACCTTCGTCCTCGGCCTCGTCGCCGCGGCGCTGTTCGTGCTGATGAACATCAAGGGGCGCCTGACGCGGCTCAAGCATGGGGTGGAGGAGGAGCCGATGGCAATCTTCCTCGGCCGCAACACATTGATGGCGGTTGCCGCCATCTATGTCGGCTACCTCCTTGCGATGTATCGCGGCTTGCCGATGGTGCTGATCATCCTCCTGGTGCTGACGCTGCTCTACGTCTTCGTCACCGGCCGCACGGTGATCGGCCGGCGCATCTATGCTCTCGGCGGCAACGAGAAGGCGGCCAAGCTCTCCGGCATCAACACCGATCGCCTCATCATGCTGACTTTCGTCAATATGGGGGCGCTGGCGGCGCTGGCCGGGCTCATCGTCACCTCGCGCTTCGGCGGCATGGCGACCCCCAAGGCGGGCGACGGCTATGAGCTCGACGTCATCGCGGCTTGCTTCATCGGCGGCGCTTCGGCCTCGGGCGGCGTCGGCAAGATCACCGGCGCGGTGATCGGCGCCCTGCTGATGGGCGTGATGAATGTCGGCATGTCGATCCTCGGCCTCGGCATCGACGACCAGAAATGGATCAAGGGCCTGGTGCTGCTCTTCGCCGTCTGCCTTGACGTCTACTACAAGAAGAAGCGCTGAGAAGCCTGGCGAAAGCACCGGCAAATTGGGCTCTCTTTCCGGCGGTCGCAAATCCTTGCGGCCGCCGTTTTTCGTTCAGTCTCCCCAGAGAGCAAAAGGAGTTTCATCGATCTTCCCAACGGGTTGGGCCCACTGAGGCCTGCGAGGCAGCATTCAAGGCCTGGATGGCAGCCTGCAGGCGCGCCAGGAAATCCCCGAACCGGTCTTTGTCCTCGAAGAAGCGCTGCGCCAGTTTCGTGGTTCCACCGTTGTGGTGGATATGCAGCAGGGGGTATCTGCCGGTCTGCAGGCTGAGATTGACAATGTCGGCGAGGGGAATGGTGGTCGTTGCCCGGCTCAGGATCGAGGCGGGGATGATGACGGCGTTCGGTGCGAGGGTCACATTGCGATCCGGCATGAGCGCGGCTCGCACGCTTGCCAGCCCGAAAGCGACAAGGCCCAGGCTGAGCAGGGCGATCAGCCAATAGAAGCCGGTGGCGCCTGTGGAATCGAGCTCGACGAGCCCGTTGATGACCAAGCCGACGTGGTTGGTACGGGTATGTCGTCGTTTCGTTCATGCGAATGCCATCGAATGTCTGTGTGGGGCGGCGGGTTGAAGCTTTCCGCCTCGTCCGGTGCCCCGTTGTATCGTCTATGGCGCCTGGGCACGACAGGCCGATGTTTCGTGGAGAACAGAGCTTCACTTGCCGCTGCGCTTCGATCCGTGGAGCCATTTACCTCCGCGCCTGGCGGATTTCCATTTGCCGCTTGGCGAGAGAACCCGGCTGGCCTTAAAACGCGTTCCACTTTCGGGAGTGGTCATGGAGCGAATCGTCAAGGCATTCTTCAATTCGGCAGCGGGTCTTGCCCACGCCGTCCGCTATGAATTGGCGGTGCGTCAGGAGGTCGTCGTCCTGCTCATTGCGCTGCCGGCGAGCTTCTTCGTTACCGAGAACTGGTGGAAGCGCCTTGCCCTCATCGGCGTCATCCTGCTGGTGTTGATGGTGGAATTGCTCAACACCGCCATCGAAGCGCTCTCGGACCATGTCACACCCGACCGCCATCCCCATATCCGTATCGTCAAGGATCTCGGCTCGGCGGCGGTGTTCACGGCCCTGGCCTTGGCGGGGCTGACCTGGATTCTCGCGCTGGCCGAAAGGCTGGTGTAAGGATGGCGGATCCTCATCCGCCTTTGAAGAGACCATGAGCACCGATATTCTGCGTATTGCCGTTGCCCAGCTCAAACCGACGCTTGGCGACATCGCCGGCAATCTTGCCAAGGCCCGCGCGGCGCGGGCAAGCGCGCGCGATCAGGGCGCCGACCTCGTATTGTTCACAGAACTCTTCATCTCCGGCTATCTGCCCGAAGATCTGGTGTTGAAAGCCGCTTATCAGGACGCCTGCCGTGCTGCGCTGGAGGATTTCGCCCGCGACACTGCCGATGGTGGGCCGGCCGGCCTGATCGGCCTGCCCTGGCGCGAGAAGGACAAGCTCCACAATGCGGTGGCGCTGGTGGACAAGGGCCTCGTCGCTGCCGTTCGCTTCAAGAACGACCTGCCCAATTATGGCGTGTTCGACGAGAAGCGCGTGTTCCAGCCGGGCCCTTTGCCGGGTCCGATCGCCTTTCGCGGCGTGCGCCTGGGCGTGCCAATCTGCGAGGACATCTGGGGCCATGACGTGGTGGAATGCCTTGCCGAGACGGGCGCCGAGATTCTGCTGGTGCCGAATGGCTCCCCCTATCACCGCGACAAATCCGACATCCGCCTCAATGTCGCAGTGGCGCGTGTCACCGAATCCGGTCTGCCCATGCTCTATGCCAATGAGGTCGGCGGGCAGGACGAGGTGATCTTCGACGGCGCTTCCTTCGCCCTCAATGCCGATCACCGCCTGGCGCTACAACTGCCGGCCTTCAGGGAGGCTGTCGTCACCACCACTTGGCGGCGAGGGCCGCAAGGCTGGGCCTGCGAGCCTGCTACGGTCGAGACGGTGGAGGAGGGCGAGGAGGCCGATTACCAGGCCTGCGTCCTGGGCCTGCGCGACTATGTCGACAAGAACGGCTTTCCCGGCGTGGTACTCGGCCTGTCCGGTGGTGTCGATTCCGCCCTGGTCGCGGCCATGGCGGTGGACGCTCTCGGGCCGGAGCGGGTGCATTGCGTGATGCTGCCCTATCGCTACACCTCGCAAGAATCCCTGAAAGATGCCTTCGAATGTGCCGCGGCGCTGGGCGTGCGCTATGACGTTGTGCCGATCGAGGCCCCGGTGAGCGGGCTTGAGGCGGTGCTCGAACCGCTGTTCAAGGGGCAGCCGCGCGGCATCGCCGAGGAGAACATGCAGAGCCGCACCCGCGGCACCATCCTGATGTCTGTTTCCAACAAGTTCGGCGCCATGGTGGTGACCACCGGCAACAAGTCGGAAATGTCGGTGGGCTATTGCACGCTCTATGGCGACATGAATGGCGGCTTCAATCCGATCAAGGACCTCTACAAGACCGAGGTCTATCGCCTGTGCGAACTGCGCAACCGTTGGAAACCGGTGGATGCCAGGGGGCCTGATGGCGTGGTGATCCCGCAGAACATCCTGACCAAGGCGCCCTCCGCCGAATTGCGAGAGAACCAGAAGGACCAGGATTCGCTGCCGCCCTATGACGTGCTCGACGATATCTTGCGCTGTCTGGTCGAAAGCGAGATGCGGGTGGCGGAGATCGTGGCGCGCGGCCATGACGAGGAAACCGTGCGCAAGGTCGAACGCCTGCTCTATCTCGCCGAGTACAAGCGCCGCCAGGCCGCTCCCGGCGTGAAGGTGACCGAAAAGAATTTCGGCCGCGACCGCCGTTATCCGATCACCAATCGGTTCCGGGACAGCAACAAGCCTGCCTTCGTGCCGGATGCCGCGCTTTATCGCGTCTCCACCACCGCGAGCGCGGACGCGGTGGATTTCTGAGCGTCGGTCGTCCGCCCATGGGCGCTAACTTTGCGAGTGGGGACGCCTGAAACGAGGTGTGCCGATCTCCAGATCGGCATCTTCTTGCCGGCAAGCACGGTGCTTCCAAGATGGTCGACCTGGAGATCGACCCACCAGATAAGCACCGAGTTCCGCAAAGTTAGCGCCTATGGGTCGTCTGCCTGCGCTTCCGCCCGTGCCGTCTCGATGAGCCAGCGCCGAACCGCATCCGTCGGCTCGGGATGGCGCTGCCGGCGCGGCACCACCACGTAGAAGTCATGGGTGCCGGACATTTCGGCCGCCAGCGGTTGGATCAACCTGCCGCTGGCGAGATCGCCGGCGACCAGGAAGCGGCTGGCGAGTGCGATGCCCTGGCCAGCGGCGGCAGCCTCGATCGCCAGTCCCGTCTGGTTGAAGCGCATGCGCTTGGGTTCGGCAGCGGGCTTGAAGCCGAGCACCCCTTCGAGAAATTCCGGCCAAAGATTGTGGGTGTCGTGCAGGAGGGTGTGGTTCGGGATCTCGGCCGGTGCGATGCCGTTCGCGCCGGCTGGCAGCAAGGTGGGGGCGCAGACGGCGATTACCTGCTGCGAAAAAAGGCGCTCGACCACCAACCCCGGTCCGAAGGGCAGCCGCCCCTGCCGCACCGCGATATCGACGCCGTCGCTTTGGAAATTAGACAAGCCTTCATTGGCCAGAATGCGCAGGTCGACGAGCGGATGCTCGGCAACGAACTGAGGCAGCCTTGGAATAAGCCATTTGGTGGCGAAGCTCGGCGTGACGCTGATCGTCAACCTGGCAGGTTCGGGGCGCAGGCCCAATGTCGCATCGGCGATGAGTTCGAATGCTCGGCGGATATTTGGCAGATAGCTATGCCCGGCATGGGTGAGCGCAAGCCCGCGCGGCAGGCGCTCGAACAGCTTCACGCCGAGATCGGTCTCCAGACCTCTGATATGCTGGGCAACGGCGCCCTGCGTCACATTCAGCTCTTCGGCGGCCAGGCGGAAGTTCAGATGGCGCGCGGCGGCTTCGAAGGCTCGCAGAGCCCTGAGCGGAGGAAGGCGAGGCAACGTGTCCAGCATGCAATAGTTTTTCTACAGGATAAGAACAGCTATTCTGGCTCGAATGAGGCCTGAATTGCCAGTATATCAGGAGCATGAGCTCTTTGTCGCGGCCTCCCGCCGCTTCGGGATATGGAAGGATGATTTCAATGGCAGCAGAAAAAGTAGCGATCGTCACGGCGGGCGGCAGTGGCATGGGAGCGGCCGCCGCAAGGCGCCTGGCCAAGGATGGCTATAAGGTTGCCATTCTTTCCTCCTCCGGCAAGGGCGAGGCCATCGCGCAGGAATTGGGCGGCCTCGGTGTCACCGGCTCCAACCAGTCGAACGAGGACCTGCGGCGCCTGACGGATCTCACGCTCGAGCGCTGGGGGCGGGTCGACGTGCTGGTCAACAGCGCCGGCCATGGCCCGCGCGCGCCGCTTCTCGAGATCACCGACGAGCAGTGGCACACCGGGTTCGACGTCTATCTGATGAACGTGATCCGGGCGACCCGCCTGGTGGCGCCGGCGATGATCCGCCAGAAGAACGGCACCATCATCAACATCTCCACGGCCTGGGCCTTCGAGCCGACGGCGATGTTTCCGACTTCTGCCGTGTTCCGCGCCGGGCTTGCCGCCTACACCAAACTCTTTGCGAACCAGCATGCCGCCGACAATGTGCGCATGAACAACGTCCTGCCGGGCTGGATCGACAGCCTGCCGGCTACCGAGGAACGTCGCGACAGCGTGCCGATGGGGCGCTATGGCACCAGCGAGGAGATCGCCGCCACCATCGCCTTCCTCGCCTCGGAGGGCGCCGGCTACATCACCGGCCAGAACATCCGGGTCGATGGCGGGCTGATGCGCTCGCTCTGAGATAGCCGCCTTCGGAGCGATACCTTCCCCCGTATGCGGGAAGGTATCGCTGTCAGATCGCCCAGCCGACCTTCAGACCTTCAAGCACGGCTTCCTCGGCCGTGCGGGGTGTCAGACAGTCACCGATGCTGTGAATCTCCGCAGCCAGGCCTTCCAGCTCGGCTTCCAAAGCATTGACGGCTTCATGGCCGAGCGAGGTCACCAGCGTGTCGATGCCGTCGATGATGATCGGCTCGCGGCCGGTGACATGGGCGAGATAGACGGTCTGGCCATCGACGCCGTAGAGATCGGCATAGGGGATGACCTCGATGCCGAGATCGTGCAGGACACCGGCCCAGTGGTCGCGGACATAGGCCTGGATACGCTGGCCTGGCATGTAGCCGTTGACGGCGAGGCGGACCTTGCAGCCGGCACGCGCCAGCTTCTCGGCGACGCCCATGCCGATCCAGTCGCAGCGCCAGTCCGCCACCAGCACGGAACTGCCGACATTGGCCTCGTCGCGCAGCACCTGCCAGGCGTCGACGACATGCGCGGTTTCCGCGCCGGGCAATTCGGGATGGCGAGGCGTGGCACCGGTGGCGATGACAATCACGTCGGGACGCTCGCGCTCGACCAAAGCGCGATCGACCCTGATGTTCTTCACCACGGCGACGCCGGCAAGCGCCGCCTCGCGGGTCAGATTGGTGACGATACCGCCGAACTCCATGCGCCGGGGCAGCAATTGTGCCAGCAGGGCCTGGCCACCGAGCCGGCCCGAGGCCTCGTAGAGCGTAACGTCATGGCCGCGCGAGGCGGCGATGCTGGCGGCCTTGAGGCCGGCCGGGCCGCCGCCGGCCACCAGCACCTTCTTCACCGAGCTGGCAGGCAGCACCTTGCCATAACGCAACTCGCGCCCGGTCTCGGGGTGCTGAATGCAGGAAATGGGCACGCCGAGCTGGAAATGGCCGATGCAGGCCTGGTTGCAGGCGATACAGGCGCGGATGTCGTCGAAACGGCCCTGCTCGGCCTTCGCAGGCATGTCGGGGTCGCAGATCAGTGCCCGCGTCATGCCGACCATGTCGGCCTCGCCCTTGGCGATCAGCTGTTCGGCATCCTGGGGCTGGTTGACACGACCGGCATAGAAGACCGGGGTCTTGACCTTGCGCTTCACCGCTGCCGCCGATGGCGCACCATAGGCGCTGGAGAAGGCCATGGCGGGGGCGATATGCACGGCACCCCCGAAGCTGGCGGAGGAGCCGACCGTCAGGTTGAAATAGTCGAAGCTGCCATCGAGGGCGGTGAGCACCTCCGCCACCTCCTCGGCGGTAAGGCCGTTGAGATCGCTGTCCTCGGATGAAAAGCGCAGGCCGACGACGAAGTCGGGCCCCGTC
The DNA here is from genome assembly GCF_056754975.1 of Labrys sp. HAY1-8F. Classification (NCBI taxonomy): domain Bacteria; kingdom Pseudomonadati; phylum Pseudomonadota; class Alphaproteobacteria; order Hyphomicrobiales; family Xanthobacteraceae; genus Labrys; species Labrys sp. HAY1-8F. Next base: position 1,245,442 of record NZ_JBPGWZ010000002.1, on the reverse strand, counting down.
CTGGCGCGAATGGCGGCAAGGCTCTCGCGGATGAAGCGCAGGCGATTGTCGAGCGAGCCGCCATAGGCATCCTCGCGCACATTGACGCGCGGATTGACGAATTGCGAGGGCAGGTAGCCGTGGCTGCCGACGATCTCCACGCCGTCGAGCCCGGCCTGTTCGAGCCGGCGCGCAGCCTCGCCATAGCCCTCGACGATCTCGCCGATCATCGTTGTGCTCATGGCGCGCGGCATGACGTGGAAGCGCTGGTTGGGCACGGCGGAGGGCGCGTAGGCGACGGGGGCGGTGCCCTCGGCCGTCTCCATGATCTCGCGGCCGGGATGGAAGAGCTGGCCGAACACCGCCGCCCCCTCGGCATGGCAGACCTCGGCGAGGCGGCGATAGCCGGGGATGCAGTCGTCGCTGGTTGCCATCAGGAGATGGGAGGTGTAGCGCGCCGTCTCGTGCACGCCGGCAACCTGCAGCACGATCAGGCCGACGCCGCCCTGGGCGCGCGCCTGCTGATAGGCGATCAGCGCGTCATTGGGCACGAAGGCCGTGGGCAGCGTGGTGTCGTGCCCGGTGGACATGATGCGGTTCTTGATGCGCAGATTGCGGATCGTGAACGGCGAATAGAGGTGGGGGAGGGCGGCGGACTGGCTCACGGGGCCTCGCAGAAGCTGGACCCCTACTGGGTGCACGGGACCGATGCCGCAATCAACATGGCCGATTGTCGCGACGCGGACACTTCAACGCCGGTGAGGTATTTCCCGGGTGCCCAGGCACTCGGGGATAGCTTCGGGGCGACTCAGAGATTGAAGTCGAAGCGATAGCTTGCCGATACACCGATCGTGAACTGGTTCGGGGAGCCGCGCTCCTTGACCAGGGTCGATTTGGAGGCGGGACCGGTAAGACGGCTATATTCGGCAAAGGCGCTGGTGGTGATCTTGTCCGTCGTCTTCCAGGTGAGCGCACCGCCGACGCCAACCGACTTCAGGCCACCGCCGGGCGAATAGGGGCTGAGGCCGGAAGCGAGTGATTCCTGTAGATTCACGCCATAATAGGCGTCGAAATAGCTGCGCGTAGCCAAGGAGACACGGGGGCCGCCGGAAATACGCCAATCCGGTGCGATGTCATAGAAGGCGTCCGCCGCGATATCGGCGACCAGGCCGTGATGCGAACGGATGCCGTGCCGCAATTCGGCGCGCAAACGCAGCCACTCGACCGGATAGATGTCGGCGAAGATGCCGAGTTCGCCGCCCCAGCGTACTGGCTTGAGGCCCTTGAGATCGTCGTCGGTGGAACCGTCCTGCTTGAGCAGAAGCTTGCCGACGGGGCCGATGCGCAGGAAGCCATTGTCGAGAATGCCGAGGCCCGGATTGTCGTTGCGCGAACTGAAAGCGGTCCCCTTGCCCTGACGGGACAGCGAGATGATCGGCGAGGGCAGGAAGGTGAAATCCTTAGCGCCCTCATAGTTGGGGCCTATGGCGGCGGTCGCGCCGAGTTCCAGCGACCAGCCACCGGCGATGTAGTTGTCCCAAAATCCCGTCGGCGTATAGGAAGAGGATTGGGCCAGTGCCGGCGTCGCCAGAACGGCAAGAACCCCTGCCGCTGCGGCAGTCTTCAGGGAGGTACGCAACATCACTCTATTCCCATTTCCGGTCGCGGCAGGAACGACCGCGAACTTGGCCGCACAATGCCTTCGAGGTGACAACAAACAATGAATGCTGGCATGAATAATCAACGAATTCCCTAACGTCATGTTTTGGATGCCGAGGGCATCGTCAGTTTCGTGATGCCCGTTTTGATGGCATTCACTGAGTGGCGATGATCAGCCGGGAAAGGGTGCTATGAGCCGGCTGCGATTGATTATCGTCTCCGTTATAAACACGATGGCGATTTCGTGGCCAGCAAAAATGGCAGGAGCCTGTCCATAATCTCTCCTTCAAAAGGGAGGCCTCGCGGTATAGGACAGGCCATATTTCCAATTTCGAAAGCCCGTCATGCCGCCTGTCGTCCGCTTTGCGCCGTCCCCCACCGGCTATATCCATATCGGCAATATCCGCACCGCCTTGCTGAATTGGTGCGTGGCCAAGCGCGCGGGCGGACGCTTCATCCTGCGCTATGACGATACCGACATGGCCCGCTCGCGCCAGGAATATGCGGATGCCATCGCGGTGGATCTTGCCTGGCTCGGCATGGTCCCGGACGTGAAGGCGCGCCAGTCCGAACGCATGGCGCTTTACGATGCCGCCGCCGGCCGCCTGCGTGAGGCCGGTCGACTCTATCCCTGCTACGAGACCGAGGAGGAACTTGAGCGCCGGCGCACGCTGCAGAAGGCTCGCGGCCTGCCACCGGTCTATGACCGGGCGGCCCTGCGCTTGACCGCCGAGCAGAAGGCGGCTCTGGAGGCCGAGGGGCGGCGTCCGCATTGGCGCTTCCTGCTCAACCACCGCATCGTCGAATGGCAGGACGGCGTGCGCGGCCCCGCGCATGTCGACACCTCCTCCCTGTCCGACCCGGTGCTGATCCGTGCCGATGGCGGTTATCTCTACACGCTGCCATCCGTGGTCGATGACATCGATCTTGGCGTCAGCCACATCATCCGCGGCGAGGATCACGTCACCAACACCGCCGTGCAGATCGAGATCTTCGAAGCCCTGGGCGCCACGGTGCCGGAATTCGCCCACCACAATCTGCTTACCACAGTGAGCGGCGAGGGGCTGTCCAAGCGCAGCGGGGCGCTGTCGATCGGTTCGCTGCGCGAGGCCGGCTTCGAGCCGATGGCGGTAGCGAGCCTGGCGGTGCTGACCGGCACGGCCGAGGCCGTGCGCCCGATCGCGTCGCTGCAGGAGCTGGCCGCGCTGGTCGATCTTTCGCGCATCTCGCGGGCGCCGGCGCGCTTCGATCCGGCCGAGATCGAGACACTCAACGCCAAGCTGCTGCATGAGACGGCCTTTGCAGACATCTCGCAGCGGCTGACGGCTCTCGGCGTCGAGGGCGGCGAGGACTTCTGGCTCGCCGTGCGCTCCAATCTCGTCAGGCTGGCCGATGCGAAATTGTGGTGGGACGTGGTGACGGGGCCGGTCGCCGCGGGTGAGCAGGATCGGGAGTTCCTCGGCCGCGCCGCCGCGCTGTTGCCGAGCGGGCCCTGGGACGAGAACACCTGGGGCGCCTGGACGCAGGCCGTGAAGGAAGCCACCGGCGCGAAGGGCAAGGCCCTGTTCATGCCGTTGCGCCAGGCGCTGACCGGGCTCGATCATGGCCCCGAACTCAAGGCGCTGCTGCCGCTGATCGGCCGTGAGCGTGTATTGGCGCGGCTCGGGTGAGGCCAGAGTGTCGCCTTCCACAACTCCATCAAGTGATGGAGCGAGGCCGACACTCCACTCTAGCGCCCGGTCGGATGCCTTCCCATATGGGGGCCGATGAGGAGACCCCGCATGTTGCGTAGAATCTGCTTCGGCCTCGCTGCGATCGTACTTGCCCTTGCAGTTCCCGTCGCTGCCCAGGCCCAGGAACCGGACCTGATCTTCCGCAAGTCGACGGTATGGAAATTCCTGACCCCGGACGACAAGCTCGCCGTCTACGGTATCGACGATCCCGATGTCGAAGGGGTCGCCTGTCACTTCACCGTGCCGGAGAAGGGTGGTCTCAAGGGTATGTTCGGGGTGGCCGAGGAGGTGTCGGACGTCTCGCTGGCCTGCCGCCAGGTCGGGCCGATCAAATTCAAGGAGAAATTCGAGCAGGGCGCCTTGGTCTATCGCCAGTCCCGCTCCTTGTTCTTCAAGAAGATGCAGGTGGTGCGCGGCTGCGACGCCAAGCGCAACGTGCTGGTCTATCTGGTCTATACCGACAAACTGATCGAAGGATCTCCGAAGAACTCGACCTCGTCGGTGCCGGTAATGCCCTGGGCCGGCGAGCCGCCCCAGAAATGTGCGGATTTCGTCACGGACTGAGTGCAGGGCCCAGCAGGGCCACCGCCCGCATCCTCACTTCTCGCAAGGCTTCACTTTTCGCAGGTCTTCACTTTTCGCAAGTGATCACGACAGCGTGCGGCTGCGAGGCAGCAGCGACCTGTGTGGGCGCGTTGATGGCGCCAGTGATATCGGTTTCGGTCTGCCGGCGGAAGGCGACCGCCTTGGCATAGCCATTGGCGACACACCATTCGCTGGCAATCGGCTGGCCGCAGGGGGCGCCGCTTTCCAGGCAGGTGTCGACGCCGTAGCCATCATCGGCGCTGACGACGAAGGAAGCCACATTCTGGGCGGAGGCGGGGCTGGCGAAAGCTAGGCAAGCCGCGATGAAGGAGAGGGTACGCAGGTTCATCGAAATCACACATGTGAACGGGGTCTGCCCCGTCCGGATAGCGGAGCTTGCCTATCATCGCCGTGCGTTTTTAAACATCGGTAAATCTACGTGTTTAATTTTTGGCGAAACTCTGTTGCCGGGCTGCATCAGTGCCGACATGCAAAGGCTCCACCTTTGTCGGCGTTTCAACGGGCGAGGGCCCACTTTGGTACTATGGGGCTTGTGCAGCCAGGGCGTGCAACGTTTCGACAAGACGATTATGGCTGATCCCGCGCCTTATTGTTTAGCGGCCATCGTCCCAATTCCTTAGCCAGGTGGACTTGCACTGGGGAGGCCGTTCCTGCTCTCCTTCAATATTCGGACTGCCCTCGAGCCGTCGTCTGAACGTTGTTAGGAAATCCCAAGTGCCGACTGACCATCCCCTGGTTTCTTCCATGGACCGCCCCATGCCAAACCAGGGAAGAAACGGTGACGCGCTCCCGGCACCGGTACTTGCGGCCACGCTGGAACCACGCGTCGAGGATAGGCCCATGGCCACCATGCCGCGCGTGGTCTTTCTCGACACGCTGCGCTTCATCGCCGCCGGGGCCGTGCTGTTTCAGCATGTGGCGGAAAAGGAAAGCGGGTTCGGCCAGTGGATCGTTGGTATGCTTTCGCCCGGTGTGTTCGGTGTCGTCCTGTTCTTCATCGTCAGCGGCTTCGTCATTCCCATGACGGCCGGACGCCGGTTCGACCTCAAAACGTTCATGATTCGGCGCGTGTTTCGTATCTATCCTCTGGTGTTCGCCGCCTTTGCGCTGATGGCACTCCTCGGCTATTGCACCGCTATTCCGGACTTTTCGGCGGTGAAGTCCGCCACGCTGGGTGACTGGCTCGCCAATCTCCTGCTGATACAGGACTATGTCGGCGCCACGCCGCTGCTGGGTGTGACATGGACCCTCAGCATCGAATTCGCCTGGTATGCGATCTTCGCCGTTGCACTGCTTAGCCTTGGACGGAAGTTCGACGACAAGCTGGCCATCGCCGCCCCGCTCGTGATGCTCGCCTTGGTCGGCATCTCGCTCGTGATCGGGCACCGCCTGCCGCTCGGACGGATCGGCATGATCTATGCCGCCATCCTGGGTTGCCGGGCGTTCCGCACCCAGGCCGGGGAATTGCCGCTGACGCGCCTTCTTGTCGATACGGGAGTCTTCGTCGTCATCATGGCGCTCTCGAACATCGTCTCCTTCGGCTATTTCAGCCATCCGAATATCACCATGAACCAGTCGCTGTTTCCCTGGCTGGTCGCGCCGATCGTGTTCGTGCTGGTCGCCGGCATTCCGAGCATCCGCCGCTCAGCGCTGGTCGACAATCGCATCACCGGATGGCTGGGCAGCGTCAGCTACTCGACCTATCTCCTGCATCCCTTCGCCATCGGCCTGGCGGGCGCCCTGGCGCCCTCCAGCCTCTTCGCCGCGGCGAGCGTACTGTTTGCCCTGCTTTTCGCCGTGCTGGGCTATCGGCTGATCGAATTGCCCGGGCAGGCCTTGGGCAAACGGATCATTGCCCGAGCCGGATGAGCCCGGCTCCGGAACAAAGTGCGCTCAAGCCAGAATGCTTGTTTGCCCCCGCTCTATGGTTCGGCGCGCGTTTGCGATTCTACCCGTTACCGTCAATTCACAAAACGCGTTGGTCTGATGCGCGTCATCACCGGGTGATCGAAGGACACGCCATCCTGTCGCTTGACAACGCCGCCCGCATGGCACATTGCTCCCCGCGATGACAAAGACGGCCATCCTTTCGCGGATTATTTGCAGCTAGCAGCAACGCTGGCTGGCGCCGTCATTCGCCCAAAATCTTGAGCGCAGGACGCCCCCGGCCAGCCGAGGTGGGGAACTCATGGTTTTACGGCTCTACGATACCCGTACGCGCTCCAAGGTCGATTTCACGCCGATCGATCCCGATCGGGTGCGTATGTATGTCTGCGGCCCGACCGTCTACGACTTTGCCCATATCGGCAATGCCCGCCCGATCATCGTCTTCGACCTGCTGTTCCGCCTGCTGCGCCACACCTATGGCGCCGAGCACGTCAGCTACGCGCGCAACATCACCGACGTCGACGACAAGATCAACGAGCGCGCGGCCGAGCGCGGCATCACCATCCGTGAATTGACCGACGGGACGCTCGCCCAGTTCCATCGGGACATCAGGGAACTCGGCGTACTGATGCCCGATCAGGTCAACCAGCCGGGGCAGCTGCCGCAGATGGTCGAGCCGCGGGCGACCGACCATATCGAGGAGATGAAGGCCATCATCGAGCGCCTGGTGGCGCGCGGTGTCGCCTATGTCGCTGAAGAACATGTATTGTTCTCCGTCCATGCCATGGAGAAGCTCGCCAAGGTGCCGCGCTACGGCGCACTCGCCCGCCGCTCGCTCGACGAAATGCTGGCCGGTGCGCGGGTGGATGTTGCCCCCTATAAACGCGATGCCATGGATTTCGTGCTGTGGAAGCCCTCGCATGGCCACCAGCCCGGCTGGCCCAGCCCCTCGGGCATCGCCACGCCCGGACGCCCCGGTTGGCATATCGAGTGCTCGGCAATGTCGATGGCGACGCTGCTCACCCCCTATGGCGGCGGCATCGGCTGCGACGACCCGGCCCGCAACGTCTTCGATATCCATGGCGGCGGCATCGATCTCGTCTTCCCGCACCATGAGAACGAGATCGCCCAGAGCTGCTGCGCCTTCGACACGCCGGTGATGGCCAATGTCTGGATGCATAACGGCTTCCTGCAGGTCGAGAGCGAGAAGATGTCCAAGAGCCTGGGCAACTTCATCACCATTCGCGAACTGCTCGGCAGCGACCGCTTCGGCGGGCGGGCCTGGCATGGCGACGTGCTGCGCCTGGCCATGCTGCGCACCCATTATCGCCAGCCGATCGACTGGACCCTGCAAGCCTTGACCGAGGCCCAGCAGACCCTGTTGCGCTGGTATGAGGAGGTGCCTGCGGGCGGAGGCGTCGATGCCGGTGTGATCGAGGCCCTGTCGGACGATCTCAACACGCCGGCCATGCTGGCCCGCCTGCACCAGATCACCGATCCGGCCGACAGGGCGGCGACGCTTGCCTTTCTGGGCTTCAGCAATGATGCGGCGGCCCTGAAGGGTGACACGCATGTCAGCGATGGGCTGAGGCGGGAGGTCGAGGCGCTTCTGGCTGCGCGCAAGGTTGCCCGGGCCGAGAAGAACTGGCCGGAATCCGATCGCATCCGCGACGAACTCGCCCGCTTGAACATCACCGTCAAGGACAACAAGGACGGTACTACCAGTTGGGAGGTCAAGCTCTGATGGCCAAGTCGACGTCGAATCCTGCTATGCCGAAACCTGGGCTGCGCCCGTTCCTGCCTGCCGACGCACCGATCCTGGCCGAGATTTTCCGAGCCAGTATCCACGAACTGACAGGTGAGGATTATTCCGAAGGCCAGCAGGAGGCCTGGGCCGAGGCGGCGGACGACGAGGAGGCCTGGGTGAAACGCCTTGCAGGCTGTCTGACCATCGTGGCAACGGTCGGCGGCTCGCCGGTCGGCTTCATCGCGCTGAAAGGCAAGGAACTGGTCGACCTGCTCTATGTCCATCCGGCGGTCGCCGGGCAGGGCGTGGCCTCGACGCTCTACGGCGCCATCGAACAGCTCGCCAAGGCGCGTGGCGCCGACCATCTGACGGTCGACGCCAGTGATACTGCCCGGGACTTTTTCCTCAAGCAGGGTTTCGTGCCCCAGCAGCGCAACACGGTGTCGCTTGGCGACGAGTGGCTCGGCAACACCACCATGAAGAAGGTGCTTTCGGCCCCGCCCGAGGCTGTCAGGCAATGACGCGCGATCGCCTCTATCTCTTCGACACCACTCTGCGTGACGGCGCCCAGACCACGGGAGTCGACTTCTCCCTCGCCGACAAGCAGGCGATCGCCGGGCTGCTCGACGATCTCGGGGTCGACTATATCGAGGGCGGCTATCCCGGCGCCAATCCGCTCGACACGCAGTTCTTCAGCCAGCCCAACGGCCTCAAGGCGAAGTTCACCGCCTTCGGGATGACCAAGAGGGCAGGGCGCTCGGCCGCCAACGACCCCGGTGTCGCAGGCCTGCTGGATGCGCAGGCGGACGCGATCTGCTTCGTGGCCAAGAGCTGGGACCATCAGGTGCGCATGGCCCTCGGCATCAGCCTGGAAGACAATCTCGATTCGATCCGCGACAGCGTCGCCACGGCCAAGGCACGTGGGCGCGAAGTGCTGCTCGACTGCGAGCATTTCTTCGACGGCTACAAGGCCAATCCCGATTATGCGCTCGCCTGCGCCCGTACGGCCCATGAGGCTGGCGCGCGCTGGGTGGTCCTGTGCGATACCAATGGCGGTAGCCTGCCACATGAGATCGAGCGCATCGTCGGCGAGGTCGTCAAGACGATCCCCGGCGGCCATCTCGGCATCCATGCCCATAACGACACCGAGCAGGCGGTCGCCAATTCGCTGGCGGCCGTCAGGGCGGGCGTGCGGCAGATCCAGGGCACGCTGAACGGTTTGGGCGAGCGCTGCGGCAATGCCAACCTCACCTCGCTGATCCCAACATTACTGCTCAAGCCCGCCTATGCCGAGCGCTTCGAGATCGGGGTGGATGCGGCTGGGCTCGAGAACCTGACGCGCATCTCGCGCAAGCTCGACGAACTGCTCAACCGCATGCCCGACCATCATGCACCCTATGTCGGTTCCTCGGCCTTTGCCACCAAGGCCGGCATCCATGCCTCGGCCGTGGTGAAGGATCCTTCCACCTATGAGCACGTGCCGCCGGAAAGCGTGGGCAACCGGCGCAAATTGCTGGTCTCGGACCAGGCCGGCAAATCCAACATCCTGGCCGAACTGGAACGCCTGGGGCTGGCCGTCGACAAGGATGATCCCCGTCTCTCCAGATTGCTTGGGGCACTGAAGGACAAGGAAGCGCAAGGCTATGCCTATGAGGGGGCGGATGCCTCTTTCTTCCTGCTGGCCAAGCGTATTCTCGGCAGCGTCCCGGAGTTCTTCTTCGTCGAGCGCTTCAGCGTCAATGTCGAGCGGCGCTGGAACGAGCGCGGCGAACTCGGCGTGTTCTCCGAGGCCATCGTCAAGGTCAAGGTCGGCGCCGATGAACTGATCTCGGCAGCGGAGGGACATGGCCCGGTCAATGCCCTCGACACGGCGCTGCGCAAGGATCTCGGCAAGTATCAGTCCGTCATCGAGGACCTGAAGCTGATCGACTACAAGGTCCGCGTCTTCCAAGGCGGTACCGATGCGGTGACGCGGGTGCTGATCGAATTCCAGGATGCCGCCGGCGATCGCTGGGCCACCGTGGGCGTCTCCGACAACATCATCGATGCCTCCTTCCAGGCGTTGGTTGATTCGATGACCTACAAGCTGCTCAAGGCTGGCGCGGAGGTTTGAGGATCGAGCCCGTTGCGGCGAGCGGGCTTTTCCTCAACGGCGGATCGCCTCGACATTGATGTCTATGCGCACGACGTCGCCGATCAGGGGGATGAAAGCCTTCATGCCATAATCCGTGCGACGGATGCTCGTGGTCGCGGTGAAGCCGGCCACCATGCGACTGCCGCGCAGCGGATCCGGCGCGATCTGGTTGAAGGTGGTCCGCAATGTCACGGGCCTGGATATCCCGAGCAGCGTCAGCTCTCCGCTGAGATCGGCGCTGCGCGGACCACGCCGCTTCACCTTTACGGTCCGAAAAGTGATCGTCTGATGGCGGGCGACGTCGAAGAACTGGCTCGACCTCAGATCCTCGTCGGCACCCCCGTATCGATGCTCGAAGCCTCGATCGTTGCCTCGACCAGGCTTTGCTCGGGATGTTCTTCATCGAGCGTGAGCATGCCCTTCAACTGGCGGAAGCTGCCCGTGACGGTGGAATAGCCGAGATGGTCGATATGGAAGATCGCCTGGGTATGCTCGGGATCGAGATCGTAGAGATCGCCTGCGAATACGAGAGGCGAAAGGCCGGCGCTGAAAAACAGTGCCGCCACAGTCACGTGGAAAGACCTCTTCATTGCATTGTCCATACTGCCAGGCCGCGAAACGCCGGAGCATGAACACCGCAGGGCGCAATCCTATTCGATCGCAGCCTCGCAATGCGAAGGTCAGAGCGTCTCGGGCGCGACGCTCATCGCCATTTCGGCCCGCGAGATCTTCTCGATCGCAGCCTTGACCATCGGCACGACCTCTTCGGGCGTGTTGGCCACCAAGACCTCCACCGCGGTCTCGGGACGAATGAAGCCTTCCTCGCGCATATGGTCGAGAATGTCGAGGAAGCGCGTCCAGAACCCGTCGATATTGACCAGCAGGATCGGTTTCTTGTGTTGGCCGAGTTGGGCCCAGGTCAACTGCTCGACCAGTTCCTCCAGCGTGCCGACGCCCCCCGGAAGGGCGACGAAGGCGTCAGCCCGCTCGAACATCAGGCGCTTGCGCTCATGCATGTCCTTGGTGACGATGAGTTCCTCGACCTCGGTGAGCATGCGCTCGCGGCGCTGCAGGAAGGTCGGGATAATGCCGGTAACCTGGCCGCCATTCTCGATGACGGCGCGGGCGACGGTGCCCATCAGGCCAACATTGCCGCCACCATAGACAAGGCGGATGCCGCCTTCAGCCATGTCCCGGCCGAGACGCTCGGCGCCGGCGACATAATCGGGGCGGGTGCCATTGCTGGAGCCACAATAGACGCAAATCGAACGAAGCTTTGTCATATCCACGGTTTCGCACTGCGGCATGGGTGGGTCAAGTTGCTTTGCCGCCGCACGGATCAATCGGCAAGGTTCCCTTGCCTGCCGCAAACCTTACCCAACAGGAGATCGAGATCGCGGAAGCGGCCCGTCGAAACCCACACGGTTTCAGACTTCACAGGGCTGCGTCGTTTCGGGCCGATGGTGAAGGTCAAGGAGCGGCTGTGATCGAGAACGCAGAAGGTCGCGGGGGCGATGGCGATCGTCAGCTCGGAATCCGGCCGGGCGCTTCCGCCCGGCCGGTCCGATAACTCGAACTGGTTGCCGATCTGGATGATGGCGAGCAGGTCAGCCGTGGGCAAGGGGAGCGTCCCGATCGTCGGCGTAACGCTCACCACGACGCCAGTGCCTTTCGGATCCTGCCGGAAATTGACATGCGAGATGATAGCCTTGCCCTGATAGAGCCCCGCCGGCACGTCGGCGGTGGTCACAGTGAAGGCAGCGATGCGCTCGGACATTTTTTGAGCATTCAGCGCCGTCTGAAGTTTCAGGACCTGGCCCCGCGCATCCTGGTCGTCGGTGATGATCTTCGTCTCCAGCAATTCACTGTGGTTCATCACGTGAATGTTCTTGTTGTCGGCGAGCTGGAGCAGCCCGTTGATACGTGGATCAATTCCCATCTCGGCGAAATAGCGGGCGGCCTGGTCATATTGCGCCGGTGTCGTCTTTACCTTGATCCGGTTGACCGACAGAATCTCTCGCCGGATGACGCGCCCGTTCAGAGTGGTCTGGCGCCAGCGTGTCAGAGTCCGCGAGCTGGCGAATTGATGAACACCGACCGGGCTGACCCAAAAGACGTGACGTGCAACTCCTCCGGCCAGCGCGAACACACAGGCCGAATTGCAAAAGGCTCCCGCATTGTTGGCGAAGCCGCGACGGCCCTTCATCATGGTGTCGGAGCATTTCCTCTCTTCTGGCGTACAGGGAGCCAGCATGGTCCGGCCGACCGTGACCTCCAGGCCTGCCCGACGAATCAGGCGGCCGATGGCGTATCCGGCTGTAACGTCTCCGCCAGGCGAGGTGAGGATGAAGGGCAGCTTCCTGCCGCCACTGGCTTTCAGAACCTTGCGCAGCAGCGCCGGCGTCGCGGCGGTGATGTCACCGTCGGCGGAAATCCATTCGGCGCAATTGGGTTCACAATCGACGGCGGCGCTGCGCACGATGAGAATGCGCATCGCGGAGCTCTTCGGGCGTGCTCCAGCCTCTGTTTGGCCGGCTTGCGATGGCATGGTTCCAAAGAGAATGGTCAGGCAAAGAGCAGATACAAAGAGCGCCCCTCGTTTCATGGAACCTTCCGATCGAGCCCCGTCCGATGAAGAATATCGTGCGTTCCTGGATTTTCATCACAATTCTGCAGCAATGGCGCTGCAGTTCGGTGTACAAGTCCTGACAAGGGTGCCGGCAAGAAATGTCGGCGCGATACTTTGCTCGTTCGACAGCATTGTGATGGTGCAGGTCTTTCGTCCGGCAGGTGAAGCGGGTAAGTAAAATCTGATGAAACGGTGCGCGTTCTTGCATCGGGAGTAGAAGATGGCAGTGGGCTGGAAGAGTCTGGCGGGAATAGTGGGAGCCGCGAGCGTCGTCAGCGTCGGTACGCTCTACAGCGTGCTGGTGCGCGAGCCTGCCCGGCCGCCGTCGCCGCTGGTCGGCGATGCCAAGCCGGCAGTTACCGCCAATCCCCCCGCCGACAAGATGCAGAAGCCCGCGCTGACCGGCGAAGCCGTCAAGCCGGAGTCGGCCAGGACTGCGGGAAGCAATACCGAAGTGGCGAAAACCGAAGCCGCGAAGGTTCCAGCAACTGGCAACGAGACAGCCAAGTCCGATCCTGGCAAGCCCGATTCTGGCAAGCCCGATTCTGGAAAGACGGAGGCGGCTCAGCCCGAGGCCGTCAAAACTGAAGCCGCCAAACCCCAGCCTCCCAAGCCCGAGGCGCCGAAACCGGATGCGGCCAAGGGACAGACCGCCCCGACCTTCGATATTGCCCGCATCGAGCCGGCCGGCAGCGCGGTGATTGCAGGGCGAGCCGCGTCCGGCGCCACGGTGGAACTGCTGCGCAATGGCAACCCCTATGCCCGCGTCGTTGCCGACATCAACGGTACCTGGGCGATCACGCCGCCCGCTTTGCCGAAGGGCCCCTGCGAACTGACCCTGCGCACCACATCGCCGGACGGGCGGGTGACCTTGTCTGAGCAAACCCTCTCTGTCCGCGTTCCTGAAAAGCCGGGCGAAGAGGTGGTGGTCGTGCTCAACTCGCCCGACCAGCCCTCCAAGGTATTGACCGACGCGGCGCCGCCGACGAGCAAGCCAACCGAGCAGCCGGCAGCGCCATCTCCGGCAGGTGCAACCGCGTCTGTCGAGGCGGACAAGGGATCTTCACGAGCCAATGTTTCGATCCGGACCGTCGAGGCGGACGAGATGGGCCGTTTCTTCGTGACGGGTCGGGCGGAGCCGGGGGCCGCCTTGCGCATCTATCTCAACGATACGCTGGTGACCGGCGTGACGGCGGCCAAGGACGGTACCTTCGGCATGACGATCGAGAAGGGCATGCAGCCGGGCAATTACCGGGTTCGCGTCGACGATGTCGCGGCTGCCAACGGGCAGGTGCTGACACGGGCCGAAGTCCCGTTCGCCATGGTCGACAAGGCACCCTCGGCCTCGGCTCCGGCCGTGGTGGCGGCGATCGCCACGCCGTCGCGTTCAGGCTCCACCCGTGGCGGCCAGCCCGCTGGAACGCCGCCGCAAGCGGCGACCACGCCCTCTACCGCGGTGCCTGGCGCCGCCACACCGGCCCCGGGTGACAAGACGCAGCCGGCGGCGGCTTCCGCGCCGGCCCAAGGCGCCTCTCCGGCCTTCGAGCCCGGCACGCAGGGGGCGGGCACCACGGGAGCCGCCTCGTCGCCGGCACAGGCGGAGGCCGTGCCGCCGGCCTCCGGCAATACCGTGGTGCCACTATCCGCCACGACGCCATCCGCCTCCAACCCCGCGACCCCCGCGACGGCACCGGTGCAGACGAGCGAGGCCAAGCCGGCCCAGCCGTCGCCGCCGCCCTCTGTGGCCGTGATCCCCGAGATCCGCACCACGACGATCCTCCAGGGCGACAATCTCTGGCGGATTTCGCGCAAGGTCTATGGCCAGGGCATCCGCTATACCTGGATCTATGACGCCAATACCGATCAGATCCGCAATCCCAATCTGATCTATCCGGGCCAGATCTTCGTCATGCCGGATAAGAAAACGCCTTGAGCCGAGTGGGATGCGGGCCTGGTACGAGGCCTGGCGCAGCGAGATTTCATCGCAAGACGCTTGCGATCATGCCGCTGCAGACCTAACTACGCAGCGTCATTGCCAGAAAACTCCTGATGCCGGCGATCTTCCGCTCGCCGGTCGAAAGCCCGTTCATGCCATCCGCCGACCCTTCCACCGCTCCCAAGCGCATCAGCGCCGACCAGGGTGCCTTTCTCCAGACGATGAAGCATTTGTGGCCCTATATGTGGCCGCAAGATCGTGCGGATCTGCGCATGCGGGTGATATGGGCCTTCGTGCTCTTGCTGCTGACCAAGCTCATCACCCTGGTCGTACCCTACACGCTCAAATGGGCGACCGATGGGCTGGCCGCCGTCGGCGGCGACCGCGAGCTTACGGGCCATACCTTGGCGGTGATGCTGGCCGGCGTGCCGCTCACCATGCTGGTGGCCTATGGCGCGGCGCGCATCCTGATGACGGCGATCTCGCAGTGGAAGGACGGCCTGTTCGCTGCCGTGTTCATGTATGCCGTGCGGCGGCTGGCGATCGAGACCTTCGAGCACATCCACAATCTCAGCCTGCGCTATCATCTCGAGCGCAAGACCGGCGGCTTGTCGCGGGTGATCGACCGCGGGCGTACCGGCATCGAGAATATCGTCCGCTTCGCCACCATCAACATACTGCCGACCATCGTTGAGCTGACGCTCTACCTGATCATGCTGCTGCTGCAGTTCGACTGGCGATACGCCCTGATCGTGCTCGCCACGACGGCCTTCTATGTCTGGTTCACCATCAAGGCGACCGAATGGCGCATCTCGATCCGCCGCGAGATGAACGATTCCGACACGGACGCCAACCAGAAGGCGATCGACAGCCTGCTCAACTACGAGACGGTCAAGTATTTCTCCAACGAGGAGCGTGAACTCGCCCGTTACGATCGCGCGATGGCTTCCTACGAGCAGTCGGCGATCCGGACCTATATCACCCTGACCTGGCTCAATATCGGCCAGGGCATCATCTTCATGGCGGGTATGCTGGGCTCGCTGCTGCTGGCCGGCCTGGGCGTCTACCACGGCGTCAATACCGTCGGCGACATCGCCCTGCTCAACGTGATGTGGCTGCAGTTGGCAACCCCCTTGAACTTCCTCGGCTTTGCCTATCGCGAGATCAAGCAGGGCATCACCGACATCGAGACCATGTTCGAGCTGCTCGACAAGGATACCGAGGTCAAGGACCGGCCGGGCGCAGCGCCGCTCGAGGTGCGCGAGGGCCGCGTGACCTTCGAGAATGTGGTGTTCAACTATGATCCCGACCGCCCGATCCTGCAGGGGCTTTCCTTCGACGTGCCGGCAGGCCGCACGGTGGCGATCGTCGGTCCCTCGGGCGCCGGCAAGTCGACGATCTCGCGACTGTTGTTCCGCTTCTATGACGTCAATGGCGGGCGCGTGCTGATCGACGGGCAGGACGTGCGCGACGTAACCCAGAAATCGCTGCGCGCCGCCATCGGCATGGTGCCGCAGGACACGGTGCTGTTCAACGATACCATCCGCTACAATGTCCGCTATGGTCGCTGGGATGCGACCGATGCGGAGGTTGAGGAGGCGGCCCGCCTTGCCCAGATCGACACCTTCATCCGGCGCATGCCCAAGGGCTACGAAACGGAAGTCGGTGAGCGCGGCCTCAAATTGTCGGGCGGGGAGAAGCAGCGCGTCGCCATTGCCCGCACCATCTTGAAGGGGCCGCCGGTGCTGGTGCTCGACGAGGCGACCTCGGCGCTCGATAGCTACACTGAAATGGAGATCCAGGCTGCGCTCGAGCGCATCTCGGAGAACCGCACCACGCTGGTGATCGCGCATCGTCTCTCGACGGTGGTGAATGCCGACGAGATCATCGTGCTCGACAAGGGCGTGATCGTCGAGCGCGGCAATCATGAGGAGTTGCTGGCTCACGGCGGCGTCTATGCCGGCATGTGGAACCGCCAGCGCGAGGCCGACGAGGCCCGCGAGAAGCTTCAGCGCACCCAGGACGATGCGTCGCCAACTGCCGATTATCGGGACGCTCTGGCCGGATAGGGATAGTGGGGGCGGAGAACCCGGCCTCAGTTCAGCCCCGGTTCATCTTGTACGCTGCTTACTCGCCCCGGCTGGGTGTTAGTCTTGCGTAACAGGAACCCTCTTCATGTCGACCCGACGTCGTTTTCTCGCTGGAGCTGCCGCCGCCGGCGCCACCATGCTTGCCGCTCCGGCGTTGGCGCAGAACCTGATCGAATGGCGGATGGCGACGGCCTGGCCGAAGGGGTTGCCGGGAGCGGGCACGGGAGCCCAGCGCCTGGCCGACCGGATCGGCGTGCTCACCCAGGGCCAGCTCACCATCAAGCTCTACGCGGCCGGCGAACTGGTGCCGGGTGACCAGAACATGGCGGCCGTGATGTCGGGCGACGTGGAGATGTCGCACGACATGTCGGCCTATTATCTGTCCAAGTCTCCTGCCTTCGCCTTTTTCTCTGCCATTCCCTTCGGCCTGATCGCCCAGGAATTCGATGCCTGGCTCTATGCCGGCGGGGGCAGGGCGCTCTGGGATGAACTGGGCGGGCAATTCGGCATCAAGGCCTTTGCGGCCGGCAATACCGGCGCGCGCCTCGGCGGCTGGTTCCGCCGGGAGATCAACGGTGTCGCCGATCTCAAGGGCCTGCGTTTCCGCATCGGCGGCCTGGCCGGCCAGGCTCTCGCCAAGCTCGGCGTTCAGCAGGTGCTGATGCCGGGCTCGCAGATCCTGCCCAAGCTCCAGGCCGAGGAACTGGATGCGGCCGAGTTCATGGGGCCGGTCAACGATCTCAGCTTCGGTTTCCACAATGCCGCCAAGTTCTGCTACTGGCCGGGCTTCCAGGAGCCCTGCGCCGCTCTGCAACTCCAGATCAACCGCGCGAAATACGACGAATTGCCGGCAACTCACAAAGTGGCGATCGAAGTCGCCTGTGCCGAGGAGAATACTCGCTCGCTGGCTGAATATGGCGCCCGGGCGCCGGCAGCGATCGCCCAGGCGGTAACGCAGCAAGGCGTTGTTCTCAAGCAATTCCCCGACGAGGTATTTCAGGCCTTCGGCACGGCCAGCGGTCAGGTGTTGAGTGAAATCATCGAAAATGGCGACGAGTTCATGCGCCGTCTCGCCGCCTCCTATTTCGGCTTTCGCCAGCAGACCTTGCTCTGGACCCGGATCGGCGACCAGGGCTATGCCAATATGCGCCTGCTGGCCTACGACTATCCCAAAGGCAGCTGATCGCGTCTTTGTTCGCCGGGTGGGGGCTCTGATCTGGCCGGTTTTGTGTGCCTTCCGGATTGGGTCGCGGGAGACGGAGCGGCGGTTTGCCTCGTAGCGTTGGTTTTTACCATTTGTATACGATTGATGTGACGTAAAGTTATTTTTACGCCCTATGGCAGCGCGGTTTCCAGGTTTTCGATAAGCGTTCTGTAGAAAAACATCTGTCGATTACATGCGAATGCAAATATGTGCCATTTAGTGTGAATTACGTGCCTAAGCATACGGGTAATGTTCAAAATTCAGCGCATGTCGTGGGGGAACAGTTTATTCGATCGATACGATTGATTACGTAATTAACCGTTTGTTCATGATGATATACGGCGATGGGTTGATCGGAAGAGGTCGTTTGGCGTAAGGTTCACCTCCGGGGCGGCGCCCCCGTATCGGGGTTTAGTGGGGGCGCTGGTCTATGGCGTGGGGCGATCGACAGGCGATGAGGGGGCTGAGCAGGCTCGAACGCCTGATGCCGGCGCGGCAGCGTCTGGCCAAGGGGCTGGCCTTGTCGGTGGCCGTCATGGCGCTCATCGCCGGGGCGAAGCCCCAACCCGCCGCAGCCTTCAAGCTTTTCGGCTATAATTTCTTCGGATCGGACGAGAAGCCGGTTTCGCCCGACGCCCAGACCTACAAGATCGAAGTGGTGATTGCGGGCGGGGACAAGGATATCAAGTCGGCGGTCGAGGGCGCGTCTTCTCTGTATAGCGGCAAGGACGAAACGCCGCCGCCGAGCACGCCTGCCTTCCTCTCCAAGGCGCGGACCGAATATGATCGTATCCTCGGTACGCTCTATGCCAATGCACGCTATGGCGCTTCGATCTCGATCCTGGTCAATGGGCGCAAGCTCGAAGAGATTCCCGTCGACGCCACCCTGCCTCACCCGGTCCCGGTGGTTGTAAACGTCAATCCCGGTCCCGTCTTCACCTTCGGCCGGATCCGGCTGGAAAACCGGGCGCCGCACAGCCCGATCGACGACATTCCCAAGACCAAGACGCCCGAGCGTCTCGGCCTCGAGCCGGGCCACCAGGCCAATTCGGACATCGTACTGTCGGCGGAGCAGGCGATGATCGATGCCTGGCGACGCCAGGGCTACCCCAAGGCCAAGGCCCTGCCACGCGTCATCACCGCCGACCACGTCAACAACAGGCTCGATGTCACGCTGGCGGTCGAGCCGGGGCGCCTGGCCCGTTACGGGCGCATGACCGTCGATGGCACCAAGGACATGAATCCAGCCTTCGTGGCGCGTCAGACCGGCCTCCGGCCGGGCGACCAATACGATCCGGCCGAGATCGAACTCGCCAAGCGGCGCCTGCAGCGCCTGCAGGTGTTCTCGACCACCAGCATCGTCGAGGGCGACGCGATTGCGGCCGACAGCACCATGCCGCTGATGATCACCGTGTCGGAGCGCCCATTGCATGTCTTCGGTGCCGGTGCCGAATATTCCACCACCGACGGCATCGGCCTCAACGGTTATTGGGAGCACCGCAATCTGTTCGGCGAAGCCGAGCGCCTGCGCTTCGATGCGACCGTGGCGGGTGTCGATTCCACCGATCCGACCAAGTTCACCTATTCGGGCGGCGTCACCTTCGTGAAGCCGGGGATCTTCGATCCGTTCACGGATCTTACCGCGCAATTGCTGGCCAAGCGCGAGGTTTACGATCCCTATTCGCAGAACACCTTCCGTGCGCGCATCGGGCTTGCCCACGAATTCTCGGAGCGATTGACCGGCAAGATCGCGCTGAACGGCGAATATGACCAGGTCGAAGACTTTTACGGCAAGCGCAATCTCCTGCTGTTCAGCCTGCCCGGTGAACTCGCCTATGACACCACCGACGACAAGCTCGAGCCCACGCGCGGCTATCGCCTGAAGGGCACGCTCGAGCCGTTCTACGAGGCCAAGTTCGGCAATTTCGGCGCGATGACCCGTATCGACGGCTCGGCTTATTTCTCCTTCGACGCGATGGGACGCTATGTCCTGGCTGGCCGGGTTGCGGTCGGCTCGATCGTCGGGGCGCCCGCCAACGAATTGCCAGGCGATCGCATGTTCTATGCCGGCGGTGGCGGCTCGGTGCGCGGATATAATTTCCGCAGCCTCGGTCCCAAGCTCGACAATGGCTTCGTGGTGGGCGGCCGCTCTTTGCTGGAGGGCTCGCTCGAAATGCGCATCAAGGTGACCGACAGCATCGGCATCGTCCCCTTCGTCGACGCAGGCAGCGCCTTTTCTACCTCCTATCCCTCCTTCGACGAGGACATGAAGATCGGCGCCGGCGTCGGTTTGCGCTATTATACCAGTCTCGGGGCGATCCGGGTGGACATCGCCCGGGGTCTTACACCCGTGAAGGGCTTCGTCATCGAGGATGGCAAGGTCAAGAAGAAGAACACGCCGCCTTTCGCCCTCTATATCGGATTGGGAGAGAGCTTCTGATGCGGCGCCGGATCATTCTCTTAACGGCCGTCGCAGTCGTGGCCGTGCCCCTCGGCCTCAGGGAACTTGCGCCGGCGCGGGCTGACGACGCCAGCGAAAAGTCCTGGTTCATCACCTATGTCGAGGACACCATCTCGACGCCCGACCAGAAGATCTCGCTCGGCCAGATCGATGGCGCCCTGTCGTCTGATGTGAAAATCTCTTCCATCACCATCGCCGATCGGCAGGGCGTGTGGCTGACCATCAAGGACGCCCATCTGGTCTGGAGCCGGCTCGCCCTGATGAGCAAGAAGCTCGATGTCGACCTTCTGGAGGCGGGTTCGATCGAGATCACCCGCAAGCCCAATCCGCCTCAGGGCGTGCAGCCGGCCGCGGGCGAGGGTGGTTTCTCCCTGCCCGAGCTACCGGTTTCGGTGAAGCTCGGCAAGCTTGCCGTACCCGTGGTCAAGATCTCGGCGGCACTGGCGGGCGAGGACACGGTGTTCGACGTTGCTGGCAATGCCCTGCTGGCAGACGGCAAGCTGCATTCGGAATTGCTGATCAAGCGGACGCAGCCCGCCGGTGGCGATCTCACTTTCACCACCGACTTCGACAATGCGACCAAGCAATTGGGTCTCAATCTCTCGCTGCAGGAACCGCATGGCGGCTTCCTGACCAGCATGCTGAAAGTACCGGGCTCGCCGCCGCTCGGCTTCACCATCGTCGGTTCGGGACCCCTGGACAATTTCGCTGCCGACATCGCTCTCTCGGCCGATGGCAACAAGCTGTTCGGCGGCAAGGCCATGCTGGCGCAGGGGACCGATGGCGTCACCTTCAAGGCCGATCTCGGCGGCAATCTGGAGCGGCTGGTCGATCCCGCCTATGCCGATTTCGTCCGTGGCCAATCGGCCATTTCGGTCGAAGGCGGGCAGGTGGCTGGCGGGGGCTATGCGCTCAAGCATGCCACCATCAAATCCGGCGTACTCGACCTCGCTTTGTCGGGCGCCCTCTCGGCCGATGCTTTTCCGACCAGCCTCAAGCTCGACGGCAAGTTCGGTGCCGAGGATGGCCACGACATCCTGCTGCCGGGCGGCAACGCCCGCATCAAGGGCATGACGCTGGCGGCCCAGTTCGGTGACGGCGGCTGGACGGCGAATTTCGATCTGCAGAAGCTGGCGGCCGGCACGGTCGCCGCCGAGAGCGCCACCATCAAGGCCGGCGGTGATGCCCAGAACCTCGCCGATCCGCAAAAGCGCAGCCTCACCTTCAAGGTGGATGGACGCGGCGACAAGCTCAGTTCCTCCGATCCGGGTCTGGCCAAGGCGCTCGGCAGCAGCCTCGGCCTCACCGCCGCCGGCAAATGGCAGGCGGGGCAGCCGGTGGTCGTCGATGGCGTGCGCCTGGCAGCGAATGCTTTCCAGGCCGGCTTCACCGGCATCGTCGGCGCCAAGATGAGCGGCATCTACTCGCTGGCCACGCCCGATATCTCGGTCTTCTCCGGTCTGGCGGGACGCGAATTGCGCGGCAAGGCAGATCTGACCGCGAAGGGTGATGTCGCGCTGGCAGGCGGCGGTCTCGCCTTGACCGTCGAGGGCAAGGCCAGTGACATCGTGCTCGGCGATCCGCGCCTGGATGCCGTCCTCGAAGGGGCAACCAGCCTCAAGGGCGGCGTCCGGCGCGATACCGAAGGACTGCATTTCGACAAGATCACCCTCGTCAACCAGCAGTTCAACGCCTCGGCGGATGGGCTCTATGGTGCCAAGGCGATGGACTTCAAGGCCACGGCGAACCTGTTCGATATCAAGCTGGTGACGGACCGTGCCTCCGGTGCCGTCGAGGTCAATGCCAGCCTGAAGGGCAGCGCCGAAAAACCCGATGTCGTCGCCGATCTCATCGCGCCCAGGCTGGTGCTTCAGGGCAAGCCCTTCACCGATGGCAAAGCCAATTTCACCGGCAGCGTTGCCGGTGCCGCCATCAATGGCGTGTTTTCGCTCGCCGGCCAGCTCGACCGCATGCCGGTGAAGGCGGGGGCGACGATATCAACCCTGCCGGATGGCACACATCAGATCAACGGCCTGAATGTCGGAGCCGGCGCGGCCCAGCTCGCCGGCGACCTTGCCGTGACCCCGAACGGGCGCGCCAGCGGCCAGCTCAACGCCGCGATCCCGGATATGGCGGCGATCGCGCCGCTTCTGCTCGTCAAGGCGTCGGGATCGCTCACCGCCAATATCGGGCTCTCGGTCGATGGCACCAAGCAGAACGCCGCGATCAAGGCACAGGCCAAGGCGCTCAAGGTCGAAGCCAATAGCATCGGCTCCGCGACGGTCGACCTGACTGGCCGCGACCTCACCGGTGTGCCGGCACTCTCGGGCACCGTCAACGCGTCGAATGTTCAGGCCGGCTCCTTCATCCTCAATCAGTTGCAGGCCACCGCCAAGTCAGAAGGCGAGAATGCGACCGCCTTCCAGCTCCAGGGCACGATGCCTCGCGGCAAACTGGCCCTGTCGGGTGCGGTGAAGCCAGCCGGGGATGGACTTGACGCCAGGCTCGATACGCTCAACGTCTCGCAGGAGGGCATCTCAGCCTCCCTCCAGTCTCCCGTCACCATTGCCAGCCGCAAGAGCGGGGTCTCGATCCCCAGGGCCGTGCTGCGCATCGGGCAGGGTGGTGTCGTCTCCATCGACGGCAAGGTTGGCGAGACCCTGGCGATGAACGTCGTCGTCGGTCAATTGCCGCTGTCGCTCGCCAATATCGCCTCCCCGGGCCTCGGTGCCACCGGCACGCTGTCGGCCAATGTGAAACTCTCCGGCAAACCGGCCGACCCGGTGGCGGAGTTCGACGTGAAGGGCGCCGGCCTCGGCGTCGCCGCCACCAAGGGCTTCGGCATTCCGGCTTTGCAGCTTGCCGCCAATGGCCGCTATGCGGGCAAGGCCGTCACCATCGGCAATGCCAGCCTGACGGGAGCCGGAGGTCTGTCGGTCACGGCGCGCGGCCGTGTCCCTCTGCAGGGAGCAGGCCTCTCCGTTGACGTGCAGGCCTCGGCGCCGCTTGCTCTGGCCAATGGCGCCTTGCGTGACCGTGGCGGCCGCGTGACCGGCACGCTTACCCTCAATGCCAAGGCCGGCGGATCGATCTCGGCGCCATCAGTTTCAGGCCAGGCGGTGATCGCCGGCGGCACGGTGACCGATCCCGAGACCGGCATGAAGCTGACGGGAATCGGCAGCACCATCCGCTTCGACCGCGACCGGGCAACCATTGCCCAGTTCAGTGCCACCACCCAGGGCGGCGGCAGCATCGGCGTCAGCGGTTCGGTCGGGTTGAAGCCCGATTTCGCCGCCGACCTGAAGATCACCACGCGCAACGCCAAGCTCACCGACGGCAATCTGGCGACGGCAATCGTCTCCAGCGACATCACGATACGCGGGCCCTTGATGGCCAGGCCGGTTATCGGTGGCCGTATCGATATCCAGCGGGCCGAGATCACCATTCCCGAACGCTTTGCCGCCAATGCCGCCATGCTCGGTGTCAAGCATCTCAAGCCGCCGCGTGAGGTGGCCCGGACCCTCGCAAAGGCGAAGGACACCGCCGCGGCTGGCAAGCCCAAGAAGGGCAAGGCAAGTTCCGGCCCCAATGTGGTGCTCGATCTCACCATCGACGCGCCGGCCCGCATCTTCGTGCGCGGTCGCGGCATTGATGCCGAACTCGGCGGCCAGATGGCGCTGAAGGGCTCGGTCGCCAACATCGCGCCGGTGGGCTTCCTGGAGATGCGGCGCGGTTCGCTCGACGTCATCGGCCAGCACATCGTGTTCGACAGCGGCAAGGTGACCCTTGTCGGCGATCTCGATCCCAACATCGATTTCGCTGCGTCCACCCGCAACAGCGCGATCACCGTGACGGTACGCGTGACCGGACGCGCCTCCGATCCGCAGATCATACTCTCCTCGGTGCCCCAGTTGCCGCAGGACGAGGTGATGGCCCGGTTCCTGTTCGGTCGCAGCATCCAGGACCTGTCGCCGCTCCAGCTCGCCCAGCTTGCCACTGCCGTGGCCCAGCTCGCTGGCGGTCCTTCCGGCCCCGGCCTGCTCGACAAGATCCGCAAGTCGACCGGGCTCGACAATCTAGGCGTGGTCACCGATTCGAGCGGCAACGCGGCCGTGCAGGCCGGCACCTATATCGGCGACAAGATCTATCTCGGCGTGACCTCGGGCGTGGGCGGCCAGACAGACGCCACCATCAATCTCGATGTCACCAAGAACCTCAAACTGCGCGGCCAGGCCGGCACCGACGGTTCCAAGGGCGGCATCTACTACGAACGCGAATATTGAGGCCGGTATTTGCTTTGGGATTCGTCCGTCAATAAATGGATCGAATTGGCCCGACCTTTGTCATTGCCGGGCTTGATCCGGCAATCCACGGCCCCTCCAGACGTTGAAGACGGGAGGCGCGGGATGCCCGGATCAAGCCCGGGCATGACAAAGGCAGCGTTTTAGTCGTTTCCAGCCAATGCCTCAGCGACCACCCGATACCCGCAGGATCGAGCCGGTGACGTAGCTCGAGGCTTCGGACAACAGATAAAGTGTCGCGTCGGCGATCTCCTCGGCTGAGCCGATGCGCTGCATGGGAATGCTTGGCCTGATGCGTTCCACACGTCCGGCGTCGCCCGTACTGCGGGCATGGATCTCGGTATCGACCATGCCGGGCTGGATGGCGTTGACACGCACGCCCTCATTGGCGAGCTCGCGGGCAAGGCCATAGGTCAAGCCGTCGATCGCCGCCTTGGACGCGGCATACCAGACATATTCGCCGGGCGAGCCCAAGGTGGCTGCGGCGGATGACATGTTGACGATGGCCCCACCCAATCCGCCCAGCCGGGTCGAAAGCCGCCTGGCAGCCTCGCGCGCCACCAGGATGGCGCCGGTGACGTTGAGATCGATGGTTTCGCGGATGATGGATGGATCGGTTTCGGCGAGCTTCCCGGATTTGCCGGTAATGCCGGCATTGTTGACGAGGTGGGTCAACCTGCCGAAATCGTCGACGGCAGCAAACAAGGCCGCGATGTCATCTTGCCTGGCCATGTCGCCGGCGAGGACGAGAACCCGCGCGCCGGCATGACGGGCGGCCCGCGCCACGGCCTCGGCAGCTTCATGGTCGCTGCGATAGTTGATGATGAGGTCGTAGCCTGCTGCGGCGGCCTTGAGCGAGATCGCGGCCCCGATGCCGCGGCTTCCGCCGGTGACGAGGAGGAGAGGGCGCATCGACATGGAGAACTCCCGGCTGTGATCTGCCTTGGCTGGCTGAGGGAATGGAGGCGCTCTGATTGCTCAGAGAGCGAAGACGCCCCCAGGTTCGATGGGAACGGCCTCGCGGATGACCCAATCGGTGATCCCCTCGATGTCGTCGAGGTCGAAGCGCTGCATCGGGAAGGGGCCGGGCCCGTCGGTGGCGATGGCGCGAATGTAAGGGTCGGCCGGATAGATGTAGTCCTTGTCGGTCGCGGTGCGGTGCACCTCGATCTTGGGATGCGGATCGCGCTTGAAGCCCTCGACGATGACGAGGTCGACTGGCGTCAGGCGCTTAAGCAGTTCGCCGAGCGAGGGTTCGGGCGCCCCGCGCAGCTCATGCATCAGGGCGAAGCGATGGGCCGAGGCGACCAGCACTTCCTGCGCCCCCGAGTCGCGGTGGATGTAGGAATCCTTGCCCGGCTTGTCGACATCGAAGGCGTGGTGGGCATGCTTGATGGTCGACACCGTCAGGCCGCGCCGGCACAAGGCCGGAATCAAGGCGGCGATCAAAGTCGTCTTGCCGGCGCCGCTCCAGCCCGACAGGCCCATCAGCCGCATCATGGCGTGGGCGCCTTGCGGATATGGTGGGCGGTGAAGCCGGGCTCCTCGCTGCGGCCTTCATAGATGTCACCGGTCTCGCGCATGAGATTGGGCAGGTCGATCGCCGCCATCGGATCGGTGCATTCGAGGATGAGACGGTCGCCGGGAGCAAGGCGTGCCAGTTCCTTTTGCGCGCGCAGCACGGGCAGCGGGCATTTGAGACCGCGCAGGTCGATGCGCGAGGCCGGGTTGCTGCGCAAGGCCGGATTGCTGTGCAAGGCTTGGTCGGCGGCCGGTGGCGAGGGCGGAAAAGCGGACATATCTATCGCTTTAGCGAGCCCGAGGCCGCCATTCAACCATTGTGCGTCGTCGCGACGCATCCCAGACTTGCGGGGGATGGCGCGGACGTGGAACACGTAGGCGATGGCTTTACGCAGGTGAGGCAGGCGAGGCATGGTGTGCCGATCTTCAGATCGGCATCCTTGTAAACGACGGCTTTATCGGCCAAGGACGGTGTCCTTGATCCTGGAAAACCGCAGGGGCAGTGACTTTGAACCAGGACATCAAGAAAGCTGATGGCGCCGTCATGGGGGTGATCCTCGCCGGCGGCTTGTCGCGGCGCATGGGCGGCGGTGACAAAGGACTGTCCTTTCTGGGCGGGCAAACGATCCTCGAGCGCATCGCCGGGCGCCTGCGCCCTCAGGTCGATGCGCTTTTTCTTAATGCCAATGGCGATGCCGGGCGCTTTGAAACGCTGGGCCTCCCCATCCTGCCGGACGGCGTGCCGGATTTCCCGGGACCGTTGGCCGGCGTGCTCGCCGGTCTGGATCATGCGGCGCAGGCCGGTTTTGCCGAGGTGATCGCGGTGCCCTGCGACGCGCCCTTCCTGCCTGAAGACCTGGTGGCAAGATTGCGTGCCGGTACGCAGATGGGGAGAGGTGCCGTCGCGGTCTCCGCCGGCCGGCGTCACCCGACCGCGGCGCTCTGGCCCGTTCATCTGCGTACCGCTCTGCGGCAGGCCCTGGTGGAGGAAGATCAGCGCCGGGTCGAGACCATTCTGCGGCGGCACGATTTTGCTGAGGTGGTATGGTCGGCGGACCCCTTCGACCCCTTTGCCAATGTCAATGATCCCGACGGCATGGCGGAGGCGCAGGCTCTTCTTGCCCTTTTTCCGGCTGCCTGATCACCGACCTTGTCTGGCGCCGTACCAGTGCCCCCATCTGGCCTTAATTTCACGCCGGTGATAGAAGCGCGGCAATTGTCAGAGCGTTTTGCGATTTATTGGGTTCACCAGGAGTCGCAAATCCGCTTAGGAGTGACCACCATTTCGACCAAGGCCCAGAATTCAGTGCCTGCCATACCCTTGCTGCGGCGCCTGTTCTCCGACGAGGGGAGCAAGCATACCCGCGCCTATGGCCTGGCGATCGCGGCCGGCGCCATCGAAGCCTCGATGGGCGGTCTGGTGGCGTGGCTGATCGGCCCCGTCATCCGCGCCATGTGGGACAAGCAGAGCATGGGGCAGATCGCCGGCTTTGCTTTGATGGTGGTTGCGGTCTTCCTGGTTCGCGGTGCGGCCGCCTATACCAAGGACACCGTGCTCGCCCGTATCGGCAATTCCATCATCGCCAGCGTGCAGCAGCGGCTGTTCAACCATGTCGTCCAGCAGGACATGGCCTATTTTACCGCGCGCCATTCCACCGAGATGGTGACCTCGAATAGCTTCATCGCCAATTGCTCGCGCATCGCCTCCAATTTGCTGGTCACCTCCGTTTCCAACGTTCTTCAGGTCGCGGCCCTGATCGCCGTGATGATCATCCGCGATCCCTTGCTGGCCCTGTCCGCCATTGTGGTGATGCCGCCGGCGGTGCTCGGCATCCGCTACATCACCAAGCGCATCAAGCGCGTGGTGACCCGGCAATATCAGAGTACTGCCCGCATCACCGGCATCATCCAGGAGACCTCGCAGGGCATCCGGGTGGTCAAGTCCTTCGGCATGGAAGAGGCGATGCGCGAGCGCATGGCGGCCGGGGTCGCCGAAGCGCAATCGGCTGCCAACAAGATGGCCGGCCTTGGCAACCGGACCGGCCCGATCATGGAGACCATGGCCGGCTTTGCCGTTGCGGCCGTGATCGTCTATGGCGGTTGGCGCATCACCGCCGGCCAGCTTACCGTCGACGAGTTGATTTCCTTCCTTTTCGCCTTCCTCACTGCCTATGCCCCGTCCAAGGCCCTGGCCCGTGTGAATGTCGATCTGAACGCGGCCGTCACCGGCGTCAGCATGTTCTACGATATCGTCGATGAGCCGGCCCGAGAAGGGCCGATCGAGGAGGCCAAGCCGGCTTTCGTCAACAAGGGTGGCCACATCGTCTTCGACCGTGTGAATTTCGGCTACAAGCCGGACGAGCCGGTCCTGCAGGATCTCTCCTTGATTGCGGAAGTCGGCAAGACCACGGCCCTGGTCGGGCCGTCAGGTAGCGGCAAGTCGACCGTCCTCAACCTGATCCTGCGTTTCTACGAACCGGGCTCCGGGACGATCCGCATCGATGAGCAGAATATCGCGTCGGTTTCCGTCGCCAGTCTGCGCAGCGCCATGGCCTATGTCGGGCAGGACGTGTTCCTGTTCGCCGGAACCATCCGGGAGAACATCGCCTTCGGCCGGCCGGGTGCGTCGCAGGAGGCGATCGAGGCCGCCGCCAAAGCAGCCCATGCCCATGATTTCATCGTGGATTTCGACCGGGAATACGACACCGAGGTCGGTGAGCGCGGCCTGCAGCTCTCCGGCGGCCAGCGCGCCCGCATCGCGATTGCGCGCGCCATTCTGCGCGATGCCTCGGTCATCCTCCTGGACGAAGCCACCGCCGCGCTCGACTCCCAGTCCGAGCAGGCCGTCCAGAACGCTCTGGACGATCTCTGCGCTGGCCGTACCGTCGTGGTGATCGCCCACAGGCTGCAGACCGTCCAGGAGGCGGACAAGATCTGCGTGATCGACGGCGGTCGGTTGGTCGAGGAGGGCAGCCATGAAGAGCTGCTCGCCAAAGGGGGGCGCTATGCCGCCCTCCATGCCGTGCAGTTCCGCGAAGAGCCTCAGCTCTCGCCTGTTTTGGAAGGTTTTGCTTCGTGAAGTCCGTTGCCCTTTTCGATCTCGATGGCACTCTGGTCGATGCCGATCACCTGCATTACGAGGCCTGGCGCGAGATGGTGGCGCCACACGGCATCGAGCTCTCCCTCGATACCTATGTCTCCGAGATCATGGGCCAGCCTAACAGCCTGCTCGCCAGGAACTTCCTGAAGGATCTGGACGAGGATGTCGCCCTCAAGCTCGTCGACGACAAGGAGGCGATGTTCCGCAGCCTCTTCGTCGGGCTCAAGCCGGCAAAGGGGCTGACGGATTTTCTCGACTGGCTCGAAAAGAACGGCGTGCCGATCGGCGTGGTCACCAATGCGCCGCGGGACAATGCGGAGCATCAACTCGTCAATCTGGGCCTGGTGGAGCGCTTCCCTACCGTGGTGATCGGCGCCGAGGTTACTAATCCCAAGCCCCATCCGGATCCTTATCTCGTTGGTCTGGAACGCCTGCAGGGAATGGCTGCTTCCAGCCTGGCCTTCGAGGATTCACGCTCGGGTATCACGGCCGGCAAGGCAGCGGGCCTTGCCGTGATCGGTCTTGCTACCAGCATGAGCGAGGAGGCACTGCTGGCTGCGGGCGTGGAACTGGCGATTCCCGATTATGAGGATCCGCGCCTTCGGCCCTTCGCAGCGGCCCGGCTCGGCATCGCTTGATGGCAGGCGGATAAACCTCCTCAGTTTTGCGCCTTGTCGGCCGTGGGCGATCTCCGCCACGAAACGGGCTTTCCCTTGCCTCGGGAAAGCGCTAACACGGGAATCGTCTCATGGGGTGCCCGCAAGGGCTGAGAAGACGGTGGCCGCAAGCTTCGTCTAACCCATCGAACCTGATCCGGGTCGTGCCGGCGGAGGGATGAGCTTCGAAGCTTTCAGCTTCACCGCAATTTTCTTCACCGCCGTCGTCCGTATCGAACCGTTTTCGACATGGAGGACGCTATGCTGAGGAAACTGCTCGCCGCTCTCGCACTGGCCACCGTTGCCACGACGGCCTCGGCCGAGGACAAGCCGGTGCTCACCGTCTACACCTATGAGAGCTTTTCGAGCGAATACGGTCCCGGCAAGCCGCTGCAAACCGCGTTCGAGGCCAAGTGCAACTGCAAACTGACCTATGTCACCGCCGATGACGGCGGCGCTCTCTTCGCTAAGCTCAAGCTTGAAGGCGCCTCGACCAAGGCGGATGTTGTCGTCGGTCTCGACGACAATCTGATGGGAGAGGCGGAAAAGTCCGGTCTTTTCGTGCCGCATGGCGTGGCAGCCGAGAAGCTCTCTCTGCCCGAACCTTGGACCAACAAGACCTTCATTCCCTATGACTGGGGCTATTTCGCCTTCGTTTATGATAGCGACAAGCTCAAGACCCCGCCGACCAGCCTGAAGGAACTGGTCGACGACAAGAACGGCCCCAAGCTGGTGATCGAGGATCCGCGCACCTCCACGCCGGGCCTCGGCCTGCTCGCCTGGGTCAGGGCCGTCTATGGCGACAAGGCCCCCGAGGCCTGGAAGTCGCTGAAGCCGCGCATCGTCACCGTCACCTCGGGCTGGTCGGAAGCCTATGGCCTGTTCCTGAAGGGGGAGGCCGACATGGTGCTCTCCTATTCGACCTCGCCCGCCTATCACATCGGCGCCGAGAAGAAGACCAACTACAAGGCCGCGATGTTCCCGGAAGGCCATCAGACCCAGGTCGAAGTCGCCGGGGTGGTGGCGAGTTCCAAGCAACAGGAGCTCGGGCGTCAATTCCTCACCTTCCTGCTCTCGGACGAGGCCCAGGCTGCGCTGCCCGAGACCAACTGGATGTATCCGGCCAGGACACCGGTCGCAGGACTCCCGGAGAGCTTCAAGGCTGTTGCCGTTCCCGCCAAGGCTTTGATGGCCGATCCCGCCAAGCTCGCCGAGAACCGCAAGGCCTGGATCGACGAATGGCTGGCCGCCATGGCCAAGTGACGAACGAGAGACGAATGAAGCTGACAGTGGCTCCGAAACGCCGAGCCTCCACCCTCCCCTGGAGGGGGAGGGTAAACGCGCTCCATCCTGAATGCCCGGCCTGATTCTCCTTGGCGCCCTTGCCGCGCTTGTGCTCGCAGCGCTCGCCAGCCTTTTCCTCGCGGCTGGCGGCGATGCCTGGCAGGGCAATGTCGGCTATCTCGTCTCGATTGCCGGCTTCACCGTCTATCAGGCGCTGCTCTCCACCTTGCTGTCGTTGTCGTTCGGGGCGTTGGTTGCCCTGGCGCTGGCCCGGCGGCAATTCCCAGGGCACCGCCTGCTGCTGGCTCTGTTCGGCGTCGCGGCCGCGCTGCCTTCGATCGTGGCCGTGTTCGCCTTTGCCGGCATCTATGGCCGGGCCGGCGTCGTCAACGCCGTGCTGGGGGCCATCGGCCTGCCGGGCATCTCGCTCTACGGGCTTACCGGCATTCTGATGGTGCATGTCTTCTTCAACGGAGCCTTCGCGAGCCGGGTGTTCCTCGCGGCACTGGAGACGGTGCCGGGGGAGCATTGGCGGCTGGCGGCCTCGCTCGGCCTGCCGCCTTCAACCATTTTTCGCCGTATCGACTGGCCAGTGCTGCAGCGGGACCTGCCGGCGCTGGCCCTCCTGATCTTCATCGCCTGCGCAACCTCTTTCGCCATTCCCCTCACGCTCGGAGGAGGCCCCGGCAGCGCCACTTTCGAGGTTGCGATCTACCAGGCCATCCATTCCGATGCCGATTTCGCCAGGGCCGCCGTGCTGGCCTTGCTGCAGATTGCTGCCATGGCAGTGCTGGTGACGCTTGCGGCGCCCCTGCTGGTGCGTCCTCCCGAAGCCGCCAGCCTCGGGCGCAAATTGGAGCGGCCCGATCGGGAAGCAGGCTGGCTGCGGCTGGCGGATACGGTGGTCATCGGCCTTGCTTTGCTTTTGCTGCTGCCTCCCTTGCTGGCCGTCCTCCATGCCGGCCGCACGCTGCTGGCAGGAATTGACCCGCAGGTGCCCCGGGCTCTGGCGACCAGCCTGGTGGTCGCATTGGCGGCTGCCTCGCTGTCGCTGGCAGCCGCCCTCCTGCTGTCGCGCTCGCGCCTGGCCCTGATGGGGCAGGGCTGGCCGCGCCTTGCCAGGCTGATGGCGGCGGCTCCCCTGCTCACGCTGGCCGCACCGCCATTGGCCTTCGCCGCCGGCCTCTACGTGATCGCCCGGGCTTTAGGCGTCACCGACTTCGTGGCCATGCCGGCTCTCGTGCTGGTCAACGCCATGATGGCGCTGCCCTTCGTGCACCGGCTCGTCGATCCGCCCATGGCCCTGGCGCAGGAGCGTTACGGCCGGCTGGCCGACAATCTCGGCCTGACCGGCTGGACCCGGTTGCGTCTGGTCGAATGGCCGTTGCTGGCACCCTCCGCAACGGCAGGCTTCGCCCTCGCCATGGCGCTGTCGCTCGGTGATCTCGGTGTCGTGGCCCTGTTCGGCTCGCAGAGTTCTGGTGACGCTGCCGGCCTTGCTCTATGCCAAGCTCGGTTCCTATCGTGTCGCCGAGGCCGATGGCATCGCCGCGCTGCTCGCCGGGCTGGTGCTGGTCCTGTTTCTGGTGGCTGGGCGGTTTGGAGGCCGGCATGCTCGTCGTGGATAGTCTCACCATCACCATCGACGACTGGACCGGGCGCTACGACCTCACCGTTTCCCGGGGCGCGCTGGCGGCCATGGTCGGTCCATCCGGCGGCGGCAAGTCCACCTTGCTGCACGCCATTGCCGGTTTTGAGAAGCCGGAGAGCGGCCGATTGAGCTTCGATGGTGTCGATCTCCTGCCTCTGAAGCCGGCCGACAGGCCCGTGGCCATCGTCTTCCAGGACCATAATCTCCTGCCCAATCTCACCGCCCTGCACAACGCCGGCCTGGCCTTGTCGCCATCCCTGAGGCTCTCCGCGGCCAATCGTCAGGCCATCTCGGCGATGCTCGATCATGTCGGCCTGGGCGGCATGGAAGCGCGGCTGCCTTCCGAGCTCTCCGGCGGCCAGCGCCAGCGCGTGGCGCTCGCACGCGCCATGCTGACCACGCGCCCGCTGCTGCTGCTCGACGAGCCGTTGACGGGGCTTGATCCCGCCATGCGCGCCGACATGGTCGATCTCATCGACACGCTGCGCCGGGAAAAGAACCTGACCGTACTGATGACGACGCATACGCCCGAGGACGTCGACGGCAGAGCCGATAAGGTCATCACGGTGGCGGATGGACGGGTGGTGGGCTGAGGCAAAGCCTGGAGCGCGGACTTCTCAGCGTCATGCGGGCATGGCGCGATAGCCGCTCTTCCTTTCTTCCAAAGCACGACGTTTCCAAGAGCGGACTGGAAGTCCGCGCTCCGAGGTCTAAGCTGATCGCTTGCAAGCAGAAGGAATCGCCCGGATGGACGCCAGTGAACTCGCCCGATTGATCGCCCAGGGGCGAGGCACCGAGCCGGCTGACCTGGTGATCAAGAATGTGCGCCTGCTCGACCTCGTCAGCGGCGATCTGACCGAGACCGACATCGCCATCGGCGGGGACCGCATCGTCGGGACCTATGCCAGCTATCGCGGCCGGCGCGAGATCGATGGGCGGGGGCTCGTGGCCGTGCCCGGATTCATCGATACGCATCTGCATGTCGAATCCTCGCTGGTCACGCCAGCCGAGTTCGATCGCTGCGTGCTGCGCCATGGCGTGACCACCGCCATCTGCGACCCGCACGAGATCTCCAATGTTGTCGGTGTCGA
This sequence comes from Labrys sp. HAY1-8F, assembly GCF_056754975.1. NCBI lineage: Bacteria > Pseudomonadati > Pseudomonadota > Alphaproteobacteria > Hyphomicrobiales > Xanthobacteraceae > Labrys > Labrys sp. HAY1-8F. Next base: position 1,211,773 of record NZ_JBPGWZ010000002.1, on the reverse strand, counting down.
GGGCATCCGCTACTTCCTGGAAGCCGCCGGCCATACGGCCTTGGATCTGCGCGTCCAGCTTTCGAGCTGCGTGCCCTCGACCCATCTGGAGACCGCCGGTGCAAGGCTCGAGGCCGCGGACCTCGAGCCGTTCATGAACCACCCTTGCGTGATCGGCCTGGCCGAATTCATGAATTTTCCGGGGGTGATCAACGCCGATCCCGCTTGCCTCACCAAGCTTCTGCCGTTCCAGGACGGCCACATCGATGGTCACGCCCCGCTGCTGTCAGGCACCGATCTCAACGCTTATCTCGTCGCTCGCATCCGCACCGACCATGAGACGACGACGGCTAGGGAGGGCCGGGAGAAGCTCGCCAAGGGCATGACGCTACTGATCCGCGAGGGCTCTGTCTCCAAGGATCTGCACGCTCTTGCGGAACTGATCACCATCCGTAATTCGCCCTATCTCGCTTTCTGCACCGACGACCGCAATCCTCTCGACATTGCCGAAGAGGGCCATCTCGATTTCATGATTCGCACCGCCATCGCCCTCGGTGCCGAGCCGCTCGCGGTCTATCGCACCGCCACCCTGTCGGCGGCCATGGCCTTCGGGCTCAAGGATCGCGGCGTGATCGCGCCGGGCAAGCGGGCCGACATCGTGCTCATCGAGGATCTCGATCATTGCGCTGTACGACAGGTGATCAGTGCGGGCCGGCTGGTAGAGGACGGCCTGTTCGAGGGGCGGACCCGAATTGCGCCGGTGGGTCTCGGCTCTATCAGGGCACCCCGCGTCTCGGCCGCCGATTTCCGTGTGGCGGCGAGCGGACCGACGGGGCCGGTGATGGGAGTGGCGCCCGGCAAGATCATCACCGAGCATCTGCGGCTGAGCCTGCCCTATCAGAATGGTTATCGCGGCATCGACCTCGACCAGGATGTGGTGAAGGTGGCCGTGGTCGAGCGGCACGGCGTCAATGGCAATATCGGGCGTGGCTTCGTCAAGGGTTTCGGCCTGAAGCGGGGGGCGATCGCTTCTTCAGTGGGGCACGATTCGCACAATATCTGCGTCGTCGGCGCCGACGACGCGGACATGGCGCTGGCGGTCAACCATCTCGGTGAGATCGGCGGCGGCTTCGCAGTAGCCCAGGATGGCGTCATCCTGGCCGAATTGGCACTTCCGGTAGCGGGATTGATGAGCCTGCTCACCTTCGAGGAGGTGCGTGATCGCCTGATCCCGCTGCGCGCGGCCGCCAAATCCCTCGGCGTCACCCTGGCCGAACCCTTCCTGCAGGTTGCGTTCCTGCCCCTGCCGGTAATTCCCCATCTCAAGATCACCGACATGGGCATGGTCGACGTCGATCGCTTCGAGCTGATCACCGCTTGAGTCACGCTTCCCGCGGTACTGGAAAAGCGCCGTACTCCGGGCTCTTATGCAGGGATCCGGAATCGTTTTCCGATTACGGCTCGGACCCGATTTCTGAATCGGGTCCGAGCCGTAGGTTATTGTTTTCGCATCATTTTTGCCGAAAATCGGTGTCCACTTTTCGGCACGATACTCAGAGTGCTCGTGATGAAACTGCTCGTCGTCTACTGCCATCCGTGTTCGGAAAGCTTTGGCGCCTCCATTCGGGATACGGCGCTGCAAACGCTGAAAAGGGCGGGGCATGAGGTGCGACTGATAGACCTGTACGCCCTGAATTTCGACCCGGTCATGAGCGCGGAGGAGCGGCGCGGCTACCACGAACGCGGAAGCAACGAGGCGCCCGTGGCTGAGCACCTCGCGCACCTTCGCTGGTGCGAGGGCCTGATCTTCATCTACCCCACCTGGTGGTACGGACCGCCCGCCATGCTCAAAGGCTGGCTCGAGCGGGTCTGGGTGCCGCATGCCACTTTCACCATGCCCGAAAATGGCAAGGCGATCGGGCCGGTACTGACGCAGATCCGCTTGCTGGCGGTTATCTCCACGTTGGGATCGCCCTGGTGGTGGTGGACGTTGTTCATGAAGGCGCCAGGCCGAAACATTCTTCTGCGTGGCTTGCGGGCACTTTGCGCGCCGCGCTGCCGTACCTTGTGGCTGGCCTTGCACCGCCTGGACGAAGCCAGTGAAACGCAACGTCGTCATTTTCTTGCGAAAGTCGAGAAGAAGATGGCGGCCCTCAAGAATTGAGAACCCCCGAGGCGCAATATCCGCGGGTATCTGGAGCAAGTTCGATCAGTTCTCGATACAGGGAAGTTTGGCGCTGATGCCATCCTCGTGAGCCGAATTACCGAACGCCTCCGCCGACAGCCACAAAAGGCCGAGTTTTGCCGAATTTATGCAAGATGTACGGGTATTGTCATGCTTCGGACTTGACTTAGGCACCAGCCTATTGTCTCAACGCGCCGTCTCAAACGGGGTTCTTGCATGAGTATCGCCTTCACGTTTCCCGGCCAGGGAAGCCAAAGCGTGGGTATGGGCAAGGCGCTAGCCGATGCCTTTCCCGTCGCCCGCGCCGTCTTCGACGAGATCGACGCTGCGCTTGGCCAGAAGCTGACGGCCGTGATCTGGGATGGCCCGGAGAACGACCTCACTCTTACCGAGAACGCCCAGCCGGCCCTGATGGCCGTCTCGCTGGCGGCTTTCCGCGTGCTGCAGGACGAGGCCGGCCTCGACCTCAAGAAACATGCCAGCTTCGTCGCCGGCCATTCGCTCGGCGAATATTCGGCCCTGGCTGCCTCCGGTGCACTGACGATCGCCGATACGGCTCGGCTGCTGCGCATTCGCGGACGGGCGATGCAGGCTGCGACGCCGGTAGGTACTGGCGCCATGGCCGCTCTTCTCGGCCTCGACTATGAGCAGGCAGTTGCCGTCGCCGCCGAGGCGGCGCAGGGCGAAGTCTGCCAGGCCGCCAACGACAATGCACCGGGCCAGGTGGTCATCTCAGGCACCAAGGCAGCGGTGGAGCGCGCGCTGGAGATCGCCAAGGGCAAGGGTGCCAAGCGAGCCATCCTCCTGCCGGTTTCAGCGCCTTTCCATTGCGCCCTGATGCAGCCGGCCGCCGATGCCATGGCCGAGGCGCTCGAAAAGGTTGCCATCGCGGCCCCGGCCGTGCCCCTGGTCGCCAATGTCCTCGCCCGGCCGATCGTGGATCCTTCCGAGATCCGCCGTCGTCTCGTCGAGCAGGTGACGGGAACAGTGCGCTGGCGTGAAAGCGTCGAATATCTCGCCGGAGCCGGTGTCACCAAACTGGTGGAAGTCGGCTCCGGAAAGGTTCTGAGCGGGCTGGTCAGGCGCATAGCCTCCGGCGTAGAAGCGGTGAGCATTGGCACGCCGGACGATGTCGCGGCATTCGCGCCGACCTTGCAATGAAAGGGCCCACGGCCACCCGCCCGACAGCAGGTGGCCATTTCGGGTGAGGATAAACAATAAAGGTGCGCCCGCAGCGACCGGCAGCACTCGATTGGGGATGACGATGTTCGACCTTACTGGCAAGACAGCCCTGGTGACCGGAGCCACGGGCGGAATCGGAGCGGCCATTGCCGCATCCCTGCACCGCCAGGGCGCTACGGTAGCGCTTTCTGGCACGCGCAAGGCGGTGCTGGAGGAACTGGCGGCCAAGCTCGGTGACCGTGCTCATGTCTTCGCCTGCGACCTCACCGATAAGGAACAGCTCGGCACGCTGGTTCCGAATGTCGAGGCAGCCCTCGGTCAGTTGGACATTCTGGTCAACAATGCCGGTTTCACCCGCGACAATCTGATGCTGCGCATGAAGGACGAGGACTGGGACAGCGTCATCGCCGTCAATCTTTCCGCCGCTTTCCATCTGTCGCGAGCCGCCGTGAAGGGGATGCTGAAGCGCCGCACCGGACGCATCATCAACATCGCTTCCCTGTCCGGTGTCATCGGCAATCCGGGGCAGACCAATTATGCCGCCTCCAAGGCCGGCCTGGTCGGCATGTCCAAATCACTGGCCCACGAGGTGGCCAGCCGCGGAATCACCGTCAATTGCATCGCGCCGGGCTTTATCGAAACGGCGATGACGGATGCCCTCAACGAGAAGCAAATGGAGCCGATCCTTGCCGCTATCCCCGTGCATCGGCTCGGCCATGTCGACGAGATTGCGGCCGCAGCCGTTTACCTTGCCTCTTCGGAGGCTGCCTACACCACCGGGCAAACTTTGAATATTAACGGCGGAATGGCAATGATTTGAACGAGTTAGAAGTCAATTCCACAGTGGTTTCCACTGGTGGGATGCCCGCTGGCAATGGCATTTGAAGTGTGTTAATCACCGCCGAGGGACATTCCGATGGCCCCTATGAATGTGATTGTCCGGGATAATCGGAGGCCGATCGAAGGATTGGCCCCGGCTCAAGGAACTATCAAATACCGACCGCCTAACCGGCGGCGGAATAAAGTGCCGGCAGGCAGTCTTGGTTTATCAAAGGAACGAAAAATGAGCGATATCGCAGACCGCGTGAAGAAGATCGTGGTTGAACACCTCGGCGTCGATCCGGACAAGGTCACCGAGAATGCGAGCTTCATCGACGATCTGGGCGCTGACTCTCTCGACACGGTTGAGCTGGTCATGGCTTTCGAGGAAGAGTTCAACTGCGAAATCCCCGATGATGCCGCAGAGACGATTCTGACCGTCGGCGATGCTGTCAAGTTCCTGACCAAGGCTACGGCCTGAGACGATCGGGGAGCGCAGGCTCCCCGATATCCATCCATCGACCGGCCGAGGGACGAGATTGCATCATTGCCGGGAGGTCTGGAGTGTCAGCAGACATAGAGGCTGCCAGTTCAGCGTAAGGGCAATGCGTTCGAAGCATTGGAAGGGGCGATCCTCGGAGCGTCCGCATTCTGTGCTAGCCTTGCGCCAGGCAATCTTGCGATCAATCGGGTTTGAGTAGCCGGGGAGGGCGATTCCCCGGCCTTTGGAGGTTCTATGAGGCGCGTTGTCGTAACTGGTCTCGGCATGGTCAACCCGATGGGTGGCGATGTCGAAACGTCGTGGTCCAATCTCCTTGCGAGCAAGAGCGGCATCGTCAAGATCGACCGTTTCGAGACGGAAGATCTCAAGGCCCGGATTGCCGGCCTGATCCCGGCTGGCGATGGCAGCAACGGCACCTATAATCCCGACCAGTGGATGGAGCCCAAGGAGCAGCGCAAGGTCGACGATTTCATCGTCTTTGCCATGGCCGCCGCGACCCAGGCTCTCGACGATGCCGGTTGGCATCCTGCTTCGCAGAAGGATCAGGAAGAGACCGGTGTCCTGATCGGCTCGGGTATCGGTGGCCTGCAGGGCATCGAAGACGCCGCGCTGACCTTGAAGGATCGCGGCCCAGGGCGCATCTCGCCCTTCTTCATTCCCGGCCGCCTGATCAATCTGGCCGGTGGCCAGGTCTCCATCCGCCATGGCCTGAAGGGGCCGAACCATGCGGTGGTCACGGCCTGCTCGACTGGCGCACACGCCATCGGCGATGCCGCCCGCCTGATCGCGCTCGGCGATGCCGAGGTGATGGTAGCCGGTGGTACCGAATCTCCGGTCTGCCGTCTCGCCCTTGCTGGTTTTGCCGCCTGCCGCGCGTTGTCGACCTCCTTCAACGACGAACCGGCGCGCGCCTCGCGCCCCTATGATCGCGATCGCGATGGTTTCGTCATGGGCGAGGGTGCCGGTTGCGTCGTGCTGGAGGAGTATGGCCACGCCAAGGCGCGTGGCGCCAAGATCTATGCCGAAGTCATCGGCTATGGTCTTTCGGGCGACGCCTATCACATTACCGCACCGTCCGAAGATGGTGACGGCGCCTTCCGCAGCATGCAGATGGCGGTGAAGCGGGCGGGGATCTCCGTCGGCGAGATCGACTACATCAACGCGCACGGCACTTCCACGATGGCCGATACGATTGAGCTCGGCGCCGTTCAGCGCCTGCTCGGCAATGCGTCCGCGACGGCCTCGATGTCGTCGACCAAATCGGCGACCGGCCATTTGCTTGGCGCTGCCGGTGCGATCGAGGCAATCTTCTCGATCCTGGCCCTTCGCGATCAGATCGTGCCACCCACCATCAATCTGGAGAATCCCGAAGTGGAGACCCCGATCGATCTGGTGCCGTTGACGGCTCGCAAGCGCGAGGTGAACGTGGTGCTCTCCAATTCCTTCGGGTTTGGCGGCACCAACGCCTCCATCATTTTGCGCAAGGCGGACTGACGTCTCGCCGGGATTCGGCGCGCGGCTGCAGAGGCCCGGCTGGCATTTTCGCCATATTCGCGAGGCATGCCGGTTGAAACAAACGCGATGTGGCTTCCGATTCCCGGAATCGGAGGCCGCCTTATTGTTCGTATTTTGATGCATTTTTGCCGAAACAAATTGCTACTTCCAAGCGCGGCACAATCAGGTTGGCATTTTGGCGAGATGTAACGCTCGCGGGGCCTGGCCGGGCATCTATGTAGGCGTACGAGGTTTCTATGGTCGATGATCGGGATGATTCGGGACTAGCGAACGAACGCTCGCGCTCCTTCGGGAAAGGCGCAGCCGGCTCGCGCGGATCCCGCAACATGATCCAGCCCGATGCTGTCGCCAAGCCGCCGACACGTTCGAGCGCGGTGCGCAATCCCTTCGTGGTGGCTGGCAATGCCGTCTTCGTCCTGCTGATGCTGGTCGCTATCGGTGGTTATTTCGGTTTGCGTCAGTTCACGTCGGCCGGGCCGCTGGCGGAAGCCAAGACGGTCTATGTGCCAAAGGGCAGCGGTCGCGACGAGATCGCCGATTCCCTCGAACGCCAGGGTGTGATCGATGGCGCCACCACCTTCACCACCGGCGTCTACATGCTCGGCCACGGCAATGATCTGAAGGCCGGCGAGTATGCCTTCAAGCCGGGCGTCTCCATGTATGACGTCATGAACATTCTGGTGGACGGCAAGGTGATCCAGCATTCGATCACCATCCCCGAGGGCCTTACCAGCCAGATGATCATCGACCGGCTGAACCAGGACGACCTGCTCACGGGTGATGCCCCGCCGGTGCCGGCCGAAGGGGCGTTGCTGCCCGATACCTACAAATATGAGCGCGGCACCACCCGTTCGGCCATGGTGCGCAAGATGCAGGAAGAGCAACGGGCGCTGGTCGACCAGATCTGGAAGCAGCGCTCCGCCAACCTGCCGCTGAAGAGTCCGGCGGAAATGGTAACGCTCGCCTCGATCGTCGAGAAGGAGACGGGCCAGGCGGACGAACGTCCGCATGTCGCCAGCGTCTTCATCAACAGGCTGCAGAAGAACATGCGCCTGCAATCAGATCCGACCGTGATCTATGGCATGGTCGGCGGCAAGGGCAAGCTCGACAGGGCCCTGACCAGCGCCGACCTCACGCAGCCGACGCGCTTCAACACCTACACCATATCCGGCCTGCCGCCGTCCCCCATCGCCAATCCCGGAAAGGCTGCAATGCAGGCCGTGGCGACGCCTTTGGCCACCAAGGATCTCTATTTTGTCGCCGACGGCACGGGCGGGCATGCCTTCGCCCCCACCTTGGACGAGCACAACAAGAATGTCGCCAAATGGCGCCAGTTCCAGCAACAGGGCGGCAACGCCCCAGTAGCGCCGTCCCCGCCTGCGCCCGAACCGGACGCTGCTACGCCGCCGGCACCTGCCCCGGCTGAGGCACCCGTCGCCAAGCCCCCGGCCAAGCCCTGCAAGAAGGGCAGCAAGGCCTGCAAGCAGCAGACCGAGGCCGAGGCTCCGGTCGCGCCCACGCCGCCGCCGGCACCTGCCCCGTCGCCTGCGCCCGCGGCCGATATCCCGCTGCCTGCCCCGTCGGCTCCGTCGGCGTCTCCAGCCCCTTCGACGCCTCCGGCCGCCCAGGCGCCGACCGCTCCCAATGCTGACCCGACCCAGGCCGCAAAGCCCAAGAAGGGTGGCTTTGACGATCCCGTCGCCAACACCACCCATGATCCGCTGCTCGACAAGACCTTCGATCTGAACTCGCCGCAGACGGTGCAGTAAGCCGGCTGCATCCGATTGGCTTGAGCGCGGAGCCCTTGGGCTCTATCTTCCGTCAGGCTCTGTTCGGCGCGCTTACGGCGCGTCGAGGGAGAGCGCTCAGTTTTCGTTGCTGGTAAAATCATCCGGCCGGACGCTGAAATCACCGTATGGAATGTAGGAAGATGTCCGTTGTCAGCATGACCGGCTTTGCCCGGGTAGAAGGACAGACCGGCGCGAACCGCTGGGCCTGGGAAATCAAGACCGTCAATGGCAAAAGCCTCGATGTCCGCTTCCGGTTGCCTCCGGGATTCGATGCGTTGGAGGCGTCGGCGCGTGCCGCTTTGGGCGCGGCCTTTGCCCGTGGTTCGTGTCAGATCGGCCTGTCGCTGAAGCGTGACGCCGTGGCGCCGGTGGTCCGCATCAATCAAGCGGTGCTCGATGCCATCGTCACGGCGATGGCCGAGGCCTCGCAGAAGGTGGATGCGGCGGCACCGCGCCTCGATGGCCTCTTTGCCATCAAGGGCGTGCTCGAGGTCGAGGACCAGGAGGAGGACGAGGCTGGGCGCACCGCGCTGCAGGGGGCCCTGCTGGAGGGGTTCGCCAAGGCCATTGCCCAATGCGCCGAGATGAGGCGCCAGGAGGGGCAGGCACTCGCCCGCGTCCTGCTCGGTCGCATCGACGAGATCGAAGCCCTCACGCATGCAGCGGACGCCAATCCGGCGCGCCAGCCCGCGGCGGTGCGCGATCGGCTTGCCGCGCAGATTGCCGCTCTCCTCGATGCGTCGTCGTCGCTCGATCCCGATAGGTTGCACCAGGAGGCGATCCTGATGGCCGCCAAGGCCGACATACGCGAGGAACTCGACCGGCTGCACGCCCATATTGCCGCTGCTCGCGATCTCCTGGCCAAGGGCGGGCCGGTGGGACGGCGCCTCGACTTCCTCGCCCAGGAATTCAACCGGGAAGTCAACACCCTTTGCTCCAAGGCGAATGATGTCAGCTTGACCGCGACCGGCCTTTCTCTCAAAGCAGTGGTCGAGCAATTCCGCGAACAGGTTCAAAATATCGAATGAGTAGCACTGCGTCCGTTCCTCAGCGCCGGGGCCTCCTGCTGATCGTTTCCTCGCCCTCCGGCGCTGGCAAGACCACGCTGACGCGCCTGCTTCTGGCCGAGGACAAATCGATGCATCTGTCGATCTCGGTTACCACCCGCCCGCGCCGCGGCAGCGAGATCGATGGCGTCCATTATCGCTTCATCGACGCAGGCACCTTCGAGACCATGCGCGAAAGAGACGAATTGCTGGAATCGGCCAAGGTCCACGGCAACTACTACGGCACGCCGGCAAGGCCGGTTGAGGAGGCGCTGGCCGCCGGGCGCGATGTCCTGTTCGACATCGATTGGCAGGGCACCATGCAGATCTACAACAAGATGAGGCCTGACATCGTGTCCGTCTTCGTCTTGCCGCCATCGGTGGCCGAACTGAAGGCGAGGCTCGAGCGGCGGGCCGAGGACAGCGCGGAGATCATTCTGCAGCGCCTGCAGAATGCCCGCGTCGAGATCAGCCACTGGACCAAATATGACTATGTGCTGGTCAACACCGATCTGCAGACCACCTATGCCAAGCTCAAGGAAATCCTCGACGTCGAGCGCATGAAGCGCCAAGACAAGTCGCAGGTCAGCCGCCTGGTCGACACTTTGAAGGCGGATCTCGACGCCCTGACGCGCGGGCGCTGACGGGACGGGGGGAGTAGATCCCCCTGACTTCCTGGTTCTATTTCAAGGTGTTCGCAAGGGCGACGAAGGCGGCCACGGGAACTTCCTCGGCTCGCATTTCCGGACGCAGGCCTGTATCGGCCAGCGCGGCCACCAGATCGCCACCAAGCCCTTTGAGGCTCTGGCGCAGCATTTTGCGCCGCTGGCCGAAGGCCGCCTGCGTGACCCGTTCCAGGGCGGCTGCGGTACAGGGCAGGGGCGTCGGCCGCGGGCGCAGATGCACCACCGAAGAGGTGACCTTGGGCGGCGGCACGAAGGCGCTTGGCGGTACGTCGAAAACGATTTCGGCTTCCGTCCGCCACCCGGCCAGGACGCCGAGGCGGCCATAGGCATCGTCCGCTTCGGTCGCCACGATACGTTCGGCGACCTCCTTCTGGAACATCAGCGTCATCGACTGGAACCAGGGCGGCCAAGGCTCGGACTTCAGCCAGCCGATCAGCAGGGGCGTGGCGACATTGTAGGGCAGGTTGGCGGCGATGCGGACCGGCCCTTCCAGTCCCGCGATCAAGGCCGGCCAATCGGCTTCGAGGGCATCGCCGGCATGCACGGTCAGCCGGCCGGGATAATGAGCGGCAATTTCGGCCAAGGCCGCCAGACAGCGCTCGTCGCGTTCCACGGCAACCACGTGCCTCGCTCCGCAGGCCAGCAGCGCCCGGGTGAGGCCGCCAGGGCCGGGGCCGACCTCCACCACATTCACCCCCTCCAGCGAGCCGCCGGCACGCGCGATCTTGGCGGTGAGATTGAGGTCGAGCAGGAAGTTCTGGCCAAGCGACTTCTTGGCCATCAATTCATGCTGGCGGATGACCTCGCGCAGCGGGGGAAGAGTATCGATCTGCACCATGACGGGCCCCAAAGCGTTTTGCGATCTGACGGCGTTGCCCGGAATCGCAAAGACGCGCCAAGACAAGGAGTTAGAGTAGAGTGCGATTCGATGGAATCGCACTCTACTCTAACGTGACATTCTGTCGGCCAGTGACAGGCTGGCGAGGAAACTGGAAGGGTTGGCCTTGCCCGTGCCCGCAAGATCGAAGGCCGTGCCATGATCGGGCGAAGTGCGGACGAAGGGCAGGCCCAGGGTCACGTTGACGGCCTCGTCGAAGGCCAGCGCCTTGGCCGGTGCCAGGGCCTGATCATGATACATGCACAGGGCCGCATCATAGGTTTGCCGCGCCCGGGCATGAAACATGGTGTCGGCGGGCAGGGGACCCCGGGCGTCGATGCCGGCGGCCCTGAGCCTGGCGACGGCGGGTGCGACCACGGCGTTGTCCTCGCTGCCCAAAGTGCCGTTCTCGCCGGCATGGGGATTGAGCCCGGCAACCGCGAGGCGCGGTGCGGCGATGCCAAAACGAGCCCCGAGGTCCCGGGCAACGATCAGGCCTGTTTCGTAGATCAAGTCCTCGGTGAGGGCCGTGGGCACGTCGGCCAGGGGGATGTGGATAGTGACCGGCACAACCGCGACGGTTTCGGACCAGATCATCATCACGGGCCTAAAGGCTGCTTCTCGATATTGCCCATCAGTGGCTCGATCAGGAAGAATCGGCTTGCCATCGCCCTGCCAATGGCGCCGGGCCAGTTCGCCCAGGAATTCAGTGTGCCCCGGATAGCCGAAACCGGCGCGGTAAAGCACCTCCTTCATGATTGGTGACGTCACCACGGCCCGAGCATGGTTCACGCGAATTGACAGTATGGCTCGTTCGATCGACTCGATGACCGCGCCGGCACCAGCGACATCGGGCTTGCCGGGCCGATCGGGTACCGGATTTAGCAGGGGGACGACGGGAAGGCCGCGCGCGAAGGCTGCAGGCGCGCCGGCTTCGTCGGTCTCGATGATGGCAAGGTCCAGGCCGATCCGCCTGGCGCGCGCCGACAACAGGGCGGGGTCGGCATAGACGAAGAAGGGCGCCTCTTCCCGGCGGGCTGCACCTGCCATCACGATCAGTTCGGGCCCGATGCCAGCCGGTTCTCCCATGGTCAAGACAATCGGCAGGGCGGGCTGTTCGGTCGGCATTGTCAGGTCAGATGGGCTCGCTTGATCTCAGAAGGTCTTCAGATTGCCGTAGCGGTCGGTATAGCTGCTCGGCTTGGTGACATTGAGATCGTCGAAGTCGTTGTTCCAGACCTTGTTGGTGAATTCCTTAGGGCTACCACTGACGCCGAGGCCACGCAGTTGCAATTGGAACTGCACCGTGGTGTCGTATTTCAACGACGTGGTGTCATAGGAACGCGAGACGCTCATGCCGAGCGCGATGCAGGCGTCGACATAGGTCAGTCCGGCATAGCTCGACGCGAATTTCTTCGTCTTCATATCGTAAAGAGCACCGGCGCTGGCGATCCAGTTCTCGCTCAGCTTCAGGGCGGCCTTGCCGTTGACGCCTTCGCGATCGTCGAGCCCAAGCAGGGGCTGGGCATCGTAGCGCGCATAGGTGACATCGGCCTTCAGGCGTCCGAGGGTGCCGAGGACACCGATCTCGAACTGCCGCATGTCCCAGTTCTTCTGGTCGAAGCGGGCACCCGACATCACGGCAAAATTGTTCACCGGCTGCAGATAGACACGCCCGACATAGTCGGAAACGTTGCGATCCAGTCCCGACTGCAGGCCCGTATTGGCCATGTCGCCAGTGGTGTAGGGGTTGGTGCCGCCGAAGGAATAGGACTGGCCGAACATGGCGTTATAGTAGCCGCCGCCATTGGTGGTCAGCGAATATTGCAGGCCAGCATTGATGCGAGAGCCGTCCTCGACCCGGTCATAGCCGGAATACTTGTCCCAGGCGAACAGGTTGCTGTCGTCGAAAATCAGGCTCTGTGCGTCTTCGTTGGGGAAGACGCCGCTCTGCATCGCCTTGGGGCGCAGGATGATCTGGGCGATCGGTTCGATGATCTGCGTACCCCAATCGGACTGCGAGATGAAGGGATAGCGGTAGTCGAGGCCGATGGCTGGCACCAGGCGTGCGGCCGTATCGTTCTTCTTGTTGCTGACGAACTGGTCGGCAGGGTTGCCGTCGAGCTGGGTGAAGCCCAGATCGCCGCGGACATAGGCGAAGGGGGTCCACTGCTGCCCATAGGTGTCGGTAAAGGTCTTCTTCCAATAGGCGTTGATCGAGGCGCGGGTATAGGTGCCATCAATGCCGCGCTGCAGGCAGTTCGTCCGAGTCTTCGGAGAGAGGTTGTCGCAGTTGTAGCCCAGAATATTGTCGAAGGCAGCCTGCTGACGCGTCAGGCTGGTCAGATTGAAATTCCAGCCCAGCTCACCGCCGAGCACCGGGTGGTCGACGATATAGTCATAGTCGAGCACCGGCGCGACGACGGGCAATTGCTTCTGTACGTCGGCCGTGGTCAGGCCCTGGAAATAATAGGCGCGCAGATCGAACCAGGATTTGGTGCCCACGCCCGTCAGATAGACGGTGGAGGTCGCCTCGGTCTTGCCCCGCAGATTGTCGAGCCGGTAGTCGCGCCAATAATATTTGTCGCTCAGCAGCGAGCCGTCCCAGCCGAAGCGCCATTTGTCGTTCAGCCAGAATTCGCCCTTGGACGAAATCGAGCCGCGCCAATTCGGCTTGCCAATATCCTCATTGGCGAACTTGTCCGGGTCGCTGATAAAGGCACCCGATGCCATCACCGAATAGGCGCCATTCAGCGTGCGATGGCGCCACTCAATCTGGCCCGTCGGCCCCTGACTGCTGGCATAGCCGGGCGTGAGCGTCAGATCGTAGTTGGGAGCGAGGTCGATGAAATAGGGCAGTTCGGCTCCATAGCCGATCCGGGAGCTATGGAAATAGCGCGGCGTGATGAAGCCGCTCTTGCGGGTGACGGTCGGGTCGGGTGTCGACATATAGGGCAGGTAGGCGATCGGCATGCCGAAGAACTCAAAGCGAGCATCTTCGAAATAGATCATCTTTTCCTGCTGGTTATGGATGACCTTGACAGCCTTGATCTGCCACAGCGGCGGCTTTTGCGGATTGTCGGCACAAGGGGAGCAGGCGGAATAGATGCCGTTCTGGAACACGGTGACGTTGCCGCCGGTGCGCTCGGCCCGGTTGGAGGCGATATAGAGTTCGTCCGCCGTCACCGTCTTCAGCGAATTGACGAAGCCGTCCTTGAAATCGTCGGTGAGGTCGAAATTATCGGCATAGGTCTTCGTGCCGTCGGCTTCGGTGATCACGACATTGCCGTTGGCGCGCACGCGCTTGCCCTTGCGGTCATAGACCACACGGTCTGCCTGCAGGGCGCGGCCGTTGTAGTAGATCTGCACCGTGCCGATGGCCGTTACGACCTCGTTGTCCTGATCATACTGCATCTCCCTGGCCTTGAGGACCATGTTGGAGCTGCCTTGGCCTCCGGCACCATCGGAACGTGCACCCAGGGGCCCGAGCAGGTTCTCCTGGGCGTGAACTTTCGATGGCAACAACGCAAACGACAGCGCTGCAACCGCTACGGTGGTGCACAGCATGGTCGTAAGGAAGTGGCGAGCTGATACGCGCATCAGCCATCCTCCTGGTTAAGCAACACGGTAAATCCGATCAGGGCCGCAATGGCGGCCGGAGTCCAAGCGGCGACGGCCGGCGCAACCAGCCCCGCAATGCCCAGGTCCTTGGCCATTTTGGTTACGACATACAGCAAGAAACCCGCCCCGATTCCACTCAAGATCATCACACCAATACCACCCAGGCGAGCAAACCGAAGCGATACCGTCGCGGCGATCAGCACCATCGCCACGAGCAGCAGGGGACGAGCAAGAAGCGTCTGATATTGCAACCGGTAGTCATTTGCTTCAAGTCCCGCGGCGCCCTGTTGTTCGATTGATGAAGGGAGTCTCCAGAAAGACACGCTGTCCGCGGACACCGCAAATTGCTGATCAACCTGAGACTTGGTCAAATTGCTAGGAAAATCAACGATTTCTGAGGTTTTTACCGACTGGTTGGGGATGAATTCCTGAACCTTGGATAGATGCCAGGCACCCTTGTCAAGTTTTGCGGTATCCGCCTCGATGCGCCTGATAAAGCGGCCATCGGCATCGAGGGCATAGATGGTGACCCCCGTCAGCGCGCCGTCGTCGCTATTCTCGGCCGAGGTATGGATGACCGCCTGGCCATCGCGGATCCAGCGGCTCTTGTCGTCATCGCGCACCTGGCGAGAGCCAAAGACGCGCGTATCGAGCACGTCGCTTCTGGTTTTCAGCGCGGCCGAGAGCGGGTTGAAGGCCATCGCGGCAAGGAGGCCGAGGAGGATGGCACAGATGATCGGCGGGGCCAGGAACTGCCAGACCGACAGGCCGGCGGCGCGCATCACCACCAGTTCGAGCCGTAGGCTGAGATTGACGAAGCAGATGATGGCCCCGAACAGGAAGACGAAGGGCAGGGTCTGCTCGATGATGGAGGGCGTCCGCAGCAGAGACAGAGTGGCGATCGAGCCTACGGATACATGTGGCAAGTCGCTGGCGCGCCGGCTGGTTTCGGCAAAATCCAGCAGGAAGATCATGACGAACAAGAAGGCGAGCACGCCGAAAATGGCGATCAGGAAGCGCTTGCTGAGGTAACGGCCGAGGGTGGAGGTCATGATCATGCGCGCGCCGTCCGGTTGGCGAGGCGCGAAGTCAGGTCATTGTACCAGTTCGTCAAGCTGCGCGGCAGCGACAGGCGCAAATGGCCGGTAATGACGGCAAGGCAGATCAGGGACGTCAGGACCGGCACGCCGAATGCGATATAGACGCCGCCAGCCGTGTGTACGCTCAGACTCTGCGTGGCGATGAAGCCGAGAATGCGCACCACCACGACGCTCAGAATGGCAAAACCGATCGCGCTGGCCCGGCCCTGGCGGGTTGTGCGCGCCTGGCCGAGGAAGGCGAGGGCGATCAGCATGAAGGCGATCGGATAGAGGGGAGCGGTAAACCGGTCCACAAGTTCGCCGCGAACGCGGCCACGCTCGGCCGGTCCTTTCATCTCGGATGGCTGGGCGTTCCAGAGTTCACTGGTGTAGCGGTCGCGCGGCTTGTAGTTGATGGCATCGTTGTCGTCGCGGGCGAGTTGGGAGAGGTCGAACTGATATTGCTCGAAGGTGACGATCGAGGCATCGGAGGAGGCGCCGCCTTCCTGCTGCTGCAGCGAGCCGTTGTTCAGGACCAGCACCAACCCCGTCGAGGTATCGACGATCTTGCCGGTCCCGGCGATATAGGTCTTGGTCTTGCCCTTGTCGCGAGCATCCTGCACGAAAATACCGAGCAGCGTGCCATCTTCCTGGCGTTTACGGATATGGAAGGTGAAGCCGCGCAGAGCGGTGAACTGGCCTTCCTTGAGGAAGTGCTGCACCACGTCGGCCGCGGCGGCGACACGCCAGGCGGTCAGCTCATGCTGGCTGGCAGGCTGGATATAGAGGGTGACGGCGGCGATCCCCGCGGCGACGAGGCCGGTAATGCCGGCAAAGGGCGTGATCAGCCGCGAGGGGGAATAGCCCGCCGCATTGAGAACGACAAGTTCGGAACCGGCATTGAGACGTTGCAGCAGCCATACTGCGGCCAGGAAGACAGCAAGTGGCGCGACCACCACCATAAGCGCAGGCAGGGCAAGCGAACTGATGGCCAGGAAGACCAGGACGGACTGGCCCTGTGCCGTCATGACATTGAACTCGCGCAGGGCGCCGACCATCCAGGCCAGGAGCGTCAGCACGACGAGGCAGACCAGAAAGGCAAAGCCAAACTGTCTGGCAATATATCGGCTGACGAGGTTCATTGCCTTCTCGGGTCTCCTACCCGTTGCTTGTATCCTCCTGCTAGGTGGCAGGCGAGACGTTTGTATGGCAGGACCGAGGCTGCGAGCGATTTGTTGTAGACATGGTTACGGATTGACATGCAAAAGTCCCAACAAGCCGTCAACCGCGCGGCAGCTTCCTAGAATGGGCATCAATTATGGTTTCCGAATTGAAACTGTCTTTTTCAAAAGTCGAGAAAATTGCCGACGGCATTGCCGTCATATTCACAAATATCGATTTGGCCGTATCGCCTGAAACGGAAGCTGCTCTACCGGGTATCGGCAGTCTGGTCAAACGTGCGGCTTCCGCCGATAATTTCAAGGGGAAGGCGCTGGCCTCCCTCGACATTCTTGCTCCGTCCGGCCTGCCGGTGGACCGGGTGATCGCGGTTTCTCTCGGCAAGGCTGAAGAAAGCGCCCGCACCGATTGGGTCAAGGCCGGTGGCAATGTGATCGGCAAGCTGCCGGTCTCGGCGAAGACGGTTACCGTGGTGCTGGACCTGCCGGAGGCGGCCATCACCGCCGATCAGGTGGCGGACTTCGCCCTCGGGGCCAGGCTGCGGGCCTATAAGTTCGAGCGCTACAAGACGCGCAAGCAGGACGATGCGGCGAGCAAGGTGCTTGAACTGACGATCGCCAGCGGTGTCGACGGCGCGGCCAAAAAGGCTGGCAAGTCTCGCGAAGCGATCGCAGACGGCGTCAGGCTTGCTCGCGATCTCGTCAACGAGCCGCCGAACGTGCTCTATCCCGAGGCCTTCGCCAAACGCGCGGCCGAACTGGAGGAACTCGGCGTCGAGATCGACATTCTCGACGTCAAGGCCATGAAGAAACTCGGCATGGGGGCGCTGCTCGGTGTCGGCCAGGGCTCCGAGCATGACAGCCGGCTGGTGGTGATGCGCTGGAATGGCGCCAAGAATCGCGAGGCCAAGCCGGTTGCCTTCATCGGCAAGGGCGTGACCTTCGACACCGGCGGCATTTCCATCAAGCCGGCTTCCGGCATGGAGGACATGAAGGGCGACATGGGCGGCGCGGCCTGCGTGGTCGGGTTGATGCACGCGCTTGCCGCCCGCAAGGCCAAGGCCAACGTCATCGGGGCCATCGGCGTGGTCGAGAACATGCCAGACGGCAAGGCCCAGCGTCCGGGCGATATCGTCACCTCGATGTCGGGCCAGACAATCGAGATCATCAACACCGACGCCGAGGGCCGGCTCGTGCTGGCGGATGTGCTCTGGTACATCCAGGACAAGTACAAGCCGCAATTCATGGTCAATCTCGCCACGCTCACCGGCGCCATCATGGTGGCGCTCGGCCAGGAATATGCCGGCCTCTTCTCCAACAATGACGAGCTCGCCGGGCGCCTGTTCGTGGCAGGGCAGACGACGGGCGAGAGGGTCTGGCGCATGCCGCTCGGCCCGGAATACGACAAGCTGATCGATTCCAAATTCGCGGACATGAAGAACACCGGCGGCCGCAATGGGGGGTCGATCACGGCGGCCCAGTTCCTGCAGCGCTTCGTCAACGAGACGCCTTGGGCCCATCTCGACATCGCCGGCACCGCCATGGGCTCGCCCGCCAGCGACGTCAACCGCAGTTGGGCTTCGGGCTGGGGCGTGCGCCTGCTCGACCGGCTGGTGGCTGAGCATTACGAAGGGTGAGGATCACGCTGTTCGGCACGCCTGACAGCGTCTATACACGGATCATCCGGCTGATCCTGGATTTCAAGAATATCAGCCATGAGATTGTCATGGCTGATATTTTCGACGACAGGGGCGTGCCGAATGAGTATGAGCGGCTGCATCCGTTCCGGCGTATTCCGAGCATCGAGATCGATGGTACGGTCGTCTATGAGACCGACGCCATTGCGCATTATCTTGAAGCGCTGCTGCCCGATCCTTCCCTGATACCGGCCGATCCTCGCGCGGCTGTACGCATGCGACAGATCATGCGCGTGGTCGACAATTACGCCTATCGGCCTCTCGTATGGGGAATCTACGTGCCACAATGGTGGCGCGATGGCACGATGCCCACCCCGGAGACTCTGGCGCAGGCCGAGGTGGCATTGCGCGCCCTGCAGGAATTGGTATGCGAGGGGGGTGTCGGGCTTTCTCCCAACTTGGCTTGGTGCTACCTCGCACCTGTCCTGGCCGTTGCCGACAGTGTCTCGGCTGGAAGCGAATTGATCGATCGCGTGCCGGCGCTGAAGGAATGGTGGCATTCTATCCGAAACGCGCCTGCCATGCTGCGGACGCGCTCGCCGGAAAGCGCCTATTGAGAAAGGGGAGATGATGACGGAATTGCTCTTCTATCATCTGCAGAGAGCCCCGCTTGAACGGATTCTGCCGGGCCTTTTGGAAAAATCCCTGCAGCGCGGCTGGCGTTGCGCGGTGCAGGGGCCGCAGGAGCGCCTGCGCGCGCTCGACGACGTATTGTGGACCTATAATGACGAAGCCTTCCTGCCGCATGGCCTGGAGAGTGACGATGGTCCGGCCCAGCCGATCGTGCTGGTGGCGCATGAAGGCAATCCCAACGGGGCCGTGATTCGTTTCCTCGTCGATGGCGCGCCCTTGCCGACGGATGCGCCGAGCTATGAACGCATCGTGCTGATGTTCGACGGCAACGACGCCGATGCCGTGCAGGGGGCGCGGGATCAGTGGAAGCAGGCCAAGGAACTTGGCTTTGCCGCGACCTATTGGCAGCAGAGCGACGAGGGGCGCTGGGAAAAGAAGGCGTAGGCCAGACCTGATCGAATCGGAAATCGATCTAAAGCGCTTTGCGATTTGGCGGAATCACTTCAAATCGCAAAGACGCGTCGAAACAAAGAGTTAGAGAAAAGTCTGGTTCGGAGAAATCGCACTTTGCTCTAAGCGCATTCCTGCCCCCCGGCTGACGAAACTTCCGGACCCTGCCCGAAATGCGCGCGGACATGGTCGATGAAGGCGCTTGCCATCCAGGTAATGGGAAATTGGCGCGGTGTGATGATCACGGCCTTTTGCGGGGGCAGCACATCCTCGAGCTCCACGATGGCCAGCGGGAGGCCATCCTCGCTGATACCGGACCGGGAGCGCGTGGTCAGCAGGGCAATACCGAGGCCGTTGGCGACGAGGCCGCGCACCATATCGATCGTGCGTGCCTCCATCCCCAGGGTGGGTGTCACCCCCGCCTGGCGGAACAGTGCCAGGAAATAGTCACGGCTGTGCGGCAGATTGATCAGGATCAGCGGCCAGGCCGCGAGATCCTGTAGCCGGGCGCGGCGTTTGTCGGCAAGCGGATGGCCGGCCGGAACGAGCACGTAGGGTTTGAATTCAGCGACGGTCTCGGCCGTGCCGGTGCGGCCGAGATCGAGATCGTAGAGAAGCGCAACCTCGATCAACCCGTTGTCGACCAGCCGGTGCAGTTCCTCGATATCGCCCTCCCGCATCCGGACTTCGACATGCGGATGGGACTGGCGAAAGGCGCGGATGATGGGCGGCATGTGCAGTGGGCCCAGCGTTGCGAGACAGCCGACGTCGACGAAAGTCTTCCGCCCGGACGAAACGCCCGGGGAAGCGGCCCAGGCATTGATCTGGGAGAGGATGGAGCGAGCTTCGGCAAGCTTGTCGCGGCCGGCCTGGGTGAGGACGAGGCCCTGGGCGTGGCGGCGCACGAACAGGGGCTGACCGACCCTTTCCTCCAATTGGCGGATGGCCACGGAAATCGCCGGCTGGGAGACATGAAGGGCGCGGGCCGCCTGGGCTGTGCCCTCATGCTCGGCGGCAGCAACGAAATAGCTCAGCTGGCGTACTGTGACCATGAATAGGAAAAACTTATTCTGTTGATGCAATAAGATTATTTGCATCTATTCAAGAACTGTCAAATCCTGCGGAAGAACCAAGGAACAGTCATGACTGGATTTGACCTGCCGCTCGAGGGCCTCGTGGTGCTCGATTTTTCGCGCGTGCTCGCGGGGCCCTTCGCCACCGCTCTCCTCGCCGATGCTGGCGCCGACATCATCAAGGTCGAGGGGCGCGAAGGCGACGACTATCGCCATGTCGGCCCGTTCGTCGGCAACGACAGCGCCCTGTTCGAATTCGCCAATCGCGGCAAGCGCAGCATTGTACTCGACCTTAAGAGCGAGGCCGACCGTGCCACGGCGCGGCGGCTGGCGGCCGGGGCCGACGTCGTGGTCGAGAATTTCCGGCCGGGCGTCGCATCGCGGCTCGGCATCGCCTATACCGACCTCGTCGGTGAGAATCCCGATCTCGTCTATCTCAGCATTTCCGGCTTCGGACAGGAAGGTGTCGGGCGCGACCGGCCGGCCTATGACATCATCGTGCAGGCGGAGAGCGGGCTGATGGCGCTGACGGGCACGCCCGACGGGCCGCCCACCTTGATCGGCGAGGCCATCGGCGACATTGCCGCCGGTCTGTATGGCGCCTGGGCCGTCACCGCCGCGCTGTGGCAGCGCGAGCGCACCGGGCGTGGCTGCCATATCGACCTCGCAATGTTCGATGCCCTGCTTTCGCTGCTGCCGACCGGAGCGTGCCGCTATCTGGCGACGGGCCGCGTGCCGATGCGCGCCGGCAACCGCCACCCGCTCTCGGCGCCTTTCGGGGCCTATCGAACCGCTGACGGCCATGCGGTGATTGCGGTCCTCAATGAGAAGCTATTTGCCCATTTCGCCGCGACCATCGGCCAGCCCGAACTGGCGAGCGATCCGCGCTATCACACCGATTCTCTGCGCTCGGACAACGAGCCGGCCTTGCGCGCCTGCGTGGAGCAATGGACGGGGGGGCGGTCGACCGACGAGGTGGTGAAGGTCCTTGCCAGCGCCGGCATCCCAGTGGCACCGATCAGCACCGTGGCGCAGGCGATCGATTCGGAGCAGGCGCGCGGGCGTGGCCTTTTTCGGCAAGGGAGCATTGTCCCCCTGCCGGAACAGCCTGCCCATTTCTCCGGCTCCCGGCGTGGCCGGCCTATGCGAGCGCCGCGGCTCGGAGAGCACACGCACGACATCCTCGCCGGTCTGGCCGCACAGGAGGAGCGCTCATGAATTTCGAGCCGGATGCCGACACCCTCGCGGTGGTCGAACAGATCCGCCGCTTCGCCGAGGACGTCCTCAAGCCGAATGCCCGTGAGATCGATGCAAACGGGATCTTCGCGTCGCGGCATATTCCGGCTCTGGCCGAACTGGGCGCGATGGGCATGAACCTGCCGGAGGCATGGGGCGGCCCCGGCCTCTCGCCGGTGGCGCTCTATCTTGCCGTCGAGGCTTTGGCGGCCGGTTGCGGTTCCACCGTCTCCATGATGACGGCGCATTTCCTGGCGACCGATGCGATCCTCATCGGCGGCGGCGATGCGCAGCGCAGCCGCTATCTGCCAGATGCGGCTGCAGGCAAGACCCTTGGCGCATTCGGCCTGACCGAACCGGCTGCGGGCTCCAATCCGGCCGATATGACGACCCGAGCCGTCTGGAACGGCGGGTCGTATCATCTGCGAGGCGTCAAGCATTTCATCTCCAACGCGGCGCATGCCGATTTCATCGTCGTATTCGCCAAGACCGATGCCGCGGCAGGCGCGCGCGGCATCAGCGCCTTTGTGGTCGAACCGGCGAAAGGGGGGGTGAAAGTCGGTCCGCCCGAAAGGACGATGGGCCTGCGCGGTGGACATGTGTTCGAGGTCGAGTTCGACTGCCGCGTCGGCGAGGAGGCCAGGCTGGGACCCGAGGGGAGTGGCTTCAGAACCGCCCTGAAGACGCTCGACAATGGTCGCACCGAAGTCGCTGCCATGTGCACCGGAATGGCCGGCGAGGCGCTGGCCATGGCGGTGGAATGGGCGAAGACCCGCCACGTCGGCGGCCATCCGATCGCCGAGTTCCAGGGCCTGCAATGGATGCTCGCCGACATGGCGACCGAACTCGATGCCGCTCGCCTGATGGGGCTGAGGGCCGCCTCCCTGCGCGAGAGGGGTGAGCGTTTTTCGAAGGAAGCCTCCATGGCCAAGCTGTTTGCCTCGGAAAAGGCCGGGTCGATCATCGACCGCGCCCTGCAGATCCATGGTGGCTATGGCTATTCCCAGGAATTGCCCCTGGAGAGGATGGCGCGCGATGTCCGCATCATGCGCATTTACGAGGGTTCCTCGGAGGTACAGCGCAACATCATAGCGCGCATGGTGCTTGCCTGAGTGTTGTACGATCTGACGACTACCGCAAATCGTAGAGACCTGTCGCAACGAAGGGAGAGCAAGGACGCGGCTTCATCAAGGCGCGCTTTGCTCCCAGCGTCCTGATAGTAATACCTCCTCATGATTTAACGCGAGGCTGTGAACCATAAAACTGTCGTTGGGCGAAGGCGAAATCCTCTCTCGACGGTGCGCTAAAAAGCGGCTTCAATCCAATGGCTATCCAGGTGGAGAACATAATGAAAATCGGAACCTTATTGTGTGGCGCGCTGCTTGGGCTTGCCTTTGGCGGGCTCTCGGGAATGGCAGCGTCGGCCGATCAGCTGAGCAATGTCAAAAGTGCCGGTAAGATCGTGACGGCGACGGATATGCACTATGCACCGTTCGACATGGTCGTCGACGGCACCTATCAGGGCATGACCAAGGACCTGTTCGACAATGTCGCCAAGGAAATCGGCGTGGAACCCGTCTATCAGGACCTGCCTTGGACCTCCCAGCTTCCGGGCCTGGAAGTGTCGAAATTCGACATCGTCATCGCGCCGGTGACGATCACGCCGGAACGGCTCGAGCGCTACACCTTCACCCTGCCGATCGCCGACGCGACCGTCGGCATCGTCAAGGCCGCCGCCAACAAGGACATCAACAAGCCCGAGGACATCGCCGGCAAGACCGTCGGCGTGCAACAGGGCACGGCGCAGTTCAAGCAGTTGCAGGAATTCGGTGCCAAGGTCGGCAATGTGACCGTCAAGGAATACGGCACCACCGACGAGGCCTATGCCGATCTTGCCGCCGGTCGCCTCGATGCCGTGGCGGGCTCGGCGCCCAATCTTGCCTATCTCGTCAAGCAGCGTGGCGATGTGTTCGCCCTGCCTGAAGTGTCGACCTTCGGCAAGCCGACCTATTTTGGCTGGGTGCTCCGCAAGGGCGACGACAGCGCGAGCTTTGCCGGGGCCATCAAGGATGCCATCGTCAAGATGACCAAGGACGGGCGCGTCAAGGCGATCCAGGAAAAATGGCTCGGCAAATATACCGAGTTGCCGCTGGAGGTGCCGGCCAAGTGACCTGAAGTGTCTTCCGATTTGATGGATCCCGTCAGATCGCAAAGGCGCATCGCAAAGAAGAGCTGGAGTAGGGTGTGATTCGCAGGAATCGTGCCTTGCTCTGGGAACGCATGGCCGCCTGGCGGCGCCGTGCTTCGGTCACTGGTCCTCCCCGCATGTTCTCGCTGAATGCCTTCATCAAGAGCTTCCACGCGCTGGCGCTGGGAGTGCCCAGTACCCTGATCGTCTCCCTGTTGGGCATTGCGATCGGGCTCCTCGTCGGCGCGATGATCTGCGCCGGCGCCCTGTCGCTCTCGCGTACGCTGCGGTCGGCAGCCGCCGTTTGGATCAGTTTCTTTCGCGGCGTGCCACTGATGGTACAGTTGCTTTTGATGTTCTACCTCCTGCCGGTGACCGGCATCAACGTGCCGCCAATGGTGGCGGCGGTGCTGGCCGTCGGCCTGTGCTCCAGCGCCTATGTTGCCGAAATCTGGCGGGGAGCCATCAATGCGCTGCCCCGCGGACAGGCCGAGGCGGCGGTCGCCATCGGCATGCTGCCGCACGCGATCTGGACCCGGATCATCCTGCCGCAGGCGGTCCGCCTGTCGTTGCCGGCGCTCGTCAATGAACTCATCCTCTTGGTCAAGGCCTCCTCGCTGGTCTCCCTGGTCGGGATCTGGGAGATCACGCGAGCCAGCCAGGCGGAGGCTGGCGCGAGCTATCGCCCGCTTGAAGCCTATGTCGCGGCGGGATGCCTTTATCTCGTGATCAATCTGTGCCTGGCCACGCTTGGCCGGTACCTGGAACGAAGGGCGGCGGCATAATGGAGCTGATCGTTCACTACGGGCCGGCACTGCTGCGCGGTTTCGGCATGACGGTGCTGTGCTGGCTGGTCGGAACCGCCTGTTCCGTGGTCCTGGGCCTCGTCATTGCGCTTGCCCAGCGCTACGGGCCGGCGCCGTTGCGCTGGCTGCTCGTCGGTTATGTCGAGGCCATTCGCGGCACTCCCTTCCTGGTTCAGCTCTATGTGCTCTATTATGGCGGCCCTGCCTTCGGCTTGAGGCTGGATGCCCTGCCGGCGGGCCTGATCGGGCTGTCGATCTATGGCAGTCCCTATTTCGCCGAGATCTTCCGCTCGGGCTTCAATGCGGTCGCGGTGGGGCAGATCGAGGCGGCGCGAACCATCGGCATGAGCGAGTTCGCCATCGTGCGGCGCATCCTGCTGCCGCTCGCCTTGGTTTCGTCCCTGCCGGCGCTGGTCAATTTCGCCATCATCCTGACCAAGGAAACGGTGGTGCTCTCCACCATCACGGTGCCCGAACTGCGCTATCAGGTCGACCGGATGATCACCGAGACCTTCCGCTATTTCGAGGCCACTTTGGCGCTGGCCCTGTTCTTCTGGGGCCTTGTGGAACTCGTCTCTCGGCTCGGTCGCTGGCTGGAAAGCCGCGTCACCCATTACATGATCGAAAGACGCTGATATGGAGCAGGCTTCCTCCGTCGAGATCCACAAGGTCGACAAGTTCTATGGGCCGTTCCAGGCGCTGAAGCAGATCTCCGTCTCGGTTCCCCCCGGCAAGGTCACCTGCCTGATCGGCCCCTCCGGATCGGGAAAGTCGACCCTGCTGCGCTGCATCAACTTCCTCGAAGAGTATGATGCCGGCGAGATCCGCATCGACGGCCGGTTGATCGGCTACGAGACCCCGGGTGGCCGCCGCATGGCCTCGGGCAAACTGCGCGAGATGCGCCGGCGCATCGGCATGGTGTTCCAGCAGTTCAATCTCTGGCCGCATATGACCGCGCTGCAGAATGTCGCCGAAGGACTTGTCCAGGTACGCGGCTTCTCCAAATCCGAGGCTGGTGCGCGCGCGGCTGAGGCGCTGCGCAAGGTCGGACTGGCCGACAAGATGGTGAGCCACCCCGGTCGGCTTTCGGGCGGGCAGCAGCAGCGCGTCGCCATCGCGCGCGCCATCGCCATGGAACCCCAGCTCATGCTGTTCGACGAGCCGACTTCGGCGCTCGATCCCGAACTCGTCGGTGAGGTGCTGAATGTTATGAAGCAGCTTGCCGCGGAAGGCATGACCATGGTGGTCGTCACCCATGAGATGGGCTTTGCCGCCCATGTCGGCGACCAGGTGGGCTTCATGGAAGCGGGCGAACTGGTTGCCGTCGATACGCCGGCGGCCATTTTCCACGACCCGGCCGACAAGCGTATCCAGTCTTTCCTGCGGACTTATAACGAGCGCAACAGTTTCTAGAGCGGCAAGCCTTGCTGCACCAGGCTTGCCGCAGGCCTACCCCTTCAACTGCGCCATGACGCCGGCAATGTCGCCCATGCCCCAATGCTCGGCGATCAAGCCGGCCTCGACGCGGAAGATGTCGCAAGAGGTGAAGCGCAAGGTTTTGCCCGTGGGGGCGATGCCGAAATAAGGGCCCTTATGCGTGCCGGTATAGACGAAGCTCGCGGCGACCTTGGCGCCCTGGCTCACATGCGTCTCTATCGCGACCTGCAGGTCCGGCATGGCGGTGAGGCGGGCCTGGAAGAAGGCCACGGTCGCCTGCTTGGCACTCAGCTCTTTGCGAGCCGGAGCGGCGGCACTGGCTTGGTTGTTGATGTAGGTCTCGGCGAACAGAGCGGCGAAGCCGTCGATATCGTGTGCATTCAGCCGGGCCGCGAAGCGCTCGGCGGCATTGGGCTCCTGCGCCAGTGCCGGCAGGCTCGTGTCACCCGCCAGGGCGAGCCCGCCCAGGATCATCAGTCTGCGTCCACAATCCATATCAGGCCTCCGTTCTTGCGTCAGGAAGACGCGTCCTCCAGGGCGGCACTGGCTTCCAGCCAGGCCTCTTCGGCGAGGAGAAGTCTTTCCTCGGCGGTGGCGCGGGCCTTGGCCATCTCGGCCGCCTTGTCGGGCGAACGCTCGAACAGGCCGGGACGCGACAGCTTCTCGTCGAGATCCGCGATGATGGCCTGCAGCTTCTCCATGGCGGCCTCGATCTGGCGGATCCTCTCGCGGTCAGCCGCGGTTTGCGCCCGCCGCGCAGCATTGGTCTGGCGCTGCGTCGGCTCGCCGTTGCGCTCGCTTTTCTCCACGGCCGGCTTGGCCAGGACCAGGCGACGATAATCCTCCATGTCGCCCTCGAAGCCCCTGACCGTGCCGTCGGCCACCAGCCAGAGCCGGTCGACGCAGGCTTCGAGCAGATAGCGGTCATGGCTGATCAGGATGACCGCGCCGGGATAGTCGTTGAGCGCCTGGATCAGGGCCTGGCGGCTGTCGATGTCGAGATGGTTGGTCGGCTCGTCCAGGATGAGCAGATGCGGGCCGCCGAAGGTGGCCAGACCCATCAGCAGGCGTGCCTTCTCGCCGCCGGAAATGTTGGAGACCGGGGTGTCGGCCTTATCGGCGCCGAAACCGATCTGGGCGGTGCGGGCGCGGATCTGGGCTTCCGTGGCGCCGACCATCATCTCGGCGACATGGTCGCGGGCCGAGGCCGCCGGATTGAGCTCGTCGAGCTGATGCTGGGCGAAATAGGCGACCTTCAGCGCAGAGGAGCGCCGCATGCGGCCAGCCATCGCCGCCAGGCGCCCGGCCAGCAGCTTGGCGAAGGTCGACTTGCCGTTGCCGTTGGAGCCGAGCAGGCCGATGCGATCCTCGCTGTCGACAGAAAGGTCGAGCCGCGACAACACCGTGCGCTCGCCATAACCGGTGCTGGCGCCTTCCAGCGCGATGATCGGCGGTGACAGCGGCTTGGCGGGCGGCGGAAAGTCGAAGGGCCTGACTTCCTCGTCGACAATTGCCGCCACGGGCTCCATGCGCGCCAGCATCTTCATGCGCGACTGGGCCTGGGCCGCCTTGGTGGCCTTGGCCTTGAAGCGGTCGATGAAGGACTGGATGTGGCGGCGCTGGTCTTCCTGTTTCTTCCTGAGCTTCAGGCTCAGCGCCTGCTTTTCCCGGCGCTGTCTTTCGAAGCCGTCATAACCGCCGCGATAGAGTTCGAGCCGGCCCTCGGTCAGATGCAGGATGTAGTCGACCGAAGCGTTGAGGAGGTCGCGGTCATGGCTGATCACCACCACGGTATGCGGGTAGGAGGCGAGATAATCCTGAAGCCAGAGCGTGCCTTCGAGGTCGAGATAATTGGTGGGCTCGTCCAGCAGCAGGAGATCCGGCTCGGTGAAGAGCAGGGCGGCCAGCGCCACGCGCATGCGCCAGCCGCCCGAGAATTCCGAGCAGGCGCGGCTTTGTGCGGCATGGTCGAAGCCCAGACCTGCCAGGATGGTGGCGGCGCGGGCCGGCGCGGCATGGGAATTCTTGTCGGCGAGGCGGGTCTGGATCTCGGCGATGCGATGAGGATCGCTGGCGGTCTCCGCCTCGGCCAGCAGGGCCGTGCGCTCCTCATCGGCCGCCAGCACCACCTCGATCAGGCTTTCGGGTCCACCCGGCGCTTCCTGGGCGACGCGGCCGATGCGCATGCCGCGCGGCACCGAGACGCTGCCGAGATCGGGGGAGACCTCGCCCATGATCATGCGGAACAAGGTGGTTTTGCCGGTGCCGTTGCGCCCAAGAAAGCCGACGCGCGCATCCGGCGGCAGCGCCACCGTGGCGTTGTCGAACAGGACGCGGGAACCAAGACGAAAAGTGAGGCCGTTCACATGCAACATGGCCGGGCTTTTGGCATGAGCCGGGCGGCAGGGCAATCATGCAATGCCTGCCGATGGCGATCGGCCGGCAAATGGCCGAAATCTTCAAGGCTTGCGCATGGCATGCATGGCATACCGGAAAAGAGCGTTCCTGCGGGAACCGAACAAGGAGTTATCGCGATGAAACCGCATATCAGCGTTCTGACCATCGGTGTGGACGATCTGGAAACCGCCCTGCGTTTCTACCGCGACGGCCTCGGCCTGCCCACCGGGGGCATCATCGGCCGTGAATTCGAGCATGGCGCCGTCGCCTTCTTCGATCTGCAGGGCGGATTGAAGCTTGCGATCTTCTCCCGCGCCAACATCGCGCACGACGCTGGTATCATGCAATCGGCGCGCAGCCCGACCGAATTCACGCTCGGCCATAATGTCGGCAGCGAGGCCGAGGTCGATGCTGTGATGCAGCGGGCGATCGCAGCGGGTGCGCGCCTGGTAAAGCCCGCCCAGAAGACCTTCTGGGGCGGATATGCCGGCTATTTCCAGGACCCTGACGACCATTTGTGGGAGATCGTTTTCAATCCGGCCTTTCTGCCGGCTGCGTGAAAACCTGGTGCCGGAGCGGGGGAATACGCGGGAGGCTGGGGCCCCTTTCAGTAGTCCGCGCGGAGAACTATTCGGTCCTTCCGCTCCGTGAGGTAGCAGCTTGGTCTTGCCGAAGCTGGCAGTGTATGATCCCCGTTTTTAACCAATTGCTGAGGTTTCACTCGCAAATCCGGCATTTGTTTCATGGCGTTGCGCCAGAATCATGATACTTCATCTGTCTGTGGCGATTGGGGAGGTAAAATATTAATGCATTCCCCAGCGTCAATTTAGGATACCGGGCGACATCGAAATTGGTCCATGAAGATGAGTCATTCACGGCGTGAACCAAGCAACCTCTCATTAGACAAGCCCAAATGGATGAGACATGATTAAAAAACTCGCGGCAGAGTTCTTCGGAACGTTCTGGTTGGTTTTCGGTGGCTGCGGCTCAGCTGTCCTCGCTGCCCTCTTTCTCGGTCCGGGTAACGTGCAGCTCGGCATCGGCTTTGTTGGCGTCGCACTTGCCTTCGGCCTCACCGTGCTCACCATGGCCTATGCCGTTGGCGGTATCTCGGGCGGACACTTCAACCCCGCCGTCTCGCTGGGTCTGGCCGTCGGTGGTCGGTTCAGTTGGGCCGAGCTCATTCCCTACTGGATTGCGCAGGTCGTCGGCGGCCTCGCTGGCGCGGCGGTGCTCTATGCCATCGCCACCGGCAAGCCCGGCTTCGAGGTTGGAGGCTTTGCGTCCAACGGCTATGGCGACCTTTCGCCCGGCAAATACAGCATGGTCGCTGCCCTGATCGCCGAAATCGTCCTGACGGCGGCGTTCCTGATCATCATCCTGGGTTCGACGTCGAAGGCCGCGCCGGCCGGCTTTGCGCCAATCGCCATCGGCCTTGGCCTGACGCTGATCCATCTGATCTCGATCCCGGTCACCAACACCTCGGTCAATCCGGCTCGCTCGACGGCGGTCGCTTTCTTTGCGCAGACCGGTGCGGTGAACCAGCTCTGGCTGTTCTGGGTCGCGCCGCTGGTCGGTGCCATCGTGGGTGGCCTGATCTGGAAGGTGTTGCTGGAGCCTGAGCAGGCCTGAGACTGAGCCGCAACAAGACAAGCAAGCGGCGATCGGTCCCTCCGGTCGCCGCTTTTGCTTGGCAGCAAGAAAACTGAGCATTGCCGGAGCGTTTTGCGATTCGACGGAATCGCCAAGAATCGCAAAGACGCGCCCAGACAAAGAGCTAGAGCTTGAAGCCGGGCAGGGGCATGGCTATAAGCCGCTCACCTCAACTCATAGCAACCAGGACGATCATGGCTCTCGAGCGCACCTTTTCGATCATCAAGCCCGACGCGACCAACCGCAACCTCACCGGCGCCATCAATGCCGTGTTCGAGAAGGCTGGCCTGCGTATCGTCGCCCAGAAGCGCGTCCGCATGACCCGCGAGCAGGCCGAGACCTTCTACGGCGTGCACAAGGAGCGTCCCTTCTTCGGTGAACTCGTCGAGTTCATGATCTCGGCCCCCGTCGTCGTGCAGGTGCTGGAAGGCGAGAACGCCGTCGCCAAGCATCGCGAAGTGATGGGCGCCACCAATCCGGCCAATGCCGCCGAAGGCACCGTCCGCAAGCTCTTTGCTCTGTCGGTCGGCGAGAACTCGGTGCATGGCTCGGACTCGCTCGATAATGCCAAGATCGAGATCGGCCAGTTCTTCTCGGGCAACGAGATCGTCGGCTAAGCTGGCCGACGGGCTGCCGGCCTGATTGCACGTTCAGCTCGAATGCGCTTTGCTTCAGGCGGGGCAGGCATCCTTCAAGGCGGATCCATTGGGTCCGCCTTTTCTCGCTTTTAATTTTCTACTAATTCTATAGAAAATAATTGACACGCTCGCGCCGCCGTCGCACCCTTCGGTCATGAGGAGCGGGCAGCCCTGGTTTCCCCGCAAGCCGAACCTGTGGAAGGGGATCACCATGACCAGTTATTGTCGCTGCTGAGTCCTTTGCATTCGGGCGCCTGACCGGCGTCGCATCTCGCATACCCTTCATCACCGCATCGACGTTGCCGAGCGTTTTGCGACGCTTTTGCGCAGCGCATGACGGATCGCGTCTTCAAGGATCTCACATGACATCGCTCAACCGCCGCCTGTTCCTGGCTGCTGGCCTGGCTCTCGGTACCGCCCTCGGCACGGCCCATGCGGCCGACAACAAGGTGACCATCGGCTTCCAGACCGGCGTGGACCCAGCCAAGGCGGCGCAGGCCGCTGGTACCTATGAAAAGGCGACCGGCTGGCAGATCGCCTGGCGCAAATTCGATTCCGGCGCCGACGTGATTGCCGCCATCGCCTCGGGCGACGTGCAGATCGGCTATGTCGGCTCGAGCCCGCTCGCTGCCGCCGCCAGCCGCCAATTGCCGATCGAGACGATTTTCGTCGCCGCCCTCCTGGGCGATTCCGAGGAACTGGTGGTGCGCGACACCATCAAGGAGCCCAAGGACCTCGCCGGCAAGAAGATCGGCGTGCCCTTCGTTTCCACCTCGCATTACAGCCTGCTGGCGGCGCTCAAGCATTGGGGCATCGCGCCAAAATCCTTACAGATCCTCAATCTGCGCCCGCCGGAACTGGCGGCGGCATTCGAGCGCGGGGACATCGACGGTGGCTATGTCTGGGATCCTGCCTTGGGCAAGCTCAAGGAAAAGGGCAAGGTGCTGGTATCCTCGGCCGATGTCGCCAAATGGGGTGCGCCGACCTTCGACGCCTGGATCGCTTCGAAGGATTTCGCCAAGGCCCATCCCGATGTGGTGACCTCCTTCGTCAAAGTCACCGGCGAGGCCTACAAGACCTATCGGGACAAACCGGAGGCCTGGAGCGCCGCCTCCGATCAGGCCAAGGCGATCGCCCGGCTCACCGGCTCTAAGCCCGAGGACGTGCCGGATTTGCTGAAGGCGAATGTCTGGCCGCTCTTGGCGGAGCAATCCTCGCCCGACCTGCTGGGCGGTGCCACGATCAAGGCCATCGCCGACACGGCCGGATTCCTCGCCGAGCAGAAGAAGATCCCGACGGTGCTGCCGGATTATTCTGCCTATGTGAACAAGGCCTTCGCCGCACAAGCCCTGACGAAACTCTCATCCCAATAGATTTTCGCAGGCTCGCCCGCCCCGGGATCTCCTCCCTTCCGGGGCGGGCCTTATTCAATGGCTTGAAACGGTGGCCCGCATCGTCATTGCGAGCTCTGCCAATCCTGCGGATTGGCAGAGCTCGCAATGACGTTCCAGGGGCTGAAAGAGGTTCCCGTGTCCGATTTGTCCGCCCGTGACGTCGACGTCGTCTATTCCGGAAGAGGAGGGCGGTCCGTTACGGCCCTCAGCAACGTCTCCCTCACCATCGAATCCGGCGAGTTCGTCGTGGCGGTGGGTGCGTCCGGCTGTGGCAAGACCACCTTGCTCAAGCTGTTCGCTGGCTTTCTGCCGCCGAGCTCGGGCGCCATCACCCTCGGCGGCAAGCCCGTGCGAGGGCCGGGCGGCGAGCGCGGCGTGGTCTTCCAGGACGATGCCTTGTTTCCCTGGCTTTCGGTGCGCGGCAATATCGAGTTCGGTCCGAGGCTTGCCGGGCTCGATGTTGCCGAACGCAAGCAGCGCTGCGGACGCATCATCGACCTGGTGGGGCTGGCCGAGTTCGCCGATCACAGGATCTGGGAATTGTCCGGGGGCATGCGTCAGCGCGTCGGCATGGCCCGGGCGCTCGCCAACGAGCCGGAAATCCTGTTGATGGACGAACCGCTCGGCGCGCTGGATGCGCTGACGCGCGAGAAAATGCAGGAATTGCTGATCCGGCTGTGGGACCGCACGCGGCGCAGCGTCTTCCTGATCACGCATAGCGTCGAGGAGGCCATCTTCCTGGCCACCCGCATCGTGGTGCTGTCGCCGCGCCCGGGACGCATCACGCGCGAATTCCATACCGATTTCTCGCGGCGGGTTCTGGCCGGGGAGAACAGCCGGTCGATCAAGTCCGATCCTGCCTTCATCGCCCTGCGCGAGCAAGTCCTGGCAGCTGTCCTGCAGGGAGCTGATGCATGAGCGATTTCGCCAACTCCGCCGGCCTGGACGAGATCGAGGAAAAGGGCGGCACGGGCCGTTTGACAAGATCCAGCGCACCCCTCGGCGCGACACCGGTACGCATTCTCACCATTCTCGCTCTGCTGCTGCTGTGGTCGTTCGCCACCTATTTCGAATGGTTGCCGGCCTTCTATCTGCCGTCGCCCCGGGCCGTGGTGGAGCAACTCTTCACGGTCGCCACGGAAGGCTATGCCGACGCGACCCTGCTGCAGCATTTCAATGCCAGCCTCTGGCGCATCCTCGCAGCTCTGCTGATTGCGCTAGTCACTGCCGTGCCGGCCGGCATCGCCATCGGGCTCAGCCCGATCGCCCGCGGCATTCTCGATCCCATCATCGAATTCCTGCGCCCGGTGCCGCCGCTTGCCTATCTGCCGCTGATGGTAATCTGGTGCGGTATCGGCGAAACTACCAAGGTGCTGATCATCCTGATCGCAGTTTTCGCACCGGTGGCGATCACCACCGCCGCCGGTGTCGGCGCCGTGCCGTCGGACCGGGTGGATGCGGCGCGGGCCCTGGGCGCGCGTCGATGGCAGGTGCTTTGGCATGTCATCCTGCCCAATGCCCTGCCATCGATCCTGACCGGTGTTCGCATCGGGCTCGGTGTCGGCTGGTCCACGCTTATCGCTGCCGAACTGGTCGCCGCATCCCAAGGGCTCGGCATCATGATCAAGACGGCGTCGGACTTCCTGCAGACCGATATCGTCGTCCTCGGTATCTTCGTGATCGCCCTGGTGGCGATCGGCTTCGAGTGGATCGTCAGGCTGGCCGAGAAGTTGCTGGTGCCCTGGCGCGGAAAGGCATGAAAGATGCGGGATGATCAAGCGGCCTCAGCCGATCGGCAGTCGCTCGATTGCGTCCACCCGGTCCGGGTAGAAGGCGAGATGGTCCTTGATGGCTGATACCGCGGGGTAGGGCGTCTCATAGCTCCAGACGGCATTGACTGAGCGATCACCGCCCGCCGGAAGGCTGAAATAGGAGCATTCACCCTTGTAGGGGCAGTAGGTGGCATGCTCGGTGCGTGCGAGCGCCCCCATGTCGACGTCGCCGCGCGGAATGTAGAGGACGGCAGGATAGGAGGCTTCCTGCAAACGCAGCGCCCGCCGGCTGTCGGCGATCACCCGGCCGCCGAGGCTGACAACGATACGTTCCCCGCTCGGCTCGACGCTGATGGGATGATCGGGACCTGGAATCTTCATCACCTTGTTCGTCATGACCTGTCCTTTCCTCAATCCGCCGCGGAGGGAACCGCCTGCGGGCCTACGGCCTTGCGCCGACCCAGGCCGGCCGCGAGATAGGCGCCGACGGTGTGACAGGCTGCGATGGCCAGCAGGGTCCAGGCGAAGGCATGTCCGATGCTGGCAGCATCGGTTCTCGTGCCCACCAATGTATAGAACAGCCCGCCCAGCACTGCCACGCTGATGGCGGCGCTGACCTGCAGCGTCGAATTGACGATGCCGCCGACGAGGCCGGCGTGATGCGGCCCGACCCGTTCGACGATCGCACGCATCATGGTCGGCATCGACGTGCCCATGCCCAGGCCGATGAAGCCAATGGCGGGTGCCATCAGCAGGAGCGGCGGCATGTTTCCGGCCGGAAAGGCCAGCACGAGCAGGGCTGTCAGCGCCGTGCCTAAGGCCGAACTGGCGAAGCCGAAGGCGGGCGCAGAGCCGCCAACCAAGCGGCTGATCGCGGGGCTGAAGGTCGATCCGGCCAGGAAGCCGGCCGAGAAAGGCAAGATGGCGAGCCCGGCTTCCCAGGCCGTGTAGCCGAGGGAGCCCTGGAGATAGAGCGAATAGGTCAGGAAGAAGGTCGCCATGGCGTAGAGCGCAAGGATGGCGCTGATACCGCGCACCAAGCCGGGCAGGCGGAAGATGCCGAGATCGATGAGGGGATCGCCGCCGGCCCGGGCGAGGCGCCGCTCGTAACGTCGGAACAGTTCCACGAAAATGGGCGTCATCGCCAGCATCACGATCGACCACCAGGGCCAGCCGCGCTCGCGCCCTTCGACCAGCGGCACGACCAGGCTACTGAGCGCCAGGCTCGAAAGCACCACGCCGCCAAGATCCAGACGGGGCCGCTTTTCGCTGCGGGTTTCGCGCAAAAGCGGGATCGCCGCCAGGAAGGCAACGAAAGCGATGGGAAGGTTGATCAGGAAGATCAGCCGCCAGCCGAAACCGTCGAGATCGGCGCCGACGAGCGCGCCGCCCAGCAACTGGCCGATGATGGAGGATACGCCGAGCACGATACCGTAGATGCTGAGGGCGCGTCCACGCTCATGGGCCGGAAAGAGCGCATGGACTGAAGCCAGCGCCTGGGGAGCCATGGCGGCGGCGGCGAGCCCCTGCAGCATCCGCGCGGCGATCAGCACGGTGGGGGACCAGGCCAGGCCGCAAAGGGCGGAGGCGGCGGCAAATCCGGCGAGGCCGATCATGAAAATCGCCTTGCGGCCGAAGATGTCGCCGAGCCGCCCGCCGGTGATCAGAAAGACGGCATAAACCACCGCATAGCCGGAAATCACCATCTGTACGTCGGCGGCGGTGCTATGGAGGCCGGTGGTGATGGCCGGCATGGCGACGTTGACGATGAAAAAGTCGAGAGGGGCCAGGAAGGCGCCAGTCAGCAAAATGGCCAGGGCCGACCAGCGGCGGGGATCGGGCGCAGGGCTGGTCGGCCGGGTAACATCGGAAACACTGAGTACCGAGTCTGGCATTGCAGGACCTCGTTCTGAAAGATATAAAATACGGACGAACGTATTATTTTGCGGCGCCAATGGATTTTCGAATCGAGGCCCGGGCGTGGAGCGGCCTCAACGCAAAATCGAACCAAACAGGAATTTCTTGAGGCGTTCGACGGGTTCGGCGTTGCGCTCCGTCTTCGCGGTCAGGAAAGCTCCTTGAAGAGAGGAGAGAATGAGGGCGGCCGCCTCGTCGCAATCGAACTCTTCCGGCAGTTCGCCCATCCGCACGGCGGCCTCCAGGCAATAGCTCATGGCGCCCCGGCTCTCGGCGAAGATGTCGAGCAATTCATGGCGAATGGCCTCGCTGTCGCTGCTGGATTCAGCGGCAAAATTGCCGAACATACAGCCGCAACGCATGCCGTTCTGTTTGAACCGCTCCGTCCTAGCGTCGATATAGGCCCTCACGCGCTGCAAGGGTGGGCTATTGTCGTCGAGCAAGGTCTTGTGGGCATCTTCCCGCTTTTCGCTACGGTAGAGACCCAGCACTTCCAAGCCGAAAGCTTCCTTGGACGTGAAGTGGTTGGTGAAGCAGCCTTGAGGCACACCCGCCGCGCGTACGACGTCGCGCACACTGGTAGCGGTGAAGCCATGCTCGTGTATCAGACCGAGCCCGGCGACGAGAAGTTTTTCACGGTTGGATGCACGTGCCATGATTTCAATATGTACGACCGTATTATTTTGTCAAGCGCGATTTCCGGGAACAGGTTCTGTTCCCGGGAGCGTGGACATCACCCCATGACTTCACGGGGCTGAGATGTCCGCGCCCCAAGAAGTTGCGCTTCGTTGTCGGGTTCTACTTGTCCTTGGCCTGATGGCTGGTCGATGCCTTCAGGCGTCGCTCGAGCCACAGGCTGTAGCGCGAGGCCGGGAAGCAGATCAGGAAATAGACCAGGGCGGCGAAGGCATAGGCCTCCGGATAGGCGTGCGGCCAGATCTGCTCATTGGTAGCGGCCGTGTTCCTGACGGCGGTCAGGAAGTCGATCATTCCGATGAAGCCGATCAGCGGCGTGCTCAGGAGGACGCCGATGCCCAGATTGACCAGTGGCGGGATGATGGCACGCAGGGCCTGCGGCAGGATCACCAGGCCGGTGGTCTGCCAGTAGCTCAGGCCCAGGGCCCGTGCCGCCTCGTTCTGGCCTGATGGCAGGGCCTGCATGCCGGCGCGGATCACCTCCGCCAGATAGCAGGCGATGAAGAGGGTGAGGGCGACTTCGACGCTGAAGAACAGGTTCACGTCGAAATAGGGCAGGGCCATCGGCACGATCAGGCTGGAGACATAGAGCACCACCAGCATCGGCATGCCGCGCACGATTTCGATGAAGCTGGTGCTCACCAACCGCACGCCGCCCATGCTCGAACGGCGCCCCAGGGCCAGGGGAATGGCGATCAGGAAGGACGAGGCATAAGCGATCGTCCAGATCAGCATTGTCAGCGGCAGGCCGCCCCAATCATTGGTGGAGACGATGATGCCGGAGAAATAGCCGCGCAGCAGCAGGCAGGTGACGAGGGGTACCGCGATCCAGGCGAGGATCAGGCCGCGCCCCCAAAAGCGCGGGATGGTGCTGAGGCCGGCCAGGCCGAACATCAGGACCAGGCCGAGAATCGGGCGCCAGATGAGGTCCGAGGGATAGGTCCAGAACAGCATCAGCTTGAGGTTGACGCCGACGAAAGCCCAGCAGGCGCCCCCATTGGCCTGGCAGTCCTGTGCGGTGCCCGACCAGGTCGCCCGGACGAAGGCCCAATCGATCAGATACGAGCCGACCCAGGCGACCAGGCCCAGCACGATGAGCGTGATCGCCGTGTTGAGCGGCGAGGAGAACAGGCCGGCCTTGATCGTCTGCCAGCGTTGGGCCGAGCGGGGCCGGAGCGCATCGGGGAGGGACACCGTGCTCATTTGGCGATGATCCCGCGCTGGGCCATGCGGCGATTATAGAGATTGATCAGGTATGAGGTCGGCATGCTCACGGCCAGGAAGACGGCGACCAGCACGATGATGGTCTCGACGGCATTGCCGGTGTTGTTGGCGCTCGTCTTGATGATGGCGGTCACCTCGGTGAAGCCGATCAGGATGCCGAGCGTGGTGTCCTTGGTGAGGTCGAGATAGCTCGAGGTCATCAAGGGCGTGATCACGCGCATCGCCTGCGGCATCACGATCAGGCGCATGATGCGCCCGCGCGGCAGCCCGATTGCCCGGCCCGCTTCCCATTGGCCTGCATTGACGGATTCGATGCCGCTGCGCACGCTTTCGGAAATGCTGGCGGAATAATAGATCGTCAGCCCGACGAGCATGGCGGCGAATTCCGGTGTCAGCGTGATGCCGCCGCGAATGTTGAAGCCTTGCAGCACCGGCAGGTCCGGCGTGAAGGTGACGTTGGCGATGAAGATCCAAATCAGGGCGATGGCGGGAAAGAGGGCTGATACGCCCAAAAGGCCGAGAGCCGACAGGGGATGCTGCAGGCGACGGAGGAAGGCCCTCACGACGAAGGCGAGCAGTATCAGCACGAGGGCCAGCAACCACAGGCTCTCGCCGTTGCCGATCTCGACCCAGGGCAGGAAGATGCCGCGCACCGACAGGAAGGTCGAGGAGAAGGGCTGCAGGGCCTGCCGGGTGGAGGGCAGGGCCTGGGTCATCGCGATCCAGAAGAAAAGCTGCAGGGGCAGGGGCGTGTTGCGGATCAACTCGACATAGGCCTGCACGAGGCGTGAGAGCAGCAGATTGCCGGACAGGCGGGCAATGCCCAGGCTCGTACCGAGAATGGTGGCGAACAGGCAGCCGAGCACGGCGAGCTTGAGCGTGTTGAGAAGGCCGACCGCGATGGCACGCGCATAGCTGTCGCCGGCCTGGTAGACGAGCAGGCTTTCGGTGATGTCGAAATTGGCCGGCTGCCAGAGATAGTCGAGGCCGGGCGCCATGCCCAGGCGATGCATGCTGCCCAGGATGTTATGGCAGATGAGACCGAGGAACAGTGCCAAAGCGGCGATCAGCAGGAGCTGACCATAGGGGTGCGCGCCCCACCACCGGCGGATCCTGCCGATGGGGCCGGGAACATCAGGGGACACTATGCTGATCGTATCGGCCATAAAGGCATCCCATGGGGGCGGGTCCGAAGACCAGCCCCTTTCAAGGTGTTGGAGACTGAAGTCCGGATAGAGCGGAGCAACCCCTCATCCGGCACTTCGTGCCACCTTCTCCCGCAAGGGGAGAAGGCGACCGGCTAGCCAGCGCCTTCCCTAATGATCCCCCTTCTCCCCCTGCGGGAGAAGGTGCCGGCAGGCGGATGAGGGGCGCGATGCCCTATCCCGGCCTTCCCCGGTTTGTTCGAAAGACCCTGAAAGGGGCGGGTCCGAAGACCCGCTCCCCGTTGCATCTCAACGGAAGGGAGGCGAATAGATCAGGCCGCCCTTGGTCCAAAGATTGTTGAGACCGCGATCGAAGCCGATCTTCGTGCTCTTGCCGAGATTGCGCTCGAAGATCTCGCCGTAATTGCCGACTTTCTTGATGATGTTGTAGGCGAATTTCGGATCGAGCCCGATGGCCTGGCCGAGCGATGGGTCGACGCCGAGGAAGCGCTTGATCGCCGGATCCTCGCTGGTAAGGAAAGAATCGACGTTCTCGCTGGTGATGCCGAATTCCTCGGCCTGGATGGTGGCGTAAACGGTCCAGTTCACGATCTCCAGCCAGCGGTCGTCGCCGCCAAGCACTGCCGGTGCCAGGGGTTCCTTGGACAGGCGCTCGGGCAGCAGCACATACTCGTCCGGGTTCGGCAGGGCGGCGCGGCGCAGGCCGAGATCGGTACCGTCCTGCGTCAGCGCGTCGACGCGGCCGGAGGTCAGGGCCTGGGTGAAGGTTGCGGTGTCCTCGATCACCACGGATTTGTAGGTCTTGCCGGCCTTCTTGAAGAAATCGGCGATGTTCTGCTCACCCGTGGTGCCGCTTTGCACACCGATGGTGGCGCCGTCGAGCTCCGCGGCCTTGGTCACGCCGAGCGACTTCTTCGCCAGGATGCCCTGGCCGTCATAGAACACCACCGGGCCGAAATGGAAATTGAGCTTGAAGGCGCGGGTGATGGTTTGGGTCACGGCCGAGAGCAGGATGTCGAACTGGCCGGCCTGCAGGGCGGGGAGACGCTGCTGGGGCGAAGAATTGGTGAATTCGACCTTGTCGGGATCGTTGAACACGGTAATGGCGAGAGCCCGGCCGAAATCGACGAAGAAGCCTTGCCAGCGGCCATTGGCGTCGGGCGCGAAGAATCCGGCCTGGCTGCCGACGCCGACCTTGATGACGCCGCGCTCCTTGATCTTGTCGAGCGTGGGACCGGCCTGAGCCGGCGCCGCCGCGATGAAGCCGGCCGCGAGCGCGGCGATGGCGATGCCGGCGTTCCGCCTGAAGCCGCGTTTGACTGAGTTCAGCATGAAAGTCCCTTTCATTCCCTGCGCGGTCGGTATCCACGACAGGGCGCCCCGTTGCTCTCTTATGTCACCGGCCTGGCAGCATGCGCCGGGATCAGTGGTTTTCGGAAGGATGCCATTGCCTCCAGGCATGATCGGGCGATTACACCGCGATGGCAAGATCGGCAGCGACCGCTCCAATCCCTGTCAGCTGTTTCATCCATTCAGCAGAGTGTGATCGTAGAATGATTTATTATACACTGTCTACTGGTTTTATAAACTAATGAACAATATGAAACTGGGTATTGTGCCCCGCCTCAGAGCCCGACGTCGAAGAAGATCTGGTCCATGGTCCGCCCCGGTTCGGCACTCGGCGTGTCGCCGATGATGCGGGCCGGCACGCCCGCCACCGTCTTGTGCGGCGGTACCGGAGCCGTCACCACCGAGCCGGCGCCGATGCGGGCCCCTTCGCCGATTTCGATATTGCCGATCAGCTTGGCGCCCGAGCCGATGAGGACGCCCTTGCGGATCTTGGGATGGCGCTGGCCGGAGCGGATGCCGCTGCCGCCCAGCGTCACCGATTGCAGGATCGAGACATCGTCCTCGATCACTGCCGTCTCGCCGATGACGATGCCGGTGGCGTGGTCGAAGAAGATGCCGCGCCCGATCGGAACGGCGGGGTGGATGTCGACCTGCAGCACCTCGGAAATCCGGCTTTGCAGATAGAGCGCGAAGTTGCGCTGGCCATGATGCCAGAGCCAGTGGGCGAGGCGATGCAATTGCAGGGCATGGAAGCCCTTGAAGTAAAGCAGTGGTTCCAGATAGCGCTTGCAGGCCGGGTCGCGTTCGAGCACGGCCTGGATATCGGCGCGTATGCCGAGGCAGATGCCGGGATCGGCGGCCATTGCCGTGCGGAAGGCATGGCGCAGCACGGAGGCAGGCATATCCGGATGTTCGATGCGCTGGACCAGGCGTTGGATGAGCGCATCCTCGAAGGATGTGTGGTCGAGCACGCTGGCGTAGAACTGGGTGGCGAGCTGCGGTTCGGCGACGATGGCCTCCTGTGCTTCGTCCACCAGCCTGTCCCAGATCAGGTCGGATACGGCACCCGGACTTCGGGGCCGGCGCGAGAGCTTGCGGCTGTTCGAGGCGTTCATGGCAACTTCCTCAGGAGCAAAGCGCGTTGGGAAGGAAAGGTGCTTTCGCTCTAACTATTTGTTTCCAAGCCAATCCGACGGATTGGCTGGAGCGTTTTGCGATTGCTGGCATGACCGCCAAATCGCAAAACGCTTGGGATCAGCGTGCGCTGGCTGTGCCGGCACGCTTGGCGAGAGAACGCTCGAGGCTGCCGAGCGCATCGTAGATGAGCACGGCGAGGAGCGCGACGATGACGCCGCCTTGCAGGATATAGGCGGTATTGGTGGTGGTGATGCCGGCCATGATCACTTCGCCGAGGCTCTTGGCACCGACGGTGGAGCCGATGGTGGCCGTGCCGAGATTGACCACGAAGGAAAGGCGTATGCCGGTGAGGATCACCGGAAGGGCGAGCGGCAGCTCCACCTTGGTCAGGCGTTGCCAGCCGGTCATGCCCATGCCGCGGGCCGCGTCGAGAGCGGTGGTCGGAACGCTCTTCAGGCCCGCCATGGTGTTCTCGAAGATCGGCAGCAGCCCGTAGAGGGTGAGGGCCAGCAAGGTGGGCTCAGCGCCGAAGCCGAGCGAGGGCACGGCGATGGCGAGCACGGCGATCGGCGGGAAGGTCTGGCCGATATTCACGATGGTGCGCGACAGCGGCAGGAATTCGGCGCCCGCCGGCCGTGTCACGAAGATACCCGCGACCAGGGCCAATGTGCCGCCGATCAGGGTGGAGACGGCGACCAGGCCGAGATGGCTGAGGGCGAGGAACAGCAGGCTGCCTTGGCGATAGACAGCCGGTGCGCCATTGTCGTTGAGCGGTGCCAGGACCGACGTGAACAGCTCCGTGTCCAACAGCAGCAGCAGCAGCAGGATGAGGGCGAGCGCCCTGGCGCCGTAACCGAGCCATTTCATGCGGGCGAGCTTTCCACGCGATGCGCTTCTGCGCCTGCCTGGCCCAGGATGGCCGGCAGGGTGATGCGGCCGCGCGGCGTGCCATCCGCTGCCGCCACCGGCAGTGCCTGCGTGCCAGCCCACAGCAACTCGGAGAGTGCATCGCGCAGCGTCGCGGTTTCCTGCACGGGCTTGCCCTCGGCGGTACCCGGCTGCACGGAATCGGCGACCTTGAGCAAGGAGAGCAGGCGCAGCGAGCGGTCAGGGCCGCCGATCAGGCGTTCGACGAAACCGGGAGCCGGATTAGTGAGGATTTCCGTCGGTGTGGCATATTGCAGGAGCTTGCCGCCATCCATCACGCCGATGCGGTTGCCCAGCAGCATGGCCTCTTCCATGTCGTGGGTGACCAGGACGACGGTGATGCCGAGCCGGCGTTGCAGAGCGAGCAGATCCTCCTGCGCCTTGGCCCGGATGATCGGGTCGAGCGCCCCGAAGGGCTCGTCCATCAGCAAGACCGCCGGCTCGGCGGCCAGAGCGCGAGCGACACCGACGCGCTGCTGTTGGCCCCCGGACAATTGATGCGGCAGTTTTTCGGCATAGGTGGCCGGGTCGAGATCGAACAGGCGCAGCAGTTCGTCGACGCGCTTGGCTATACGAGCCTGGTCCCAGCCGAGCAGGCCCGGCACGGTGCCGATATTACGGGCCACCGTCCAATGCGGGAAGAGACCGTGGCCCTGGATGGCATAGCCGATGCCCCGGCGCAGCTCCTCACCCGACAGGCTGGAGGTGTCGCGGCCATTGATCAGGACTGTGCCGGCAGTCGGTTCGATCAGGCGGTTGATGATGCGCAGCAGCGTAGACTTGCCGCTGCCGGAGGTGCCGACCAGCACCGTAATCGTGCCGCGCTCGATGATGAGCGAGACATCGTCGACGGCCAGCTGGGAGCCGAAACGGCGGCTGACTTGCCTGACTTCGATCATGCGTGCCGTCCTTTAAGTGTGTCGACGATGGCATCGAGAATGATGGCTGCCGAAAAGGCGAGGGCGATGGTGGGGATGGCACCGAGCAAAACGAGGTCGATGGCCGTGGCGCCCATGCCGTTTTGCACATAGACGCCGAAGCCGCCGCCGCCGATCCAGGCGGCGATGGTGGCCAGGCCGATATTCTGCACCAGCACGATGCGCACACCTGTCAGGATGACGGGGAAGGCGAGGGGCAGCTCGACCTGGAACAGGCGTTGCCACTGCGTCATGCCCATGCCGCGGGCGGCATCCACGACGTTGAAGGAAACGGAGTCGAGGCCGATCGCCGTGTTGGAAACCACCGGCAGCAGGGAATAGAGGAACAGCGCGATCAAGGCCGGCGAGGCGCCGGTGCCATGCACGCCGATGGCTTCGACGATGGGATAGGTTTTGGCCAGATAGGTCAGCGGCGCAATCATCAGGCCGAACAGTGCCAGCGACGGGATCGTCTGGATCATGTTGAGCGCCGGCAGCACCACGCTGCGCAATCCCGGCTGGCGCTGGCAGAGAATGCCGAGCGGCAGGCCGACGACCAGGGCGCCGAGCAGGGAGGTGAGGGCAAGCGTGACGTGCACCCCTGCATTGGCGGCGAAGCCCGAGCCGTTGGTGTTGTATTCCTTCATGATCGACAGCCCGCTCCAGTGCCCCGAGAGCAGGAAGGCCAGGAAGACCGCCAGCGTGAGCAGCAGGGCGACAACCCTCTGGGCCGGGCGTAGCGACAGCTTGACC
The DNA here is from genome assembly GCF_056754975.1 of Labrys sp. HAY1-8F. Taxonomy (NCBI): domain Bacteria; kingdom Pseudomonadati; phylum Pseudomonadota; class Alphaproteobacteria; order Hyphomicrobiales; family Xanthobacteraceae; genus Labrys; species Labrys sp. HAY1-8F. The sequence continues at coordinate 1,167,913 of NZ_JBPGWZ010000002.1, read as the reverse complement.
AACGCGTCGGTGAGCAGGATGGCGAAGGAGAAGGCGAGCAGCCAGAACCCGGCGGCAGGGCCGACCCGCGGCCTGGCATTGCCTGGCGGGATCAGGACCTCAGGCACCAGGCCGATCAGGATGGCCAGGAGCACCAGGACACCGGCCGCCAGGGAGAGCCGGAGCCGCGGGGAACTCCGGCGCAGGAGCAAAATCAGGCAGAGGACGAGCAGGGCCAGGCTGGCCCAGGCAAGGCTTGCGGGAAGCGCCTGGATGAAGCCGATGCCCTGGGCCTGGCCGATGCGGCTCGGCCGGAAATTGGCGAAAGGCAGCAACAGCGCCGCGGCGGCGATGACGGCCATCACGACGCCGAGCTTGTCGAAGGCCAGGGCACGCGTGCCCGTGGCGGCGGGCGGCGCCGGGAAAGCACCGTTGTCGGCTTGAACCTCCCCGGCGCCTGCACTCACTTCACCAGACCCTTCTTCTTGAGATAGTCGGTTGCCACGTCCTTTGCCGCCTCGCCGTCGACCTGGATGCGGCCGTTGAGCTCCTGCAGCGTGGTGAGGTCGAGGCTGGCGAAGACCGGCTTCAGCCATTCAGCGATCTCGGGATGGGCCTTGAGTACGGATTCGCGGATGACCGGGGTCGGCGCATAGACGGGCTGGACCGATTTGTCGTCGTCGAGCACCACGAGGTTGCCCGCGGCAATACCGCCATCCGTGCCATAGACCATGGCGGTGTTGACGCCGTCCGTCTGCTCGGCCGCCGCCTTGATGGTGGAGGCGGTGTCGCCGCCCGAAAGCACCACGAGCTGGTCGGACGAGAGCTTGAAGCCATAGGTGGTCTGGAAGGCGGGCAGGGCGCCGGCACTGTTGACGAACTCGGCCGAGGCAATCAGCTTCACCTTGCCGCCGCCGGTGACGAACTTACCGAAATCGTCGAGCGATTTCAGCTTGTTGGTGTCAGCCACATCCTTGCGGATGGCGATGGCCCAGGTGTTGTTGGCGGGGGCCGGATCGAGCCACACCAGCTTGTTGGCGTCGTAGTCGAGCTTCTTGGCCTCGGCATAGCCCTTTGCAGCATCCTTCCACAGGCCGTCATCGGCCTTGTTGAAGAAGAAGCCGGCATTGCCGGTATATTCGGGATAGAGGTCGATATCACCCGCGACCAATGCCTTGCGCACGATCGGCGTGGTGCCGAGCCCGACCCGGTTATTGACCGACAGGCCGTGGGATTCCAGCACCTGCACGATCAGGTTTCCGAGCAGATTGCCTTCGGTATCGATCTTGGAGGCGACGGTGACGTCGGCGGCCTGGGCCATGCCGGCGGTCGCCATCATGGCGACGGCAGCCGCCGCGGATGTCAGCCGGGCCGCCCGCTTGCCGATGAGGGAGCGGAGGGGGAGCGAGAATGGCATCTTGTGATCCTCTTGGTGTCCTTTGAACGACGCCGGAAGCTGGAAGGGTTGTGCCGACGGTCGATGATTCAGATTCTGAAGTGGAGCGAGGCCCCGTATCTTGTTGATCCGACTCCGGAACTCGTACCGGCAGTCTTTGTTCAGGCGTCTCGTGCCGTCCCCGTCGCGAGGCTGGCGCAGAGCGCCGCGACACCGATCCACAGGCTGGCCGACCAATAGGCCACGATCGCCAGAGGGTGGGTGCCGCGACACAGCGATTTCGCAAGCTGGCAAATATCGCTGTTGCTGACAAGGCAAAGCCCAGCATCGGGAAGCGAGAGATAATTGTAGCCGATCACATCCCTGTAGGTAATCCACCACCAGAGCAAGGACAGGGTGACGATGGCTACACCCAGGATGAGGAGAATTCGCGGATATAAGGGCAGGACGCTCATGAAAGGACCAATCCCAGCGCCGCCAGAATTTCCCGGCGCAGATGCACCAGGTCCACGTCGTCGCGATGGCGGGGATAGGGCTTGTCGATAGGAAATTCCGCCTTGATCCGCGCGGGCCGGTCGGAGAACACGATAACGCGCGACGCGAGCAGCAGCGCCTCTTCGACGTCATGGGTCACGAGCAACGCCGTGAAGCCCGTGCGCTGCCATAGCGACACCAACTCGTCCTGCAGGGCGAGGCGCGTCAGGGAATCGAGCTTGCCCAGCGGCTCGTCGAGCAGCAGCAGCGCGGGGTCGTGCACCAGGGCCCTTGCGAGCGAGGCTCGTTGGGCCATGCCGCCCGAAAGCTGGTGGGGATAGGCATCGGCGAAGCGCTCGAGCCCGACCAGAGACAAGGCATGGCCTATGCGATGGCGCTGACGGGCGAGCACGCCGCGCGCCTCCAGCCCGGCCGCGACATTCTTGCGGACGGTGAGCCAGGGAAACAGGGTCGGGTCCTGGAAGACCAGGATGCGGGAGGGATCGGGTGCCCCGACCGCGTTGCCGTCGGCCAGGATCGTGCCGGTGGCGGGGGGCTCCAATCCTGCGATCAGGCGAAGAAGGGTGGACTTGCCACACCCCGAGGGACCGAGCAGGGCGACGAATTCGCCGGGCGCGACCTTGAGATCGATGCCATCCAGTACGGGCAGTTCCGCGCCCGAGAGATCGAAATGATGGCTGACGCCGTGGACGTCGATGCCGATGCTGTGGCCGGAGACAGCCATCAGATGAAGCCCTTCTGCCAGGTGAGGAGGCGATCGCGCAGCACGAAGAGCAGCTTCACGATACCGGCGCAGATGACGGACATGATCAGCAGCGTTGCGTAGACGTTGGCATAGCCCGAATAGGCGGTCTGGAACTGGATGTACCAGCCGAGCCCGTATTTGGCGCCGAGCATCTCGGCGACCACCAGGACTGCGAATGAGTAATAGAGGCCCATGAACAGGCCAACGAAGACATGTGGCAGGGAGGCGGGAATGGCGATGTTGCGGATCAGATACCAGCTCTTGGCGCCAAAGATGCGGCTGACGTCGTAATAGGCCCGGTTGACCGAAGCGACGCCGGAGGCCGTCAGGATGGCGACGGGAATGCCGGAGGCAAGCGCCACGATGAACACGCTGGCATCGAAGGTATTGGGGAAGAAATAGAAGGTGCAGGGGATCCAGGCCGTGGCCGGAACCGGGCCGATCAGCTTGAGGATCGGCATGCCCCAATAGCTGAAGCGCTTCGACCAGCCCAGCGCAATGCCGAGCCCATAGCCGACGGCGATGCCGCAGAAGAAGCCGGCGGACCACAGGCGCAGCGAATAGGCGATGCAGATCAGAAGGCGCTGGCTCTCGGTGACGTAGACGTGGAGCAGGCCATGCGGAGGCGAGAAGAACGGCTTGGGCAGCCAGCCGGTCTTGGCTGTCGAGAGTTCCCACAGCGCCAGCCAGACGCCGATGGCAGCGAACCAGGGACCGTAATGCAGCAGCGTGCGTCCCAGCCCGCCAAGACGGTGCACGGCAAAGGCTAGGGCCAGGAAGACCAGCGCCGCTGTGCCGGTAAGGGCGGCGAACAGACCAGCGCTGCCCCAGGGGACCACGTCGGGCAAGCCGATCGTGATGCCCGCAGTGGCCGCCAGAGCGGCCGAGGCAAGCAGCCCATGCTTCCACACGCCGTTCCAGAGGGCCTGCAGGGAAGCCTGTGAAGGCGGCCTCGCCTTGAGGACTCCGGAGTTGGGCGCGCGCAGGGTATCGCTCATGACAAGACCTCAGGCGAGCAGGTTGATGGTGATCCGCTCGGCGAACTCCTTGGGATCGGTGGTGGGATCGAGCACTTTGACCAGCTTGAGATCTTCAGCCGCCAGGCGGATCTGGTCGATCAGCGGCTGGCCGATCGGATGGTTGTGGTAGACCAGCGTTCCCAGGATTTCGGTAAGCTGAGCGGTCGTCAGGCCGGCGGGCTTGAGCGTTTCGAAATACCATTGCGCCACCTCGTCGGGATGGTTGGCGGTATATTCATGGATCTCGATATTCGCCTCGGCGAGGCGACGCAGCGCATCCTTGTTCGCTTCCAGGAAGGGGCCGTTGGCGCCGAGGACGCAGCAGGTGTGGTTCTCGTAATAACCCGTCTGGGTGTCGGCGATCTTGGTGAAGCCGAATTGCTTCTCGATGGCCCAGGCCCAGGGATCGAGATGGGCGGCAAGATCGACATCGCCTCGGTTCAGCGTCTCGCCGACGAGATCGAAGGGCACAGCCTTCCAGGTCACGTCGGTTTCCGGATCGAGCCCGGCCTTGGCGAAGCTGACCTGGAAAGCGACCTGGGGCGGAGCGCCGATGCCATAGGTGGCGATGGTCTTGCCCTTGGCGTCCGCCAGCGTCTTGATGCCGGAATCCTTGCGTGTGAGCAGGCGCTGGCAGCCGCCATGGGAGCCGACGAAGAGCTTGACGTCGAAACCTTGCTCCAGGGGCTTCAGCCAGTCTCCGATCAGGCCGGCGCCGGCATCGGCCTTGCCGGTGGCGAGAGCCTGGATCAGCGTCTGGCCGCTGGCGCCCTGGTAGAACAACTCGACGTCGAGATTGTGCTTGGCGTAGATGCCCTTGGCCACGCCGAAGCCGAGCGGCGAGTGGCAGGCAGCCACCTCCGTCCAGGCCAGGCGGATCTTGGGCGCTGGCGCCGCGATGGCGGGCGAGAAGATCCGGCCACCGACGGCGCCGAGGGAGGCGAGGGCACCGGCCGTTCCGGCCAGTTTGAGCGCCCTGCGGCGCGAGAAAGTGGGGAGTTTGGACATGGGTTTCATCCGTGGCCGGCTGGGCGGTGAAAAGACTGTGTCATCCCCGGCGAGCGAAGCGAGGGAAGGGGATCCAGGGGCCATCAGTCGAGCCCTTCAGTTCCTGGACCCCCTTCCCCTCGCACTCACAAGCAAGCTTGTGAGGCTCGGCCGGGGATGACAGGCGCTATTCTCGAGCGATGTTTTAGGCCGCCTTACGTTCCGCGGCGTCGTGCTCGTCTTCGGCAGTGGCCAGGGCCTGCGTCAGGTCGGCGATGATGTCGTCCGGGTGCTCGATGCCGATGGACAGGCGCACATAGCCGGGCGTCACCCCGGTCGCGAGCTGGTCTTCCGGCGTCAGCTGCTGATGGGTGGTCGAGGCCGGGTGGATGGCGAGCGAGCGGGCATCGCCGATATTGGCGACGTGGTAGAGCAATTTGAGTGCGTCGATGAAGCGCTTGCCGGCCTCGACACCGCCCTTGAGCCGGGGAAGATGACATGGCTGACGCCTGGGTGCTTGGCGAGGAAGTCCGCCACCTTGATGGCGTTCTCATTGTGCTGGCGCAGGCGCAGCGGCAGGGTTTCCAGCCCCTGCAGCAGCTGGAAGGCGTTGAAGGGCGACAGGGCCGCGCCGACGTCGCGCAGGAGCTTCACCCGCACGCGCAGAATATAGGCGATCGGCCCGAGCGGCTTGGCGGCCTCGGTCCAGATGGCGCCGTGATAGGCCTCGTCCGGCTGGGTCAGCAGCGGGAAGCGTTCGGCATGGTCTTCCCAGGGGAAATTGCCGCCATCGACGATCAGCCCGCCGATGGAGGTGCCATGGCCGCCGATGTATTTAGTCGCCGAATAGACCACGACGGCTGCGCCATGTTCGAGCGGGCGGGCGATCAGCGGCGCGGCGGTATTGTCGACGATGAGGGGAATGCCGATCGAGCGGCCGATGTCGGCGATCTCGCGGATTGCCAGCACCTGCAGCTTGGGATTGGGCAGCGTCTCGGCATAGAAGGCGCGGGTCTTGTCGTCGCTCGCCCGGCGGAAATTCTCCGGATCGGAGGGATCGACGAAGCGGACCTCGACGCCGAACTGCTTGAGGGTCGAAGCAAACAGGGTCCAGGTGCCGCCATAGAGGTCGGTGGACGAGACGATATTGTCGCCGGCCTGGGCGAGGTTGAGGATCGAATAGGCCGAGGCCGTCTGCCCCGACGAGACAGCCAGGGCGGCCGCGCCGCCCTCGAGGGCGGCAATGCGCTGTTCCAGCGCGTCGGTCGTCGGGTTCTGTACGCGCGTATAGATGTTGCCGAGCTCCTCGAGCGCGAAGAGGCGCGCGGCGTGGCCGGTATCCTGGAACTGGTAGGAGGTGGTCTGGTAGATCGGCACCGCCACCGCACCGGTGGCCGGATCGGCGCGATAGCTGCCGCCATGCAGAGCGAGGGTTTCGAAATGCCGGGAGTCGGTGGTCATGCGAATGGCTCCGGAGGAGGGGCTTGAGGTCAGTAGTTTCGGATCAGTAGGCGGACGCGACCTGTGCGGTTTTGCTGGTATCGATCAGGTCGGAATGGTGGCGGCGGGCGACGTCGGGGTGAGAGCGCAGGCGGCTCTTGAGATAGTTGCGTCCGGCCTCGCGGAAGAGCGGATTGAGCGGGTCATGCGTCAAGCCGCGTGCTTCGGCTGCGAGTTCCGGTGCAAGCGTCAGCAACGGTACTTCGGCTTCGAGATTGGCGCCGAGGAAGAAGGGCACCGACAGTCGGTCGGTTCCGGCGGGCGGCGAGACGACGCGATGGATGTTGGCGCGCAGATAGCCGTTCGAAGCCAGTTCAAGGATCTCGCCTATATTGACGACGAAAGTGCCGGGAATGGGCGGTGCCTCGATCCAGCCATGCTCTCCCTCGACCTGCAGGCCACCCTGCACATCCTGCAGCAGCAGCGTGAGGAAACCCGAATCCTTGTGGGCACCGACGCCCTGGTCGCCCTCGCTGGCCTCGCGGCCGGGATAGCGCACGATCTTGAGGAGCTGGTTGGGTTCGGGTGTGTAGATCGGCTCGAAGGCATCAGCCTTCTGGCCCAAGGCAAGCGCGAAGGCACTGAGGACACGAACGCCGAGCTGGGTGATTTCACTGAGATAGCGCAGCGTGATGAGCTGCAATTCGGGCAGGGCTGCGGGCCATTGATTGGGACCTTGCAGGCGGTGCCAGGCCGGGGTTGCGGGGTCGAGGGGACGGGCCCTCTTCTCGGCGCCGATGTCGACCTGCTCGCGCCAGTCCGGCTTGCCGCGCGTATGCTCGAAACCGGCCCGGTTATAGCCGCGGAAATGCGGCGACTTGATCATCTCGATCGCCAGCTTGTCCTGTTCGGGCAGGTCGAAGAAGCGACGTGACAGGCGCAGCACGTCACCGATCAACTGCTGGGGGATGCCGTGACCGGTCAGGTAGAAGAAGCCGGGGCCGCGGGCCGCCTCGCGCAGGTCCTCCAGGAAGGCCTTGCGTTCCGCCGGCCCGGCCTCGAACCAGCGGAAATCGAGGATAGGCAGGCTTTCGGCTGAAGTCGTCATGGCGTTGGACCGTCTGGTTGAATCTCTGTGTGAAATCGACCATGGCGGTATTTATAAGTCAACTGATTTTATAGACTATATAGAATTATAACGACGGACTGCCGAAATAACGTCTTTCGGCCAGAGAGTTAGGTACCAGAACGGAATCAGATCGTGAACGGTCCGCACTGGAAGAAGAGGCCGGATTGCAGGCCAAATTCCATGCAGCTGGGGCGGGAAATTAATTATTGACTAAATCTATCAACTATTGGGATTATAGAGGCCGATATGCCTAAGGATGACCTGATGACCGCGCTCTGGACCCGCCGCTTCCTGCTTGCCGCCGCGCCCGCACTTGCCGTGACCGCCGCCCTTGGACCCGCGCGCGCCGCGACGAAGACGGTGCGTGTCGGCTATCAGAAATACGGCACCTTCCTGCTGCTCAAGGCGCGCGGTAATCTGGAACGCAAGCTCGAGCCGCTCGGCTTCGGCGTGACCTGGACGGAGTTTCCCGGTGGGCCGCAATTGCTGGAAGCCCTGAATGTCGGCGCGCTCGATTTCGGCATCACCGGTGAGGCTCCGCCGATCTTTGCCCAGGCCGCTGGCGCACCCCTGGTCTATGTCGCCAACGAACCGGCTGCCCCCCTCAGCGAGGCGATCCTGGTGCGCAAGGATAGCCCGCTGCAATCGGTGGCGGAGCTGAAGGGCAAGAAGGTCGGGCTCAACAAGGGATCGAACGTTCACTATCTCCTGGTCAAGGCGCTGGAGAAGGCGGGCCTGGCCTATGGCGACATTCAGACCGTGTTCCTGACGCCTTCCGATGCACGAGCCGCTTTCGAGCATGGCGACATCGATGCCTGGGTGATCTGGGACCCCTTCCAGGCAGCGGCCGAGATCGCCGTCGAAGCGCGCCAGCTCGCCAATGGCGAGGGACTGGTCGCCAACCGGCAATTCTATCTGGGTGAACGCTCCTTCACCGAGGCCAATCCGGCCGCGATCGACGCCGTCCTGGCCGCCATCAATGAGATCGACCAATGGGCCAAGGACCATGTCGACGAGGCGGCGAAGGAACTCGCCCCCGCCGTCGGCATTCCCGCGCCGGTGCTCAAGCTGGCGCTCGGCCGGCAGTCCTGGAACGTGCAGCCGATCACTGCCGAGACGGTGGCCGCCCAGCAGCAGATTGCCGACACCTTTCATGAGCTCGGCCTCATCCCGAAGGCGATCAAGATCGCCGACGCGCTACGTCCCGGCGTGACGCTCTGAGCAGGGAGGGACCGATGGCATCGCAACGCATCAATGGGCTGACCCAGCGCCTGGTTGGACGATTGATTCCTTGGCTGCTGCCCGTGCTGCTGCTGGCCGGCTGGGAGCTTGCCGCCGATCTCGGCTGGCTGCAGGCGCGGGTGCTCTCGGCACCGAGTGCGGTGGCGCTCGCCTTCTGGCAGACGCTCCAGGATGGCAGCCTCCTGCACAATGTTGGCGTCAGCGCCGGACGCGCATTGCAGGGCCTTGCCATTGGCGGCCTCATCGGTTTCGCGCTCGGCGTCGCCAATGGCGTTTGGCGCCCGGCCGAGCTCTTGCTCGACTCCACCCTGCAGATGCTGCGCAACGTGCCGCACCTTGCCATCATTCCGCTGGTGATCCTGTGGTTCGGCATCGGCGAGAGCGCCAAGATCTTCCTGGTCGTCCTCGGCGTGCTCTTTCCCGTCTACATCAATACCTATCACGGCATCCGCACCATCGATCCGCATCTCACCGAGATGGCTCGTGTCTACGGCCTGGGCCCGGTGGCGCGATTCTGGCGGGTGATCCTGCCGGGCGCCCTGCCGTCGGTCTTCGTGGGCCTGCGCTACGGCCTTGGCATCATGTGGCTGACGCTGATCGTGGCTGAGACCATCTCCGCTTCATCGGGCATCGGCTACATGACCATGAATGCCCGCGAATTCCTGCAGACGGACGTCATCCTGCTCGGCGTGATCATCTATGCCGTGCTCGGCAAGCTCTCCGACACGCTGGTGAAGCTGCTCGAACAGGCCGCCCTGCAATGGCATCCCACCTATGCGCGACCCCGCCGGGAGGCACTAGCTTGACCCACGCTCTGCTCCATGTCGAAGACGGCTATTTCACTCCCGAATTGACCCGCAACAGCCTGGCGCCGTCGAATTTCGTCGCGCCGTCCCCCAAACCCAAGGGATTGGCGATCGAGCTGAAAGGGGCATCCAAAGCCTTCGATCACCGCGTCGTGCTCGACAGGCTCAATCTCACCATCAAGCCGGGCGAGTTCGTCGCCGTCGTCGGGCGTTCGGGCGGCGGCAAATCCACGCTTTTGCGCCTCATTGCGGGCCTCGACCGCCCCAGCGCCGGCGAGGTGGCGATCGGCGGGGCAGCCGCGCAAGGTGCGCATGCCGGAGCCCGTCTGATGTTCCAGGACGCGCGGCTGCTGCCCTGGCAGCGCGTGATCGGCAATGTCGGCATCGCCCGCGGTCCGAACTGGCGCGGCCTAGCGCAGGCCGCGCTCGATGAGGTGGGGCTGGGGGATCGGGCCAATGAATGGCCGAGCGTGTTGTCCGGCGGGCAGAGACAGCGTGTCGCGCTGGCGCGCGCCTTGGTCAGCCGGCCCGACATCCTGCTGCTCGACGAGCCCTTCGGCGCGCTCGACGCCATGACGCGGGTGGAGATGCATCAATTGCTGTCGCGGATCTGGCGCGAGCACGGCTTCACCGCCATCCTCATCACGCACGACGTGTCGGAAGCGGTAGCGCTGGCGGATCGGGTGATCGTGCTGCGCGAAGGCGCCGTGGCGCTCGACCTGGCCATCGACCTGCCGCGCCCGCGTCGCGATGACGAGCGGACGGCCAAGCTGGCGAGCTGCGTGCTGTCCTACGTTTGATCCTTCTGCCGATATGAAAAAGGCCAGGGCAAGCATGCTGCCCTGGCCTTTTCGCTTGTGCTATGTCCGAGGATCGGAGGCTCAACCGCCCGCGAAGAAGGCGAAGCGGACGACGAAAAGAGCGGCGACCAGCCAGGTGGCGAGATGCACCTGGCCGGGCCGGCCGGTGAGGGTCTTGAGAGCGCAATAGCTGATGAAGCCGAAGGCGAGGCCGTTGGCGATCGAATAGGTGAAGGGCATCATCAGCGCGGTCAGCGCGGCCGGAGCGGCCTCGGTGATGTCGTCCCACTCCACTTCGAGCAGTTCGCGCATCATCAGGCAGGCCACGTAGAGCAGAGCGGGCGCAGTGGCGTAAACAGGCACGGAACCGGCGAGCGGCGAGAAGAACAGCGCGGCCAGGAACAGGATGGCGATGACGATGGCGGTGAGGCCGCTGCGCCCGCCGGCCTGCACGCCGGACACGCTTTCAACATAGGCGGTGGTCGAGGAGGTACCCAGCAGCGAGCCGGCGAGAATGGCGGAGCTGTCGGCCAGCAGAGCGCGGCCGAGGCGGTTGGGCTTGTCGGGCTGGATCAGGCCGGCGCGCTTGGCAACGCCGATCAGCGTGCCGGTGGCGTCGAACACCTCGACCAGCACGAATACCAGGATGACATGCACCAGGCCCGCATGCATGGCGCCGACCAGGTCGAGCTGCAGGAAGGTCGGCAGGATGGAGGGCGGCATGGAGATGACGCCGCCGAACTTGCTGACGCCGAGTGCGATCGAAAGCGCGGTGATGACGAGAATGCCGATCAGGATGGCGCCGCGAACCTTGAGTACGTCGAGCGCCGCGATGATGAAGAAGCCGAGGATGGCCAGCAGTGTGCCGGTCTCCTTGAGCGAGCCCAGGGTAACCAGTGTGGCGGGACTGGCGACCACGATGCCCGAGCTCTTGAGGGCGATGATGCCGAGGAACAGGCCGATACCGGCCGCGATGGCCGATCGCATCGAGTGCGGAATGCCGGCGATCAACCAGCTGCGCACGCCGGTGACGGTCAGGACCAGGAAGATACAGCCGGAGATGAACACCGCGCCCAGCGCCTGCTGCCAGGTGAAGCCCATGGTGCCGACGACGGTGAAGGCGAAGAAGGCGTTCAGGCCCATGCCCGGCGCCATGCCGATCGGCCAGCGGGCGACCAAGCCCATGATCAGCGAGCCGAGGGCCGCGGCCAGGCAGGTCGCGACGAAGACCGCATTGCGGTCCATGCCGGTGGTCGACAGGATCTCCGGATTGACGAAGATGATATAGGCCATGGTGAGGAAGGTGGTGATGCCGGCGATCACCTCCGTCCGCACCGAGGTGCCCTGTTCCTTCAGTTTGAAAAACGCGTCCAGCACGGTTTGCTTCCTCTCTTGCGGCACGCGCATGACCTTGGTCGCGCGTCTGGCCATCCCTGTAAAGCGATCTCGATCGCCTGTTCGGGGCTGGCCTCTGCCGAGCGTTATGACTCCCTAAGCAGCATTTCTGCTTCAACCCAAAGGATGAGACCAGAAATTGCTGCGTCTTCTCAAGTTTTTTGCTGGTGCTTTCGGGCGGGAACCATGTTCCGACCCGAAAACATCAGCTGTGGCGCCCGCCGGATTGTTCTTCCCACGAGGGGATGGTGGCTGCCATTCGTTCGACGCGGCAAGATACCAGCTTCAAACCATTCCTTTCTCCGTTGCTTTGCCTAGAGACACAAGGCTTTCAACAGCCGGCTAAGCTGGAAGGTCTTTCGCAATTATTTGTAAGAGAAGGGGGAGGGAAGTGGAGGGTTTCCGCGCGACTTGCAGAGGCCTTCGGGGATGAGCGCCGTTCTCGATCCGCCTTGCATGGGGCTGCGCTGGGCTCTCATCCACCTTGCGCAGCGGCCTTGCTGGCATACAGCATGGAATTACGCTCACTATACAGCGTGCCTGTGGGGTTGGCCATTGGTCCGATGAGTTACTGACTGGCCGACCGTCTTTTTGTCCGATCATTACGGCACATTGAGTTCATGCAAGTCAGTGTCTATGGAGGGAACAAACGAAGTTCGTGGAGACCAAAAAAATCCACGAACAACAGTTGACTAATTTTGTGGACTATTTATTTTTGTGTCATCGGCTTCTCACGGAGTCGATCGCGGGCATTTGAGCGTGCAGCTTGCGCCGCGTCATCAAACGCTAAAGCGCCACGGCTGATGTCGTGGGCTCCAAACAGGAAGTGACCCATGATCGCGATCAGCGGGACAGGTATCAAAAAGCCAGACGGAAAGATGTGTTGCAGCTGTTGTTGTTGAAGCTGGTCTGAACGCATGCATTCCCTGTCTTTCCGGAGCGCCACCAAGTGGCGGCCTTATCATGTCTCATCCCTCCAATTCCGAATCCTATGTTATTGAGATCTCCGGTGCCGCTGTCGGCATCGTGGTGCGCGAACCCCAGGCGCGCCGCTTTGCGTTTCATGCTGCGAGCCGGCGCTTCAGCCGTTTCGACGGCATGACCTTCGTGGGTCCGCGTGATGCCGAACGCTATCTCTCTGGCCAGGTTGCCAGGCGCCTGCACTCCCTCATGGAGGAGTTGGTGGCGTGAACGCACCTGTGAGAGTGGAAAGCCTGACCTTGCCTGGTGAGGTGGAGGCAGTCGAACCGATCGTGCGCTTCGAACGCGTGTCGCGTTCCTTCGCCGCGCGCAAGGGCAGTTCTGCCGTGTTCGCGCTCGACGATCTCAGCCTGGAGATTCCGCGCGGCGAGATCTTCGGCGTGATCGGGCGCAGCGGTGCCGGTAAATCGACGCTGCTGCGGCTGATCAACGGGCTGGAGCGGCCGACCAATGGTCGCGTCGTCGTCGACGGCATCGAGGTCGATGCCCTCAGCGAAAGCCAGTTGCGCCCGGTCCGCCGGTCCATCGGCATGGTGTTCCAGCACTTCAATCTTTTATCCTCGCGCACAGTCTTCGAGAATGTGGCGCTTCCCCTGGAAGTGGCCGGTATCGCCGCCGCCGAGATCCGGGAGCGCGTCGAACCGCTGCTCGATCTGGTCGGGCTGGCAGACAAGCGCAACCGTTATCCGGCGGAGCTGTCGGGCGGCCAGAAGCAGCGCGTCGGCATCGCCCGCGCCTTGGCGACCCGGCCCAAGATCCTGCTTGGCGACGAGGTGACCTCGGCGCTCGACCCGGAGACGACGGCCTCCATCCTGGCCCTGCTCGCCGATATCAACCAGCGCCTCGGCGTCACCATCGTGCTGATCACGCATGAAATGTCGGTGATCAAGGAGATCTGCCATCGGGTTGCCGTGCTCGAGGCCGGCAAGCTGATCGAGACGGGGCGCGCCTTCGAGGTGTTGACCCAGCCGCGCCATGCCACCACGGCCAGTTTCGTGCGCGGTGTCACCGGTGTCGAACTGCCGGCCGATCTGGCCCGGCGCCTCGCCGACCAGCCGAGCCCGGGCAGCCACGCGGTGCTGCGCATCACCTTCACCGGCTCGCATGCTACAGCGCCGGTGGTCAGCCGTCTCACCACCATTCTCGGCATCGACATCAATATCCTGGCCGGTCGCATCGATACGATCGGTGGCGAGCCCTTCGGAGCACTCCTGGTTTCGGTGCCAGGCGACGAGGCAACCCGGCTTGCCGTGGTCGCGGCGGTGGAGAGGCTCAATCTGCAAGGGGAGGTGATTGGCTATGTCGCCTGAAATCCTCAGAGTCATTCGTGATGCCACCGGCGATTCCCTGATCATGGTGGGTGTCTCCATCCTGTTCGGTACGCTTTTCGGTTTGCCCCTCGGCATCTTCCTGGCCACCAGCCGGCGTGGCGAGTTGCTGGCTTCACCCAAGGCCAATGCCGTGCTCGGCGCCATCGTGAATGCCGTGCGCTCGGTGCCCTTCATCATTCTCATTGTCGCGATCATTCCGTTCACGCGTTTCGTGGTCGGCAGTTCGATCGGCCTGAAAGGCGTGATCGTGCCGTTGACGATCGCGGTCGCTCCCTTCATCGCCCGTATCGTGGAAAGCGCCATTCGCGAGGTCGATGCCGGGCTGATTGAGGCGGCGCGCTCCTTCGGGGCCACACCGTTCCAGATCATCCGCAAGGTGCTGTTTCCCGAGGCCCTGCCGGGTCTCGTGCTCGGCCTCACCCTCACCACGGTCAGCCTGATCGGCTATTCGGCCATGGCCGGCGTAGTCGGTGGCGGCGGCCTGGGGGATGTCGCCATCCGCTATGGCTATCAGCGCTTCATGCCCGAAGTGATGGGGGCGGTGGTGGTCATCCTCATCCTGCTCGTGCAGGGCGTGCAGTCGGCGGGTGACCTGGCCGCTCGGAAACTCAACAAGCGCGTGCGGCAGGACTGATATCGAGTCTCGCAGATGCCGAGGCATCCGAGACCTGAACACCTCGCAAATTATTGGGTAAACGCAGTGATTTGCGAGACGGAACCGAGAGTCATTTCCAGTGCCTCTCGACATGATTCAACGTCTATCTAAAACAGGAAAGACTCCCATGTCCGCCTACACATTGACGCGCCGCCGCCTCGCCGGTGCTGCCCTGGCCCTGGTCTTTGCCCTCGCTCCCGCCGGTGCGGCCTTTGCTGCCGACAAGCTCAAGCTCGGCGTCATGGGTGGCGACGAGGAGCGCATCTGGGAGGTGGCCAAGAAGGTTGCCGCCAAGGATGGGCTCGATATCGAACTGGTTTCCTTCTCCGACTTCGCCATTCCCAACGAGGCGCTGGAGAAGGGCGACCTCGATGCCAACGCCTTCCAGCACAAGCCCTATCTCGATAGCCAGATCGCGGCCCGCGGCTACAAGATCGTGCCGATCGGCTATACGCTGGTGCAGCCGATCGCCCTCTATTCGAAGAAGCTGAAGGCCTTCGCCGACCTGAAGGAAGGCGCCGTCATCGGCATTCCCAATGATCCCTCCAATGGCGGCCGCGCCCTCAAGCTCCTTGAGGCCAATGGCCTGATCAAGCTGAAGACCGCCGATGGCCAGGTGCCGAGCGTGCTCGACGTCACCGACAATCCCAAGAAGGTGGAATTCAAGGAGATCGAGGCCTCGCAGCTCGCCAATCTGCTGCCCGATCTCGACGGTGCGGTGATCAACACCAACTACGCCCTCGGCGCCGGCCTGACGCCGGCCAAGGATGCGCTGATCCAGGAGAGCCGCACCAACAATCCGTATGGCAACTTCATCGCCGTGCGCGAAGCCGACAAGGACAAGCCGATCTTCAAGAAGCTGGTCGCCTCCTACCAGAATCAGGAAGTGGCCGATTTCATCAACGCCAACTTCAAGGGCGCGATCCAGCCGGCCTGGTAAGATCGTTTCAGGGGTGCGCCGGCTGACGGTTGGCGCACCCACTTCCGGACCGCACTCAGCCCGATGATCGTCATCGGCTGCAAGCGGGTCGGGCCCCAGGCGAGAGCAGAAGCTCTCGAATTTTTTGGCCATAAATTCTATAAAATCTATAGACATAAGTTTATCGCTGTTGCACCATCCGCCCACGATGCGCCGTTGGGTGCCAGCGAAAGGGGAGGCGAGGCCTCCACTGCTTCTTTCAGATGACGGATACGAACATGAATATCGCCGTGAAGCTGCCGCCGGTTACGGCACCGAATCTGCGCGACGCCATGCGGCTGGTGGCTGGCGGCGTCAGCGTCATCACTGCGGGTGAGGGGGACGAGCGTACCGGCCTCACGGCGACCTCGGCCGTGTCGCTGTCGGTCGAACCACCGACCATGATCATCTGCGTCAACCGCGATGCCTCGGCCTGGCCGATCATCCGCCGCTATGGCCATTATTGCGTGAACATCCTGGCCGACCACCAGCGCCACGTCGCCGATCGCTTCGCGGGGCGGGGCGGCATCAAGGGGGTGGCCCGGTACGAAAACGCCGGCTGGAACCGCCTCTTCACCGGCGCCCTGGCGCTGGAGGGGGCGCTCGCCTCCGTCGATTGCGAGGTCGAGGAGTTCATCGACCGCCACAGCCATTCCATCATCATCGGTGCCGTACGCGGTATTCGCACCGCCGATGGCAGGCCGCTCGTCTATGCCCAGGGCGGCTATGGCGGCTTCCATCCTGCCTGATTCAAGAAGACCGGGATCACCATGACCATTTCCGTTGCGCCGCCGCTCACCTCCGAGCCACCTCAATTCGATCTCCAGCCTAAGGCCCATGTCATCACGTCCGATGCCGAGGCGATCGAGATTGCCACGACTCTGGCGGCGGAATTCGCGGCCGAGGCGGCGCTGCGCGATCGCGAACGGCTTCTGCCGGCGGTGGAACTCGACCGTTTCTCCAAGAGCGGCCTTTGGGGAATAACCATTCCCAAATCCTATGGCGGTGCCGGCGTCTCCTGGGTGACGCTGACGGAGGTGATCAAGCTGATCTCGGCGGCGGATCCTTCCATCGGCCAGATCCCGCAGAACCATCTCGCCGCCGTGGACGTTATCAGGGCCACCGCGTCGGAAGAGCAGAAGAAATTATGGTTCGACCGCGTGCTCTCGGGCTACCGGCTCGGCAACGCCTTCTCCGAGGCCAAGTCCAAGCATGTCGGTGCCTTCGAGACCACGCTCACGCCCGATGGCGATGGCTACCGGGTCAAGGGCGAGAAGTTCTACGCCACCGGAGCGCTGTTCGCGCATTACATCCATATCGGCGCCGTCGATCCCGCCGGCAAGGTGCATCTGGCCATCGTGCCTCGCGATGCCGAAGGCCTTGATATCATCGACAATTGGTCGAGTTTCGGGCAGCGCACCACGGCGAGCGGCAATGTCCGCGTCGACAATGTCCGGGTTGGCCCCGAGGGCGTCATACCGGCCTATCTCGGCGGCGAGAATCCCTCGACCAACGGGGCGGTCTCCCAGATCATCCAGGCCGCCGTCGATGCCGGCATTGCGCGCGGCACTATCGAGGAGACCATCAAGTTCGTGCGCAACAACGTTCGGCCCTGGATCGATAGCGGCCAGGAGCACGGTTATGAGGATGTCTTCACCATCGCCCAGATCGGCGATCTCAAGATCAAGCTGCATGCCGCCGAGGCCCTGCTGGAGAAGGCCGGGCGGGCTGTCGACGCGATCGTGGAGCAGCCGACCGAGGAGGGCGTGACGGCGGCTGCCGTCGCGGTTGCCGAGGCCAAGGTGCTGACCACCGAGATCGCCATCCTCGCCACCAACAAGCTGCACGAACTCGGCGGTACGCGCTCGACCCTGGGCCAGTACAATCTGGACCGGCATTGGCGCAATGCCCGCACCCACACGCTGCATGATCCGGTACGCTGGAAATTCTTCCATGTCGGCAATCACGCCCTGAACGGCGTGAGCCCGCCGCGCCACCCCTGGAGTTGATTTCTCCGGGTGCGCGGGCGTCTCGCCCGTCCTTGGAAACATCGAATAAGCCGGAAGGAAGAGCGGGCGAGACGCCCGCGCACCCGGAATAGGACTAAATCATGCCCACTGCCGCCGCCCTGACCGCCGATACCCCACCTGAGCGCCTGGTTGCGTTCAAGGCACCTGCCTTGCGGGCCGGCAAGGCCCATATCATCAAGGATGACGCCGAGGCACTCGCTGCCGCGCGCAAGGTCGCGGCCCGCATCGCCGAGACCGCGATCGAACGGGATCGCGAGCGGCGCCTGCCCTATGAGGAACTCGACTGGCTGTCCGATGCCGGCCTGCTCGCCATCACCGTGCCGAAGGCTTATGGTGGCGCCGAGGTATCATCCGGCACTCTGGCGGAGGTGATTGCGCTTCTCTCCGCGGCGGATGGTTCGATCGGCCAGATTCCGCAGAACCACTTCTTCATCCTGCATGCCCTGCGCCTGGAAGGCAGCGAGGAGCAGAAGCGCTTCTTCTATGGCCGCATTCTGGCCGGCGAGCGCATCGGCAATGCCCTGTCCGAAATCGGCACCAAGACGGCCCAGGACCACAACACCCGCCTCAGCAAAGAAGGGCCGGTGCTGCGCCTCAATGGGCGCAAATTCTATTGCACCGGTGCCTTGTTCGCCCATTGGGTGGCCGTGGTGGCCAATGACGATGAGGGGCGTTCGACCATCTCCTTCGTGCCGCGGTCGACACCGGGGCTCGAGGTCATCGACGATTGGGCAGGCTTCGGCCAGCGGGTTACCGGCTCGGGCACGACCACGCTCGACAATGTCGAGGTGCATCCCTTCTCGGTGATTTCGTTGAAGGCCGTCTTCGACCGGCCGACCTCGATGGGGCCGGTGGCGCAGATCATGCACGCCGCCGTCGAGGCCGGTATCGCGCGGGCCGCGCTCGCCGAGACGCTGAGCTTCGTGAAAAAGCATGCGCGTCCCTGGAAGGACAGCGGCCTCGATCATGGCTATGAGGATCCCTATACGATCGCCGGCATTGGCGAGGTGAAGATCCGTGTGGCCTCCTCCGATGCGCTGCTGGAGCGGGCCGGGCGCTTTTCCGACATCGCCGTGGCCGATCCCACGGTGGAGACGGTCGCGGCCGCCTCGATAGCCGTCGCCGAGGCCAAGGTTGCCTCCACCGAGGCTTCGCTGCTCGCCGGCAGCAAGCTGATCGAATTCGCCGGTTCGCGCGCCACCCAGACCCAGTTCGGCTTCGACCGTTTCTGGCGCAACGCCCGCACCCACACCGTGCACGATCCCGTGCGCTGGAAATACCGCGCCATCGGCGACTACTGGCTCAACGGCATCAATCCGCCGCGCCACGGCGCCATCTAAGCAAAAGCCCGTTCATGAACACGCGAACCGAATTGGCCCGACCTCCATAAGCGCTGACTTAACCGCCGAAGGCGCCGGGAGCATGGAGGGTCGATCTCCAGATCGACCGTCTTCGCGCCCCATCTCGTCCTACGTTTCCAAGACGGTCGATCTGGAGATCGACCCTCCAATATACGACCAGAGACTTTACCATGCCCTATGATCTCGACCTGCCCCCGCCCGCCCAGGAAACCGATGTGCTCTGGTTCCTGCCGACCCATGGCGACGGGCGCTATCTCGGCAGCGAGGAGGGCGCGCGGCATGTCTCGCTCGGCTACCTCTCTCAGATTGCCAAGGCCGCCGACGAACTCGGCTATTTCGGTGTGCTACTGCCCACCGGCCGTTCCTGCGAGGACAGCTGGGTCATCGCCTCGGCCATGGTGCCGCTGACCAAGCGCCTGCGCTTTCTGGTGGCGATCCGTCCCGGCCTGACCACGCCGGCCTTCGCGGCGCGCTCGGCGGCGACGCTCGACCGGCTCTCCGACGGGCGGCTGCTCATCAATGTCGTCACCGGCGGCGATCCGGTGGAGCTGAAGGGGGACGGCGTCTTCCTCGACCATAAGGAGCGCTACGAGGTCACCGACGAATTCCTCGATATCTGGCGCGACCTCCTGCAGGGCGGCAAGATCACTCGCGAGGGCAAGCATCTGCGCATCGAAGATGGTGTGCTGCTCTATCCTCCGGTGAGCCAGCCCTATCCGCCGCTCTATTTCGGTGGATCGTCGGAAGCGGGTAACGAGGTCGCCGGCAAGCATGTCGACGTCTACCTGACCTGGGGCGAGCCGCCCCAGCAGGTCGCGGAGAAGATCGCCAATGCCAAGGCGGTCGCCGCCAAATATGGCCGCACGCTCACCTTCGGCATCCGCCTGCATGTGATCGTGCGCGAAACCTCGGCCGAGGCCTGGCAGGCGGCGGATGCCTTGATTTCCAAGCTCGACGACGAGACCATCGCCACGGCCCAGAAGGTGTTCGCACGCATGGATTCGGTGGGGCAGAGCCGTATGCGGGCCTTGCATGGTGGGTCGCGTGACAAGCTGGAGATCAGCCCCAATCTGTGGGCCGGTGTCGGCCTGGTCCGCGGCGGGGCCGGCACCGCGCTGGTCGGCAATCCCGACGAGGTGGCCGAGCGCATGAAGGAATATATGGCGCTCGGCATCGACCGCTTCATTCTCTCTGGTTATCCGCATCTGGAGGAATGCTATCGCTTCGCCGAACTGGTCTTCCCCAAGCTTCCCCTGAAGAAGACCACCGGCAACGATCTTGGGCCCGCCCGCAATGCCGGCCCCTTCGGCGAGGTCATCGCCAATGTCGTGGCGCCTTCCAATCGTAAGGCGGCAGCAGGATAATGGTGTGCCGGTCTTTTCAGCTCCATCAAGTGATGGAGCGAGACCGGCATCAATCTTCTTCCAACAAGGATTGCCGGTCTGAAGACCGGCACACCGAGTGATGTCCAAACCCATCCGTTTCAATGCCTTCGAGATGAACTGCGTGGCGCATCAGTCCCCCGGGTTGTGGCGCCATCCCCGCGATCGTTCGCGCGCCTATAACCGGCTCGATTATTGGCTCGATCTCGCCCGCATCTTGGAACGGGGCCTGTTCGATGGATTGTTCCTGGCCGACGTCCTGGGTGTCTACGACGTCTATGGCGGCAATGGCGAAGCGGCCCTGCGCCACGCCACGCAGATCCCGGTGAACGATCCCTTGCTGCTCGTGCCGGCCATGGCGGCGGTGACGCGGCATCTGGGTTTCGGCGTCACCGTCAATCTCAGCTACGAGCCGCCCTATGGTTTTGCGCGCCGCATGTCGACGCTCGACCATCTCACGGAGGGGCGCATCGGCTGGAACATCGTCACCGGCTATCTCGACAGTGCGGCTCGCGGTGCCGGCAAGGACAAGCAGACAGCGCATGACGACCGCTATGCCATCGCCGAGGACTATATGGCTGCGGTCTACAAGCTGTGGGAAGGAAGCTGGGCTGACGATGCCGTGGTTGCGGATGCGCAGAGCGGGGTCTTCGCCGATCCCCGGCGGGTGCGCAAAGTCCAGCATGACGGACCGCATTTTCGCATCGATGCCGTGCATCTGAGCGAACCTTCGCCACAGCGCACGCCCGTGCTCTATCAGGCCGGAACCTCGCCGGCGGGGCTCGGCTTCGCGGCGCGGCATGCCGAATGCGTCTTCATTTCCGGGCCGAGCCGCAAGGTGATCGCCGGCCGGGTGGCTGCCATTCGGCAGGCCGCTGCGCGGCTCGGACGCAACCCTGCCGATATCCTGATCTTTACCCTGCTGACGGTGATCGTGGCGCCCACGGATGAGGAGGCGGCGGCCAAGTTCGCCGATTATCGCCGCTATGCCGATCACGAGGGAGCCTTGACCTTGATGTCGGGCTGGACCGGTGTCGATTTTTCGCAACTCGACCGCGATGCGATCGTGGAGCATGTCGAGAATGAAGCCGGACGCTCGGCGCTCGAGAACATCACCCGCGCCGATCCCGATCGCCGCTGGACTGTGCGCGAGGTCGCCGAGCATGTGGCGATCGGCGGCATCGGGCCTGTGGTGATCGGCTCACCTGCCAGCGTGGCCGACGAGCTGGAAGCCTGGGTCGATGAAACCGGCATTGACGGCTTCAACCTCGCCTTCGCGGTGCGCCCGGAGACCTTTGCGGATGTCGCCGATCTGCTGGTGCCGGAGCTGCAGCGGCGGGGACGCTACAAGACTGTTTATGCCGAGGGAACCTTGCGCGAGAAGCTTTTCGGCGGCTCGCCGCGGCTGCCCGAAAGTCATGCGGCGTCGGCTTATCGCCATAGCGTTTTGCGATTGGACGGGAGCACGTCGAATCGCAAAGACGCGTCCAAAGCAAGGAGCTAGAGCAAAGCTCGTTCACGCCTGAACGCGCTTTGCTCTAGTTTTGGCAAGCTTTGGCGACGGCATGAGTAGCAAATCAGTGCTTTTGCTATTACCAGAAGGCTGAAGTGGATTTCCGAATCGCAGTCCGGGGGCCGCATGCTGACGAAAAAAGGCAAATACGGCCTCAAGGCAATGGTGCATCTGGCCGGTGCAGAGCCGGGCAAGCCATGTCTTGTCTCCGATATCGCTGAACAGAATGGCATTCCCAAGAAGTTCCTCGATACGATTCTGGGCGAGCTGAAGAATGCTGGCTTCCTACATTCGAAGAAGGGCAAGGGCGGCGGCTATGTTCTCGGCCGGCCCGCAAGCGAAATCCGAGTCGGCCACATCGTGCGCGTGCTGGACGGGCCGCTCGCGCCGATCCCCTGTGCCAGCCGCACGGCCTATCAGCGCTGTGACGACTGTTCCGACGAGAACCAGTGTGCGGTGCGTCTGATGATGCTGGAAGTGCGGCAGGCGATTTCCACCGTGCTGGACAATCGCAATCTCGCCGAGATGCGGGCGCTCGCCGATCTCGACGACCTGACTTTGATGTATCACATCTGATCCGCCCATCTGGATCGGTGTCTGAGACGGCCTGCTTTGAAATTCACCAGCTGAGCACCTTGTCGGCTGTGTGTGATTGATCTATCAAAATGCTAGATTAATCGAAGTTTGCAGCATGCCGCCCACTGTCCATTCCGCCTCCTCCAGGCATATCGTCGTCATCGGAGGCGGAGCGAGCGGCGTGTTGATGACGGCCCATCTGCTGCGTCATCATCATCCGGATCTGCGTGTGACCCTGGTGGAGAAGAGCCGGGAGCTCGGCGCCGGTATTGCCTATGGCACCAGCCATCCCGATCATCTCCTGAATGTTCGCGCTGCCAATATGAGCGCCTATCCCGATGATCCCGACCATTTCTGGCGCTGGGTTGGCGAGCATAGCAGCAGCCATTGTCCGGACTCCCAGTCCTTCGCGCCCCGGCGCCTTTATCGCGATTACCTCGCCGATCTGCTCTCGCCGCATCTCGTGCAGCGGCCGGGTAGCCGGCGTCTGGTCATCGTGCAGGACGAGGCGGTCGGCATCGCGGAAACCGGGCAAGGCGTTGTCGCCCATCTGGGCGGGGGCGGCAGGCTGAATGCCGACATCGCCATTCTGGCGACCGGCAATGAGGGTCCCAGGCTGTCGCCGGCCCCCTGGCGTTTCGATGGCTGGTTCGATGCCGGGCCGGCGGCCTTCTCCCCCGATGCCGCTGTCGTCATCGTCGGTACCGGCCTCACCATGGCCGACCGGGTCCTGTCCCTGCTGCATGCCGGACATCGAGGCCGGATCACCGCGATTTCCAGGCGCGGCCTCAGCCCGCAAGCGCATCGGCCGATCCAGCCGCTGCGCCTCGACGCCGCCGACATCCCCTATGGCACGGGTATCGTCTATCTCACGCGCTGGCTGCGTCGGCTCGTGGCTGAACACCAGAGAGCGGGGGGCGATTGGCGTGCCATCGTCGACGGGCTGCGGCCCTATACACAGCCCCTGTGGCGCAGCCTGTCTCAGGAGGCGCGCCGACGTTTTCTGCGCCATGCCCGGGCCTGGTGGGACATTCATCGTCATCGCATGGCACCGGATGCCGCAGCGCGGATCGAAGAAGCTCGCCGGGCAGGGCAGCTCGCCATCGTGGCGGGACGGGTTACCGGATTCGATCCGCAGGCAGGTGGTGTAACGGTGCGCTACACCGCCCGCACTGGTGCGTCCGAAATGCAGATCGACGCGGATGCCGTCTTCGAGTGCCGCGGGCGCGCGGCTGACGTCACGGCGACCGACAACCCGATTCTGCGCCAATTGCTCGCCGATGGCAGGGTGCGGCCCGACAGCCTCGGCCTCGGCCTGGATGTCGGCCTGGACTGCGGTGTGCTGGGGGCGGATGGCACGCCCTCGGATCGGCTCTTTGCCGTGGGACCGATCACCTCCGGCACGTTCTGGGAGATCGTAGCTGTGCCGGATATCCGCCAGCAGGTGGCCAAGCTGGCGGGCCATCTGCTGACGGCACCGTCCTAGAAATCTGCAGCTTGCTGGCTGATGCGGGCACGGACGTCCCGGCGGACGGGGCGGGGCTGACAAAGCAAGACGCGACAGGCCTTCTTCGGCAGGGAGTGTGGCAACCGCCTGGTTTGAGACGCGCAGGCCGCCTATACGGTCAGGATCGCCTTGATCACGCCGGTTTCCGGCTTGGACCATTCCGGTATCAGGCCGGGCGCATCGTCCAGGCTGCCCTCATGGCTGGCCAGGGCTTGCAGGGGCACCTTGCCGGTCCGCATCGCCTGCAGCACGGTCTCGAAATCCTGCCTGATGGCATTGCGGCTGGCATAGAGCGTGGTCTCGCGCTTGTGGAATTCCGGATCGTTGAAGGTGATGTCCGCGCGCACCAGCGACAGCAGCACGTAGGCGCCGCCATGGCCGACGAGATCGAAACCCTTCTGCATGGCGCAGGGGCTGCCGGTAGCGTCGATGACGCAGTCGAAGAAATCGCCGCCCGTTGCCTGACTGAGGCGATCCCGGATATCGGCGGAGGCCTCGAAGACGCCATCCGCCCCCAATTCGTCCGCGCAGAAGGTGAGGCGGTGGGGATTGATGTCGACGACGCTGACATGGGCGCCAGCCACCTTGGAGAAGACGGCGGCTGCGATGCCGATTGGCCCGGCGCCGACGATCGCCACGCGCTGTCCCGGCCCGATGCCGCCGCGCGCCACGCCATGGGCGCCGATGGCCAGGAACTCGACCATGGCCGCCTGTCCTGCCGTCAGGCCGTCGGCCGGAATGACGTTGGCCTCCGGCACGGCGATCAAATCACAGGCCCCGCCGTCGCGATGGACGCCGAGGACTTCCAGGTGCTGGCAGCAATTCGTCTTGCCCATCCGGCAGGCACGGCAGTGGCCGCAATAGATCGTCGGCATGATCGAGACGATCTGGCCGGTGCGCAGGGCCGGTCCCGCCGGCGCGCTGACGACCTCGGCGCCGAGCTCGTGTCCGATCACCCGCGGATAGCTCAGATAAGGCTGGTTGCCATGGAAGATGTGATAGTCGGTGCCGCAGACACCGACATGGCGAATGCGCACCAACACCTCGTTCCCGGTGGGGCTAGGCTCGTCGCGCTGGATGATGCTCAGCTTGCCGGGCTCGTCGCAGCTCAGGGCTCTCATGTCTGTCTCCAGGATTGGGCGGCGCCCAGGACGCCTTGGGTGGCGATCGCCCGATAAGCCACCTGCAGATCGCCGACAAAGGCGGTGTTGCGTGGCAGGTCGTTGCCGAAAACAGCAGAAAGGCCGAGAAAAGCCTCGACCACAGCCTGGGGCGCTGCACTGCGCTGGTCGGGCTGGCCGGTCCAAGCCTCGAAGGTCGGGTCGTTGAGGGGCAGGGGACGGCCCTTGTCGTCACTGCCACCACAGGAGCGAATCCAGGCGGCGATAGCGAAGATCAGTGGGCCGCAGGGCAGTCCCTTGGCGAGGCAATCGCGCAGGGGCGACAGAATGCGCTGCGGCAGTTTCTGCGAAGCGTCGGAGGCGATCTGTGCGGTGCGGTGATGCAGGGAGGTGTTCTCGTAGCGGCCGAGAAGCTGCCTCGTATAGGCGAAGGCCCTGCCGGCCGGAATGGACAGGGTCGGGATGGCGCATTGCCAATAGCGCTCGATCAGATCGCGGATCACCGGATCGGCGATCGCCTGCGCCACGAATTCATGGCCGGCCAGCCGCCCCAGCGCGGCGATGGTGGAATGCGTGCCGTTGAGCAGGCGCAGCTTCATATGCTCGAAGGGCTCGACATCGTCGGTGAACTCGACGCCGCTTTCCTCCAGGCGCGGCCGGCCGGCGGCAAAGCGATCCTCGATCACCCACTGGCTGAACGGCTCGCCCAGCACCGGCCAGGCGTCTTCGAGGCCGAGCGAGGCGGAAATGGCGGTGCGGTCCGCGTCGGTCGTCGCCGGCACGATGCGATCGACCATGGAGGAGGGGCAGGGGATCTCGCCGGCGATATAGGCCGCCAGGTCCTTGTCCCGCAGGGCAGCGAATTCGGCGAGCACGCGTTTCAGCGTGCGTCCATTTTGCGGAAGGTTGTCGCAGGACAGGACGGTGAAGGGGCGACCGCCCTCCCGGCGCCGGCGCGCGATCGCTTCCACCAGGAAACCGAGGGCCGAGCGGGGCGCCTGCGGGTTGGCGAGATCATGGACGATATCGGGATGATCCTGCCTCAGGCCGCCACTGCCGAGATCGACTGCATAGCCTTTTTCAGTGATCGTCAGCGTGACGATCCGGATAGCCGGGTCGGCGAGTTGGTCCAGGAGAAGAGTGGGATTTTCCGGTGCGACGGTGACACCGAGCACGGATCCGATTACGCGCAGATCCTCGCGGCCGCTGTCGCGTATGGCGAGTGTGTACAACCCATCCTGGGGAGCGAGGGCGTCGCGCGTCTGGGTGCCCCGCAGCGAACTGCCGAGGATGGCCCAATCCGTCTCGCCGCGGGCCAGGCAATCGTCGATGGCGACAGCCTGATGCGCGCGATGGAAGGCGCCCGTGCCCAGATGCAGGATACCGGGCCGGATCGCGGCCCGATCATAGCGCGGTTTGGCGATATCAGCCTTGAGTTGGGCGAGGGTACTGGTGCCAAGACGCATCGGGCTACTCCGTAACATAGGGCCCATACTCGTCCGGCAATTGGGCGAGCATGGTGAAGATCATGTCGAGATGCTGTTCGAGCCGGGCGGCGGCTTCGTTCGTCCTGCCGTCGTCGAGGGCATCGAGTACGGCCAGATGTTCCTCCAGCACCAGGGGCAGACGGGAAGGCGTGCCGAACAGCCGCACGAAGCGTGCAAGGCGGGCGCGGACCTGCAGGATGGTCGGCCATACGCCTTCGCGCTCGGCGAAGCCGGCAAAGGCGTAGTGGAAGCGTTCGTCCTGCTCGAAGAAGCGGTCCTTGTCATCGGCGAGCATGGCCTGGCGTTGCGTTTCCACGATGGCGCGGGCCTCGACGCTCTTGGCCGATGTCCAGCGCGAAGCAGCCTCGCGCAGCAAAGCCAGTTCCAGATGCTTGCGGATGAAATGGCTATCGCGCACTTCGGCAAGGCGGATGGGCGAGACGAAGCTGCCCTGCTGCGGATAGACATCGATCAGGCCGTCCTCGCTCAGCCGCACCACCGCGGAACGCACGGGGGTGCGCGACACGCCGAAATGGCGGCAGATGCGGTTCTCGCTGATCGAGGTGCCTGGCATCAGCCTGACTGTGATGATGGCCTGCTTCAACGCTTCGTAGATCTGGTCGCCCACCGGATGCTTGCGATTGATGTCGACGGCAAAGCCCAGCCCGTCTTCGTCCGGCCCGGACTGTTTGTTGGGCAAGGCAGACATCGGCCGGCTCCTTCAAAACCGCAATGATCGCAATGATATGGTGCTCCATCCTGAATCGGAATGGCATGGGAGGAGGACCAAGATCGCTACCATTATCTTGCAAACACGGTTGCATAGATTGACCTTGGATCCTAGTATCCACACCTGTCAAGCGGGCCAAGCGAAGTCGAGAAGCGCCCGCAGCACGTCATCTCCAGAGGGAGGGAATTTCATGTTCATTCGACGTCAGCTCTTTGCTTGCGCGGCTGTGGCTGCCTTGTTCGCCGGTGCGTTGCCCGCTTTGGCCGCCAACGACACCAAGGTGGCGCTGGTGCCCGGCGGTCCGCATCCCTATTTTTCGGCCTGGGATCAGGCCGGCAAAGATGCGGCCAAGGATTTCGGCCTTGGGGCGGCCGACTACAAGGTTCCGCAGAAATGGGAGCTCAGCCAACAGAACGAACTGCTCGAAAGCCTGGTAACGCAGGGCTACAATGCCTTCCTGATCTTCCCGGGCGATCCGGTCGGTTCGGTGGCCACAGCCAATGAGCTGGCCGATACCGGCGCGCCGGTGATGGCACTGGCCGGCTGCCTGAAGGACCCTTCCAAGGCGGCCTTCTGCCTCGGTACCGATACCGGCAATTCGGCCTATCTCGGCACCAAGGAATTGTTCAAGGCGATGGGCGGCAAGAAGCGCATCGCCCATTTCACCGGCTTCCTGGTCGATCCCAACACGCAGCTTCGCATCGACGCCGTAAAGAAGGCTGCCGAGGAAGAAGGCGGGCAGGTGGTGCAGGTCATCGCCGATATCGACGCGCCCGAGCCGGCGGAAGAGAAGATCAACGCCTATCTTGCCGCCCATGCCGGTGAGATCGACGGCATCGTCACCACGGCCTGGGTGCCGGCGGTGGTCGCCTCCAACGCCTTGCGCAAGATCGGCGACAAGCGCATCAAAATGGTCGGCATCGACCATGACGAGGTGGTGCTCAAGGCGATCAAGGACGGCTTCGTCAACGGCACCATGCTGCAGAACCCCTATGGCCAGGGCTATATCGGTTCTTTCGCGGCCGACAAGCTGCGCAATGGCTGCACCGTGAAGGCCGATGCGCCCTGGAAGTCCAATGCACTGACCAACCACTTCATCGATTCGGGCACGGTTTTCGTCGATGCCTCGGGTGTCGACAACTACATCTCCGCCATGCAGGGCATCACCAAGACGCTGCTGGCGAGCTTCGAGAAAACTTACCTGGCTTGCAAGTAAGCGCGCCGGAGGGACTGTTCGTCATTGCGAGCCGCGCCGATCACAGGATCGAAAAGGCCCGCAGTGACGACCGGACGCAACTCTATTCCTACGGAGCCGAGATCCGCCGATGGCCGGTGACGAATCCCCAACCGCAACACTCGCGCCGGCGACCGGCAAGCCGATGCAAAGCGGCACGGTGCGCTTCTACCTGACCAACGAATTCGGCCTGCTGGTCCTGATCGTGGTCTTCGCTTGCCTGTTCGGCCTCGCCACCAAAGGGTTCTTCTCGCCCTTCAACCAGTTCACGCTGGGGCGCGTCGCCGCCGTCAACATCATGGTCGGTCTGTCCATGATGGTGGTGATCGTCACCGGTGGGTTGAACCTGGCGGTCGGCGCCATTGGCGTCTGCGCGGCGATGGCCTTTGGCGCCCTGGTGGAATTGGCGGGGTTGCCCTGGCCTGTTGCCGCTCTCGGCGCCATCGCCCTGGCGGCGGCGCTCGGCTGGATCAACGGTTTCGTCGTGGTACGCTCCGGCCTGCACAGCTTCATCATCACCCTTGCCAGCATGAGCATCTTCTTCGGGACGATGATCTATCTGACCAAGGCTCAATCCTTCCGCGGCATTCCGGCCGACTTCTCCAATTTCGGGCGGTTGCGCCTGTTCGGCCTGGTCTCGCCGCTTCTCGTCGTCGCCCTCATCGTGGCGATCGCGCTGGGCATGCTCTATCGCTTCACCGTTTTCGGCCGCGAGATGCTGGCGGCCGGCGCCCGTCCCGAGGCCGCCGAGTTTTCCGGCGTGCGCGTCGGGCGTGTCTTCATCCTCTGCCACATGCTGTCGGGGGGCTCGCCGCCATCACGGCCATGCTCGTGGTGGCGCGTACCGGCGCGGCCATTCCCTCGATGGCCGGACAACTGGGGCAGGACTGGCTGCTGCCGGCCTTTCTCGGCCCGGTGCTCGGCGGCACGCTGCTCAGCGGTGGCCGCGTCTCGGTGAGCGGCACCGTGCTCGGCGCCATCCTGGTTACGATGCTGACCAACGGCCTGCTTCTCCTGCAGATCGGGGAGTTCTGGGTGCAGGCCTGCCTGGGTTGCCTGCTGCTGTCAGCCGTGCTGATCGATAAGGCACGCCGTTCCTATCTCGCCCATCGGAGGATGGTGTGATGCCCCGCTTCATGCAGACCGACTGGTTCGGGCCGCTGGCGATCGCCGTCGTGGCGATTGCTTTCATCGGCAGCTTCAACCCGTCCTTCCTGTCGCCGCTCAACATCCAGGTGCTGCTGCTCGCCATCACCGTGAACATGCTGATCGCCTTTTCCCAGATGATCATCATCGCCATCGGGCAGATGAACCTGGCGGTCGGGGCCATCGGCGGACTGGCCGCGATCTCCTTTGCCGGCATGATGCAGGTGTGGGGCTTGCCGGCGCCGCTTGCCGCGCTGCTGGCGGCGGGGATCGGCCTCCTGGCCGGCATCGTCAATGGCGCCTTCATCGCCGGCACCGGTATCTCTGCCTTCGTCATCACATTGGCCACCCTGTCGGTGTTCAAGGGCATCAACCTCGCCATCACCAAGGCCCAGCCCTTCTACGGCGTGCCTCAGAGCGTCAAGGATTTCGGCAACACCACCTTCCTGGGTCCGCTGCCCTGGCTGGTGATCCCGGCGGCCATCGTGTTCGCGGCGATGTGGTATCTGCTCAACCGCCTGCCGCTTGGGCGCTTCATCCTGGCCGTAGGCGGCAATCCGCATTCGGCCGAACTCTCCGGCATCTCGGTGTCGCGGACCGTCGTCACCGCCCATGCCATTTCGGGCCTGCTGGCGGCCCTGGCCGGCATCGCGCTGGTGGCGCGGCTGGAGATCGGGCAGCCGACCATCGGCGACGACTGGCTGATCCTTTCCTTTGCCGCACCGGTGATCGGCGGTGCCGTGCTCGCGGGCGGCCATGTCTCCAGCTTCGCCACGCTGCTCGGCGTGATCATCGTCGCCATCATCACCCAGGCGCTCGTGCTCTTCCATATCGATCCCTTCCTGGTGCAGGTCGTTCTCGGCGGCCTGATCCTGTGGGCTGTCGGCATCAACCGCTGGCGCGAGATCCGCGTCAGCCGCGGCCTGAAGAGGATCTGACCATGGCGGCAGAGACACCAGCCTCGGTCTTCCAGGCGCGCGGCGTCAGCAAGTTCTTCCCGGGCGTCAAGGCGCTGGAAGGGGTCTCGATCTCCCTACGCCCGGGCTCCATCCACGCCTTGCTGGGCGAGAACGGTGCCGGCAAATCCACACTGATCAAGCTGATCACGGGGGTGCTCAGGCCCGACGAGGGCGAACTGGTGGTCGATGGGCAACCCGTGCATTTCACCTCGACCCGCGACGCCATCGCCAGGGGTATCGGCGTGGTGCATCAGGAACGCAACCTCATCCCGCGCTTTTCGGTGGGCGAGAACATCATGCTGGAGCGCCTGAGCGCCAGCCCGTTCAAGCCGATCGACTATGCCGCAGTGAATGCCGAGGCGCGGCGCTGGCTCGACGTCCTCGGGCTCGACCTCGACCCGGCCACCCCGGTCTCACAGCTCAGCGTCGCCAAGATGCAGCTCGTCGAGATCGCCAAGGCGCTGTCCCTGCGTTCGCGCGTGCTGCTGCTCGACGAGCCGACGGCCTCCCTGACTCCGCATGAGACCGTCGCCCTGTTCGCTCTGCTCAAGAAGCTCAGGGACGAGGGTGTCAGCATGCTCTTCGTCAGCCACAAGCTGGAGGAGGTGCAGGAGATCTGCGACCAGGTCACCGTGCTCCGCGACGGGCGCAATGCCTGCGACAGCCGGTCGATGGAAGGGCTCGGGCGCCAGGATCTCGTGCGCCTGATGATCGGGCGCAGCGAGCAGATCCCGGACTGGAAGCCGCGCGACCATGCCGGGGCAGCGCCCGTGCTGCAGCTCGAGAAGGTCGCCACGCCCTTCGGCCATCGCGACATCGATCTCACCGTCCGCCGCGGCGAGATCGTCGGGCTCTATGGCCTGGTGGGAGCCGGGCGCACCGAACTCGCCAAGTCTATCATGGGGCTGCAGCCGGCGACGTCGGGCACCATCCGGCTCGACGGCAAGGAGGTGGCCATTACCAGCGTCGGCGAGGCGATCCATACCCATCGGCTCGGCTATGTCAGCGAGGACCGCAAGCAGGAAGGCCTCATCCTCCTGCATTCGGTGCTGGACAATGCCGGCATCGCGATCTGGCGCAAGCTCGCCGGTTTCGGCGGCCTGCTCACCGACCGCACCGTGCGCAAGGCGACCGAGCCCTATATCCGCAAGCTGGAGGTTCGCACGCCTTCCCTAGGGCAGCTCGTCGGCAATCTCTCCGGTGGCAACCAGCAGAAGATCAGCGTGGCTAAATGGCTGGCTGCGGGTGTGCGGCTCCTGATCATCGACGAGCCCTCGGTTGGAATCGACATCAAGACCAAGGCCTATCTGCATGAATTGATTCGCGAACTGTCGGATGCCGGCACCTCCATCCTGCTCATCACCTCAGACATGCCGGAGATGATCGCCCTGGCCGACCGCATCGTGGTGATGAACGGCTACCGGGTGGCGGGAGACCTGCACAACAGCCGCGACTATGGTGCCATGAGCGAAGGCATCATGAACCTCATCCACAAGCTCGATGCAGCGTGAGGGCCGGATTATTTCTGACGGATCGGCACGCACGGATAGCTGGTAATATCTCTGTCGGCTCGCCGTCCTCGGTTGCCGGAGTTGGTTGATTGCCGCAACAAACTGACGATAATGTCGGATGAATACGCGCCGGCTCTTCGGCGACGTTTGCCCGAAACCGGAGGAAACCCATGCGTGCACTTGTCCTCGAACGCCAGCACGAATTGTCGCTGCGCGAAATCGATCTCCCGCTCGAGGTCGGCCCCACGGATGTGAAGATCGCCCTGCACACCGTCGGCGTCTGCGGCAGCGACGTGCATTATTACACCCATGGCCGCATCGGCAATTTCATCGTCAACGCGCCGATGGTGCTGGGCCATGAAGCGGCCGGCACGGTCGTCGAGGTCGGCTCGAAGGTGACGAACCTCAAGGCTGGCGACCGCGTCTGCATGGAGCCCGGCATACCGGATCTGAGTTCTCGGGCCTCAAAGCTCGGCATCTACAATGTCGATCCGTCCGTGGTTTTCTGGGCGACGCCGCCGGTGCATGGTGTGCTCACGCCCTTCACGGTGCATCCGGCCGCCTTCACCTACAAACTACCCGACAATGTCTCCTTCGCCGAAGGTGCGATGGTCGAGCCCTTCGCCGTTGGCATGCAGGCAGCTGCACGCGCCCGCATCGCACCTGGCGATGTCGGCGCAGTGATCGGTGCCGGCCCGATCGGCATCATGGTCGCGCTTGCTGCCCTGGCCGGCGGCTGCAGCAAGGTGCTGATCTCCGATTTCAGCAAGGAAAAGCTCGAGATTGCCGGGCGCTATGACGGCATCATCCCGGTCGACCTGACCAAGGAAACCTTTGCCGCCGCCATCGCGCGGGAGACCGACAAGTGGGGTGCCGACGTGGTGTTCGAGGCGAGCGGCAGCGCCAAGGCCTATAACGGCATCTTCGACCTGGTGCGGCCCGGCGGCGCGCTGGTGCTGGTCGGCTTGCCGGTGGAGCCGGTCAATTTCGACGTTCCTGGCGCCATCGCCAAGGAAGTCCGCATCGAGACGGTGTTCCGCTATGCCAACATTTATGATCGCGCTCTGGCGCTGATCGGCTCAGGCAAGGTCGATCTCAAGCCGCTGATCACCGGCACCTATGCCTTCCAGGATTCCATCGCCGCCTTCGAGCGGGCCGCCAAGGCCTTGCCCACAGACGTGAAGCTGCAGATCCTGATGGAGGACTGAAGCGTCTTCCTGCCCTCTTGCTGAAAGAGGCGAGGGCCTCGCGGGAGGGCTGCATTTTCTCAACTCGTGCAGCCCTGAGCCCGCTCCCTCTCCCTGAACAGAAGCGGCGCTAGTTTCAGCGCGGCGAAAACACCGGGCAGGGCGATTGCGATCGCCAGGATGAACACGGCCAGCATGGCTTGCTGAAGCTGTGGACCCGTGGTGGCGGAGCCGGCACCGTTGGCGTTGGCCACGAAGCCGAGCACGGCGGCCCCAATGGCATAGGCCGCCGATTGCAGGGTGGGCAGCAGGGCCGAGGTGCGGTTGCGTTCCTCCGCCGGCGAGGCTTCCATCAGGCCCTGGCTCAGATAGCCCCAGCTTGCCCCGAAGCCCACGCCGATCAGGATCTGGCCGCCGACGAGCAGCACGATGTCGGTCCGCCAGAGCGCGACGATGATGGCGCTGAGGCCAAGCACCAGGAACAGCGGGCCTAGCCAGATCAGCCGGCGACGGATCCTCTGCGAGGCTACGCTCGCCACGGCGATGGCGACGAGGCTCCAGCACACCGCCATCACCGCATTGAGCGCGCCCGCCAGCGTGGCGCCGTACCCCCAAAGATGCTGGATCAGATAGACGAGATAGACCGAGGCCGCCGAATGGGCCATCGGCATCAGGAAGACGATCCAAAGTCCGAGGCCGATCGGCTTGCCGAGCCGGAAGGCATCCTTGGGGAAGAGCCGGGCCGGCGAGCGCCTGTCGCTGTAGACGGCGCCGACATACAACAGGGCGGCGAGCACCAGCAGCAGCATGGCCGCGCCGGTGCCGCCGGCCACGTCGGCGATCATCACCGCCGCCATGCCGGCTCCGATGGCGCCGAGCTGGACGAGTGGAAGTGGCACCGCTTCCTGCCGGGTTGCATGCGGCACCACTTTGAGGACGAGGGCGATGAAGATCAGCGACAGCGGTACGTTGACCAGGAAGGCCGCCCGCCACGACACCGTCTCGCTGATGATGCCGGCGACGGCCGGGCCGCCGAAGGCCGCCGCTGCCCAGACCATCGCCTCGGCGCCGAACACCTTGGGAACCAGGCGGGAGGGAAAGATCTCCGGGATCAGCGCGTAGCAGATCGCGGCGATCAGGCCTTCGCCGAAGCCCTGCAAGGCGCGGCCGACCAGCAGCACGGCCATGGCGGGAGCAAGGCCCGCGAACAGCGTTCCCGCCGTAAACAGCAGGGCTGCCCCGATCAGTGCCGCCCGTGCGCCATGGCGGGCCTTGAGCAACGCCGCGATCGAGCCGCCGAGGATGGCGAAGATCAGATAGAGGCTGACCGACCAGGCGATCAACGAGGCGCCGCCCAGCTCGTCGATCGCCGAGGGCAGGGCGGTCGAAACCAGGAAGCTGTTGAAGGCGAACAGGGCAACGCCAAGGCAAAGCGTCGCCGTCGCACCGGCATAGCTGCCGACCGCGATCTCGCGCCAACGGGCTTCGGTTCCCGTGCTGACTTGCGTGTCCATCTTCAGCTCCAACTTCCAGCGTCCGTCTCGAACGGTGTCCGATGCAACCTCTGCATCCCGACATCGTCTGGCCTACAACCTCTACTTAAGTTAAGGTCAAGCTGTTTTTGGGAGACGAACCATGGTTGAATTGAGCGTCGGCGATCTCGCTCACCGCAGCGGCGTGTCGGTCACGGCGCTGCATTTCTACGAGCGCAAGGGGTTGATCCGCAGCCGGCGCAACCAGGGCAATCAGCGCCGCTACGACCGGGCGGTGCTGCGCCGCGTCGCCCTGATCAAGGTGGCGCAGGAACTCGGCTTCTCGCTGGCGGAGATCGCAGCTCGCCTGGCCGAGCTTCCGGACGATCGTCCGCCTTCCCGGCACGATTGGGAAATACTCGCCAGTCACTGGGCCGACGAGCTCGACCATCGCATCGCGTTGATGCAGACCCTGCGCGCCGAACTGACGGGCTGCATCGGTTGCGGCTGCCTGTCGATGGAACGCTGCACCTTGCTCAATACCGATGACCGGCTCGCGGGTGCAGGCAGTGGGCCGGTCAGGCTGATGCAGGAGGCGGAGGCGTAGCCTGTGTCAGCCCACCGGCTCGAACGGCAGGTTGATCTGCCAGGAGACGCCGAAACGGTCGGCGATCCAACCGAACCGGCGGCTGAACCCGTAATCGTCAAGGGCCATGAAGACAGTGCCGTCCTGCGAGAGGGTGGCGAAGAGGCGATCCAATTCCTCATTCGTCTCGCAATCGATGAAGAACGAAAAGGATGGCGTGAAGGTGAAATTGTGCTGCACCGGGCTGTCGATGCAGACCACGCTCTGGCCGGCGATGCTGAAACGCGCCTTCTTGATCGAACCCTGCAGCCCCATTTCACCGGGGCCGTAACGCTCGACGTCGAGGATCTTGCCGTCCGGAAACAAGGAAACATAGAGGTTCATGGCGGCGTCCGCCTGCCCGTGCCCCTGGAACATCAGGAAAGGCTGGACCGTCAGTGTCATCGGCATGTCCTCCAAAAGGGCGCTCATCGTCATTCTAGCGCTTATCCGGCGTCAGTCGGTACTTCCTTCCATGGTGACATAGCGAGAATTTCCGTGGTGACATGGCGAGAATATGGGCCGGTCATCTCTCCGTGCTTCGGGCGCTTACGCCGCTGAGAATCAGGTTAAGGCAGTGTGAAGCGCAAGAGCCCGGGTCGGGCGGGCTTGCAATCGGGGTAGATGGTAATGGGTGTCGTCGTGGTCAGGCAGGGCAGCGAGGCGGACAAGCCGGCGTTGAAGGCGATCCTCCGGGATACGTTCGACAGCACCTGGCGCCCCAACATCACGCCAGCAGCTGTCGAGCGCTATCTCACCTCCGGCCTCGCCGATCGCTTCATCGACGAGCATGGGCAGGAATGCCTGGTTGCCGAACTCGACGGCGAGGTGGCAGGCTTCGTGCGCTGGGAAGGCGATTTCATCGATGCCCTGCATGTCCACTCCAGCCACGCTCGCAAGGGTATCGGACACCGGCTGATGGACGCGGCGGAGGCCGCGATCAAGGCGGCTGGCTTTGCACAGGTGCGCCTGGAAACGGACACTTTCAACCAGCCGAGCCAGGCCTTCTACCTCTCGCGGGGCTATCGCGAGGCCGGTCGCTATCCCGACGAGGAATGGCAGAGCGGGCTGACCACCATCCTCTTCGTCAAGCCGTGAGGCTTCACTGCAGGCGGCGGGCGATCAGCGACTGTGCCATCATGAAAAGCGAGACGATGACGAGATAGTAGATCAGGGCGGCGCAATACCATTCCACGAAGCGGAAGGATGCTGCTATCGCGTCATTGACCACCGCCATGATCTCGCGCAACGAAATGACATAGGCGAGCGAGGTCACCTTCAGAAGGTTGATGAACTCGTTGACCAAAGCGGGCAGCGAGACACGCAGGGCCTGCGGCAGGATCACCAGCCTGAAGGCCTGCAGGCGCGTGAGGCCGAGCGCGGTCGCGGCTTCCCCCTGTCCGGCGCCGATCGAGCGCAGGGCTCCCTTCATGATCTCCGCCATATATGCCGATGTGACCAAGGTGAAGGAGATTGCCGCCGCCACGAAGGGCGTGAACCAGCCTGCCTTGAGCAGAAAGGGCATCAACTGCGGCGAGCCATTCCACACCAGGAGCAGCACCAGAATGAGCGGTGCGGCGCGGAACACCCAGACATAGAGCTGCGCCGAGCCATTGCGTATCGCCTTGCGTGAATTCAGGCACAGCGCCAGCGGCAGGCAGAGGAAGAACGAGACGGCGAAGACGATGACGGACAGGATGAGGGCGATGGCGGCGCCCTGCAGCATGGCCGGGTTGGTCAGTGCCGTCAGGAGGAGTGCCGGATCGAAGGACATGTCGGCGCCGCTGCTCCTGGCTACTTGTCGTAGTCGACGTCGAAGACAGCAGCGTTGAGGCCGTATTTCTGGGCGAGAGCGGCGAAGAAGCCGTCATCGCGAAGCTTCCTCAGGGAGTTGCGCACCAGCGCCGGGTCGCCGTCCTTGCGACGCATATAGATGCCGTAGGTGAAGTCGGACTGCCATGTATAGGCGATCTGTAGCGTGTCCTTGGCGTCGGCAACGCGGAAGGCACCCTCGGCCTCCTCGGTCAGCGTTGCGTCGACGCGGCCCACCATCACCTGCTGATAGGCTGCCTGCTGGGTCGGATAATTGTGGATGGCGACGGGCGGCTTACTGGCCGCTTCCAGGGTCTTGTTCAGGGGATCCAGCCGCTCTTCCTTGTAATAGGTGCCGGCCTCCAGTGCGACGTCGCGGCCGCTGAGGTCGTCCGGCTTGCCGATCGCCGCGTTGCCGGCCTTGGTCACCAGCACGGTGGCCGATTTCATGTAGCGCACGCCGTCATAGGTCTTGCGGCGCTCGTCATTGACATAGATGCCGCTGATGATCAGGCCGCAGCGCCCCGAACCCAGCGTCGGCAGCAGGCCCGAGAAGTCGGTGACGGTATAGCTCGTGCTGGCGCCCCAGGTTTTGGCCAGCGCCTCGGCGATCTCGATGTCGATGCCGACGGGCGTCAGGTCGCCCGGTGAGCGCTTGTAGCTCAGGGGCGGAAATGCCGCAGTGGTGCAGATATTGATCGATCCGTCCGAAACGAAGCTCGGCTGTTCCGCGCATGCCGCGGAGCTGGCAAGCGTCGCCAGTGCAACCATGGTCACGAATTTCGCTGTCATGACTGTCTCCTCCTTGGAGCAAACTGCGTCCATGGCTGAACGCTTGTTTGCTCTAATTCATTGTTTCGACACGTCTTTATGATTCCTGGCGTTGCCGTCTCATCACAAGATGCTTCAGCTTGTCCGGATGTCCGCCGCTTGGATGCGTTCGATGATCCCGCCATAGGCTTGCGTGTCGAAGGCGGGGAGGATGAGCGGATCGACATGGCCGTCGCGGCGCGCGGTGAGCACATATTGCATCATCGCTTCGGGGCTCGGCATTTCGAAGATCTGTACGAAGTCATAAGCGCCGAGCAGGGCGTAGAAGGCGATGGAGCGCCCGCCCAACGCCGCCACACGCTCTTCGCTGATACGCCTGCGCCCGGCGCTGTCACCGAGCTCGGCCAGGCCCTTGGCGGTCAGACGCATCAGCGAGACGTAGCGCTGGGGCGCGCCGTGGTGCTGGCTCACGCGCCGGCCCTCGGTAGCTTGGCAAGGCCGGCGAGCACAGCGGCAGAATCCGTCAGGGCGCCGAAGATGCCGTTCTCCACCGTCACCATGTGCAGGGCTGCCTCATGGGCGCGCTGGTCACCGCTGGCACAGGCATCGGAGATGGTCAGGCATTGGAAGTTACGGTCGCAGGCCTCACGCAAGGTGGTATGGACGCACACATCGGTGGTGCAGCCCGAGAAGAGCAAATGGGTGATGCCCTGGGCCCGCAGCACGTGCTCGAAATCAGTGTAGGTGAAGGCGCCGTTGCAAGTCTTGTCGACGATGATGTCCTCGGGGCGCACCTCGATGTCGGAGACGATCTCGAAGCCCGGGCTTGAACGCAGCAGAACCTGCGTGCCGTCGAGGCCGGCACGCTTACGGCGCCATTTTTCGTAAGGAGTCATGTCCGCCATATCGCCGCGATAGCCCTGGCGGGTATGGATGATGCGGATGCCGGTGGCGCGGGCGGCGTCGATCAGCCGGTTGACCTTCGGGAGGATGGCCCGAAGTGGGCTGGGATCATAGCCCTGCCTGGCGAAATAGCCCGTCGGCGAGAGGAAGTCCTCTTGCAGGTCGATGACGATCAGCGCCGTGCAGCGCGCGTCGAGCCTGCCGTCATAGGGATAATCGAATGGTGTCGCCTGGATCATCGGGGTGCTTCCTTTCGCCATCCTGGATAGCACCCGAAATTGTTCTCAAAAAACGATTTGTTTTAATCAAAATTGTTCTAATAATCTCATCGATTACCGCGCGAGGCATCATGGCCCGGCCCCTGGTCTATCTGCAATATCTGCCGGCCTTCGAGGCGACGGCCCGGCTGGCAAGCCTTCGCCGGGCGGCGGAGGAGCTCAATCTCAGTCCAAGCGCCGTCTCGCTGCAGCTCAAGAAGCTCGGAGAGGCGATCGGGATCCCCCTGTTCGAAAAGGCGGGACGCAACATCGCGCTGACGCCGGCCGGCCGCGATTTTGCCCAGGCGGTTGCCGTCAGCCTCGGCCAGCTCGATTCGGCTGCACGTGACTGCCGCAGCCGAGGCGCTGCCACCCCGCAGCAGAACCTGTCGCTATCCCTGCCGACCGCGCTCGGAGTCGCCTGGCTGAGCGCGGTGGTGGTGGAGTTCGCGGAAAGCCGTAACATCGCCAATTTGGCCATCAACGAGGCGATAACCGCTGCCGAGGTGGATTGGCAGGCCAGCGATGTCGCCATCGTCTACGACAATCCGCCTTTCCCGGGACGGTACTGGCGCCTGCTCAGCGAGGTACGCTTACGGACGGTA
Source organism: Labrys sp. HAY1-8F (assembly GCF_056754975.1). NCBI lineage: Bacteria > Pseudomonadati > Pseudomonadota > Alphaproteobacteria > Hyphomicrobiales > Xanthobacteraceae > Labrys > Labrys sp. HAY1-8F. The sequence continues at coordinate 1,128,366 of NZ_JBPGWZ010000002.1, read as the reverse complement.
TGCTCGCCGATCCTGTTTCCACGGCTCGACCTGCAGCATCGCGAGCGCAAACTCAATGGCATCACGCTGCTGCACGAGGACCGCGGCGAGGAATGGGCACGGTGGGCCGTGGCGGCACGGGTCAATCTGCAGGGAAGTGCCAGCGTGCGCGTGGCCTCGGTGGCACAGGCGGTTGCCTCGGCTGTGCAAGGGCAGGGGCTGGCGCTTGTCTCGGACGTGCTCACGCGCAATCTGCTGCGCGAGGGACGGCTCATTCAGCCCTTCGCCACCTCGATCAATGCGGCGGCGGCTTATTACATCCTTTGTTCGGTCGACGGGGCGGAGGAGCCGCTCCTGCAGGCGCTGATGGAGCGGCTCGTCGAACGCGTCGGGTCGTGAGTTCCCGAAATGGCTACATACGAGCGAGGACGAGGATCGAGCGTCCCCCTGCGTCGAGGAGCAGCAGCTTGTTGCGGGCCGCATCGATGCGCCAGCTGCGCGCGGACTCCAGGGCTTTGATGAACTTGCCTTCCTGATCCATGATGGCCGGCGGGCAGGCCATCTGGGTGCTGACGATCTGTCCGATGCGAATGCGCGAGCCCCTGATGGTGGCCCTGCCGCCCATGCCGTTGCAGCCCCCGCGACCGGAAATCGCGCCATTGGCGGCGATTTCGAGCACGCTCTGCGCATTGTCGACCACACCGCGGCCATTGATGTCCTCGGCCAGCCAGCGTCCGCTCGGACCGGCCGGGCTGGCTTCAGCCTCTTGCCCCACGCGATCGACCTGGATGTCGCCATTCACGAGCTCGCCCGCGGTGACGGCGTGGTGGGTGGTATTGAGGAACCAGAGGCGGCCATTGACGCTGATGCGTGCCTCCAGGGCATAGCGGCCGGTCGGCTTCAGGGACCTGTCATCATAGCGCAGGCGATAGGGAATGGGTACCTGCCGGCCGGAACGAACCGATGTCCGCGCCAGCGTGCGGGCCGGGGCGTCTGCCAGGGAGACATCGACGAGCTTGACCTCGATCATCGCGGAGGGAGGCAAGGCGATGCGCTCTCGATAGCTGACTGTGCCGGTCAAGATACGCTGTCTTGCGAAAGCCTCGCTCGCGGGAAGCATCAGGCCGAGCAGAGCGCAGGCTAGTACGACGGGCCACCAGCGATTGATCATCGGATCTACTCCTCAGGGCGATGGGACCGGCACGTTCCGATCCTCGGGCTTCTTCGGTCACCCTATCAGCCTGACGCTGCCTTCGCAGCCTTTGGCTGGGGCAGGCGTCAGCCGAGCCGTCCCAGAGGTGCGCCGCGCCTCAGCTGTGCAGACCGGGCGCCTCATGCCCGGTGCGGGCGACATATTCGGTGTAGCCGCCGCCATATTGGTGGACGCCGTCCGGCGTCAGCTCCAGCACACGATTGGAGAGAGAGGCGAGGAAGCGCCGGTCATGCGAAACGAACAGCATCGAGCCCTCATATTGCGACAGGGCCGCGATGAGCATCTCCTTGGTCGCCAGGTCGAGATGGTTGGTGGGCTCGTCCAGCACCAGGAAGTTCGGCGGATCGTAGAGCATCTTGGCCATCACCAGCCGGGCCTTCTCGCCGCCCGACAGGAACCGGCATTTCTTCTCGATATCGTCGCCCGAAAAGCCGAAACAGCCAGCCAGGGTGCGTAGCGAGCCCTGGCCTGCCTGGGGAAAGGCATCCTCGAGCGTCTCGAAGATGCTGTAATCGCCGTCGAGTAGGTCCATGGCATGCTGGGCGAAATAGCCCATCTTGACGCTGCCGCCCTGCACGACCGCGCCCCTGTCGGGTTCGGCGGTGCCAGCAACGAGCTTGAGCAAGGTGGATTTACCGGCGCCGTTGATGCCCATCACGCACCAGCGCTCCTTGCGCCGGACCTGGAAGGTAAGGCCTTCATAGATGATGCGATCGCCATAGGCCTTGTGCACCTCCTTCAGGCTGACGACGTCGTCGCCCGAGCGCGGTGCAGGCTGGAACTCGAAGGCAATGCTCTGGCGCCGGCGCGGCGGCTCGATCTTGTCGATCTTCTCCAGCTTCTTCACCCGGCTCTGTACCTGCGCCGCGTGGGAAGCGCGCGCCTTGAAGCGCTCGATGAACTTGATCTCCTTGGCGAGCATCGCCTGCTGGCGCTCGAACTGCGCCTGGTGCTGCTTTTCGTTCAGGGCGCGCTGCTGCTCGTAAAACTCGTAGTCGCCCGAATAGGTGGTCAGCGTGCCGCCATCGATCTCCACCACTTTCGAGACGATGCGGTTCATGAATTCGCGGTCATGCGAGGTCATCAGCAGGGCGCCCTCATAGCCCTTGAGGAACCCCTCCAGCCAGATCAGGCTCTCGATGTCGAGATGGTTGCTTGGCTCGTCCAGCAGCATGGCGTCGGGACGCATCAGCAGGATGCGGGCGAGGGCGACCCGCATTTTCCAGCCGCCGGAAAGGGCGCCGACATCGCCGTCCATCATGATCTCGCTGAAGCTCAGCCCGGCCAGAACCTCGCGGGCGCGGCCTTCGAGCGCGTAGCCGCCCAGTTCCTCGAATCGCCCCTGTACCTCGCCATAACGCTCGATGATGGCATCCATGTCGTCGGCCCGGTCCGGGTCGGCCATCGCGGTTTCGAGTTCCTTCAACTCGGCCGCCACCTCGCTGACGGGGCCGGCACCATTCATCACCTCGGCGACGGCGCTACGGCCGGCCATCTCGCCGACATCCTGGTTGAAATAACCGATGGTGACGCCGCGATCGACGGAGACACGGCCTTCATCGGGTTCTTCCTCGCTGGCGATCATGCGAAACAGCGTGGTCTTGCCGGCCCCGTTCGGGCCGACAAGCCCCACCTTCTCCCCCTTCTGCAGGGTGGCGGAGGCTTCGATGAACAGAATCTGGTGGCCGTTCTGCTTGGAGATATTTTCGAGGCGGATCATGGAGCGATGCGGTCAATGCGGAGGGAAGCACGCTCTTACGCGATGCCGGAAACAGGAGAAAGATCCCAGCAGGCCGGACGTGCCGTGGAAAATGACGAATCCGGATCATGGGAACGGCGGACACCTGTCATCCACACTGGACGGCAGGTTCACAATCAGTCGATCACCATGAGGCAGGATATGAAATCATGCCCACAAGCAACTGACAATGTGATGAAAAATAGAAAGAATGGCGCGCCCGAAAGGATTCGAACCTCTGACCCTCAGATTCGTAGTCTGATGCTCTATCCAGCTGAGCTACGGGCGCACTGGGAAGCGACCGGCGCTTCCATGGCCGGTCTGATAACCAAGCCTAGCGGGGTATGCAAGCCCCCTTCTCGCTTTTTTTCATATTATCGAAATAAACCCTCGCCCTGCTCGTCGATCAACTGCTTGCCTTTGGTCAGGGAAAACTGCACGGCATCGTCCAAACTGGCGAAACGATCGGCCCGAATGAACTTATGGCTCTTGAGTTCGCCGCCGATCTCTTTTTCCACAAAGCCGCAGGTCTGATACTGGCCGCCTTCCTTGTAGGGGGCAGGGCGCACGGTAAAGCCGTTATATTCCTCGCCATCACCCTTGGGGGTGGGGTCACCATCCGATTCGCGTTTGCCTCCGAACAGGGAGGAGAGGGATTTAAGGAAGGAGGCCACGGCAAAGTCCCAATATGATTGATCGAGGCCCGCACGATAGCTGCATTGACGCTTGTCGCCAATGGGCGCATGTTCCGCCCGGTTGTGGGAGGACGGGCTTTCGCGCAGAAGCTGCGGGCGATTTGCTCCTGCCTGCGCGCTCCACTAGAATTCGCCAGCCGCGACGAGATGCGGCGGCGATTCCTGGGATACAGACATGAACAAGCTCATTCTCGCCGGCATGATCGTGATGGGTGGGTTCTATGCTGGAACAGGTACGGGACAGGCAGCCTCGCGCCAACAGGGTGAGCGCTACGCCGACAATGCCAGGATCGAATGCATCCTGCCGTGGTATCGCTTCTTCGGCGCCTGTGACGAGGCGATCCAGGATGCGCCCGATGGCAAGAATGGCCACGCATGGGAGTATCGCGGCCATCGGCATCGCGGCTGGCGCCGCTAGAGTATCGTGCCGAAAAGTGGATTGCGGTTTTCGGCAAGAACGATGCAACCGCAAGAATGCTCTCAATTGGTTCCGATTCCGGAACCGCGAGCGCCTCGCTAAAGCAGGCGCTCTCGTTTTTTTCCGCATCGGTCTTCAGCCGGTGGCCTTGAAATTGCCGCAGGAAGACCAAAATCAAGGGACCCCACAAGACGGCGGGAGCCGCGGGGGGATTTCATTTTCAGTTTGCCGGACAAGGGAGCCGGCATCGGAATTGCCGACGAGCCCGGCGCACGGGGGCTTCGGCATGCCTGATGCCGACTCTCGTTAAATTATTGATTTTTCACCAGGGTCCGCGAAGAGGCAGCTATGCGTGAAGGTAGAATGATACTAGAAAATTTGCGTGGCCGCGATGCCGTGATCGGCACCCTGCTGGCTTTGGGGTTCTCCACCGCGGTGCTCGCCCAGAACGCGCCGCCGCCGCCCGTCGCGGTGGCCAAGCCCATCGTGAAGGACGTCGTCGAATATGACGATTTTATCGGCCGCTTCGAGGCGGTCGACAGGGTGGACATCCGCGCCCGCGTCTCGGGTTACGTCGACAAGATCCATTTCATCGACGGTGCCATCGTCAAGGCCGGGGACCTGCTCTTCACCATCGACCAGCGTCCTTATCAGGCCGCGCTCGAAGAGGCACAGGCCAGTGTCGAGGCAGCCAAGGCGCGGGTGGATTTCGCCGCCGGTGACGTCGGCCGCGCCGAGAACCTGCGCAAGTCGGGCAACATCACCGGCCAGATCTATGACGAGCGCACGCAGACCCTCGCCACCGCAAAGGCTGATCTCAACCGGACCCAGGCGACCTTGAACCGCGCCAAGCTCGACCTGCAGTTCACCGAGATCAGGGCGCCGATCCCCGGCCGGATGTCTCGGCGCCTGGTCTCGCTCGGCAACCTCGTCAATGCCAATGAGACGGTCCTCACCAATGTGGTGTCGATGGACCCGATCAACTTCTATTTCGACGTCGATGAGCGCTCCTATCTTGCCTATCAGAAGCTCTCGACCGGGTCGCTGCGCATTTCGAGCGATGGCAATCTCAACGAGGTCCTGGTCGCCACTTCCAATGAGCGCGAGCCCATCCACAAGGGCCATATGGACTTCACCGACAACCGTCTGGATGCCGCCAGCGGCACCATGCGGGCCCGCGCTGTGTTCGAGAACAAGGATCTGGCCCTGGTGCCCGGCCTGTTCGGCCGCATCCGCATCCTCGGTTCCGACAAATACAAGGGCGTACTGGTGCCGGAGGACGCACTCGGGTCCGACCAGGATCGGCGCGTCGTCTATGTCGTCGGCGCCGACAACGCCATTTCGCTGAAGCCGGTCCGTGTCGGCTCGCGCGTGGACGGCTATCGCGTCATCCGCGAGGGGCTCAAGGGTGACGAGACCATCGTCGTCAACGGACTGATGCGGGTGCGGCCCGGCATCAAGGTCGATCCTAAACTGACGACCTTGCCGGCCACCGCTGTCGCGGCCGCGAACTGAGAGAGCGGTCCATGCGATTTTCCCATTTCTTCGTCGACCGGCCGATCTTTGCATCGGTCTTGGCGGTCGTGATCACGCTCGTCGGCACCATCGCCTTTCTAGGCCTGCCGGTGGCGCAATATCCCGAGATCGCGCCGCCCACCATCGTGGTGCGCGCCAGTTATCCGGGCGCCAATGCCCAGACCGTCGCCGCTACGGTGGCCACGCCTTTGGAGCAGCAGATCAACGGCGTCGAGAACATGCTCTATATGTCCTCCTACGCCTCCAATGACGGCTCGATGTCGCTAACCATCACCTTCAAGCTCGGTACCGACCTCGATACTGCGCAGGTGCTGGTGCAGAATCGCGTCGCGATCGCCACGCCGCGCCTGCCGGATGATGTCAGGCGCCTCGGTGTCACCACGCTGAAATCCTCGCCCGATCTGATGATGGTCATCCATATGTTTTCGCCGGATGACCGTTACGATCAGCTCTATGTCTCCAACTACGCCCGCAACAACGTGCGTGACGACCTGCTTCGTCTCGACGGCGTCGGCGACCTCACCATCTTCGGCGAGCGCCAATACAGCCTGCGCGTCTGGCTCGATCCGGACAAACTCGCCAGCTACGGCCTGACCTCGTCCGATGTGGTGACGGCGATCCAGGCCCAGAACGTCCAGGTTTCCAGCGGCGCCATCGGCCAGGAGCCGACAAGTTCGGGCGGCGCCTTCCAGGTCACCATCAACACCCAGGGGCGCTTCCAGGATGTCGCCCAATTCCGGCGCGTGATCGTGCGCTCGACCCCGGACGGGCAACTCATCCGGGTCCAGGACGTGGCGCGCGTGGAACTCGGCGCCCAGGATTACGTCACCAATTCCTACCTCAATGGCAAGCCGGCGGTGGCGCTGGCGATCTTCCAACGCCCGAATACCAACGCGCTGGAGGCCGCCGACGAGATCATCAAGAAGATGGAGGAGCTCAAGCAGTCCTTCCCGCCGGGCGTCGCCTATTCCATCGTCTACAATCCCACCCAGTTCATCGCGGAGTCGGTCAACGCCGTCTATCACACCCTCGGCGAGGCCGTGGTGCTGGTGGTGGTGGTGATCATCATCTTCCTGCAAAGCTGGCGCACGGCGCTCATCCCGGTGATCGCCATCCCGATCTCGCTGATCGGCACCTGCGCGATCATGGCCATCTTCGGCTTCTCGCTCAACACGCTGACCTTGTTCGGCATGGTGCTGGCGATCGGTATCGTGGTCGATGACGCCATCGTCGTGGTGGAGAATGTCGAGCGCAATATCAGTCTGGGCATGTCCCCACGCGATGCGGCGCATGAGACCATGGACGAGGTCGGCACGGCGGTGATCGCCATCGCCCTGGTGCTCGGCGCGGTGTTCATTCCCACCGCCTTCATTCCCGGCATATCAGGCCAGTTCTACCGGCAGTTCGCACTGACGATCGCGGTCTCGACCTTCATTTCCGCCTTTGTCTCGCTTACTTTGTCGCCGGCGCTTGCGGCCATCCTGCTCAAGCCGCACAGCCACGAACCGCCGCGCAATCCGCTGACACGGCTCGGCAAGAGCCTGGCCGGCGGTTTCAACCGGAGCTTCGATGGTCTGTCAAACGGTTACGCCTCCAGCGTCAATCGCGTGGTCCGGCGCAAGATCATCATGCTGCCGCTCTATGCAGGATTGCTGGCCGGTACGGTCTGGGCGGTGCAGAAGGTGCCACAGGGCTTCATTCCGACGCTCGACCAGGGCTATGCCATCGTGGTGGTGCAGCTACCGGACGGTGCCGCGCTTTCGCGCACCGACGCCGTCACCCGGCGGGTCTCCGAAATTGCGCGGGCAACGCCCGGTGCGCAGGATGCCGTGGCCTTTGCCGGCTTTTCCGGTGCGACCTTCACCAACGCCACCAATTCGGCCGCGATCTTCGTGCCGTTCAAGCCTTTCGAGGAGCGCCTGAAGGAAGGATTGACCGCGGACAAGATCATCAAGGATCTGTTCGGCCGCATGCAGGTGATCGAGGAAGCCTTCATCATTGCCATCCCGCCGCCCCCGGTGCGCGGCATCGGCAATGCCGGTGGTTTCAAGCTGCAGGTGCAGGAGAGGCTCGGCTCGGATATCCAGCGTATCCTCGCTTCGACCTACGAGATGATGGGCAAGGCGCGCCAGAATCCGAAGCTTTCCGGCGTGTTCACCACTTTCTCGGCCAATTCGCCGCAGCTCTTCCTTAACATAGACAGGCAGAAAGCCGAGATCCTGAACGTCCCGATTACCAACATCTTCGACACGCTGCAGCAGAATCTCGGCACAGCTTATGTCAATGATTTCAATGCGTTCGGGCGCGTCTACCAGGTGCAGGCCCAGGCCGATCAGCGCTTCCGCAACGATCCTGAACAGATCGGCGGCCTGCGCGTACGCTCGGCCTCCGGAGCCCTGGTACCGCTCGGTACGCTGGTGGAAGTGAAGGAGGTCTCAGGCCCACAGCTGATCCAGCGCTACAACATGTATCCGTCCGTGCCGCTGCAGGGCAATGCCGGCCCAGGCGTCTCCACCGCCCAGGCCCTGGACGAGATGGAGGCTCTGGCAAAGGCGACCTTGCCGCAGGGCACCAGTTTCCAGTGGACGGAACTGGCCTTCCAGGAACGTGCGACGGGCAACACCGCGATCTTCATCTTCGCCCTGTCGGTGCTCTTCGTCTTCCTGGTGCTGGCCGCCCAGTATGAGAGCTGGTCGCTGCCGCTCGCCATCATCCTGATCGTGCCGATGGCGGTGCTCTCCGCCCTGCTCGGGGTGATGGCGCGTGGCATGGACAACAACATCCTCACCCAGATCGGCCTGATCGTGCTGGTCGGTCTTGCGGCCAAGAACGCCATCCTGATCGTGGAGTTCGCACGGGAGGCCGAGGCACGGGAAGGCAAGACGCCGATCGAAGCGGTGGTGGAGGCTTGCCGCCTGCGCCTGCGCCCGATCCTGATGACGGCCTTCGCCTTCATCCTGGGTGTGGTACCGCTCCTGATCGCCACCGGTCCCGGCGCCGAAATGCGCCAGGCGCTGGGCACCGCCGTGTTCTTCGGCATGCTGGGGGTGACCTTCTTCGGCCTGTTCCTGACGCCGGTGTTCTATGTCGCACTGCGCATGCTTGCCCCGGGCAAGAAGCGCAAGGAAGTCAAGCCGGCAGAGGCGGCGCCAGCAGCCGAGTAGGGGCGAACGGTCGCTTCACCCAAGTACAAAGGGCTTCTCCATCGTGTTGGAGAAGCCCTTTTCATTGGTGCCCATATCCTTGCAGGAAACGCAGGGGCTGGGACCGCGGACATCCCGTCCGCTCTTGGAAACGCCATGCTGGAGGATGGGAAGAAGCGGACGAGACGTCCGCGGTCCCAGCCGGGTGCCACGCAGATTGTTCTGCGCAACAAAAAGGGCTTCTCCGATGCCGGAGAAGCCCTTTTCCGTCTGAAGAACCAGCAATGGCGACAATCTTCACCGAAGATTGTCGCTGAGATGCCGGTGATCCCGGCAGGGATCAGTTGTCGAGGAAGCTCCTGAGCTTGCGCGACCGGCTCGGATGCTTGAGCTTGCGCAGAGCCTTGGCTTCGATCTGGCGGATACGTTCGCGCGTCACCGAGAACTGCTGGCCGACTTCTTCCAGCGTGTGGTCGGTGTTCATGCCGATGCCGAAGCGCATGCGCAGCACGCGTTCCTCACGGGCGGTCAGCGAAGCCAGCACGCGCGTCGTCGTTTCGCGCAGGTTGGACTGGATGGCCGCGTCGATCGGCAGGATGGCGTTCTTGTCCTCGATGAAATCGCCGAGATGTGAATCCTCCTCGTCGCCGATCGGAGTTTCCAGCGAGATCGGCTCCTTGGCGATCTTGAGCACCTTGCGCACCTTTTCGAGCGGCATGGCGAGCTTCTCGGCCAGTTCCTCCGGCGTCGGTTCGCGGCCGATCTCGTGCAGCATCTGCCGGCTCGTGCGCACGATCTTGTTGATCGTCTCGATCATGTGCACGGGGATGCGGATGGTGCGGGCCTGGTCGGCGATCGAGCGGGTGATCGCCTGCCGGATCCACCAGGTGGCATAGGTCGAGAACTTGTAACCGCGACGGTACTCGAACTTGTCGACCGCCTTCATCAAGCCGATATTGCCTTCCTGGATCAGATCGAGGAACTGCAGGCCGCGATTGGTGTATTTCTTGGCGATGGAGATGACGAGGCGCAGATTGGCCTCCACCATTTCCTTTTTCGCCTGGCGGGCTTCGCGCTCGCCCTTCTGCACCATATGCACGATCTTGCGGAACTCGGTGATCTCGAGGCCGGTCTCGGTGGCGAGGTTATGGATATCCTCGCGCATCGTCTTGATGGTCTCGAGCTCGTGGGCCACGAACTCCCGCCAGCCCTTCGAACCGAGCTTGGAGACGCGCAGGATCCATTTGGGATCAAGCTCCGAGCCCTGATAGGTCTTGAGGAAGTCCGTCCGATCGACGCGATAGCTCTCGGCCAGGCGCATCAGGCGGCCTTCATAGCTGATCAGGCGCTTGTTGATGTCGTAGAGCTGCTCGACCAGGGCATCGATACGGGCCTGGTTGAGGGAGAGGCTCTTGACGTTGACGACGATCTCTTCCTTCAGCTTCTTGTATTTGCGGTCCTGCGACGGCGAGAGCGAGCGGTTCTGCAACCGGCTCTCGACATTCACGTCCTGCAGGCGACGCAGCTTCTTGTAGTCGTCGGCGATGCGATCGAAGGTCTCGAGCACCTTGGGCTTGAGCTCGGCTTCCATGGCCGAGAGCGACACGTTGTTCTCCATGTCGTCTTCGTCCATGTCGCTGTCCATCGGCGGCAAGGCGTCGTCGTCCATCTGCTGCTGCTCGGCCTCGCCGGCCTCAGCCTCGCCTTCACCCGCCACTGCCGGCGGATTCTTGCCGTCGGGGCCGGCATAGGTCGCTTCGAGGTCGATGATGTCGCGCAAGAGAATCTTGCCGTCATTGAGCTCGTCGCGCCAGATGATGATGGCCTGGAAGGTGAGGGGGCTTTCGCAAAGCCCCGCGATCATCGCCTCGCGGCCGGCCTCGATGCGCTTGGCGATGGCGATTTCGCCCTCGCGCGACAGCAGCTCCACCGTTCCCATCTCGCGCAGATACATGCGCACGGGATCGTCGGTGCGGTCCGTCGGCTCCTTGGCCGTGGTGGTGGAAGCGATCGCGCGCGAAGAGGTGGTGGCTTCGACGAGGTCGCCGCCTTCGGCTTCCTCCTCCTCGCCCTGAGCAGCCTCCTCGGGCTCCTCGTTCTCTTCGTTCTCGACGACATTGATCCCCATCTCGGAGAACATGGCGAGCACGTCCTCGATCTGATCGCCATCGACCTGATCGGAAGGCAGGACGTTGTTGATCTCTTCATGCGTGACGTAGCCACGCTTCTTGGCGCGCTTGATCAAGGCGCGAACCGCGGCATCCGAGAGGTCGAGCAAGGGGCTGTCCTGGCTCGGCGCTTCGGTGTCCGGCGTTTCTTCCTTGTCAGCTTCCTTTTTCGCCATCGTTGCTTTCCCTCACTCGCTCAAGCAGGATTTCGCAGCTCGCCCCGCCGGGTAGAGCTCGGAAATCCCGCACAACGTTCCACCAGGACCAGCCTGGCCACTACCAATTCCCCCGGGCCACAGATTTCGGCCCGTAAGCACTGGCGCATCCGCACACCCTGTGCGACACCCGATATGGAAATCTTCAGATTCGCCGGAAGGCGCCTCCGAATAATTCCAAACAACTTCAAGGCCTTGGCGCAGGATCCTGGTCTCGAGCCTAAACTCCAGTCCCAAACCCTGGCCTGGCGAGGGGTTCCCGCCACAGGCACCCCGTTTGCCAACACCAAAAAGGGCAGCATCCGGTATCCGGAGCCACCCGACTTGTCACAGCCTTGCTCCAGAGCCCTGGGAAGACCTTCCGTTCAACCTCGCAACGCCTTGCGGCGACTGGTAGAATCGAAATTCCAGTTCCAGGAACTGGTGCTATCACTACCCGGGTAAAGGCTAATCCGCCGTTAACCCTGATGGTTCCTACACAGCCCGCGAAGTCCGCCCGGAGGAAGCTCCAAACCCTTCGATCACTGCCTCGGTTCCTTCCATCGCGGCGATTTGTGCCTTGATATCAGTGAGCCGAGCCCAATTCTCTTCAGTGAAGTCCCGATCCAAAGCCGCCTCAGCGTGCTTAAGCTCCTTATGTAGCGCGCGATTCTTATGATGCAAGGCCACTGTGTGCAGGAAACCGTCCCGAACGTCAGGAAATGCGGCGTCCCGTCGCACCCAAAAATGCCCCGGAACGGTCAGAGCGGCGGTATGCACCAGCAAACGCTCGAATCCAAGTGTCTTGAGTTCGGCTTCGATCTCAACTGATTCGCGCAAGCCGTGCGCCACGCAGTCAATCAACGCCTTGCGCAACCGGCCTGCTTCGACATTGTCGAATTCGAGCCCGGCCAGCAACTCGCAATGGGCGTCGAGCAAATGCGGATGTGCCACCAGAGCCGCCAATATCAAGGCCTCACGGGTTGGTATGGTGCCATGACCGCCGCGCATATGTGCACTTTCCCGAACGGCGGGTGTCACCACATGGGCAGTCTGGGCCGTTTCGCGCCGGCCGCCGCCCTGGCGCCAGGCCCGTTGCTGGCCACCGCCGAAGCCGGACTGGGTGGCCCGGGCGGGGGCAAAGAAACTGCGCAGGCGGTTGTCCATTTCCGCGCGATAATGCTTGCGTACTGTCTCGTCGCGGATCGGCGCCAGCGTATCCATCAATTTGCGTTCGAGCGCGGCCCGCCGCTCCGGCGTGGAAAAGTCACCGCTTTGCGTTTCCCGCTCCCAGAGGATGTCGGACAGCGGCAGGGCGCCTTGCAGGACTTCCGAAACGGCGGTCGCACCGGAACCGCGCACCAGTTCGTCCGGATCCTGGCCGCTTGGCAGAAGCGCGAATTTCAGCGTCTTGCCGGGCGCGATCTGCGGGAGGGCGACGTCGACGGCGCGATAGGCGGCGCGCCGCCCGGCCTTGTCACCGTCGAAGCACAGCACCGGTTCCTCGCTCATGCGCCAGAGCAGGTTCAGCTGATCCTCAGTCAAGGCCGTGCCGAGCGGCGCGACCGTGTGACCGAACCCCGCCACGCTCATCATGATGACGTCGACATAGCCCTCCACCGCGATGACGCCACCCTTCTCATGGGCAGCCTTGCGGGCGCGGTGATGGTTGTAGAGGCAGGCGCCCTTGTGGAAGAGCGAGGTTTCGGGCGAGTTGAGATATTTGGCGGACGCTTCCTTATCCATGGCGCGGCCGCCGAAAGCGATCACCTTGCCGCGCGCATCATGGATGGGGAACATGATGCGGTCGCGGAAGCGATCATAGGGGACCTGGATGTCCTCGCCATGGATGAGCAGGCCCGCTTCGATCATGGCGTCGCGGTCGACACCCTTGCCGGCGAGATGGTCGCGCAGGGCGAATTTCTCATTTGCCGAATAGCCGATGCCGAACTCGGCCTGGATCGCCGGCGTCAGGCCGCGATCGGCGAGATAGCCGCGTGCCGCCGCACCTTCGCGCGCCTGCAGGCGCGACTGGAAGAAGGCGGCGGCGAGTTCCATCACCTCGTGCAGCGAGGCACGCTGCTCCTCGCGCCGGACATCCTCCACCGTCATCTTGGGCAGGGCGACGCCCGCATCGTTGGCGCAACGCTCCACGGCTTCGGGAAAGGAGATGCCTTCGACCTCGCTCAGGAAGCGGAAGATGTCGCCATGCTTGCCCGAAGAGAAGCAGTGATAGAAGCCCTTCTGGTCATTGACATAGAAGGAGGGCGTCTTCTCGGCATTGAAAGGGGAAAGACCGCGCCATTCCCGCCCCTGTTTCTTGAGCTTAACGCGCCTGCCCACTACCTCTGACACAGGTAGCCGGGCGCGGATTTCGTCGAGCAGGGAAGGCGGATATTTCATGGGCTCTTATGTGAGGACGCAGGCCGCAGGCGCAAGAGCGTCACTCTAGCACGGAAGGGATGAGTCGAATCTTTCCCCGCTGTTCTCAGGGCGGGCCTTCCGTCCGTGCCTTAGGAGGCAGATTGGCGGCTTGCCGACATGCGGACATGAAAACGCCCGCTCTCGATGATTGCTTGTGATCGTCACGCGCAGGGAGGAACCGTTGGCCGAGATCATGGGACTGGTCGACCTTATCGGCGCCATCGCGCGGATCATGGGCGCCATAGTCTTTCTCGTGGTGCTGGTTGGCGGCGGTATCTCCTTCATTCGGGATCGCCCCGGCTGCCGCCATCCCGCGGATTTCCTTTGGCCCTGATCCCAAGCATGCAGTGGAGCGCATGAAAAAGGCCCGGTACAAGCCGGGCCTTCCTTGATATGATGATCGCAGCGACGGATCAGAAGGTGCGCTTGATGCGCACGCCGCCGGTCCAGAAGTCGGACTTGGCATCTGTGACGCGGGAAACGGCGTTGGCGCCGGTACCGGTGGTCCAAACGGTGTTGTCGATGTCCTGATGGGTGTAGGTGAGTTCACCCGTGACCGTGAGGCCCTTGACGATGGTGTAGGTCAGGTTGCCCGTCAGCGAATATTCTTTCACGCCGAGATCACCGCCGAGAGCGCTGAACTTGTCATAGGTCGTATCGATGTAGCCGCCGACGAGGTTGAAGCCCCATTGCGGCGTGAAATTGCCGCCGAGTTCCGCGGTCACCGACCAGCCCTTGCCGCCATCGAAGCCACCATTCGAATTGATGAAATAATCCTGGCCCTTGAGCTTGGTCGAGGAGATGCCGAGATAATCCAGCGCGCCGTCGGCATACTGGCCTTCGATCACGAGGTGGCCCTTGTCGAGGGCAGGGATATTAAGCAGTAAGCTGGCGCCAACCGCGTAGCCCCACTTGTTCTCGCGCGGGATATAATTGGCATTCGTGGGCAGGACCGGCACGCCATTCGCGTCGAGCGCCGTCGCCGAACGATACTGATGCGCGGCAGCCTGGACGGCGATTGAACCCCAATCCTGCTTGAAACGAACCTGGCCGACCACGTCGGGGGCCTGTTGGCCGCCCTGCATGGCCCGGAAAGCGTTCTGACGATGGTCGCGGCCATCTTCGACCGACAGCGTTGCCGAGAAGCCGCCGCCGAAATCGGCCGTGTAGGCCAGCAGGTTCACGACGTTCGATTGGGCGTAATAGGCGCCCCAAAGCGTGTTGCCGTACTCGAAGTCATAGAAGCCGAAGTAGGAATGGGCGAAGCCTGCTGTCAAGCCACCGAACTGCAGATAGGCGTATTTGATCGAGAAGGTATTGCCGGACGTGTCGCTGTTAACGTTCCAGTTGCTCGGGATCGGACGGCTGTTCGCACGGAGCTGGAAGAAGGAGCGGAGCAGGCCATACTCGGTCTGCGTGCGAGCATCGAAGGAGATGCGAGCCTCGGTGTTGAAGGCGCTGCTGTGGTTGTTGCGGGTCTGCTTGTAACCATCCGCCGCCGTACGGCTATCGCCGCTCTGATTGTAGCCGCGATAATCGGCACGGATTTCGCCGCCGATCTTGAGGCAGGTGTCGGAGCCGGGAATGTAGAAGAAGCCGGGGCCGAAGGCCGAGCAGACCTTCACATATTCGACGGCTTCCCCCTTGGTCATGGGAAGGTCGGCGGCCTGGGCGGTGGCAAGGGCGGCGAAACCAGCCGCGGCGCCGAGGAGGAGAGATTTCATCGTCATCTGAAGGCTCACTGAGCAAATTGAGTTGGGTACTTCGGGCTGGCTCGTCTCAAGCCGGGCACAGGCTTTCGCCCAAAAAGGGCGTTTGGAGCCGGATGCTCGTGAAACGAGAGCCGAAGTGTCTTTGCGAAATCCCGAGGAAATTCACAACAACGTTTGCAACAGACAACTGATATGACGTTTTAATAACTGAATAGTGTCTCCAAAAAGCCACATTATGTTTTGTGACAGTTTGATGAAACTAAAGATATGTTTTGTTAAAACTGTATATCACTGAAGATAAACTGATTATTATTACGGTTTGGGGTAAATGCTCAGGCATCGCAAGGAAAATCCCCCATGTTTTCGACCGATTTGTTCTAGAAATGGAACAGCCTTCGCCGCGAAATCAGGGCGCAATTGCAGATGGATATTCGCGCGTTATCTGCGTTTTTACGTGATTACGCTCAGAAGTTGAATTTGATTGCGGGGCGTAAACGGTCGGTGCCGCGGAGGCGTTCACTCCACGGTTTCGGCGGCGACCTGTCTGAAGACGTCCCGCAGCCAGGCAAGCAGGCGGTCATGCTTGCGGGATGCGTGCCAGACCATGGTGACGGGCAAGGCCGTCGGCCGAATCGGAGGCTCCAGGAGGATGAGCCCGAAGGCCGGAGCGAACTGGCGTGCGAAGGCACGAGACAGCATGGTCACCATGTCGGTGCGGGCTACGGCCATCAGCGCCGAGGTGAAATGCGGCGTTGTCAGGCCGATGCGCCTTTCCAGCCCGGCCGCGGCCAGCACCGCATCCGCCTCGGTGCTGCCGTCGCCGAAGACGGACACGGTGACATGAGTGAGGGCGGCATAGGCGCCGAGGCTGAGCGGTCCGTTCCGGGCGGCTGGATGATCGCGCCGCATGATCAGCGCGAGGCGATCGTCCATCAGCATCTCGCTATGGGTTCCGGCCGCGAGCGGGTAGTTGGCCAGAGCGAAGGTCAGGTCGACATCACCGCTCTGGAGACGGCGGGCGATGTCCGTTCCGATCGGCATGGCGCGCAGATCGACATGCGGCGCTTCTTCGAGCAGACGGGCCATCATGCCGGGAAAGAGCAGGGTGGTCAGCGAATCGACGGCCGCGATCCGTAGCGTGCGGCGCTCGGTCGAGGGATCGAAGAGCGGTTCGGCAACGAGGGCGCGGATATCGGCCAGGATCTCCTGCACTTGCGGCACCAGCGCCTCGGCGCGCGCCGTCAGCACCATGCCGGCTCCCGAGCGCAGCATCAGTTCATCGCCGAACAGATGGCGCAGACGATCGAGTGCCCGGCTCATTGCAGGCTGGCTGAGGCCGATCTCGCGTGCCGCGCGGCTGACGCTACGCTGGGCGAGCAGGGCGCCGAGCGCCGTCAGCAGGTTGAGATCGATCGATTTCAAATGCACGTCGCGCATATAGTAAATATAAACCATGCATTGGAGTTATGATAGGGCACTTGCTAGCGTCTCCTCATCAAGGAGGACGCACCATGTCTGCCAAAATCATGATCCTGGGTTACGGCCCCATCGGCCGCGCCATCGCACAGCAGCTTTCGGAGGCCGGCCGCGAGGCGCTGGTCGCTCAGCGGCGGGAACCAGCCAATCTGCCGTCCGGCGTGCATTTCCATGCCTGCGATGCTCTTGATCGGGCCAGCCTGACGGCCGCGCTGCACGGGCACGACGTGCTGATCTGCACCATCGGGCTCGCCTATGACGCGGCCGTCTGGGAGAGGGACTGGCCCCGCCTGATGGCCAATATGCTAGCGGCTTGCGAGGCGAACGGGGCACGTCTGGTTTTTGTCGACGACCTTTACATGCACGGCCCCCAGCCCGGGCCACTCGATGAGAACACGCCCCTCGATGCGCCCGGTCGCAAGGGCAGAGTGCGCGCCGCTATCACCCAGCAATGGCAGGCTGCCGGCACGGTGACGGCCACAGCCTTGAGGGTGACGGATTTCTACGGTCCCGGCGTGACGCTTTCGGTGCTTGGCCAAGAGGCCATCGGCCGTCTTGCCGCCGGCCGCTCCGCCCAACTCGGCATCGCCGCCGACGAGCCGCATGCTTTTGCCTATGCACCGGATGTCGCTGCGGCCGCGATCCTGCTCGCCGATGCTTCGGACGAGGCCTATGGCCGGGCCTGGATGATGCCCTGTGCGGCGGCGCGCACGCCACGCGAGATCATCGGCATGGCCGCTACGGCGCTCGGCGTAAAACCTCGCCTGCAGGCGCTCCCCGGCTGGCTGCAGAGGTTGATGGGGGCGTTCGTGCCTTTTCTACGGGAGTGGACCGAGACGGCCTATCAGCACGACCGCCCCTTTCTGGTCGATGGCGGCAGTTTCGAGCGTTCTTTCGGCTTCAGGCCGATGCCGCTCGAGCAGGGGATTTCGGCCACTGCGGCCAGCTTTCTCAAATCCTGAGAATCACTGCCCGACGATGGCTTCACCCAAACGCAGAGGAGTCTGCAGCAGCGTGCCGGCCGTATTGACGACGAACAGACCGGTGCGCGAGATCGGATTGCCGCGGGCGGCCGCCGCGTCGCTCTTGGCCATCTGGCTGAGGGAGGGCAGCAGGCCGACGAACTTGCTGTGATTCATCGAATCCAGGCTCTGGGCATCCGACATGTCGATCACCCGCAGGCCGTAATGGGCGATGGCCTGCTGGGCCTCCTTGTTGTCGATCAGAACATTGCCGACGCGCGGCACATCCCCTGCCAGTCGCTGCGAGAAGCCGAGTGCCCTGTCGTCGCGTGAGATCCCGACCGTGATAGGCTGGTTCAGCTTACCGATGGTGTCGAGTTGGGTGCGGAAGACGTCGATGTCGATGTCCGGCGACATCAGGAAGACTTCGCCGAGCTTGGGAATGAAGGCCGAGTTGCCACGGATCTTGGACTGGCGGAGGGTCTCCACCGCCAGCCAATTACCCATGGAATGCGCGATGATGTGGATGCGTCGCACACCCGGCGTGCGGGCGAGGCCGTTGAGGGTGGCTTCAAGATAGTCGCGCGAATAGGTGGTGCTCTCGCGATCGGCGACATAGCCGGTCAAGGTGCCGAGCGAGGGCCAGGCGAAGGCTACGACCGCTCCCGGAAAGCCGCTGTCCTTCTCGAGCTGGGCAACCCGATAGACGGCTTCCTGGTAGTTGGTGTTGTAGCCATGCACGAAGACGATGACCTCGCCACTGCCCTTGGTGTCCTTTGCCACGGCTGCGTCGAAACGCGCCTGGTCCAGGGCCGTCGAACCGGTAACGACGAAGTTCACGGCAGGATTGCCGGGAGGCTTCTTCGGCCATTCGATATTGCCGACGACATGGTTGGGCGGCACCGAAATCGTATAGGCCTCATAACTCACGCCGAAATTGCGCTTGGTCGTGAAGTCGTTCTTGTCGGTGGCGGAGCGCTGACGCGTGGTGGCGACCAATATGTTGACCGGCGTACCGATACCCGGCGATGCCGAGACCGGATGCAGCATCAGCGCACCGGGCCGGTCGGCGCAGGACGCCAAGCCGGCCACGGCGAGCAGGACCACCGAAAACCGAACCAGGAAGCGTGGGAAGGGCGCCATGCCGGCCTCATTGTTGCACGGCCGGCAATCTAGCGGGCGCGTCGGTCTCGGAAAAGCCTGGAATTTAGACGTCCTTAACCGCCGAGCGCTTCCTTGACCAGCGGGCTGGTCTTGCCGAAATCCATCTTGCCGGCGAAACGCTCCTTCAGCGCGGCCATGACCTTGCCCATGTCCTTGACGCCGGCGGCTCCGATTTCGGTCACCACGGCGGCGATGGCGGCCTTGGTCTCGGCCACGTCCATCTGCCTGGGCAGGAAGGAGGAGAGGGTTTCGATCTCGGCCTTGCTGGCTGCGGCCATTTCCTCGCGGCCTGCCTTGACGGCGGTCTCCAGCGTCTCCTGGGCCTGCTTGATCATCTTCTGCAGCATGGACAGGATCTCGCTTTCCGGGATCTTGCCGTCATGCTCGCCGCCGCGGGCGGCGATGTCGCGGTCCTTCAACCCGGCCTGGATCATGCGCACGACCGACAGGCGGGCCTTGTCGCCGCCCTTCATGGCGTCCTTGACGGCGGTGGTGAAATCGTCGCGCAGAGACATGGTGCCCTACCTTTCCTGGAATCAAAATTGTTCACCGAGCGGCACGCAGCAGCGAAATATTTGGTAGCTCCGTCTCAAATCATTGAATTTGCTTACGATTTTGAGCGTCACCAAGGGTTGACGGCAAGCCGTCCGCCCCCTACTTTCCGCCGCGCCTGCCGGGCGGAGCCAAATGTGCCGCCGCCATTCATCCGGCACTTAAGATGAAAATGACCGTCACACAAGCGAGCGCGAAGGACAGAGACATGGAAAATGGCTGGGCGGAACCCAAGGCGACCGCGCTCCTGGTCCTCGCAGACGGCACCGTGATCGAAGGCATCGGGCTCGGCGCCGTGACGAAGGCGGCGGGCGAACTGTGCTTCAACACCGCGATGACGGGCTATGAGGAAATCCTCACCGACCCTTCCTATGCCGGCCAGATCATCACCTTCACTTTTCCCCATATCGGCAATGTCGGTGTCAATGACGAGGACATCGAGACGGTCAACATGGCCTCTTCCTCCGGGGTGAGGGGCGTGGTGCTGCATGCGCCGATCACCGAGCCGGCCAATTACCGTGCCAGCCGCCATCTCGATGCCTGGCTCAAGGCTCGTAACATCGCCGGGATTGCCGGCATCGATACCAGGGCGCTGACGGCACGCATCCGCGAGGGCGGCATGCCCAATGCGGTGCTCGCCTTCGATCCCAACGGCAATTTCGACGTCGAGGCTCTGAAGCGCGAGGCCGCCGGCCTTCCTTCGATGGACGGCCTCGATCTGGTGCCCCCGGTCACGACCGCGCAGCGCTTCGACTGGGACCAGACCACCTGGGAATGGTCGCAGGGCTTTGGCAAGCAGGAGGCGCCGCAATACAAGGTGGTCGCCATCGATTACGGCGTGAAGCGCAACATCCTGCGCCTGCTGGCCGCGGCCGGCTGCGCCGTCACCGTGGTGCCCGCCACCACACCGGCCGAGGAGATCATCGCGCTTGAACCCGATGGCATTTTCCTCTCCAACGGCCCCGGCGATCCTGCGGCGACCGGCCAATATGCCGTGCCGGCGATCAAGGCGCTGCTCGAAAAAGATATCCCGATCTTCGGCATCTGCCTCGGCCACCAGATGCTCGGCCTCGCTCTTGGCGCCCGTACGGCCAAGATGAAGCAGGGCCATCACGGCGCCAATCATCCGGTCAAGGATTTCACCACCGGCAAGGTCGAGATCGTCTCGATGAACCATGGTTTCGCGCTGGATCGCGACAGCCTGCCGGCTGGCGTGGTCGAAACCCATGCCTCGCTGTTCGACGGTTCCAATTGTGGTATCGCGGTCACCGGCAAGCCGGTCTTCTCTGTGCAGCATCATCCCGAGGCCTCGCCCGGCCCACAGGATAGTCACTACCTCTTTAAGCGGTTTGTCGAAAACATGGCGTCTCGCCATGGTGTTGCCGCAGTTGCGCAACACAACGCCTGATCGAAAACGGAGCAGTGTGCATGCGAGCAAGCGTCGCCTGTCTCTTCCTGACTGTTTTCTGCGGCACCGCGGTGGCGCAAACGGCAGATGGACCGCTGGTCCCCCTGCCGGACTACTTTCAGAAGAGCATCGCCGCGGCGAACGCCAAGCCGTTGCCGCCCCTCAAGCCCAAGCCCAATCAAATGCGGGCCATCCGGGCTTCGACCGGGCTGGAAGGCCTGCCGGACCTGATCGTCCATGGCGGCGTGCCCACCCCACCGGAGCGGCCCCGCGGCAATGACTCTCCCGTGGTGTCCGCCTATGCCGCCGATACACCCTTGCCGCCTGCGCGCCCCGATACAGATATCGACGTGGCCGGGCCAGAGCCCGATGGGGCGCCGGCGCAAGCCAACGCCGCATCGAATGCCAAGCCCGACGGTGGCTTGCCACCCGGAACCTTGTCACATGCCTTCGTGCCGCTGCCCGTGCGCCGGCCCGGTGGCATTGATGACCGCATGACCACCAATCCTGGCCTCAATGCACCGCCGCCGGAAACCAAGGTCGCCATGCTGGGTGCCTTGCCGGGCGCGGGCATTGCGATCAACAATCTGGCGCGTGCGGTCCCCGAGGCCGCCATCGTCAAGGGGGCTTGCAGCGTGGGGCAGCCCTATCGCCTGATGGCGTTGGGGCCGGGCAGCCGCACCACGCTGGTGCCGGCCGCGACCGTCGACTACGCCATGGTCAACGGGCTGGTGCGCTGGGAGGCCGGCATGCAGGCTGCCGCCAAGCAGTATCTCGGCGAGAACGTCGTTGCCATCAAGGTGGCTGCTTCCTATGTCTGCCGGGGCATGAACAACATTCGCGGCGCCAAGCTCTCCGAGCATGCCAAGGGCAATGCCATCGACATTTCCGGCTATATTACCGCGAGCGGCAAGGAAATCACCGTCCGTCATGACTTCAAGGGCGGGGGTGCCAAGTCGGCCTTCCTGAAACAGGTGCATGGCGTGACCTGCGGCGTGTTCCAGGTCGTGCTGGGCCCCGGTTCGGATGGCTACCACGAAGACCATTTCCATATGGATCTCGGCCGCTGGAAGAGCTGCCGGTAAAACCAACCCCATTGCTGGTTCGCGCGCCGAGCCCGCTCTTGCCGGCGGGCCGGCCCTCAGCCGCGGCAGCCGGCAGTCTTCGCAATCTTCCGCGATGACGGCTCCGGTTTGGCTCGGAACAAACGCATGAACCGGGCCAGGCGCGTCGTGATTGTGGCTCTCGCCCGCCTGTGCGGCTGATTTTCTTCTCGATAAGCTCGTCGCTCCTCCATCTGTGCCACTTCGGTGCCCCGCAGCGCGGCCTGCGGTGACAGGGCAAGGCTAAGGCCTCTGGTCAGGCCGGCAGTTAGATAAGAATCAATCATGAGAGGTTACCTCCTCACCGCTTGCAAAAGCTTGGTGACATGGCAGTCATTCTCAGGAAATATTGGGTAATCGGCAAACGAGTTCAGTTTGAATATCGTGCCTCTTTCATAAGTTTTTCTTGTAGGTTGAACATATGGAAACACTGCCGTCCCTATCGGCCTTGCGCGTGTTCGCCGTGGCGGGAAAGGCGTTGAGTTTCACCCGCGCAGCCCAGATGCTGAACGTTACCCAGGCGGCGGTTTCGCATCAGATCCGGGTGCTGGAGGAGCAGCTCGGCGTCAAATTGTTCCAGCGCACCACGCGCAGCCTGCAGCTAACCGCTGCCGGACAGCAATTGCTGCCGGCAGCGGTGGCTGCCTTCGGCGAGATCGAGCGGGCGGTTGCCGGCATCAGGCGCGCGCAGAGCCTCCTCTCGATCACCACCACGCCCTCTTTCGGTGCCCGCTGGCTGGCACCACGCCTGCCACGCTTTGCCGAGCTCCATCCCGAAATCGAGATTTCGGTGCGTCATACCGAGACGCCGCTGGATATCGTGGCCGAAGGCATCGACCTTGCCATTCGGGGCGGCCTCGGCAAATGGCCGGGCCTTACGGCGGAATTGATCGGCCTATCGGTGACGCTGCCAGTGGCGGCGCCTGATTATGCCGAGCGGCTGCGCCTGTCCGAACCCGCCGACCTTGCCCGCACCAGCCTTCTGCACGATCAGGATCGCAGCGACTGGCGCGAATGGCTTGCCGTGGCTCGCCTCGATCCGGCTCTGGCACAGGCCGGGCCGGTATTCGACGACGAGAACGTGCTGATCGAGCTGGCCTTGGCCGGGCAGGGGGTCGGTCTGGTCGTCGGCAGTGTGGTTGAGGGGCTGATCCGCCAGGGGCGCCTGGTGGCGCTGTTCGACCGACAAGTCACGCTCGGCTATGGGTATTATCTCGCTTATCCAGCCGGCGCTCTGGCTCTGCCCAAGGTGGCGGCCTTTCGGCGTTTCGTGCTGTCGCAGGCGCGGTGAGGGCCGGAGCGCGGACATCCTGTCCGCCCTTCATCTCCACGAGCGCAGGGTTTTATTGGAAGGAAGGACGGACAGGATGTCCGCGCTCCAAAGCAGCTTATCGGCATCTCAACGCCTTGATCGGCTGGCCGGGCTTCCATTCGATGTCATTGCCGCTCCAGAAACGCCCCTGCTTGTCCGAAGCATAGAGAGCATTGCTTTCGAGCTCGCAGGTGAAGGCCAGGGAGGTGAGCGAGATCTCACCGACGGCATGATAATCCTCGCCGCTCGCCTCGATTCGCAGAACGTCACGATTGCCGCCGATACCGCTCGCATCGAGGCGGAAGCGTCCTTGCGTATCCGTGGTGGTAAGCATGCTGTGGCTTGGCAGGTGTGAGGAGGTCGCGCGAATGCGGATATTCGGAACGGGCTTGCCTTGGTCGAGCAACCGGCCCGTTGCGCCGAAGCCTGCGAGTGCCCCGGCCTGGCCTGGAACGGGGGCCTCGGTGAGACGACAGGCGCTCAGAACGAGGCAACTGGCGAGGATGGCGAGGCGTAGGCTGATCATGGGCGTTTTCCACGGCCAAATGGGCAGATCCCGCGGAGATGGCCGACCATGATGGCACGATTAGGCCATTTTCGCGGCTGACACATGCTTCCCTTGCGTTATCGTGGCCGGGCAGGTTTCATCGGTCCCGAACAGGATCTCACCGCCAGGAGGGAATGACATGGGCCTACGTTTGATTCGCGCCGTCCTGGCAGCCGGACTGATCACCACACCGGTCGCGGCTCAGGCCCAGACCAAGGACAGCTGTCGGAGCCTCCTGCAACGCGGTGGCAAGGTGATTGACACCTATGTCATGGATTTCGGGTCGGGCGACAAGCTCTATGTCCATATCGTGCGCATGCCCGGCGGCCAGACGACGAAATGCACCACGCGCAGGCCGCTTTGAGCCGCCCATCGAGCCCACAATTTCTGTTACGATCGTCACTTTCCGCTCAGGTCGGCATTCGGCCCCTTTCGCAAGACGCCAAAATGGTTTAGTCGAACCGCTCGATCCGCCGCAGCCGATCTCAATCGGCCCGAATCGTGTTCGGGCCGATTGAGATCGGCTGGTACCGTGAATATCCGGCCGTGGAGTCCCCTCCGCGGCTTTTTCATGCCGGCCCTCCTAAATCGGACGAGCGATGCCAAAACGTAGCGATATTTCCTCCATCCTGATCATCGGCGCTGGCCCAATCGTCATCGGCCAAGCCTGCGAATTCGACTATTCGGGCACGCAAGCCGTCAAGGCCCTGCGCGAGGAGGGCTATCGCGTCATCCTGGTCAATTCCAACCCGGCCACGATCATGACCGACCCGGATCTGGCGGATGCGACCTATGTCGAGCCGATCACGCCCGAGATCGTCGCCAAGATCATCGAGAAGGAGCGCCCGGACGCGCTGCTGCCGACCATGGGCGGCCAGACCGCGCTCAACACCGCGCTGAAGCTTGCCGAGATGGGCGTGCTGGAGAAATTCGGGGTCGAGATGATCGGCGCCGATGCCGACGCCATCGATAAGGCCGAGGACCGCCAGCGCTTCCGCGAGGCCATGACCAAGATCGGCCTGGAGACGCCGCGCTCGAGCCTGGCCCACAGCCTTACCGAAGCGCTGGAGGCGCTCGACCATGTCGGCCTGCCGGCGATCATCCGTCCCTCCTTCACGCTGGGCGGCACGGGTGGCGGCATCGCCTACAACAAGGCCGAGTTCATCGACATCATCGAGCGCGGCCTCGATGCTTCGCCGACCAGCCAGGTCCTGGTCGAGGAGAGTGTGCTCGGCTGGAAGGAGTTCGAGATGGAGGTCGTCCGTGACAAGGCGGACAATGCCATCATCGTCTGCTCGATCGAGAACATCGATCCGATGGGCGTGCATACCGGCGACTCCATCACTGTCGCACCGGCGCTGACGCTGACGGACAAGGAATACCAGATCATGCGCAACGCCTCGATCGCGGTGCTGCGCGAGATCGGGGTGGAGACCGGCGGCTCCAACGTGCAGTTTGCCGTCGACCCGGCTACCGGACGCCTCGTCGTCATCGAGATGAATCCGCGCGTCTCGCGCTCTTCGGCGCTGGCTTCCAAGGCCACCGGATTCCCGATCGCCAAGGTCGCCGCCAAGCTCGCCGTCGGCTATACGCTGGACGAGATCGAGAACGACATCACCGGCGGGGCGACGCCGGCCTCCTTCGAGCCGACGATCGACTATGTCGTCACCAAGATCCCGCGTTTCGCCTTCGAGAAATTTCCGGGCGCCGAGCCGATCCTTTCTACCGCGATGAAGTCGGTCGGCGAGGCGATGGCCATTGGCCGCACCTTCCAGGAGAGCTTGCAGAAGGCACTGCGCTCGCTCGAAACAGGCCTCAACGGCCTCGACGAGATCGAGATCGACGGCCTTGGCCAGGGTGACGACAAGAACGCCATCCGTGCCGCTCTCGGCAAGCCGACGCCCGATCGCCTGCTCAACATCGCCCAGGCCATGCGCCTCGGCCTGTCCGACGTCGAGATCCACGGCGTGTGCAAGGTCGATCCCTGGTTCCTGGCCCAGATCCGCGGCATCGTCGAGACCGAGCAGAAGGTGCGCGCGATCGGCCTGCCCCAGACCCAGGGTGCCCTGCGCAGCCTCAAAGCCATGGGCTTTGCCGACCGTCGCCTCGATGCACTGGCCGGTGTTCCGGAAGGAACGGTCAAGAACCTGCGCACGGAACTTGCCGTGCATCCCGTCTTCAAGCGCATCGATACCTGCGCCGCCGAATTCGCCTCGCCCACCGCCTATATGTACTCGACCTATGCGCCGCCCTTCGCTGGCGCGCCGGCCGACGAAGCCAATCCGTCCGACGCCAAGAAGATCGTCATTCTCGGCGGCGGTCCCAACCGCATCGGCCAGGGCATCGAGTTCGACTATTGCTGCTGCCACGCCTGCTTCGCGCTTTCGGATGCGGGCTATGAAACCATCATGGTCAACTGCAATCCCGAGACGGTGTCGACCGACTACGACACCTCTGACCGTCTTTATTTCGAGCCGTTGACGGCCGAGGACGTGCTGGAGATCCTGCGCGTCGAGAAGTCCAAGGGAACCCTGCACGGCGTGATCGTGCAGTTCGGCGGCCAGACGCCGCTGAAGCTGGCGGCGGCGCTTGAGGAGGCAGGCATTCCCATCCTCGGCACCACGCCCGACGCGATCGATCTCGCCGAGGACCGCGACCGCTTCAAGCGCCTGCTCGATAAGCTCGGCCTGCGCCAACCCAAGAACGGCATCGCCTATTCGGTTGAGCAGGCGCGCCTGGTCGTCGCCGATCTCGGCCTGCCGCTGGTGGTGCGTCCCTCCTATGTACTGGGCGGACGCGCCATGGCGATTATCCGCGACGAGATTGCCTTCGACGATTACCTCCTCGGTACCCTGCCGCAGATGGTGCCGCCGGAGATCAAGACGCGCTATCCCAACGACAAGACGGGCCAGATCAACACGCTGCTGGGCAAGAACCCGCTGCTGTTCGATCGCTATCTTTCCGACGCGGTCGAGGTCGACGTCGACGTGCTCGCCGATGGCAAGGATGTCTTCGTCGCCGGCATCATGGAGCATATCGAGGAGGCGGGTATCCATTCCGGCGATTCGGCCTGTTCGCTGCCGCCGCGCTCGCTGAGTCCCGAGGTCCTGGACGAACTCGAACGCCAGTCCAAGGCCATGGCCCTGGCCCTCGATGTCGGCGGCCTGATGAATGTGCAATACGCCATCAAGGACGGCCTGATCTATGTGCTCGAGGTCAATCCGCGCGCTTCGCGCACGGTGCCCTTCGTGGCCAAGGTGATCGGCGAGCCGATCGCCAAGATCGCCTCCCGGGTCATGGCGGGCGAAAGCCTGGCTTCCTTCAACCTGAAAGCCAAGAAGCTCGACCATATCGCGGTCAAGGAAGTGGTGCATCCCTTCGCACGCTTCCCTGGTGTCGATACGGTGCTGGGCCCCGAAATGCGCTCGACCGGCGAAGTCATCGGTCTCGACCGCGACTATGCCGTCGCCTTCGCCAAGAGCCAGCTTGGAGCCGGTGTCACCGTGCCCTCCGGCGGCACGGTGTTCGTGTCGGTGAAGGAGAGCGACAAGCCGCGTATCCTCGATTCGATGCGGCTGCTCGCCGAGCTCGGCTTTTCGATCGTCGCGACCGACGGCACGCAGCAATTCCTTGCCGGCCATGGCGTCAACGCCACGCGTATCAACAAGGTCTTGGAAGGGCGTCCGCACATCGTCGATGCCATCAAGAATGGCAGCATCCAGCTGGTGTTCAACACCACGGAAGGGGCCCAGGCCCTGGCGGATTCGCGTTCGTTGCGACGTGCCGCCCTCTTGCATAAAGTTCCGTATTACACCACTCTCTTCGGAGCGGTGGCGGCTGCGCAAGGGATCAAAGCCCATAAGGGCGGGGATCTGGAAGTGCGGCCGCTGCAATCCTATTTCTGAAAGGAGGCACCCTCTCCCGTGGGGGGAGGGTACCGTAAAATTGCAAAACCGATATGTCAGCCGCGCCGGGGAAGTCCGTCCGGCGCGTATCTTTTTTGCGTTTGGAAAGAGAAGACGAAGCAATGGACAAGATCCCGATGACGCCGGCAGGCTATGCCGCGCTCGAGGCAGAATTGAAGGAACGCCAGCAGGTTGAACGGCCGCGCATCATCGCGGCGATTTCCGAAGCGCGTTCCCATGGCGACCTTTCCGAGAACGCCGAATATCATGCGGCCAAGGAGGCTCAGGGCCATAATGAAGGCCGTGTCGCCGAACTCGAAGATGCTTTGTCTCGCGCCGAAGTGATCGATATTTCCAAGCTGTCCGGCGACACCGTCAAATTCGGGGCCCTTGTCACGCTGATCGACGAAGACACCGAGGAAAAGAAGACCTATCAGATCGTCGGCGAGAGCGAGGCTGATGTCCGCTCCGGCAAGATCTCGATCGGTTCGCCGCTCGCCCGCGCGCTGGTGGGCAAGAAGATCGGGGTCTCCGTCGAGGTCAACACGCCCAAAGGCCCCAAGGCCTATGAGATCGCCAACGTCGCCTGGCGTTGAGCCGGCCGCCGATTTCGGGCCCTGTAACACGGTGCGCCGCATCCTCGCCGGGTGCGGCGTTTTGCTGTTGGATACAGGACGACATAGTCGCGTGAATTTGCTTCGATTGGTGAGACGGCACGTTCTATAGAGAGCGAGTATCTATAGAGAGCGCGTATCGCAAGCAGGAGGGTACCATGACTTCGGAACGTATCGGGCGCAGGGGCTTCCTGACCATTGGCGCCGGTCTACTGCTCACCAGTTGCGCCACCTCTTATGGCGACAATCCCGCCATTCCCGTCATCCGCAGGGTTCAGGTCAGCGGGAGCGGCAATCTCTGGCTCCAGCGCATGCCGCCCTATCTTCAGCGCAATCTCGTCCGTCAGCTCGGCTCGCGCTACCAGCCCGGCGCAAAGGGCGGAGCGACATTGTCAGTCGTGCTTACCGACATCAGTTTTCCTGTGGATTCCGATGGTGGCCTGGTCAGCTTCGACAGTGTCGACACGCTCGATGGCCGCATCACGCTGTCGTCATCGGGGGGCGTGATCAAGAGCTTCCCGCTCTTCGCCACCACGACCTCGGTGGATGCCGCTGCTGAAGTGCCTGATCCGACACCGCGCCGATATGATTGGCTGGCTTCCAGCTACGCGCATTGGCTGCTGAGCAAGCTGGTTCAGGCTTGATACGGTTCACTCAAGATGGGCAAGCACGCCCAGCTGAACCGCATCGGGGTTAGGCCCCTTCGCTCACGTCGAGTTCGAGGGGAACGATCGGATCGTCCTTGATAGAACGCAGAGTCAGCGCCGTCTTGACGTTGCGCACGGCCGGCCCTGCCGTCAGCTCGGCCACGAAAGCCTGGAAGGAGCGCAGATCCTTCGCCACGCATTTGAGCACGAAATCGACGTCGCCGGACAGCATCCAGCATTCGCGCACCAGGGGCTGATTCTTCACATAGGTTTCGAAGGATTGCAGATCCGCACCGGCCTGCGAGGTCAGATTGACCATGGCGAAGATGGTGATCTCGTAACCGAGCGAGGTTTCGTCGAGCAGGGTGCGGTAACCCTTGATCACGCCGGCATCTTCGAGGGCCCGCACACGCCGCAGACAGGGGGGCGCGGAAATGCCGACGCGCTTGGCCAGCTCCACATTGGTCATGCGACCATCGGCCTGTAGTTCCTGCAGGATTTTCCAGTCAACAGCATCAAGGCGTGCGCGCACGATAAGCATTCCGATTAAGAGCGGTTAAGCCGTCCTAAACCGGGGAGAACAGCCAAGCAAGCATCTTTGTTACCCAATCGGCCTTGCTGCGTGAAACAAACTTGCGTGTGCGGAAAATCGGCGGGCCAGCACTGCGGCAAATGCCGTGCTGGCCCGTGGAGTCTTGTTCGATACTGGCGGAGCGCGAAGGGTCAGTCTTCAAGCTCGAAGCGTACGGATACGGTGACGTTCAGCGCGCTCTCTCCGGACTCGATCGGCACCGAATCCTGCACGGCCTTGGCGCGATAGAGGCCGCCGCCGATCGGGCCAGTATTCTCGCTCAGATCCACCAGCTTGCCCAAGCGCAGACCGGCGGCCTTGGCATAGATCTCGGCCTTGCGCCTCGCATCGTCCAGGGCGGTCTTGCGAGCCCCGTCGAGCAGGACCGACTGGTCGGAGACGACGAACTGGATGCCCTCGACGCTGTTGGCGCCGGCGCTCACCGCCTTGTCGAGGATATCGCCGAGCTTGGGCAGGTCGCGTAGCGTCACGTTCACGGTATTGGAGACAGTATAGCCCGCAATGGCCGGGCCATCTTCGGAACTCGACGAGAACTTGCCGTTCTGTGGGCTCGCCGGCTGCACGTTGAAGCCCGAGGTCTGCAGGTCCTTGGGATCGATGCCGGCTGCCTTGAGCGCGGCGAGAACCTCGCCGGTCGCCTTGGAATTGGCGGTCAGCACGTCGCGCGCCACCTTGCCTGCGCTCTGCACGCCAACGCTGACATAGGCCAGATCCGGCTTGGCGCCGACCGTCGCCTCGCCATTGATGGCGATCACGCGCTTGAAATCTTCGGCTTGGGCAGCGCCGAGCGCTCCGGCCAGCAGCAAGGCGGCGAGGGCGGGGCGGGCGACGAAGGACGGTAGCATCGATGAACTCCGGTGAGGAAAAATTGCGAGCGGAACCTTGCAATCGAAGGCGGCGGCATGATGACGGCCTTGCGGCAGGCATCGCAATTGCGGATAGCCGATTGAACCTGGACAAGACTCTGCCTATAGATGCCCCGTCTGGCACAGCCGGGCCTGTAGCTCAATGGTTAGAGCCGGCCGCTCATAACGGTCTGGTTGGGGGTTCAAGTCCCTCCGGGCCCACCAGACAAAACCCTAAACCTTCCAATCACTTATTGCCGATCGGCGGTTTGCTCCTGACCGATCAAGCCTTTCGCGGCAACGATAACGGCAACGGAATGCGTCCCTTGGGCTTCTGCGTCAGGCCTGCGATCGCTTCCCCTTGGAAGTCGGGATGGAAATGCCCGTAGACCTCAATCAACATCTTTTCGGACATGCCGAGATAGTTAGCGGCCAGCAGTGTGGGGACCCCATTCAGCATCAACCATGTCGCGGCGGTGTGTCGCAGGGTATGCGGGGTAACCTTCTTTTCGATCCCGGCCGCTTCGAGCGCCCGGGCGAGACCGTACTTGATTGATGCGATCGGAAGTCCTTCCCACTCCACCACATACTGCGCAATGACCCCCTTCTCCTTCCAGCGTCGAATATGGGCGAGCAGGCGAGGGGGCAGCCGTATCGGCGGCTGCCGTTTGTTGGTGACCCTGCAGCCTTCCGCAAGCCGGAAGAAGACACCATTGTCGAGGTCGATGAAGCTGCGATTGGCGCCGGCGTAGACCGAGGCCGTGAAGATCGCCCCCGACCGGGATCCGGTGTAGAGGCCCATCAACAGGAAGCGGGCGACGTGGCGCAAATCGTGCCAGGTGCTCTCGACGACCTGACCCTTGCGATCTCCGCGCATTGGCTTCTCGGATCGCCTGTGGCGCCAGCAGGCCCACAGCAGGCGGGCAGCTTCTTCACGCGTCAGCCATTCCTGTCGTGCCTTTCCCTTCTCTGGAAGTTCGACTTTGACCAAGCCGACATGCAGTTGCCGTTGCGCGTGGTGATTGATCGCGGCGCGCAGATCCTCAAGATCGCGCCTGGCGCCGCCGCCGGTGACCTTCTGCGGTGCCTTGCGTTTGGCCTTGGCTTTCGCGGCAGCCGTTGCCACAGCCTTCCTATGGGCTGCGTAGGCCCGACAGGATGCCGGTGACACGTCAGACAGCATCCTGGTGCCCCACCAGTCCAACAGGCGCTCAATGCGCGGGGTAATGCGATCCTTGTCAGGGTTCCCGCCGACGACGTCGTCGAGGTAAACGGACAAGGCGTCGGCTACGGGAACCTGAGCAGGGTAACGGGGGCGTTCGGGGTCTTGGGCCGGGGCGGGGTTGTGCTTCGACGCGATGTGGTCGGCGAGCTTGCTTTCAGCTTCTGCACGCGCAGCTTCGCCGCAGCCAGTGCCAAACTGGCGTCCGTGGTCGAGGATGATCCAGACTGCGTCACGGTCCTTGGCTGCTGGCCGGAGCCAGAGGCGGGCAGGTTGGGCTTTTCTAGGCATTCCGTCATCATCCGTTTTATCGAGGCCAACGTCGTCATCTGTTTGCCGGCGATCCGCATAAGCGCGAGGCGCCCCTTTGCGGCCTCGCGACGCAAGGACGATGGGCTCACGCTTCCATCAGGGAAGGCGATCCGGGCCGCGACGTCGAGACGAAGGGGGACGTCATCCCCGATATCTTTTCCGAGTGTTTCAACTATAGTCGAGATATCGCGCATGATGCTTCAGATATGCTGTCCCAGGCCGAGTATCGGCGGCGGGATTTTTGCAGGGAAGCGAAGATAGGGTATTTTTGCGCACGAAACGTCAAGCCCTGGGCATCGACGCATCGGAAATGTAGCCATGCAGGGTCTGTCTTATAACCCATTGAATTTAATAAGATATTCGGAAATCACTTTATTGGATATTTCGTTTAGAAATATAGAAATGGCCAATTTCCGCACTTTTTGCGCTTCTTGATGGTTCCTGAATTTTAGAATTCCATAAATATAACAATGACATATGGCCTATCTGATAAAAAGTAGGCGCTGTGTTAGAAATAGTTTTCTTGAGGTTTCGACATATTTAGTATCCGTAGTTGAGCACCAAATGTTCGGGGTGCCATTATGAAAAATCCAAAGAGTAACTCGACACCGGCGCTGATTAGTATGAAAGCCGGCGCTCGCAAGATCGGGATATCGGAAAGCCTATTCCTGCGTGAGGTCGCCGGGGCCAAGGTTGCGATGGTCACGATCGGCGCGAAGCGCTTCGTCCGCGCTGCTGACGTGGATCGCTTCATTGCGTCGATCGGCCGAGGTGCTCCGTGAGCAGGGCGCGCGACTGGGATCGCGCTTCCGCCCGTTCCAGGGCCGCGCGCCAGGGCACCGAGGCCGACGCTGACCGAGAACTGATGTCGATCGGCACCCGCCCGAAGGCGGGGCCGTCCAAGGCCGACCAGCGTGCGGCCCTTGCCGAGGCGATGGGGAAGATCACCAGGCGGATCCAGTGCGCCTGCGGGCACACGGGGAGTGTGGTGGTGCCGACGGCCTGGGCAGGCAGGCGGTTGCGGTGCTCTCGATGTGGGGAAATCACGACATGACGTACGACGATTTCATGGAGGCGTTGAAACATCACATCGGCCGGTGCCGACCTGAACGGGCGGCCGGGGTGGTGATCTTCCCTCGCCACCTCAACCGGCGGCTGATCGCCAAGATCGCGCAAGAGGCGCTATGGCCCTTCGGCGATGGAGACGCGGTGATCTGGCGCGCGAACCTGAAGATCGCCGATGAACTGCGGCGTCAGGGCGCGACGGATAGCGATCTTCTCGACGAGCTTCGCCGGTTCAACGACCGTATCGACGAGGCGATGGCCACTGAACGCGCCCGGCGCGGGAGCAGGGAAACGGGCAGGCCACCGCAGCGGCCGGCAGGCCCGGGCGGTGCCGCATGAGGGCGCGGGTCAAGAAGACCAGCGCCGGACCTTCCTCGGCCTTCCTCATGGGGGAGCGGCAAGCTGCGGATCGCACATCCCTGGCAAAGCTGGAGCCGCCGGACGGGGCTAAGGTCGTCAAAAGCGGCCGATCCATCCTTGGATACGAGATCCGGAAGACACGGGGCCGGCGCGGCGGCAAAGGCGCGCTTCGGCGTGCTGAAGTGCAGCGCATCATTGTCCATCGCTTCGGCGGTCCTTGCGACACCGACGACGGCGACCGGTATCTCGCCGCTGTCGCGACCTATATGCGGGAAGACGAGGCGATCGACTGGGCGTCGACCTGGCTGCCTCGTATGGGATCTGACGAAGCCCGCGCGATCGTCTGCAAGTTGCACGATGAGAAGGCAACCTTCACCGCTGATCAGGTCGCGGAATTGCTCGACATCGATCACGCGCTACGCGAAGCGCTCAAGCTCACCACCATCGGGGCGGTCGACCTGAAGCGGGAGAAGCGCAAGGGGCGACGGGCGGAGAATTCGCGCGCTCGTACGGAGAAGTGGCGCCGCGAACATGGCGCCAAACCGCAGGCTCTTTCGACCGCCAGGGCCAAGCCGTGGGAGAAGTTGGGGATCAGCAGGCGAACCTTTTACAGGGATAAAAAGAGGAACGAAACGGCGCCCGATTTTGGCACCAAATCGTACGATGGCACTGTTTCGTACGCACCGTATTCTGAAAGAATACACGGAGCGCACGAAACAGTGCCACCCCGTACATCAAAATCTCAAACCGGTCGCAGCGTCGGGCGGCATCAAGCCGACCCGGCGCGGGCTCTACTGGACTGCGACATCGCGGGAGCCGTCGCGGATGAGCTTGACGCGCTGTTGCCTCGCGGTGCCCGGAAGATCGGCGGCGATGATTTGAGGATCCTCACTTTCGATTACGCGGCTGCACTGCTGAGAGCGGAACGTGTCGCCTGATGGTGGGGCGCGCCCGAGGGCGCCCCACTTCCATCGCGCCACAGATAAAAATGTCACGGGCATAGTTTTCGATGTCACAGACAGGGTAATCTTGTGACCAGGGTTGTGACATTGGAGATGTGAGAAAGATCCGGTGTGACATCCTTGGTCACAGGGCAGATTTTAGAAGGCGCTAAATTCAATTTTTTCGAGGTTTTGCAGGAATATCGAAGAGAGAGCCGAAGAGATAAAAGAATAGCGTGCCGACAAACATCGGGACAAAGATGCTGTCCAGCCACGTGTTTCGGATCAACAGTTCCAATCGTGTAGCCATCAGGAAAAGAAACCCAGGGGCCAACACCAATTGCGTGATCACCACCCATCCTTTGTAGGCAATGATGTCGCCGGCCTGTTGATTGTAGATCGCCGCGCCCAAGCAGCCCCCGGCCGCTGCCAAGTAGATACCGCCCAGAACAAGACCAACCCGGCTGACCCGCATTTTCACAGCCTATTCCTCACCAGCAATAGTCTCGACGTTACATCGACCTGCGGCTAGACCCAAGACCTGGATCGCTGCATTCTCGGATAGTGCCCATCCGCACCCGTTGACGGGCAGCTTGACAGACAGCGCAGCCAGTCGATCATAGGTCTGATGGGTTGGGGGAAGCCATGAAGGTCACGGTTATCGCCGCTGCATTGTCCGCGCTTTTGGCCGGAACGAACGTCTATGCGCAAGCCAATCCGCCGGCACAGCAAAGGACGCCGGAACAGCAGGCAAAATACGAGGCGGCTCTGAAGAAATTGGCGTTTGCTAAAGCTGCCGCCCAGCAGGCAGCCATCAAGGCAATTGCTCTGGATGCAGAGAAGGCCGCAAAGTCCCAGTTTGTCACAAGGTGCGCTGCCAAGTACCAGGGCCCGCCCCGCACATACCGCGAACTGATGCGGCAGTACGACCGGTGCGGCCGCCAGTATGATCTCGCGAAGAAGAACGGAACGCTTCCCCGCGAGGAGATCCGGATCTACGCAGCCCCTGCACCGCAGCGTGCTACCGCTGACCAGAAGGCCCGCGCTGCCGCTGCCCAGGTTGAAAAGCAAAGGCAGGAGTTTCTTGCCAAATGCGCGGGTAGCCGTGAGCAATGCGAAGCGAAGTACCGGGCCTCCGTCGTTCCGACCGAACCTGCTATCATCGCCAAGCACCGACGCGAGCCGTAGACCCCGGCAAGCCGCGTGGCGCGGCGGGGGGCATCAGCCCCAGCCGCCTGCCCCGAGGCACGATCGGGGCGAGTGTGGCAGATCGGCCACTCCGGGTCCTTCCCAGCCTCCCCCTCCCGTGCGGGCACGCCGCCCGCGAGATTTGGGTCTGTTTCTGATTTTGAGATTTCGACTTTGATTTGACGGCCGCCCCCCTCGACGTCGAGCAATATCAACAGCTTGACCGATCAATAGTTGTCGATGGTGGCGGGATCCGCACCCTGCCCGACGCGATGCCGTTCCTGGCCACGCCCGAACCCGCTGGCGGCCTTTTAGGGCCGCCCGGCTACTGTATAGCCGCCGCCATCAGAAGCCGCTCACGGCCTATTTCTCGCAACCGGATGCAGCAACGGCGCAACACAGTGGTCTCTGAATGAGTATTATGTTCGGCTTGTCGAGCAATAAATCTCGGAAAAGATGAAATATTCTCTCTCGATATCGAGATATCTCTCTGCTTCTCTCGAATTGTGAATTGAGCAATCGCAATGACGGAGACGCTATTAAGATAACAGTACAGGAAGCGCACGATCGGTACTTGAGAACATGCGCAATTCGACGCAGTATTGAGGAAGGAAGGGGAGAAATCAGCCCTGACCTCAAATCAATATTTGTAGAGGCACAGCTTTCCGCCGCTCGCGATCTATCGGATCGCTGGGCCCGCAATGTCGGTGATGTTTTGATGAAAACCAGAGTGCTCTTGGACCTACTAATACACCACCACGAAGGCAGAGACGTCGCCGAGTGGACAGATAGGCTCGCCTGCGAATTGGCGGCCGACTTCATCCGGATCGGTTTGGCGCCATTGCCGCAGCGTGACGCGGACGACGACGACTACATCGCCAGCGTCCGCGCACACCTTACTCCCCGACCGAAGTCGGACCGCAATATCGCACCGCTTTCGGAGGCCGCGTGATGAAGCGTCGCAAGCCAACCAAAAGCACGGTGCCGGCAGCAGCGCCGATGTTCAGCGACACTGTCGACGCAATCGGCGCAGTGATCGTCGGGTCGCCAGCCGATCCAGATCCGGATCCGCAGCCCGATCTGGCCACGAAGCGCGCCCGCTCGCCCGGGGCCAAGTACGAAACGCTGTTCGCGCAGGCCGAGCAAGGCATCCTGCCGCCGGCACCGGATCTGTCGGCGCCGACCCATAAATCGTTCCGAAAGCGCGGCGAGAAGATCGTCGCCATGGCGGAAGCGGGCGACATCGCCGGACTGAAGGCGGACACCCTCGAACCCAAATCGAGCAGCCGCGCCATCATATGCCGCTACCGCGACTTGGCGATCGTGGCGCTGGCTGCCCGGGGTCGGCAATCGACCTGACCCAGCTACGTAGTTGACGATCGGCCCCTTCGGGGGCCGTTTTCGTTTCAGAAGCTTTCTCTTGCAAATAAGTCAGAAATAAATAAATTATTCAAAATCAAAAAGTTAGAAAAAGGTTGTAAATTTCTAGAAGAAAGGTTGTAATTTTTTAGAAGTTTTCAATTTTTTACTTTTTACAACCTTTGGCGCTGTTACGATATTTGTTGTCACAGCTCACGCAATGACGTATTTTGTACATGCGAGCCGTCACTTGCAGCGTCGGCGGTGGGTTTCCTCCGCCCTTGGTGGCCGCCGACGCACTCCTCTTCGAGAACCCATGTCGAAGCGCACGAACCGAACCTATCTCGCCACCGCCCTTGGCCTCACATCGGCTGATATCGGCCACCTGGTCGAAGCTGGCATTCTTCCCGCGAGAGGCCGTCGCGGGTGGTCGATCGACGAGTGCCGCAACCGCATGGACCTGGCCGCCAGTGCGAGCCGGTTCGCCTCAACGCCCGCTTGGCAATC
The DNA here is from genome assembly GCF_056754975.1 of Labrys sp. HAY1-8F. Lineage (NCBI taxonomy): Bacteria > Pseudomonadati > Pseudomonadota > Alphaproteobacteria > Hyphomicrobiales > Xanthobacteraceae > Labrys > Labrys sp. HAY1-8F. The sequence continues at coordinate 1,091,065 of NZ_JBPGWZ010000002.1, read as the reverse complement.
GTTCATCGCCGAGTACGAGCGCCTCGCCCACGAAGCACCGGCAGCCTTGGCCAGGGCGATCACCGAACCGACCTCAGAAAATGCCAGGGCCGCCGCCACCGTCGGCAGTCGCTACTTCAGCGCTTGGGCCTTCGCCATCGCCGTGCTCGGCGACCGCCCGAACTTTCCTGCATCGATGAACGCCACCACTCACGCCGTCGTTCTCGATGCCTTCGCAGCCGGCCTCGCCACCGTCGGTCAGACACTCAGTGACCGCGCTGCGGTGCGCTTCCTCAACTGATCGGAGGATCTTCCCGTGCCAACTTTGACTTCCGAATTGGTCGCCCGCCTCAAAGATCACATCAGCGCCCCGGCGAATAAGGCCGGGGCGTCATTGGATCGCTTGAAGCGGCGCGCCGGCACCGCCGGCAGCGCCGGGCTATTTGGCCGCATGAACGACCATGCGACCAGGACCGCGCGCGACCTACTGGCCTTCGGCGGCGCTGCCGGCGCCGCCGCCTTCGCGGCCAAGTCCTATAAGGATTTCGCTCAATTCGACCGACAGATGACCCGGATCGGCATCACGGCCGAAGCTAGCGCCGGGGAAGTCGCCAACGCCAAGAAGCAGGTCCGCGACATCGCCAATCAATACGGATTGGAGACCAGCCAGACCATTGCCGGCCTGGATAGCCTGACCGCAGCTGGCCGCAACATGAAGGATGCACTGGCGTTCCTGCCATCCGTCTCCGCAACGGCCCAAGCTTCAGGGGCGGACGTTGCCGACATCGCCGGCACGGCGGACGCCATCGGCAACTCGATGGGCATCACGGCTGACAAGATGCAGGGCGCCTTCGACATCCTGGCCAAGGCCGGTAAGGCAGGAAAGTTTGAGCTCAAGGACATGGCGTCCTACCTGCCATCGATCGCGCCCGCTGCGGCGGCGATTGGAATGAAAGGCACGGATGGCCTGATTAAGCTCGCTGCCGCATTGCAGATGACCCGGAACCAGACCGGTGACGCCTCATCGGCTGCGACGAACCTGCAAAACGTCTTCCAGAAAATGACATCACAGGAAACTGTGAATAAATTCAAGAAGATGGGCGTCAAGGATCTCCGGGGCCAGTTGGATAAGGCCAAGAAGTCGGGCAAGGACGTCTTCGACACCTTCCTCGACATCACCGAGGCGGCCACCAAGGGCGATCTGTCGAAGATCCCGTTGCTCTTCAACGATGCGCAGATGCAGGCCGGTATGCGTGCCCTGATCTCGCAGCGCCAGCAAATGCGGGAGCTACGGGGTGAACTCGGAAGCGCAGCGGGCACCGTGGCCGGCGACCTGGCGAAGGTCCAGGGCGATGCGATGTCCGGGCTCACCAAGCTTCAGAACGCCGTAGGCGCCACTGCAAACGCCATGGGCGAAGCTTTGCACAAAGGCGGCGTCACCACCTTCCTGTCCGAACTGACCACGGAACTGAACAACGCCTCGAACGCGATCGAGACCCTATCGAAGCACATGGAGAAGGGGCCGCTCGGCTTCATGGACGGCATCCATGAAATGAATGAGCAGGCGGCCAATGACCCCAAACAGAAGGGATGGACGTCCCGCAAGGGGCAGCCTTTCATAGATAGATCCGGCAAGGTCCTGGCCGATTACCAGCGCGGGCGACCTGACAGCACCGAGTACAATGCTGCCCAGGCGACCTTGAACGGCAATCGTCAGTATTTCGAGGCCATCGACGAAGGCGGAGGCCCCATCAACGACGAGCAGCGGTCTGAATATGCCCAGCACAAGGCCGAAGACGAGAAGGCCCGTGCCTTCATCCAGGCTGAGGAAGCGAAGTATCGGGCGAACCGGGCTGCTCTTCTCGATCAGCTACGCCAGCGCGCAGATGCGCAGCTGCAAATCGATCACCCTGGCGCCACGGAGGCCCGCACCAAAGACGACAGTCTGTTGCAGATGCGCGGCGGCAAGGAAGTCCTCGGCCCGCAGGTCCCCTATGGCTTCGGCCAGAAGCCAGCGGCCGGCGTGCCCCAGCCGCCGGCACGACCTACGGAACTTGCACCTGCTACGACCAACATCGATGCGAGCAAGGCCGACGAAGCTAAGACCAAGGTAGATGCCGTGCAGGCTGCCCTTCAGGAACTCAGCGTCATGAACGCCAACCCCAGCGTTAGCGTCGGTGGCATCGACGCCGAGATCGCCAAGCTGCGGCAGATGAAATCGCTCATCGACAACATCAATAACAGTTCGATCCGGGCCCCGTCTGGTGGCGGCGGCAGCTATTCCGACGAGGGAGTGCACTGATGCTGTGGGAAACCCGCCCCTGCTGCCAGGCGGCCGGCGAGGATGCCGGCAGCTTTCGTAATCCCGTCGGTGACGCCGCGCCGACCGATGCCGCCGTCGTGGAGACGGCGCCAGCGCCAAGAGAACGCCATCCCGAGACCTGCGTTCACGAAGCTGGCCACGCTGTCATCGCACTGGCGCTGGGCTACTCAATCGAGATGATTACCGTCGATGGCCAAGGCTTCACCCGAGGCGGTGACAGCATGATCAACATGAACATTATCGAGATGATCGCCTATGCGCTTGCTGGCCACACCGCCGGGCGATGGTCGAGGCGGGCGGTCTACCGAATGACCGACGATTACCTCGCGCCGTACGTTCAGCGCATCTGCGTTCTCAAGTCGAAGGGCCGATGCGACACATGCATGGCGGTTCGGGCTGCCTTCTTCGTCGCTCCCGAAGCCCGCGATATCATCACCTTGATCCGCGATATCGAGGCCCGGGTGATCGAACTGGTCCAGCACCGGCCGGTGTGGCTCGCGATCCGCGCTGTGGCCAACGCCCTCGCCGAGCAGGGCACCGTCACCGGCCCCGAAGCCGAGGCAATAGCAGGCAGATTTTTTCATCGCGGCGAGTACGCGACCGCGATCAACGCCCCCGACATCTCCAAGGAGACCACCCATGAACATCCTGACGTTGTTGAAGAAGCGTGCTGACAGCGCGGCCGATCTCCGCGCCAAGGCGGCCGAACTCGAAGCCGCCATGCCCGGCCTCCGCGCCGACCTTGAGGCGGCCCAGGCCAAGCGCGCCGAGCTTCTTCTGTCCGGCTCGGACAGCGCGATCCTGAAGGCCGAGGCCGACATCACCACCGCCCGCCTCGCGGTCGATAGGGCCGAGGCCGCCATCGCCGAAACCCAGCGCCTCGCCGGCCTGGCGGACGTGGCCGAGAAGGTGGCGGCGATCCGGACCAGGAGCGCCGAGCTCGACGCCGCCGCCGCTCGATCGGCGGCGCGGGTACGGAAGGCTTTCGACACCGCCGCTGCCGAGCTCGCTGCTGCCCTTCACGAGTGTTTCGATCTCGATGAAGCGATCGCCGAGCACAACGGCAAGGTCTACGGGACGGAAATCTTGCCGGAACAGGATCGTTCGGGCCTCCAAATTGCCAAGGTGAATGATCGCCTCGTGAAGACGTCTCCGTTGGGCACTAGGCCAACGCTGTGGCGCCATGTCGACTTGCCCCAGTTCGGCCGATGCCAAGGCTTCGGTACGGATCCCACCGTGATTGAGCAGGCCTGACAGCCATGAACGCGCTTTCCCCGACGATCATGCTGCCATTGCTCTGGCGGCGCGCCAGGGTCAAGGCCGCCAGCATCGACCAGATGGACCGTTATGCCGAGGCGGCGGTCGACAACAGCCTTACCCGCCAGCGCCTCGGCGATGCCGGCGAGTTCGACGAAGATCTCGTCGTCGGCACCGCCGCGATCCGGATGACGAATATCGATCGCGCCGGCCCTCCATCCAGCCAGCACGAAGGACTTGCCGATTTTTGGCCTTTCGGCCTCGAAGTGACGAAACGCGCCAATTTCGCGGTCAGGCTGTCGCTCGACCCAGCCCACCGCCGAACTGCCGATCAGATCCTCGAAGGGAAGCGGGCCGACATCTGGCTCGCCTACCGTGTCCACCGGGTCGAGATCGAAGACAGGCCCGGCGACGTGCCGCTCTACCGCGTCAGCAGTTGGGAACCACTTGAGATCGCCGCGTCGCCACGACGGGACGCTGCGACCTTCCCCGCCAACATCACCCGCATTTCTCCAACGGAGACAACCACAATGGATCTCGAAACTACCATTCGCACCCGCGCCGTTGCTGCCCTCGCCAACAAGGGGCTGCCCCCGACCGAAGCAATGATCGAGACGATCACCCGCGCAGAAGCGTCGGAGGCCCGCCAGCGCGCCACCGCGATCGTCGACGAGGCGATGGCCCGGGTCCGGGGGGATAATCGCGTCATCGGTCCCGCGAACGGTGAGGCCCGCGCTGCGGCGATCACGTCGGCGCTTCTCCATCGTCACGACCCTGAGAAACACCAGCTGAGCGCTGGCGGCCAGAACTTCCGTGGCATGAGCCTGCTGGCGATTGCCCGGGATTGCCTTGAAGTGAATGGGATCCGGACCGCCGGCATGGACCGTATGGAGATCGCACGAACCGCCCTGGACGGCGCCACCCGCACCGGCGGGATGAGCACCACCAGTGACTTCCCGAACATCCTCGCCAACTTGGCCAACAAGACCCTGCGCGACGCCTACAAGGCGGCACCCCAGACGTTTCGGCCGATCGTGCGGGAGACGTCGGTGGTCAATTTCAAGCCGGTTGCCCGAGAGCAGATGAGCGAAGCGCCGCAGTTCGAGAAGGTCAACGAACACGGCGAATATCACCGTGGCACCTTGGGCGAAGCCCGGGAGCAATACGCCATCGCCACCTTCGGCCGAATTGTCGCCATCACCCGTCAGGTCATCATCAACGATGATGTCTCTGCATTCACTCGCGTGCCGGCAATGTTTGGCACCCAGGCGGCGAACCTTGAGAGCGACTTGGTTTGGGGTGCCATTCTCGGCCCCAGGCCGATGGGCGATGGCTTGCCTGTCTTCCATGCCAACCACAAGAACATTGGCGTCCCGATCGCCTTGGGCGAGATCGGCCTCGGTGGCGGACGTGCTGCGATGCGGAAGCAGACCGGCCTGGACGGCAAGACGTTTCTGCACATCGCGGCCCGATACCTGATCGTCCCGGCAGCGCTCGAAACGATGGCCGAGCAGCTTACCGCGATGATCACCCCGACCAAGGCCGACGACGTCATCCCCCAGGCGATCCGCAGCCTTCAGGCCGTGACAGAAGCCCGTCTCGATCTCGGCTTCACGGATCCGGCCACCGGCGACTACATCGCCCCCTCGGCGATCGCTTGGTACATGGCGACCACCCCGGGTGCGGTCGACACCGTCGAGCTTGCTTATCTCGACGGGCAGAAAGGCGTCTACACGGAGATCCGCAACGGGTTCGATGTCGACGGGGTCGAGATCAAAGTCCGGCTCGATGCCGGTGCGAAGGTCATCGATCATCGCGGTTTCTACAAGAACGCCGGGGCACCGGCCTGACCCGGGCCGGCTTCGGGCGGCCCATCTCCCCTCAAACCGAAAGGACTTCACGATGCGTACCTATGCTCAACCCGGTGACGTTCTCACCCTGCCGGCACCCTATGATGTGGCCTCGGGCCGAGGTCTCAAGGTTGGCACCATTTTTGGCATCGCCACCAGTTCAGCGATGGCCGGCGAGATCGTCGAGGCCAAGCTGAAAGGTGTCTTCGAGATCGACAAGGCCGAAGCCCAGGCGTGGACACAGGGCGATCTCATTTTCTGGGACAACACCGCCAGGGTCGCCACGGCAACCGCTGGATCCAACGCCAAGATCGGCGTTGCCACCTCCGACACGCCAGGTCCATTCCCGACCGGCCGGGTACGGCTCAACGGCACCTTCTGACTGCCAGGGGCCGGCTACAGCCGGACCATCTTTTATCAGAAAGGATATCCTGGATGTTGCCGGGTTTAAGTTCATTCGCGAGGGCTGCCCCTCCCAAAGCCACATTCCTAGGATCTCGCACGAACAGTAGCGCGGGAAGCACCTATACTTTTCCTGGCATCGATCTTGGTTATCCTGTCCCCCGCCGTTTCATTGTCGTGCACGTTGGTGCCCGATCGAATGTCAATGAAGGTAGCAGTTCGCAATTCGACAAGGTGACTATCAACGGTCAAGCGGCTCAGGTTCTGGCAGGCGGCGGCGGGTCTCTCACCGGCATTACCGTACACTCGATCTTAGTCGGTCTGTCAGTTCAATCAGGCGTGACGGCTGATCTAGCCGTTGCGTTCAAGTCGGCCCGGACTGGCTGCATCGTCAGTTGGTGGGCGTTGTCAGGGATATATCCCAAAGTGGGCGACACTCGTTTCAGCACCGTAAACGGGGCCTCTTGGAGTGACGGCCTCAATGCCAAAAGGAACTCGATCTGCCTGGCTGGCGTCTGCGTCGGCACCGGCGGCACCAATGCTTCGGCCTGGACGGGACTGACAAAAGACTATGAGGCGAATACCACCACGGCAATTCGCTCCATCGGGGCAAGCATCATCATGCCGACGGACCGTGGCGTCATCAATTTCTCCGCGTCCCATCCGAGCGGCCTCGCTGTTCGGGCAGCTGTGGCGCTGGGATAAAACGCAGTCGGCCCCAATCGCCTGCGCAGCGCGACCATAGAGCGCGCTTTGTTTTGTTGCCGGCGGCAACGATGGTTCCGATGATGCCGATGGCCGGCCGATCTATACCCCCCTTGGTCGTCCCGCCGACAAACCCAACTGCGCCCGGCCCCACAAGGGTCGGGCTTTTTCACGTAGACGTCACTCCTGAACGTGGAGGTATCTACCGCCCGAAAGTGGGCAAAATGGAAAATAAAGTTCCACATTGAATTAGGGCGGCCCCATAGGCCGCCGTCGCACGAACAGATAAACCGTTCTCAGCCCACGACGCGCCAGTGAAACTGAATGTCAGGAATACTTAGTTGAGACCGCTTCTTTCAACTGCGCTGCTCATCCTCATTGTGGTGGCATCTTTCGCTTTCGGCGCGATCGTAACCGTTGGAATTCCCCCCGACCGGGTCCCCAAAGACGCGGCGGCGTTCCAGAACACAGCGTACCTAGTCTTCCGAGACTGGCAAACGTTGATCGCCGGCCTTGTTGCCATTGCCGCTGCCTGGTGGACCTACCAGACGGCGCAGTCGCAGTTGGAAAGTTCTCGGGAGGCAGAAAGAAACCGAATTGCTAAAGAGCGGACTGCGGCTCGAATGATGCTTCCTGCTGCCCTGAGTGCCCTTGTCCGATATACGGAAGCAGTTGCTCGATACATTCCAGACCCAACGGGGACGTTAACGCAACCGATCATCAATCCTGAGGTTTTGGAAAGAATTAGAGACTGCATAAAATATGAAGATGATCGGACGATCGTTGATCGTCTCGTCGAGTTATCAGAATGGTTGCAAGTCCACGAGGCTCGTATTTCGACAATATCTGATGATCGCTTTACACAAACCTGGTTGTCAGATGCAGATCATATAATTGATACGGCAAAGCTTTATGTTCTTGTCAACGAATTATTCAAGTATGCACGGCAAAAATTGAGTTCTTCAGAAGGAATTTCAATTAGTCACGACGAAGTTGTGCACATGCTTCGAGTTGCGGACGTTGATCTAGGAGACGATGAGGACAAGATTATGGGGCGGATAAAGGGGAAGCTTTCTTGACCCGAGGAATGATCTAGAGATCAAGCCCACGCCACCACAATCTCCGTTCCTCCCGCGCTACAGCCCCGGCCTTCCAGGGCCGGGCCAGGTCTTCGCGGACAAGCTGCACGCCGGCGTCGAGGCCCGACGGGTTGCCGATCCGTAGCGCCACAAGGGTGCGCCCGTATATGTCATGTCGACCGTTTGTCTCGGCCGTCAAGGATCGACTTCTCCAGCGAAGAGAAACGTGATTTCATGCTCAGCCCTTGCGGGGTGTGCTCCCATTGGCTTTGCTATCCGCATTCCGAAGACTTAGGCAATATTCGCGATCTAAATTAGAGCGTTCTGAGTTCGACTTTTGTAGCAGGAGCAAGCATGTATTCGAGGCTGTCCGCGACACTCAGTGCTGTTTTGCTTTGTTCGTGCGTCGCAACGCATGACGCAAGCGCCCCGTCGAATAGAAAACTTGTATCACTCAGTAATTTAGAAGTGGAAATAGTCAAAAAGGATCTCCTTAAATCCATCAAGGGTGCCGTGTTTGCAACTTATGGTCGGATGCACGCATCGAGTGACGGCCACTGGGTCTACGTATGTGGCTTGGTCAATGGCACGAATAGGCTTGGCACTCCCTCAGGAATGGAGCCGTATTTTGGAATTCTTGAGGGACCACCAGGTAAGCCCACTGTGTTTTCACCGATTATTTTAGGAACCGATGGCAATAAGCAGGCGGAAATTGATACTATGTGCGCCAAGTTCGGGACTTACGTCGAGCAATTCCCAATGTGATCCGGGATCAAGCCCGGTTGGCGCGACAATATTGAGCCAGAACCGGCCGATCTGATGGTCCCGTATCCGTCAGACCTCATGGACATGTGGCCGATCTCGACCAAGGTGAACAGCCCTGCCTACAACCAGTCGGACGTTGCCGATCCGGTGGATCCATCCAATGGCTTTCCGGACAAGTTTGGGGAGTGACGGCCAATGCCTTCTAGGATCACTATTCGTCTGGACCCGAATGGCGTGAGTAACACCATCAAGAAGACGGCGATTGAGGCGGCCCACGTAGTCGCTACATGTCTTGAGCGACTTGCTGATGGCGAACTTGGCGCCCCCCGGATAGGCGGACAGAATGGGATTGGGTACACCTTCATTGGCGAAGACCTGACTTCCGAACATCGTCGAGAGATCTATACGAACTGGTTGATCTCAAAAGGCTTCGCAGATCTCGCCCGTGGCATCCGCGAGGGACTTGAAGAGGCAAAGCTCTACATTACTGTCTTGAGGCAACCGCCAACTATCACATCGATCGACGACCTTGATGCTTACTTCGCGGGCATTAGACGAGATGCAAATCGGCTGAATTTTCCGGACCTGCTTGCTGAGGTGAACGCCACTTTGACGGAGACGCTGAGTTTTGACGCTGAGTTCCTGTCAATCCAGCGAGCCCGCAACTGCATGGAACATCGCGCAGGTACCGTTGGGCCCAAAGATGTCGATTTGGGCTCCGATGCGATGTTGCTTACCTTTCCATACATTAAGGCTTTTTATCTGCGAGGTGAGGAAGAAGTAGAGATCCGCCCCGGAACCTGGGTCGGTGCAGATGATGGCCGCGATCACGTACGAGTTATGGGTCGCTTAGATCGGCGAATGAAGGCATACCGCCTGGGGGAGCAGATTAGGTTGAACGCAGATGATTTTTCGGAGATTGCGATGGCATGCCATTTCTTCGGTGACGACCTAGGGCGCAAGTTGCCAGTTTTGTCCTAGCGCCGACGGCCCTAAAGCCCACCAGCGGCCACCGCAGGGCACGGGAAGGGCATCCTGCCACCGGCGCCCCGCCTGGGGCGCGGGTCCTTCCCAGCCTCCCCCCTAGGGTGCGGGCATCACGGCCCCGCAAACTCGGCCTGTTCCTCGATTTGATATTTGGGGTTGCCTTGGCATACTCCCTTGGCCTCCCAGTCTTTCGGTTGCTCATTCGGCGATATGCGATCTATAACGAGGACGCATGAAAAGCGTTCATTACCTCAGCAATGCGGGAAGAGATCTCTGGCACTATCGCAAAATCGGAATGGCGGTGGTCGACGAAATCAATCATCTGGCGGAAACGAGTGTTCCGAGGCGAGCTCGAAGTATTTCGCTGCCAGGTGGCGGATTAAATCGCCTTCAGATCGAGGATTTCAACGCGCTCTATAGGGAAAGCGGGACGGAATTGCTGGTCGTGGCGGTTATTCCTGGCCTTCATACGGACGACAGAGAGCTCGCGGCGGCGGCGCGAAGAATACTGGAGCGGGAGGGAGCGCCCTTTGAAGAGGTGCTGACCGCCACGGAAGCGGCAGACCTGGTTTCCTCCCCGAACCCCATCGGCGTCTGGCGTCGGAAGCGAGGGGTTACCCGTGAGGAACTGGCGGCGAAGATCGGTGTATCACCAAGCCTTATCGACCAACTTGAGGCCGGTACGGTTAGCCCGAGAGACATGGGCATCTGTCCGGTCGATATCTACGATCGCATCTCAGCCGCGCTAAATGTTGGGCATCCGAACTTGGCATGATGCTGGTTAGTGCCCCCGGCCGATGATCCCGGTGGGGCGCAATTTCGCGTGCAGCAGCATGCCCTGTCCTCGACGTGGTGATCGCGATAGCCTAATCCGAGTTCCCGAGGGAACGTTGACCGGTTATCGGAAAGGCGAGATCGGACGAAATGGCGAAGCGGCTCACGCCGGCCGAAAAGGCAAAACGCGCGAAACGGCGACGGGATCACGCCCGGTTAGAGATCACCACCAGGCAGGCGCTGCTGCGCCTAGATGTGATGGTCACGTCCGTGGTCAAGGACGTCAAGATTGCCCTTGGCGCCGAGGCGGTCCTTGAAGAAGGCAATTCCTTGGTCAAGGCGGATACCGATGATCTGCGGCCAGCCAGTTATGGCATCGTTTCTAACAGCCTTCTCATCAATCTGGCCATGTCGCTCGCCCGGGTTTTCGATGACGGCAGCTGGAAGCAGCATCCCGATAATCGCCACGTCGCTTCCATCCCATTGATGATCCGCCTTCTGAAATTTCCAGTTGTCCAAGAGGCATTGGCCCGCAAGGCCCGCAGATGGCTACCTGCCGACTACGGAATGGCCGACACCAATGAGGCGTCGTGTAGGGAGGCGATCAGCAAAGCAATCGCCGCCTATCAGTCGATCGCTGGCAATCCGGCGGGTAGGGGCTTGGTGACGCGGCTCAGAAACATCCGCGATGCGAGAATGGCACATAACCTTCCTTTTCGGAGGAAGGGGCAGCAGCCGACTTACAACGGGCTTTTCGTACTGGCTGATGTCGCGCGCACCGTGGCTGACCAAGCACGGCTCGCCATATTGGGCGGCTCGCCAGATCTAGACAAGCACGAGAAAATCGAACATGACAACGGCGCAGCATTCTGGAAGGCAGCATTCGTCGATGAGCTAAACGGGTAGGGGTCCGGCAACGATACGGCAATGAAATATCATTGCCGAACCGTCTCTGGAGTGCTTGAGATGGGCGCTTGATAGGGGGTGATCTTGCCCTTTCCCGGCCATTTCTGCGCTCATAGCGGTCTGGTTGGGGGTTCAAGTCCCTCCGGGCCCACCAGAACTCCTTACAGGAATTCGTTAGCCTGGCGCGATTATCGGTCATTGCAGGTCGGTGGTGTTGCCGTCCGACCTAGCCAGCGCAGGGTGTGGTTCGTGCCCAACCTTGTTCAGCCACTGGGCGAATTCCTCCCAGGTTCTGTCCATGGCATAGCCGGGCAGAAAGGGCAGGGACAAGTGCCCGAAGAAGGGCGACAATTGGGCTTGCGCCTTCTCGCGGCCGGCCTTGGCGATTGCGGCGACATAGAGGGCGGCGGCAAGGCCGGTGCGGTCGGCTCCGGAAGCGCAGTGGATCAGCAGCGGTTTTGGCGCCTGCGCCATCAAGGCGATGAGTTCTTCGGCTTGTTCCCGGCTCAGCCCCCGCTTGGCCGACATCCGGAAATCGATGTGGTGAATGCCGAGCACCTTCGCATAGGCGACTTCCCTATCATACCAATCCTGGCCGGGATTGCTGCCGCGCAGATTGATGATGGCCTTGATGCCATAGCGCTGGACGTTGAATGACATCGTGGCGCTGCCGAGTTGGGCGGACCGATAGACCTGTCCGCGAATCACCGTGCCGAAATTGCCCCAGCAGATGAGCACCACGACATAGATAGCCACGGCGGAGATGCTCCAGAACAAGGTTCTGGAGAGCCATCTGCAGGCACGGCTGCCCCCTTTCGACCGTGCAAGCAAGACGCGTGGAAGCAGGTGTCTCAGGGAAGATCCTGGGTTGTAGCGGACATGTTGTTTCAATCTGTAATAAGACAGCAGCAGCGCGAACAGGATCGACAGCGATGCAAGGGCGATGGAGCGATCCGTACTTATTCTTTCATAAATTGATGCGAAAATTGCCGCAATTATCATTAGATTTATTAGAATAAATGAGATTATGTTATCAATGTTTCTAAATATATCCCTGATTATGTCCCTTATTATCATGAAAAAGGGTGGCATTTTTTGCATCCTGAAGCCGAATTTTTGAGATTGATATGCCGGCTTAATGGGAAGTGCGTTACAAGATTGTCGCCGGCGATAAATCTATACTGCTGATTATTATTGCATGGACATTGCGTGGTTATGTCGATGGCGCGCGACAAGAGGGGGATGTCATCTAGGAGAGGTGCCCGCCACTGCCGAAACCGACAAAACCCTGCGGACTATGGCGGAGGGTTTCCCATCAGCGCATCCAGAGCAGCGCGCCGGGCGAGGGCGTCGCCGTATTCGAGGCAAGCCGACAAACTCGCAATGGCAACCAGGCGGTCATCGCGGTTCTAGAGCCGATGCGCCTTGCATGGGCGCGAGTCGGCTCCGGATTGGGGCCACATCGGCCGACCCGTGCTAGGGCGCACAGCATTTTTGCGCTGAGCGCACCATGTGGATGCCGCGGATGGCGGCGTGACACGGCATCCGGTCTTCCCTCCCTGGTGCTGAAATGTTCTTCGAAATTGTCCGGCTCGGCCTGATCCATGCCGCCGCGCTCATTGCCGTTGCGGCGCTGACCTGCCGCGACCAGCTGGTCTTGCGTGCCCTCCTTGTGGTCTCGACCCTGCTCTACATTCTCTATTACCTGGTCGTTCCCGAGATCATGCTGTGGGATGCGCTGTTCTGGACCGTGGTCAATCTGGGCGTGAATCTTCTGATGATGGCCAGGCTGGTTTTTGCTCGCACCCAGTTTCGTCTGAGCACCGAAGAGCGGCGGCTGTTTGCTGCCCTGGGCGGCCTGTCGCCGGGCGAGTTCCGATCCTTGATGAAGATCGGTCTTTGGCGACGCAGTGAGGATGGCCACACCCTCCTGCGCCAGGGGGAAGCGGTCGAGAAGGTCTATTATGTGCTCGACGGGCGGTCCCATGTGGAGAAGGCTGGCCGCAATCTGGTCATCGGGCCGCAGTCCTTCATCGGCGAGGTCGGCTTCCTGCGTCGCCAGCCGGCCTCGGCCACTGTGACGGTCGAGCCAGGCGCCTGTTATGTCGAATGGCCGGTTGCAGCCCTCAACGCCTTGCGGATGCGCCGCCCCCTGATCAAGGTCGCGCTCGACGGCTTGCTCGCCTCGGACATGGCGGCGAAGATGACGGCCGCCTGATTTCCCTACGGGCTCGAAAGATTGCCTCTTTCCGCAATGTCCGGATATTGGTACGACAAATGACCGTTCGGGGCGGATGGGGCGACGCCCGGCCGACTTCCGGACCGCTTCAAACTCCATGCCATGCGCCTGGAACGCTTTGCGAATTGACGGACTCGGCAAGACTCGCAAAGACGCTTCGAACCAAAGAACTCGAACCAAGAATTGGGCAAAGCGCATTCATCGCCGAACGCGCCTTGTTCCGGCAGGAAACGAAACCGAAATGACTTCCCCCCGCCAGGCTGGTATCGGGGCCGCGAGCGTCGGCATGGGCATCGCGCTCTTTCTCACCGGCGTGTTCTTTTTCGCCCTGAACGATGCCCTCGGCAAATGGCTGGTTGCCGACTATTCCGTCGGCCAGCTGTTGCTGTTGCGCTCGGTGGGCGCGGCCATCGTCCTCGTGCCGATGGTCTGGCACCTGAAGGTCGATCTCTTCGATTTCGGCCAGTGGCGGCTCCAGATCCTGCGCATCCTGTGCATGGCCGGCGACACCTACTGCTTCTATTTCGCCACGCGCAGCATGCCGCTCGCCGACGTCATGACCTTCTACATGGCGGCACCCCTGATCATCACCGCCTTGTCGGTTCCCCTACTCGGCGAAAGGGTGGAGCCGTTCCGCTGGGGAGCGGTCATCGCCGGCTTCATCGGCGTTCTCGTGGCGCTCCAGCCTTCGGCGGAACTGTTCTCCTCGGCCTCGCCCATCGCTCTCATCGGCGCCGTCATGTTCGGCCTGGCGGTCACCGTGACGCGGCAGTTGCGGCGCACGCATTGGCTTTCCCTCGTGGTCTGGCAGTTCGCCGGGGCGGGCGTCATCGGCGCGGCTACGATACCGTTCGCCTGGGTTACGCCGGGCTGGTTCGATCTTGCCCTGATGTTCCTCGTCGGTATCGTCGCCATGATGTGCTTCGTATGCATCACCCGCGCTCTGGCCATGGCGCCGGCTGCCTTGCTCGCCCCGTTCCAGTATTCGGCCATGGTATGGGCCACTTTGATGGGTTGGATCGTCTGGCGCGACGTGCCGACGCTGCCGATCGTCATCGGCAATTGCCTCATCATCGGCAGCGGATTGTTCGTCTTCTATCGTGATCGAGCCACTGTGTCCGCGCCGGCCGGCTAACGCATTTTCCAGAAAAGCTGATGGACTTTTCGCTTAAGAAAATGCGTCAGAATAGGAACTAGAAAGCAAAGCGCGATTTTCCCGAAATCGCGCTTTGCTTTAGTCAGGGCGCGGGCGGCACGGTGGAGCCGCGGAAGACGAGATCGACAGGCCAAATCTCTGCGATGGCGGCGGGATTGGCGCTGTTGGCCAAGGCCATGGCGATCTCGGCCACCCGGATGCCGGCGGCATGGATCGAGGAAAAAGTGGTGGTGAGGGCTGGCGTCAGTGTTTCCGGCCGGATGGCGTCGAGGCCGTCATCATGGGCGATCAGCGACAGGTTCTTGCCGACGACCCGGCCTGTCTCCCGGGCCGCCCGCATGGCCCCGAGGGCGAGAAAGATCGACGAGCAGAGCAGGGCCGTCGGCGGGTCTGATAGCTCGAACAGGCCGCGGGCCATGCGGTAGCCGTTCTCCTCAGTCATGCGGGCGCCGCCTTCGAGTTCCGGAGAGGCGGTGAGCCCCCGGGCGGTCAACGCTCGGCGCCAGCCTTGCGAACGATGCGTAGCGAAGGTGAAGCGCAGGTTTTCGTTGAGCAGGCCGATGCGCCGGTGCCCCAGATCGATCAGCAGCGTGGTGGCCTTGTGAAAGGCCCCCTCATTGTCGATGTCGAGATGGGGATAATGCAGGCCGGTCTGTGTGCGTCCATGCATGACCAGGGGCATGCCCAGCCGCTGCAGCAATGCGATGCGCGTATCGTCGATCGTCGGGGAAGACAGCAGCACGGCGTCGACCGACCGGACGCGCGCGAGGCGTCGATAGGTACCGGCCTCGTCGCCCTGGGCGGAGGAGACCAGCACGTCATTGTCGGATCGAGAGCATTGGGTGGCGACGCCGGCGAGAAAATCGGTGAAGATCGGATCGAGCAGCATGTTGCGTTCGGACGAAAACACGATGCCGATCGCCCCCGCGCGACCGGTCGCGAGTTTGCGTGCGCTGGCATTGGGACGATATTGGTAGGTCTCGGCCGCCTCCAGCACGCGCTTGCGCGTCGCCTCGCCAACTTCCGGAAAGCCGTTGAGCGCGCGGCTGACAGTCGTCTGGGACAGACCCAGATGCTGTGACAGTTCCTTCAAGTTCACCGCAACGTTCCTTCCAGGCCTTCTCGTTTCTCTCGATGAACAGAAGCGGACCCGTTTTGCCGGGGATCGGAGAGAAATATCCGTCGGGCACAGCGAATAGCTCGCGATACTGCGCACCCTTCTAGGCAATTCCCCCAGCCGCAAGCAGCGATGAGACCGCATCTGTTCATTAAAGCGCTTTGGGCCAACGCTTTCTATTATTTTTTCTGAGTCAGCTTAGTTCTTTTCCGTCAAATAGGTAGCATAACCGCCGTATTTGTTGGGAAATTCACAAGTTTCTCACGCATTCGCTCAAAAAACATCAGCGGCATTGAATTTCAATCAAAATATTTCAATGGAGCATGCCACTTTCGGAGGATCTGTTCGGGCGCCCCAGTTGTTACGCAGTTTTGCCATGTGGTTGCCTTGACAAAGGCAGACTTTTGTCGGAATTAGAATTCAAAGCGCTTTGAAGTAGATTATAGAAGCTCTGCTAAAAGAGACCTCGAACGAGGAAATGTCGGTTGCCTATGCTGACCTGCCATAGAGGAGGCAGCTACGGCACATTAAAGGGAGGAAGACCGCATGTTCATGCGTTGGGCCTTGGCCGCGACTGCCTCTATCGCTCTCACGAGCTTTGCCAGCGCTGCCGAAGTCGCGATTTCCTGCGGCGCAGTCGGCCAGGAATTGGCCCTGTGCAAGAGTGGCGCGGAAGCCTGGGCCAAGAAGACCGGCAATACCGTCAAGATCGTCTCGACCCCCAATGATACCAATGAAAGGCTGGCGCTCTATCAGCAGTTGCTGTCGGCTGGTGCGAGCGACATCGACGTCTTCCAGATCGACGTGATCTGGCCCGGCATTCTCGCCAATCACTTCATTGATCTCAGCCCCTACACCAAGGGCGCCGAGAAGGAGCATTTCCCCGCGATCATCGACAACAACACGGTGGGCGGCAAGCTCGTCGCCATGCCGTGGTTCACCGATGCGGGCGTGCTCTACTATCGCAAGGATCTTCTGGAGAAGAACGGACTTAAGCCGCCGACCACCTGGCAGGAAATGACCGAGGCCGCGGCCAAGGTTCAGGAGGGAGAGCGCAAGGGCGGCAACGACAAATTCTGGGGCTTCGTGTTCCAGGGCAAGGCCTATGAGGGCTTGACCTGCGATGCGTTGGAATGGATCGACTCCTACGGCGGTGGCACCATCGTCGATGCGGAAGGCAAGATCACCATCAACAATCCCAAGGCGGCGGAAGCGGTGACGCTGGCCTCCTCCTGGATCGGCAAAATTGCGCCGGATGGCGTGCTCAATTACGGCGAGGAGGAAGCGCGTGGCGTGTTCCAGTCGGGCAACGCCGCCTTCATGCGCAACTGGCCCTATGCCTGGTCGTTGGGCAATGGCGCCGACAGCCCGGTCAAGGGCAAGATCGGGGTCGTGGCCCTGCCCAAGGGCGGCGCCAACGGCAAGAACACGGGTACGCTCGGCGGGTGGCAACTCGCCGTCTCCAAATATTCCAAGAAGGCGGATCTTGCCGCCGACCTCGCCGTCTATCTGACCTCGAAGGAGGAGCAGAAACGCCGCGCCATCGAAGGCAGCTACAATCCCACCATCGCCAGCCTCTACGAGGACCCGGACGTGCTCAAGGCCGTACCGTTCTTCGGCGACCTGAAAGCGACCTTCACCAGCGCGGTCGCCCGTCCCTCCAAGATCACCGGCGCCAATTACAACGAAGTTTCGAATGCCTTCTGGAACGCGATTGCCAGCGTGCTGTCCGGCAAGGCGAAAGCAGAGACGGCTCTCGAGGACCTTGACGGCGAACTCGCCAATATCAAGGGCTCGGGCTGGTAACATCCTCCCCGACTGCGCCGCGAACCCTCGGTTCGCGGCGCTCTTTCTTCTTCCTTCCTTCCTTCCTTCCCTCTCCAGCCGCATGGCCGAAGCCTGGGTCCTGACCCCGTGGGCGTGGCTATTGGCAGGTCGCATCTCGACTTCATGCGCTCCGACTTCAAGAATTTCGACTTGGGTGGTGGCGCATCCGCTGGCCAACTCTTCCTGCTTCCCTCTGGGAGTCCCCAATGGCAAGTCAATCAGAACTGACACGGACAAGGGTTCGGTCGGCATGGCTGTTCCTGTTGCCCATGCTGGTCGTGCTGGCTGTCGTCGCCGGATGGCCGCTGCTGCGCACCATCTGGTTCGGCTTCACCGATGCCAAGCTGAGCAGTCCCGGCAATTACAAGATCGTCGGCTTCTCGAACTATCTGGCCAATGTCGACGGGCGCTGGATCGGCCTGCTCGCCAACAAGGTGTGGTGGCTTTCGGTCTGGAACACGGTGTGGTTCTCGCTGGTATCCGTGGCCCTGGAGACGGTGCTCGGAACCATCGTCGCGCTGGTGCTGAACGCCAATTTCAAGGGGCGCGCCTTCGTACGTGCCGCGGTGCTGATCCCCTGGGCCATTCCGACCATCGTCTCGGCCAAGATGTGGCTGTGGATGCTCAACGACCAGTTCGGCATTCTCAATCACATCCTGCTCAGCCTGCACATCATTTCGAGCCCGGTCGCCTGGACCGCCAATTCGCAGACGGCGATGTGGGCCGTGATCATGGTGGATGTCTGGAAAACGACACCCTTCATGGCCCTGCTGATCCTGGCTGCACTGCAGATGATGCCATCCGACTGCTATGAGGCGGCCAAGGTCGACGGCATCCACCCCGTGAAGGTGTTCTTCAAGGTGACGCTGCCGCTGATCCGCCCGGCCCTGATGGTGGCTGTGGTCTTCCGCGCCCTCGATGCGTTGCGCATCTTCGACCTGATCTATGTGCTGACCTCGGGTAGCCGGGACACCATCTCGATGTCGGGCTTTGCCCGGCTGCAACTGGTCGACTTCGCCAAGACGGGGCTCGGCTCGGCAGCAGCGACGCTGCTGTTCCTGGTGATCGGCATCATCACCGTGCTCGCTATGACCGTGGGTAAGGTGCGTGTTTCGGAGGATGCAACGCGATGACCAAGGTCCTCAAACCCATCGGATTCTGGCTGCTGGTCGTCGTCATCGTCCTCTACGCCGTTTTTCCGTTCTACTACGCCATCATCACCTCGATGCGTACGGGCCAGGCTTTGTTCTCGACCTCGCTGCTGCCCGACAGTCTGGACTTCTCCAATTATGTCGGCGTGTTCGAGCAGCAGCCCTTTGCCTGGAACATCTGGAACTCGATCCTCGTCGCCGTCACGGTGGTGCTGATCTCGCTCTTTTTGGGGGTGACGGCCGCCTATGCGCTGGGCCGGGTCCACTTCAAGGGCAGGGGCCTCCTCTTGATGACCATCCTGGCCGTGTCGATGTTCCCACAGGTCGCGGTGCTGTCGGGCATGTATGAGGTTGTCCGCGCCTTCGGCCTCTACAACACCATGCCGGCGCTGGTGCTTTCCAACCTGATCCTGACGCTGCCCTTCACCGTATGGGTGCTCACCACCTTCATGAAGGAACTGCCGCGGGAACTGGAAGAAGCGGCTTTCGTCGACGGCGCCAGCCCCTGGACGGTGGTACGCCGCGTGTTCATGCCGCTGATGTGGCCGGCCATGGTGACGACGGGCCTGCTCGCCTTCATCGCGGCCTGGAATGAATTCCTGTTCGCGCTGACCTTCTCGCCCGACAACCGCACCGTGCCGGTGGCGATCGCTTCGATGAGCGGCGCCAGCCAGCAGGAACTGCCCTGGGGCAACATCATGGCCGGCTCGGTCATCGTGACGCTGCCCCTCATCGTCCTCGTCCTCATCTTCCAACGCAAGATCGTCGCGGGTCTCACCGCTGGCGCCGTCAAGGGTTAAGCAAATGGCGAGTGTGACACTCAAGAATATCCGCAAGGCCTTTGGCCGGATCGAGACCCTGCATGGCGTCAACCTGGACATCGAAGACAGGGACTTCGTGGTCTTCGTCGGTCCGTCGGGCTGCGGCAAGTCGACCTTGCTGCGCCTGATCGCCGGATTGGAGGACATCACGTCCGGCGACCTCCTGATCGACGGACAGCGCGTGAACGACAAGACCCCCAAGGATCGCGGCATCTCGATGGTGTTCCAGTCCTATGCGCTCTACCCGCACATGAACGTCTATCAGAACATGGCGTTCGGCCTGGAACTGGCGAAGACCGATACGCAGACCATCGACCAGAAGGTGCGCGAGGCAGCGAAGATCCTGGAACTGACGCCGCTGCTCGAGCGCCTGCCCAAGCAGCTGTCCGGCGGCCAGCGCCAGCGCGTCGCCATCGGCCGCGCCATCGTGCGCAACCCCAAGGTCTTCCTGTTCGACGAGCCGCTCTCCAACCTCGATGCGGCGCTGCGCGTGCAGATGCGCATTTCCATCGCCAAGCTACACAAGCAGATGGGCGCCACCATGGTCTATGTCACCCATGACCAGGTGGAGGCCATGACGCTGGCCGACAAGATCGTGGTGCTGAACGCGGGCAATGTCGAGCAGGTCGGCGCGCCACTGGAACTCTACCATAATCCGCACAATTTGTTCGTCGCCGGCTTCATCGGTTCGCCGCAGATGAATTTCATCGATACCGAGGTGCAGGCGGCCGACGCCTCCGGCGTGAAAGTCGCCTTGCCGGGCGGGGGCAGCGTGGTGGCCAAGGTCGACGGCAACGGTGTGCGCGCCGGCGACAAGGTGAAGCTCGGCATCCGGCCCGAACATCTGCAGGAAGCCGGCGGGGAGACCTCGTTCACCGGCGATGTCGAAGTGGTCGAGGAACTCGGCGAAAGCCATTTCCTATATGTGCGCACGGCGGACGGCAGGCTGGTGACATTGCGCCATGCCGGGGACGCACCGGTGGTCGCCGCGACCAAGGTGAATATCGGCGTGCCGGGGGAACTGTCGCATGTCTTCAAGGCCGACGGGGCGGCCCTGCGGCGGCTCCAGGCCTAGAACGATCTCGGCGGACGGCACCAGGGGCGTCCTCCGGGAACTCCTCGCGTAGCCGCCCGCCACCGGTGCAACGAGCATCGGTCCCGGCGAGCTTCGCCGGACCTGAAAATATCCTCAGATCCCACCTTCAATCATGCCCCAGGATGTGGCAGAGATTTTTATTAAAGCGCTTTGAATCGCCGTTGACGGCAAAGGAAACCCGATATGACTATCCGCGCACTCGTCTGGAACGAGAACCGGCATGAGCAGACCAACGCCCTGGTGCGCCAGCTCTATCCCAAGGGCATCCATGGCGAGGTAGCGGCGGCGCTGGAGGAGGCCGGCGGCATCAGTGTCGGTACCGCGACTCTCGACGAGCCCGAGCATGGCCTGACCGTCGAGAAGCTCAAGAATACCGACGTTCTGCTGTGGTGGGGCCACACTGCCCACGGCGAGGTCAAGGACGAGATCGTCAAGCGCGTGCAGGAGCGCGTCTGGGAGGGCATGGGCCTGATCGTTCTGCATTCGGGCCATTTTTCCAAGATCTTCAAGCAGCTCATGGGCACGCCCTGCGCGCTGTCCTGGCGCGAGGCCGGGGAAGTCGAGCGGCTGTGGGTGCTGAACAAGAACCATCCGATCGCCGAAGGCCTGCCGGAATATTTCGAGATCGAGCATGAAGAGATGTATGGCGAGCCCTTCACCGTGCCCGAGCCGATGGAAACGCTGTTCATCTCCTGGTTCGAAGGCGGCGAAGTCTTCCGCTCGGGGCTGACCTATCAGCGCGGCGCCGGCAAGATCTTCTACTTCCGTCCGGGCCACGAGGCCTATCCGACTTACCACAACGCCACCGTGCGCAAGGTGCTCGGCAACGCGGTGAAATGGGCTTTCAATCCCGCGACGGCCTGGAAGCGAGTCAACGAAGCGCCCAACACGCCGCATGACAAGGCGCCTGTGCCTCTGGAAGTGAAGGGGCCACGGCTCCACGAGGATGGCGAAGAAGGCTTCCGGTGAATTTGGAGCGCGGACATCGCGACATGCTTGCACGTCGCGATGTCCGCACTTCCTGATCGCCTGACGTTTCCAAGAGCGGACGGGATGTCCGCGCTCCCGAGATCATTCCATGTCCAAGATCCGCATTCTCGTGCTCGGCACCGGCAATATGGCGGCCAATCACGCCCGGCACTTCCAGGCCTCTCCCGATGCCGAGGTGGTGGCGGGCGTCGACATCGATGATGCGAGGGCGCGCCAGTTCAGCGACGAGCATGGCATCCCGCACTCCTTCGGCGATCTCGACGAGGCGATCGCCTGGGGCGGCTTCGATGCCGTAGCCAATGTCACGCCCGACAGGTTTCACCATCCCACCACGATGAAGCTGATCCTCGCGGGCAAGCATGTCCTGTGCGAGAAACCGCTGGCCGAAACCTTCCCGCAGGCCGACGAGATGGCGACGGCGGCCGAGGCCGCCGGCCTGATTGCCATGGTCAACCTGTCCTATCGGGATGTGCCGGCGCTGCAGGCGGCCCACGGCATCATTGCGCGCGGCGAGATCGGCGAGGTTCGCCATGTCGAGGCCTCCTATCGCCAGAGCTGGCTGGTGGGCAATCACTGGGGTGACTGGTCGACCGAGCCCCGCTGGCTCTGGCGTCTGTCGGAGGAGCATGGCTCCAAGGGCGTGCTGGGCGATGTCGGCATCCACATCCTGGATTTCGCCAGCTATGCCGTGAGCATGACGCCGGTCGCGTTGCAGGCGCAACTCGCGACTTTCCATAAGGCATCGGGCGACCGGATCGGCGACTATCCGCTCGATGCCAATGACAGCGCGGTGATGTCGGTGCGTTTCGAAAATGGCGCGCTGGGCGTGATCCATACCAGCCGTTTCATGACTGGCTATGCCAACACGCTGAAGCTCAGTGTCTTCGGCACCAAGGGCGCGATCGAGATCAATCACGGCCCCTTCACCAGCCTGCGCATCTGCACCGGGGACGGCATCCACACCCAGGCCTGGCGCGATTTGCACGCCGATCCGGTGAAGACCAATTACCAGCGCTTCATCGCGGCGGTGCAGAGCGGAGAGAACGCCGAACCCAGCTTCCGCCACGCCGCCAATCTGCAGCGTGTGATCGATCGCTGCTTCGACACGGATATCGCCTCGGCCCCACCGATCGCCTGATCGTTTTTCGGGTGCGGGGGCGAGACGCCCATAGGCGCTAACTTTGGGTGGTGGCACCAGATTGGAGAGTCGATCTCCAGATCGACCATCTTGGAAATGTCGAGCCAGATAGAGGACAAAGGTGGTCGATCTCGCTCCATCAATTGATGGAGCTGTGGAGATCGACCCTCCCGCTACCTGCGCCTCTGGCCGCAAAGTTAGCGCCCATGGGCGAGACGCCTGCGTCCTCGGGAGCGGCCTCACAGTGCCTGCGATCAGGCCGCGTCGGCGTCGAGCGCCTTCAGGAAGCGCTCGAGTTCCTCGCCGGCAATGCCGACGACCTGGTTCGGCGCCGGGAAGGCACCATTGGCGACGTCGGCATTGTATTCGGAAAATGCCGCGATGCGTTCCTTTTGCAGGCGCTCATATTCAGCGCGGAAATTGCGATAGACCTTGGCATGACGCGGGTAATGCCCGTCATGGACACCGAGCACATCGTCTGCGAACAGATATTGCGCATCGCATCCTCCGCCGGCGCCCATGGAGATCATGAACAGGCTGGTCCGGCGGCCGATGGCCGCGGCGACTTCCACCGGCACCACTTCGATCTCCGCCGCAAAAGCACCGGCTTCCTCGAGAGCCTTGGTCTGCTGCCAGACCTGCCAGGCCGTCTCGAAGGTCTTGCCGACAGCCCTGAAGCCGCCGGTCCAGGTCCGATGCGAGGGGATCAGGCCGACATGGCTCACTACGGGAATGCCTTCGTCGCGAAGCCGCCGGATGGTGGCAAGGCTGGCGGCGCAATAGACGGCGTCTGAACTCTGCTGCCTGGCAAGGAAGGCGGCCCGCAGATAGTCTTCTGCGGTGATGTAGTGGCCATGTTCCAGCCCGGTCACCGCAAAGGCTGTCGGTGCCGCATCGCGGAAAGCCGGCTCGGCGATCAGCGCAGGCGGAACCGAGAGCATGCCGATGCCGGCGCGCTCGGCCGCCTCGGCCTCTTCCAGTGTGGTGACTCTCAGTTTGGCGATCTGCTTCTTGCCGCGAAGAGCAAGCAGGTCGGCAACCGTGGGACGAAGGCGGGCCATGACGGTCTCCAGGGGGCTGTGGCAAGATCGCATCGTCGAGGCGCAGGACGGATCAGGCAGCGAGAAGGGATTTGAGGCGGGTGTTGGGATCGGTGAGCTTGTCCTTGTCCGGGTGCGCGCGCCTGGCAATCAGCATCTCGCAAAGCCGGATATCCTTGGCGATGGCATTGCCGGGGCCGATGCCACTGGCGGCGACCAGGCGTCCGCCATCGTCGAGATGGCAGAGGATGAAGGAACCGTCCGCACCGTCTCGGCGAATGGTATGGCGCCCCTCGTCGACCAGTCCGGCGACCTGCAGGGATAGGTCATACTGATCCGACCAGAACCAGGGAACGGCGTCAAAGGCGACGTCTTCGCCCAGCATGGTGCGGGCGGCATGCGCGCCTTGCTCCTGGGCGTTGCGCCAGGATTCCAGACGCACGCGCCGTCCTCCATAGACGGGCAGGGGAAAAGAACAGCAATCGCCGGCCGCGAAGATGGCTTCGTCGCTTGTCCGGAGCCTGGCGTCGACGGCGATGCCGTTGTCGACGACAAGGCCTGCCGCCTCAGCCAGCATTGTGCTGGGCGAAGCACCGACGCCGAGAACGACGAGGTCGGCGAGCACCAGTTTTCCGCTGGTGAGGCGGACGGCGAGGCCGTCTGGCTCCTCCTCGATGGCGGAGATGCCTTCGCCGCACAGCAGCGTGCAGCCTGCCGCTCGATGGCGCTCTTGCACGACCTCGGCGATATCGGCGGGCACCCCCCGACTGAGCAGCCGTGGAAGTGCCTCGATGATGGTGACCGCCGCGCCGCGCTGGCGGGCGCTGGCAGCGAGTTCCAGCCCGATGAAGCCGCCGCCGATGATGACGATTTCCGCACCCGGACGAAAACGTTCCCTCAGATGCATGGCATCCTCGAAGCGCCGCAGCGTCACGCATCCGGGCCTGTTCGCGCCAGCCAGGGGCAGCCGGCGTGGCGCTGCGCCAGTGGCAAGGAGCAACTTTTCATAGGTGAGGGCATTGCCGTCATCGAGCCGAACCAGCCGCCTGTCCCGCTCGATCGTTGCGACGGTGCGCTTAGCCAGATGGACGATGGCATCGGTCTCGAAGCGCTCTTCCGCCACGATATAGCGCGGGGAAGGGCCGGCTTCGTCCAGCAGCGTCGCCTTCGACAAGGGCGGACGCTCATAGGGGGCGTGGACTTCGTCCCCGATCAGGGTGATGGAGCCTGCCCAGCCGTTCTCGCGAAGGGCGAAGGCGGCCCTGGCGCCCGCCTCGCCGGCGCCGACGATGACCATGCCCGGTTGCATCGGATCAACCGAGCTGGATCTGGACCTTGCCGTCGGCGAGCCGGACGGCATAGGTCTTCAGGTTGATGCAGACGGGGGCGCCCTTGGCCTCTCCGGTCTTGTAGTTGAAGCGCCCATTGTGCTTGGGGCATTCGATGATGTCGTCCATCACCAGGCCGTCGGCGAGGTGTATCTGTTCATGGGTGCATAGCCCGTCCGTCGCGAAATATTCATCGTCCGGGCTGCGATAAAGTGCGTAGGTGCGGCCGGCATGATCGAAGCGCAGCACATCTTCCTGCTCGATATCCTCGCTATCGCAGGCGTCGATCCAGGTGCTCATTTTTTCCTCCCGATGTGATTTTGCGTCTTGTGTCTGTCAGTGGTGCTGGCCGGCGAAACGGGCACGCGGGTCGTCGGGCGTGACCACCTCGCCATGCAGGTCGGGGCGATAGGGCTGGGCGCTTGCAGGGAGCACGCGGCGCACGAAATATTCGGGATCCCTCCTCTGTCGAAACAGGGCCGGGATGATCTCGCGATAGGCCGCGATCGTGTTGCGATAGGGCGTGGGCGTGTCGGCAAGCATGGCCTTATGCAGTTCCGGCAGCGCGTGATAGGGCACCATCGGGAACATGTGATGCTCGACGTGATAATTCATGTTCCAGTACACGAAGCGGAAGAACGGGTTCATGTAGACGGTGCGCGAGTTGAGGCGGTGGTCGAGCACGTTCTCGGCCAGGCCTGCATGTTGCGTCAGCCCGAAATAGAGGGTGAGCCAGCCGCCATACATGGTGGGCAGCACACCCACGAACATCATCGGCAGCCAGGATTGCAGTGCTAGGGAGAGTGCGACGGTGGCGGCATGGATGGCGAGCCAGATGCGGGCGACCAGATAGACCTTGCCGCGCTCCATCTCCGGCACGAAGGTCTCTTCCTCCTCGCTGAGCCTGCCGGTGGCATGCAGGACGAGGCTTTTGAGAGCAGCCCAGGTCGAGGAGATCGCAAAAACATTCGAGACGAGGCGCAGCAGTGCCGGCGGCCGCATGGCGGCGATCTCGGGGTCGCGGCCGACGATGATGGTATCGGTGTGGTGTCGGGTATGGCTCCAGCGCCAGATCGTCGGCTCGCGCATGATCATGAAGCAGGCGATGTGATAGATCACATCATTCATCCAGCGCGTACGGAAGGCGGTGCCATGCCCGCATTCGTGCCAGCGTGAGTCCGAAGCCGAACCGTAGAGAATGCCGTAAAGTGCGAAGAACGGCACGCACCACCAGCTTCCCCACAGCACTCCGGCGGCAAGGCCGCTCAGCAACAGCCCGGCGAGCCATAGGGCGGTGTCGCGGATCGCCGGGGCATCCTTGCGCTGCATGAGTTCCTTCATGCGCTTGCGGGGAATATCGCACCGATACCATTCGGCGGCGGCCAGGCCACTCTCGACGGCGGCCTGGGCATCGCGCCCGATCAGACTGTAGTCGCGCCGGGTCGGCATCATTGCGGAGCTCCCTTGTCCGGCCCGGTTCCGATCAGGCCTCATCCTTGACATCGATGCTATGTCGCACCGGTGCGGGGCTCAATGGGCGGTTGACAGTTTCTATCAAAACACGTCAAAACGACTATCATCATGATGTAATTCCATCAGAGACAGCCATGGCAAGGCCCACGATCCAGGATGTCGCGAGGGAGGCGGGTGTCAGTCCCGCAACCGTCGACCGTGTACTAAACGGCAGGCTTCCGGTCCGGCCGGAAACTGCCCGGCGCGTGGCCGAGGCGGCCAAGGCTCTCGGCTACTACGCCGCCGGGCTGATCCAGCAGCGCCTCGATCGCGATACGCCGCATTTGCGGCTCGGCTTCCTGCTGCTCAAATCCGAGTCGCCCTTCTACAGCCTGCTGGCCCAATCCATCGCCGAAGCGGCCGCTTCGGCGCCCGGCTATCGCATCTCCGCCATCATCGAACATCATGGCGACACCTCGCCGGCCGTGGTGGCCGAGCGGATGCACCGGTTGGGTGAACGGTGCCAGGCCTTGGCCGTCGTGTCGGTGGACCATCCCCAGATCACCGTGGCCGTCGCCGAATTAAAGGCCCGCAACGTGCCAGTCTTCGCCTTGCTGTCCGATTTCGCCGCCGAACATCGGGCGGCTTATGTTGGCCTCGACAATCGCAAGGCAGGACGCACCGCTGGCTGGCTGATCGCGCGGACGGCACGCCGACCCGGCAAGGTCGGCATCATTCTCGGCAGCCATCGTTTCCACGGCCATGAACTCAGGGAAATCGGGCTGCGCAGCTATTTCCGCGAGCATGCGCCCGATTTCGAGGTGCTGGACAGCCGTGTCAATCTCGAGGAACCGAGCATCGCCCATGAGGCGACCTTCGGCCTGATCAGACGGCATCCGGATCTGGCGGGGCTCTATGTGGCCGGCGGCGGCATGGAGGGCGTGATTGCCGCCTTGCGCGAGGAAAAGGCGGAAGGGCTGGTGGCGGTTTGCCCCGAGCTGACGCCGGGCTCGCGCCTGGCCTTGAGCGAAGAGGTGATTTCCTTCGTCATCGCGACACCGCTGCCGCAACTGCCCGTGGAACTCATCCGCGTCATGGCGCAGGCCTGCCTTGCGGGCAGCGTGGAAGGAGCCGGACAGGTTTTCCTGCCCTTCAATCTCTATCTTCCCGAAAATATCTAAAACGTTTGACGCCTGCTCGGCCTTGCGGAGCGCGGCCGGGCACGTTGCCGGGCCCGGCCAACCGAAATGGTGCGCGCGATCCCGGCGACCGATGGTGCAGCGCGCGCGAGCGAGCGCGCAAAAGAAATGCGCACTTGACAGGGCAGTGCAAAAATAGAATATTAATTCCAATTAAGATCAAAAACGGTCCAATCATTCTATTTTGATGACGGGTACCGGAAAGCACATGGCGTCGGAAACTGGCGCTGGCGAGGTTGGAAATCAGGCGCTTGCGCCTGCAAGGAGTGTTTCATGACAGGCGGAGCCGAATCCTTCGCTCTCAACCATATGACCACGCCGAAGCTGCGGCCTGCGGAATTCTTCGCGCTCGCCCGCAATCTGGGGATCGCCGAGGTCGAAATCCGCAACGATCTCGCCGGCAACGCCATACTCGATGGGACATCCGCGGTTTCGATGCGGGAGGAAGCGCGGCGAGCCGGTGTCGAAATCCTGTCGATCAATGCCCTGCAACGCTTCAACGAGTGGACCGCGGCGCGGGCATCGGAAGCGGAAGAGCTTGCCGATTATGCGGCCGGTGCAGGCGCCAAGGCCCTCGTGCTGGTGCCGCGCAATGACGGTGACGGGTGCGGCGATGGTGAGCGCCTTCCCAATTTGATCGAGGCATTGGAGGCGCTCAAGCCGATCCTGTCGTCACGCGGGCTGAGCGGTCTCGTCGAACCGCTCGGCTTCAAAATCTGCTCCTTGCGCCTGAAATCGGAAGCGGTCGCCGGTATCGATACGGTCGATGGTGCGCGGACCTTCAAACTGGTGCATGATACGTTCCATCATCATCTTGCCGGTGAGGCGGCATTGTTCCCGAACCGCACTGGGCTGGTCCATATCTCCGGCGTGGACGACACGTCCGTAGCGGTGGAGGAGATGCAGGACAGCCATCGCGGCCTTGTCGGGGCGGACGATCGTCTGGGCAATATCGCTCAGATCAAGGCGCTGCGCGCCGGCAGCTATACCGGTGCGCTCTCCTTCGAGCCTTTCGCCGAAAGCATACAGAAAATGGATGCCGGGCAGATCCAGGATCGCATCGCCGCGAGCATGGCTCTGATCGCGGCAGGGTTGGCGTCCTAAGCAAAACGCATTCGAGCATGAACGCGCTTTGCTCCAAGCCTTTGTTTCTACGGGCCTTTGTAATTCTGGATGATTCCAGCACATCGCAAGCTGTTTTGACGGTCCACCAATTCCCCGCAAGGGGATTATCCGGAAAATGACGGGTGCTGCCGGACATCCGACCCAGGGAGGAGACACGATGAAACGGACCCTTTTTGCCCTCGCCGCGACGGCTTTGCTGTGTGGCACGGCGTCCGCCCAGAGCGTGGGCGTCAGCATGGCCAAGTTCGACGACAATTTCCTCACCGTGCTGCGCAATGGTATGACGGACTACGCCAAGACGCTGCCGAGCGTGAAGCTGCAGGTCGAGGACGGCCAGAACGACGTCAACAAGCAGCTCAGCCAGATTCAGAACTTCATCGCCCAGAAGGTTGACGCGATCATCGTCAATCCCGTCGATACCGATGCCACCCCGCAGATGACCAAGCTCGCCACCGAGGCGGGTATTCCCCTGGTGTTCGTCAACCGCATGCCGTCCGATACCAAGCTGCCTGAGAAGGTCGCCTTCGTTGGCTCCGATGAGGCCCAGTCCGGCACGCTCGAGATGCAGGAGATCTGCAAGCTGATGGGCGGCAAGGGCGACATCGTGGTGATCATGGGCGAATTGTCGAACCAAGCGGCCCGCCAGCGCACGCAGGACGTCGAGGACGTCATCGCCAAGGAACCTTGCACCGGCATCAAGATCCTGCAGAAGCAGACGGCCAATTGGGACCGGACCGCGGCCATCGATCTGATGACCAATTGGATCACCTCGGGCATCAAGCCGGCGGCCGTGGTTTCCAACAATGACGAAATGGCGATCGGCGCCATTCAGGCGCTGAAGCAGGCAGGGATTGCCGGCGGCAAGACCATCGTCGGTGGCGTGGACGCGACGCAGGACGGCCTCGGCGCGATGAAGGATGGCGATCTCCAAGTCACCGTCTTCCAGAATGCCGAAGGACAGGGCAAGGGCGCCGTCGATACCGCGCTCAAGCTGGCCAAGGGCGAGAAGATCGCCGATCCGATGGTGTGGGTGCCCTTCGAGCTCGTGACGCCTGCCAATATGGACAAGTACCTCAAGAAGAACTGAGCGCAATCGCGCCAAAGTCCCTCCGGTCGATGCCGGAGGGACCTGGAAATGTTCACCGCCTGTCTGGCCGCAGGTCCGGAGCCAAGCTTCGGGCGACCAGAACGCACGTCGGCAGCATGGCGCTGGCAGAGGGGAAATGAGGATGGCCGTCGCACAATCGACCGCGCCCGAAAGGGCCGGGCAAGCCAAGTCCGATTACCTGATCGAAGTGGAGGGCGTTCGCAAGGGGTTCCCCGGCGTTCTCGCGCTCGACAACGTTTCGTTCAAGCTGCGCCCGGGCACGGTGCATGCCCTGATGGGTGAAAACGGAGCCGGCAAGTCGACGCTGATGAAGATCATCGCCGGCGTCTATCAGACCGATGCCGGCACGATGAAGCTTCGCGGACAGGAAGTGCGTTTTTCAGGACCGCTCGATGCCTTGGAAAACGGCGTGGCGATGATCCATCAGGAACTCAACCTGATGCAGTACATGACGGTGGCGGAGAATGTCTGGATCCGGCGCGAGCCGCTGACCCGGCTCGGCTTCGTCGACCATGCCGAACTCAATCGCCGCACCTCCAAGCTGTTCGAGCAATTGAAGATCAAGATCGACCCTGCGGCCGAGGTCGGCACGCTCAGCGTAGCCAATCGGCAGATGGTCGAGATCGCCAAGGCCATCTCCTACAACTCCGACGTGCTCATCATGGATGAGCCGACCTCGGCGTTGACCGAGACCGAGGTCTCGCATCTGTTCGAGATCATCCACGATCTCAAGGCGGCCGGGAAGGGCATCGTCTACATCACCCACAAGATGAACGAGCTCTTCGAGATCTCTGACGAGGTTTCGATTTTCCGAGACGGAAAATATATCGGAACCGACCTGGCTGAGAACCTCACCCGTGACGAGATCATCCGGCGCATGGTCGGGCGCGAGATCACGCAGATGTTCCCCAAGGAGACGGTTCCGATCGGCGAGGTCGTGCTGTCGGTCAAGAATCTGACGCTCCAAGGGGTCTTTTCCGATGTCTCCTTCGACCTGCGCGCCGGCGAGATCCTCGGCTTTGCAGGGCTGGTCGGGGCAGGGCGCAGCAATGTCGCGGAGACGCTCTTCGGCGTCACGCCAGCGACGAGCGGCACCATCGCGATCAACGGCAAGCAGGTCAGCATCGGGTCGCCCTCTGTCGCGATGCGCAACGGCATGGCCTTTCTCACCGAAGACCGCAAGGACACCGGCTGCTTCCTCATTCTCGATATCCTCGAGAACATGCAGATGGCGGTTTTGACGCAACGCTATGTCAAGGCTGGCTTCGTCGCCTCCAGTGAAGTGGTGCCAGCTTGCAGCGAAATGAGTTCGACCCTGCGGGTCAAGACTCCCAACATGCACGAGCGCATCGAAAATCTCTCTGGCGGCAATCAGCAAAAGGTTCTGATCGGCCGCTGGCTGCTGACCAAGCCGCGCATTCTCATCCTTGACGAGCCGACGCGCGGCATCGATGTCGGCGCCAAGGCGGAGATCCACCGCCTGATCAGCAAGCTCGCCGGAGAAGGCGTCGCAGTCATCATGATCTCGTCCGAACTGCCCGAGGTTCTGGGCATGAGCGACAGGGTCGTCGTGATGCATGCGGGTCACGTCACCGGCATCCTCGATCGGTCGGAAGCCGACCAGGTCCGCATCATGGAGCTGGCAGCGCGATGAGAGGGATAGGAACACGACAGACGCGGCTGGTAGCCGCGCATGGAAAAGAGGCGCTGCCCGGTCGATCCCTGATGGATCCGCGCAGTGGCTTCGAAATGGAAATGCACGAAGTCCGGGAATGGGGAAACGGAGGACGTCATGTCGACCAATGAGATTGCGAACAAGGCACCGGGAACCACCACGACGTCGCCGCGCCGGCGCATACCACAGGAAGTCAGCATTCTGGTGGTGCTGATCGGCATCGGCCTGCTGTTCGAGGCACTGGGCTGGCCGGTCAAGCAGCAGAGCTTCCTGTTCAATGCGGATCGTCTCAGCATCATCTTCCTGCAGACGGCGGTGGTGGGCATCATCGCCGTCGGGGTGGCGCAGACCATCATCACCGGCGGCGTCGATTTGTCTTCCGGTTCGGTGGTGGGGGCAACGGCGATGATCGCGGCCAGCCTGGCGCAGGTCTCGACGGCCCGTTCCATCGTCTATCCGCATCTGTCCGACCTGCCCTTCATCGTGCCGGTGCTGGCCGGGCTGGCGTCCGGGCTGTTCGCCGGCGTCGTCAATGGTGCACTGATCGCCTATGCCAATGTGCCGCCCTTCATCGCCACCCTCGGCATGATGGTTTCGGCCCGCGGTTTTGCCACCTGGTACACCAATGGCGCGCCAATCAGCACTTTCACGCCCTCCTTCAGCATGATTGGTTCGTCGACCAAGATCTTCGGCGATTTCTCGATCAACTTGCCGATCACCATCTTCCTGGTGGTGGCGCTGATCTTCCACATCGCCATGCGCTACACCCGTTACGGCAAGTTCACTTATGCGATCGGTTCGAACATGCAGGCGGCGCGCGTGTCGGGCATCGACGTGAAGAAGCATCTGGTCAAGGTCTATGGCATTGCCGGCCTGCTGTCGGGCTTGGCGGCCGTGGTGATGATCGCCCGCGGCGGTTCGGGCCAGGCCGGTGCAGGCCTGGGCTATGAACTGCAGGCGATCGCAGCTGTTGTGATCGGGGGAACGTCCCTGTCGGGCGGCGTGGGACGCATCACCTCCACCGTGATCGGCCTGTTGATCCTCAGCGTCGTGCAGTCGGGTTTCACCTTCCTGGGCGTGCCGGCCTCTCTGCAGCAGATCGTGCTCGGTGCCATTATCGTCACCGCCGTGGTGATCGATCAGTACCGTCGCCGCCGAAAGGTCTGAAACGGGGCGAAGCCATCGAGCAGCTCCTTCGCGAGAAGGGGCTGCAATCTGTTTCCACAGATACGGTCGGTTGCGATCGAGCTCGATTACCCGGACAGTTCCGTTGCCATGCCGGAAACTTTCTATATCTATTCGATCTCAACGGTGACGGACGCCGGCGGGTCCTTCAAGCGATTGACTGGATGAGCCTTGGCACTGTCGCGGGGGCGATGGTTTCCATGGCACCAGGAGCATTCACGATGAATGTCATCCTGGCCAAGAAAGAGGGGTGAGCGGTTCAAGACTTCCGGCCTGTGGGCGGGAGGAGCGAGCCTGCGAGACTTGATGAGCAGCAACACAACAGTCTACCTGTTTCCGCATATTCTGAAATGCGCCGGTTTGAGCGTCAGGGATTATCTCCTGCACGATGTCCCGCCGCGCGGTTCCGCCGTGATCTATTCCAAGCCCGAACAACGGCCCTGGCTCGATCCGCAGGCTCGTGTACCTCAGGCCGATCGCGACGAAATCCGCATCCTGTTCGGGCATAGATTGCCGCGCGCCGCAGCCAGGGGCTTCGACGGCCGCATCATTCGCGAGATCGGCCTGCTCAGGGAGCCGGTGTCCTTCTACGTCTCGCTTTACAATTTCCTGCAGAAGACGCCCGAGAGACATCGGATCGTGGGCATGTCCTTCGAGCAATGGTATCCGACCAACAAGCACAACCGCATCAGCCGCTTCTATTTCAGGCATTATTTCGGTTTGTCCTCCTTGGGCATCCGCAAGATGAGCCAGCGCCAGAGGTTCGAATTTCTCTCCAGGCAGTTCGAGACGTTCTGGTTCGTCGGCGATTATCGCAACTGCGATGCGGTGATGGAGCAGATGACCCAGGATATCGGCTGGAAATTCGAAAAACTGCCTCATGAGAATGCCGCGCCTGCCAATGCGCTGCGCAGCCAGGATATCGGCGAGGCATTGCGCCAGAAGATCCGGGAGGACAACGCCCTTGATCTGGCCCTCTACGAGACCTGGGGCGAGCGCAAATGGGGTAGCAATCCGACACTGGAGCGCGCAGCGGTCCTGAACAATCGTTGGACCTGGCAATAGCTTTTACCGCTGGAGGGCAGGGCCGGCGCGTATTCGGACGGGAACTCGTGAGAGAATCGGCCGCATGCGTGCGAATTGGCCCGGCCGTTTCAGACTCCTGCCCGGTTAGAAGCACAAGGCTTCTTCTGACCGGGATGTGCTTGTCGTCCCGGTGACGGTTCAGGACCTCGTTCTGCCGGGCCCGGGCGCCAATTGGCTGAAATGGACCGCGGCTATCGCGCCGACACCGGCCAGCAAACGGCAGCAGCCATGCAGCTTTCTTGTCGGTCAGCAAAATTAGAAAGGGGAGATGGTGCCTAGGGACGGAATTGAACCGCCGACACTGCGATTTTCAGTCGCATGCTCTACCAACTGAGCTACCTAGGCATCCAGCGCGTCAGCCGAGGCCGAAGCGAGAGCGGGCTTATAGCCAGCGCCTCCGAGGTTGTCCAGCCCTCTCGCGCGGAAAAAATAAGCCGGCTGCAAAAACACCGGTACGCGCGCTGTTCCCACCGGTACAGATGGTAAAAACTCTCTGAATCATGATTGCCGCCGACCCGGGGCGCCCTTAGTCTTGTGGCTCGGTGGCCCGCTCCGCATGCGTATCGCGTGACCGAGGCGTGTCGTCAGCTATGGATTGCGTCCCTCCATAGCTGACGACACGCCTCGGTCACGCCGGCACGCTAGCGTGGAAAGGACCGCCGCCATAGGCCGAGGGGCGGCTAAGAGGACAGGCAAGATGGTCAGGCAGGCAGCGCGCCACGGCGTTTTCGTGCGGTTTTTCTCTGCGTTCGTGCTCATGCTCGCCGTGTTGAGCTGGGTGGCTGCTGGTCCGGCGCAAGCGGCCCCGCTGTTCCAGGCCGACAGCTATTCCTATGCGGCGGACAGCTACAAGGACAGCATCGCCAAACTGGCCAAGACCATGAGGAAGAGCGCGCCCCAGCTTCAGGAGGAGCTGAAGGCCGCCGTCAGCTCCGACAATGCCCGCAACACCGCCGTGGTGGTGGAACAGTTCATCGCCCTGACCCCCAATGACGGCGCGATGTGGAAGCGCCTCGCCGATTTGCTGCTGGTGGCCGAGCCCTTCAACAGCCAGGACCGGTATGAACTGCCCTACAAGGCGCTCGGTGCCTCGATTCGGGCCTATCAGCTTGCCAGGACACCGCAGGAACAAGCGGAGGCGCTGAACGATGTCGCCCAGGCCCTGGTCAAGCGCGAGGACTGGCGCCCGGCCCTCAACGCCTATCGGGCGAGCCTCGATCTGGTCGATAACGCGGAGATTCGCGAAACCTATGAAGAGGTGCGCAAGGATCACGGCTTCCGCATCATCGATTACACGGTGGAGAGCGATGCGCCGCAACCGCGCCTGTGCTTCCAATTCTCCGATCCGCTGAGCAACGCGGTCAGCGACTATGCCCCTTATTTCACCCAGGAGCCTGGCCCTGTCTCGGCCGTTACCGTCGACGGTACCAAGCTGTGCGTCGAAGGACTGAAGCATGGCGGGCGCTACAAGGTCACCGTGCGCCAGGGCCTGCCTTCAGCCGTGGACGAAAGCCTGCTCAAGAACGCCGACTATGAGATCTATGTGCGCGACCGCCTGCCGTCTGTGCAGTTCGTCGGCAAGAGCTATGTCCTGCCGCGCACCGGCCAGGCCGGCATTCCGCTGGTCTCGGTCAACTCCACCCAGGCCCGGCTCGCCCTCTATCGGGTCGGCGACCGCAGCCTGATCTCGGCCGTGATCGATTCCAACTTCCTCGACCAGATCTACGGTTCTCAGGCCGGCGAGATCGCCCGCACCAAGGGCAAGAAGGTCTGGCAGGGTACGATGGACCTTGCCAGCACCGCCAATCAGGATGTCACCACCGCCTTTCCGGTCGACGAGGCGCTCGGCAAGATCGAGCCCGGCCTCTATGTGATGACCGCCCAGCCCGGTGAGGTGAAGGAGGACGAAGACAGCCAGCTCGCCACGCAATGGTTCGTGGTCTCCGATCTCGGCCTGACCACTCTCAAGGGCAAGGATGGACTGCACGTCTTCCTGCGTTCGATCGCGTCTGCCGATCCGCTCGCCAATGTCACGGTGCGCCTGCTAGCCCGCAACAACGAGATTCTCGGCTCGGCGAAGACGGGTGCCGATGGCGCCGCCTTCTTCGATGCCGGCCTGACCAAGGGCAGCGAAGGCCAGGAGCCGGCGCTGGTGGTGGCTTCCGACGAGAAGAACGACTACGCCTTCATTGATCTCACCCAGCAGGCCTTCGACCTCACCGATCGCGGCGTCACCGGGCGCGATCCGCCAGGCCCGGCCGATGCCTTCGTCTATGTCGAGCGCGGCGTCTATCGCCGCGGCGAGACGGTGCATGCAGCCATCCTGCTGCGCGACGGCAATGCCAACGCCCTGGCCGACGTGCCGGTGACCATGGTGGTGCAGCGCCCCGACGGCGTCGAATATTCCCGCACCGTGCTGAAGGACCAGGGCGCCGGCGGCCGCACGGCCGATATCGCCATCATTCCCTCTGCCGCCAGCGGTACCTGGCGCGTCATCGCCTACACCGATCCCAAGGCGTCACCGGTCGGCGAGACCACCTTCCTGGTCGAAGACTATGTGCCCGATCGCATCGAGTTCGACCTCGCCACCTCCGGCACCCGCATCGACCGCACAAGCGGCGCCAATCTGAAGGTGGACGGCCGCTATCTCTTCGGCGCCCCGGCTGCCGGCCTTGACATCGAGGGTGACGTTTCGGTCTCGACCGACAGCCAGCCCTTCTCGCAATGGAAGAACTATGCCTTCGGCCTGTCGGACGAGAGTGTCGATACGGTGCAAAACACCGTCGACGATCTCGCCCAGACCGATGACAAGGGCCACGCTGAGTTCACGGTGCCGCTGCCGCAACTGCCGACGACCACTCGTCCGCTCAAGGCCAATTTCGTCATCCGCATGAAGGAAGGCGGCGGCCGCGGCGTCGTACGCTCGGCCTCCCTGCCGATCGCCTCTACCGGCCCGATGCTGGCCTTGAAGCCCGGCTTTGCCGAGGGCACGGTGCCCGAGGGGCAGCAGGCCCTGTTCGACGCCATTGCCGTCGATCCCCAGGGCAACCAGGTAGCGGCCAAGGGCGCGACCTGGACGCTCAAGCGTCTCACCACGAGCTATCAGTGGTACAAGAGCAACAATCGCTGGAACTATG
The DNA here is from genome assembly GCF_056754975.1 of Labrys sp. HAY1-8F. NCBI lineage: Bacteria > Pseudomonadati > Pseudomonadota > Alphaproteobacteria > Hyphomicrobiales > Xanthobacteraceae > Labrys > Labrys sp. HAY1-8F. Next base: position 1,054,168 of record NZ_JBPGWZ010000002.1, on the reverse strand, counting down.
AAGCCGTCACCACCGCGCGCAAGGTCGGCGGCGGCACGGTCGACCTCGCGGCCGACAAGCCTGCTCAGATCTCGGCGCAGGTGCAGTGGGGCCAGTACCGCCTCGAAATCTCGGCGGATGGACTGGCTTCTTCCTCCAGCTCCTTCTACGCGGGTTATTACACCAGCGAGAAGGCCGACACGCCCGACATGCTGCCGGTCGCCCTCGACCAGACCAGCGTCAAGACCGGCGACACGCTGCAGGTCAAGATCGATGCGCGTTTCGCTGGCAAGGCTTCGGTGCAGGTGGTCGGCGAGAAACTGCTGTCCTCTACCCTGGTCGACGTGCCGGAGAAGGGGACCACCGTTCCCGTCACCGTCGGCAAGGATTGGGGCACGGGCGCTTATGTCGTGGTCACCCATTTCCGGCCGATGGACGTCGCCGCCAAGCGCATGCCGACGCGCGCGATCGGCCTCGCCTGGTTCGGCATCGACCGCAATGAGCGCACGCTCAAGGTCACGCTCACGCCGACCGAGCTTATGAAGCCGCGCCAGCCTCTCAAAGTGCCGGTGAAAGTCGAGGGCCTCGCCGGCGAGAAAGCCTATGTCACCGTGGCGGCCGTCGATGTCGGCATCCTCAACCTGACGGGCTACAAGCCGCCGGAGCCCGAGACTTTCTATTACAGCCAGAAGCGCCTTTCGGCCGAGCTGCACGATCTCTACGGCCAACTGATCGACGGCATGGAAGGGGCGAAGGGGCGGATACGCACCGGCGGCGACGGCGGGGCCAATTTCAACAGTCCGCCGCCGACTCAGGCACCCCTGGCGCTGTTCTCGGGCATGATCGAAGTCGGTGCCGACGGCACGGCCGAGATCAGCTTCGATATCCCTGCCTTTAACGGCCTGGTGCGCGTGATGGCGGTGGCCTGGACGCCAACCAAGGTCGGCCATGCTTCGGCGGACGTCAAAGTGCGTGATCCGGTGGTGATCGCCGGCACCTTGCCGCGCTTCCTTGCGGTAGGTGACCAGTCGCGCTTCCGCCTGGACCTCGTGAATGCCGAGGCCGCGCCGGGCGACTACACGCTCGCCGTCACTATGGAGGGACCCGTTGGCGCCGAGCCATCAGCTCTCTACCAGACCGTGAAGATCGGGGCCGCGGGCTCGCGCACGCCGGTGAACATTCCCATTACCGCCAACGGTATTGGCACCGGCAAGCTGGTCGCCACCCTGGCCGGTCCCGGCAATGTCGCCATCGACCAGAGCTTCACGCTCGGCATCCTGCCGGCCAATCCGCCGGTGACACGCCGCACGATCCAGACGATTGCCGCCAATGGCGGCGGCATCACCGTCAATGCCGACCTGGTTGCCGAAATGGTACCCGGCACCGGCGCGGTCTCGCTTTCAGTGGGGCCGTTCAGCGCACTCGACGTGCCCGGCCTGCTTCGCGATCTCGATCGCTATCCTTATGGCTGCTCGGAACAACTCGTCAGCCGCGCGCTGCCCTTGCTCTATCTCAGTGAACTCGGCGGCAATGCCGTCGATCTCGACGGCACGGTGAAGGAGCGCCTGGGCGATACGGTTCAGCGCCTGCTCGCACGCCAGGATTCGAACGGCGCCTTTGGCCTGTGGAATGCCGACAGCGGCGAGTTGTGGCTGTCGGCCTATGTCACCGACTTCCTGCTGCGGGCCCGCGAAAAGGGTTTCGCCGTGCCGGAACTGGCGCTCAACCAGGCGGTCGACTATCTGCGCAACCGTGTCGGCAATGCGCCCGACGTGGAAGAGGGCAAGGGCGAGGACATCGCCTACGCGCTCTACACGCTGGCTCGGGCCGGCAGGGCGCCGGCAGGTGATCTGAAATATCTCGCCGATACCAAGATCGGCCAGTTCGGCAGCGCCATGGCGCGGGCTCAGATCGCCGCGGCCCTCGGCATGCTCGGCGACAAGCCGCGGGCCGGCGAGGCATTCGGCTCGGCTGCCGAAGCGCTCCAGAAGGAGACTGTCGATGCCAGACAAGCCTATCGCAATTACGGCTCGCCGCTGCGCGACGCCGCGGCGGTGGTGGCGCTTGCGGGTGACGGCAATGCAGGCCTGCCGGTGATCAAGGCGGCGCTCAAGGTCATCACCGATGCGCGCTCCAGATCCCGCTATGCCTCGACCCAGGAGATGACCTGGATGGTGCTCGCGGCACGCAGTGTCGCCGACCAGGCCCGTTCCGTCAGGCTGATCGCCGATGGCTCGGAACAGCAGGGCGCCTTCTACAAGGTCTATCGCGGCGAGGCGCTCAAGACCCCGCATTCCGTCTCCAATCCCGGCGCCTCGGCTCTGCAAGCCGTGGTCGCGGTCTCCGGCTCGCCCGTGGTGCCCGAGCCGGCCGCCAACAACGGCATGAACCTGACGCGCACCTATTTCTCGCTCGACGGCAAGGCCGTGGACCCTGCGGAGGTGAAGCAGAACACCCGGTTGGTGGTGGTGCTGAATGCCAGCCGGAGCGGCGACAACCAGACTGGCAACTTCCTGCTCGTGGACCGGCTTCCGGCCGGTTTCGAGATCGAGAATCCGAATCTGGTCGTCACCGGCGAGACGGGCAGCATGGCCTGGCTGAAGGACCTCACCGACGTCACCCATTCGGAGTTCCGCGACGACCGTTTCGTCGCCGCGTTCACCGATCAGGCCGCCAAGGTCGCCTATGTCGTCCGCGCGGTGGCGCCTGGCCGCTACATCCTGCCCGGCACCACGGTTGAGGACATGTATCAGCCCGAGCGCAATGCCACGCTTGCCACCGGCACGCTCACCGTCACCGAGAGGTAGAACGGACTGAGATGACCAATCGGCGCGTCCATATCCTATGCGCGCTCTTCTTCACGGCTGTTATCGCCGTGAACGCCGGAGGCTTTGCGCTTTCGGAGGCCGTGCGACGCCTCGGTCCGGTGCCGCTGGGCGAAAGAGTGACCTATTCTCCGCTGGTGGTGGATCGTGACGGCAGGTTGCTGCGCCCCTTCACCACCGCGGACGGCTATTGGCGACTGCCGGCAAAGCCGGAGGAGGTCGACAGGCGCTTCCTGTCGATGCTGGTCGCCTATGAGGACAAGCGCTTCTATTCCCATCACGGCATCGATCCGGTGGCGATGACCCGGGCGGCCTGGCAGATGCTGAGCCGCGGGCGCATCGTCTCTGGCGGCTCGACCCTGACCATGCAGGTTGCCCGCCTGCTCGAGCCGCGGCCGGATCGCACCTTTGCCGACAAGGCGGCCGAGATGATCCGTGCCGTCCAGATCGAGAACCGGCTGAGCAAGGAGCAGATCCTCGGCCTCTATCTGGCGCTGGCGCCCTATGGCGGCAATCTGGAAGGAACGCGGGCCGCTTCGCTGGCCTATTTCGGCAAGGAACCCAAGCGCCTTTCGACGGCGGAGGCGGCCATGCTTGTGGCCTTGCCGCAGGCTCCTGAATCGCGTCGGCCGGACCGAGTTCCTGCCGCGGCCAAGGCCGCCCGAAATCGGGTATTGCGGCTTCTCGCCGGCAAAGGCGCGCTCCATCCCGACCAGGCCGAGGCCGCCACGCTGGAAGCGGCGCCGCAGGGGCGCAAGCCCTTCCCGATCCTGGCGGCTCACGTCGCCGAACGGCTTGTGCGCCAGGACCTTATGCGTCAGGTCCAGGCCGGCAAGCGCGATCCCAATCCGGTGCTAACAACCACGATTGCGCGCTTCCTGCAGGAGCAGCTCGAAAATCTGGCGCGTGAGCGGGCGACGGCTCTGGGCGGCGGGGTTTCGATTGCCATCGTCGCCGTCGACAACGCGACCGGCGAGGTGAGGGCGCATGTTGGCGGGGTCGGCTATTTCGACAAGGCGCGGGCCGGCCAGATGGATCTCGCCGAATCGCTGCGATCTCCGGGGTCCACCCTCAAGCCCTTCATCTACGGCCTCGCCTTCGAGGACGGCCTTGCCCATCCCGAGACGCTGGTGGACGATCGTCCCGTGCGCTTCGGGGTCTACAAGCCCGAGAATTTCGACGATGCCTTCCAGGGCACCGTCACGATGCGCCGTGCCTTGCAGCAATCCCTCAACGTGCCGGCGGTGATGCTGCTCAATTCCGTCGGGCCGAATCGGCTGATTGCCCGCATGAAGAGTGCCGGTGCCGAGCCGTCCTTGCCGCCCGACGCCGTGCCGGGCCTGGCAGTCGGTCTTGGCGGCGCCGGCGTGAAGCTCACCGATCTTGCTACCCTATATCTGGCGCTGGCGCGGGATGGCGAGGCGCTCCCGTTGATCTGGCGGGCGCAAGATCGGGCGCTCGGTGCGCAGCCCCATCGCCTGTTCGAGAAGGCCGCGGCCTGGCAGGTCGGTAATGTCCTGATCGGGGCGCCGCCGCCGGAGAACGCCGTGGGCGGCAAGATCGCCTACAAGACGGGCACCTCTTATGGCTATCGCGATGCCTGGGCCGTCGGGTTCGACGGTGCCAACACCGTCGCAGTCTGGGTGGGGCGGCCTGATGGCGCGCCGGTTTCGGACCTGGTCGGGCGCAAGGCCGCTGCTCCCATCCTGTTCGATGCCTTCCAACGCATCGGCGAGCGGCGCGTGCCGCTGAAGTCCCCGCCGCCCGGTGTGGTCTTCGCGCGAACCTCGGAGCTGCCGCCCGCCCTGCAACGGTTCCGCCCGGGCGCTTTGCCCGAAGTCGCGGCCGCCGGTTCAGGTGATGCACCGCTGGTGATCTCCTTTCCGCCCGATGGCGCGAGGGTCGAGGTCTCGGCCGACGAACCGGACGCCACACTCTCTCTCAAGGCCATGGGCGGCGCTCCACCTTTCACCTGGCTCGCCGACGGCCTGCCGATCGTGATCGGCGAACAGCGTCGTGAGGCCATCTGGGACAAGCCGGGCAAGGGCTTCGCCCGCCTCTCGGTGATCGACGCCAGGGGACATACGGCCAGTGTGCAGATCAGGCTGGATTGACGGCGGTTTGTGCGGCGCCTCGATGACCCAGTACGAGTTTTTTCGGCCGGAACCATAATATTCCTGTCAAGAAGCGAGCCTAGCCTCAGGTACCGGCATTCTATTGATTGGCTGAAATCCATTTTTCCGGGAGAAGACATCGTGCAGGCAGGGCGTTACGTGATCAAGCAAGGCGATACCTTGTGGGGAATCGCCGGCCGTTACTATGGCAATCCGGTGCGCTGGCCGGAGATCTATGCCTACAACAATGAGCCGGCTATCGTCGCCAAGACGGGACACGGCATCGTCAATCCCGACCTCATCAGGGCAGGAGCGGTGATCTACTTGCCGAGGCAGCACCGTCGCGTGGTGCTGCGCGGCGCCCTGGCAGGCACTCCGGCGGCGACGGCGACCGCCCAGTCCACCAATCCGCCTGCGCCCAACTCGCCTGCCTCCGTACCCGCCCCGAGGGGCAGCTCGACCCCCTCTCATACGCATGTGCAGCCCGATGCCGGCAGCAATCCTGCGGCCAGGACGCTCGCGAACAATTTCGGTTTCGGCTATCAGCTTGACGACCTGTCGATCATCGAGATCAAGGGCAATGGTTTTTCGGCCAGGGTCAAGCTGAAGGGGGCGATCTTCCTGCAGCCGACCGACAAGGTGCCGCTACTCGTCTACAGCAACCGCGGACTGGAGTCGCAGGCGCGTCGGCAGACCTCGACCGTGCTCGGCGAACTGGTGTCCGGCGGCAAATTGAGCTGGGACCGCAAGTCCAACAGCGTCACCTATGAATGCCAGCTCACCTTGCGCGCGAATGCCCATTCGCCGGGTGCCCAGTTTTCCGCCGGCATATCGAGCACGGGAGAGCCGGTGCTCAAGGCCACGCTGACCTATCCACGCATGACCGGGCGAATCCGCGACTACGTCTATGTCGCCAGCGAGTTCAAGGTCGAGATCGAGCTGAAGCCGGATCAGCACCTGCGTCCGCCCCTGCCTGAGCCGGTTCTCGTACCCAGCTATCGTCCCGTCCCGGATGCAACACGGGTTTGGCGTCCCGAGCCCGTGCTCTCCAATCGCAGGCCCGCGCCTTCCCCGGAGCCCTCGTCAGGTATCCATTGGGGCAAGGCAACGGTGGCCATCGTCGGAGCCGTGGTCATTGTGGGACTGACCCTGCTCGAGGATGCCGCTACTGCCGGTGGCGGCGTGGCCGACGATCCGGCGAGCTTCGCGGCGGCGGGCGCCCTGCTGCGCTGGGGTTTGCGCCGGGCAGCCGTACAGGCAGCGCCGAGACTGGCGCCGGCGCTGGCCTACTAGAGCAAAGTGCGTTCATGACTGAACGCTTCTTCATCGCCTCTTTCGCTTTTTTGAGCACGAAATCTGTTCTTCGATGCGGTTTCAGAGTTTTACAGGCCGGCCAGCAACGCTGGCCGGCCTTTTCTTGTCGCCGATGCGTCAATCGAGATTGCGTGTTAGACAAAGCCGAATAATTGACGGCCGCTCCGCGGCATCGCGGTGTGTCCTGGCCTGAAAATATCGGTGTATGCATGCCTTCATCTTTCTCACCCGACCAGACCGCCGATCGCTCAGAACCGGCGGAGAGCGCTGAAGTCGGGCTGCTGATCGATTATCTGCAGCGCAAGGGACGCTTGGAAACCGAAAGCCCGACGGCTCTCTATCGGCGCCTGCAGGATGCCCTGCGGAGCGCCATTTCGGAGGGCATCGTTCCGGCGGGCGCCATGATCCCGGGCGAACGTGAACTGGCCCAACGCCTTGATCTGTCGCGCGTGACCGTGCGCAATGCCATCAAGGGGCTGGTCGAGGAACGGTTGCTGGTCCAGCGCCACGGCGCACGAACCAGCGTGGCGCTGCGCCTGGAAAAGCCGATGACGGTGTTCACCAGCTTTTCCGAGGACATGGAGGCGCGGGGCCGTGTGCCCGGCACCACCTGGCTGCGTCGCGAGATCGGCATGGCCGACACGGCTGAAGCCATGGCGCTGGGCCTGTCGCCGGGTGCTGGGGTTTGCCGCCTGCATCGGCTCCGGCTGGCGGATCGCGTGCCGATGGCGATCGAGTATTCGGTGCTGCCGGCCGAGTTCCTGCCGAGCTCCGACCTGATCGAAGGTTCGCTCTATGTGACGCTCGATCAGCGTGGCTGTCAGCCGGTGCGGGCCCTCCAGCGAGTGAGGGCCGATGTGGCGACCGCCCATGAGGCGCGCCTGCTCGAGATCGAAACGGGTGCGCCCATCCTTGAAATGGAGCGCCGCTGCTCGTTGGAAAACGGACGCGTGGTCGAACTGACCCGCAGCCGCTACCGCGGGGATGCCTATGATTTCATGGTCGAACTGGCCCGCCGCGGCTGAATCTCAAGTGATTTTGCAACTGGTATTAAACAGGTTGCATTCTGGTCCTATCGGTGTCAGGCTTCCTCATCAGCAAGCGAGGAGCATGGGGTGGCATCTGCAGTTGAACGAGCGCTCGACGGATTGATCGTGTCATGCCAGCCGGTAATCGGTGGCGCCATGGACCGGACCGAGATCGTCGTCGGCTTCGCACTGGCCGCCGTGGCAGGGGGGGCTGCTGCCTTGCGTATCGAGGGCCTGGCCAATGTCAGGGCCGTGCGTGCGGCAACATCGCTGCCGGTCATCGGCCTGGTCAAGCGGGCCGAAGCAAACACACCCGTTTTCATCACGCCCCTGCTGCAGGACGTCGCCGATCTGGCGGAAGCCGGTGCCGACATCATCGCCTTCGATGCCACACAGCGGCCCCGCCCGGTTTCCGTGCCTGCCTTGATCGGGGCCATTCATGCCGCCGGACGCCAATCTATGGCCGATTGCGCCGGGCTCGCGGATGCCGTTGCAGCCGCCGAGGCAGGTGCATCCGTGATCGGCACCACCCTGTCCGGCTATGTTGGCGGGCCGGTGCCGGAGGATCCGGATGTCGACCTCGTACGCCGGGTCGCCGCTCTCGGGCGGCCAGTCTTCGCCGAGGGGCGCTATCGCACGCTCGCACAGGTGCAGGCCGCACGTCAGGCCGGCGCCGATGCCGTGGTGGTCGGATCCGCCATCACCCGGCCCGAGCACATCACGAGTTGGTTCGTCGAGGCGGTGAAGTCGTCCTCCGCCCCATCCTCCTAGGAATGCTCATGCAGCCGCGGCCTGTCCTTGCGATCGATATAGGCGGCACCAAGACGCTTTCGGCCTTGGTCGATGGTGAAAGGGTACTGGAGCAGCGCCGTGTCGAAACCGCGCGCGAGGGCGGCCCGCAAGCCTGGCTGGATGCCGTCGTCACGAGCATAGCCGATTGGCGCGGGCGCTATGCTGCGGCCGGCATCGCCGTCAGCGGTCGGATAGCAGAAGGCCGCTGGTCGGCGCTGAATCCAGCCATCCTGCCGGTGCCGGATGGCTATCCTCTCGTGGCTGTTCTCACCGAGTGCCTCGGCGTGCCCATCACCGCCGTCAATGATGCCCAGGCCGCCGCTTGGGGCGAATATCGCTTCGGCGCGGGGCAGGGGGCCGACATGGTCTTCATGACGGTCTCGACGGGCGTGGGTGGGGGCCTGGTCCTGGGCGGGCGCCTGCTGATCGGCCGCAGCGGTCTGGCAGGACATGTCGGCCAGATCCTTACCGATCTCACGGCAGGCGAGCAGCGATTGGAGGATATCGCAGCCGGTTCTGCCTTGGCGCGATTGGCGGCCGGCAGCGGGCGGTGGCCCGACCCGCCGGCCCTGCTGGCGGCGGCCAGGGCCGGGGATGCTGGCGCCGAAGCCCTGATCGGCGGTGCCGTGCTCCCGCTGGTTCGTGCCGCACGCTCCCTGCAGATGCTGATCGATCCGGATTGCTTCGTCATTGGCGGAGGCCTCGGTTTGGCCGAAGGCTTCCTCGATCGGCTGCGCAGCCACGCCGCGGCGCTTTCTCCCCAATACCGTCCCGAATTCCGCGCTGCCGCGCTCGGCGCTGAAGCGGGACTGATCGGCGTGGCCGATCTCGTCGACCCATAAACAGAAAGCGCACCGGAGGTGGATCATGTTTGAGATGAAGCGAGGCCGAAGGAACAGATGCAGGGCGTTGCTGGCCGGTCTGGCTCTGGCGCTGGCGGGCAGTACCAGCGCCTTGGCCGAGGTCACCGTTCTCGGCTGGCCGGGTGGGCCGGAAGAGACGGCCCTGCGCGCGACGGCCAAAGCCTATAACGAGCGCTCGGGCCTGGCCGATGCCGACAAGGTCAAGCTGATCTTCTTCAACCGCGAAGGGTTCTGGGACAAGCTGCAGGCCGATCTCGCGGCGGGTTCGACCGAATTCGATCTCAATCTGATCGCTACCTATTCACTGGGCAAATATGCGCCTTTCATGCAGCCGGTGGATCTGCCGGCCGACAGCGCTAAGGTCTTCGGCGAGAAGGTGCTGAAGACCATGCAGTTCGACGGCAAGCAATATGGTGTGCCGACGGATCTGTCCTTGCATTTCATGTATGTGCGCAAGGACCTGATGGCCAGGCTCCTGGCCGATGACGGCTGGAAGAAGACCTATGGCGAGATCGCCCAGAAATATCTCGGTAAGCCGCTGCAGCCGGTGAAACCGGAGGCGTGGACCTGGGACGATTATGCGGCGACGGCCCTGTTCTTCACCAAGAGCATCAATCACGCCAGCCCGACGCGGTACGGCACCGTGCTGCAGATGAAGAACCTGTTGTTCAACATGATGGTGTTCCAGACCATGGCGCGTTCCTACGGCGCCGACTGGCAGGATGCGGCGGGCAAGATCACGGTGGATTCGCCCGCCTACCGCACCAGCCTGGAGCTCTACAAGAAGCTTTACGATGCCGGGGCCAGCCCCAAGGATTCGCTGTCCTACGAATATGCCGAGGCCAATGCCGCCTTCGGTGCCGGGCAGGTCGCCACGATGCTGCAATGGAATGCCGCCGCGGCCGATCTCGACAACCCGGCCAAGAACGCCGTCGTGGCGGGGAAGATCGACACGCTGGCTCCGCCCAAGGGGCCGGAGGGACGCACCACCCATATTCACGGCCTCGGCTTCGGCCTCAACAAGGCCTCACCCCATAAGGAGGGGGCCGTCAAATTCCTGAACTGGCTCGCAGGCGCGGAGGCGATGAAGATCTACGCCGATGCCGGCGGTTCGCCGGCGCTCGACGCCAGTCTCACCGCGTCCCTGCCGAAGCGGCCGGACCTCGCCAAGATCGGCGACTTTGCCGGCCAGTACGGCTTCGTGATGACAGGCGGCACCTCGGCCGGCGCACTGCAGGTCTACGAGACCCAGGCCAAGGACTTCACCGGCTATTGGGCGGCACAGACCGATCTTGACGCGGCGCTGAAGGATACCGCTGCCAAGATGCAGGAATTGTTGAAGAAATAATCGGCCTTCCTGTAGCGGAGCGGTGGCTTTGGTCATCGTTCCGCATGAGAACTCTGTGCGGGTGGGGCAAGGCGGCCGCAACAGGCGGAGGGCTCTTGCATGCCGCCTGCCGTTACGGCCGCCCTATCGAGCGGCTCCTGCCCGGAGATAGCCTGATGGCGCTCGCCAAGAGCAAGACACCCTATCTGCTCATCGCACCGATCACCGGATTCCTGATCTTTTTGGTGGCGCTGCCGCTTTGCATCGACATCGTCTACTCGCTCTCGAAGGTGACCTTCGAAACCCTCCGCAGTCCGAGCCTGCAGGGCTTTGGCAATTTCGTCACTGTGCTCCAGGATGGCGCGTTCTGGAGGGCCATGGGCTTCTCGCTGAAGTTCGCCGTTGCCGCCTCGATTGCGCAAATCCTGCTCGGCCTGTTCCTTGCCATCTTTCTCAGCCCGCTCCTGGCTAAGCGGCCCTGGCTGATGGCGGCTCTGATGCTGCCGATGATGCTGGCCCCGGCCTTGGTCGGCCTGATGTATCGCCTGGTGCTGCAGGAGTTCGTCGGCGTGATCCCCTATTATTTCCTGCTTTTCACCGGGGACAGCCCGGCTTTCCTCAGCCCGGACAATGCCTTCGCCACGCTCGTCACCATCGAGGTCCTGCAGTGGACGCCCTTTGCCCTGCTGATCCTCTATTCGGCCTACCAGTCGATCCCCCTCGAAATCAGGGAGGCGGCGGCCATTGACGGTGCCGGCTATTTCCGCCGGCTGCGCTGGATCGACCTGCCCTATATGGCGCCGGCCATCGCCATCACCTTCTTCTTCCGCTTCATCGACAGTTTCCGGGTCTTCGACAATGTCTATGTGCTCACCGGCAGCGGTTCCGGCGGCAGCACGACCACCATCAGCATCTATATCTACGAAGCCTTCTTCCGTGGCAGCAACATCGGGGTTGCCGTCGCTGCCTCGTTGATCCTGCTCGTGATGTCCTATGTCGTGGTGGCTGGGCTGATGACGCTGGCGGAGCGGCGCGCATGACACGGCTTCTCACCATCCTGCGCTGGATCGTCTTTCTCGTCGCGGCCTTCGCCTTGAATTTTCCGCTGATCGCCACCCTGATCGCCGCGTTCAAGAGCGAAGCGGAAATCGCTGAGAACCCGTCTCTGCTGATCGAGGCGCCGACGCTGGAGAATTTCGCCAAGGTGCTGGAGATCTCCGATCGCTTCGACATCACGCATTATCTCGTCAACAGCTTGATTGCCGCCTCGCTGGGCTCCTTGTTCGCGATCGTGCTCAGTTTTCCGGCAGCCTACGCCATCGTGCGCCATGGCGTCGGGCAGCGCTGGCTGCTGCCCGGGGTGACCAATCTACGTGCCATTCCGCTGATCATCTTCTCCATCCCGATCTATCTGATCTATCAGCGTCTTGCACTGCTCGATACCCGTTTCGGGCTCGCCTTGATCCTCTGCCTCGTCAACCTGCCCTTGGTGCTTGTGCTGATCGCCAATGCCATCAGGGACCTGCCGCTCGAGATCGAGGAGGCGGCACGGGTCGATGGCGCCAGCACGTCCTATGTGCTGTGGCGGGTGGTGCTGCCCCTGACAGCACCGGCCATCGCTTCCTCCGCAATCCTTGCTTTCATCTATGCTTGGAACGAGTTCCTGTTCGGCCTGATGCTGACGACACAGAGCGCCGTGCCGATCACCGTCGGAGCCTCGTTCTTCTTCGCGGCAAGCGGAGGTGGGGTACAATGGGGCACGGCGGCGGCGGTGATGGTCCTTTCCGTGCTGCCGCCATTGCTCATGAGCCTGCTGGCCTATCGCTATATCGGCCGCTCGCTGACCGCCGGAGCCGTCAAGGGATAAGCGTGGCCCCGGATAAGCGTGGCCCCGCCAAGACGCCTTATCGCGGTGCGTTCTTGCGCAGGACCTCCAGGGCCTCCATGCGGGCCTTGGAAAGGTCCCATAGCGTCTTGGTGGCCGCCGCCATCAGGGCTTCTATGATGGCCAGGATCGCCGCGTTCGAATCCCAGTTCGACGGCACGCCCGTGCGTGCGGAAATGACATGGCGCGCAAAGCGGGCGATCGGCGACAGCCACTGGTCGGTGAACAGCACGATGGTGGCGCCGCGCTCGGAGGCTTCCTGCGCTAGGAGGATCACATCGTCCTGGTAGCGCCTGATGTCGAAGACGAGCAGGACGTCGCGCTTTCCGAAATCGATGACCTGGTCACGCCAGGTCGCCGCCTGTCCCTCGACCAGCGTGACGTCGGGACGGATGACCCTGAGATGGCGCACGGTATAGAGCGCCACGGCTTCCGTGAGGCGCCCCCCGACGATATGCAGCCGACGCTTGGTGTCGACGATGATAGCGAGAATCGCGTCGAACTCGGTCGGCGCCATGGCCTCGAAGCTGTGTGTAATGTTGGCGACCACGGCGGCAGCGAAGGCGGAGAACGGCGTTGTATTCGCTTGTTCCGGTGCCTGCTTCATCAGCGGAGACTGCAACTGCGCCTCAAGTTCGTCCTTCAGATGACGTTGGAAATCGGCATAGGCCCCGAAGCCGAGCCGGGCGATGAAGCGCAGGATCGAGGGCGCCGAAATACCGGCTCGAGAGGCAAATTGCGCAACGGTCTCAAGGCCCGCGAACGGGTAGTTCGACAAAAGAACATGGGCGGCGCGACGCTCGGTAGGGGTCAGCGAACCGAGCCTGCTGCGGATGGTCGTCGCCAAGGTCTCATCGCTTGCCGTGGTCGCCGTGTCCGGGCGTTTGGTCATCAGGCGACTCCCTCTGGAAAAGCGAGAGTGGAAGGTGGACACAATTTTCACAATTGACAAGTCGGCTACGGCTGTACTCAAAATAACACTCAATACAAAAATAAGCTCGGACGTAATGAATGTTAGAATCGCTCACCGAGAGAGCCGCTAGAGGAACCTCGGATGGGGAAACCCAACCCGAAGCCGCTATCCTGGACAATGGTCGGGGCAGGGGAGCTCACGTCCTCGTTTGTGAGCACGCATCCAACTTCATTCCTGCGCGATATGGCCAGCTCGGCCTGTCCGATGCCGACCTGCAGCGCCATATCGCCTGGGATCCGGGTGCCCTTGGCGTGGCGCGTGTGATGGCGCGCGAACTCGATGCGCCGCTGGTGTCCTGTGCCGTCAGTCGCCTCGTGATCGATTGCAACCGCGACCCTGCGGTATTCGATGCCATCACGCTCAGGAGCGAGGGCACTGTCATTCCAGGCAATATGGATGTCAGCGATGCGGAGCGGGCGCGGCGGGTTCGCGAAGTCTACGAGCCTTTCCACGCCGAAGTTGCAGACGCCGTGACGGCCAAGCGACTGGCCGGACAGGTGGCTGTCATCGGCATTCACAGCTTCACCCCGGTCTATAACGGCACCCAGCGCCCCTGGCATGTCGGCATTCTCTTCGACCGCGACGAGAGCCTGTCCGCGCCGATGGTCGCCGCCCTGCGCGAGGATCCGAGTCTGGTGGTCGGGGTCAATGAGCCCTACAGCCCGGGAGACCGCGTCTATCACACGCTCGATCGGCATGGCCAAAGCCAAGGCCTTCCTAGCGTGATGATCGAAATCCGCAACGATCTTCTGGCAGCGCCGAATCAGCAGGAAGAATGGGGCATGAAACTTGCTACCATCCTGAAGCGGATCGGCCTGCCGGAAGGCGATTCGCCAAAATGAGAGAGCCGGAACGACCGGCCGAAAACGATAGCTGCGTGAAAGGTAACATCCATCGGTCCAATGTCTATCGGTCCAATGTCGACCGATCCTGGACCATAAGTCGGGGGACTTTCTATGAGCGGATCGACTGACGAGGACGTCAAAGTCCTCCATTCCATGGGCTACGCGCAGGAATTGGCGCGCCGCATGGGCGGTTTTTCGAATTTTGCGATCTCCTTTTCCATCATCTGCATCCTCGCAGGCGGCATCACCTCGTTTCCGCTGGCGATGGGGACCGGTTCTGGCTTCGAAGCGACGATCGGCTGGGTCATCGGCGGCGTATTCGCCCTCGTGGTCGCCGCCTGTCTCGGGCAGATCGGTTCGGCTTACCCGACGGCGGGCGGTCTCTATCACTGGTCCTCGATCCTCGGTGGGCGCGGCTGGGGCTGGGCAACGGCGTGGATCAACCTGCTCGGCCTGATCTTCGTCGTCGCCTCGGTCAATGTCGGCGTCTGGCTGCTCTTCAGGGATCTGGTGCTGTCGGGCGTCTTCCATGTCGACGTAACGGCGTGGACCGCCGTGACCACCGACCCGTTGCCATCAGGCATGACGGCCGAACAGGCAGCGGCGATCAACAATTCCGCCTATGCCGCACAGGTCGTTGCTGTCTGCCTGATCACGCTGGCCCAGGCCTTGATCAACCATTTCGGCATCAAGCTCACCACGCTGCTGACTGACTTTTCGGGCTATCTCATTCTGGTGATTGCCGTGGTGCTGACCCTGACCTTCCTGGGTTGGGGAGCCGGCTGGGACTTCTCGCGTCTCACCACTTTCGTGAACAACACGGGTGATCCGGGTGGCAACTATGTGCCTGAAGCACGGCCCGCCTTTATCGCTTTCCTGGTCGGCCTGCTCTATCCGCTCTACACCATCACCGGGTTCGATGCCTCTGCGCACACCTCCGAGGAAACTCAGAATGCCCGCGTCGCGGTGCCGCGCGGCATGATCCATTCGGTGTTCTGGTCGCTGGTATTCGGCTTTGCCATGGCAGTATCCTTCGTACTGGCCAGCCCCGACCTAGCCCAGACCGCCAAGGACGGGGGCGCAGGCTGGTTCAACCTGTTCAACAACCTGCCCGCGCCGGGCTTGCTCAAGGATGTGCTGGCCATCGGCATCGTGCTGGCCAATTTCATCTGCGCCCTGGCCGGTCTGACCTCGACCTCGCGCATGATCTATGCCTTTGCCCGTGACGGCGGCCTGCCGGCTTCCGGCATCTGGAAGGGCGTGAGCCCGACCTGGCGCACGCCTGTGGCAGCGATCTGGCTCGGAGCGGTGCTCTCGATTGCCGCCACGCTCTATTCGCCCGCCTTCGCGGCGCTGGCGGCGGGCTGCGCGCTGTTCCTCTATGTCTCCTATGCGATGCCGATCGCAGCCGGATTGCTGGCGGAGGGCAAGACCTGGACCGAGTTCGGCCCCTTCCGCCTCGGTATCTGGTCCAAGCCGCTCGGCGTGATCGCCGTGCTCGGCGTGCTCGTCCTGATGTATGCCGGCATCCAGCCGCCCTTTGACATCCTGATCAACTACGCCATCGGCTTGCTGGTGCTGCTGCTGGTGTTGTGGTTCGGCATCGAGGCGCGCCGGTTCAAGGGACCGCCAATCGGTGGTGACATCGCCAAGCGGGCCAGCGAGATCGCAGAAGCCGAAAAGGCCGTCGGCCAGAGCACCTGATCGTGACGACGGCCGGCCCCGGTGTCGCCGGGGCCGGCCATTCCAGGGCATTGAACCAACCACCAAAAACAGACCTAGAGAGACGGAACTAGCGGATCATGGCGAACCCAGCGAGACCAACCAATGCAGCCGAGGCGATCGCCTATGTGCGTGAGCACGGATTTTCCGATGTGAAAGTCGGTGTCTTCGACATAGACGGCGTCTTCCGCGGCAAATACATGGCTCGCGAGAAATTCGAGAGTACCCTCGAAAAGGGCTTCGGCTTCTGCAATGTGGTGTTGGGCTGGGATTCGAACGATCAGCTCTACGACAACACCAGTTTCGCCGGCTGGCACAATGGCTATCGCGACGCCGAGGCCCGGTTCCTGCCTGAAACCATGCGCGTCATCCCGCTCGAAGACGGCATGCCGCTCTTCATCGGCGAGTTCGCCGGCGAGGCGGAGGCCTATTGTCCGCGCGGCACGCTGCGTCGGGTGCTCAAGCGCGCCGCCGACATGGGTTACAAGGTCTCCGCTGCGGCGGAGTTTGAGTTCTTCGTCTTCGACGAAACGCCTCATAGCGTGCGCGAGAAGCGCTTTCGCAATCTGAAGAACATTACGCCGGGCTTTTTTGGCTACTCCATGCTGCGGGCCGGCGTGCATGCCGATTTCTACCAGGATCTCCTGCAGATGTGCCGCGATATGGACATGGAGATCGAAGGCCTGCACACCGAAACCGGCCCTGGCGTGCTCGAAGCGGCACTCAAGGTCGACGAAGCCCTGGCCATGGCCGACAAGGCCGCGCTGTTCAAGACCTACACCAAGATCCTCGCGCAGAAGCGCGGCTGGATGGCCACCTTCATGGCCAAGTGGTCGCATGACTGGCCCGGCCAGTCCGGGCATCTGCATGCCTCACTCTCGGATCTCAAGACCGGCAAGGGGATATTCCACGACCCCTCCAAGCCACATGCGATGTCGGACGAGATGCGTTGGTTCGTCGGCGGCCAGCAGGCGCTGATGCCCGAATTGCTGGCGATGATTGCCTGCACGGTGAACTCCTATACCCGCCTGATCCCGGGCTTCTGGGCACCGACGGATGCGAGCTGGGGCGTGGAGAACCGCACCTGCGCCTTGCGCGTCATTCCCGGCTCGGAAAAATCCCAGCGGGTCGAGTATCGCGTGGCTGCCGCCGACATCAATCCCTACATCGCCCTGGCCGCGGCGATCGGCTCGGGCCTGTGGGGCATCGAAAACCGCATCGAGCCCGATGCGCCGGTCGAGGGCTCGGCCTACGATAAGAAATTCCCCAAGGCGCGCCATTTGCCACGCTCGCTGTGGGACGCGGCTCAGCGCCTGAAGGCCTCCAAGGCGGCGCGTTCGCTGTTCGGCGATGCCTTCGTCGAACACTACGCCGCAACGCGCGAGTGGGAGGAGCGTGAATTCCGCCGCACGATTTCGGATTGGCAGCTGGAACGCTATTTCGAAATCATCTAGATGTGATCACAAAGGGAATGGGCCGGGTCGACCCGCGATCATTCCTGCGTATTACAGGGATGTTTCGTCGTCGCGAGCCCTACCAATCGGCAGGATTGGCCTGGCGAAGCAACTCGGTTCTTCATGCGGGGCGAAGCCGGCTTGCTTCGCTGCGCTCGCAATGACGGCGCGCCAAGCCGTCCGAGGTTCTCAATCATGTCCGATATCGTCTGTATCTCTCCCATCGACGGCAAGGAGCTGGTACGTCGCCCGGCCGCCAGTGCTGCCGAGATCGACGCGGCCCTGGCCGCGGCCCGCAAGGCCCAGAAGGAATGGCGCCGGCTCTCCATCGAGGAGCGTAGCGCCTATGTCCTGAAGTTCCTCGACGCCATGCTGGCGATGAACCAGGAAGTGGTGCCGGAACTTGCCCAGCAGATGGGCCGGCCGGTGCGCTATGGCGGTGAATTCCGCGGTTTCGAGGAGCGCGTGCGCTATATGGCACGCATTGCTAAGGACAGTCTGGCTCCGACCATTCCGGACGACGACCGTCCCGGCTTCAGGCGCATGATCAAGCGCGAGCCGCTCGGCGTGGTCTTCGTGGTGGCGCCCTGGAACTACCCGTTCATGACAGCGGTCAACACGGTCGCCCCAGCCCTGATCGCCGGCAACGCCGTGGTCCTCAAGCATGCGGCGCAGACCATCCTGGTCGGCGAGCGCTTCCAGAAGGCGATGGATGCCGCCGGCCTGCCCAAGGGCGTGTTCCAGAATCTGGTGCTCACCCACGAGCAGACCAGCGACATCCTGGCCAAGGGGCTGGTCGACCACACCAATTTCACCGGCTCGGTCGCGGGCGGGCGGGCCATCGAGAAGGCGGCTGCCGGCACTTTCATGACGCTTGCACTCGAACTCGGCGGCAAGGACCCAGCCTATGTGCGGGCCGACGCCAATGTCGAGCATGCCATCGAAAACCTGGTGGACGGCGCGTTCTTCAATTCGGGCCAGTGCTGCTGCGGCATCGAGCGCATCTATGTGCATGAGAGCCATTACGACCGCTTCGTCGACGGCTTTACCAATCTCACCAGCCAATATGTGCTCGGCAATCCGCTCGAGGAGACGACGACGCTCGGCCCGATGGCCAATGTCCGCTTTGCCGACTGGGTGCGCAAGCAGACGGCCGAAGCCCTCGCCAAGGGAGCCAAGGCTCACATCGATACGTCGAAATTTGCGGCTGACGTGGCCGGCACGGCCTATCTCGCCCCGCAGATCCTCACCAATGTCGACCATTCCATGTCCGTGATGATGGAAGAAAGCTTCGGCCCTGTCGTCGGCATCATGAAGGTGAAGTCGGACGAAGAGGCGATCGCTCTGATGAACGACTCGCCCTATGGCCTCACGGCCGCGATCTGGACCCAGGATCTCGATGCAGCCGAGCGCATCGGCGGGGAGATCGAGACGGGCACCATCTTCATGAACCGCTGCGACTATCTCGATCCCGGCCTGACCTGGACCGGCGTGAAGGATACCGGCCGCGGTACGGGCTTGTCACGGCTTGGTTACGACTCGCTGACCCAACCCAAGAGCTATCACCTGCGCAGCCTGTGAATTGGGGGGCGGGTCTTCAGACCCGCCTTCACAACGCCCATAGCGGGTCTGAAGACCCGCCCCCATTTTCGGAACCCAACCATGACCACGACCTCTCCCCGCGCCAATTGGAGCTACCCCACCGCCATCCGCTTCGGCGCCGGCCGCATCTCGGAACTGGCAGAAGCCTGCAAGAGCGCCGGCATCACCGCGCCGCTGCTGGTGACGGATCCTTTCCTCGCCACCCAGAAAATGACCAAGGATGCGCTGGAAAGCCTCAAGGCGGCCGGGCTGCATGCCGCCATCTTTTCGGACGTGAAGCCCAACCCGATCGAGTCCAACGTCTATGCAGGCCTGGAAGTCCTGCGTAAGGGCGGACATGACGGCGTCGTCGCCTTCGGTGGTGGCTCCGGGCTCGACGCCGGCAAGGTCATCGCCTTCATGGCGGGCCAGAAGCGGCCGATGTGGGACTTCGAGGACATCGGCGACTGGTGGACCCGGGCCGATCCCAACGGCATCGTGCCGATCGTAGCCGTGCCGACCACGGCCGGCACCGGCTCGGAAGTCGGCCGGGCAGGGGTGATCACCCAGGAAAAGACCCACACCAAGAAGGTGATCTTCCATCCCCTGATGATGCCCAAGGTGGTGATCTGCGATCCCGAACTCACCGTCGGCATGCCCAAGCACATCACCGCCGGCACCGGGCTCGATGCGCTGGCCCATTGCCTGGAAGCCTATTGCTCGCCCTTCTACCATCCGATGGCTGAAGGCATGGCGGTCGAGGGCGTGCGCCTGGTCAAGGAATTCCTGCCGCGCGCCTACAAGGACGGCACGGATCTCGAAGCCCGGGCCCATATGATGTCGGCCGCGGCCATCGGCGCCACCGCCTTCCAGAAGGGCCTTGGCGCCATCCATGCGCTCTCCCATCCGGTCGGGGCGCTCTACGACACCCATCACGGCCTGACCAATGCGGTGTTCATGCCCTATGTCATCGCCTTCAACAAAAAAGCGGTGAAGGAGAAGATCGAGCGGCTGGCGGCCTATATCGGATTGAAGCCACGCTATGCGGCATTTCTCGACTGGACGCTGGCGTTGCGCGAGGAACTCGGCGTGCCGCATACGCTCGCGGGCCTCAAGGTCGACGACCAGAAATTCGACCTGATGTCGAAGATGGCCCCGAAGGATCCGACCGCCGGCGGCAATCCCGTCACGCTCACCAAGGCCGGTGCGCTGAAACTCTATCGCAAGACGCTGGAGGGTGCTCTTTAGAGCGTACCGCTCTAGGGTGTCGTGCAAAAGCGGGTGCCAGTTTTGGCAAAAGCAACACGATGCCGGAGCCGAAAACGTGGCGTGTCGGTCATCGATCGGTACGCCACGTTCGATTGCACGATGCCAGCTATGCGCCACTATAAGGATCGCCTTGCAGCCTTGCCCTTGTGGGGCGGTGCCGTCGCCATCGAGGCCATTGCCGGCGGTCTGACCAATCGCAACCTACTGATTACAGCGAAGACGGGCCGTTTCGTTGCCCGCATCGCCGGTGACAATGCTGCGCATGACATCGATCGCGCGGCCGAACAGGCGGCGACGCGGGCGGCGGCCGAATGCGGGCTCGGCCCGGAACTCGTTTGGGCGGAGCCAGGATTGATGATCCTGCGATACGTTGATGGAAAAACGCTTCGTTCGGCCGATCTTGCCGGTGCTGCTAAGCTTCGCCGGAGCCTGGCTTTGCTGGGCCGGGTCCGTCGGGAGATGCCCGCTCGCTATGATGGGGCGCGGCGAGACCGGAGCCCGATTGCGCTCCTCACCGGTTATGCCAAACGTCTCGCAGCTGAGCCCAATCGCTGGCAGCAAGCCATTGATCGCTACCGGCCGCTTATCGAACGCCTGCGCGCGCGGTTGGAGCTGTTGCCATCCGGCTTTGCCCACAATGATGTTCATGGCGACAACATCATCGATGATGGCGAGCGCCTTTGGCTGCTCGATTGGGAATATGCGGGGTATGGCCAACCTCTCGTCGATCTCGCCAGCCTCGTCAACAATGCCGGCCTGAGGGATGAGGCCATTGAGATCGGCTTGGCCGACTGGCTCGGCCATGCACCCACGCACAGCGAAGGAGAAGACTTTGCTGCCATGCGGCTCGCTGCAGCCATGCGTGACCTATTCTGGGGCTATGCCCAGGATGGGTTGGTGGCCGATCAGCCGGGCAAGCTCGATGACTACATATCGATCAACGAAGGGCGGGTGAACGCAGCTGCCGCTCTGATCTGAAGATCTATCAAACGGATGCAACGAGCCTGGCGAGGCTCCAGCGCCCAAAGACTATTGAAGTCGATACGATAGGTACGATGATAGTTCACCGGGAGATTTGAGTGTTCACATCATTTCAATTTTAAGTGAGACGCTAGTCGCGTGGCTACGCCTATGTTGCACGTGGTGGATTTCGTCAGTTATTATCCCAAGTAGATCTACGATTCTGACCTTTTTACGATTAATATCAATCTAATTTCTTATGCAACTCTGGGTTGGTTGGTCATTGTAAAATGAAATATTTGAGCTGTATTGAAATAATTACTTATTCGGTGTTGAGATGAAAAGAGCCAGTGTCCTTATCGCTTGTGTATGTGGAAACCGTTTTGTCGATATCGATGCTGTGCGCTCCTTTCTCGGCATTGCGCTGGATTTGAAAGAGCGAAAGATCGAGGTCGACTTTCTCGGTCAATCCGGCATTCCCCACCTAGAGCATGCACGGAACGCGGTCGTCAGCTATTTCCTGGAAAAACGGGGCGATTATCTCCTGTGTCTGGATTCCGATATGGAGGTGTCGCCCAAGACGATCGGGCGCTTGCTGCAGTTCAGCCAACTCCACGACAAGCCCTTCACAGCGGCGCCCTATGTCTCGAAGGGCTATGACAATGAGAAGACCAGCAAGGTTTTCGCTCGCGATCTCGATGATTTTCATGCCGTCACATCGCGCTGGAACGTGGTCTTCGAGGACCCGACGGCATTAACGGGACAGGGGCGGCTCGACATGCGCAACGGGTTTGCGCGCGCCGTCAGAGTGGGGGCGGGGGCCATGCTCTGCCGCCGCGACATGCTCGAGACCATGGCCGCACACTATAGGGACGAAGGCTACTTCTACCATAACGTCCCGTTTCGCTTGTTTCCGCTGTTCAACATCCCGGTGGTGAATGGCGAGGCGGTTGGCGAGGATTATGCGTTTTGCGACCGATGGCGTGAATGTGGCGGCGAGTTGTGGGTCGATACCACGGCAACGATCCGCCACAACGGCCACCATTCCTATCGCGGCAATCTCGCTGAAACTCTGGATCTGCGGCGACGGGCCCTGAGCCAAGGCGAGGCTTGAGCCTAAAAATACGCCGAGGCTGGTGGCATGCCTTCTCCCCATCCGGCTCATGGCGTTGGCACTATAGCGTTCAGGCCCTGAAACCATCGCGCTGATAAGCAGGGCGGCGCAGCAGTGATGCCCCTTCGAATAAAAGATTGTCGAATACAAGATTGTCGTTCGGAAGGCGCGTGCAGATTGCCCTCTGCGATGGCCTCAGGCTGGCGGTGGCTTTGCCGGTCGCATTTCGTGCTGCCCCGTTTGCGCCACCAAGCTCTTCAAGCGACTGCGGCGACGATCATTGCATTTCGGCGCCGAATATCTAAGCCGAAACACGCCATCCCAGGCTTCATCATGCCATCCTATCTGGCGAGATCGAGCACGCCTTTCGTTTGGCTTGATGATCGACGCTCTTAAAAGTTGTAATATATATTTTTATCAACTTTAAGTAATAACTTTCGTATTTTTAGCAACCAAACTTATACGTGTAGTTCTTGGTGTTTTCAATATAAAAGCTGTTCGGCGGATTTCCGAAATTTGCGGTTGATTTTGGAAATTAAATGCAACCAGGAATTGAAATTCCTCTATATAGACTCTGTACATGTGGCGCTCCTGTGTCTTTTGGGTGACATGTATTACGCAAAGCGATGTGAATACGCTCAATTGTGGCAATTTGAGATTGTGAAAAACCCCTCCCTGCCGCACTGTCACATCCAACGATTCACGCAATGGGTCGTCTCCGGGCCGCCGCCAGAGGTTGGGGCCGGGGTCTCGCGAGCCGGTCGGAGAGGTCAAGTCTACCGACCGAGTAAAAATGTCTTGGAGGTCATCTCATGACGATGAAGTCAGTTCTTCTCGGCGCCGCCGCCGGTATCGCCGCCATCGGCGCTGCCCAGGCCGCCGATCTGCCCATGACCAAGGGCGAAGCCGTTGAATATGTGAAGGTCTGCTCGGCCTTCGGTGAAGGCTTCTTCTATATCCCTGGTACCGACACCTGCCTGAAGATCGGTGGTGAAATCCGTGCGAAGTACTACGCCTTCGGCGGCACGGGCTATAACCGCAACGACAACCGTTCGGCGTTCGACACCCAGGCTCGCGTCTGGTTCGACGCCCGCACCGAGACCGATTGGGGTCTGCTGCGCTCCTACTTCCAGATCAATGCCGACTCCAACCGGCTGACGGGCCGTGGCGGTGGTGATGGCAAGCGCAACGACTTCACCATCGACAAGGCCTTCATCCAGTTCGGCGGCCTGACGGCTGGTTACGCTCATTCGTTCTTCGGTTTCTACGACAACGAATATGGCGACACCCTTGAGGGTAACTACTACGCCGAAGTCAGCACGGTTAATCTGCTCGCTTACACCGCTCAGTTCGGTGGTGGCTTCAGTGCTACGCTGTCGATCGAAGATGGCCGCGATCATCGTGTGAACAATGACGCTTTCAATAATTTCGTGAGACAAGGTGGCCAGCAGGTCCCCGATGTCGTCGGCCAACTCCGTTGGGATCAGAGCTGGGGTTCTCTCGCCGTTCAGGCTGCAGGCCATCAGTTCCGGTCGGCTGACCTCTTCGATGATGACGGTGTTCGGATTCCCGGCCCGCGCGAAAACAAGTTCGGCTACGCCGTCGGCGCGACGGGCTTGATCAAGATTCCGGCGATCGACGGCTGGTTCGTTGTTGAAGGCCAATATGCCGACAGCGCTCTGGAGTATCTTGGCGCCAACAACACCTTTATCGCACAGTCCGATTACTTCACGAACGCCGCAGGGCGAGTCGATGGTGGCAAGGGCTGGTCGATCACCGGTGAATTGGGTGGGCGTATCACGCCGCAGTTGCAGGCCGTTCTGGTCGGCAGCTATATCGACACTTCCTATGATCGGTCTACCGTCACTGGGGATAGCGGGATCAAGGAATTCACCATCAGCGGCAACCTGACCTATACGATTGTCAAGGGTCTGAAGGTCGCCGGTGAGGTAGGCTATACCCACGGCAAGATCGATCACGGTACCATTGTTTCTGACAATCCGAAGCTTGACGGTCGTGACAGCTACAATAACTGGTTGGCTGGCATGCGCATCACGCGCCAGTTCTGATCACTCAGTTCGAATATTCGAGAGAAGGCCCGGCGAAAGCCGGGCCTTTTTTATGAGCGAGACACGCCATTGTCTTGTGATTACGGCATTGGTCAGTTCTATGCCCTGTGACCGCCAAAAATGCCTGCCGCCCGTCATGGCACGAGAAAAAGCGATAGCGAGGGGTATCGCACCCTCGGATGAGCTGCGGGGGATACAGAGACGGGATTGAGGGGTATCGCCCATCCGCGTCGGAAGAAGGTGTTGCCCGAGGCCTTTGCCGCCGGCTTCGCAACATCTCCGAGTACCGCTTTGCGATCGCACCTGGCATTCGCGCGCACTCCGAATTCTTCAATCCCCCGGCCGTGGACTTGCGCATTTTGTATGTAGTCCGGCGCCTGCCCGTTCAATGATGGCGCATCGCCAGTCGTTCTTCCAAGCGAAACTCAATGGAGACGCGTTACCGCTGGGGGACTCGACGATGGGGATTCCAGATTGATGCTCTCAAGGCGGAATTAGATTGGAATCGCCGATCTATAGGGCACAGAACGGTTGCCGTTCCTTCGAACTTCCGAAAGCGACACCAGCCGATAGCAAGACGCAGGCCCCGCCTGATGAAGCGCAATTGTGTCATTCGAATGCGAATATCGCCGGAAAATCCCGAATTTTCGCCGAGACCCGCCCAAATTGTGGCGAAAATGCTGCGTGTGTCCTTTTTGCTACACAGCTTTGCCAAAATGTCACGACCCTAGGTTGTTGGGTGCAATCGCTATTGTGCAACCTAGAGGAGTAAAGCAATGTCATGACAACGATTCACTCGATGGGTCGTGTCCAGATTGCAAGTTTAACGTGTGATCGGGGTCTCGCGAGTCGATCGAAGCACCAAGCGGCGCTTTCGATCAAATAATAACTGTCTTGGAGGTCATCTAATGACGATGAAGTCCCTTCTCCTCGGCGCCGCTGCTGGTATTGCCGCCATCGGCACTGCCCAGGCTGCCGATCTGCCCATGACCAAGGGTGAAGCTGTTGAATATGTGAAGGTCTGCTCGGCCTTCGGTCCCGGCTTCTTCTACATCCCCGGCTCCGACACCTGCCTCAAGATCGGTGGCGAAATCCGCGCCGACTACCGTGCCTTCGGTGGTGACCGTCCGGCTGCCCTGGGAACCAGCCGTAGCTTCGACCGCAACGACAATCGCTCGGCTTTCAACACCCAGGCTCGTATCTGGTTCGATGCCCGCACCGAGACGGAATGGGGTCTGCTGCGCTCCTACTTCCAGATCAATGCCGACTCGCATCCGATCGGCTCCGGCGGTCGCAACAGCACCTATAACGGCAACACCTTCTCGATCGACAAGGCCTTCATCCAGTTCGGTGGCCTGACGGCTGGTTATGCCCATTCGTTCTTCGGCTTCTACGATAACGAGTACGGCGATACCATCTGGGCGCCCTATTATGCCCAGAGCAACACCGTAAACCTGCTGGCCTACACCGCCCAGTTCGGTGGCGGTTTCAGCGCAACGCTGTCGATCGAAGACGGCCGCGATCATCGCGCAGATACGGTCACTTCCCGTGACGTCGGTGGTACGCTCTTTGGTTATCGTGCGGGCGGACAGCAATATCCTGACGTCGTTGCTCAGCTGCGTTTCGATCAGTCTTGGGGCTCGGTTGCCGTCCAGGGCGCCATTCATCAGGCTCGCTCGGGTGAAGATTTCAGCGTCGATACTGACGATGATGGTATTGCTGATACGAATGTCACTGTCCGTCATAGCAACAAGATCGGTTACGCCGTTGGCGCCACTGGCTTGATCAAGCTGCCCTTCATTGACGGTGGTCACTTCGTCGTGGAAGGTCAGTATGCCAACGGCGCTACCGATTATCTCGGTGCCGGTAACAGCGTGCTGGGCTCGTTCGATCGCTTCGTCAACACCTCCGGCCGCTTCTCCAGCGGCAAGGGCTGGTCGATCGTGGCGGAACTCGGCGGCAACATCACGCCGGTTCTCAATGCGAACCTGGTCGGCAGCTACATCGACACCAAGTATGACCGTCTCCTGGCCACGGACGCTGGGGCAACGGCGAACTACGGTATCAAGGAATTCACGATTGCAGGTAACCTCACCTACACGATCGTGAAGGGTCTGACGATTGGTGCCGAAGTCTCCTACACCCGCGTTCAGCAGGACAATGGTGTTGCGATTGTGGACAGCACGGGTGAAACGCCGGTTGTCACGGGCTTCCGTGACGACAAGGCCAACGTCTGGCAGGCCGGTGTCCGCCTGAAGCGCGTGTTCTGATCGTCTTCGATCACTCACAAGAAAGAACCCAGCTGCGCAAGCAGCTGGGTTTTTTTGACTTTTGCACTGACAAAGCTGGCTAGATCGAGACGGCGGGGTGATGTGATATAGACCGATTATTCGAGTAGTCGTTGAAAGTCACTCCCGAAATAATCGTTCTGCTACTGCCAAGTTCTGCTTTGGTGTTGGATATTGCCGGGTACTTGGGAACTGGAATGCATCAAAGAATTTGAGTGGATGCATTCGTTTTCAGGGTCTGCCGTGAATGAATTCTGGCATTGGTCTTATCCAGTCCGTGCAAATCATGCATTTTGGGTTCGCTGCTGCATAAAAAATTCTTCCAGATAATGTAGGAGTTTTGACTCGGCGTCCGGTGGATACTCAAGTCCAGAGGGTGAGGTCGAAAGTAGATTCATTGTGGCATTTATCTCGAAGATGAGCAGACTTCCGTCTTCTGCGAGATCGAAATCCATACCAAAAATCTCGAGCGGCATTATTTTTGCGATGCTTCGAAGCTTGTCATAGAAATTGCTGCCCAATTCTCGTTCCGGATCAAGGACGATACGATTGGCAATGTCCAACAGATGAGGGTTCTCACGATAGAAATCCTGCCGACCTGGATTTCGTCGAGCTCGCACGTTCCAGTGGTCGCTATAGTCGGCGCGTATGAGAAGAGGTCGCTTGTTGACGAAAGCCGCGCGTATTGAGCGGAACCCGCCGTCACCATGACGGGTCTGGACATAGTCGATTGCGTAAAACTGCAACCCGTCGAGCTGGCCCAGAGCTTCATGAAGTTCCTGCCGGTCGCTGGGGCGCCAGGTTCCCTGGCCCATTTGCTGGAAGACGGTGCGAATGATGACTGGGTAACCAAAACGGCCTTCAATATCCTCGGTCAGCGCAGCCCTCTGCTCTTCGTGACTACGATAGCGGTGGACTCTGGGGAAAATGATGCCTGGTATATCGGCAAAACGCTCCGAATTCTTCTGACGCGTTGCCTGTACGGCAAGATTTGGATGATTGACCACCTTGATGCGGAGGCTGTCCTCCAAGGCGCTGACACGCTGCAGCGTGTCCTCCACCATCAGTTGCTCGGCATTGACGACATTGTTCAGCGCCAGCACTGGCCGCGGCATGTCGCGCAACGCATCTGTAGTGGTGGGTGAATCCACCAGGATGGACATGAAGCGGAAACGGTCGGTGAATGCCTGCGCCAATTGCGAAGGGAAATTGCTGCTATAATGGTGATCATAAGGCTCCCGAAAGTCTGTGATGAACTCGGGAGCCCGGTTGAATACAGCCAGCACGAATTGCTGCGAAGGCTTGGCTTCGGAAAGCAGGATGGGCATGCTGGCGGCGAAGCGGCGACTGCTCTGGCGGCAGGTCAAGCGATCATGGCGCTCATAGGCAAGTGCAGCACGAACCGCATGCAGGTTCGGCAACTCCTCTCCTGGACCGAAATCCCGATCAAGCGCGGCAAAGGCTTCATCGTTCCGGCCGGCGTCGTGCAGCATTTCGGCGATCAGCAGACCGAAGTCGACGTCCTGCTCCAGAATGGGGAGAAAAGGAAAGCCCGTAGCGAGAGCCTGCTCGGCGAGACCGAGATCCTTCAGGGCACTGACCAGGCTGACGATCGTACCTTGCTCGATGGTGTCTGGTCTGCGCCCCGACGGCCAGGTGCCGGGTAAATAATCTTCGGCCGCGCATTTCGCCTCCTCCAGCCGATCGGATTCGATCAGAAGACCGAGCAGGTTGTTGAGGTTGCGATAAACGAGGGGAATCGATGTCCGCTCTCCAAGGCTCTGCCGCAACAGGTTCTCAGCCCGGTCGAGGCGACCGACCTGCTCGTTGGCCACACCGAGAAGGCCGAGAAGGTCGGCGCTGTCAGGCTGTTGTTTCAGAAGGTCCTCATAGACCGCCACCGCCTGCTCGATCTGACCGTTGCGATGCAGCGCGACAGCATGGTCCCGGCTGGCCTGAAAAGGGGTCGACATCAAGGAACCTCTGGTTGTGCCCTACTTCCCTCCCAACCTAATGAGGGTTTCAGCCAAACGGAACTGTTTCGGCGTGTGGAAGGCTGAATTGATTGTGTCACGTCACGGCCTTCTAACGCGATTTCAGGCAGGATGACGTTGACGTTGCGGCGTGCCCTTTTTGCAACGCGTTGTCTCAATAGTCGGTCTGCGGAGGTCCGACCTGCCGCATTTCATTGAGTTGCCTCGGCTTTTGCCGCACTCTGCAGCCAAAGGTTGTGCGGCTGGAGCGTGGAGTCGTCACCTTGGGGGAGAGCGATGAAGGCAGCGGCGATTGGCCTTGCCGGCGCATTGATGGGGGCTTGCATCGCCCATGCGCAGGATCTGCCGGCCAGCAAGGGCGCGCCGGACACCTATCTTCAGGCTTGCGTCGCCATGGGCGTGGGCTTCTGGCAACTGCCGGGCAGCGATACCTGCGTGAAAATCAGCGGCGAAGTGCGGGCCGATTATGTGATCACCCGCCAGAGAACCCGCAAGGATGACTTCACCGGCTTCACCACGCGCGGCCAGATCGGCTTCGATGCCCGCACTGAGACCGATTACGGCCTGCTGCGCTCTTTCTTGCTCATGGATGCCTATGTTGGTCCGGGAGCGAAGACGGAATTCGTGGTCGACAAGGCGTTTCTGCAATTTGGCGGGCTGACGGCTGGCTATGCTCATAGTTTCTTCGGCATCTACGATCTCGACTATGGCAACGATCTTCTGCAGCCCTATTTCGGCTATGCCGCTACCACCAATCTCATCGCCTATACGCAGGAATTCGGCGGCGGTTTCTCGGCAACACTGGCGCTCGAGGATGCACGCGGCACGCGCAGCGATGTGCTGAACTTCTTCGGTTTTCCCGATCGGCGCCCGGCGGGAGGAGCTGCAATGCCCGATGTCGTCGGCAATCTCCGCCTCGACCGCGATTGGGGCACACTGGCCGTATTTGGCGCCGCCCATCAGATCCGTTATCCCGGGTCGCCGCAGATCAGCGGATCGGACTATGGCTATGCCGTCGGCGGTGCATTCGGTCTCAACCTGCCGATACGCTCCGGTGCGCATGTCGTAGTGGAGGGGACCTATGCCGATGGTGCTTCCTCTTATCTCGGCTGGCAGCAGATCGATGCCGCTTATGAGAATTTCAGCGGGCGCAAGGATCTCGGCCGTGGCTGGACTGTTACCGGCGAGGTGGGCATGAACGTCACCCCGGCGCTGACGTTGAATCTGCTCGGTTCCTATCTCGACTATAGCGGCGCGACCACGCGGGATTTTGTCAATCCAGCGGCGCCCGATGTCAGGGGCTGGATTGCCGGAGGCAATGCCGTCTACACGGTCACCCGCGGTCTCTCCTTCGGCCTGGAAGCCTTCTATTCATCCTATCGGGCCAAGGGCGGACAGGATTTCTTCCCCTATGAGGAAGACGTGAGGGGCTGGACGGGCGTGATGCGAATTCGACGCACCTTTTGAGATTCGGTCCTAACGGCTCTTGCCGCGCATGTCGGCTTCGATCAGCAAAATGCTCTTGGTATCGAGGCGCGAGCGATAGACCTGCACATTCTCCAGCACGCGCTGCACGTAGTTGCGTGTCTCGGTGTAGGGGATGCGCTCCACCCAGTCTATCGGATCAACCTTCGGATCGCGCGGATCGCCATAGGCCTTTACCCAGTCGGCCACCTTGCCCGGGCCGGCATTATAGGCGGCGAAGGTCATGACGTAGGAGCCGCGGAATCGGCCGATCAGATCGCCCAGATGGGCCTCGCCCAAACGCGCATTATAGACCGGATCGCTGGTCAGCTTCTTGGCGTCGAAAGCGATCCCGGCCAGACGCGCGGTTGCCTTGGCGGTCGAAGGCATCACCTGCATCAGTCCGCGGGCGCCGGCCGTGCTGACCACCTCATGGCCGAATTCGCTTTCCTGCCGGGCGATGCCGTAAACGACCGCCCGTTCGACCGTGCCGGAACTCTCGAAGCCGGGAATGGCACCGATCGGAAAGGCGATCGCATCGAGTGGCAGGCCGCGCTGCGTCGCCGACTTGCCCACCGTGAGTGCCGTCTTGGCATCGAGATTGTCGAGAGCGATCTGGCCGAGCAGGGCCAATTGCTGGCTGTCCTGGAGCTGTCGGCCCATATCGGCAACCAGGATGCGGGCATAGTCTCGCTTGCCGAGCGTGTAGAGCTGGTTGATGGCACGCACCGCCAGGAGTTCGTCGAAGGCTGCGCGGCTGGCCGGCGTGGCTTCGGGCAGGGCATTCAGGTCGAGCGTGCGCATGCCCAGGCGCGCCCGCGCGATCTGGCCATAATAGGTGATCGGATAGCGCGCGGCCGCCTGGTAAAACCCCGTCGCCCCGGCCTTGTCGCCGGCTGCTTCGGCGGCGCGGCCCTGCCAATAGGCGCCCCGCGCAACTGAAATCGGCCGCTGGGATTCGGCGCTCAGATTGGCAAAATGCCGGGCCGCACTGCGAGGGTTGTTCAGGAAGCGCAGGGCGATCCAGCCGCAATGGAACTCGGCTTCCATCCGGGTCGTATCGCTCTCGGCGGTATAGCCGGCAACGACCGCATAGGCAGTCCGCGCATCCCCTTGATCGAGCAAGGCGCGAGCCACCAGGCGACGTTCCGTCCACCACTGGTCGGGGCGCACCAGCGCAGCGGCGTCGCGCGGCGCTTTCAGCAACAGGGCGGCGGCATCGCGCGGCTTCTTCTGGCGCCTGAGATAGGAGATACGGGCAAAGATGTAGGCCGGGTCGGTCGACACGTTGGCAGCCAGCAGGGCGCCGACGTTCTTGGGTTGCCTGGCGACGGCAATGCGCAGCTTGGCAAGCGTTACCGCAGCCGGATCGGCACGGGCCGCGACACGCAAGCCATCGTCATAATTGCCATCATAGATCAGACGATCGGCCCGATATTTGTGGTCCGCTGGTGAAAGAAGGGCGCCGTAGTCGCGCAGGATATCGCCTTCGAGCTGACCCGACAGGCTGTCATTGCGATAGGCGTCGCGAATGAGGGCTGTGGCTCCGTCCTGGTTGCCGTCGCGCTGCAGCACGGCGGCAAGAGCGACCTTGCCTTCGTCGGTCTCTGGCTGGGACGAGGCAAAGAAGGCTCGCACCGTGTCGGCGTCGGCCTTCTCATTGTAAAGAGCCTCTTCGCCGCGCCGGCGGATCAGGCCGTTACCAGGCCAACTTGGATAAGCGGCGAGGAAGGCCTTGATTCGGGTGAGGCCGATATGGCGTGCGGCGCTGCGGATGGCGATCCACTCCGCCGCGGCCTGGCTGGCCGGATCGGTCAGCGAACGGGCGAGGCCGTCGCCGCCAGAGCGGTCGCTGCTTTCATAGGCCGTGATCGCCTGGCGCAGGGTGTCGAACTGGTTCACCAGCGGCGAGGGGACGATGATAGAGCCGGTGATTTCCGTGTCGGAACGCGTCGAGGTCGTCGCGGTATCGGCATCCGTACGCAGAGCCACCGTGCGGGAGGGAGGCTTGAGGGTGGCATCGCCCGGGCGCGTGACCGGCGCGGCAAGAGCGCCGGTCAGCACCGCCACGAAGAGGGATGTACCCGTCATGAACCGCAAGAGCATTGCCGCCACGCCAATCCAGATGACCTGATTTGCCAGGTGACCCAGTTTGGCGATTGTCGCGTCCTCTGATTGACGAAGCGTGAATGGCGACGTTGGAATGCCGCATTCTCGCCATCAGTGAGGCACGAGGAAAAGGTGATTTTCAAGGCCCGAAGGCGGCGGATTCGCGGCTGCTGCCTTAAAAAGCGGCAATGAAGGCCCGACTCATTCCATTAACCAGAGCGATGCGAAGATCATCCCGTTCAAATGGGGTGTTTTCGGCCGCAAATCGCCGTTGATGCTCTTTTCGTGACCGGGTGGCTCGTATATGTCTGGCGCCCGGCCGCCGCGCGCACCGAGGCGGCCATCCGGCAAAGCGTTTTGCGATTTGGTGGAATCACCGAGAAACGCAAAGATGCTCAAGCCAATCGGCTGGATTGGCTTGGAACCAAAGAGCGAGAGCAAAAGTGCGGTTCCACCAGAACGCGCTTTGCTCCAGGGATCGTGGAGTTGAGATGATGTCGAAGGCAAAGTTCAGAGGGTCGCTCACCGCTTTGGTGACGCCGTTCCGCGACGGCGCCATCGACGAGAAAGGTTTTCGTGATCTGATCGACTGGCAGATCGCCGAAGGGACGAGCGGTCTGGTACCAGTGGGGACCACCGGCGAAAGCCCGACGCTCAGCCATGCCGAGCATCACAAGGCGGTGGAGATCTGCATCTCCCAGGCCAATGGCCGGGTTCCAGTAATTGCCGGCGCCGGCTCGAACAACACTGTCGAGGCCATCGATCTGGCTGTTCATGCCGAGAAGGCGGGCGCCGACGCCGTGCTGGTGGTGACGCCCTATTACAACAAGCCGACGCAGGAAGGCCTCTACCAGCATTTCAAGGCCGTCAACGACGCCGTCGGCATTCCGATCTTCATCTACAACATCCCGCCGCGCTCGGTGGTCGACATGTCGGTGGAGACGATGAAGCGTCTCTACGAACTCAAGAACATCGTCGGGGTGAAGGATGCCACTGGCAATCTCGCCCGTGTATCGCAGCAGCGCCAGCAACTCGGGGCTGATTTCATCCAGCTCTCCGGTGAGGACATGACGGCGCTCGCCTTCAACGCCGCGGGCGGGCAGGGCTGCATCTCGGTGGTTTCCAACATCGCACCGCGCCTGTGCGCGGACTTGCAGGAAGCGACGCTGCGTGGAGATTATGCCTCGGCCCTTGAAATTCAGGATCGTCTGATCCCACTTCATGGGGCAACCTTCCTGGAGCCGGGGCTCGCCGGAGCAAAATGCGGTCTGGCCATGCTCGGGCGCCTCAAGGAAGAGGTGCGCCTGCCGCTGCTGCCGGTGACGGACGCGGCGCGTACGCAGATCCAGCAGGCGATGGTGCATGCCGGGCTGCTCAATTGAAACGCTGAAGCGGGGGAGGTAAAGCCTCTCCATCTGAAGCACGGGTATCTTGCCTGTCTCGGGAAACGCTTCGAAAACAAGAAGGTAGAGTCTACTTCGAGTGTTTCGCTCGAAGGCTCTCTTTGGGTGATGACGTGGCGGACAAGAAGGACGTTGCTCGCAAGCTGGTTGCCGACAACCGCAAGGCTCGGTTCAATTATGAATTGATCGATACCTTCGAGGCCGGGATCGTGCTGGCCGGAACGGAGGTGAAATCGCTGCGCCTGGGCAAGGCAACGATCGGCGAATCCTATGCCGGGCCGTCGGGCGACGAGTTGCTGCTGTTCAACGCGGACATTCCCGAATATCTGCAGGCCAACCGCTTCAACCATGAGCGTAAGCGTCCGCGCAAACTGCTTTTGCATAAACGCCAGATCAGCAAGCTGATCGGTGCCGTGCAGCGCGACGGCCTGACGATCGTGCCGACCAAGCTCTATTTCAATGAGCAGGGCAGGGCCAAGATCGAGCTTGCTCTCGCTCGTGGCAAGACTTTGGGCGACAAACGGGACACGGAAAAGAAGCGCGATTGGCAGCGCGAAAAGGGTCGCCTGCTGCGGGACAAGGGCTGACGCCTACAAGATAAATCTCCGCAAGGCGGATTTCAGCGGTCGAGAATATCTCGGATCGTCTGGAAGACCGCCCGGAACATCGGTGTGGTCAGGCGGCCCGTATTGGTGTTGTAGCGCGAGCAGTGGTAGCTATCGACGAGCGTCAGGCCGCCGATTTCATGGCGCGCATGGTGGGCGAAGGGATAGTGGGCGGGCCTGCGGCCGAGGGCCGTGACCACGCTGTCATGCCCGATCTTGCCCAGCGCCAATATCACCTTGAGATTCGGCATTTCCTTCACGGTGTTGGCCAGGAAGGGGCGGCAAGCGGCGATCTCGCTGCCAACAGGCTTGTTCTCGGGCGGTACGCAGCGCACCGCATTGGTGATGCGGCAATCGACGAGTTCGAGACCGTCATCGGGGCGCTCGTCATAGGTGCCGGTGGCGAAGCCGAAATCGCCCAATGTTTCGTAAAGCAGATCGCCGGCCCAATCGCCCGTAAAAGGCCTGCCGGTGCGATTGGCGCCTTGGAGCCCGGGCGCCAGGCCGCCGATCAGCAAGCGGGCCGAGGCCGGACCGAAACTGGAAACCGGGGCATTGTGCCAATCGGGATGCTTGGCGCGCGCCTGCAGGCGAAAGGCGACGAGCCTCTCGCAAAGCGGGCAATCGCGTCCGGGTTCTTGGAATTGGCTGGCGATCATGAATATTGGGCCTAAGCAGAGTTTTCTGGCGAGTCCCACGGACGGGCTTCGCCGGGAAGCTCTGCAAATATTTGATATCCTGTAGATTTCTGTTGATCATGCCCGTGGCCCGATCAACAGAAATCTGCTTGGAACGAAAAGTGGTTCGGACGGAGCTGTCGTGAAGGCTCCGTCAATAGAACGACCCGATCGTTCGAGGCAACGTTCTTGATCTATTGATCGTCGGCCTGGCCGCTTGGGCTCGCCGACATGAAGCCGGGGGTCTGGCCGGCAAAACCCTGCTGGGGCGGCTGGCGGGTTGGCCCGGGACCGGCCGGAAAGTTACCACCGGCCTGCGAGCGCACGGCGCGTTCGGACGGATCACGGCCGATCTTGCTTTGAAGCGTGACGAGGTCCACGAACTCATCCGCCTGGCGCCGCAATTCGTCGGCGACCATCGGAGGCTGGGTCGATATGGTGGACACGACGGAAACGCGCACCCCCTTGCGCTGCATGGCTTCGACCAGGGAGCGAAAATCACCGTCGCCGGAAAACAGGATCATGTGCGAGATGTGATCGGCCAGCTCCATGGCATCGATGGCGAGCTCGATGTCCATATTGCCCTTCACCTTACGGCGGCCGGTGGAGTCGACGAATTCCTTGGTCGGCTTGGTGACGACGGCATAGCCGTTATAATCCAGCCAGTCGATCAGCGGGCGGATCGAGGAATACTCCTGATCCTCCACAAGGGCGGTATAATAGAACGCTCGCACCAGATAGCCGCGGCTGTGGTACTCCTTGAGCATTTTCCGATAGTCGATATCAAACCCCAAGCTTTTCGCCGTTGCGTAAAGATTGGCGCCATCAATAAAAAGAGCGATGCGTTCCTGGGTGTTGTTCATTCTTCTGCCAGTTAGGGTTCGTTCTGCTGATGATCGGTCTGTTTGAATACGATTGAAATCGGTCTAAATTACAGTCTAATATTAATCCCAAGGACCACATCGAGAACGGCCTCTCTGTGTAACGTCAGCGGAATGGTAGCAACGACAAGTTTAGGTCCGATGCAACTAGCTTGTGCCCATCGCGGTATAGAATGTCAAGTTCGTCTGCATTGTCATTAGATTGAGCGTATTCCAATGAGAGTGTTTACAGGATTATTGCAATATCGAGACGAGCAGCCTCGATATGTAAGTCGAATGAGGTAGAACTTGCGGTCAATCTCTCTGCCTCGGAGGCGGGAGGATACCACGGATCTGTCTTTTAGGGTTGCACAAACTCGCTTGGCGGTGTAGTTGGCGCGCTTGATCCCAAAACACGGTACAGAAAGGCGTCGCCATGGCCCGCGTCACGGTGGAAGATTGCATCGACAAGGTCGAGAACCGCTTCGAGCTGGTTCTGCTGGCCAGCCATCGCGCCCGCATGATTGCCGGCGGCGCTGCACTGACAATTGATCGCGATCGTGACAAAAACCCGGTGGTGGCTCTGCGTGAGATCGCGGACGAGACCCTGACCCCGGATGACCTCAAGGAAGACCTGATCCACTCGATGCAGAAATACGTCGAGGTGGATGAGCCCGAATCGGATCCGGCGGCTCTTGCTTCCGGTGATTCCGACGACAACGTCGCCTTTGACCGCATGTCGGAAGAGGATCTGCTGCGCGGACTGGAAGGCCTGGTCCCGCCAGCCAACAACGGTTCGGACGACGAGGAATAAACTCCTCCACCAATCCCGAAGATTTCAGCGGGTCGGCATTGCCGGCCCGCTTTTCTTTTGTGCCGCGGACGTATTGAATAGCGCCATGCTTCGGTTTGGCCGGGAGCTGGCAATGATGAAGCCGGGCGCTTGAAGGCGGCCGGCGGGAGACTGTGAGTGACGGCGCCATTTCGCCTGATGCGGCAATATGAACTCGTGGACAAGGTGCGGGCGTATAACCCTGCTGTTAACGAGGATCTGCTCAACGCTGCCTATGTCTACGCCATGCAGCAGCACGGCGCGCAATTTCGTGCCTCTGGTGATCCCTATTTTTCCCATCCCCTTCAGGTAGCCTCGCTTCTTACCGATCTGAAGCTCGACGATGCCACCATCGCAGCCGCTTTGTTGCATGACACCATCGAGGATACCGATGCCACGCGCGGCGAGATCGAACGTCGCTTCGGCAAGGAAATTGCGGCTCTCGTCGACGGGCTGACCAAGATCAAGAAGCTCGATTTGGTTTCCAAGGAAGCCAAGCAGGCCGAAAACCTGCGCAAGCTCTTGCTGGCCATCGTCGAGGACGTTCGCGTTCTCCTCGTCAAGCTGGCGGATCGCTTGCACAACATGCGCACGCTCAACTTCATGAGGGCGGAAAAGCGCGCCCGTATTGCCCAGGAGACGCTGGACATTTATGCACCGCTGGCCGGGCGTATGGGCATGCAGGATATGCGCGAGGAGTTGGAGGACCTGTCCTTCCACGAATTGCAACCGGCCCATTACGAAACCATCGTGCGCCGCTTGGAAGGCTTGAAGCGCCGCAATGGCGCGCTGATTGCCGAGATCGAGAACGATCTGCGCGAGAGGCTGCAGGAACGCGGCATCGAAGCGACGGTGAAAGGGCGGGAGAAGCGGCCCTATTCGATCTTCAAGAAGACCGAGCAGAAGCAGGTCGCCTTCGAGCAGCTCTCCGATATCTTCGCCTTCCGCGTGCTGGTGAACAAGGTGGAGGATTGCTATCGCGCCCTCGGGCTCGTCCACACCAAATGGCCGCTCGTGCCTGGGCGCTTCAAGGACTACATCTCCACACCCAAGCAGAACGATTACCGGTCCCTGCACACCACGGTGATCGGCCCGGGTCATCAGCGCGTCGAGTTGCAAATCCGAACCGAGGAGATGCACCGCATCGCCGAACTCGGCATTGCCGCCCATGCGCTCTACAAGGAGAACAAGGCTGGTGACAGTCTGCGCCTGGAAGGAGAGAGCCGGGCCTTTGCCTGGTTGCGCCGGACCATGGCGATGCTTGCCGAGGGCGACAACCCCGAAGAATTCCTCGAGCATACCAAGCTCGAGCTGTTCCAGGACCAGGTGTTCTGCTTCACGCCGAAGGGCAAGCTGATCACCTTGCCACGCGGGGCCAATGCTATCGATTTCGCCTATGCCGTGCATACCGACGTCGGCAACACGGCGGTGGGCTGCCGCGTCAACGGCCGTACTACGCCGCTGGTCTCCGAACTCTACAATGGCGACGAGGTCGCCATCATCACCGCCAAGCAGCAGACGCCCCCGGCGGCCTGGGAAACGCTGGTGGTCACGGGCCGGGCCCGCGCCGCCATTCGCCGTGCCACGCGCACGGCGGTGCGGGCGCAATATGCCGGGCTCGGCCAACGCATCATCGAACGCGCCTTCGAGCGGTTGGAGAAGACCTACAGCCCCGATGCTTTGCAGGGAGCGCTCAAGCGCCTCGCCCGTAAAAGCGTGGACGATGTGCTCACAGCCGTCGGCCGTGGCGAAATGCGTTCGCAGGATGTGGTGCGGGCGGTGTTCCCCGACTTCAAGCTTGAACAGTCGAGCCATGCCGCTGCCGGGCTCGACGAGACCTGGTTCGGCCTGCAGGGCGGACAGAATCTGCGCTTCAAGCTGCAAGGTGGCGGTGATCCCGCCAAGGCCGCCATCCCCGTGCGTGGCCTGATGGGTGATCTGCCGGTGCGTTTTGCCGAAGGCGGGGCGGTGCCGGGTGACCGTATCGTGGCCATCCTCACCCCGGGCGAGGCGATCACCATCTATCCGATCCAGTCGCAGGCGCTGGCCGATTTCGAAGACCGGCCCGAGCTTTGGCTCGACGTGCGTTGGGATCTGGAAGCGGCCCGCGCTGAGCGCTATCCCGCCCGGGTCCAGGTGGTGTCGATCAATGAGCCCGGCACGCTTGCCCAGATCGCCCAGGTTGTCGCCGAGACCGACGGCAACATCGACAATCTCGCCATGCAGCGCCGCTCCTTCGACATGACCGAGATGATCATCGATCTCGAGGTCTACGACCTCAAGCATCTGCTGGCCATCATCGACGGCTTGCGGGCCCGCAAGGTGGTGAGCGAGGTGCAACGGGTGATCTGACGGCCGGCTCGACCTTTGATGGGACCTTCATCTGCGGGCGTTCCGCGCTACGCGATCAACTGCATTGCCCACCGATGCTGGTCATCCCGATTACGCGCCCGAACATCAGGCTGACGAGGACGGCGCAGGTGCGGTCGTAGGCAAGGCCGTAGCGAGCCAGGATCCGCTTCTGCTCGGGCAGCGGGATGGGTGGCGTGTCGCCGCGCTGGCGGAAGTCGAGGCGATTGCCCAGATAGACCAGACGAATGGTGCCACCTTCCTCTGCGCGAAAATCCGGCTTGCCGTAGCGCTCGACGAAGGCCTGTTCCGACGAGCCCATCGAGAACAGCGGCCGGATTCCGCCATCGCCGATCGCGCATCCGCTGAGCAGCAGCGACAGGCAGAAGATCAACTTTCTCACAGCACTCGCACTCCATACCTCGAGAAAACGGGAAATTGGCGGCTAAACCGTGTTGCGATTAGATGAAGTCTCTCGGAATCGCAAAGGCACGTCTAAGATCTCCCGTCAGCAACCGAAAGGCGGGGCACCGTTGTTGACTTTTCGCGAAATTTTCGCCCTCCGACCATTATCGGCCATTGATCTGCACGCCCTGGAAGCGTAGCCCGTACAGCCGGAAAAACCAGGAGATGATGATGACGCAGGATGAGGTGCTGGCGGAATTCCGGGCGGCGGGAGCATTGCTCGAAGGACATTTCATCCTGACGTCGGGGCGCCATTCGGCGGTCTACCTGCAGAAGAATCTCGTCTTCATGGATCCCCCCCGCACCGAGCGTCTGTGCCGCGCCCTGGCCGAGCGCATCCGTGCCGCCTACGGGCCCATCGACATGGTGGTATCGCCGGCCGTGGGCGGGATCGTGCCGGGCTACGAGACCGCGCGTGCGCTCGGCGCCAAGACGGTTTTCGTGGAACGCGAGAACGGCCAGTTCCAGTTGCGGCGCGGCTTCGCCATTCCCAAGGGTGCGCGCGTTGTGATGGTGGAGGACATCATCACAACCGGTCTGTCCTCGCGCGAATGCCTGGCATCCATCGCCGACCAGCCGGGCGAGATCGTGGGCGCGGCCTGCTTGATCGACCGCTCGGGCGGCAAGGCCGATCTCGGCAAACCCTTGGTGGCCCTGGCGACCCTCGACATCCCGACCTTCGAGGCCGACAAGCTGCCGCCGGAACTCGCCAACCAGCCGGCCGTCAAGCCCGGCAGCCGCGCTCTTGCGGGACAGGCTTGAAAATGACCTCCGCCGCTCTGCCCAAGATTCTCCGTCTCGGCGTCAATGTCGACCACGTCGCCACCGTGCGCAATGCGCGCGGCGGCCCCTGGCCCGATCCCGTCCGCGCCGCGCATCTGGCGGTCGAGGCTGGCGCTGACGGCATTACCGCGCATCTGCGCGAAGATAGGCGCCATATCCGCGATGCCGACATCCGCCGCATCCGCACCGAGGTGAAGGCACCGCTGAATTTCGAAATGGCGGTGACCGACGAAATGCTGGCGATCGCGCTGGACGTGAAGCCCCACGCTGTCTGCCTGGTGCCGGAAAAGCGTGAGGAGCGCACCACCGAGGGAGGACTGGACGTCAGGGCGGCCGAAGCCAATCTGAGAGCGGCGATCCCACAGTTCAAGGAAAGCGGCATCCGCGTCTCCCTGTTTGTCGAACCGGACAGGGCGGTGCTGGAGGCCTGCGCCGCTCTGGGTGCCGATATCGTGGAACTGCATACGGGAACCTGGTGCGAGGCGGTCGCCTCGGGGGAGACCGGCCACGCCGCCGCGGAGTTCGAGCGCCTGAAGCTTGGTGCGTCCATCGCTGCCGGGCTCGGGCTGGAAGTGCATGCCGGGCACGGCCTTGATTTCGAGACCTCCGAAATCCTGGCTGCTGTGCCCGAATTCGCCGAGTTCAATACCGGGCATTTCCTCATCGGAGAGGCTGTATTCGTCGGGCTCGCGGAGAGCATCCGTACCGTCAAGGCGGCGATGGCGGCCGGACGGAGCCGGGCCGGATGATCATCGGCATCGGCAGCGATCTTTGCGACATCAGACGGATCGAGGCTGCCCTCGCGCGCTATGGCGAGCGTTTTCAACAGCGCTGCTTCACCGAGGCCGAGCGCGCCAAGGCGGCCGGCCGTGCCGACAAGGCCGGCACGCTGGCCAAACGCTTCGCTGCCAAGGAGGCGTGCTCGAAAGCGCTGGGGACCGGCATCAGCGGCATCCATTGGCATGACATGGAAATCCTCAATGCGGAGAGCGGCCGGCCCGAATTGCGGCTGACCGGCGCGGCTTTGCAACTGCTCGAAAGCCTGCTGCCGGTAGGACATGAAGCCCATATTCATCTTAGCCTGACCGACGAGCATCCCCTGGCGCAGGCCTTCGTGGTGATCGAGGCCCGACTGCGTGTTTGAACGCGGGGTTGGCCGTTTGCCGCGCAATTGCCGAAATCATGCTGTTTGTGGCGGACGTGGCCTGTGAATGATTGACCTCGTCAGGGTATCTCGAAGGCAGGCTCCGGCGTTGCACCCTCAATCCGCAGGGGTTATAGCAGCCGCAACAGAGTTGTTTCGTTACAAAGCTTCCGGAGCTTGCCTCAAGGCCGACTCCGGAAGCTTTGCGCAATTTCAAGGTTCTTGTGGAATCTTGGACCGGGGCGATATTCCGAGGCTCCGGTCCCGCCAAGGACCGCCTCCAAAGATGGAAGACCGATGAGCGTGGCCAGCCAACCGAACAAGACGCCCGACACCAGCGGCGCCGCCAAGAAGACGTCGAAGGATGGCGGTATCGGCGAACTGATCAAGATCATCATTCACGCCCTTATCATTGCGCTGGTGGTCCGCACGGCCCTGTTCCAGCCGTTCAACATTCCGTCCGGTTCGCTGATCCCGACGCTTCTGGTCGGCGACTACGTCATGGTCTCGAAATACAGCTATGGCTGGTCGCGCTATTCGGTGCCGGTGATTTCCGGCTTCCTGCCCTCCGGCCGCTTGTGGGCGGGCGAGGGGCCGAAGCGCGGCGACATAGCCGTGTTCAAGCTGCCCAAGGACAATTCGACCGATTTCATCAAGCGCGTCATCGGTCTGCCCGGCGATCGGATCCAGGTGCGCCAGGGCCGACTGTTCATCAACGGCACCATGGTTCAGCGCGAACAGGCGGGCACCTATCTGGTCAAGGACGAATTCGGGCGCGACAAGCAGGTGCCGAAATATATCGAAACCCTGCCCAATGGCGTGAAGCACGAGGTCATCGAAATCCAGGGCGACAGCGGTTATTACGACAACACCGATGAATATGTCGTGCCGCCGGGCAACTACTTCATGATGGGTGACAATCGCGACAATTCCGATGATTCGCGCGATCTTGCCGCCGTCGGCTACGTGCCGCTCGATAATTTCGTCGGCAAGGGCCAGATCATCTTCTTCTCCGTCGCCGATGACGCCTCGCCTCTCGCTTTCTGGCAGTGGCCGTGGACCGTGCGCGGCAGCCGTTTGTTCTCGCTCATTCGATAATGGCGGATCGGACCACGTCTGACGGAGTGTTGCGTCGAATTTGGCCTCATGCGAGCCGCTCCAGCGGATTGCTATTTGCTGGTGGCGCTTTGCTGCTGCTCGCCTCTTGCCGCAATTTCTCGGTGCCGAGTGGTTCCAACATTCCTACGCTGCTCGTGGGTGACATCGTGATGGTGTTGCCCTTCGGCGAGGGACCTTTACTCGGGGCCCCCGCTCGTGGCGACATGGCGGTATTCCGATTGCCCAAGGATCGCTCCACCTATTTCATCAAGCGGGTGATCGGCCTGCCGGGAGATCGCATCCAGATGCGCGATGGCCGTCTGTTCATCAACGGAAGCAGGGTGCCGCGCGAGCCGGCCGGCAGCTACAAAGCGGAGATGGCGTTTAGCGTCGACAAACAGGTGCCGAAATATCGGGAGACCTTGTCGAACGGACGGAATTATGAAGTCATCGAGGTCAGTGAAGACATTGGCTTTTACGACAATACCGATGAATATGTCGTTCCGGCCGGCCATTATTTCACGATGGGCGACAATCGCGACAATTCCGATGACTTCGCGCGATCTCGCCGGTGTCGGCTATATTCCGCTTGAGAATTTCGTGGGCAAACCCTGGCGGGTCCTGTTCTCGACGGCCAAGGGACAAATGCGGCTGTTTAAGATCGTACAATGAGCTCGAAGAAGAAACCTCCGCTTGAAACCCTGGAAGCCGCGCTCGGCCATGTCTTTGCCGATCGCTCTGTCTTGGAGCGAGCGTTGACGCATATCAGCTTTCTCGACGGGCCGGCTAGGCTGGAGAGTTATCAACGCCTGGAGTTTCTCGGCGACCGTGTGCTCGGGCTGGCGGTTGCCGACATGCTTTACAGCGTCTTCCCCGATGACGAGGAGGGCGCAATGTCGCGCCGGCTTTCCGACCTCGTGCGCAAGGAGACCTGCGCTGCCGTCGCAAACGACTGGGGGGTAGGCCCGCATGTCAAGCTCGGCCTTGGCGAGGCCCATTCGGGCGGGCGCAAGCGTGTCACCACGCTTGGGGATGTCTGCGAGGCCTTGATCGGCGGCGTCTTCGTCGACGCCGGCTATGATAAAGCGCGCGCCGTGGTCGAGAACGCCTGGCGCGAGCGGCTTCACGCTCCCGTCAGGCCGCCGAGCGATGCCAAGACCGCCTTGCAGGAATGGGCGCAGGGCCGTGCGTTGAAGGCCCCGACCTATCGATTGGTTTCGCGTACCGGGCCCGATCACAATCCACGTTTCGTAATCGCCGTCGATATCGAGACGCTGGCCTCGGCCGAGGGCGAAGGCAAGTCCAAGCGCCTGGCCGAGCAGGCCGCCGCCACCGCCTTCATGGCACGCGAAGGCATCTCTCTGGAGGGGCGGCGGAGCTGAACCTTCGGCGGATATAGCCGACTGGCCTGCCCGGGACATGAACAAAACCGGCTTGCGGCGGCCCGGAGCGTTTTGTGGTTTGTCGGAAACGGGTCAAACGACAAAGACGCGTCGAAACGATGAGTTGAAGCAAAGTACGATTCGGTAAAAACGAACTTTGTTCCGGGGCGTATCGCGCCGTATTTCAGAGCGCGAATGTCTGCTAGAACGTCGACAATGGTAGAATGTCCGAGCCCGTTTCTCGTGGACGCGTTCGGACATTCTGCTTGAGCCGGATTGATCCAAGAGCATTTTCCGGAAGAGTCGATAGACTGTTCGATTGAGAAAATGCGTCAAAACAAAGAGTTAGGGAAAATTGCGATGCGAAGAAATCGCAATTTTCCCTAGAAAGAGCAAATGAACGAGACTACGCAAACAAGATGCGGCTTCGTCGCCCTGATCGGCGCACCCAATGCCGGCAAGTCCACGCTGATGAACGCCATCGTCGGCGCTAAGTTGTCGATCGTGACCCATAAGGTGCAGACGACGCGTGCGATCGTGCGCGGCATCGCCATCACAGGCGAAGCACAGATCATCTTCGTCGACACGCCTGGCATCTTTCAGCCCAGGCGCCGGCTCGATCGGGCCATGGTCACCACCGCATGGAGCGGAGCGGCCGATGCCGATGCCGTCTGCCTGCTGGTCGATGCCCAGCGCGGGCTCGACGAAGGCAATGAGGCCATCCTGCAAAAGCTTTCGGCAACCAAGCAGAAGCGCATCCTCATCCTCAACAAGATCGATGCGGTGAAGCGCGAAAAGCTGCTGGAGCTTGCCCAGGCCGTCAATGCGCGGCTGCCCTTCGAACAGACCTTCATGCTATCGGCGCTGACCGGCAGCGGCGTGGAAGATCTCACCCGTCATCTCGGCTCCATCATGCCAGCCGGGCCCTGGCTCTATCCCGAGGACCAGATCTCGGATGCGCCCCTGCGTTCGCTGGCGGCCGAGATCACGCGCGAGAAGCTGTTCCTGCGACTGCATGATGAACTGCCCTACGAATCGACGGTGGAAACCACGGCGTGGACGTCGATGAAGGATGGTTCCGCCCGCATCGAGCAGACGATCTATGTCACGCGCGAGGGACACAAGAAGATTGTCATCGGCAAGGGTGGCGAAACCATCAAGGCGATCTCGATGGCGGCACGCAAGGAAATCGCGGCCATGGCCGAGGCACCGGTGCATCTGTTCCTGTTCGTGAAGGTGCGCGAGAACTGGTCTGACGACCCCGAGCGCTATCGTGAAATGGGCCTGGACTTCCCGGTGGAGAAACCCTGAGGCAGGCGCCTTCCAATGCGTTTTGCGAT
The DNA here is from genome assembly GCF_056754975.1 of Labrys sp. HAY1-8F. Classification (NCBI taxonomy): domain Bacteria; kingdom Pseudomonadati; phylum Pseudomonadota; class Alphaproteobacteria; order Hyphomicrobiales; family Xanthobacteraceae; genus Labrys; species Labrys sp. HAY1-8F. The sequence goes on along the minus strand of NZ_JBPGWZ010000002.1, from coordinate 1,009,261 downwards.
TTGACGAAAATACCAACCCGATGGAATGGATCGACAGCGGTTACATATTGGGCGTGCGCCGCCACGGCGAATCCAGCGTGATCCTGGAGGCTATGACCCGGGATCACGGCCGTCATCTCGGCATGGTGCGGGGAGGGCGCTCGCGGACTTTGCAGCCTGTGCTGCAGCCTGGCAACGAGGTGCAACTCACCTGGCGCGCCCGGATCGAAGGTCATCTCGGCCATTTCGCCGTCGAGGGACTGACCTTGCATGCTGCTCGGTTCCTGTCCTCCCGGCTGGCCTTGTTCGCCATGACCCATGTGGCGGCCCTGGTCCGCCTGCTGCCCGAGCGCGATCCACATCCGGGGCTCCACGAGGCCTTCGGCCACCTCATAGAGGTGCTTGGAGACCCTGCCTTGGCGCCGGCGCTGATCGCAAGATTCGAACTCGAAATCCTGTCGGACCTCGGCTTCGGCCTCGATCTGGCCGCCTGCGCCGTCACCGGCCGGCGGGACGACCTGATCTATGTCTCGCCCAAGAGTGGGCGGGCGGTCTGCCGGGAAGCTGGAACTCCCTGGCATGACAGGCTGTTGCGCTTGCCAGCCTTTCTGCGCGGAGAGGAAGGCGTGCCTGGCGCTGGCGACATCGCGGATGGCTTGCGCCTCACCCAATATTTCCTGGAGCGCGATGTCTTTGCGCCGCGCGGTCTTGCCATGCCCGAGGGTAGGCGTGTGCTGCTGGAAGACCTGGTGGTGGCGAAAGAAAAAGGTTAACCAATCCTTATTCCGCCAAAGTCGTTGGCTACGACCGCCGGGATGAAGTTCTCGAGGATGCCGCCGTGACGATCCGTCCTGTTTCCTTGTTGGCGATTACGTTCTGTCTCGTCGCTCTGCCGATGACACAGGCCCAGGCGGGCTGGCGTGACGCTCCCTTTTACGACGACGGAGGATGGGGCGGCGAGTTCGAGGCGCCCATGCGCCCCTATCACCCGCGGCCCATCTATCGCGAGGATGATGGAGGCTACGAGACCCGCAGCTTCTATCCGCGCCCCTGGGTGAGGGGGCCGGCCTATGCTCCGGATCTCGACGCCCCCTATGACGTCCTGCCGGAGGAGCGTGGCCCGGCGATGCGACCGCTGCGGCCGCCCCGCCGTCTTGTCGGGACGCCGCAAAGCCTGCCGCGTCCGGCTCTGCCCAAACCGCGCAGCGCAGCCCTGTCTGTACCGAAAAAGCTCGAACCGGCCAAAACTCTGCCGCTCGCTGCTGCGCCCAAACCGCGCCCCGAGCCGGTTCAGGAGGCAAGAGCCCTGCCGGTGCCGCGGCCGAATCTCGAAAGTATGGATTTCGAGCCCGCGAAATAGAACAGCGCTCGTCCTTACGGCTCCCGGTGATCGGTCAAATAGCAAAAGCGTTCAGGCCGGTATCTTCGTTCGAGCCACATAGAGTGCGAGGGCGGCGGCATTCGAGACGTTGAGGCTTTTGATCTCGCCGGGCATGTCGAGCCGGGCCAAGGCATCGCAGAGCGAACGGGTGCGTTGACGCAGGCCCTTGCCCTCGGCGCCGAGCACGAGCGCTAGCGGCCCGGCGAACACGGTGCCTTCCAATGTTGCCGGTCCTTCCGAGTCGAGACCGATTCGCGTCACGCCGCTCGCTTCCATTTCATCCAGCGTATCGCCGAGATTGCGTACGGAAACGACCGGCACATGTTCGAGGCCGCCCGAGGCCGATTTGGCGAGCACGCCGGTGGCGGCAGGTGAATGGCGCTCGGTCGTGATGATCGCAGCCACCTTGAAGGCGGCGGCCGAGCGGATGATGGCGCCGACATTATGGGGATCGGTGATCTGGTCGAGCACCAGGACGATATCTTGCGCGCCGAGCTCGCCGAAGGCGGGAGCGGGCAGGGGAGCCGCCTCCAGATAGAGGCCCTGGTGAATCGAATCGGGCGTGAGCAGACGGTCGATGTCGCCGGGACGGACGGTTTCTGGCTTAATTCTCGTCTCGACCTTCTCGTCGGCCAGCCTTTTCAGGGCATTTTCGGTGGCGAGCAGCCGCTTGAGCTTGCGGTTGGGGTTCTGCAGCGCTTCACGCACCGGGTGCCAGCCATAGATCACCACGGTTTCCGGCGTCGCTTCGCCAGCGTAGCCCCGATGGTGGCCGCGATGGCCTCTGCGGTCCCTGTCCTTCATGTTTTTCTCCGTTCCGGAGACTGCCCATGACATGCCCGGCGCGCCAAAAAAAGCCCCGTCCGCGATTAAGTGTAAAAACTCGTCGTCAATCTTCGCCTTTTAGGTTGACAGGCACCGATCCCCTCACCATAACGGCGCCCTCTGAACGAAGCGGTCGCGCCACTTGGCCGCTTCGATTTCGCAGCGGTGTCACAGCGTTGCGGAAGGACGTTTTGGAGGGGTGCCCGAGTGGTTAAAGGGGACGGACTGTAAATCCGTTGGCTCAGCCTACGTTGGTTCGAATCCAACCCCCTCCACCAAACGTCCAAAGAATACTGTGCTTGGTCGCGGGTGTAGCTCAATGGTAGAGCAGCAGCCTTCCAAGCTGAATACGAGGGTTCGATTCCCTTCACCCGCTCCACTCCCTTCCGGTCGGATTTTGGGCCGCACACACGCCGTGCTCCATTCTCTTCTTGCGCGTTGCCGCAAAAACCCCTATCGAGCCGCCCGATATTTCGCACCGGCGAAATACCCAATCCTCCAATGCTGGAAACGGGGCTATGGCCAAAGAGAAATTTGAACGCAACAAGCCGCACTGCAACATCGGCACGATTGGTCACGTTGACCATGGCAAGACGTCGCTGACAGCGGCGATCACGAAGGTGCTTGCCGAGACGGGCGGTGCGACGTTCACGGCGTATGACCAGATCGACAAGGCACCGGAAGAGAAGGCTCGTGGCATCACGATCTCGACGGCGCATGTGGAGTATGAGACGAAGAACCGTCACTACGCCCATGTCGACTGCCCCGGGCATGCCGACTATGTTAAGAACATGATCACGGGCGCGGCGCAGATGGACGGTGCGATCCTGGTTGTTTCGGCAGCGGACGGCCCGATGCCTCAGACGCGCGAGCACATTCTGCTGGCCCGCCAGGTCGGCGTTCCGGCGCTGGTCGTGTTCCTGAACAAGGTCGACCTTGTCGACGATCCGGAGCTGCTCGAGCTGGTTGAGATGGAAGTTCGCGAGCTTTTGTCGAAGTACGAGTTCCCCGGCGACGACATTCCGATCACGATGGGCTCTGCGAAGGCTGCTCTGGACAACGTCAACCCGGCGATTGGTCATGACGCGGTGCTGAAGCTGATGCAGACGGTTGACGACTACATCCCGCAGCCCGAGCGTCCGATCGACCAGCCCTTCCTGATGCCGGTTGAAGACGTGTTCTCGATCTCGGGCCGTGGCACGGTCGTGACCGGCCGTGTCGAGCGCGGCATCGTCAAGGTTGGCGAGGAAGTCGAGATCGTCGGCATCCGCGCCACGCAGAAGACGACGGTGACGGGCGTCGAGATGTTCCGCAAGCTTCTGGACCAGGGCCAGGCTGGCGACAACATCGGCGCGCTGCTGCGCGGCACCAAGCGTGAGGACGTGGAGCGCGGGCAGGTGTTGTGCAAGCCCGGTTCGGTGAAGCCGCACACCAAGTTCAAGGCCGAAGCCTACATCCTGACCAAGGAAGAGGGCGGTCGTCATACGCCGTTCTTCGGCAACTACCGTCCGCAGTTCTACTTCCGCACGACGGACGTGACGGGCGTGGTGACGCTGCCTGAGGGTACGGAGATGGTGATGCCTGGCGACAACATCGCCATGGAAGTGAACCTGATCGTGCCGATCGCCATGGAAGAGAAGCTGCGCTTCGCCATCCGTGAAGGCGGTCGTACCGTCGGCGCCGGCGTCGTCGCCGCAATCATCGAATAAGAACGGGCGAAAGCTTGAGTTCGGAACGGCGCAGCCTTGGCTGCGCCGTTTTTGTTTGTATTGGTGGCTTTTGCGTAAAGTGTTTTTGACGCGTTTTCTTAATCGGAAAGTCTATCAACCTTTCTGAAAAACGCTCTATCCGCATTCGAGGAACAGGTCATGATCGTCGTCACTACCAATGATCTCCCAGGTTACCGCGTCGTGAAGCATTTCGGCGTGGTGCGGGGCATCACCGTGCGTTCGCGCAGCGTGATCGGCAATATTGGTGGCGCCATCCAGTCGGTGTTCGGCGGCAAGCTGTCGGTCTATACCAATCTGGCGGAAACCGCCCGGCAGGAAGCCTATGAGCTTCTCGTGCGTCATGCCGAGGAACTGGGCGCCAATGCCATCATCGCCATGCGCTACGATGCCAATGAGATCATGGATGGAATCACCGAGGTGCTGGCCTATGGCACCGCGGTGGCCGTCGAGCCGGTCTAAGCGAGGCCGGGGCAGCCCGGGTATGAAAACTGCCATGAAATGCGGAGCGCCTGCAGGTCCGTCGCACTTCTGCCCTGGCGGCGATGAAAATTTACACAGCGATCCCCATCTGTGGGATTGCGCCAAATCATTTGCGCGGCTATGTAGGCGCCGCGCGAGCAACGCGTAGGGGTATAGCTCAGCTGGTAGAGCGACGGTCTCCAAAACCGTAGGTCGCAGGTTCGATCCCTGCTGCCCCTGCCAATTTACGCGGATGAGGCGTTTAGCTTTTTTCGCTCTGTCATGAAAGCCGGGGGATGGGGCTTGGCCGCACCCTCGGTTTTGTGTTGGCAAAAACGGCCGGACAGGATTTGCAAGCCCGCTGGGCGGGATCGCAGACCCTGCGAGGTTCACAGTCGTCGCAGAGCCTGGCTGGCCGGATCATGTCCGCTTCATCCACGCTCCGCTCAGGCCCGGCCTTGCATTTGCAAGGTAGGATTTCGAAATGAGTGCCGGAACAATCCTGTTTCGGTCAAGGCGGTAGAACGATGGCAAAGACGACTCCGATGGAGTTCTTGCGACAGGTTCGCAATGAAACGAACAAGGTCACCTGGCCCACCCGCCGGGAAACCATGATCACGGCCCTCATGGTCGTCATCTTCACCATCGCCATGGCCATCTTCTTCTCCATCACGGATGCCGTGTTGATCCGTGCCGTCTCCTTCATCGTGAATCTGGGCCGCTAGGGAAAATCCATAATGGCCAAGCGCTGGTACATCGTTCACGCCTATTCCAACTTCGAGAACAAGGTCGCGCAGTCGATTCGCGAGCAGATCGCCCAGCGTGGGCTCTCCGATCTGTTCGAAGAGATCCTGGTGCCGACCGAAAAGGTCGTCGAGGTTCGCCGCGGCCGCAAGGTCGATACCGAACGCAAGTTCTTCCCCGGCTATGTGCTGGTGAAGTGTGACCTGACGGACGAGGTGCATCACCTCATCAAGAACACGCCGAAGGTCACCGGCTTCCTGGGGGCCGACAAAGCCAAGCCCGTGCCGATTCCCGACCGTGAGGCGGAGCGCATCAAGGGGCAGGTCGCCGATGGCGTCGAGCGTCCCAAGCCCTCCGTCAGCTTCGAGGTCGGCGAGCAGGTCAAGGTCGCGGACGGCCCGTTCGCCTCCTTCAACGGCATCGTCGAGGAAGTCGACGAGGGTCGTGCCCGCCTCAAGGTGGCGGTTTCCATTTTCGGCCGGGCCACCCCGGTCGAACTCGAATATGGGCAGGTCGAGAAGGTTTGACCTGATTCCATACGCGGGAGGAGACATCGGGCCGATCGCCGCCCGATGAAACCGAACCGCGAAACTCCGGCCATCTCGATGGTCACCTGCCATCCTCTTGATGGCTGATAACCGCGGGGCAACCCGCATAGGAGCAACAAATGGCGAAGAAAATTACGGGCTACGTCAAGCTTCAGGTTCCGGCCGGCGCCGCGAACCCGTCGCCGCCCATCGGCCCCGCGCTCGGTCAGCGCGGCCTGAACATCATGGAATTCTGCAAGGCCTTCAATGCGAAGACCGCGCAGATGACCAAGGGCATGCCGATCCCGGTCATCATCACGGCCTATCAGGACCGTTCCTTCACCTTCGAACTGAAGCTTCCCCCGGTGTCCTACTGGGTCAAGGAAGCTGCCGGCATCAAGTCGGGTTCACAGACCCCCGGCAAGGGCGCCAAGGCTGGCAAGATCACGATCGCTCAGATCCGTGAGATCGCCGAGAAGAAGCTGCCCGACCTCAACTGCGATACGGTCGAGGCCGCTATGGCCATGGTGAAGGGTTCCGCCCAGTCGATGGGCCTCGAGATCGTCGGGTGATATGATGGCACATCAAGGAAAGCGTATTCGCGCGGCCAAGGAAGGCATTGACCGCATCAAGCTCTACGGCCTGGATGAGGCTGTGGCCCTGATCAAGGACCGCGCCAAGGCCAAGTTCGACGAAACCGTCGAGATCGCCATGAATCTGGGCGTCGATCCCCGCCATGCCGACCAGATGGTCCGCGGTGTTTGCAACCTGCCCAACGGTTCGGGCCGGACGCTGCGCGTGGCCGTGTTCGCCCGCGGCGCCAAGGCTGACGAAGCCCGCGCTGCCGGTGCCGATGTGGTGGGCGCCGAGGATCTCGTCGAGATCGTCAATGGCGGCAAGATCGATTTCGATCGCTGCATCGCCACCCCGGACATGATGCCGCTGGTCGGCCGTCTGGGTAAGGTGCTCGGCCCGCGCGGCATGATGCCGAACCCGAAGGTCGGTACCGTGACCATGGACGTCACCTCGGCCGTGCAGGCTTCGAAGGGTGGTTCGGTCGAGTTCCGTGTCGAGAAGGCCGGCATCGTGCATGGCGCTATCGGCAAGGCCTCGTTCTCGGCCGACAAGCTCGCCGAGAACATCAAGGCTTTCGCCGACGCCGTGGTCAAGGCCAAGCCGACTGGCGCGAAGGGCACCTATGTCCAGCGCGTCGCCCTGTCCTCGACGATGGGCCCCGGCGTGAAGATCGATCCGGCCAGCGTGCTCAGCGCCTGATCCGGTTTGCATCGAACGATTTGAAAACCCCGCCGAAGCTGCTTCGGCGGGGTTTTCTATGACATAGCTAGCTTCAACTGCTCCTTGCCATTTTCGAAAATCATCATGTTTCGACGCCGATTTCTTTTCTCTCTTGGGAGGTGTCGCCATGACAGCAGGTGGCCTGCCACATCAGTGGTCAGAGGTATGTAGTCTACTCGCCAAGCGTGGCGTCGCAGGAATATCAGCCATGGGGCAATGCAGCCTACGCCTTCTTCAAGATCGTCAACGGCCAACTCGCGGCAAGCCGACTCCGAGGCGCACTTCTACGCCATCAACGATGGCAATGATTTAGGGGGCCTCTTCCTGACGCCGAACGATGCGCTCGCTGCCAGAACTTCGCCGTCCCAACCGCGTGATTGGCCCTATATCCCGAACTATCGTGCGCCATGGTACGGGAAGTTTCATTGAGAGGTCGCCAAAACGGGGGGCGGGGCGGGAATGCTGGCGAGCCGCCTTAGTTGTTCAATCACCGATAGGGGAGTCTGGGGTGTCGGTAAGCCAAAGCGCTTCGATGCGTTTTGGAAAAAGCGCCTTCCCAATGCAAATTCCCCCTTGGCAATTCGGCCAAGAGGGACTATATCGCGCTTCTCACTGAACTGATCAAAGGTTCATGACCCTGGGATGTGTAAACAGCCCGGGATTTTTGCTGTCCAAAGCAATTTGGACGGTAGGCTGGTCGGAAAGGTTTTCGAGCCTTGACGGCCATGTCCTGTCCGAGACTGCAGGCGCAGGGAAACCTGCTTAATCGCCGGGAGAGGCCCTGAAAAGCGCTCCTTTTGGCCTGCATAGACGGGGAAGACCGGTTTTCGGTATCCGCCTCGCGGCTGCCTCATGAATTGGTTCGATCCGGCTCGCTCGTTGTGATGGCATGTGTCATTTTGACGCATATCCGATAACGAGGGACAGGCAATCGAGCGTCGCCTTTCAAGGTTCCGGTTCGCCGGTATCCCTAAGGCGGCAAATGCAACGGTCGGCTTTCCTTTGAATTTGGGAAAGCTGCAACCGGAGAGAGCAACGTGGAAAGAGCGGAAAAGCAGGAGTTCATCGGCGTTCTCCAGGAAGTCTTCAAGGCTTCTGGCGTCGTCGTCGTAGCTCACTATTCCGGCCTGACCGTCGCCCAGATGCAGAACCTGCGCAAGCAGGCCAAGGCAGCTGGTGCGACCGTGAAGGTCGCTAAGAACCGCCTCGCCAAGATCGCTCTCGATGGCACGGATGTGGCCTCCATCGCGCCCCTCATGAAGGGCCCGACCTTGATCGCTTATTCCAGCGATCCTGTGGCTGCTCCGAAGGTCGCCGTCGACTTCGCCAAGGCCAACGACAAGTTCGTTATCCTCGGCGGCGCGATGGGCAAGACCTCTCTGAACCAGGATGGTGTCAAGGCGCTTGCGTCTCTGCCGTCTCTGGACGAACTGCGCGCCAAGCTTATCGGCCTTATCCAGGCCCCGGCTACCAAGGTCGCTCAGGTCGTCAACGCACCGGCTGCCAAGCTGGCTCGCGTGTTCGGAGCCTATGCCAAGCGAGACGAAGCGGCGTAAGGCCGTTCGCAACCCGATAAACCGGTACGAACCTAAACTAAGGATTACGGACAATGTCCAAGATTGAAAAGATCGTTGAAGACCTCTCGAGCCTGACGGTTCTGGAAGCCGCTGACCTCGCCAAGGCCCTGGAAGAGAAGTGGGGCGTTTCGGCTGCTGCTGCTGTTGCAGTGTCGGCTGGCCCGGCTGCTGCCGCCGCTCCGGCTGCTGAAGCTCAGACCGAGTTCACCGTTGTTCTGGCTGCTGCTGGCGACAAGAAGATCGAGGTCATCAAGGAAGTCCGCGCGATCACCGGCCTCGGCCTCAAGGAAGCCAAGGACCTGGTCGAAGCTGCTCCGAAGCCCGTCAAGGAAGCCGTGGCCAAGGAAGAAGCCGACAAGATCAAGGCTGCCCTCGAGAAGGTCGGCGCCAAGGTCGAGCTCAAGTAAGCGAGCTTGCTTCAGGCGATTTGGCCCCGGGGTTTCCCCCGGGGCCTTTTCGGCGTTTTGGGGCCTTGCGCACCAGATGCCGGAACGGCGGACCAGAGAATCTTCGAGATTTCGATCCAATTGGATGAGATCGTTCGGGATTTTCCGGTCTGCCGTGACGAGAATGGCGAGGGCCGGTGATCCGGCCGACAGTTTCAGCACCGGGCCGCACCAGCGGCGCTGTGCCGGGCGGGGAGAGCAATCTTCCCTGCGATTCAAATGCCTGCAGGATCGGTGCAATGATGCCGGGCCTGCTTGAAAGGACGAGGACCACATGGCTCAGACGACCAATGCCCGCAAGCGCGTCCGCCGGTTTTTCGGAAAGATCCGCGAAGTCGCGACGATGCCGAACCTGATCGAGGTTCAGAAGGCTTCCTACGACCAGTTTCTCCAGGTCTTGGAGCCCGAGAGCGGGCGGACGGATGAGGGATTGCAGACCGTCTTCAAGTCGGTCTTCCCGATCTCGGACTTCTCCAACAAGGCGATGCTCGAATTCGTCCGCTACGAATTCGAAGCGCCGAAATATGACGTCGACGAGTGCCGCCAGCGCGGCATGACCTTTGCTGCGCCTCTCAAGGTGACACTGCGTCTGATCGTGTTCGATGTCGACGAGGAAACCGGCGCCCGCTCCGTGAAGGACATCAAGGAGCAGGACGTCTACATGGGCGACATGCCGCTCATGACCTCGAACGGCACCTTCATCGTCAACGGCACCGAGCGCGTCATCGTCTCCCAGATGCACCGTTCGCCGGGCGTGTTCTTCGATCACGACAAGGGCAAGACCCACTCGTCGGGCAAGCTCCTGTTCGCCGCACGCATCATTCCCTATCGCGGCTCCTGGCTCGACATCGAGTTCGATGCCAAGGACATCGTGCATGCGCGCATCGATCGCCGCCGCAAGATCCCGGTCTCCTCGCTGCTCTTTGCCCTCGGCATGGATGGCGAAGAAATTCTGCGTACCTTCTACAACTCCATCACCTATGTCCGCGACAAGGATGGCTGGCGCGTTCCCTATGACTGGAACCGTCTGAAGGGCGTCAAGCCGACCATCGATCTCATCGACGCCGATACCGGCGAAGTCGTGGTTGAAGCCGGCAAGAAACTGACGGCGCGTTCTGCCCGCGCGCTGGCCGACAAGGGCCTCAAGGCCCTGCGCGTCACGGATGAGGATCTGATCGGCCGTTACGTCGCCGAGGACATCGTCAATCTCAACACGGGCGAGGTCTATCTGGAAGCTGGCGACGAGCTCAGCGAGAAGAACCTGAAGCTGCTCGGCGACGAGGGTTTCGACGAGATTCCCGTGCTTGACATCGATCACGTCACGGTTGGCGGCTACATCCGCAACACGCTGGCGGTCGACAAGAACAACTCGCGCGAAGAGGCCTTGTTCGACATCTATCGCGTGATGCGTCCGGGTGAGCCGCCGACGATCGACTCCGCCGAGGCGATGTTCCAGTCGCTGTTCTTCGATTCCGAGCGTTACGACCTCTCGTCGGTCGGCCGCGTCAAGATGAACATGCGCCTCGACCTCGATGCCGAGGATACCGTCCGCGTGCTGCGCAAGGACGACATCCTGGCCGTGGTCAAGACGCTGGTGGACCTGCGCGACGGCAAGGGCGAGATCGACGACATCGATCATCTCGGCAACCGCCGCGTGCGCTCGGTCGGCGAGCTGATGGAAAATCAGTATCGCGTCGGCCTGCTGCGCATGGAGCGCGCCATCAAGGAGCGCATGTCCTCGGTCGACGTCGACACCGTGATGCCGCAGGATCTGATCAACGCCAAGCCGGCGGCTGCCGCCGTGCGCGAGTTCTTCGGCTCCTCGCAGCTCTCGCAGTTCATGGACCAGACCAACCCGCTGTCGGAAATCACCCACAAGCGCCGCCTGTCGGCGCTTGGCCCGGGGGGTCTGACCCGCGAGCGTGCCGGCTTCGAAGTGCGCGACGTGCATCCGACCCACTACGGCCGCATCTGCCCGATCGAGACGCCGGAAGGCCCGAATATCGGTCTGATCAACTCGCTGGCGACCTTTGCTCGCGTCAACAAATACGGCTTCATCGAGGCGCCCTACCGTCGCGTCCGCGACAGCAAGGTCACGCCCGAGGTCGTCTATCTGTCGGCGATGGAAGAGGGCAAATACTACGTCGCCCAGGCCAACATCCCGCTCGACCAGGAAGGTCGGCTGACCGAGGACTTCGTGGTCTGCCGTCATGCCGGTGAAAACGTCATGGTGACGCCTGACCGCGTCGACTACATGGACGTGTCGCCCAAGCAGCTGGTTTCGGTTGCCGCCGCGCTCATTCCCTTCATCGAGAATGACGACGCCAACCGGGCGCTGATGGGAGCGAACATGCAGCGCCAGGCCGTGCCGCTGGTGCGCGCCGATGCGCCGTTCGTCGGCACCGGCATGGAAAGCGTGGTGGCCCGTGACTCCGGCGCTGCCATCGGCGCCCGCCGCACCGGCATCGTCGACCAGATCGACGCGACGCGTATCGTTATCCGCGCCACCGCCGATCTCGATCCGACCCAGTCGGGCGTCGACATCTACCGCCTGATGAAGTTCCAGCGCTCCAACCAGTCGACCTGCATCACGCAGAAGCCGCTGGTCCGCGTCGGCGACGTCGTGAAGAAGGGTGACATCATCGCCGACGGTCCCTCGACCGAACTCGGCGAGCTGGCGCTCGGCCGTAACGTGCTCGTCGCGTTCATGCCCTGGAACGGCTACAACTTCGAGGACTCCATCCTGCTCAGCGAGAACATCGCCAAGGAGGACGTGTTCACCTCGATCCACATCGACGAATTCGAAGTGATGGCCCGCGATACCAAGCTGGGTCCGGAAGAAATCACGCGCGACATTCCGAACGTCTCGGAAGAAGCGCTGAAGAACCTGGACGAGGCTGGCATCGTCTATATCGGCGCCGAGGTGCAGGCCGGCGACATCCTGGTCGGCAAGATCACGCCGAAGGGCGAGAGCCCGATGACGCCGGAAGAAAAGCTCCTGCGCGCCATCTTCGGCGAAAAGGCCTCCGACGTGCGCGATACCTCGTTGCGCGTTCCCCCGGGCGTCACCGGAACCATCGTCGAAGTGCGCGTGTTCAACCGCCACGGCGTCGACAAGGACGAGCGTGCCCAGGCGATCGAGCGCGAAGAGATCGAGCGCCTGGCCAAGGATCGTGACGACGAGCAGGCGATCCTCGACCGCAACGTCTATCAGCGTCTCGTCGAATTGCTCGAGGGCAAGGCGGCGATCGGCGGGCCTAAGGGCTTCAAGAAGGAGACGGTGCTTACTGCCGACGTGATGCAGGAGTATCCGCGCTCGCAGTGGTGGAACTTCGCCGTGGCCGACGACGCTCTGATGAGCGAGGTCGAGGCCATGCGCAAGCAGTACGACGAATCCAAGAAGCGCCTTGAACAGCGCTTCCTGGACAAGGTCGAGAAGCTGCAGCGTGGCGACGAACTGCCGCCCGGCGTGATGAAGATGGTCAAGGTCTTCGTCGCCGTGAAGCGCAAGATCCAGCCGGGTGACAAGATGGCCGGCCGTCACGGCAACAAGGGCGTGGTTTCGCGCATCATGCCGATCGAAGACATGCCTTTCCTCGAGGATGGCACGCCGGTCGACATCGTGCTCAACCCGCTCGGCGTTCCCAGCCGCATGAATGTCGGTCAGATTCTCGAAACCCATATGGGTTGGGCAGCTGCCGGTCTCGGCAAACTTGTTGGCGATGCCATCGACGCCTATAAGAGGGGCAAGGGGGCCAAGCAGCTCAAGGATACGCTCGACCGCATCTACGGCAAAAATGAAGAGATCGAGTCCATGGATGAGCGTGAGCTCGTCGACATGTCCTCGACGCTTCGCCGCGGCGTGCCGATCGCGACCCCGGTCTTCGACGGCGCCAAGGAAAGCGACATCGTCGACTTCCTCAGGATGGCGGGGCATGACGCCTCGGGTCAGGTGCAGCTCTATGACGGGCGCACGGGCAATCCCTTCGACCGCAAGGTGACAGTCGGCTACATCTACATGCTGAAGCTGCACCATCTGGTCGACGACAAGATCCATGCCCGTTCGATCGGCCCGTACTCGCTGGTCACGCAGCAGCCGCTGGGTGGCAAGGCGCAGTTCGGCGGTCAGCGCTTCGGCGAAATGGAGGTGTGGGCCCTGGAAGCCTACGGCGCCGCCTACACGCTGCAGGAGATGCTCACCGTCAAGTCGGACGACGTGGCGGGCCGCACCAAGGTCTACGAGGCCATCGTGCGCGGCGACGACACCTTCGAGGCGGGCATTCCGGAATCGTTCAACGTGCTGGTCAAGGAAATGCGTTCGCTGGGCCTCAATGTCGAGCTCACCGGCCTGCGCAACGCCGACCAGATGCTGCCGCCGGCCGAAGCTGCCGAGTGACATTGCCCGGGAGGCGGGTCTTCGGACCCGCCGTGACCGTGCCGCGAATGAGGCGGGTCTGAAGACCCGCCCCCCATTTTTATCCGCGCGGGCAGGGGCGTTGGCCCCGCCTTAGCGCAAACCTGGAGACGGCCATGAACCAAGAGGTCATGAATCTCTTCAATCCGGTAGCGCAGCCGCAGACCTTCGATCAGATCAAGATCTCGATCGCTTCGCCGGAAAAGATTCTTTCCTGGTCCTACGGCGAGATCAAGAAGCCGGAGACCATCAACTACCGTACGTTCAAGCCCGAGCGTGACGGCTTGTTCTGCGCGCGCATCTTCGGACCCATCAAGGATTACGAGTGCTTGTGCGGCAAGTACAAGCGCATGAAGTACAAGGGCGTCATCTGCGAGAAGTGCGGCGTCGAAGTCACGCTGTCGCGCGTCCGCCGCGAGCGCATGGGCCATATCGAACTCGCTGCGCCCGTCGCCCATATCTGGTTCCTGAAGTCGCTGCCGAGCCGCATCGGCCTCTTGATGGATATGACGCTCAAGGATCTCGAGCGCATCCTGTACTTCGAATATTACGTCGTGATCGAGCCCGGCCTTACCCCCTTGAAGGAGCGTCAACTCCTCTCTGAGGATGAGTATGCGCGCGCTCAGGACGAGTATGGCGAGGACAGCTTCACCGCGATGATCGGCGCCGAGGCCATCCGCGAGATGCTGCGCTCCATGGATCTGGAGAAGATCGCGGCGGATCTGCGCGTCGAGATCGCCGAGTCCACCTCGGAGCTCAAGCCCAAGAAGCTGGCCAAGCGCCTGAAGATCATCGAGGCCTTCGTCCAGTCGGGCAACAAGCCTGAATGGATGATCCTGACGGCCGTGCCGGTGATCCCGCCGGATCTGCGCCCGCTCGTCCCGCTCGACGGTGGCCGCTTCGCGACCTCGGACCTCAACGATCTCTATCGCCGTGTCATCAACCGCAACAATCGTCTGAAGCGGCTGATCGAACTGCGTGCGCCTGACATCATCATCCGTAACGAAAAGCGCATGCTGCAGGAAGCTGTGGACGCGCTGTTCGACAACGGCCGCCGTGGCCGCGTCATCACCGGCGCCAACAAGCGCCCGCTGAAGTCGCTGTCCGACATGCTCAAGGGCAAGCAGGGCCGGTTCCGCCAGAACCTGCTCGGCAAGCGCGTCGACTATTCCGGCCGTTCGGTCATCGTCGTCGGTCCTGAGCTGAAGCTGCATCAGTGCGGTCTGCCCAAAAAGATGGCGCTGGAGCTGTTCAAGCCCTTTATTTATTCGCGTCTCGACGCCAAGGGGCTTTCCGCGACCGTCAAGCAGGCCAAGAAGTTGGTCGAGAAGGAAAAGCCGGAAGTCTGGGATATCCTCGACGAGGTCATCCGCGAGCATCCGGTGCTGCTCAACCGTGCTCCGACGCTGCATCGCCTTGGCATCCAGGCCTTCGAGCCGGTGCTGATCGAAGGCAAGGCCATCCAGCTGCATCCGCTTGTCTGCACCGCCTTCAATGCGGACTTCGACGGTGACCAGATGGCCGTGCACGTCCCGCTGTCGCTCGAAGCGCAGCTGGAAGCGCGCGTGCTGATGATGTCGACCAACAACATCCTGCATCCGGCCAATGGTCAGCCGATCATCGTGCCGTCGCAGGACGTCGTGCTCGGCCTGTATTATGTGACGCTGATGTCGGACGGCGAGCCCGGGCAGGGCATGGTGTTCGGCAACGTCGGCGAACTCGATCATGCGATCGACAACAGAGTCGTCACGCTGCACTCGAAGATCAAGTGGCGCTGGAGGGGCATCGATGCCGAAGGCAACGAGGTCACCAAGATCTACGACACCACGCCCGGCCGCGTGAAGCTGGCCGAGTTGCTGCCGAAGAATCCCAAGATCTCCTTCGAGGCCGCCAACAATCTGATGACGAAGAAGGCAATCTCCGCCCTCATCGACGTCGTCTATCGCAACGTGGGTCAGAAGGAGGCGGTCATCTTCTGCGACCGCATCATGACGCTCGGCTTCTCCAACGCCTTCAAGGCGGGCATCTCCTTCGGCAAGGACGACATCGTCGTGCCGGAGAACAAGTGGAAGATCGTGGCCGAGACCGACGCTCTCGCGAAGGATTACGAGCAGCAGTACAATGACGGTCTGATCACCCAGGGTGAGAAGTACAACAAGGTCGTCGATGCCTGGGCCAAGTGTGCCGATCGTCTCGCCAAGGAGATGATGGACCGCATTTCGGCCGTGAAGAAGGACGAGAGCGGCCGCGACAAGCCGATCAACTCCATCTACATGATGGCGCACTCCTCGGCCCGCGGTTCGCCGGCCCAGATGCGTCAGCTCGGCGCCATGCGCGGCCTGATGGCCAAGCCGTCGGGTGAAATCATCGAGACGCCGATCATCTCGAACTTCAAGGAAGGCCTCACCGTGCTCGAGTACTTCAACTCGACCCACGGCGCCCGCAAGGGTCTGGCCGACACCGCCTTGAAGACGGCGAACTCGGGTTATCTGACGCGTCGTCTCGTCGACGTCGCCCAGGACTCGATCATCACCGAGACCGATTGCGGCTCGGAAGGCGGCATCGGTGTTCGTGCGATCGTCGATGCGGGCCAGGTCGTGGCTTCGCTCGGCATTCGCGTCCTCGGTCGTACTGCGGCTCAGAACATCACCGACCCCTCGACCGGCACCGTCATCGTGCCGAAGGGCGAGATGATCGACGAGAAGGCGGTCGACCTGATCAGTGCCTCGGGCCTGCAGGAGATCAAGATCCGTTCGGTGCTCACCTGCGAGACCAAGAACGGCGTCTGCGCCACCTGCTATGGTCGCGACCTGGCACGCGGCACGCGCGTCAATATGGGCGAGGCTGTCGGTGTCATTGCGGCACAGTCGATCGGTGAGCCGGGTACACAGCTCACCATGCGTACCTTCCACATCGGTGGCGCGGCGCAGATCAACGAGCAGTCGAACATCGAGTCCACCTTCGAGGGCACGGTCAAGATCCGTAACCGCAACGTGGTGCGGAACACGGACGGCGAGCTGATTGCCATGGCCCGCAACCTGGCTGTCGTGGTCCTCGACCATGACGGCACGGAGCGCTCGGTCAACCGCGTCCCCTATGGTGCCCGCATCAAGGTCGATGACGGTGACAAGATCAAGCGCGGCCAGCGTATCGCCGAGTGGGATCCCTACACCCGCCCGGTGATCACCGAACTCGATGGTGTGATCGGCTATGAGGATCTGGTCGACGGCATCTCGGTTAACGAGAGTGCCGACGAGTCGACCGGCATCACCAAGCGCGTGGTCTCCGACTGGCGGACGTCGAGCCGCTCGGCGGATCTGCGTCCGGCCCTGGTGATCAAGGGCAGCGACGGCAAGATCGCCAAGCTGTCGCGCGGCGGCGACGCCCGCTACTTCCTGGCGGCCGAATCCGTCATCTCGGTCGATCCAGGCTCGAAGGTGAATGCCGGCGACGTCATCGCCCGCGTGCCGCTGGAGAGCGCCAAGACCCGCGACATCACGGGCGGTCTGCCGCGCGTGGCCGAGTTGTTCGAGGCTCGTCGTCCGAAGGATGCGGCGATCATCGCCGAAATCACCGGCACGATCCAGTTCGGTCGCGACTACAAGAACAAGCGTCGTCTCGTGATCCAGCCGCATGAGGCTGATCAGGAGCCGGTCGAATATCTGATCCCGAAGGGCAAGCACATCCATCTCCAGGACGGCGACGTCGTCGAGAAGGGTGACTTCATCGTCGATGGTAACCCGGCTCCGCACGATATTCTGGCGGTCAAGGGCGTCGAGGAACTGGCGGCCTACCTGGTCAACGAAATCCAGGAAGTCTACCGCCTGCAGGGCGTGCAGATTAACGACAAGCACATCGAAGTGATCGTCCGGCAGATGCTGCAGAAGATCGAGGTCACCGACGCCGGTGAGACCGAGTTCCTGCCCAGCGAGCAGGTCGACCGCATCGAGTTCGAAGAGGCCAACCTCAAGGCGGTCGAGGAGGGCAGGAAGCCTGCGGTGGGCCATCCGGTGCTGCTCGGCATCACCAAGGCTTCGCTGCAGACGCGTTCGTTCATCTCGGCGGCCTCCTTCCAGGAAACCACCCGCGTGCTCACCGAAGCTGCCGTCAACGGCAAGTCGGATACGCTGGAGGGCCTCAAGGAGAACGTCATCGTCGGCCGCCTCATCCCGGCCGGTACTGGCGCCCAGGTTGCTCGGGTCCGCGAGATCGCCAAGCGCCGCGACGATCTTATCCTGCAGCAGAAGCAGGCCGAGGCCGGTGTTCCGGCTACGCCGGCGGCCGAAGCCGAAGTCGTGGCATTGCCCGCGGCGGAGTAAGAAAATTCAACCGATCGGTTGAATGGGAGGGCGGCTTGCAAGAGCCGCCCTTTCGTCTTTGAGGGAGCCGTGATCATGACGAGGGAGGGGCAGACCCGAAGCCTGAAGTCATGCAAAACGGCAAAGGGGCTATGCGAAAGGCCCTATCGGCTCAAAAACCTCATTTATTGGTAAATTTGACACGCTTCGCGCTTGACGAGAGGCGAGTCGGCAGTTAAAGACCACATCACTTTCAGGGCGGGCCGTAAGCCGTATTGTTCCTGCAGTCGACAAGACGCGGAACTGATCGCTTAAACGCTGCCTCCGGGCTACCAGACACAGTTCCGGTCATGATCGTACGCTTTGCGTTGCGATCCTCTGTGGGTGTCGCGCTTGCATCCCCTAATAGGGAAGCTGGCGCGGTTTCGTTTTGCGTGATTGCTCACGCAGGGCAAAGCAGTGCGTTCGTAGGGGCGTACTAATCGATGTTGAAGGGCGAACGATGCCAACCATTAGCCAGCTGATCCGCAAGCCGCGCGAACCGAAAGTGTATCGCGAGAAGGCGCGCCACCTGGAAGCATGCCCGCAGAAGCGCGGTGTGTGCACTCGTGTGTATACGACGACTCCGAAGAAGCCGAACTCGGCTTTGCGTAAGGTTGCCAAGGTGCGTCTCACCAATGGCTTCGAGGTCATCGGCTACATCCCCGGCGAAGGCCATAACCTTCAGGAGCATTCCGTGGTCATGATCCGCGGCGGCCGCGTGAAGGATTTGCCCGGCGTCCGCTATCACATTCTCCGCGGCGTTCTCGATACCCAGGGTGTCAAGAACCGTAAGCAGCGCCGTTCGAAGTACGGCGCGAAGCGTCCGAAGTAAGGGAAGATTTCACCATGTCCCGTCGCCATCGTGCAGAAAAGCGTGAGATCATTCCGGATCCGAAGTTCGGTGATCTCGTCGTGACCAAGTTCATGAATGCCATCATGTATGATGGCAAGAAGTCGGTTGCCGAGAAGATCGTCTACGACGCTTTCGACACCATCGAAGCCAAGGCCAAGCAGAGCCCGATCACGGTGTTCCAGACTGCCTTGTCGAATGTCGCCCCGGCGATCGAGGTTCGCTCCCGCCGCGTTGGTGGTGCGACCTATCAGGTCCCGGTCGAAGTTCGTCCGGAGCGCCGCCAGGCTCTCGCCATCCGTTGGATCCTCAGCGCGGCCCGTAACCGCAACGAGAAGACCATGGAAGAGAAGCTGTCGGGCGAGCTGCTCGACGCCTCCAACAATCGCGGCAACGCCGTGAAGAAACGCGAAGACACGCACCGGATGGCGGAAGCCAACCGCGCCTTCTCGCATTACCGCTGGTAAGCCGGAAGACAGGACTGAGGATCACACGATGGCCCGCACCCACGCGATCGAGGACTACCGCAACTTTGGTATTATGGCGCATATCGACGCCGGTAAGACCACGACGACCGAGCGGATCCTTTACTACACCGGCAAGTCCCACAAGATCGGCGAAGTCCATGACGGCGCCGCCACCATGGACTTCATGACCCAGGAGCAGGAGCGCGGCATCACGATCACGTCCGCCGCGACGACCGCTCTGTGGGCCGGCAAGCGCCTGAACATCATCGACACCCCCGGCCACGTCGACTTCACCATCGAAGTCGAGCGTTCGCTGCGCGTACTCGACGGTGCCGTCTGCGTGCTCGACTCCAACCAAGGCGTCGAGCCTCAGACCGAGACCGTCTGGCGCCAGGGTGACAAGTACAAGGTTCCGCGTATCGTCTTCGCCAACAAGATGGATAAGACGGGCGCCGACTTCTACAAGTGCCTCGACGACATCGTGAAGCGCCTTGGCGCCAAGCCGATCGCCATTCAGCTGCCGATCGGTTCGGAGTCGAACTTCAAGGGCATCATCGATCTCGTTCGCATGAAGGCCGTGATCTGGTCGGGTGAATCGCTGGGCGCCGAGTTCGACGCCGATCTGCCGATCCCGGAAGACATGGTCGAGAAGGCCGTCGAGTACCGCAACATGCTCATCGAAGCTGCTGTGGAACTCGATGACGAGGTTCTCGCTGCCTTCTTCGATGGCCAGGAGCCGGATGAAGCGACGCTGAAGCGTCTGATCCGTAAGGCCGTCCTTACGGGCGCCTTCTATCCGGTTCTCGCCGGTTCCGCCTTCAAGAACAAGGGCGTACAGACCCTTCTTGATGCCGTGGTCGACTATCTGCCGTCGCCTGTCGACGTGCCGGCCATCAAGGGCATCGACCCGGAGACCGAAGAAGAAATCGAGCGCAAGTCTTCGGACTCCGAGCCTCTTTCTCTTCTCGGCTTCAAGATCATGGACGACCAGTATGGTGTCCTGACCTTCTGCCGCATCTACTCGGGCAAGCTCGAGAAGGGCGTCTCGCTGCTCAACTCCTCCCGCGAGAAGACCGAGCGTGTCGGCCGCATGGTTCTGATGCATGCCAACAACCGCGAGGAAATCGCCGAAGCCTATGCTGGCGACATCGTCGCCTTGGTTGGCCTCAAGGACACCCGCACCGGCGACACCCTGTGCGATCCCAACAAGCCTGTCATCCTAGAACGCATGGAATTCCCAGAGCCCGTCATCGAGATGGCCGTGGAACCCAAGACCAAGGCGGACCAGGAAAAGATGGCTTTGGCCCTGATCAAGCTCGCTTCGGAGGATCCGTCCTTCCGTGTGTCGACCGATCAGGAATCCGGCCAGACCATCATCAAGGGCATGGGTGAACTCCATCTCGACATCAAGGTCGACATTCTGCGTCGTACCCACAAGGTCGAGGTCAATGTCGGCGCGCCGCAGGTGGCCTTCCGCGAGAAGATCACCAAAAAGGCCGAGATCGACTACACCCACAAAAAGCAGACCGGCGGTACCGGCCAGTTCGCTCGCGTCAAGTTCGTCGTCGAGCCGAACGAACCCGGCAAGGGCTTCGAATTCGAATCGAAGATCATCGGCGGTTCGGTGCCCAAGGAATATATTCCCGGCGTCGAAAAGGGCCTCAACTCGGTTCTGGGTGCGGGCATCGTCGCCGGCTTCCCGGTTGTCGACGTCAAGGTCACGCTGATCGACGGTGCCTTCCACGAAGTCGACTCGTCGGCTCTGGCCTTCGAAATCGCCTCGCGCGCCGCTCTTCGTGAAGGTTTGCAGAAGGGCCATTCGGTCCTGCTTGAGCCGATCATGAAGGTCGAAGTCGTTACCCCGGAAGAATATACCGGCTCGGTCATCGGCGATCTCAACTCCCGGCGTGGACAGATCCAGGGCCAGGACATGCGCGGCAACGCGAATGTCGTGAACGCCATGGTTCCGCTCATGAACATGTTCGGCTACGTCAACCAGCTGCGTTCCTTTACCCAGGGCCGCGCCAGCTACACGATGCAGTTCGATCATTACGAACAGGCGCCGTCCAACGTCGCTGCTGAAATCCAGGCGAAGTACGCCTGATCCCCTTGATTTGAGTTTCATCCGCCGTTTCGGCGACAGGTGAAGGAGGCCCCGATGGCCAAAGAGAAATTTGAACGCAACAAGCCGCACTGCAACATCGGCACGATTGGTCACGTTGACCATGGCAAGACGTCGCTGACAGCGGCGATCACGAAGGTGCTTGCCGAGACGGGCGGTGCGACGTTCACGGCGTATGACCAGATCGACAAGGCACCGGAAGAGAAGGCTCGTGGCATCACGATTTCGACGGCGCATGTGGAGTATGAGACGAAGAACCGTCACTACGCCCATGTCGACTGCCCCGGGCATGCCGACTATGTGAAGAACATGATCACGGGCGCGGCGCAGATGGACGGCGCGATCCTGGTTGTTTCGGCAGCGGACGGCCCGATGCCTCAGACGCGCGAGCACATTCTGCTGGCCCGCCAGGTCGGCGTTCCGGCGCTGGTCGTGTTCCTGAACAAGGTCGACCTTGTCGACGATCCGGAGCTGCTCGAGCTGGTTGAGATGGAAGTTCGCGAGCTTTTGTCGAAGTACGAGTTCCCCGGCGACGACATTCCGATCACGATGGGCTCTGCGAAGGCTGCTCTGGACAACGTCAACCCGGCGATTGGTCATGACGCGGTGCTGAAGCTGATGCAGACGGTTGACGACTACATCCCGCAGCCCGAGCGTCCGATCGACCAGCCCTTCCTGATGCCGGTTGAAGACGTGTTCTCGATCTCGGGCCGTGGCACGGTCGTGACCGGCCGTGTCGAGCGCGGCATCGTCAAGGTTGGCGAGGAAGTCGAGATCGTCGGCATCCGCGCCACGCAGAAGACGACGGTGACGGGCGTCGAGATGTTCCGCAAGCTTCTGGACCAGGGCCAGGCTGGCGACAACATCGGCGCGCTGCTGCGCGGCACCAAGCGTGAGGACGTGGAGCGCGGGCAGGTGCTGTGCAAGCCCGGTTCGGTGAAGCCGCACACCAAGTTCAAGGCCGAAGCCTACATCCTGACCAAGGAAGAGGGCGGTCGTCATACGCCGTTCTTCGGCAACTACCGTCCGCAGTTCTACTTCCGCACGACGGACGTGACGGGCGTGGTGACGCTGCCTGAGGGTACGGAGATGGTGATGCCTGGCGACAACATCGCCATGGAAGTGAACCTGATCGTGCCGATCGCCATGGAAGAGAAGCTGCGCTTCGCCATCCGTGAAGGCGGTCGTACCGTCGGCGCCGGCGTCGTCGCCGCAATCATCGAATAAGAGCTCATCAAAGCGCGTCTTTCGGCGCGCCGTTGAGCGGCGCGCCATTTAATTTTCGGAGTCAGGGCAATGAACGGCCAGAACATCCGCATCCGTCTCAAGGCGTTCGACCATCGTATTCTCGATACGTCGACCCGCGAGATCGTATCGACGGCCAAGCGCACTGGCGCCGCCGTCCGCGGACCGATCCCGCTGCCAACGCGGATCGAAAAATACACGGTGAACCGCTCGCCGCACGTGGACAAGAAATCGCGTGAGCAATTCGAGATGCGCACCCATAAGCGCCTGCTCGACATCGTAGACCCCACCCCGCAGACCGTGGACGCGCTCATGAAGCTCGACCTCGCCGCAGGCGTGGACGTCGAGATCAAGCTCTGATCAGGCTCCTCTAGGCTTAGGAACGAACGCCATGCGTTCTGGTGTCATTGCACAGAAGATCGGCATGAGCCGCGTCTATAACGACGCTGGCGAGCATGTCCCGGTCACGGTTCTCCGTATCGACGATTGCCAGGTCGTCGCTCACAGGACTAACGATAAGAACGGCTATACCGCGCTTCAGCTCGGTGCCGGCCTCGCCAAGGTCAAGAACACGACCAGGGCGCAGCGCGGCCACTTCGCTGTTGCCAACGTGGAGCCCAAGCGTAAGGTCGTCGAATTCCGCGTACCGGAAAGCGACCTGATTCCGGTTGGCGCAACGATCACCGCGGACCACTTCGTCCCCGGCCAGTTCGTCGACGTCACCGGTACCTCGATCGGCAAGGGTTTTGCCGGTTCGATGAAGCGCTGGAACTTTGCCGGCCACCGCGCCAGCCATGGTAACTCGATCACGCATCGTGCCCATGGTTCGACCGGTCAGCGGCAGGATCCGGGCAAGACGTTCGCCGGCAAGAAGATGGCGGGTCACATGGGTGACGAGCGCATCACCACCTTGAACCTCAAGGTCGTGCGCACCGACGTCGAGCGTGGCTTGATCCTGGTCGAGGGTGCCGTTCCCGGCGCCAAGGGCGGCTGGATCCTGGTGCGCGACGCCGTGAAGAAGCAGCTGCCGGAAGCAGCGCCGAAGCCCGGCGCATTCCGCTTGCCTGAAGCTGCAGCCGCAGCTGCTGGCGAGTGAGGAGGAGCCGATGAAACTCGCAATTACCACTCTCGAAGGCTCCGAAGCCGGTTCTGTCACGCTGTCGGACGAGATCTTCGGTCTCGAACCGCGCACCGACATCCTGCAGCGCGTCGTGCGCTGGCAGCTGGCCAAGCGCCAGGCCGGTACGCACAAGACGCTGGGCCGGTCCGAAATCAACCGGACCAAGAAGAAGCTGTACAAGCAGAAGGGCACCGGTGGTGCTCGTCACGGTGCAGCCTCGGCGCCGCAGTTCCGTGGCGGTGGCCGCGCCTTCGGTCCGGTCGTGCGTTCCCACGCCCACGACCTGCCCAAGAAGGTTCGCGCTCTCGGCCTCAAGCATGCGCTTTCGTCCAAAGCGAAAACGCAGCAACTGATCATCGTCGACAAGGCCGTCGCCGAAGTGATCAAGACCAAGGCGCTGAAAGACACCTTCGGCAAGCGTGGCTTGGCCAATGTGCTGATCATCGATGGCGCCGAACTCGACCAGAACTTCGCGCTGGCCGCCCGCAACATTCCCAACGTGGATGTGCTGCCGGTTCAGGGCATCAACGTCTACGACATTCTCCGCCGTGACAGCCTCGTGCTGACCAAGGCGGCTGTCGATGCGCTGGAGGCGCGCTTCAAATGAGCACCGATGTCAGGCATTACGACGTGATCGTGTCGCCGGTGATCACCGAGAAGGCGACCGCTCACTCAGAGCATAACCAGGTGGTGTTCCGGGTTTCTCCGGATGCGACCAAGCCGCAGATCAAAGCCGCCGTCGAAAAGCTGTTCAATGTCAAGGTGATGGGCGTCAACACGCTCGTTCGCAAGGGCAAGACCAAGCGTTTCAAGGGCATTCTGGGCACTCAGAGCGATGTCAAGCGTGCGATCGTGACCCTGGCCGAAGGCCACACGATCGACGTGACGACGGGCCTCTGAGGCGCGGGCCGGAAAGGGAGAGAGACCAATGGCTCTCAGGAAATACAAGCCGGTTACGCCGGGCCTGCGCCAACTCGTGCTGGTCGACCGTTCCGCCCTCTACAAGGGCGCACCGGTCAAGACCTTGACCGAAGGCCTGACCAAGTCGGGTGGCCGCAACAATACGGGCCGCATCACCTCGTTCCGCAAGTCGGGCGGGCACAAGCGCGCCTACCGCATCATCGATTTCAAGCGCCGTAAGCTTGATGTCGAGGGTACGGTCGAGCGGATCGAGTATGATCCCAACCGTACGGCCTTCATTGCGCTCATCGACTATACCGATGGCGAGAAGGCCTACATCCTGGCTCCGCAGCGTCTGGCTGTCGGCGACAAGGTGATCGCGGCTGCTTCGGCTGACGTGAAGCCTGGCAATGCCATGCCGATGTCTGCGATGCCGGTCGGCACCATCGTCCACAATGTCGAGCTCAAGCTCGGCCGTGGTGGCTCGGTGGCTCGTTCCGCCGGCAGCTATGCCCAGATCGCCGGCCGCGATGGCGCCTATGTCATCCTGCGCCTGAACTCGGGCGAGCAGCGCCTGGTTCTGTCGAGCTGCTTTGCCACGGTGGGTGCGGTGTCGAACCCGGACCACATGAACATCTCGCTCGGTAAGGCGGGTCGTTCGCGTTGGCTCGGCATCAAGCCGTCCGTCCGCGGCGTTGCCATGAACCCGATCGACCATCCCCATGGTGGCGGCGAAGGCCGTACCTCCGGTGGTCGTCACCCCGTCACGCCTTGGGGCAAGCCGACCAAGGGCAAGAAGACGCGTTCGAACAAGGCGACGAACAAGTTCATCGTCTCGTCCCGTCACGCTAAGAAGAAGTAAGGAGACCACACGTGTCCCGCTCAGTCTGGAAAGGCCCGTTTGTTGACGGGTACCTCCTGAAAAAGGCGGATGCCGCGCGCGGCTCCGGCCGTAGCGAAGTCATCAAGACCTGGAGCCGCCGCTCCACCATTCTGCCGCACTTCATCGGCGTGACTTTTGGCGTCTACAACGGCCAAAAGCATGTTCCGGTTCAGGTGACCGAAGACATGGTTGGCATGAAGCTCGGCGAATTTGCTCCGACCCGGACCTTCTATGGTCACGCGGCGGACAAGAAGTCGAAGAGGAAGTAAACGATGGGCAAGCCGAAGTCCGAACGGGCCCTGCCTGACAACGAGGCGAAGGCGGTTGCGCGCATGCTGCGCGTTTCGCCGCAGAAGCTCAATCTCGTCGCGTCGCTGATCCGCGGCAAGAAGGTGGACTCGGCTCTGGCCGACCTGACCTTCTCGCGCAAGCGTATCGCCACCGACGTGAAGAAGACGCTGCAGAGCGCCATCGCCAATGCCGAGAACAATCATGGCCTCGACGTAGACGATCTGATCGTCTCCGAAGCCTATGTCGGCAAGGCCTTCGTCATCAAGCGTTTCCACGCTCGTGCCCGTGGCCGGGCAGGGCGCATCGAGAAGCCCTTCTCCAACCTGACGGTCGTTGTCCGCCAGGTCGAAGCCAAGGCGTAAGGAGCAAGCGATGGGACAGAAAGTTAATCCGATCGGCCTGCGTCTGGGCATCAACCGGACCTGGGATTCCCGCTGGTTCGCCAACAAGGGCGAATATGGCAAGCTGCTGCACGAAGATATTGCGATCCGCCAGGCGCTGATGAAGCTCCTGAAGCAGGCTGCGGTGTCGCGCATCGTCATCGAGCGTCCGCACCGCAAGTGCCGCGTCACGATCTACTCGGCTCGTCCGGGCATCGTGATCGGCAAGAAGGGCGCTGACATCGACAAGCTGAAGAAGGCCGTGTCGAAGCTCACCACCTCGGAAGTGCACATCAACATCGTTGAAGTGCGCAAGCCGGAAGTGGATGCGACCCTGGTTGCCGACTCCATCGCGCAGCAGCTCGAGCGTCGCGTTGCCTTCCGTCGTGCCATGAAGCGTGCCGTTCAGTCGGCTATGCGTCTGGGCGCCGAGGGCATTCGTATCAATTGCTCGGGCCGTCTGGGCGGCGCCGAAATCGCGCGTCTGGAGTGGTACCGCGAAGGTCGCGTGCCGCTGCATACGCTGCGGGCCGATGTCGATTACGGCACGGCGACGGCGTTCACCACCTTCGGTACGTGCGGCATCAAGGTCTGGATCTTCAAGGGTGAAATCCTCGAGCATGATCCGATGGCCCAGGACAAGCGCCTGGCGGAGGCCGACACCGGCCGTTCGTCTTCGCGCCCCCGTCACGAAGCTGCTTGAGCGGCTGCGGGGATCTGAGAGAATAGAACCATGTTGCAACCCAAGCGCACTAAATTCCGTAAGCAGTTCAAGGGCCGCATTCACGGTGTGGCCTCCTCGGGCGCGCTCCTGAACTTCGGCCAGTTCGGCCTGAAGGCTCTTGAGCCCGAACGTATCACCGCGCGTCAGATCGAAGCCGCTCGTCGTGCGATCACGCGCGAAATGAAGCGTCAGGGTCGCGTGTGGATCCGCATGTTCCCGGACGTGCCGGTTTCGGCGAAGCCGGCTGAGGTGCGCATGGGTAAAGGCAAGGGTGCTCCCGATCATTGGGTGGCCCGCGTCAAGCCGGGTCGCATCATGTTCGAACTGGACGGCGTGAGCGAGGAAATCGCTCGCTCCGCCCTGACGCTCGCTGCCGCCAAGCTGCCGATCAAGACCCGCTTCGTCCAGCGCATCGCCGAGTGAGGAAAACACCATGAAGACCACTGACATCAGGGTGCTGTCCGACGACCAGCTTGCCGATGAACTCGCCAAGCAGAAGAAGTCGCAGTTCAACATGCGCTTCCAGAAGGCCACCGGTCAGCTCGAAAACACGGCAGAAGTGCGCAAAGTCCGTCGCACCATCGCCAAGATCAAGACGGTTCAGAGCCAGAAGGCCGCGACCAAAGCCAAGGCTTGAGGAGATAGTTTATGCCCAAGCGCGTCCTGCAAGGCGTCGTCGTCTCTGACAAGAACGATAAGACGATTGTGGTGAAGGTGGAGCGTCGCTTCACCCATCCGCTGCTGAAGAAGACGGTGCGTCGCACCAAGAATTACCATGCTCATGACGAGGGCAACGGCCACAAGGTCGGTGATATCGTGTGGATCGAAGAAGGTCGCCCGATGTCCAAGCTGAAGCGCTGGGTCGTCGTCGACCAGGCGGCGGAAGCAGCCAAGGCCTGATCGTCAGGCAGGGCAGGGAGGCGTTTTCTGCGCCTTCGCACCACCACGGTGAAAATAAAAGCCGGCGGAAGCCGGCTTTGTGCTTGTGGTTGGACGAAGGAATCGCTAGAAGACCGGCTTTCCTGGAGCGTTGGCGAAAGGGGTGGAGGTCTCCACCGCCTTGGCCGCGCTTTCGTGCTTGTGAAATGATTTGCCGGCCGTGAGGTTGGCGAAGTGGGTTCAAAGCCGAGCAGGTGGAGAACTTCACGGCGGTTGGGTTGCGATCCTGCCGCCAAACCCGAGGTTGGGCCGGGTCCGCCGTGAGCGGATACCAGCCTGCGAAGAATAAGAGGGTACGTCATGATTCAGATGCAATCGAATCTCGACGTCGCGGACAATTCAGGTGCCCGACGCGTGATGTGCATCAAGGTTTTGGGCGGCTCGAAGCGGAAATATGCCTCCGTCGGCGACATCATCGTGGTGTCGATCAAGGAAGCCATTCCGCGCGGGCGCGTCAAGAAGGGTGATGTGATGAAGGCCGTGGTCGTACGTACGGCCAAGGACATCCGTCGTCCCGATGGCTCCGTGATTCGTTTCGACCGCAATGCGGCCGTGCTGATCAACAATCAGAAAGAGCCGATCGGCACCCGCATCTTCGGGCCGGTTCCGCGCGAGCTGCGCGCCAAGAACCACATGAAGATCATCTCTCTGGCCCCGGAGGTGTTGTAACATGGCCGCTAAGATCAAGAAGGGCGACAAGGTCGTCGTCATGACCGGCCGTTCCAAGGGCCGTGTCGGTGAAGTGATCCAGGTTTTCCCGGAAGAGAACCGTGCGATCATCCGCGGCGTGAACGTCGTCCGTCGCCATCAGCGTCAGACTGCGAACCAGGAAGGCGGCGTGATTTCGAAGGAAGCGCCGATCCACCTGTCGAATGTTGCCATTGCCGATCCCAAGGATGGCAAGCCAACTCGCGTTGGTTTCAAGGTTCTCGATGGCGGCAAGAAGGTTCGCGTCGCCAAGCGTTCGGGAGAGCAGATCGATGGCTAAGTCCCCAGCCGCAGCCGAGACCGCGAATGGCGATGCCTATTCGCCGCGTCTGAAGGCCTATTACAATGATGTGGTTCGTCCTGAGCTGATCAAGCAGTTCGGCTATAAGAACCCGATGGAAGTTCCCACGATCTCCAAGATCGTGCTGAACATGGGCGTGGGCGAAGCCACCGCCGATACCAAGAAGGTCACCGTTGCGGCCGCCGACCTCGCTTTGATCGCGGGGCAGAAGCCGGTGATCACGCGGGCTCGCAAGGCGATCTCGCAGTTCAAGGTGCGTGAGAACATGCCGATCGGCGCGAAGGTGACCCTTCGCAAGACCCGCATGTATGAGTTCTTCGATCGCCTGGTGACGATCGCGCTGCCGCGCGTTCGCGACTTCCGTGGCCTCAACCCGAAGAGCTTCGATGGCCGTGGCAACTATGCCATGGGCTTCAAGGAACACATCGTGTTCCCCGAGATCAACTACGACAAGGTCGATCAGGTTTGGGGTATGGACATCGTCGTCTGCACCACGGCCAAGAGCGATGACGAGGCGCGTGCGCTTCTGAAGTTGATGAACTTCCCCTTCCGGCAGTGAGGCGGTTGATCCGCCCTCAAACGCGGAACGTTGGAGACCTACATGGCTAAGAAAAGTTCGATTGAGAAGAACAAGCGCCGCGAGAAGCTTGCCAAGCAGTACGCTGGCCGTCGCTCCCGCTTGAAGGCCATCGCCAATGATGAATCGTTGTCGATGGAAGAGCGCTTCACCGCTCGTCTGAAGCTCTCGGAATTGCCGCGCAACTCCGCCAAGGAACGCGTGCGCAACCGTTGCGAAGTGACCGGCCGTCCGCGCGCCGTTTACCGTAAGCTGAAGATGTCGCGTATTGCTTTGCGCGAACTCGGTTCCAAGGGGCTGGTTCCCGGCCTCGTGAAGTCGAGCTGGTGAGGAGATATCGTCATGGCGATCAATGATCCTGTCGGCGATATGCTGACCCGTATCCGTAACGCGCAGATGCGCCGCAAGACCAGCGTTTCGACGCCCGGTTCCGGCCAGCGCGCTCGCGTTCTCGATGTGCTGCAGGCGGAAGGCTATATCCGCAACTACACCGTTACCGATTTCGGCAACGGCCGCAGCGAATTCGAGATCGAGTTGAAGTATTATGATGGCGCACCGGTGATCCGTGAGATCGCCCGCGTCTCCAAGCCCGGCCGCCGCGTCTACGTGTCCGTCAAGGACATTCCGCGCGTCGCCAACGGACTGGGCGTGTCCATCGTTTCGACCCCGCGTGGTGTCATGGCCGATCATCAGGCCCGTGAATCCAATGTCGGTGGCGAAGTGATCTGCACCGTATTCTGAGCCGGAGGAGAAATAGTATGTCTCGTATCGGTAAGAAGCCGGTTGCCGTTCCCGCCGGCGTCACTCCCAGCCTGGATGGTCAGACCGTCAAGGCCAAGGGCCCGAAGGGCGAACTCAGCTTCACCGTTCCCGACCTCATCTCGGTTGAGTTCAAGGACGGTGCATTCAAGGTCGACCCGAAGGACGATTCTAAGCTCGCTCGCTCCCAGTGGGGCATGTCCCGCACCATGGTGTCGAACATCCTGGTGGGCGTGACTCAGGGCTTCGAGAAGCGTCTTGAGATCAACGGCGTCGGCTACAAGGCCGCCGTTGCTGGCAAGGTCGTCAAGCTGTCGCTCGGCTATTCGCATGACGTCGACTATCAGATTCCGGAAGGCATCACCGTGGTGACGCCCAAGCCGACGGAAATCGTCGTGTCGGGTATCGACAAGCAGAAGGTCGGCCAGGTCGCGGCTGAGATCCGCGAATATCGCGGCCCCGAGCCCTATAAGGGCAAGGGTGTCAAGTATGCTGGCGAATTCATCTTCCGCAAGGAAGGCAAGAAGAAGTAACGGAGCCAATCAATGGCAAATGCAAGGCAAGCTCTTGAGCGCCGCAAGGCGCGTGTCCGCCGGCAGCTGCGCTCGGTGGCGAACGGACGGCCGCGCCTCTCGGTTTTCCGCTCTTCCAAGCACATCTACGCACAGGTCATCGACGATGCAAACGGCAGCACGCTGGTTTCCGCATCGACGCTTGAAAAGGATCTGCGCGGCAGCTTGAAGACGGGTGCCGACATCGAGGCCGCGAAGGTAATCGGCAAGCTCCTCGGTGAGCGTGCGGTTGCCAAGGGCGTCAAGGACGTCTTTTTCGATCGCGGCGGCTACATCTTCCACGGGCGTGTCAAAGCGCTCGCCGATGCGGCCCGCGAAAGCGGCCTCAACTTCTAAGGAACGGATTCTATGGCTCGTGAACGTGAACGTGATCGTCAGCGCGAAGAGCGCGACAGCGAGTTCGTGGACCGCCTAGTCCACATTAACCGCGTTGCCAAGGTGGTGAAGGGCGGCAAGCGCTTCGGTTTTGCGGCGCTCGTCGTCGTTGGTGACCAGAAGGGCCGCGTCGGCTTCGGCCATGGCAAGGCTCGCGAAGTGCCGGAAGCCATCCGCAAGGCGACCGACCAGGCCAAGCGTGGTCTGGTGCGTGTGTCGCTGCGCGAAGGCCGTACCCTGCATCATGACGTCAATGGTCGTCATGGCGCCGGCAAGGTCATTCTGCGCGCTGCACCGGCCGGTACCGGCATCATCGCCGGCGGCCCGATGCGCGCTGTGTTCGAATCGCTCGGCATGCATGACGTCGTCGCCAAGTCGCTGGGGTCGTCCAACCCCTACAACCTGGTGCGTGCCACTTTCGACGCCCTGAAGCATGAGGACAGCCCGCGTTCGGTCGCAGCTCGTCGCAGCCTCAAGGTGTCGCAGATCCAGAACCGGCGTCAGGGTATCGACGCCGAGTCGACGGACTGATCGGAGAGGGATGAGCGATGGCTAAGACCAAGACCGTTACGGTCGAGCAGATCGGTAGCCCGATCCGCCGCACCTCGGACCAGCGCGCGACCCTCGTCGGCCTGGGCCTTAACAAGATCCGCCGCAAGAGCACGCTGGAAGATACGCCGGCCGTGCGTGGCATGATCGCCAAGCTCGGCCACCTCGTCCGCGTGGTCGAGGCCGAGTAAGGAGACGCGACGATGAAACTCAACGATCTTCGCGACAATGAAGGCGCGACCAAGGCCCGTATGCGCGTCGGACGCGGTATCGGCTCTGGCAAGGGCAAGACCGGCGGCCGTGGCGTCAAGGGTCAGACCTCGCGCACCGGTGTCGCCATCAAGGGCTTCGAAGGTGGTCAGATGCCGCTGCATCGCCGCCTGCCCAAGCGTGGCTTCAACAACATCTTTGCCCTGGACTTCGCCGAGGTGAACCTCGACCGTATCCAGGTCGCCGTCGACGCCGGCAAGCTCGACGCCAAGGCCCCGGTCACCGCCGAGGCTCTGGTGCAGGCTGGCGTGATCCGTCGTGTTCTCGACGGCGTGCGCCTGCTGGGCCGCGGCGAGATCAAGGCCAAGCTCGCCTTCGAAGTCGCCGGTGCGACCAAGGGCGCCGTGGCTGCGGTCGAGAAGGCTGGCGGCTCGGTCAAGGTGCTGAAGGCTGTGGCAAAGGCGGAAGCCTGATCCTATATGAAAGCGGCCCGCCTCGTCTGGCGGGCCGCACCTTTTTTGGCGCGCTTTCGACACGGCGGAGCACCACATGGCATCGGCGGCCGAGCAGCTTGCTGCGAGCATCAATTGGAGTTCGTTCTCCAAGGCTGACGAACTCAAGAAGCGTATCTGGTTTACGCTTGGCGCGTTGGTCATCTACCGGCTGGGTACCTATATCCCGCTGCCCGGCATCAACCCCGATGCCTATAAGTCTGCCTTCGACGGTCAGGCCGGTGGTATTCTCGGCCTCTTCAACATGTTCTCGGGCGGCGCCGTTTCGCGTATGGCGATCTTCGCGCTCGCGATCATGCCCTACATTTCCGCCTCGATCATCATCCAGCTGCTGACCACTGTCGTGCCGCAGCTCGAGGCCCTCAAGAAAGAGGGCGAGGCCGGCCGCAAGATCATGAACCAGTACACGCGCTACCTCACGGTGGTGCTGGCGACGGCGCAGGCCTGGGGCATTGCCATCGGTCTGGAAGGCGGGCAGGGGGGCATCGTGCTCGCGCCCGGGCTGTTCTTCAAGATCTCGACCACCATCACGCTGGTCGGCGGCACCATGTTCCTGCTGTGGCTCGGCGAGCAGATCACCTCGCGCGGCATCGGCAACGGTACGTCCCTGATCATCCAGGCCGGCATCGTCGCCGAGTTCCCGGCTCATCTTGGTCAGATGCTCGATCTGGCGCGCACGGGCGGCATGTCGCCGGTCACGCTGCTGATGTCGATCGTCGTCGCCGTTGCCGTGGTGCTGGCCATCGTGTTCTTCGAGCGGGCACAGCGTCGCCTGCTGATCCAATATCCCAAACGCCAGGTCGGCAATCGTCTCTATGAAGGCCAGTCCTCGCATCTGCCGCTGAAGCTGAATACGTCGGGCGTGATCCCGCCGATCTTCGCTTCGTCGCTGTTGCTGCTGCCGACCACGGCTGCCGCTTTCGTGGCACAGGGCAATCCCAACTCCTGGTTGGCGAATGTCTCGATCTATCTCAATCACGGCAAGCCGCTGTTCATGGTGCTGTACGCACTGCTGATCGTGTTCTTCTGCTTCTTCTATACGGCCATCGTGTTCAACCCGACCGAGACGGCCGACAATCTCAAGAAGCACGGCGGCTTCATTCCCGGCATCCGTCCGGGCGAGAACACCGCCAAGTTCATCGACTATGTGCTCACGCGTATCACCGTGGTCGGCGCGATCTATATTGCGCTGGTCTGCATGGTGCCGGAGATCCAGAATTACCTGGTCCCCTCGATTCCCTTCGTGCTGGGCGGTACCTCGCTGCTCATTACGGTGAGTGTTTCGATGGACACGCTGGCCCAGATTCATGGCCATCTACTTGCCCATCAGTATGAAGGGCTGGTACGCAAGACCAAGCTGAAGGGGAGCCGTCGCTGATGAAGCTCATTCTGCTGGGTCCGCCGGGGGCGGGCAAGGGAACCCAGGCCGTCAGACTGTCGGAAAAGCATGGCATTCCGCAGCTTTCGACGGGTGACATGCTGCGTGCGGCCGTACAGGCCGGTACGCCGGTTGGGCTGAAGGCCAAGGCCGTCATGGATTCCGGCGGACTGGTGTCGGATGACATCGTCGTCGGCATCGTCGCCGACCGCATCGAGGAGAAGGATGCAGCCAATGGCTTCATCCTCGATGGTTTCCCGCGCACCGTGGCGCAGGCTTCGGCCCTCGACAAGATGTTGGCGGAGAAGGGTTTGCGTCTCGATGCCGTGATCGAGTTCGTGGTCGACGAGTCGGTGCTGCTGTCGCGTATCGAAAAGCGGGCCGCCGAGACGGTCGCTCGCGGCGAGAAGGTACGCCCGGACGACAATGCGGAAGCTTTCAAGACCCGTCTTGAAGCTTATCGTGCCCAGACGGCACCGCTGTCTGACTATTATCGCAAGAGCGGCGATCTTCGTCCGGTCGATGCGATGAAGTCGATCGACGAGGTCACTCGCGAGATCGACGCTACCCTGTCGGCGGTCTCGGTCTGATTCGCCGTTTCGCATACGCCGTGAGGCGATATGCATGAAGTTTGTCTTTACGAGTTGACGTCTTCGCAGAGAATCTCTAGAAGACGGCTCTCACGTCAAAGACGCGCGGGTCGATCGCTCGGTTAGAGCGAACGGCTCGTTTTTGCGCTGCCGGTTCGCCGGCGATGATTGAACTGATATTCGGCCTCACGCCGGATCAAAGATTTGGAGACCGGAAATTGGCCCGCATCGCTGGTGTCAACATTCCCACCGCCAAGCGCGTCGAGATCGCGCTGCAATATATCCACGGCATTGGCTCCGCCAAGGCCAAGGAGATCGTTGCCAAGGTCGGCATCGCGCCTGAGCGCCGTGTCCACCAGCTGTCGGACCAGGAGGTCCTGCAGATCCGTGAGGCGATCGACCGCGATTACATCGTGGAAGGTGATCTTCGTCGTGACGTCGCGATGAACATCAAGCGTCTGATGGATCTGGGCTGCTATCGCGGTCTGCGTCATCGCCGCAGCCTGCCGGTTCGTGGCCAGCGCACCCATACCAATGCCCGTACCCGCAAGGGCAAGGCAAAGCCGATCGCCGGCAAGAAGAAGTAAGTTTTTATTCAATCCCGAGCGCCTGGTACAACGGGCGCGCTTGAAGGATCCATACTATGGCAAAAGAAGCCGCTGGTCGCGTTCGCCGTCGCGAACGCAAGAATATCGTTTCTGGCGTTGCTCACGTCAATTCGAGCTTCAACAACACCATGATCACCATCACCGACGCCCAAGGCAACACGATTGCCTGGTCCTCCTCGGGAACGATGGGTTTCAAGGGCTCGCGTAAGTCGACCCCCTATGCTGCGCAGATGGCCGCCGAAGATGCCGGCCGTAAGGCCAGCGAGCATGGCATGCGCACGTTGGAAGTTGAAGTTTCTGGTCCGGGTTCGGGTCGTGAATCGGCTCTGCGCGCCTTGCAGGCGTCGGGCTTCACGATCACGTCGATCCGCGACGTGACGCCAATTCCGCATAATGGTTGCCGCCCGCGCAAGCGTCGTCGCGTCTAATTTCGCGATTTGAGATGGCCCGGCCGCTATTCGAGCGTGCCGGGCTTATTGGCCGCACCGAGACCGATTGAAGGGTGTCGTCGTGATTCAGAAGAACTGGCAGGAACTTATCAAGCCCCAAAAGCTCGAAGTGACTCCGGGAGAAGATCCGAAGAGCCAGGCAACTGCCGTTGCCGAGCCGCTGGAGCGTGGCTTTGGCGTGACTTTGGGTAATGCGCTGCGCCGTGTCTTGCTGTCGTCCCTGCAGGGCGCGGCCGTGACCTCGGTGCATATCGATGGCGTGTTGCACGAGTTCTCGTCGATCCCCGGCGTGCGTGAGGACGTGACCGATATCGTCCTCAACATCAAGGAGATCGCCGTCAAGATGGCGGCCGAGGGACCCAAGCGGATCGTGCTGAAGAAGCAGGGTCCGGGTCAGGTCTTCGCTGGGGATATCCAGACCACCGGCGACATCCAGATCCTCAATCCCGAGCACGTGCTGTGCACGCTGGACGAGGGTGCGGAGATCCGCATGGAATTCACCATCAACACCGGCAAGGGCTACGTTGCGGCTGACCGCAATCGGCCTGAAGATGCTCCGATCGGTCTCATCCCGGTCGACAGCCTCTATTCGCCGGTGAAGAAGGTGGCTTTCAAGGTGGAGAACACCCGTGAAGGCCAGATCCTCGACTACGACAAGCTGACGCTGACGGTCGAGACCAACGGTGCGATCACCCCGGAAGACGCGCTCGCCTATGCGGCCCGCATCATCCAGGATCAGCTCGAAGTCTTCGTCAACTTCGAGGAGCCGAAGAAGGAATCCGAGGCCCCGGCCATTCCGGAACTCGCCTTCAACCCGGCGCTGCTCAAGAAGGTGGACGAGCTGGAACTGTCGGTCCGTTCGGCAAACTGCCTGAAGAACGACAATATCGTCTATATCGGCGATCTGATCCAGAAGACGGAAGCCGAAATGCTCCGTACGCCGAACTTCGGCCGCAAGTCCTTGAACGAGATCAAGGAAGTGCTGGCTCAGATGGGTCTTCATCTGGGCATGGAAGTGCCCGGCTGGCCGCCGGAAAACATCGAAGAGCTCGCCAAGCGCTTCGAAGAACATTATTGATCTGGCGCATCGCGCTGCCAAACTTGAAGGAACAGGGCAATGCGTCACGGCAAGGCTCACCGCAAATTCAATCGTACCGCCGAACACCGCAAGGCGATGTTCGAGAACATGGCCGCCTCGCTCATCAAGCATGAGCAGATCGTCACCACGCTT
This sequence comes from Labrys sp. HAY1-8F, assembly GCF_056754975.1. Classification (NCBI taxonomy): domain Bacteria; kingdom Pseudomonadati; phylum Pseudomonadota; class Alphaproteobacteria; order Hyphomicrobiales; family Xanthobacteraceae; genus Labrys; species Labrys sp. HAY1-8F. The sequence goes on along the minus strand of NZ_JBPGWZ010000002.1, from coordinate 972,803 downwards.
CCCAAGGCCAAGGACCTGCGTCCGATCGTCGAGAAGCTGGTCACGCTCGGCAAGCGTGGCGACCTGCATGCCCGCCGCCAGGCCATTGCGACGCTTCAGGACGAGACCATCGTCAAGAAGCTCTTCGACGTGCTGGCGACCCGCTACAAGGACCGTCAGGGTGGCTACACCCGCGTGCTGAAGGCCGGCTTCCGCCATGGCGATTCCGCGCCGATCGGCGTGATCGAGTTCGTCGATCGTGACGTCTCGGCAAAGGGCCAGGACTCCGGCCCGGTTGCCAATGAGCAGGCCGAAGCAGCCTGATCTTTCGATCTAGGATCCAAGATTTGAAGGGCGGTGCGCAAGCACCGCCCTTTTTCGTTTTGAAACGCCGTGGAGATCTAGCGTCAGACCTGTGATCTGAGGCGACAATCACCACATTTGCACCATTGGCTTTGCGCATGATCTGGTTCAGAAGGATCTGCGAAACCGATCAAACTGTCCCACTCGGAGTTCATCCATGCGTCGACTGTCCTATGCCGCATTCGTGCTCTTAGCCGGCCTTGTGCCGGCGCAGGCTCAGGAAAGCGTAGTTCCCGAAAGCGCGGCGCAGGTGAAGCTGTCATTTGCCCCAGTGGTCAAGAGCGTGACTGCCGCGGTGGTCAACGTCTATGCCCAGCATGTCGAGAAGGCGCAGGCCAATCCGATGTTCAACGATCCCTTCTTCCGCCAGTTCTTCGGCGGCGGAGCGGCGCCGCGCGAGCGGGTGGAGCGCTCGCTCGGCTCGGGCGTGATCGTCGCCAAGGATGGCATGATCGTCACCAATTACCACGTGATCGCCAATGCCACGCAAGTCCGTGTCGCCCTGTCCGACAAGCGGGAATTCGATGCCGATATCATTCTCAAGGACCAGCGCGCCGACCTTGCCGTGCTCCGCCTCAAGGGCGTGAAGGCTGATCTCGCCACGCTTGATTTCGCCGATTCCGACAAGGTGCAGGTGGGTGATCTCGTGCTGGCCGTCGGCGACCCCTTCGGCGTCGGGCAGACGGTGACCTCCGGCATCGTGTCGGCGCTGGCGCGCAGCCAGGTCGGCCAGTCCGACTTCCAATCCTTCATCCAGACCGACGCAGCCATCAATCCGGGCAATTCCGGCGGCGCTTTGGTCGATCTCAACGGCAGGCTGGTCGGCATCAACACTGCGATCGTCTCGCGTTCGGGCGGTAATATCGGTATCGGCTTTGCGATTCCCGCTGCCATGGTCAAGGTGGTGGTTGCTTCGGCCCAGGCCGGTTCCGATCGGGTCCTGCGCCCTTGGATCGGCGCCAGCATGCAGAACGTTTCGTCCGAGATCGCCGAGTCGCTGTCGATGGAACGGCCGGCTGGTGCCCTGGTGACCGAGGTCGCCAAGAACGGGCCGGCGGCTGCAGGTGGGCTACAGACGGGTGATGTGGTACTGGCCGTCGACGGGGTGGCGGTCTCCGACCCCGACGAATTCGGCTATCGCTTCGCCACCAAGCCCCTGGGGGGGGAAGCCCAGCTCGAGGTGTTGCGCAAGGGCGAGCGCCTGAAGGTTTCGGTCAAGCTTGCGGCCGCCCCCGAGAGCACGCCGCGCGACGAGACGGTGCTGCAGGGACGCTCGCCGCTCAGCGGTGCCACGGTCGCCAATCTCTCGCCGGCCACAGCCGAAACCCTCGGCATGCCGCTCGATACCAATGGCGTGGTGATCACCAATGTCGAAGACGATAGCGCCGCCGCCAATTTCGGCTTTCAGAAGAAGGACGTGATCCAGGTCATCAACGGCCAGAAGGTCGATGATGCCAAGGCATTGGACGCCTTGGTGCAGGAACCGCGCCGGCTGTGGCGCATCACCATCGTCAGGGATGGCCAGCAAATTTCGACGATCCTGGGGGGATGATGTCGGATCTGTTTTCCGCTGCGGGTCTGGAGAAGGAGGCGCCACGGCCGCTCGCCGACAGGATGCGCCCCAAGCACCTCTCCGAAGTGGCCGGGCAGGATCATCTCGTCGGTCCCGAGGGAGCGCTGACGCGGCTGCTGGCGTCGGGCTCTGTCGGCAGCCTGATCTTCTGGGGCCCGCCCGGTACCGGCAAGACCACGGTGGCGCGCCTGCTGGCCGGTGAAACGGATCTCGCCTTCGAGCAGATTTCCGCGATTTTCACCGGGGTCGCCGATCTGAAGAAGGTGTTCGAGGCGGCGCGCTCGCGGCGCATGATGGGGCGCGGCACGCTGCTTTTCGTCGACGAGATCCATCGCTTCAACCGGGCGCAGCAGGATGGCTTTCTGCCGGTGATGGAAGACGGCACCGTGACGCTGATCGGCGCGACCACGGAGAATCCGTCTTTCGAGCTCAACGCGGCCTTGTTGTCACGCGCCCGCGTCATGGTGTTCAATGCACTGGACGACATGGCGATCCTGCGTCTTCTCGATCATGCCGAGGAAGTCGAGGGCAGGAAGCTGCCTGTTGACGATGAGGCGAGGGCGGCGCTGGTGCGCATGGCCGATGGCGATGGCCGCGCCAGCCTGACGCTGGCCGAGGAGGCCTGGCGTGCGGCAAAGCCCGGTGAGGTCTTCACCGCGGCCAAGCTGCAGCAGGTGCTGCAGCGCCGTGCGCCGATCTACGACAAGTCGGCCGACGGGCATTACAACCTGATCTCGGCCTTGCACAAATCGGTGCGCGGCTCCGATCCCGACGCAGCGCTCTATTATCTCGCCCGGATGTTCGACGCCGGCGAGGATCCGCTGTTTATCGCGCGGCGGGTGGTGCGCATGGCGGTGGAGGATATCGGCCTCGCCGATCCGCAGGCCCTGGTGGTCGCCAACGCTGCCAAGGACGCCTATGACTTCCTCGGCAGCCCGGAGGGAGAACTCGCCATCGCCCAGGCGGTGATCTATGTGGCGACGGCGCCGAAATCGAACGCGGCCTACAATGCCTACAAGGCGGCCATGCGCCTCGCCAAGGAGGCGGGATCGCTGATGCCGCCCAAGATCATCCTCAACGCGCCGACCAAGCTGATGCAGGCCGAAAGCTACGGCCAAGGCTATCGCTACGATCACGACGAGCCGGACGGCTTCTCCGGCCAGAACTACTTCCCGGATGCCCTTGGCCGGCGCCAGTTCTACGAACCGGTGGAGCGCGGCTTCGAGCGCGAGATCCGCAAGCGTCTGGACTATTGGGATAAGATCCGGCGCGAACGGGGCGAGGGGTGATTTGAGATCACCGGCTTCGAGCTGGACTCTTCAGTCTTGATATCGCTGGCTTCAAGCCTGTATCTGCCTTCAGGTATCGTCACAACTATCCGGATGGCGGTGACGATGGCCGGCGATCCCAGGCAGCAACGTCAGGCTGCCACCTCTTCTTCCTCTTCATAGAGCTGTTGGGCTTCGAGCAGAGCCTCATCGAGCCGCCGTCCGGCACGATAGCCGGCTAGGCCAGCGCCTTTTGCCATGCCGGGCAACAGACGAGGGCAGGCCTGGGTGGCACCGATCACCGTCTGGATCGGGATGACGCCGGCCCATACCGGGTGGCCGTAATCCTCCTCGTCATCACCGACGCCGGCGGCGCGCACTTTGGCCGAGGCCTCCTCGATGCGCATGCCGATCACCATGGTCGCCTTGCTTTCCTGCCCATGCGTCTGGCGCAGTTCCGCGGCACGGCCGGGGTAGAAGCGATCGACCACGCCGAGCAACGCCTTCGCCTTTTCGTCCGGATCGTCGATGATACGAGCGGTGCCAAAGCAGATTGCCGAGCGATAATTGGCCGAATGATTGAAGCCGCTACGCGCCAGCACCAGCCCGTCGAGATGCGAGACCGTGAGACAGACCGGGACGCCGCCCTTGAGGTTGCGCAGCATGCGGCTGGCCGAGGAACCGTGCCAATAGAGCCAGTCATCCTCGCGCCAGTGAATGGTCGGCGTGCAATAGGGCTGGCCATCGATGACATAGGCGACATGGCACAGAAGGCCGGCATCGAGCACGGCATAAACCGCCTCGTGATCATAGCGGCCGCGGTCGTGCCGCCGCTTCAGGCGATTGCGGGCGCTGACGGCGAAGCGCTCTGGCGTGGCTTCCTGTTCTTTCATGGTGCCTTGCTTTCAACGATGAATATGCGCAAGGTGCGTCATCGTATTGGTTCAAGAAAGATCCAATTTGGATAAAAATATTCGAACCAATTTGCCCGATTGGTCGACCCTCATGCCGGTGTTGCCAGGCCGAGGGCCGCGCAGGCGCGAACTCTATGTCGCCATACGTAGACTGATCGAGACGGGCCTGGCACGGCCGGGCGCCAAACTGCCGACCACGCGCGACCTCGCCAGGCGGCTGGGCCTGTCGCGGGCTGCCGCGGTTGCCGCCTTCGAGATGCTCGTCGCCGACGGCTTCGCCGAGGCACGAATCGGGGCGGGTACCTTCGTCGCGGCGCAGGTGCCGGCAGTCTCGGAGCGGCCCGGCGGCGAGCCTGGGCAGGCCTCGGCCTCGGCGGCACTCCCCTGTGAACTGGGGGTGGCCACCATCGACGACAAGACCATGCGTGTCTTTCGCAGCCTGCTCTCGCGAAACCTCGCCCAGCCGGGGCCGGAGCATTTCCGTTATGGCGATCCGCGCGGCGGGAACAAGCTGCGGGAAGCCATCGCTGCCTATCTTCGCGCGGCACGGGGGGTGCGTTGCGATGCCGAGCAGATCGTCGTCACCACCGGGACCATGCATGGGCTCGATCTTGTCGTGCGCACCATTCTACGGCCGGGCGATGCCGCCTGGATCGAGGATCCTTGCTACCCTCTGGCCAGGGCCACGCTGGAGGCGGCGGGCGCCAGGCTGATTGGTGTTCCCGTCGACGCGGAAGGGGTCGACGCCGCCAGGGGCGAAACGCTCGAAGCTGGGGGGCGTCTCGTCTATGTCACGCCCTCCCACCAGTTCCCGCTCGGCGTCACCATGACCATGCGCCGCCGCCTGGCTCTCATTGACTGGGCTGATCGCAACGATGCCTGGATCGTCGAGGACGACTATGACAGCGAATTCCGGTTCTCGGGTCCGCCGCTCACCGCCTTGCAGGGCATGGACGGCGCCGATCGGGTCGCCTATCTCGGTACGTTCTCCAAGGTCCTGTTCCCCGGCATCCGCATCGGCTATGCGGTGCTGCCTGCGGCCCTGCTCGACAGGGTGCTGCGCCTGAGAACCCTGTCCGACCGCCAGCCGCCGACCCTGGTGCAGGGTGCCGTCGCCGATTTCCTCAACGATGGCCATTTCACGGCCCATCTGCGCCGGGCCCGCCGCCGCGTGCAGTCTGCGCGGGATGGGTTCGTCACCGCCCTACGCCTTCATTGCGCAGGGGAACTCGACTTTGCCGTGCCTGAGCATGGGCTCCATCTGGTGGCGGCGCTGGCCGCTTCGGCGGGTGATCGCGACATGGTCCAACGATTGTTCGCCGAAGGCATCGGTGCGCGGGCCTTGTCGCCCATGTATCTGGACACCCCAGCCCGTCAGGGCCTCGTGCTCGGCTTTTCGGGATTTGAGGCGGACGTCCTGGCGAGCGCCGCCAGGCGTATTGGCGATGTTCTGAAAGCCGGTACGCCCGCGCGTTCATAGACAGTCGCGTTCTTGCCCTTCCTGCGGCAGGCCATCGCCAATCTCGTAGTAGTCTCCCTTTTGATTCACGCAGATATGCTTGACCAGTTTGAGGCCGGTCGGTTCGTTGAGCGTTCCGGCCGCAATGGATATGTGGTCGCTGCCCTTGCCATCCCAGAAGATCTGGGCACCGCATTTGGAGCAGAAACCGCGGCGGGCGGTTGGCGAAGATCGGTACCAACGCAGCTTGTTCGTCGGAGCGATTTCGAGATCGGCGGGATCGCAGGCCGCATAGGCCGCAAAATGGCTGTGCAGCCTTCGGCATAAGATGCAGTGACAAGCCCAGACGTCGCGCACGGCGCCGCGGATGGTATAGCGCACCGAACCACACAGACAGCCGCCCGTCGCCCGTATCGGACGCTCCTGGCCTATGGACATGACCAATCTTCCTTTGTTGTCGCTTGTCGTGGGGAGATGGGGTTGAGGGGGACTGGCCGGCCCTTCAATGCCCACCTCCCGGGTCTCGTCCACCCTCTTGGGGTAGGCCGTCGGCAAGTTCGTAATAATCTCCCTTCTGATTCACGCAGACATGCTTGGCGAGCTTGAGGCCTGTGGGCTCGTCAAGGCTCGAGGCCGTCAGGGAGACATGATTGCGGCCGGTGCCGATCGAAAAAAGCTGTGCTCCGCATTTGGAGCAGAAGCCACGCCGGGCCATTGGGGAAGCGCGATGCCAACGCAGTCGCGTTGAGGGCAGGATCTCGAGATCGGCGGCATCGCAGGCCGTGTAGGCGCAACAATAGCCGTGCAGACGCCGGCATATCAGGCAATGGCAAGCCTTGACGTCCGCCAGGGCACCGCGGACGACATAACGCACCGATCCGCACAGGCAGCCGCCCTTGGCCCGTATCGGCTTGTCCTCCTCCTGCTTCATCGCATGCCCCCTTGTAAATTCGAAAAATAGGACTACATTTCTAGAACTATGGTGCTATTCAGGAGGCGACCATGTTTGGCTGGATCAAAGACATTCTCGGGGATTTGCTTGCGGAGCGCCAGCGCCGTGCCAATATCGAGTACTTCGATGCCCTGAGCGATCGGGTGTTGCGTGATATCGGCATTGAGAGAAGCGAACTTGAAAAAGTTTTCGACCGGGCTGATCCTTTCTGGCAGGGGCGCAGACGGTCCTTGGCCGATTCCTGGACGATCTTGAAGCATTTTGGAGGCGCACGAAAACACAATGGCGCTGGCGGATATGGCATTTGACGATGCGGCGCGGTGTTTGGCTGAGCTCGGCCACCCGCACAGGCTTCAGATTTTTCAACTGCTGATCAAGGCGGGAGACGATGGCCTGGCTGTCGGCGACATCCAAAGGGAACTTGGCATTCCCAAATCGACGCTGGCCCATCATATCGCGCAATTATTGGCTGTTGGCCTGATGACGCAAGAACGGCAGGGCCGGGTACAGCGCTGCCGCATCGCCGCCGGCAAGGCCAGCGCCTTCGTGACTTTCTTCGTGGCCGACTGCTGTGAAGGGCTGCCGGGCATCGAGGGCCTGGAAGTCGGGGCTTAGCGGCCCTCGTCATTGCCGGGCATGACCCGGCAATCCAGCCTTGGCCGGTTGCGCGGGAGCTTCTGGATAGCAGGGCCGAGCCTGGCTATGACAAATCGGAGCGTTTCTCCCTCGGGTGAACTGCATCGAGCCTAGCAAGTCGACCCATCCGCAGGTTCAACCGGTAGGCGACGCGCCTTTGGGAGATTTCCGGCAGACAGCGGCGCCGCGCTGCTTTATAGGGACGCGATCCCTTAATCACTGTCGGAACCTTGATGTCCTTTCTGGTCGAAACCCGTACTGTCACCGCCGATGAGGACGGCATGCGTCTCGACCGTTGGTTCAAGACGCATTTCCCGGAGCTCGCCTTCGGCCATCTGCAAAAATTGCTGCGTTCCGGCCAGATCCGGGTCGACGGCGCGCGCGTCAAGACCAATGACCGCCTCAGCAAGGATCAAACTGTTCGCGTGCCGCCGCTGCCGCGTTCCGATCCGGCGATCACCAGCGTCAAGCGCTCGTCGCAGAACCAGAAGGACGCCGATTTCATCCGCTCCCTGATCCTGCACGAGGATAGCGACGTCCTGGTGATCAACAAGCCGCATGGCCTGTCCGTCCAGGGCGGTTCCGGCACCGAGCGTCATGTCGACGGCATGCTCGCGGCTCTGGCCGGGCCGGATGGCGAGAAGCCCCGTCTCGTCCATCGTCTCGATCGCGATACTTCCGGCGTGCTGGTGCTGGCCAAGACGCGCAAGGCGGCCTCCGATCTGGGCGCGATCTTCCGCACCCGCTCGGCCCGCAAGATCTATTGGGCCCTGGTCAAGGGCGTGCCTGCGCCCAAGCAGGGCCGTATCTCGCTCTTCCTGTCCAAGCAGCTCGGCATGGACGGCGAGAAGGTCCGGGTGATGAAGCATGGCGATGAAGAAGCCGTGCATTCGATCACCTATTATTCGCTGGTCGATCGCGCTGCCAATTCGGTGTCCTGGCTCTCGCTCAAGCCTGTGACCGGCCGCACCCATCAGCTGCGCGCCCATACCGCCCATATCGGCCATCCCATTATCGGCGACCCCAAATATGGGGAAGCCATGGAAAACATTCCCGAGGAACTGCCGAAGAAGCTGCACCTCCATGCGCGCCGGATCACCCTGCCACATCCGCGTGGCGGCACGCTCGACGTCACCGCACCCTTGCCGCCGCATATGAAGCAGAGCTTCGAGATTTTGGGCTTCGACACCTCGGCCTATGATCCCATCGTCGACGCTCCGGAGGATTGAGACGTGAAACTTGTCCTGTTTGACGTCGACGGCACGCTGCTTGACAGCCAGCACTTGATTCACGCCTGCCTGGTCGAGACTTTCAAGGGCATGGGGCGGCCGACGCTGCCGCGCGCGGAGATGCTAAGCATCGTCGGGCTCTCGCTGGTGCCTGCAATCCAGCGCCTGTTCGGCGACGACACCAGCACCGGCGATATCGAAAAGGCTGCCGGCTTCTATCGCGAAGCCTTTCTCGCCCGCGTCAACGACCCAGCCTTCGCGCCGCCGCTGTTTCCGGGCGCGGCGGAGGCGGTGGCCGAGTTGCGCCGGCGCGATGATGTGATCCTTGGCCTGGCGACCGGCAAGTCACGCCGCGGCGTCGATCGTATCCTCGAAAGTTTCGGCTGGGAGGGGTTGTTCGCCACGATCCAGACCGCCGATACCGCGCCCTCCAAGCCCGATCCCGGCATGGTCGTGCAGGGGGCTGGCGAGGTGGGCCTGCGCCCAGAGGATGCCATCATGATCGGCGATACCAGTTTCGACATCTTGATGGGGCGCAGCGCCGGTGCCCGCACCATCGGCGTCAGCTGGGGCAATCACCCGGTTTCTGAGCTCACCGAGGCGGGGGCCGATCATATCATCGACGACTTCGGGCAATTGCTGCCGCTGGTCGAAGCTTTCAGGGTGCCTCAGCCACAATGAGCGACCGCGATTTTTATAGCGACTGGTTCCGCGACGGCGCCACGCCCGATCCGATGCATGCCGCCCAGAAGGGCATGAAGCCCGAACTGCCCAAGCGCTTTTACAGTCAGGCGAGCGTGGTCGAGCGGGAAGGGCAGCATGCCGTGGCGCTGGACGGACGGGTCGCCCGTACCCCCGCCAAGGCCTTGCTGGCCTTTGTCAGGCCTGAAATGGCCGAGGCCGCGGCAGCGGAGTGGAACGGGCAGGGGAGCCATATCGATCCCTTCTCCATGCCGATCACCCGTATCGCCAACTCGGCGATCGATGGCGTGCGCACGTCGCGGCAGGCCGTGATCGACGAGATCGCCAAATATGGCGGCTCGGATTTGCTCTGCTACAGAGCGGACCAACCCGAAGAATTGGTTCGGCGCCAGGCCGAAGCCTGGGATCCGGTGCTGGCCTGGGCAGCCGGTCATCTGGGTGCCAAGCTCGTCGTCACGCGCGGCATCCAGCACAAGCAGCAATCCCCAGAAGCCCTGGCCGCCATTGCCGAGGCCGTGGCCCGCCATGACGAATACGGCCTCGCCAGCCTCCACGCGGTCACCACGCTGACCGGTTCCGTCATCCTGGCACTGGCGGTTGCAGACGGTTATCTGGAGCCGGAGGCGGCCTGGGCCGCGGCCCATATCGACGAAGATTATCAGGCCGAGCTCTGGGGCCAGGACGAAGAGGCTCAGAAACGCCGCGCATGGCGCTGGCGCGAGATGGAAGCGGCGTCTCGCCTGCTGGCACTGGGACGGTAATCTGGAGCGCGGACATCCTGTCCGCGCTCCAGATCCTTTACGCAGCCATGCGCTTTTCACACGCCGCCAGCAAGGTGCAGAGTGCCACGGCATCGGCGGCCAGCTTTACCTCGGCGAGGCTCGGATAGGTCGGCGCGATGCGCAAGGTCCGGTCCTCAGGGTCCCTGCCGTAAGGATGCGTGGAACCGGCCGGGGTAAGCGCCAGGCCGGCGGCCTTGGCGAGCGCCACTACGCGGGAGCCCGTGCCCTCTAGCACATCCAGAATGATGAAGTAGCCGCCGGCAGGCCTGGTCCAGCGCGCGAAGCCATGGCTGGCGAGCCGGCGTTCGAAGGCTTCTTCGACTGCCGCGAATTTCGGGGCGATCAAGGAACGGTGCTTTTCCATATGGGCGTGGATGCCGTCGAGATCGCGCAGGAAGCGGACATGGCGCAATTGGTTGAGCTTGTCGGGGCCGATCGTGCGCTTGCTCGCATTGTCGAGATACCAGCGCACATTGGCGGGGGAGGCGGCGATAAAGGCAAGGCCTGCGCCGGCGATGGTGACCTTCGAGGTCGAGGCGAAGACAACAGCCCTGTCGGCATTGCCTGCTGCCGCGCAGGCCTCCAGGATGTTGGCGAGATGCGGCCGGGTGTCACCGAGATGGTGCAGCGCATAGGCGTTGTCCCATAGGATGCGGAAGTCCGCGGCTCCCGTCTTCATGCGCGCCAGGCGTTCGACCACGGCGTCTGAATAGGTCTCGCCGCTGGGGTTGGAATATTGCGGTACGCACCAGATCGCCTTGACCTTCGGGTCGGCGGCCAGGCGCTCGACTTCGTCCATGTCGGGGCCTTCGCCGGTGAGCGGCACCGGGATGAGCTTGATGCCGAAGGATTCGCTCAAGGCGAAATGCCGGTCATAGCCCGGCACCGGGCAGAGGATGGCGATCTCCTCTTCCTTGCTCCAGGGCTTCTGCCCGCCGGGGACACCGCGCAGCAATGCATAGACATGGACGTCGTGCATCAATGCCAGACTGGAATTGTTGCCGACGATGACCTGGGCGGCGGGCGCGCCGAGCACCGGCGCAAACAGGTTGCGCACCTCGGCCAGTCCCTGCAGGCCGCCATAGTTGCGGGTGTCCTCACCGGCTTCGCTGAGATGGTCGCGGTTGCCGGGCAGAGCGAGCATGCCTTCGGCAAGGTCGAGCTGTTCGGGTGCCGGCTTGCCGCGCGTCATGTCGAGGGAGAGTTTGCGGTCTTTCAAGGCCTCATATTCGCGCGTCAGTTCGCCGTGGAGGGCAGCGAGGGCATCGGGGCGCAGTTCGGCCAAGCTCGACATGGGGTTTTCCTATCGATGAGGATGAGCACGTCGAACTAACGCGCTGCAGCGAAAGGTTCAAGCGCTGGTTTCAATTCCTCGATCATCTCACGCCAAGGTCTGCAGGGCTCGAAAGACTTCCTTCAGACCGCGATGAAGTGGCTTGTCGCGTCGGAGCACCACTGCCAGAGTTCGATGCAGGAGGGGAGCCAGGCTTCGTACGGTGAAAGCCGTTGCCTCTGCCCGAACCGCCATTTTGGGCAGGATAGAGCACCCGAGCCCTGCCTTGACCAGTTCTTTGATCGCTTCGACGCTGCCCAGCGACATCACCGGTTTGGGCGACAATCCTGCCCGAGCAAACCATTCGTCGCCGATGCGCCTGGTATTGCCTCCTGGCTCGAAAAGCAGCAGCGGCAACTCGGCGACCACTGCTGCCGTCGCCTCCTGCGTGAGCGTCATGCCCGGCGGGCCGATCAGCAGGAACGGGTCATCCAGCACGGGAACGATCTCCAGGGAACGGCTGGAGAGCGGCAATGCGACCAGGCCAATGTCGAGGCGATTGTCTTCGACTGCCTTGGCGATCTCAGCCGTATTGCCGGTGGAGATGATAATTTCCAGGTTCGGAAAGGCTTGCCGCAATTTCTTGAGAACCGGTGGCAACAGGAAGATGCAAGCCGTCGCGCCCGTACCGATGCGTACCTTTCCCATGACCTTTCCGTCATGGCGCGCCACGGCTTCCAGCGCCGCCTGCACTGCGGCATCGATTTGGGCGACGTGGAGCAGGAGGTCTGCGCCGGCCGCCGTCGGTCTTGTCCGGCGGCCAACGCGCTCGACCAACAAGGTGCCGAAGCGCCGCTCCAACTGACGGACCTGCAGGCTGACGGCGGGTTGCGTCAGGTTCAGCCGTTCCGCCGCCGCCGAGAAACTGCCGAGCTCGACGACATCGGCGAAGGCTTTGAGGTGGTCGAGATTGAGGTTGTTCATATCGGAGTTATTCTCGTACCAAAAATTTTCTTATGCTTTGCATGATTTTCCAAAGCTTCATTTATTTCAAGCGAGGAGCAACAATCCGGCCGGTTTCACAAAACGGGAAGAACGCGAGATGGCAGAGCACCTGTCGCTGCCGACGGCATTCATGGCAGCTGTCAGGGGAACGGGGCGCTATCTCGCTTTGTCGCCCCGGTCATGCCTGCATCAGCGGGCGGCATTGCGAGAACTCGACGACCGTTTGCTGGCCGATGTCGGCGTCACCCGGCGCGGAGCGCTGGCCGGTCACCCCGTGGCGACGAGGAGCGATCCTGCTATGAAGGGATGCAATCAGGCGATGGCAATGACAGCGAATCGGATGGAACCAGCCGCCAACGCCGCTGCGATCCTCGTGCGGGATGCCCGCGAGAGCGACATGGCGGCGGTGCAGCCGATCTATGCCCACCACGTGCTGCAGGGGCTGGCGAGCTTCGAGGAAGTGCCGCCAAGCCTGGATGAGCTGGTTTCGCGCCGCCGCGGCGTTCTCGCCCAGGGACTGCCCTATCTCGTGGCGGAGGCGGAAGGGCGCGTGGTGGGCTACAGCTACGCTACGGCCTACAGGCCACGCCCGGCCTATCGCTACACCGTCGAGGATTCCGTCTATGTCGCCCCGGACATGGGTGGGCGAGGCGCTGGTCGCCTCCTGTTGGAGGAACTGATCGCCCGCTGCGAGGCCGGCCCCTGGCGTCAGATGCTGGCCATCATCGGCAATAGCGGCAATACCGGTTCGATCGCCTTGCATCGGCGCCTGGGCTTTTCCGAGGCGGGCGTGCTGACATCGGTCGGCTTCAAGCTCGGGCGTTGGGTCGACACCGTACTGATGCAGCGTTCCCTCGGGATCGGGAATGGCGCGCCGCCCCTCGACAGCGAGGCCGGGCGGTGATCGAGCGTCGTACCGTCCTTTGTCTCGGCCTTTTCCAGTTCGTGGCCTGGGGCGCCACCTATTATCTGGTCGGCGGCTTCGGCGAGCGGATGGCCGAGGACCTTGGCTGGTCGCGCGACATCGTCTATGGCGGCTTTGCCCTGGCTCTGCTGATGATGGGACTGGTTTCGCCGCTCTGCGGGCGGCTGATCGATCGTCACGGCGGCCGCGGCATGATGGCGACCGGATCGGTGCTCGCCGCCCTGGGATGCCTGGGGCTGGCCGCCAGCCATTCCCTGCCGGCTTATTTCGCCGCCTGGCTGGTGTTGGGCGTGGCCATGCGGCTGACGCTTTACGATGCCGCCTTCGCCGCCCTGGCGCGCGTCGGTGGGGCCGATGCGAGCCGCGCGATGGCCCAGATCACACTGCCCGGCGGACTTTCTTCCACTGCGTTCTGGCCGTTGGGAACGGCGCTGGCCAATAGTCTAGGCTGGCGGGGAGCCGTCCTCGTCTATGCCGGCCTGATGCTGGCGATGGCACCGCTCGCTTTGGCGTTACCTACAATTCGTCATCGCGACAGGCCGGTACCCAATGCGGAGGACTCCCGGCCGACGTTCGGCGGAACCGGTTCCGGCCTCCTTCTTGCCGGCGTGCTCTACGCCCTGATCACTACTATCATGAATTTTCTGAACGCCGGCATGTCATCCCACATGATCGCCATCCTGGCGGGGCTTGGCCTCGCTCAGACCTCGGCGGTCTGGGTCGCGACGCTGCGGGGCATCGGCCAGTCCGCCGCGAGGCTTGCCGAGATCTTGTTTGGCACCCGCCTGCATCCGCTCGCGCTCAATCTCCTGGCCTGCTCTCTTCTGCCGCTCTCCTTTGCCGCAGGGTTCGCCGGTGGCTACTCGTTGGCGGCCGCCATGCTGTTCGCCCTTGGCTATGGCGCCGGCAACGGCCTCGCAACGATTACGCGGGGCACGGTCCCGCTCGTTCTGTTCGACCATCGCGCCTATGGCGCCATCACCGGCCGCTTGCTGGCGCCGAGCTTCGTCGTTTCGGCCGGAGCGCCTGTCATCTATGCCCGCGTGATCGAATGGTGGGGCCAAGAGGGGGCGCTCGTCCTCTCCCTGGCGCTGGCCGGCATCACACTGGCCGCGGCCTTCCTGCTCAAGCTGCGTTTTGCGCCAACAAGCGCCGGTTCCTGTGGAATTTCGCCGGGGAATGGCGGAGCACGATGAAATCCGGGCGATATCGCTGTATGGAACAAGGCGCGGCAGGTTCAAACAAGAGCCGCGGGAAGCGCCCTTCATGAAGCATATCCTGGCCGAACTCCAGTCACGCCGCACCCAGGCCCTGCTGGGCGGTGGCGAAAAACGCATCGCAGCACAGCACGCCAAGGGCAAGCTTACCGCACGCGAGCGCCTGGAATTGCTGCTCGATGCCGGTTCCTTCGAGGAATTCGATGCCTTCGTCGAGCATCGCGCCGTCGATTTCGGCATGGACCGTGCGCATATCTCTGGCGATGGCGTCGTCACCGGCTGGGGTACGGTGAATGGCCGCAAGGTCTTCGTCTTCGCCAAGGACTTCACGGTGTTCGGCGGCTCGCTGTCGGAGACCCACGCCACCAAGATCAACAAGATCCAGGATATGGCACTCAAGAACCGGGCGCCGATCATCGGTCTGTTCGACGCCGGTGGTGCCCGTATCCAGGAGGGCGTCGCTGCGCTCGGTGGTTATGGCGAGGTGTTCCGGCGCAATGTGCTGGCCTCCGGCGTGATCCCGCAGATCTCGTTGATCATGGGTCCTTGCGCCGGCGGCGACGTCTATTCGCCGGCGATGACCGACTTCATCTTCATGGTGAAGGACACCAGCTACATGTTCGTCACCGGCCCCGACGTCACCAAGACGGTGACCAACGAGACGGTGACGGCCGAGGAACTCGGCGGCGCTTCGGTGCATGCCGTACGCTCCTCCGTGGCCGACGGTGCCTATGAGAACGATGTCGAGGCCTTGCTTCAGATGAGACGGCTGATCGACTTCCTGCCGGCCAATAATTGCGAGGGGCCGCCGGAGATCCCGTCCTTCGACGATATCGAGCGGCTCGAGCCCTCGCTCGACACGCTGGTGCCCGACAATCCCAACAAACCCTATGACATGAAGGAGCTTGTCACCAAGCTGGCGGACGAGGGGGACTTCTTCGAGATCCAGGAGAAGTTCGCGCGCAACATCATCACGGGCTTCGCGCGCATTGCCGGGCGGACCGTCGGCATCGTGGCCAACCAGCCGATGGTGCTGGCCGGCGTGCTCGATTCCGACGCCAGCCGCAAGGCTGCTCGTTTCGTGCGCTTCTGCAACGCCTTCGAGATCCCGATCGTCACGCTGGTCGACGTTCCCGGCTTCCTGCCCGGCACGGCGCAGGAATATGGCGGGTTGATCAAGCACGGTGCCAAGCTCCTGTTCGCCTATTCGCAGGCCACGGTGCCCCTGGTGACCGTGATCACCCGCAAGGCCTATGGCGGCGCCTATGACGTCATGGCCTCCAAGCATGTCGGGGCCGATGTCAACTATGCCTGGCCGACCGCCCAGATCGCGGTGATGGGCGCCAAGGGAGCCGTGGAGATCATCTTCCGCCAGGACATGGATGATCCGGAAAAGATCGCCAAGCACGTCAAGGGCTATGAGGACCGATTCCTCTCCCCCTTCGTCGCCGCCGAGCGCGGCTATATCGACGAAGTGGTCCAGCCCTCACAGACGCGCAAACGCGTGGCGCGCGCCTTGGCCATGTTGCGCAACAAGCATGTCGAGGCTCCGCGCAAGAAGCATGACAACATCCCGCTATAACGGTCAGTCTCAAACTTGAGACTGACCGGGATGGCTCCACCGGTTATTTCGCTTGCCGTAGGGGAAAATAACAAAACATGGTGAATCCCGCGAGCGGCGTTTCCCGCATATCCGCTGCGCGAGGCGCACCTCGCAGGGCAGGCCTGCGGCTGCGGCATGGCTGAACCCTGAAAAGGGTTTGATATCAGATAGATATCAGGTGTATCGGATCGGCCTCTTTACATCAGCTCTCTCGTCGAGCCCTCGGCGGCCGCCAAGCTCAAAGCTGTGAATGATCGGATTTCGGCCCGACATTGCCACAGGATTGTGGCGAACAGCACATTCTTTGGCCATGTGCGGCCCTTAGGGTGAGACTCATTAACGCCAGTTTGAGTGATCCAGGCTCAAATTGGGTTTCATGAGGCGCCGCGAGTTAGGCGCAAACCAAGGCAAGGCACGACCCCATGGTGACGTCACCTATCGCAACTCTAGTTGAGCCCGCTCTGGAGCGTGGTTCGATCGAGGATTCCGAAGTTCAGCAAATGCGTCAGCGTTGGCAGGACGGCGCGCTGCTCCAGGCCGCCGATGCCGACGCACTCTTTGCGCTTCAGGGCGTATTGGCAGGACGCAACAAGAATTTTAACGCCCTCTTCGAGGAAATGCTGACGGCTTTCGTCCTGGATCGTAACGAACCCAAGGGCAGCATTTCCAAGGAGCAGGGAGCCTGGCTCCTTTCGATGCTCGATGGCGGCGAGGGATTGGTGGCCAATGCCGCCGAACTCGGTCTGCTGATCCGACTGGTCGAGCAGGCTGACAGCGTGCCCGACGAACTGGCCAGCTTCGCGCTGCATCAAATCCAGCACGCTGCGATGACGGGCGAGGGACCGGCCGCCAAAGGCCGCATCCATTTCTCCCGCGTGATCGACACGCAGGATATCGCCAGCATGGCTCGTCTTTTTCAGGTCGAGAGGGGCGCCAAGCGCCGCATCATCTCGCGCCAGGAAGCCGAGATGCTGTTCGATATGGCCGAAGGCTGCAACAGTGAAGATCCGGCCTGGGACGGACTGTTCGCCGAAACCATTCAGGCGCATCTGCTGGCCACCAACCAGCCGAGCGATACGGGTGGCCGCTCGCTGACCACGCCAGTGGTCCTGGCCGATCGCGACAGCGCCTGGCTGAACCGGCGCATCCAGCACGATGGCCGGGTAAGCCGCGCGGAGCGGGCTCTGCTGGCCCTGGTCGATCCGCGCCAGATGGCGGCGACCAACAGCTGGGACAAGCCGATCAGCCAGATGATCTGACCGGCTCGAGCCCATTGACCGATGTCATCGAATGCCGGCCCCGGGGCCGGCATTCTGCTTTTCCAGCAAGGTGTTGGTTGCCAAGCAGATTCTTCCTGATCGGGCCATGGGCACGATCAGGAAGAATCTGCAGGATTTCAGACATTTGCAGAGTTTCCTGACGAGCCCCATCCGTGGACCTCGTCAGGAAACTCTGCTTAGGGATGACTCTCGATATGAGGCTGTTCATCCTTAGAGCAAAGCGCATTCATGACGGAACGCTCGTTTGCTTTAACGCTTCGTTTCGACGCGTCTTTGCGATTCTGGGCGATTCCACCAAATCGCAAAACGCTCCAGCTTCACCGGCCCGCCAGCTTGCGCAGGGCGGAGCGGGCCTGTTCGTTGAAGCTGGCGGTGATCGGGCCGTTGTAATAGCCCCGGGCCTTGAGCTTGAGCAGCATCTCGGAGTGGAAGCGCGGAGACCACGCCTTGGCGTTGGTCAAGAGCTCATTGAGCTCGAACTCGGAACCGCGCTCCAGGGCCTTGAAGGCGTAGTTGGCGGCTTCCACCGGATTCTTCGCGGTACCACGGCCGTTGTTGTAATAGGAGGCGAGGCTGGCCAAGCTGTTGGTGTCGCCGAGATCGGCAGCCTTCCGGTACCAGCGCAAGGCCTCGGCATAATCGCGCTTCGTGCCTTTGCCGCCCTCATAGAGCAAGGCGATGTTGGCGTGGCTTTCCACATCGCCACGGTCGGCGCCCTGGCGATACCAGCGCATAGCTTCGGCATAGTCCCGCGGCACGCCGAGCCCGAGCTCGTAGAGATAGCCGATACTGACATAGGAATTGGCATAGCCGCCATCGGCCGCCTTGCGGAACCAGCGCATGGCTTCGGCATAATCGCGCGGCACACCGGTGCCCTCGCGATAGAGGAAGGCCAGATTGTGAGCCGCGGCGAGGCTGCCGGCCTCAAAGGCCTGCTGGTAGGTGGCGAAGGCTTCGGCGTGGCGCTTGGCGGCATCGAGGGCGCGCCCATATTGAAAGAGCAGCCGCTTGGTCCCGGGATATTGCTGCAGGCCGCCGTTGCAGGCCGCGACGGCCCGGGCGGCATCGATCTGCCCGAACAGCACGCCGGCGCCGACCCGGTCCGGATCCAGGGGGCTGGCGGCCAGCCTGTCGCATTCGGTTTCAGGCGGTGGAACTGCCGGTCTCACCGGGGTGACGGCCGCCGCCTGCTTCTGCGGGGGGCCGGGATCGGGCGCTGTCTGTGGGATGACGGACGGTATGGTCTTGGTGGTCGCCAGCGCCGAGAGTTCCTTAATGCGCTTGTCGGCCAACTCGCCGAAGAAGGTGTTGGCATAGCGCTTGCGGAAGGTTTCGAGCTCGCCAATATCCGTGCTGCCCCGCAGCGTCGGCCAGATCTGCGAAGCCTCGCCGAAAAGCGCGTCCGTGGCGGGAGGGGCGCCGGCTTGGGCCGGTGCTGCCATCAGGGACAGGACGCCGCCGCCGAGCGATCCGTTGACGAAGGGCTGTTGCTGGTTCCCGGTATCGGCCATGACGTCGTCGCGCACATTGCCGAGCATGATGCGGACATCGATGCCGGGCTCGATGATGCGCTTGATCAGCGAGGCGGTGAAAGGGCTGTTCAGGCCATTGCCGTCGGCGGCCACGGTGCCGGCTGCTGCCGAATAGGCAATCAGCGTGTTGGTGCTGGCCGGCTCGGCACGAGCCAGGCCGCGCGAGACCGCCCGATTGCTGTTGCTGCGGCCCATGCGCGGCAGGAAGGGATTGTTGCGACAGGCATCCAGGATCACCAGCTTGAGGCGGGAGGCTCCTTCGAGCGAGCGCAGCACCCTGTCGAGGGTCACCGCCTCATCCTCGACGTCCCGGTCCGTAGCAAGGCGTGCATCCACCGGCAGCAGATAATTGATGCCGTTGAGTTCCATGCCATGGCCCGAGTAATAGATCACGGCCACGTCCGCCGTTGCAGCTTGCGTTTCGAACGCTCGCAGCGCCTGCACCATGCCCTGACGGGTGAGGTCGTTTTCGGGCTGGATCACGGTGAAGCCGGCCTGGTTCAACGCCGCCTTCATGCCACTGACGTCATTGGGCGGATTGATCAGTGCCGTGGCGTTCTGATAGCGGGCATTGCCGATCAGCAGGGCAACGCGCTTGTCGGCGTGGGCCGCGCCGGCGGCGCACCACGTGCCCACGAATATCGCGAGCGCCAGGACGATCCTCATATGCATGCGGTCCCCACCACCCTTGAAGCCAGGCTGGATCTTAGCAAAGGGGCGGGGAGCGTAAAGCGTGGAGGGAACAGGGATATGGCCGGAAGCACCCCGATGCCGCGATCAGCGGTGTACGTCGCCTGAATCTCCAAGCCGACTTATTGCGTACGGCCGAAATCTATGAGACGCCCTAGTCAAGGGCAGCGAGCCCATTCGAGCCATCCTGGGTGATTGCGGGCATGTTTTCCAAAGTTCTGATTGCCAATCGCGGAGAAATTGCCTGCCGCATCATCAAGACGGCACGCCGGATGGGCATCGCCACGGTCGCCGTCTATTCCGATGCCGATCGCGATGCCCTGCACGTCGAGATGGCGGACGAGGCCGTCCATATCGGCCCGCCGGCCGCGGCTCAATCCTATCTACAGATCGAGAAGATCATCGAGGCCTGCCGCCAGACCGGCGCCGATGCGGTGCATCCTGGTTACGGCTTCCTGTCGGAGCGGGAGGCCTTTGCCACGGCGCTCAAGGAGGCCGGCATCATTTTCGTCGGTCCCAATCCGCATGCCATCGCGGCGATGGGCGACAAGATCGAATCCAAGAAGGCCGCGGCGGCGGCGGGCGTTTCCACCGTACCCGGCCATCTCGGCATCATCGAGGATAGCGCGGCGGCCATCCGCATCGCTACGGAGATCGGCTACCCCGTGATGATCAAGGCCTCCGCCGGCGGCGGCGGCAAGGGCATGCGCATCGCCCATTCGGCCGCGGAGGTGGAGGAGGGCTTCCGCCTGGCGCGTTCCGAGGCGAAAGCGAGCTTCGGCGACGACCGCGTCTTCATCGAGAAGTTCATCGTCGAGCCCCGCCACATCGAAATCCAGGTCCTCGGCGACAAGCATGGCAACGTCATCCATCTGGGGGAGCGTGAATGCTCGATCCAGCGCCGCAACCAGAAAGTGATCGAAGAAGCGCCGTCGCCTCTGCTGGATGCGGAGACGCGGGCCCTGATGGGGGCCCAGGCCGTCGCGCTCGCCAAGGCGGTCAATTATGATTCCGCCGGCACCGTCGAGTTCGTGGCCGGGCAGGACAAGAGCTTCTACTTCCTGGAGATGAACACCCGCCTGCAGGTTGAGCATCCCGTGACCGAACTGGTGACGGGCATCGATCTGGTCGAGCAGATGTTCCTCGTCGCTGCCGGCGAAAAGCTCGCGCTGAAGCAGTCCGACATCAAGCTCTCCGGGTGGGCCGTGGAATCACGCGTCTACGCCGAGGACCCGCTGCGCAATTTCCTGCCCTCGATCGGCCGCCTGACCCAGTATCGCCCACCGGCCGAACGGCGCGAGAAGGGCGTGACGGTTCGCAACGACACCGGCGTGTTCGAGGGAGGCGAGATCTCGCTCCACTACGACCCGATGATCGCCAAGCTCTGCACGCATGCCCCGACGCGTGCCGGCGCGATCGCCGCCATGTCGGATGCGCTCGACGGCTTTGCCATCGAAGGCATTCGCCACAATATTCCCTTCCTCTCGGCGCTCATGCAGCATGAACGCTGGAAGGAAGGACGGCTGTCGACCGCTTTCATCGCCGAAGAGTTCCCCGGCGGATTTTCGGTCAGCCCGCCCAAGGGGGCGGTTGCTGACAGGCTGGCGGCGGTTGCGACGGCAATCGACCATATCCAGAACCAACGCAAGCGCAGCATCAGTGGGCAGATGGTCGGCAAGCCCGTGGTGTTCGAGCGCCGCCGCATGGCGGTTCTCGGCGACACCGCCTTTACCGTCGAGGTGGACGAGGCGCGCGGGGAGATGCAGGTGACCTTCCTCACGCCGGAAGGGGCGCCGGAGCGCCTGGTGACACTCACCTCGGACTGGAAGCCCGGCCAGCCAGTATGGTCGGGCCGCATCCACGGCGAGCTGGTGTCCATGCTGGTACGGGCGATTCCCAACGGTGTGGTGCTGGCCCATCGCGGCACCGCCGCCGATATCCGCATCTACACCCGGCGCGAAGCAGAGCTAGCCCGCCTGATGCCGGTCAAGAACAGCACCGCGCTTACGACGGCCTTGCTGTGTCCGATGCCCGGACTGGTCCGGGCCATCGAGGTCGTCGAGGGGCAGGAGGTCAAGGCCGGGGAGGCGCTCTGCGTCGTCGAGGCCATGAAGATGGAGAACGTTCTGCGTGCCGAGCGCGACGCCACCGTCAAGAAGATCCGCGTCAAGCCGGGCGATACGCTGGCGGTCGATGCGGTGATCATGGATTTTGCCTGATACCGAGAGGCATTTTCAATGCGTCTTGGTTCTATCTGATGATTTTCGCCAAATCTTTGATTTGGTGTCGAAAACCGTCAGGCGTTTGCATCTCGGATGCGTCAGCATTTTCGAGACTTGGTATGTCAGTCCGGCATTTGCGGTCGAGGGAGAGTGGGTTTGAGCGTCTGGGACCAGTTCTTCAGCTGGGGCGCGCTCCCTGGCCACATCGCCTATGCCATCATCGCCATCTCCTATCTCCTGACCAACATCTTCTGGCTGCGGCTGGCGGCGGTGGTCGGCATTGCCCTGGAGGTTGTCTATTTCCTGTTCAGCGGCTCGGCTGTCTGGCCGTCGATCGCCTGGGACAGCGCCTTCATCCTGATCAATCTGGTGCAGCTCGGCATTCTCCTGCGCGACCGTCTCAGTCTCAAGCTCTCCGCCGACGAACAGGCTTTCATCAAGCCGATCGTCGGCGATCTCGACAAGGCGCAGATTGCCCAGCTTCTGCGGACGGCCGAATGGCGCACTTTGGAACCGGGCTCGGTGGTGACCACCGAGGCCGATCCGGTGCATGAGCTCACTTTCATCTGTGAAGGCCAGACCGAGGTGCGCGTGCGCGACCAACTCGTTGCCCATGTCGGTGCCGGGGCTTTCGTCGGGGACGTGTCCTTTGCCACCGGCGTACCGGCGACCGCAACGGTGATCACGGAAAATGCCGTACGCGTGCTGGCCTTCGACCAGGACAAGCTCAAGGCGCTGTGCAAGCGAGACGAGCAGATTGCCCACGCCCTCTATCGGCGAATCGGCGGCGGGCTGGCCGACAAGATGCGGGTGGCAACGGGGCGGCTGTAGCAAGGCAAGATGCCGGCAAGTCGACTCAAAACTTCGAAACGCGACGTTAACCCCCGGATGTTACAGACATATCCAGCTTGGGTTCAGTACGTTGTCAGGACAATGCTGTCAGTCGTCATCTTGCGTTTGCTGCTATCGCCTTCCGGGGCGATCGATCGCGTTGCCTTCACCGCCGGTGTCGTGCTGCTGGCGGCGCTTACGGTCGGCGGTCACCATGCCCTGCAAGGCTGGAGCGGCCCCTATGGCTTGGGCTCCTTCGCCTTTGTTGCGGCCATTGCCTGGTCCGCCATCTGCCTTTCACGCAAGCGCCTGCATGATTTCGGTTGGTCCGGCCTGGTGATCCCGGCCTTTCTGAGCCTCTATCTGCTGGCCGTCGCGATCGCGATCTTCTTTCTCGACCGGGGTGCCCTGGCGTCCTGGCAACAGGCTCTGGCGACATTCGGCCTGTTCAGCGGCCCGATGGTCGGCTGGCTGATCGCACTGGCCATCATACCGGGCAACGGACTCGCCTCCAGTGCGAGAACGAGCTGGTAGGCGCAAAGTCCGCTCAAACCAATGCCTTGGCGGCATTTCCCGATTCGATATCTGCCCTCGACAGGCGCGTCTCTCCAAAGATCGGTTCGAAGGTCTGGCGCAAGGCAAGGTCGACATCCTCCAGCGTCACCGGCAGCCCGAGATCGACCAGACTGGTCACGCCGTGGTCGCGGACGCCACAGGGTACAATGCCGGAGAAATGCTCGAGATCGGGTTCCACATTGATAGCGATGCCGTGGAAGGAGACCCAGCGCTTGAGGCGGATGCCGATGGCGGCGATCTTGTCCTCGGCACCTTCGCCGCGCTGGGGGCGCCGAACCCAGACGCCGACCCGGTCCTCGCGGCGTTCGCCGCGCACGTGAAAGGCCCAAAGCGTTTCGATCAGCCAGGCTTCCAGCGCCGTCACCAGCCGCCGCACGTCCTGTCGGCGGCGCTTGAGATCGAGCATGACATAAGCCACGCGTTGGCCGGGGCCGTGATAGGTGTATTGCCCGCCGCGCCCGGTCTGGTGCACCGGGAACCGGTCGGGAGCGACCAGATCCTCGTGCCTGGCCGAGGTGCCGGCGGTATAGAGTGGCGGATGTTCGAGCAGCCAGACGCATTCGCCGGCCACCCCGTCCGCAATTGCACCTGCTCTGGCCTCCATCGCAGCGACGGTTTCCTCATAGGGACTGAGGCCCGCGATCACCTGCCACTCCACTGGCGGAGAATCGCTGCCGGGCAGGAGACGATGGTCGAGGGCATTGCGGCTGGTCACTGGATCGGTTCCAATCGGGGTGGACAGGCTCTTCATATCGGCGGATTTTGGGGCTTCGACAAGGGCTTGCATGCGAAGTGCAGGAAAAGCGTGAATTGCCCTTGCTGCCCTGTGATCGATCTGTTAGACGATGCGCCGCTTCACATGGCGACACGGTCTTCGGATCGGCCCTGTGCAGCAACCGCGGTCATGGCGGAATTGGTAGACGCGCTACCTTGAGGTGGTAGTTGGGAGACCAGTGGAGGTTCGAGTCCTCTTGACCGCACCAAATTAGAGCAAGGCTCCGGAAAGGCGATCCAGCGATGGATCGCCTTTTTGTTTGGCTGGAGTCTATTGCGGCGCGGCGCGGCGGGCCTTGCCAACAGGCTTGCCCTGGTTGGCGAGGATGCGCTCGGTCTGGGAGAACCAGCCGGCGGGAGCAGGTTTGGTTTCGAGTTCACCGGGGCCGGGCACGATATGCACGATTCGAAAGCCGCGCCTTTTGAGTTCCTGGAGAAACTGAGGCAGCATCGCCACGGTGCGCGGCTG
This sequence comes from Labrys sp. HAY1-8F, assembly GCF_056754975.1. NCBI lineage: Bacteria > Pseudomonadati > Pseudomonadota > Alphaproteobacteria > Hyphomicrobiales > Xanthobacteraceae > Labrys > Labrys sp. HAY1-8F. The sequence goes on along the minus strand of NZ_JBPGWZ010000002.1, from coordinate 948,549 downwards.
GATGTCGTGCAGGAGCACGATGCCGCCTTTGTTCTTCTCGAGTCGCCCGAGCACCAGCTTGAGTTCCTCCTGTGGCGTTTCGGGCTCCCAATCGCTTGCCCACAGATCGGCGCCGAACGCCACGATGTCGAGCGAGGCCAGCCATTGGTTGAGGGCTGGGGAGTCGGCAAAGCCGGGAAAGCGGAAGAAGGGCTGGTGTGGACGCTCTCCCGCCGCACCCCAGACGGCCCTGTCGACGGCACGGTAGCCGTTCTCGATATCGGCTCGAGCTCGTTCGAAGGACAGGCGGCGCAGGATGGGATGGGTCATCGAATGATAGCCAACGGTATGTCCTTCCCTCGCGACCCGGGCGGCGAGGGCGGGTGCGGCAGCGGCGTTGCGGCCGATCATGAAGAAGGTAGCTTTCACGCATTGGCCCGAAAGCGTGTCCAGGATCTTTTCCGTGCGTCCGGGCATGGGACCGTCGTCGAATGTCAGAACCACCTCTCCCGGCGCCAGCAGCAAGGTCTGGGGATAGGTCTTGAGCCCGACCGCGCCGCCGCCCACGGTGCCGACAGGCAGCGTACGCGACACGCCCAGCGCCTCCGGCGGGCAACCCGCGAGGCTGGATGCAGGCAGGGCGCAGGCGAGCGCAGCAGCCAGGCAGAGTATCCCGGCGAGGCTCGTCCGCGGGTCTCGCCAGGATACTCTGCAAATGCTTGATATCTTGCAGATGTCTCCTGATCGCGCCACGAGCACGATCAGGAGACATCTGCTTAGGGCCAAGACTTTCATGACGGGTACGACCGAAAATGGGGGAATGATTCGCCTGATAAGCACTTTGCGAGGCGAGTCTTCAAAGATTTTTGTCGACAGTGAGATGCGGTTAAGCTTCTCTCTCTATCCTGTGTTTCCAGTCGTTGAAGTGCCGAAGCGTTTTGCGATTCGACGGACTCACCTTGAATCGCAAAGACGCTCTAGCCAATCCGTTGGATTGGCTTGGAAACGATGAGTTGGAGCAAACAAGCGTTCAGTCATGGACGCGCTTTGCGCCAGACGGAATGGCCGTTCATAATGGGTTTCACAATGCGATCGCTGTCGCGCTTCATCCAGCACGGGTTTCTTGCAGCGGGTGTGCTGGTGCTCAGTGCCTGCTCGACCGTTCAGCAGGCCTACCCCGAGGCGAACAAGTTTCCGGTGCATGGCATCGACGTCTCGAAATATCAGGGCATTATCGATTGGAATGCCGCTGCCCGGGGCGGCGTGCGCTTCGCCTATCTGAAGGCGACGGAAGGTGGCGACCGCGTCGACGACAAGTTCAGGGCGAATTGGGAGGGAGCCCGCGCTGCGGGCATACCGACAGGCGCCTATCATTTCTATTATTTCTGCCGGCCGGTGGAGGATCAGGTCGCCTGGTTCAAGACCCATGTACCACCGGCAAGCGACGCCTTGCCGCCGGTTCTGGACATGGAGTGGAATCACCTTTCGCCGACCTGCAAGCTGCGTCCGCCCGCCCCGAAGATCCATGCCGACATGGCGGTGTTCCTACGCGAGATGGAGCGCTTCTACGGCAAGAAGCCGATCATCTACACCACGGTGGATTTCCATCGCGAAATCCTGACCGGTGAACTGGAGGCCTATCCCTTCTGGGTGCGCTCGGTGAAGGGCCATCCTTCCGAGCGCTATGGCAAGCGTTCCTGGGCCTTCTGGCAATATACCGCCACCGGTTCAGTGCCGGGAGTCCAAGGGCAGGTGGACCGTAACGCCTTCGCAGGGTCCGAGCAGCAATGGCAGGACTTCCTGGCTCAGAACGTCGCCACAGGCAGCATCGCCGCCAATTGAGGCTGCGTATGTCGACAGAGGGAGCTTCCAGGCGCCCTCTGCAATGTCTAATCGATCCGTACCGGCCCCAGTCGATAAACGCCCTTGAAGTCGTCAGGGTCGGCTGGAGCGCCCTTGCGATAGATCATCAGCCGGCCCTCCTTGGCCAGACGCACGACGATGCGACGAAGCGGCTGCATCAGCGGCCCCCATTGATCGGCAGCCTTGCCTCCAACCTCCTGAGCAATGTCAGAGGGGGCGAGGGTCTTGCCTACCGGCAAAGTTGCGATCAGGCGCAGCGCCGTCTGTTCGAGAGCGTCCTTGTCTACCATTGAACTCACGATCTGGATACGGAAGCGGCGCTTCCCTACTAAAGTTTTGCTGAGCGGCTTCCGTCGCCATGAAACGGAATCCGCTCTATGAGCCTGAAATTCCAAGCCTAAGCTGAACAAAGCGGCCGTTGGTTTGGGATTACCCGGGAAGGCTTGCCCTGCCGGGGTCGGTGTTTGTTCAACAGCCGGCTGTACCGGGGGGGCAATTGCGGATTGGACCAGCACCGGCTGGCACACTGGGAGTTGGTGAAGGGCTGTCGACCCGCGGCGCGCTAGGAGCCGCTGATGGGCTCTCGACCCGAGGGGCGGGTGCAGACCAGCCAGGGCGTGACAAGCCGGGAGAACCGCCAACATTCGAGGTGATCGGAGGTCGTCCGCCGGAGGGGGCGTTCCGCCAGCTGAAATCACCGCCTGGAGTCGGTCCCGGACCCGTGCCGGGGCCTGTACTGGGACCTGGTTCCCCAGGAATCGGCCGACCGGGGCGTGGGCGACCTGGGTAGCGATCGCGACGGTCGCGACGATGATCGCCGTAATAGCCGCCACCGTAATAGCCAGGGTCGCTATAATAGGGGCGGTCGGCGTAACCGCCCTCTGGCGTGACGCAGCTTGCGAGGGGGAGGGTGAGCAGGCCGGCAAGCACGAGCATTTTCTTCATGGGTACGACTCTCAGACGCGTTGCAGTTCGTGGATCGAACAATGAAGGCGCTCCCGCCGGCTTGCAACCGGATGTTTGGCACCAGGGTCGTTTAACTGAGCAGTCATACGGTATGTTGACGGAGGCAAATCTCCGTTTGCGCGCCCGTGCAGGAGGCGGCATGGTGCGGCCGGTGCTGGAGTACGCCCCTTGAAACTGATCATCGGCAACAAGAATTATTCTTCCTGGTCCATGCGTCCCTGGCTTGCGGCAAAGTCGGCCGGTTTGAGCTTCGAGGAACAGATCATCTGGCTGCGTCATCCCGAAACGTCGGCGATGATCAAGGCGACCTCGGCAGCCGGCAAGGTGCCCATTCTGATCCATGGCGACATTATGGTGCACGAATCCATTGCCATCCTCGAATATCTGGCCGAGATCGCGCCGGAACTCTGGCCTGACGATCGCGAGAGCCGGGCTCACGCCCGTGCCATCAGCGCGGAGATCCATGCCGGGTTTCTGCCGCTGCGCCGCAACTGTCCGATGAATATCAAGCGCCGCCCGAGGGCGATCGCGCTCGACGACGAAACCCAGGCGAGTGTGGAAAGGGTGGTCGATCTCATCATCGATTGCCGCACACGCTTCGGTGGTGGCGGCGATTTCCTGTTCGGCGCGAAGTTCAACAATGCCGATGCCATGTGGGCACCGGTGGTGAACCGCCTGCACGCCTATGACGTCAAGGTGCCGGCCGCGGTGCGGCGCTATATGGATGCGGCGATGGCGACGCCGATGTGGCGTGAATGGGAAGCGGCCGCGCTCGAAGAAACCGAAACGATCGTCGATATTGATTCAGTGTGATGAGCCTTAATCTGATTAAGCTGTGCGTCGGCGCCGAATCGATCGCCGACCTCGAGGAGTGGATCGCCCTGCGCCTGCGCCTGGCGGGCGAGCAGATCCACACCACCCGGATGATGCCGAAGAACCGCGAGGCGATCCTCGGTGGCGGCTCGCTCTATTGGGTGATCAAGGGCATCGTCTCCTGCCGCCAGCGCATCACCGATTTGCGTGCGCGCCGTGACGAGGACGGCATCTCGCGTTGCGATATCCTGCTCGATCCGGTGGTCGTCGCGGTCGATCCCCGTCCGCGCGGTCCCTTCCAGGGCTGGCGCTATCTCAGCGCGACCGATGCACCGCAGGATCTTGCCAAGGCCGGCACGGCCGATGCCGACCTGCCCATCGAGCTCCAGCGCGAGCTGCGCACCATCGGCCTCGTGTGAGCCGAAAGGCCATCCTGGCCGGTTGCAACAAAGCTGCAAGGCGTGTTCACGCTATAGTCACACACCATGCGTCATTATGGCACGTAATCGCCGCTTACCTGTCCGTCATTCGTTATCGAGCGTTAACCATGACGTGTGCAGGATGGCACTTCGAAGTTTCACCGCTCTGGCATCATGGCCGTAAGTTGAGTGGATGGAGGACGCCATGTTGATCGCAAGTACAGAAGGGCAGGGCTGGTGCTACGAAGTCATCGCGCAGTCTGACGGCTTTCTCGTCCAGGTTCGCGATCTCGATACCGGTGAAGTTTCCCTGAACGAAACCACGTTGTTCCGCACTTCGCCTGTGGCCTTGGCTTATGCCGATATGGCAGCCGCAGCGGACCGCTTCGCTGCGTCACGGCTCGACGAGGTTGAAGAGGTCGAGGACTGGCAGGCCCTCGCCGACGATTATCATCACGAGCTGGATCGTTTTACCACCATTCGCGACCGTCTGTCCGATGATGGCGTGGGTGGTGCCTTGCTTCGCTGCAGCCGGGCAGGTTCCCTGCGCGATCAGGCCCATCGACTGCACTAAGTCATTTTTCCAGAGTAGTTGATGGACTTGTCGGTAAAAAACGCGTCGGAACCAAGAAATATTCTGCTGATCAGGCGGTAGCCTTGCCACCCTCGACCAAGGTGAGATGGCCATAGCGCCGGGCTCCGCTGGGCAAGGCTGAGCGACGCTGGATGCGGGAAGCCGCCGGGATTTCTTCCACCGCGACGATATCGAAACGCGAAATGGGATGCAGGCCGATCCAATAGGGTGTTTCGCCCGGGGTAAGGCTGCCGAGGATGCGCGAATTCGCCTTGCCGCGATGATGGAGCGGCAGAAGCAGCAATTCCAAGTCGAGACGATGGCCTTGCAGCGTGCTGCCACTCAGCGTGATCACCCGCGCCGTGAGGTCGAAGGATACCGCCGTCACCAACTCCGCCAAGGCAGCCGGATCAGCCCATCGGTCCAGCAACGAAGCGCCGCGCAACTCCTGGCCCAGCAGGGCGCACATGCGAGTTCCGGCCAGGCGGAAAGGAAAGCTGCGGCTCTTGTCGATCTCTACGATGAAGGTATCGCCGAGAACCCGGCGGATGGCGGCCGGATCGATGTCGACGCGTTCGGGGGCCGGCCGCTGACCGCGCAACTGATCCCAATAGCCATAGAGGTCGCGTGTCGCCGTATTCTTCATTGGTCAGCCGCCCCTTGAGCAAAGCGCGTTCATGGCTGAACGCTTATTTGCTCTAACTCCTTGTTTCGACGCGTCTTTGCGATTTTTTGGCGCTGCCTTCAAATCGTAAAACGCTTTGAGCAAAGCGCGTTCATGGCTGAACGCTTATTTGCTCTAACTCCTTGTTTCGACGCGTCTTTGCGATTTTTTTGGCGCTGCCTTTAAATCGTAAAACGCTTTGAGCAAAGCGCGTTCATGGCTGAACGCTTATTTGCTCTAACTCCTTGTTTCCAAGCCAATCCGACGGATTGGCTAGAGCGTCTTTGTGGTTCCTTGCGGATCACTGGACGCTATTGGCATGTTCCGATTTGGGATCGGCCCATGCCTTCGCTTCAATCATCACGAACGACCTTCGTTCGAACGTCGCTCCAGCCCGCCATAGGCGGGCTCGGAGGTGACGATAGCACCGGCGGGGGAGAGGGGGGCAGAGGGCAGGATGGTTACCGCCTGGAAACGAATTATTAATGTTAACAAAAGGTTAATGGTGCCGAATCGATGTTAAGAAAGGCGGGGCGGATGGTCATGGCTTCCTCCTTGCTTTAGGAGACACCTCTTTGTCATTGAAATCGCGCGGCAATATCGATCCGCCAGCGGCCTTTAACGTGCCGGCGGTCGTCCTGCTGCTCACCGGCCTCATCGTCGCCGTTCACATTGCACGGGCCGTGATGCCCGTCAGCTGGAGTGCCTGGCTGGTCGGCATCTTTGCCTTCACCCCCCTGCGCTACGACCCCGCGATCGGAGAGAGCATTGCCTGGCCCGGGGGGCACCTTGCCGATATTGCCGGCTTCCTGACCTGTTTCTTCCTTCAGTCCGATCCTGGCACGCTGATGATCAATGGCGCAGCCATGCTGATCCTGGGGGCAGCAGTGGCCTGGCGCTTCGGAGCCTGGCGGTTCCTGGCCTTTACAGCGCTATGTACCGTCGCAGGCTCGTTCACCTGCCTGCTGTTCTACTGGGGCAGTGCAGCAGCCATGGTTGGGGCAGGCGGTGGCTTGTCGGGCCTGTTCGCAGCCTCCATCCATTTCCTGTTCAAGGGCGGGTCGGCCATGGCGGCTTTTCGGGTCGCCGGCGGTGCGGCATTTCGCAAGCCGGCCTGGACCTTGCGGGACGCTCTGGCGGACCAGAATGTGCGCATCTGGCTCGCCGTCTTCGCCTTCATCACGGCGTGGAACGCCGTCAGCCCGCTGATTATAACCACTTCGCAGGTGATGCCCGGTTGGCCGGCCAACATAGGCGGCTTCCTGGCCGGCCTGCTTCTCTTTCGTTTCTTTGACCGCCAGCCACGGTTGCGGCGGGTCGTCTGAAACCTGGATCAGCTCATCGCCTGGCCCTCGACGGCGCTCCACACAGCCAGGGCCTGGCGCGTCTGTGCGACATCGTGGACGCGTACGGCGTCGGCGCCGCGCTGGGCGGCAGAGAGAGCGGCGGCAACCGATCCCGCTACGCGTTCCGAAGCCGGACCATGGCGATCGACGCCGCGGATGAAGATCTTGCGTGAGGCTCCGATCAGCACGGGGAAGCCGAGCGCGCGCAATTGCGGGGTGGCGTCGAGCAGGGCCAGATTGTGTTCCATTGTCTTGCCGAAGCCGATGCCCGGGTCGAGCCACAGGCGCGATGCGGCGATGCCATCCTTGATGGCGCGCTCGCATTTGAAGCTCAGTTCGGCGCACACATCCTTCACCACGTCGGCATAAACAGGGTTGACCTGCATGCTTTGCGGATCGCCCTGCATATGCATCAGCACCACGGGTGCATCATGGCCAGCCACGGCCCTGCGGCTGGCTGGATCGTCCAGGGCGGTGACGTCGTTGATCATGGTGGCGCCGGCTGCGAGCGCCCGGGCCATGATTTCGGCGTGACGGGTATCGACGGAGATCAGGCGGTAGCGTCGCCTGGCCTCCTCGGCTAGGGCTGAGATCACCGGGCCGACGCGCTGCCACTCGGTTTCGATGTCGACGGGGGCGGCGCCCGGACGGGTCGACTCACCGCCGATGTCGAGTATGTCGGCACCTTCCTCCATGAGTTGGCGGGCATGATCGATGGCCGTCTCGGCGCTGTCGTAGCGCCCGCCATCGGAGAATGAGTCCGGCGTGACGTTGACGATCCCCATCAGCAGCGGCACCGTCCTGAGGGCACGCACATGGGCGCGATCGCTGCGCGCCAGCATCAGGCTCACGGTTTCGCCATTGACGGGATGGCGCCAGCCTGGCGCGATGTCGGCGAGCGGCGCGAGCACGAAGGCGCGTTCATGCATGCGCGGGTGCGGCACGACTAGGTCTGGCGTGTCGATGACTTCGCTGCCATAGCCGATCAGATCGAGATCCAGCGTGCGTGCGGCATTACGTTCGCTGCGCTCACGCCCGAACTGCAATTCGACCTCGAGCAAGAGGGAGAGAATCTGATGGGGCGGGAGGGCGCTGTCGACGGCGATGACCTGGTTCGCATACCAGGGCTGGTCCGAGCGGGGCACGGGTTCGGTCAGGAACAGGCGTGAGCGCGCCGAAATCGTCAATCCGCGGGCGGCCAGGGCAGAGACTGCCCGGCGAAGGGTCTCACGGGGAGCTCCTTCGGAGGACGGAAGATTGGCACCGAGGGCAACGTAGATCATGGAACTTTGCTCACTGGATGGGAAGGGCAACCTCAAGGCGCATGCCGGTGTCGTATTCGATGCGGGCCAGGAGGGCGTTGAAGAGGCGATTGATGGATTCGGCGGCGCGGGGGACGGGATCAAGCTCCGATTGCCCAGCGCAATGACGGGCCGAACCAGGCGCACGGAATTGGTGAGAAACAGTGCTTCGGCCTGGTCGAGCAGGGGCGGTGTAAGACTGGTCTCGCTGATATCGAAGCCGAGGGCCTTCGCCTCTTCCAACAGCACGGCGCGCATGACGCCGTCGAGGCAGCCATCGGCGCAGGGGGGCGTGACGAACCGGCCGTCGACGATGGCAAAGAGGTTGGCGATGGTGGTTGAGACGGCATTGCCGTCGAGATTACGGATCAGGGCATCGTCGGCGCCGATCTCGGTGGCCCGGCGGGCGGCGAGGATGTTTTCGAGGTAGTTGAGGGATTTCAGGCGGGCGAGCGGCGAGAACTGGTTGCGCGGCAGCCCGGCCTCGCACAGGCATGCGGATTGGCCGACGAGGCTCGGACCCCAAGGCTGCGCCGTCACCAGGATGGTGGGTGGATTGCCCGGTGGCGGCCACAGGCCCCGGGCTGCCTGTCCTCGCGTCACCGTGGTGCGCACGATGGCATGGCGTTCGCCCAGCTCATCCATCACGCCGCCGAGCGCCTCCTGCAACCGGGCCGGATCGACATCGATGCCGATGGCGGCCGCGTGCTGGATGAGGCGGGCGCGGTGTCGTCCTTCCGCGAAGGGACGGCCCCTGAAGCAACTCATGGTGTCGAACACGCCGTCGCCGAGCTGGAAGCCACGATCGAGGGCGTTGACCCAAGGAACGTCGGGTTGACGGGCATCGATTTGGGGGGCGTCGGCCGTGCCGTCCGCCAGGAGACGATAAAGAAGGAAACTCACTGCACGCGATCCAGGAACGCGCGGATGATCTGATGTCCTTGCGGCGTCAGGATCGATTCGGGATGGAATTGCACGCCGAAAGTGGGGTGCTGGCGATGGGTGAGTGCCATGATCTCTCCCTCGTCGCTGCGGGCCGTGACCTCCAGCGGACCATCCTCGTCGATCTCGACGATCAGCGAGTGATAGCGCGCGGCCTCGAAGGGGCGCGGCAGCCCGGCGAACAGGCCGCCACCCTGATGCTCGATGCGCGAGGCGCGGCCATGCATGGGAGTGCGAGCATGGGCGGTGCGCCCGCCAAAGACCTCGCCGATGCATTGATGGCCGAGGCAGATGCCGAGAATGGGCAGTCTGCCGGAAAACAGCTTGATCAGGTCGAGCGAAGCGCCGGCATCGCGCGGTGCCTTGGGACCCGGCGAGAACACCAGCGCCTTGGCACCCAGGCTGACGACGTCATCGGCGCAGACGGCGTCGTTGCGGGAGACATGGGTCTTGGCACCGGCCTCCTCGAAATAGCGGGAGACGTTGAAGACGAAGGAATCGTAATTGTCGACGATCAGGATCATGCCGCTTCCTCCGCGCGGGAGGCATCCTCGAAGGCCGCGATGAGCCGCTCGGCCTTGGCCAGCGTCTCGTCATACTCGGCAAAGGGGTCGGAGAGCAGCGTGATGCCGCCGCCCGCCCGTACCGAGAGTTCCTTGCCGTCATAGCTGAGGGTGCGGATGGCGATGTTGAGATCGGCGGCGCCGTCGAAGCCGATCCAGCCGATGGCACCGCAATAGGCACCGCGCGGCTCGCGCTCGAGTTCGCCGATGATTTCCATGGCGCGAATCTTCGGCGCCCCTGTGATCGAGCCGCCCGGGAAGGTGGCCGCGATCAGGTCGGTGACGTCGAGCCCCGCCTTCAGGCGGCCCGTCACCGCCGAGGTCAGGTGGTGAACCGAGGCATAGGTTTCGATGCCACACAACATCGGAACCTCGACGCTGCCGGCTTCGCAGACGCGTGACAGGTCGTTGCGCAGGAGATCGACGATCATGATGTTCTCGGCCCGGTCCTTCTCGCTGCGGGCGAGCGACTGGGCGATGGCGATGTCCATGGCGGGATGGGTGCAGCGACGCTTGGTGCCCTTGATCGGCCTGGCTTCGACCAACCCCGCATCTTGGCCGGTGTTCAGACGCAAAAAGCGCTCGGGCGAGGTCGAGGCGATGAAGTTGATACCGTCCACCAGCAGGGCGGCGAATGGTGCCGGATTGGACCGCCGCAAGGCGAGATAGGTCGCCAGCGGGTCGGCGCCGTGCTGGGGCGTTGCGCTGAAGCGATGGGAGAGATTGGCCTGGAATATATCGCCGTCGCGGATATAGCCGACCACGCGGGCGACCTCGGCCTCGTACTCGCTCCGGCTGCGGCTGTCGTGCCAGGTCAGTGCGCGCGGCGCCGACGCCCGGTGAGGCTGGGCCTGGAGGCCCTCGACGAGCCGTTCGGCGCAAGCCCGGTCCGGCGCAATGGCGAAAGCGCGTTTCTCGATGGTGTCGAAGGCGAGGAGGCGATCATAGAAGGGCAAGTCGATCTGCGGGGTGCCCGGAGCGGCGGATGGAACCGATGATCCGAAGCGCTCGAACAGATGACCTGCCTCATAGGCGAAATTGCCGATGGCACCGCCTGTGAAGGGAGGCGCCCCCGGCATAGCGGGGCGGGCATGCTGCCGCAGCAGATGGCGTAAGGCCTCCATCGGCTTGCCGTCGATGGCGGCATCGTTCCAGCGCGCAACGCCGTCGACGACCTTGAACCGCCCGAAGGGGGAGGCAGCCAGATAGGACCACCGCCCGAGCGTCGCATGCGGCATGGCGCTGTCGAGCAGGGCCAGTCGCGGCTGGCTGGCCATGGCGGCCGCGGCTTCTAGGGGATCGATCCAGGGTATCTCAACAATGATCATGGCAGCTCAAGCACAATCCTGGTGCGGCATAAAAATGCCGGCCAGCTCGTGTGATGCGGACAGACCGCTTCAATGTTCGGCGATTGGAGCGTCGGGCGGCTTCCCTGTCAGCCGGCCGGAACTCATCACGCTGAGGCTTGCATACAAGATGAGCCCTAGCGTCCCGCATCTCTCAGCCCTGTGGAGACACGTGGAACATCGCATGTCTATGTAGCGCTTTTTTTTGCCTTTGTCGTGCCTCTGTTTGCGGTGGAATAGAGCATGGTCACGACAAGCCCCGCACAAAGGCCCCAGAAGGCGGCACCGATGCCGTACAGACTGAAGCCGGATGCGGTGACCAGGAAGGTCGCAAGCGCCGGCAGGCGCTGGCTTTCCTCCTGCACGGCGCCGAGCAGGGAAGCACCGAAAGCGCTCACCAGGGCCAGTCCCGCCGCCGCTTCGATCAGGATCGGCGAGGATGCCGTGACCAGGCCAGTGGCGATCGCCGACAGCAACGAGAAGATCGTCGCATAGAACAGCCCAGCTACCACCGCGGCGGTATAGCGCCGTTCGGGCTGGGTGTGGGCATCGGGACCGGCGCAGAGGGCGGCGGTGATCGCTGCGAGGTTGATGGTGGGAGCCCCCAGCAGGGAGGAGAGCGCCGATACGCCCCCGGTCGCGAGGAAGGCCGGCCTTGTCGGCGGCTGATAGCCATAGGTCGCCAGCACGGTCAGGCCCGGAATGTTCTGGGAGGCCATGGTGACGACGAAGAGCGGTAGGCCGATCGAAATCAGTGTTTGCCAATCGAAGCTTGGGGCAACGAATTCAAGCGACGGCAGAGCCAGGGGCAGCGTGCTCGCCGGGCCATCGAACGCCATGGCGCCCAAGGCGACAGCAAGGGCCGCGGGTGCAGCCCACAGACGGTAGAAGCGACCCACAGCCAGCCAGGTCAGCACCACGGGTATGGCGAATTTGGGCACCTGACCAAGGGCGGTGATCGGGGCAAGGCAGAGCTTGAACAGGATGCCGGCCAGCATCGCGCCCGCGATAGGACGGGGAATGCGCGTGATCAGCTTGCCGAGTGGCGCCCACAAGCCGGCGATTATGATCAGCACGCCGACGATCAGAAAGGCGCCCACGGCCGCGGGATAGCCCCCGGCCGGCGCCGTCAGGCTCGCCAGCAGCGCCATGCCGGGCGTCGACCACGCCGTCGAGATCGGCATGCGGGTCATGAGGCTCAAGCCGGCACCGCACAGGCCCATGGTGACGCACAAAGTGGCAAGGCCCGAGGCGATCTGGCCTGGCGATGCACCGACGGCGCTCATGCCGTTGATCACCACCGCCACCGAACTGGTATAGCCGACCACAGCGGTAAGCACGCCCATGCCGGCCGACTGGCCGTTGAGGTCTGCAAAGAAGGAACGCATGGCGAGGGGAACCAGATTTATTGAGACGGACGTAGCACGAGACCGCTTTATTCGGGCCCCGGCACGAAATGTGCAAGCCATATGTCAGACGGTGTGGGAGATCAAACCAGGCCGGTTTGAGCCGGAGGTGAGGATTTCTCTGCCCGTATTCTCCGCGGGCATGCACATCCAAATCTCGGCCTCCAGATAGGCCGCCCATTGGCGCGCGTATCGACGAGCCTCTTCGCGCGTCCGGTTCGTGTTCAGGGCAGCAAAAGAAAACGGGCGGAAGATCCGCCCGTTGCTTGCTTGTCCGTTCAGGACTTCTTGCTGTCGTCTCGGCTTCGCCCCAGGAGACTCGCCATTTCCTCCTCGAGGCTGGCGAAGGGGTCTTCGACCTCGGCTGGAGCCGGGGTAGTCGTTGGAGCCGGAGGCGGCGTTGGTGTGGGAGCCGGTGTTGGCGCCGGCGTCGGTGCCGCAGTGGCGGTCGGTGCGGCCGGGGTGCTCGAGGCGGGCGCCGGCGGTGTGGTGGCCGGGCGGGTCGGCGTCGTCAGTCTTTCGCCGACCCGGAAGGGTTCCGTACGCGTCGGCTCGGCCTGGGCGCGTGGCGCCGGCGTTCCCAGCGAGGGTTCGATACGGCCACTGGGAGCGTGCGACGGCTCGCTGGCCGGACGCGGATCGGCGGAGAAACGAGGTTCGACCCGAAGCTCCGACGCCTGGCGCGGTGCAGGCGTGGGAGCGGGTGTGGCCTCGGGGCGACGCCATTCCGGCAAGCGCAGATCCGGCAGACGGATCTCGGGCAGCGTCAGGCGTGCGGTGGTGGTCGGAGGCGGTGGCTCCTGCGTTTCGGGCGCGGGTTCGAGATCGAGCCCCTCCGCGATTTCGAAGTCAAGGTCAGCCTTGGGCTTGGGGGCTGGCGTGGTTTGTGCGGCCGATACCGTTGGCTTGGGCGCCGGCGTCGTCGTCTCGTCGGCCAGAAGCTCCTCGAAATGCGCGGTATCGATCGTGGCGCGCGGCTCTTCGGTCACCGGTGCGGCAGGTGCGGCCGGGGTCGGCGTCGTTGCAGGAGCGGCGGCCCGGCCGAAATTCGGCAAGCGCGAAGTGGCCCGCTGGAAGAAGCCGGGCTCGCGCGGGGGCACCACGCCCGAACGCGCGGCGGAAGTGGTTGCGGAAGTGGTCGAAGGCGCCGGGGTCGTGGTAGCGGCCAGGGTAGGGGGGGCAGTGGGTGTCCTGCTGGCCGCCGTGGTGGCCGGTGCCGGAGTTGGCGTATCGATCCTGGCGACAGGCGGGGGAGCGACCGAGGTCGGACGGGCGAAGTCTTCCTCGACCTGCCGCGGTGGGGCCGCGACGGCAGTCGCACGCTCCTGCACCGGCGGCGTTGCTGCACCGGGCAAAGCCGGGCGCTGAGCCTGGCCGGCCGAGCGGGCGCGCAGAATGCTGGATTCGACGACCACGTCGTTCGGGCCGCCGATCATGATCAGATGTTCGACATTGTCACGCCGAACCAGCACGAGCTGACGGGCGCCGACGCCATAGGAATCCACCACGCCGAGCCGCGACTGCCGACCGCCCTTGACGCCGCCGCCGAGCTGGGGCCGGTTGAGCGTGCGCCAGATGAACATCAGGACGACTCCCACCACCAGCAGGCCAGCCAAGGCGAACAACTGCGCGGGCAGCCAAGAGTTCAACGAATCCATCGATACATTTCCTTAGATCTGGTCCGGTGCCGATAGGGGATGGCAGCCTGATACGACCAGTACTCTTTCCGGGCTGGTTTCTTAGAAGACGGTTAACGTGCAAGAATCAACAGCAAAGTCGCAAAACTAAGGCTTGTCCCTTGGAATTGGCCAAAAATTCGGAGAAATGCCGCAAAAGGGGCGGATTTGTTTTCCCTCTCAGCCGTTTCGCTGAGGATATACCATGGTCGAGCATGCGTTTGGACGGAGCTGAAACGCTGCAAGGGACCACGATATTTTTGGTCAACGAGGTTAACACATTTTGAAATGTGAACTGCTAAGCCAAACTGACCATTATGCGGTTCGCCGGAGCGAATCGCCCTTTGACGATGCGCGGTGGGGTTGAACATGGCTGAAGGCGAGGAGGCGGCGGCACGCGGCGCCGCAGTCGATCGCAGCGAGCGGCCCAGCGGCATCTTCTGGGTGCTGGCGCTTGCCGCGGTGATCATCCTCATCGCCGTGGGGGTGTCGCTGCTGCCCTATGACTGGGGCAAGGTCGCCAGTTTCGGCATCCTGGCCGTCTTTGCCATCGTCGGCATGATTGCGATGTTCGCCTGGGCGATGGGGATCGCCCATTTCGGCCAGAGCTCGATCGCCCGCAACGACCTCACCAAGCTGATCGCCGACGATTCTCCGGAAGGCATCCTCGTCACCAACAAGGATGGCCGTATCATCTATGCCAACGAAGCGTATCTGACGCTGACCGGCGCCATGGGCGAGCAGGACATCCGCACGGTGGAGCGGGCTTTCACGGGGGACCCCGACGTTTCGGAGGCGACCTATCGCCTGGCGCAGGCTGCCCGGGCCGGGCAGCGCCTCGCCGAGGAATTTCGCATCGCCTCGGCGCCGCCTTCCGGAACGGCCTCCTGGTATCGCGTGCGCGTGCGTCCGATCGCACGCCCCTCCGGTGCAGGGGAGACGGTGTGGACCGTTGCCGACATCACGCGCGAGCGCGAGCGCCAGGAAAACGTCTTCCAGGAACTGCAGCACGCCATAGACTATCTCGACCACGCGCCGGCCGGCTTCTTCTCCGCCGATCCCTCGGGCGAGATCGTTTATCTCAACGCCACGCTCGCCGGCTGGCTCGACTATGACCTCGCCCAGTTCGGCACAGGCGGCCTGACTCTGGCCGACATCGCGCCCGGCAATGCCGGCGCTTTGGTGGTGACGCAGGCCAGCGAGCCGGGCAGCGTGCGCACCAAGATCTTCGACATCGATCTCAGGCGCCGCAACGGCACCATCATGCCCGTGCGCCTGTTCCACAAGATCGCCTTCGCCGCCGATGGCCAGCCCGGCCCCTCGCGGACCCTGGTGATCTATCGCGGGCCGGGCGGCGACGTTTCAGAAGGCTTGCGAGCGGCGGAAGTTCGTTTTGCACGCTTCTTCAACAACTCGCCTTTGGCCATTGCGACGATTGACGAAAACGCCAGGATCGTGCGTACCAACGCGGCCTTCATGCGCCTGTTCAAGGAGTCCCTCAATGGCGACGCACCGGGCCATTCCCTGCTCGAGGCCGTGGTCGAGCGCGACCGCGAGGGCCTGAGCAAACTGACCCGTCTCGCCATGGCCGGCCGCGGCGACATCGAACCGGCCGAGGCTTCCCTGGCCGGACAGGGCAGCCGCTCCGCCCGCTTCTGGTTCGCGCCCGTGGATCGCGGCGAGAACGAGAAGGAAGCAGCGATCGTCTATATGATCGACACCACCGAGCAGCGCACGCTGCAGGAGCAGTTCACCCAGAGCCAGAAGATGAATGCGGTCGGCCAGCTTGCCGGCGGCGTAGCGCACGATTTCAACAATGTGCTCGGGGTGATCATGCTGGCGGCCGATTCCCTGCTCGGCAGCCACAAGCCCGGCGATCCCGCTTTCCAGGACATCATGGCGATCAAGAGCAACGCCAACCGCGCCGCCAATCTGGTGCGCCAGTTGCTTGCGTTCTCGCGCCGGCAGACCCTGCGCCCGCAGGTGCTGAACCTCAATGACGCGATGTCGGACCTGTCGATGCTGCTGCGGCGCCTGCTCGGCGAAAAAGTCGCGCTGGAGGTCGTGCATGGCCGCGATCTCTGGCCGGTGAAAGTGGACGTCAACCAGTTCGAACAGGTGGTGATGAACCTCACCGTCAATGCGCGCGATGCCATGGCCGATGGCGGCAAGGTGATCATCCGTACGCGCAATGTGCCGATCTCGGAGGCGAGCGCCCTCGATCGCAGCGAATTGCCGCCGGCCGACTATGTCACCGTCGAGGTCGAGGACAATGGCAGCGGCATTCCGCCGGCCGTCCTGGACAAGATCTTCGAGCCCTTTTTCACCACCAAGGATGTCGGCAAGGGCACCGGCCTCGGGCTTTCAACCGTCTACGGCATCGTCAAGCAGACCGGCGGCTCCATCCTCGTGCACTCGGTGGAGGGCAAGGGTACGATCTTCCAGATCTTCCTGCCGCGTATGATCGAGTTGGCGAAGGCAGCCAGCGTCGAGGCCGACACCCCGCCGGGCCAGGCTGGGTCGACACCGGCCAAGACCAAGGACATGCCCGATCTCACCGGGCGCGGCCGCATCCTGCTGGTCGAGGACGAGGAGGCCCTGCGGGCGCTCTCTGCCCGCACCCTGACGGCCCGTGGCTTCGAGGTCATCGAAGCCGGTTCGGGCATCGAGGCCCTGCAGATCATCGACGAAGGCGAGAACGAGATCGATCTCGTCGTATCCGACGTGGTGATGCCCGAAATGGATGGGCCGACCCTGCTCAAGGAAATGCGCAAGCGCAATTCGACGACGCGGATCATCTTCGTCTCCGGCTATGCCGAAGAGGCGTTCGCCAAGAACATGCCTGAGGGCGAGGAATTCGCCTTCCTGCCTAAGCCCTTCTCGATGAAGCAGTTGGTCGAGGCCGTGAAGTCCAATATGAAGCCGTAGATTGGCGGCTGGAACGGTTTTCGGGCGATGCGCGGCGTTCGAGCTGGCCAGCTCCTTATGACGACTTAAGCAATTGCTTGAACTGTAATTTTGGATACTGCGTCATTGTTTTTTCACGCAAGAATTTGGATGGCCGCCGGCCTGGTGGTGCTCGGCGCGATGTCAGCCGAGGCCAGGGACGGCACCCCGACGGGCTGCGATCTAGGCGGCACCCAGATCCGTTCCATCGCCGATCCCGTCTCGGGCCGATCCTATGATGTCGAGGTCACGTTGCCGTCGGATTACCAGGCCAATCCCGCCAAGCGCTATCCGGTGCTGTATTATGCCGATGGCGGCCACCTTGCCGCGTCCGCAACCTGCCTGTCGAAGGAACCGCGGCGCCAGGAGGCGCTCCGGCTGGTCAGAAAGCTCCATCGCGACGGCAAGCTGGCGGAAGAACCTATCCTCGTCGGCCTGTCCTATGCCAAGGGCGAGGGCTTTGCGGTAAGCCGGGCTCGCGACTACACGCCGGTTGCCGACAAGCCTGGTTATGGCGGAGCCGGGGCCTTTCAGGCCTATCTCGGCAAGACCGTCATGCCCGTGATCGAGGGCCTTTATCGGATCGACCCCAGAAGACGCCTGTTCTGGGGCCATTCCTATGGCGGGCTTCTCGGAGCCCGGATCCTGCTGACCGAACCCGGCCTCTTCCGTTCCTATATTCTCGGCAGCCCGTCCTTGTGGTTCGCCGATCACGCCATCCTGACGATGGAGGCCGACTACGCCAGGGCGAACCGCGACCTGAAGGCCCATGTCCTGATCTATGTCGGCGGCGACGAGATCAGCCGCTACGATCCAGGCCGGCGCGGCGATACCCAGGATATGGTCGGCGATGTCAGGACGTTCGAGAAGCTCTTGAAATCTCGCGGTTTTCGAAGCCTGACGATCCACTCTCTCGTGGTGCCGGGCAAGAACCACCGCACCACCATTCCCCCGGGCTTTGCCTGGGCCATCACCTCCGCACTCGCTGGCGGGTGAGCGGAGGGGCGACTTGGCTGAGAAACGACGTCAAAACAAAGGGTTGAAGAGAAAATGTGATTCAGGAAGATCACGTTTTCCTCTCGTGCTCGCTTTGGCCGCCCTCATCGCCGCCTGCCTGAGCGCTCCCATCGAAGCCGCCGAAGGCAAGGCCGGAAAATGGCGCTCATGCGATCCCGGCGGCATCCTCACCCAATCCGTGCCCGATCCCGTCTCGGGCCGATCCTATGACATCGAGGTCAGCCTGCCCTCCGGCTATGACGCGGCCGCGGCCAAGCTCTATCCCGTTCTCTATCTGGCCGATGGCGGCCGTGCTGTCAGGCCGCTGGCCTGTGAGGTGAGGGCACTCTACGGTGAAGGGAGCCTGCGGGAAGATCCCATCATCGTCGGTCTTTCCTATGCGAAGGGCGAAAATCTGGAGGCGAGCCGTAAGCGCGACTACACGCCGGTTGCCCTCAAGCCCGGAGACACCGCCTATGGCGGGGCGAGCGCCTATCAGCTCTATCTGCGCCAGACCGTGATCCCCTATGTCGAGCGGCAGTATCGGGCCGATCCCGGCCGGCGCCTTTACTGGGGCCATTCCTATGGCGGCCTGCTCGGTATGCGCATCCTGCTGACGGAGCCCGACCTGTTCGCGACCTATATGCTCGGCAGCCCTTCTTTCTGGTTCGGCGATCAGGCCATCCTGGCGATCGAAGCCGATTATGCCAAGGCCAACAGCGACTTGAAGGCCGAGGTCCTGATGTATGTCGGAGGCGACGAAGTCTCCCGCTACGATGCGGGACGGCGCGGCTATACCAAGGATATGGTCGGCGGCATGAAGGCGTTCGAGGCGCGCCTGCGAGAACGCGGCTTTCCGGGCCTGAGCATCCGCTCGCTGGTGGTGCCGGGCAAGAACCATCGCAATAGCATTCCGGCGGGTTTCGGCTGGGCCATTATCTCGGCGTTGGGATCGGGCAGGCTGGCTCTGCCACAATAAGTCGAAGGATAGGCCGGATCGAGGAACTGGCGCTAATCGTCGTTCGAGTATCGGCTTGCGTCAGCCGGGCTGTCGTCGATATCCCCGCATCAGCCGGCCTAGCCATCCGGATGTCGCGATCCGGGTGGTGCTTTGCAGATTGTTCTACTTGCGGCTGTAGAAAGCGATATTGCATGAAGGTACAATTTTCCTGTCTTCGCAGATCGCAGCATGCCTTCCGAACTCACTCTTCCCGACCTCGATCGCGACGAGCCCACGCCTGAGGCTTCTCAGTCCTTTTTCAATGCGATGCCGAGGGCAGCTTTTCCTTCGCTCGACCATCTGCGGAAGGCAATGACGCATGCCAATCCCGCCGGCGACAGGTTCCTGGATTATCTACTGGAAGGAGATTATTTCGCGGGCAAGGCCGTCTGGGTAAATCCGTCTTCTCGCGTACGCCAGGCCTATGAGGCCATGGTCGAGGCCAGTCCCTCCCTGGTTTCCGAAAGTCCCTACCAGCCTGCCTTCGCCCTTCGAGGCGTAAGGGTGAGGGGAGAAAACCAGGTTTTCATTGCACGACTGGACCAGGCTCCCGCGGAAGTGCGGCGCCTCGTAGGGGAACACCGAGCGGCGCGGGAGGCGGGGTCTTGTCGGCCGAGGGCGATTTTCGTCGGGGGCCCCGCCGCTAAGATCGGGGCTCTCCTGAGCGGCCTGGAGACAGATCAGGCCGAGGCTTCGGAGGTGATTTTCGTCCTCGATGGCGCTGAGCAATCCAATGAGAGCGGGTCGGCGAGCTACGAGCATGTCAATCACGCCAATGCGCTCAATGCCGAGCTCGACAATACGGGGCTTGGCATCCTGGCGACCGCCCTCAAGCGGACGATTTTGGGCGAGAAGGATGCATCGGTCGCCCTCGACCTCGACTACAAGAAGGTCGACCTGTGGCCTCGTGGCGTTCGGTTGCGGGACCTGCCCGTCTATCTTCACAATGAGTGGCATGGTCTGGTACAGCGCCTTCGCAAGCTTCTCGGACTGCAGACGGATCATGTGAAGAGCCGCCTGGCCAGCAAGGTCTCGACACGGATCCTGAGCGAAATCGAAAGGCGGCTGTCGATCCGACTGCGTCTCGACCAGGACGGACCCCGCGCTGTTTTCCTCTATCTCTCCCGCAAGAACCACGACGCTTCACTGGTCGATAACAGGGAGCTTGCGGAGGACGTCGGCCTTGCCGTCGAAAAGCTCGATGCCGCTGGCCTGCAGCGCTTTTATGGCCTTGGCATCCTGGAGCGCGTGGTGTCCGGCGACCTCTTCCTGGGCAATGGCTGCATTCGCCACGGCTTTGATCGCGTCTGCATGGAGGCGATGCAGCGGCACGGCATCGAATGCCGGCATCGGCAACGCCTGACTTCTGTCTATTTCGACAGGGACGAAAAAGGCATGCCACGAGCGGCTGCGATTGCGCTAGAGGATCTCCAGACAGGCGCACGCACGCATGTTGCCCTAGACCATCTATGTCTCTCCCTCGGCCCGACAGCGACCTTTCACTATGATCGGGGGGGCTCGGCACTGTCTCGCCTATCGGATCGCCTTCGGTTCGACCTGCCGGTACCCCATCAGACCATCGCGACCGGGGTTTCGTCGCAGCTCCTGTTTCGGATCACCGATCCCGATAGGGTGAGAAATCTGCCATTCACCGGCATGAAGCAGACGCATTTTGTCGAGGTCGGGCGGACGTCCAGCCATCTCGTCATGAAATTGACCTGCGGCGGGGTCATCGGCTTGCCTGTCTACAGCAGAAGCTACGCCATCAGCGCGCTGGCGAGCATACTCAGCATCCTCACGCCCGATTGCGGGCTGACATTCGAAGATGTGGTCTGCGCCTGGCCTTGCGCCCGCGGCGTCAACGGCCCCAACAACGGCCAGATCGTCCGGCTTGGCGACAATGTGGTGGTTCGCTTCGGCGAAGGGGGAACCGGCATGTCCAAGATGGGCAGCAATGCCCAGACCATGCTCGATCTTGCAGGCATGACATGGCCGATTTCACCAGAGTTTCGATTGGAGCCCTCCCTCTATCGGCACACCATCATCGACCAGCGCAGGCGTGTTGCGAGGCGATTGGGCTTGCTTTGACGCCTGCAGAGGAACAAGCCCTCAGCTGCATTCGAGGCCGCGGCCCATGGCGCTGACTACCAGGGCGACCTGTTCGCGCAGATAGGGCAGGGGCAACTGCACCAGCTTGCCCTCCAGTCCGAGCAGCACCATGCCATGGGCGGCCGAGAAGAGAGAGCGGGCGAGAAGAGATTTTTCGGAAAGAGGCAGACCCGGCTGGAGCACGGCGAGCGGGGCTTCCAGATGCTGGAAGAGCGCATCTTGCTGGCACAAATGGTCTTCCGGCAGGTCCTGGCCGTCCGGAAGGCGGAAGTCGAAGAGGGCGTGCCAGTGCCCGCCATGCTCGGCGGCGAAATCCAGATAGCCATTGGCGAGCGCGATCAAGGTGCGATTGGCGATGGTGCGCCGACTGCCACCCGCCTCGGCCTGGATCAAGGCCTGTCTGGCCATGGGCACGGTGATGCTGATCCAGACCTGCGTGACGCCGATCAAGACCTTGCACGGACCAGCAGGAGGCCGGCCGGCTGCACATCCGCATCGAAGACGCCAAGACCGAGCAGTTGCTGATGCGCATGGATCGCGCCAAGGATTGAGGGGATTCCGGGGGCGCGGGCACTTTCTTTAGCAGGATAAGCGCGGATTGGAGGGTCGATCTCCAGATCGACCTTCTTCCTCTCCTGCGCGACGGTGCTTCCAAGATGGTCGATCTGGAGATCGACCATCCAATCCGCGCCTAGACGCCCGTGCACCCGAGAGAATCTCAGCGCCCCCTGCCGACTTCGCTCAGGTCATAGGATGTCGTCTGGTAGATCTCGTTGATCCAGTTGCCGAACAGAAGATGGGCGTGGCTGCGCCAGAAATTGCGCGGCGGGAAGGATGGATCGTCATAGGGGAAGTAGTTCTTCGGCAGCTTGATCGGCACGCCCGAGTCGACGTCGCGGAAATACTCATCGGCCAGCGAGGTCGATTCATATTCGACATGGTTGAACAGATAGAGCCGGTTGCCCTTTTGCTCGTGAATGAGACACACGCCGGTTTCGTCCGAATCCATCAGGATCTCCAACTCGGCGTTCTTGCGCACATCTTCGCTGCGCACTTCCGTCCAACGCGAGACGGGGATGTGGAAGTCGTCTGAAAAGCCGTTGAGATAGATCGAGGAAGGCTTGCGGTTGTGGTGCTGGTAAACACCAAAGGCCTTCTCGGTCAGGTCATATTTGGGAATGCGGTGAAAATGCCAGATGGCCGCCATCGCGCCCCAGCACACGTTCAGCGTGGAATGCACGTTGGTCGTGGTCCAGTCGAGGATCTGCTCGAGTTCCTTCCAATAGGTCACGTCCTCGAAGGGCAGGGTCTCCACCGGCGCGCCGGTGATGATGAAGCCGTCGAATTTGCGCTCGCGCACCTCTTCCCAGGTTTCGTAGAAGGCAAGCAGGTGGTCCTCGGAGGTATTCTTGGCACGGTGGCCGCCGACACGCACCAGCGAGAGTTCGACCTGCAGCGGCGTGGCGCCGACCAGGCGCGCCATCTGCAACTCGGTGCGGATCTTGTTGGGCATCAGATTGAGCAGGCCTATCTGCAGCGGACGGATATCCTGCCGGATGGCGGCAGTTTCCGTCATCACCCGCACTCCTTCGCTGACCAGGGTGGAGAAGGCGGGCAGGGTATCCGGAATCTTGATAGGCATGTTGCACTCGATCGACGTTGGGCCAGCCGGAAAGCAATGCGACAGGTCCACGGATGGAATGCATCCAGCGGCCCTTTAGCGAGTTGTTTAACGTGGCTGCAAGCCGGCCGGCCAAATCACCACGGAAGAAGAGGTAATCCTGTGGTGAATGGAAATCAATGGCAATCCTGGGAGCGTGAGCGGTGGGCAGATGGGCTCTCACCTTGCGGGATTGGAGGGTCGATCTCCAGATCGACCATCTTGGAAGCGTCGCACGTGAGGAAGAGGGAAGATGGTCGATCTGGAGATCGACCCTCCATGTTCCCCGTGCATATCCGTGGACCGGAAGCCGGCGATCCCGGGAATCTACTCCGCCGCCTCCGCCGTTCGTGGCACATAGTTCAGCACTGGCGAAAGCCAGCGTTCGACTTCGTTCACCGTCATGCCCTTGCGGGTGGCGTAATCCTCGACCTGGTCCTGCTCGATCTTCGACACCCCGAAGTAATAGGCATCGGGATGGGCGAAATAGAGCCCGGACACCGAGGCGCCCGGCCACATCGCATAGCTCTCGGTCAGGCGTACGCCGATGCGTTCTTCGGCGTCGAGCAGGTGGAACAGTGTGCCCTTCTCGGTATGGTCGGGCTGGGCGGGATAGCCCGGGGCAGGGCGGATACCGCGATAGGGTTCGCCGATGAGCTGGTCGGGGGCCAGGTTCTCGTCGATCGCATAGCCCCAGAACTCCTTGCGGACGCGCTCATGCATGCGTTCGGCGAAAGCCTCGGCGAAACGGTCGGCCAGGGCCTTAACCATGATCGAGCCATAGTCGTCATTGGCGCGTTCGAAGCGCTTGGCGATCTCGTCCTCTTCCATGCCGGCCGTGACCACGAAGCCGCCGAGATAGTCGCCCTGGCCACTCGTTTCAGGGGCAACGAAGTCGGAGAGGGCGACATTTGCCCGCCCGTCGCGCTTGGTGAGCTGCTGGCGCAGGGTGTGCAAGCTTGCGAGCTTCCGGCTGCGGTTCTCATCCGTATACAAATGTATATCGTCGCCGACGGCATTCGCCGGCCAGAAGCCGATTATGGCTTTTGGCTGGAACCATTTCTCCGCGATGATGCGTGCCAACATGGCCCGGGCATCGTCGAAAAGCTGGCGTGCAGCCGCTCCCTGCTTCTCGTCGGACAGGATGGCGGGATAACGCCCCTTCAGTTCCCAGGTCTGGAAGAACGGCGTCCAGTCGATGTAGCGCGAAAGCTCGGCGAGATCGTAGTTCTCGAAGACCCGTGTTCCCAGGAAGGATGGTTTCGGTGCCGTGAAGCCTGTCCAATCCACCTTGTGGGCGTTGGCCCTGGCCTTGGCGAGCGGCAGGCGCAGCTTGTCGGCCTCGCTGCGGGCATGCGCCGCCGCGACCTTGGCGTATTCGGCCTGGACGGTTTCGACATAGCCCGCCTTGTTCGCGGGGGACAGCAGGCTGGAGACGACGCCGACGGCGCGGCTCGCATCCGTCACATAGACGGCCTGGCCACGGTCATAGCGCGGATGCACCTTCACGGCGGTATGGACGCGGCTGGTAGTGGCGCCGCCGATCAGCAGGGGGATGTCGAAGCCCTCGCGTTCCATCTCGGCGGCGACATGCACCATTTCGTCGAGCGAGGGTGTGATCAGGCCCGACAGCCCGATGATGTCGACCTTCTCCTGGCGCGCCACCTCGAGGATTTTTGCCGACGGCACCATCACGCCGAGATCGATGATCTCGTAATTGTTGCAGGCGAGCACGACGCCAACGATGTTCTTGCCGATGTCGTGTACGTCGCCCTTCACGGTCGCCATCAAAATCTTGCCGGCGCTCTGGCGTTCGCCAGTGCCACCATTGGCAAGCTTCTCGGCCTCCATATAGGGCAGGAGGCTGGCGACGGCCTGCTTCATCACACGAGCCGACTTCACCACTTGCGGCAGGAACATCTTGCCTGCACCGAAGAGATCGCCAACCACGTTCATGCCGGCCATCAGTGGCCCTTCAATGACGTGCAAGGGACGTGCGGCCGCAAGACGCGCCTCCTCGGTATCGGCATCGATGAACTCGGTAATGCCATTGACGAGCGCATGGGATATGCGCTGCTCGACCGGCCACTCACGCCAGGCGAGATCCTTTTCCTTGGCTTCCTTGCCGGCGGCGCCACGGAAACGCTCGGCCAGTTCGAGCAGGCGTTCGGTCGGGTTCAGCGCCCCGCGCGAGGGCCGGTTGAGCACGACATCCTCGCAGGCTTCGCGCAAGTCCGGATCGATGGATTCATAGACGGCGAGTTGCCCGGCATTGACGATGCCCATGTCCATGCCGGCCTGGATGGCATGGTAGAGGAACACGGCGTGCATGGCCTCTCGCACCGGCTCATTGCCGCGGAACGAGAAGGAGAGATTGGATACCCCGCCCGAAATATGGGCGTGGGGCAGGGTGGTCCTGATCTGCCGCGTCGCCTCGATGAAGGCGACGCCATAGCCGTTATGTTCCTCGATGCCGGTGGCGACGGCGAAGATGTTGGGATCGAAGACGATATCCTCGGGCGGGAAGCCCGCCTGCTCCGTCAAGAGCTTATAGGCTCGGCTGCAGATGGCGACCTTGCGTTCCAGCGTATCGGCCTGTCCCTGTTCGTCGAAGGCCATCACCACCACGGCCGCGCCGTAGGCCCGCACCAGGCGGGCATGGTGAAGAAAGGCTTCCTCGCCTTCCTTCATGGAGATCGAATTGACCAGCGGTTTGCCCTGCACGCATTTCAGGCCGGCCTCGATGATTGAGAATTTCGAGGAATCGATCATAACCGGCACGCGGGCGATGTCCGGCTCGGCGGCGATCAGGTTGAGGAACTCGACCATGGCCTTTTCGGAATCGATCAGGCCCTCGTCCATGTTGATGTCGATGATCTGGGCGCCATTGGCGACCTGGTCGCGGGCGATGTCGAGTGCGGTCGCATAGTCGCCGGCGGTGATGAGCTTACGAAACTTGGCAGAGCCGGTGACGTTGGTGCGCTCGCCCACATTCACGAAGGGGATGGTCGCGTCGAGCGTGAAGGGCTCGAGCCCCGACAGCTTCATCTTGGGTTCGATCTCTGGAATCGGGCGCGGCGCGTGCCGGCCGACCGCTTCGGCGATGGCGCGGATATGCTCCGGCGTCGAGCCGCAGCAGCCGCCGACGATATTGACCAGGCCGTCGCGGGCAAAGCCCTCGATCTGCGCCGCCATCGCCTCTGGGCTCTCGTCATACTGGCCGAACTCGTTGGGCAGGCCGGCATTGGGATAGGCGCAGACGAAGGTATCCGCGACCGTGGAGATCTCGTCGAGATGCGCCCGCATCGCATTGGCGCCGAGCGCGCAGTTGAGGCCGATGGTGAAGGGTCGGGCATGCCGCACCGAATGCCAGAACGCCGTCGGTGTCTGTCCGCTGAGGGTGCGGCCGGAGAGATCGGTGATGGTACCCGAGATCATCACGGGCAGGCGCACTTCCTTTTCGCCAAACACTTCCTCGCAGGCGAAGATGGCGGCCTTGGCGTTGAGCGTGTCGAAAATGGTCTCGATCAGGATGATGTCGGCGCCGCCGTCGATGAGGCCGCGGATCTGCTCGGCATAGGCAATCCGGAGGTCATCGAAGCTGACGGCGCGATAGCCGGGATTGTTGACGTCCGGCGAGATGGAGGCGGTGCGATTGGTTGGGCCAAGCGCGCCGGCGACGAAGCGCCGGCGCCCGTCCTGCTGCTCTGCCTTGATTGCGGCTCGGCGGGCGAGGCGCGCACCATCGCGATTGAGATCGTAGACCGCCTCCTGCATGCCGTAATCGGCCTGCGCGATCGAGGTGGAGGAGAAGGTGTTCGTCTCCAATATGTCGGCGCCGGCCATGGCATAGGCGTAATGAATCGCCTCGATTGCGGCAGGCTGGGTGAGGGTGAGAAGGTCGTTGTTGCCCTTGAGATGGCAGTCGCAGCCGACGAAGCGCTCACCCCGGAAATGGTCCTCCTCGAAGCCGAGCCCCTGGATCTGCGTGCCCATCGCGCCGTCCAGGATCAGGATGCGCTCGCGCGCGGCGGCGGTAAGGGCGGCGAGGATCTCCGCGCCCCGATCGGTTGGGGCAGGCGCGGCGAACAGGGCTTCGACCGGAGCGCTCATCACAAGCTCCTATAACGGAATTACGATATCAAGATATCCTTATATGATAGCGCTGAGAAAAGAGAGGTCAAGGTGAACTATCCCGGAAGCGCCGGTTTTCTGTCTGATGATGCTGGGATGCGAGTGAGATACATGGAGGGGAAGAGGCGGACGAGACGTCCATAGGCGCTGGCTCAAGGCAGCGAGGCCTCAATTCTTTACCCTCCCCTGGAGGGGGAGGGTCGGCCTGGAAGGCCGGGGTGAGGTGATTATCCGCCCCGTTGCCGACAAAAGCGGCGGTTCTTGCGAAGAAGTTCACCCCACCCCGACACTATGGGTCGACCCTCCCCCTCGAGGGGAGGATATTATTGCGCTTTTCGCCTTGATCCCGCGCCTATGGATGTGTCGTCCGCCCTCTAGCCTCTGCTATATCTGGCTGGCTTAGGCATCTGCCCGCAAACGCCGCCGGCCTCGTCGCCGACCGACATGATCGCGCACCTCGTCGAGCAGGCTGCTCAGATGCGGCAGCAGCGGATTGTCCGGGATCGAGGCCTCGAGCAGCAGGACTTTCAGATCGACGGCTTCCCTGGCCAGGTCCGCACCGTCTTCGCGGCTGAGGATCCAGGCCAGCATCAAGGTGCGGGCTCGCTCTTCTGGCAGTGTCGGACCTTCGTCCCGAGAAGCCTCCAGGATGGAGTGCACGATGGCGGCGTCGACGTCGACGGTGTTCTGCGCGGCAATCGTCATCTCAAGCCTCGATCTCGACACGGCCGAGCGGCCGGGTGCAGCAGGCCAGCACCAGGCCGGCGGCGATTTCCTCCTCGCGGATGCCGCCCTGGTGGGTCATGGCGGTCTCCCCCGACAGACATTGTACCTTGCAGGTGCCGCACAGGCCCATTGTGCAACCGGTCGGAATGTTGAGGCCGGCGCCGCGGGCGAGCTGGAGAATGGTCTCGCGGCTGGAGGCCGGCACCTCGATGCCGGATCTGGTGAAGGCCACGCTGGCTTCGCCGGCAAGGGCTTCGTCCGCACCGATGTCCTCCATTGGAGTTTCGGCCGGCTGGAAGCTCTCTTCATGATAGCGGCGCATGTCGTAGCCATTGGCTTCGAGCATGTCCTTGACCGCTGCCATGAAAGGCGCGGGGCCGCAGCAGAACACTTCGCGCTCGCGAAAATCCGGTACGATCAAGCGCAGGGCCGGAGCGTTGAGCCGACCCTGGAAGCCGGTCCAGGCTTCATGGGCCTCGGTCTCTTCCACGATCCAGGCGAGGCGCAGGCGCTGCATGCGTCCGGCCATGCGCTCCAACTCCTTGCGGAAGATGATCTCGCCCGGCCGGCGTGCGCAGTTGACGAAAGCGATATCGGTGGCGGCGCCGTGGTCTTCGGCAAAACGGGTCATCGACATCATCGGCGTGATGCCGGATCCGGCCGAGATGAAGAGGTATTTTTCCGCCGGATGACGAGAGAAGCTGAACTGGCCGAGCGGGCCGTAGGCCTTCAACCGCGTGCCGGGTTTGAGGTTGTCCAGCATCCAGCGCGTGCCGATGCTGGAGGCCTGCGCCTTGGCGGTGACGCTGATAGAAAGCGGGCGGGAAGGGCTCGACGACAGCGTATAAGTGCGCAGCACCGGCCCGGCTTCGGCCGGGATTTCGAGCGTGATGAACTGGCCCGGTTCGTAGCGGAACCAGCCTTGTTCGGCGGCGCGGAAGGTGAAGGTCGCGACGTCGCGGCCCTCATGGATGATCGAAACGCATTCGAGCGCCTGGCTCTGATCGTTCCAGGGCGGCGTTTCGTCGATATGCCTGAATTTTTGTGTAGCGATCGGCATGATGTCTGCCCTTGTATATGTCGGTTTCGCTAACACCCTCCCCTGGAGGGGGAGGGTCGACGCGAAGAGTCGGGGTGGGGTGATTTTCACCGGCTGCTGTGTTTCTCAGCCCACCCCGTACTTCGTCCGACTCTCCCCCTCCAGGGGAGGGTGAAAAGGCGCTAGGCCACGCTGCGCAGGCGGACGCCGTCGTTACCCAGCGCCGCTTCCATGGCGTTGCGATACCACTCGACGAACTGCATAACGCCACCCTCGTGTTCGGGGGCGTAGGGTCCGGGCGTGTAGACGGGCGAAGAGACGCCGAGCTGGTTTTCCTCGACGATCTGGCGGTCCTGGTCGTTGGTCATCTGCCAGACATAGGTGAGTTCATCGAGATTATAGTCGACCCCTTCGACCGCATCCTTGTGCACCAGCCATTTGGTGGTGACCTGGGTTTCCTTCGGCCCGATGGGAAGCACGCGGAAGCTCACGGCATGGTCGCCCAACGCGTGGTTCCAGGTGGTGGGATAGTGGAAGAGCAGGAGGGCGCCGATATTGCCTTCTTCGATCGTCGGGCTGAGGGGGCGTTGCACCGCCGGCTTGCCCGACATCGTATAGCTGGCGGCATTGCGCAGCAGCGGCATGCGGGCCATGCGGAACTGGCCGTCACCGGAAATGCTGAAGGTGCTGGGCAGGCCGGCTTCCTCGCAACGCCGCCAATGCTGGCCGATGAGCGGATCCTTGTCGGCACCCTGGATACCCGTCACCGTCGGGGCTTCTGGGAAGGTACGGCAAAGCTCGGGATGATTACCCGCGCAGTGGTAGCACTCGCGGTTGTTCTCCCACACCAGCTTCCAATTGCCCTTTTCGACGATGGTGCTCTCGAAGGCCACCTTGGTGTTTTTCAGGCCATGCGGTGCCAGATAGGGCATGGCGCCGGCGCGGAAGGTCTCGAAATCGGGTGCCTCCTTGGCAAGGCAGATCCAGATATAGCCGGCCACGCTCTCGCAATGCACGGGCTTCAGCCCATATTGCGCGGCGTCGAAGCCGGGGCCCATGTCGCGGGCGAACAGCAGGCGCCCGTCGAGCTCGTAGGTCCACTGATGATAGGGGCAGACCAGCTTGGCGACGCTGCCGCGCTCGGCCGCGCAGAGCCGTGATCCCCGGTGCCGGCAGGAATTGTGAAAGGCGCGGATGGCGCCGTCACCGGAGCGCAGCACGATCACCGGATAGTCGCCGACCTGGAGAGTGAAATAGCTGCCCGGCTTGCCGAGCTCGCAATCATGGCCCGCGAACAGCCATTCACGGTACCAGATGTTCTCCATATCCAGCCGGAAGTACTCCGGGTCTGTGTAGAATTTGCCCTCGAGCGTGGTGCCCGGTTGATGGGTCCGGAGGCGGCCCAACATGTCCTGATGCGCTGTCATGTCAAAATCCCGCGTGACAACCAATGCGTTGACTTGGCAGCGGGATGGGAAAGCGGCTCGGCGATCCGCGCCGGTGAAAAGGCGCAGCCAAACCTCCTCCCGGAACGCCCACCGCGTCCGTCGGTTTCCTTCGCGGCTGGTTTCCGGGCTCAGGAGCGGCCTTCCGGCCCGATCGCGACGCCTTCCCAGGTCTTCCCGACCCAGTGGCACCTGCCGCGATCTTCTCCTCTACCGTTGCGGGGGCAGCGCCGGATTCAGACCGGCTTCCCAAATTCTCCAGTCCGCCTTGGGGGCGAACCGGCACCTCGAATGAGGATTAGAATACATCGAGTCGGCGCACCGACTAGAGGCGATGCGACGGATGATGGTGTGTTCAGGACATTGTCACCGAGAGCTTGAGGAAGGAAGGTCGGGAAGGAGACATTGAATGTCCATCATTCCCCGCATGGCGGGGGATGATGGAGCAACCTGTCCCACTCCTTTCGAGATGTTGGAATCTGAAATCTGGATGAGGGGTCATGATGCCCCATCCCAGCTTTCCTCCGATTTGTTCCGAAGACCTCGAAAGCGTGCCTTCAATCCCAGCTCAGCGCGCCACCGTTCTGATATTCGATGACACGCGTCTCGAAGAAGTTCTTCTCCTTCTTCAGGTCCATCGCCTCACTCATCCAGGGGAAGGGGTTCTCCACGTCCGGGAATACCGGCATGAGCCCGAGCTGGGCGCAGCGCCTGTTGGCGATGAAATGCATGTATTGTTCGCAGGACACCGCGTTGAGGCCGAGGAAGCCGCGCGGCATGGTGTCCCGGCCATAGGCGGCCTCCAGTTCAGCGGCTTCGCGGATCATCTGCTGGAGATCGGCTTGGAAGGTCAGCGTCCACAGATGCGGGTTCTCGATCTTGATCTGGTTGATCACGTCGATGCCGAAGTTTAGATGGATGCTCTCGTCGCGCAGGATGTACTGATACTGCTCGGCGATCCCCACCATCTTGTTGCGCCGGCCGAGCGAGAGGATCTGGGCAAAGCCGGTATAGAACCACATGCCCTCGAAGATGACGTAGAACGCGACGAGATCGCGCAGGAAGGCCTGGTCGGCGTCCGGCGTGCCGGTCTTGAAATCGGGATCGTCGAGATGCTGGGTATGCTTGAGCGCCCAGGCCGCCTTGTCGGTGATCGAGGGGATCTCGCGATACATATTGAAGAGTTCGCCCTCGTCGAGCCCGAGGCTCTCGACGATATATTGGAAGGTGTGGGTGTGCACCGCCTCCTCGAAAGCTTGGCGCAGCAAATATTGCCGGCATTCGGGGTTGGTGAGGTGGCGGTAGATCGCCAGGACGATATTGTTGGCGACCAGGCTCTCGGAGGCGGCGAAGAAGCCGAGATTGCGCTTGAGCATGCGCCGCTCGTCCTGCGTCAGGCCGTCCTTGGACTTCCACAGCGCGATGTCCGCTTGCATCGATACCTCGGTCGGCATCCAATGGTTGTTGCAGCCGGCGAGATATTTCTCCCAGGCCCATTTGTATTTGAGCGGCAGGAGCTGGTTTACGTCGGCGCGGGCATTGATCATCCGTTTCTCGTCGACCGTGACACGGCCGCCCTTGCGGTCGATCGCGCCGAGGCCGGTCGCATCCGCCGTGCTCTGTGGCAGGGGAAGCTGGGCTGCGGGCGAGGTGGGTTCGGACCAGTCGAGCATCGTCATCGTTTTCTTATCCTCAGAGCGTTTTCCAGAAAAGTTGATAGACTTTTCGCTTAAGAAAACGCGTCAAAACAAAGAGTTGGAAAGCAAGGCGCGAAAGGGAAAAATCGCACCTCGTTCTCGGCTCACTGGCACGCTTCGCAGTCGGGGTCGTGGATGGAGCAGGCCTTGCCCCACGCTTCCGACTGCAGTGTTTCCGGCTGAGTCTCGATCAGGATCGGCGCGGCCGCTTGCGGCACCGTGGCAGAGACGGCGTTGAGCTTGCCGTCGGTGCCCTTCAGCGTCGATTTCTCGACATGGGTGGCCGACTGCGAGCGCAGGTAATAGGTCGTCTTCAGGCCACGCTTCCAGGCCAGGCGGTAGAGCGTATCGAGCTTCTTGCCGGAGGGATTGGCGATATAGAGGTTGAGCGACTGGGCCTGGTCGATCCACTTCTGCCGGCGCGCCGCGGCTTCGATCAGCCAGGCGGTGTCGATCTCGAAAGCGGTGGCGTAAAGCGCTTTCAGCTCTTCGGGGATGCGATCGATCTGGCCGAGAGAGCCGTCGAAATATTTGAGATCGGAGATCATGACCTCGTCCCACAAGCCCCGTGCCTTGAGATCGTGGACCAGGGCCGAGGTCACCACTGTGAAATCGCCCGACATGTTCGATTTCACGAAGAGGTTCTGATAGGCCGGCTCGATTGACTGGGACACGCCGCAGATGTTGGAGATCGTCGCCGTCGGCGCGATCGCCATGGTGTTGGAATTGCGCATGCCGACGGTCTTCACCCGCTCGCGCAGGGCGTCCCAGGGCAGGGTCGTGCCGGTGTCGAAGGCCACGTTGTCGCGCGTCTCGGCCAGCAGGCCGACCGAGTCGATCGGCAGGACGCCCTGCGACCACAGCGAGCCATCGAAACTGGGGTAGCGACCGCGCTCGGCCGCCAGGTCTGTTGAGGCCGAGATGGCATGGAAGGACACGGCTTCCATGCTCTCGTCGGCAAAGCGCACGGCGGCTTCGGAGGCATAGGGCAGGCGCAGGGCCTGCAGGGCATCCTGGAAGCCCATGATGCCGAGACCGACGGGCCGGTGCTTGAGGTTGGAACGCCGTGCCTCGGGAATGGTGTAGAAATTGATGTCGATGACGTTGTCGAGCATGCGCATCGCCGTCGTCACCGTCGCCTTGAGCTTGTCGAACATCAGGCCGTCGGCGTCGACATGGGCAGCGAGGTTGACCGAGCCGAGATTGCACACGGCAACCTCGTCATGGGAGGTGTTCAGCGTAATTTCGGTGCACAGGTTCGAGGAATGTACCACGCCGACGTGACGCTGGGGCGAGCGGATGTTGCAGGGGTCCTTGAAGGTGATCCAGGGATGCCCGGTCTCGAACAGCATGGTCAGCATCTTGCGCCAGAGATCGATGGCCCGGATCTGCCTGAAGACGCGGAGCTCGCCGCGCGCGGCGCGTGCCTCATGCGCCTCATAGGCGACCTTGAAGGCGGGACCGTAGAGGTCGTGCAGGTCCGGCGTTTCGTCCGGTGAGAACAGGGTCCAGGGGCCATCCTGTTCCACACGTTCCATGAACAGATCCGGCACCCAGTTGGCGGTGTTCATGTCATGGGTGCGGCGGCGGTCGTCACCGGAGTTCTTGCGAAGATCGAGGAATTCCTCGATGTCGACATGCCAGGTCTCCAGATAGGCGCAGACCGCGCCCTTGCGCTTGCCGCCCTGATTGACGGCGATTGCGGTATCGTTGGCGACCTTGAGGAAGGGCACCACGCCCTGGCTTTCGCCATTGGTGCCTTTGATATGGGCGCCGAGCCCACGCACATTGCTCCAGTCATTGCCGAGGCCACCGGAATATTTGGCGAGCAGCGCATTGTCCTTCACCGCCTTGAAGATACCTTCGAGGTCGTCGGACACAGTGGTCAGGAAGCAGGAGGAGAGCTGGGCGCGCAGCGTTCCCGAATTGAACAAAGTCGGCGTCGAGGCCATGAAGTCGAAGGAGGAGAGAAGATCGTAGAACTCGATCGCCCGTGCCTCCCGGTCGATCTCGCGCAAGGCCAGGCCCATGGCCACGCGCATGAAAAAGGCCTGCGGCAGCTCAAAACGCGTGCCGCGCACATGCAGGAAATAGCGGTCATAAAGTGTCTGCAGCCCGAGATAGTCGAACTTGAGATCGCGTTCGGGCTTGAGGGCAGCGGCAAGGCGGGCGAGGTCGAAGCGGCCGAGCTCCGGGTCGAGCAGTTCGTTGGCGATGCCGACGCGGATATAGTCATGGAAATACTCGGCGTAGCGGGTCGCCATCTCGGCCTGCGTCGCCTGGTCGGGATGGCCTCCGACGAAGCTGAGCGCCTCGCGGCGCAGCTTGTCGTTGAGCAGCCGGGCGCTGACCTTGGCGTAATCAGGTTCGGTCTCGATCAGGGTGCGGGCGGCGAGGATCGGCGCGATCGCCAGTTCGTCCTGGCTGATGCCGTCATAGAGATTGCGCTGCGTCTCGTTCAGCACGGTCTCTGCATCGGTGTCGGCAAGACCTGCGCAGGCTTCGCGCACCAGGGCGGTGAGGCGCGCGTGGTCGAGCGGTAACAAGGAGCCCTCCGCCGTCTTCATCCGCAGGGCAGGGGCGATGGCGGTCCGTGCCTCTGTCTCGGTTGCTCGTTCCAGGGCGCGCTCTTGGGCGTGCTGTTCGCGATAGAGCACATAGGCACGCGCCACCTTGTGGTGTTCGCCGCGCATCAAGGCGAGTTCAACCTGGTCCTGGATGTCCTCGATATGGAAGGTTCGGCCCGCATCGGCACGGCGGGTCAGGCCGGCAACGATCTGGGCCGTGAGTTCGGCGACAATGTCATGCACCCGGCGCGAAGCAGCGGCCGAATTGCCCTCGACGGCGAGAAAGGCCTTGGTCAGGGCCACCGAAATCTTGGAGGCATCGAAAGGCGTGACGCCGCCGTTGCGGCGAATGACCTGATAGCCCGGTTCCGAGGCCGGCTTCGCCCTATCGGCGCCGGTAGCCGGAAAAGGCGTCTTTGTGGTCGTGGCAGTTTCGAGATCGAGAGACATTCGGCAAACCCCAAAATGTTGGAGGCTTGGGCCGAAGGAACGCGTTCCGCGTCGGCGCAGGCATATGCGCCACGAGCAAAGCGATCCGTCGGGGCACCCCGCCCGAGGAAACGATAACCAGCCACAGGCAGGTCTCCTGGCTCGCGGGTCGTTGCGAACTGTCTGCCTTCCCGGCGAAGGGCGGGTTGAACCCGCCTTCCGGCCAGTGGCACAGCGACAGCCCGCTCTCCGCTTACAGTTGCGGGGGCAGCCCCGGCTTTGCCCTAGAGCGTCTTGTGTTTTGAAGCGTCGCTTCAAATCGAAAAGACGCGTCGAACAAAAAGTTCGAGGAAAAAAGCGTTTTCACCAAACGCGCTTTGCTCTCGGGCTCACCGGATTCCCTCTTAGCCTCGGACAGCGAATCCGAGGACCTGTGGATACAGCATCTAGTATGTCTGGGTGCCTCTATGTCAATACATGGTGTGTGATGCCCTTTTTTTCAACGGGGACAAGGCGTGCCGGAGGACGAAATTTGTCCCCCGGCAGGTTTTTCACGCGGACGCCGCCACTCTCGCTGGAGCGGTCTCTTCACGAAGTTTGCGGGCGGCGGCAACCATGTTGACGAGGGCCGGGCGGACCTCGTCCCAGCTGCGGGTTTTCAGGCCGCAATCGGGGTTGACCCAGAGCTGATCGCCGGCGATCCGCTCGCGTGCCTTGGCAAGGAGGTCGCGCATCTCCGCCACGGTGGGGCAGCGGGGAGAGTGGATGTCATAGACGCCCGGCCCGATCTCGTTGGGGTAGCGATAGGCCCGGAACGCATCGAGAAGTTCCATTTTGGACCGGGCAGTCTCGATCGAGATCACGTCTGCATCCAGGCCTCCAACGGCATGGATGATGTCGTTGAACTCCGAGTAGCACATATGGGTGTGGATCTGCGTGGCATCGTCGACGCCTGAGGCGGCGAGGCGGAAACAGGCGACCGCCCAGGTCAGATAGGCCTCCTTTTCGGCGTGTCTGAGCGGCAGGCCCTCGCGAATGGCCGGCTCGTCGATCTGGATGATGCGGATGCCGGCCCGTTCCAGATCGCCGACCTCGTCGCGCAAGGCGAGGGCGATCTGCCGGCAGACCTGCTCGCGCTCGAGGTCGTCCCGCACGAAGGACCATTGCAGCATGGTGACCGGTCCGGTCAGCATGCCCTTGACAGGACGCTTGGTCAGGGATTGTGCGAAGCGTGCCCATTCCACCGTCATGGCCCGGGGACGCGAGACATCGCCATAGATGATCGGCGGGCGCACGCAGCGCGAGCCATAGCTCTGGACCCAGCCATGCTGGGTAAAGGCATAGCCGGCCAGTTGCTCGCCGAAATACTGCACCATGTCGTTGCGCTCGAATTCGCCATGCACGAGAACGTCGAGGCCGATCTCTTCCTGCCAAGTGATCGCCTGGGTGGTTTCCTGTCGCAGAAAACGCTGATAGTCGGCGTCGTCGATCCAGCCCTTTGCGTGGTCAGCGCGTGCTTTGCGTACGGCGCCGGTCTGGGGGAAGGAACCGATGGTCGTGGTGGGAAATTGCGGCAGGCCGAGCCATTCCTGGGCCCGGCGGCGCAGCGTGTAGGGATGCTGGCGCTCGCTCATGGCCGGCGTGAGCCCGTCCATGCGGGCGGCGACGCCGGCATCATGTATACGAGCGGATACATGGCGGGCCGCATCTGCTGCGTCCGATTGGGCGAGCTCATCAGCGACGGCCCGCCGCCCGTCGACCAGGGCTGTCGACAGGGTCTTCAGCTCTCCGATCTTCTGGACGGCGAAGGCCAGCCAACTGCGGAGTTCAGGATCGAACGCGCGCTCGGCCTCGACATCGTAGGGAACGTGGAACAGGGAACAGCTCGGAGCGAGGACGACGCGGTGGGGGCCGAGGGCTGCAACCGCCGGCTCGATCCGATCAAGAAGGGCAGTCAGGTTGCTCCGCCAGACATTGCGCCCGTCGATCACGCCCAGCGATAGCACCTTGTCGGCGCTGGCTCGTGCGACCGCCTGCCCGAGCTGGCTTGGCGCCCGCACCAGGTCGAGATGCAGGCCGGCGCTGGGCAGGTCGAGTGCCAGGTCGAGATTGTAGCCGAGGCCGCCGAAATAGGTCGCGATCATGATCTTCAGATCGGAGACCGTGCTGGAAAGGACGCCATAGGCATGGCGCAGGGCGGCCCGCGCGTTCTCGTCGAGATCGAGCACGAGACAGGGTTCGTCGAACTGCACCCAGTCCGCGCCGGCCGCGGCCAACCTGTGCAGGATCTCGGCATAGACGGGCAAGAGGCCTGGCAGCAGGGTGAGCGGATCCAGGCCCTCGTCCTTGCTCTTGCCGAGCAGCAGATAGGTCACCGGGCCGATGAGCACGGGGTGCGTGTGGAAGCCGAGCGCTACGGCCTCCCTGAATTCGTCAATGGGCTTGGCCGAAGCGAGTTCGAAGGCCTGGCCGCGGCGAAATTCGGGAACCATGTAGTGATAGTTGGTGTCGAACCATTTGGTCATCTCGAGAGCGGGGACACCGCCGCCGCCATGGCAGCAGCCCTCATGGCCACGATCGTCATGGCCACGATCGTCATGGCCACGATCGTCATGGCCCCGCCTGCCGCGCGCCATGGCGAAATAGGTCGAAAGCGGGACGGAGCCACCCTCCCAGCCATATTGAGAGGGGATGGCACCGACCACGGCGCTCATATCGAGAACCTGATCGTAGAGCGAAAAGTCATTGGACGGGATATGGGTAACGCCGAGCAGGCTCTGTCGAGCCCAGTTGCTCGCGCGCAACTGGGCTGCCGTTGCGAGCAAGGCGGTCTCGTTCTGCCTTCCGGCCCAGTGGGCTTCGAGGGCCGTCTTGAGTTCGCGACGTGGGCCGATGCGTGGCGTGCCGAGCGTCGAAATGGGAATGGACATGCGCGTCTCCGGCCGGTGACCGATAGGTCCCGGTTCGTGGTGAATGGATCGGATCGAGGAGGGAGCGGCGTACCGTCAGGGCACGCCGCAACGCATTCGTCGTCGAGCAGTCGGATCGACTGCACCTTCACGCATGATGGCAGTTTGAAGCTTGAACATCGGCAGACCCCATGAAGAACTGGGGGCAAAGGCCGTACGGGAGCGCCTGACGCGGCCAAGGACATTGACTTGGTCAAGCAACCACCGGGACACCCCGCCCGAGGACGTTTACATTCGTCGGGGCAGGTCTCCTGGCTCACGGCTCACCGAGCTTGCCTGCCTTCCCACCTGCGCAGGGCAGGCAGTGGCATGATGAGGCAAGTTCTCGCCGTCTACAGTTGCGGGGGCAGCGCCGGCATCGCACCGGCTTCCCTCTTAGCTTCCATTGCGAGAATGGAAGAACCTCGACTGGGCAAGCAAACGACAAGACGTCGTGAAAGTCAAGGTCGACATAAAGACATGTTTATATAGGCATGCCATGCGATCATAGGTTGCCCTTGGATCGCGACCTCGCGGCGGCCTTTGCTCGGCTTCAATCGCAACCACAAGCCCGGTGTCGATGGCGGCGCCTGCCTGAGTGCCTCGTCTGGCCGTGCACGAAAGGCCGAGGGGGCTTCAGCATGGAACGATTCCAATTGATCATAGGCAGCGGTGAGAAAAACGACTAAATCAGGGCCAAACCGGTGGCACCCCTGCGCCACCTCTGCCAGCCCTGGAGCAAAGCGCGTTTAGACGGAAACGCTTGTTTGCTCTAGCTCCTTGTTTTGACGCGTCTTTGCGATTCTTGCCGAAGCCGTCAAATCGCAAAACGCTCTGTTCGGAGATCCTCTCCATGCCTGCCGATTCCGCTGCCAATTCCCGCTATCCCCACGTTCCCCTGTTCCCCCTGGGAGCGGACGAGACGCCCTACCGCAAGCTGACCAGCGAGGGCGTGCGGGTCGAAAAGCTCGGAGGCAGCGAGATTCTGCAGGTGGATGGCGAGGCGTTGCGGCTTCTGGCCGAGCAGGCCTTCATGGACATCAATCATCTCTTGCGCCCCGGCCATCTCCAGCAATTGCGCAACATTCTGGAAGATCCCGAGGCGACGGACAATGACCGCTTCGTCGCCTATGACCTCCTCAAGAACGCCAACATCGCCGCCGGTGGCGTGCTGCCGATGTGCCAGGACACCGGCACGGCCATCGTGATGGCCAAGAAGGGCCGCAAAGTCTGGACGGAAGGTGAGGACGAGGGCGCCATCGCCCAGGGCATCCGCGATGCCTATGAGAAGAAGAATCTGCGCTATTCGCAGCTCGCACCGCTGTCGATGTTCGAGGAGAAGAACACCAAGACCAATCTGCCGGCCCAGATCGACATTTCCGCGGAAGGGGAGGAGGCCTACAAGTTCCTCTTCGTTGCCAAGGGCGGCGGCTCGGCCAACAAGACCTTCCTTTATCAGGCCACACCCTCCATCCTGTCCAAGGACCGCCTGATCGCTTTCCTGAAGGAGAAGATCCTCACGCTCGGTACGGCAGCCTGCCCGCCTTATCATCTGGCGGTGGTGATCGGCGGTACCTCTGCCGAAATCACGTTGAAGGCCGTGAAACTCGCTTCGGCGCGCTATCTCGACGGCCTGCCCACCGAGGGCTCCGAACTCGGCCATGCCTTCCGCGACCTCGAGCTCGAGAAAGAAGTGCACAAGCTCACCCAGTCGCTCGGGGTCGGCGCCCAGTTCGGCGGCAAGTATTTCTGCCACGACGTCCGTGTCATCCGCCTGCCGCGCCATGGCGCCAGCCTGCCGATCGGCCTTGGCGTTTCCTGCTCGGCCGATCGCCAGGCCATGGGCAAGATCACCCGCGAGGGTGTCTTCCTCGAGGAGCTCGAGCACAATCCGGCGCGCTTCCTGCCGGAGATCGATGAGAGCAAGCTTGGCGGGGCGGTGGTGAAGATCGACCTCAACCAGCCGATGTCTGACATCCTGGAAACCCTGTCGCGCCATCCGGTAAAGACGCGCGTGTCGCTGACCGGCACCATCATCGTGGCCCGCGACCTTGCCCATGCCAAGCTGCGCGAGCGCCTGGAAGCGGGTGGGGGGATGCCCGATTATCTCAAGAACCATCCTGTCTACTATGCCGGCCCGGCCAAGACACCCGCCGGCTATGCCTCGGGCTCCTTCGGCCCCACCACGGCGGGCCGGATGGACGCCTATGTCGACCAGTTCCAAGCGGCCGGCGGCTCGATGGTGATGCTGGCCAAGGGCAACCGTTCCGCCCAGGTCCGCGAGGCCTGCGCCAAGCATGGCGGCTTCTATCTCGGTTCGATCGGTGGCCCCGCCGCGCGCCTCGCCCAGGACTGCATCAAGAAGGTCGAGGTGCTCGAATATCCCGAGCTCGGCATGGAAGCGGTCTGGCGCATCGAGGTCGAGGACTTCCCGGCCTTTATCGTCATCGACGACAAGGGCAATGATTTCTTCAAGGAACTTAATCTGGGTTGAGTTCGCTCACCCTGCTTTTCGGCGAGGCCTCTTCCTGAAAAGGGAGGGGCCTTTTTCATGCACGTTCTGCGTGTTGTTGCAAAATCGCAACTGTCATGGACAAAGCCCTTTTGTGTCAGAACGATGACTCACCTTAACATTGTGTAATGTCTCGCCTGGGAGGAAAGCTTCGATATCGCGGTGCACAACGACCGCGCCTCTTCGATTGGCTGAATATTGGTTTGCCAGCTTTTCGAAGAGAGCGGCCCTGATTGAGGGCTATATTATAAGATCGGGGTATTTCCATGTCTATTCGTGCAATTTTACTCGGCGCTGGCGCTGGATTGCTCAGCATCGTCGCAGCTTCTGCTGCGGACTTGCCCATGAGCAAGGGCGAAGCCGTTGAATATGTGAAGGTCTGTAC
This sequence comes from Labrys sp. HAY1-8F, assembly GCF_056754975.1. Classification (NCBI taxonomy): domain Bacteria; kingdom Pseudomonadati; phylum Pseudomonadota; class Alphaproteobacteria; order Hyphomicrobiales; family Xanthobacteraceae; genus Labrys; species Labrys sp. HAY1-8F. The sequence goes on along the minus strand of NZ_JBPGWZ010000002.1, from coordinate 908,098 downwards.
GGCGTTCGGTCCGGGCTTCTTCTACATTCCGGGCACCGATACCTGCCTCAAGATCAGTGGCCAGATCCGGGCCGACTATTGGTATGCGCAGGCGCCCAGCAATGCGACGGGCAAGCGCAACATCAGCCAGACGCAGTTTCGAACCAATGCCCGCATCCGCTTCGATGCCCGTACCCAGACCGACTGGGGCATGCTGCGCTCCTTCTTCGAACTCCAGGCTGAATCGAATGCGGGTGCGGCCACGCACGACACCTTCCAGGTGCGTCAGGCCTATCTGCAGTTTGGCGGCTTGACGGCCGGTTACGCCTGGTCGCCTTACGCCTTCTACGATCCCAATTATCAGGCCGAGTTTTTCGCCCCTTATTTCGGCGAGCAGGGCCGGCGTAACCTGATCAGCTATACGGCTCAATTCGACAAGGCCTACGCCACCCTGTCGATCGAAGATGGCCGCGATCATCGTGCCAACACCACAACCTTCGGCAATACCGGCAATGCCAACATTCGTGGCCTCGGCGGTTCGCAGGTGCCCGACATCGTCGGCGTGATCGGCTATGACGACAACAAGAACGGTTGGGGCCGCCTGCAGATCATGGGCGCTCTTCACCAGAATCGCTCCGCCGTGTCGAATTACGGTGACAAATGGGGCTACTCGATCGGCTTCGGCGGCAATGTGAACATTCCGGTTCTGGAAGGCGGCTATGTGGCCGTCGAAGCCAGTTATGCCGATGGTGCGACGCGCTATCTCGGTGTCGGCGCTGCTTCCAACCCGAATGGGTCCTCGCTTCTGGGTATCGGGGGCTGGGATGCCTATCCGACCAACGGCGCGCCATATGATCTCGACAGCGCCAAGGGCTTTGCCGTGCAGGCCGAGGCTGGCCTGAACGTTACCAAGCAACTGCAGGCCGTGCTGTTTGGTGGTTACCTGGACTTCGATGCGCCGCGCGTGGCGACCAACGTCAGCGACAATTTCAAATATTACGTCATCGGCGGCCAGGTGAACTACACTATCGTCAAGGGCTTCATTGCCGGCGCTGAAGTCTGGTACCAGAACAAGGACGCGGAGGGCGCGAACACCAAGACGGTCGACGCTGTCGGTGCAGGTGTGCGTCTGCGCCGCACCTTCTGATCCGGCCTATAGAGGAAAAAGCATGGACGCCGCGCTCTCCTGGGCGCGGCGTTCCTGTCTTCGGCGCCGGTCAGTTCTGATTGGCCGGGATGAGATCGGTGCCGTTCAGGCTGCCGATATAGTCGGTGAGCATCGGCACGTAGCGCTCCGCACCGCCGGCGGCCATCGCCACGCCGAACGAGTTCTTCACGGCATTGCCGATCGGATTGACCAATCCTGCCGCACTGGCCATCGCCTCCAGATAGCTTAGATCCTTGTAGGCGTTGGCGATGGTGAATTTGTGGGCATCCTTGTCGCCCTCCAGGACCCAGCGCGAGAAGGTCTGGTAGAAACCGCAATCCATGCGGCCGCCGCGGATGACGCTGTCGAAGCGTTTGGGTGTGATGCCGACCTTCTGCGACAAAGCGAGGGCCTCGGCATAGAGGGCGGCATAGCCCAACGACAGGAAATTGTTGAGCAGCTTCATGCGGTGACCGTCGCCCGTGCCACCGATATGCACGATGCGTCCGGCCCAGGTTGATATCACCGGCTTGAGGCGCTCGAACAGGGCGTCGCTTGCGCCGACCATGGTATCGAGCGTGCCTTCCCAGGCTTCCTTCGGCGTGCGGCCGAGCGGCGCATCGGCGTAATCGATGCCGGCTTCGGCGAGTTCGGCCGCGAGGGCGAGGGTGGAATTGGGATCGGAGGTCGAGCAGTCGACGACGACGGATCCCGGCTTCAGGCCGGCCTTCAGCCCATCGGGACCGTGTACAAGCGCTTCCACCTGTCGCGAACCGGTGACGCAGAGGAAGACGACGCTGGAAGCGGCGCCCACCTCGCGCGGGGTCTTGGCCTCCTTGGCGCCGCGGGCCACGAGATCCTCCACTGGCGCCCGGTTGCGGTGGCCCATCACCGTCAGCGCGTAGCCCTTCTCCACGATGTTCTTGGCCATGCCATGGCCCATATAGCCGACCCCGATGAAGCCGACGCTTTCCTGCGCATTCGTCATTGCAATCGTCCCGTTTCCTGTCCCGCATTTCCGACGCGGGTTGCCGGCGCATCCTGCCGACGGTGAGTGTGGACGGGGAGGGGCTTCGGGCGCAAGCCCGATGGTGCAATGGTATGATGATTTATCGAAGGTCGGCAGTCAGCTTCTGTTAAATAAGAACGATGAGAACAAAAATAGAACTTGCATGAATGAGAACAAAATGGGTACATACCGCCACGGGGCTTTGAATTGCGACAAGATGCAAGCCCAGTGTTGAAAACGATTGGTTCGGATGACGAATCCGTTCGTGCTTGATAGGGAAACGGGCATATGAGTCAGACGCAGCTGCGCTTGGTCGAAGGAAGCTCCATGGACAAGACGAAGGCGCTCGACGCCGCCCTATCACAGATCGAACGCGCTTTCGGCAAGGGCTCGATCATGCGGCTCGGCAAGGGTTCCAAGACGATGGAGGTGGAGGCGATCTCCACCGGCTCCCTTGGTCTCGATATTGCGCTCGGTGTCGGCGGCCTGCCCAAGGGGCGTGTCATCGAGATCTACGGGCCGGAATCCTCGGGCAAGACCACGCTGGCGCTGCACAGCGTCGCCGAGGCCCAGAGGAGAGGCGGCGTTTGTGCCTTCATCGACGCCGAACACGCGCTCGATCCGGTCTATGCCCGCAAGCTGGGCGTCAATCTCGACGAATTGCTGATCTCGCAGCCCGATACCGGCGAACAGGCCCTTGAAATCTGCGACACGCTGGTGCGCTCGGGGGCGATCGACGTCATCGTCATCGATTCCGTGGCGGCGCTGACGCCCAAGGCCGAAATCGAAGGCGAAATGGGCGATGTGCAGCCCGGCCTGCAGGCCCGCCTGATGAGCCAGGCGCTGCGCAAGCTGACGGCCTCGATCGGGCGTTCCAACTCGATGGTCATCTTCATCAACCAGATCCGCATGAAGATCGGCGTGATGTATGGCAGCCCGGAAACCACCACGGGCGGCAACGCCCTGAAATTCTATGCCTCGGTCCGCCTCGACATTCGCCGAATCGGCGCGATCAAGGACAGGGAAGAGGTGGTCGGCAACCAGACCCGCGTGAAGGTCGTCAAGAACAAGGTGGCGCCGCCCTTCAAGCAGATCGAATTCGACATCATGTATGGCGAAGGCATCTCGAAGGTGGGCGAATTGGTCGACCTCGGCGTCAAGGCCGGCGTGGTCGAAAAATCCGGCGCCTGGTTCAGCTATGAGAGCCAGCGCCTCGGCCAGGGCCGTGAGAACGCCAAGCAGTTCCTCAAGGACAATCCGGATGTGGCGGATAAGATCGAGGGCCAGATTCGCCAGAATGCCGGCCTGATTGCCGAGCGTATCCTCGACAATATTGACCCGTCCGAAGCCGAGGGCGAATGAGGTCGGCCTCGACCGGCTTCTCACGTCTGGCCTAAGCAGAGCCAATTCACACCGAATAACCCGCCTGTCGCTCCCGGCAGTCGGGTTTTTCATGTATGCGCGCCTCGACAGGCCGAAACAGCCCCGCTACAACGCCCCACCACCATGTTGCTGGCCATGCCGAAAGGAAGGGACCAGCCAAAACAGGCATTTAGGCCAAATAGGCAAATTGGACATGAGCGGCGTCAACGAGATCCGATCCACCTTCCTCGACTATTTCGTGCGGAACGGCCATGAAGCCGTGGCGTCTTCGCCGCTGGTGCCACGCAACGATCCGACCTTGATGTTCACCAATGCCGGCATGGTGCAGTTCAAGAACGTCTTCACCGGCATCGAGAAGCGCCCCTATTCGCGCGCCGCGACCTCGCAGAAATGCGTGCGCGCCGGCGGCAAGCACAATGATCTCGACAATGTCGGCTACACGGCGCGGCATCACACCTTCTTCGAGATGCTCGGCAACTTTTCTTTCGGCGATTATTTCAAGGATCGCGCGATCGAGCTCGCCTGGAACCTGATCACCAAGGATTTCGGCCTGCCGGCTTCCAAGCTCTTGGTGACCGTCTACTCCGAGGACGATGAGGCGCATCGGCTGTGGAAGAAGATCGCCGGCCTGTCGGACGATCGCATCATCCGCATTCCGACCTCGGACAATTTCTGGCGCATGGGCGATACCGGGCCCTGCGGCCCCTGTTCGGAGATCTTCTACGATCATGGCGAGCATATCTGGGGTGGGCCGCCCGGTTCGCCGGATGAGGATGGCGACCGCTTCATCGAGATCTGGAACCTCGTCTTCATGCAGTTCGAGGAACTGGTCGGTGGCGAGCGAGTCAACCTGCCGCGCCCCTCGATCGACACCGGCATGGGCCTCGAGCGCATCGCCACCGTGCTGCAGCACAAGCACAACAATTATGACATCGACCTCTTCCAGGCCTTGATCCGCGCGTCGGTGGAAGCAATCGGCGTGCCGGCCGAAGGGCCGGCGCTTGCCAGCCATCGCGTCATCGCCGACCATTTGCGGGCTTCCTCCTTCCTGGTCGCCGACGGCGTGCTGCCGTCGAACGAGGGCAGGGGCTATGTGTTGCGCCGCATCATGCGCCGCGCCATGCGTCACATCTCCCTGCTCGGCGCCAAGGATCCCGTCATGTGGAAGCTGGTGCCCGCGCTGGTGCGCGAGATGGGCGCCGCCTACCCCGAACTCGTGCGGGCCGAGGCCCTGATCAGCGAGACCCTGCGCCTGGAAGAAACCAGCTTCCGACGCACGCTGGAGCGCGGCCTTGCCCTGCTCGACGCCGAGACCGTGAAGCTCGGCGACGGCCAGGTCTTTTCGGGTGATGTCGCCTTCACCCTCTACGACACCTATGGCTTCCCGCTCGACCTGACACAGGATGCGCTGCGCGCGCGCAACATCTCGGTCGATCTCGAAGGCTACCAGGCTGCCATGCAGCAGCAAAAGGCCAAGGCGCGGGCCGCCTGGGCGGGATCCGGCGATGCGGCCACCGAGACAGTCTGGTTCGGCCTGCGCGAGCAGGTCGGCGCCACCGAATTCCTCGGCTACGAGACGGAGACCGCCGAAGGCGTTGCCCTGGCCCTGGTCAAGGACGGCAAGCCGGTCGATCACCTCGGCAAGGGCGAGAAGGGCTTCCTGATCCTCAACCAGACGCCGTTCTACGGCGAGTCTGGCGGCCAGCAGGGCGATGCGGGCACGGTGCAGGCCGGTGACCTGAAGGTCACCGTTACCGATACCCAGAAGAAGCTCGGCGATCTCTTCGTGCATGCCGTCACCGTCGAAGAGGGCACGCTCAAGGTGCAGGAGCCGCTCGAACTCGTGGTCGATCATGCGCGCCGCTCCGCGATCCGCGCCAATCACTCGGCCACGCATCTTCTGCATGAGGCCTTGCGCCTGACGCTGGGCGATCACGTTGCCCAGAAGGGCTCCTTGGTGGCGCCCGACCGTCTGCGTTTCGACTTCTCGCATCCCAAGCCCATTTCGGATGAGGAACTCAAGGAGATCGAGGATCTCGCCAATGCCATTGTGCTCGACAACAGCGAGGTGACCACGCATCTCATGAGCGTGGACGATGCGATCGCTTCCGGTGCGCGCGCGCTGTTCGGCGAGAAATATGGCGACGAGGTCCGGGTCGTCTCGATGGGGCAGCGCCAGCCCGGCTCGAACAAGGCCTGGTCAGTGGAATTGTGCGGCGGCACCCATGTGCGGCGTACCGGCGACATCGGCCTGATCCGGATCGTCTCCAACGGCGCGGTCGCAGCCGGCGTGCGGCGCATCGAGGCGATGACGGCGGACGGAGCCCGTAAGCATCTGGTCAATGAGAGCCGTCTGCTCCAGGGCTTGGCCGATGTGCTGCGCACGCCCGTACCCGAAGCCGGGGACCGCCTTGCCAATCTGGTTGAGGAGAACCGCAAGCTCGAACGGGAACTGACCGAGGCGCGCAAGAAGCTCGCCATGGGCGGCGGCGGGGGCGACAGCGAAATCCGCATGGTCGGCAAGACCCGGCTGCTGGCCAAGGCGGTCACCGGCATCGAGTTGAAGGATCTCAAGGCGCTGGCGGACGAAGGCAAGAAGCAGGTCGGTTCCGGTGTCGTCGCCATCGTGGCGACCTCCGAGGATGGCCGTGCCGGCCTTGTCGTCGGTGTGACGGCGGACCTCACCGGCAGCTTCAATGCCGTCGATCTCGTACGCAAGGGCTCGGAAGCTCTCGGCGGCAAGGGTGGTGGTGGACGGCCCGACATGGCCCAGGCCGGTGGCCCCGACGGTGCCAAGGCCCAGATTGCCCTCGACGCCATCGCCGCAGCGCTGGCAGAGGCCTGAGCCGATGGCCCAGCCCAACACGCCGAACTGGATGAGGCCGCTCTGGGTTCGCGTGCTGCTTTGCGTGCTGCCGGCGGTCTGGGCCGGGGTCGAACTCTACAATGGCAACCAGTTCTGGGGCCTGATGTTCGCGGCTGTCGCCGCCTATGGGCTGTGGACCCAGGTCATTCAATATCGTCCGCCGGAAGAGTGAAGCTGGCGGGCTTCAATCCCCTTCGAACGGAGCCGGTATGAGCGCCTATCCCGTCTATGCATTCGACAATGCCATCGTGCGCCTGCCGCCGGCGAGCGTGACCCAGGGCCTGCGGGCCGAGGATCGGGGTGCGCCGACCCATGAAGGGGTTTCGACCGAGCACCGCCTCTATATCGAGGCCTTGCAGGCTGCGGGGGTTGCCGTCGAGGTACTACCTGCCCTGGAGACTTTCCCGGATTCGCTGTTCGTGGAAGATCCGGCCCTGGTGTTCCCGGAAGGCGCGATCCTGCTGCGGGTCGGCGCCAAGAGCCGTTTCGGCGAGACGGCCGAGATTGCGCCCGTGCTGTGCGGCCGCTTCGACAAGGTCCTGGCGTTGCAGGGGCCGGGTTTTGTCGATGGCGGTGATGTGCTGGTGACGCCCCAGGCGGTGATGATCGGCCTCTCCGACCGCACCACGCGGGAAGGTGCGGAGGAACTGATCCGCCTGTTGGCTGAACTCGGCCGCAAGGGCGTCGTCGTCACCACGCCGCCGGGTGTGCTGCATTTCAAGTCCGATTGTTCGTTGCTCGACGATACCACCATGCTGTCGACGGACCGACTCGCCGCCTCGGGCGTGTTCGAGGGCATGCGGGTACTGCTGACGCCGGAAGGCGAGGAGGCGGGTGCCAACGCGCTGCGGGTGAACGACCGGGTTTTCATCGGCATCGACTATCCCCGCACGGGAACCTTGCTCGAAGCTGAAGGCTATAGCGTCGTCCGGCTGCCGACATCTCAAATCGCCAAGATCGATGCAGGCCTGTCCTGCATGTCGCTGCGCTGGCACGCCTGAGGCGGCGTTCCGCCGCCAATATCCGTACCGCCGCCAATATCCGTAGACTTTCATGAAGACCGAGCCCGGGGAGCCGATTCTCGACCGGCGTCTCGGGTTCGGTTGTTTCTCAGTGCGGTTTCATCGTCTTGGCGAAACCAGCCTCCAGGCGCCTGTAGACAGCTTCGATCACCAGCGTGGTGATGAGATAGCCGACCGCCACCACCAGGAGCGGGGTATAGGTGATCGCCTCGCGTGAGCGGATGATGTTGATCTGGCCCAGAAGGTCCTGGACGCTGACCAGATAGGCCAGAGCGGTCGATTTCAGGCAGAGCACCGTCTCACCGGCAAAGGTCGGCATCATCGCCTGCATGGCGCGGGGCAGCCAGATGCGGCGCACCAGCGCGAAGCCGCGAAAGCCGTAGGCGCGAGCCGCTTCCAGCTCGCCACGGGGCACCGACAGCAGGGCCCCGCGCACGACTTCGCCGACATAGGCGCCGACACTCAGCACCAGGGCGAAGATGACGTAGTAATAGCCATCCTTCAGGATCGGCCAGATGAAGGATTGCCGGATGCCGGGGATGGAAGGAAAGAGCGAGCCCAGGCCCTGGTAATAGACGAACATCTGCACCAGCAAGGGCGTGCCGCGAATGACGGACACGAAGCTGGAGGCGATGGCGTAGACCAGCTTGTTCTTGGAAACCCGGCCGAAGCCGACCAGAACGGCCAGGGGAAAACCGAAGAGCAGTGAGAAGAACAGCAGCTTCAATGTGGTGAAGAAGCCGCTGAGGATGGCCGGCCAATATTTGCCGATCCAGCCGAAATTGTCGAAAAACCAGCTTGCCAGATCCGCGGCCATGGTCACCCCAGCTTGGGAGTCCAGCGCCGGATGTGACGCTCGAACATTTTGATGAAGATGTTGGAGAATTGCGTCAGCGCGTAATAGATCGCGCCGCAGAGCAGCAGGAAGGGAAAATACATGCGCGTCGACGCCGCAGCCTGCACGGCCGTGAAGGTGAGCTCGTTATAGCCGACCACGAAAATCAGCGCCGAGTCCTTCAGCATGGTCATCCAAAGATTGGTCAGGCCGGCAAAGGCGAAGGGAATCATCAAGGGCAGGATGACGCGCCGGAACAGGCCGAAGCCATGCATGCCATAGGCGCGGGCCGCCTCGACCTGGCCTTTCGGCAAGGCGAGCACGGCACCGCGCAGAATCTCCGAGGTATAGGCACCGTTGACCACGCCGAGCACGGTGATGGCGGCGAAGAAACCGCCGATTCCCAGCGTGCCATAACCCAGCCACGCCATCAGGGCATTGAGGCCCTGCTGACCGGCATAATAGAGGATCAGGATCAGCAGCACCTCGGGCACGGCGCGGCAGATGGTGGAGTAGCCATTGGCGAGCGCGACCAGCCAGCGCGGCCCACGCAATTTGGCCCAGGCGACGAGGCCGCCGATCAACAGGCCGGTCAGATAGCCACCGACCGAGATTTCGATGGTGATGACCAGGCCCTGGAGCAGGGATACGCCCCAGCCGGTCATCAGCAGATTCCAGAAAGCTTCCACGCCCGACCCCGCAGAAAGAAGAGGAGCCGGCCTGAACTCTCAGGCCGGCTGGAGAAAGCTCGGTTCAGCTCAATAGGAGCGAACCCAGCGGCCTGCCTCATTTCGGCGGCGTACCGACGTCGTACTTGAAGTATTTCTTCTGGATCGCATCGAACTCGCCATCGGCATAGACGGCCTTAATGCCGGCATCGAGCTTTGCCTTCAGGTCGGTGTCCTCCTTGCGCAGGCCTCCGCCGACGCCGGCTTCGAACACCGGATCCTTGGGGAAAAGCTTCATCTCGCAGCATTGGCCGTCCTTGCCGGCCAGGAAGTCGTCGAGCGCGGCGGCATCGGCCATCACCAAGTCGAGACGGCCCGCCGCCAGATCGGCATTGGCCTGATCCTGGGTACCGTAGCTCTTGATGTCGGCATCGGGATAGGTCTTCTGGACATATTGGGCGTGAATGGTGCTGGTCTGCACGCCGATCGACTTGCCTTTCATGCCCTCCGGCGTGAAGTCGAACTTGTCGGCCTTGTTGCCGATGAATTCCGGCGGCGTGTTGTAATAGCGGATGGTGAAGCCGATCTGGGCCGAGCGTTCCGGTGTGATCGTCATCGAAGCCCAGATCACGTCGATCTTCTTGGCGATCAGGGCGGGGATGATGCCGTCCCAGGCGGTGGCGACAACCTCGCAGTCGAGCTTGGCGGCCTTGCAGACAGCCTTGGCCAAGTCGACTTCGAAGCCGACCCACTGGCCGGAGGCGTCCTTCGAAGCGAAGGGCGGATAGGGTTCGGCCGCGACGCTGACCTTGATGGTGTCGGCCTGGGCTGAGGCGAAGGCCACACCACAAAAGAAGGCGCTCGCCACGAGGAACTTGGCGTTGAAGTGTTTCATTTTGGTCCCCTGATGGATGTCTGTTTTTTCAACGTTTTCTTGGGTTTTCGTACTTGATGCGTGAGTTCTGGTGCCCTCCTGCCCCCCGAACTTTTTCGTCAAGCGAACCTGACTGCCATGCAGGTCGTGTTAGTGCTGGCGCGGCGTGACGAATTGACGGCAACGCTCGCTGTTGGGATTGCCGAACACCTTCCGTGGCGGGCCTTCCTCCTCGACATTGCCGTTGTAGAGATACATCACATGGTTGGCGACATCGCGGGCGAAGGCCATTTCGTGAGTCACCAGCAACATGGTGCGGCCCTCTGCGGCGAGATCGCGGATGACCTTGAGCACCTCGCCGACCAGTTCCGGATCGAGCGCCGAGGTCGGCTCGTCGAACAGCATCACCTTGGGCCGGATGGCAAGGGCGCGTGCGATCGCCGCGCGCTGCTGCTGGCCGCCGGAGAGGAAGGCGGGATAGACGTCCTTCTTGGCGTAGAGGCCGACCTTGTGCAGCAATTGCTCGGCATGGGCTGTAGCTTCGGCCTTGCTTTCGCCAAGGACATGCACCGGCGCCTCGATGACGTTTTCGAGCACGGTGCGGTGCGCCCACAGATTGAAACTCTGGAACACCATGCCCAAACGGCTGCGGATGCGCTGGAGCTGCTTGTGGTCAGCCACCGACATGGCGCCATGGCCGTCCGGCTTCAGGCGAATCTCTTCGTTCCCGATCAGGATGCGGCCGGAATTGGGAACCTCCAGCAGATTCGTGCAGCGCAGCATCGTGCTCTTGCCCGAGCCTGACGCTCCAATCAGGGCGATGACATCGCCTTCATGGGCCGTAAGGGAAACGCCTTTGAGGACTTCCAGGAGGCCGAAACTCTTGTGAATATTGTCGAGTTGAACAACGGGTGTCCGGCTCGCTCCCGCTTGTGGGGCGTCCTCTGGCATAAAGCGACCTCATCTGACGTTCGGTTGCCCAGAACTGTATCAGCCATTTCAGTTTGCACAAGGTGCGGGCAGCCACTCTTGTCGATAACGACATGCTCTGGTCTTTATCCGCTGCATGAGATAGGCAGGTCGCGAAACTGGAACCCTGCCTATGTCGCTAGCCGCCTCCATTCGCAAAGTCCTGGTGCCGATCAATCGCGAGGGCTATCCCTTCCTCGGGATCGCCGGCGTGGCCACGCTGATTGCGCTGGTATGGATCAAGGTTCTGTTCTGGCCGCTGCTGATCATCACGGCCTGGGTCGCCTATTTCTTCCGCGACCCCCAGCGGGTGACGCCGGTGCGCGAGGGCCTGGTGGTCTCGCCGGCCGATGGCGTGGTCAGCCAGATCGCCAATGTGCTGCCGCCACCGGAGCTGGGACTGGCCAACCAGTCACTGTTGCGCGTCTCGGTTTTCATGAACGTCTTCGACTGCCACGTGAATCGCAGCCCAGTGACGGGGACGATCACCAAGATCGCCTACAAGCCCGGCAAGTTCCTCAACGCCGATCTCGACAAGGCCAGCGAGGACAATGAACGCAACAGCTTCATCATCGACACTGGAACCAGCCGCTACGGTGTGGTGCAGATCGCCGGCCTGGTGGCGCGGCGCATCGTCTGCTGGACCAACGAGAACGAGCACGTCGCCGTCGGCCAGCGACTGGGCATGATCCGCTTCGGCTCGCGCGTCGACGTCTATCTGCCCGAAGGGGTGCGCCCCCTGGTCGGCATCGGCCAGAAGATGGTGGCCGGCGAGACGATCCTGGCGGATGCCAATGCCGCGATGCCGAATTTGACCCATCGCGTCGGCTGATCATGGACCCGCTCTTCCCGCCTTTTCAGCCTGGAAGTCCGGATCCCGAGGGAACGAAGCGGCGTGCCATTCCGCTGCGCGTGCTGATTCCCAACATGATCACGCTCCTCGCGCTCTGTGCGGGCATGACGGCCATTCGCCTGGCCATCGAGAACAAGCTCGACCTCGCCATCGGCTGTATCGTGGTCGCGGCGCTGCTGGACGGTATCGACGGGCGTGTGGCGCGTTATCTCAAGGGCACCTCGAAATTCGGTGCGGAACTCGATTCGCTTGCCGATTTCGTGAATTTCGGCGTGGTTCCCGGCATCGTCCTCTATTTTTGGGGATTGCACGATCTGCGATCCATTGGGTGGATCGGCTCGCTGGTTTTCGCCATCTGCATGGTGCTGCGCCTTGCCCGCTTCAACGTGACGAGCAGCGATCCCAACCGGCCGGCCTTCCAGGCGAACTTCTTCACCGGCATGCCCGCACCGGCCGGGGCCTGCACGGTGCTGCTGCCGATCTATCTGGATTTCCTCGGCCTCACGCATGAGCCGAGCCATGCCAAATATGAGCTCGCCTATGTGCTGCTCATCGCCTTCCTGATGATCTCCACCATCCCAACCTTCTCGGGCAAGAAGCTGGGCAACCGCATTCCGCGCGAATGGGTGCTGCCGATCTTCGTCGTCGCCGTGGTGGTGGTGATGCTGCTGGCGCTCTATCCGTGGGAGTCGCTGACTTCGCTCACCGTCGGCTATCTGGCGACCATTCCGTTCGGCGTCATCTATTATCGCAAGCAGGCGCAGGCCCATCAGGCCTCGCTGCAGGCGGAGCAGAAGAGCGAGTAAGCCGGTGTGCCGGTCTTCTCAGCTCCACCAAGAGATGGAGCGTGACCGGCAGCTCCTCTCCGGGAGCAAGACGTATCAATGCCGGTCTGAAGACCGGCACACCGAATTACACCGGCTTGGCCAGCACGTGCTTCTTCTTGCCCATCGACAGCTTGATCACGCCGTCGGCGGTGACGTCGGCCTTGGTCAGCATAGCCTTGGGATCGCTGACCACGACGTCGTTGACCCTGAGGCCGCCGCTGGCGACCTGGCGGCGGGCCTCGCTGGTGGACGGCACCAGGCCGGCCTGCACGAAGGCATTGAGGAGGCCGACACCCTCGCTGAGGCCCGGCAGCTCGAAGCTCGGCAGGTCGCCGGCCAGCGTGCCTTCCTCGAAGGTCTTGCGGGCGGTTTCCTCGGCAGCCTCGGCCTTGTCGCGGCCATGGACGAGCGCGGTCGCCTCGGTGGCCAGGCGCTTCTTGGCTTCGTTGATTTCCGAACCACCAAGGGCGGCGAGGCGGGCAATCTCGTCAAGCGGCAAAGTGGTGAACAGCTTGAGGAAGCGTTCGACGTCGGCGTCCTCGGTGTTGCGCCAATACTGCCAGTAGTCATAGGCCGAGAGCATGTCGTCGTTGAGCCAGACGGCGCCGGCGGCGGTCTTGCCCATCTTGGCGCCCGAAGCGGTGGTCAGCAGCGGGCAGGTAAGGGCGTAGAGCTGCGGCGTGCCCATGCGGCGGCCGAGATCGATGCCGTTGATGATATTGCCCCACTGATCCGAACCACCCATTTGCAACACGCAGTCATGGCGCCTGGAAAGTTCTACAAAATCATAGGCTTGCAGGATCATGTAATTGAACTCGATGAAGGAGAGCTCCTGCTCGCGGTCGAGCCGCAGCTTCACCGAATCGAAGGACATCATGCGGTTGACCGAGAAGTGGCGACCGATGTCGCGCAGCATCTCGATATAATTGAGCCTGGTCAGCCACTCAGCATTGTCGGCCATGATGGCCTTGTCGTTCTCGTAGCTGATGAATTTGGAGAAGACGCGCTGGATGCTGCGCTTGTTTTCCTCGATCTGTTCGAGCGGCAGGATACGGCGCGTCTCGTCACGTCCGGACGGATCGCCCACGCGCGTCGTGCCGCCGCCCATCAGGGTGATCGGGCGATGGCCGGTCCGCTGCAGCCAGTGCATCATCATGATCGGTACGAGATGGCCGATATGCAGCGAGCTTGCCGTGAGATCGACACCGACATAGGCGGTGATGCGCCCGGCGGCCGCCTTTTCGTCGAGGCCCTCGAGATCCGATACCTGGTGGATATAGCCGCGCTCGGTCAGGGTGCGCAGGAAATCGGATTTTAACGCGGTCATGGCAAACGCTCTCAAACGGCATATAACTTCTCTAGGCGCCGTCTAACAGGTTTGGCGGCGCTTTGGTACAGGGGTGCCGAGAAATCGGGTGATTTGCGCATGAAGACGATGATGACGGCACTCGGGCTGATGTCCGGGACCTCGATGGACGGTATCGACGCCGCCCTGATCGAGACCGATGGTCTTGATACGGTCGAGATGGGACCGACGGTCGAACTCGCCTATAGTGAGGAAGAGCGCACTTTACTGCGGCGGGCTCTCGCCGATGCGGTGGCGGTGAAGAGTCGTAACGAGCGCCCCGGCGCTCTGGTCGCGGCCGAGCGGCTGATCACCCGCAAACATGCCGACGTCGTTTCGGATTTCCTGAAGGCGCATGATCTCAGTCCTGACGATATCGATGTCATTGGCTTTCATGGCCAGACGGTGCTGCATCGCCCGCAGGAACGGCTGACGGTGCAACTCGGCGATGGCCAGGCGCTGGCCGACAGTCTCGGCATCCGGACCGTCTATGACATGCGGGCCGCCGATGTCGCCGAAGGGGGGCAGGGCGCCCCATTGGTGCCCGTCTATCACCAGGCGCTGGTGCAAGCCGCCAAACTGGCCGGTCCCGTCGCCGTACTCAATCTCGGCGGTGTCGGCAATGTCAGCTACGTCGCCAAGGGGCGCGATCCGATTGCCTTCGACACCGGACCCGCCAATGCGCTGATCGACGATCTGATGATGGAGCGCACCGGAGTCGCCCTGGACCAGGACGGCCGGCAGGCCCTGGCCGGCAAGGTCGACGAGAACATACTCGGCCAATTGATGGCGCATCCCTATTTCGGTGAAGCACCACCCAAATCGCTCGACCGCAACGCTTTTTCCCGCGAGGCGGTTGCGGATCTGCCCACGCCGGATGCGGTGGCGACCCTGGCCGCCTTCACCGCTCGCAGCGTGGCGGCGGCGCGGCAATGGCTGCCTGCCGAGCCGAAATTATGGATCGTCTGCGGTGGCGGTGCCCGCAATCCGGCAATTCTCAATTTCCTGCGCGCCGAGACCGGCGTGCCGGTGCGTACGGCTGACGAGTTCGGCTGGTCGGCTGCCATGATGGAAGCGCAGGCTTTTGCCTATCTGGCTGCTCGATCCCTGAAGGAGCTACCCTTGACCTTTCCATCCAGCACCGGCGTCGGCAAGGCGCTCACCGGCGGCATTCTTGCTGTGCCGGGCCAGAAGCGGGTGGGCGCATGATCGGTCGCCTCAATCACGTCGCCATAGCCGTGCGCAACCTCGATGCTGCGACATCCGTCTATCGCGATACGCTCGGTGCGCATGTTTCGCAGCCCCAGGCCCTGCCGGAGCACGGCGTCACCGTGGTCTTCATCGAATTGCCCAACACCAAGATCGAGCTCCTGGAACCACTGGGCGAGAACTCGCCGATCGCCCGTTTCCTCGACAAGAATCCCGACGGCGGTATGCACCATATCTGCTACGAGGTCGACGACATCCTGACCACCCGGGACCAGTTGAAACAGGCTGGAGCGCGTGTTCTCGGCGATGGCGAACCGAAGATCGGTGCGCACGGCAAGCCGGTCCTGTTCCTGCATCCCAAGGATTTCTCGGGAACGCTGGTGGAATTGGAACAGGTTTGAGGCGCGACAACCTTCTCCCCTCGGGGGAGAAGGTAAATGCGCTTCATTCGTCTTGAGTGAAAGCTATCGGCTCAGCCGTTGCTCTTGCGCCGGATCGGCGTGAGCAGGAAGGACGGCACGTGGTCGCCCATGCCGATCACAACCGGACCGTCGTCCTCGTCACGCCGATGGGGCCTGGAGGATTGCGGGCGGCGCTGTTCAGTCGTTGGCTGCGGCTCGTGGCGCGGCACTTTGGGCGTTTCGTCGCGTTCGCGCGCTGGTTTCGCCTCGCGTTCGCGCGGGGGCTCGGCCTCGCGGGATTTGGCCTCGCGAGACTTGCCCTGCTGCCGAGGCTCCTCGCTTTTGCCGCCGCGCTCGCGACGGCCGCGCCGCGGCTTGGCGTGGATCTCTTCCTCGTCGTCCCCCTCGATCGGAGGCGGATCGCCGGTGAAGGGAATCTTGATGCCCGTCAACGTCTCGATGGCCGCGACATGCTTGCCGTCAGCCGAGGAAACCAGCGAGAAGGCCCAGCCGGAGCGGCCCGCGCGGCCAGTGCGCCCGATGCGGTGAATGTAATCGTCGGCATGGACAGGCACGTCGAAATTGAAGACATGGCTGACTTCGGGAATATCGAGGCCGCGCGCGGCGACGTCCGAAGCCACCAGGATTGGCATCTCGCCATTGCGGAAACTTTCCAGCGCGGCCATCCGGGAGCGCTGATCCATGTCGCCATGCAGCGCGACGGCACCGAAGCCGTGGCGCACCAGCGACCGGTGCAGGATGGCGACTTCCGACTTGCGGTTGCAGAAGACGATGGCGTTCTGGAGGTTCTCCGCCGAGCGGATCAGCCGACGCAGGGTCACGCGCTTTTCGGCGGGCGTCGACTTGGTGTGCACCAGCGCCTGGGTGATCGTGGCGGCAGCGGTGGCGGGGCGGGCGACCTCTACCTGTACCGGATTGTGCAGGAACTGGTCGGTGATGCGCTTGATCTCGGCCGGCATCGTCGCGGTGAAGAACAGGGTCTGCCGGGTGAAGGGCACCAGTTTGCAGACGCGTTCGATGTCGGGGATGAAGCCCATGTCGAGCATACGGTCGGCTTCATCGATGACGAGAAGCTCCACGCCGGTGAGCAGCAGCTTGCCACGCTCGACATGATCGAGCAGGCGGCCGGGCGTGGCGATCAGCACGTCGACGCCACGGGTGATCTTGGCGTCCTGGTCACCGAAGGAAACGCCGCCGATCAAGAGGGCGACCGACAGGCCGCTCTTGTTGCCATAGCGGTCGAAATTCTCCTGGACCTGTGCCGCCAATTCGCGGGTCGGCTCCAGGATCAGCGTGCGCGGCATGCGGGCGCGGGCGCGGCCCTTCTCCAGCAGCGTCAGCATCGGCAGGGTGAAGGCCGCCGTCTTGCCGGTGCCCGTCTGGGCGATGCCGAGTACGTCGCGACGCTGCAGCACGTGCGGAATGGCCTGGGCCTGGATGGGCGTGGGGGTAGTGTATCCGGCCGCTTCCACAGCAGCGAGGACCTTTGACGAGAGACCGAGTTCAGCGAAGCTCATTGCGGAAATGTCGAACCTACAGAGGCCGCCCCGATCGGACGGCAGAGGGCGGCTCGCATCGCCGCACGGACGAACAGGGCCCTATCGGGTGGGCCCGGACGGCGCGACCATAGGGTTAGGCCAGGAAATGTCAATGGTTTTGCCAGCTAAAGCCACGATTTCCGCTTGTTTCTCAGGCCTTTTCTGCAGATTTGCAGCTTGGTCGGCGATGGCCACGATGATGACGCGGCAAGGGCTACGCCCAAACAGGCGGGATGACGATCCTTCCGTTACGTCAGTTTTGGTCGCAACGAGGCTGGTGAAGGGTACAAAAGCAAGAAGGCGGGCATTGGCCCGCCTTCTTCTGCATGGGGTTGAATGGGCCTTACTGAGCTGCGGTTTCAGGCTTCTTCTTGGCGGGTTTGACCGGGGGCTTGGCCGGCTTGGCTTCGGCGGTCTTCACCGGGCGCGGCTTGGGCTTCTTGACCACAGGCGCTTCGGTGGCGTCGCCGAAACGCTCGTTGATCTTGCGTGCGATGGGATCATCGCGTTGGGCTTCCGGATCCATCGGCAGAATCGTCTCGATCGGATCGGCTTGGTCGATCGAACCGGTCTGATCCTGAATGATCGGAAATTGCGGCGCGACGGTGGGATCGGCAGCGGCCTGCATCGAATTGGCATTGGCCGCAGGCAGAGGTGCAGCCGGCGCCGGAGCGAGGTCGGCAATGACCGGTGCCGTCACAGGGGCTGGCACAGTCACCGCCGCGGCGGCGGCTGATACGGCCGGTGTTGCGTGGATTGAGCGGGCGGCGTCGATGGCGCCGACGAAAGCCACAAAACCAGCGGCGACCAAGGCACCTTCTCGTTTCAGTTTCCAGTGATGGCGGGCCCGATAGGCAGTGTGCCAAAGCCAGCCGACAGTGATATCGACAGCACTTGCGACCAACATGACGAACTCCAACTCAACGCGACCTCAGTGAGAATCACTATTGCGCGGGATGGTGAAGAAAAACTTGCCAAGGCGAATCAAGACGCAAGAAATTTTGCCGGGGTAAGTTTTGTCAGGTGGTGTGAAGGGGTTTTCTGGGAGCGCGGACTTCTCAGCCCCGTGAATTCACGGGGCGATGTCCGCTCTTCTCCCTCTGTTGGCGCGATGTTTCCAGGAGCGGACTGGAAGTCTGCGCTCCAGACCTACAGCAAAGCGCGGATCTTCGCGGCATGCTGGGCGAGGACGGTATGATCGGCCATGGCGCGGGGACGGACGGGAACGCCCATCTTCATTGGCAAGGTGTGGAAATGGATATGCGGCACTTCCTGCCCGCCCGAGACTTCCGAATGCAGGCGCAGCGTGTGGCCGTCCGCGCCGAACGCTTTACAAGCGGCCAGGGAGACCTTCTGGGCGACCTGAACGAGATAGCCGAGTTCCTCCGGCGCTACATCGAAGATGTTGCGGGCGGGCTTCTTGGGGATCACCAGGGCGTGGCCGTCGACGATAGGCATGATGTCGAGAAAGGCGAGGGTGCGATCATCCTCGTAGAGCGTGTGGTTGGGAATTTCCCCACGCAGCAGCTTGGCGAAGATGTTGTCGGGATCATAAGCGGTCATACCGCTATCCTTTCCTGAAGGGCGTTGCCTCGTCGAGAGCTTCGTGATGGGCGGCAATCTCAGCGCGTTCATGCGCGAGATAGTCGTCGACCGCCCGACGGAAACCGGGATCGGCAATATAATGGGCGGAATAGGTTGTCACGGGCCGATAGCCACGAGCGAGCTTGTGCTCGCCCTGGGCCCCGGCTTCCACGCGCCGCAGACGGCGTTCGATGGCGAACTCGATGGCCTGATGGTAGCACACCTCGAAATGCAGGAAGGGATGGTCCTCGATACAGCCCCAATTCCGGCCGTAAAGCGTGTCGGAACCGATGAAGTTGATGGCTCCGGCGATGTAACGTCCCTCGCGCCTGGCCATCACCAGCAGGACATGCTCGGCCATGGTCTCGCCGATCAAGGCATAGAATTTGCGGTTGAGATAGGGGCGCCCCCATTTGCGGGAGCCTGTATCCATATAGAAGCCATAGAAGGCGTCCCAGGCCTCCTTCGTAATAGCCGTTCCGGTCAGCCGTTCGATGGTGATGCCGTTGGCGAGCGCATCGCGCCGCTCGCGCTTGATGGTCTTGCGCTTGCGTGAAGCAAGAGAGGTCAGAAAGGCCTCGAAATCGTCATAGCCCTCATTGAGCCAATGGAACTGCTGGTCGGTGCGCTGCAGGAACCCTTGGCCGCCAAGCCATTGCCAGTCGCCATGGCCGATGAAGGTGGCGTGGATCGAGGAGCCGCCGATGGAAGACAGGGCTGCCTTGGCGCCTCTCACCAGGGCGGATGAGACGAGCTCGGGATCCTCGTCCGGGGCGACGAGGAAGCGGCGGCCCGTGGCCGGCGTGAAGGGGATACTGACCTGGAGCTTGGGGTAATACTGTCCGCCGGCGCGCTCATAGGCATCGGCCCAGCCCCAGTCGAAGACATATTCGCCCTGGCTGTGGTTCTTGCCGTAAGCGGGCATGACGCCGGCGACGCGACCGTCTTCATGGGTGACGAAGAGATGAAGAGGCGTCCAGCCCGAGCGCCCGCCGACACAGCCGCTCGCTTCGAGCGCGTGCAGGAAATCGTAGGAAATGAAGGGATTGAAATGCTCGGCCGAGGGATCTGGAGCCGCCGCTTCGTCCTCGGCGCCCAGCCGTCGGCTCGAAGAACAAGGCTGGGGCGTTGCGGCGAGGGGATTGGCACAGCGATCCCAGGCCTGGCGTCCAATGGCTTCGATCGAGGAAGCTGCCTTGATCGTAAAGCCGTGTTCGCTCAAGCTCGCATTCCCTCTACTGACGCCTGCCAGAGGAATTTGGGCACAATCGTCCCGGATGCAAGGGGCATGGTTCAAACTCATGCCCCTGCCAAAGCTCGACCTCAGGGCGTTTTGCGATTCGGCGGAGACGCCAGGAAATGCAAGGACGCGCCGAAACAAAGAACTAAGCAAAGAAGCGTTCAGCTTGAATGCGCTCTGCTCTAGGCGACTTCGATCAGGGCTTCCACCTCGACAGTGGCGTCGAGAGGAAGCGAGGGCACGCCCACGGTGGAGCGGGCATGGCGTCCCTTGTCGCCGAACACCTCGACCATCAGGTCGGAGGCACCGTTCATCACCATCGGATGGGTGGTGAATTCCGGAGCAGCGGCGATGAAGCCACCGAGGCGGACCACGCGCACCACATTGTCGAGGGAGCCGACGGCGGCCTTGATCTGCGCCAGGATGTTGATGGCGCAGTAACGGGCCGCGACGCGGGCGTCCTCGACCGTGACCGTGCCGGTGCCGAGCTTGCCGGTCGCGGCCAGCTTACCCTCATGGTTGAAGCAGAGTTGGCCGGAGATCACGAGGTGATTGCCGGTGCGCACCGTGCCGACATAGTTGGCGACAGGAGCGGCCGGGGTGGGCAGGGTGATGCCGAGTTCGGCAAGGCGGGCGTCGATGGCGGACATGGAGGGACCTCATTGGGAAGGGCGGACATCTCGTCCGCTCTTGGACGCAGTGCGACTATGAAAGGAAGAGCGGGCTGGAAGCCCGCGCTCCAGAAATCAGGCCATGGCCTTCTTGAGGTTCTCGTCGATCTTGTCGAGGAAGCCGGTGGTCGACAGCCAACTCTGATCGGGGCCGACCAGCAGGGCCAGATCCTTGGTCATGAAGCCGGTCTCGACCGTGGAAACGCAGACCTTCTCCAGCGTGGCGGCGAATTTGGCGAGTTCGGCATTGTCGTCGAGCTTGGCGCGATGGGCAAGGCCGCGCGTCCAGGCGAAGATCGAGGCGATGGAGTTGGTCGAGGTCTCCTTGCCCTTTTGGTGCTCACGGTAATGGCGCGTCACGGTACCGTGGGCGGCTTCGGCTTCCACCGTCTTGCCGTCGGGGCTGAGCAGCACGGAGGTCATCAGGCCGAGCGAGCCGAAGCCCTGGGCCACGATGTCGGACTGCACGTCGCCATCATAGTTCTTGCAGGCCCAGACATAGCCGCCGGACCATTTCAGCGCCGAAGCGACCATGTCGTCGATCAGGCGATGCTCATAGGTGAGCTTGCGCTTGTCGAATTCGGCCTTGAATTCACTCGCGAAGACTTCGGCGAAGATGTCCTTGAAGCGCCCGTCATAGATCTTGAGGATGGTGTTCTTGGTCGACAGGTAGACCGGGAAATTGCGGGCCAGACCGTAATTGAACGAAGCGCGCGCAAACTCCCGGATGGACTCGTCGAGATTGTACATGGCCAGCGCCACGCCATCGCCCGGCGACTTGAACACTTCCTTCTCGATCACCGTGCCGTCCTCGCCGACGAACTTGATCGTCAGCGTACCCTTGCCGGGGAAGCGGAAATCGGTGGCGCGATACTGGTCGCCGAAGGCATGGCGGCCGACGACGATCGGCTGGGTCCAGCCCGGTACCAGGCGCGGTACGTTGCGACAGATGATGGGCTCGCGGAAGATCACACCGCCGAGGATGTTGCGGATGGTGCCGTTGGGCGACTTCCACATTTCCTGGAGATTGAACTCTTTCACACGGGCTTCGTCCGGCGTGATGGTGGCGCATTTCACTGCCACGCCGTGGCGCTTGGTGGCCTCGGCCGCCTCGACGGTAACCTTGTCGCGGGTCTTGTCCCGGTTCTCGATGCTGAGGTCGTAATAGTCGAGCTGGAGGTCGAGATAGGGGAAGATCAGCTTGTCCTTGATCTGCTGCCAGATGATGCGGGTCATCTCGTCGCCATCCATATCGACGACCGGATTGGCCACCTTGATCTTCGCCATCGTACAAGCCTCATTCATTGGGAAATATCGGCGGCGCTATAGCACCGCCTTTCGGCCGGGGGAAGTTCGCCGGAGCAAAGTGCGTTCGGGGGAAAACGCACTTTGGCCTAACTCCCCGGTTCAACGCGTCTTTGCGATTTGAGGTGTCTCATTCAAATCAAAAAAGCTTGAGGCAGGGACAATGGCTGTTTGCCGGGCGAAACCCGGTTTTCATGGCGAGGCCTGGGCCTGCTTGGCCTCGGCGACCAGCCTGTCGTCGATTTCGCGGGCCCGGATGGCGGCGGGACGGTTGGCGATTCGCTGCCAATAGGCGGCGAGAGCCGGGCGCGGTTCGATCGTCTTGAACATCAGGCCCCAGCCGATCTGCGAACCGAAATAGACATCCGCCGCCGAAAAGCGGTCTCCTGCGATGAACTCGTTCTGGGAGACCGCATAGTCGAGCGCATCGATCACGTCGGCATAGCAGCCATAGCCGACCATGCGCTTGCGCTCGTCGGGGATCTCGATATTGAGCGCCTTGTTGGTCACGGCGGCCTCGACCGGGCCGGCCGCGAAGAACATCCAACGATAATAAAGGCCCCGCTGCGGCGAGCCGGATGGAGGCGCCAGTTCGGCCTGCGGAAAGGCATCGGCGAGATAGGCGCAGACGGCGCCGCCCTCGGTGACGACCACGCCCCGATGCGAAATGGCCGGCACCTTGCCCATCGGGTTGAGGGCGAGATAGTCGACGGACTTCATGCTGGTGCCGAAGTCGAGGATCTCGGTGCGATAGGGCTGGCCGGTTTCCTCGAGCATCCAGCGGGCAATGCGGCCGCGCGACATTGGATTGGTGTAGAAGACGAGTTCATCGCTCATGGGATTGCCCTCCTGGAGGTGGTGGCGGGAGCATAGCCATGCGGCCGGATTTGGCCAGGGGCGCGCCTTCGCATCATTCTTGGACGATAGGGCGCGACCAGCCTTACCCCGCCTTGTGGAGAAGGCTGGTCGCGATTGATTCTGCTCTCTCTAGGCGCGTTTCACCTGCGCCAGCGCGGCGTTGAGGGTGGCACTCGGACGCATCACGGCTTCGCATTTCTGCCGGTCGGGCAGATAATAGCCACCAATATCCGCGGGCTTGCCTTGCACGGCCGCGAGTTCGGCCAGGATCTTGGTTTCGTCGCGCGCCAGCGTCTCGGCCAGCGGCTTGAACTGCGCCTGCAACGCGGGGTCGTCCGTCTGGCCGGCGAGCTCCTGCGCCCAATACAGCGCCAGATAGAATTGGCTGCCCCGGTTGTCCAACTCGCCGGTGCGAGGCGAGGGGGACTTCCTGTTGTCCAGGAGCCTGCCGGTCGCAGCGTCCAGCGTCTTGGCGAGCAGCTTGGCCTTGGCATTGCCCGTCTTGATGCCGAGATCCTCCAGCGAGACGGCCAGCGCCAGGAATTCGCCCAGCGAATCCCAACGCAGATGGTTTTCCTCCACCAATTGCTGCACATGCTTGGGAGCCGAGCCGCCGGCGCCCGTTTCATACATGCCGCCGCCGGCCATCAAGGGTACGATCGACAGCATCTTGGCCGAGGTGCCGAGCTCCATGATGGGGAACAGGTCGGTGAGGTAATCGCGCAGGATGTTGCCGGTGACCGAAATCGTGTCCAGGCCACGGATCACCCGCTCCAGCGTGTAGCGCATGGCGCGCACCTGGCTCATGATCTGGATGTCGAGACCGGTGGTGTCGTGGTCGCGCAAATAGGTCTTCACCTTGGCGATCAACTGCGCCTCGTGCGGGCGGTACGGGTCCAGCCAGAACAAAGCCGGCATGCCCGAATTGCGGGCGCGGGTGACCGCGAGCTTGACCCAGTCGCGAATGGCCATGTCCTTGACCTGGCACATGCGCCAGATGTCGCCTTGCTCGACAGTCTCGCTCAGCAGCACCTCGCCGGTCGCAAGGTCGGTGATGTTGGCCACACCGTCCTCCGGGACTTCGAAAGTCTTGTCGTGCGAGCCATATTCCTCGGCCTGCTGCGCCATCAGGCCGACATTCGGCACAGTGCCCATGGTGCGGGGATCGAAAGCGCCGTGCCATTTACAGAAGTTGATCATCTCCTGATAGATGCGGGCGAAGGTGCTTTCCGGCATCACGGCCTTGACGTCCTTCAGGCGGCCGTCCGCGCCCCACATCTTGCCGCCATTGCGGATCATGGCGGGCATGGAGGCGTCCACGATGATGTCGTTGGGCGAGTGGAAATTGGTGATGCCCCTGGCCGAGTCGACCATCGCCAGTTCGGGCCGATGCTCGTGGCAGGCATGCAGATCGCGCTTGATCTCGTCCTGCTTGCTTTGCGGCAGGGTGGCGATCTTGTTGTAAAGGTCGACCATGCCGTTGTTGACGTTGACACCGAGCTCGTCGAACAGCTTGCCATGCTTGGCGAAGGCGTCGCGGTAGAAGATCTTCACGCAGTGACCGAACACGATGGGGTGCGACACCTTCATCATGGTCGCCTTCACGTGGAGCGAGAACATCACGCCGGTCTTGTGCGCGTCCTCGATCTGTTGTTCGTAGAAATCCAGCAGCGCCTTCTTGCTCATGAACATCGAATCGATGATCTCGCCATCCTGCAGCGAGATCTTGGGCTTGAGGACGATGGTCTTGCCGCTGTTGGTGATCAGCTCCATCTTGACCTCGCGCGCCTTGTCGAGCGTCAGCGACTTCTCACCATGATAGAAGTCCCCATCATGCATGTGCGAGACATGCGTGCGTGAGGCCTGGCTCCAGTCAGCCATGCTGTGTGGGTTCTTGCGCGCATAGTTCTTCACCGCCAGCGGTGCGCGGCGATCCGAATTGCCCTCGCGCAGCACCGGGTTCACCGCGCTGCCGATACATTTGGCGTAGCGGGCGCGGATCGCCTTTTCCTCGTCCGATTTGGGGTTCTCGGGATAGTCGGGGATCTTGTAGCCCTTGGCCTGCAATTCCCGAATGGCGGCCGCCAATTGTGCCACCGAGGCGCTGATATTGGGCAGCTTGATGATGTTGGTGTCGGGCAGCAGCGTCAGCCGGCCGAGTTCCGCCAGATTGTCGGGAACACGCTGCTCGTCGGTCAGGAATTCCGGGAACTCGCCCAGGATGCGACCGGCGACCGAAATATCGCTGGTGGTGACGTCGATGCCGGCGGGCGCGGCAAAGGTGCGGACGATGGGCAGGAAAGCGGCCGTTGCCAGGGCCGGGGCTTCATCGGTCAGCGTGTAGATGATGGTGGGAGGTGTGGCGCTCATACGCTGGCTTCCTTGGCGGGTCGGAGTCAGGGCAAGAAAAAGCGCTCACGCCGACGCATGGATCGGCGCTGAGTGCTCCGTGAATTGCAGAATGGGGTGGTCAGGGGGCGTGTCTTTCCAGCAACGGGATGACCTCGATGACTTGCCGCTCGATGACCTCAGCAGCGTTTCCCGGAAAGACCCGCGGATGGATCGCACCGGCCGCAAATGTTTGAGACTTTGCAGGTTCCTTTTGATCATGCCGATGTCACGATCAAAAGGAACCTGTCGGTCGAAACTGCCACCTGCTTCGGGCTTCGGCAACTGATTTGTGCCTGCAGGCTTCCGCTATGTCATGGATGCGGGAGTACTGAGGAACCGGCACGGCAAAACACTCCCGGAGCGGGGCTCACGGGAGTGTCGGCAACATGTCTATGGCTGATGGGGCAGGCTTATCGAGGTCAGTTGCACACTTCGCGGGTGCGATAGATGTAGCTCTGCGCATAATCATCCCAGACGCGATAGCTCACCGTCCGACAGTCGTAATAGGTGGTGCGGCTATAGGTCTGCGTCACGCGGTAGGAATTGGAATAAGTGGGGTAATTGGAGGCGCTCGCATAGCCATTGTCGCAGTCATCGGCGAAGGACGCGGCGGTGGCGGCGGTGAAGGCCGTGGCGGCGAAGGCGAGGGTGAGAAAGGTCTTGCGCATAATCGTGGTCCTTTAAAGCCGGGTTCGTGCCCTTGTTGATGAAGGCATCCTAGCGACGCAGATCCGGCCCGGCGGTGCGTTCGGGCACATTGACCCGGACGCCGGCTGCCGCCCTGTATCCGTGGGAACAAGGACCGTCCTGGTTCTGACGGCGCAAAGAAGCTGTCATTATCCGCCGAATGGTCTATGCAGCCCGGACTTTTCCTGTTTCCAGGCCCCTGTCGTGATGTCCCAGTCGAATGCGAGCAATACCGTGACGCCTCCCGCCGTGATCCTGATTCGCCCCCAGCTTGCAGAGAACATCGGCATGTGTGCGCGAGCCATGATGAATTTCGGCCTTAGCGAGATGCGCCTGGTTTCCCCGCGCGACGGCTGGCCGAAAAAGGGCGCACGCCAGGCGTCATCCGGCGCTTCTGCCGTGCTGGACAACGCCAGGCTGTTCGAGACCACCGAAGAGGCGATCGCTGATCTCAATTACGTCTTCGCCACCACCGCGCGCGAGCGCGGGCAGATGAAGGACGTGTTCGCTGCCGACGAAGGGGCTACGAAGATGCAGGCCTTGGCAGGGGAGGGTGCGCGTAGTGGCATCCTGTTCGGCCCGGAGCGCATGGGGCTTTCCAACGACGACGTGGTGCTCGCCGATGCCATCATTTCCTTTCCCGTCAGTCCCGCCTTCACCTCGATCAATCTCGCCCAGGCAGTGCTGCTGGTTGGCTATGAGTGGTGGAAGCTGGTCTCTGGCGGCAAGGCGCCGATCGCGCCTAGCCGAACCTCTCCGCCGGCAACGCGCGAGCATATGCTCGCCTTCTTCGACTATCTGGAGAAGGAACTCGACGCTGTTTCCTTCTTCTATCCGCCTGAAAAGCGCGAAATCATGGTGCGCAATTTCCGCAACATCTGGCATCGGCTGGCGATGACCGAACAGGATGTCCAGACCTTGCGCGGAGCGGTCTCCTCGCTCATCGGCGGCCGGCAGGGCACGCGTATCAAGCGCGACTGAGCGAAGCCGAACGCGAAACCCCCGTCATAAGGGGGCGCTAGGCTGCGCCCATTTCCATCGGAATGGGTGTTTCATGGCTGTCGAGATCGAACGCAAATTTCTCGTCCGCAACGACGACTGGCGCCAGCAGGTTCGGGGTTCCGCCATCATCCGGCAGGGTTATTTCTGCCGCACGCCGCTACTGCGGGCGCGCATCCGCATCTATGGCGACAAGGGCTTCATCACGCTCAAGAGCGAACCGGGCACGAGGACCCGCCACGAGTTCGAGTATGAGATCCCCCAGGCCGACGCCGTCGAGATCATCAGGCGCTTCTCGATCGAGCCTCTCGTCTCCAAGACGCGTCACGATGTCCACCATGGTGGATTGGGCTGGGCCGTCGACGTGTTCACCGGAGCCAATGACGGCTTGGTGTTGGCCGAAGTGGAGCTCGAGCATGAGGATCAGCCGGTTTCATTGCCGGGCTGGGTCGGCGAGGAAGTGACGGGGGATCGGCGTTACGGCAATTCGAATCTGGCGCGTTTTCCCTTCACGAGCTGGAGTGAAGAGGCGCTGCCTGCCGATGTCTTTTGAGGAAATTCCCGGACGTGCCGCTTTGGGATCAAAAAAAGATCACGATTGAAACGCTTCATTCACTCATCTGGGTTTGAATAGGCGTGCGCCCGGTTGGGTAGTGCGTACGGGCAACACGACATGCAGCGATTGATTCCGGATGGTATCGATCATTCCGAAGAGCGTCCCAGGAAGGTTAGTCTTCTGGAGAGGGTCGACCTTCTGGCTGGCACGGTTTATGGAGCTGCGGTCATGTCTGACCGCGCTCCAACTGTCCTTGTCTTTGATTCCGGCCTCGGTGGCCTCACCGTATTTTCCGAATTGCGAGTGACGCTTTCCGGCGCGCGCTTCGTCTATGCCGCCGATGACGCCGTTTTCCCTTATGGACGCCTGGCCGAGGACGTCGTGGTCGAACGCGTCGTCGAGGTAATGGAGCGGCTGATCCCGCGTTATCAACCGTCTCTGGTCGTCATTGCCTGCAACACGATCTCGACAATCGTCCTGCCCATTCTCCGCCGGCGTTTCTCCGTGCCCTTCGTCGGCACCGTGCCCGCGATCAAGCCGGCCGCCGCGCTGACGAAGACGGGGCGGGTGGCGATTCTCGCGACGCCTGGTACCGTCAAGCGTGACTATACGCGCGAGCTGATCCGTTCCTTCGCCGCCGCCATCGAGGTGGAACTTGTCGGCGCGGTGGGGCTGGCCAGCCTGGCGGAGGCCGTATTGCGCGGCCAGCCCGTCGAGGATGCGGCGATTGCTCGTGAAATCGCCCCCTGTTTCGTCGATCGTGACGGCAAGCGCACCGATGTGGTGGTGCTGGCCTGCACGCATTATCCGCTGGTGCTGGATGCGATGAAGCGGGTCGCCCCCTGGCCGGTCACCTGGCTCGATCCCGCCCCGGCCATCGCCCGCCGCGCCGCCGATCTCGCGGGCCCAATTCCTCCGCGCACGGTGGTGGAGGACGGTCTGGCCCTGTTCACCGGTGGCGCCGGCCTGACCGATGAACTTCGGAGCGTTCTTGCGGCCCGTGGCCTTCCTGCGGTCGCGGTGGAAACCCTGCCGCCTGGTTGGCATTAGAGCATAGAGCCGAAGAGGGGACGCTGGTTTTCGGCGGAGCCGATACTGTAAGGCGTTTCCTGGACTGATGCGGTCTGCTGCCGTCATACCCTATACTTTGGGATGTACCGCAGCGTCATTGTGTTGGTGCGGGAACGGTGGCAACCTGCGGTTGGGCTGGGGGCTCAACCTGGAAACGCTCATCATGAAGATCAGCACGCTGTTGGCCTCCGTCGTCGTCGCTGGATTTGTTACGACCGGCGCTTTCGCGCAGACCGCAACACCGGCGCCTGCCACGCCGCCCGCCGCCACGACAGCTCCTGCAAAGGCGAAGACGAAGGCGCCGCAGTCGGCGGCGTCACAGGCCTGCTCCGCCCAGGCCGATGCCAAGGGACTTCACGGCAAGGATCGCAAGAAGTTCCGCCAAACATGCATCAAGAGCGGCGGCAAGGCCGGTTGAGGCTTAACCTCATCGTTGGAGGTTTGCCATGCATCTGCTCACTTTCCTGATCGTGGGTATCGTGGCCGGCTGGCTCGCCGGCCTGCTCGTCAGTGGTGGCGGCTTCGGCCTCATCGGCGATCTCATCGTCGGCGTGGTCGGCTCGTTCATCGGCGGCTTCGTGCAGCCCTACATTCCCATCCATATTGGCAGCGCGATCGTCAATGAGATCGTCTTCGCGGTCGTCGGAGCGGTCATCTTGCTTCTTGTGCTGCGCCTGCTGAAGCGGGCCTGACGCCGATCCAAGGACATCGTGCCGGGAACGGCGCCGTAGAAAGGGCATGCGATCCTCGAAGGATCGCATGCCCTTTTCCTTGCGCTGAGGGCGCTTGTCCCTGGCGATACGCCCGGCGCAGCGGAGATGCCTGCCTTACGCGTTTTGTAGTTTCCTCCACGGCGTGCAGGCCTCCTTCCCGAATTGTCTGCCCGCGGAGGCCTGAGGCCGCGGCCACCTTCGCCAATCAAGGGCATGGCACGCTCCTTGCCAGTAAATGCTCGAGCGACCGTTGAATGGCGATGGATATGCCGATGGAAGACGAAACGCAGGAACATCTCGAGCACGCCGAGCATGCTGAGCGCGCGGCCCATGACGGCAATCCCTTCCTGATCACGGTGTCGGTTACGATTGCCGTTCTCGCCGTCCTGGCGGCCACGATCGGCAGTTTCGAGTCGCTGGAGACCGCCGAAGCCATCAACGACAAGAGCGAGGCGGCCTATCTGCAGAACAAGGCGAGCGATCAATGGGCCTTCTACCAAGCCAAGAGCATCAAGAAGAATGCCTATGAAATCGCGGCCGCGGGCGGTGGGCCGACCAAGGACGACTTTCTCGCCAAGGCCAAGCACAATGACGACGATGCCAAGGCGATTCAGGCGCAGGCCGTCGAAATCGAAGGACATGTCGACGCAAGACTGCGCGACAGCGACAGGCGTGCCCATCGCCACCATATCCTGACCCTGGCGGTCACGCTGCTGCATGTCTCCATCGCGGTGGCGACCCTGTCGATCATCACCCGCGGCCGGCGCTGGCCCTGGCTCTGCTCCCTGGCCCTTGGCGCGTTGGGCATGGTGGCCACCGTGTTTGCCTATGTCTGATGTTCTTTCCCCATCCGGGCTCGTTCCCCCTTCCGAGGTTCCCATGCGTGAACGCCATATTGTCTTCCGGCATAGGGCTCTCGATTTCTGGCTGGCGCGCGGCGCCGTGCTGATCATCGTGTGCCTGCAATTGCTGGTGATCAATCAGCTTTCCTTCGGGCCTCGCTGGCTGGCCCCGACTGTCGAACTGATATTGCTGATCCCCCTGTCTATCGCGACGGCGTGGACGCAGGCCGGTATCCGCAACGCAGTGGCCGATCACCATTGGCAGGCGGTCAATCGCTTCCGCGTCATGATCCGCCGGACGGCTCTCATTTTGACGGCGGTCATCAGCATCATGAATTGCGGGGCGTTGTTCCTGCTGGTTCAAACGCTGATCGCAGGCCATGCCGGAAACGGCACGACGCTGCTGATCGATGCGCTCAACATCTGGGTCACCAACATCATCGTGTTCGCCCTGTGGTTCTGGAGCACGGATCGCGGCGGCCCGCCGACCTGCGGCCTGGTCGAGCGAGCCCGCTCCGACTTCCTGTTTCCGCAGATGACCCTGAACGATCCGCATCTGCGTGACTGGCTGCCCGGCTTCGTCGACTATCTGTTTGTGGCTTTCACCAATGCCACGGCATTTTCGCCGACGGATACGATGCCGCTGACCCCGAGGGCCAAGCTTTTGATGCTCGCCGAGGCGATGATCTCTCTTTTGACGGTTGCCCTGGTCGCCGCCCGGGCGGTCAACATACTGGCCTGAGGCCGCGCCGCTCCGGAGCCACTTCCTGTCTAATCTCCAGCTAAGACCCGTCGCGGCAGGATGCCCATGGGTGGGCTGGACGTCGATGATCTCGGAAAGAGCGCCATGCCCTTCCAGCCTCTGCCTCACGATGAACATCCGACGATCGTGGCCGCCGAATTCAAGCGCATCAGAAGTAATCTGACGGACAGTGAGGCCCTGCTTCTGGCCTGCCTCACCAATGTGCTCAATGAATTGCCCGACTGGCTCGATGGAGATTATGTCGCCGGCAGCGCGCTCGATCATGCCCATGCGGTCATCAACGCGATGCTGGATGGACCCGGACTGGCGCCGATATCGGCGCAGACCTATGAATTGGCCGATGAATTGCGGCGTGGCGAGACATAGGCTTATCGCAGGCCGTTTCGTATCGGCCTCAATCCTGTGGCTTGTCGCCCACGGGCAGGTTGAAACGGCTCCAGTCTTTCCTGGGTATGGTTGTGCCGGCCTGGAATTCGAAAGCTGAAACCCTGGTGAGGTCGGCGGTGAGGGTGCAGCGATATTTCAGGACGAACCACTGCTTTCGGCTCCGGAATGCTGCGCCGTCGGCCGTTACGCTTGAATCTGCAATCCTTGTTTCAGCCAGCCCATAGGCGATCGTGAGATCGGGCTCGAGATCGTGACTCCAGGCCCGCAACTGGGCCATGGCCTCGATGTTGCACAATTGCTCCATGCGCTCGTTGCGGCCCAGGAGAGGCAGCATCTTCCTGGCTTGCCGGCTGCGTGGATCCGCCAAAGCAAGATCGGAAAGAATTCTCCTGGCCTGGATCATCGCCGGAGGCGGCACCGGCACCTCGCTTGGCCTGGGAGCTGTCGTTCCTCCCGGCGGAGTGACATCGAGGGAGGGAGCCGGCGCCTGCGGTTTGGCTGGCAGCGGGAGGGCCGCTGGCGCCGGCGGGGCCGGTTTCGGGATTTCCTCGACGAACTCTACCTCGATGCTGTTTTCGGGGGGCGGTATCAGCGGTGTTGGGCGGGGAGCAAGGAACAGCACGGCCAAGGCAATGGCGTGCAGAAGCAGCGCCGCCGGCAGGCCGAAGGACATGTTGCGATTCTGCGGAAGGCTGATGAGGGCCATCGCTCAGGGAGCGGCCGTGGCGATCTGCTGCATCAGCGCCATGAAATCCCTCATATGGATGCCGGCCGGGTTCTGTGCCGGATCGACGGTCTGCACCATGACGAGGCGTTTTGTCGGAATATAGGCGAGGAATTGCCCGCCATAGCCTGCAGCCATGGCTGCGCCTTCACCCCAAGTCTCAGCCGGCAGAGACCACCATAGATAGCCATAGGCGCTTTTGCGTTTGGGGATGGGGGAGTAGGCGGCGGTGGACTGGCGAACCCAGGTGGCGGGGACGATCTGGCGGCCGTTCCAGCGCCCCTGATTGAGGAAGAGCAGCCCGAAGCGGGCAAGATCCCTCGCGCTCATGCGGAAGGGATAGGCCGGATGGCGCGAGAGGGGAGACAAGACGTATCGCCCGTCCCTTGCCGAGAAATCCTCCATGCCGATCGGATGGGCGATGCGCTTTTCGAAGCTTGTGAAGATGTCCTCTCCGCTCGCCTGGCGATAGATCGTGCCGAGGACGTTGAAATCCCAATTGTTGTAGAACCAGAACGTGCCGTGGGGATGGCTCCCGCGCGCCGGACGCTTGTTGCGGATATCGGCGGTTTCATAGGCGGCGGGATGATAGACGCCGGAGCGGGCCATCAAGAGGTCGCGGACATCGGCTTGCTTTTCGTCGGCGGTCAAAGCGGGCGGGATATCGTCGATGCCGAGCTTCTCCAGGCTGTCGCCGAGAGCGATCCTGTTCTCGCCGATGGCAATGCCGTAGAGCGCACTCAGCAGGCTCTTGCGGACCGAGGCAACGTTGACGCGCCGGCTGGGATCGCCGGCGCTGGCCACGATACGGTCGTCCCGGATTACGGCAAGCGCTGTCGGGCGGTAGGTGCCGGCATAGGCCGTGACGGCCTTGGCCGTGTCAGCGGTCCAGCCGCTTTCGTTGGGAACGGCCTGCCAGTGCCGGCCGGGCTCGGCCTGTACCGGGGCAGACGGACCGACGATGCAGGCGATGAGGGCCGCAAGGATGGGGAGACGCCTCATCCGCCCGCGCTCGATCTAGTCGACCGTCACGACGATGAAATCTTCGTAGATCTCGACATTGATCAGCGGTGACCCGTTCACGACTGCATCCGCCGCGGAGGCACTGATGCGGCCGCGATTGAGCATGTTCTCCAGGCGGGCGCGGTTCTCCTTGCTGGAGAAGAAACGGTCGGATTCGTCTTCCCGATCGCGATGGTAGCCCAGATAGAAGTTGGCACGATCCTGCCGGATGATCGCGGCGACGGAGGTGAGCCTTTCGCCATTCGTGTTGAAGTGATCCGCGCTGGAGAGGCGGGCGGTGTAGGTTTCAAGCGGCGCTGCACTGGCAAAGCTTACGGAGGCCGCCAGAAAGGCGACGGAGAGGGAAAGGATTTTCATCAATGAAGACTCACATGGGCCGAGCGCGCCCAACCTAGACATCCGCCATGCTACTGTCGAGTTGCCCAGGGTACAGGCTGTTGGATCCTGTCTTGGAATTGACATGCAGCAATCTTTCGACTAAGCGAACGCCACACGCGGGGCCTTTTGGTCCCGCGTGATGTTTTACGCTCCCGTGATGGCCGGTCTCCGGTTGTCTGTCGCCCGGTTTCCGGGAGAGGAGGGCGCGTTCCTCATAAACTTCGCAAACCATAGAGGACGCGAATGTCGAAGCGCCATAACGCTAAGTACAAGATCGATCGCCGCCTTGGCGAAAATATCTGGGGTCGCCCGAAGAGCCCCGTCAACCGCCGCGAATATGGTCCTGGCCAGCACGGTCAGCGCCGTAAGGGCAAGATGTCCGATTTCGGCACCCAGCTCCGCGCCAAGCAGAAGCTGAAGGGCTATTACGGCTCGATCTCGGAAAAGCAGTTCCGCAAGATCTATGAAGAAGCCCGCCGTTTGAAGGGCGACAGCTCCGCCAACCTGATCGGCCTGCTCGAGCAGCGCCTGGATGCGGTGGTGTATCGCGCCAAGTTCGTGCCGACGGTGTTCGCTTCCCGTCAGTTCGTCAGCCATGGCCACGTCAAGGTCAATGGCCGCCGCGTCAACATCCCCTCCTACAAGGTCAAGCCGGGTGATGTCGTCGAGGTCAAGGAAGCCTCCAAGCAGCTCGTGCTGGTGCTCGAGGCCGTTGCTTCCGGCGAGCGTGACGTTCCCGATTACATCGAGGCCGATCACGGCAAGCTGACCGCGAAGTATGTCCGCGTTCCCACGCTGCAGGATGTGCCCTATCCGGTCCAGATGGAACCGAATCTGGTCGTCGAATTCTATTCGCGCTAAGCGAAACGAACTGAGATCTTCTATAAGGGTCGCCATTTTGGCGGCCCTTTTTATTGGTCGATCAGGCAGTGCACTCTGGAAGGCCCGCAAATCGGGATGGCCGTATTGCAAAAAGATCATGCGACACGCCCGCTCAGTCGCTTATGGTCGGATCCGACGAGCCGGCGAAACAAGCAAGAACAGCGGCAGGGGTTTGCACAGAACCAACAAGTAAGAGATTGGGGTGGTCTTCCCCCATCGCCGTATAATGTCGGGAGGTGACCGGCTCTGCAGCCGGTCGATGCTAAGAGGTCTGTATGGGTTACACGCTTTGGGGCGAACCGGATTCCGGCTCTTTCATGGTCGAGGCCGCCTTGGCCGAGGCAGGGCAGGATGTTCACCTGATCGACATCGATCTGACCAAGGACGAGCAGCACACCGCTCAATATCTGGCGATCAATCCCTTGGGGAAGATTCCGGCGTTACGCTTCAACGATGGAACCACGATCGTGCAGTCGGCAGCCATTCTGCTGGCTTTGAGTGAAGAGCATCCCGAAGCGCGGTTGATGCCGGCGCAGGATGCCCCGGACCGGCGCCATGCCTTGCGTTGGCTGATTCATGTGGCGGCCGAGATCTATCCTCTCATCGAACTCTACGATTATCCCCTGCGTTTCGCTCCGCCCGAAACGCACGAGACCGCGATGCGTTCGCGCGTCCGCCAGCGCATTCGGGAGCGCTGGCAATTTGTGGAGCAGGCCGCCAGTGCCGAAGGCAGCTTCCTGTTGTCGGGGTTTTCGGCCATCGACCTCGCCATCGCCGCCATCAGCAATTGGGCGATCGGCAATGAATGGCGCGCCAGGGAATGCCCGAAGCTGACCCGGATCGCCGAGACCGTGGCGCAGCGGCCTGCCATTGCGCCGATCTGGCGGCGACATTTCGGCGAACAGGAAAATTGATCGGGAGGGCTTGCTCAGCCCTTCCGGCCCGGAGTGGTAAAGGCGGCGATATCGGCCTCGTCATGGCCGGCTTCACGCAAAAAGCGCCGGGCCAGTTCCGCCGCGGGGCCACGCAGCGCCTCGTCCGACCGGATGAGATGAAAGGCCACGTGGTAATCGATCGTTCGGTCTGAAACCTGCACCAGACGCCCGTCCTCCAGGGCGGCCGCGGAGAGGGGAAGCCGCGCCAGGGCGATGCCGAGCCCCTGGCAACAGGCATCGATGACCAGGTTGTAGTCTTCGAAGCGGCGATCCTGGCCGCGAGGCACATAATCCACGCCCTCGGGCGACAGCCAGCGTCGCCATCCTTCGATGTTGGAATCGTGCAGGATCGGCAGTTCGAGCAAGGCGTGCGCGTCATTGCCGTGCCGCAGGCGTTTGGCAAGATCAGGGGAGGCGATCGGAAAGGCCTTCTCCTGCCAGAGCTGCACGCCGCGCACGCCGGCCCAGGGCCCCTTGCCGCAACGAACAGCCAGATCGCTGCCTTCGCCCAGATCCGCCAGCCGGTGTTCGAGGACCAGTTCGAGGTGGATGTCGCTGCCTTCCAGGCGCGCAAGCCGGGGAAAGAGCCAGAGCGAAGCGACCGAGGGCGTCACCGACAGGCGTACAACGGCCTTGGCGCGGCGCGGCGACCAGCGCTCGCCGCTATTGCCGAGCAGGGCCAGGGCTTCTTCCGTCCGAGCAAAGAATCGCATGCCCTCCGGCGTCAGGTTGACGCCGCGGGCTTTGCGCTCGAACAGGCGTAAGCCCATCCAGCGCTCCAGGCGCGACACCTGGCGGGAGACGGCGCCATGGGTGACGCCACTCTCCTCGGCTGCAGCCGAGAAGGAGCCGAGGCGCGCTGCCCGCGCGAAGGTTTCGAGCGTGTCGAGGGGCGGAAGGTTGGGTGAGCTGTGAACCATAGGCACACAAGATCATTGATTGAGGTGCTTTTCAAGCACGTCGAAGGAGGCTAGGTCAGGAATACAATTGAGAGTTGGGAGACGAAAATGAGCAGCGTGGCCTGTGAGGCTGAGATAGCCAACAAGAAGAGCGGATTCGACGCGGTCGCCTTCGGTGCCATTCTGGTGACCATTCTCTCCTGGGCCTCGTCCTTCGCGCTGATCCGCGTCTGCCTGACGGCCTTGACGCCGATGGAACTTGCCGCAGCACGCTATGTCGCGGCCGGGGCCATCGGTCTGGCCTATCTGGTGGCTGTGCGTCCGCCCATGCCGCTGCCGCGGGATTTCCTGCGCCTCGCCATTGCGGCCGTGCTGTTCATTGCCGTCTATGCCGTGCTGCTCAACACCGGCGAGCAGACCGTGCCGGCTGGCCCGGCCAGCTTCATCATCAACACCATGCCGGTGCTTACCGCTCTGATCGCGATCTTCGCGCTCGGCGAACGCTTCGGGCGCTGGGGTTGGGTCGGCACCGCCACCTCCTTCGCCGGTGTCGCCCTGATCGCCGTAGCGACGGATACGGGCTTCAGGCTCGATCCCAATGCGCTGATGATCTTCGGCGCCGCGGTCTGCGCTGCCATTGCCAGTGTGTTGCAAAAGCCCTTGCTCGGACGGTTTCCTGCTCTGGCAATCACCGCCTGGATCCTGTTCATCGGCGCCCTGCCGTTGCTGCCGGCGGTGCCGGCCACGATCCGGGCCATGGCGGTTGCCCCGGCCGAGGTGAACTGGGCCGTCGCCTATCTCGTGATCTTTCCCACCGCGATCGGCTACGTCACCTGGGCCATTGCCCTCAAGCGCCTTTCGGCGGCGCGGGCGTCCAACTTCCTTTATGGCGTACCGCCGACGGCCACGCTGATCGGCTTCCTCTGGCTCGGCGAGGTACCCACGCCCGTCGGCATGCTGGGCGGCGCACTGGCGATCCTCGGCGTGGTGACCGTCAACGTGATGAAGGGACGGTAGTAGGGAGGGTTGGGATAGGGCAGCGCGTCAATACGCAGAATGGTGCTGCCCCCTCACCTTACCTCTCCCCGTAAGAACGGGGCGAGGGGACTTTGACGTCGAATTTCATGCAAGAAACCTTTCGTCTCGCCCAATGGCTGGGCGAGACGAAAGCTCCGAGAACCAATCGCAACGTTTGCGCCTCCTCGCCCCGTTCTTACGGGCAGAGGTAAGGTGAGGGGCGGCGTAACCTCGCCGAGACGTGCAGAAACACGACTCAACGGCGTCAAACACTTTGAAAGGGGTGGGTCTCCAGACCAGCCCCCATCGGCCTCACGTCGCGCGCGGCGCCCCGATCTCATAGCAGCGCAGATTTCGCTCGCCGATGCCGAGGCCGGGCCAACTCGCCCGCCATTCGGCGATGTGCCGTGAGGCGAAATGGCGGTCCAGGGCAGCGTGGTCGCGCCAGATCTCCTTCACATGGATGAGACCGGCATCGAAGACGTCCTCTGCGTAGGAATATTCTTCGCAGCCTTCTTCGGCGCGGCTGCTCTCCACCATGCGCTTCATGGCCGGGCGCGCTGCGGACAGATTGGCGGCCGGCAGGCGTACCGTCCCGACGATCAGCAATTTGCTCATGGGTCTCTCCGGCTTTGCTCATGGGTCTCTCCGGCTCAGGTCCTGCCAACGAAAAAGCCAGGCTGTCAGCCTGGCTTGGTTTCTGCGACAAGCTTACTGGTTTGCAGTGGCGATCAGGCCTTGGCCGGAGCCTTTACCGGGATATTCTTTTCCTGCAGGAAGGTTACCAACTCGCCAGACTGGAACATTTCGCGAGCGATGTCGCAGCCGCCCAGGAATTCGCCCTTGACGTAGATCTGCGGTACCGTCGGCCAATTCGAGAAGTCCTTGATGCCGCTGCGCAGGTCTGGATTCTGCAACACGTCATGGTCCTTGTAGTCGACCCCGAGATAATCGAGGATCTGCACGACCTGTCCGGAGAACCCGCACATCGGGAACGCCTTGTTGCCCTTCATGAAGAGCACGACGTCGTTGGACTTGATCTCGTTTTCGATGAAGGTGGCGATATCGCTCATGGCTCAATCTCGATCTTGGTAATGCTGGATCTGACGCGGATAATGCCGAGTATGTAAGCACACTCGCGCGCAATGTCAGGGCTCAACCTAACATAATTTATCGATCAGGGGGCGCTCGTGGAGAGCGCAAGCGCGTGCAGCACGCCGCCCATCTTGCCCTTGAGCGCCGCATAGACCATCTGGTGCTGCTGGACGCGGGACTTGCCCCGGAATGCTTCGGAAATCACCGTCGCGGCGTAGTGATCGCCATCCCCGGCGAGATCGCGAATTTCGATCTTCGCATCGGGGAAACTTTCCTTGATCATCGCTTCAATGTCGGCGGCCGGCATCGGCATTGGAAATAGATCCTCTTCAGGCGACTTGTCAGGCAGCTTGGCGCGTAGAGCCCATCAGCGTCGGCAGGAACGATTCGTGACGCTCGCTCAGCGCCGAAACCAGGATGGGCCGGCCTTCGGGCAGGATCAAGGCATTGCCGCCGGTTGTGCCCAGCGTGGTGACGGGCACCCCGGCATCGGCTGCCGCCTTGGCGAAGGCCTCGGCCTTTTCGCTCGCAAGCGCGACGACATAACGGGCCTGGTCTTCGCCATACCAGAAGGCATGCGGCTCGCTGCCCTGCGGGGCCTGCGACAGGTCCGCACCGATGCCACGTCCCAGCGCCATCTCGGCGACGGCGACGGCAAGGCCGCCATCCGAAATATCATGGCAGGTCTTGAGGTTGCCGGCGCGGATCTGGCCCCGGATGAAGTCACCATGACGCTTTTCGACGACAAGGTCGACCGGCGGCGGGGCGCCTTCCTCACGCTTGAGAACCTCGGCGAGCCAGATCGACTGTCCGAGCCAGGTGCCTGAAACACCGACCAGCATGACGGTCTCGCCTTCGGCCTTGAAGGCGATCGAGGCCGTCACGGCAACGTCGTCGACGAGGCCGACACCGCCGATCGTCGGGGTCGGCAGGATGCCGCGGCCGTTGGTCTCGTTGTAGAGCGAGACATTGCCGGAAACGATAGGGAAATCGAGGGCACGGCAGGCCTGTCCGATGCCGTCGAGGCAGCCGACGAACTGGCCCATGATGTCGGGGCGCTCGGGATTGCCGAAATTGAGATTGTCGGTCACGGCGAGCGGCAGGCCGCCCACGGCCGAGATGTTGCGCCAGGCTTCGGCGACGGCCTGCTTGCCGCCCTCAACCGGATCGGCTTCGCAATAGCGCGGTGTCACGTCGGAAGTCATCGCCAGTCCCTTGGGGCCGTCGAGCACGCGCACCACGGCAGCATCGCCGCCTGGCGTCTGGATCGAGTTGCCGAGGATCAGCGTGTCATATTGCTCGTAGACCCAGCGCTTGGATGCCAGTTCCGGAGAGCCGATCAGGCTGAGCAGTGCTTCGCCGATCGACAGGTTCGTCTTGAGCGATCCGGCCTCGAGTACCGGTTGCTTGGGCGAGGGGACGTGGGGGCGGTCATAGAGGGGCGCTTCGTCGCCCAGTTCCTTGATCGGCAAATCCGCCTTCAGATCGCCATTGTGGAAGATGCGAAAGCGCAGATCGTCCGTCGTCTTGCCGACCACGGCGAAATCGAGGCCCCATTTGCGGAAGATTGCCTCGGCCTGAGCTTCCTTGCCGGGCTTGAGCACCATGAGCATGCGCTCCTGGCTCTCGGACAGCATCATTTCATAGGCGGTCATGCCGGCTTCGCGCACCGGCACCTTTTCGAGGTGGAGCTCGATGCCGAGATCGCCCTTGGCGCCCATTTCCACGGCCGAGCAGGTGAGGCCGGCCGCGCCCATGTCCTGGATTGCGATGATGGCATCGGTCGCCATCAGTTCCAGGCAGGCTTCGAGCAGCAGCTTCTCGGCAAAGGGATCGCCGACCTGCACGGTGGGACGCTTTTCCTCGGATTTGTCGTCGAACTCCGCCGAGGCCATGGTGGCGCCGTGGATGCCGTCGCGGCCGGTCTTGGAGCCCAGATAGACGATCGGGTTCCCGACGCCGGTGGCCTTGGCGTAGAAGATCTTGTCCTGCTCGGCGAGGCCGAGCGCGAAGGCGTTGACCAGGATGTTGCCGTCATAGCGGGTGTGGAAGCGAACCTGGCCGCCGACCGTCGGCACGCCGAAGGAATTGCCGTAGCCGCCGACCCCCGCGACCACGCCGGAAACGAGGTGCTGGGTCTTGGGATGATCGGGCGCACCGAAGGACAGAGCGTTCATGCAGGCGATCGGGCGCGCGCCCATGGTGAAGACGTCGCGCAGGATACCGCCGACGCCCGTCGTCGCGCCCTGATAGGGCTCGATATAGGAGGGGTGGTTGTGGCTCTCCATCTTGAAGACGGCGGCGAGCCCATCGCCGATGTCGATCACGCCGGCATTTTCGCCCGGGCCCTGGATCACGCATTTGCCGGTGACGGGCAGCTTCTTGAGATGGAGGCGCGAGGACTTGTAGGAGCAGTGCTCGTTCCACATCGCCGAGAAGATGCCAAGCTCGGTGAAGGTCGGCTCGCGTCCGATCAGATCCAGGATCCGCTGATACTCATCCGGC
The DNA here is from genome assembly GCF_056754975.1 of Labrys sp. HAY1-8F. Taxonomy (NCBI): domain Bacteria; kingdom Pseudomonadati; phylum Pseudomonadota; class Alphaproteobacteria; order Hyphomicrobiales; family Xanthobacteraceae; genus Labrys; species Labrys sp. HAY1-8F. The sequence goes on along the minus strand of NZ_JBPGWZ010000002.1, from coordinate 867,627 downwards.
TTCAATCCGTGCTGGGCGATGAGTTCGGTTGTGATGGCGGGTTCCGAGTGGACGGACATGCCGGATCAGTCTCCTGTCAATGCAGCGCTTCGGCAGGGATCAGGCGGACGGCCTATGGCTCCGGCCGGCAAGCCCCAGCGCAGCGCTCCAGCGCTTCTGTTCACGGCAGGCGATAGGGGTATCCGAGCCGAATGTAAACCATTGATCGCATGCAGGCGTCGCGATCCGCATTGACACCGCAAATTTGTTGGCCTTCCTGTGGGCAGATCATCGTTTCCAGTCTCGGAGTATCGGCAATGCGGACCTTTTTCGTGGAGATCAAATGCCAGCTCGGCCGCACCTATGAGGTCGCCAGCGCCTTGGCCGAAGCTGAAATCGCCTCGGAGATCTATTCGATTGCCGGCGACTTCGACGTGCTCGCCAAATTCTACGTGAATGACGATGTCGATATCGGTCATTTCGTCGGCGAGAAGGTGCAGTCCATCCCCGGCATCGCGAATACGCGCACGGTCCTGACCTATCGCGCCTTCTGAGGGACGTGGCGGCAGAGGGCAGACAAGAAGCGCAAAGCGCTACAAATGCAAATGGCGGCCACGGGCCGCCATTTTTTATCAAGTCGAATGAACGCAGGAGCTCCGATCAGCTCTGGCCCATGGCCTCCGGCAAGGTAGCCCATTGCGTGACGCGATTGCCGTCGGCGCAACGCTCGGCCGCCTTGGAGCCGGAGATGACGTCGCCGGTTCGCGCGCCATTGGTGACGATCAGGAAGACCTGCTGGCCGCTGCCGGAATCGGCGCTGACGCAGGCAGCATACTCGTCTGGATGGGCTTTCGCCGCGGCAGGCGTGCGCCAGCCGTTGGAGATGCGGGCATCCGCGATGCGGCCCGAGACGAGTTGGGTCAGCTTGTGGGCAAGGGTTGCCCGGCCGGCCTGCGGCACGGGAAACTGCTGGGTGCCGTCCGCCGTGACGACCGGCTGCTGGTTGGAAACGTCCGGCCGGCCGGCTTCGCCGGAGCGCGGACCGCAGGCGGCCAGCAGCAGCGAGAGCGCAACGGCTCCGGACAAGCCCCAAGCAAGACGCTGACGGGAAGAATGAGGGTTCATATGCCTGCTCCAGTGGACCGAAATCAGAATCGCATCACCGTGGCGGGCTGGCAACCCGCTGTGTGCCTGCGCACGACCTGATATGAATCACCGGCGCAGGATGTGCCAAATCGCACACGCGATAGCAGATTCATGCAGAACTTCTGCGACAACGTTAACAGCGCGGCCGGACCAGATGGAATTTTGCTTGCGAGCGCATCTCGCATGGCTGGACTGCGCCCGAGGCATGCAGTTGGCACGAATGGCCAAGCCGTCGACGTGGTAGCGCCGGACAATGGCCCCATTCACCATGCATAGAGGGTGCCATCCCAAGGGCGGAATCCGGCTGGTCCGGACGATGGGCCTGTTTTGGCGCCGCCAGCTCCGGTGATCACTCTGTAAAGAACGGCAGTTTGCTCCGGGCGCTTGCGGCCGGGGGCCATCTGTTACCTGCGGGTGGCCGCCCGTTTTTTGAAGATATGGAGATTTCGATGAACAAGGTCAGAATAGTGGACGGCAACGGTGTCTGGCATTTCGTCAGCAAGGGCTGCGCGCTGGATGTCGGCGTGAACCCGGGTGACGGCTACCACGTCTACCACCGCGATGATCGGCGCTGTTTGCCGGTGGCGCACAAGGTAAAGCATCTGCTGGGCAAGCAAGTGGTCGTCGCGCCGCGCACCGAGGGACAGATCAGCGAAGAGGAATTACTTGAGGCCCTGGAAGCGGCCGCCTGAGGCGGCTCTTTCACGCAATGGTCATGCTTGAGGCAGACTATGGCCAGATTTCGCGACAAGGATGGGCGTCGGCGAAGTTCCTGACGCCGGGACATGGATGCCGGGCTGACAATGAGGCAGCCGGAGTGTCTTCCATATCTCGAACCGCCTGAGGGGCGGGAGGCGATTAATGCCGATGGTGAGCAGGACAGCCGTGACGTCACTCCGTCGACAGACAAGCCACTCAACCCGAAAGGACGACGCCATGAAGCTGACATCGGTGCGAATCGAACGCGCTCTGACCCAGATGGATAGCCGGGTCATTCCCGAATCCAATCCGATCGTTCAGGAACTCATCTCAATCTTCGGGGACCACACTTTCTTCGTTTCCAATGCCGGGCTCAGTACCGTGGAGCCGGTGGAGGCTGCGGATACCGACCTCGACAAGGTCCGCATCGTAAGATTGGCGCGGTGGGCCGATGAGAGCAAAGCCAGCCTGGTGCCTCATCCCCCGATCAACACCGAAACGACGGTGACGCTCAGCGAAGCCGCTTGAGCCATCCTGGCTGTCATGGCGGCGCAATACGGGCCGCCATGACAGCTCGGGTCTGATTTCTTGCGGACTGAAAACGATTGAATAGACGCTTCGAACCGGGCCGATGGCGGGCATGGCCCTTGGTGCAGATGGCACTGGTGACGAGCGGGGTAACCCGACGCTGGGCGGTTAACCGCCCAGATACTCGATTTCCGCCCGCAGCGCTTCCATGTCGAGACCCTGGCCAAGCAGGACGGCGGCGAGAAGACGTGCCTTATGGCCGCTGAGGTCTCCGGCGAAGATGGCTCCGGCGCGCTGGAGATCGGTAGCCCCTCCATTGCCATAGACGGGCAGCACCCGACCACGCGGACAGCGCGAGCAGATGATCACCGGAACGCCACGCTTGATGACATCAGCGACGGCCTTGGTCACGGCTGGCGGAGTGTTGCCGCGTCCGAACCCTTCCAGCACGATAGCCTTGCTGCCGTGATCGGCGGCATAATTGAGATAACCGCCATCCATGCCCATGGCGAGGCGGATCAGCGTGACATTGGGCTCGATGGTGCTGGGTGCGTAGGCGCGCCGCAGGGCCGGGCGACGATGCAGGCAGATCGCACCTGCGTCGATCTCGCCGAGCTTGCCGTGTTCCCAGGACATGAAGGTGTCGGTGCGCGAGGTATGCGTCTTGCTCACGTCTCGGGCGGCGTGGAATTCCTGCTCGAAACAGATCATCGCGCCAAGCCCGCGCGCGGCGGGCGCCGCAGCGAGGCGGATGGAATCGGCAATGTTGCGCGGCCCGTCGGCATCGGGTTCATCGGCTGCGCGCTGGGCGCCGGTAAAGACCACAGGCTTGTCCGAGGCGAGCAGGAGGTCGGCGAGATAGGCGCTCTCCTCCATGGTGTCGGTGCCGTGGGTGACGACCACACCCTCACAATCTTCCAGCGCCAGAAGCTCGTTGATGCGAGTGGCCAAGGCGAAGGCCATGGGCAGGTCGATGGCGAAGCTGTTGAGGTTGCAGAACTCCTCGACCTCGATCTCGATCCCGGGCAGCGGATCATGCAGCATGGCGCGCAGCGCCTGTCCGTCGAGGCCGGCGACAACGTCGCCGGTGCTTTCGTCACGCCGGGAGGCGATCGTGCCGCCCGTGGTGATCAGGTGAACCTTGCGCGTCATTGGCCCTCAATCCTGCATCGTCGTCGACGATCAGGCCGAAGCCATGGCATTGACGACACTGGTGAACAGGCCGCGGCCATCCGTGCCGCCGGCCAGGGGATCGATCAGGTTTTCGGGATGCGGCATCATGCCGAGAACGCGCCGATTGGCCGAATAGATCCCGGCGATATTGTTGAGCGAGCCGTTGGGATTGGTGGCGGCGCTGACCTTGCCGGCGGCATCGCAATAACGGAAAGCCACCAGGCCATCGCCTTCGAGCTGCGTCAAGGTCTCGGAGCTGCAGAAGTAGTTGCCCTCGCCATGGGCGACGCAGACATCGATGGCCTGCCCCTGGCGATAGATGTTGGTATAGGCCGTATCGGTGCGCTCTACCCTGAGATGAACACGCTTGCAGATGAATTTGAGATCGGCATTGCGCATCAGCACGCCGGGCAGCAGGCCGCCATCGGTGATGATCTGGAAGCCGTTGCAGATGCCGAGCACGAGGCCGCCACGTTCGGCGTGGTGGCGGATGGCATCCATGATGGCGGCACGGGCGGCGATGGCGCCGCAACGCAGATAGTCGCCATAGGAGAAGCCGCCGGGGAGCACGACCAGATCGGTTCCTGCCGGCAGCTCGGTGTCGGCATGCCAGATCATGTCGACATGTGCGCCGGCCTGCCTGAGGGCCTTGGCGACGTCCCCTTCACGGTTGGAACCGGGAAAAATGACGACAGCTGCTTTCATCGGATCCTGCTTGTTCGTTGCGGCAATGATGCCTGGAGACTGTGGCGTCCAGCCTCTGCCATGCGTGCGCATATGGTTCCAGAGGGGCAGCGGGGTCAAGCAAAGAGTGGAAGCCGAGCCCGGAAACTGGGCGAAACTACCCTGAATGCCCCGGTGTGGCGGCAGTCTTGCCGTCTTGCTCGGGTGAGCGAGGAACACCCTCGGCAAACTCGGCCAGGACCCAGTCCTTCAGCACGGCCACCGCCGGCCGGTTCTCCGCGCCTTCCGGATAGACGAAGCTGAACTTCAGCCCCTCCATGATCGGGCCGAAGGGCTGCACCAGCACGCCTGAGGCAAGTTCGTCGGCGACCAGCGACAGGCTCAGCAGAGCAACGCCCTGGCCGGCGATGGCAGCCTGGATGGCGCTGCTTTCGTCGTTGAAGCTGATGCCGCTGTCTGGATCGAGGTGCTCGATGCCGGCGCGCCGGGCCCAACTACGCCAATTGGGAACGTCCACCGTCGAGGCGATCGGGCCCCAGTCGAAATGCAGGAGCGCTGCGCTGGGGAGATCGATCGGTTCATACACGGGCAGGCGGGGACTGCAGACCGGTGCGAATCTGTCCGTCAGCAAGGGGAGGGCGGTCATGCCGGCATAGTGGCCGAGCCCATAGCGGATGGCGGCGTCCGCATCGCCGGCGTTGAGGTCTACGGTGTCGTCGGAGGCGTGCAGGCGCAGATCCCAGCCAGGATGCAGGCTGCGCAGCGTGGCGACGCGCGGCACGAGCAGTTTTGCCGTGAAGGCGACGGTCGCCGAGAGGGTCGCAATACGCCGGCGTGGGCGTTTCCTGACGGTTTCAACAGCGTCGGCCATGGCGTCCAGGGCGGCGCGCAAAGCCGGATAGAGGCTGCGGCCTTCGACGGTCAGGCGAACCCTGCGGGTCTGCCGTTCGAACAGGGAGACGTCGAGATAGGCTTCGAGCTGGCGAATCTGATGGCTGACGGCGGTCGCGGTGACGCCGAGTTCAGCCGCTGCCTTCTTGAAGCTTTCCTGCCGTGCAGCAGCCTCGAAGGTGCGCAGGGAGGCGAGGGGCGGCAAGCGGCGCATCATCGGCTCCGAGCTGACACGACGGGCCAGGCTTCATCCCGTGGCCGCGTTATCTTTCCCACGCGCATCGACATCACGCTGTGGTCGGGCCCAGGGTTGTTATGCATGAATTGAAATCACCCATCGAGTGAGAACTTCGAATTTGTTGTTTTGAAAGTCAATCACTTAATACGGCGGGGAAGGCTCGTGTTTCACATGAGATGAATTCAGTTTTGCAAAGGATAGCCATCATGGCTTGGCTCTATCTGGCCGCAGCAGCGGTCTTCGAAGTGATTTTCGCCCTGAGCATGAAATATGCGGAGGGGTTCACCCGTCCGCTTCCGACGGCCATAACCGTCATCGCCGTGATCGGCGGGGTCGGCCTGCTGACCCTGGCGCTCAAGAGCCTGCCGGTCAGTGTCGCCTATCCGATCTGGACGGCCGTCGGTACGCTCGGAACGGTGATCTTCGGCTACATCTTCCTGCGTGAGCCGCTGACGGCCATGAAGATCGTCAGCGCCTTCGCCATCGTCGCGGGTGTCGCCGGCCTCAAGGCGTCGACCGTGTAGAGCTCGATAGGCCGGGCCGGTAACGCCGGCGCTCTCAGTCTTTGAGCTCGATTTTCTCCAAGAGGCGATCGAACAGGATCAGGTCGGCCGGCGTCAGCCGGTCGGCCTTCATTCTTATTTCCAGGGTGGTGTTATCAAGCCGCAGCAAGGCGACGGCGGCGGCAGTCTTCGCCAAAGCCCGGTCTTCGATGTCATAGAGGCCGCGATAGCCCGTCGCGCCACCTAACATGATCGGTTCGACTGGCTGGCGGGCGCGAATGCGCGAGCCGGGGGTGAGACTCTGGATCCGCAGCTCGATCATGGCCCCTGTCGCGGCTCCGGGACCGAAGGCGGCAAAGCCCGGGAGCGGCAGGGGTCGTTCGTCGGACAGGAAGGTCGCAACCGCGTGCGGGGGGCAGGCCGGGGCGGCGCAGCGCAAGGCGAGCAAGGTCGGCGGCGCGGATGTCTCCCTGACCCAGACGGTGTCATCATAGCGCAGGCTGAAGCCGCCGGTCTCGACAAGTTCTTCCGCGAGACACGCATTGTCGGCTCCGGCCAGGCACAGCGCGGCTGCAACCAACCGGGCCAGGCAAGGCCGCAGCCGGAATGACATCAGGCGATGTCGATGCTGTAATTCTCGATCACCGTGTTGGCGAGGAGCTTTTCGCATGCGGCTTTCAGCGTTTCACGCGCCGTCTCGGCATCAGCCTGGCCAAGTTCGATGTCGAACACCTTGCCCTGGCGCACACCAGCGACATCCTTGATGCCAAGCGAAGCAAGAGCGCCTTCGATCGCCTTGCCCTGGGGGTCGAGGACGCCGTTCTTGAGCGTAACGATCACACGGGCCTTCATGCAGCACCTGCCTTCCAACGAAGAGAAATCTTTGGCTTGCGCTTAAAGCAGTCCGGGCGATGGTTCAATCATTGCCTTGCCGATCGGGCCGGGAAAATGTCTCGAACACGCTGAGGAAACGGGATGGTACGGCCTCGGTCAGCCAGACACCGTTGTCGCTGTGATAGAACCGCAGCCCCTCCGCCTGCATCGCCCGGGCATCCACCTGCAGGATGATCCAGGGGCCGGCGCGCCTTATCGCGACCTTGCGGGCGGTATCGTGGTCATCGGACAGATGCACGTGCTGGCGCGAGCGTTTTTGGAGGCCGGCGGCGAAAATGCCGGCCTGGTTGGAGGCTGCGGTGCCGTGCCACAATTCGGCAGGCGGCACGGTGGCGGCAAGGCCGAGATCGATATCGACGCTGTGGCCTTGGTTGGCGCGAATGCGCGTGCCGGCGATGACGAAGCGCTGCTTGTCGCTTTCCCTGACAACCCGTTCGATGTCCTGCCGGCCGGCTCCCAACTGTTCGGCGGCGGCCTTGGTGAGATCGTCGATCTCGACCCAGCCCTGCGCGTCGAGCACCAGGCCGGCCGTCTCAGGCGCGTGGCGAAGCACGAGGCTCATGAATTTGCTGAGTTTCTTGTCGTCCATGGACGGTATCCGATTCCGTAGCAGGTCGCTGTTGTCGTATCATGCCGAAAAGCAGCATTCACATTTCGGCGTGGCGCTACGGGCGCTACTGCGTCGCCTCGTCGATGAGCTTCCTGGCGATGCGCGGTTCGCCGGCAATGACGACGATGAAGCTTGTCTCGCCTGTCTTGCGCTGCCCGACGGCATAGGCGTTGATGTGGTGGGCTTTCTTGCCGCCCGTCATCGCGAGCTGAATGCCCTTCCAATCGCCGGAGCCGAAACTGTCGACGCTCACCTTGGGGGGCGGGATCTTGGCCTTGGCGTCGGGTTTGGCAAGCAGTGCGGCAAGCCGCTGGGGCTCGGCCAGGGAACGCTCGATCGCCAGGGCATCCGGGCCGGTGACGGTAAAGCGCTCGATCGCCGCATCATAGCCACAGCGCATTTTGGTGCAGAGTTGCAGCCCGTCGACGCGGATATTCTCACGGGAGACGAAGGCCCGCATCGGAAGCACCACCCAGGAACGGGAATCCGGCAGTGACACGGCCGGGTCACCCGCCCACAGGCCGAACAGGCTACAGCCGGCAAGGGTCAGGAGACCCACGCCAGCAAAAAGAGCTCGAACGCCGTAACGCGCGAGCCCCTTACGCATTGTTGCACTCGAGGCGATCACTGAACCAGCTTGGGCCCCTTGACGACGACATTATCCATCTCGTTCATGATGCCGAGACGGCGGGCGACTTCAGTATAGGCTTCGACGAGCCCGCCCATGTCGCGGCGGAAGCGATCCTTGTCGAGCTTGTCGTTCGACTTGGTGTCCCACAGGCGGCAGGAGTCCGGCGAGATCTCGTCCGCCAGCACGATGCGCATGATGTCGTTTTCCCACAGGCGTCCGCATTCGATCTTGAAATCGACCAAGCGGATGCCGACGCCGAGGAACAGGCCGGACAGGAAGTCGTTGACGCGGATGGCCAGCGCCATGATGTCGTCGAGCTCAGGCGGGCTGGCCCAGCCGAAAGCGGTGATGTGCTCTTCCGACACCATCGGGTCGTTGAGGGCATCGTTCTTATAGTAGAATTCGACGATCGAGCGGGGAAGCTGGGTGCCTTCCTCGATGCCAAGGCGCGTGGCGATGGAACCGGCGGCGACGTTGCGGACCACGATCTCCAGAGGAATGATCTCCACCTCGCGGATCAACTGCTCGCGCATGTTGAGGCGGCGGATGAAATGGGTGGGCACACCGATATCGTTGAGGTTCTGGAACAGATATTCGGAAATGCGGTTGTTGAGCACGCCCTTGCCGTCGATGACCTCGTGCTTCTTGGCATTGAATGCGGTGGCGTCGTCTTTGAAGTGCTGGATCAGCGTGCCGGGCTCGGGACCCTCATAGAGGACCTTCGCCTTGCCTTCGTAAATGCGGCGGCGGCGGTTCATCGGGATGTACCGTGGTTTGAGAAAATCCGTCAAAGGGCCTGGGCTCCTGGAAATGCGATCCGTGGCCGGCGCAATTGGCGATTCGATTTGCGAGCGCAAACCGGAGACACGGCCAACTTACCCGATCATGCCCCCGCGCACAATCTTCGTGCAGGCAGGGCGCCCGATCAGAACCAAGCTTCACGAATCGAGCCAAAGCACATTTTCTAGTGCCCGGCGTGAGTGTAGTTTCAAGACGCCCGGCATCCCGGGAGGAGAGGGCGTTACGGCGCATTAATTTGATTTGGGGATTGCGCGCCTATATGCAACAGGCATGGCCGGTCCTTCAAGGAAAACCGGTAGCTGAACAGGATTTTAACGGATGACCACCTTCGACAAGCGGGAAGAGGCTTTCGAAAGCAAGTTCGCCCATGATGAGGATCTGCGCTTCAAGGCGACCGCTCGCCGGAACAAGCTCCTTGGCCTGTGGGCCGCCGAAAAACTCGGCCTTTCGGGTGACGAAGCCAACGCCTACGCCAAATCAGTCGTCCTGTCGGACTTCGAGGAGGCCGGCGACCACGACGTGGTGCGCAAGGTGCTCAGCGATTTCGCCGAAGCCAATCTGAGCATGAGCGAGCCGCAGGTCCGCCAGGTCATGACCGAGTTGCTCGGCCGTGCCGTGCAGGAAATCCAAAACGGCGTTTGAGCGACGGCGTTTGACCGTGTTCATTCAACCCATCTTTCACGCGATGCCCCGCCTCGGCGGGGCATCGCAGCAATGTGATCGGAAATGCGATGACTGCCCCCACGCTGCGCACGCGCCTGGCCAAAGGCGAAAAGATCTTTGCGGCCTGGATGGGGGCGGGCTATCCGCGCATGGCAGAGGCGCTCGGTCGCGCCGGGTTTGACGCCGTCATCATCGACCTGCAGCATGGCGAGGCTTCCTTCGGCGAAGCGCGTGATGCGATCAGCGCAGCACATCTGGCCAACACACCGACGGGCGTGCGGGTCGGCCTGGACGGTTTCGGCGATGCCGCGCGGCTCTATGATGTTGGCGCCGAGCTCGCCATCCTGCCGATGATCAATTCGGTGGGGGATGCCCGCCGCTTGGTCGACACCTTGAAATACCCGCCGGTTGGCGGTCGGAGCTGGGGCGGTACCCGCGCCATTTCCCTGTTCGGTGCGGAGACGGAAAGCTATCGCACCGCCGCCAACGATCAATTGATTGCGCTCGCGATGATCGAAACGCGGCAGGCGGCCGATGCGCTGGAGGAGATCCTCGACGTGCCGGGTCTCGATGGCGTCTTCGTCGGGCCAAGCGATCTGTCGATCAGCCTGAGCAAGGGCGCCAGGCTCGATCATCAACTCCCGGAATCGGTCGAAGTGATCAAACGGGTTCTCGCCGCGGCCAAAGCCCGCAACAAGCTGACGGCGATCTATTGCGGCAACGGCGAAGCGGCGGCCCGCAATGCCGAGCTTGGCTTCGACATCATGGGCATCGGTTCGGATTGGGCCTTCCTCACCGCCGGCGCCGAGGCCGCTTTGAAGGCTGCGCGCGGCCATGCGGGGCCAACTGGCCCGAATTATTGAGCCCTTTTTGGGCGCGCTATTGGCTCTCGTGCATGAGTTTTGACAGGAACGAAGCCAGGCGCAACAGGCCTTCCGGCCAGGGACCGTGGCCGGATTCCACATTGATATGGCCGGCTTCGCCCGCATCGACGAATTCGCTGTCCCAGGCCTCGGCAAAGGAACTGGCGCGGTTGATCTCGCAATAGGGATCATTCCGGCTCGCCACCAGGAGCGACGGGAAGGGCAGGGCCGTCATCGGGATCGGATTGAAATTGAGATCATAGCCCGGCAGCAGATCCGGCTTGTCCCAATCTGACGGCGCCACCAGCATCGCACCGATGACATGCCCCTTCAGACGCTCGGCCGCGAACACGGTGGTGATCACGCCGATCGAATGGGCGATGACGATGGCTGGCCGGCTCGATCCCTGCACCGCCTCCACGAGCCTGTTCACCCAGGCTTCACGCTCGGGATGGTCCCAGTCGTCCTGCTCGACGCGGCGGGCGGTCGAGAGCTTCGCCTGCCAGCGCGACTGCCAGTGACCCGGGCCGGAATTGCCGAGGCCCGGTACGATCAGGATGTCGGTATCGGAAATGCGCACGTCGATGTTTCCCCGGCTCGATTGAGTGCATCGTCAGGCGATCGAGGCCGCCGCGACTCAAGACCATGAGCCTATTCCAAGCAGAGTTTCCCGACGAGGCCGGCGAACAGGTCTCGCCGAGAAACTCTGCAAATCTTTGATATCTTGCAGATTCGTTGATCGGGCCACAGGCACGATCAACGAATCTGCATTGGAGCGAGGCGGCGAACCGGCAGCCAGGATGCTCCCGCGGCGCCGCTCGTCCACAACTATCAAGCGAACGCTCGATTTCGGCGCAGGTTCCCGCGCCTCGGCTCAGGTTTCTGAGCCGAGGACGCGATCGAAGATCGTGTCGACATGCTTGAAATGGTAGCCCTCGTCGAACATCGCTTCGAGAGCTGCATCCGAAAGCAGGGCGGAGACCTCAGGATCGGCCTTGAGGAAAGCGAGGAAATCGCCTTCGCCACGCCAGACCTTCATGGCGTTGCGCTGAACCAGGCGGTAGGAATCCTCGCGGCTGGCGCCGGCCTGGGTGAGGGCCAACAGCACGCGCTGCGAGTTGTGCAGGCCGCCGAGGCGGTCGAGATTGCGGCGCATGTTTTCCGGGTAGATCATCAGCTTGTCGATCACACCGGCAAGGCGAGCCAGGGCGAAATCCAGCGTGACTGTGGCGTCGGGACCGATCATGCGTTCGACGGAGGAGTGCGAGATGTCGCGCTCATGCCAGAGCGCCACGTTCTCCAGGGCCGGCGTCACGGCCGAGCGCACGATGCGGGCGAGGCCGGTGAGGTTTTCGGTCAGCACGGGATTGCGCTTGTGGGGCATGGCCGACGAGCCCTTCTGCCCGGCGGAGAAAAACTCCTCGGCTTCCAGCACTTCGGTACGCTGGAGATGGCGGATTTCGGTGGCGAGGCGTTCGATCGAGGAGGCGACGACACCGAGAGTCGCAAAGAACATCGCGTGGCGATCGCGGGGGATCACCTGCGTCGAGACTGGCTCGACGGCAAGGCCCATCTTCTCCGCCACATAGGCCTCCACAGCCGGATCGATATTGGCGAAGGTGCCGACGGCGCCCGATATCGCGCAGGTGGCGATTTCCTTGCGCGCAGCGACGAGACGCTCGCGGTTGCGTGCAAACTCGGCATAGGCCTGGGCGAGCTTGAGGCCGAAGGTGACCGGCTCGGCATGGATGCCATGGCTGCGGCCGATGGTGGGTGTGTATTTATGTTCCAAGGCACGCTTGCGAAGGGCCGCGAGCACCTCGTCGACATCGGCGATCAGCAGGTCGGCGGCCCGCGAAAGCTGCACGGCAAAGCAGGTGTCGAGCACGTCCGAAGAGGTCATGCCCTGATGCAGGAAGCGTGCTTCAGGGCCGACGATCTCTCCCAGATGGGTGAGGAAGGCGATGACGTCGTGCTTCACTTCCCGTTCGATCTCGTCGATGCGGGCCACGTCGAAGGTTGCGTCCCTGGCTTTCTCCCAGACCTTGGCAGCCGCTTCCCTGGGCACGACGCCGAGCTCGGCCAGCTTGTCGGTGGCGTGGGCCTCGATCTCGAACCAGATGCGGAAACGGGACTGCTCCGCCCAGATGGAGACCATTTGCGGGCGGCTATAGCGTGGGATCATGGCAGGGTCCTTTTGCGCCCTTTTAGGCGCGGCACCGGGAAAGTGAAACGCAAATCGAAAACGGGAGAGGCGCGATATCTCAGCGGGCGGCGGTCGCAGCCTCGCGAATGGCGGCGATGTTGGCGGCATAGGCGGATGGACCGCCCTTGAACACATAGGAACCGGCGACGAGCGCATTGGCGCCGGCCCGCACCACCAGCGGTGCGGTTTCTGGCGTGATGCCGCCATCGACCTCGATATCGATGTCGCGCTTGCCCACCCGGGCCCGGATGGCTGATATCTTCGACAAGGTCTCGGGAATGAAGGCCTGGCCGCCGAAGCCGGGATTGACCGTCATCACCAGGATGAGGTCAGCGAGGTCGAGCACATAGTCGACCACCTCGGGCGAGGTGCCCGGATTGATTGCCACGCCCGCGCGCTTGCCGAGCTTCCTGATATGCTGCAACGAGCGATGGAGATGCGGGCCGGCCTCGGCGTGGATGGTAATGGTGTCGCAGCCGGCCTTGGCGAAATCCTCCACATAGGGATCGGCCGGCGAGATCATCAGATGGGCATCGAGCTTGGTGCGCACATGCGGGCGCAAGGCGGCAGCGACGCCGGCGCCGATGGTGAGGTTCGGCACGAAATGCCCGTCCATCACATCGTAATGCACCCAGTCGGCGCCGGCCTCCTCGATCGCCCGGACTTCCGCGCCGAGTGCGGCGAAATCGGCCGAGAGAATGGAGGGAGCAATGATGATCGGGCGAGACATGGCATATCCTGGGCTGGAAAGGTCGCGGTGAACGGGCAGTACCTGCCAGAGCCGGCCGCCTATTGCAATCGTTGAGGCGGTGCCTGGGAGCGCGGGCGTCCTCGCCCGTTTTTGGAAATACAGCCCAGGATCTGAGCCGTAATTCCGTTGTTCGCTCGCAATGACACAGGAAAGTCACCTGCAAATCAGAATTCCGACTATACGGCGGACGAGGACCCCTGCACTCCCTCGAAGCGATCCCGCCAACTGGGGAGAGCGCTGGGGAAGGGCAGGGCGCTTGCTTCGTAGATGGCGCGGGCACAGGCCCGTGCCAGGGCATGCGCCGCCGCGGTGCCGAGGGCGATCAGATCGCCGATCGGCTCAGTGAGCGCTAGGCGCCCCGTGGCGGCGGCAAACACGGTATCGCCGTCGAGCGGGGTATGGATCGGGTGAATAGCCCGGGCGAGACCATCCTGCGCCATCACGGCGAAATGCTTGGTCTGTGCCTTGGTGAGCACGGCATCGGTCGCCACCACCGCAATCGTGGTGTTGCCGGCCTGCCTGGCCTTGTGGCGCAACGCCAGCGCATCATCAGGCCATGGAGATGGCAGGCCGAGGCCGCCGAACTCCGCCGCCTGCTCATAAGGTGCTGCCCAGAAATGGGCGCCGTCGCCGATGGTCGCGCTGCCGAGGGCATTGACGGCCACCAGCGCCCCGACGGTATGAAGCCCGCATCGTACCGAGGCCGAACCGAGCCCGCCTTTCAGACCGGCCGTGGTGGCGCCCAGCCCGGCGCCGGCCGATCCCAGCGCGAACGTATCGGCCGCTGCCCCGGCCGCGGCGAAACCGAGTTCGCGATAGGGCGGATAGCGTCCCCATCGCTTGTCTCCGCCATTGAGGAGGTCGAACAGGATGGCACCGGGAACGATCGGAACCCTGACGGCGCCGACCTGGAAGCCGCGACCGTGCTCGGCCAGCCAGGCCCCGATGCCGGCGCCGGCTTCCAGGCCGAAAGCCGAACCGCCCGACAAGGCGATCGCGTCAATGCGCTCAACCGTCCGCTCCAGGGCGAGCAGGTCGGTTTCCCGCGTGCCCGGTGCGCCGCCGCGCACGTCGACGGCGGCCACGGCCGGCTCCTCGAACACCACCGCCGTCGTGCCGGAGGCGATCCTGGCGTCTTCGGCATTGCCGACCAGCACGCCGGCGACATCGGTAATGAGATTGCGCATGAATCGTTCTCCGATCATCGGCAGCTTGGCACCGCCGGCGGAGCGAGACAATCGGCCTCATGCCGAGGCAGCCCTGCGACATCATACCAAGTCTCGAATATGCTGACGCATACGAGACTTGAACACCCTTCGATTTTCGCCACCAAATCAAAGATTTGGCGAAAATCGCGGGACAGAACCAGGAGGCATTTTCAATGCCTCCTGGTATCACTTCCGATCACGAGACAGGGAGTTCGACGAAACGGGCTTGGGCAAAAGGCGTGGGCGCGCTAGAGCAAGGGTTTCGCCGCCCAAAGGCGGTGCAGACGCGTAAATGCCTGTTCTGGATGGGTCCATGGCCGATATTACCTTGCCTGCCGTGTTCGTGGCCGGCCTGTTCTCCTTCCTCTCGCCCTGCGTGCTGCCGCTGGTGCCGCCCTATCTGACCTTCCTAGCCGGCTCCACGCTGGACGAGATGACGGGACAGACCATCGACAAGAGTATCCGCCGCCGTGCGGTGATCTCGGCCCTGTGCTTCGTGGCCGGCCTTGCCACCATCTTCATCTCTCTCGGTGCCGGCGCCTCCTATCTCCTCGTCCTGCGCAGGGCGATGGCCAATGGCCTCAGCGCCCTGGCCGAGAAGGGGATTCTCCCCGCCTCATGGGCCAACTCGATCGATCCCTTCTATCTGCTGGCAGGTATCGTCATCATCGCCATGGGCCTGCATTTTCTCGGGATCCTGCGCATTTCCCTGCTCTATCGCCAGGCGCGCCTGCAGGCCGGCACAGGCTCCGGCCCGTGGGGCGCCTTCGTGATGGGGCTGGCCTTCGCCTTTGGCTGGACGCCTTGCATCGGGCCGGTTCTGGGCACGGTGATCGCCGTGGCGGGCAAGGATGGCAGCGTCAGCCAGGGGGTGACCTTGCTCGCCATCTACACGCTCGGCCTGGGACTGCCTTTCGTGGTGGCCGCCTTTGCCATGAACCCCTTCATGCGTTTCCTGCGCTCCTTCCGGACTCATCTCGGCACGGTGGAGAAGGCGATGGGCGGGCTGCTGGTGGTCGCAGGCGTTGCCTTCCTGACCGGCGGCATGGCCGATTTCGCGATCTGGCTGCAGAACACCTTTCCGATCCTGAGCAAGCTCGGCTGATACCGGTCAGCGCGTCAAACTTCACGCGGGATTGGTTTTAGAGGGGAAGGCCCGTTCAGGGCTTTTCGAAAGAGCGCCAATTCCGCCAGATAAAAACCCGCCCCGGTGGAACCGGAGCGGGTCATGTTCATTCATCGCGATGGAGACAGAGGCCTCAGGAGGGGTTCTGCTCGGCGGCGATCTTGCCGTCCGCGGCCTTCTTCCAGCTATAGATGGCATAGGCCGGCTGGGCCAGGTCGCCCTTCTTGTCGTAGGAGATCTCGCCGATCACGGTCTGGAACTTCTTGCCCGAATGCATGACCTCGGCGATCTTCTGCGGATCGGCGGACTTGGCTTCTTCGGCCGCCTGGGCCAGCACCTGCACGCCGGCATAGGCCAGCAGGGTGAAGCCGGCCGGATCGGTGCCGCCCTCGCGGAAGCGCTTCGCCAGATCGGCATTGGCCGGGTAGTCTTCGATCTTGGGCGCGAAGGTCATCAGCGTGCCGACCACGGCATCACCACCGATGGTGGCAAATTCTGGCGAGTTGAGGCCGTCGGCGCCCATCATGATGGTCTTGCCGCCCTGGTCGCGCAACTGCTTGAGGATCAGCGCACCCTCGGTGTAGTAGCCGCCCCACAGCAGCACGTCGGCACCGCTGGACTTCAGCTTGGTGACGAGACCGGAATAGTCCTTCTCACCAGCATTCACGCCCTCGTAAAGCACTTCCTTCACGCCGGCATCGTTGAGGTATTTCTTCGCACCCTTGGCAAGACCTTCGCCATAGGTCTGCTTGTCATGCGCGATGGCGATCTTCTTGTCCTTGAAATGAGCCAGGACATAGTCCGCCCACACCTTGGACTGCTGGTCGTCGCGGCCGCAGGTCCGGAAGGTGTTCCACAAACCGCGATCGGTCAGCTTCTCGCTGGAGGCCGACGGCGTGACGTTGATGATGTTGTTGTCGGCATAGACATCCGAAGCAGCGATGGCGCCGCCGGAGGTCACATGGCCGATGACCCAGGTTATCCCGTCGCCTACGAATTTGTTGGCGACCGAGACGCTCTGCTTGGGATCGGCCTGGTCGTCGCCGACGCTGACGTCGATCTTCTGGCCGAGCACGCCGCCCTTGGCGTTGATGTCCTTCACCGCCATCTCGGCGCCTGCCTTGGTCTGCAGGCCGTAGGAGGCGGCAGGGCCGGTCATCGGGCCGCCGACGCCGAGCTTGATCTGCGCCTGCGCGCTACCGCCCAAGGCGAGGCCCGCCGCGAGTACAGCGCCGGCCAATGAAAGTTTGTTCATGGGGGTTCTTCCCTGTTGTACTGGGCGCAGACCGTTCTTTTCTGGATCGGTTCGGCTGCACCCGATGACGCCATTGTCTAAATTTCCAACGGCTTGTCACGGAAATTCAGGCGAATTCGCAAAGGGGAGAGCGGGTTAGTCCTCTCTCCCTGCGTCATGTCCTACGTCACGGCCCAATCCGAGCCGTGAAGAGGGGGTCTTCAAAGAAATCGCCCCAGCGAACCGGGGCGATCGAGGTATCGTGGAAAAGAAGGCAGATTACTTGTTCTGGAAGAAGTCGATCTTGCCGTCTGGGCCCTTCTTCCAGGAGAAGATGACGTAGTCGATCTGCTTCATGTCGCCCTTGTCGTCATAGGAGACATCGCCGATCACCGTCTTGAAGGCCTTGCCGGAGTGCATGACCTCGGCGATCTTCTGCGGATCGGCGGACTTGGCTTGTTCCGCGGCCTGGGCCAGGACTTGAACCGCCGCATAGGCCTTCAGCGTATAGCCTTCCGGGGTGAAGCCGCTGTCCTTGAACTGCTTGACGATGGCGGCGTTGGACGGATCATCCTCGGCCTTGGGCGCGAAGGACATCTGGGTGCCGATCACGGCATCGCCGCCGATTGTGGCGAATTCCGAGGAGACCAGGCCGTCGCCGGAGACCATCACGGTCTGCATGCCCTGGTCGCGCAACTGCTTGAGGATCAGGGCGGCTTCGGTGTAGAGGCCGCCATAGATCAGCACGTCGGCGCCAACCGCCTTGAGCTTGGTGACGATGGCCGAATAGTCCTTCTCGCCGGTGTTCACACCTTCGAACAGGACTTCCTTCATGCCGTCGGCGGCCATCAACTTCTTGGCGTTTTCGCCCAAGCCCTGGCCATAGGTGGTCTTGTCATGGACGATGGCGACCTTCTTGCCGGGATAGGTGGCCTTGACATAGTCCACCCAGACCTTGGCCTGCTGGTCGTCGCGGCCGCAGGTGCGGAACATGCCCCAGAGCTTGCGGTCGGTTACCTTTTCGTTGGTGGCGGCGGGGGTGATGGCGACGATACCGTTGTCGCCATAGACCTCCGAAGCGGGGATGGTCACGCCGGAGTTGTAGTGTCCTACCACCCAGGTCACGCCGTCGCCGACGAACTTGTTGGCAACCGAAACGCCCTGCTTGGGATCGGACTGGTCGTCGCCGACCGTCGATTCCAGCTTCTGGCCGAGCACGCCGCCAGCCGCATTGAGGTTCTTGATGGCGAGTTCCGCGCCCTGCTTGATCTGGGCTCCGGAGGCAGCACTCGGACCGGTGATCGGTGCACCGATGCCGATCTTGATCTGCGCGAAGGCGGACGTGCTGAGCAGCAGGCCTGCCGCCAGCGCTGCGCCTGTCAACCAGACTTTTTTCATGTCGTTCTCCCAGTGGCTTGGTGGAGCTTGCGGCTCCGGTCTGCGGATAGTCAGGACGTGAACGAGGCCGTCAGCCAAAGTTGCGCGTACAGCTCATCCGATTTCGTTGTTGCTTGTATTCGATCATTCCCCGCTCGAGCGTGCGCTCCAGCCAAGTGCTCCCGATCGCTGGAACATCCAGCCATATTTGCTGACCATCTGCTTGGCGAGCCGGACGCGATAAGACAGGAGGCCGATGAGCTGGATGATGACGAGATCGACCACGAAGTAATAGGGGGAAAACATGTTGCCCCCGAACGGCGCCTGGTGGAGGAAGCGCACGGCCATGGTCAGGAGCACCAGATAGAAGAACAAGATCGGGTAGCGGCTCCAGGTCGAGGCGCTGGCCTTGCCGGTCATCCAGGCGGCCCAGCCACCCATCAGCAAGGTGACGAGCACGAAGACGAACAGCTTGTCCTCATAGAGATAGGTTTCCATCTCAATGACCCCCTTCCAGATAGGCTGCGCGCACTTCGGGCCGGGCGAGCAGTTCCTTGCCGGTGCCGGACATGGTGATCGCGCCGTTGACCATGACATAGCCTCGATGCGCTAGCCGCAGTGCATGGAAAGCATTCTGCTCGACGAGGAAAACGGTCAATTTCTCAGTCTCGTTGAGCACCCGCACCGCGTCGAAGATCTGCTTGACGATGAGAGGCGCGAGGCCGAGCGAGGGCTCGTCCAGCATCAAGAGCCGAGGCCGGCTCATCAGGGCGCGGGCGATAGCCAGCATCTGCTGTTCGCCACCTGAAAGTGTACCGCCACGCTGGCTGGCACGCTCCTTCAGACGGGGGAAGAGCGTATACATGCGCTCGAGGTCCTCGGCGAAATGGGCATTGCCGTCGATCTCGGCACCCATCTGCAAGTTCTCGTAGACCGTCATGCGCTGGAAGATGCGCCGTCCCTCGGGGGACTGGGCGATGCGCAGCCGGGCGATTTCATGCATCGGCATATCGGTGATGTCTTGCCCGTCGAAGGAGATCGAACCGACACGGCATTTGGGCGAGCCGAAAACCGTCATCATCAAGGTGGACTTGCCGGCGCCATTGGCGCCGATGATGGTGACGATCTCACCCGGGTTGATGTCGACGTCGACACCTTTGAGAGCGTGCACCTGTCCGTAATAGGTGTGGACGCCACGCACGGTCAGCAGGGGCGAGGACATGTTCAACTCTCCGTTTCCTCGTCGGTGCCGAGATAGGCGGCGATCACGGCAGGATCGTTGCGGACCTGCTCGGGCGTGCCGTCAGAGATCTTGGTGCCGTAATTGAGCACCACCACATGGTCCGAAATCTCCATGACCACGGACATGTCGTGCTCGATCAGGAGAAGAGAGGTCTCGTGATCGTTACGGATCGTGCGCAGCAGCTTGTTGAGGTCGAGGCTTTCCCTCGGATTAAGGCCGGCCGCCGGTTCGTCCAGGCAAAGCAGGACCGGCTCGGTGCACATGGCGCGGGCGATCTCCAGGCGGCGCTGGTCGCCATAGGGCAAGCTGCCAGCCGGATCGTCGGCACGCGCCATCAGGCCGGTCTTGTCGAGCCAGTATTTCGCCTTCTCGACCGCGGCCTTCTCGGCATGGCTGTAGGTGGGCAGGCCGAGAATGCCGAAGACGGAGAAGCCCGACGCGCGCATCAGGTGAACATGCTGGGCGACCAACAGATTCTCCAGCACCGTCATGCCTGCGAAGAGGCGGATGTTCTGGAAGGTTCTGGCAACCTTTGCCTGGCGGGAGACCATGAAATCCGGCATGCGCTCGAGCAGATAGAGCGTATCCTGGCCATGGCTGAGCTTTTGCAGGGTGGTGGCGGTCAGGGCGTCGAATTCGTCCCAGGCCGCCGCCGAACCGTGACGCAGGCCGATCCGGCCTTCCGTCGGTTTGTAAAAGCCGGTGATGCAGTTGAACACCGTGGTCTTGCCGGCACCGTTGGGGCCGATCAAAGCGGTGATGTCGCCCCGGCCGCAATTGAAGGAGACGGCATTGACGGCGGTGAGGCCTCCGAACCGCATGGTCAGCTTCTCGACCTTGAGGATCGGATCGCCATGCCAGTGCTGGTCAGGATGGGCGTGCGAGGCGAGGGCAGGGTCGATCATGTCGTTGTTCCCGGGCGCGCTCATCCGTGACCTTCCTGTACAAGGGCGCCGGAGACGATCTTGCGTTCCTTCAGATAGACGGTCGGAGCGCGATTGGAGATGAGACCACGCGGCTTCCACAGCATCATCGAGACCATGGCGAGGCCGAAGATCATAGGGCGATACTGGCTCGGGTCGAAATCGGGTCCGAAGATCCATTTCATGAAGGTGAGTTCACGCAGGATCTCCGAGCCGCCGACGAGCAGGATTGCGGCCACGACCACGCCGAGCAGGCTGCCCGAGCCGCCGAGCACCACGATGGCGAGCACCATCACCGATTCCTGGAACACGAAGCTCTCGGGATTGATGAAGCCTTGCTTGGCTGCGAAGAAGGCACCGGCGAGGCCGCCGAAGAACGCACCGCTGGCGAAAGCCGCGAGCTTGGTGGTGGTGGTGTTGATGCCGAGCGAGCGGCAGGCGATCTCGTTTTCGCGCAACGCTTCCCAGGCGCGGCCAACCGGCAGCCGGCGCATACGGCTGGTGATATAGGCCGTCATCACCGCGAGAATGAGAATGACATAGTAGAAGAAGATCTTGCCGTAGATCGGCGAGAAGGCGAGGTCGAAGGTCTTGGCAAAACCGTTCGGCCCGGCGGTGAAGGGGATGCCGAAAAAGGTGGGCGGCTTGATCGAGGTGATGCCGTCATTGCCGTGGGTGAAGGATTTCCAGTTCACCAGCACGCTGCGGATGATTTCACCGAAGGCGAGCGTGACAAGGGCGAGATAGTCGCCGCGCAGGCGCAGCACGGGAAAGCCGAGGATGATGCCCCAGAGTGCGGCGAGGAAGCCCGCGATCGGCAGGCACTCCCAGAAAGTCATGCCGTAATAGACGGACAAAAGCGCGTAGGAATAGGCGCCGACGGCATAGAAGGCGACATAGCCCAGGTCCAGCAGGCCGGCCATGCCGACCACGATGTTCAGCCCCCAACCCAGCATGATGTAGATCATGATCTGGATGCCGTAGCTGTCGATCCACTTCAGAGACCCCTTGTCGCCGAGGCCCCACAGCATGACCATCGGGAAGACGACAGCAAGCCCGGCGCCGAACCACATCACCCAGGGCGACATGCCGATCCGCGTCATGGTCGCCGCGAATTTGGAGGGCGCCTTGTGTTCCGGGCGCTGCGGGCGCAGCAGGACGAACAGGCGGATCAGGACGATGAGGCCGACGAGGACGGCGGTGGTGATCAAGCCGCCGAACCGCTTGCCGAAGCCAAAATCGGGATTGAGGAGGTTGAAGCGAAAACTGTTGGTCGCCTGGTCGGAATAGGTCGTCAGCCCCACCACAGGCAGGAACATGCAGGTGGAGATCACGGCCCAGAAGATGAGATCCTTGAACAGCTCGGCCGATGAAATACGCGTGGTGCCGGTTGCGGCCATGATCACACCTTCTCCACTTCGGGGCGTCCCAGCAAGCCTTGCGGCATGAAGATCAGCGTGATGGCGAGCACGGAGAACACCGCAACGTCGCGATAGGCCGCAACGTCGCCCTCGAAGGAACCTTCCCAGAGTTTCTCGATCAGGCCGATCAGCATGCCGCCCAGCACGGCGCCGGGCAGGGAGCCAATGCCGCCGAGCACCGCGGCGGTGAAGGCCTTCACACCAGGCACGAAGCCGTCACGAAAGTTCACGGAGCCATAGAGCACCAGGAACATCAGGCCGGCAACGGCTGCCAGGGCCGCACCCATGATGAAGGTGATGGAAATGGTGCGATCGACATCGACGCCCAGCAGGGCGGCCATCTTGCGGTCTTGCTCACAGGCGCGCTGGGCGCGGCCGAGCGAGGTCCTGGACACGATGTACCAGAAGATCGCCAGCAACACGGCGGTGGTGACGAAGATCAGGATGGCCTTGAGAGAGAGCGAGGCGTCCATGGCGCGCCCGTCCGCCGAGACCTCCGACCAGATCTGGTACTTGGCGCTGAGGGCGGCGTCCACCGCGTGGGGGATCGCCTTGGACTCGGCGCCCTGGCTGACCTGTACGAAGTTCGACAGTGCCATGGAGACGCCGATGGCGGAGATCAGGGGAGCAAGGCGGAAGGAGCCGCGCAGAGGACGGTAGGCGATGCGCTCGATGGCCCAGTTCCAGACACTGGTGAGGACCATGCCGATTGCCATCACCACCAGCAAGGCCACGATGACCGACGAAAGGCCGAGCAAGGTGACCAGGATCACGAAACAGATAAAGGCGATGATCGCTGAGAGCATGAACAGATCGCCATGAGCGAAGTTCACCATGCCGATGATGCCGAACACCATCGTGTAACCTACGGCGATGAGACCATATAGCGATCCTACCGCCAGCCCGTTGATGAGCTGCTGTAAAAACTCTGCCATCGTCTACAAACTTTCCCCTCTGTCGACGCCGTCCTTGCTTCTCCTGGTCTCCCTTTGGCGGGATTTTTGCCTAAGAGACAGGCAGTCATTCGACGATTTCCTGTCATAGCAAGCGCTTTGCAAACTGACAATCACCGTGGTGGTCTCGAAGGCGAAGTTTCTGGAAATCACGAAATATTTATGCAGCCCGGCGAATTTTATAGCGTCGGCTGGCGCCGGAAGCGTCAATTTTGACCTAGTAACGCCGAAAAAACGATTTAGCGGCTGAATGGCTCCAGTCGTACAAACGTGTAATGGCTGTTAGATTTCGTCTAGATCCACACAAAAATTTCGATGGCCATACTATCCTTCATCAAGGGAAAGAATGTTGCTGAATAATTGCGCACATACTGTGTAGACGAAAGCGCCGGCGCTGGGCTTAGCAACAAAATGTCAGGTCGGGATTTGTCGCAACCGCGCGAGGGCCTCCTGGGTGTCCACATCGAAGCTCGCGGCGGTCGAAGAGACGGGAATCTCGACCACCGCATCGCCGTTCACCTTGAGAATCTGTCGGCCCCCGGCGTCGCCCTCGATGGCTTGCAGCTCATCGAAGAATCGCCGCGCCCAGATCACCGGGTTGCCGCGCTGCCCCTGCGTGACGGGGAGCACGATGAGGGCACCCTTGTCGGGTTCGAAGGCCGATATCAGCCGGTCGAGCAGGGCGCCATCCACCAGCGGCATGTCGCCCAGCGCGATCAGGGCCGCGTCGCATTCGACAGGAAGGGTCGCAATGCCGGCGCCCACCGAGGTGGAGAGGCCGTCTGCGAAGGCCGGATTATGCACGAAGGTAACAGCCAGCCCCGCAAGGGCAGCACGAACCTCCACCTGCTGATGGCCTGTGACCACCGTGACCGAACTGGCCCGGCTGGCAAGCGCCGCTTCCACCGCGTGACGGACGAGCGGCTTGCCAGCATAGTCCTCCAGCAGCTTGTTCGGCCCGCCCATGCGCGTGGAGCGGCCAGCGGCAAGGACGATGGCCGCGACGGTCGGAGGGCTCGCGGCCGGCTTTTCGGCGGCGGCGCGCGGCTGCGGACGGCTGACGATCTCCATCAGCAGGCCCCCGACGCCGAGGCCGACGATGTCGGCGCGCGTGACCGGCAGGCCGGCCAGCAGTCGATGCAGGATCCAGTCGAAGCCGTTTTCCTTGGGCGAGCGGGCGCAGCCGGGTGCGCCCAGCACAGACATCGTGCCGGAACGCCCCAGCAGCAGGAGATTGCCCGGATCGACCGGCATGCCGAAATGTTCGACGGCGCCACCCGATATCTCGATGGCCGCGGGAATGACGTCGCGCCGGTCGGCAATGGCCGAGGCACCGAAGATGATGGTGAGATCGGCCTGCGCCGCCTTGGCGCGCTCGAGCGCCTGCGCCAGGGCAGGGGCCTGGTGCGGCACCCTTTCGTCGAGGACGAGCCTGGCCGCGGCCGGCGCCAGGCGCTCTTTCAGGACCTGGAGGGTGCGGGCGATCACGCTTTCCTTCAGGCCGGGAAGCAGAGTGGAGACGGCAGCGACCTTGAGCGGGCGGAAGGGAGCGATCTGGATGATCGGGGCACCCAGGCTGGCGAGCGCGCGCTCGAATGTCGGAGCCTCGACCGCAAAGGGGATGATCTTGACCGTCGCAATCATCTCGCCGGCCTTGACCGTATCGAAAGCGGGCAGAGTTGCGAAGGTGATGCTCTCGTCGATGGCGTTCACCCTGTCGACGCCGTCGCGATCGATTACCAGCACGCCGGCCTGTTCGGCAAACAGATTGGCCCGGCCGGTGAAAGGCTCGGCTACTCGCACGCCATGGCCTCTCAGTTTTGCGGCGATGCGCTCGGCGGCAATGTCCTCGCCGACATCGCCGGGATCGAGCCTGGCGATGACGATGGACTCGACCCCTTCGCGGCGCAGCGCTTCGATTTCGGTCGGCCGGATATGCGTGCCTTTCTTGAGGACCAGCCCGCCCTTGCGGATCGAATGGACAGCAACACCGCCTAGAGCCTGATCGATAGAAATTTCACCGAAAAACATGAAAAAACAATCACTTATAACAGGGTTTTGACAGGGCGGGTGGCCTGGGTTGCCTCTCGCCGCTTTCCAATCGAAGTGCGCTCGTGATCTCGGCCATGATCGAGACGGCGATCTCGGCCGGGCTGATGGCACCGATGTCGAGGCCGATAGGCGCATGGATGCGTGCCAGCGCCGCCTCGCCAACCCCGGCCTCGCACAACCTTTCGATGCGGCGCGCATGCGTCCTGCGCGAACCAAGCGCTCCCACATAGAAGCAATCGCGTTCGAGCGCATGTATCAGCGCCCCGTCATCGATTTTCGGGTCGTGGGTCAGGGCGACGAAGGCGGTGTAACGGTCTATGCCGAGGGGAGGCAAGGCTATATCGGGCCATTCGGCGAACAGTTTGACACCGGGAAAGCGCTCGGGCGTGGCAAAAGCGGTGCGCGGGTCGACAATGATCGGATCCTGGCCGACGAGTCGGGCCAGGGACGCCAGGGCCTGGCTGATATGGACGGCGCCGATCATCACCAGGCGTACCGGCGGCACGTGGACGGTGATGAAATGGCGCCTGCCGTCCTGCTCGATCGTGGCCGAGCGACCCTGCCGCAATTGCTGCGAAAGCACGGAGGCGAGCGGATCGGCCGGGATTGCGCTTTCCTCGACCAGACGTTCCTCTCCTGTGTCGAGATCGGTGACGAGAAGAACGGCCTTGCGGGCGGCTTTGGCCTGGTTGAGGGCCTGGAGGGTGGCAAGTTTCATGGCAGAGCCTGCGGGAATGTTGCGAAAGAAGGGGGCCTTCAGTCCAGTTTCTCGACATAGACCCGAATGGTGCCGCCGCAGGACAGGCCGACCCGCCAGGCGGTCTCGTCGGCGACGCCGAATTCGAGCAGGCGCGGCTTGCCTTGCTGGATGACGTCGAGTGCTTCGGTGACCACCGCACCTTCGACACAGCCGCCGGAGACGGAACCGAGAAAATTGCCGTCCTCGTCGATCACGAGGTTCGAGCCCGTCGGCCGTGGCGCCGAGCCCCAGGTCTCCACCACGGTGGCGATGGCGACGCCCTTGCCCTGTTCCCGCCAGTGCTGGGCGCTGGCGAGGATGTCGGTGTCGGAGGCGAAATTGCTGGCAGTATCACTCATCGAAATTGCTCCTTGAAACAGGACCTTCAGCCGCAATGCAGTTCACTTGAGTGTCTTGGAGTTTGCACAACCTTTGTCATTGCCAGGCTAGACCCGGCAATCCAGGCTTGACCCCGCAATCCAGGCTTGACCCCGCAATCCAGGCTTGGGCCCTGTTGCGCGGGTGGCTTCTGGATCTACACCGGACAACCGGTCCGGTTGGGGGCAAGCCCGACTATGACAATTCGGAAGGTTTCCTCCTTAAGTGAACTGTATTGCCCGTCAACCAACGCGTTTTAACCAATTCTTGGGATCGGCTGAGGCATCGGCCTTGCGGTCGAGGGCTTTCACCAGATCGCCCATGCTCCTCAGATTGTGAATGGTCCTGAATTCGTCAACATGCGGCAGCATGGCCTTGATGCCGGCGGCCCGTGCTTCGAAGGCATCGAAGCGCAGTAGCGGATTGAGCCAGATCAGGCGACGGCAGGAGCGATGCAGGCGATCGAGCTCCTTGGCGAGGCCGGGATCGACCTGGCGCTCCAGCCCGTCCGTGATCAGCAACACCGTGGCGCCCTGGCCGAGCACGCGGCGCGACCAGTCCTTGTTGAAACGTTCCAGGCAATGGGCGATGCGGGTGCCGCCATCCCAGTCCCTGACTGCACGGGAGGCATGTTCGAGTGCTTCGTCCGGGTCACGCGTGCGCAGGGACCGGGTGATGTTGGTCAGCCGCGTGGCGAAGACGAAGGCATGCACGCGCCGGCCCTTTTCAGAGATCGCATGCAGGAAATGCAGGAACAGGCGGGAATAATCCGCCATCGAGCCGGATATGTCGCAAAGCGCCACGAGGGGCGGGTGTTTCTCGCCGGCTTGTCGATAGGCGATGGTGACGAGATCGCCGCCGCTGCGCATGGCAGCCCTCAATGTCCTTCGCAGGTCGATGACCTCGCTGCCCCCGGGCCTGAGGCGGCGCGTCGGCTGGATGTCGAAGGGCAGGCGCAGTTGCGCCATCTCCTTCTTGGCCGCGACAATTTCCTCCGCTGTCATCTGGGCGAAGTCCCGTTGCTTGAGAATCTCGCGCTCCGACATGGTCAGGCGCGCGTCGAACTCGACGAGCTGCTTTTCCTCCACCTCGCGAGGCGGTTCCTTGTAGAAGGCGTCGTTGACGCGCTGGGCACCGGCCTTGGGTTTGGGCGCTTCCTTCATCGCCACCGCCTGGGGAGACATCATGGCGATGAGCTTTTCGGTGAGGGCACGCTGGCGCCAGAACAACTCGAAGGCCTGGCGGAACAGCAGGGACTGCTCATGCCGCGTCACGAAAACGCTGTGCAGCGTCCAGTAGAAATCCTGCTTGGCGCCGAGGCCTGCCGTCTCCACCGCCCGGATGGCATCGAGCACGCTGGCGGGACCGACCGGCAGGCCGGCGTCGCGCAGCAAGCGGCCGAAATAGGCGATGTTGTCGGCAAGGCGGCTGGGCGTGATTGGCATGGGGTCAGCCATCATCCACTCCCGCCATGGATGAACGGGACGACTTTCTACCCTCCCCTGGAGGGGGAGGGTCGGACCGGAGGTCCGGGGTGGGGTGACCACCTCGCAAGAATTCCGTCTCGCCAATCCAAGTCCGGCAAGACCGCACCTTTTCACCCCACCCCGACGCTTCGCGTCGACCCTCCCCCTCCAGGAGAGGGTAAAGAACGCGCGTCTCGGCCAGGAAGCTGCAACCTTCAGGCATGGGTCTGCGCCCCAGCCTTGACGCTGTCGATCAGCCTTTTGGCCTGACTGCCGGAGAGGCGAGCAATGTCGTCCTGATATTTCAGGAGCACGCCGAGCGTGTCGGAGACGAGGGCAGGATCGAGCGCCACAGCGTCGAGCTCGGTCAGGGCGGTGGCCCAATCCAGCATCTCGGCGACGCCCGGGGACTTGAACAGGTCCTCCCGGCGCAGTGCCTGTACGAAGCCGATCAGTTCGCGCGACAGCTTGGCCGGTACATGGGGTACCTTGCGGCGCAGGATCTCGAGCTCGTTCTCGGCGCTGGGGTAGTCGACCCAGTGATAGAGACAGCGCCGCTTGAGAGCGTCATGGATCTCGCGGGTGCGGTTGGAGGTGATCACCACAATGGGCGGGGATTCCGCCTTGACCGTGCCGAATTCGGGGATGGTGACCTGGAAATCCGAGAGGACCTCCAGGAGATAGGCTTCGAAGGCTTCGTCGGTGCGGTCGAGTTCGTCGATCAGCAGGATCGGCGCACCACCGGCCTGAGGGCGCACAGCCTCCAGGATGGGCCGGGCGATCAGGAAGCGTTCGGAGAAGAGATCGGAGCCCAGGCTGGCGCGGTCGACGCTGCCGCCGGCCTCAGCCAGGCGGATCTCGATCATCTGCGCCATGGTGTTCCATTCATACACCGCCGAAGCGATGTCGAGGCCTTCATAGCATTGCAGGCGTATCAAGGGGCGTCCCAGCGTCGCGGACAGCACCTTGGCGATCTCGGTCTTGCCGACGCCGGCTTCCCCTTCCAGGAAGAGCGGTCGGCCCATGCGCAGGGCAAGGAACAAAACGGTGGCAAGGTCTCGTCCGGCCACGTAATCGGCCTCGGCGAGCAGGGCGGCTGTTGCGTCGATGGAAGCGGGAAGGGGGGTAGGCAAGGCAAACTCCTGAAATCTGCCGGCATTAGAGTGTTTTCCAGAAAAGTTGAAAGACTTTTCGATTAAGAAAACACGTAAAAACAAAGAATTAGAGCAAAGTACGATTCAGAGATATCGCACTTTGCTCTAGAGGACGAGTCCCGTCAGGTCGAAGCGAAACCGTGGGATATCGGTTCTCGAGCCCTCCGGCATCAGAAGGGGGCGAGGCCCGCATCCGCGAAGGCCTGGCGGTAATGGGTGGCCGTGCCCGCGTCGAAGCAGCAGAACACGATCAGCGAAGGGGGCGCCGTGAGCAACGGCAGGGTATCGGTCACGGTTGCGATGGCGATGCCGGCTGCCTCGTCGGCGGGATAGCGGTAGATCCCGGTGGAGATGGCCGGAAAGGCGATGGAGGCAATGGCGTTGGCAGCAGCGACTTCCAGGCTGCGCCGATAGCAGGAGGCGAGCCTCGCCGCCTCCCCCTGGCCGCCGCCGTTGAAGACCGGGCCGACGGTATGGATGACGTGGCGGGCCGGCAGCCGGTATCCGCCGGTGATCTTGGCATCGCCGACCTTGCAGCCGTTCAGCATGCGGCACTCGGCCACCAGTTCCGGTCCGGCGGCGCGATGGATGGCGCCGTCCACACCCCCTCCGCCGAGCAGGGAGGTGTTGGCGGCATTGACGATGGCGTCCACCGCGAGCGTGGTGATGTTGGCGATCACCACTTCAAGGCGGGTTTTCGCAAGATCCGTGAAGAATTCTGGTTCGGGCATGATCCTGGGACCGCAGGCGTCTCGCCTGCATCTTCCTTTCCGCGAGCGTCCCGTTGCCAAGAGCAGGCGAGACACCTGCGATCCCAGAGGACGCTCGCGTTCTCGGCTTACCTCACTTCGCCGCGGCCACGGCTCTCTTGGTCAGAACGCCGATCAGATGGGCGCGATAGTCGGCGCTGGCGTGAATGTCGCCATTGAGCCCCTTCGGCGACAGGCTCACCCCGTCGAGCGACTTGGCGTGGAAGCGCGACGACAGGGCTTCTTCCGCCTTGGTGTGGCGGAACACGCCGTCAGAGCCGGCCCCAGTGACGGCGACGCGTACCGAACTTCCCTTCTTGGCCACGAACACGCCGACCAGGGCGTAGCGCGAAGCGGGATTGGGGAACTTCTGGTAGGCAGCCTTGGCCGGAATGGGGAAGGAGATCTTGGTGACGATCTCGCCTTCCTCCAGCGCGGTGTCGAACAGGCCGGTGAAATATTCGTCGGCCGGAATCTTGCGCTTGTTGGTGATGATGGTGGCGTTGAGAGCCAGGGCGGCGGCCGGATAGTCGGCGGCGGGATCGTTGTTGGCAATCGAGCCGCCGATGGTGCCGCGCGAACGCACCGCCGGATCGCCGATCATGCCGGCAAGAGCGGCGAGCGCCGGGATGGCTTCGCCGACAGTGGCGCTGTCAGCCACCTCGCCATGGGTGGTGGTGGCCCCGATGATGAGGTTGCGACCCTTCACCTCGATGCCGCTGAGGCCCTCGATCTTGGTGAGGTCGATCAGGGTGGTGGGGCTGGCGAGGCGCTGCTTCATGGTGGGCAGCAAGGTGTGCCCGCCAGCGAGCAGTTTGGCGTCCTCGGCCTTGGCGAGGGCGGCGACGGCTCCCCGGACGGAAGTCGGGCGCTGATAGGTGAACGGATACATGGGAGGCTCCCGGTTAGACTGGGGGGCGGGTCTTCAGACCCGCCTTGCTTGATCGGTTCGTGGTTCCAGGCGGGTCTGAAGACCCCCCCGTTTATTCCGCGGCTTTCTTGCCCTTGGCGGCGCGCTGGACGGCGTTCCACACGACCTGGGGGGAGGCCGGCATGGCAATGTCTTCGAGACCGATGGCGTCAGTGATGGCATTCATCACCGCTGGTGGTGCCGCGATCGCACCAGCCTCGCCGCAGCCCTTGATGCCCAGCGGGTTGGAGGGGCAGACTGTCTTGGTCATGCCGACATTGAAGGAGGGCAGGTCGTCGGCGCGCGGCATGCAATAATCCATGAAGGAAGCGGTCAGGAGCTGGCCGTCCTTGTCATAAACAGCACCTTCGAGCAGAGCCTGGCCGACGCCCTGGGCGATGCCGCCATGCACCTGGCCTTCGACGATCATCGGGTTGATCAGTTCGCCGAAATCGTCCACCGCCGTCCATTTGTCGATGGTGGTGACGCCGGTATCGGGATCGATCTCGACTTCGCAGATATGCACGCCCGCCGGGAAGGTGAAGTTGGTGGGATCGTAGAAGGCGCCTTCCTTCAGGCCGGGCTCGAGGTCCTGGCCGGAGAATTTATGGGCGATATAGGCCTGCAGCGCCACTTCGCCGAAGGCGAGACCCTTGTCGGTGCCGGCCACCGAGAAGCGCCCATCCTTGAACTCGATGTCGCCCTCCGACGCTTCCAGCACATAGGAGGCGACCTTCTTGCCCTTAGCGATGACCTTGTCGACCGCCTTGACGATGGCCGACATGCCGACCGCGCCGGAGCGCGAGCCGTAGGTACCCATGCCGAACTGCACCTTGTCGGTATCGCCATGCACGACGGCGACGGAGTCGATGGAAATGCCGAGCCGGTCGGAGACCAACTGGGCAAAGGTCGTCTCGT
This sequence comes from Labrys sp. HAY1-8F, assembly GCF_056754975.1. Lineage (NCBI taxonomy): Bacteria > Pseudomonadati > Pseudomonadota > Alphaproteobacteria > Hyphomicrobiales > Xanthobacteraceae > Labrys > Labrys sp. HAY1-8F. The sequence continues at coordinate 836,516 of NZ_JBPGWZ010000002.1, read as the reverse complement.
GGCCCTGGCCGTGGCTGTGCGACCCTGTCAGCACCTCGACGGTGCCGATCGGATTGACGCGGATCTCCGCCGATTCCCACAGGCCGACTCCGGCGCCGAGCGAGCCGACGGCCGCCGAGGGCGCGATGCCGCAAGCCTCGATATAGGCCGAATAGCCCAGGCCCCTCAGCTTGCCGGCCCGCTCGGAGGCACGGCGGCGGGCGCCGAAACCCTTGACGTCGTGCAACTCCATCGCCTTGTCGAGCGAGGCATTATAATCGCCGGCGTCATAGGTCATGATCACCGGGGTCTGGTGCGGGAAGGATTTCACGAAGTTCTTCTTGCGGAACTTGGCGGGATCCAGGCCGAGTTCGCGCGCCGCCACCTCGACCAGACGCTCGACCACGAAGGTCGCCTCCGGCCGCCCGGCGCCGCGATAGGCGTCGACGGGAGCGGTGTTGGTGTAGACGCCGTCGACCTCGGCATAAACAGCCGGAATATCGTACTGCCCCGACAACAGCGGCGCATAGAGATAGGTCGGCACACTGGAGGAGAAGGTCGACAGATAGGCGCCGAGATTGGCGATGGTGTGGACGCGCAGGCCGGTGATCTTGTTGTTGGCGTCGACGGCGAGTTCGGCGTGGGTGACGTGGTCGCGGCCATGGGCGTCGGCCAGGAAGGCCTCGGTGCGGTCTCCGGTCCATTTCACCGGCCGGCCGATGCGCTTGGCGGCCCACACGCACACCGTCTCCTCGGCATAGATGAAGATCTTGGAGCCGAAGCCGCCGCCGACGTCGGGGGCGATCACGCGCAGCTTGTGTTCGGGCGCAATGCCGATGAAGGCCGAGAGCACCAGGCGGGCGACATGCGGGTTCTGCGAGGTGGTGTAGAGCGTATAGGCCTCGGTGCCGGAATCGTAATCACCGAGCGCGGCACGCGGCTCGATGGCATTGGGCACCAGGCGGTTGTTGACGATGTCGAGCTTGGTGATGTGCTTGGCGGCCTTGAAGGCCGCGTCGGAGGCCGCCTTGTCGCCGAGGTGCCACTGGAACACCGTGTTGTTCTCGGCTTCGGCGTGGACCTGGGGCGCGCCTTTGGCCTGGGTCTTGGCGGTATCGGCGCTGGAAGGGAGTGCCTCATAGGTGACGTTGATGGCTTCGGCGCCGTCCTTGGCCTGGGCCAGGGTCTCGGCCAATACGACGGCGACGTGATCGCCGACATAGCGCACCTTGCCCTGCGCCAGGGCCGGATGGGCGCCGGCCTTCATCGGCGAGCCGTCCTTGGAGTGAATCATCCAGCCGCAGATCAGGCCGCCGATCTTGTCCTGCGCCAGATCCTCGCCGGTGAGGATCTCGATGATACCCGGCAGCTTGCGGGCCGCGCCGATGTCGATCGACTTGATCGTCGCATGGGCATGCGGCGAGCGCAGGAAATAGGCATGGGCCTGCCCCGGGCGATTGATGTCGCCGGTATAGTTGCCCTTGCCGGTAATGAAGCGGAAATCTTCCTTGCGGCGCACCGGTGCGCCCACGCCTGTGGCGTTCATAACATTCTCTCCCCATCAGGATTGGAATAATCCCCGGCAAACAAAGGCTTCGCCGAGAGAGTCGATGAAAAGCTCGAGGTTGGAGCGTCAGCCGATGGTGCCTATAGGCCGCCAAACTTGTTCGAGGTGACGCATCCCAGGAGAGAATAGGGTTATTCGGCCGCCTGTAGCGTTTCGCCTTCGGTCATCGCCTTGGCACCTGCCGCCACCGCCTTGACGATGTTGTGATAGCCTGTGCAGCGGCAGATATTGCCTTCGAGCTCATGGCGGATGGTGGTCTCGTCGAGGTCGCCGCCGAGCCGGTCGACCATAGCAACCGAGGTCATGATCATGCCGGGCGTGCAGAAGCCGCATTGCAGGCCGTGATTGTCTCTGAAAGCTTCCTGCATCGGGTGGAGCTGGCCGTTATTGGCGAGGCCCTCGATGGTGGTCACTGAGCCGCCGCTGGCCTGAACAGCGAGGGTGGTGCAGGATTTGACGGCCTTGCCGTCGATATGCACCACGCAGGCACCACACTGGCTGGTATCGCAGCCGACATGGGTGCCGGTAAGCCTCAGATGCTCGCGCAGAAAATCGACAAGCAATGTACGTGGATCAATATCAGCCGTAATTTCCCGTCCATTGACGAGAAGCGAAACGGAAGCCATGGGGTCCTCCAACCGGTTCGCGATCTGTTGTCCTCTCTATGTTCGCCGTCATTCATTTGGCGGCCTGAACGGAAGACTCTCATATAGCAGATCGGAATAATTCCAGTCTGGACCCCCTCTTTTCGGTGGTCAAGTGACAAGCTTGAAAAGTTGAGGGCCGTTTTCACGGGGTTTTTCGCGATTTTTTCGATTTTTCGAACAAAGCAGGCGAACGGGCCCCTGCGACAAGAAAGCACGAGTGCGAAGGCCTTGCGATGCAGCATGGTACGCTGTGCTGCGAAGGGAACTGTGCGGCAAAAGCACAACACCCATCCGCAAATGATGTGTGCGACGCCCAGTTTGGAATTGGACAGCACAATCATCTCGAAATTGTCGCAGAGTCCCACTATAAGCCCGGCAAGGATCTCACGAGTCAGCCTTATTTTGGAACCGCGTAACCCCAGAACATCCGAACTCCTTGCGGCTATCGCTTCGGCGGAAGGAGAGGACCGTATCTATTTCGGTGACCTGACGGCCGCCATGCGCAACCGCGCCTTCGGTATTCTGTTCCTTTTGTTCGGCATACCGATCTGCCTGCCCATTCCCGGCCTTGCCACCGTTTGCGGTTTCATCATTACTTTGATCGCCGCACAGATGATCCTCGGCCGCGACAATCTATGGTTGCCGCAATTCCTGGCCCGCCGCAGTTTCGCCCGCAAGGATCTGCAGCGGCTCGTCACCAGGGCGGAGCCCTGGATCCAGTGGGTCGAGCGGTTCGCCACGCCTCGCCTGGCGCCTTTCGCCGATGCACGCTCGCGTCGTATCATCGGCATTGTCGGGTTTGTCCTGGGCCTGGCACTGCTTCCAGCCATTCCGGTCATCGGTGCCATCCCGCTCGGTATCCCGATCTGCATCCTCGGTCTCGGCTTGGTGGAACGCGACGGCGCGGTGATCCTCGCCGGCTATGTCGCCACCAGCCTGGGCCTGCTGATCACGGCCGGCCTCGGCTATCTGATGTTCCAGGGCGCTCTGGCGGTCTTCTGATGCCAGGAAGCTTGGAAGTGACTCCTGGTTTTTTCGGACGATTTTCGCCAAATCTTTGATTTGGTGTTGAAAATCGTCAGGTGTTCAAGCCGAGGTAACTGCTCACCTCCTACCGTTGAGGGGCTGGACGACCTTAAGCAATTACCAGCCGAGAATGCGTCGGCATTTTCGAGGCTTTTGGTATGAGACGGGCGGTTCGGACAAGCCCTGTTTGAGGGCGGCGCAAACCCCGTAAGCAATTACGCTTCGATGAAACGGATGCTGTCGCCCTGGTTGATCGGCCCGGGTTGCTCCACGGTGCCGTAAATACCGATCTGGTTGGCGAACTGGCGCGCGACCGTCTTCATGATGGCAGGGGTTCGCTCGGCCGTCTGAGGGTCGAGGGTGATCATCACGCAGCGGTCGATCGGCCGGTCGGTGCGCAGCCGGACCTCCCGATTGCCGATGGCGACCCGCTTGCCGAGCCAGTCGCGCTCCCAGGTCTCGGCATCCGTGGGTTCGACAAGGAGGTTGATGCGGAAACGCTGCAGATCGATGTCGCCGCCATGGGCCTGCGCCAGGCGCCCTGCCGTGGTCGTGCTGACCAGCGAGAGGACGGCGCTGTCGAAATGGCCCCGCCCGAGTTGCATCAGATGCACGGGCTCGCCGGCGGCCTCGCTCAACTCCCGACACAAAGCAGGATCGTCGATGTCGTATTCGCCGCCTTTGGGCGAGGCCACGGTTAGCGCCGAGGCCTTGGGATCTTCCGGGTTGAGGTAGCGGGCGCGATAGCGCAGCAGATCCGGCAGATCCCGGCCGGTGAGGTAGGGGAAGCGGCCGCGGTCATTGGTTTTCACGAAGGCGTATTGCCTGTCGCCCGCCAGGCCGTTCCAGCGCAGCTCCACCGTGTCGAGGGCATCGCTGCCCATGGATTTGACCGGAAAACGCTGGATCCGGCGGATGATGCCGATCGAACCGTCCTTGCTCATGTCTGCTCGGCCCATGTCTGCTCGCCGCCGGAGGTTGCGAAGGATCAGTGGATGGAGAGGCCGTGGGAATCCCATTGGTCGCGCGGCACGGCTTCGCCGATCCTGTAGTCCAGAGATATCACCTTCATGCGATCGGGTGTCGCTTCGCAGCTAAAGGAATATTGGTACCAGATCCCGCCGCTGCGGAAGGCACCGCCATCGCCCTTGAGGGTGTCGCCCGTCACATGGGGATCCCCCAGCGCATAGGCGATGACGCTGTCGGGTTTGTAGGGCCGGGATTCGTGGCGGAGCCTTTCCATCAATTCAATGTCGCAGGCCTGCTGAAACCGATCGGCGGGAGCCAGTTTTGCGAGACCGGCTTCGGTCCGGTTGTTCTGGCGCGCAAGAGCAGGTGTCAGGGTAAGGGCGATCAGGGCGATCGAAAGCAGCGTCGATTTCATTCATCCAGTCCAGGCGGAGACAGGCCTATGCCGGATCGCGTGAACGACCGGCACGGGCCCGGTATTGGCCATGATCCTCACCATGCATCGTGCGATCGGGCAAAGGCCCGGGAAGCGCGCAGCATTTGGAATGGAGGGTCCGGAACAACAAGCGTTTCGTGACCACGCTTCCTGTTCCAGGCGACCAGCCCCGGTGGCCGAGGTGGCCATTTCCATGGCGAGGAGGATCGGCCCAGGCGAAATGGGTTCGGTTTCAACCCAATTCAATCCCGCGCCGATTCAGGGAGCGCAACCTAACGCTTCATCCACCCCTTGTCGATCCGTGGCGGACCTGGACATCCGCATGGTGGCTGCGGTTCGATCCTACCGTTCGCGTGCCGAATCCACGCTGATCGATCCGGGGCCGGCGAAAACGAAATAGAGGAAGAGGAAGCAATAGAGGATGGCGGCGTCACCGCCATTCAGGGCCGGGAAGAAGGATTTCGGTGCGTGGAACATGAAATAGGCCACCGCCATCTGCCCGGAAAGGATGAAGGCGACGGGGCGGGTAAACAGGCCGATCACGATGAGCAGACCGCCAAAGGCCTCGAGAATGCCGCCGAACCACATCAGACTGAAGAGCGCGATCTCGCGATCGGGCGGGAGTGCCGGAAAACCGAACAGCTTCTGGGTGCCGTGCGCCAGGAAGATCAGGCCGGCGACGATGCGAACAAGGGAAAGGATGGTCGGCGCATAGGCCTGGAGGGTCGATTGCGTCGATGGTTGTGACATGCTGCTCCGTCCGTGGATGGCTAAAGCGTTTTGCTTTAGGGGAAGAGCAGCCTTAGGTCACCCGCTGGCGTCTTTCCAGCCCGCGCGACCGGCAAGGCGATCACGAACCATCACGTTCTTGTTTAACTTCATTCCAGACTTGACGGATTTTCCACGGCGTTCCGCTGTCTGGCCGCAGGACATGCGCCGATGCGTTATGGTTCAGGGCGTGTCGAGCACCCCTGTCTTGCCGATGATGTAAGGCGGTCTGGGAATGGCGATGTGGGCCGCCCGCAAGGCTGCCGACCAGCGTTCGCGCAAATCGTGGAAATAGGGCTCGCCCGGCTCGATGCGATGGCTGATCTCGGATTTGAGCGCGTCGCGCCGCACGGTGAGGATGTCGATCGGCATGCCGACGCCGAGATTGGAGCGCATGGTGGAGTCCATCGAGATCAGGCCGACCTTGAGGGCATCCGGCATTTCCGTCTCGTAGTTCACGGCGCGGTCGAGGATGGGCTTGCCATATTTGTGCTCGCCGATCTGCAGATAGGGCGTATCGACCGTAACCTCGATGAAATTGCCGGCAGAATAGATCATGAAGAGTCGCATCTTGCCGCCCTTGATCTGTCCGCCGAACAGGAAGGCCACGTCGAAGCGGCTGTTATGCTCCTCCAGGCTGCGGCCATCGGTGGCATAGACGGCGCGGATGGCCCGACCGATCAACTGAGCGGCCTTGAACATGCTGGGCATGCTCATCAATGTGTCGACGGCGCCGGTATGGGGATTTTCCAGGCCCTCTTGGATGTGATCCAACACCGCCTGGCTAACGGACAGGTTGCCCGAGGTGCAAACCGCCAGCACGCGATCGCCCGGCTCCTCGAACACGTGCAGCTTGCGGAATGTGGCGATGTTGTCGATGCCGGCATTGGTGCGCGTATCCGCGATCATCACCAGGCCCTCGCGAACCGAAATCCCGACGCAATAGGTCATCGACTGAACTCCCAAGCCGCCCGCCGGCGGTGCCCCATGCGAACCCGAACCCCCAGGCTGCAGCGATCTTCCCATAGAGCAAGATTCGTTTGCCGCCTACGGGCGCAACGTCGGTCGAGACAGCGGCAAAAGGCGGCAGGGCAGCCTTTTAGTGCTTCGGCACGGAGCGCAGGCTCGAATAGACCATGCGCAGGACCAGCACCAGCGTGGTCAGCACGATCAGGATGACGGAGATCGCGGCGATGGCCGGATCGATGTTGTCGCGTACGCCGCTCCACATCAGCCGGGGCAGGGTGATGGCGTTCACGCTGGTGATGAAGAGGGTGACGCCGATTTCCTCCCAGGACAGCACAAAGGAGAGCATAGCCGCCGTCAGCAGCCCGAACTTGATGTTGGGCAGGATGATTCTGGTGGCGCGCTGCCAGACGCTTGCGCCCATGCCGCGGGCGGCCAGATCGATGCGCCGGTCGACCTGGCTGAGCGAGACCAGGATCAGCACCACGCAGAAGGGGACGATCATCACCACATGGGCCAGCACGACGCCGAGCCAGGTATCGAAACCGATGGCGGAGCTGACCTGGGACAGTCCCGTGAGCAGGAAATAGAGCGTCATCGCCGAAACGACCGGCGGCACGATCATCGGCAGCAGCACGAAGCCGACAAGGGCCGCGCTGAAGCGGGGGCGGAACATCCAGATGCCGACGCAGAACAAGGTCGCCAGCGTGGTGGCAAGCGCCGACGAGACCACGCCGATGCGGATGCTGAGCAGGATGGCATTGGCCCAGTCCGGATTGGTGAAGAGCGTACGGTAATGGGTCAGGGCATAATTACCGTTGGGCATCGACAGATAGCGGGCCGCCGTGAACGACACCGGCACCACGGCCAGCAGTGGCAGCAGCAGGAAAATGGCGACGAGGGCGGCCGCGGTGAGCGCGATCAGGCCGGGGCGGTGCGACGTCATTTGGACACTCCCGTATCGCCGAGGCGGGCATAGCGGAACAGCAGGCCCATCAGCACCGCCACGATCACCACCAGCGTGACGCTGATCGCCGCGCCCAGGCCCCAGTCCGGGCTCTGGAACATGCGCAGATAGATGAGTTCCGCCACCATCACGCTGCGGCCGCCGCCGAGAATGGCGGGTGTGACGAAGAAGCCGAGGGCGAACACGAAGACGATGAGCGTGGCGCCGATGATGCCGGAAAAGGTCATCGGCACGAAGACGGACCAGAAGATGCGCATCGAACCGGCTCCCATGCCGCGGGCGGCGAGGAAGACGCGCTCATCCAGGCTGCGCATGGCCGAGGCCAGCGGAAACACGGCGAAGGGAATGAGAAAATGCGACATGCCGATGATGACGCCGAATTCGTTGCGCACCAGCGTCAGCGGCTCCGAGATGAAGCCCAGACTCTGGAGCCAACTGTTGACGAGGCCGCGATTGGACAGCAAAGCGAGCCAGCCGAAAGCGCGGGTCAGCACCAAGATCCAGAAGGGGATGAGGATGCACAGTTCCGCCAGGCGCTGCTGCATCGGCGTACCGCGCACCCAGACATAGGCGATCATGTAAGCGGCGATGACAGTGATTACCGTCACCATGGCGCAGATACGGAAGGTGCGCATGAAGACCGAGAGCACCAAGGGATCGCCGGCAAGCCTTTGATATTGCGTCAATCCCGGTTCGGGCAGCGTGATGCTCCATTGGGCCACGCCAAGGAAGGGAATGAGATAGACCAACGTCAGGAACACCAGAAGCGGTCCTGCCAGAACCAGGAATGAGAGCGAAGACAAAGGCTTGTGCATGAAAGCTCTCGCATGTCTTCACTGCCCGGGCTTGGGTCCTGCCCGGGCAGTGGATGAAAGGTCAGGCCGAAATGATCTTGGTGTAGGCATCCAGCGCCGCGCCGTAGTTTTCGGCATACCAGTTCATGTCGAGTGCCACCTGCTTGCCGATATTGACCGGATCGACCGGGTTGAGGCGCTTCTGATCGGCGGGGATGAGGGCGTCGGTCGCCGGATTGGCGGGGCCCTGTCCGAGCATGTCGAACATCACCAGCTGCTTCTTGGGATCCTGCGCGCTGGCGATGAACTTCATCGCATTGTCCTTGCCGCCGGGGTTGTTCTTGATCACCGCCATGGCACCAGGCGAGATCAGGCCCTGGTCCCAGATGAACTTGACCTGCCCGCCGGAATCCTTTTCCAGGATGGAGGCGCGGGTCGACCAGATCAGGGCCATCGAAGCATCGCCGCTCAGCAGCACCTGCTGGCTCTCGGCGCCGCCGCCCCAATAGGACACGATGTTTTCCTTGAAGGCGGCCAGCTTGTCGTGCGCGCGCTTGAGGTCGAGGGGGTAGAGCTTCTCGGGTGCGACGCCGTCACCCAGCAAGAGCGCCTCCCACATGCCGGCGCCCCATTTGTAGAGCGAACGCTTGCCCGGGAATTTCTGCACGTCGAAGAAATCGGCCATGCCGGTCGGGGCCTTGTCGCCATATTTGGAGGCGTCATAGGCGATGATATAGGAGAAGAAATAGGTCGAGGAGGCATGCTCCCAGCCAAAGCCGGGCCGGAACTTGGACTTGTCGACCACATTATAGTCGATGGGCTCGAGCATGCCCTGCTTGCCCAGGGAAATGGCGGAGAACGGGTCGGCGTCCACGATGTCCCAGGTCGGCTTGCCGCTCTTGGACTGGGCGATGATGCCGCCCTCGGTCGGGCCGCTGCCATCCTCCTTCACGGTGATACCGGTATCCTTGAGAAAGGACTGGCCATAGGCGGCATCGTAGGCCTTGATTGCGTCACCGCCCCAGTTGACCAGCACCAATTGGCCGCCATCGGCACGGGCCGGATCGGCGCGCAGGGCGAAGGGCGCGCCGGCAAGCACCATGGCGGCGAGCTGGGCGAAGCGCCGGCGGCTGATCTGGCCGGCTTCGACCTTCGAGGCGAGGATTTCGAGACAGTCTTTCTGGAAGGCTTCATTCATAGCCGATGTTCCCCTGTTGGGTCTCTGAAGGCGGATGGTGGGAATTATGCTTTAATTGCTTGTTCTTGTTGGATTTATCGTCGGATAGAACTGGGGCTCAGGCCTCTTCGGGCAACAGGAAGCCCTTGCTCTTCGGCCAGGTAAGCCAAAGATCCGGCCCGTTCGCCAAGGCTTGTGTCGCCTTGTCCGTCGGCAGGGTCAGGCTGACCGGCGTGCCGCTCCTGGTCGCAAGGGAGAGCCTGGTGGCGGAGCCGAGATAAGTCGAAGCTGTCACGGTGCCAGCCAGGCAATTGACGGCGTCCGCCTGAGGGGTCACCGAGATATCCATATGCTCCGGGCGGATGGCCAGGATGCCGGTCTTGCCGACATGGGTCTGGGACGGCACGTCGAGCAGGACTCCATCGCAGGAGCCGCGGGCGTTGCCGGCTTCCCGCCGGACGTCGTGCAGCGGCAGGAGGTTGATGTCGCCCAGGAATTCCGAGACGAAACGGTTGGTCGGCTTCTCATAGACCTCTTGCGGCGTGCCGACCTGCAGGAGTTGGCCATGGTTGAAGATCGCCACATGCGAGGAGAGAGCCATCGCCTCGCTCTGGTCATGCGTGACGAAGATGAAGGTGGTGCCGAGTTCCTCGTGCAGGCGCTTGACCTCGTCCTGCATGGAGTTGCGCATGTTCTTGTCGAGGGCGGAGAAGGGCTCGTCGAGCAGAAGCACAGGCGGCTCGAACACCAGCGCCCTCGCCAGTGCCACGCGCTGCTGCTGGCCGCCGGAAAGCTTGGAAGGAAGCTTGTGGCCATGGCCGGAAAGGCCGACGCGGGTCACCATCTCGCCGACGCGGCGGCGGATCTCGTCGCCGGGCATCTTCCGGATATGCAGCGGGAAGGCGATGTTCTGTTCCACCGTCATGTGCGGGAAGAGCGCATAGCCCTGGAACACCATGCCAAAGGCTCGCTCTTCGGCGGAGAGAGTGGTGATATCGGTCCCGTCGCGGGTGAGGCGACCGACGGTGGGCTTTTCGAAACCGGCGAGGATCATCAGGAAGGTGGTCTTGCCGGAACCCGATGGCCCGAGCAGGGTGAGGAACTCGCCGCGGGCAATGGTGAGCGAAACGTCCTTGAGCGCCGCGAACTTGCCGAACGTCTTGCCGATGCCTTGGGCCCGGATCTCGGCAGCATGTTCGATGCTCGAATGACCGGCTGCCTTGCCGGCCGCTACCCCGCCGCTTTGCGCCATGCATATCCTCCCGGAAAACCGTTCAAAGCCTAAGCGTGATTATCGTTCACGACAATTGAATGTTGTTGCCTCTGGGGAAAAATTTGATTCACCCCAACGGGTAGCCTGCTACAGGCGCTCAAGCATAATTGGAACGATGCGTCGAGCTGGTCTGCGCCAAAGCCGACTTCAACCAATCCGCGAAGGCCTGCGACACGGCATGGCCGGCCTTGGCATGCTCCATCACCAGGAAATAGGAGCGGGGGGACTTGATGGCGAGGTCGAAGGGGCGGACCAACTGGCCGGCCTTCATGGCGGTGTTGCAGGTCAACTCGTCTCCCATGGCGATGCCCTGGCCGGCGGTGGCCGCGGCGAAGACGAGATTCATGTCGGAGAAGATCATGCCGCATTCGGCATTGGGATTCTCGACATTGGCGAGCGCCAGCCAGCGCGTCCAATCGTCGAAGTCGCCCAGGTGAAGCAGCGGCGCCCTCAGCACGTCCGAGGGCTCGTTGAGACCACCGACCTTGTTGAGCAAAGCGGGACTGCACAACGGTGTGAACTGCACTTCGCACAGCAGCTCGACGGCCCGGTTGGGCCAGTTGCCATCACCGAAGGTGATAAAGAGGTCAACATCGGGATTGGAGACGTCGTCGAGCCGCCGCGGCGTCACCACGCGCAGGGACACGTCGGGATACATCTCCTGGAATTCCGCGATATGGGTGCACAGCCACAGCGATGCGAAACCAGGGGTGCAACTCACCTGCAGCGTGCCGGCGACGCCCCTGCCGCCATATTGCAGCGAGGCGTCGCCGATCACCGTGAGCGCCTTGCGCACTTCGTTGGCATAGTGGCGCCCGCGCGCGGTCAGCATTACGCCCTTGCCGTTGCGCTCCAGGAGATCGAAGCCTAGATCGCGCTCGAGCAAACGCAATTGATGGCTGACGGCGCTGCGCGTGAGAAAGAGTTCTTCGGCGGCGCGCCAGACACTGCCGTGGCGCGCGAAGCTGTCGAGGGCGCGCAGGGCTTGGGTGGAGGGAATACGCAAAGGAGGCTCCGGAAATCTCGCGCCCTGGGCGGGGTATCGAATTGGTGAATGGAATTTGCTCAAACAAGCAAAACTTATCACTTTTTGATAGCGTTGTTCACCGCTTATCCTCCATGGCAATCAGGGAGGTGGAATGTGACCAGTTCAGCTCAGCTAACGGCGCTCGCGCATGTCGATGCCATCGCCGGTGATCTGTCGACCTGGACGCGCACCATCTTCGACCTCGGCGAGACGGCCTGGCGCGAGTACGAATCCGCGCGCTGGTATGTCGATCTCCTGCGCCGGCATGGCTTTACCGTCGAGGAAGGTTCGGCCGGCATGCCGACTGCCTTCTGTGCGCACTGGACCAGCAAACCGGGCGGGCCTGTTATCGGCATGTATGCCGAATATGACGCGGTGCCCGGCAATTGCCAGGATGCGGCCACCGTCAAGCGCCCGCGCCCGGGCCTCAGCGAGCACGCCGGCGGCCACACCGACCCCCATTCGGCGCTGGGCACCTCCAGCCTTGGCGGCCTGCTCGCCACCAAACAGGCGATGGAGCGCCATGGCCTCGCCGGCACGCTGCGCTTCACCGGCGAACCGGCCGAGAAGGTGAGGGGATCCAAGCCCCTCCATGCCGCCAAGGGCTATTATGACGGCCTCGACGGCATGCTCTCCTTCCACCCCTTTTACATGCTGCCGATGTGCAACACGGTGCGTTGGGATACCCATTGCGGCGCCGCCTATTCGATGATCTATCGCTTTGTTTGCGACGAGCCGGAAGCCTGGAACCGGGCGGCGGGAGCGCCGATCCCGCAATCGCATTCCGCCGTGCGCGCGCCCGGCGCCAATGACGCGCTGATGATGATGTACATGGCCTCCAAGGCCCTGCGCGATTCCATGCTGACCCATCAGGGCGGCTGGTCGATCAGCGAGGCGATCCTGACGGCCGGCCAGGCGACGGCGGACAATCTCCCCGCGGGCCTCGCCGAGATCCAGTACATGATGCGCATGCCCACCCTCGACATGGCCGAGCAGGCGACTGCCATGCTCGACCGCAATGCGGAGATGGCGGCAAAGATGACCGGCTGCCGTTACGAGCGCCATTGGGTGTGCAAGTCGCGCCCGGGCCTGGCCAACCATGCCATCGCCAATGTGGTGTGGGACGCGATGTCAACGGTTGGAGCGCCGCGTTGGGGCGAGGAAGCCTGCCGGCTCGCCCGCGAGATCCAGGTCAATCTTGGCCTGGAGCCGATGGAAAAGCCCTTCCTGGCCGAATGCGAGCGTTTGATCGCCCCGCAGGAAGCCGAGGCGATCCTGCGGCGGGATCTGCCGCCCTCGCAGCTCAACTCGACCTCGGACGACTATACCGACATGAGCTGGCATGCCCCGACGGCGCGCTTCTACGTGGCCCGGCCGGCCCTCAGGGCGCCGGAGGGCTACACCTATCCGGGCTGGGTGATGAATGCGCTGGGCGGCATGCCTGCCACCATCGATCCGATGGTGACGACCGCTGCCAAGACGATCGCGCTCTCGGCCCTGCGCCTGATCGAGGACGGGGAGGCGCGCGCCGCCGCCCGTCGCGAATTCGAGGAACGTACCGGCGGCGGCGTCGGCGGCTCCAATTGGATCCCACCGCTGGCCGATTATCCGCCGCCGATCGGCTTTCGCTGGCCTGAATATGTCACCACCGTTCGCGGGCGCGAATGGTGGATCCCCACCTGATGCTAGAGCAAAACGCGTTCAAGTGTGAACGCGTTTTGCTCTAACTCTTTGTTTGGACGCGTCTTTGCGATTCTTGGTGATTCCAAGAAATCACAAAACGCTATAAGGGAAACGATCATGAACCGCATAGAACAGATCCATGTCGACGACGCCTTCACCCTGCGTCGCAGGAATCTCGCCGGCGGCACCAAGCCGCTCAAGCATTGGGGCTTTCGCAACGAGACCGACCGCCTGACCGACGTTCTGCTCGGCTCTCCGGCCTATCTCCGGCATATGGCGACCAGTTCCTTGTCGCGCAAGCATCTGCGCGAGGCGCCCTGCAACATCCAGACGGCGCAGGCCCAGCACAAGGAACTCGCCTCGGCCTATGAGCATTTCGGCGTCAACATTCACTGGCTGGAGCCGGAAGTCGAATTGCCGATGCAGGTCTACACGCGCGATTCCAGCGTAATGACCCCCTATGGCGTCGTCATCACCGCCATGGCCAATTGGTGGCGCCGGGGCGAGAACTATGCCGCCATCCGGGCCTATGAGAAGATGGGCATTCCGATCTACGACATGGTGACGGCTGGCACCTTCGAGGGTGGCGATTTCAACGTGATCGAGGAAGGTTGCGTGCTGATCGGCTGCGGCGGAGCCCGCACCCAGGAGGAGGGCGCCCGCCAGGTTGCCGAGTGGTTCGAAAAGGAAGGCTGGGAAACCCGGCTTGCCTTCATCGACGAATATTACGTTCATATCGACCTGATGGTGGTGCCGATCGCCCCGAAGCTGACGGCGGTATGCCTGGCTTGCACCGAGCCCGGTATCGTCGACTGGCTCAAGGCCAAGGGCCACGAGATCATCGACGTACCGTTCCAGGACACCATGGCGCTCGGCTGCAACTTCATGTCGCTCGGCAATGACCGGATCATCGCGCCCACCGCGAGCAAGAGCCTGATCGGCCAGCTCAAGGCACGCGGATTCGAGGTTGCGGCCGTCGACACCGGCGAGATATCCAAGACGGGCGGCGGCATTCATTGCATGGCGCAGGCTCTGCGCCGCGCGGCCTGAGCGCTCACGGCGAAAAGTAATGGGATAAGGCGATGATCGCGCAGGAAAACGGGCTGCCGGCGGACTTTCTGTCCGATCTCGCCTCCATCGTCGGTGCCACCAATATCCGTACCGGCGCGGCGATCGCCGAGCTCGACCCAGGCGAAGAGCCGGATAATCTCGGCGCCTCAGCCGTCGTCTCGCCGGCGACGACCGGGGAAGTCGCTGCGATCGTCAGGCTTTGCCTGCGCGACGGCGTCTCGATCGTTCCGCAAGGTGGTCGCACCGGTCTCGTCGGCGGCGGTATCTCGACGGCGGGACAGCTCGTCGTATTGACACGCCGCTTGAACCGGATCGAGCGGCTCGACGCCGATGAGCGCGTGGCGGTGGTGGAAGCCGGCTGCACGCTTCAGGCTCTGCAGGAGGCAGCATTCGTCCATCATCTCGAACCCGGCATCGACCTCCCGGCACGGGGGTCGGCCAGTATAGGCGGCATGATCTCCACGAATGCGGGGGGCATCATGGCCTTCCGCAATGGTGTGACGCGCCATCGCATCCTCGGCCTGGAAGCGGTGTTGCCGGATGGGTCTGTTTATTCCGACCTCACCCGGCTGGTGAAGAATTCCGCCGGATACGATCTCAAGCATCTGCTGATCGGGGCCGAAGGAACGCTCGGCATCGTCACAAAGGTGGCAATCAAACTGGACGCCGTACCGAAAGCCCATGCCGTCGCCCTGTTCGGTTTCGGCTCGGTGCCCGCGGCACTTGCCGCCATCCGGCGCGCCCTCGACGCGCGGGTCGGCGAATTGCGCGCGGCCGAGGCGATGTGGGCCGATTACTTCCGTTATGCCGCCCGCCATTTCGGTTGGTCGGCGCCCGACTTTTCCTTCGACCACCAGATCTATCTCATCCTTTCCCTGGGCGGTGCTGACGAGGCGGCACTGCAGGAAGAACTGGCGGCGATCTATGAGGAATTGCTGGACGTCCATCCCGAGACCAGCGCCGTCTTGGCGAGTTCGCTGGCGCAGGAGCAGGCGATCTGGCGGCTGCGCGAGGAATCCGCAGTCCTCTATGTCGATTATCCCAACTCGCCGAGTTTCGACGTCTCGCTGCCCTTGTCACAGGTGGACGACTATGTGCGCGCCAGTGTTGCCGGCCTGGCGGGCGTCTCGCCGGGGCTCGCTCCCTTTGTCTTCGGCCATCTGGGCGACGGCAATCTGCATATCATGCTCAACCGGGCGGCGGATGCGCTGACGCCCGACGATATCGCCGGCGTGGAGGCCGTGCTTTATGGCGGCATCCGCTTGCGTGGCGGTTCATTCTCGGCCGAGCACGGCGTCGGCTCCAAGCGTATCCATGCCCTCTATGCCACGGCCGATCCGGTCAAGCTGGCCTTGATGCGGTCGGTCAAGGACCTGCTCGACCCCTCGGGTCTCATGAACCCCGGCAAGGTGCTCGCTTCCTGACACGCCGAAGATGTGCTGACGCCGATCTGACGCCTTGCCTATCTCGAGCTCAAGCTGGGTCGGATGACGATAGCGGGAGCTTGACGCTGGAAAAGTCGTCGGGACAGCACCATACCTCTCTCGACGCCAAGAAACTACTTTCCTGTCACGCCGATAGCATATTATGCTTACCTAATCCGAATAGGGCATTGCTTCCTTCGTGGAGAATATGCTCACTGTCTGGGCATTTTCTAAAGAAGGAGATTGAGCTTCCCGGGTGTAAACGCCCTTCTTTCGGAGGAGCTTCGACACAAGGCAGTGCTCGAACAGATGCGGTGAAGCGAGGGGCGGTCGCGCAGGCGGGTGCGGCCAAATACCGGGTTCCGGTGACAGAGCATCGGCATACTTGGAGAGGACAATGTTCGTGATCTGGCCTGTCATCGTAGCGATGGCGCTAGGGGTTGTGTGCGGAACCTTCGTTCCCGTGCTGGCCTTCACGATCGTCGCCGTGGTCGCGTCTGTCGGCAGCGCCATCGTTATCTGGGTGGTCGGCTTCGGCCTTGGCGTGGCCTTGATCGACATGGTGGCGATCGCCGTGACCCTGCAGGTTGGCTATGTTGTCGGTGTCCTCGCTTTGTTCGCCGTAAGCAAGCTTACGCCGAAATTGCGTCCGGGTGCAGTGCGCTACGAGCACGAACACGATTCCAGCCTGCCTTGACACTCCATCGACCCTGACACGGGCGGTCGGGCTTAAAGCTCAGCTCTGTGACTGATGCTGTGCCTGCGGGCGCTCGCCCTTTTCAGCGATATCGACCGTCACCTCCAGGCTTTCGCCATCGCCGCCGTAATGGGCGCCCCGGACCGGCGCAGCGCCAAGATAGTCCAGGCCGGCAGCGACACGGACATGGTGGACCGTCGGACAGACCGGCAGCGTCGGGTCGAAGCCGACCCAACCCAGACCTTCGACATAGGCCTCGGCCCAGGCATGGCTGGCGCTGCCTTGCTGCGCCTGAGGCTGCCACAGCAGCCCGCTGACATAGCGGGCCGGAATGCCGAGCGTGCGGGCGCAAGCGATGAAGAGATGGCTGACGTCCTGCGCGACGCCGTTGCCGGCGGCGAACGCCTCCACCAGGCCGGATGCCAGTCGTTTCGGATTGCGGCTGACGTCAATGCGATTATGGATCGCTTGCATCAGGGCATGGCAGGCGGCAAGACCGCCCTCGGCCTCGCTTACGCTCTGGCGGGCGAACGCCTGGATCGAGACATCGGCACGGGTGAGATCGGTATCGCGCAGATAGAGGGAGACGGGGAAGCGCTCGACGACGCCGAGCAGCACACCGGCATTGTCATGGGTTTCCACCTCGCCCTCCACGCGCACCGTCAAGCTGTCGATGCTGCCGATCACCGCGAAGGCATGGCTGATATTGCCGAACGCATCCTCGGCCTGGCTCAATCTGACATCCTGGTCCACGTCGATGCGCCAGCGCACCACATGCTGGCCGTCATGCGAGCGTGGGGTCAGGCGAAGGGTCTGGATCACGGATTTGGCCGGCCGCTCGTAGCGATAGACGGTCTCGTGGGCGACGCAGATGCGCATGGTCCGTAACAGTCTCTCAGATCAGATATTGCTCGGCGATCGCCGCACTTAGATTGTTGTTGTCGGTGATGAAATCGGTGATGAAATCATGCAGCCCGGACTGGAAAACCTCGTCGATACTCAGATTTTGGAGGCGCGATTGGGTCACGCGCACCAGGCGCTGGGCCGGGCCCTGCCGGCCATAGACCTGTGCGAGTTGATCGAGATTCCCATTGAGGTTCTCATAGCATGAAGCGAGGGAACGTGGCATCTGCGTGTTCAGGATCAGAAGGTCGGCGACCAGCCACGGCTTGAGGCTTTCCTTGTAGACCCAGTGATAGGCGGTGAGGGCGGAGACGGCGCGCAGAATGGCCGTCCATTGGAAGTAATCGAGACTGCCGCCGACGCTTTCGGACGGTGGCAGCAGCACATGATATTTGACGTCGAGAATACGTGCCGTGTTGTCGGAGCGTTCCAGGAACAGGCCGAGGCGCGCGAAAGCGTAGGCATCGTTGCGCAGCATGGTGCGATAGGCCGAGCCGTCGAACATCAGGGAGACGCCCTTGACCCAGTCGAGGAAGCGGGAGACTTCCTCGCGACTCATATGCGAAGGATTGTAGCGCTTGAGTTGGAGCCAGGAGTCGTTGATGGTCGACCACATCTCCGCGGTCAGCGCCGTGCGGACGCCGCGGGCATTGGTGCGCGCCATCTCGAAGCAGTTCCGGATCGAGGAGGGGTTCTCGGCGGAGAAGGCCAGGAACTCGGTGACCGTACGCTCATTGGCCTCCTCATAGGCGGCAAAGAAGGCTGGGCCGCATCCCGCCGTCTCTACCGCACTCTCCCATTCCGTGGTCAGGCCGCCATAGGAGGCCGGCAGGGAGGACAGCCGATAGGCCGCATCGAGGATGCGGGCGAGATATTCGGCCCGTTCGACATAGCGGGCCAGCCAGAACAGATTATCAGCGGTACGCGACAGCATGGCTCTTCGTCCGAACGGGAGGAGGCGGGAGGAGCGATAATAGACAATGCATGGCCTGCCTCATCGGTCCAGGATCCAAGTATCCTTGGTACCCCCGCCCTGGCTGGAATTGACCACCAGGGAACCTTCCTTCAAGGCCACCCGGGTCAGGCCGCCCGGCACGATGCGGATCTTGTCCGAGCCGGTGAGGACGAAGGGGCGAAGGTCGACATGTCGGGGGGCAATTCCCTCCTCGACGTAACAGGGACAGGTCGAGAGCGCCAAGGTCGGCTGGGCGATATAGCCGAAGGGGTGGGCCTTCAGCTTGGCGCGGAAATCCGCGATCTCGGCCTTGCTGGCATGCGGGCCGATCAGCATGCCATAGCCGCCTGATCCCGAGACCTCCTTGACCACCAGGCTTTCGAGATTGTCGAGCACATAGGCCAAGGCTTCGGGCTCGCGGCAGCGATGCGTCGGCACGTTCCGTAGGATCGGCTCCTCTCCGAGGAAGAAGCGCACGATGTCAGGCATATAGGAATAAACGGCCTTGTCGTCGGCGACGCCGGTGCCGACGGCATTGGTCAGCGTGACATTGCCGGCGCGGTAGGCGGTCATCAGGCCGGGAACGCCGAGAGCGGAGTCCGGGCGGAAGGCGAGAGGATCGAGGAAGTCGTCATCGATGCGCCGATAGATCACGTCGACCCGGCGGGGCCCCTCGGTGGTGCGCATATAGACGATCTCGTCCCGCACGAAGAGATCGCGCCCCTCGACGATCTCGATGCCTAGGCGATCGGCCAGGAAGGAGTGCTCATAATAGGCAGAGTTGTACATGCCGGGGGTGAGCAGCACCACGACCGGATCGCGCGAGGCCGAGCGCGGGGCGATCGAGCGCAACGTGGCGAGCAGTTCGTCCGTATAGTTCTCGACGGGGGCGATGCGGTGGCGTGCCACCACTTCCGGGAACAGGCGCATGGTGACTTCGCGGTTCTCCAGCATGTAGGAGACGCCGGAGGGCGTGCGGGCATTGTCCTCGAGCACGTAGAATGTATCGGCGTCGACGCGCACGATGTCGATGCCGGCAATATGGACATAGACGTCGTGCGGTACGCTCTGGCCCGCCATTTCGGGGCGGAACGCCGGATTGTTGAAGATCAGGTCTTCCGGCACCACGCCGGCGCGTACCACCTCGCGTTTGCCGTAGACGTCCTTGATATACATGTTGAGCGCGCGCACGCGCTGTTCGAGGCCTCGCTTGAGCGTCGCCCATTCCTGCGCCGCCAGGATGCGTGGGATGATGTCGAAGGGGATGAGGCGCTCGGCGCCGGCCTTATCGCCATAGACCGCGAAGGTGATGCCGATGCGCCTGAACAGTAGCTCGGCCTCGTTGCGTCGATGGGTCAGTAATTCCTTTGGGGCCGTGGACAGCCACTGCGCGAGATCGGCGTAGGCGGGTCGAATGGAACCGTCGCTCAGTGTCATCTCATCGAACGCCGCCATGCATTCCCTCCAGACGTGCAATCTGGCGTTACATTGAGCGAGATCGTGCAAGGCGGCAAGCGGTCTGCGCATATCGATTGATGAGATCGTGAGCAGAATTGCGGATTTGCCTACCGCAAAGGCAACTTGCCTGCCGCGCTGGCATCGTTTGCCTGAAATGGCGGCTGAAGCCTCCGGTGCGGTCGACCTATCAGGGGGCAGTCGGTTACCGGGGATTGACGAGTGAGGCCGGCAGGCGCAACACGGCGAGACCGCCAATAGCGATGAGAGCCGCCACGCAGTAGAGCGCAAGCGATGAGCTCTGAGTCGCATCGCGCATCCAGCCGATGAAATAGGGGGCGAGGAAGGCTGCGACATTGCCGAGCGAACTCACAAAGGCGATGCCGGCTGCCAGGACAGCCGCAGACATGAAGGCAGGCGGTAATTGCCAGAACAGGGGCAGGGAGGTGCTGGCGCCCATGCCGGCAAGCGTCAATCCGAGCATGGTCGATACCGGATTGCCGGGATCGAGGCCGACGATGGCAAGACCGCAGGCGGCCATCAGCAGCGGAATGCAAAGATGCCAGCGGCGCTCCCTGAACCGATCCGATGAAAGGCCGACGGCGAGCATGAAGACGCAGCCCGCCAGATAGGGCACAGCGCTGAGGAGCCCGATCCTTATGTCGCTGGTAATGCCGGCGCCATTGATCAAGGCCGGCGTCCAGAAGGCAATCGTGTTCACGGCAAGCATCACGGCGAAATAGATGCCAACCAGTTGCCAAACCCTGGGATCCCGAGTGCATTGGGATAACGAGATATTCGCTGTCGGCTTCTGTTCGGCAGCGAGGGTTGCCATCAGGTGGTCCTTCTGTGGTTCGCTCAACCACGAGGCATCACGCACGGTGTCCGGTAGGGCGGCGTAGACCACGAAGGCGAGCAGGATGACGGGCAGGCCTTCGAGCAGGAACATCCACTGCCAGCCGCGCAAGCCTGCAATGGTGTTGAAGCTTTCGAGAATGCTGCCCGAAATCGGGCCGAGCAGACCGGCTGCCGGTACGGCGAGGGCAAAGAGCGCCGTGATCTGGCCGCGTCGGCGCTGCGGAAACCAGCGGTTGATGTAGACGAGAACCCCTGGGAAAAAGCCGGCCTCGGCGATGCCGAGAAGGAGACGCAGGCCGTAGAACTGCTGGGCGGAGGTCACCAGGAAGGTCGAGGCCGAGAGAACTCCCCAGACGAGCATAATGAGGGTGATCCCGCGCCGCGGGCCGAGCCTGTCCAGCATCAGATTGCTCGGCACGCCGAACAGGGCGTAGGCCACGAAGAACAGGCCGGCGCCCAGGCCATAGGCGGTGTTGCTGAAGCCGAGATCGGATGTCATCTGCAGCTTGGCGAAGCCGATATTGATGCGGTCGAGATGGGCGAAAACGTAGCACGCCAGCAGTAGGGGCATGATCCTCCGAGCGGTGAACCGATGGATTGCGTTTCCAACTGCCTGGGTATCCAGATCGATCGCGAAATCAAGCGCAGCGACATCCCCTTGCGAATAGCCCTGATTTGCCACGGCTTCCTCCTGTCGCCCGCGGTTTGTCGCCTCGAAGCACTCATCATTGCCGAGAAGACCGAGTGGGGTTTTTAGATATTTAATATGTTAATTAATTAATGGATAATCCCATTCGTGCCGATGGCAAGGGCATGGCATTCCGGCCTGGATCGCCGCGCCGCGCAGGCGGCTTCTGGATAGCCGGGTCAAGCCCGGCTATGCCAGTTCAAGGAGTTTCCTTCTTAAATTGCCCGCATTACGCCTTCAGAGGCCGACCTCGTTGCTCATCAAGCGGGAAAGGTTCGCGACGAGTATATCGATGGCGGCACGCACGCGCAGTGGCAGCAGGGGCGAGCGCGGCCAGAGGGCATGCACATCGAAGGCCAGGCCCGGATGCTCGGTCAGCACCCGGACCAACTCGCCCCTGCGTACACGGTCGGCCGCCAGCCAGCACGGTATCCAGGCAAGGCCCGCTCCGGCCACCGCCGCATCGGCGACCGCGTCGAGGGCATCGA
This sequence comes from Labrys sp. HAY1-8F, assembly GCF_056754975.1. Taxonomy (NCBI): domain Bacteria; kingdom Pseudomonadati; phylum Pseudomonadota; class Alphaproteobacteria; order Hyphomicrobiales; family Xanthobacteraceae; genus Labrys; species Labrys sp. HAY1-8F. Next base: position 814,698 of record NZ_JBPGWZ010000002.1, on the reverse strand, counting down.
AGATGAAGCGGCTCCTAGGCATGATCTCGACGGAAGGCCCGCCTTGTACCGGAAATAGCCATGACCGGGGCTGGCCTGAACGGCCGTAGAGAATGGCGTGATGGTCGGCGATGGCGGCCAGGGTGAGGGGGGCGCCGTGCTCGCGCAGATAGGCAGGTGCGGCGCACACCGTCATGCGCTGCTGGGCGACACGGCGCGTGATCAGGTTCGCGTCGGATTCGAGGGCACCGTTACGAATGGCGAGGTCATAGCCCTCCTCGATCAGATCGACGCGCCTGTCGTTGAAATTGAGCTCGAGTTCGAGAGCCGGATGCTGGGCCGCGAGCTTGAGCAGAAGCGGCGTGACGCAGGCACGTCCGAACAGGGCCGGCATGGTGACGCGCAGCCGGCCACTGACGTCGCGCCGGCCGCTGTCGAGCATGGCCTCGCCGTCGCGGATCTCGGCCAGCGCCCGCAGGCAGCGCTCATAGAAGACCTGGCCGTCCTCGGTCAGCGCCTGGCTGCGCGTGGTGCGATGGAACAGGCGGGCGCCCAGCCGTTCTTCGAGCCGGGCGATCGATTTGCCGACAGCCGATCGCGAGAGGTTGAGCCGTTGGGCAGCGGCGGCAAAGCCGCCAGCCTCCACCGCTTCGACGAAAACCGAGACACCCGTGAGACGATCCACCATTGCAAGAACGATCTTGTAGATAAAACAGAACCAATGAACGGAAATTATATCGCCACTGGTGCTTAAAATTCAACATTATTGTGCCGCTTCCACATCCGATGGAGAATGGCGATGACGGAGCAGATGAAACGGTGGTCCATAAATGCGATCGGGCGCGATCGGCTCGTGTTCGAACACGTGCCGAAGCCTCAGCCGACGGCGGGTGAGATATTGGTCAAAGTGACCGCCGTTTCCCTGAACTACCGCGACAAGCTGGTGATCGAGACCGGTTTCGGCCAGCCTCTGGCCTTCCCCTTCACCCCGGCATCGGACATGGCGGGTGTCGTCGAGGCGATTGGAGAGGCAAGCACGCGATTCAAACCGGGCGACCGGGTGATCTCCACCTTCATTCCCGGCTGGATCGACGGGCTGAACGACGGTACGGCCCGCGTGCCGCCCTACCGCACCTTGGGCGGCATGCGGCCCGGCGTTCTTGCGGACTATGTCGCCTTTCCGGAAGACTGGTTCACCCTTGCGCCAGCCACGCTCGACGATGCCGCTGCGAGCACCTTGCCGGTGGCTGGGCTGACGGCCTGGTTCGCGCTGGTGGAGCGCGGGACGCCTCTGGCCGGCAAGACCGTGCTGGTGCAAGGCACCGGCGGGGTCTCGCTGTTCGGGCTGCAGATCGCCAAGGCCGCGGGGGCCAGGGTGATCGTCACGTCCGGCAGTGCCGACAAGCTGGCGCGGGCCCGCGAACTCGGCGCCGACCATGGCATCGATCGCAGCCGCGAAAACTGGGTTGAGGCCACCCATCGCCTGACGGGCGATCGTGGAGCCGATCACATCCTGGAAATTGCAGGGGGCGCCAACCTGGGGCAGTCCGTGCAGGCGGCGGCGATGGGAGGGCGCATCTCCGTCATCGGCGTGCTGGAAGGCATCGAGGTCTCGGCGCCGGTGGTTCCCCTGATGCTCAAGGGCCTGACGGTCCAGGGCATCGGCGTCGGCCATCGCCGGGCCCAGGAGGATCTGGTGCGGGCTGTCGATACGCTTGGCCTCGAACCCGTCATCGACAAGCGCTACGGCTTCGCCGAGCTTCCGGCCGCGCTCGATCATCTTGATCGAGGCGCCTTCGGCAAGATCGTGATCGAGACGGCACGATAGTTGAGGCGAACCCGACCGGGGCGAGGCGTCACGCCGCGGCGACCGCCGTCTTGCCGAAGAGATGCAAGGCGGCATGGTAGAGCAGCATGATGGTCTTGCCGTCCCGGATCTCGCCGCGCGCAACCATCGCCAGGGCCTCGTCGATGTCGAGTTCGAGGAGATCGATGTCCTCGCCTTCCTCCGCCTGGCCGCCGCCGGCGCCGACGCGATCGCCGGGGCTGTAGGGCGCGACGAAGAAATAGAGCTTCTCGGTCACGGAGCCCGGGCTCATATAGGCCTCCATCACACGCCGGACTTCGTGAATCCGGAAACCGGTTTCCTCTTCGGTCTCAGCCCGTATACGTTCCTCCGGACTGGCATTGTCGAGCAGGCCGGCCGGGGCTTCGATCAGGAGATCGTCGCAGCCATTGACGAAGGCCGGATAGCGGAACTGGCGCGTGAGAATGACGGTGCGCCGTGAGGGATCGTAAAGCAGGATGGTGGCGCCATTGCCGCGATCATAGGTCTCCCGGCTCTGCCTTTGCCAGCTCCCATCACCGCGACGATAGAGAAACGTCGTCTTCTTCAGGACATACCAGTTGTCGGAGAGGAGTTCGACATCCTCGACCCGCACCCGATCCGCCAAGCTCATGGAAGCCTCTCTGCACGAAATATCGTGAATTTTCTTGAGTGAGCTTTAAATTTCGTGCAATTTCGTGCATAGTCAAGAAAATTCGTGAGGCGGACGGCGTCATGCTCACAAGCGAGCGCAAGGCTTACATTCTCGAAGTTCTCTGCCGGGACGGGCGCGTCGTCGCCAAGACGGTCAGCCGGGAGCTCGACCTGTCCGAGGATACCATTCGCCGGGATCTGCGCGAATTGGCGGGCGAGGGGCTGCTGCAGCGTGTCCATGGCGGCGCGCTGCCGGCTTCGCCGGCCATGGGTGATCTCGCTCAGCGCCGCGACGTCTCGGCGGCTGGCAAGATCGCCATCGGCCGCGCGGCTGCGCGCCTGGTGCGTCCGGGACAGGTCGTCATGCTCGACGGCGGTACCACGGCGGTGCAGCTTGCGCGTCATCTCGACCCCAACCTCAGGGCCATGGTGGTGACCCATAGTCCGAACGTCGCGGTGGAGCTGGCGGGGCATGCCGGCATCGAGGTGGAACTGATCGGCGGCCGGCTGTTCCGTCATTCCATGGTTGCCGTGGGGGCTGTCGCTGCCGAAGCGATCGCACGCATCCGGGCCGACATCTATTTCATGGGCGTGACGGGCATTCATGCCGAGATCGGCTTGACCACCGGCGAAAGCGAGGAGGCCGCCATCAAGCGGGCGCTGCGCCGGCAGGCCGCGGAAACCGTCGTGCTGGCGTCTCGGGAGAAGCTCGGCGCTGCCTCGCCCTTCCATGTCGCGGCGATAGAGGAGATCGACGTCATGCTGGTGGAGGAAGATACGCCCGATCCGGCTGTCGAGCCTTTCCGCGCGCTCGGCGTTACCATCATTCGGGCATGATGCGCTATCGCCGGCTGGAATCGGTCATATTCTCCAACCATGGCCGGTACCGGTAAACAAAGCGAGGATTCATGGCTGTTCTGAACGCGGATGATACGGTGCTGATCGAAGCGGCCAGGGCGGCGATTGCTGCGCGCTACCGGCCGGATTGGCATGTTGTCGGGGCCGCCTTGCGCCTTCGCAGCGGCGAGATCGTCACGGGTGTTCATCTCGAAGCCAATGTGGGGCGTATCGCGGTTTGCGCCGAGGCGGTGGCGATCGGGCGGGCCGTCACCGAGATCGGCTCTTCCGATATCGAGGTGATCGTCGCGGTCTATCATAATCGCGATGGCTCGATCGAGATCGTCGCTCCCTGCGGCATGTGCCGCGAGATGATCTCGGACTATGCGCCGACGGCCGAGGTGATCGTGCCGGACGCCTCGGGGAGGGCGACGAAGGCCGCCATCGCATCGCTGCTCCCAGGCAAATATCGGCGCAGCGAATAGCTGGTGGCGTTTCCGGAAAGAGGCGCCTTCAGCCGCGGTCTATGCCCCCAATGAGAGCTGCGCTCAAAACAGGCGCTGCGCCTTCAGGCTGACATGGCCATCACGGCCGATGATGATGTGGTCATGCACCACGATGCCGAGGGGCCCGGCGACATCGGCGATGGTGCGCGTCATCGACACGTCGGCCGAGGAGGGCGAAGGATCGCCGGAGGGGTGGTTATGCACGAGGATCAGCGCTGTGGCCGAGAGTTCCAGCGCCCGCTTAACGACCTCGCGCGGGTATACGGGCGTGTGATTGACCGTGCCTCGTTGCTGGACTTCGTCGGCGATCAGGCCGTTCTTGGTGTCGAGGAAGAGGATGCGGAAGATTTCGCGCTCGGCGAAGGCCATGGTGCTGCGGCAATAATCGATGAGCGCTGCCGAGGTCGACAGCACCGGCCGTTTGGCGATGCCGCCTCTGGCGAGGCGATGGCCGGCCGCCTCGACGATCTTGAGATCGCCGGCTACGCCGTCGCTGACGCCATCGACCTCCTTGAGCCGGGCGATCGGCGCACCCAGGACCTCCGCCAGCGAGCCGAAGCGGGTGATCAGCGCCTTGGCGAGCGGTTTGACGTCCCGGCGCGGAATCGAGCGGAAAAGTATGAGTTCGAGCAGTTCATAGTCGGGCAACCGGCCCTCGGCCTCGGCGAAGCGCTGCCGCAGCCTCTCGCGATGGCCATGATAATGCGGCTCCCCCGGTTCGCTGGCTGAGGGGAACAGGGCTGCTTCGCCCAAGCCGGGAAGCGGGGCGTCCGACAATGGCGAGCGCCCCTTCTTCATTCAGGCAGCCCTTTCATTCAGGCAGCCTTGGCGTAGGGCGGCTGATTCAACTCACCGGGGGAGAGAGTGAAGATCTCGACGCCGGTCTCGGTGACGCCGATGCTGTGCTCGAACTGGGCCGAGAGCGAGCGGTCACGCGTCACCGCGGTCCAGCCGTCATTGAGCACCTTCACATCCGGGCGGCCGAGATTGATCATCGGCTCCACCGTGAAGAACATGCCGGGCTTGAGCACTACGCCTTCGCCGCGCCGGCCGTAGTGGAGGATGTTGGGCTCGTCGTGGAACAGGCGGCCGAGACCGTGGCCGCAGAAATCGCGCACCACCGAGCAGCGCTCGGCTTCGGCATAGCTCTGGATGGCGTAGCCGATATCGCCGGTTGTCGCGCCCGGCTTGATGACGTTGATGCCGCGCATCATCGCTTCATAGGTGACTTCCATCAGCCGCTCGGCGCGGCGGGCGATGTCGCCGGCCGTATACATGCGGCTGGAGTCACCATGCCAGCCATCGAGCACCACGGTGTAGTCGATGTTCAGGATGACGCCATCCTGCAGCGGCTTGTCGTCTGGAATGCCGTGGCAGACCACGTGGTTGAGCGAAATACAGCTCGACTTGCGATAGCCGCGATAGAACAAGGTGGCCGGATAGGCCTTGTTGTCCATCGCGAATTCGAACAACATCCGGTCGAGCTGATTGGTGGTGACGCCGGGCTTCACCGCGTCCACCATCAGGTCCAGCCCCTGCGCCGCAAGCCTGCCCGCCGCGCGCATGCCGGCAAAGGCCTCCGGGCCATGGATCTTGATCTGGCCGTTCTTGCGCTGGGGAGACAGTTCTGCGTCGATGAAGCTCATGAAACTACCTGATTAAACGTGTGCGATTCTTATGCCATCTGGGGATGCGGGCAGGAAAGAAAATTCTGAATACCGCATGGCTGCCTTGTGATCTGCCCGGAACCGGGACTTATTCCCGCAGCGGCGTGAGGATCTCGCGCAGTGTCATCCGGCGGAAGGCGGCGACGAGGGCAGCGCCTTCTTCTTCGTCCACCGAGACTGCCAGGCGCATCGTCGCCTCGCCGAGCTGCCAGATCAGGAAAGCCGTGGCGGCATAGCTCGCGCCATCCGGTGCGCCATGGGCTCTGGCCATGGCGTCGGCCAGCATGCCGCCGCAGATGCGGCTTTCGGCGAGTTCCAGGGCCGCGAGCTGTTTGTCGGCCTGCGTGCCCGACCAGATGTCGCGCATCACCGGCTCGGCCCGGTAAATGTCGTAGTAGATGTCGATCAGCGAGCCATAGGCCGTTTCCAGCTCCGCCACCGATTGCACTTGTGCCAGGGCATCCTCGATGCAGCGACGGCTCTCGGCGCTGCAGCGCTCGGCGAGGCTGCGGATGATGGCGCTCTTGTCGGGGAAATATTGGTAGAGCGAGCCGATGGAGATGCCGGCCTGCTCGGCAACCTCGCCCATCTTCAACTGGTCGCTGCCGCGTGCCCCGATCATCGCCGTCGCCACCGCCAGAATCCTGTCCATGCGCTCGCGGCTGCGCTGCTGGACCGGCGCGCGCCGGGGAATCGGCGCGGTGGTCGGTTGGTCGAGAGAGCCGGTCAGAGATCTTTTTGCGGGCATGGCTTGACAATAAAAATATGAGGATTTATCACATTCTCAAATATGAGAATTACTCATGTTTATCAGCGGGAGGTCGAAATGGCAAATGAACATTGGTCCAGAGGTAAGGTTCTGGTGTTGGGGGGCACGGGCAAGACGGGGCGCCGAGTCATCGAAGGCTTGGAAAAGGCGGGACGGGCCCTGCGCCTCGGCTCGCGCAAGGCGCAGCCGGCTTTCGATTGGGAAAGGCCGGAAGGCTGGGCCGCCGCCCTTGACGGTATCGCCGCGGTCTATGTCGCCTACCAGCCGGACCTGGCCTTGCCCGGCGCGGTGGCGGCGGTGAGCCGGTTCTTCGCCGAGGCCAAAGCCGCCGGCGTCGGCAAGATCGTGCTGCTGTCCGGGCGGGGCGAGCCGGAAGCCCAGGAAGCGGAAGAGGCACTGCAGGCCACGGATCTGGATTGGACGATCCTGCGTTGCAGCTGGTTCTTCCAGAATTTCAGCGAAAGTTTCTTCCTCGATGCCATCCAGGCCGGGGAGGTTGTCTTGCCCGATACGCTTGCGCCCGAGCCCTTCGTGGATGCAGACGACATCGCTGAAATCGCCGTAGCGGCCTTCGCCGATGCAAGGAATTCTCGCCAGCTCTACGAGATCACCGGTTCCGAAGCCCTGACCTTCGAGCAGGCCGTTGCAGCGATCGCCGAGGCAGCCGGACGCCGCATCGATTATGTGCCGGTGTCCCAGCAGGCTTACAGGGCCGGCCTGGTCGAGCAGGGCCTGCCGCCTGAGGTCATCGAACTCGTCACCTATCTGTTCGCTACCGTGCTCGATGGCCGCAACGAACCGATTGCCGATGGGGTCGAGCGCGCACTAAGCCGCCCGCCGCGCCGCTTTGCCGACTACGTCGCCCGCACCGCGGCCACCGGCATCTGGGGAGGAAACCATGCTTGAGCGCACCCTTTACGTCACCACCTTCATGGCTGCCATCGGCAGCGGTCTGGTGGCGGGCATTTTCTTCGCCTTCTCCAATTTCGTCATGCCGGCCCTCGGGCGTGTCGCCCCGGCGAGCGGCATCGCGGCGATGCAGGCGATCAATGTCACCGTGATCAATCCCGGCTTCATGCTGGCCTTCATGGGCACGGCCGTGCTTTGCCTCGGTCTTGCCCTGGGCTCCTGGTTCTGGCTGGGGGAGTGGAGCGGCAAGCTGCTGCTCGCCGCCAGCCTGGTCTATCTCGTCGGCTGCGTCGGTGTGACCATGGCCTTGAACGTACCGCTTAACGACGCGCTGGCTGCAGCTCTGCCCGAGACGGCGCAGGCAAGTGAACTTTGGCAGCGCTTTTTGGTGGATTGGACGTTCTGGAACAGTGTCAGGACGGCGGCTTCCGCAATGGCCATGATGCTCTTCACACTGGTCCTGATCAGCCGCAGCGCCAGCTGATATTTGGCGTGAATCTGCCCTTGGGGCGTAGCAGTCCGCCAGGGCAGGCTGTTGTCAACGTCCGAATATGCCTTTGAAGAACTGCGCCGCGCTGTTGCGCTTCTTCTTGCGCTCGAGTTCGCTGGCATCCTTCAGCCAGGTAATCTGGACAACGCGCCGCTCGCCGGCGAAAGGCTTGTGGCCGTGCCAGGAATTGGCGGCCCGGCGAAAACCGAAGCATGAGCCCATGACGGGTGATATTTCCGCCGTCATGTCGTCGAAGTCATCAGGCCCGTTCAGCACGCGCAGGCAACCACCATCTTCATCCCAGTCGTCGTTCATGTAGACGAGGAACGTGGCGAGCTTGCTTTCGCTGTCGGTGTGAATGCGGCCATCCTTCAGCTGCGAGAGCCGGCGGATCGTCGTCAGCCGGGGCAGGGGATCGAGATCGAGGCCGAGCTTGTCGGATAGGGACCGGGCCATCGCGCTGCTTGCGAGTTCCTCGACCAGATCCCGGAAGCTGCCCCGCAGCGCCATGTCGGCGACGGTCAGAAAGCCGGGTTTGTCGATGGTTGGAAAATCCTGCCGCAGCGACGAGATCTTGTCTTTCCGGAGAAAACCCTCGCCGATGATGTGGCGGTAGGGCTTGTCATGGATTTCAGCATTGCGGATGACATCGAGGTCGATGACAGGCATCGCCGGTCACTCCTGGAATGCATGCGCCAGCTGGCAAAGCTTGCATGGCGCTGCCCGAGCGTCCCCCGACCCTGAACGGATATGACAGGCTTTAATGTCTCGCTGCCTCGTGTCGTGGTCAAGGTGCTTTTGGTTTATAGGCGCTCCTATAAAGCTTGCTGCCTGCCACGTTCGTGACGGGGCTTGCGTTCGTGCCCTTGCTGCAATCTGTCCGATAGGAGAATCGTGCCGGCGCGCCCTATTATTCTGCGATCCAAGGCCAGCGGTGGTTGAATGCCGCGGCCGTGCTCCCCAATTTTGAGGGAATCTTCCGGGGCGGCTATGCCGCCACCTTCCCTTGCTTCGTGAGGATCCTTCCTTGTCCCTGACGCCAGCCGATGTCATTCGCGCCCTCGAACTCGTCAAGCTGCCGGCAAGCGGCCAATCGCTGCCCTCGACCGGCCGGCTGACTGAAATCCGCGTCGACGGCTCGAAAGTGATGTTTGCCATCGCCATCGATGCGACCGAGGCGCGGGCGATGGAGCCGGTGCGAGCGGCGGCGGAAAATGCGGTACGCGGCCTACCGGGCGTCACCAATGTGCTGGTCGGGCTGACGGCCGAACGGCCGGCCGGTGCCGCGCGCCAAGAGCCGCCTGGCCCGCGGGCGCAGGCCGCGGCCCACAACGCGCCGCAGCAGCGGGCCCCAGTTCTGCCCGGCGTGAAGCGCGTCATTGCCGTCGCTTCCGGCAAGGGCGGTGTCGGCAAGTCGACGACCGCCTGCAATCTGGCCATCGCCCTGGCCGCGCAGGGGCTGAGCGTCGGGTTGCTCGATGCCGATATATTTGGACCGTCGGTTCCAAAACTCCTCGGCTTGACCGACAAGCCCGAACAGAATGCCGACAAGAAGATCATTCCGCTCGAGGCCTATGGCGTGAAGGCGATGTCGATCGGCTTCCTGGTCGACCAGGAGACCGCGATGATCTGGCGCGGCGCTATGGTGCAGTCGGCGCTCACGACGCTTCTGCGTGATGTCCTCTGGGGCGAACTCGACGTCATGGTGGTCGACATGCCGCCGGGCACCGGCGATGCGCAGCTCACCATGGCGCAGAACACGCCGCTGGCTGGCGCTGTGATCGTCTCGACGCCCCAGGATCTGGCCCTGATAGACGCCCGCCGCGGCGTCGGCATGTTCCAGAAGGTGAATGTCCCGATCCTCGGCATCATCGAGAACATGTCCACCTTCTCCTGCCCCAATTGCGGCCATGTCAGCCATCTCTTCGGTCATGGCGGAGCGCGGCGTGAGGCCGAGAAACTCGGCGTGCCCTTCCTCGGCGAATTGCCTTTGTCCATGGAAGTGCGCGAGCGCTCGGATGCCGGCAGACCGGTGACCGCCACTTTGCCGGACAGCCTGGAAGCCGGCATCTATCGCCGCATCGCGGCGCAGGTTTGGGCTGGTCTGTCGGGGGAAGGTGTTGATCAACGCCTTCAGCCGCGTATTGTCATCGAGTGACGGTCGGCCACCTTCCGCCGACACTCGACAGCGACATCATTCGGAAATGCCCTATGGAAACGCTCTCTGCAAATCCCGAGCAAGTCGCTCCGGTATCCGTGACGGCCGCCATCCTCGTCGTCGGTGATGAGATTTTGTCGGGCCGGACCAAGGACAAGAATATCGGCTACATCTCCGAATTCCTCACCGGAGCCGGCGTGGACGTGAAAGAGGTGCGTGTCGTTCCCGACGAGGAGGACCGCATCGTCGAGGCCGTCAACGCCCTGCGCGCGCGCTATGACTATGTGCTGTCGACGGGCGGCATCGGGCCGACACATGACGATATCACCGCCGATTCCGTCGCCAAGGCCTTCGACGTCGGCATCGAGATCGACCAGCGCGCCGTCGAAGTGATGACCCGGCATTATGGCGGCGCCGTGAACCTGACACCGGCCCGCCTGCGCATGGCGCGCATTCCCGCTGGGGCCGAACTCGTCGACAATCCGGTCTCCGCTGCGCCGGGCTTCATGCTGGGCAATGTCATCGTGATGGCGGGCGTGCCCAACATCATGCAGCGCATGCTCGACAATGCCATTTTGAAGATGCGCACGGGAGCCGTCACGCTATCGGACAGCGTTTCGCCGGGGCCGGGGATCGGCGAGGGCGCCGTCGCCGAGCCACTCGCGGCGATCGCGCAGGCCCATCCCGAGGTCTCGATCGGCTCCTATCCCTCCTTCGGCCCGGCCGGCTTTCAGACCCAGCTGGTGATCCGAGGCAAGGACGCGGCCAAGGTCGCCGCTGCCAAGGCCGACATCGAGGCGATGGTCGCCACCATCAAACGCTGAGGACGGGGCGCCTTCATCGGTCGCAAAATGGCGTGGAAGGGCTAATTCGGGGCTTGATCCATTCGATTTCGCCGCTATGAAGAGCGACCCGCGAACCAGCAGACTATGGCTCATGGGATCCTTGATCCCATGAGCCATAGTCTGCTGGACTTTTAACATTTGCAAAATTCACCAGCTTCATCCACCCGTGGATGAAGCTGGTGAATTTCTGCTAGGGACCGGATCATGAACTCGCCCAAGCTGGACAAGGCCTTCCCCGTATCCTGGGATCAGTTCCACCGCGATGCGCGTGCGCTTGCCTGGCGATTGTCCGGCAGCGGCCCCTTCAATGCGATCGTCTGTATCACGCGAGGCGGCCTCGTTCCGGCAGCGATCATTTCGCGCGAGCTTGGCATCCGCCTGATCGAGACCGTCTGCATTGCCAGCTATCACGACTACAAGACCCAGAGCGGCCTGCAGGTACTCAAGGATGTAGACGAGAAGCTGGCCGCCAATGGCGGCGAAGGCATCCTGGTGGTCGATGATCTCGTCGACACCGGCTCGACCGCCAAGGTGGTGCGCGACCGCCTGCCTAAGGCGCATTTCGCCACCGTCTATGCCAAGCCGCTCGGCCGCCCGCTGGTCGATACCTTTGTCACCGAGGTGAGCCAGGATACCTGGATCTATTTCCCGTGGGACATGGGCCTGGCCTTCCAGCCGCCGATCGCCCAGGGCTCCGAGGGGTGATATCGGCAGGCACTGAAAGCGCGGTATTGAAACCAACTCTACGTCGTTAGCCCGGCTGCGCGAGGCGCAGCCGTTCCACTTCCTCCCAACAGGTCCGGATGATCGGCTCGGCGCTCGGGCCGACATGCTCGCGGAAATGAGCCAGCATCCCGTCCATCGGCAAGCCAAGCTCGTCGAAGCCGATCATGTAGTTGCGGATGCGGTCGTGCCAACTGATCGTATAGGGTGCGCCCGTCGGGCGGTCGAAGCGATGGATCCAGCGCAGGAAGGGCAGGCACAGGGTGCGCCCGCCCGCTTGGCGGAATTTCTCGTGGATATAGCCTTCCTCGCCGCCAAAACCACGGAAAAGCTTGTTGTAACCCGGCCAGGCTGCGCGGCGGCAAGCATAGAGGCCCAGGCCTTGCATCGGAATGTCAAAGGGCGGCGCCTCGGGATCCCTGCCTGCGGGATCGAGCGCCCAGGTGCCATACATGCCGCCGGACCATTCCCCCGTCCAATGGGTGGAAAGGGTGACGAGGTCGTCGCTGACGAGCGGCCCCTGCAACAGGTCGTTACTGCCGGGATGCTCCTCGAAATAGCGCAGGAGCCTAGCCAATGCCCCCTGCACCAGCAGGACGTGGCAGTCCAGGCAGACGACATGCTCGCCGGCGGCTTCCTGCATCACGAAATCGCGCACGGCGGTGCCGATGCTCTCCGCCACCGGAATGTAGCGAAACCCGCCTGACCCCTTGGCAAGACGGCGAAGGGCATCGCCGCAGATCCCGTTCGGATTGTTGTCGACCACCAGGAATTCGAGGTCGTCGGCGATCTCGGGATGATAGAGCCGCAGGGCCTGCAGCGTGAAATAGACCCCGTCATAATCGTCGAACGTCGCCATGCCGATGCTCAGGCGCTTGCGCGGTCTGGCGATGGCCGGTTTGGAGAAGAACCAGTCGCCGGCCGGGCGTACCGTCACTGCCGCTGCGGTGTCCAGTTGCTGGCGCGCCTCGATCCTGTGCTGATGGGCCGTGTTCGCTACCGGCAGGTCGGCATCGAACCTGCGGCGCAGGAAGCTGTCGAGCCAGTCGCCAGGCTGGCCGAAGCGCGCTTTGACGACCGGGATCTGCCGGGCGAAGTCGGTGAGCTTGGCCTCGATCGCGGCCGACATCTGCTGGTCCGGATGCTGGGAGAGTTCGAGAAAGAAGCGCCGCCTGTCTAAGGAAACCGTCTGCAGGTCGGGTTCGGCGCCCTCATGGCGCTGCGGCACCAGGACGAGGGCGCAGGGCCATTCGGCCGCGTGGTCCTCGGCCAGCGCCTCTGGCTTGATCACGGCGCCTGCCTGGGTGAGCGAGGCGTAGGCATCGATGAAGGCCGGAGAGGACAGGATGCGGGCCGACACCTGCGCATGGGGCGCGAGGGCGAGCGCGCCCGGCCTGACGAATGTCTCCGCGTCCCCGAGGCAGACGAGATCGTCGGCGAGGAACTGGAAGCCTCTTTCGACCAGCCAGGCGGCAAGACTGGTCTTGCCGCAGCCGGGAGGCCCGGCAATCAGCACGACCTTGCCGTCATAAGCCACCGCTGCAGCGCGCAGAACCGGCGGGATGGAGGCCGTCGCCACCACGCGGCCGATCTCGTCGAGCAGGGGATGCAGGGCATCCGGCCAGAACAGCTCTCTCCAGACCAGGGTGCCGTCACGATAGAGCTCGAACCGGCTCGAATCCTGGCGGTACAGGCGCAACGTCGCAGATGGGGGTTCCGGTTGGCTATCACCGGCGACATGCCAGAAATAGGGCCAGATCGCTTCGTCCAGATCTTCAGGATAGATTAACGTGAGGTCGATGCCGCAAAGCGTGATCGAGAGAGTGGTTTCGCTCATCCCTTGTCCCGTTTCGTCTTCCTTATCAGTGCCGACCGCCGAGGCAATGACGATCTTTCCACAAGGATGCAGAGCACGAGCGGGCGAAGCCTTGCAAGGTCTGGGCCGGGGCGGCCGAGCTTTTCAATGGGTCGGGACACAAGGGAGGCCACAGCTTGATCGGACTGCCGCTCTGCCGCGTGCCGCTGTTCCCGAGTGGAGCGAGAGCCGTATCGGCGCCTGCCTCCCTCGCTTTCGAGCCAGGGTGACCATGGACCTTGAAATAAGAACAATTCAAGAACAAATTGCTGGCCATCGCCGGGCTTCCCGGTTAATTTCCGGCGGATTCGAAGGATGGGAGGCAAGGATGGCGATCGATCCGAAAATACTCTTCGCGGACGAGGTCGTGCCGGCGACAGCCGAGGAAGCGGCGGCCCTGGACGGCATCATCCGCGATTGCGACGGCGATCCCTACAAGGCGGCGCTGACCTTGTATCGCCTGTTCACCCTGCAATCCGCGATCGTGGAGGCGAGGGGACGGCCGGCGGAGGGGAGCGGGGATTGAACGTCGCCATCGGGCGGGGCTTCAGGCCCGGCTGCGTGGCGGCTCGATCAGCACGATCTGGCATTCCGCGGTCAGCGCTTCCGGGCAATGTTCGACCCCGTGCGGCACGATGATGAAATCGCCTTCCTCGACGACCTCGTCGCGGTCTCGGAAGCGCATGAGCAGTCGGCCCTTGTGCACCAGCAGGAAGGCATCCTCTCTGGCATTGAAATGCCAGCCGGATTCGGCCTCGACCTTGGCGAGCTTGACCTCGATGTCGTTGATCCGCCCGGCAATCCTGGGTGAAGCGGCGTCCGCAAAGGCGCCGAAGGCGGATGTCAGGCTCTGCTTGTGATAGGGGGACAAATGGTTGTTGATCTCGGCCACGTCCCGCATGATGGCGGCAAGCTGGCTTGCCACATCCTTGCCGTCGGCCAGATAGCGGCCGTCGAGCGCGGCGGTTCCGATGGTGAAGCCCATGCCGCCCGCCTCCTTCACCGCTGCGATCTGCCTAGGCGTCTCGATGGATCCGGCCATGTAGATGGGCTTGGAAACCGCGGCGCATACGGCCTTCATCAGCGTAGCCACGTCTTCCTTCGAACGATAGGCAAGCAGATCGAGGCCGTGCACGCCTTCATGGGCCGCGAGCTTGCGGGCACTGTCGACGATTTCCTCGATGCTGCCTTCGAGCACGCTGGGATGGCCGCTGATGCGGCCGGGGAAGGGGCAATAGCGGATGGACGTGCCCCTGACGATCGCCGACACCTCCTCGACATGCGTGCCGCCAAGCAGGATATCGACGCCGATCTCGACGGCCGCCCGCGCGGAGGCCAGTTCGCTGTCGCGATCGAGCGAGACCACTTCGAGATAGGAGGTCGCGCCTCCCGCCCGGATCGCCCGGCTGAGATCCTTGAGCCGCTCGATCGGCAGGCCGATATCCTTGAAGCCGATATGGCGGATCCCGAGCTTCAGCGCCGTTTGGAGATGCGTGGCGGCATCTTCGACCGTCTGGTCGTTGCGGGTGAGCATGAAGATGAAGCGAAGACCCATCAGGAGACCCTCTCGATAGTGTTTTCAAGAAAAGTTGATAGACTTTTTGATTAAGAAAACGCGTCAAGACAACGCGTTATATTAAAGTTCAATTTGCTGAAAACACATCTTGCCCTCGTTCAGTATCGGCTTTGGCCGCGATGAGGCGCCGGGCATAGGCAATGGCGGTCATCAGGCTCGCGGGATCCGCAATGCCCTGTCCGGCGATATCGAACGCCGTGCCATGATCGGGGCTGGTGCGGATGAAAGGCAAGCCGAGCGTGATGTTCACGCCCCTGTCCAGCCCGAGATATTTGATCGGAATGAGGCCCTGGTCGTGATATTGGGCGACCACGACGTCGAACCGGCCTTGCCGGGCCTGAAGAAACACGGTGTCGCCGGGCCAGGGACCGCTGGCGTCGATACCCTCGCGGCGCGCCGCTGCGATGGCCGGCGCGATGATCTCGATTTCCTCGGTGCCGAACAGGCCGCCTTCACCGGCATGCGGGTTGAGGCCGGCAACGGCGATGCGCGGCACCGGGATGCCGAGCGCCCGTCCGCCTTCATGCGCAAAGCGGATCGCCGCCATCTGGGCCGCGAAATCGGCCTGTTCGATCGCTAGGCGCAATGCGGTGTGAATGGTGACGAGAACTGTCCGGATTTCGTCATTGGCCAGCATCATCGCCACCCGCGTGGCTCCGCCATGGGCGGCGAGGATCTCGGTGTGGCCTGGGTAGGACAGGCCCGCGGCCGCCATCGCTTCCTTGTTGATCGGAGCCGTGACGATGCCTTTGACCGTGCCCGCCTTGGCGGCATCAATGGCCGTCAGCAGCGCATCGAAGGCTGCCTTGCCGCAGGCCGGGCTGATCCGGCCGAGGGGCGGCGGCTCGCGAATATCGCAGGCGTCGACGACATCGATGACGCCGGCGCGAAAGTGAGCCTCCTCCGGCCCGGCAATCTTATGAACCTGCAGCGTCAGGCCGAGGCGGGCCACGACGTCGGCCATCACGCGCGCGCTGCCATAGACGACGGAGGGCCCGCAGCCTGCGGTAAACGCCTTGGCGATGATCTCCGGTCCGATGCCGGCGGCATCGCCCATGGTGATGGCGAGCGGCGAGGGGGCCGCAGCGGGGACGGTGCCGGACTGCTCTCTTCCGGGAAGGCTCGCGATTTCAGAAGGAACGGTTTGCATGGCCTGATTATCGAGGAAATGGAGCCCAAAAAAAGCGATAGTTTCTATCCAAAATCGGTGATACCAGATCACCAATGGACCGCTCCGACATTCCCTCGCTGGACGATTTGCGCGCCTTCGAGGCCACGGCGCGGCTGGGTTCGGTACGCCTTGCCGCCGACACCCTGGCATTGACGCATGGTGCGGTCAGCCGGCGCATCGCCAAGCTCTCGGAGGATCTGGGTCTCCGGCTGTTCGAGAAGAGCGGGCGTGGCCTCAAGCTGACGACGGCCGGCGAGACGCTGTTCCTGACTGTGAACCGCTTCTTCGGCGAATTGCGCACCACCGTCCAAGGCCTGCGCGCCGCTGCGACGCGGGACGATGCCCTGGTGCTGTCCTGCGAGCCGTCGGTGGCGATGCGCTGGCTCATCCCGCGCCTGGGCGGCTTCCAGGCAGCCCATCCCGCGATCGCCCTGCATCTTTCGGTTGGCGGCGGCCCGATCGATTTCGCGCGCGAGCGGATCGATCTCGCCATCCGCCGCCTCGACTTTGCCATGCCAGAAACCTGGCAGGTCAAGCGCCTGTTCGCCGAAAAGGTCGGACCGGTGATGGTGCCTGATCTCCTCGCCGATTTCGAGGAGGGCGCCTATATCGGCCTTGGCTCGAGGACGCGCCCCGACGCCTGGTCGACATGGCTGGCGCGCCACGCCCACCGGCCGCAACCGAGGGAAATCCGCTTCTACGATCACCATTTCCTGATGATGGAAGCGGCTTCGGCGGGGCTGGGCGTCGCCCTCAGCCCGCTGGTGCTGGCTACCGATGACATCAAGCGAAGCCGCCTCCGAGCGCCCGCTGGCTTCTGGGCCGACGGCACGCATTACGGGCTGGTCTGGCCGGGCGAACGCGAACCGAATGCGAAGGCCCAGCAACTGATGGACTGGCTCGTGGCGGGATGCGCTTCCTCGTTTGGGTAGCGTTGATTGCCCGGGAAACGATGCTATGGCGGGGGGCTTTCGCGAAAAGCGAGCACGGCCCCCCTGCGAGTCAGTCAGCTTTGTAGATCGGCGGGCACTTTGCCACCATTGGCCGCCAGTTTTGCGATGACGGCCTTATGTAACCAGAGGTTCATCGTGGCGGAATCCGCTGTGTCGCCCGTATAGCCCAGCTCATGAGCCAACTCTTTGCGAGCTACCAGACTGCTATCCAGCTTTAGGGCTTTGAGGAGGTCCACAATCGAGTGCTTCCAATCAAGATTCTGCCCACTGGCTTTGGCCGCTTGGTCGAGAACCGCACCAACGTCCACGGCGCTCGAGGGAGGTGTCGAACTGGATGGGTTAGCGGCCGGGGCGGATGCGGCGCCGGATGACGGCGCCGGGGCAGCCGGCGTACCAGCGGGAGCCTGGGGTGCCTCTGCCGCCTTTGCACGACCGAAGATGGCGTTGCTGATTGAATTGAAGATGCCCATGTTTCTTTCTCCGTTGGAAGTGACCGTCGGGCTTCGCCCACAATGCCCTGATTATTTAGTCAGGCCTTCAGTTGGATGGTCCTTGAACCGTCACACCCTTATCCCCGATGCTTATCTCGACGGAGTTCTTGTGCTTCTCGTGATAAATATAGGCACCTGCCCCGGCCATAACTACAACGGCAACGACAAGGGTAATGGCGGCATTACGAGACATTCGCTGAGGCGCCCGAGGGGTTTATTTGCAACCATCAACGCGCGGGTGCAGTCATTGGTTCCTGCACGGACTGTCCTTTGGGAAGGGGCGCGGAACCCAGCTGCTACACAAAGAGTTGTCACATACAGCTGGGGAGCCGGCTGCCTTATTTTTATCTTGTGACTCAAGGGGAAGACCCGATGGCGAATTCGCCCTCCGCAGATGACCTTCGGAAGGAACTCGAAAAGCAGATTGCTGACCTGAAAAAGGAGATAGGTGGACTCAGCAAGTCCCTATCCCAGCTTGGGTCTGACGCATATGAGAGCACCAAGACGGCGGCCGATGGCCTTTTAGACCAGGCAAAAGGCAAGGCTCGCGGTGCTGCGCGTCAAGCTCGCGGCCAGGCTGAACTGGTCAGCGACACGATGAAGGAGAACCCGGGCGCGTTCACAGCCGTCCTGTCCTCGGCCGGCTTTGTCGGTTTCCTTCTCGGGGCGCTGGCAGTCGGGGCCCTGCTGAATAGCTCGCGGCGTTAAGTCTCCTGGAGCCAGAGCCCGCCAGACTTCACTGGCGGGCTTTAGTTTGGGCCGGCTTGAGCAGTACATCGGAGAAGAGGAGTGCTTAGGGCCTCTCAGCGATCCCATGGGGTGGCCCGCGAAGCCTTTAAGGCGACGGCTTACCAATCATATCTGGTGCGGACGGCGGGACTTCGAACCCGCACCCGGTTTCCCGAAGCAGATTTTAAGTCTGCTGCGTCTACCATTTCGCCACGTCCGCAGCGCCGGCCTTGCTTAGGGCCGGAATCATGTCGGCTCAAGCCTATTCTGTCGGCTTCCAGCCATAGAGCCAGTCATAGCGCTCCAGCAGGCGCCGGCCGCCGAGGGCCGACAGCCCGAGGTCGCGCGCGGCGGCGAGGGGCCAGCGCCAGTGGTAGCGCTCGCCATTGCTGCGCGCCTCGGTCTGGATCCGGGTGACACGAGGCAGACGCAGTCTCGACCAGTCCTGCAGGCGGGCGGGAACATCCCCGTCGACGGCACCGTCCAACCGGGCGGCCAGTTCGGCCGCATCCTCGATGGCCGCTGCGCCGCCCTGGGCGATGAAGGGCAGCATGGGGTGGGCGGCATCACCGATCAGGGCGATATTGCCAGTGGCGATCCGGCTGTCGGCGCGGCCTTCGAACAGCGGCCAGGTCCGCCATTGCGGCACCATGGCGAGCAAGGCGCGCAAGCGCCCATCCCAGCCGGCATAATGGGGCAGCAGCGCCTGCACGGGTTGCGGCGTCGACCAGCCGGGCCCGGCGTCTTCGTCATGCGTCACCGCCACGAGATTGAGCGCCTGCCCAGAACGCACGGGGTAATGCACGAAATGCGCGTTGTCTCCGAGCCAGAGCCCGGTCACCAGACCATGAAACAAGCTGGGGGCGTCCTTACTCGGGATCACCGCCCGCCAGGCCCGCCGTCCGGCGAAACGGGGCGGTTCGAGGCCGAGCAGGGGCCGCAGCTTCGACCACAGCCCGTCGGCGCCAATCAGTATACGGGCGGAAACATCGGCGTGGCCCCCAGTGAAGGACAGGATCGCCCGCTGCCCGTCCTGTCGGGCCGCATGGATTTCTTGTCCCAGCTTCAGCGGAATGGCGTGCTGGCGCACCGCCTCCACCAGCACGGCCTGCAGGTCGGCGCGATGGATGACGCCATAGGGGGCGCCCCAGCGTTGGCGGCATTGGTCGAGCGGAATTTGCTGGATCAGGCCGCCGGTCGCGCCTTTGCGGATGCGCACCACCTCTATCACCGCCATATGCGCCTCGAGCGCCGGGCCGAGACCGAGGCCGTACAGGACGTTGAGTGCATTGGGTGTGAGCTGGATGCCGGCCCCGGCCGCCTCCAGCTTGTCGGCGCGCTCATAGATTTCAACCGCAAAGCCGCGCCGGGTCAGGGCCAGGGCAGCCGTCAGCCCGCCGATGCCGGCGCCGGCGATCGCGATATCCATGCCGGGTTCAGGCGGCGTTCGCGGTCACCGTGCAGGATGCCGGGTCCGAGGTACCTTCCGCCAGCTTGGGATCATATTTGTAGAGCGTGGAGCAGTAGGAGCACACCGCCTCGTCGTCCGACCCGAGGTCGATGAAGATGTGAGGGTGATCGAAAGGAGCGCTCGCGCCCTGGCACATGAATTCCTTCGAGCCGACGCGAATGACCTTCAAGCCGAGGTCATTGTGGAAATGGGGAATGGAATGGCCTGCCATTGATCTTCAGTCCGCGATTTGGAGTGCCCGATGTCGACCTGGATGTGGACTTGGGGTCGGTAATTTTCTCTCGCGCGGACCATAGCGGCGCCGCACGGGATGCGATAGGGGCTAAAGAGATCGAGAGCAAAGGAAAACCGCGCCGATGCAGCGTTTTGATCATGATGGCGTCGAAATCGCCTATATCGACGAGGGGGAGGGCGATCCCATCCTCCTCATTCACGGCTTCGGCTCGAATCATCAGGTGAACTGGGTCGGCACCGGCTGGGTCGACCTGCTCACCAGGCAGGGCCGGCGGGTGATCGCCTTCGACAATCGCGGGCATGGCGAGTCCTTCAAGCTCTATGATCCCGCCGCCTACCACCCCGCCGTGATGGCCGGGGATGCCGTCGCGCTGCTCGACCATCTGCGTATCGGTTCGGCGACCGTGATGGGCTATTCCATGGGCGCCCGCATCACGGCCTTCCTGGCGCTCGAGCAACCCCAGCGCGTGGATGCGGTTGTATTCGGCGGCCTGGGCGTGCGGCTGGTGCACGGCGAAGCCCTGCCACCCACCATCGCGGCGGCCATGGAAGCGCCCTCGCTCGACGACGTGCCGGATCCGATTGGGCGGATGTTCCGCGCCTTTGCCGACAAGAGCGGCGCGGACCGACGGGCCCTGGCGGCCTGCATCCGCGGATCCCGGGTCCAGCTCAATCCGGCCGAGGTCGCAAGGATCCTGCAGCCGACCCTGATCGCCGTCGGCACGCGTGATCCGATTGCGGGCTCCGCACAGGAACTGGCGGCGATGATGCCGAACGCAGCCGTGCTCGACATTCCCAATCGCGATCACAACCCGGCCGTCGGCGACAAGGTCTACAAGCAGGGCGTTTTGGCATTCCTCGCAGAGCAGGGCGTCTAAATGAACATTGGCACTGGCGGCATCGCTGCGCTAAAAAGGAAAGAGGTACCTTCCATTCAGCGGATAGGCAGATGAATCAGTCGAAGCGCCTGGTTTCCCATGGGCTTGAGGTCGTCGACCCGGTATGGAGCCGGATCAGGGCGGAAGCCGAAGCCGTAACCCATGCCGAGCCGCAGCTTTCCAGCTTCATCTTCGCCAATATCCTGCAGCTCAATTCGCTGGAAAGCGCCGTGGTGCAGCGCATCGCTTCGCGCCTGGATCATTCGGACATGCCGGCGACCCTGATCGCGCAGGCCTTCGGCAAGGCGCTCGAGGCCGACCCGAGCATCGCCTCGGCTATCCGCGCCGACATCGCGGCGGTGATCGATCGCGACCCGGCGGCCAATCGCTATATCGAACCGATCCTCTACTTCAAGGGCTTCCATGCCCTGCAGACTCATCGCCTGGCGCATTGGCTCTGGAAGGCGGGGCGCAGGGATTTCGCGCTCTATCTGCAGAGCCGTTCCTCGGCCGTGTTCCAGTGCGACATCAACCCGAACGTGCCGATCGGGCGCGGCGTCTTTCTTGACCATGCCACCGGCCTGGTGGTCGGCGAGACGGCGGTGATCGGCGACGACGTCTCCATCCTGCAGGACGTGACACTGGGCGGCACTGGCAAGGAAACCGGCGACCGCCATCCCAAGATCGCCCGCGGCGTGATGATCGGGGCCGGCGCCAAGATCCTGGGCAATATCGAGATCGGCCAATGCGCCCGCGTGGCAGCGGGCTCCGTCGTGCTCAAGGCGGTGCCGCGCAACACCACGGTGGCCGGCGTTCCGGCGCGCGTGGTCGGGGAGGCGGGCTGCGCCGAGCCATCGCGCAGCATGGATCAGATCCTGCACGGCCCGCTGCCGGACGACATCTTCTGGCACGACGTCGGGCTCTAGGTTTCCGTCACGAAAGCCGGATGCAAAAGTCAGGAACTGTGTGAGGCACGAACTCCGCTCACAATCTGTGGCTGGCCTCTCCCGGGCTACGGGATTGCCGTCAAGAAGCGTAAGTCTGGATAAAGCCCACCAATGACAGCGCGTCTCATTGCAATCGCGAGAGGATCGTGAAAGATTTTGAGGGCCTTTCCTGCGTCCGCGCGCGTGAGCCAACCGTCGCTAAGACGCCAGCGGCAAAAAAAGAGCCAATCGAGCTTATTCCGGCTTGCAAATTCCAAGCCCTTTCGGGCCTGATCGAGGGTATCGGGTGAACCTATTCCGGCATTCGGCCCAAAAATGACGCGCTGTTCTTCGTAGAATGCGACCCTACTGGCCACTGACGCTATTACATCTGCCTCGGTGATTGTTACGATCCGATCCATTTCAGTGCGAATGTCCTCCGGCACCGTATCGATGGCCCGGACAACGGCGTCGGCAAAACGAGCGTCGGACGGAACATTGATATCCCATTCCCGGGGCAGATGGCGCCAGAGAATGGTTTCGGCTGCTTTGGTCCAACTGTCGTCTGCGATCAAGCCCAATGACTGCAGGACCGACTGCACATCCGGCGCGGCATGAGCAGGACCAAGACCCCAGGCTGAGCGGATGTTCGGCGCAGGAAGAGGGAGTGCGTCAACTACGATATAGTCGATCAATCCGCCCCGATTTGGAGGAGGGGGGATGCTTCCATCCCGAAGGCGATACGAGAGCAAATTGCGTTGCTTAGCCAGTTTGAGGACTGCAACACATACATCGTCCCATCGGGGCAGAATGTCAGGCAATCGAGGATTTTTGCGCGGGACAGCGCCATACGCGACTTCATCGGCCTGACCAAGCGCCACCAGCGCTTCGCAACCGATCTGATAGGCCGTCATCGACATATCTTCCCAGCCCACTCTTTCTTCGAGGGAAAAGGGAATGTTGCGCGACAGGAAGTCGATGACATCCATCGGCCAATGAACAGCTAAGTGACGCGCATTCAACTCGCCGGCTCCTCCTGCTGGGCTTGGAGCTATATGCCCTCAAGCGATGGCCATCTTCTGCACGACACGAAGGTCAATACAATCATAGCGCAACGCGATGGCCGCATGGGCTGAAGTGTGCAATTGCAAGGTTCCCACAGGTTATGTGGAAAAGGTGTTGCACCTACGACGGCCGTGCTTTCATCGCCTATCCTTTTCATAGCTCCGAAGGTCGGGCGGTATGGTTGCCCAGTCTACCTTCGATTGGCACCAGCTTTGGTAGGCAGGCTGAACGATCGAGGGATCATCCAGAATGCCAGCCTTCACATACACCACATCGGGATGCCTAAGGGACGATGTGTAGAGTGGAGAGCCGCAGTTCCGGCAGAAATGCCGCGTCAGTTCGTTGCTACTATCTGCAGTTTTGGCGAACGATCCGATCTCGCCTGACGTCACCCGAAACGTTTCGGCCTGGAAGGGCACGCTGACGTTGAAGGCGCTCCCCGTGCACTTCCTGCAATCCTCGCAATGACAATAGGCGGCTGGGCCGGCCGGCATTCCACATGAAATGCCGACTGATCCACAGAGGCATGAGGCGGTGATCTTTCTATTCATAGGGCGACTATCGCACTTGATCGAAGTGCTGCAAAGATAGCCACGGAACCCTTGATTGGCCCGACCATCCGGAATGGCCGCCTGAGCACTCACGGCTCTGCATTCGACCCTTTACCGTAATGGATGAAACGCTGCTTTCCCCGGCATACACAGGCCCTCGGCCCGCATTCTCTTGCGAAGCGCGTGTTGGCATGGCAAAGCCCCCTGATGGCGGGCGGCAATGCCGCCTGGCGCATCCAACCGAGGAAGTCTAGTGGACAAGAAAGATATGCAGCGTGTCGAAGCCTATCTTCGACGCACCTTCGGCAATGCCACCATTCGCGTCGTGCCTCGCGCCCGCAAGACAGACAGCGCGGAAGTCTATATCGGCGAGGAGTCGGTCGGCCTGGTCTCCGAGGACAAGGAAGACGGCGAGACTTCCTACGATTTCCACATGGCGATCCTCGATATCGATCTCGAGGACTGATCGGCCGGTGGATTTGGCATTTTGGGGATTGCAGGCGTCCTCGCCTGCATCTTCCCACGCCGTAGCGGCCGCGTGTCCAAGGGCAGGCGGGGGTGTCTGCGATCCCTTGGCGTTCGCTTGGCCACAGGCGTGCACTCGTTCCTAAATCTGAGTTGGAGCCCTGCCATGCCCCTCTATGCGCTCGACGATATTGCACCAGCCGTGCCGGCGGATGGTCGCTATTGGCTCGCTCCCGACGCGCAGGTCGTCGGCCGGGTCATTTTGGGAGAGGATACCAATATCTGGTTCGGCGCAGTCTTGCGCGGCGACAATGAGCCGATGACCATCGGTGCACGCTCCAATGTCCAGGACGGTGCCGTGCTGCATTCCGATCCCGGCTTTCCCCTCACCATCGGCGAGGATTGCACGGTCGGCCATTCCGCCATCCTGCATGGCTGTACCATCGGGGCCGGCAGCCTGATCGGCATGGGGGCCACCATCCTGAACGGTGCGCGTATCGGAGAGGGCTGCCTGGTGGGCGCCAACGCGCTGATCACCGAGGGCAAGGAGTTTCCGGATCATTCGCTGATCGTCGGCTCGCCGGCGCGGGTGCTCCGTCCCCTCGACAAGGAAACCGTCGCCAGGCTCAAGCAGTCATCGGCGCATTATGTCGCCAACGCCAAGCGCTTCGCCAAGGGACTGAAGCGGGTCGATTAAGGCGTCAAAGCAATTGCGGTTTTGGGTTGCTAGCTGAAGTGTCGATCTCCAGATCGACACTTTTTGAGACTATGTCGATCTGGAGATCGACATTCCGAATTCGTCAATTGCCCTTTGCCGACACGATCGACGTGGTCTGCGTGTCGCCGAGCGAGACCCAGGCATTCTGGTCGGACTGCGACTGGCGCTTGACGTAGCGATAGCCAGTGGCGCGCCAGGACAGGATCTTGGTTTCCTGGTTGTCGAGAACGAATTCGCCGCGGTCGGTCTTCACCATCAGCACGGCATGGCCTTCGTTCTTCTTGTCACGCACCACGGTGATCAGCAGGGCCGAGCGTGGCCAGCCGGCATCGATCAGCAATTTGCGCTTGAGCAGGACGTAGTCCTCGCAGTCGCCCTTGCCATTGGTGGGGTAGGCCCACCATTCGACCTTGCCGTAGTTGTCGAGATCGGTAACCGGCTTTACCGACTTGTTGACCTGGTCGTTCAAGGCGATCAGATCCTTCCAGGCCTGGCGCGAGAGCACGATGTCGCGTGCTTCCTGCGAGCCCGACTTGCAATCGCCCGGATTGTCCTTGCAGAACTGCAGATAACCAGACGGCGGCGTGGTGACATCGCCCACGGGAGCATAGATCGGCATGGCACTGTGGCCGGCGGCTGCAGCCTGCGATTGCGGCAGCGCTGCCGTTGCGAGCGCTATGGCTGCGAAGGCGGCTTTGGGCGCCATCCGGCTCAAATTCGACCTGATCCTGATCCCGAAGCGCATCACAATCTTCAGACCTGTTTTGCCCGCCACCGGATGTTTACCCAGAGAGCAGGGCCAATTACCCGTTCCCGACGTCAACTTCGCACAAGGCCTGGGGCCGCACAACGCTCTTGCCGCAGAAAAAACAAGATCAACGCGAAGGACGGGATGTCATAACCCATTGAAAATATTCATGTTAACGCTCGATTAACCATGATTTCCCGTTTTCCACCGACGGTCGGCAACGAGGGGATGCGTGGCACGATTGCCACGGTTTTGTCACCTTTGGCGGGGCAGATTTGGTTAATGTCGAGTGGCTTCGACGCCGATATTGTCGATGAGGCGGGTCGCTCCCAGCCGGGCTGCCACCAGCAATCGCACGGGTCCTTGAGCGAGTCCGGTGACCGGGGCAAGACTCACTGCCTGCCGCGCCTCCAGATAGTCGAGTTCGAAGCCGCCGGCCGTGATGGCGCTGCGCCCGGATACCAAGGCTGTCTCGAGATCGGCGCCCTTGATGAGAGCGTCGGCAACCTGCCTGAGGGTGCGATGCAGGAGGGGAGCCTTGGCGCGCTGTTCCGGCGCGAGATAGCGGTTGCGCGACGACATCGCCAATCCGTCGGCTTCGCGCGCGGTCGGCACGCCGACCACCGTGGTCGGCAGATCGAGATCAGCAGCCATCTGGGTGACGACGCAAAGCTGTTGATAGTCCTTTTCGCCGAACATGGCGATGTCGGCGCCGCTTTGACAGAACAGCTTGGCCACGACCGTCGCCACGCCGGCAAAATGGCCGGGGCGGAAGCGGTCTTCCAGGCCGGCCTGTGCCGGCCCGGCGACCGAGATAGTGGTGGCGAAGCCCTGTGGATAGACCTGGCTGACATCGGGGGCGAACAGGAGGTCGCAGCCGACATCCCTGAGCCGGGCGAGATCCGCCGCTTCCGTGCGAGGATATTTGGCGAGATCCTCGCTCGGTGCGAACTGGGCGGGATTGACGAAGATCGTGGTCACCACCCGGCTGGCCCGCTGGCGAGCCTGCCGCACCAGGGTGATATGGCCGTCATGCAGGGCGCCCATGGTCGGCACCAGGGCGACCGTCTCAGCCGCTTCGCGAAAACGCTTCACGGCCAGGCGCAATTCCGCCACGGTTCGAACGACCAGAGTTTGGCGTGCCATCCCTTACTCCGCAGATCCATCATTTCGCATTTGCTTGACCAGGGCTCCAAAGCGTCTTGCGATTTGGCGGTTACGCCGAGAATCGCAAAGACGCTTTTAGCCAATCAGTTGGATTGGCTGGAACCAAAGAGTTTGAGCAAAGCCACGTTTGCGTTTAAACGCGCTTTGCTCCCGGAACGCTCAACTGGCAAGATTTGGATTCATCGCTGTTTCGCAGATCGGATAGAAGTGGGCCAGCTTATTTTCGCATGCGTGGTGCTGTTCTGCCTGTGGCCGTTCCTCAAGCCGGGCATGTTGTCGAAGACCCCGGCTCTGGACAGCTTGTTGCGGCGCGGCGGCAGTTTCCTCGCCTTTGCCTTCGGCCTTTATCTGCTGACGCGCGGCGTTTGGGGCATGGGGCTGCCCTTGCTGCTGTTGGCCGCGGGCATGCGCGGCTGGCTGCCGCAATTGCCGGAAGGTGTCATTCCCGGATCGACGGCGAGGCCGAGTTCGGTACGCACTGCGGATCTGGTGATCATGCTGGATGGCAACAGACAGCCGGTGGATGGGCAGGTCATTCGCGGGCGCTTTTCAGGCCGGCGCCTTTCGGCCATGCAGCCGGGGGAACTGATGGAACTGCGCGCGGAGATTGCCGCGGATTTCGTCGGCCGTTCAATCCTTGAGGCTTATCTGGACCGCCGGCTTGCCGGATGGCGTGAACACTTCAAGGATGACGCGTACGCGAGGGGCTTCGGAGCGCCGGCGTCCGACGCGATGACCCAGCAGGAAGCTTACCAGATCCTTGGGGTGCAGCCGGGGGCGAGCGCCCAGGAAATTCGTCGAGCGCACCGGGTGCTCATGAAGAAAATCCATCCCGACAAGGGGGGCACGACGCAGATGGCTGCTCGTGTCAACCGGGCCAGGGATATGCTTCTTGAAGGCCATGGACGCTAACTCCACCGAACTGGGCGGTTCCGACGATGCTTGAGCGTCGCAGAACATGGTTACGCAACGATTAAGGCTATAGCGTTTTCCAGGAGCAAAGCGCGTTCCAGCGAAAACACCCTTTTGTTTGAAAGCAAAGCGTTCGTGACTGAACGCCTGTCTGTTCCAATCCTGTGTTTTGACGCGTCTTTGCGCCTTCTTGTGACGCCATGAAATCGCAACACGCTTTGTTTATCGCCGTGTTGCTTTCCTCGCGTTGTGTGTGAAAGCGCAATTCCCGCAAAGCAAAGGCGCGGCCTACCGAGGGAGGCCGCGCCTGAAAGAGATCAAAGCTTGGTCTTTGCCGAAAGGATCAGAGCTTCACGGCGACACAGGCGAAAGAGGCAGCCTTGAGGGTGCTGCAGGCCGACTGGGCCTGGTTCTGATCGCTGAAGCCGGCGAAGCGAGCCCGGTACAAGGTCGAGCCATTGCGGTTGACCGTCTCGGTGAAGGGACGGGCGGAAGAGAGCGCCTTGCTCCCGGCCAGCTTGGCGCTGGACAGCAATTGCCGGGCCGCTCCTTCGTTGTCGGTCGCGCCGATCTGGATGATCCAGCCGCTACGCTGCGGTGCAGCCAGGGCGACCGAATCGCGGGTGATGGCGACGGTGCGCACATTCTGCACCGTCGCGGTGGTGTCAGGGCTGGCTTCGCTGCTCTGACCAGCCCGCACGGGAGGCGTGGCCGGCGCGGTCGTGACCGGCTGGAGGCCCTGCACCCAGCGCATGCTCGGGGTGCTGGGTGCGGCAAAGGCCATCACCGGCCTGGCGGGAGCCGGCTGGGGGCGGCCCTGGGGAGCAGGAGTAGAGGCTTCCCCGACGATTTCTGGCGGCATCGGTGCTGCCACGGGGGCAGCCTGGCGGGCCTTCGGAGCTTCAGCGACCACGGCCGGGCGGACAACCGGCGGACGCGGAGGCGCGGCCACGGGCATGGCATCGTTTGGGAGCTCTGCCCTGGCGACCTGTGTAGCGGAGCGGTCGACGGCGTTGCCGGCATAGGCGACCGGCAGATAGGCATCGATCAGGCGGCGCATCACGACATCGCGCGAAGCAGCGCTGCGGCCGCCCATCACCACGGCGACCAATTGCCGGTCATTACGCTTGACGGAAGTCAGGAGGTTGAAGCCGCTGGCATTGGTGTAGCCCGTCTTGATGCCGTCGACGCCTTCCACCGAACCGAGCAGGCGATTATGGCCCGGGATCGGCCGCCCGCGATAGACGAAGCTGCGGGTCGAGAACAGGCGGTAATATTGCGGGAAGCGCTTCTGGATGGCCATGCCGAGGATGGCGAGGTCGTGGGCGCTGGTGATCTGCCGGTCGTCGGGCAGGCCGGAAGCGTTCACGAAGGTGCTGCGCGCCATGCCGAGAGCGCGAGCCTTGCGGGTCATATAGGCGGCGAAATTGCTTTCCGAGCCGGCGAGGGCTTCGGCCACCACCACGGCGGCGTCGTTGGCCGAGCGCGTCACCATGCCCTTGATGGCATCGTCGACGCGAATGGTCTGGCCCGGGCGCAGGCCGAGCTTGGTCGGGGACTGGGAGGCGGCGTGGGCGGAAACCGGAAGTTCGGTTGCCATCGAAAGCCGGCCGGCCTGCAATTGTTCGAACAGGAGATAGAGCGTCATCACTTTGGTGATGGAGGCCGGATGCCTCAGTGCTTCGGGGGCGGCCTCATAGAGCGTGCGGCCGGTCTTCACGTCGACCACGATGGCGGCGTAGCGCGGATTGTTGCGCATGTCGGCGGGGATGGCCGAAGCAGCCGATTCCGCGCGAACGCGCTTGCTGCGCACATGTTTAACAGTCTTCTGCGCCGGAGCGGCATGATGGCCGCGGCGGCGCGCATCCGCTTCATCCGGATGGAAGGCCAGGGTTGTCGTAAATACTACCAAACCGGCTGCAACCATTGTGGTGGTCCGGGCCAGTCCGCCCCCGATCCAACGCGATAGCATGCAAAGTCCCCAATACTCACCGGCGCGACAGCACCGTCCATTACATGTCCCTGCGAGACCGGTGGTCTCTTTCGCCCTTCGTCCGGGGCTCACCCCATCCCCTTGCGGGGAGGAGGCAGTCTCACCGTGCCGCTGCAGGGACGACACAGTCAACGAACCTAGGCGGACGCGGTTACGGATCGGTTAAGTGCCCAGCCGGCGCGGCATTTTGGTCGCATGATTGTCCGATTGGTTGAGAATGAATGAAAAAGAGGCACTTCACCGGCCGTTGAGAGCATGGATCCTATTATTGCGCGTTGTTGCACTAGCGGAAAGTCGGGTGCGATCATAAATTCAGTTCGTGGAAGCCTTTTTCCTCGTCGAGATCATGTTAGGCTGCAGGCGATTGCAGT
The DNA here is from genome assembly GCF_056754975.1 of Labrys sp. HAY1-8F. NCBI lineage: Bacteria > Pseudomonadati > Pseudomonadota > Alphaproteobacteria > Hyphomicrobiales > Xanthobacteraceae > Labrys > Labrys sp. HAY1-8F. Next base: position 785,062 of record NZ_JBPGWZ010000002.1, on the reverse strand, counting down.
TGTCGAAATGGAAGATTCAACGATTCTGGATATTGCAGTGAGCGCCGCGCACAGGCCGTCTCCCTTGATCGGCATGGCCCGCGAGCCCCGAGCTCCAGGTGGCGGTGAGGGTACTAATGCGGCCGTGATCACCAAGACGCGGCCGGCGACCAAACGCCCGAAACTCTACCGGGTCCTGTTGCTGAATGACGATTATACTCCGATGGAGTTCGTCATCGAGGTGCTGGAGCGCTTCTTCAACAAGGATCGCGACGGTGCCACCCACATCATGCTGCATGTTCACCACAATGGCGTGGGAGAGTGCGGCATTTACACCTATGAGGTCGCGGAGACCAAGGTGACTCAAGTCATGGATTTTGCCCGTAAGCATCAGCATCCGCTGCAATGCGTCATGGAAGAAAAGTGAGGAACTGATCGTGCCATCCTTTTCAAGACACCTCGAACAGTCCCTCCATCGCGCTCTGGCCGCCGCCAATCAGCGCCATCACGAATATGCGACTCTCGAACATCTGTTGCTCTCCCTGATCGAGGATCAGGACGCGGCCGCTGTGATGCGGGCCTGCAATGTCGATCTCGACATCCTCAGGCGCAACCTGGTCGAATATATCGATACCGAACTGGAGAACCTGGTTTCGGACGGCCGGGACGACGCCAAGCCGACCGCGGGTTTCCAGCGCGTCATCCAGCGCGCCGTCATTCACGTGCAGTCTTCGGGCCGCGAGGAAGTCACCGGCGCCAACGTGCTGGTGGCAATCTTCGCCGAACGCGAGAGCCATGCCGCTTATTTCCTGCAGGAGCAGGACATGACGCGCTATGACGCCGTGAACTACATCTCGCACGGCATCGCCAAGCGCGCCGGCCTGTCGGAAGCCAAGGCGCCGCGCGGCGTCGACGAGGCCGATGGCGACAGCCCCAAGACGACGGCCAATGGCGAGGAGGCGTCCAAGAAGAAGCAGGACGCCATCGATGCCTATTGCGTCAACCTCAACAAGAAGGCCCGGGACGGCAAGATCGACCCGCTGATCGGGCGCGACAGCGAAATCACGCGCACCATCCAGGTGCTCTGCCGGCGGCAGAAGAACAATCCGCTCTTCGTCGGTGATCCCGGCGTCGGCAAGACGGCGATCGCCGAGGGCCTCGCGCGCCGCATCATCGAAGGCGACGTGCCGGAGGTGCTGCTGGGCGCCACCGTGTTCGCACTCGACATGGGCACGCTGCTTGCCGGCACGCGCTATCGCGGCGATTTCGAGGAGCGCCTCAAGCAGGTGGTGAAGGAGATCGAGGCCTATCCGGGCGCGATCCTGTTCATCGACGAGATTCACACGGTGATCGGCGCCGGCGCCACCTCGGGCGGTGCCATGGATGCCTCCAACCTGCTCAAGCCCGCCCTGGCCGCCGGCCTGCTGCGCTGCATCGGCTCGACCACCTACAAGGAATACCGCCAATATTTCGAAAAGGACCGGGCCCTGGTACGCCGATTCCAGAAGATCGACGTGGCCGAGCCCTCCATCCCCGACACCATCGAGATCCTCAAGGGCCTCAAGCCCTATTACGAGGAGTATCACAAGCTGCGCTACACCAACGACGCCATCAAGGCGGCGGTGGAGCTCTCGGCCAAATACATCAATGACCGCAAGCTGCCGGACAAGGCGATCGACGTCATCGATGAAACCGGTGCTTCGCAGATGCTGGTGACCGAAAGCCGGCGCAAGAAGACGATCGGCGTCAAGGAGATCGAGGCGACGATCGCCACCATGGCGCGCATCCCGCCCAAGACCGTGTCGAAGGACGATACCGAGACGCTGAGGAACCTGGAGACCAACCTGAAAAGGGTTGTTTACGGGCAGGACAAGGCGATCAAGCAGCTTTCGGCGGCGATCAAGCTGGCCCGTGCCGGACTGCGCGACCCGGAAAAGCCGATCGGCAACTACCTGTTCTCGGGCCCGACGGGCGTCGGCAAGACCGAAGTCGCCCGCCAGCTCGCCTCGGTGCTCGGCATCAACCTGCTGCGCTTCGACATGTCCGAATATATGGAGCGCCACACGGTGTCGCGCCTGATCGGTGCGCCTCCCGGCTATGTCGGCTTCGACCAGGGCGGTCTGCTCACCGACGGTATCGACCAGAACCCGCATTGCGTGCTGCTGCTGGACGAGATCGAGAAGGCCCATCCGGACCTGTTCAACATCCTGTTGCAGGTGATGGATCACGGCAAGCTTACCGATCACAACGGCAAGAGTGTCGATTTCCGCAACGTGATCCTGATCATGACGACCAATGCCGGTGCGTCCGATCTGGCCAGGGCGGCCTTCGGCTTCACCAAGAACAAGCGTGAGGGCGACGACACTGAGGCGATCAACCGTCTGTTCACACCGGAGTTCCGCAACCGCCTGGATGCGACCATTGCCTTCGACCATCTGTCGCAGGAGATCGTCAGCCAGGTCGTCGACAAGTTCATCGCGCAGCTCGAAGTCCAGCTTGCCGATCGCCATGTCGCGGTGGAGCTCTCCAACGATGCCCGCACCTGGCTGGTTGCCAATGGCTATGACGAGTTCATGGGCGCCCGGCCGATGGCTCGCCTGATCCAGCAGGCGATCAAGACGCCGCTGGCCGACGAGGTGCTGTTCGGCCGGCTGAAGTCGGGCGGCGCCGTGCGCGTAACTGTTGTCACCAACGAAGAGGGCAGGCAGGAACTGGGCTTCGAATATCCGGCCGGTCCGGCCAAGCCCAAGCCCGAGCCGGTGGTGGCGGACAACAGCCAGGCCTCGGCCAAGAAGCCGAAGGCCAAGCCGAAGGGACCGCCGCAGCGCGAGCCCGACGCACCGGCTGGCGCGGAGTAGGCTCTTTCCCGCAAGGGGGCTGATGAAAATCGATCGGGCGCGAAGCGGGCAACGTTTCGCGCCCTTATTCGTTGAAGGATGTCAATCTGGAGATTGACACTCCAATCCAAAGCAAGCGCCTCGGCGAGCCGCTCGAGATCCAGCGAGCTGGTCTGCTTGGTGATGCGGTGAGCTAGGTCTTCATTCTCGCATCGTTACGCCGAAGACCGACGCCATCTTCTCGTTACGATGCTCTAGGACTCGACGGCGGCATCCTGTGCCGCAGCGGATGCGACATGGGTCTCGACACCGCTTCGGTACACCCTCTCGCGAAAAGCGGCGGGAATGTCGTCGCTGACCAGGATGTCGACATCCTCGAGCGAGCCGAGCCTGACCAGCGCCCTTTTGCCGAATTTCGTGCTGTCCACGGCCAGGATGGTGCGCTCGGTTTGCGCCAAGGCGGCAGTGACGGCCGAGACCTCGGCATAGTCGTCGTCACAGATGTCGCCGGCCTGGTCGATGCCGCTGACCGAGATCACGGCGTAGTCGAATTTGAAGCGGCGGATATAGTCTGCCGTATCCTCGCGGAAGACGCCACCATCCACCGGCCGCACGAAGCCGCCGGGAATCGCCAAGGCGAAATTGGAATTCTCGCTGAAAATGGTGGCCACACGCAGGCTATAGGTGACGATCCTAAGGTCTCGCCTCTGCAGCAGCGCGTAGGCGATCGCTTCGCAGGTCGTTCCGGTGTCCATGAAGATCGCTGCCCCGTCTGGAACGACCTGGGCGACGAGAGCAGCCACCCGGGCCTTCAGGGAGGCGTTTTCGATACGCCGCTGGCGGCGGGTAACGGCGTCCACCGGTGTGGCGATCGTGGCCCCACCATGCAGGCGACGCACCTGGCCGGTGGCTTCCAGCGCGATGATATCCCGACGGGCAGTCTGGGTTGTCACGGCAAAGCGTTCGGCGATTTCCTCGATCGAAAGATAATGGCTGCGCTCGAGCAGCTGCAGCAGCTCGGCTTGCCGATTCGATTTCTTGGTGCCGTCGCCAAGCGCATATTCGTCGAGCTGCGTCATCTGGCCTGCTTTGTTTCGCCTTGGATCCAATGTCCATCCCCGCGGAAATGTTTCAAGGAAAATGTCGTCCGGAAACGTCGGTGATCCCCGGCATTATCCGATGCGACGTCGTGGAGCCTTTTGCGTTCTGCAGCCAACGAAGGGGAGCGACAAAAATGTCAATAAAGCAACATTTTTACTTCCCTGCCTAACTCCATCTTTGAGCGAAGCTAGGGGGTCCAAGTCGAGTCTAGCGTGAGATTTTTATTTGTTTTCTTTCGATGGTGGCTATTTTTCGAGCTGCTCTTCCAATGCGATAGCAGCTCCGAGCGTACCTTTAGCAGCGCAGGTCCGATAAATTGTAATAAACATGACATTTGCGTGTGCCACCACGGACAATGTGGGCGGCAAAATGTTGCTTTGATCAAGCTGGATGCTTCTGAGCAGATCCGGTCACGGCCGCCCCGCATGATTGATTTTATGGGGGTAGTTCAATGGCTATTGGGGATGGCGGTCGCACATGTCGGTTCAGGTTTTTCGGCATTGGTGCGCGTTTGCTGTGCGGGGTTGCGCTGTGCGCCTTGGCGTCGACGCCGAGCCTGGCCCGGGATGACGGCACGCTGCGGATCATGACGCTGAACATCTGGAATCAGTTCAAGCAGAATCCAGAAGTCGTAGCCGACTTCATGACCAAGGCTAATTTCGACATCCTTGGCATGCAGGAAGTCAACGGCAGCCGATACGTTTCCGATATTCCCGGCTTCCTCGAAGAGGCAGGTCTGGGAACCTATGGGAAGGTCCAGATCGGGGATGTCGGCGTCATATCTCGGCTGCCGGGAAGCTTTGGCACCTATGTTCTGCCGGGCATTTCCACGCAAGGGCGCAACATCAGCTACACGGTAACCGGTCAGCAGGGAGGGCGGCCGGAGACGTTGGTCGGCACCGTCCATCTCGACTACAGCGACGGCTCGCAGGGGCGCGTCAAGGAAGCCCAGGCTCTCAATGACTGGGCGAAGACGTCTTCGCGCCCTGTCATCCTCCTGGGTGATTTCAATGCGGGCGACGTCGCTGAGCGCGGGCTGCACAGCGCGGCACAACAGTCCTATCTGTTTGCCGGATATGTCGTCGGCTCCTATGGAGACAATGCGCTCTACAAGAAGCTGAGGGAGGAATATCTGGGCTCTGACCAGCTTGCCAAGGCCCAGGAATATTTCGACGACATGCGGTCCGGTGGCAAGGGCAAGGAGAAATATCGCAGCGTCATCCAGGCCTATTTCGATGCCAACAGGAGCAAATATCCGGGCATCACCAGCATCAGCCAGATGAGCTGGCGGCAATGGGAGGAAATCATCGCACTCGATGCCCAGACCAAGGGCATCGCGTTCAAGGACGAGACCCATCCGGTCGCCGACAATCAACCGGTGACGATGAACCTCCTCAAGAAGCAATATATGCTTCTTCAAACGGAAGCCGAGCGTGAGCGCTACAAGCCGCATGATTTCAACGACGGCAGTTCGACCTGGCCCTCTGCCGGGGAGGACGATACCAACACCTGGCAGAGCTGGGATCGCACCAAGATCGACCACTTCCTGGCCTCACGTCCCTTTGGCAAATGGTATGTTCTCGCCGACGACCCGAACGATCCCTATTTGGGGGTCATCAAGGATGTGTATGTAACCAAGCCCGATGGCACGAAAGCACCGATATCCGACCATGAGCCGGTAGCCCATGAGATCAAATGGATCGGTCCTGCCCTTCAGACCTACACCGAGACCGCTGGCGGCCCACAGCCTGACAAGACACGCCTGGTTTGGGGCGAGGAGGCCAATACCTTCGACAAGGACGGCAAGGCGTTCTTCCTCACCCGCAACAATATGCGCAGGGACGTCTATCTCGGACAGATCGCCGATGCGAACGGCAATCCGATTCTCGCCGGGCTGACACTGGAGGAGAAGAAGACCCTGCTGGATTGCGCAAGCAAGGATCCGCGCTTCCAGCAGGCGATCCGCGAGTATTGCATCGACGACCATTCCTTCATCGGGGAGACGCTGGTCAAGGACAAGAGCGTTCTCATCGTCGAGGAGGATGCGGCACTCGGCACTTCGCAGGCCAAGCTCCGGCTTGCCGATGGCACGCTGCGCATCATCGGCAACGACATGCACGGTCTCGATCGGGCCCTGGTGCTCGAGGGCGCCGGCGGGACGCTCGACATTGCCAGCGCGGGCAATGCCGTAACTTTGGGCCAGACGATCACGGGCGAGGGCGGCCTCACCAAGCTCGGGGCGGGCGGGCTTCGCCTCACCGGCACGGGCACCTATGCGGGACCGACCCAGGTGAAGCAGGGAACACTGGTGGTCGATGGCTCGCTGACCTCGTCGGTGACCATCGACCGGGGCGCGGTGCTTGGCGGCAGCGGCATCATCGGCGGCCTCGACGCCAAGTCGGGCGGCCTGGTCACCCCGACCGGGGCCGGCGTGCTGATGGTGAAGGGCGATGCCCGCTTCGGGCAGGGCAGCTATTACCAGGTGGATGTCGGTGCCGGCGACAGGGCGGACCGGATCGCGGTGACCGGCAAGGCGACGCTGGACGGCGGCACCGTCCTGATCGGTGCCCAGGGCGGTAATGGCCTGTTGAGCAAGGAGCAGTTGCTCGCGCTTTATGGCAAGGAATACACCATCCTGACCGCCGAAGGCGGTGTCAGCGGACGCTTCGAGGGCGCTCTGCCGGACTACGCCTTCCTCGGGGCCAGCTTCGGCTATGACCCCACCCAAGTAACAATGACCATCGGCCGCAACGATCGCAGCTTTGCGAGCGTCGGCCGGACATTCAATCAGCGGGCTGCCGCGGCCGGCTTGGAATCGCTGGGAAGGGGGAATGCCCTCTTCGATGACTTCCTGGTGGCCAATACCGGTGCCGATTTGGCCGGTCACCTGGCTTCGCTGTCGGGCGAGGTGAATGTTTCCGCACGGACTGCCCTGATCGAAGGTGACAGCCAGTTGGGCGCCATGGCAACCGATCGCTTGCGTTCGGCTTTCGAGACGACGGCGGCAGCGGGCCTGCCGACGACGGGGAGCGGCGCGGCTTCGGTCATGCCCATGCAGTTTGCCTCGCTCGGCAATTCGACTGCGCCTGCGGGTTCGCCTTCACCGGTAGCGCCTCCTGCGGCAGACGGGCTTTCTGTCTGGGGGCAGGGTTTCGGCTCCTGGGGGCGTACCGGCAGCACCGGCAACGCTGCCGGCATGACGCGCAACAGCGGCGGTTTCCTGTTTGGCGCCGATGCGCCCATATCGCTCGGCGAGACGGATGTGCGGCTCGGTGCACTGGCAGGCTATAGCCGTACCAGCTTCAGCACCCGGGGCCTGGGCAGCGGCGACAGCGACAACTACCACCTGGGCCTCTATGCCGGCACGATGGTGGGTCAGCTCGCCCTGCGTGCGGGCGCCTTCTACACCTGGCACGACATCTCCACCAGCCGCGTGGCGGCCGGGCAGGGCATCAATGCCGACTACCGGGCCGGCACGGCACAGGTTTTTGGCGAGGCCGGCTATAATCTGCGCTTCGGCGTCGTTGGTTTCGAACCCTTCGCCAATCTCGCTTTCCTCGATCTGCGCGCAGATAGCTTCCATGAGCGCGGCGGCAATGCGGCGCTTGCGGCATCGTCCTCCAATACGGACGTCACCTTCAGCACGCTGGGGCTGCGGGCCTCCACCGACTTCGAACTCGCCAGCCTGACGGCGCGCGTCAGTGCCACGCTCGGCTGGCGCCACGCCTTCGGCGATACCACGCCGCACGGAACGTTCGCGTTCGACGGCGGCACGCCGTTCGGTGTGGAGGGCGTGCCGATTGCCGAAAACGCCCTCGTGGCCAGGGCCGGGCTCGATCTTGCCCTCAGCCAGTCGGCGACGCTGAGCGTGGCCTATGGCGGCCAGTTCGCACGCCGGGGCAGTTTCGACCAGAACGTATCGGGCAAGTTCAGCCTCCGGTTCTGATCGGCAAGACCAGGCTGCTTCAATCTCTGAGACGTTCGCCGCCGGATATCGATGCATCGATATCCGGCGGTTTCATTGTGTCATTTTCGAAGGCCGCAATTTGTATCGGGCAGTATAATTCAATCGATTGACTGAAAACCGAACTTCGACTATGAGTTGCGTCATGGTCAAGAAACAATCCGCTCCTCCGGCCCCGAGCGGCCGCGGTGATGCAACCCGCGAGAAGCTGCTCGATGCGTCGATCGGCGTGTTCGGTCGCTATGGCTTCGACGGCGCTTCGACGCGCATGCTGGCGGATGCCGCCGGCGTCAACCTGCAGGCGATTCCCTATTATTTCGGCAGCAAGGAAGGGCTCTACGTTGCCACGGCCGATCATATCGCCAGCCTGATTTCATCCCATGTTGGCGGCTTGGGAGGGCGCATCCGAGCGCGCCTCGCCGAAGCCACGGGCGGGGGCACGACCATCGATCGGCAGGAGGCCCAGGCTTTTCTGACCGAGCTGGCGCAGGCCATGGCAGTCCTGTTCATCGGGCCGATATCCGAGCCGCTGGCGCGCTTCCTCATCCGTGAGCAGATGGAGCCGACCGAGGCTTTCGAACGTATCTTCGCGCAGGTGATGAAGCCCATGCTCGAGGCGGCGAGCATGCTGGTGGGCATCGTGCTGGGCGAGAATGGGCTTACTCGTCACGTCAAGCTGCGCACCCTTTCTCTGCTTGGCGGCCTGATGGTTTTCCGGGTCGCGCATGCGGCCGTGAAGCGCCATCTCGCCTGGGACACCATCGGTGCCGACGAGGTGGAAACCGTGCGGAGCCATGCCGGTGAACTCGTCGCTGCCCTTGCTGCGGAAGGAGGCCGTTCATGAAGAAGGCTGCCGTTCCCATCGTTCTGCTGGCACTCGCCGGTGGTGCGCTCGCTGCCTGGTGGTTCGATCTGCCCCAGCGCATGGGCTGGGTCGAACGCGCGGAGAAAGAGCTGGTCCTCTACGGCAATGTCGATATCCGCCAGGTGCAGCTCGGCTTTCGCGTCAGCGGCAAGCTCGCCGAAACCCTGGTGGACGAAGGCGATAGCGTGAAGGCGGGCGATACGCTCGCCCGGCTGGACAACAGGCCTTACCAGGACCTGGTCGAGGTGGCGCAGGCGCAGGCGGCCGGCCAGCGCGCCACGCTCGCCAAGCTGGAAGCCGGCCCACGCGCCTCCGAGATCGCACAGGCCAGGGCCGTTCTCGCCGAACGCCAGGCCGATCTCATCAATGCCGAACAGAGCTACACCCGCTCCTTCCAGCTCCGGCCGAGCGGCACCGTCTCGCAGGGCGGGCTTGACCAGGCGATCGCGGCGCGCGATGCGGCGCTGGCCCGGGTGAACGCGGCCAGGGAAGCCCTGGCACTGTTGCAGGAGGGCACGCGCGCCGAGGATATCGCCGCCGCCAAGGCCAGCCTGGAGGCGGCCGAGGCCAACCTTGCTTCGGCCCGGACGACCACCGCCGACACCATCCTGGTCGCGCCGGCCGATGGCGTCATTCTTTCCCGTGTCCGCGAGAAGGGAGCGATCCTGGCCCCCAACGACATCGCTTTCGTGCTGTCGCTCACCAAGCCTGTCTGGATCCGGGCCTTCATTGCGGAAACCCATCTCGGCCGCGTCCATACCGGCACGATGGTGGAGGTGCGTTCGGATACCGATCCGGCCAAGCGCTACAAGGGGCGCGTGGGCTTCGTCTCGCCGGTCGCCGAATTCACGCCGAAGACGGTGGAGACACCGGAACTGCGCACTGATCTGGTCTATCGCCTGCGCATCGTGGTCGACGAGCCGGACAGTGCGCTCCTGCAGGGCATGCCGGTGACGGTGCGCCTCGCCGATATGGCTGCCGAGCAAGGCGGCAAGCCCTGAAAGGCACCGATATGACCGACGCAGTCGTCCAGATTTGCGGCGTCAGCAAACGCTTCGGCGTAACGATCCAGGCGCTCGACGGCATCGAGGCTTCGATCCGGCCGGGCGAGATCACCGGGCTGGTCGGCCCCGACGGCGCCGGAAAAACCACGCTGATCCGCCTGATGACGGGCCTGATGCTGCCTGACGAGGGCCGCCTGCAGGTGCTCGGCTTCGACACCGCCCGCGATGCGGCTTCGATCCAGGCGGCGATCGGCTACATGCCCCAGCGCTTCGGTCTCTATGAGGACCTGTCGGTGCAGGAGAATCTCGATCTCTATGCCGATCTGCGCGGGCTGCCCAAGAGCGAGCGGGCCGCCATCTTCGAGGAATTGCTGGCCTTCACCGATCTCGGCCCCTTCACTAGTCGCCTGGCCGGCCAGCTTTCTGGCGGCATGAAGCAGAAGCTGGGCCTGGCCTGCGCGCTCCTCAAGAAGCCGCGCCTGCTGCTGCTCGACGAGCCGGGGGTGGGCGTCGACCCGATTTCGCGGCGCGATCTGTGGAAGATGGTGGAGGATCTGACTCATGAGGGCATCGGCGTGGTCTGGTCCACCGCCTATCTCGACGAGGCCCAGGCCTGCGACCGCGTGCTGCTATTGAATCGGGGCAAGCTGCTGTTTGCCGGAGTTCCCTCCGAACTCACCAGCAAGGTCGAGGGCCGCGTGTTCCGTCTCGGCGATATCGAGGGCCGACGCCGTCCGGCGCTGTCGCGGGCGCTCGCGGTACCGGGGATCGTCGATGGCGTCATTCAGGGCCAGGCCATCCGGCTGGTAACGGCGGCCGGGGCGGGCTTTGCCGAGGAGGCTGCACGCGCCGCGGGTGCTCGTGCAAAGCCGCAGCCGACACAGCCGCGCTTCGAGGATGCCTTCGTCGATCTGCTCGGGGGCGGCCCCGGCGGACGCTCGCGGCTTGCCGAGGCGGCGCGGACGCTGCCCGTCGAGGAGGGGCAACCCGTGATCGAGGCGCGGGGGTTGACCAAGCATTTCGGCGATTTCGCTGCGGCGCAGGATATTTCCTTCGAGATCCCGCGTGGCCAGATCTTCGGGTTGCTGGGGCCGAACGGTGCCGGCAAGTCCACCACCTTCAAGATGCTGTGCGGCTTGCTCAAGCCCACGGGCGGCGAGGGGCGCGTCGCCGGCTTCGACCTCAGGCGCGACTCGGCCGAGGCCCGCAATCGCCTGGGCTACATGGCCCAGAAATTCTCGCTTTATGGCGATCTCAGCGTGGCGCAGAACCTCGCCTTTTTTGCTGGCGTCTATGGCCTGACCGGCGCTCGCAAGCGCGAACGCATTGAACTGATGACCGAGATCTTCGATTTCGGCCCGCGAAGAGGCATGTCCGCCAAGGATCTGCCGCTCGGCCTCAAGCAGCGCCTGGCGCTTGCCTGCGCCGTCATGCACGAGCCGGAAGCGCTCTTTCTCGACGAGCCGACATCGGGGGTCGACCCGATCACGCGGCGCGAATTCTGGACCCATATCAACGCGCTCGTCGAGAAGGGCGTGACCGTGCTGGTCACCACCCATTTCATGGACGAGGCCGAATATTGCGACCGGATTTCGCTGATCTATCGCGGGCGCTCGATTGCGCTGGGCTCGCCTGACGAACTCAAGGCACAGGTTGCCGATGCCGCCAATCCCGATCCGACCATGGAGGACGCCTTCGTCGCGCTCGTGCAGGGTTCGGAGGCGAAGGCGGCATGAGCGAGGACAAACCAGCGCCCTCAACTGCGGCCGAGGAAACCGCGCGGCCATCCGTCGCGGCGGACCGTTCCGCCCGGCTGTCGCGCTTCGCCGCCCTGGTGCGCAAGGAAAGCTATCAGATCGTCCGCGATCCCAGCTCCATCCTGATCGCCTTCGTGCTGCCCCTGATCCTGCTCTTCCTCTTCGGCTACGGCGTTTCGCTGGACGCCACCCGCACCCGTGTGGGACTGGTCCTCGAGGATCCATCGCCGCTGACCCGCGACATCGCCGCAAGCTTTCAGGCCTCGGGCTATTTCGAAGTCAGGCAGGGGCATGACCGGCGCGAATTCGAAGAGGACCTGATCGTGGGGCGGATCAGGGGCATTATCGTCATTCCCTCGACCTTCGCCGCCGACTTCGCCTCCGCCACCGGACCGGCTATCCAGATTCTGGTCGATGGCTCGGATCCGAACAATGCGAATTTCGTGCAGAACTATGCCCGCGGCGTCATCGCCAGCTGGGCGGTGATTCGAGGGGGCGAGCGAGGTTTCGGTCAACCGGCGATCGAGGTGCAACAGCGTTTCTGGTTCAACCCGGAGCTGACCAGCCGCAACTTCCTGGTTCCAGGTTCCATCGCCATCGTCATGGCGCTGATCGGCACGCTGCTGACCTCGCTGGTGGTGGCCCGCGAATGGGAGCGCGGCACCATGGAAGCGATGATGGCGACGCCCGTCAGTGCCGCCGAGTTGCTGGCCGGCAAGCTCATACCCTATTTCCTGCTTGGCCTGGCTTCTATGACCCTGTGCGTGCTGGTGGCGGTCCTCCTGTTCGGCGTGCCTTTCCGGGGCTCGCTGCTGGCGCTCTATGCCTTGTCGGCCAGTTTCCTCATCCCGGCACTGGGGCAGGGGCTCCTGATCTCAGCCGCCACCAAGAACCAGTTCCTGGCTTCGCAGCTCGCGCTGATCTCGGCCTTCCTTCCGGCTTTCCTGCTGTCGGGCTTCCTGTTCGAGATCAATTCGATGCCTCGGGTGATCCAGTGGATCACCTTGATCCTGCCCGTGCGCTATCTGATCCCCAGCCTGCAATCGGTATTCCTGGCCGGTGACATCTGGCCGATGTTCCTCAAGGCCATCGCGGTGATGCTGTTCATCGGCTTCGTCTTCTTCCTGGCTGCGGCCCGCAGCACCCGCAAGAGGATCGGCTGAGATGGGACTGGTGCGCCTCAGGGCCCTGATCATCAAGGAGTTGCTGGGGATCCTGCGGGATCCCAAGAGCCGCATCATCCTGGTGGTGCCACCCATCCTCCAGCTCCTGGTGTTTTCCTTCGCCGCCACGCTGGAGGTGAAGAATGTCGACCTTCTCGTGCTCAACCGCGACAACGGCGCCTGGAGCCAGGAGCTGATCCGACGCGTCGAGGGCTCGCCCACCTTCCGCTCCGTCCGCCGCACGCAGGATCCCTTAGAGCTGCGCACCGCCATCGACAGGCAGGAGGTCATTGCTGCCATCGAGATCGGCCCAACCTTTTCCCGCGATATCGAGGCGCGTCGGCCGGCCGATCTCGGCCTCGTCCTCGATGGCCGCAAGTCCAATGCCTCCCAGATCGTGGCAGGTTATCTCAACCAGATCACCTCCGGCCTCGGCGCCGACACCGCCCTTGGCAAGGCTGCCGGCGGTCGGGCCATCGACGTGGTCGTGCGCAACTGGTTCAATTCGAACCTGACCTTCCAATGGTTCATGGTGCCCAATCTGGTAGCCGCCATCGCGCTCTTGATCGGGCTGATCGTCACGGCCTTGTCGATCGCGCGCGAGCGGGAACTCGGCACCTTCGACCAGCTCATGGTCTCTCCGTTGCGCACGCACGAGATCCTGTTGGGCAAGGTGCTGCCGCCCATGCTGATCGGGACCTTCCATCTGACCGTTTATATCGTGGCTGCCGTCATGATCTTCGGGGTGCCGCTGCGGGGCTCCTTGCTGCTGCTCTATGGCAGCGCGGTCTTCTATCTCCTCGCCGTGGCTGGCATCGGCCTGTTCATCTCGGCCCTGTCGACCACCCAGCAGCAAGCCATCCTCGGAGCCTTTCTCTTCCTGGTGCCGGCCATGCTGCTCTCCGGCTTTGCCACGCCGATCGAGAACATGCCGGCCTGGCTGCAGCCGATCACGGTCATCAACCCGCTGCGCTATTTCCTGGTGATCGTGAAGGGTGTGTTCCTGCGCGACCTGCCTCTGGAGGCGGTGGTGGCCAACACCTGGCCGATGGCTGTCATCGCAGCCGTTTCGCTGGCGGCGGCCAGCTGGCTGTTCCGCCGGCGATTAGAGTGACCTGCGAGCGCGGACTTCCAGCCCACTCTTGGAAACACTTCGCAGACAGGATCAAGAGCAGACAGGATGTCCGCGCTCCAATGCCCTTGCCAATCACTCCCATCCAAGCCACAGATTCTTCCCCCGCCACCGCCAGGGCCCCATCCCATGAAGATCACCGCCATCCGTGCCACGCCGATCAACCTGCCGATCGAGGCACCCTATTGGTGGTCTTTCGGCTGGCTGCCGGGGTCCTCGCGTTGCGTGGTCGAGGTGGAGACGGACGAGGGCCTCACCGGGCTCGGCGAAGCGGCCTCCTGGCTCGCCTGCGCCATCGTCGAGCGGATGGCGCCTGCCCTGATCGGGCGCGACGCCCACGACATCGCCGGCGCCGAACTCATCTGCCTGCCGAGCTGGCGCGGCGTGACCTCCACTATCGACTTCGCCTCGATCAGGGCTTTCGCCGCCATCGAGACGGCGCTGTGGGATATCAAGGGCAAGGCGGCTGGGCGCCCGCTCTACGACCTGCTCGGCGGAGCCGTGCGCAAGAAGATCGCCTTCGCCGATTATTTCGGCTTCCGCCAGGCCAGGAACGGCAGGGGTGGCGAGCTCACGCCGGAAGCCGTGGCGGAATATTGCGTTGGCCTGAAGGAGCGGTTCGGCACCACCATCTTCGAGGGCAAGCTCTGCACCCGCGATCCGGAGCCCAGCATCGAGGCGCTCCGGCTGATGCGCCGGCAGCTCGGACCCGATGCGATCATCCGCATCGATTCGAACATGGCCTATTCGGTGACCGAGGCCAAACGCATTGCCAGCCGTATCGAGGATCTCGACATCCGCAACTGGGAGGAGCCCTGCGCCACCTTCGAGGAGATGGCGAGCTTGCGCCGGCACACCGCCATTCCGTTCTCCGGACACAATGTCGATATCCAGAAGGCGGTGGCGCTCGGCGTTCCCGATGCCATCGTTACCGACGTCAATGTGCATGGCGGCATCGGTCGCACGGTGCGTTTCATCGGTGCCTGCGAAGCGATGGGCATCGATTTCTGGTGCTACAGCGCCAATACCGGCATCGGCAGCGCCGTCTATCTGCATCTCAGCGCTGCCTTCTCCCATCTGCGCGAGCCCAGCCAGTCGCTGTTCCGCATGCAGCCCTACGACGTGGTGGAAGAAGGCGTCTTCGCACCGATCGACAATCTCGTCGCCGTGCCGGAGGGGCCTGGACTGGGCGTCACCTTGTCGAAAGACAAGCTCGCCTTCTGCCACAAGCTGTTCCTGGAGGAGGGCCCCTACAGCCAGCATCATGACCCGGAGGAGCCGGGCCGCTACAAGAGATTGCCCTTGCGCTGAGAGCGCAAGCCCTCAGGCCAGCCGGCCATAGCGCCGCATCAGCTCCATCAAGGGCGCGTGCGGCAGGGCCTTGATCAGGAAACGATCATGCGGCGTGCCGCCGGCATCCTCGGCGGCGAGCATGGCGTTGACCACGGCCTCCTCGACGCTGTCGACCACGGCGAGATAGGCTGGATCGAGCCGTTCGTCGTTGAGGATCTCGATGCCGAAACGCGGCGGGGCACGGTGCAGCATCGGCCTTGCATTGGCGGTGGAGAAGGCCAGGAAGATGTCGCCGGAATTGTTGCCGCCTGGTGTGCCGTTGCGGCCGATGCCGATGGCGGCCCGGCGCGCCAGGCGCTGGAGCTGGTGCGGGGCGAGCGGCAGGTCGGTGGCGATGACGACGATGATCGAGCCGCGCTCCTGCAACTGGCTCTGCGGCGTGCCGTCGCGAAGGTGCTCGCCGACCGGTACGCCGCGGATGGTCAGCCAGTCGCGCTGGCCATGATTGGCCTGCACCAGCGTGCCGATGGTGTAGGAGATGCCGTCGAGCTCGACGATGCGTGACGCCGTGCCGGTGCCACCCTTGAAGCCATAGGTGATCATGCCGGTGCCGCCACCGCAATTGCCTTCGCGCACCGGACCGGGGGCGGCGGCGTCGAGGGCGGCGCGGACATCGGCTTCGGACACGGCAAGGGCGTTGATGTCGTTCAGCACCCCGTCATAGGTCTCGGCGATGACGGGCATGATCCAGAGGAAATCGTCGCTGTCATAGGTCGAGGCGTAGCGCTCGAGCATCCATTTCACCGTGGCGTGATGCGCCATGCCGATGGCGTGGGTGTTGGTGATCACCACCGGCCCGATGAAGCTGCCGCCATCCTCGATCCAATGCGTGCCGGTCATCTCGCCATTGCCGTTGAAGCGGTGGACGCCGGCATAAACAGGAACCGGCGTCGGCGAGGCCCAATGCGGCAGGATGGCGGTGACGCCGGTGCGCAATGGCCTCTTGCGGCCGGGGCGAGGCTCGTTTTCGAGAAGGGTGGTGAAGCCGACGCCGACCCCTTCCACATCGGTAATGGCATTATGCAGACCCGTCTTGCCCGAAAAGGGCAGGCCGAGGTCGCGGGCGCGGGGCTTGCGCCCGGGAAGATTGGCTTGTGTCATGCTGGTCAATTCTGGCGAGAGCGGAGGTAGAGGCCGAGCGAGGCGACCACGAAGGAGAAGGCAAGCATCATCACGGCGATCGCGTTGATCTCCGGTTTGATGCCACGGCGAAGCATGGAGAAGATGAACATCGGCAGGGTGGTGACGTCGACGCCGGCGATGAAATAGGTGATCACCAGATCGTCCATCGAGATGATGAAGGCGAGCAGCGCACCCCCGACGATACCGGGCAGAAGCTGCGGGAACACCACCTTGCGGAATGTCGTCCATTCATTGGCGCCGAGATCGGCCGAAGCATGCTCCAGCGTCCGGTCCATGCCGGCAAGGCGGGCGGAGACGACGATGAAGACGTAGGAGATCAGGAAGGTGCACTGGCCGATGATGATCGTCTTCAGCCCAAGCTCGATGCCGGCATTGACGAAGAAGATCAGCAGCGCGATGCCGAGCACGATGTCCGGCATCAGCATGGGCATGAAGAGCGAGGCTCGATAGAAGCGGGCGCCGAAGAAGGCATAGCGGTGCAGGGCGATGGCAAGCGCCGTGCCGAAGATGGTGGCGATCGCCGTGGTCGCCCCGGCGATGACGAGGCTGTTCCTGACGGCGCGCAGGAGCTGGTCGGTCAATTCGATATAAAGGGCGCTCTCCGAGATCGCGGTCTTGAAACCGAGGACCTGAGCATACCACTCGGTGGTGAAGCCGCTCCAGGTCATCATGTTCACTGGATTGGCGTTGAACGAATAGACCGCAATCACCGCGAGCGGCACATAGATGAAGGCGAAGAACAGGGCCGTATAGGCGACGAGGCCACCGCGGGCGAGGAAGCGAACGGCTTTCATGCGCCGCCTCCCTGGCCTGCCGCCGCAGGGCGGCGGTTGGAGGTGAAGACATAGACCATCAACAGCACGAGCATCACGCTCATCACCATCATGGCCAGCGCCGAGCCGAAGGGCCAGTTGCGGGCGGACAGGAATTGCTGCTCGATCAGATTGCCGAGCATCATCACCTTGGCGCCGCCGAGAATGGCCGGCACCACGAAATTGCCGAGTGCCGGGATGAAGACGATGATGGCGCCGCCGGCGATGCCGGGGGCGGTCAGCGGCAGGATGATGCGCAGGAAGGTGCGGATCGGTCCGGCGCCGAGATCGAGCGAGGCGCGTACCAGCGTCCAGTCGAGCTTCTCCACGCTGGCATAAACAGGCATGAACATGAAGGGAATGTAGACATAGACCATGCCCAGGATAATGGCGCCGTCGGTGTAGATGAGATCGAGCGGACGGGCGATCAGCCCGGTCGACAGCAGCGCCTCGTTGACCAGGCCCGTCTGGCGCAGGATCAGCACCCAGACGAACAGGCGCACGATCAGGCTGGTGAAGAAGGGCAGGGTGATCAGGAAGAGACAGAAATTCTTCCAGCGCGCTGGTAGGCTGGCGATGCAGAAGGCGGCCGGATAGCACACGATCAAGGCGGTCAGCACTGTGAAAGCGGCGATCTTCAGGGAACGCAGGAAGATCGCGATGTAGATCGGATCGAATTCCTCGAAGGCCGGATTGGCAAAGCCGAGGATGCGCCCGAAATTATCGGGATAGAAGCTCCATTCCACCCCGCCATAGAGGCCCGGAGCGAGGAAGCTTGTGACCATCATGATGGCGAGCGGCACCAGAAAGAAGAGGGCGAGGAAGGCGCTGACAGGACCGAGGAGCAGGGAAAGTTCGACGCGGCGGCGGCTGGCAATGGACATGTCAGATGCTCGCTCCCGGCTCGATGAGGTGGACGGCGCCGGGATCGTAGGAGATCCGCGCCCGGCGGCTTTGCTCGATGGCTCCGACGGCCTCGCGGCGCGTGGCGGGCACTTCGACCACGATCGGCCGGCCCTGGCCCGTGTGCCCGAACAATTCGAAGGACGAGCCCACGAAGACGATTTGCCTGAGTTCGATATCGAGGCCGGGCAGGCTGGCGTCATTGTCTGCCAGGAGGAACTGCTCGGGCCGGATCAGGGCGGTGGCGCTGCCGGATGCCGACGTCCGTGCCGTGCGATGGCGGATCGTCGTGCCGTCCTCTGTCACCAGTTCATGGCCCCGGACCTCGCCCTCGAACAGATTACTGGCACCCACGAAGGTGGCGACGAAAATATTGGCGGGG
Source organism: Labrys sp. HAY1-8F (assembly GCF_056754975.1). Taxonomy (NCBI): domain Bacteria; kingdom Pseudomonadati; phylum Pseudomonadota; class Alphaproteobacteria; order Hyphomicrobiales; family Xanthobacteraceae; genus Labrys; species Labrys sp. HAY1-8F. The sequence continues at coordinate 766,667 of NZ_JBPGWZ010000002.1, read as the reverse complement.
TGGTCGTAGACGTTGCGCGGCGTGTCGAGCTGCTGGATGCGGCCGCCCGAAAGTACGGCCACACGATCGGACATGGTCAGGGCTTCCTGCTGGTCGTGGGTCACGAAGATGAAGGAGATGCCGAGCTCGTGCTGCAGCGTCTTGAGCTCGATCTGCATGGCCTGGCGCAGGTTCTTGTCGAGCGCCGACAAGGGTTCGTCCAGGAGGACGAGCTTGGGCCGGGCGATGATGGCGCGGGCGAGGGCAACCCGCTGCTGCTGTCCGCCGGATAGCTGGCGCGGCCGCCGGCTTTCGGTGCCTTCCAGGCCGACCATGCGCAGCGCGGCGGTGACGCGCTGCAGGCGCTCGGCCTTGCCGATGCCGGCGATTTCGAGGGCATAGCCGGTGTTCTCGCCCACCGTCATATGCGGGAAGAGAGCATAGTTCTGGAACACTGTGTTGACGGGGCGCCGATAGGGTGGGCGATCGGTGATGTCCTCCCCGTCGATGAGGATACGCCCTGCGTCGAGCTCGACGAAACCGCTGATGGCGTGGAGCAAAGTGGTCTTGCCGCAGCCGGAGGGGCCGAGAAGCGTAAGGAACTCATTGCGGCGCACATCGAGATCGATCGCGTCCAATGCGGTCACGCTGCGTCCCTCCGGCGTGGGGAAGGCCTTGGCCGCTCCCTCTAGCCGGACGATCGAATCCTGCATCTGTCTTCCCTCGAAATGTTATTAAAATAACTCTTGTTATGTTAAGATATTTGGATACCATTTATTGAGTGAAGTCAACGGCCGGCAGAAGCCGTGACCAGCAAAGCGCGATGGGAAACCGGGCCCGGGAGGTCCGTGCCGGGCGCTGCCATCAGAGGAGAATTTGGATGACCAAGACCATTGATACGGCCGGTCGAGGCCGGACGAGACGGCGTGCCTGGTGCGCGGGCCTGGCCTTGTCACTCGCGGCGCTGCTGGCGGCGGGCAGCGCTTGGGCGGAGGAACTCAACGTCTATAATTGGGGCGAATATATCAATCCGGCAGTTCTGAAGAAGTTCGAGGAGGAGACCAAGATCAAGGTCAATCTCTCGACCTATTCCTCCAATGAGGAAATGCTCGCCAAGATCCAGGGCGGCGCAACCGGCTACGACATCGTGTTCCCGTCGGTGCACATGCAGGACATCATGGACAAGCTGGGCCTTTTGGAGAAGACCGATATCGGTTCCTATGAGGGCTTCAAGAACATCGAACCCAGCTTCCTCAGGGCCAAGAGCGATCCGAAGGGCGAATATTGCCTGCCTTATGCCTTCGGTTCGGTCGGCATCCTCTATAACCGCAAGGTGCTGGGCAAGGATATCACCGGCTGGAAGGATCTACTCGCCACGGTGAAGGCGAAGGGGCTGAAATTCACCTTGCTCGACGACATGCGCGAGGTGCTCGCGGTCGGATTGATCCTCAACGGTCACAAGGTCAATTCGACCGATCCGGCCGAATTGCAGCAGGCGGCCGAGACCGTGATCGCCATGAAGCCTGAGGTTGCCGCCTTCACCTATGACGCCCGCCCGATGGTGGGGGCGGGCGACGTCGCGGCAGCGCATTTCTTCATCGGCGCCATGATCGACGTCTTCGGCAACCCCAAGGATCTTGGCTTCGTGATCCCGGAAGAGGGGGCCACCATGTATCAGGAGGATATCTGCGTCCTCAAATCGGCCCCGAACAAGCAGAACGCCATCAAGTTCCTGCAGTTCTACACTCGGCCCGAGATCGCGGCGCTGAATGTCTCGCAGCAGACCAACGGCACGCCCAATCTGCCGGCCCGGCAATTGACCCCCGACAACATCAAGAATAGCAAGGAGATCAATCCGCCGCAGGAAACCATGCAGAGGCTGCAGATCTTCCAGGATCTCGGCCCGGGCATCCGCCAGTTGGACCGCGTCTGGACCAAGGTCAAGACGGCCCAGTGAGGCCGACGACACGCCCTGGGGAGGTGATGTGGCGCAGCGTATCCTCAAGCTCCTGCAAGACGAGGCATTGCGGCGGTCGAAGTCCGACAAGCTGATCGCCAATTATCTCGAACGGAACATCGCCGATCTTCCGTTCGAGACCGCCAAGTCGATCGCCGAACGCCTCGAGCTCTCGCCAATGACGGTGGGGCGCTTTCTCAGGCGCATGGGGTTCGACGGTCTCGACCAGCTCAAGCGTGAATTGCGGCGCGGCAGCTCCAATCCGGCCTGGCAGGTGAAGGGGCCGGTCGACCGCCTGCGCGAGGACATTCGTGGCGGCAAGCTTCTCGCGGGGCTGATCCAGCAGCAGATCGACAATCTCGGCCAGATCTACGGACTGACGACCTCACTTGAATGGCGGCAGACCATCGAGGCCCTGGTCGGCGCGAGCGAGGTCTATGTCGCCGCCTATCAAAATGTACGGGGCATAGCCCAATATTTCGCCAGTCAGCTCTCCTATACGCGGCCGCGCGTGCAATTCGTGGACGGGCTGAACGGAACCTATGCCGAATTGCTCGACGGCTCGGTGAGCGGCAGGCTGCTCTTCCTGCATGATGTCCGCCGCTTCGCCTCTAAGGCACGGCCTTTGGCGATCGAGGCACGCCGCGCCGGCGTAAAGGTGGTCCTGATCACCGACGAGTTCTGCCCTTGGGGCGCCGAGGTTTCGGATATCTGCCTGGTAGTGCCGGGATCCCACGGCCCGCTCTGGGACGGAGCCGCGACGATCACGGCCGTGCTCGACCTGATGCTGAGCAATGTCATCGTCGTGCTGGGCGACGAGGTCAGCGAGCGCGTCGAACAGCTGACGCGGCTTCAGGACATCTTTGGCGATTTCGAGACCTGAAACTTGACGGGCGAATGTCCGGGTGCGCGGACGTCTCGTCCGCCTTTTTTCTGCAAACGAAGCGTTTCCAAGAGCGGACGAGACGTTCGCGCACCGGAGAAGTGCTCCCTTGTCGAGAGCACAGATAATGTTGCTCGGTTTCAGATATCGACGAGTTCGCTGGCGAAGGCGGCCTGTTCCTGGATGAAGGCGAAACGGGCTTCGGGCTTGTTGCCCATCAGGCGTTCCACGGAGCTGGAAGTTTCCGCGCGCTCCTCATCCACCACCATCACCTTGAGAAGCGTGCGCTTCTTGGGATCCATGGTGGTTTCCTTCAATTGCGCCGGCATCATCTCGCCCAGGCCCTTGAAGCGGCCGATCTCGATCTTCTGATTGGCTTTGAAGGCCGATTTTACCAGCTCGTCCTTATGGGCATCGTCACGGGCATAGAGCGATTTCGAACCCTGGGTCAGGCGGTAGAGGGGCGGCGCGGCAAGATAGAGATGGCCGCGCTCGATCAGGCGCGGCATCTGGCGCCAGAAGAAGGTGATCAGCAGCGAAGCGATATGGGCGCCGTCGACGTCGGCGTCCGTCATGATGATGACCTTCTCGTAGCGCAGATCATCGTCGCGATAGTTCGAACCCATGCCGCAGCCGAGCGCCTGGCCGAGATCCTGCAATTGCTGGTTCTGGGCGAGCTTGTCCTTGGCCGCGGCCGCGACATTGAGGATCTTGCCGCGCAAAGGCAGCACCGCCTGGTTGGTGCGGTTGCGTGCCTGCTTGGCCGAGCCGCCGGCGGAATCGCCTTCGACGATAAACAATTCAGAGCCTTGCGCGGCATTGTTCGAGCAATCTGCGAGCTTTCCGGGCAGGCGCAGCTTGCGCGTGGCGGTTTTGCGCGCCACGTCCTTCTCGGCGCGGCGGCGAAGGCGCTCCTCGGCCCTTTCAACCACGAAGTCGAGCAGCTTGACCGCCTGCGAGGGCATGGAGGCCAGCCAATGGTCGAAGGCATCCTTCAGGGCCTGCTCGACGATGCGGCTCGCCTCCGTGGTCACCAGCTTGGCCTTGGTCTGGGACGAGAACTCCGGCTCGCGGATGAACACCGAGAGCATGGCGGCCGTGCAGGCCATCACGTCTTCGGTGGTGAGTTGGTTGGCGCGCTTGTTGCCGATCCGCTCGGCGTGATCCTTCAGGCCGCGCAGCAGGGCGATGCGCAGGCCCGCCTCATGGGCGCCACCTTCGCGGGTCGGTACCGTGTTGCAATAGGAGGAGACATAGCCTTCGTCCTCGGCGAACCAGCCGATGGCCCATTCCACCGAGCCATGTCCCTCAGGCTTGGGCACACGACCGGAGAACATCTGCTCGGTGACGAGTTCCAGGCCCTCGCTGGCCGAGCGCAGATAATCCTCCAGGCCGCGCGGGAATTTGAAGTTCTCCTCCGCCGGCACGTCGCTGTGGCCAACCAGTAGTTCCGGTGCGCATTTCCAGCGGATTTCGACACCACGGTAGAGATAGGCCTTCGAGCGCGCCATTTTGAACAGGCGCTTGGGGTCGAAGACGATGCCGTGCTTGAAGATCTCGGCATCAGGCTTGAAGCGCACCTTGGTGCCGCGGCGGTTGGGGGCGGCACCGATATGCTCGACGGGGCCGAGCGGCACGCCGCGGGCAAAACGCTGGCGGTGAAGTTCGCGCCCACGCGCCACTTCCACCTCCATGAGTTCCGACAGGGCGGTGACTGCGGTGACGCCGATACCGTGGAGACCGCCGGAGGTCTGATAGGCGTCCGAGTTGAACTTGCCGCCCGAATGCGGCCTGGTCATCACGACCTGCAGGGTCGACTCGTCCGGAAATTGCGGATGCGGCTCGACTGGGATGCCGCGCCCATTGTCGGTGATCGAAACGAAGCCGTCGGCGCTCAGCTCGACATCGATGAAGCTGGCGTGGCCAGCCACCGCCTCGTCCATGGAATTGTCGATCACCTCGGCGAACAGGTGGTGCAGGCCGTCGCCTTCCGGCCCGGTCGAGCCGATATACATGCCAGGGCGCATGCGAATGGCTTCGATGCCTTCCAGCACGCGGATGGAGGAGGCGCCATAGGCATCTTCGCTGCTCTTCGCCGCGGCGGGCTTGGAGGTCAGGCCTGCCTTCAAGGCTGCCGCGATCGACTGGGTCGACGGTCGCTTTGCATCGCCGGCCTTGTCGGAGCGGGATTTGGAGAGGGCGGGCTTGTCACTCCCGAACAGATCGGAGGTATCATTCATGCAGTCGGTATCTCGCGAGAATGCGTCTCGCCAGCGCGATTCGCGTTTCGGATCATTATGGCATGTTCGTATCGCGGCCGCGAACGGATCGTAAACGGCTTTGTTGATGAATGTGGAATGGCACGGCCGTCGGGCCTAATTCCGTCACGATTGACAGGCTCTTTGAGCATTGTGGCACGTGCCTCGCTATTTATGGTAATGCCGATTTCTGAAACGGAATTTTGCTTCATGCGGATGACACTTCCGGCCCGTCCGAGGGTCGTGCTTCTTCCGGCCGTGTTCTTCCTGATGGTGCCGGGCATGGCCCTGGCCCAGGACAGCGTTGCCCCCCAGAAGGCGGCGGCGACGGCTGCGATTCCCGCGGTGGCGCCCGTCCCTTTCGTTGCGCATCGGGCCATCTACGACCTCAATCTCGACCGCCGCAAGGACCAGTCGAGCGTCGACAGCATGCGCGGCCGTATCGTGTATGATTTTTCGGGCAATGCCTGCAGCGGCTATGCGCTCAATTTCCGGCAGGTCACAGAAATTGGCCTGAGCGGCGGCGGCGTCAATACCTCGGATCTGCGCTCGACCACTTTCGAGGACGAGAAGGGGCGCAATTTTCGCTTCAATTCGCAGAACTTCACCAATCAGAAGCTGGACGGCAGCGTCGATGGTCAGGCCAACCGGGCGGACAGCGGAACGGTCGGTGTTGCACTGAAGAAACCCAAATCCACAAAATTCGATCTGTCCGATCGGGTTCTCTTCCCCACCGGGCAGATGAAAGCGATCGTCACGGCTGCCCGGGCCGGTGAGCGCGTGTTCGAGAGCCAAGTCTACGATGGATCCGATGGCGGCCAGAAGATCTACAATACGCTCGCGGTGATCGGCGCCAAGATCGGCCCCGACAAGCCGCGCGAAGGCGTCGAGGCCAAGGCCAAACAGCTCGACGGCGTCGACCGCTGGCCGGTGACGATCTCCTATTTCGACCCGAGCAAGAAGGCCGTCGGCGAGGAGACCCCGGTCTACACCATGTCCTTCGAGCTCTATGCCGATGGCATTTCGGGCAATCTGACCCTCGACTATGGCGATTTCCGCCTGAAGGGAACGATGGTCTCGCTCGATTTCCTGCCCCAGACCGAATGCAAGTGAGCGGCAAGATTCAGTATGCCGATCTCTGGATCGGCATGGATGATACCAAGGACGCCGATCTCGCTCAATTCCTTGATGGAGCTGAGAAGACCGCTACGTCTGGCGGGTGTACCACGTCATGAGGAATGCGATCCGTCGGTGGTCCCATACCCAGAACTGGCGTGCGCTTGGCCAGCGCCTGCGGGCGCCGGCGCGCCTGCCGGCACGACCGCTGTTCGGGCAGGTGGCGACACCGGCTGCGATCGCCTTCGGCGGGGTGCTGATCATTGCCTTGATGGTGCTTGCCGACCCGGCGTCCCTGCACATCCTGCCTGAATGGCCGCATCTGGCGGTTCGGGTAGCCCGTATCATCACCTATCTTGGCGATTCCGGCCTTTATCTCATTCCGCTCGGCGTGGCGCTCATCCTGCTCGCCGTGGTCGATCTGGAGTTGCCGCCGCGGCTCGATGCCGCCTTGCGCCAGCTTTGGCTGCAGTTTGCCTTCGCCTTTGCCGCCATTGCTGGAACCGGGCTTGCCGTGAACGTCATCAAGCGTGCCATCGGCCGTGTCAGGCCCCTTCATGTCGAGGCGGGTGCGAGCTGGAGTTTCGAGCCGTTTTCCTGGCGCGCCGCCAATGCCAGCTTCCCTTCCGGCCATGCCACCACGGCCTGGACGGTGGTTGCGGTGATCATCCTGCTATGCGGGCCGCGCTGGCGCCCCTGGCTGTTCGCGCTGGGCGCACTGGTCTGTCTCAGCCGCGTGATCCTCGGCGCTCATTATCCCGCCGATGTGGTGGCCGGTGCCCTGTTCGGCTGGTTCGCCACCTTCTGGTTCGCCGGGTTTCTGGGGCGCCGCGGTCTTGTTTTCCGGCAAAACCACGACGGTGCTCTTGCGTTGCGGGGGCAAGACGCGGCAAAGACGCTGATCGAGGCGTGGCGAGCGCGCCGCTGAGGTCAGAGCTTACATGCCATCACAAGACAATGCGCCCGAGATCAGCGTCATCGTTCCCGTCCGCAACGAGGCCGGCAATGTCGAGCCGCTGATCCGGGAGATCGCGGCGGCCCTGTCAGGCCGAAGCTTCGAGATCGTCTATGTCGACGATGGCTCGAGCGATGCGACACCGACCGAGCTTGTCAGGCTCAAGGGTGAGCTGCCCTTCCTGCGCAGCCTGCGCCATGACGCCTCCTGCGGACAGTCCTGCGCCGTGCGTACGGGCATACGCCATGCCCGCGGTCGCCTGATGGTCACCATCGATGGCGACGGCCAGAATGACCCGGCCTATATTCCCGCGCTCGTCGACGCTCTGAATGCGGCGGGTCCTGCCACCGGCATGATTGCCGGGCAGCGGCTCGGCCGCAAGGATACCGGCTTCAAGCGCTGGCAGTCGCGCACCGCCAACAAGGTGCGGGCCTATGTCCTCAAGGACGGCACGCGCGACACCGGCTGCGGCCTCAAGGCCGTCCGCCGGGAGGTCTATCTCGCCTTGCCCTATTTCGATGCGCTGCATCGCTTCATGCCAGCCCTGGTCAAGCGCGAGGGCTTCGACGTCGGCCATGTCGACGTGGTCGATCGGCCCCGACTGACGGGCGTTTCCAATTATGGTTTCTTCGACAGGCTGTGGGTCGGTATTCTCGATCTCGTCGGCGTGTGGTGGCTGATCCGGCGGCGCAAGCGCGTGCCTGATGTCAGCGGAGGGGGACAGGATGCTGATTGAGTTGTCGAACGCCCTCGGCGGCTACCTTCACAACGTCTTCTATACCAATTTCGATTTCTGGCTGATCCTCGGCCTGTTCGCCCAAGCCCTGTTCACCGCCCGCTTCGTCATCCAGTGGTGGGTGAGCGAACGAGCCGGTAAGAGCGTCATTCCCTTCAGCTTCTGGATCCTGTCGATCGGCGGTGGCGGCCTGCTGTTTCTCTACGCTTTGGTGCGGGCCGACCTCGTCTACATCATCGGCCAGGGCTCGGGCCTGGCGATCTACGTCCGCAACGTCTCCCTGGTGCTCAAGGAGAAGCGCGAGGCGAAGGAAGCCGCAGAGGGGCAGGGCGCCTCAAGCTAATGCCGCGGCTACGCCGGGGCCGGCGGCTGTCTCGGCCAGGCATTCAGACCATCGAAGTGAATGTCGGCACGACCTGGAAGTTGCTGCCGAAATAGCAAGGGGCGGCAGGGTCGCCCGATGCTACCCCCGCGCCGCCCTGAACCGTGCCAGGCCGGCATCGAGGTCGCCGATCAGGTCGGCCACGTCCTCCAGGCCGACATGGATACGCACGCAGGGGCCGCCGGGGTCCCAGCTCGTGGCGCTGCGATAGGTCTTGCAGTCGAAGGGGAGGGCGAGGCTCTCATAGCCGCCCCAGGAATAGCCGAGCCCGAAGAATTTCAGATCGTCCAGGAAAGCGGCGACGGCTTCCATCGGCGCTGGCTGCAGCACGATGGAGAACAGGCCGGAAGAGCCCTTGAAATCGCGCTTCCAGATGGTGTGCCCCGGATCGCCCTCCAGCGCGGGATGCAGGACGCGTTGTACCTCGGGCCGCTTGGCCAGCCATTTGGCCACCCGCAGCGCGCTTTCCTGATGCTGGCGCAGGCGCACGCCCATGGTGCGGAGCCCGCGCATCGCCAGATAGACGTCGTCTGGTGCGACGCATTGGCCGGCATCGCCATGGAAGCTCTTCAGGGCCGGCCAGGCCTTGCGCGAGGCCGAGACCACACCGAACATCGCATCGGAATGACCGACGATATATTTGGTGCCGGCCTGGATCGAAAGGTCGACGCCGTGCCCGAAGGCGTCGAAGAACAACGGGGTGGCCCAAGTGTTGTCGAGCAGCACGGTGGCGCCGTGCCGGTGTGCGATGTCGGCGATCCCTGGCACGTCCTGCATCTCGAAGGTCTGCGAGCCTGGTGCTTCCAGATAGACCGCTTTCGTATTCGGGCGCAGGAGCGCTTCGATGCCGGCGCCCATCAGCGGATCGTAATAGGTCGTCTCGATGCCGAAGCGGCTGAGGACCTTGTCGCAGAGCTGGCGGGTGGGCTGATAGGTGGTGTCGACCATCAAGAGATGATCACCGGCCGAAAGGCAGGAGAGCAGGGCGGTCGAGACGGCAGCCAGACCCGAAGGGCAGAGCACCACGCCGGCACTGCCGTCGAGCGTCTTCAGCGCCTCCTCCAGAGCGTCATTGGTCGGGTTGCCGCGACGGCCATAACTGTAGCGCGGCGTGTGGTTGAGGAGATCCTTGGTCGTCGGTGCCAGGACCGTGGAGCCGTGATAGACGGGCGGATTGACGAAGCCGTGATATTCCGATGGCTCGCGGCCGCCGATGACCAGGCGCGTATTTTCGCCGAAGGTGGCCATCTCGTCTTTGCTGATCTTCTTCATGATAGATTCGATTGAGTCCTGAAACGCTTACATTCGGCCGCGGGCGCCCCTGCGTCAATCTCGGGCCCTGCGACATCTTCCACAGACAGGTTTTGTGAATATTCCGCCGCATTTCACGAATTCCGCTTGACGTGAGCGGCCAAAGCGCTTGCAATCGGTGATAAGGCACGGGTCGCAACTGGCGAAAACAAGCTGGGCGCTTTTGCTGCGTGACAGATCGATACGGGGGACCTTGCAATGACCACTTCAGCACGCATGGCCGGCAGGTCGCCCTTCATCTCCGGCGGGGCCTATCCGGATCGTTGAGCTCGTCATCATACTTCCTCCACGGAACAGCCCGTTCCTCCCGGCCATCGAACCGGGGACGCTCGAAACATCCATTCGCGAACGTAGGAAGAGGTGGCGGCAATTCATAAAAAACACGGCGTTTAGCAGTCTGGCGATGGTTTCAGACCTCGCACTGGCGCCGATAACAAAGATTTGGTTCAAAATGCGTTCCGTAGAAACGTGTTTTGCCCTAAACCGTTGAGGGATTGGCGGGATACGCCGAAAATCGCCCAGATGCGTCGAAACAAGAACTGGCGCGTCGAAACAAGAACTAGAGCCAGAGAGCGCTCCCGTTTGAACGCACTTGGCTCTGGGGACATCGAACCTGCCCGACGGGGCGGCCCGGTTCTCTCTCCGCGGCCCTCCGTGAAAGGGTATTCTCGTTACACTGACAATGAAGTGAACAGGGGCCTCCATCCATGAGAAAGACACTCCTTACCGCTGTAGCCGGCGCGGCGCTGGCGTTGAGCGGGGTCGGCGCGCATGCCGATACGCTCGACACCATCAAGCAGCGCGGCCAGGTGATCTGCGGCGTCAATACTGGCCTGCCGGGATTCAGCGCCCCCAATGAGAAGGGCGAGTGGGCCGGCCTCGATGTCGACTATTGCCGCGCCATCGCCGCAGCGGTGCTGGGCGACGCCACTAAGACCAAATTCGTGCCGGTTTCCACCAAAGATCGCTTCACGGCCTTGCAATCTGGCGAAATCGACGTACTCAACCGCAACTCGACCTGGACGCTCGGCCGCGACACCGCCGGCATGCTGTTCGCTGGCGTGAACTACTATGACGGCCAGGGCTTCCTGGTGAAGAAGTCGCTCGGCGTCAAATCGGCGACCGAACTCTCGGGGGCCTCGATCTGCGCCCAGCAGGGGTCGACCGGCCAGCTCACAATCTCGGATTTCATGCGGTCTCACAATCTGCCCTACAACATCGTCAGCTTCGATACCGCGGATGAAGCCGCCAAGGCTTATGAAGGCGGGCGTTGCGACGTCGATACGGACGATGCTTCCGGCCTCTATTCGATCCGCGTCAAGATGGCCAATCCTGACGACCATGTCGTACTCCCCGAGATCATCTCGAAGGAGCCGTTGGCTGCAGGCGTGCGCCAGGGCGACGACAAATGGTTCAACGTGGTCAAATGGGTGCACTATGCCATGCTGACGGCAGAAGAGACCGGCGTGACCCAGGCCAATGTCGACGAGATGGTCAAGTCGGACAAGCCAGATATCAAGCGCCTGCTCGGCGCCGAGGGTGACTTCGGCAAGCAGCTCGGTCTCGACAATCAGTGGGCCTATCGTATCGTCAAGCAGGTGGGCAATTACGGCGAGAGCTTCGACCGCAATCTCGGCCCCAAGACCGTGCTGAAGATCGATCGCGGCCTGAACAATCTGTGGACCAAGGGCGGCCTGCAATACGCCCCGCCGATCCGCTGACGATCGCAAGACCTGTCCTGGAAGGACTGTTCCGGGGCGGGGCCCGATAGAGCCTGTGCTTGTCGCGGCTTTGTTCGTCCCGCCTCAAACCGGCCATTTATGAAAAGGTTTTATCCATGAAAAAGCAACTTTCCATGGCGATTGCCGGGGCTTTTGTCGCCCTGGGAGTTTCGGTGGCGAGCGCTGGGACGCTCGACACCATCAAGCAGCGCGGACAGTTGATCTGTGGCTCGAATGCCGGCCTTGCCGGTTTCGGCATCCCGAACGAGCAGGGCAAGTGGTCCGGCTTCGACGTCGACTACTGCCGCGCCCTCGCAGCGGCGGTGCTGGGCGAGGCCGACAAGACCAAATATGTGCCGTTGTCGGCCAAGGACCGCTTCACCGCGCTGCAGTCGTCCGAAATCGACGTGCTGCCGCGCAACACCACCTGGACGCTGACGCGCGAGACCGGTGGTTTCCTGTTTGCCGCCACCAATTATTATGACGGCCAGGCCTTCATGGTGAAGAAGTCTCTGGGCGTGAACTCGGCCAAGGACCTCGATGGCGCCACCGTCTGCGTGCAGCAGGGAACGTCTCACGAACTCAACCTGTCCGACTTCTTCCGCGGCATTGGAAAGAAGTATCAAATTCTGACCCTGGCGACGATCGACGAAGCCAAGAACGCCTATGATGGCGGCCGCTGCGATACGTTCACCTCGGACGCTTCTCAGCTGTACGGCGTGCGCCTTGGGCTGAAGAACCCCGACGAACACGTGGTTCTGCCTGAAATCATTTCGAAGGAGCCGCTGGCGATCGCGGTCCGCCAGGGCGACGACCAATGGTTCAACATCACCAAATGGGTCTATTATGCCCTCGTCCAGGCCGAGGAATCCGGCGTGACCCAGGCCAATGTCGACGAGATGCTCAAGTCGGACAAGCCCGATATCAAGCGCCTGCTCGGCGGCGAGGGTGATTTCGGTAAGCAACTCGGCCTCGACAATCAATGGGCCTATCGCGCGATCAAGCAGGTCGGCAATTACGGCGAGATCTTCGACCGCAATCTCGGCTCGAAGTCGCCGCTCAAGATCGAGCGCGGGCTCAACGCCCTGTGGACCAACAAGGGCCTGCAATACGCGCCTCCCATTCGCTGAGGCTGGCGAGTGCCTGCCCTGGAAGGACGACTTCCGGGGCAGGTACGCAGGATTGGCACCACGGCTCTTTGGCGAGGCGCAGGAGAGCCAAGACGATCGAGCTGAACCGATATCGAGAAGGGGGAGTTGATGAGGCAACAACTCTGCGCGACGGCCGTTGGTGTCTTCGCCGCTTGGAGTGTTTCCATGGCGGGCGCTGGAACGCTCGACACCGTCAAGCAGCGCGGTCAGCTGATCTGTGGAGCCCATCAGGGCCTGGCAGGTTTCAGCATCCCGAATGAACAGGGCAAATGGGCCGGCTTTGATGTCGACTATTGCCGTGCTCTTGCGGCGGCCGTGCTGGGCGATGCCGACAAGACCAAGTTTGTGCCCTTGTCCGCCAAGGACCGCTTCACCGCCCTGCAATCTTCCGAAATCGATGTTCTGCCGCGCAACACCACCTGGACTCTGACCCGCGAGACTGGTGGCTTCCTGTTTGCCGCCACCAATTACTACGACGGCCAGGGCTTCATGGTGAAGAAGTCGCTGGGCGTGAAATCGACGAGGGAACTCGATGGCGCGACCGTTTGCGTCCAGCAGGGTACCTCGCACGAACTCAATCTTTCCGATTATTTTCGCAGCATCGGCAAGCCTTATCAGATCCTGACGCTGGCCACGATCGGCGAGGCGCAGAACGCCTATGAGTCGGGCCGTTGCGACACCTTCACGACCGATGCCTCCGGGCTCTATGGCGTGCGTCTGGCCCTGAAAAACCCCGACGAGCATGTCGTGTTGCCTGAGATCATCTCCAAGGAGCCATTGGGGATCGCCGTGCGCCAGGGCGACGATCAATGGTTCAACGTGGTCAAATGGACCTATTTCGCTTTGGTTCAGGCCGAGGAATCCGGTGTGACCCAGGCCAATGCCGATGAGATGCTCAAGTCGGACAAGCCTGATATCAAGCGCCTGCTCGGCGGCGAGGGCGATTTCGGCAAGCAGCTCGGCCTCGACAATCAATGGGCCTATCGCATCGTGAAGCAGGTCGGCAATTACGGCGAGATCTTCGACCGCAATCTCGGCTCGAAGTCCCCGCTCAAGATCGAGCGCGGGCTCAATGCCCTGTGGACGAACAAGGGCCTGCAATACGCGCCGCCGATACGTTGAGAATGAACGGCCCGGCGATTTGCTGGGTGTTTTTTCAAGGCGTTTTGCGATTCGGCGGGGATGCCGGGAATCGCAAGGACACTCTGGCCACTCCGTCGGATTGGCTTGGAAACAAGGAGTTGGAGCAAAATGCGTTCGGCCATGAGCGCGCCTTGCTACAGCGGAATCCGTAGAAAAAGGGTGAGGGCTATCTGCGTGTTGGGGAGAATGAGACAATGACGTTGGCAGTCGACCGGGGAGACGGCGGCGGGCGTACCTACTGGTTCAACAATCCGAAATTACGGGCTGTTGTCTTCCAGGTCGTGCTGTTGGCAATCGTCTTGCTCATCATCTTGACGGGCGCTTGGAACGCCGTCGAAAACCTGGCCAGGCAGGGCCGCTCTCTCGGCCTTGATTTTCTGGGGCGAACGGCGAGCTTCGATATCGGCCAGACGCCGATCGAATATACTTCGCTGTCCACCAATGGCCGCGCTTTGCTGGTCGGTATCGCAAACACGCTGATCGTGGCCGCCCTTGGCATCGTGTTGGCGACCATTCTGGGTTTCATCATCGGCGTGGCCCGGCTGTCCAACAACTGGATCATAGCCAAGCTCGCGATGGTTTATATCGAAGTCGTCCGTAACATCCCGCTGTTGCTGCAGTTGCTGTTCTGGTACGGCGCCGTGCTCAAGCCCCTCCCGGGCGTGCGCCAGTCGATCACCTTCGGCGAGAGCATCTTTCTCAACAATCGCGGCATCTTCTTTCCGGCTGCCATGCCTCAGGCTGGCGCAGGCCTGGTCGGCGGGGCTTTGTTGGTCGGCATTCTCGGCGCCATCGGCGTTGCCCTCTGGGGCAAGCGCAAGCAAATGGAAACCGGCAAACGCCCGCCGGTGGGGCTCATCAACCTGGCGCTGATCGTCGGCCTGCCGCTGCTGGCCTTCCTCGCCACCGGCATGCCCTTCACCATGGATTATCCCAAGGTCGGCGGCTTCAACGTCACCGGTGGCTTCCGCCTGCAGCCCGAATTCGTGGCCCTGCTGCTCGGCCTGACCATCTATACCGCAGCCTTCATCGCCGAGACCGTGCGTTCGGGCATCCGCGGCGTGTCGCATGGCCAGACCGAGGCTTCCGGCGCTCTCGGCCTGAGGCAGGGGCACAATCTGCGCCTGGTGGTGATCCCGCAGGCAATGCGCATCATCGTGCCGCCGCTGGCCAGCCAATATCTCAACCTGACCAAGAACTCTTCGCTGGCGGTGGCCATCGGCTATCCCGATCTGGTGCAGGTGTTCTCGGGCACGGTACTCAACAACACCAATCAGGCGATCGAATGCATCGGCATCACCATGGCTGTCTATCTGATCATCAGCCTGTCGATCGCCGGTTTCATGAACTGGTTCAACCAGCGCGTCGCGCTGGTGGAGAGGTAAGGCCATGAGCGACGCAACTTCCGCCGCCGGCAGCCCGGCCTTCGTCTCGACCACGACCTTCGAGCCGCAACCGCCCCCGGCTGCGACCACCGGTGTGCTCGGCTGGCTGAAAAAGAACCTGTTTTCCTCCATCTCCAACTCCATCCTCACCGTTCTGGCGATCCTGCTGGTGATCTGGGTGCTTCCGGGCGTCCTGCGCTTCATGATCTTCGACGCCGTCTGGACGGGCACCGATCGTAATGCCTGCCTCGAGGCCAATGTGGGGCGGCATGTTGGTGCCTGCTGGCCCTTCATCGAAACGCGCCTGCAATATTTCATCTACGGCCAATATCCGGTGGATGAGCGCTGGCGCGTCAACCTCACCGGCATCCTGGCGGCCATCGGCATCCTCTGGTTGCTCTGGCCGAAGATCGGCGCCAAGGGCTGGGGTGTCCTCTACTTCTTCGTGGTCTTCCCGCTGCTGGCCTTCTGGCTGCTGGTCGGGGGCTTTTTCGGGCTGGTACATGTCCCCACCAATCTGTGGGGCGGCATCCTCGTAACCCTGGTGATCGCCGTGGTCGGCATCGTGGCCTCCCTGCCGCTCGGCGTGTTCCTGGCGCTTGGACGTCGCTCGCGCATGCCGATCGCACGGACCATCTCGATCATGTATATCGAGTTCTGGCGCGGCGTGCCGCTGATCACCGTGCTGTTCATGGCCAATATCATGCTGCCGCTATTCCTGCCGGAAGGCTGGCGGCCCGACTCGCTGCTGCGCGTGCTCGTCGGCGTAGCGCTGTTCTGGTCGGCCTATATGGCCGAGGTTGTGCGCGGCGGCTTGCAGGCCATTCCCAAGGGCCAATATGAAGGCGCCCAGGCGCTGGGGCTCAGCTTTCCAAAGATGCTGATCTTCATCATCCTGCCGCAGGCGCTGCGGCTGGTGATCCCGAGCATCGTCAACACCTTCATTGCCCTGTTCAAGGACACCACTCTGGTGGCCATCGTGGGTATCTTCGACTTCCTGAAGACGATCGAGGCGTCCATTCCCGATCCGAACTGGGCAACGCCCGTGACCTACTATACGGGCTATGCATTCGCCGCTATCTTCTTCTGGATCTGCTGTTTTTCGATGTCGCGCTACTCGCAGGCCTTGGAGCGTCGTCTCGATACCGGTTACAAACGTTGAGGGGAAAAATGGCTAACGCCGTTCAAAACACTGCTGGAGAACTGAGCCCGATCGCCGTGCAGATCACGGAGATGAACAAGTGGTATGGCGAGTTCAATGTTCTCAAGAACATCAACCTCACCGTGAAGCGGGGCGAGCGCATCGTGATCTGCGGGCCGTCGGGCTCGGGCAAATCGACGATGATCCGCTGCATCAACCGCCTCGAGGAGCACCAGAAGGGCACGATCGTGGTCGATGGTATCGAGCTCACCAATGATCTCAAGCGCATCGACGAGGTGCGACGTGAGGTCGGCATGGTGTTCCAGCACTTCAACCTGTTCCCGCATCTGACCGTGCTGGAGAACTGCACGCTCGCCCCGATCTGGGTGCGCAAGATGTCGAAGGCCGATGCCACCGAGAAGGCGATGCACTTCCTCAAGCGCGTCAAGATCCCCGAGCAGGCCAACAAATATCCGGGCCAGCTCTCGGGCGGCCAGCAGCAGCGCGTGGCGATTGCCCGGGCCCTGTGCATGAATCCGAAGATCATGCTGTTCGACGAGCCGACCTCGGCTCTCGATCCGGAAATGGTGAAGGAAGTGCTCGATACCATGGTCGGCCTTGCCAATGATGGCATGACCATGCTGTGCGTCACCCACGAAATGGGCTTTGCCCGCCAGGTCGCCGACCGGGTGATCTTCATGGATGCCGGCCAGATCGTCGAGAGCAACGAGCCCAACGCCTTCTTCTCCAATCCCCAGCACGAGCGCACCAAGCTCTTCCTCAGTCAGATCCTGCACTGAGGCAGGACAGCGCGGCCGGCGCAGGTCGCCGGCCGCTTTGGCTGTCTTTTCAGGGGCAGTCGCCATTTCTCATGCCCGTGCTCGTTCTGGGTAATCGGCGAAGATGCCGCCTTAGAGAGTGGCCTCGCATCATTGCCGATACCGGTTCAGTACGTAGGAATTTCATCATGGCGTTTGATCGCTCGAGCGAGCCGGATGGCACGCCGAGGCGCGGGCTCTATCCCGAAATCGAGGCTTATCGCTCCGGCATGCTCGATGTCGGCGACGGTCATTCCATCTATTGGGAACTCGCCGGCAATCCCGAGGGCCTGCCGGTGGCCTTCCTGCATGGCGGCCCGGGGGCCGGCTGTTCGGCCAAGCATCGGCGCCTGTTCGATCCGCGCTATTGGAACATCTTGCTGTTCGACCAGCGCGGCTGCGGCCGCTCCCGCCCGCATGCCAATCTGGACGCCAACACCACCTGGCATCTGGTGGCCGACATGGAGCGGCTGCGCAAGGAAGTGCTGAAAGTCGAGCGCTGGAGCCTGTTTGGCGGATCCTGGGGCTCGACCTTGGCGCTTGCCTATGCGCAGACCCACCCACAGGCGGTGCAGGCGCTCATGTTGCGCGGCATCTTCACGCTGCGCCGCATGGAGCTCGACTGGTACTATCGGGAAGGAGCCTCCTATTTCTTCCCGGACAAATGGGAAGCCTTCCGCAAGGATCTGCCGCAGGATGCCTGGGCCGATCCGATCCTGACCTATCATCGGCGCCTGACAGGCGATGATGCGGCGACCCGCCTCGCGGCGGCCCGTGCCTGGAGCGTTTGGGAGGGGGAGACTTCGACGCTGATGCCGGAGGGGCCTGCCGTGGGCCACGCGCAGGAACAATTCGCCCTGGCCTTCGCCCGCATCGAGAACCATTATTTTGTGCATGGCGGCTGGATGGAGGAGGGGCAATTGCTGCGCGATGCCGGCAAGCTCGCCGACATCCCCGGCACCATCGTGCAGGGGCGTTATGACGTGGTCTGCCCGCCGGTCACGGCATGGGAACTGGCCAAGCGCTGGCCGAAGGCCGAATTGCAGATGGTGGAGGATTCAGGCCACTCCTTCTCCGAGCCGGGTACGCTGCATCGCCTGATCGAAGCCACCGACAAATATGCCCGCCTGCTAGGGGCGGCCACGGCCTGAGGATTCCTCCTGTCTTAACCCGGTGACTTCTCGATCCAGGCTGCGGCGCTGGCGACGATGCTGCGGAGGTCGCTGTTGCCTGGCGACCAGCCCAGCGTGTCGGCTGCCTTGTCGATATTCGCATAAAGGGCGGCCGGATCGCCCCTGCGGCGAGGATAAGGCTGGACGGGTACAGGTCGCTCGGTGACGGCTTCGACCATTTTCAGCAATTCCCTTACGGTGGTGCTGCGGCCACTGCCGAGGTTGAGCGTCAGGCTGCCGCCTCCCGCCAACAGATGGTCCAGGGCGCGCAGATGCGCATCGGCGATATCGACGACATGGACATAATCGCGCATGGCCGTGCCATCGGCGGTGGGATAGTCGGTGCCGAACAGTTTGAAGACGGGGCCGAGGCCCAGGGCGGCGCGGATCGCCTTGGGTATGGCGAGGCTGGTCGTTGCGTGCCGCTCGCCGATCTCGCAGTCAGGGTCGGCGCCGGCCGCATTGAAATAGCGTAGCACCACGCTGGGCAGGCCATAGGCCGCGTCGTAATGACGGAGCGCCTGCTCGTCGATGAGCTTGGTGGTGCCATAGGGGCTGACGGGGGCCGGGAGGGTTGCTTCGGTAACCGGAAGAACCGGGGCGTCGCCATAAACGGCGCAGGTCGAGGAGAAGACGATCGGGCAATTACCGTTGTGCCGCGCCGCCTCGATCACCGCGAGAGTGCCTGCGACATTGGCGGCGTAGCAGGGGGCGGGATCGGTGACCGACGAACCCACATCGGCATAGGCGGCAAGATGCATGATCGCGCCAGGCCGGTGCCGGGCAAAGACGCCGGCGAGCCAGTCCGCATCGGCAATGTCGCCCTGTTCGAAGGGGCCCCAGCGGACATGTTCTCCTCGGCCGCTCGAAAGATCGTCGCAGGCGACGGGCCTGTGTCCGGATGACGCCAATGCCTTGCAGACATGGCTGCCGATATAGCCGGCCCCTCCGGTGACCAGGACGACACTCATGATGGCTCTCGCACTCCCTGGCTGGCGATTGCGACGGACCCCGTGTTGAGCGTTGCCGCCGCCGAAGAGAATCAAAGAATAAGCTTGCCGCGTCAAATGGATGCGGGCACGGGCGCCTGTTCAGACTTTCGGACTGCAACGCTGACGTGTATTTCCTGCGAGCACGGACGGATGAACCAGCGGGCCTTGGCTCGGAAGTTGCTTCGAAAGGCTCGGCGCAATGGAATTGGAGAAGTCACGATGACGGCGATCGGCACCTCGGAAGCGAGCGAGCCCCCGTTTGCCGACCATCCGGGGCGGGCGGCCATCTATGCCGAATTGCATGCCAGGCCGACCGAGCCGATCGCCATTGCGGCGCGCATCCGCAGGGTTGCCTTCATGCCGGGAGGCGAGGGACCTTCGCTGGAAGAAGTGGCGCGAGGCTTCGCCCTTTTCGCCGGCCAGCCCGTTCTGCCCTTCGAAGATGCCCGCACACGCCACATCACGGTGGAAAGAGGCGGACGCAAGGCCACTTTCGAACTCCACAACGAATTTGCCACGCTGACCTGGCAATCCGTCCTCACCGACCGCGAGCCCTGGCCCGAGGGTATCGGCCTGGACTGTTTCGCGGGGCTGCAGCGGGTCAGTGCCACACGCATCGACCTGACCGAGACCCACGCCATTTCGGAAGCGGCGCTGGTCGGCTTCAACCCGATCAGCCTGTGCTATTCCGAACTCTATGACGGCAGGGCCCAGGTCGCGACGGATTTCAATCGCGATCGCGACGGGTTCACCCGCTACGAGCTTGCGGCCGGGCAGTGCAACGTCGTGCGTCGCGGCGTGCTGGTGCGCCGCCTCCTCGAGATCGAGACCTACAGCAATTTCGTTCTGCTCGGCCTGCCGGTGGCCCGAGCCCTCGCTTCGACGATCCGCCAGTTCGAGGGGGCCGTGAGCCAGGTGATGGGCCGGGTCGGCCACGCCCATTCAACCGGGGAGAATCGGGAGGCGCTGGAGGCCATCCATGCGTTGTCGGCCGATGTCGGCCGCAGCATCGAGGAAACCAGCTTCCGTTTCGCGGCGAGCCAGGCCTATGCGGCGGTGCTCGGCACCCGCTTGGGGCAACTCGTCGAGCGGCCGATCGGCGAGTTCACCACCATCGACCGCTATCTGACCAACCGGACCAACCCGGCCGTTGCCACCTGCCTGGCAACGGAGAAGCGCCTGCAGGCGGTGGCGATGAAGCTGGAACGTTCGGCGGAACTCCTGAACGCCCATATCAGCCTCAGCCTGGAAACGCAGAACCAGACGATTCTGGACACCATCTCGCGCACGTCGGAAAGCCAGTATCGCCTGCAGGAGACGGTGGAGGGGCTCTCCATCATCGCGATCTCCTACTATGCTCTCGCCATCCTGGGCTACATGATCGAGGGCGTCAGCCACATCTGGCATGTCGACAAGGCCATCGCCATGCTGTGCGCGGCACCGGTGGTGCTGTTCCTGGTCTGGCAGGGCATCAAGCGCCTGCGACGGCACGCGGCCTGAGATGCAGGTTCGGGACATGCAAAAGGGGCACCGAGAGGTACCCCTTTGAATTGCTTCCGCTTTGATATCTGTCCGTCAGCTATGGGGAACGCATTGGCCGGAGTGATTGGGACGAAGCGATGGCGGGCACACGTCGATGTTCTTCCGACGCTCCGATAGCCGGCCGACCGAGGCATTCGACGCCATGTGCCGGGGATCGAACGCATCTCGGCTGGCGTCATTGATGGTGCGATTGGGCACGCATTTTCGCCATTGATTGAAATGGAAGCCCGGAGCGCATTCGGGGGCAGTCGCCACGGTCGCGTCTCCTGCGGCGGTCTCCTGGGCGGCAAGCCTGGCAGGCGTAAGCGCCACCAGGCATATCAACGTGGCTGGCAGCAGGATGGTGGCTCTTGCAATCATGGGACGGGCTCGGGGCTGATGGCGATGTGTCAGGATGCACTGCATGGACCATCGAAATGATCCATGCGCGGCTTAGCCTTTGACACGCTGCACGGTTGTGCGTTTTTGCACAGAGCGCGCAATGCCCTGCTCAGCCTCTTGTCGTCCGATGGCGACAGGCGGTCTCAGTTCTTGCACGAAATGCGGATCAATCTCAGCCGGAACATACCGATCATGGCTGGCTGATAAGGGGGGAGGCCCGGGAAGGACGCCTTGCTGAGGTTGTCATCCGGGCCTCCGGGTTCCCAGACGGGAACGCCCATGAGTTAGACTGCTGAAACTTAGATGAGGATTAGAAGCTCAGTGTAACAGAATTATACATAGGTATCTTTAATGAATACTTTGGTATAATTGGTATAATTGATCTCTGTGTACTTTAAGTAGCATCAGAATTCAGATAAAGTCCGGCTGAGTGTTCCCGCCGGCAGCCATCAATTCATGATGCAATTCTTCAGCGGCGATATATCCGCGACCAGATCATAGATGGCAGGTACCCGAAGCTGCCGGATACATGATCGCAGTTGCAGGGGTTCCAAAACGCTCCTGGAATGCCGCGGCGCAGTGTTCCTTCTTGAAGCAGCCGCTATGATGATGATGAGTCTCGCATGAAACTGCATAGTCTGGATGTACAACTCATAATGGCGCAAGGAATCAGGTAGAGAGACGATCGAAAGCTGGTTGAGCGCGGCCTGCTCGATTTTGTTTGAGCCTTTGGGGGGCTTCTAAGTGGATAGTTACGTTCCAACGACCAACACCGTTTCATTCGGAGCGGCCATTTTCCGCTTTTCATGGTTGTATATTCTGACCGCGATCGCCGTCGTGGTCATTGCATTCCTGCTGGAGGCATTCTTACACATCGACATGAGCAAGAACTCCTTCCTGGGCGTCCTGCCTTTGCTGTCTGCAGGCGCGGGGACCGGGAAATACTATGCCTCCCGCACCGGCATGAAGCCAAAAGGCGGCAAGGCATGGTCGATAGCGCTCGTCGGCTTCGTCATCTCGTTGATTTTCAACCTGGCTGTGATCTTTGGCTTCGTCGCGTTGACCAACTCGTGGCAGGAGTTGGGTGGTCTCGGATCTCTCCGCCTGCGCGGAGGGGAGCAATGGCTGGTGCCGCTGGTGCTCGGCGGGTTGTTCCTGTTCTTCGTCGTGTTGACCCGCCTGTCCCTGTGGATGGGAGCCAACCCCGTCGTGAAGAAGATACGCAAGGACGCGACCGGCGCGTTCTGAAAAGTGGGATCGCACGATACCCCTGCGGTGCGGTGGCTGCAGGGGAGGCGCGAAGATGGCCTCGTCGATGAGATTGACGGGGGGGGCGGGGGCGATTAAGGCTGAGCGGCGAGCACGAGGCCGGGCTCTTTCGAACGACATAGCCATGTCGCAAACATCGGACTATGTTACGTTGCGGTATAGGAGACCGGATGTTTAAATTATTTTACGATATGTCGATGCTCGCTTTTGAATCACAGCAAGCCATTTTACTGCGTACGCTTCGGCTGGCTCAGGGCGGAAGCCGCGCCGAGCGCGAGGCCAAGCTGATGATCAGCGAGAAAGTCACAGCCGCGCAGAAAGCCGCAGGCAAGCTCATGACGGGCACGGCGCCTGGCACCGTCGTTCGAGACTATCGACGCAAGGTTCGTTCCAATGTGAAACGCCTGTCGAAGTCATGACAGCCATTGGCGGGGTCACTGCTATGGAGATGGCGTAGGCCCGGGTTCTGCATCGAGATTCGGACGTGGCGAATATCGGTGCGATGGTGAGCTGGGTTCTATCACGCCCCCGTCACACCATTTGGTCTAATCATTGTGCGTTGTCGGCCGCTCCCAATACCGGCCCGATACGTCGCATCCGATCTTGGCCCGGCACGTTGCGTAACGCCGGGCTTTTTCTTGTCCGCGAGGGGCAAGATCGGAGCTGGAGCATTCAGATGGCTCACACGTCACGATCGTATCACGTGATATGGAATTTATCACGGCGTCCAGCGATTCAGCGGGATAGCAACCTCCTTGGCCCGGCGTTCCGACAGCGCCGGGTTTTCTTTTGCAGCCCGATCGTTCGGTCGAACGGCGCTCGACCGCGATCTGGCAGCGACGACAAGCGGGGACCTGTCTCACTCTCATCCCACCCATCGCGCGCGCGGCCGGCAAGCATATCGTCTTTTCAGGTGACGCCTCGATGTCTGGAGACCTTCCTGATGAACTGCATTGGTGATTTCAGCCGCATCATCGGCGAGTAGACGATATCCTGGAAGGTCTTGGGATTGGGCATTTCGAGGGCGGAAACCAGTTTTGCCTTGAGAGCATCCCGCGCCGGTGAAAAGCCGGGCGGTTGCGGTTTCAGCCTGAGTTGGCGCAGCATGAAGTTGGCCTGATAGACCCTGGCCCGTTGCTCCAGAGCGCGCATGCAGAAGGAAATGCTCAGGCTCACCGAGATGTCGCTGCCGTTCTTGACCCAGTGTGGCGCTACGGGCGGATGGTGTACGGCTTCGCCGGGTGTCAGTCTGTAGATCTCGCCATGGCTCTGTAATTCGGGCCTATAGCGCGGTGTATTGTAGCTGCTGGCATAGAAGCGCTCGAGTTCGATTTCCGGCAGGACTTCGCGATCCTTGGGATCGAACAGGCAGACATCCTTCTCGCCCTGAATCTGGAACAGGAAGTTGGATTCGTGGTCGATATGGAAGGGGGTGGAGATCCCGGGCGAAGACAGAATCACGGTCAGGGTCGCCCAAGTCACCTCCTGGCGGAATGGGCGATCGGCATATGTCCCGATTTCATCGATGAGCATCGCGAGAACCCGGGCGTAATCGGGATTGTAATTCTGTGTACGTGAAAGCCTGATCCAGGAGCCGCCCTCGCCAAGCCGCTCGACCAACTCGGTCGGCCGGTCATGCTGCGTGGCCTCGGTGAATTTGCTGCTGATCGATACCTTTTTCAAATCAAGAGCGAGAAAGTTGGCGGCATTGCCGCTCGCGATTATGCTGCGAGCAGTTTTAACGATCTCGGACACCTCGAATAAGCCACTTCGACAAAGTGTATGGTGAAGCTTGAAGGGTCTAATGTTGTAATTTTCTTTAAATGCTTGCTTGTTCGTATCGAGTATGTTTTCAATTTTTCTGGAACTTAAATTCGACTCTCTTTCTATTTTGTTTGCGAAGGCGATGTTCATGACGAATAACTCGCTCTCTCTGGAATGCCCCACAGTCCATTAATGCTGATGATATCACCGGGAGACATTTTTATATGGAGTAGGAGTGTTGAAAATACTAACTCTTTAGGAGAGCGTATGTCCTACTCATATCGAAATCTGAAGAGAATTGTTTGATGACTGTTTTTTCGAGAGAAAGTTATTTCAAGAATGAAAGGTTTTCGACAATTCAGGCATCGACATTGCCCAAATCCCAATCGATAGACCTAACCAAACGGCACCGCACGGCCCTTGCTGGCGCCCATAGATTTAGATGCGAATTGGTTCAGCCAAAACTGCGGGTGCCCTAAGCGCCACGCCATGTGCGAGGGATCTTTTCAGGCAAATATCCAGGGCTGTGACGACGTCTGTCTCGCGCGGGATGCCTGGCACTACCTGGATGAACTCAAGACGGCAGCGCTCGCCGACAGGCTCTTCTACATCCAAGATGCTCGTTCGAGTCACAGGGGGGGTGCGATCATTGCTCAAGTCTCTGCCGGTCTCGCATGGCAGGGAGGTGTTCAAACCGGCAACAGGATGGCGCTTCGCCCTGAAACAAAAGAAGGCGCCTCGAAGGGCGCCTTGCTTTTCTTCAGCGATATCAGGGATTTCGATGGTGGGCGCACTAGGGCTCGAACCTAGGACCCGCTGATTAAGAGTCAGCTGCTCTACCAACTGAGCTATGCGCCCATCGAAACCACCGAAGCGCGACGCGGTGCCGCGTTCGATGGCCGCGATGTAGCAAAGCTCTTTGTGTGTGTCCAGCGTGTGACGGAAAAATTCTTCAGGTTTTTTGAAATCGGCTTCCTCCGTGCTATTCGAAGGCTATATTCAGAAGCGCCACTCATTAAATTGCCGGAGGTTCCTGATGCCGCCTACCAAATTTGGCGTTGGCCAAGCTGTGCGTCGCAAGGAGGACCAGTCCTTCATCACCGGCACGGGCCGTTACGTCGATGACGAATCGCGTTCCGGCGTGCTGCGGGCCTATGTGCTGCGCTCTCCCTATGCTCATGCCCGTTTCAGCATTGGCGATCTTACCGATGCCGCGGCGATGCCGGGCGTAAAGCTGATTCTGACGGCTGCCGATCTCGATGGCCTCGGCGATCTTCCCTGTCTCGCCTTGATGAAGAATGCCGACGGCTCGCCGCAGCGCCCACAGCCTTATCCGCTGCTGGCGCGCGACGTGGTGCGCCATGTCGGCGATGCGGTCGCCTTCGTGGTCGCCGATTCGCTGATCGAGGCGCGTGACGCCGCCGAGGCGATCCCGGTCGACTACGAATCGCTCGACGCCATCGTCGGTTCCGTGGCGGCTCTGGAACCGGGCGCGCCGCTGGTCTGGCCCGAGCATGGCTCGAACCTCGCCTTTGATGCCCAGATCGGCGATGCCAAGAAAGTGGCCAAGGCCTTCGACAAGGCCGCCCGCGTGGTATCCCTGGACGTCGTCAACAACCGTCTGGTTGCCAACTATTTGGAAACCCGCGGCTGCCTTGCCGAATGGGACGGCAAGCGTTTCACCCTGACTGTCGGCAGCCAGGGCGTGCATTCCATCCGCGACACGCTCGCCAACCATGTCTTCAAGGTGGAGCCCGACAGGGTGCATGTGAAGACCGGCGATGTCGGCGGCGGCTTCGGCACCAAGGCCTTCATGTATCGTGAATATCCGCTCTCGCTGGAGGCGGCGCGCCGTCTGGGCAAGCCGGTGAAGTGGTTTGCCGACCGGGCCGAGCATTTCCTGGCCGATACCCAGGGACGCGACAATATCAGTCGTATCGAGGCGGCGCTCGATCGCCGTTCGCGCATCCTGGCGGTCAAGATCGACATCATCGGCGATCTCGGCGCCTATCTGTCGCAGTTCGGTCCCTTCATTCCCTGGCTCGGCGCGTTGATGGCGACTGGCGCCTATGCGATCGGTGCCATGGATGTCAGGGTGCGCGGCGTCTTCACCAACACGCTGCCCGTCGATGCCTATCGGGGCGCCGGCCGGCCGGAGGCCGCCTATCTCATCGAGCGGCTGATGGATGCCATCGCCTTCGAGACCGGGCTTTCCGTCGACACTGTACGCACGCGCAATTTCGTCAGGCCCGAGCAGATGCCGTTCAAGGCGCCGACCGGCCGGACCTATGATTCCGGCGAGTTCGAGGGTCATATGCGCAAGGCCATGGATGTCGCCGGCTGGGGTGATTTCAAGGGCCGTTGGCAGGCCTCCAAGAAGGCCGGCAAGTTCCGCGGCATCGGCATGTCCACCTATATCGAGGCCTGCGCCGACGGGCCCAAGGAAGTGGCCAGCGTCACGCTCGAAAAAGATGGCACCGCGACCGTGCTGATCGGCACGCAGACCAACGGGCAGGGGCATCTGACGGCCTATGCGCAGTTCGTCTCGCAATATCTCGACCTGCCGCTCGAGCGTATCAACGTCATCCAGGGCGATTCCGATCGCATCAAGACGGGAGGCGGCACCGGCGGCTCGCGCTCGATCCCGGTGGGCGGGGCTTCCGTGGCCCGGGCCAGCCAGACTCTGGCCGAGAAGCTCAAGACGCTCGCTTCCGACGAACTCGAGGCCGGCATCGCCGATCTCGAAATCGTGGACGGCCGAGTGCGCGTAGTCGGCACCGATAAGGCGATCGATTTTGCCGCGCTCGCCCGCCTGCCCAAGGCGACGCCTGAACTGCTCAGCGCCGAGACCGACTATCAGCCGGGCGAGGCGACCTATCCGAACGGCACGCATATCTGCGAGGTGGAGATCGATCCTCAGACCGGGGTCACCGGCATCCTCGGTTACACCATCGTCGACGATTTCGGCATGGTGGTGAACCCGATGCTGCTGGAAGGCCAGGTGCATGGCGGTGTAGTCCAGGGCATCGGCCAGGCCTTGCTTGAGCGTACGGTCTATTCGGAAGACGGCCAGTTGCTGACGGCATCTCTCACCGATTATGCGCTGCCGCGTGCAGACGATCTGCCCTTCATCCATTTCGAGACGCGCAACATCCCCTGCAAGAACAATCCGCTCGGCGTCAAGGGCGCCGGCGAGGCCGGCACCATCGGCGCCGCCCCGGCGGTGATGAACGCGGTGATCGATGCTCTCAGGCGCGGCGTCGGCGTCACCAAGCTCGATATGCCTGCGACCCCCGAGGTGGTGTGGCGCACCATCCAGGACGCGCAGGCGAGAAAGCTGGCGGCCGAATAGCAAGAGTGCGGTGCCTGGCTGCCTTCACCAGTCGGGGGAGGGCAGCCAGGCCTTGTTTCCTCTGCTCCTGGTCTGGCGGCCCACCGGTCTATTTGCCGGTAGACAGGGCTTCGAACAGGAAGCGGCGTTCTGAGAGGCTGAGCTTGCCGAGCTGCCAGCCGGGCGTGAGCCTCTCAAGTTCCTTTTCCCAGGTGCCGGCGGAATGCCTGCGGGAGCATTCGCTCTTGGCGATGCATGTGAAGATTGCAAGGAACCTGCTGACCATGGGCTCATTCTCGTCACGCCGTCTCTAGTGGGGGTATCCGTAGCCTCAAGGGCGTGGCGCCGGTGTGTCGATGGGAACAAGATGCTGCAGGTCCTTTCGCGTTGCTCTTCCCGAATGTCGGTACGGGCTCTGCAGCGACACTTCGGCTGCTTTGACCACCGTTGCGGTCTCGCTTCTCAGGGCGTCGACGGTTCGGCCGCCTTCGGCCAATAAGTACCGAAAGCCCAGATATTGCCTTCCGGATCACGGCAGATGAATTCGCGGCTGCCATAGTCGCGATCGACGAGCTCCTGCTCGATTATCGCCCCGGCGTCCTTGGCACGCTGATAGGCGGCATCGGCATCGTCGACGGCGATATAGATCGACTTGCCACCTCCTGATCCGGGCGAGCCGACGATCTTGCAGAAATTGTCGTCGCGAGCCGAGCCGAGCATGATCATCGAAGAGCCGAGGGCGAGCTGGGCGTGATCGACGACGTCGCCATTGCCGTAGCAGGCATGCAAGGTGAAGCCGAAAGCTTCCTGCAGCCAGTCGATCATGGCGCGCGCATTGGCATAGCGCAGGGCCGGGTAGAGGCGGGGGGCTTCAGTCGACGATAGTGCCATGGAACATGTCTCCGTTTGTGAACCGGAGCGGACTGTGCCCCCAAGGGCGGCGGGTGGTCTTGAAGAAATGTTATACCGAGAGTCATTTTCCATGACTCTCGGTTCCTTCTGGCGATTTTCGCCAGATGCTTGATTTGGTGTCGAAAATTGCCGGGTGCTCAAGCCTGGAATGAGCCAGCATTTTAGAGGTTTGGGATTACTTGGCTGGGCGCCAGGCGGTCGGTGCGCAGCCTGCCAGCGAGGTGAATTCGCGGGTGAGATGCGCCTGATCGGCATAGCCGCAGGCCGCTGCGATATCGGCCCATCCTGCCGCCGTGCCCTTGGCGGCGAGAGCCTGCGCGGCATTGAAGCGGATGATGCGGGAGACGGATTTCGGAGGCAAGCCGATCTCTTCGCGGAAGCTTGCGACCAGGCGCCTGCGGCTCCAGTCGAGTTTTTCCGCCAGTGCGCCGATGCGCACGTCGCCGCCTTTGAGCATGAGCTGGGAGAAGGCCCAGCCGATCGAGGGATTGGCCTGCGGGGCGCGGTCGAGGCGGATTGCGATGAAATGCTCGGCGAGATCGAGGCGGGACCCCCAGGAGTTCAGTTCGGCGAGCCGCCGGGCGAATTGATCGATGTCACAGTCGGCGAGGTCATCCAGCGCAACCATGCGGTCGGCCAGCTCGCTCATCGGCAGCCCGAAGAACAGCCGCCCGCCAAGCGGCGTGAAATTGATCTGGATACACTCGGCCGCGCCATCCGAATCCATGACGATCGGGCCGGCAAACAGACCAGCGGCAAAGCTGCCATAACTGTCTGCAAGGGTTGGGGTCCTGCCGAGGCCGATGCGGAATGGGCTGCCGAAATTGACGATCAGCGGCACGGTCAGAGAGGCGGTCTCGGTGAGGCCCTGCATGGCAGCGCCGTTCTCCCGATAGCCGTAGATCCCGCTGACCAGCATGTTCAAGCGCGGCGCCGGGCTCCGGTACCAGAAAACCGGCTCGCTCGAACTCTTTTGTCCATGCCCCATCGCGAATCCCGGTCAAATCCCATAGCCCGCCCGCGTTCGGTCGGCACGGTCGAGGCTGCGATCATAGGACGATCTGCCGTGCAGAGGGAGTCTTGTGCCAGGTCTTGCCATCGGGTTTCGATGATACTGGTGTCATGTAAGGCCATCACGCGATGGACATGTGTTCGATCCTGCCTTTGCTTCCATCAAAAGGCTTTTCTCTCGCTCAGCTTGGCCGTATTGTCCGCCAGAACAAACGATCGTTCGTCATAACAAACGGAAGGCTGGTAATGAGCGGATTGGAAAGGCGGGGTGAACTCGATGCGGGCGCGGTCGCGCTATCGGGGCAACTCGGCAAGACGGTCCAGCGTCTGCGCAAGGCCTATAATCTTTCATTGTCGGAGTTGGCCGAGCAATCCGGGGTTGCCAAGTCGATCATCAGCCAGATCGAGCGTAACGAAACCAACCCCACTTTGGCGACGATCTGGCGCCTGTCCCAAGCCCTCGACGTTTCGATCGAAAGGGTACTGGGTTCGAGCGAGGACGAGGCCTTCATCGAAAAGACCACCCGTGTCGATACGCCCGTGATCATTTCCGACGACGGCAAGTGCCGTCTGGCGGTGGTCGGCTGGCTGAAGACGGTGGAATGGTTGCAATGGTATGATTTTCGGGCCGAGCCGGGCGGCGTGCTTGAAAGCGACGCCCATCAGCGCGGCTCGGTCGAGTGCCTGTCGATCCTGGCCGGCGTGGTCGAGGTCGACGTCGCCGGCGTGCTCGAACGGGCTGAGCCTGGCGAGACGCTGCGCTATCGCTGCGACCGCCAGCACGCCATCCGCGTGGTCGGCGACGAGCCCGTTCACGCCACCATGGTTTGCTTCATGAAGGCGGCCCTCATGGAGTAGGGGCCGCCCCTGCCCATATGGAGGTTGCCGTGATGCCTGGCGGTGATTCGATGTAATCCTCCCGCCCTGGTGCCTGGCGCTCGATCAGCACGGAATCACCGAACTCGTGGGCTCGGTAGTTCCACGCTTCCAGCATGAGCGAGATCCGGTCGAGAATGCGATCGTCGGCAAAGGCGCGCAGCAATTCGAAATGGCTCTCGCCCGGCAGATGGACGCCGCTCAGAACGGCATCGACGAGACGAAGCTTTGATTTCGGCCCGATTCGCCCCTGTGCCAAGCCATCGCCGGCTCTGAGGCCACCGGGGAGCGAGGCGGCGTGTTCGAGAGCCCGCACCACGCTGGTGCCGATGGCGATCACGCGTCCCCCGACCGCCTTGGTGCGGTTGATTCCAGCTGCCGTCGCCGCCGGGATGCGGTAGGGCTCGTCGAAGGGAAGGCGCAGATCCATCACCGCGTCGCCCGTCGAGGAAATTCCGGCGGCATGCGTCAGGCTGGCAAACCCCACGCCGCGGCGTCGCCAGGCGGCGATCGTGCGCCAGTCGAGCGCGAAACCGGCCGAGGGTGGTTCGAAGGCGAGCGGCTCGGCCGCCATTGCCGTCCACATGTCCCAAAGAGCGAGAGGCTCGGGCACGTGAGCGTATTGGATCGGCCGCCCATGCTGAGCCAGCCCGGCGAAGATCTGTTCCGGGGGGCCGGGGAAACGCAGCGATACCAGGCGAGGATAGCCATGCAAGCGCTCGACCACGGCCGTGAGTGGGCCAAGTTCGAGCTTGTCGCCGGCGAGAAGCTGCGGTGGCGCGGGGCGGTCTTCCGTGCGTATGCGATGATCGCCCGCCCCGAAGACGATGGCGATGAAGTGACGGGGATCACCGGCCGCGACCCAGGCGGCCAGCCTGACTTCAATCGGCCTGCCGTTTTCGGCATGGATGCCGGTAAGGCTGGCGGGCAGGGTAGCTGCGTCGTTGGCGATGATGAGGTCGCCGGGGCTGAATAGCAGAGACAAAGCGCTGCGCGGCAGATGGCGGATTTTGCCCGTGCCCGAGACGGCGAGCAGCCGGGCGGCGCCAGGCTCCGGATTGTCGGCGGCGATCATGGCCGGACCTCCACGGTCAGAGCGAGGCGCGGCTCATCCAGGCCCAGGCTGCGAATGATCTCGGATGCCGCTTCCTCGGGACGCTTGAGCGAGGATCTGTCGGCCTCCGGAATGGCTTGCGCATGCAGGGGGGTGTCCATGTCGCCGGGATCGACGGCGAGGAAGCGAATGCCTTCTTCGCGGGCTTCCTCGGCCCAGATAGCGGTGAGATGCTGCAGCGCGGCCTTGCTGGCGCCATAGGCGCCCCAACCGGCATAGGCGTTGACGGCTGCGTCGCTGCTGATGTTGACCACGCTGGCCTCACGTCCCTGCCGCGCCGAGGCAGCGAGGGCGCCGAACAGAGCCTTGGTCAGGCGGAAGGGGCCGACCAGGTTGGTGGCGAGGGCTGCCTCCAACTCCTCGCATTGCGTGTCGGCCAGCAAGGCGAGAGGCACAGGCCCGAGGCTGGAGGCATTGTTGACGAGGAGATCGAGACCGCCAAGGTTGCCGGTAATCTGCAGGGCAATGGCATGGATGTCGGTCTTGCGTCCGACATCGCCGACAATGCCGAGCGCACCGGTTTCGGCAGCCACGCGCGTTACGGCATCGCTGGTGCGGGCGACGAAGGCCACCTGAGCGCCCCGCTCGGCCAGCGTCTGCACGAGGGCCAGCCCAAGCCCGGAGGTGCCGCCGGTAACCGCCGCACGCAGGCCATTGAGATCGGTATGAACCGTCATCGATCGAAGCTCCCTGAATCACTCAGGGAGTTTTGATACAAGTTCAAGTGAACTTTAAGTCAAGCGATATGTCGAGATAGGGATGGATCGATCCCAGGACATTATGACCACGGGCGAACAGCAAGGGCGGTTCGACCAGGCAAATTTGTCGAGGAATCAACCGTCCAGGCCGAGTTCGAGCTGTGCGCCGTCCGCGGGCTCTTCCAAGGCGAAGCCGGACATGGTGACACCGAGCAGGCGGATGCCTTTTGCCGGCGGAAACACGCTGCGGATGAGTTCCAGGCTGACGGCCTGCAGGGTTTCCTGGGTATGGACCGGCGCGGTCAGGGTACGGCTGCGGGTGGCCTGCTGGAAATCGGCATATTTGATCTTCACCGTCACGGTGCGGCCGAAGGCTTGGGTTTTCTCGCACCAGGCCCAGACTTCGTCCGCCATGGCGAGGACACCCGTTTCGATATCCTCAGGCTTCGTCAAGTCGTCGGAGAACGTCGTCTCCGAGCCGGCGGATTTGCGCGGGCGGTCCGGCTCCACCGGCCGGTCGTCTTCGCCCCGCGCGATCGTGTGATACCAGGCGCCGGCCTTGCCGAAATGGCGGATGAGATCCTCCAGCGGCCGTGCCTTGAGGTCGGCTCCCGTGAAAATGCCGAGCCGGTCCATCTTTTCCGCGGTGACCGGGCCGACACCGTGGAACTTGGCCACCGCCAGCGTCTCGACAAAAGCCGGTCCCATGGCTGGAGTGATGACGAACTGGCCATTGGGCTTGCGATGGTCGGACGCGAGCTTGGCCAGGAACTTGTTGTAGGAGATGCCGGCCGAGGCGGTGAGGCCGGTCTCCTCGAGGATACGGGCGCGGATGGCCTCGGCCGTGGCCGCCGCCGAGGGCAGGCCCTGTAAATTTGCGGTGACGTCGAGATAGGCCTCGTCCAGCGACAGGGGCTCGATCAGCGGCGTGAACTCGGTGAAGACGGCATGAATCTGGCGGGAGACGGCGCGATAAACCTCGAAACGCGGCCTGACGAAGATGAGGTCGGGACAATTGCGCAGCGCAGTCGAGGAGGGCATGGCCGAACGCACGCCGAAGGCTCGCGCCTCATAGCTCGCCGCGGCGACCACGCCGCGTTTTTCCGAATAACCTACGGCCAGCGGCCGTCCCCGCAGCCCGGGATCGTCGCGCTGCTCGACGGAAGCGTAGAAGGCATCCATGTCGATATGGATGATCTTGCGGATGGAGGCGGACATGGATCTAGGTTAGCAGAGCTGCGGTGATTATGGGGAGGCTGGCTCAGGCGCAAGCCCGGCTCTGACGGCACAATAGGGAAAGGCGGACACCTTCAGAACTCTTGCGCCAGGAGCGTGAAACTCTCATCGACATAGTGGGCGAGGGGATGCGCCGCCTCGTTCTGTTTCCATCGCTCCAGGGCCAGGCGCAGCGTACCCATCGCCACCATCGCGACCAGCCGAAGCCCGTCCCGCCGCTCCGGCGATGGCCAAAGCTCACACATCGCTTCCAGCAGAATCCGCTCGGTCTCGACGAAACCGGCCTCCTTGCGCGCCCGCAGGGCTTCGGTCGATTGCATTAGGCGATCGAAAACGATGGACTCCTTGGTCTCTCGCCGTGAGGCAAGCTTGATCAGGCAGTTTTGAACGGCTGCGAGAGGGGCTTGGTCAGGCGACTCTTCGAGCATTGCCGGCTTCAATGCCTCCCGGAAGCCACCGTCACGCGCGGACAGCAAAACATCCTCCTTGGACTTGAAATAATAGAAGAAGGTCCGACGTGAAATGCCGGCTGCCTGCGCGATCGCGTCGAGCGTCGTGCCTTCGTAGCCGTGCTTCACGAACAGTTTCAAACCCTCATCGATGATCCGCTCGGACGTCTCACGCCGTTTGCGTTCTCGCAGCCCTTGCGGCCTTTCCAAGACGTCCTTCATACCGACGGTTCCATAGGCGTCTCTTGCAAAATTACACTGGGTGTAATAATAAATCGCACTCAGTGCGATTTTATAACGAGATTGGCAATATGCCTCAAGCGATGATTGGGCCCGTTACCGAGCCTTTCGGCAAGGCGACGATGCCGCCGACACCGATGTTGACGAGGACGATGGAGGATTTGTCCTTTGCTGTATGATGTCGTGATTGCCGGCGCAGGGCCGGTCGGCCTGTTCTTGGCTTGTGAACTGCGCCTTGCGGATCTATCCGTGTTGGTGCTGGAGCAGAACGAAGATCCGCATTCCCCCCTGAAGCGGCTTCCCTTCGGCTTGCGCGGCCTATTGGTGCCCACTGTCGAGGCTTTCCATCGTCGCGGCTTGCTGGATGACATCGCGGCGCCGCAACGCGCGAAAGACGATTCGGGTGGTGGTGTCTCGAGTGCTGCGCACTGGATGCAACAGTCGCGTCGCCCCGGCGGTCATTTCGCCGGCATCCAGTTCTTCCACGACAATGTCGATCCTTCGAAGTGGCCCTATCGCTTGCCGAGCTCCGCCGTCGCCGGCATTCCGGTCACGATGGAGCATCTGGAATCCGTCCTGGCCGCCCGCGCTCAGGCCATGGGTGTGGAAATCAGGCGGGGCCTCGGCGTCGAGGGTTTCGAGCAATCGGACGAAGACGTGACGATTCGTGCCGGCACCTCGACTTTTCGCGGGCGCTGGCTCGTCGGTTGCGATGGCGGCCGCAGCACGGTGCGCAAGGCCGGTGGTTTCGGGTTCGCCGGAACCCATCCCGAGTTCACAGGCTATTCCGTTGAAGCGGATATGGCCGATGCGCACAAGCTCCGCCCGGGCCGTCACTACACGCCGACGGGCATGTATACCTATTCGTCCCCCGGGACGATCGCGATGGTCGATTTCGACGGGGGCGCTTTTCATCGGACCCAGGCGATCACGCTCGAGCATGTGCAGGCAGTATTACGTCATATCTCCGGCACGGACGTTACCCTGACCACTCTCAAACTTGCTGCGACCTGGACGGATCGCGCCTATCAGGCGACCGCGTACCGCAAGGGGCGGGTGCTGCTTGCGGGTGATGCTGCGCATATCCATTCTCCGCTGGGCGGCCAGGGGCTCAATCTCGGGTTTGGGGATGCGATGAATCTTGGCTGGAAGCTGGCGTCCACGATCCGGGGCAGCGCGCCGGCCGGTCTGATCGACAGCTATTTCAGCGAGCGGCATCCTGTGGGCGCGCAGATCCTCGACTGGTCACGTGCCCAGGTGGCGATCATGCGGCCGACCGCCAGTACGCGCGCGCTCGAAGCCATCATCCGTGATCTCATCGATACCCGCGACGGTGCCACCTATTTTGCCGAGCGGGTGTGGGGCGTGTCGCTGCGCTACGATCTTGGCGAGAACCACCAGCTGGCGGGGCTTAGCGCTCCGGACTTCGAATTGGCCGACGGGACAAAGCTCGCCGAGCTTCTCAGGATGGGCAAAGGCGTATTCCTGGACTTCGATTCCCAGCCGCAGCGTCGAGCGCTTGCATCTCGTTGGAGCGATCGGATCACCTATGTCGCTGGGGACGCCAGTGAACGGCTCGGGTTGAGCGCCGTGCTGGTGCGCCCCGATGGCGTCGTCGCTTGGGCCACCGAGGTCGCCTCGGACCATGAGGAAGCTGCCAGGGCCATGGCGCGATGGTTCGGTGACCCCCTTGCGTGACGATAGCCCATTGTCGCCGGCCGCCCGCATGGGCGGCGGGTGGCATGCCTGGGATAGTCGCGGCGGTTATTCTCAGATCCGAGAATAGAGGCTCTCGGCGTGTTCGTGTTCATTCAGCACCAGCTTGTGCTCAGCCGGGGGGTGGGCGCGCTGCCCGCAGTCGAGGCGCGGGCAGATGCGGCAGCCTACGCCGATTGCTACGGCCTGGCCGGCATTGGAAACGTCCATGCCATCGGAATAGACCATCTCGGCGGCGTGGGAGATGTGGCAACCCAGGCCGATCGACAGATGGCGTCGTGGGGCATTGTGGCGATGGCCACCCTTTGTCAATGACTTTGCAATGCAGAAATAGCGTGTGCCTTCCGGCATCTGGCTGATCTGGATGTTGATCTGGCCCGGCAGCAGGAAGGCGGCGTAAACGTTCCAGCGCGGGCAGGCGCCGGAATGGCGCGGAATGTGAATGCCCGAGAGCGAGAAACGCTTGGAGATGTTGCCGGCGATGTCGGTACGGATCAGGTGCAGCGGGATGCCGCTGGCGCCGGGGCGCTGCAGCGTGGTCATGCGGTGACACACCTGCTCGAAGCTGGTCTTGAAGCGCCGGGCGATCCTGTCGATGTCATAGCGCGTCTCGCGGCAGGCGGCGAGGAAAGGCTGATAGGGCATGATTACTGCGCCGGCGAAATAGGCGGCCAGGGCATGGCGGGCCAGGGCCGGGGCATCGGCCGGCAAGGCGCCTTCGGTGATAAGATGCTCGATCTCGCGCGAGGCGGCAAGCAGGCCCAGGCGGTGGGCCGCCGTGAAGGTGGCGCTTTCGGGCGAAAGTACGTCCGCGGTCTCGAAGGTTTCCTCGTCCCTGCCGAGGCGCCCGGCCAGGCCCTGGGGCAGGGGAGCCAGCCGCCATTGCACGCCGAACACGTTGGAGAGGTAGAGCTTGAGGCCGGGCTCGAAGGAATCGGAGAGATTGTCGATCTCGCCGCGAATGCGCTCGGCCTGGGCCTCCAGTGCCGGGAAGTAGTTGGCGTTGGCCTGCAGGAAATCGGAGACCGCATCGGTGGCGACGTGATAGCCCGCTTCCTGGGCGGACGTGGCGCCCTGGTTGGCATTGCGCAGCGAACGGAAGCGATCGAACAGATGCACGATGGCCCGCCCGATCTGCGGGTTGGAGCTGGCGAGATCGCGCACGTCCTGATTGGTGACGTCGCTGTCGGCAAAGAGATCGTCGCCGAACAATTCCATCAGGTCGCCAGCCAGGCGCGAATCGTCGTTCTCGGCGAGCTCGGTGGCGTCGACGCCGAAATAGCTGGCCGTCTTCAACAGCAGGGGCACTGTCATGCGCCTGCGATTGTGCTCGATCAGGTTGAGATAGCTCGCCGAAATGCCGAGCGAGCTGGCGAGTTGCGCCTGTGAAATCCGGCTCTGCCGGCGCAGCCTCTGAATCTTGCCGCCGATACGCGGGTCGGCCTCTTGCATGGCGCCTGTCATGGTTCGTTTCCGGTCTCGTCGCTTTGTAAATCTTTACACGATTTACAACATTACAAAATTTTCTTTACAGCACTTTTCCGGTTGACGCCCAGGAAATGCGATACGCCTTGCTTTATTGCGCCGCGGTGTCAATCATTGACTTAACACGAAACGCGGCACGGAGGAACGTGTTATGGACCAGATGCGCCAAAGCAACGATCACGACGAATTCATCACCATCATCGGCGCCAGCATGGCCGAGATCAACGCCGAGTACCACGCTCAGGGCCTGGCAGACCGGGACTTTTCGATCGTGCACAAGATTGGCCGGCATCGCTTCACCCGCGTGGGTGGCGGCGCTTCCGAACACATGTTCGACGGCCAGTCGATGATCGCCGCCACCTTCACCCGCAGCCGGCGCAATTGAGCCGTGGGATCGCCGGCATCGCAGTCACGCCCGCGGATGGTCGTAGCGACAGCCGGGCTTTCCTTGCCAACAGGTGAGGCAGCACCACAGCAATCAAGGATGCTGCCGCCGTCAATGTCTTTACACGTCTACACGTTAGGAATTTTGTGATGCTCGATACCCAGAAGAACCGCCCCGCCGATACCTTCCCCGCCCCCGAATGGGCGCCGGATCGCTGGCGCAACGTCCGCCGCAACTACACGCCGCGCGACGTGGAGCGGCTCGCCGGGTCCCTGCCGATCCGCAATACGCTGGCCGAAAATGGCGCCAGGCGCCTGTGGGAACTCCTGCATAAGCGTGACTATGTGCCGACACTGGGCACCTTCACCGGCAACCAGGCCGTGCAGCAGGTCAAGGGCGGCCTCGAGGCGATCTACCTGTCGGGCTGGCAGGTGGCGGCTGACGCCAACACCTCGGGCAACATGTATCCCGACCAGAGCCTTTACCCGGTCGACAGCGTGCCCTCGGTGGTGCGCCGTATCAACAAGGCCCTGCAGCGCGCCGACCAGATCCAGACCATGGAGCGCGTCGATGGCAAGGGCGGCGAGCAGCTCGATTATTTCGTGCCTGTCATCGCCGATGCCGAAGCCGGCTTTGGCGGCCAGCTCAACGCCTATGAATTGATGAAGGCGATGATCGAGGCCGGCGCCGCCGCGGTGCATTTCGAGGACCAACTCGCCTCGGAGAAGAAGTGCGGCCATCTCGGCGGCAAGGTGCTGGTGCCGACGCGCACCTTCATCAAGACGCTGAACGCGGCGCGCCTTGCGGCTGACGTGATGGGTGTGCCCACCCTGATCATGGCCCGCACCGACGCCGAGGCCGCCCGCCTGATCACCTCCGATGTCGACGAGGCCGACCGGCCCTTCATCACCGGAGAGCGCACGCCGGAAGGCTTCTATGTGCTCAAGGGCGGCTTCGAGGCGGCGATCGCCCGCGGCATTGCCTATGCGCCCTATGCCGACCTGATCTGGTGCGAGACCTCGACGCCGAGCCTGCCCGACGCCAAGCGTTTCGCCGAAGCCGTGCGCAAGGAGCATCCCGACCAGATGCTGGCCTATAACTGCTCGCCCTCGTTCAACTGGGCCAAGCATATGGATCCGGCGGCGATGAAGGCCTTCCAGCGCGAGCTGGGTGCGATGGGCTACAAGTACCAATTCATCACGCTGGCCGGTTTCCACAACACCAGCTTCACCACCTTCGACCTCGCCCGCCGCTACAAGCAGGACGGCATGGCCGCCTATTCGCAGCTCCAGCAGGCCGAGTTCGCCGCCGAGGCCCAAGGCTTCACCGCGACGCGCCACCAGCGCGAAGTCGGCACCTCCTATTTCGACGCCATCGCCACCATCCTCGGCGAAGGCCAGAGTTCGACGACCGCGATGGAGCATTCGACCGAAACGGCGCAGTTCTAAGCCTGAAAACAAGCACAAGCCTCGGCCGATCCCATCGGTCGAGGCTTTTTGCTGTTGGTGATACTGGCAATGCCGTGGTCACCCGGACTGTGGGCCGAAACGGGAGCTGCGGCGCAGAAGGCTCAGCCTTGCCACTCGAAATCGGCGGTGACCGGCAAGGCGTCCTCGCGATCCTGGCTCGCCTCGTAGCCCCGCACGCGCAGGAGCCCCATGGCCGGATTGGCCTCCACGGCCAGACGGGTGATGTCGTAGCGTAGCGGCGGCTTCACCCAGGCGAAGGGAGCGGTGCTCGCGCCAGCGAAGGAGGCGATCGAGGCGCGGCGCTCTGCGCTGTCCTGGCGCGTATCCTCATCCTCGTTTGCGCCCCAGTTCTTGGCTGTGGCGCCGTAATTCCAGGTATTGGCCGCGGTGCTTGGGCCAAGATGGGTGACGAAGTCGCGATGCTTGCGCTCGATCACGCAGGTCTGCCCGGCCGCCGGGCCGACAAGGGTGAAGATGGTCTCGGCCGCGATGGGGGCCTTTTCCAACTCGCGCCGCGCCGTGTCGAAATCCGCCGCCGTTTCGAATACTTGGCGCAGCACATGCATCGGGGGCGGCAAGCCGCCGCCCAATGCAGCGAAATTCGGTAGGCCCATGCCGCCCCAGCCATCCGTCGACGGGCCCTTGTTGATGGAGGCGGCGAAGCGCCCCGGCGCCATGGCCGTGAGAACGCCGACGGCGCCGGGCCAGGTCACGTTGTAGAACTCGCCGGCGGGCCCGCGCTGCCGGACCACCTCGACATGTCGGCCTAGCCCATCGAGATTCCAGTCGAGAGTCCGCAGCAGATGAGCATGGCGCCCGTCCGGTGATGGAGCGGCCAGCGTGGTGCAGCCCCATTCATAGGAGGTGTTGAGCATATAGACACCACTCTCCTTCAGGAGCGCGGCAATGGCATCCAACTCGCCGACATAGGGAGAGCCGCTGGCGCGCAACCAGGAGCGCGCGGCCGAATCGATCCCCGAGGCGCCCCACCGCGCCGTTACGGGCAATGAGGCAAGACAGGTCTGCAACAATTTGCGCATGGTCTCGACGTGCGCCCGCGCATGTTCGACCGGCCCGCCGTCGCGGGCATCGAAAAGCGGGATGTCGGGCAATCGTTCGGTTGCCTCCGCCGGCATGGCGGCAATACCCGCGATGCCGCACCCGATGCCAAATCCTGCTTTGAGAACGTCTCGGCGGTGGAACGGGGACATATGGAGGCGACTTCCTTTTCGAGCGCCGGACAGAAAGGTGGGACAGCAGGCGCTTGCACCTATCGTAACCTAAGTATCTCCCGCCTCGAAACTCGCGCGGTTGATGCCGTATTTCTGCAGCTTGTCGTAAAAGGTCTTGCGCGGGATGCCGAGGGTTTCCAGCGTGGTCCGCACGTCGCCTTTGTGCTTGGCGAGAGCCTCGCGGATCAACTCGGCCTCGTAGCGATCGAGGCGTTCGGGCAGGGAGGCGGTCTCGCCAGCCGGAGACGGCATAGCGGGCCGGCTGGCGGCCAGATCGATTTCGGCCAGGCCCAGCGCCACCCTTTCGGCGAAATGCACGATCTCGCGCACATTGCCCGGCCAGTCATGGCTGGCGAGGTGCTGGCGCATGGCCGGCGTCAGCATCGGCGCCTCGCGCTGGAAGCGCCGGCAGGCCCGGTCGAGATAGACGGCGAACAGCAGGGGGACGTCCTCGCGCCGTTCGCGCAGTGGCGGCAGGCGCAAGGTCACCACATTGAGGCGATGGAACAGGTCCTCGCGGAAGCTTCCCCGGTGCGCGGGGGACCCGAGGTCGCTCTTAGCGGCGGCAACTACGCGCAGGTCGACCTGCCGGGCCGTGTTGGAGCCGAGCGGGGTGATCTCGCGCTGCTCCAAAACGCGCAGCAGGCGGGCCTGGGCGCTGAGCGGCATGCTCTCGATCTCGTCCAGGAACAGGGTGCCGCCGCTCGAATGCTCGATCAGGCCGACGCGCTTCTTCAACGCGCCGGTGAAGGCGCCGCTCTCATGGCCGAACAGCTCGCTTTCCAGCACCGTCTCGGGCAAGGCGCCGCAATTGAGGGCGACCAGACGCCCGCTGCGCCGGCGGCCGAGATGGTGGAGCTGGTCGGCCACCAATTCCTTGCCGGTGCCGGTTTCGCCCACGATCATCACGTCGACATCGGCATCGGCCACGGCTCTCAGCGTTTCACGCAGGCGCTCCATCGCGGGGGCATCGCCGAGCAGAGGCGAGGGGGCGTGGGCCTCTTCCGCCGCTTGGCGCAGACGCCGGTTCTCCATCACCAGCGCCCGCTTTTCGGTGGCGCGCCTCACGCTCTGGATCAACCTGTCGGAGGCGAAGGGCTTGGGCAGGAAATCATAGGCTCCCTCGCGCATTGCCTCGACGGCGGTGGCGATGTCGCCATGGCCGGTGATCATGATCACCGGCAGGTCGGGATCGCGGGCGCGCAGCGTGCGGAACAACTCCATGCCGTCGATACGCGGCATGCGCAGATCGGTGATCACCACACCCGGAAAGCGTTCGTCGATGGCCTTGAGGGCTGCGACGGCGGATTCGAACAGGAAAGGCTCGAAACCGGCAAGCCGCAGCGTCTGCGCATTGGCTTCGCGCAGGACGGCGTCGTCGTCGACGAAAGCAACGGGTGGGGGAGAAGGCGAGGTCATAGGGAGGTGTCCCCGATCGGCGTATCGGATGCGGCCGCAATGGGTTGGCTTGGCGGAATGAAACGCGACCAGCCTTCTCCACGAAGTGGGGACGGTGCCCAAACAAAGTTTGGGCGGATGGGGTGCGGGCCGCTAGCACCACGAATCCGGCTAGGTCGCGATAGCGGGCCACACCCCATCCGTCGGCGCTTCGCGCCGCCACCTTCCCCACTTCGTGGAGAAGGCTGGTCGCACCTAGCCTCAAGCGCGATATGTGGCGTCAATCGATCACTCATCCTTCTTTCTCCGCGCGCTTCAGTGTCACCAGGAAGCGGCAGCCCTGGCCCGGCTGGCTTTCGACCTCGAGGCGGCCGCCGAATTCCTCCACGATATCCTTGGAAATCACCAGGCCGAGGCCAAGACCGCCAGGCTTGGTGGTGGTGAAGGGCGTGAATAGGGCGGCCGTCACCTCTGGTGCGAGTCCGGGGCCGTTGTCGGAGACGGAAAGCCGGACCAGCTCTCCTTCGCTGGTTATGCCGATATGGATAGCCTGGTCAGGTTGTTCTTCCATTGCTTCCAGGGCGTTCTGGAGGAGATTGACCAGCACCTGCTCGAGCCGCACGCGATTGGCTGCCACCCGCAGACCGTCCACAACCGGATCGACCTCGATCTCGGCGCCCTGGCGCCGAGCCCGGATGCCGACCAGCAGAAGCGCACCATCGAGCACGTCGCGCAGGGCGACGGGACCGACATCACCGCTGGCCTTGCGGGCGAAGCGGCGCAATTGCGCGATGATGTCGGCGATCTTCTCGGTCAGCCCGGCAATGATCGCAAGGTTCTGGCGCGCCGGCACCGGTTCGCTGCGATCAAGAAAAATGGCGGCGTTGTCGGCGAAACTGCGTATGGCGGCGACCGGCTGGTTCACCTCATGGGCCAGGCCGGCCGTGATCTGGCCGAGCAAGGCAAGGCGATTGGCCTGCGTGAGTTCGTCTCGCGCGGTTTGCAGCTTGGCCTCGACCTTGCGGCGTTCGTCGATCTCAGCGGAGAGGAGAGCGTTGCTCTGGCTGAGGTCGAGCGTGCGCGCCTCGACGCGATGCTCCAGTTCGATCTGGGCCTCGGTGAGTTCGGCAGTGCGCGCGATCGCGCGCTGGCGCCGGTGCAGGAGAATACCGAGTAGAACCAGCGTGGCGCCGACCAAGGCGAAGGTGATGGAGCGCAAGGTTGCGGCACCCGCGGCGAGGGCGCGCGCGGCCGGCTGGAGAAGGTGCAACTGCCAATTCGTTGAAGG
Organism: Labrys sp. HAY1-8F; assembly: GCF_056754975.1. Classification (NCBI taxonomy): domain Bacteria; kingdom Pseudomonadati; phylum Pseudomonadota; class Alphaproteobacteria; order Hyphomicrobiales; family Xanthobacteraceae; genus Labrys; species Labrys sp. HAY1-8F. The sequence goes on along the minus strand of NZ_JBPGWZ010000002.1, from coordinate 723,771 downwards.
AACCTCGCTTACGCTGGCAAGATGCAGCCCGCTGCCGCGCAGGGAGACGAAGTCCGCGCCCGGCGTGGCCTGGCCGCGCCGGATCGGCAGTACGGCCAGTGGCGAGTCGCCGAATTGCAGCGAAGTGCGAATGTTCGCTGCTTCCTCGGCGGGGATTGAAGCCTGCGCCATGAAACGCCATTCCGGTTGGCTGGTCAGCAGCACGATGCCGCGAGGGTCGGTGACGTAGACGATGGCGCCTGAGCGATGCCAGTCCTCCTCCACCGAGAAGAACTCCACCTTGACCACGATCACGCCCTGCATGCCGCCCGGCCCTTCGATGCGGCGGGCGATGTAGAGGCCGGGGCGCTGACTGACCGTGCCGAGGGCGAAGTGCTCGGTGTCTCCCTTGGCCACTGCCTCGGTGAAATAGGGGCGGAAAGCGTAATTGGTTCCGACGAAACTGATGTCCTCTTTCCAGTTGGAAGAGGCGATCGCCAGGCCCGTGCGGTCGATCAGATAGATCACGGCCGAGCGCGCGCCGGCATTCAGGCTTTCTAGCTTGGCATTCATGGCGCCAATATGGGACCCATCCGGCGCGCTCAGGGTGGCGAGCACATCAGGATCACGCGATAGCACCAGGGAGAGCGTGCGCTGCTTCTCCAGTTCGCTGCGCAGCACGGCGATATCCAGCGTAGCGCTGCCGGCGGCCTGGGCCCTGAGCGCCTCGGCCGCCTGGCGCGTGCCGTAATTGCCGGCGAACCAGACGGCGAGCGCCAGGCTTACCAGGCTCAGGCCGGCGAAAATCAGCCATTCGATCCGTCGCCTCTGCCGTCTTTGTGTTGCTCCGCTCATCGGTCTCCTGCTGCCATCGTTCACAGTCAAGCATGTGCGGAAATCCGCACATGGGCAAGGCCGCTGTGCGGACCTCCGCTCAGGTGGGGCTGGCGATGCCACTGGACGCGAACTATGAAATCAAGCAATATCAATAGCATAAGATCTTGGCACGAGACTTGCTGTCTATTGAGCAGCCGCTAGCAGAATGCGGCGTCGAGGAAACCTTTGGGCCAGGCCGCTTGCCGAGGCCCCACGGAGGAACAGATGATCTCCCTCAGCGAGATGCCCAAGGCGGAAGCTCCGCGCAAGCGCCCTTTCTATGCAAACCTCTACTTCCAGGTCCTTGTCGCGATCGCGCTGGGTATCCTGCTCGGTCATTTCTACCCCGATCTCGGCAAGTCTCTGAAGCCGCTGGGTGACGCCTTCATCAAGCTGGTGAAGATGGTGATCACCCCGGTGATCGCTCTCACCGTGATCACCGGCATTGCCGGCATGAGCGATCTCAAGAAGCTCGGCCGCGTCGTCGGCAAGGCCTTCATCTATTTTCTTACCTTCTCCACCCTGGCCCTGATCATCGGCCTGCTGGTCGGCAATATCGTGCAGCCGGGCGCGGGTCTGAACATCAATCCGGCCACGCTGGATCCCAAGGCGGTGGCGGATTATGCCGCCAAGGCGCACGACCAGACCATCACCGGCTTCCTGATGAACATCATCCCCAACAACCCGATCAGCGCGCTGGCGGGTGGGGACGTGTTGCAGGTGCTGTTCTTCTCGGTGGTGTTCGGTATTGCGCTGGCCCAGATCGGCAGTGCAGCCGAACCGCTGATGGTCGTGCTGAACTCGGTCTCGCGGGGCATGTTCCGGCTGGTCGCCATCCTGATGAAGGCCGCGCCCATCGGTGCCTTCGGCGCCATGGCCTTCACCATCGGCGCGTATGGCATCGGCTCGGTCGCCAATCTCCTGATGCTGATCGGCACCTTCTATCTGACCTCGCTGCTTTTCGTACTGGTCGTGTTGGGTACGGTCGCCTGGTATAACGGCTTCTCGATCCTCGCCTTGATCCGCTACATCAAGGAAGAACTGCTGCTGGTGCTCGGCACTTCCTCTTCCGAAGCAGCTCTCCCCAGCTTGATGGACAAGATGGAGCGGGCCGGCTGCCGCAAGTCGGTGGTGGGCATCGTCATTCCCACCGGCTATTCCTTCAACCTCGACGGCACCAACATCTACATGACCCTGGCGGCGCTGTTCATCGCGCAGGCCACCGGTATCCAGCTGAGCTGGGGCGACCAGATCCTGCTGCTCCTCGTTGCCATGCTGAGCTCGAAGGGCGCGGCCGGCATCACCGGTGCTGGCTTCATCACGCTGGCGGCGACGCTGGCCGTGGTGCCCGCCGTTCCGGTTGCCGGCATGGCGCTCATCCTCGGCATCGACCGCTTCATGTCCGAATGCCGCGCGCTCACCAACCTGGTCGGCAATGCCGTCGCCACCATCGTGGTGGCCCGCTGGGAGGGCGAACTCGACAAGGCCCAGCTCGCGGCCGCGCTGAGCGGTGACGACGTGCCGCAAACGGTGGCCGCCGCGGCCTGAGATTGCTCGACCGACAAGACAGGAAAGGGGCGGGCCGGTGGTCCGCCCTTTTTTATGACAAAGACGCTGCGCGTTCGTTCGTCACGGGATGATCCTCAGACCTGCAATTCCAGGTCTGCGGTGACAGGGGTGGCGTCGCTGCGATCGAGTGTTGCTTCATAGCCGCGCACACGCAGGCTGCCCTGGCGAGCGTCGGCTTCGACGGCAAGGCGGGTGATGGCGTTGCGCAGGGGCGGCTCCACCCAGGCAAAGGGCGCCATGGCCCGGCCGGCATGGGCAGCGATCGCCAGACGGCGGCTGGGACTGTCGCTTTCGGACAGCGCACCATTGTTCCAGCTGGGCGCGTTGGCCCAATCATTGGCGGCCGCCACTGGGCCGGACTGCGTGACGAAAGCCTCTGGTCTGCGTTCGATCACGCAAGTCTCGGCAGGCGAAAGGCCGGTCAGCGTGAAGATCGTCTCGGCGGCGATCGGTATGCGTTCCATGAGATCCCGCGCGGTGGCGAAATCGGGAGCCTCCTCGAAGGCGCGTCGGAGCAGGTGCATGGCGGGCATCAGGCCACGCCGCACACCGGACAGATCCGGCACGGTGGCGCCGCTGGCGCTTGCCGCGCCGGCCGGCGCTGGGCCCTTGTTGATCGAGGCGGCAAAGCGGCCTGGCGCCAAGGCCGTCAGCACGCCCACCGCGCCCGGCCAGGTCACATTGAGGAACTCACCAGCGGGACCACGCTGCCGCACGACTTCGACAAAACGGCCGAGGCCGTCAAAATCCCAATCGAGCGTCCGTAGCAGCCGGGCGCTGCGTCCGTCCGGCGCCGCCGCTGCCAGCGTGGTGCAGCCCCATTCATAGGCTGCGTTGATCAAGAAAGCGCCCGGCATCGGCAGGAGCGCGGCGATCGTCTCGATCTCGCCGACATAGGGCGAGGGGCTGGCGAGCAGCCAAGCGCGTGCCGCATGGTCGAGCAGATCCACCTCGCCATGGGCGGCGGCCGGGATCGAGACCAGACAGGATCGAAGCAAGCCCCGCATCGCTTCCGGGCGAGCCCGGGCATGGGCGACGGGACCGCCCTCGCGCGCGTCGAAAATCGGAATGGGTGCAAGCGTTGCCCGCTTACTTTCCGGCAGGCCGGCGCGTGGGAAAGGGATGACGCTCATGGGCCCCCCTGAGAACGATCGCCGAAAGTATTCAGGCTTTCGCAGGCATTGTCATCCGGCAATCTTGTTACCGGGCTTCAAAGCCCCGCGACCGCAAATAGAGCGGCCGCCGCCAGGCGGCGGTCGGGAGGATCTTGCATGGGTAAGGTTTTGTACCTGGTAAACCATGTCTCGATCTTGAGTTGACGTAAAAACCCACTGTTACAGGAACGCAACAACCTTGCTGAATTGAGACATCGGCGTGACAGAATCGCGATGAAACGGCGGCGTTGGCCGTTACGAAGGGGTCAATATTCTGGTACGAAGAATCATGAGTTCTAATGAGCCATCCGCAAGCAGTGCTTACTTGCTCGTGGTCTGACAAAAGCAAAAGGCGGCTGAGATTACACAGCCAGACCTGCCCTAACGGCGGGTAATGATATGGGGGAACGAATGCAAAGAAAGACCCAACTCGCATTCCTGCTCATGGCCGGCATTTCGCTTACGGCGAGCCAGGCCTATGCCGGCTCTTTCGCCCTACGCGAGCAGAGCACGATTGGTCTTGGCCAGGGCTTTGCAGGTGTCGCGGCGGGATCGGGCGGTCTCAGCTCCATGTATTGGAACCCTGCCACGATGACCGCCATCCCCGGCTGGCAGTCCCAGTGGTCGGTGAGCGGCATTTTCCCTCAAGTCGACATCACGCCGACGACCGGAACGACCTTGCCTGGTAGGGCATCGTTTGGCGACATCGGCCAAGATGGCATAATCGCAGCGGGATATACCTCTTATCAGGTCAACGATCGCCTGTGGATCGGCCTTGCCACCAACACGCCTTTCGGCTTGGTTACCAAGAATCCTTATGGGTCGCCGGCCCAGACTTACGGGCGTAGTTCGAAGGTCATGTCTTTCGACGTCAATCCGACCATCGCCTATAAAGTGACGGATTGGCTTTCAGTTGGCCTCGGCTTTCAGGCAATGTATTTCAAGACACGCCTTACTTCGGCGCCGTTTCCTGGCCCATCCAATGCCATCCTGAAAGGTGATAGTTGGGGCTACGGCCTAACGGCGGGCGTCATGATCACGCCTATGGAAGGAACGGTAATCGGCATTGGCTACCGTTCTTCCGTTAAGCAAGATTTGGACGGCACTATAGATCTTCCTGCGGGAACCGGATTGCCGGCTGGCCGGTACAAGGTAAACGCCGACCTGACCCTACCGGACCAGATCACAATCGGCATCCGGCAGACCGTGACGCCTGACCTTACGCTCTCGGCGGGCTTTGAATGGACGAAATGGAGCAATCTTGGCGTAATTCCGGTTATCGGAAAATCGAGTGTAGCGGCAGGCCAACAGGTCACCAGCTTGCCGTTTCAATATGACGATGGCTATTTTGCTTCCATCGGTGCGGAGTATTCCTGGAGCCCGGAACTGACGCTGCGCGCGGGCCTCGGCTATGAGTGGTCTCCGATTTCGGATCGCAATCGCGACGTGCGTCTGCCCGACAGCGATCGTATCCATGCGTCGGTTGGCCTTGGCTACAAGATCAACAACAAGCTATCGGTCGATTTTGCCTACTCGCACCTGTTTGCGGTGAACGGAGATATCAAGCTCGATCCCAACAATACGCATTGGAACCCGCGGGTACCGGTTCGCTTCTTTGGCAATGTCGACGCCTCGGTCGACATCGTCTCGGCCAGCTTGACCTATCGCTGGGATGATCCGAGCGAACCCAACCGGCCGGGTATCTTCAAGTAAGACACGGGTACGTCAATAAAAAGCCTTCGCGCAGGGTCCAACCGGCGCGAAGGCTTTTTTGCGTCGTGCTGCAGTTTACGGCTTTGACATCCCGGCACTCTTCGTCTTGTCGGGCAGCGAAGGGCGCCGGGCATTTCTTCTAGCCGGTTGAAAAGTCTCAGGCGCTCCAGGCCACGGTGGTCTGGCGCTGATCGCCGAGCTTCTCGATGCCGAGCGTCATGACATTACCGGGCTTGAGGTAGCGTGGCGGCTTCATGCCCATGCCGACGCCCGGAGGCGTGCCGGTGGTGATGACGTCGCCGGGTTCCAGGATCAGGAACTGCGAGATGTAGTGCACGATGTGGGCGACACCGAAGATCATCGTCTTGGTCGAGCCGGTCTGCACACGCTGGCCGTCGACATCGAGCCACATCGAAAGGTTCTGCACGTCGCCGACCTCGTCGGGCGTGACCAGCCAGGGGCCGAGCGGACCGAAGGTCGGGCAGCCCTTGCCCTTCATCCATTGGCCGGAGCGCTCGATCTGATAGGCGCGCTCGGAGACGTCGTTGCAGACGGCATAGCCGGCGACGTAGGAGAGGGCATCCTTCTCCTCGACATAGGAAGCACGGCTGCCGATGATGATGGCAAGCTCCACTTCCCAGTCCGTCTTCTCCGAGCCGCGCGGAATGACGACATCGTCATTGGGGCCGACCACGCAGGACGGTGCCTTGTTGAACAGCACCGGCTCCTGGGGGATCGGCATGTTGCTCTCGGCGGCGTGGTCGGCATAGTTCAGGCCGACTGCGATGAAGTTGCCGGGCTGGCCGACGCAGGAGCCCAGGCGAGGATTGCCGGTGACTTCCGGCAGCGAGGCTGGCGAGAGAGCGGCGATCCGGGCCAAAGACTGTGGAGACAGGGCATCGCCCTTCCAATCGGCGATATGCGCCGACAAGTCCCTGATCTTGCCATCCGCATCGATCAGGCCGGGCTTTTCCGAGCCCGGCTTGCCATACCGTACCAGCTTCATAGTGGAGTCCTTTGGTCGAGAGCTGCAGCCCTTCGGGCTGTCCTTGAAATCATCGATCATGAAGGCCGGTCTGTATCGGGCGTGCACCCTCGACCGGCCGGGGCGGATCATGCCCGAACGAGGGGACCTATCGCAAGTATTGTCTGAGAAATGCGCGTGATTGTTTCACGGGTGCGCTGGCGTCTTGCCCACTCTTCCTTCTTCCAATGGTGCCCTTCCAAGAGCAGGCTTCCAGCCTATGAGCGCTACCTTTGGGTGGTGGCACCAGATTGGAGGGTCGATCTCCAGATCGACCATCTTGGAAATGTGGAGCCAGATAGAGGACAAAGGTGGTCGATCTCGCTCCATCAATTGATGGAGCTGTGGAGATCGACCCTCCACGCTACCTGCGCCTCCATTCGCAAAAGTTAGCGCCTATGGGCAAGATGCCTGCGCACCCGGCAATAAGAAAGCCCGCGCAGATCGAGCTGCGCGGGCCTCGTCATTATTCGTGGAAAGGACGCCTGGCCTATCAGGCGGAATGGCTGTCGCCGCCGTTGCGAGCGGTGTTGCGCTCGGCCATGAAGCGATCGAACTCTTCCTTGTCGCGGGCGCGGCGCAGATTGGTGACGAATTCGCCGAAGGCGCGGCCTTCTTCCTCGAGGCGTCGACGTTCCTCTTCCAGGCGTCGCAGCGTCTCGCGGCGATAGTCGTCGAAAGCGGCATTGCCCGTGGCTGACCAGCCATGGCCGGCATAGCTACGCTGATCGCGGCCGAAACCGGCGAATTCGGCCTTGGCTCGCTCGAAGCCCTCACGTACCTTTTCCCTAGGGAAACGGTCGCCCCAGATGAAATAGGCCAGCGCCGCCAGGCCGAGCGGCCACCAGATCAGAAACCCGGCGATCACCGCCACGACATGCAGCGGATGCCAGCGGCTACGTGTAGAACAAGAGGTCATTATCCTCTCCCATGTTGCAACCCAGCAATCGAGCAATTGGGGGTGGCGAGGGGCGGCTTCAAGGGTACAAGCCGAAGTTGTGTCCGATTTAATCTTGGCGATCGTCGCAGCCGCGACGGCCCCGTCCCATTCATTGCCTGGCAAATTCATTTGGCGGCGATGGTCTGCCGCAAAGTTGCCGCGATCGAAAGCTCTGTGGGAGTGCGTGCTGGGCCGGGCGCAATCCTTGAGGTGTGGAATGAGTGGCGCTTGCACCGAAGGCGTCGACACAGGCTTTATGACTTTGGGGGTGGCAAAGGTCGCTTTCCTCGGCGTCGTCCAGGGTATCACCGAGCTGATGCCGATTTCCTCGACGGCCCATATGAGACTGGTGCCGGCCCTTCTTGGTTGGCAGGATCCGGGATCAGCCTTCTCCGCGGCCATGCAACTTGCGGCCTTGTGCGCCGTGGTCAGTTATTTCTGGAGGGATATCCGATCGATCACCAGCGGATCGCTGGCGGCCGTGCGGACAGGGGATTGGATGTCGCCGAAATTTCGCCTGGCGGTGGGCGTGGTGCTGGGCACTATCCCGATCGTGGTGGCTGGCTTGCTGCTTGCACCACTTCTCAACCGGTGCGACAGCCCCTTGCGCGCCCTGCCGGTGATCGGTTTTGCCTGCCTTGTCATGGGCGGCCTGCTCGCCGCGGCGGAACTCATGGCCCGTCATGGGCGCAGGGTCGAAGACATGCGGTTGCGCGATGCCCTGATCGTCGGGCTTGCGCAGGTCGGCGCGCTGATCCCCGGTGTGTCCCGGTCCGGCTCGACCCTGACCGCCTCGCTGTTTCGCGGCTTCTCGCGGGATGAGGCCGCGCGCTTTTCCTTCCTTCTCGGCATTCCCGCCATTGCCTTGGCCGGCCTGCACGAAATCACCACGCTTTTGCGGGCTCACCTCTCCACGGAGGGCTGGCTGATCTTGCTGGTCGGCCTGGTGGTCGGAACGATTTCGTCCTTCGCGGCCCTGTGGGGGCTGATGCGTATCCTCGAGCGCTTTTCGACCTGGCCTTTCACCATCTACCGCATCTTGCTCGGTGCCGTCGTGCTGTGGGTCGCCTATCACTAGAGTAGGGGGCGTTCATGAGTGAACGCTTGTTTGCTCTAGTTCTTTGTTTCGGAGCGTCTATGCCATTTGAGGTGATTCAGCCTCCGCGCAAGACGCCGTAAGAGAAAAGGGGACGAAAGAGCATCGATGTCCCATCGGACATATCGCCTGTCATAAAACCATGAACTGAATCGTGTTTGTGACAATCAGGATGCGTCGTCGATTTCGCTGATGTCTGCAGCAAAGCGCATCAAAGCAAGCGCTCTATGCTCTCTTGCTTGTTTCGACGATACGTTTTGGGCCGGTTGAGGATGGTGCCATGAACAGCGAAAGCGAAGGCACGCGCTATCGAGCGCTCTTTATCTCGGATGTGCATCTTGGGACGCGTGGTTGTCAGGCCGATATGCTGCTCGACTTCCTGCGCGCCTATGACGCCGAGACGATCTATCTGGTCGGCGACATTGTCGACGCCTGGCAGCTGAAAAGTGGTTGGTACTGGCCGCAGGCGCATAACGATGTGGTGCAGAAGCTGCTGCGCAAGGCCCGCAAGGGCGCGCGCATGGTCTATATTCCCGGTAATCACGACGAGTTCTTGCGTGATTTCCCCGGGCATCATTTCGGTGGCATCGAGGTGATCGAGCAGACAGTGCACGTGGCTGCTGACGGCAAGCGCTATCTGGTGATGCATGGCGATGCCTTCGACGTGGTGGTGCGCCACGCCAAGTGGCTGGCCTTGCTTGGCGACTGGGCCTATGTCACGGCCTTGGGTGTCAATACCTGGCTGAACGCCATTCGCCGGCGCCTCGGCCTGTCCTATTGGTCGCTGTCCGCCTGGGCCAAGCTCAAGGTGAAGAACGCCGTCAGTTTCATCGGCCATTTCGAAGAGACCCTGGCCAAGGAAGCCAAGCGGCTGAACTGCGACGGGGTCATCTGCGGCCACATCCATCACGCCACGCTACGCGATCTCGATGGCGTCACCTACATCAACTCCGGCGATTGGGTCGAAAGCTGCACGGCTATCGTCGAGCATTTCGATGGTCGTTTCGAACTGGTGCGCTGGAGCGAACTCGTTCGTCAGGCCAACAAGCCGCCGGAACTCCAAGGCGAGACGCTGGTCCCTCAGCGTGCCGCCTGAGCCGGTCCCGTGAAGATCCTGATTGCCACCGACGCCTGGCGCCCGCAGGTCAACGGCGTTGTCCGGTCCCTGGAACAGACGGCTGCGGCAGCCTCGCGTCAGGGCGTTGAGATAGAATTCCTGGCGCCGGACCGCTTCTGGTCGGTGCCGATGCCCTCCTATCCGGAGATTCGGCTTGCCATGCCGCCGCTCGGCGCCATCGAAAGGCATATCGAGGCCGAGAAGCCGGACTATGTCCATATCGCCACCGAGGGGCCGATCGGCCTGCTCACCCGCCGGGTCTGCCTGAAGAAGGGCCGCCCCTTCACCACCAGCTATCACACCCGTTTTCCTGAATATCTCGCCGCGCGTGTCCCGGTGCCGCTCGACTGGAGCTATCGTTGGATCCGGCGTTTCCACAATGCCGGAGCGGGTACCATGGTCTCCACCCCGGCCCTGGAGCGTGAACTGGCTGGTCGCGGCTTCAAGCGGCTGATGCGCTGGTCGCGAGGGGTCGATGCGGAATTGTACAGGCCCAGGCCCGTGCGCGTTTTCGACCTGCCCGGACCCATCTTCCTCTATGTCGGGCGGGTTGCGGTCGAGAAGAACATCGAGGCCTTTCTCGGTCTCGAGCTGCCTGGTTCGAAAGTGGTGGTGGGGAGCGGCCCGGCCTTGGAGATGCTGCGCTCACGCTATCCGGACGTGCACTTCGCCGGCATGCTGGAGGGAGAGGACCTGGCAAAGGCCTATGCTTCGGCGGATGTCTTCGTGTTTCCGAGCCTGACCGACACATTCGGCATCGTCCTGCTCGAAGCGATGGCCAGCGGCCTGCCGGTGGCAGCCTTTCCGGTGACGGGGCCGATCGACGTGATCAGCACCGGCAAAACGGGCATCCTCGACAACGACCTCGCTCGGGCGGCGCTGGCGTGTCTCGAGCTCAAGCCCGCCGATGCGCGTGCAGAGGCGCTGAAATATTCCTGGGACGCTTGCGCCCGCCAATTCGTCGCCAATGTGGTGGAGGCCTGCGGCCGGGCCAAGACCACGCCCGCGCCGTCCGGAGCTGTCAAGCAAGGGCAGGCCAGGCTGCCGGCCTGATCCCAAGGCCGGTAATACCGGCCAGTATTGAGCTCGCAATGATGGGCCAGCAAGTCAAACTCAATGCAGATTGGTCGCGGCCACGACCCCATCCGAATCGCAATACCTCATACCCGCGACAGCAGCAGGCGGATACCGGCGAAGCCGAAAAACAGCGCCAGCGTGGCTTCGATCCAGCGCCGCGCCCTCTGATAGAGGCGAACCATGGGCCGGGCGGAAAAGATCAGGGCATAACCGCCGAAGGTGGTCAGTCCGATCACCGCACAGCCGGCGATGATCGCCAAGGCTGTATGCCCAGGGGCGTCCGACTTGAGGCCGAGCGACATGATGGCGATCCAGGCAAGGATCGACTTCGGATTGGTCAGATGCAGCATCAGGCCACGCCAATAGAGCTGGCGATAATCGATCGGGCCACGTTCTTGCCTTGCCTCATCCTGGCCGGCCTTGAGGGCGGAACGAGCCGATTTGATCGCCAGATAGAGGAGATAGAGGCCGCCGCCGATCTTGATGGCGGTGAGGGCATTGGCATAGGCGGCGAGAAGGGTGGAAACACCGGTGGCCGCCAGCACGGCCCAGATCATCGAGCCCGTCATGATGCCGGCTGCCAGCACCAGCGCCGGCAGGCGCCCCCGTCCCATGGCCACGCCCATGATGGCCATGTTGCTCGGACCGGGGCTGGCTACCGCGATGGTGTAGACCATGTAGACGGCGAGCAAGGCATGGAATTGATGAAACAGGGCGTCGCCCATCGGGAACGTCTCACTGAAACGCCAGGCTTTTGGCAGGTTGGCAAATAATTGACTGACAATAGCGGTACAAGGCTTCCGCGCAAGCGCGGGTTCGGCGCGGCAGCAATGTCGTCGGCCCAAGGAAAAAGGCCCCGAAAACTCGGGGCCTTTTTCATTCTCAACCAAACGGTTGCGGACGGCCGGTTGCCGGCGGTGCTCAGGTGAGCTTGCCGGCCGCATGCGCCAGGATTGTATAGACCTTGCCGGAATCGGCGGTGAGATAGGTCCTTGCCATGTTGCCGCTGCGGTCCTCGCGGTCCACTTCGGCAATGAGCTGCTCGAACTCCTGGACATAGCGGTCCACCGTCGCCTGGAACTCCGCATCGCGGCGATAGCGCCGGCGGATTTCCTCGAAGGCCTGCTGGCCCTGCAGTGTGTAGAGCCGGCGCGAGAAGGCGTTGCGCTCGCCGCGACGGTAGCGATCCCAGACCTCGGCGACAGCGTCATGTTCGACCATCTTGGCGATGTCGACCGAGAGCGTGTCGAGGGAGGATGCCATGACCGCCGGCGTGTTGGCCTGGGGGGCCGCTTCGGGCTCGTCACGCGAGGCGCGCGCCAGCACTTCCGAGAGCCAGCCAGTGCCGCGCCGCTCGCCTCGCGAGGCAGGTGCTGCCACGGCGGTTCCGCGAGCCGGAGCAGCCGGCTTCAGGTCGGGCACCGGGGGCAGCGTGCCGGCGCGCGGCATTTCCGTCCGGCGGGCAGGGGTTTCGGGTGTCACCTCGGCGCGCTCGCGCAACCGGAGTGGGGCAGGGATCGGCCGGTCCGTCGGCTCGGCGATATCGAGCGAGCGGCTGGAGCGGCTGACGATATCGGCGAGGTCGTTCAGGGCCTGGATCTGCTCGGCCACGACGCGGCGCATGGTGGCGGTGGAGTCCGACGTCTCCTTCGGGATCTCCAGCAGGCCGCGCTTGAGCTCGGAGCGGGTGGCTTCCAGCTCCTGCTTCACGGTCTGGGTCATGCCACGCATCTCCTGGGCCACTTCGGCAAAACGCTCGGTGGCGTTGCCGAACAGGCCGGAGATTTCCTGCACTGCCTGCTCATAGGTCGACTTGAGGGCGGTGGAGGTGCGATCGCGCTCCTTGCCGGTAGTGGCACGGATGAGTTCAAACTGATCCGCAATGGCCTGCGCCGTGGTGTTGGCGTTATCGGCGAGCAGGCCACTGGTCTGGCGCGCCTTGCTTTCGGCATTGGCGAGCTTTTCCTCGATCACCTCGGCGAAGGATTTCATCATCGCTTCCATTGCCTCGACCTTGCCGCCCACAGTGGTGACCAGGGCCTCCAGGGTGGCGCGACGTTCATCGAGAGCCTGGTCGACACGCGTCTGCGTATCGGTCAGGACTGCAGCGGCGCTGGTGAGGTGATTGCTTTGTTCCTCCAGGCGGTCGGCCATGGTGCCGACATCGCTGATGACGTGAGAGGCAAGGTCGCGCAGCGTGGAGACCTGATCGCCGACACGATCGGTCGCGCCGCTGGTCTGATCGGCCAGGCTCAGCATGGTCGACTGGAAATCGCGCATGCGACCGGCCAGGCCTCCCTCGATGGCATCGAGTGCCTTGGTGGAACTGTCGAGCGACTCGTGCAGGGCGGTGTTGGTGCCGGCGACCCGATCCAGCAGTCCGCTGATTTCCTCACGCAGTCGTGCCTGCAGCGAGCCGAGGTCACCGATCGCCTGGCTGGCCTTGGTTTCGATGGAGGAGGAGAGGGCCAGCGAAGAGGCCTCCAACGCCTGGCTCAGTTCGGAACGCTTGGTCGAGAGGGCCTCGACCAGGTCGCCGCCCTTCTTGCCGATCAGGTCGGCAAGCTCGCCTGCCCGCTCGTCGAGCGCCTTGGCCACCGTCTGGGCGATATCGCCGAGTTCGCTGGACATGCTGGTGCTGCGCGTGGACAGCGTCTCGACCAGGAACTGGCCGCGCTCGTCGAGAATCCTGGCGATCTCGCCGGAGCGGGCGCCCAGCAGGCTGGCGAGGGCGCTGGTCTTGTCACGCAATTGGGTGCTGACATCGCCCGAGATCTGGTTCAGCGTGTCGATCAACTGCTGACCACGCTCGCTGAGCAGGCCCGCCATGGCGTTGGTGCGGGTATCGAGCAAGGCATTGATCTCGTCCGCACGCTCGCCGAGCTTGGCGCTGACGTCGCCGGACAGGCGGCTGAGCGTCGCGTCGACAGAGGCGACATTCTGCAGGAGATCGACCGAGACGTTCTGTACTCTCTCGCTGAGCGTGTCGGCGATATGCAGTCCGCGCGAGTCGAGGGCGTCCGAGAGATCGGCGAGGCGGCCGAGAACGTCCTGCTCGAAGCGGGTGATCCGCGAGTCGAGGGCATGCGCGATGTCGTCGGCGCGCGTGCCGAGGGCGCGATCGATTTCGCTGACCTTGCTGGACAGCGTGTCCGCGATGGCGGTGGTTTTGCTGTCGAACTGGGCTGCGATCTCGGCGGCCTTGACCGTCAGGTCATTGCTCATCAGCGAAGAGCGGCTGTCGATATGCGAGGTGAGGTCCTCGGCGCGAGCGCTAAGTGTTTCGGTCAGATCGGTACCCTTGTTGCCGAGCGCCACGACGATGTCGTCAGCGCGGCGTGACAGGGTGTCGGTGATCGTGGCGCTGCGGCCGTCGATGAGCGAGGTGATCTCGCGGGCCCGCCCGTCGAGCAGGGTGCCGATCGCCTGGGTCCGCTCGTCGATGAGGGTGCTGATCTGCGTGGCGCGGCCCCCCAGCAACTCGTCGATGGCACTGCTTCGGCCATCCAGGAGATCGCTGATCTGGGAAGCACGGTTGTCGAGCACGCTGCCGATAGCGGCGGCGCGGCCGTCGAGCAGGTCGCTGGCCTCGCGGGCCTTGGCTTCCAGCGTGGCACCGACTTCCTTGCCGCCTTCGCCAAGCAGCTTGGCGAGTTCGAGCGTGCGGGTCGCCAGGGTCTCGTTGAGCGACCGGGCCCGGCTGTCCAGGCCCTGATCGATCCGGGCGAGGCGGCCTTCGATAGTCTGGGCGACGTCGCTCGCCTTGGTGGTCAGGCGGTCATCCAAATCGGCCAGTTGCCCATCGAGCGCCGCCAGCTTCTCTTCCAGCGTATGTGCGACGGAGGCCGTGTGGGTGCCGAAACGGGCATCGAAAGCCTCGAGCTTGCCGCCGAGCAGTTCGGCTGCATGGGCCGTGTGGCCCTGCACCTGATCGGTAAGGCGGGTGCCGTGCAGGCGGATAGAGCTCTCGAAGCCGAGCAGCTTCTGGGCGAGGTCGTCGCTGAGAGCCCGGGAATCGTCGCCGATACGGGCGGCGAGGGCATGGCCGCGGTTGCTGACGATATCGTCGAGCTCGGCAATCTGGCGTTCCAATGACTGGTTCACCTCGCCGATGCGCTGGCTCATGCCTTGCTCGAAGACCTTGAGCTGATTGTCCAGCGTGGCGTGGATGGTGGTCGCGTTCGACTGGAACTTGGTCTCGAAAGTGCTGAGCTTGTCGGCAATCGCGCCATGAATGACGTCGGTATTGGCCGCGACCTGCGCCTGCAGCGTAACCAGGCGCTCGTCGAGCGCATCCTGCAAGGCGGAGGAGTTGTTGAGGAAGTGCGTCTCGAACGAGCCGAAGCGCTGGTCGAGCGAGGAGCGCACCAGGGCCGTGTTGCTGGCGAAGCGCATCTCGAAGGCGGCCAGACTGTCGTCGAGCGCGGCCTGGGTGTTCTGCACATCGCCGTTGAAGCGGCTCTGGAAGTCGCCGAGACGGGCGGCGAGATCGGCCTGGTTGGCTTGCAGCGTATCGCTGAAGCTGGCCTGGAAGTCGCTGATCCGGTTCTCGAAATTCGAGGCCGCCGTCGAGGCCATCAACTGGAAGCGACGCTCGAAATCGTTCAGGCGGGTATCGAGCAAGGCATGGGCATCATTGGCGCTGCCGGCGAAATACTGCTCGAACTGGCTGAGGCGATTGTCGATCACGCCATGCGCATTCTCGGCGCTGGCGCCGAAGCGCTCTTCGAATTCGCCCAGGCGCTTGTCGAGAGCGGACTGAGCACCATTGGCACTGGAGCCGAAACGCAGTTCGAACTCGCCCAGTCGCTTGTCGACCGAGGCCTGGACCTGATCCGCGCTGGCGCCGAAACGCTGCTCGAATTCGCTGATACGCTGCTCGATCGCGGCCTGCGCCTGATCGGTGCTGGCGCCGAAGCGCTGTTCGAAGCCACCCAGTTCGCGGCTGAGCGTTGCCTGGATGTCGCGTGCGCTGGAGCCGAAACGCTTCTCGAACTCGCCCAGATGCTGGTTGAGTGTGGTCTCGATCCCCTGGGCGCCAGAGCCGAAGCGTAGCTCGAACTCACTCATGCGCTGGGCGAGAGCTGTCTGGATATCGCCGGCGCCCGACATGAAGCGCTGCTCGAAATCGCCCAGACGCTGCGAAAGGGTGCTCTGGATGTCCCCCGCACCCGACACGAAGCGCTGCTCGAAATCGCCGAGGCGTTGGCCGAGGGCGGCATGGATGTCGTCGGCACCGGCGCCGAAGCGTTGCTCGAACTCGCCCAGACGCTGGTTGAGCGTGGTGTGGATATCCTCGGCACCGGCGCTGAAGCGCTGCTCGAATTCGCCGAGGCGTTGGCTGAGCGAAGCGTGGATGCTGTCGGCACCCGAGCCGAAACGCTTCTCGAAATCGCCCAGACGCTGATTGAGCGTGGTGTGGATGTCCTCGGCACCGGCGCTGAAACGCTGCTCGAACTCGCCGAGGCGCTGGCTGAGCGAGGCATGGATGCTATCGGCGCCCGAGCCGAAACGCTTCTCGAAATCGCCGAGACGCTGGTTGAGCGACGCGTGAATATCCTCGGCACCGGCGCTGAAGCGTTGCTCGAATTCGCCGAGGCGCTGGCTGAGCGAGGCATGGATGCTGTCGGCGCCCGAGCCGAAACGCTTCTCGAAATCGCCGAGACGCTGGTTGAGCGAAGCGTGGATATCTTCGGCATTGGTGCCGAAGCGCTGCTCGAAATCGCCCAGGCGCTGGCTGAGGGCGCCGTGCGCCTGTTCGGCATTGGCGTTGAAGCGCTGCTCGAAGCCCTTGAGCGTGTCGTCGAGGCCCGAACGGTTGTTCTGGATATTGGTGGCGAAGCGCACCTCGAACTCGCCCAGACGCCGGTCGAGATCGGCATGGGCGAGGGTGGAGAGCGATTTGAAGCGATGCTCGAACTCGGACATGCGGGTGTCGAGCCCGGTATGGATGGTGCCGGCGCTTTCGGCGAAGCGGGCGTCGAAGCCCTTGAGCGTGTCGTCGAGGGCCGAATGCACCTTCTGGGCATGGTCGAGGCTGCGCGCCTCCAGGCCCGACAGGCGCTCGTCGAGGCGCGAATGCAGGCCGTCGGCGATCTCCTGGCTGCGCTTCTCATGGTTATCGAGACGTTCGGCCAGAGCCTTGCCGAAGGCATTGGTCTGGGTTTCGACGGTGTTCTCGAGCCGCGATACGCCGAAATTGATCTGCGAGACGGCGGCGGCGCTGCGCTCGCCGATGACGCGGGTCAGCGTGTCGCCGCCAATGGCGAGAATGCCGGAGGCGTCGCGGGCAGCTGTGCTGATGCGGGTGGAAAGCTGCGTGCCTTCCTCTTCCAGCACGGCCTGCAGGCGCTGTGCGGACGCGGCGACCGCGACCTCGGTTTCGGTGCTGCGTTTTTCGATATTGGCCACGATGGCCTGGCCCGTCGCCGCCAGCCGGCGATCGATGTCGCCGCCGCCGACCACGATGGATTCGTGGATGCGCTCGCCGGTCTGGGTGAGCCGGTCGGCAAGGTCGCCGCCACGCGTCGTGATGATCTCGGCGATCTGGGTGGCCGTGTTCTCGAGCTTGCCGGCGACATCCATGCCGCGGCTCTGCAGGTCGCCGAGAATAGCGTCGCCCGTCGAGCGCAGCGTGCTGTTGACGTCGGCCACGGAGCCGATGATCTGCTCGACCATCTTGGCGCCGGTGTCACGGATGGAACTGACCACCACGTCGGTGCCCTCGGCGAAGGCATTGGTCAGGCCGGATCCGGTGCGCACCAGCGTGTCGTTCACCGCGGTGCCGCGTTCGACGATATCGTCGACAATGCGCTGGCTGCTGGTGGTCAGGGTCTCGTTGAGCTCCAGGGCGCGCGAGGACAGCGTGCTGCTGATCTCGTTGGCGCGGGTGGCGAAGTTCTCGTTGACCTGGTTGGAGGTCGATGTGAGGTGTTCGGTGATCTCGGAGACGCGGCGGTTGAGCTGTTCCGTCACCTGCTCGGACGAGCTCGACAGCGACTTGTTGACGTCCTGGGCGGTCGTCGTCATGCGGTCGATCAGCGAATTGCCGCGATCGGCCATGGCGCCGACCATATGATCGCCAACCTTGGCGAGTTCCGAGGTAAGCTGGCTGCCGCGCTCGCCGAAAGAGCGCATAACCTGCAGGCCGGCCTCGGAGACCTCTGAGGAGATGCGGCCGGCAACCGAGCCGAGCGCCAGGGTCAGGTCGTCATGCGCGACGACGATCGCCGAACGCACCCGGTCGGCATTGCCGACGATGGCTTCGCGCTGGGTCGAGAGATCCTCCACCAGCGAGCGAATGCGCTGCTCGCTCTCCGTATAGGAGCGCTCGAGCATCGAGACCTCGTTGTGCACCATGATCTCGAGTTCGCTGGCGCGGGCAAGAGCGCGATCGATGCCGTCGCCCATGGCCGCGACCTCGCGGCGAATGGCCTGGCCGACGGAGGTGACGGCCTCTGCTGCGGCACCTTCAGGCTCCGCCAGGCGCAGGGCGACCTGCGTCATCGACCGGGTGACGAAACGCATTTCCTGAGCGCGCCAGACCAAGCCCGCCACGGCAAAGAAGAAGAAGGGCGGCAACACCACGGCGAGAATGCCGAGAGCCAGGCCGGGATTGGCCTGATAGGTCGAGGTCTGGAACAGGTTTGACGCCGTGAGATTGCCGAGGAGGCTAAGCAGCAGGGCGCCACCGGCGAGCCAGGCAGCTGAGAGGGCGAGAGCGGTCCAATAAGGCATGCGCGAAGGGCGGCGCTGGAGAGCCTGCAGCAATTGGCCGACATTGGCGCGGTCATCATTGGCGGGCGAGCGAGGTTCGCGGGCGAGCGGGCGGTCGGCAGGCTTGTCTTCGGTGCGAGGCGCAACGGCAGGCGGCTCCTGTGGCTCGGGCTCCACCTCGAAGTTGAAGCCCTCGTCGGCCTTGGGAAGCTGCGCGGGTTCCTTATCGGGCGTTTGTGAAGCAGCTGTGCTCAGATTGAGTGCTTCCTCGATTGCAGACAGGGCGGCGTCCGCCGGATCCTGCATCTTCGATTTGTTCGCCATAATCCGCCTCACGCTACTCAATTCAACGCCGCCCGCCTGGGATCCGGACGACCCCAGGCTGAATTCGCTGCACCTGTTTCAGCCCCCCATTTCAGGCGAAATGGGTTTCGCATCGGTCCGCCTATGCGAAGGACAATGCTGCCAGCTTGAAATCCTATCCTGCACGGAGGGGAATGGGAACCGCTTCGGCACGCTTTCCAGCAGCATCGTTAACGACTTTTTTACCACGTCGAAATCGCGCGAAAATGAGGCAAATTCGAGATTTTACCGGGTTTGAGATGGCGCGAGCCAAAAGTGGCGCGTCCGGAAAGCGCGGTTCGGGAGCGATCCGGACAGTGTCGGACTGGAACCTTGCCAATGCGCTCTATATAGAACGCTTGTCAGAAAGCTGAGATGGACGATGGTCAAAATCATATTCCGAGATCACACCGGTGCAGGCCGGGAAGTTGAGGCCGAGCCGGGCTCGACGGTGATGGAAGCGGCGATCCGCAACGGCATTCCGGGCATCGTGGCCGAATGCGGCGGAGCCTGCGCCTGTGCCACCTGCCATGTCTATGTCGACGAGGCCTTCATGCCTCTGGTCGGTGAACCCGAGCCGATGGAGGAAGACATGCTGGACTTTGCCTTCGACGTGCGCCCGACCTCCAGGCTTTCCTGCCAGATCCGCGTTCGCGACAATCTCGATGGTTTGATCGTGAACACCCCCGAGAAGCAGGCCTGACGCTCACCATGGCCACGCGTCTTTCCCTCGCCGTCGAGCGCTGGCCGCTCGCCAATGTCTTCACCATCGCCCGTGGATCCAAGACCGAGGCCGTTGTGGTCGTCGTGGAGATCGCCCGTGATGGCCTGTTAGGACGCGGCGAATGCGTGCCCTATGCACGCTATGGCGAAACGGTGGAAGGCGTGGTTCAGGCCATCGAGGCACGGCGTCCGGCGATCGAGGCCGGACTGTCGCGTGCCGCTCTCCAGGATCTCGTTCCGGCCGGCGCTGCCCGCAACGCCATTGACTGCGCCTTGTGGGATCTGGAGGCCAAGCTTGCCGGCAAGCCGGCCTGGCGCATGGCGGGCCTGACCGAGCCCGGCCCGGTGACCACGGCTTATACGATTTCGCTGGGCGAGCCGGAGGCGATGGCGGAGGCCGCGGCCAAGGCAGCCCATCGGCCTTTGCTCAAGGTCAAGCTCGGCACCACCGATGACGCCGCGCGCATCGCCGCCGTCCGTCGCTATGCCCCGCGGTCACAATTGATCATCGATGCCAATGAAGGCTGGCGGGCCGACAATCTGGTTGCCAATCTGCGCGCCTGTGCGCAAGCCGGCGTCACCCTGATCGAGCAACCCTTGCCGGCCGGCGATGACGGCGCCCTCGCGCAGGTGGAGCGGATCGTGCCCGTTTGCGCCGATGAATCCTTGCATGATCGCGCATCGCTGCCGGGGCTCAAGGGGCGTTATGACGCCATCAACATCAAGCTCGACAAGGCGGGCGGCCTCACCGAAGCCATCGCGCTGGCCGAGCAGTCCCGTTCCCTGGACCTCGATTTGATGATCGGCTGCATGGTCGGTACGTCCCTGGCCATGGCGCCGGCACTGCTGCTCGCTGGCCAGGCTGTTGTCGTCGATCTCGACGGACCGCTATTGCTCGCCGGCGACCGGGAGCCCGGTCTGCGCTATGACGGCAGCACCGTCTATCCGCCCGAGGCTGGGCTCTGGGGCTGAGCGCCTTGGCGATCAGTTCCTTTGCGCTCGATCGCGCCGGCGAAGACCACCAGGCCGGTGCCGATCATGGCGATCAGGGCCATGGCAAAATAGCCATGGGCCGAGAACAGCCCATATAGCTCGCCCGACAGCACGGTGCCGAGGGTGAGGCCGATGCCGATGACCGAGGCGACCACGCCCTGGCGCGCCGAGGGATTGCGCGTAAAGCGTGCGACCCAGCCCATGGTGGCCAGATGCACGCAGGCGAAGGAAAAGCCGTGCAGGGCCTGAAGTCCCGCCACGGCGAGGCCGTTGGCGGGGGCAAGGCCCAGCAGTATCCAGCGCATGATGCCGATGACGCCACCGAACAGGATCAGCCGGTAGGGACCGAGCCGCCCGGCAATATTGCTCCCGAATAGGAAGATGCTGGTCTCCAGCACTACGCCGATGGCCCAGAGCACGCCGATCTGCAAGGAGGAAAAGCCCTGGTCCTGCCAGATCAGCGTGCCGAAGCTATAGAGAAAAGCGTGAGCGCCCTGCAGGCAGGCGATGCCGGCGACGAAGACGATCATCAACTGGAGCGGCGGCGATGTCCCATCAGACGCCGGGCGCATGATCAGCCGCCGGCCGCGGCTGCGGTCGTCCGGTAGCGACAGGCCCGCGAAAACCGTGAGCGCCGCCAGGATCGCCAGGATCGGCGGCACGGTAGTGATCGGCAGATGTTTCAGCACCAGGCCGGCGGTGAGGCCGGAGACGAGCCAGGCGAGTGAGCCCCATTGCCGGATCTGGCCATATTTATGGCCATGCAGGCTGACGCCGCCGAGAACGATGGTGTCGAGCAAAGGCGTGGTGGCGGCGACGAAGGCAAAGGCGATGGCCAGATTGATGGCAACCGCGGTGAAGCTTTCGGCGAAGGTGAGGCCGGCATAGCCGAAGGCCGCGCAGCAGACCATGAACAGAAAGGTGCGGCGCGGGCCAAGCGGGCCATCGCCGATCCAGGCGAAGGGAGCCGAGCTCACCCGCATCAGCATGGGGATGGCCAGAAGCAGGCCCATATCGCTGGCATTGAAGCCGCGCTCGACCAGCCAGAGCGGAAAGAAGGGCGTGTAGACGCCAGGTCCGGCGAGCAAGAGAGCGTAGGTCACGCTGGCTGCAATCGCAGATTTGCGTGAGGCGCTCCAATCCTTGAAGGAAATCAGCGACATCGGGGGAAAACACCGCTCAGGATTGGCTCCCGGCGGGCGCTTTGGCTTATATGGGGGAAGAATCAAGAGAACGACGATTCGTTGATTCTCTTACGCCCGCCTGTGCCAGTTGACGAGGGCCATTTGATGCAATCGCTTTCGCCCGAACCGCTGCTCAGCGAAGAGGATTACGGCGCCATCGAAGCGGCCGTGATGGAGACAGCGCGGGGGCGCTGGTTCCTGGCCGAATATGCTCGCCGCAACCGCAACGCCGACACCGAAGCCGTGCTGACGGCAATCCGCCGTCTCGAACGCTTTGTCCAGAGCGCCGGAGCTCTGGATGCGCGCGACGAGGTTACACGTGGTATGGCCGACATCGCGCAGGCAATCGCGGCCGCCCAATCGGCACCGGTGACCGTGGATGCCGCCTCCAAGGCGGCATCGGCGTCAGCGCAACCTTTGCCCACAACGCTGGAGCATCATGCCGAAAAGAGGGCGCCGATTTTCGGGAAAAACGATGCGACAATAATGACCGACGGCAACGTATCCGAGCCCCAAATCGGATCGGATGCGGTCGACCTTTCCCCCCGGACGATTGCCGAGCCCGTGCAAGGTGAGCCGGGGATTGGCGCTTCCAAGCCTGTCTTGACAGTCGAGGAAACAGCCCCCGCGGCGGTGGCATTTTCATCTCCCGAACCGAGTTCGATTGAGGCGGATGAGAGGCTGGAGCATCATTCCGAAACGTCGACGCCGATTTTCGGCAAGAATGATGCATCAACAATAGACGACGGCATCGAAGCCGATTCCGAAGTCGGGTCTGATGCCGCCGAGCCTGGAGTCGCCGGAATCGATCGGGGTTGGGAAAGGCTCGAACTCGCGGCGACCGAGATCGCAGCGTTGGGACTGCCGCCGGAACTGGCGAGCCAGGACAGCACCGATGTCTCGTTCGCGCAGGTCACCGACGAGCAGGTTGAGCCCGAGGTCCCGACCGCTGCCACGATGCAAAGCGAGGTTGTTTTCGCGTCCGGCGTCGGTGAGGCGGAGCCTGGCGAACTCTTTCCGATCCTTGAGCTCGACGAGGAGGCAACCGAGGCGCTGCTGACGCTGGACGTGCCGCGCCAGGAACTGATCTTGCCGGCCAATCACCTTGCCACCCAGCGCTGGCACAAGGAATTGGCGGCCGGGGAGGAGACAGCCCGGCATCGTCTCGACAAATGGGCTGCGATCTCAGGCAAGAGCGAAATCGCAGCCGGTTTCTCGACAGGGGAAGGCGATCAGGACAAGGTACTCGATATGGTGGCCGTAGTGGAGGAAGCGCTCGAGCCGGCGCCTCCCTCTGGCCTGGTGACCTTCATCGATGAGGAACCTGTGGAGGAGGAACAGTCGATCTTCACCGCTCCTCTCAGGCTCGAGCCGGAGGCGACGATCGACCACGAAGTCATGGTCGTCGCACACAAGCCCGCCGCCGCAGCGCAGCCACGGGAACTCGCGCCCCGAGTGACCCTTGGCGAAATCGAGGCCATGCCTTTCATCAAGAAGGCGGCCCTGTTCAGCTGAATCTTGCCCTCGCATGTTGCGAGATGTGGGCAGAGTATTGGGTGATTTTTGGATAATCTTTTTATTTCAATCGTTTGCGATTGAAGTTTAACTTAAATTATGAAGCCAAGGATGCCTTGCTCGTCGTCCAGGCCACAATCTCGACCAGCACTTTGCGCAACGCCTGATCGAGAGTGCCGGAAGCCTGCTGACCGCTCAGGCCGGCGGCGGGGACGCGGGCGGAAAACAGATTGGCGGCGACGATGCGCCCCGATTTCTGGCTGACCACGCGAGCGGCAACAGTCACCACGGCAATAGGCGAAGCGCCGGTATCGATCTGGAAATCACGCAGTTCCGTCACCAGCAGGGCATCCGGCGTGAACTTGTCGTCAGGCCGTCCCACCGTGCCGATGCGGTGGGCGTTCTCGAAGGTCTGGATCAGGCGGGCCTGAACCAGAAGGGGCAGGCGATCGGCCCACTGGGCCCCGGGCAGATAGGAGATCTGGCTGTTGGCGCTATGCACCAGGATGCGGTCGCTGTTGATGGCCTGAAGGGCGGTGGGCTCGGCGACCATGATCTGGGCACGGCTGTTGCCGCGCGCTTCGACATCCCGGGGAGCACTGAGGTCATAGGTTGCGGGCGGCGGCGCGCCGGCCAGCGTGGAGCATCCTCCGGCGAGCAGGGCTGCTGACAGGACTAGGGCCTTCGCCGAATGAGCGGGCAGTGAGTCGAAGAGGGAACGCATACTGGCACCACGCATATCATTTACCCTTGTAATCAGGGATATTCGATTTCGGCCCGAAGATCAGCTGTTGTGGATTGCGCTGCAGGCCGTTGAGGGTCCGCTGCAGGTTTTGCAGGGTCTTCTGCCCGTCAACGGCCAATTGCCGATAATCCCGCAGGCCGGCGCCGGTGAACTGATCGAGATTCTTCGCCAATGCCGCGGTACGGGCGTCGAGATTGGTGGCAAATTGGCGAATGGCTTTGGCTGCTTCGGTGATCTCGGCGAACATGCCCTGGCCGCCCTGGCCCGAAGTCATGGCGGTGATGTTCTTCATGATGCCGTCGAGTTGATCGGCCGCGCGGTTGAGCTTCTTGGAGATCTCGCCGGCGTCGGCGACGACCTGGCGGACCTGGGTGCTGGAATCGCCGAGAGTGGCGGCAAACTTGTTCACATTGGTGACGACGTCATCGATCTTGGCCGGATCGATAGCGGTCGCGACCTTGTTGAAGCTGTCGAAGGCGGCTGCGAGCTTGGGTGTCATCGCCGCGAGGTCACCGGAAATCCTGCGGGCATCCTTGACGAAGGCCGTGATTTCGTCGGCGTTCTGGCCGAGCGCGCCGGTGAAGGCGGCGACATTGTCGACCACCTGGTTGACCTTCGCGCTGTCGACCGCAGCGGTGATGCGGTTGATGTTCTCGAGGCCCGCATCGAGCTTGGGTGCCATCGCATTGAGCTGCGCCGTCAACGAGGAGGCGTTGGTGGCGAAGGCCTGCAGCGGCTCGCGGCTGTCGGCCAGCGTCTTGGTGAAGGCGGTAATATTGTCGACGGCAGCCTGCGCCTTGGCGGCGTCGAAGGCCCGCGTGAAGGCGGTTAGCTGGTCGGACGCCTGAGATATATTGGTGACGATATGATCGATCTTCTCGGGCGAGACCGCCTTGATCAAGGCCTGCAGGTCGGATGACATGCCGTTGAGATTGTCAGCCACGCGCTTGATGCTCTTGGCGGCTTCGCCGGTGCTGTGCAGGAATTCGGAAACATTGGCCGAATTGTCGGCAAGCGCCTTGGTGAAGGTCTGGACGTTCTGGATGGTCGCCGTGGCGTTGGCCTCGTTTTGGCTGATCCAGCCATCCAGCCGGTTCATGGTCGAAGCTGCCTGGGTGATGGTGTCGCGCGCGCCGTCCACCAGATTCTGCAATTCCGAGCGCTGGGCCTGGATCACGGCATATTGCTGACCTTCCTTGGGTTTGAGATCCTCCGTATCTGGCTTGCCACCATAGAGCTGGATATTGGCGCCACCAGTGATGCCGGTGAATTCCAGCCGTGCCGAGGTGTCCACTTTCACCGGGGTCTTGTCGCGCACGCTGATGACGGCGATCACACCCGAGGGATTGTTGGGGTTGATCTCAAGCGTTTCGACCTGTCCGACCCGGATGCCATTGAAGGTGACGCTCGATCCGACGGTGAGGCCGGTGACGGAGCCGGCGAAATCCACCTGGAAACGCCTGACGGTCTGGCTCTCGCTGATACGGGCGAACCAGATCACGAAGCCGAGTGCCGCGGCGACGACTGCCAGGGTGAACAGGCCGATCAGGGCATTGTGAGCGCGTGTTTCCATGTTCAGCTCGGATTCTTGGCGCCATTGCTGGCAGTCGCCAGGGCTGCGCGGGCTCGGGGGCCATGAAAATAGGCACGCAGCCAGGGGTGGTCGGAAGCGAGCATGGTCTCCATCGGGCCTTGAGCCAACACGCGGCCCTCGCCAACCGCCACGATGCGATCGCAGATGGTGTGGAGGCTGTCGAGGTCGTGCGTCACCATATAGACGGTGAGGCCGAGTGTCTGCCTGAGCGTGGCGATCAATTCGTCGAATTCACCGGCGCCGATGGGATCAAGGCCGGAGGTTGGTTCGTCGAGAAAAACCAGATCGGGATCGAGGGCGAGGGCGCGCGCTAGCGCCGCGCGCTTGATCATGCCGCCGGATAGTTCGGAAGGTCTTTTGTCCGCGGCGTCCGGCTTCAACCCGACCAGCGCGATCTTCAGCATGGCAAGCTCGTCCAGGAGCTTGGGCGAGAGCTTGAGATATTCGCGCATCGGCACCTGGATGTTCTGCTTCACTGTCAGGGAGGAGAACAGGGCGCCTTGCTGGAACAGCACCCCCCAGCGCCGGGCAATACGTTGCTGGTCGCGTGGGCGCAAGCCGAGATAGTCCTGGCCGAACACCTCGATCTCGCCCGAATAGAGTGGCGCCAGGCCGATGATGGTGCGCATCAGCACGGATTTGCCGGTACCCGAGGCGCCGACGACGCCGAGGATCTCGCCGCGATAGACGTCGAGGCTGAGGCCGTCGAGGATGAAGCGGGTGCCAAAGGTCACCCGCACGTCGCGGGCGGAGATGATGGTCTGGCCGGGGGGATCGGGGGGGGCATGGTCAGAAGTTGATCGAAGTGAAGAACATGGCGAAGATGCCGTCGACCACGATGACGATGAACATCGACTTGACCACCGAGGCAGTGGTCTGACGTCCCAGCGATTCCGCCGATCCTTGCACCTTGAAGCCTTCGATGCAGGCGGTGATGCCGATCATCAGGGCCATGACGGGCGCCTTGATCAGGCCGACCAGGAAAGTGTGCATGGTCATCGAATCTCGCAAATTCTGCAGAAAGGTGGTCGGCGTGATGCCGCCATACCCCCAGGCCACCAACGCGCCGCCGAATGTACCCGCCATTGCCGCCAGAAACGTCAGCATCGGCAGGGCTATGATCAAGGCGAGGATGCGCGGAATGACCAGGACCTCCATGGGATCGATGCCCATGACGTGCATGGCGTCGATCTCCTCGCGCATCTTCATGGAGCCGAGTTCGGCCGTGATCGCCGAACCCGAGCGCCCCGCCACCATGATGGCTGCGAGCAACAGGCCGACCTCGCGGAACATCAACGCGGCCAGGGCGGGGACCACGTAGAGCTGTGCGCCATAATAGCTCAGCTGCAGGATCATCTGCTGGGACAGGATGGCACCGACCAGAAAGGAGATCAGGGCGATGATCGGCACGCCGCGCAGGCCGATCAGCTCGATCTGGTTCACCACCGCGGCCCCGCGAAAGCGCGTACGCGCCGCGATCAGGCGCCCGATCGCGCGCATGGTCTCGCCGAGGAACGCGTTCATGTTCACGGCGTCATGCATGATCCGGCGCATGGATTGGCCGAGATCGGCCAGGAGCTCGATGAGATGATGCGCTTCCGGCGGCTGGGGGAGCGCTGTGATGTTCTGGGCCGCGATCTCCGCCAGCAGGATCGCCTGCTCTTTAGTGGCGTTGGTGATCTCGAGTGTGGAGTTGCGCGCACCGAAGGCTGCCCGGATATTCTCGATGACGACACCGCCGAGCGTGTCGAGCTGGGAGACGCCGGACAGGTCGAATTCCACCACCGTATTGGCGGGCGCGGCCTTGATCATGATGGCGGAGAGCTTTTCCAGATGCCGCGAATTGCGCGCGACCCAGGCGCCCGTCGGGGCCAGCCTGGCAGGACCCGCCTGGGTCAGATCGCTGTTGTCTATGTCCGACTCGGGCTTCAAGTTAGGAAACGGGCTCTTGCGGGGGAATCACTGCAGGTCATACTAATCTCTCAGGCATGATGCGCAAAAAGCCCCGTGTCGCTTTGCCAATATTTCTGTGCAGTCAACAGGATAGCGTGTGAGAGTGCGACCCGGCAACCACTGCGCGCAGGTCTTCAGGAAGGTCGCCGTCCCATGCAAATCGAAAAGCCCTATCTGATGTTCGTCGGCGACGTGGCCGATCAGCTTGCCGCCAAGACTGCGGCGGGTATCGTCGACTGGCGCCGGGATTGGTGTGTCGGCCAGTTGCGCCTGCCCGGGTGCCGGGCGGATCTGGGATTGGAGGACCTCGGCATTGCCGAGGGCGTCGGGCGTGGTGCCCGGACGCTGGTGATCGGCGTGGTCAATGCCGGTGGCGTCCTGCCGGAGCACTGGATCAGCGTGATCGTCGAGGCGCTTGAGGCCGGGCTCGATGTCGCCTCGGGCCTGCATCGCAGGCTGGAGGAGTTTCCGCAGATTGCCGAAGCCGCCCGGCGTCATGGCCGGCAGCTCCACGACGTGCGTATCCCGAGCCGGAGTTTCGCCACCGGCAAGGGCACCAAGCGCAGCGGCCTGCGGCTGCTCACCGTCGGTACCGATTGTTCGGTGGGTAAGAAGTACACTGCCCTCGCGCTGGAGCGGGAGATGCGGGCCCAAGGGCTCGACGCCGATTTCCGCGCTACGGGCCAGACCGGTATCCTGATTTCGGGGCGCGGCGTCGCCGTGGATGCGGTGGTGGCCGATTTCATCTCCGGTGCCGCCGAATGGATCAGTCCGGATGCCGATCCCCATCATTGGGACGTGATCGAAGGGCAGGGCAGCTTGTTTCACCCCTCCTTCGCCGGTGTGACCCTTGGGCTGCTGCATGGTGCCCAGCCCGACGCCTTCGTCGTCTGCCATGAACCGACCCGCAGGACCATGCGCGGCGTGCCTGCCGCCTTGCCGAGCATTCGCGCCGTCATCGACGCTACCATCGCCAATGGCCACCTCACCAATCCGGGCATTCAATGCATCGGCATCGCCGTCAACACCCAGGCCCTGGACGAGGCTGCTGCGAGGTCCTGCCTGGCCGATATCGCCGACGCCGAGGGGCTGCCCACGACGGACCCCGTCAGGTTCGGTGTGGCAGATATCGTCAAGCGGTTGAGGGAAGTGTTCGACTGACTTTCGCTCGCCCGCCCGATGAGCCGGAGCTTTCTCATTAAACCAGGAAGATTTTGCGATGGACTATGTCATTGAACCGCCACCACAGGCCTTCGTTGCGGTCTCCGGTGAAACCGCCGTCTTTCCGGTGCGCCGCATCTGGTGTGTGGGGCGTAACTACGCCGACCATGCCCGCGAGATGGGCGCTGATCCCACGCGCGAGCCGCCCTTCTTCTTCGCCAAGCCTGCCGACACCGTCAATCCGGGCGGCCTGCTGCCGTTTCCGAGCCAGACCGCGGACCTGCATCACGAAATCGAACTGGTGGTGGCCATCGGACGGGCGGGACGGGACGTTCCAGTCGAACGGGCGCTCGACCATGTCTATGGCTATGCCGTCGGCCTCGATATGACCCGCCGGGACATCCAGGCCGAGGCGAAGAAACTGTCCAGGCCCTGGGAACTTGCCAAGGGCTTCGACCAGTCGTGCCCGATCAGCGCCATCGTGCCAGCTGCGCGCATCGGCCACCCCGGCAAGGGCAGGATCGAGGTGGCGGTCAATGGCAAGGTGCAGCAATCGGGAGACCTGTCGCAGATGATCTGGTCGGTGCCGGAGGCCATCGCCTATCTGTCGCGCTATGTGGCGCTGGCGCCCGGCGACCTCCTGATGACGGGCACGCCCGCCGGCGTCAGCTCGGTGAAACCCGGCGACACTCTGCGCGGCAGCTGCGAGGGGATCGGCGAGATCGTCGTGAGCTACGAGGGGTGAGCGGGCGACGGCTTGTTTCCGCCGGATATCTCCCCTGAGAATGGCCACGCCTCAAAGGCGGGCGATCCGTTGCTTCCCACGAGCGAGGCGCGGTTTTTCCGAGCCCCACTTTTTCTCTAACTCAATATTTTCACGCGTCTTTGCGATTTGAAGTGCTTCCGGCAAATGGCAAGATGCGTTGGCAAGGAGTGGTTCGAAATGTCCTTTCCATCCTTCGACGGACTGCCCGATGCGCTGAAAGGCATCCGAACCAAGCCCCTTTTCGTGATCGAGCTCGACGTAGCAAAGCCGATCGGTTTCGGGACGACGCCGAACGGCGATCGGCGTGTCGGTGTCGTCGCTGGCGGCCGTTTCGAAGGCGAGCGATTGTCCGGTGAGGTGCTCGAGGGCGGCAGCGACTGGCAGATCATGCGGCAGGACGGCTGCACGACACTGGACGTGCGATTGATCCTCAAAACCACCGATGGAGCCCTGATCGGCATGTCCTATCGTGGGCTGCGGCACGGTCCTCCTGCCTTGATGGCTGAACTGGCCAAGGGCGGCCGGGTTGACCCGGCCGACTACTATTTCCGCATCAGCGCGGCATTCGAAACCGCTACGCCGAACTACGATTGGCTCAACCGTATCCTTGCCGTGGGTGTCGGCGACCGGCGGCCGGGAGGGCCAGTCTACAGCCTTTTCGAGTTGCTCTGAGCCAGGAGGGCACTACTTCAAGGGCAGGTTCACGGCCGTCAGCCATTCGGAAGGCGGTGCGCCGCGGGGATCGTTGAGATACTCCTCGAAGCAGGGCGCATCGCCCGGCTGACGCCCGGAATGCGGCAGCCAGCTGTGATAGAGATAGGCATAGGCGACATCGAGATCGGCATAGGGCCCCTTGTGCACCAGCCGTGCCACCGGGCCGCCGCCGACCTCGCGCCAGGCCATGTCGGGGCCGAGCGGGCTGTCTTCGGGCACGGCCAAGCCGGCCTCGGAGCGCAATTCGGCGAGAGGCTTGCTGTCGGGATCGTCATAATAGATGCCGATCATCCGCGCTCCCGATCGCAGCAGGCCGTTGCCGCCGGCCCAGGCGAACAGGCGCTCGAAGCTTGCGCCGATCTTCTGATAGTCGCCGCGATGGGGCAGGGTGACCAGCCTCAGTTTCGGAATATCCTCGATGGTGACGTCGTAATGCAGGGCTTCGCGCAAAGCGGTGGCACGGGTCATGGCTTGAGATCCTGAGTGCTGGAGGACCGGGCGCAGATCCTGGCCGGCACGCCGATAGGTGGCTGGCGGCGAGCCATAGGCCGTCGAGAAGGCGCGGGTGAACGCCGCCACCGAGCCATAGCCGGCCCGCGTGGCGATGCGCGCCAGCGTGTGCTGCGAGCGGTTGAGCTCGACGGCGGCACGATGCAGGCGCAACCGCCGCACAGCCTCCGCCACCGTCTCTCCCGTGACCGCGACGAAGATGCGGTGGAAGTGATAGGGCGAGAAGCAGGCAATATCGCTCAAATCGTCGAGTTCGAGCCGATCGTCGAGACGCTCGGCGATATGGCTCATCACCCGCTCGATACGAGCGGCATAAGCGAGGCTGGTTTCGTGTCGGGTCATGATCTGTCTCCGGTGGCCTCACCCTAGCTGCGCTGATTTGATCGCAATTGCGGAGTTGACGAGGCGATGCGCTTCGTTGACTTTGGTCAGCCTTGCTGCCCCATAGCAGGCGCTAAACCACCCATCGGACAGATCATGACTGAGATTATCAAGACCGACGTGCTCATCGTCGGCGCCGGGCCTGTCGGCCTGTTCTCCGTATTCGAACTCGGTCTGCTCGATATCAGGGTGCATGTGGTCGACATTCTCGACAAGATCGGCGGCCAGTGCGCCGAGCTCTATCCGGAAAAGCCGATCTACGACATTCCTGGCTTCCCGATCGTCACAGGACAGGAGCTGGTCGACAATCTGCTCAAGCAGATCGAGCCTTTCTCGCCCGTCTTCCATCTCTCGCGCATGATCTCGACGATCGAGCGCATCGGTGATCCGCTGTTCCGGGTCACCACCGATGCCGGCGACGTCTTCGAGACCAAGACCGTGGTGATCGCTGCCGGTGGCGGCTCCTTCCAACCCAAGAAGCCGCCGATCGAGGGCATCGAAGCCTATGAGGGCAAGTCGGTCTCCTATGCCGTGCGGCAGATGGAGGCTTTGCGCGACCGCTCCGTGCTCATCGTCGGCGGCGGCGATTCTGCCCTCGACTGGACGCTGAACCTGCAGCCCATCGCCAAGCGCGTGACGCTGATGCACCGCCGCGACGCCTTCCGAGCCGCTCCCCACTCGGTGGAGAAGATGCGGGCCCTGGCGGCGGCCGGTGCAATGGACCTGAAATTCGGGCAGGTCGTTGGCCTGGAAGGGGCGGATGGCCAGCTCTCGGGCGCCGTGGTCAAGGAGGATACCGGCAATCTCTATACCCTGCCGGTCGAGCATATGCTGCCCTTCTTCGGCCTGACCATGAAGCTCGGGCCAGTGTCGGATTGGGGCCTCGACCTGCACAACGAGGAATTGGTGCTGGTCTCCACCGAGACCTTCGAGACTTCGCAGCCGGGCATTTTCGCCATCGGCGACATCAACTGGTATCCCGGCAAGCTCAAGCTCATCCTCTCGGGCTTCCATGAAGGCGCGTTGATGGCGCAGAAGGCCTTCCGCTACATCTACCCGGAGAAACGCCTGACCTTCCAATACACAACCTCATCCTCTTCCCTGCAGAAAAAACTCGGCGTGCTCTGAACTTTTCGGCATCCCAGGCGTTTGCATTTCGTCAGGGGGCGCTATATCGATTCATAGCGTTTTGCTATTTGACGGAGGCATTTCAAATCGCAAAGACGCGTCGAACCAAAGAACTGGAGTAAAAGCGGGTTTCTACCAAAACGCGCTTTGCTCTAGGTACAGCCGTCCGATGACGGTCGGGGCGTGCTCTTTCAACTGAGGCGTGACGCCATAGCGTCTATTCTGTTCTGTGCGTCATGCTCGGCCAACGGGAGTAGACAAGATGTTCAAGTCGATCGTTGTTCCTGTCGATATTGCGGATCTGAAATTGGCCAGACTCGCCATCGACAGCGCAGTGAAACTTGCCGATACCGCCGGCGCGACGCTGACCCTGGTCCATGTCGTGCCGATCATGCCTTTGATGATGCTGGATACGGTGCCCGTGAGCTTTGAAGGCGAAGTCGCCGAAAAGGCAAAGGGATCCCTCGCCGATCTGGCCCGTACGGTGTTGCTGCCGGGTGGCCAGGTGCAGAGCGTCGTGCGGATCGGCGGTATCTATCACGAAGTGCTGGCAATTGCCGAGGAGCAGCATGCCGATCTCGTGGTGGTCGGTTCGCATCAACCCAGTGTGGCGACCTACCTGCTCGGCTGCAATGCGAGCGCCATCGTCCGCCATTCCGGTTGCTCGGTGCTGGTCATTCGTGAAGAGAAGCCGCATGCCGAGGAGACCGCCCAGGAGACTGCCGACGTACCGTCGCATTTCGCCTCGGTTGACGATGCCATGCGGGCAGCCTGGGACGCCGATAAGCTACATTGAAGCTTGAGCCGAGGCTCCGAGAGGATTTGGCGTCCTGAGATAGCGGGCGCCCACGCGCCCGCGCATCGCTATTCAAGCGCCGCAGGCAGCCATGGCGTCGTCGAGCGTCTTCGAGGCGCCCTCGGTGGGGACTGCCTCGGAACGGCCGACGGGTTCACCGGCCTTGTTGAGCACGGCAACGGTGAGATTGCCGCTTCTAGGCAGATCCTTGACATCCTTGGCGGCGAGCAGAGCGGCAATGCTCTGTTCGCCATTTCCGGCGGCCCCAACGCTGTCGATTGCAATCTGGCGTCCGGCAATCCTCAGCGAACGGGCCGACACCGCAGCGGCACGCATGCGCTCGAGATCGAGTGGCGCCAGCGCCTTGAAGGAGAGTTCGAGACGTGCCGTCTTGTTGTCGCGGCAGGCGAGGGCGACACGGAATTGCTCGCTGGCAAATTCCGCGGTTGCCGGCAGGCCCACGGCCTGGATGAGGGTCCAGCGGCCATGGTTGGCCGACGGGGTGCCGGGCGAGGTCTTGAGCCCCACGCTCGGCTTGGCGACGGCGGCCATGGGCTGGTCGGTCCCGCCGCCACCAAGCAGGCTGGAAGCCGTGACAGGTTCATCGGAGGCCGGCAGCAGAGCCGTGGCGACCCCGACCGGGATCCACTGGCTTTCGGGCAGGACGTCGAGGCTGTTGAACGGGGTGCGCAGGGTGGTGGTGAAGAAGGCTTCGTTCACCCCCATATTCTTGACGAAATCATAGACGCTGACGACCTCTCGGCCATAGTCGCGCACGATCTGCCCCATTTCGCGGGCATCAAAGCTCTCGCCGTCGGTGAATTGCGGCGAGAATTGATGCACGCCCACCTTCGAGCCGGGCACGACGAAACGCGCCGTGCCGCCAAGCATCACCATGGTGCAGGCTGAGAAGCAGCCCGCCTGATTGAAGACAGCCTGACCGCGCTGAAGGCGTGCCTGGCCGATCACAGTCGTCCACCCGGCCTTGCGGATGCGGCGTCCCATGATCAAGGCAGGCTGCACCTTGCCGCCGATCGATTCGAAGGCAATGACCACCTTCGGCGCATCGGCGGCCGGCAATTGCCCGTCCGCAGGTTCCGCCGGCAGGACGCCGCTCAGGCGGTTCTGCGAGAGGAAGACAGAGAAATTTCGCGAAGTTTCGTCAACGACCTGGCCCGAGGCGTTGATCACCACGCATCCCGGGCAGGATTTGCCGGACGCGACGATGCTGAATTGCATGGGCTGGGACTCATCGCCCGCCTGAACCGTGCCGGTCGCTGCAAACAAGGCGAGAACCGCGAGGCTGGCCGGTGTGCCCGGCCGTGGCATGAATTGTTTCGCAATGGCGGCTGCCTGGCGCAAATCCACGGCCTCTCCGATCCCGTACACAACACTTGGGTGGCAGCCTTCATGGCCGCAAGCGCTGCTTCGTTGCAAGGATGAAATCGGCGAAATTGCCTTGAATCATGAGACGGTTGGAGGGCGTGACAATCCTGCCACAGGCATCTTTCCGGAAAATTGTGCGGCGGGAATCGGCACATCTCGATGTGCCTTTTCGCGCGTTCGATGTGTTAACAAAAAGTGATACTCTGCCAAGGTGGGGCAGGACCGGTCGGACCATGATGATGCGACGTTTTATGTGGAGTCTTTTTTGCTCGCCGGCTTGCTAGTCGGGGGCGAGGCTCTGGCGGCCCAGAAGGCGGCCTTGGTGATCGGCAACAGTGCCTATCGCTCGGTGACGCCGCTGGTGAACCCGGCCAATGACGCCAACGACATGGCGGCGTCGCTGGGGCGGATCGGCTATGCGGTGACCCTGGTCAAGGATGGCGACCTGTCGGCGATGAATGACGGGCTCAGGGCGTTCCTGCGCGATGCCGATCATGCCGACAGCGTGGTGGTGTTCTATTCGGGCCATGGCGTGCAGGTGAAGGGGCGCAATTACCTCGTCCCGGTCTCGGCCAAGATCTCGGACGAGCTCGATCTGGATACCCAGACCCTGTCCTTGGACAAGCTTCTGGAACTGGTCGACAGCGCGGCGCCGAAGGTGAAGATCGTGATCCTGGATTCGTGCCGCGACAATCCCCTGACGCGCCAGCTGACGCGGGGGGCTGGTACACGCGGGCTGGCGCGCATCGATCTCGACGCCTCCTCGGCCAAGGGCACGCTGATCGCCTTTTCGACGGCGCCGGGCTCGGTGGCCCAGGATGGCAGCGGGCGCAACTCGCCCTTCACCACCGCGCTGCTTGCCCATATGGAGACGCCCGGCCTCGACATCCGCCAGATGTTCGGCCAGGTCAGGGCCGATGTCGACCAGTCGACCCAGGGCAGCCAGAACTCCCTGGGTGAACGAGGCCATCATCGGTTCCTTCGCCATGTCCGGAAAGATGGAGACGCCTCAACCTGTCAAGGCGATAACGGTCGAACCTCAGGCGAATTCTCAGTCTGTAACGCAACCCGCTGTCGAGCCTCAACCTCAGCCTCAGGCGCAGCCGGAATTCCAGCAGCAGGCTGCGGTGGAGCCGGTTGACCCCGCACCTGCGCCCCGCAACAGTCAGGTTGAATTCATTTTGCCGGAATCAGGGACCAGGCGATTGAACTGGAACGATATTTCGGGCCTGTCGGGGCAGCAATTGCGCCTAGCCCGCAACGAGATCTATGCGCGCCGTGGGCGCTATATGAAGGACACGCAATTGCGCGCCTATTTCTCCCAATTCTCCTGGTACCGTCCCTGGACCTGGGATATCGAACTCAGCGCCGTCGAGAAAGCCAATGTCGCTCTGATCCAGCGCGCCGAGGCTGGCCAATGAGAAGTGTCATGCGGACGGGAATGCTGGCTTTCGTGATCTCGACGGCCTTTGCGTCGACGGCGATGGCCGATACCGACTTGGATGCCCTGGTGGCGGCCTATCCCGATTTCATCGCCGGCTATGACACCAAGGATCTCATCCTGAAGAACGGCCAGCATATTGCACTTTCGAACGGTCTCGCCAGCAAGACGCCGGAACAGCGCATCGAAAAGGCCGATATCCGCGACATGTTCGCCATGCCCTATACGCTTGGGGTGCATTACAAGCAGCCGGCCACGCCGGCCGACGATCCCGGCCGCGCCCGCAACCAGGCACTGTTCGATGCCATGTATGGAGACTGCACGAAAGGGCAGGTCAAGCTCAAGACAATCCAGTGGCTGCCCGGCTTGGGAGGCGGCACGCTGCGCGTGGCCACAGCCAATGGCGTTGCCGATCGGCTCGAGGCCGTCTCGCGTGATCTCGAGGCCCTGCCGGCCAAATTCCACGTTTATCTCAAGCCTTCGGCCGGAACTTTCAATTGCCGCGTGATCGCCGGCACCTCGCGCATGAGCATGCACGCCTATGCCGCTGCGATCGACATCAATGTGAAGTTCACCGATTATTGGCGCTGGGGCGGTGCCAAGAAGGAGACGGACAAGGTCTCCTACAAGAACCGCATCCCGATGGAGATTGTCGAGGTTTTCGAAAAGCACGGCTTTATCTGGGGCGGGAAGTGGTACCACTACGATACCATGCATTTCGAATATCGGCCTGAAATCATTGCATTGTCGAAGAAATCTTAAGTGATTGATCAATGAAGCGCCTGATGTTGCTGCGGCATGCAAAATCCGATTATCCCGCGGGCGTTTCCGACCATGAACGTCCGCTCGCGTCGCGGGGGCAGCGTGATGCGCCGCGCATGGGGCGGGAGATCGCACGGCGCGGCCTGTGGCCTGATCATGTGATCGCCTCGACCGCGCGCCGCACGCGCGAGACACTGACCCTGATCGAGGGCAGCCTGGGCCCACACACGCTACATTTCGAGCGGGCGATCTATGAGGCTCCGCCGGAAGCGATATTGCGCGTCATCCGGACGGTGGCGCCCGAGATAGGGACCCTGCTGGTCGTCGGGCATAATCCCGGCCTGGAGCAGGTCGCGGCTTTCCTGACGAAGGGAGCGGGGACTGTGGCCGATCCGCTCAGCGGCAAATTTCCTACCGCTGCCCTTGCCGTTCTCGACTTCGAGATCGACGACTGGAACGAAATTGCCGGTCATCAGGGCTCTCTAGCCCTGTTTCTCACGCCCAAAGCGCTGGATCGCTAGAGCGTTTTATGTCGAGTAATTTAGCAGCAAGTTCAGTGGATTGGAAGGACAGGCTGATGCGATTGATCGGAAACCTGATCTGGTTCGTCTTTGGTGGTATCTTCCTGGGTATCGCCTGGTTTCTGCTCGGCGTGCTTGCCTTCATTACCATTGTCGGCATTCCGTGGGGGCGGGCCTGCTTGACGATCTCGAACTTCTGTTTCTTTCCGTTCGGGCGCGAGGCGATCAGCCGGCGGGAGCTCTATCAGAAGGACGATATCGGCACCGGCGGCTTCGGCTTGATTGGGAATGTGATCTGGTTCGTCTTCGCCGGCCTCTGGCTGGCGATCGGCCACGTCTGCTCGGCGCTGTTCTGCTTCATCACCATCATCGGCATTCCCTTCGGCATCCAGCACCTCAAGCTTGCCGGCATCGCCATCGCACCGATCGGGCAGACCATCGTCTCCAGGGAGGTGGCCGAGGCCGCCCGGCGCAGCAGCGCGCACGCGCGGGTGGAGATGCTGAGGCGCCGGTAGGCTGGAAATGCCGATAATGTTCGCTATGGCAGGGCTTTAGTCGAACTCTTTCAGAAACTCGCTCACGCGAGTGAGGCCCTCCCGCAGGACCGTGCTGCCATTGGCGTAGCCGATGCGCAGATATCCCTCCATGTCCATGGCGCTGCCGGGCGTGAACAACACACCGGTGCGTTCCAGTAGGCGGATGCAGAAGGCTTCCGAGGCGACGGGAAGGTCGTATTTCAAGAGCGCCGTGGTGCCCGAGCGCGGCTTGAGATAGCTGATCCGCGGCTGCTCCGCGACCCAGGCATCGAGGATGGCGAGGTTGCCGCGCACGATCGAACGGCTGCGCGCCAGGACCTTGTCACGGTTCTCCAGCGCCATGGTAGCGAAATGATCGTCGATCATGCCGACACTGATGGTGTTGTAGTCGCGGTGGATGGAGACGGCGTGGATGAGGTCGACGGGGCCAGCGATCCAGCCGAGGCGCAGGCCCGCCAGCGAATAGGCCTTGGACATGCTGGCGGTGCTGATGCCCTTCTCATAGAGATCAGCCATGGAGGCGGTGAAGCCGTCGCCCTCCTGGTCGATGCCGCGATAGACCTCGTCACATAGCACATAGGCGCCGCAAGCACGGGCGATGGCGGCGATCTCGGTCAGGAAGGCCTCGTCCATCAGCGCGCCCGTGGGATTGTTGGGATTGTTGATGGCGATCAGCTTGGTGCCGGGCAGGGCGAGGCGACGCAGTTCTTCGAGATCGGGCAGGAAGCCGTTCTCCTCGCGCAGTTTCAGGATCTGCACGTCGGCGCCATAGCTGGCAGGAATCGAATAATGCTGCTGATAGGTCGGCAGCACCGAGATCACGCGGTCGCCGGGCTCGACCAAGGTTTCGTGCACGAGGGCGTTGGCGCCGATCGCGCCGTGGGCCACCACGATATTCTCGATTTTCTGCCTGGCATAGGTCGCCGCAATGCTGGCGCGCAGCCTCTCGCTGCCCTCGATGGCACCATAGGTCATCTTCATGGCCAAGAGGTCGTCGAGCGCGCTCTGGGGCTTGCCGGCGATCTCCAGCAATTGCGCGATCGTCAGGGATTCGACGCAAGTCTCCGCCAGATTGTGCGAACAATGGTTCTCATACCCATTCATCCAGATCTCGACGCCGAAATTGCGAATCTTCATGACCGATTGCCGCCTTGCCTGTTGCGCATTATATTGCTCATCCATATGTGCATTATATTGCGCAGTCAAGGGACGAAGATGGCAGGGATGAGGGTGGAATGACGGACGTGCTCGTCCATGTCGGAGCTAATGTCAGGCGCCTGCGCGCCGCGGCGGGGTTGAGCCAGGCGGCCCTTGCCGAGACCAGCGGCCTCAGCCGGCGGCTGATCGTCGCGGTGGAGGCGGGGGACGCCAATATCTCGCTGGCCAATCTCGACCGGCTGGCCGGAGTCCTCGGCGTGGACTTCGGGGCGATCGTCCGTGATCCTGGCCAGGCCGGCAATCAGCGTGTCGATCAACTCGGCTGGCGTGGGGCGCATCCCGGCAGCAGGGCTGCCTTCTTGGGCGCCGCTCCGGCGCGGCAGGCGGCCGAGCTCTGGATTTGGAGCCTCGGCCCGGGAGACCGCTACAATGCGCTGCCGGACGCCGATGGGTGGCGCGAGATGCTCTATGTCACCGAGGGGACGCTGACGGTCGAGACCGGAGGAGGGAACCAGGTCGTCCCGGCCGGAGATTTCCTCATCTTCGACAGCGCGCAGTCCTACAGCTATGTGAACGCCGGGGAGATCGTCGTGCGTTTCGTGCGCAACGTGGTGTCTTGACAGTCCCCAGCCTGCACGCGCCTGTCTCCACGAGCGGACAAGATGTCCGCGGTCCCGGCCGCGGTGTTTTTGGGCGCGAGCCTTCCTCGGTTTGCGGGGCAATGCCCAGGCTGGGCGACAGCCATGATTGTAGCGTTTCGACTGTCATGCTGGAATTTTGCCGCACTTGCCCCTAAGTGATGCGGACCATGCCGCCACAAGCTCCCTCCTGGATGTCCGTGTTCGACGAAGCGCTGATCGCGGCCAAGAGCCTGGCGGGCTTCGCCGCGTCGAGTTTCAATCCCACCGTCCGCCTCGGCGTCACCGGCCTTTCGCGTGCCGGCAAGACCGTGTTCATCACGGCTTTGGTGCAGGCCCTTGTCGAGGGCGGACGCCTGCCGGTGTTTCGCGCCCAGGCCGAGGGTCGCATCGCCAATTCCTCGCTGTCGCCGCAGCCGGACGATACGGTGCCTCGTTTTGACTATGAGGCCCATCTCACCGATCTCACCGGGCCGGGGCGGCATTGGCCCGATTCTACACGCCAGATCTCGGAACTGCGCCTGGTCATCGATTTCCAGTCGAACCGGCGCTTTGCCACGGGCATGTCGCGGCTGACCCTTGATATCGTCGATTATCCCGGCGAATGGCTGCTCGACCTGCCGCTGTTGAATATGAGCTACGCCGAATGGTCGGCGCAGACGATTGCCGCCAGCCGCGAGGGATCGCGTCTCGCCATCGCCGGTCCCTGGCATGACATGCTGGCCAGGCTCGATCCTGCTGCCGCGGAGAACGAGACCCTGGCGCGCGAGGCGGCGGCGCTCTTCACGGCCTATCTCAAGGCTGGGCGCGACGAGCGCTTCGCACTCTCGACCCTGCCGCCGGGCCGCTTCCTGCTGCCGGGCGATCTCGAAGGTTCGCCGGCCCTGACCTTTGCACCGCTCGATCTTTCCCAGGCCGGGGAAGCACAATCGGGCTCCCTCCATGCCATGATGGAGCGGCGTTTCGAGGCCTATAAGCACAAGGTCGTGCGGCCCTTCTTCACGCATCACTTCGCCCGGCTCGATCGTCAGATCGTGCTGGTCGATGCGCTTTCGGCGCTCAATGCCGGTCCCCAGGCGGTACACGATCTCGAAACCGCCCTGACATCGGTGCTGTCGGCCTTTCGGGTCGGGGCCAATAGCTGGTGGTCGGCGATCTTCCGGCCGCGCATCCAAAAGATCCTGTTCGCGGCGACCAAGGCCGACCATCTGCATCACACCAGCCATGACCGTCTCGAGGCGATCCTGCGCAAGATGGCAGATGGCGCGATCGGCCGGGCCGCCTTTTCAGGCGCCAGCGTGGATGTGGTGGCGCTCGCCTCCATCCGCGCGACGCGGGAAGCCAGCGTCAAGCAGGGCCGCGAAAACCTGCCCTGCATCATTGGCACGCCCATGGCCGGCGAGCGCTCGGCCGACGAGGTCTTTGACGGTGAGGCCGAGATCGCGGTGTTTCCGGGTGAACTGCCCGAGGACCCCGACGCAGTCTTCTCGGGTACTGGCTT
The DNA here is from genome assembly GCF_056754975.1 of Labrys sp. HAY1-8F. NCBI lineage: Bacteria > Pseudomonadati > Pseudomonadota > Alphaproteobacteria > Hyphomicrobiales > Xanthobacteraceae > Labrys > Labrys sp. HAY1-8F. The sequence goes on along the minus strand of NZ_JBPGWZ010000002.1, from coordinate 683,062 downwards.
CAACGGCCTCGAAAACCTGCGGGAAGGCGGGGTCGACTATCGTTTCATCCGCTTCCGCCCGCCCAGACTGGAAGAAGGACAGATCTTTCCCCATATTCGCCTGGATCGGGCGCTCGAATTCCTGGTCGGCGATAAACTGGCGTGAGTGAATAATGACGGAACCCCGCAAGCCGCGTGCCTTCCGCCTCGACGATCCTAATGTGGTGATGGCCGATACGCCAGTGGCGGCGGCGATGCGGCGCGGCCACGTGGTGGTGACGCCCGAACCGGAGGCGTTCGAGGAGGAAGTTGCCGAACCCGCGCCGCAACGGCCTCGCCGTTCGCGTTGGGGCACCTTGTTCTGGTCGGCCGTGGGCGGACTGGTCTCGCTCACCGTCGGTCTGTCGCTCGCCAAGCTGGTCGACGATCTCTTCTCCTATGCAAGCTGGCTCGGCTGGCTCGGCGCTGCCTTGACCGGGCTTGCGGCGTTGGCTTTCGCGGTCATCGCCATTCGGGAACTGACCGGCCTGATGCGCCTGTCGCGCATCGAGCATCTGCACGATCGGGCGATGCTGGCCATTGCCAAGGATGACCGCGAGGCGGCGCGCGGCCTGTCGCGTGATCTCGTCAAGCTCTATGCCGCCAGTCCCCGCATGGCCCGGGCCCGTGCGGCGGTGGAGGCGGCGGCGGGCGATATCGTCGATGGCGCCGATTTGATCAGGGTCACCGAGCGTGAGCTGATGGGGCCGCTCGATGCGGAGGCCCGGCAGATCATCGCCGATGCGGCCAAGCGGGTGTCGCTGGTCACCGCTGTGAGCCCGCGTGCTCTGGTCGACATGTTTTTCGTGAGCGCGGAGACGCTGCGCGTGATCCGGCGGCTGGCGACGCTCTATGGCGGCCGGCCGGGTGGCCTCGGCATGATGCGGCTCCTGCGCCATGCCCTCGGCAATCTCGCTGTCACCGGCGGAATGGCCGCCGGTGATTCCCTGATCAGCCAGGCGCTTGGCCACGGCCTGGCCTCGCGGATATCAGCCAAGCTGGGCGAGGGGGTCCTGAACGGTATCCTCACGGCGCGCCTCGGACTGGCGGCAATGCTGGCGACACGGCCGATGCCCTTCGATGCCCTGCCGAGGCCGGGCGTGACGGATGTCGCCGGCGGCCTCATTCTAAAGAGCAAGGAGGACGCCACCCCCTAAGCCATGTGCACAACTTTATCGTTTTCAACGAATCGGTGACAACGAAGATCATTGTCGTGGCGCGTCACTGAGACTATAGACCTCTCGCCCAGTAGCGGAGTGTTGGGATTCTTACATGACTTCATTGAGTGTAGATACCAATTATCGGCCGACTGACGACGAGCCTTTCATGAACGAGCGTCAGCGGGACTATTTCCGGCGCAAGCTCAATGCCTGGAAGCTCGACATCCTGCGCGAGGCGCAGGATACCATCGCCAATCTGCAGGCCGAAAACGAGAACCACCCCGATCTAGCCGATCGTGCCTCTTCGGAAACGGATCGCGCCATCGAATTGCGGGCCCGGGATCGTCAGCGCAAGCTGATCTCCAAGATCGAGGCGGCACTTGCCCGCATCGAGGACGGATCCTACGGCTTTTGCGAGGAAACGGGTGAACCGATCTCGCTCAAGCGCCTCGATGCCAGGCCAATCGCGACCTTGTCGCTGGAAGCCCAGGAACGGCATGAGCGTCGTGAGCGTGTCTATCGCGACGACTAGAACGTTCTGCGATCCGGGAACTGACCTGGATCACAGAAGCTGTCGAAACGAGGAGATAGAGCAAGGAAGCGCTACCGTTAAAATGCGCGCTTTGCTCTGGAGCTTTGACGACTGCCGGTCTTCTCGGTGCCATCAAGAGATGGAGCTGAGAAGACCGGCATTTTTGTTTTTCGGGACCCATATCGGCCGGCGCGCGCCTTGATCGCACGGTAGGGACGCTCATTTCTGAGCGCCCCAACCGCGATCGCCCTGCGGCGGCTCATGCGCCACGGCGCCGCCTTGACTTTCAAGCGCCGCTCGGCTGCATATGCCGCCATGGTTCCGTCCCGCCTCGCCCCATTGCTGCGGCAATGTCTTGCCGCACTGCTTGCTCTTGGGCTGCTGCTCAACGGCATGGGTGGCGCCCTCGCGCGGGAGGGCGGCCGGGACGGCGCCGCGACCGTCATCATCGCGGGCACCGTCGTCACCATCTGCCAGTTCGGCGACGGCGATGCCGGTGACAGGGCGCATGGCGGCCATTCCTGTGACCAGTGTGCCCTGCGTCTGGCTCCGACCTTGCCGACGATCCTGGCGGTTGCCAGCATCGTCCGTTTCCCACAGGCCTTCAAATTCCTCCCGACACGGGCATTCCTGGCGCTGGTCCCGCAGGACCGCCGACAGGCCTGGCCACGCGGGCCGCCATTGAGCTGAACGGTTCACCATTTTCGCCAGTCCTTCCCCGCAGCCTGCAAGGCTGTTCGACATCGTTCAGGTTTTTCCATGAAGCTCGTTTCATTTGCTGGCGCCCGGATACTCAGTGTTCTGGTGCTCACCTCCACGCTCGCCTCCGCGGCCCTCGCCCATGACTACAAGGCTGGCACGCTCCAGATCGCCCATCCCTGGACTCGAGCCACCCCGCAGGGGGCGCCGGTCGCAGGCGGCTACACCGCTATCGAGAATACGGGCGATCAACCCGACAGGCTGATCGGCGGCAGTTTCTCGGCATCCTCCGGCTTTTCGATCCACCAGATGTCGAACCAGGATGGCGTCATGAAGATGGCGCCCGTTCAAGGCGGGCTCGAAATTCCCGCTCACGGCAAGGTTGAACTCAGCCCGTCATCCTTCCATCTGATGTTCACCGGGCTCAAGCAGCAGCTCAAGCCCAACCAGTCCATCGACGGCACGCTGGTGTTCGAGAAAGCCGGTACGGTGTCCGTGAAGTTCAAGGTCGAAGCCATCGGTGCCAAGCAGCCGGCCGAGGCCGACCACAGCAACCATTGAGACGGGAGGCGTTCATGACTCTCAAATCCAATCGTCTCCAGTTGGTGGTTCTCGTCGCGCTGCTCGCCGTGCTGGCGGCAGCCGGGGTGCTGGCGCTGCAGAGCATGGGTGGCAAGCCGACAGCCCAGTCCAGCTTCATCGGTGGTGATTTCAGCCTGACCAATCAGGACGGCAAGCCGGTGACCCAGGCCAACTTCCTGGGTAAGCCGACCGCTTATTTCTTCGGCTACACCAATTGCCCTGATGCCTGCCCGACCACGCTGACCGACATGACCGATCGCCTCAAGGCGCTCGGACCGGACGGAGACAAGTTCAACGTGGTGTTCGTCTCGGTGGACCCGGCGCGCGATACACCCCAACTGCTCAAGACCTATCTGGAGAGCTTCGATCCGCGCATCACCGCCGCCACCGGCACCCCCGAGCAGGTGACCGACATCATCAAGAAGTTCCGTGTCTACGCCAAGAAGGTCGGGGAGGGGGACGGCTACACCTTCGACCATTCCACGGCGGTCTATCTGATGAACGCCAAGGGTGAATTGGTGACGCTGATCGACTACCAGGCCCCCCGTGAGGAGGCGCTGGAAAAGATGCGCCGCGCGCTCACCTCGTGAACAGGACTGTCTGGTTCGGCCTGGCCGCGGCGCTTGGTGGTGTCGCGGTCGGGACCTTCATTGCCTTGCGCTCGGCCGGCGAGGTCGCGGCGCCTCCGCCGTCTGCCCAGGTCGTGGCCGACATCCGCCCGCCAGAGGCGACGTTCGACCCGGTGTTCGAACCCTGCGCGCACTGCCATCAGATCGGACGCGGGGCGCGCTCCGCGACGGGACCGATCCTGCAGGGCCTTGCGAACCGCAAGGCCGGCACACTGCCCGGCTATCCCTTCTCGCCGGCGATGCAGGCAAGCGGGCTGACCTGGGACGCCGCCACGCTCGATCGCTTCATCGCGGCGCCGCAGGCCGTGGTACCCGGCACACGCATGATCTATGCTGGGATGGATGATGTCGAACGGCGCAAGGCCCTCGTCGAGTTCATTGTGAGGGCGGGTTCAGGTTCCTGAGGGCAGAGACCGTAAATCGATTCACTGCTTGGTTGCATTTGAACCAACCCCTTGCGCGATGGGCGAGCAGACGCCATCATCTTAGATGGGGCTGGTCGTCCCTCGTCGGGATTCTCCCCCAAGATCAAGACGCTGCAGGCGCACGTTCAGTCTGAGGAGAGTATCTATGACTGTTGCACAGATCCTGAAGGGCAAGGGCCGCGACATCGTCGCTCTGTCGCCGGACGCCACCATTGCCGAAGCTTCGCGGACGCTCGCCGAAAAGCGCATCGGCGCAGTGTTGATCACCCACAAAAATGGCAGCATCGCCGGAATCCTGTCGGAGCGCGATGTCGTGCGCGCATTGGCCAAGGCCTCGGCCGAGGGGTTCGAACATCCCGTATCCAAGCATATGACGGCCAAGGTCGAAACCGTTCACGAGCAGGACACCATTCCCCACATCATGGAGAGGATGACGGCCGGCAAGTTCCGTCACATGCCGGTGGTCGAAAATGGCTTGCCGGTCGGCATCGTCTCGATCGGCGACGTGGTGAAGTTCCGCCTGGCCGAAATGGAAGCGGAAGCCAAGGCGATGCGCGAATATATTACGGCCTAAAGCCAATGTGGTTCACGCAGGCGTCGTCACGCTTGCACCACCTTTGTCATTGCCGGGCCTGATCCGGCAATCCGGTTCCGTGGCTTCTGAATAGCCGGATCAAGCCCGGCTATGACAAATCGGAGTGCCTTCCCCCAAAGTAAACTGCATTGGGCCTTCGCGTTTGCGAGCCGGCGCAATCGTCCCCAAATGCAGGGATGCTTTGAAGGAGCAGACGTCAGCGCGATTTGCTCCGGGATCGTCAGGCGACTTTTTTGGGCAGGAGAGGCTGGCTCAGGCTCTCCCGCATGATCTCGCTCAGCCGGTCGGTGGCAGCATTGTGCTGTGCCTGCGTGCGATGCAATAGCAGCGGTAATGTCGGCAATCGCAACGGCAACCCACTTTCCTCGCCGAGCGTGGCAAGATGGCTCGGCAGGCCGATCTCGGTACGCAAGGTTACGCCCAGTCCACTCGAGATCGCCGCCCATAGACCGGCGAGGCTGGTGCTGGTCACCGCGATGCGCCAGGCAATGCCGGCGCGGTCGAGCGTCTCGGTCGCAACGCTGCGAAACAGGCAGGGAGCCTCGAACATTACCAGCGGCAAAGGTTCATCCGGCCCTGCCTGTCGATCGCCGGGTCGCCACCCGGACAGTCCGTCTCGATGGCCGATCCACCGCATCGCGATGTCGGCGAGATGCTCGCCGGCCATGGCGGCCGGAGCCTCCCTCGTCTGATCGCCCCAGGCGATGGCGAGGTCGAGTTCGGCGCTGGCGATTCGTTTCAACAGGTCGGCATTGCGGGCAAGCCGGGTTTCGATGCGCGTTTTGGGGTGAGCTCGTGCGAAACGGCCGAGAATTTGCGGCAGCAATGTCTCTCCGAGATCCTCCTGCACACCGAAGCGGACATGGCCGGCAAGATCGGCACCGCCCAGAGCCGATACCGCCTCGTCGTTGAGGGCGAGCAGCCGGCGTGCATAGGTCAGCAGCGTCTCGCCAGCCTCGGTCAGCGCCAGGCCGCGGCCGGCCTTGCGGAACAGGGCCGTTCCCGCCTGTTCCTCCAATTTCTTGAGCTGGGCGCTGACAGCGGAGGTGGAACGGCCGAGATGCTCGGCCGCGCGGGCATAGCTGCCCAGTTCCATGCCGGTGACGAAGCTGCGTAGCACGTCGATGTCGAAATTGACCAGGCGCACGATAATCGTCCTATTTTTCAGGATTAAATATCAAATATTTCCTGATTTTCAGGATGAACATGCAATGAGATGATGTGCGGGTCAAGGCAGCAGGCCTTGCAGTTGAGGACATTCGTCATGCCTTTCGCCCGCATCTCGCTCCGCAAGGGAAAATCCCCCGATTATCTCCGCACCCTGTCGGACAATCTGCATCGCGCCTTGGTCGAAGCCTTCGAGGTTCCGCAGGCCGACCGTTTCCAGATCATCGAGCAACTCGATCCGGAAGCGCTGATCTATGATCGCGGCTATTTCAGCGGCGAGCGTTCCGATGATTTCGTGCTCATCGCCATCACGGCGGGGCGCCCGCGCAGCACGGCGGTGAAGCAGCAATTCTACCGGCGTGCGGTGCAGTTGCTCACGCAGGCGCCGGGCCTGCGGCCCGACGACGTCATGATCGTCATCACTACCACCGAGCGAGACGGCTGGTCCTTCAGCAACGGCCTCACGCAGATGGTGGAAGAGGTACCCGCATGAACCCGCCGGGCCTACCCAACGAGATGACCGTAATCCGGGCAGGCGAGGCGATAGAGAACGCGCCGGACAACATCGCATCCGCCCCCTTCCGGGTGGAGCATCTGATCGCGGGCGAGCAGGACGGCGAGCCTACCGCGATGCGTGCCATGCTGGATGCTGGCGTGCGTACGCATTGGCACAGCCATCCTCGGGGGCAATTGCTGCTGGCGGTGAGCGGTAGCGGCCTGGCGCAACGGCGCGACGGCCCGCTCGTCGCACTCAGCCCGGGCGACGCGGTCTGGTTCGCGCCCGGTGAATTGCATTGGCATGGGGCTGGAGAGGCCGATGCCTTCATCTATGTCAGCGTCCAGGCGCTGCAGAATGGCCGTGCCGTGCAATGGCACGAGCCGGTGTGAGGAGGCTCAAATGGAAGCCATGCACTATGTCATCACGTTGCCAGCCGATTACGACATGGGGGGCATCCGTGCCCGCGTAGCCAGCAAGGGCCCCTTGCTCGACGATTTTCCGGGACTGGGGATCAAGGCCTATCTGATCCGGGAAAAGGGCGTGCGCGGCTCTGCCGTCAACCAATATGCGCCCTTCTATCTGTGGGCCTCGCCGGAAGGCATGGGCCGGTTCCTGTGGGACGGCGGCGGCTTTGCCGGCCTTGTCGCTGCCTTCGGCCGGCCGTCGGTGCGGCGCTGGGAAGGCATCTCATGCCTGTCTGGCCCGTCGTCTCTGTCGGAGGCACGCTTTGCAACGCTAAGGGAACAGATGATCGCGGCGGAGATTGATCCGGCTGGCGCCATTGCCGAGGCACGCGAGCGGTTGACCATCGAAGCCGCGCGGGATGGAGGCTGTCTGTCGGCCCTGGCGGTCGATCCCACCGAGTGGAAGCTGGTGGTCTTTCAGCTATGGGCCGGCGAGCCGCCTGAGGAAGCGGGAACGGCCTTTCAAGTGCTGCATCTGTCACGACCCGGTGTTGGCGAACTGACCGCAACCGAATGAGGCCACGGACCATGCTGCTGTCCGTCAGGGCAGGTTTTGGGCGATCACCCTCCCGCCGATGATCTACGCCAAGGCTTCCATGGTTTCCTTGATGTCGTCGAGGGACTTCAAGGTGGCCTCGGCACCCATGTCGATGGCCTCCGCGGCGCGATGGAAGTCGAAGGGCGAGATGCGTCCAAGGCGCGGTCCGATCGAAACATCGGGCGGGTCGCCGGCGAGCCGTGAGCGCGAGATGCGATCCTGGGTGATGTTGAAGGCCTCCATCATCACCGTGTGGATGCCGGGGGAGGTGCGGCGCTGACGCTCCTCGCGCTGTCTGGCGAAGCCGAATCTGCGGCGGACCATCGACGTGGCAGCGCCGAAGCCGTTGCGTTTGGGCACGGGAGGATCGTCCATTTCGGATGAGGTGGCGCCGAAGGTATGGATGACGCCGCCGCGGCCGGTCAGCTCGCCATTGAGATTGACCGCGATCACTGCCCGGGCGCCAAGAGCGCGTGCGGCGGAGACGGGCACGGGGTTGACCAACGCGCCGTCCATCAGCCAGCGCCCACCGACGCGCACGGGCTCGAAAATGCCGGGCAGGGCATAGGAGGCCCGCATGGCGGTGACCAGATTGCCGCGCGTCAGCCAGATTTCATGGCCTGGGCCGATCTCGGTGGCGATCGCGACGAAGGGAATGCGCAGGTTTTCGATCTGCACACCATCGAGCCCGTTCTGCAGGAGAAGGGCCAGCTTGGTGCCGGACATCAGGCCGCTGCCACCGAAATTGAGATCGAGAAAATTGAGAACCCGGCGCTTGGTGAGACTGCGAGCCCAATCTTCGATGTCGTCGAGCCTGCCGGCTATATAGCAGCCGCCAACCACGGCTCCGATCGAGGTGCCAGCTATCACGTCGACGTCATAGCCCGCCTCGACCAGCACACGGATCACGCCGATATGGGCAAATCCCCGTGCAGCGCCGCCGCCGAGGGCAAGACCCAGAACAGGGCGCGGCGGCTTGACGATTTCGTTCTTCGGAGGCGGAGGCAATTCCGCCACGTTACCCTGACCTCGCCACGGCAAACTCTGAAACATGATGCATTCCTGACCCGAGAAATACGCCACTGGAACCGATAAGGATATGGGCAATCCATCCGGATAGAACAGGGATGGCACCCTTAATGGCGCGACAATAGCACGTGATCGGGCGATTTGCCCTGTATCATAAGGTCTACGACTTGCCCCGAATCAGGCATTTTCGGTAAGTCAACCGCATGGATGAGATGGACGATCCGCCGGAAGGCGATGGAGTCAGGACGGTCAATCTGCGCTCGGAGCTCGAGCAGCGCTACCTTGCCTATGCGCTCTCGACGATCACGCAACGTGCCTTGCCCGATGCGCGCGACGGCTTGAAGCCGGTGCATCGGCGCATCTTGCATGCCATGCGCCTGCTACGCCTCGATCCCGACCAGGCCTTCAAGAAATGCGCCCGCGTGGTGGGCGACGTCATCGGTAAATTCCACCCCCATGGCGACCAGGCTGTCTACGACGCGCTGGTCCGTCTGGCGCAGGATTTTGCCCAGCGCTATCCACTGGTGGACGGGCAGGGCAATTTCGGCAACATCGACGGCGATAATGCCGCTGCCTACCGCTACACCGAGGCGCGGTTGACCGAAGTCGCCACGCTGATCTTGGAAGGGATCAACGAGGACGCTGTCGATTTCCGCCCGACCTATAATGGCGAGGACGAGGAACCGGTGGTGATGCCCGGCGCCTTCCCCAACCTGCTCGCCAATGGCGTGCAGGGCATCGCCGTCGGCATGGCCACCTCGATTCCTCCGCACAACGCCCATGAATTGTGCCAGGCGGCGCTGCACCTGATCGACAATCCCAACGCTTCCACCGCCGACCTCCTGCAGTTCGTCAAGGGACCGGATTTTCCCACCGGCGGCATCTGCGTGGAGAGCGCCGGCTCGATCCAGGAAAGCTATCGCACCGGTCGCGGCGGTTTTCGGGTGCGCGCGCGCTGGCATAAGGAAGATCTCGGGCGTGGCACCTGGGTGATCGTGATCACCGAGATTCCATGGGCAGTGCAGAAAGGCCGCTTGATCGAGAAGCTGGCCGAGCTTCTCGAAGAGCGCAAGCTGCCACTGGTCGGCGACGTGCGCGATGAATCGGCCGAGGACGTCCGCATCGTCATCGAGCCGAAATCGCGCAATGTCGACGAGGCCGTGCTGATGGAATCGCTGTTCAAGCTTTCGGAGCTCGAAAGCCGCATTCCACTCAACATGAACGTGCTGGTCGATGGCCAGGTGCCGCGTGTGCTCTCGCTCGGCGAGGCACTGCAGCAATGGCTCAGCCATCGCCGTGTCGTGTTGGTCCGCCGCTCCAAGTACCGCCTGGCCGCTGTCGAGAAGCGCATGGAGGTGCTGGCCGGCTATATCGTCGCCTATCTCAATCTCGACGAGGTCATCCGCATCATCCGCTACGAGGATGAGCCGAAGGACGAACTGATCAAGGCGTTCGACCTGACGGATGTGCAGGCCGAGGCGATCCTCAATATGCGCCTTCGCAATCTGCGTAAGCTCGAGGAGATGGAACTTCGCCGCGAGCATGACGATCTCGCCAAGGAAAAGACCGGCATCGAGAAGCTGCTGGCCTCCGAGGAGCTGCAATGGAAGACGGTGGGCTGGCAGGTTAGCGAAGTCGCCAAGAAGTTCGGCCCGGACACGCTGCTCGGCAAGCGCCGCACCGAGATCGATGCCTCCAAGGCGGGCACCATCGATCTGTCGACGGTGACCGAGGCGATGGTCGAGCGTGAGCCGATCACCGTGATCGTCTCGGAAAAGGGCTGGATCCGGGCCCAGAAGGGTCATCTCAGCGATCTCTCGGGGCTGAGCTTCAAGGCCGACGACCGGCTCAAGCTCGGATTCCAGTCCGAGACGACGGCCAAGCTCCTCATCCTCGCCACCAATGGCAAGGTCTATACGCTGGAGGCATCGAAGCTCCCGGGAGGGCGCAGCATGGGCGAGCCGATCCGCCTGATGGTCGATATCGACGAGGGCGCCGATGTCGTCGACGTATTCGCCTATCAGGGCGGACGCCGGCTGCTGATCGCGGCGACCGACGGACGCGGTTTCCTGGTGCCCGAAGACGATATTCTGGCCAATACCCGCAAGGGCAAGTCGGTGCTGAATGTCGATGCGCCGTCGGAAGCCAAGCTGATCGTGCCCGTCATCGGTGACACGGTCGCCGTGATCGGCGAGAACCGCAAGATGCTGGTCTTCCCGCTGCACCAGATCACCGAGATGTCGCGGGGTAGGGGCGTGCGGCTGCAGAAGTACAAGGACGGCGGGCTCTCCGACGTGCGTGTCTTCGACAAGGCGCAGGGCTTGACCTGGAGCGATTCCTCCGATCGGACCTGGACCGTCACCGACCTCGTCGAATGGACCGGAAATCGTGCCGATGCCGGGCGCCTGCCGCCTAAGGGCTTCCCCAAGAACAACCGGTTCACGGGCAAATAGGGGCTGTACCACAGCCTCTGGACCGTCTTGGACGGAATCGGTCTCTCGGCCCGGATGCCTCAGTCGAGCAGCGATGTCACGCGATCGAGAAAGCTCTCGATGTCATCGGGGCTCGCGTCGATGGATATCGGCCTATCGGCGTTAGGCCAAAGGCATCCGCGGGTCAGGTAGACTCCCGGCTGCTCGAAAACCTCGCCCAGTCGCATCTGGACCGCGTTCCAGTGCCCGATGCAGCCGATCACGGTTCCTGGCCCGGCAAAGACGGAGCCATGCATTGCCGAGCCATATTCGCCGATGAGAGCGCAGGCCTGCGAGAGCATTGCGATCTGATCGGGCAGGCTCAATTCTTCGGGGCGGATGACCTCGAAACCGCGCCGCCTGGCGTTCTCCTCAAAGAAATCCCGCTGCCTGAAAGGCCTGTTGGCCGAGGGGCCGGGCCCTCCTCGTGAAAGGCAGAGGCGTCGGCGAGCCTCCCCCGCAGCCGGGGCCAGCGACCTGTAGAACTCACGCATATAGGGGTGGAAGGTGTATTCGCCGGAAAAGCAGAATGTCGGTATCACCGCGCGCGCGAAGAGCAATCTCTCCTGTCCCGGTGCATAGCGCAGGATTGCATGCCGCGGGACGTTGCAGGCCGACAGCAGCAGGTCCTCGACCCAGGACGGTGTGTCTTGGGGCAGCGGGATGATCCACTCGTCACGCAGCGATGCGAGCAACTGGCTGGCAATGGACACCCGCGGCAGGAATTCGGCGAGCCAATGGCCCCAGATGCCGTATCCAGGGCCGGCCACGACGAGGGCAGGGCGGTCGACTCGCCTTGCCGCTGCCTGCTCACCGAAACGCGAGGGAAAACCCGCATCGGCGCGCGCCACGAACAAGGCGACATTGGTCGACAGATTGGCATCGTCGACGACCTGACCGCCGTGGACGAGGATGCCGGGACGCCAAACCTCGATGTCGCGCAGCAGAAAACAGCCTATCGCATCGACCGTGGCTCGTGGCTTCTTCCAATGCAGGCCGTAAGCCCAGCCGGCCGTCCCGCCTTCGCCCAACATATGCGCGGGACAAGCCTTGGCGGCTTCCTGGGAGGGGCGAAACTGGAGAAAGCCGCGCCATTCCTGCGCTGCGGCCCCGCCAGGATCCGGCGTGGCCAGGGCGGATATTGGAAGCGTGACAAAGCTCATGGCGCGCTGCCCTCAAGGCGTGGGAGATGCCTTTGATGACGAACTCACGGCGAAGGATATAAGATGCCTTTCCGCAAGGACGACCGATCCCATCTGAACGCATGCTGAACAAATGGTTAAAAAATAGCGACTTTCTGCCGCTGCTATTGCCACAATTACGCCCGTCGTTTCCGGGATTGTCACAGCCATCTTGCCTTGCATTGCTCTGCAGGGCGCAACCCCGGGCGTTCTTCCGGGACGTGTGGTTCTCGACATGACGATTGCAAGAAAAGCGCTTTTGCCCGCCCTGGCCCTCCTGATGATTGCAGGGACGGCCCATGCCCAAGAGTGGGGCGATCCTCCGGACGACGGCTATTATCAGGACGATGGCTTCTCCCGTCCGCGCCAGTGGCGGGAACCTCAGCCGACCTATCGGGCTGATCGGCGTTTCGAGGAACCCTATGACTACCAGGACGATCCCAATGGCTATTATGGCGATCAGGAGGGCGATGTGACGCCCGGCCGACGCCCCCAGCGTCAGGCCTCGATCGATCCGAACAGCATCTCGCCCAATCTCGATTCCGGCATCAAGGACGACGGCCAGGCGATGCTGGCCAGCTCGCCGATCCCTCGCACGGTGGTGCCTTTCTCAGGCTACAGCCCCGGCACCATCGTGATCTCGACCAAGGAGAAGCGGCTCTATCTGGTGCAGGAGGATGGCACGGCGCTCAGATATGGCATTGGCGTCGGCAAGCAGGGCTTCACCTGGAAGGGCACCGAAACCATCAGCCGCAAGGCCGAATGGCCGAGCTGGACACCCCCCAAGGAAATGATCGCCCGGCGCCCCGAACTGCCCGATCGCATGGAAGGGGGCCTCAACAATCCTCTGGGCGCGCGGGCGCTCTATCTCGGTTCCACGCTCTATCGCATCCACGGCACCAACGAGCCGAACACTATCGGCCGGGCGGTGTCCTCCGGCTGCATTCGCATGGCCAATCCGGATGTCATGGATCTCTATGAGCGCGTCGGGGTGGGTGCCAAGGTCGTGGTGCTCTGAATTCCTAAAACGTTTTGCCATTTGAGGAAGTCGCCTGGAATCGCAACGGCGCGTCGAAGCAAGGAACTAGGGAAAATAAGCGTTCAGGCATGAACGCTCTTTGTCTGGCGACCGCAGAGATGCCGGTTTCTTCGGGGTTTGCTACGATCCGATCATGACGATACCGAATCTGATCACCATCCTGCGCTTTTGTCTGGTGCCGCTGGCGGTATGGTGCATCGCCTCGGGAGCGTGGGGCTGGGCTTTCGCCATCTTTCTGACGGCGGGTATTTCCGACGGTGTCGACGGGTTCATCGCCAAGCGCTTCGACATGCGCAGCGAGTTGGGAGCCATGCTCGATCCGCTGGCCGACAAGGCCTTGCTGGTCTCCATCTTCGTCACGCTGGGGATCGTCGGCGTGGTGCCCGCCTGGCTGGTGATCCTGACCGTGTTCCGTGATTTCATGATCATTGGCGCCGTGCTGGTGTCCTGGGTCATGAGCCAGCCGATACAGATCGCGCCGCTGATGCTCTCCAAGCTCAACACCGCGGTGCAGATCGCTTTCGTCGCCCTCGTGCTGTTCGCCAAGGGCACCGGATGGCCGTTTCCTTTCCTGATCGAAGTGGGGTCCATTCTGGTCACGCTCTTGACCATTGCATCGGCTGCCGCCTATCTGCGCCAGTGGCTCAACCATATGGCCGGATGAAAATTCCGTCCGAGGGAGGCCATCCGCCACCTCAGCCGTCTCGGACGACGCTTGTTTGGCCGGAGGAGAACGGTTTGGATCGAGCTTCAGGAGCGTGTGGATGAGCCTTCAAAGGCAGGTGTTCTTCTGGCTCGGCGCGCTGGCCTTGTTCGTCGCGCTGATCTGGCTGCTTCAGGGCATGTTGCTGCCCTTTATTGGCGGCCTCGCGATCGCCTATTTCCTCGACCCCGTCGCCGACAGGCTGGAGAGCCTCGGCTTGCCGCGCTGGGCCGCCGCCTCCGTCATTCTGCTCGGCTTCATCTTCGTCATCGTGCTGGCCATCCTCCTGGTGGTGCCGATGCTCGGCGAGCAGTTCAACGGCTTGCGCGAGCGGCTGCCGAGCATCGTCGCGTCCATGCAGCGCATTCTCGGTGAACTCAACCAGGGCTGGCTTGGCGGGATCTTCGCCGAGAGGCTGCAGAACATCCAGAAATCGCTCGGTGACTATGTCGGGCAGGGCGCCCAGCTTCTCGGCACCTTCGTCTCCTCGATCTGGTCGGGCAGCCAGGCGGTCATCGGGGTGATCAGCGTTCTCATCGTCACGCCGGTGGTGGCCTTCTATATTCTGCTCGACTGGGACAACATGGTGGCGCGCGTCGACAGTTGGCTGCCGCGCGACCATGTCGAGGCCATCCGCGGCATCTTCCGTGATATCGACGCCGCCATCGCCGGCTTCGTGCGGGGCCAAGCGACGGTCTGCCTCCTGCTCGGCCTGTTCTACGGTTCCGGCCTCACGCTGCTCGGCGTCAGTTTCGGCTTCCTGATCGGACTGTGCACCGGCCTTGCTTCTTTCATTCCCTATGTCGGTTCGATTCTGGGCTTCGTTGTCACCGTCAGCGTGGCACTGGTCCAGGTCTGGCCCGACTGGCATCTGCCTGTTTATGTCGCCCTCCTCTTCGCGGCGGGGCAGATCCTCGAAGGCTATGTTCTCTCGCCCCGGCTGGTCGGCGGCTCGGTAGGCCTGCATCCTGTCTGGCTGATGTTTGCCCTGCTGGCAGCCGGCAGCCTGTTCGGCTTCATCGGCCTGCTGGTCGCCGTGCCGGTGGCGGCGGCGATCGGTGTCCTGGTGCGCTTCGCCCTCTCGAGCTACCTCGCCAGCCAATACTACACCGGTCATGTCAACCACGATGGCTCTCTCTCTTCGGACCATTCGTCGTGACGACACCCCGCCAATTGGCACTCGATCTGCCTTTGCAGGTCTCGTTCGCCCGTGAGGATTTCCTGGTCTCGCCCTCCAACGAGGCGGCCTATGCCTTCATGGAACGCTGGCCGGACTGGCCTTCCCGCCGTGCTCTGCTGATCGGCCCGAGCGGCTCGGGCAAGAGCCATCTGGCGGCAATCTGGTCCAAGCTGGCGGGTGCGGTCACCCTGGCAGGCGAGGCGCTCGGGGAAGAAAGCGTTCCCGAACTGGTTTCGCACAAGGCGGTGGTGATCGAGGATGCAGGACGCGGCGTCGACGAGACGGCGCTTTTCCATCTGCTCAACCTCACCGGCGAGGCCGGCGCCTCGCTGCTGATCACCGCCCATGAGCCGCCCGAACGCTGGGGCCTGACGCTTCCCGACCTCATCTCGCGCCTCAGGGCCATGACGGCGTTGACCATCGCCACGCCCGACGATGATCTCTTCCGCATGCTGCTGGTAAAGCTCTTCCTCGATCGCCAGCTCATCGTCGATTCGAGCCTGGTCGACTTCCTCGTCCGGCGCATCGAGCGCTCCTTTGCCGCAGCGCGCCAGGTCGTCGCCGTGCTCGATCGCGAAGGTCTTTCGCGCGGCCGCCGCATCACGCGGGCACTGGCCGCTGAACTGCTCAAGGAAGTGCTTGCCTCTCCGCTGGACGATGAGTGAGGTCGATGGCGCCTCGTCGCGGTCCGCCCGTCATTGTGCGAGTTCTATCGCAGACGGATGCACTGGCCGACGGTGTTCATCTGCAACTGGCCGCCGGTGAAGGACGCCGCGCCGACGATATGGACAGGGGAGCTCTGCGTTCTCGTAGTGAAATCGAACGCGAACGGACCGACGCCCCTAATCTCCGGGCTCGACCATTCACCGGTTTCCATGAACATGCCTTGTCCAGGGGCGGCCGGCATCGAGGCGGGCTCGGTACTGAAAGCTCCCTGAAAGGCATGAACCTTGGCATCCCTAGCCGGCAGGAGCTGGAGCCGGGCATGACAGTTCCACACACCTGGCCCGAGAGAGAAGGTCCCGATGTCGTTGACCGTCCCATCGGTCATATCGACTGGCGGCGGTGATATCTGCACGAACTCGCCAGCGAGGCCCTGATAGAGGGCCGATTGGGCATCCGAAGCGGCCCATGAGAACGCATTGGAAGGCGGCGGCCCTGGCTTGAAGAACTCGGTAAAGAGATTTCCTGCGACAACCACTCCGCTGGTACCGGCGGTCTTGACGATCATGGCCACTGAGGTTGTCAAGTTTCTGTACTCGATCTTATTGTTCCTGATCTGCACGTCCGATGCACCGGCTCCGCTCGGAATGCCGCAGGAGTCGGCGGTAACATTGATCAGGGAGCGAACCCCGAGAGCCTGGGCGTTGTTGGAAATCCAGGCCCCCTCGAGGCGTACCGTGGAAGCGCGGCAAAAATTGAAGAAGTTCTTGCCAGCCGGGCTCCACGAACCGGCGGCGGGGTGGATCAGCCAGTTGCCGCCCTTGATGGACAGATGCGAGACCTGTCTTGCGTCGACATGCCCCTCATAGGCATCGCAGGAGAAATTATCCGCCACATATTGGAGGGGAGAATAACCCTTGTAATCGGAATCGATCTGGATGCAGGTGCCTACCTCCCCGGCCGCCGAATTGATCAGGCTCTGATCCTCGAGCCCTAGCATCTTTGGGGGATTGGTCGACTGGAAGCGATATCCGACCCTGTAGTGCTGTGTCAGCGTGTTCTGGATCCGATTGACGAAGGTGTTCGTTCCGCGAAACCAGATGCCGGTTCCCGCGGTGGCGAGGCCTTTGCGCGACGGTCCGGCAGTGATCATCCCGCCCTCGATCGTGGTGCCGGCCGAATTGACCAGGACCATGCCGGTGTTGAAGTTCTCTAGGGCGAAGTTGGAGTAGGTTCCATTGACGCTGGGTGCAAACCTGGCGTTGATTCCGATGGTGTTCGTGGAAGCGGTATCGCTGGACTGGAACTTGATGCCTTGGAGTTCCAGCTTATCTCCCGTCGGGGCGCCGGCATGGCAGTGATCCCAGCCATTACTGGCGCCGAAGCGAAATATGGTGAGTTCCGGTCCGGCTCCTTCGAAACGAATGCTCTTGCCGCAGGGAGAGGTGATCGGCGCGGAGAAACGCCCAGTCAGAGGGCCTAGACGGAACTTCAGGGCGCCCGGCCTCGTCTGGATCAGCGAGTTGATCACGGTGCCGTCGATCTCATCCGAAAGGGCGCGGGCTGCCGGAAGTATCATCTGCCACTGTGCCAGGGACCAGCCGGCGGTACTGCGGCCGTTGAGAGTGGCGACGCTGGACAAGGGGTGGTTGCCTCCATCGCCTACAAACCCATAGGATCTCAGGACGCGCTCGTCGATATCTCCCTGATTGCGGAGGTTCGAAGGCAACTCGAAAGCGCCCGTCGTTGGGTTGAAGCAGCCGATGAGCGCGGTTCCATTTCTATTCGGATCGCCGGAATCCCGTACCGAGACGCATCCGGATGCGCCGGATTGATCGGCTTGGAGGGCTGGGCTGGTGTTGGTCCGGGCCACAATGTGCATCGGTTGAAGGAGCAAGACGGTCAGGATGACCATGGAGAAAAATATGAGCCTGCGCATGCCGGATTTGCTCCTATGCAAAGTCCTCTTGATTGAACCATGGTTACAATCCAGAGGACTCTGCAAGACACCAAACATTTGCGAGGTTTATCGGCAAGGCCTGTCCGTGGGTCTTGTCGGTAAACTCTGCTTGGAACGGACAAATCGTTTCGTCCGTCGTAGATGGACGATTGGAGGGCCGGTCGGAAGATACCTTATACAGTCCGGTCGGGGCCAGTTCGTTCAGCCAATCCGGGGAGGCTCCACAGGCGATGGGGAGGAGTTTTGCGAATTTTCCCCATGGCGGTCATTTTATGTGACAGCATTGTCATATAGGCGGCCTAAGCAGATTTCCCCATGACGGGCAGCGATTCCGACCGGCGGGACCTGTAACGCCGGCCTAAAGCGTTTTACGATTTGGCGGTCACGCCAAGAATCGCAAGGACGCGTCGAACCAAAGAGCGAGAGCAAACAAGCGTTTCCGTCTAAACGCGCTTTGCTCCGGGACATAGTGAGCGGCATTAACGACCATGACCAGCACGGCACAGACGGCGGAAGAGAGTGTGATGCGAGGCGAGACGGCGCGCGAGGCGGCTCCTGCTCAGGACCCGATCGCACTGCGCGTCAGCCCGGATCGCTTCATCAACCGCGAAATTTCCTGGCTGCAATTCAATCGCCGCGTGCTGGAGGAGGCGTCCAACAAGAGCCATCCTCTGCTTGAGCAGTTGCGCTTCCTATCGATCTCGGCCAGCAATCTCGACGAGTTCTTCATGGTGCGCGTCGCCGGCCTGATCGGCCAGGTGCGAGAGGACGTCACGGCGCGCAGCCCCGACGGCCTGTCGCCGGCCGAACAGCTCGTCAAGATCGGCGAGGCCGTATCCAAGCTTGCCAGCGACCAGCAGAAACGCTGGACCGAGTTGCGCGACGACCTATTGCTCGAAGGCATCGTGATCACCGAGCCGCGTGACCTTTCCAAGGCGGAGCGCGCCTGGCTGGACGATTATTTCCTCAGCTACATCTTTCCGATCCTCACCCCGCTGGCGGTGGATCCGGCCCATCCATTCCCCTTCATCCCCAATCTCGGCTTCACCATCGCCCTGCAGCTCAAACGCGTCAGCGACGGGCGCATGTTGAATGCCCTGATCCGCGCGCCGCACAAGGTGGAGCGCTTCATCCGCCTGCCGGATTTCGCCGAGACAGGGGCGGCCCGCTACATCACGCTCGAAAATCTGGCGGTGCTGTTCATCGCCAAGCTGTTTCCCGGCTATACAGTGAAAGGGCAGGGCTCCTTCCGCGTCATCCGCGACTCGGATCTGGAAGTCGAGGAAGAGGCAGAAGACCTGGTGCTGCTGTTCGAGACGGCATTGAAACAGCGCCGGCGCGGCGTGGTGATCCGCCTTGAGATCGAAGCCGGCATGCCCGACAGCATCCGCCAATTCGTCACCGAGGAACTCGATGTCGCCGACGACGCGGTCTTTCGCGTCGAGGGTATGCTCGCCCTCAACGAATTGTCGCAACTCGTCGGGCTCGACCGTCCGGACCTCAAATTCAAGCCCTATTCGCCGCGTTCGCCCGAACGTATCCGCGATCATGGGGCCGATGCCTTCGCCGCCATCCGGCAGAAGGACATCCTGGTGCACCATCCCTACGAATCCTTCGACGTTGTGGTGCAGTTCCTCAACCAGGCGGCGCGCGATCCGAATGTGGTCGCCATCAAGCAGACACTCTATCGCACCTCCTCCAACAGCCCGATCGTCAAGGCACTCGCCGAGGCGGCCGAGGCCGGCAAATCGGTGACGGCGCTGGTGGAACTGAAGGCGCGCTTCGACGAGGAAGCCAATATACGCTGGGCGCGCGACCTCGAGCGTGCAGGTGTGCAGGTGGTGTTCGGCTTCATCGAGCTGAAAACCCACGCCAAGCTCTCGCTGGTGGTGCGGCGCGAGATGGGCCAGCTCGTATCCTATTGCCATGTCGGCACCGGCAACTACCATCCGATCACCGCACGCATCTACACGGACCTATCCTTCTTTACCGCCGATCCTGTGATCGCGCGCGACGTCTCGCGTATCTTCAACTTCATCACCGGCTATGCCGAGCCGGCGGCGCTGGAACGCATGGCGGTCTCGCCTGTCTCGCTGAAGCAACGCATCCTCGATCACATCAATGCCGAGATCGAGCACGCGAAGGCCGGCAGGCCAGCGGCGATCTGGGCCAAGTGCAATTCGCTGGTCGATACCATGATCATCGATGCGCTCTATGCCGCCAGCCAGGCGGGAGTGCAGGTGGATCTGGTGGTGCGCGGCATCTGCTGCCTCAGGCCGGGGGTATTGGGCCTGTCGGAGAACATCCGCGTCAAGTCGATCGTCGGCCGCTTCCTGGAGCATGGCCGCATCTACGCCTTCGGCAACGGGCATGGCCTGCCGCACCAGAAGGCGGCCCTCTACATTTCCTCGGCCGATCTGATGGAACGCAACCTCGACCGCCGCGTCGAAGCGCTCTGCCCGATCCTCAATCCGACGGTGCACGAGCAGGTCCTCGATCAGATCATGATCGCCAACCTTATCGACAACCAACAGAGCTGGAGCATCTTGCCCGACGGGACCGCCGAACGCATAGTCCCGCAGCCTGATGAAGAGCCCTTCAACGCCCATAAATATTTCATGACCAATCCCAGCCTATCGGGACGAGGCAAATCTCTTGAACACAATTCTCCCAGAACGCTCCTCAGCCGCAGACGCTGATACCGTTCCTCACGTCCAGGCCGCCGATATCGCGGGTCCGAGGCCGTGGCAGCCCGGATTCGCACAGGGCCGCATCTGCCAGGGCCCGCCGATCGCGACCATCGACATCGGCTCCAACTCGGTTCGTCTCGTGGTCTATGAAGGGCTGACGCGCAGCCCGACAGCCGTCTTCAACGAGAAGGTGCTGTGCGGCCTCGGCCGCGGCGTGATGACCACCAAGCGCCTTGATCCAAGCGCTGTCGCCAAGGCCTATGCCGCTCTGGTGCGCTTCCGTGCCTTGTGCGACACCATGGGCGTGAAGGACCTCTATGTGCTGGCGACGGCTGCGGCGCGCGATGCCGAGGATGGCGAGGAATTCATCGCTCGCGCCACGGCGATCTGCCGTGCTGAGATCGAAGTGCTGTCGGGTAAGCGCGAGGCGCGCCTGTCGGCTTATGGGGTGATCTCGGGCTTCCACATGCCGGATGGTGTCGTGGGCGACATGGGTGGCGGCTCCCTCGAACTGATCGAGGTGCATGGTCATCGCGCCGGCGCGGGCATGACGACGCCTCTCGGTGGGCTCGCCTTGCAGGACACCTCCGGCCAGTCTGTGCGCAAGGCGGCGAAGATTGCGCAGGAAAAGCTCGCCAAGGCGGACCCACTGAAGCATCTGAAGGACCGCACCTTCTACGCGGTCGGCGGGACCTGGCGGTCGCTCGCCAAGCTGCACATGATGCAGCTCGGCTATCCCCTGCACATCATGCATGGCTACAGCGTGCCGGCGCGCGAGATGCTCGACTTCTGCAAGCTGATCATGCGGGTCGACAACACCACCTTGATCGGCAAGGACACCGTCTCGACCGGGCGCCTGCCGCTGCTCGCCTATGGCGCGGCGGTGATGAGCGAGGTCATCAAGGCCGGCAAGCCGCGCGATGTGGTGATCTCGGCCCAGGGCGTGCGCGAAGGGCTGCTCTATTCGTTGCTGGACGAGGAGAGCCGTAAGCTCGATCCGCTGATCAGCGCGGCGAGCGAACTTAATATCCTGCGCTCGCGCTCGCCCCAGCACGGTGAGGAACTGGTGCGCTGGGGCGACCGCTTCATGGCATCAACCCATATCGACGAAACCCCCGACGAAAAGCGCCAGCGCCATGCGGCCTGCCTGGTGGCCGATATCGGCTGGCGCGCCCATCCCGATTATCGCGGCGAGCAGAGCCTTAATATCATCGCCAACGCCGCCTTTGTCGGCGTCGACCATCGCGGCCGTGCCTATATGGCGGTGGCGAACTATTTCCGCCATGTCGGCCTGAACGAGGAGGAGCTGTCTCCCCGCATCCGCGAGATCGCTACCGCGCGCATTCTTGACCGGGCGCGCATCCTCGGAGGGTTGATGCGGGTGGGGTATATCCTGTCCGCTTCGATGCCGGGCGTGCTGCCGCGCGCCCCGCTCTATGTCAGCCACGGCAAATTGTTGCTGGACGTTCCGCGGGACCTGGAGGGGCTGGTGGGCGAGCGGCTCAACGCCCGCATGAAGGCGCTCGGCCGCCTGATCGGCCGTGAGGCGACGATCCGCATCATCGATCCCGCTGACAACGTTACGGTCGCGGCGGAGTAGGGGGCGTTAGGCGGGGCATCCACCGTTTTCAGGTCTTCCCACTGTTCGAAGGGATTTTGCTCGCCATCTCGCCAATGAGGCCGCGACAGCGCAAAGTGTCGAGAACTTGTTCGCGACGTTTCGCGCTGGCGGTCTGATCGCGACCATAGATGCTTGGTGCTTTGATCAGGCCGGCGAGAAAGGCTGCGTCTTGGTCGTTGAGTTGGCTCGCGGCTTTGCCAAAATAGACCATGGCGGCGCAGCGATAACCATAGGCCCCCATACCGAAATAGACCCGCTCCAAAAACGCGCGGTCGATTTCAGCCCGGGCGTGGGTCAGACGTAGTTGCAAGGCCCTCACCCAGCGCAACAGGTGGTTCCGGCCTTCGGAAGCATCCGGCGGAAATGTCTGATCCGCGACATAGCCGACTGGCATGTCTGGCGATATTGACCAGAAACGATCCGACGGATCGCCCCTTTCGATGGCGAGAACGAAGCGCGCCACTTTGTCGGTTAGATCCGCCGAGCCTTCGGTTCCAGCGATGGGGCAGGCCGCGAGAGGGCGGAGATCGTTCAAGCTGATCGCCGGCAGATCTCGAACCAGATACCAGCCGAGGCAAAACGCCGTCCCGCTGAGGAGGGCGAGGGGGATCAGGATGATGATAAACAGGCGGCGCGTGCCGATACCTGACGTGTGATCGTTGCTTTGCGCCCTCGCTGCCGGCGAATTGAGGCGCGACTGGCTCGCGCGGTGGCGTTTTCAGGTTTCAGCCATACCGGCTCAGCCCCAGATCCGAGACGTCGATCTCCGGCTTCTTGCCGCCGACGATATCGGCCATCACCCGGCCGGAACCGCAGGCCATGGTCCAGCCCAGTGTGCCGTGGCCGGTGTTGAGCAGCAGGTTCTTGTAGCGGGTGCGGCCGATCACCGGGGTACCGTCCGGCGTCATCGGACGTAGGCCCGACCAGAAGCTCGCGGCGGCGAGATCGCCCGAGCCGCCGAAAAGATCGGTCACCGACTGGGCTAGCGTGTCGCGGCGGGCCGGCGGCAGGTCCTTGCTGAAGCCCGAGATCTCGGCCATGCCGCCGACGCGGATGCGGTCACCCAGCCGGGTGATCGCGATCTTGTAGGTCTCGTCCATGATGGTGGAGACCGGCGCGCGGCTCTCATCGACGATCGGAATGGTGAGGGAATAGCCCTTGATCGGATAAACAGGCACCTTGAGGCCGAGAGGCGCGACGAAATCGGGCGTATAGCTGCCGAAAGCCGCGATATAGGCATCGGCCTTCTCGACGCCGGCACCGGTCTCGACACCCTCGATCTTGTCGCCGGCGAACAGCAACCGCTTGACCTCGACACCGTAACGGAAGCGCACGCCGAGCGTTTCGGCGAGTTGTGCCAGCGCTCCGGTGAATTTGTAGCAATCACCGGTCTCGTCATTGGGCAGCCGCAGGCCGCCGCGGATCAGGGAGCGAACATGGGTTAGAGCCGGTTCGGCGGCGATGCAGCCATCCGCGTCGAGGACCTCGAAGGGAACACCGTCGCGCTTGAGCACCTCGACATCCTTGCCGATGCCGTCGAGCTGCTTTTGGGTGCGGAAGAGCTGCAGCGTGCCCTGCATGCGCTCGTCATAGCTGATGCCGGTGGCGGCCCTCAGCTCGATCAACTTGTCACGGCTGTATTCGGCAAGGCGAACCATGCGGCTCTTGTTGATCGCATAGCGCTCTGAGGTGCAGTTGAGCAGCATGCGCCAGACCCAGGCGACCATCGCCGCATCGGGGCGGGGGCGCAGGATCAGTGGAGCGTGTTTCATCAACAGCCACTTGATCGCCTTTTGCGGGATGCCTGGAGCCGCCCAGGGCGAAGCATAGCCGGGGGAAACCTCGCCGGCATTGGCGAAGCTGGTCTCGAGAGCCGGGCCGGACTGGCGATCCAGCACGACGACCTCATGTCCCGCCTTCGCCAGATAATAGGCGGAGGTTACTCCGATCACGCCGCTGCCGAGAACCGCGACCTTCATTTATGCCCACACTCCTGCTTGCGCCGCGCCAATACGGTCAGTGAATCCAACGATTCGCCCAGCTTTCGCTTGGCTGATAGCGCAAGTCAATTACAGGCGGCTATCGGCTAATTGCCGCGACCTTGCCGCGCTCGATCGCCAGCGCGAGCTTCCCATGCTTGAGGGCGAGCGCCTTCTCGCCGAACAATTCCCGGCGCCAGCCATGCAGCGCCGGAACGTCGGCGGTGTCGCTGTCGGCGATCATGTCGAGGTCATCGGTGGTGGCGATGACCTTGGCGGCGACGCCCTGGCTTTCGGCTACCATCTTCAGCAGCACCTTAAGCAGTTCGACGGTGGCGCCGGCTCCGTTGCTCGCAATGCGCGGGGGAGCCTGACGCGGCAGGCTGGCGGGATCACGCGCGAGGCCCGCCTTGACTGCCTCGATCAATTCCAGGCCGGGACGGGAGCGCTCCCAGCCTTTGGGGATCATGCGGATGCCGGCGAGTTTCTCCGGCGTGTCAGGGGCCTGTAGCGCGACTTCGGTGATGGCGTCATCCTTGAGCACGCGCGAGCGCGGTACATTCTTGGACTGGGCCTCTCGCTCGCGCCATGCCGCCACTTCGATCAGAACGGCGAGATCACGCGGCTTGCGCACGCGCCCACTGACCCGGCGCCAGGCATCTTCGGGGGCCTGCCGGTAGGTATCGGGCGATGTCAGGATAGACATTTCGTCGCCAACCCAATGGCTTCTCTTTCTTTTCTCAAGCGATGCCGCAAGCTTGAGATAAACGTCGCGCAAATGGGTGACATCGGAAACGGCGTAATTGATCTGCGCGGGGGTGAGGGGGCGCTTCGACCAGTCCGTGAAACGAGAGGACTTGTCGATATGGGCGTTGGTGATGCGCTGGACCAGTTGATCATAGGCAATGGAGTCGCCATAGCCGAGCACCATGGCGGCGACCTGCGTGTCGAACAGCGGTGCGGGAATGAAGCCGGCCAGGTGCCAGACGATCTCGATGTCCTGCCGGGCGGCGTGGAAGACCTTCAGCACCTTCTCGTCGCGCAAGAGCTCGAACAGGGGGGCAAGGTCGAGCCCCTCGGCAAGGGCATCGATGACCACGGCTTCCTCGGGGCTGGCGACCTGGACGACGCAGAGCTTGGGCCAGAAGGTGGTTTCACGCAGGAATTCCGTGTCGACGGTCACGAACGCATGGGCGGCGAGACGGGCGCAGGCGGCTTCCAGATCCTGGGTTGTGGTGATGATGGCGGCGGGGTGGGCGGAAGATTGTGGCATGAATATGCTTATCGGGCACGCAGCGTCACATGGCAAGGTTTTAGGCCCTGAATGCACGTTCAGGGCCGTCCGATACCGGAGAAGGCAAGCTCAACCTTGACGGCGACCGTGGCGTTGGGGTCTATGACCTCAAACTCCAGAGCGAAGCGCGTTTCGGCGAAAACGCACTTATACTCTGGCACCATAATTTGACGCGTCTTTGCGATTCTCGGTGGTACCGTCCAATCGCAAAACACTTTGTCCGGAAAGACACCCTTATGCACCGTTACCGTTCTCACACCTGCGCCGATCTTCGCCTCGACCACGTTGGGCAGGACGTGCGGCTTTCCGGCTGGTGCCACCGCATCCGCGACCATGGCGGCCTGCTGTTCATCGACCTGCGCGATCATTACGGCCTGACCCAATGCGTGGTCGATCCGGATTCACCGGCCTTCAAGGTGGCCGAGACCTTGCGCTCGGAATGGGTCGTGCGGGTGGACGGCAAGCTGCGCAGGCGCCCCGAAGGCACTGAAAACCATGAAATGCCGACCGGTCTGGTGGAAATCTATGTCACCGAGATCGAGGTGCTCGGCCAAGCGGCGGAATTGCCGCTGCCCGTGTTCGGCGACCAGGACTATCCAGAAGAGACGCGCCTCAAATATCGCTTCCTCGATCTCAGGCGCGAACGCATCCACAACAACATCATGCTGCGCGGCAAGGTCGTCGATGGCATGCGCACCCGCATGAAGGCCGCTGGCTTCAACGAATTCCAGACGCCAATTCTGACGGCCTCCTCGCCGGAAGGCGCGCGCGACTTCCTGGTGCCCTCGCGCATCCATCCCGGCAAGTTCTACGCTTTGCCGCAGGCGCCCCAGCAATATAAGCAGCTTTTGATGATGGCGGGCTTCGACCGCTACTTCCAGATCGCTCCCTGCTTCCGCGATGAGGATCCGCGAGCCGACCGCTTGCCGGGCGAGTTCTACCAGCTCGACCTCGAAATGAGCTTCGTCACCCAGGAGGACGTCTTCGCCACGATCGAGCCGGTGATCACCAGCATCTTCGAAGAATTCGCCGGTGGTAAAAGCGTCACCAAGGGGTGGCCGCGCATTCCTTATGCGGAGGCGCTGCGCAAATATGGTTCGGACAAGCCGGATCTGCGCAATCCGTTGATCATGCAGGAGGTCTCCGAGCATTTCCGTGGCTCGAACTTCAAGGTCTTCGCGCGCATGCTCGAAGATCCTGCCAATCAGGTTTGGGCCATTCCTGGGCCTGGCGGTGGCCAGCGCACCTTCGCCGACCGCATGAACTCCTGGGCGCAAAGCGAGGGGCAGCCGGGCCTTGGCTATATCCTCTTCTTCGACAAGGCGACAGACGAGACCAGCAAGCAGGCGGATCCGAATGCCGAAGGTGTCGGCGCCCGCGGGCCGATCGCCAACAATATCGGACCTGAAAGGGCGGAGGCGATCCGGCTGCAGCTCGGCCTGAAGGCCGGCGACGCCGCCTTCTTCGTCGCAGGCGATCCGAACAAGTTCTACAAGTTCGCCGGCGCCGCCCGCACCAAGGTCGGCACCGATCTCAAGCTGGTGGACGAGGGCCGCTTCGAGCTCGCCTGGATCGTCGACTTCCCGATGTTCGAGTGGAACGAGGACGAGAAGCAGGTCGATTTCGCGCACAATCCCTTCTCCATGCCGCAGGGAGGCCTCGAAGCGCTTACCACTCAGGATCCGCTGTCGCTGAAGGCCTATCAGTATGACATCGCCTGCAACGGCTTCGAGATCGCCTCGGGCGGCATTCGCAACCACAAGCCGGAAGCAATGGTGAAGGCCTTCGAGATCGCCGGTCACAGCGAGGAGACGGTGATCGAGCGCTTCGGCGGCATGTACCGGGCCTTCCAGTACGGCGCGCCGCCGCATGGCGGCATGGCAGCGGGTGTCGACCGCATCGTCATGCTGCTCGCGGGTGAGCAAAATCTGAGGGAGATCTCACTGTTCCCGATGAACCAGCGCGCCGAGGATATCCTGATGGGCGCTCCCTCCGAGGCGACGCCCAAGCAACTGCGTGAGCTGCATATTCGTCTGAACGTCCAGGAAAAATAGCAGCCTTAGGGCTGGCGGCCGCGACGTCATGCGCTAAAACGAACAAGGCCAGGGCCGAGTAGGCCCGCGGCCCAGAGCGTCTACCGATTTGAGGAAGCCACCGAGAATCGCAAAGACGCTTCAGTCAATCCGTCGGATTGGCTTGGAAACAAAGAGCTGGAGTAAGGCAGCGTTCTGTCATGAGCGCATTTTGCTCCAGCCAACAGGACGGGAAACGCAATGTCAGATGTCCAGCCCGGCTCGGCACCTCCCACGAATTCCTCGACCATGTCCGAGGATCTGCGAACTGGGGCGCTGATCTATCATCGCTATCCCAAGCCGGGGAAACTGGAGATCCAGGCGACCAAGCCGCTCGGCAACCAGCGCGACCTTGCTCTGGCCTACTCGCCTGGTGTGGCCGCCGCCTGCGAGGCCATCCACGCCGATCCGCTCGAGGCCGCCAACCTGACCGCGCGCGCCAATCTTGTCGCCGTCGTCTCCAACGGCACCGCCGTGCTCGGCCTCGGCGACATCGGCCCGCTCGCCTCCAAGCCCGTGATGGAGGGCAAGGCGGTCCTGTTCAAGAAGTTTGCTGGCATCGATGTCTTCGACATCGAGATCGCCTCCAGGTCGATCGAGGAGATCGTCACCGTCGTCGCGGCGCTGGAGCCGACCTTTGGCGGCATCAACCTCGAGGACATCAAGGCGCCCGAATGCTTCGAGGTCGAGCGCCTCCTGCGTGAGCGCATGGCGATCCCGGTCTTCCATGACGACCAGCATGGCACCGCCATCATCGTCGGTGCCGCCGTGCGCAACGGCCTGGAACTCGCCGGCAAGGCGATCAGCGAGGTCAAGATCGTGGCGTCGGGGGCCGGCGCGGCGGCCCTGGCCTGTCTCAATCTCCTGGTCTCGCTCGGTGCGAAGCGCGAGAACATCTTCATCTCCGACATCAAGGGTGTGGTCTATAAGGGCCGCGCCGAACTGATGGATCCCTGGAAGGACGTCTACGCCCAGGAAACCGAGGCGCGCACCCTCAACGACATCATCGAGGGAGCCGACGTGTTCCTCGGCCTCTCTGCCGGCGGCGTGCTCAAGCCCGAGATGATCGCGCGCATGGCGCATAATCCGCTGATCATGGCGCTCGCCAATCCGTTTCCGGAGATCATGCCCGAACTCGCCAAGGCGACCCGCCCGGATGCCATGATCTGCACGGGGCGCTCGGATTTCCCGAACCAGGTCAACAATGTCCTGTGCTTCCCCTATATCTTCCGCGGCGCCCTCGACTGCGGGGCCACGACCATCAACGAGGAGATGAAGCACGCGGCCGTCGAGGCGATCGCGGCGCTCGCCCGCGAAACACCGTCGGATGTGGTGGCGCGCGCCTATGGCGGCGAAAGCCGTCGCTTCGGTGCCGATTCCCTCATTCCTTCGCCCTTCGATCCGCGCCTGATCCTGCGTATTGCCCCGGCCGTGGCGCGGGCTGCCCAGGAAACCGGCGTGGCAACCCGTCCGATCACCGATCTGGAAGCCTATGCCGAAAGCCTGACGCGTTTCGTCTTCCGCTCCGGCTTCGTAATGAAGCCGCTGTTCACCGCCGCCAAGGCTGATCCCAAACGCGTGGTCTATGCCGAAGGCGAGGACGAGCGCGTGCTGCGCGCGGCCCAAGTCTTGTTGGAGGAGGGGCTCGCCCGCCCGATCCTGATCGGTCGCCCTTCCGTGATCGAAACCCGCATCCAGCGCTTCGGCCTGACGATCAAGCCGGGGCAGGATTTCGAGGTGATCGATCCAGCGGATGATCCGCGCTACAAGGATTACTGGTCGCTCTACCACCATCTGGCCGGGCGCGGTGGTGTTACGCCGGACACGGCGCGTACCATCGTGCGCTCGAACACTTCGGTAATTGCGGCGCTGGCCCTGCATCGCGGCGATGCCGATGCCATGATCTGCGGGCTGGAAGGGGCCTATATGCGCCATCTGCGCTATGTGCGTCAGATCATCGGCCTGGCACCCGGCGTACGCGATTATTCAGCCCTGTCCCTGGTGCTGACGGCCAAGGGCGCATTCTTCATCTGCGACACCCAGGTCAAGCCCGACCCCTGTGCGGAGGAGATCGCCGAGATGGCGATCCTGGCGGCCGAGCATGTCCGCCGCTTCGGCATCGACCCGAAGATTGCCCTGCTGTCGCATTCCGATTTCGGCTCCTATGACACCGAGGCGGCCCGCAAGATGCGCAGGGCTCTGGAACTCCTGGTCGAGCAGCGCCCCGATCTGGAGGCCGATGGCGAGATGCAGGCGGATACGGCGCTGGATGAAAGCCTGCGCGACCTCAAGCTGAGTTCATCGCGGCTGCGGGGCGAGGCGAATGTGCTGGTCATGCCCAATCTGGATGCCGCTAACATTGCTTTCCAGCTCACCCGCATGCTGGCGGATGCCCTGCCCGTCGGCCCCATCCTGATCGGTGCCGCCAAGCCGGCCCACATCCTCAATCGCGCCGTCACGGTGCGCGGCGTGGTCAACATGACGGCCGTGGCCGTGGCCGAGGCGCAAGCCACGCAGGGGTGATGCCGAACCGCCGGGGTCGCAAGCGTTCCCGGCGTTTCACCTCAGGACAGCATCTGGCCGAGGCCGCGTATGGTGTTCCAATTGCGCGCGGTGCCGATGCCGAGCCGTTTGGTGGAGAGGGCGCTGGCCAGGCGGCTTTCGCTCGGGCGTCCCGCGAAGGCGATCCATAGATCGCCTTCGACCAGGGCAAGGCGTTCGCCCTTGTCGAGATAGCGCTCCAGCTTGTTGACCAGAACGTCTTGGCCGAGCGGTGCGCGCATCAAACGGGCAATGACGAGGCTGCCGTCACGCTCGGACTCGACCGGAAACGGGTTGCCGGCAACCGTCCGCAGCCAGTCCTCCGTGCAGCGTATGATGATGTCGACATGTTTGCCGTAATGGCTCAGGAAGCCCGCCTCCAGCCGGGTTTCGAGGGTCGTGATGTCTTGTTCGGGCGCTTCGAAGACGAGATTGCCGGTCGAGGCCAGGGTACGGGGATGCTCAAACCCGCAGCCAGTGGCGATCGCGCGCAATTCGTCCATCACCACCCGCCGCTGCGGCGTCAGCACGATGCTGTAGAGGAGGGCGACATAGCCGGCCATGGCAAGGGGTTCGTCGGCAAAGGGTTCGTCGAAATTGTCCGGCAGGTCTTGAGGGCCCGCCGGCTGGCAAGAAAATCAGGAAGAGGCCACCGGCTGGAACCGCGTTTCGATGGATTCCACATCACCCCGGGTGGGCAGCTTGGCTTCGTTGCCGAGAAACTGGATCGCGTGGGTAGATGCACCGCGCGCGAAACGGAAATGCTCCTCCCAGCGCGACAGGGGGCGGCTGAGATAGGAATACATATAGGCGCCATGGAAGATGTCGCCGGCACCGTTGGTATCGACCACCGCGGCCTTGGGCACGTTGAGAGCGGGCAGGCGCTGCACCTTGCCGCTCTCGTCATACCACAGCATGCCACGCTCGCCGGCAGTCACGCCGGCGATCTTGCAGCCCTTGCCCTTAAGATAATCGAGCATCTCGGTCTCGGACAGGTTCATTTGCTCGCACAGGCGCTCGGCCACCACGGCGACATCGACATAGTTGAGCAATTCGTCGGTGTTGGAGCGCATGCCACCGCCATCGAGCGAAACCAACCGGCCGAGCTTGCGGAATTCCTTGGCATAGTAGAGCGCGGCATCCGCCAGATGGCCGTCGAGATGCAAGGCGCGGCAATTGCCGAGATTGAGATGCGGATAGGGATGCAGATAGTCATCGTCGCGGGCGCGAACGATGGCGCGCTTGCCGTCCTTGGGCATGATGAAGGAGAGCGAGGAGCGCTTGACCTTGCGAGGATGGACGGAGATGCCGTACTTCGCCGCCATGTCCATGAACATGCGGCCGAGCCAGTCGTTCGAGTTGGTGGTGATCAGATCGGGTATCACACCAAGCTTGGCGCAGCAGAAAGCGGCCGTCGTGGCGTTGCCGCCGAATGCTACGGCATAGTCCTTGGCTACCGACTTTTCATCGCCGCGCGGCATGTCATCCGCCACGAAGGTCACGTCGATATAGGCATGGCCGATGAAGAGCGCTTCCATCGCTTGTCGCTCCAAACTATCTAGATATCCGTACATTCCCGCTTAATCGTCATGGCGCGCTGGTGCAAGCGGCCTTTTCGCAGTTGCGAGAGAAGCGCTGTTCAAGGCTACTTTCCGACCCTCGAAAGGCACTGGTACACGAAGGGGAACTTGTCTTCGCCGTAGAAGTTAGTATGTCGGTGAGATGCGTCATTTCGGTTGAGTCGGCAGTGAAATGCTCCGGCCCAGGCTGAAAGCGATGGCATCTGAAGCACGAGCTATCCTTACCTAGTCATTCATCTCCGGTTCATGGTGTGCATGATGTAAGAATCGGGCTTTGCACTCGGTTGTATCTGTATATGATCGATACGGATCGGCATCCACGGAGGATCTCCCATGAAGAAGCTTTTGATCGTAGCAGCTGCAGGGCTTTTGCTCGCGGGCTGCTCGGAATATTCGCGAGGTGACCGCGCGCTCGGTGGCGCTGCCATCGGTGCTGGTGGCGGCGCGCTGATCGGTGGCCTGGCCACGCGTTCGGCCGGCGGCGCCATCGTCGGTGGTGTGCTCGGCGGTGCTGCCGGTGCCATTGTCGGTGCCGAAACCACGCCGCGTGCTTGCACCCGTCGTTACTATGACTACTACGGCAACGTGCGGTATCGCCGCGTGCAGTGCCCGTAAGGGGTGAGATCCCTTAGAGCAAAGCGCGTTTTTGCGAAAACGTACTTTTGCTCTAACTCCTTGTTTGGACGCGTCTTTGCGATACTTGACGATTTCGTCAGATTGCAAAACGCTTTGAGGATTTTTCATCTGACGCAAGTCGCACCCACGCAGTCCACTGCGTGGGTTTTTCTATGGAAAGGCCAGCCTTGTCGTTCTCCGATCTGACCTTGCCGGGTTTGGGCGTGTTGGCGTGGGCCTATTTCTATTCCGAATGGGCCGTGCGCCTCGTCATGATCGTGGTGGTGCCGTTCCGTCGCAATTCGGACGCGGCGCGAAGCTGGCTGCTGCTGGTGATGTTCCTGCCCTGGCCGGCGCTGGTGCTTTATCTCCTGATCGGGCGCGCTACCTATCCGCGCTGGCGGCGTAAGCGTTTCGAGCGCCTGCCGGATATCCTGAGCCTGTCCGCGGACAAGGTTCGCGAACTCACCGAAGTCGCGCGCGAGCGGCTGCCCCGGCGCTTCACGCGTGCCGCGGTGCTGATCGAAAGAGTGGGCAAGCTACCGGTCGTCGATGGGGCGAGGGTGGATTTCCTGGCCGACTATTCGCGGATGGTCGATCGGCTGGTGTCCGACATCGACGCCGCCCAGCATCATGTCCATCTACTATTCTACATCTTTTCCGACGACGAGGTCGGACAGACGGTGATGCAGGCTCTCGGCCGCGCCCAGGCCCGTGGCGTGAAGTGCCGTGTCCTCATCGATGCCGTCGGTTCCAGGCAATGGGCACGCAGCGTACTGACGACGCTTGCCGAATATGGCGTCGAAGGCCATCCCATACTTCCGGTCACCTTCTTCCGGCGCAAGTCGGCGCGGGCAGACCTGCGCAATCATCGCAAGATTGCGGTGATGGACGGGCGCGTGGGCTATGTCGGTTCGCAAAACATCATCGCGGCCCGAACAGTCCTCGACATCTCCAACCAGGAGTTGATGCTGCGCCTGGAAGGGCCAGTGGTGTTGGAACTGCAAGCCGTCTTCATCGCCGACTGGTTTCTGGAGACGGAGGAGGCGCTGCCACTCGACAGCGTGATGTCGCCGACATCGGCCTGCGGCACGCTGGCCATGCAGGTGTTGCCGAGCGGGCCGGATTATCGGATCGGGGGCATCGAGAGCCTGATGGTCACCGCCATTCATTCGGCCCTGCAGCGGGTGGTGATCGTCACGCCTTATTTCATTCCGAGCGAGGCCGTCCACAAGGCGATGCAGATTGCGGTGCTGCGCGGCGTGGCCGTGCATCTGGTCGTGCCCAAGGTTTCGGACCATCGCATCGTGCGTTTCGCCCAGCAGTCCTATTATGGGGGACTGCTTGCGGCAGGCGTGAACATCCACCTGTTCCGGGACAAGTTCCTGCATGCCAAGAACGTGTCGATCGATACCGAAATTGCCCTGATCGGCTCGAGCAACATGGACATGCGCTCCTTCGTCCTGAACTCGGAGGTTACGGTCGTGATCTACGATCGCGAGGTCACGCTGCGATTGCGGCGCATGCAGGACGACTATTTCGCGGGCAGCGACAGGCTCGACCTTGGAGAATGGCGCCGGCGTCCCTGGATCCGTAAGGTCGCCGAGAATCTCGCGCGGCTCGTCAGCCCGCTTCTATAGCGGAGCGTCGCCAACGGCCAGGGAGCGCGCGGACCGCGGCGCACAGACCTGGGCCAGCAGCGCTATGATCACGGTGAAGATGGCGGCCACGTAGAAGATACCGGCGAACGAGGTCACATGGGCGACGGTTCCAAGCAGCGGCGGAGCCACCAGCAGGCCGGCGTAGCCCATGGTCGATACCGTTGCGATCTGCACCTCAGGGCGGGGCATGGCGCCGGCCGTGCTGAACAGGACAGGCACCACATTGGCAAAGCCGATGCCGGTCAAGCCATAGCCGACGATGGCGACATAGACATTGCCGGAGAGAGGCCCCATCAAAAGCCCGATCACGGCGAGCAGGCAGCCGCCCCGGACCAGATAGACGCCGTCGACATGGCGGCGGATGGGATCACCCAGAAAGCGCACGCTTGCCATCGCTCCGGCGAAAGCGGCATAGCCGACATTGGCAAGTTCCTGGCCCGCTCCCAGTTGCTCGCGCAGGAAGACGGCCGCCCAATCCAGCACGACACCTTCTCCGCTGAAGGCGAGGGCGGCCATCAGGCCGACCACGACGGCAAGGAGGACCGGGCGCAAGGAGGGTGATTTACCGCCGCCGACAGCAGCCTCGACCTTGCCGGGGGCAAGGCCTCTCTGCCCCCAGGCGAAGATCGCGACCAACCCCACCGTGATGATCAACGCCTGGGAAGCGCCATCGGTCCAGCGCAGCAACAGGGTGGCGATACCGGCTCCGGTCAACCCTCCGAGGCTCCACATGCCGTGGAACGAAGACATATAGGGGCGCCCGACCTGCTTCTCGATCCTGGCTGCATCGGCATTCATCGCCACATCCATGCAGCCGCCACTGGCACCGAACAGGAAGACGACGGCGGAGAGAAGCCAGACGTCTGGCATGAGGGGAATGATCGGCAGCAGGGCCGCGAAAATCACGCCACTCAGCCGGATGAGTGCCGCCGTGCCGATACGCTGGATGATCCAGCCGCTGCCGGCCATGGCGAGCACGGCTCCGGCGCCGAGCATCAGCAGGACGATGCTCAGCACGATGGGGTCGAGCCCCAGCCGTTCCTTGGCGAGAGGGATCTGCGTGGCCCAGACGCCATAGAGCGCGCCATTGACGTAGAAGCTTGCGGCGGTCGGGTGCCAGACCTGCCAGCCAGGCCGATAAAGGGACGTTTCAGACAAGGTGGATCTCCACGCCGCTTTCGCTGTAGCGCTGCAGGATTGTGTTCGAGGTCGCATTCTCGGTGACCATGTGATCGAGGCGATCGAATGGCATCACCTGATAGGCCGAGCGTGTGTCGAGCTTCTCGGCGGTGATCAAGGCCACCGTCGAGCGGGAGGCGGCGACCATGGCGCGCTTGAGACAGGCATCGTCGTGGTCGACCACGGTTACGCCCTCGACCCGATCGACGGCGCAGGCGCCAAGGAAGCATAGATCGGGCTTGAGGAAGGCAACCTGTTCGAGCGCCCCGGCACCGCTGGCGCTGCGGGACTGGGTATCGACCTGCCCGCCGATCAGCACCAATTTGCCGACGCCGCGGTCGAGTACGGCGACTGCGATATCGGGCGAGGGGGTAATCACGGTGAGGCCGGCCTCGACCGGAAGCTGGTGCGCCAGCATCAAATTGCTGGTGCTCTGGTCGAGCAGGACGACCATGCCCCGTTCGACGAAACGCAAGGCGTAGCCCGCCAGCTGTTTCTTCTGCGCCTCGCTGCTGATCAGGCGCCGATCAAATCGATGTGAAGTGCGGGACTTGCGCAAGGCACCGCCATGCACGCGCTCGATCAGGCCGGCGTCGGCGAGTTCCTTGAGGTCGCGGCGGATGGTGTCCTCCGACACCGCGAAATCCAGCGCCGCCTGGACGGAAGCGATGCGACCATCCTGTTCGATACGCTGCAGGAGCAGGCGCTGCCGCTCGGCAGGTATGAGGCTGGTGTCGAGAAGGTTGGAGATTTCCATGGCGGGCGCGAGATCCGATGAGCAGGCTGCTTATGTCGCTTAAGCGGGAGCAATGCAAGTATGAAAATGCAGAAAGACGCATAAACGCGCGCATTCGTGCATTGCTTCGGCCGCCATGCTCATGACCGGCTTACCCTTGAGGATGACTCTGCCAGATGACCGGCTATAGTCGAGGCGGAGAGTGATTCATGGTTGCACAATCCGGCGGGAAGCCTGCCGACGCGCCGAGCAACGAGCCGGACAAGTCCGGGCAGTCTGAGCAGTCGATGGGTGGGCTGCTGCTGCAGCTCAACATGATGGCCCGCGCCTTCGTCACTTCGCCCCATCGCAACCAATTGCTGCTGCTGCTCGTCGGCGTCGTCCTGGTAATCCTGGTCACCAGCTATTTCCAGGTTCTGCTGAACGCCTGGAACCAGCCTTTCTACGATGCTTTGGCCCGTAAGGACCTCGCTGAATTTCTGCAACAGCTCCTGGTGTTCGTCGCCATTGCCGGCGGCCTGTTGACCCTTAACGTCACTCAGACCTGGCTGAGCTGGATGGTGAAGCTGAAGTTGCGGCAGGGGTTGGTTGAGGATCTCATCAGCCAATGGATGAAACCTCGCCGCGCGTTCCGCCTCGCCAATTCCAGCAAGTTCGGTGTCAATCCGGACCAAAGATTGCATGAGGACGCCCGCCATCTGACCGAACTGTCGACTGATCTCGGTATCGGGCTCTTGTCGGCGTCGATCTATCTGGCCAGTTTCATCACGGTGCTGTGGAATCTCTCAAGCGGATTCGTCTTCAATGTCGGTGGCTACAGCTTCGCTATTCCCGGTTATATGGTCTGGGCGGCGCTTTTTTATGCCGTCACCGCCTCCCTGCTTTCCTGGCATGTCGGTGGTCCGCTGATCGGCTTGAATGCCGATCGTTATGCCCGGGAGGCCGAGTTTCGGTTTTCACTCGTCCGGGTCAGCGAGCATGTCGACGCCATCGCATTGAACAATGGCGAGAAGGACGAGGAGCGTCAGCTCAATCTCGACCTCAAGGCCGTGCTGCAGGCCATGCGACGGCTGGTGACGGCGACGGCCAGGCTCGCCTGGGTGAGTTCGGGCTATGGCTGGTTCACTCAGGTGGCGCCCTTCCTGGTGGCGGCGCCAATCTATTTTGCGGGCAATCTGACCTTTGGCGGGCTGATGGTGGCGGTGGGCGCCTTCAATCTGGTGCAGGCGCAATTGCGCTGGTTTGTCGACAATTTCGGCACCATCGCAGACTGGCGCGCGACTTTGTTGCGTGTCGCGAACTTTCGCTATGCTGTCACCCAGATTGACAGCCAGCAGGCCGAGGCGAGCCATATCGAGTTCACTGAGACCGAAGATGAGGTGATCCGTCTCGATGATCTGGTGGTCGAAGCCCCAAGCGGGCGCAGCCGGCTCAATGAAAGCAAGGTAGAGATCAAATCCGGAGAGCGGGTTTTGGTCGTCAGCGACGCTGGTGCCAACAAGACACTGCTGTTTCGGACCATTGCCGGCCTGTGGCCTTTCGGTTTCGGCCAGGTCGGCCTTCCCAAGGATGGGCACGTCACCTTCATGCCGCGCCGCCCTTATCTGCCTCAGGGAACGCTCAGGCAGGTTCTGTCCTATCCCCAGCCCGTGGCGCAATTCGAGCAGGCCGATTTCGAGCATGCCTTATCTGCGGTGGGGCTCGGTCATCTGGCCGACGACCTCGACCGCAATGTGCGTTGGGACAAGGATCTGGCCGACGAAGAGCAACAGACCGTGGCTTTCGCCCGCGTCGCCTTGCAGAAGCCGGCCTGGATCGTCATCGACGAAGCCCTCGAAGGGCTGGACGAGGGCACCCGGGATAAGGTTTTCGCCATCTTCGAAAAGGATCTTGGCCAGTCCGCCATCGTCCATATCGGCCGGCCCGGTTCCAAGGCCAGCTTCTTTCCGCGCACCCTTCGGCTTCTCAATGAACGGACGCAAGCCGATCATACGGCGGACAAGACGGAGCAAGGCGAGGGGAGTGAAACCAAGGATGATGTATAAAAAGAATTTATTTTTCAGATAAATACGTAATTCTGTTAAAGCGTTTATCTAAAGATCGGTCACGCAAGTCAGCAAAGCTTGCAACGGGTGAAAGACGGGACGATGGCAAAGGACAAGGCCGGCAAGAAGAAGCCCTCCAAGGGTGACAAGAAAATCGCAGTGGAGAAGGTCGGCGAGGGCATGACGAAAGCCGGCTTGGCTGGGCAACTCTACAAGGCCGCCGATCTAATTGATCTGCCCGACGAGGAATTGCTGGAAGCCGTGCAGCGCCAGACCTTCCGCTTCTTCTGGGAGGGGGCGGAGCCGGCCAGCGGCATGGCCCGCGACCGTAGCACCCGCACGGTGGATACACCCAACGACCTGGTGGCCATAGGCGGGACGGGCTTTGGCATCATGGCCATGATCGTGGCGATGGAGCGGGGTTGGATCACCCATGCCGAAGGCTTGGAGCGGTTGACGAGGATCATCGACGTCATCGAGCCGACGACGTGTTTCCATGGCGCCTATTCGCATTTCATGCATGGCGAGACCGGCAAGGTCTGGCCCTTCAGCCGCAAGGACGACGGTGGCGATCTCATCGAAACCGCGTTCCTGTTCCAGGGCCTGCTTTGCGCCCGCGAATATTTCGATGCAGATTCCCTCGCCGAGACAAAGCTGCGAAAGCGCATCACCGGTTTGTGGGGTGAGATCGAGTGGAACTGGTATACACAGGGACGCCATGCGCTCTATTGGCATTGGAGCCCGAATAACGGCTTCGTGCTCGACCATGACATCCATGGCTGGAATGAGTGCCTGATCGCCTATGTGATGGCGGTGTCGGCGCCGCGCTATCCCATCGATCCCGCCGCCTATCATCGTGGCTTCGCCGCCAGCAAGGATTTTGGGGCGCCGCGCAGCTATTACGACATCGAATTGCCGCTCGGCCCCGATCGGGGGGGGCCGCTGTTCTGGGCGCACTACTCCTTCCTGGGCCTCGACCCCCGGGGATTGAAGGACCGCTACGCCGATTATTGGCAGCAGAACGTAGCCCATACGATGATCAATCATCGCCATTGCGTGCTCAATCCGCATGGCCACAAGGGCTATGGCCCCGATTGCTGGGGGCTGACGGCGAGCGATGATCCGGATGGGTACGCTGCGCATCAACCGAGCGAGGACAACGGCGTAATCAGCCCGACGGCAGCCTTGTCGAGCTTTCCCTATGCGCCCAAGGAAGCCATGGCGGCGCTGCGCCATTTCCTCACCAAGCATGGCGACAAGCTCTGGGGGCGCTTCGGCTTCGTTGATGCCTTCAGCGAAGAGCAGGACTGGTTCGCCGAGACCTTTCTGTCGATCGACCAGGGCCCCATCATCGTGATGATCGAGAATTATCGCACCGGCCTGATCTGGAACCTGTTCATGCGCATTCCCGAGATCCAGGCAGGTTTGCGCAAGCTTGGCTTCGAGAGCCCCCATCTCACGGCAGAAGCTGCGGCCTGAGAGGGGATTCGCGAGGCTCTGTGCGGCCCCTTCCCCTTACCTTCTCCCCGTAAGAACGGGGAGAAGGGGATCTCTATGGCGCGACTTATGAGGGAGCGACCTCATCTCGCTCAACCGTGGGGCGAGATGACAGGCTGGACGTCGCATTAATCTCGCAGCCGCCCGACATTGCGCACCAGCACTGCCGCCAGGATGATCAGACCGGTGAGGATGTCCTGCATGTAGTTGGGCACGCCGACGATAGTGAGGCCGTTTGCCACCACGGCGATGA
Organism: Labrys sp. HAY1-8F; assembly: GCF_056754975.1. Taxonomy (NCBI): domain Bacteria; kingdom Pseudomonadati; phylum Pseudomonadota; class Alphaproteobacteria; order Hyphomicrobiales; family Xanthobacteraceae; genus Labrys; species Labrys sp. HAY1-8F. Next base: position 643,765 of record NZ_JBPGWZ010000002.1, on the reverse strand, counting down.
TCACCGCGCCCAGTAAGGTGCCGAGGGCGTTGGCGTCGCCGCCGCGAAAAGCCGTCATGCCGAGAAAGACGGCGGCATAGGCCTGCAACAGGAAGCCGTTGCCGCCGGTCGGATGAGCGCTGCCCAGCCTCGCCACCAGCAGGAGGCCGACAAGTCCAGCGAACAGGGTGCAGATCGCAAAGCCGAGCACCGTGCTGCGCACGATCGGAACACCGGTGAGGCGGGCTGCCTCGCGATTGCCGCCAATGGCCGCCATGCGCCGGCCGGGCTCGGTGTAATCCAGCAGGACGACGCAGATCGCCGTCATCGCGACGGCCCACAGCGTCAGCACCGGCACGCCGGCCAGCGTGCCGCGCCCGAGATCGCGGAATGCGGGCGGAATATTGCCGAACAGCGTCGCGCCGTCGCTGATCCAGAAGGTGAAGCCACCGACCACCGTGCCGATAGCCAGGGTGGCGATGAAGCTCGGCACACTCAGGCGCGATACAAGATAGCCGCTGATGCAGCCGACGATCGCGCAGGACACCAGCGTGGTGAGAATGGTGGCCGGAATGCCCCAGCCTTGCGCGAACAGGCTGACGGCCAGGATTCCAGCCCAGGACACCACTGCACCGACCGAGAGGTCGAATTCCGACAGCACCATCACGCAGGTCGCGCCAAGGGCTACGATGGCGAGCAGCGAGGATTGCTGGGTGATGTTGATCAGATTGGAAGGCTGGGCGAAGGAACCCGGTGAAAGAGCCGAGAAAACCCCGACTATGACGAAAAGGCCCAGAAGCGTGCCGTAGCGGGCGGTGAAGTTCAAGCTGTCCTCCGGGAGTGATCGGCCCGATGCGGTTTTGCCGTGCGAAAGGTTGCCGCGAGCACCTGCAGGCGGGATAGGCCGTCGGTGGGAGCGTCCAGCGCGATCTCGCCATTGGCCATCACCACAATGCGCCCGGCCAGGGCAAAGAGCTCCTCGATGTCGCTGGTGGCAAAGAGGATCAGCGTGCCGTCGCCCGCGAGTTGGCGGCAAAGCGCGTGGATTTCGGCCTTGGAGCGGACGTCGACACCCCGCGTCGGCTCGTCCAGCAAGAAGAGGCGCAACCCAGGCCTGAACCAGCGTCCGATCAGCACCTTTTGCTGATTGCCGCCGGACAGGGTGGCTATGCGGTCGGCGAGGCGGCCATAGCGGACGGCGAGCCGTTGCAGCATCGTGCCGGCATTGCGCCGCAGGGAGGGCCAGGACAGGAAGGGCAGGCCCGCCAGGAGCCGCCCGTCGGAAAGGCGGGGTAGGGTGGCGTTATCGAGGATGGAATGGCCGACCACCAGGCCGCTGCCACGGCGGTCTTCCGGTGCAAACGCGACCCCCGCCCGGATGCGGGAGGGGATGCCGGAGGCCGGCAGGGACCGTCCTGCCAATGACAACCCGCCGCGTGCCTGCGGCATCGCCCCCCAGAGCGCTCTCAGAAGGCTTGAGCGGCCGCTGCCGACGATGCCGTAGAGGCCGATGATTTCGCCGCCATGAGCGCTCAGTTGCAGGGAGCCATGGCGCGGCGAGGGCGAAAAACCGTTGAGTTCGAGCAGCCGCTCGCTCCGCCTGGGCGGAAGCGGAACAGCATCACGCAGCTGGCCGTCCCCCGCCATCATCGTCACGGCGGCATCAGGGGTGGTTTCGGCGATCAGGCCCTGGCCGACCGTGACGCCATTGCGCAGCACCGTGTAGTCCTGCGCGAGTTCGAACACTTCCTCCATGCGATGCGAGACGAAAATCACGGCACATCCCGCCAGTGCGAGATTGGTGACCACCTTGCGCAGGATGCAGGCCTCGCTTTCGCTCAGGGAGGCCGTCGGCTCGTCCAGCACCAGGATGCGCGCTTCGTCCATCAGCGCCCGCAGGATCTCGACCAACTGGCATTGGCCCACCGAGAGATGGCGAACCGGCACGTCCAGCGGCAGGGCGATGCCGAGCCTGTCGCTGACAGCCGTCAGGCGTCGTTGCATGGCTTGGCGATCGATCAGGCCGAAACGGCGCGGATAGCGCCGACCGACGAAGGCGTTCTCGGCCGCCGTAAAACCCGGGACCAGGGTGAGCTCCTGGTGCACGAAACGCAGGCCCGCGGCCTCGGCTGCCCTCGGATCGCGGGGAGCGTAGAGAGCACCGTCGAGCTGCATGGCGCCGCCATCGGGCTGATACACGCCCGACAAGCATTTGAGCAGGCTCGACTTGCCGGCGCCATTCTCGCCCAGCAAGGCGTGGACCCGGCCCGGCGCGACCGTGAGGTTGACGCCATCAAGGGCGTGCACGCCGCCGAAATGCTTCTTCAGGCCGGTGATCTCAAGCCGCGGAACGGGGCGACCGGAAGGCTGGCTCATTGAGGACAAGTCACGCCCAGGCTCGCGCGGTCGACCACCTTGGCCTCGACCTGGATCTCCTGTTTGCTGACGGGCTTGCCCTCCAGCACATTAGCGATTTCCGTCACGGCGCTATGCGCGATCCCCGGAAAGTCCTGGCGCACGGTGGCGATCAGGTCGGTGCACTGCTTGATCAGGTCGACGGCTTGCGGATTGCCGTCGATGCCAGCGATCACCATCTTGGAATCGGGCGCGTCGCTCTGCTGGGCGAGGAGGGCGCCGATCGCCGGCTCGTCCCAGGCGGCCCAGACGCCGTCGATCTTGGTGCCATGCTGGCGGATGAAGGTCTCCATGGCGAGACGGGAATCGTCGATCGGGCCGGGGACCTTCACATAATGCTCGGCGATCACCTTGATGCCGGGATTGGCGGCGAGCGCCTTGTCGAGGGCGAGTTCGCGCTGATGCACGCCGGGATGGGCCGAATAAAAGAATTTGACGATGTTGCCCTTGCCGCCCAGTTGCTTGAACAGCTTGTCCGACAGGATGGTGCCGAGGGCGAAATTGTCGGTGGCGATGCTGGCGGTCACGCCAGGCGCGAGGGCGCCATCGAGAGCAAAGACAGGGATCTTCTTGGCGGCCGCGGCGGCGACCTGGTCGGCGATCTGCTTGGGATCGACACTGACCAGGACGATGGCCGTGACGCCGGCATTGGTGACGTCTTCGACGCGGCTCGCCAATTGCTGAAGGTCGCCGCGCGTATCGACGACATTGACGTTCCAGCCCTTGCCGGCAGCATCCTTCTTGAAGGTCTCGACGATCTCGTTGGTGGCGACCGAACTGATATAGGGCGTCAGCACGGCGATATCCTCGGCCTGGGCCGCACTTGAGATGAGGCCAGCCAGAGCCATGGCCAAGATTGAAACACCGGTCTTCACGTGGATCCCCCCGATACCGCTCAACCCGGATCCGAACTACCGGGGCGGGTTCTTTGCGTTGCTATGGCATAGTCCGCGGCAGTTCGCGCGCGAAATCCGACGCAGCGCGATAGCTGTGATAGCGCCGATCCGCCACCTCCGCCCGGGCTGGATTCGGCTCGACCGTGACGCTGCCCGCCAATTGCTGCACTGGCTCGAAACCGAGCCTGGGCGCAAGCATGCGATAAATGCCGAGCGCCGGCATCTCCTGGCTTGCGGCCGGAGCGATCACGGGCTGGTTCAGCGCTTCGGCCAGGAAGCGTTGCTGTAACGGGCTACGGGCGCCGCCGCCGATCACAGTCAGCGGCTGGCGTGGCAGGCCGGCGGCTTCCAGATTGTGGCGAATGGCAAAGGCGATACCCTCGAGCACGGCGCGGCACAGCGCGCCCGGCCCGTGACCGCGATCGAGGCCGAGGAAAGCGCCGCGAACCGCGCGATCCTCGAAGGGAGAACGTTCGCCGAAGAGATAGGGCAGGAACAGGGGATGAGGGCCATCGCCATCAGCAGTGGCGTGATCCAGCAGCATTTCTACCGGCAGGGACGTGATCTCGCTCAACCAGTCGAGCGCCGCTCCGGCGCAAAGGAACGGCGTAATGACGATCGCGCGGCTGCCCTTGACGGGATCGGCCAGGGTATAGCTGTCACGAGGGGGGCGGGCATCGGCAAGGTCCATGGTGCCGGCGACCCAGCCGGTGGTGCCGACATAGGCATAGGCAGTGTTGGGCGCATCGGCGAAGGCGCCCCAGGTTGCGGCCGCGCCATCGCCTGCTCCGTTGTGGACGGGGATGCCGCGTGGCAGTCCGAGAGCGGCGGCGGCTTCATCGGCAAGCGGGCCGGCGACGGCATCCGCGGCCAGGATTTGCGGCATTTGCCCAGGCCCGACGCCGGCAACCGCCAGCAAGGCTTCGTCCCAGGCGCCACTCACGATGTTGTAGAGCCCGGTCGTGGTCGCGGTGGTGGGATCGATCACGCTGCGCCCGGTGAGCCGCTTGATCACGGCATCTTTGGCCCCGAAGAGAAAACCGGCGACGGTGTCGAGCGGCAAGCCGGGAAGGAAGCGATCGAGCCGCATCAGCTTGAGGATGGGATGGGCGGGATCGAGATGATTGCCGGTGCGCTGGCCGTAATCGCCGGGAAGTCGACCACGCAGCTCCGCCACTTCGTCTTGCTCGAGGCGGCGGTCGGAATAGAGTATCGCCGGGCCGACGGGTTCGCCCTCGGCGGAGAGGGCGATGAGGTTCTGCATCGAACCCGCCAGGCCGAGCGCGCAGACATCGGCGCGGAACGGCAATTCGCTCACCGCAGCCTGCGTTGCCGTCCACCATTGCCGTGCATCCTGCTCGACGGAACCATCGGTGCGGGTCTGCGTGGTCAGGGGGCGCGTTGCCGAGGCCACGGCCGCGCCGGCGCGATCATACAACACCGCCTTGAGTGCGGTGGAGCCCACATCGAGAATGAGAAGCTTGTCACCCAAATCTTGCTTCCAGGGAGCTCCGAAGGCGGCGGCCGGCAGCGGCGCCCTTCGCAATGCCAGTTCTTGAAGCAAAGTGCGATTTGGACAAATCGCACTTTGCTTCAACCTCTTGTTTCAACGCATTTTCTTAAGCGAAAAGGCCGCCGGCCTTTTTGGAAGAAGCCTTACGCTTCGTCGATCTGAAGGAAGGCCACGCAGGTCGGCGTACCGATCTGGATTTCCGTACCGGTCGGGGTCAGCTCGCCGCTCTCCTTGTTGATGGCAAAGACGGCGAGCTTGTCGCTGTTCTGGCTGGCGGCGACCAGGAAATTGCCCGAGGGATCGATGGCGAAATGGCGGGGAAACTGCCCGCCGCAGGGTACGCTGTGCTCCAGCACCATGCCGCCTTCACTGTCGAGGGCGATGACGCCAATGCTGTCATGGCCGCGATTGGCGACGTAGAGATAGGCACCGTCGGCCGAAATCGCGATCTCCGAGCAGAAGCTGCCCGACCCGGCCGATTCGGGCAGTGCCGAAATCGTGCTGACCGATGTGAGCTTGGCCTGGTCCGCCTCGAAAACGAAGGAGGTCACGGTGGAATCGAGTTCGTTGGCGACATAGAGCAGATTGCCGCGTGGGTGGAAGACGAAATGGCGAGGGCCTGCGCCGGCAGGAACAGAAGCGGCTCCGGCACGGGCGATCGCCCCGGTCTGGGCATCGAAGCGGTAAACGACCAGAAGGTCGAGCCCGAGGTCGGCAACCACGATGTGGCGGTTATCCGGCGTGACGCGTACGCAGTGGGGATGCGGGCGTTCCTGACGCTCCGGATCCGGTCCCGTGCCCGCATGGGTGGCATCGCCGACCGCGGCCTTCAGGCCGCCATCCTCGCGGATCGGCAATACTGCGATCGCCTTGTTGGGCAACTCGCCTTCCGGGGTCAGGCTGTAATTGGCGACGAGCAGGAAGTTGGCGTTGCGGTCATGGCTGTTGAAGGCCGCGATGCTGCCCAGGGTCGGCTGTTTGTTGATGTAGCTCAGCGTGCCGTCGGCAGGATCGACCGCATAGGCCGAGACCGTACCCTCGTTCCAGCCGAACACTTCGCTGTTGACGTGCAGGACTTTGCGTTTGGCGTCGACGCCGATCCAGGTGGGATTGTCGATACCTTCGATCAAACCGACCGGTGCGATGGCACCGGTTGCCTGGTCGAAGGAGAAGGTGGAAATGCCCTTGGCGTTGTTGGTTGGATAATACGGCGTTGGCCGCGTGGGGCCGCCGACATAAAGATAGGTGCGCTGTCCGGACATAATACCGCCTTGTCAGACTCAGAAACTCGATGCGGCGCCGACCATATGGGACAGGGATGGCCCGGGCAACCGGGCCAGGGGTAAGTTCGTGCCTTTCCGGGGTGGGAACCTGGTTGGCGGGCTGCCGCTCGCACTCTGCAACGATTGCTATTTGAATATATCATACAAATGCAGCTATCAATCGGGGGAGCGGGCGGGCACGCCTGAAATTGTCGTGCCCGCCGCACTACGCAGAATTTCCTGGTGAGGCTCGTGGATGGGCTTCGCCAGGAAACTCTGCAAATGTTTGATAACTTGCTGCTTCTTCCTGGTCGAGCCAAGGGCACGATCAAGAAGAAGCCGCTTGACAAGCCTTGAGCAAAGAGCCGGCTGAGCCGGAGATCGACGACGGAGAGTGAAATGTCCCAATCCTTGCAGGGCAAGACAGCCCTTGTCACCGCGGCAGCCCAAGGGATCGGCCGCGCTTCCGCGATCGCGTTGGCCCGCGCCGGCGCGCGCGTGGTCGCTACCGACATTGCCGAGGACAAGCTGGCAGATCTTGCCGGGGTTGAAGGCATCGTCGTCGAACGGCTGGACGTGCTGTCGCCGGAGACGATCGCCGCCTTCGCCGAACGTCATGGTCCCCAGGCCGACATTCTCTTCAACTGCGCCGGCGTCGTCCATGCCGGCACGATTCTCGACTGTACGGAGAAGGACTGGAATTTCGCCTTCGATCTCAACGTCACCGCGATGTTCCGCATGATCCGGGCTTTCCTGCCGCATATGCTGGAGCGCGGCGACGGCAGCATCATCAATATGTCTTCGGTGGCGTCGTCGGTGAAGGGAATCCCCAACCGTTTTGCCTATCAGGCATCGAAGTCGGCCGTGGTCGGCATCACCAAATCGGTTGCGGCCGATTATGTGAGCAAGGGCATACGCTGCAACGCCATCGCGCCCGGCACTGTCGAAAGTCCCTCCCTGCGCGAAAGACTGGAGGCGACCGGCGATTATGAGGCGGCACGCGCCGCTTTCGTCGCGCGCCAGCCGATCGGGCGAATTGGCCAGCCCGAGGAAATTGCCGACCTCGTCGTCTATCTCGCCGGCGCTACCTATACCACGGGACAGATCCATATCATCGACGGCGGCTGGACCGGCTGAAGGCGGTCGATCGAGATTTTCCGCAGCCATAGCTCTGTGTTGAAGGTAAAATTTAGCCCCGGCGCTCGGTAGTATGTGACATTCTGATCTGCCATAGGTCCGTTCCGTCATGAAATTGTCATCGAGCGGCCTGGTCGGCCCAAGAGGTGGCGTCGCTCGGAGTAAAGACGTGGAAACAGGCAGTAGACCCGCACCGGCAATGCCAGCACCGACATTGCCGGTCCCGGCTGCCAATCGGGAAATCGAGCTCAAGCTGCTGGCCCCCGCCGGCAGCTTCGATTCTCTGGCTGCAGTTCCGGTCATTGCCCAGCATGCGCGCAATCGCGGCGTCTTTCGCAATTTCGAGAACGCCTATTACGACACGCCCGATCGCCAGCTCTATCGCAACAAGATCGCCCTCAGGGTGCGCAAGAGCGGCAAGACCTTCATTCAGACCCTGAAACGCCCGACCAGCGGCACCAATCCCCTGGCTCGCCATGAATGGGAAGTGCCCGTGCCGAGCCTGGAGCCGGATCTGGCGCTGCTGCCGCCCGAGGCGCTGGAAATCGGTATGGACGGCGTCGGCAACGGCGTGCTCGAGGCGGTCTTCGTCACCAAGTTTCGCAGGCGCATCCAGGCACTCGACCTGCCGGCCGCCAATCTGGAGCTCGCCTTCGACCAGGGGGAGATACGGGTCGGAGAGCGCCGCGAGGCCATCTGCGAGCTCGAGCTCGAGCTCAAGGGCGGCGACGCCGGCGCCCTTTACGATGTTGCCCTGGCCCTGCTCGATGCCGCCCCTCTTCGCGTCGGCACGCTGGCGAAAGCCGATCGCGGCTACAGACTCGCCTATGATCCGCCCGCCGAGGGCGTGCGGGCCAGCAAGGGCAGCATCGGTGCCGGCGACAATGTCGACGAGATCGTCGCCAAGCTGCTCGGCGACTGCCACCGCCATATGGCGGCCAATCAGGCCGTGGTGGAGGAGGGCAGGACGCCCGAGGGCGTGCACCAGATGCGAGTGGCGCTGCGACGCATGCGCACCGCGATTTCGATCCTCCAGCGCCAGATCGGCTCACCGACCCTCGCGCTGCTGGCGGTCGAGGCCAAATGGCTGGCATCCACGCTGGGCCCCGTGCGCAATTGGGATGTGCTGGTGGTGGATACGATTCCCGGCATCGAAGCCCATTGCCCTGACGAGAAGGCCTTTGCCGCGATGCGGGCTCATGTCGAGCCGCGGCGGCTGCATGGCTATCAGCATTTGCGCGAGCTGTTCGCCGGCGCCCGCTATAATCGTTTCCTGCTGACGCTCGGCCGCACCGTCGAAAGGCGTGCCTGGCGCAACGATATCGCCAGCGGCTCGCTCGGCATCCTGGCGGAGACGGCCGACCTATTCGCCCGCCAGGCGCTCGAACGGCTGCATCGCCGTGCCCTGAAAGGGGGAAAGCATTTCAGGCGGCTGGAGCCGGTGGCCCAGCACGAACTGCGGCTCGTGCTGAAGAAGCTGCGTTACGGTGCCGAATTCTTCCGTAACGTCTATGATACCAAGGAAGAGGCGCAGCGTTATCTCGCCCGGCTCGCGGACCTCCAGGAAGGGCTTGGCCTCGCCAATGACGCGGCGACGACGGGTGGTCTGCTGACGGTGCTCACTGACGAATCGCCGGATGCGGCCCTGCATCGTGGTGCTGGCTTGATCAGTGGCTGGCAGGCCCGCGACAAGGAAGTCGCCGCCGGCTCGTTGCACAAGCTGTGGAAGCGTTTTGCCCAGGGCTCTCCTTTCTGGCTGCCATGACGGCCGATCGCAGGTTGTCACTGACCTGAATCTGCGGCACACCGTGAGGGTTGCCAAATCTTGGCCGAGTCTGGGCGGTGAGCTTTGCTGTCTGGTGCCGGCCGAAGCTTGCCCGAGGCCGTGATGAGCCGTATTGCCTATGTGAACGGGGTCTATGTGCCGCTGCGTGATGCCTGCGTGCATGTCGAGGACCGCGGTTTCCAGTTTGCCGACGGGGTTTATGAGGTCTGCGAGGTTTTCGGCGGTCGGCTCATCGACGAAACCCGCCATCTGGCTCGACTCAAGCGCTCGCTTTCGGAACTGGGTATCGCCATGCCGGCCAGCGAGGGGGCTCTCAGGGTGATCGCGCGTGAGACCGTCCGGCGCAACCGCGTCCGCGACGGCCTGGTTTATCTTCAGGTGACGCGCGGAGCGGCCCGGCGCGATTTCGTGTTTCCGGCGGCAGATACGCCGCCTACCTTGGTGGTGACCGCCCGCTCCGTCGATCGCAGCAAGGCGGAGGCCGGCGCTGCGAGCGGTATTTCGGTGATTAGCCTGCCGGATAATCGCTGGGAGCGGGTCGATATCAAATCCACGGGGCTTTTGCCCAATGCACTGGCGCGGCAACGGGCCAAGGAGCGCGGCGCCAAGGAGGCCTGGTTCATCGACAAGGACGGCTATGTCACCGAAGGGGCGGCCAGCAATGCCTGGATCATCACCCGGGAAAATACCCTGCTGACGCGCCCGGCCGAGAGCGGCATTCTGCGCGGTGTCACCCGCACCACGCTGCTGGACCTTGCCCGGCGCGACAATCTGCTGGTCAGCGAACGGCCTTTCACACTGGCGGAGGCCAAGGCGGCCAAAGAGGCCTTCGTGACGGCGGCGACGGCGCTGATCATGCCGGTGGTGCGCATCGACGATACGACCATCGGCGATGGCAAGCCGGGGGCCCTCACGGTGCGGTTACGGGCACGCTTTCACGAGGTGGCCGAGCGTTCACTTTAGTGGCGGGCATACCATTGCTGCTTGACAGATGACGGCTTGACCTCCATCTGCGATCATTCCGACAGATTGGGCGGAATGACGCGTTGGGATTGCAAACTTTTGCTTGCGCGACGCAGCATCCCCGTCGACTATGTAGGATGATTGCATGAAAGGCAGGCGCGTCAGCGTTGGCTGATTTTGCTTGTGAACGTCCGCGGACCAACCGCGGTCAAGGAGTTTCGGGGGTATTATGGCGGCGGAGCGCACCCAAAATCTACAGGACACGTTTCTCAACAATGTCCGCAAGAACAAGATCCCGCTCACGATCTTCCTGGTGAATGGTGTGAAGTTGCAAGGCGTTGTGACCTGGTTTGACAATTTTTGCGTGCTTTTGCGCCGCGATGGTCATTCCCAGTTGGTCTACAAGCACGCGATTTCGACGATCATGCCGGGCCACCCCGTCCAGCTCTTCGAAGGCGGTGAGATCGAAGGCGCGGACAAGCTTTGATTCTTGCCGTACCGGCGGTGGTGGGGGCAACCCCGCCCGAAAGTTGACGTTTGACAGCAAATACTCTCAAGGATCCGGCGCACCGCATCGATGCGCATGAGCTGGAAGTTGCTTCCGGCACAAGAACCTACGTCGTCGCTCCGGTGCTTTCGCGCCGGAGCGAAAGCGATTTGGTTCGATCACCCGAAGCCAAGCTCGAGGAGGCCGTCGGCCTCGCCGGCGCCATCGATCTCAACGTGGTCGGCGCCGTCGTGGTCACGCTCGGGGAAATCCGCCCCTCGACCTATATCGGCAAAGGCAAGGTCGAGGAGATCAAGGCGGTCGTCGAGGCCGAGGAGATCACCCTCGTGCTGATGGATTGCGCCCTGTCGCCCGTGCAGCAGCGCAATCTCGAGAAAGCCTGGGGCGCCAAGGTGATCGATCGCACCGGCTTGATTCTGGAAATCTTCGGCCGGCGTGCGCGCACCAAGGAAGGCACGCTGCAGGTTGAGCTCGCCCATCTCAACTATCAGAAGGGACGCCTCGTCCGGTCCTGGACTCATCTCGAACGCCAGCGCGGCGGCGGCGGCTTCCTCGGCGGTCCCGGCGAAACCCAGATCGAGTCGGACCGGCGCCTTCTGCAGGATCGCATCGTCAAGCTGGAGCGTGAACTGGAGCAGGTGAAACGCACCCGTTCCTTGCATCGCGCCAGCCGGCGCAAGGTGCCTTATCCGATCGTGGCGCTGGTTGGCTATACCAATGCCGGCAAGTCGACACTATTCAATCGCCTGACCCGAGCCGAGGTACTGGCGGAAGACATGCTGTTCGCCACGCTGGATCCGACGCTGCGCGCGCTCAAGCTGCCGCACGGCACCAAGGCAATCCTGTCGGATACGGTGGGGTTCATTTCCGAATTGCCGACCATGCTGGTCGCGGCCTTCCGTGCCACGCTGGAAGAGGTGCTGGAAGCGAATGTCATCCTGCATGTGCGCGATATCTCTCATGGTGATACCGAAGCCCAGGCTGGCGATGTGCGCTCCATCCTGGCCAGCCTCGGTATCGAGGAGGGCGCCGGGCAGTCGGTGATCGAGGTCTGGAACAAAGTCGATCTCATCGAAGAGCCGGCGCGCGAAGCGTTGTTGACGGCTTCACGGCGTGATGGCGAAAATCGGCCGATCGTCGTCTCGGCCGTGACCGGAGAAGGACTGCCGGTGCTGCTTGATCGGGTCGAGGCGGTGGTTGCTGCCGGGCGCCTGACGCTTGCCATCGATATCCCGCCAGCGGACGGGGCAGGCCTTGCCTGGCTCCATGCCAATACCGACGTGTTGGCTCGCGAGACTGATCAAGATGGCGTCACCCATGTCTCCGTCCGCGTGGCTCCGGAAAGAGCAGAGCAGGTCAGGCGGCGGTTCGGGATCGTGGCTGTTGAATGAGCTGAGCGCGCATTACACGGACCCGCGTCTTGCGGCTCTCTACGACGTACAGAACCCCTGGGGGCCGGATAGCGAGTTCTACCTCGCCTTGGCGGGAGAGCCGGCCCAGGCCATCCTCGACATCGGATGCGGGACGGGGATGATGGCAGCAGCCTTTGCCAGGCAGGGGCATGACGTCACGGCCGTCGATCCTGCTGCAGCCATGCTGGACATCGCCCGCTCGCGTCCGCATGGGCATCTGGTGCGCTGGGTTCAGGGATTGGTCAGCGACGTCCAGGGGCACTTCGATCTCTCGGTGATGACTGGGCATGCTTTCCAGGTTCTGCTCGACGACGAGACGTCGCTAGCCTTCTTACTGGCCGTGAAGCAAAGACTAGTGCCAGGAGGGCGTTTCGCTTTCGAGACGCGCAATCCGGACGCGCAGGCCTGGAAACAATGGGCCGGCCAATCGATGTCGGGCCCCTCGACAGGTGCCGGCACGGCTCATGTCGATGTCGAGAAGAGGGGCGAACTTGTATCGTTCCGCTCCATCTATCGTTTTGAAGATGGAACGGAAGTCTGCAGCCACAACACATTGCGCTTCGCGTCACAGGCCGCGATATCGGCGCTCGCCGCGAAAGCCGGGTTTTCGCGGCAGACATGGTACGGGGATTGGGATTATCAGCCAGTCAGGCCGGATAGCCGAGAGCTGATCCTGGTTGCCGGTTTCGACTAGGCTGAACCTGCCTTCAACACGGGCCGGGCCGAAGTGTCTGCGGGCCGGTGATGGTGCAATGGCAGTCCGAGCCATCCCAATGCACACTGTGCGACACCCATGACGGTCGCCGGCCGCAGGCATCGACCGGGGGCGAGCAGGTCGGGCAAACGAAGGCCCCCGCATTGTTCATGGTGATTTCGCCCGCTCCGTCCGCGGGCGTGATCGCTACGCCAAAATCCCCGGTGCGATAGAGAAAAACCCTCATCCGCCCGCGGCCATGCAATCCCTGCTATAGATCGCTCTGGGCGTTTCCAGATCGGCATCGACGGAAAGAAGCTTGCCGCCGGCGCCGGCCGCCTTCTGCAGGCCGGCGAAGTCGTGAATGTCTCGCAGCACGGCGGCCCAGGCGCTCGTGATGGCCACGCTCGCATCGGGCTGCCCGGAATCGCGAGGTGGCCACGGCGTCTGTTCCGACGAGAATGCCGGCGGCGCCGTGCAGATCGTCAGAATGACGGTCCCCGCCAGGCCCATGACCGGTCTCGACATCGAGGGCACTCCGCACATGCCGTAAAACGACAGCCGGACTATGGCGCTCGGCGGGCGCGAACGTCAATTGGAGGGGCGGAACTGGTACCAGTCCGCGTTGCCTCTGGCTGTCCGGCTGGCGCCACGGACTCTGCTTCCCAGAGCAAAGCGCGCCGTCAAATCGCAAAACGCTCCAGGGCGAGCTTTGAGCGCTGGCTTCAGAACCAACTGGTCCTCGCCGGCTCGGGCGTCGTGACGAGACCGACGACGGCGCCTGTGGTTGCCCCGATGGCGCCGCCGACCAACGCACCGGTGGTCGGCTGACGAGCGACCAGGCTGCCGACGATGGCCCCGCTGGTGCCACCGATCAGGGCCCCATTGAAGGCCCGCCCAGCCGGGCTGGAACTGCAGGAAGCCGTGCTGACGGCAAGACCGGTGATCAGGATCAAACCCGGAAGTCTCTTCATCCTTGAGCATCCTTACGCTACGCTACGATGAATAGCTCATTTACTGAATATTAACTGTTGGTCTCGAATCGGACAGAAGCAAGGCTCCGTTAGACAAGATTCAGCCCAATATATTAATGGCAACGGGTTCCGGCGTTGATTTGAGACGCTTTACCAGCTGAAATGGCGTTAATCAGGAACAAAGAGGGTAGTTTTTCTGGTTCTTGGCGGAAGGAATCGGGCAGTTTGCATTCGTGCAACATGGTTAATATTGGAGCCTTTGCCAGGTTGCAGTCCTGTCGAGATGAGGCTGCATGGCGGGGATTGGCGGGGGCCGGGCGCGCGACAAAAGTGGTCGCTAGGGTGCCGGAGCGCTGGGGTCGGGCAAGGCCAGCTTCTGGCGTAGCGCTTTCAATACCCCGTCCCCCATGGCCGCCTGGCCGAGGGCATTGGGATGGAATGAGCCGCTGAGAGTGGCGGCCAGGACCGGCTGAGCTCGACCGTTCATATGAGGATCGCCGCCACTGCCGGCCAGCGTGCGCATGGTGTTGGCGGTGAGGAAGGCATCGTTTGGCGTGACAAACCAGCGTTGGCGCGGCCGGTAGGCTTGCCAGGCCGGCGGCGAAAACGGGATCCAGCGTTGCCCCGTGGGATTGCTGACCGGAAAACGTAGCCCGTCCGGGGCATTGCTGCCGTCCGCCATGCCCGGCTGACACAAAGCGTGGCCCTTGAACTCCGCGGCGAAGCCGGTCACCACCTGCCAGCCTATGTCGCTACCGAGATCGCGGATCTTGGCATTGAGACCATCGACGAAGGTGACGGACTCCTGTCCAGTGGTCGGTTTGCTGATCCGGAAGATCTCGTGAAGGTCCATTCCAGCCGTTCCGGCTTCGCCGTTCGGGGCATGTGGGCAGGTGCCGGTGCCCGTGTGCAGCATCTGAGGATAGCCGGTTTGAATGACCTGGGACGCATTCAGGCCCAGGAGCCGTTCAATGGCTTGGCCCAGGATGCGATACCGCTCGGCCAGCGAACTCTCCATGGCGGTGGCGTCCTGGAAGGTGATTGGATCGACCCCCTTGATCCATAGTTTTTCGGCCGCCCGGCGGAGCGAGAGGAAGTTACTGCTCGCAACCAGGGCTTCACCGGCAATGACCCGTGAAAAGCCGATATCGTTTCCGCCGATGCTGAGCAGCAGGATGTCGGGTTTGCGCTTGAAGGCGGCGCAGCGTTTGAGATCGCTCTCCCAGGAAAAGCGCGGTGGCGGCGAGAAGCGGTTGAAGCCCTTCAGGGGCCTGGGACAGAGGTCACGCAAGGCGCGCATCAACTGTGGTGAGGCATCGTACTGACCCACTTTACCCCGCCGATCCTTGGGAACGTCGTCGCGGGCTGTCCAATAGCCGAGAAGCCCCTCGAAGACCTCCGCCCCGGTGCAGCCATAGCCCAGATAGGTCACACTGACATGCGGCGCTTCGAGCGCGATCGCCAGGGCGGCCTTGAGTTGGTGCGAATAGAGCGAGCGATGGCACTGCTGATTGATCCATAGGGCGCCGATCCCGAAGCTCTTGTCGAAATTGTGTTTGTCGCGGAGGGGATAAAGCCGCAGGCGGCCGCGCCATCCCGATTCACCCGGCAGGTGGGAAGATTCCTGGAAATTGTTGACGTCGGTACCGAGCACCGCAGCCTTGTCCGGATTGCCTTCGCCAGAGGCGAAGGAATCGCCCATGCCGAGGACGGTGATCGGCCGGATGATCTGCTCGGCCGCTTCGCCCAGCACCACGCCATCGGCCTTGACGCTCAGGGTAAAGACAGCATCGATGGGAATGCCGGCAAGGCGGATCTGCGCGGCGCCGCAGGCTGTCGCCGCCGCCACGGCGCCATTGACCAGCCATTGGCACTCACGGCCCGCAGGGGCCTCCCTGACGCTGGCGAGGATGTCGGCCTTGCGGGCGCCGACATAATCCTCGCCATTGGTCAGCTTGCAGGCCCAGTGCCCGCGATTGGTTTCGCTGAAACAGGTGCTGCGGGCAAGGGCGGAGGCCCAGCCGAAACGCCAGATCGTTGCGGGATCGCCAAAGGCTTTGCCGAGTTGCCTGGCATCGGCGCGTTTTTCGAGTTCGACCTCCAACGCCATCACGGGTTGGTTCTGCCGATCGGCCAGGGGGAGGCCTGCATAGATGCCGGCAAGAGCGCGGAAATGGTCTTCGTTGCGGAACAGCGGGAAGCGGTTGGCCACTTCCCAGGTGATGACGGGCGCGGCCTCGGCTGGGGCTGTGCTCAAGGCAAACCCCAGGGCGGCGGCGCAAAGGCCGGCTCCGTGCCCGATATGCCGCAGGCGCGATCGCCCAAGCCCGACAGTACCTTCATATGGCATGGCAGCCCCCTCGCATGCGATCGGTTCGCCAGATTAGGGGGAGGGGCGTGATGGCGCCGTTATGGCAGGAGGCGCGCCGGGGTCAGTCGGCCCGCATGAACCGAAATATCGCGTCGACGGTCGCTTGGACCGGCTGGCGGGTGTCGATCTCGAAATCGGCGGACTGGCGTAACAGCGGCTCGACCGCCGCGACCAGTTCGGCGACCTTGCGACGTTCTGCTTCGGCATGGCCGTAACCGCCACCGGTGCGGGCCGCGAGCCGCGCCAGGATGGTTGCGAGGGGAACCGAAAGCAGGATGGTGGCGTCGATCTTGGGAAGGAGCGCAACCATGTTCTCGGCGCAGCCGCTGACGAACACGGGCCCGGACGTCGACCGTGATAGCAGGGCCGCGACCTTGTCGAGTTGCCAGACCCAGTCCTCTCCCTGGCCGGGTATCAGATCGTCTCCCGGGGCGGCAGGGACCCAATGAGACCATTCCGGCGTGTCGAGGTCATGGGCCTCGTTGCCTCGGGCCAGCAATTCGCGGATTACCGAAGTCTTGCCGGTTCCGGACATGCCCGTGATCAGGATGCGTCTCATCGCCGCCTTGCTCCGAAAGGGACCTGAAAGGCCACCCCCCATGACTGCTCGCGAAGCTGTCACGCCCGTAACGCCGCTGCAACGGCGGCAATAAAAATGGCCGGACGAACCGGCCATTTTCAGGGGTAAGACGCTTGGCCTCTTGCAGGCGCGCCCGTTACATCATGCCGGTCGCCTTGGCGAGCATGAGGGCGACGATGCCGCCGATCACCGGGCCGACGACAGGCACCCAGGAATAGCCCCAGTCCGAACCGCCCTTGCCGGGGATCGGCAACACGGCGTGGGCGATGCGCGGTCCGAGGTCGCGGGCCGGATTGATGGCATAGCCGGTGGGACCGCCAAGCGAGACGCCGATGCCCCAAACCACCATGCCGACGATGAAGGGGGCGAGATAACCCGGCGTCGCCACGGCCTTGGAGCCGATGGCCGCGACCACGAACAGCAGGGCGAAGCCGCCGATGATTTCCGTCACCAGATTGGCGCCATAGTTACGGATGGCGGGACCGGTGCAGAAAACGGCGAGCTTGAGACCCTGGTCTTCGGTTTCGCCCCAATGCAGCAGATGGGCGAGCCAGACCAGGATCGCACCGATGAAGGCGCCGATGAACTGGGCCGCGATGAACGGGACGACATTGCTCCAATCGCCGGTCGCAGTGGCGAAAGCGAGGGTCACCGCCGGATTGAGGTGGCCCGGGGCACCGGCCGCAACGGCGACGAGCACGCCGCAGAGCACGGCGAAGGCCCAGCCGGCGGTGATGACGATCCAGCCGGAGTTCTGGCCCTTGTTCTTGGCCAGCAGCACATTGGCGACCACGCCGTCACCGAACAGGACGAGCGTAGCGGTGCCCATGAGCTCGCCGATAAACCCAACTGCCATGGTATGTTTCCTCTTGTTATGGGGCGGCACCCCCCGGTGCGGCCCTTTTGCCGGTGTTGATCAGTCGACCCAGTCGAGCGAGCGGCTGACGGCCTTGTTCCAGGCGCTGAAGAGCTTGCTGCGCTGCTCTTCCTTCATCATCGGATGCCAGCGCTTGTCGACGCCCCAGTTTTCCGAGATGTCCTTGGTGGAGTTCCAATAGCCCGTCGCCAGGCCGGCCGCGTAGGCCGAACCCAATGCAGTCGTCTCGATGACCTTGGGACGCACCACCGGAACATTGAGGATGTCGGACTGGAACTGCATCAGGAGTTCATTGACGACCATGCCGCCATCGGTCCGCAGTTCCTTGATCTGGACACCCGAATCCTTGGTCATGGCGTCGAGCACTTCGCGGGTCTGATAGGCGGTCGCCTCCAGGGCGGCACGCGCGATATGGCCCTTATTGGCAAAGCGCGTCAGGCCGGCGATCACGCCGCGGGCGCTTTCCTTCCAATGCGGCGCGTAAAGGCCGGAGAAGGCCGGCACGAAATAGACGTCGCCATTGTCCTTCACGGTATTGGCGAGAGACTCGATCTCTGGTGCGGTCTTCACCAGGTTGAGGTTGTCGCGCAGCCACTGCACCAGAGCGCCGGCGATGGCGATCGAGCCTTCCAGGGCATAGACGGGCTTGTTGTCGCCGAGCTTGTAGCCAAGCGTGGTCAGCAGGCCGGCCGTCGAGTGGAAGGGCTTGTCGCCGGTGTTCATCAGCATGAAGCAGCCGGTGCCATAGGTGTTCTTCGCCTCGCCCGGCTGCAGGCAGGCCTGGCCGAACAGGGCGGCTTGCTGGTCACCGAGAATGCCCGCTACGGGGATGTCGGCCAGCACGCCGGTGCATTTGCCGTAGACTTCGCTGGAGGAGCGGATCTGCGGCAGGCAGGCCCGCGGGATGTCGAACAGGTTGAGAATATCGGCATCCCAGTCCAGCGTCTCCAGGTTCATCATCTGGGTACGCGAGGCATTGGTGACGTCGGTCAAGTGCAGGCCACCCTTGGTGCCGCCGGTGAGGTTCCACACCAGCCAGGTGTCGAGGTTGCCGAAGAGGAGGTCGCCCGCTTCTGCGGCCTTCTGGGCGCCGGGCACGTTGTCGAGCAGCCAGCGCAGCTTCAGGCCTGAGAAATAGGTTGCCAGCGGCAGGCCGGTCTTGGCGCGCAGGCGATCCTGGCCGCCATCCTTGGCGAATTTGCCCACGAGCTTATCGGTGCGGGTGTCCATCCAGACAAGGGCGTTGTGCACCGCCGCGCCGGTCTTGCGATTCCACAGGACCGCCGTCTCGCGCTGGTTGGTGATACCTACCGATGTGAGGTTGGCCGTGGTCAGTCCCTTCTTTTTCAGGGCTCCGGCAATCACGCTCTGGGTGTTGCGCCAGATCTCTGCCGGATCATGCTCGACCCAGCCGGGCTTGGGATAGATCTGCTCATGTTCCTTCTGGTCGACGGAGATGATCTCGCCGCGACGGTCGAAGATGATGAAGCGAGTACTGGTCGTGCCTTGATCGATGGACCCGACATATTTGGTCATGCTTTCCTCCTCGATATGTTCTTGCAGTCCGGTTTGGTCTCAGAACGAGTTCAGTGGGGAACGGGCGCCTTCTGCCTGGCGGCGAGATAGGCGGAGATGTCACCGGCCACCTCGGGCGGCAGATGCAGGCCGAGCTTGGAACGGCGCCAGAGAATGTCCTCGGCAGTCACGGCCCATTCCTGGTCGGCGAGATAGTCGATCTCGGCGGCGGTAAGGCCCTTGCCGAAATCGCGGCCGAGATCGGCCATGCTGTTGGCGCCTTCCAGGAATTTGAGGGCGCGCGTGCCGTATGCCTTGGCAAGACGCCGGGCGAGGGCAGGGGACAGGAAGGGCTTGCGCGCCATCAGCGAGCGGATGAAGGCGTCGAGATCGGCGTTGGGCATGTCGCCGCCTGGCAGGGGCGCGTCCGCGGTCCAGGGCTTGCCCCTGGCGCCAAGCGTTTTCTCGATATGTTCGAGGATCGATTCCGACAGGCGGCGATAGGTGGTGATCTTGCCGCCGAAGATATTGATCAGTGGCGCGCCGTCGATCAACTCCTCCTTGATCACATAGTCGCGGGTGGCTGCCTGGGCGGCCGTGGCGTGATCGTCATAGAGGGGGCGCACGCCCGAATAGGTCCAGACGATATCGGCGGGCGTGATTTCCTTGGCGAAATACTCGCTCGCCGCCTTGCACAGATAGTCCGTCTCGCTGGGCGTGATCGCGACCTTGGCCGGGTCGTCCTTGTAATCCTGGTCGGTGGTGCCGATCAGGGTGAACTCGTCCTCATAGGGAATGGCGAAGATGATACGGCCATCGGGGTTCTGGAAGATGTAGCAGCGGTCGTGGTCGAAGAGCTTGGGTACGATGATATGGCTGCCCTGGACCAGGCGCACCTGGTTCGGCTCCTTGTGCGCGACCACGTCCGCCAGCACCTTGTCGACCCAGGGACCAGCCGCATTGACGACAAGGCGGGCGGTGACCTCGTTCTCCGCACCATTGGTCTGATCCAGCAGCCGGAGGCGCCATAGGCCGCTGTCGCGACGCGCAGCGACGACCTTGCAGCGAGTACGGACGACGGCGCCGCGGTCGGCGGCATCGCGGGCATTGAGGGCCACGAAACGGGCGTCATTCACCCAGCAGTCGGAATATTCGAAGGCCTTGGAGAAGATCGGCTTCAACGACTTGCCGGCCTCGTCGCGCCGAAGGTCCAGCGTCCGGGTGGGTGGCAGCTTCTTACGGCCGCCGATATAGTCGTAGAGGAAAAGGCCGATCCGCAGCATCCAGGCCGGGCGCAGGCCTTTGAAATAGGGCAGCACGAAACGCAGCGGGTGGACGAGGTGTGGGGCGTTGTGCCAGACGATCTCGCGTTCGGTGAGAGCCTCCCGCACCAGGCGGAACTCGTAATATTCGAGATAGCGCAAGCCGCCATGAATCAGCTTGGTAGCCTTGGAGGACGTGCCGCTGGCCAGATCGTTCATCTCGGCCAGATAGACTGAATAACCCCGCCCGACGGCGTCGCGGGCAATGCCGCAGCCATTGACGCCCCCACCGATGACGAAGACGTCGAAGATGTCGTTGGAGGATGCCTGCTCGCTCATCGGGCGACACCGCGGATCGTGACGGCAGTCAGGATGTCGATCGGGCGTGGCGAGATGGCTTGAACCATTGCGTTCCGTCTCCCTGCATTTCGCCCCTCATCGGCGAGGGCGTCACATTCGGGAGGCATGTTGGCGCGGTTTGGTATTTTCGCAATAGAAAATTTTACCTTTCGTTTCCCGGAAAACGAAAATTACAAACTGTTCCAAAAGTGAAACCTCTTTGAGGCGTCAATAATAAGATACCGACAGCATATGAGAGATTTCTTGGTTTGGGCTGCGGATTTGGCCCGCACACGTCGCATCGTGGATAGTTTAGGTAAAATAATAGGGCCTCGAATGTTCCTTCGAATTTTAAATTACAATCAATGGGTGTTGAAATTTGAATCGTCGCGCGACTGCTATTTTCGCAATGTTCCAATTCGAAAGGAGCCGCGGGCTGTTTTTTTCATGACAAACTGTGTCACAAATCAAGCCGGCCCTCTTCGAGGACGGCCCAACGCAGCGATGCCGGTCAGGCGCCGGCGATATGAAGCTCCGTGCCGCTGGTCGCCAGCAATTCGGTGAGCGCCCGAGGCGGCGCCTTGTCGACGAAGACGGCGCTGACTTCGGTGATCGACGCCATGCGCAGGAGTGGTCTGCGCTGGAACTTGGTGTGGTCGGTGACGAGATAGGTCTTGCGCGCATTGTGCAGGATGGTCTGGGCGGCGCGGATCTCGTCATAGTCGAAATCGAGCAGCGTGCCGTCGGTATCGATGCCACTGATGCCAATGATGCCGATATCGACGCGAAATTGACTGATCATGTCCACGCAGGCCGGGCCGAGCACGCCGCCGTCGCGGTTGCGCACCGAGCCGCCAGTGATGGTGATCTCGAAATCGGTGTGCCGCGAGAGAATCGTCGCCACGTTGAGATTGTTGGTGATCACCCGCAGATCCTGGTGATGGATCAGCGCGGCGGCCACCGCCTCGGTGGTGGTGCCGATATTCATGAAGATGGAGACATGATCGGGTACGTGGCGCGCCACCAGCTTGGCGATCTGCTCCTTCTCCGCCTGGTTCAAGATCTGGCGGGCACTGTAGTCGATATTGGCGACGCTGGAGGGTAGGCCGCCGCCGCCGCGATAGCGCGCCAGCCGCCCCTCGTCACTCAAATCGTTGAGATCGCGCCGGATCGTCTGAACGGTGACATTGAACCGGCCCGCCAGCATTTCGACGCCGACGAAGCCGTGCTGACGCACCAGATTGACGATGGCTTCGCGTCGTTCCTCAACGCTGAGAGCGGCGGATACATCGGTGGGCGGCGGGCTGGACGACATGGCGGATCACGCGAAGACGAGGAATGCAGGTGAGCCTGGTTTGTCGCATGGAATGCCGTTTGCGGCCAGTCAGGCCATGCGGGCGCCGGCTATGCAGGCCTGCCTCGGTGGGGCGGCGCGCTTCTCGGCAGAAGGAGCGGGGCTTATAGGCCCGCTCGTTTGGCCTCGTTCCACAACCCGTCCATTTCTTCCAGGCTCGACTGGGCCGGAGCCGTGCCCTTCTCGCTCAGGCGAGCCTCGATGAAATGAAAGCGCTTCTCGAATTTGGCATTGGCGCCGCGCAGCGCACCTTCTGCGTCGACATGGGCATGGCGGGCAATATTGGCGACAGCAAAAAGCAGATCGCCGATTTCAGCCGCCAACGCGTCTTTGTCGGCTCCCTCGTCGAGGGCGGCCTCGATCTCGTCAGCCTCTTCGCGCACTTTGGCGAGCACCATGCGAATGTCGTTCCAGTCGAATCCGACCTTGCCCGCCTTCTCCTGCAGCTTGACCGCCCGCGTCAGGGCCGGCATGGCGGCGGGAACGCCTTCGAGGGCACTCGTCGGGCCAACCGGCGGATGGCGGTGCGCGCGTTCGGCCTTTTCCTGCGCCTTGATCTCCGCCCATAGTTTCTTCACCTCCGCCGGCGGCAGGTTCCGGGCCTCGCCGAAAACATGCGGATGGCGACGGATCAGCTTGGTGGTGATCGCCTCGACGACATTGCCGAAATCGAAAAGACCTTCCTCGCGTGCCATCTGGGCGTGAAACACCACCTGCAGCAGGAGATCGCCAAGCTCGTCAGTGAGATCAGCCATGTCGCCGCGCTGGATCGCATCAGCGACCTCATAGGCTTCTTCGATCGTATAGGGGGTGATGCTGTCAAAATCCTGTTCAAGATCCCAGGGGCAGCCGGTGCCGGGAGTGCGCAAGGCGGCCATGATATCGAGCAGGCGCTCGATGTCCCGACTGGGAGCAACGGCAGTGCTCGATTTGGCGGTACTGTTCATCCAGGTCCTCCCACGGCTTCCGAAAGTGCCTTGCGATTGGACGGAATCACCTGGAACCGCAAAGGCGCATCGAAACAAAGAGCGTTTTGCTAGAGCGCACTGTCCTCTAAAGCAAACGGGGTTCGAACGGAATGCTCGTCGTGCCGGTGCCTCGTTTCGCCGCGCTTGTGTCTTTCTCGACATCTCTGCCGGGCTTTGCGCGGGCTTTTGCGTGTCAGATCGGTGATTTTCACGCTCCGATCGGCTGCGACTGAGACCGAAGAGATCGCGCAGATGACAGTACCCGTCACAAAGCTTGGGGCTCGTTGCGATTTTACCTTGATTGCCGGAACGGGATTGTCTATCCGGAGGGCATTGGAGACGTGGCCGAGAGGCTGAAGGCACTCGTTTGCTAAATGAGCATACCCCACAAGGGTATCCAGGGTTCGAATCCCTGCGTCTCCGCCACCCCCCTTCCCATGACATCCATATTGCCACGCAAGGGATGCAATCGAAGAGGCCATAGCGTCGCGCATCGCTGACGGCCAAGATATCCCGCCGGCCGATCGTGTGGAGTCCAGGAGCGTCACATGGTTCGACCCTACCTGGGGACACAGCTGAAAGTGCAGCTTTACACGGCTCTTCGTGCGGCCGGCATCACCCGCGCGAAACTGGCGCGCCGGCTTGGCTGGCAGCGGGAGTCCGTGGACCGCCTATTCCGGCTTGATCATGCGTCAAAGCTTGATCAGATCGATGCGGCGTTTGCTGCGCTGGGGCTGAACATAGAAATTCAGGTGCGGAGTGGCCCGGCCGCCCGATCGGGTGGAGCGGCGGCCCTGCCGGTGACTGCGCCGACAGGAGCACTTAGCTAAGGCGATCAGAATTTGTAGTTGACGCCGAGGCGTACGACGTTTGTTGTGACGTCGTGCTTATGCGAATAGCAAAGATCGGTAGCGAAGTTGTTGCACGAAGATGATTTTGTGCTTCCAAAGTCGGCATAGAGGTATTCAAGCTTCACTGACCAGTGATCGTTAATTGCTTACTCGACACCGGCCCCAATGGTCCAACCGGATTTGAATTCCGATTTTGACACACCCTGGAAACTACCCGGATAAGCTGACGAGTCACGAAAATCCAACTGTGTTCCCGCCCAACCGCCGGTGGCATAGATGAGTGTCTGATCAAATGCATAACCAAGGCGAACGCGGGCGGTATATAATCCCGTCGCTTTTCCAGTCTGGGTAACCGAATTGCTAGGGAAATCGGGGAGAAGGCTGCGGGTTTTGGAGAATGATTTCTGGTAGAAGTCGGCATCAGCTTCTGCACCGACTACGAAATGCCCTTGCTGCCAATTGTAGCCGATCTGAGCGCCGCCAAGGAAACCGTCAAGGTCGTAAGAGTGGTTGGTGAGCGACTGCCGTAGCGCAATAGCGTCAGGGTCATCGCCTCCGCTGGTGTGCCGCCACCCTTCTTCAGACTTGGTCATGGCATACCCGGCGTTCACGCCAGCATAAAAGCCTGTCCAACTGAAGGGCGTCGCTACCGGTGCAGTTGGCTCAATGGCTGCTGGCGCGAGATCCGCAGCCATAGCCGGAACCGAGAGGCACACCAGAGCAGAAGCGGCGAAGAGAAGCTTGCGCAGGGCTACAATCCAAGAGAGTACTCCCCATCAATATCTTTAATAGGAGATAAAATTTGTTGCCAATTGGCGACATTTCGAAAAAATTATGTATATTAATATTTGAAAATTACTATATCGTAGAGAAAAATACAATAATTATATAGATAAATTATATAAAATCAAAAATATTCTAAAAAAATAATATACTTATAGTATGATTCGCTGTATTTTAAGGTATAGAAGAAATAACAAAGGCGAAAAACCCTGATGGGCCAGTGTGTTTTTGTCCTTCTATTAAGAAACTGCAAGCGAAGTTGATCACAAGATGGTATCCTGCCTTCGTGCGTCTGGGGAATTTCCCCGAATGCCAACTCAGCACTAGGTAGAGCGCAACGGCACGACATACCTTCAAGATACGTCAAACATCGGCCGGGCGCGGGCTGGCCGCTCGGAGTCCCCGGTTACAGCGGCCGGGACGGTTGCTCCCTTTAGGTGACGCTCGCGATGCGCACAAAGTGTCATCGCCTCAATGTATCCACGTGATGTCGTGTCGCGTTTGTGCATTTTCGGGAACATTCATCTTATCGAACAGTTATCGGATCCTCTTTGACGAGGATTTCTGAATGAAAAAATCAAAAGGCAAGGGAACTGATGGCGGCCCACCGAAGAGCGCCCTTACGGTAACATCAGACCTTTACTATAGAATGAGAGCAGATACGCAAAGATCGCTGAAGCGGCAACAGTTGTCGGACAGCAAGTCCCCGTCAGCCAGAGCCCGCTCACAAGACGCGGCCGAAAGATCTCTTTTGTCCATGAGAGAGGATATGGGGCTCTCGCGTGAGAAGCTAGCCAGTTTGGCGGGTGTCTCTGTCGCCGATATTTCCCGAATTGAAGACGGTGACACAGGTCTGCCGCTTTCAGTATACCTTAAGTTGGCCGAAATACTTAATGTAAGCGTCGATCGATTCAAATACGATCGACATAAATATTAAAATATACTCCGATTTGTATGTTTGTTTTGAAAAAAATATGAAAGTTATTTAACAAATACACCGATAATATTTAATTATAGAGAAAATATTGGGAGCTAAATTCAAAGATCTGTTCTGTGCGATAGTCTCTATCGCATGGGTTTTGGGGCTTTTCTGCATCTGTTTTGCTATTTGGTCTCTGGTTTCATTTTCTTCAACTGCGCTAGCTTCACTTATACGCAGCCTGCGTGACCACTGACTCACGTTGGGGATTCCCAAGCAGTCGAAAGTCTGGATCTATGGGCCCTTGAATGGAGGGGGGGACCATGGGCTTGGCGATCGGCTTGCGAGCGGATTATGACGGAGCGGCGTTGCGGCGATTGGCACGGACGTCGAGAAGTGCGAACCAAGCGCGGCGCCTGCTGGCCTTGGCCGAGATTTACGACGGCGGGAGCCCGAGCGCGGCAGCACGGATCGGCGGCGTGGGCTTGCAGATCGTGCGTGACTGGGTGGTTCGGTTCAATGACCGTGGCCCGGGCGGCCTCCTGGATGGCAAAGCCTCCGGCCCTCGATCCCGGCTCAACGATGCCCAGCGCCAGGCGCTGGTCGAGATTGTGGAAAGTGGCCCGATCCCAGCGATCCATGGCGGGGCTTTGCCGCCGAGCTGGCACAGGTCAGGGCAACCCTCCCGAAGGGCACGCCCATAGAGATATGGTTTCGCTGCGCGTCCTCCAGATCAGGACGAAGCGCGTGTCGGTCAGAAGAATAAGATCACCCGGCGCTGGGCGCGGCGCGGAACCCGGCCGTCGGCGCCGAAGGATCAGAGGACCAAATCGGCCTACATCTTCGGCGCGATCTGCCCTGAACTGGGCAAGGGCACCGGCCTGGTCCTGCCCTTCTGCAATACCCAAACCATGTCGCTGCATCTGGCCGAAGTATCGTTGGCTGTCGCGCCCGGCGCTCACGCGGTCGTGCTGGTGGATCAGGCTGGCTGGCACACAACCAACAAGCTTGAGATGCCCGGCAACATCAGCATCATCTCGCTGCCTGCCAAATGTCCCGAGCTGAACCTGGCTTTCGCGAAGCGAAGGCGCTTCGCTGTCGCCCGAGGGGGCGAGAACATCTGGCAGTTCATGCGCGAAAACTGGCTCTCCAACCGCGTCTTCACATCCCACGACAATATCGTCGACCATTGCTGCCAGGCCTGGAACAAGCTCATCGACCAGCCTTGGCACATCATGACCATCGGACGTCGCAAAGGGCCTATGGGTTCTGATCAGCGCAGGTTGATATAAGCTGCCGATCCGGGTTCGATTCCGGGCGTGGCTGCCATCGTCGCCGATTCGCGGGCAGGGGGAATCCACACAAATTTGGAGTCCATATCGTCCCTAAAACCCGAGTTTTCAGTGGGGAAGAAGGTAGGGAAGCGGTTTAATGGTAATAAAATATATCAATACAAACAAATCGATAGAAGAATTTTTAGGCGCTGCGTCTCCGCCACCCCCGTTCATTCAGATATCTGCTCGACATGCCCTGACTTTGTCTTGGGCCGATCGGTATCGTGGGGGGTGATGCCCCCTGTTCACCCGATCGTCGTCGCCTGATCGTGAGAGGCGTATTTGCTTTGTGGTATTATGATGCGTCCACCCTGGCGTAAATCGATATAATTCGACCTTCACTTCCTAAACGGAGTTTGGGCTATGGACAGGTTAGATTTTCCATGTAGCACCGTTATGCTAACAATGCCGTTCAAGAGTTTACGGGTGTTATTTCTGCCGAGCGACGATAGCAAGGCTAGTGTCCAGGCGCAGACTTATCTCGCGAAAGCTTAACGGAAAACAGAGCTTTTTTGGGGGAAGGAGAGTGCGCTCTCTTTCCCCGTATTTCTTTTAAATAGGCAATTCATCCCAGTGCATCCGCGGGGCAGGAGACGGATGCCGTAATGTGGGCCAGTCGGCAGCAGGGTAGCGAATCGGCGCCCGTGGACGTTTGGACAAAAGAAAACCCCACCGGATGGCAGGGTGTTCGTGCAGGCTAAAACCTGATGGAGGCTGCTCATGCCCTGCTACACCGCGCAAATGCCACCTTGGGCGCTCGGGTGTTGGGCTAAACGCTTACGAGCAGTGTGCCGGGCTCAGCGCGGGAACGGCGTATCCGGCCCGACGACGTAAGCCGGACGGCGGTCGGCCTGGCCGTAGTCACTGGCGCAGGCTGCCAAGCCAGCCAGGACGAAAACGGCGGTGAGGATCTTGAGAATTGTCATTGTCGCTTCCATTTTTTCGGACAGCAGCGATGTAGGTCTAACACCGAACCATTACCGAGGGCACTTTTGTTTTCATCGCATAATGCTGCGAAACCGTAAACGTTTCATGCTGGCAATCCCGGTTCTTGCCGTTTTTTTGACCTCTTGTCATGTATCGATTGAAGGCTGGTGCTAGGGTGCTACCCTGAGTAGTGGTGGCCGCTCGACTGCCATCGCGACGCTCTTGCCGCAATTCTCTATCCAGGAAGGTTTGTGACGCACGGAACTGTCCGCTGCCCCATCCATGATCCATAACAGCCATCAGGATGGCTCGCCTGCAGCGTGATAAACGCTCCCGTCACGGAGACTATTGAATGTGTCATGTGCGTTTCGGCACCTCGTTTCCGATCCTGACGGGGCCTAGTGCCGCTGTACCGGTTCACAGCCGGTCCTGAACGTCCACCGCTCTTTCATCGACCCAAGCGTGCGCACCTCATGATTTTGGGTTAAGAGTGCGCCGCGAAACGGCTTCCCACCCACTGAAGGAAACTCCATGCAACTTCTTCGCATGAAACGCCGCAGTCCCGCCGCCAGGCTGGCCTTTCGGAGCACGCTACTGGCCGCGACGCTGCTGAGCGCTCCCGCCTTTGCGCAGGGCGTATCGGCGGATGGCGCCAAGCAACTGCAAGACAGCCTGGCCAAGACGTTCGGCAGCGGCCTTTTCGAGAAGGGCATCCTGTCCATCACCCCGCAGGGCAGCGCCTATGCCGTGAAGCTTGATCTGGCCTCCACCCTGGCCCAGCTCAAGGGAGCCGGCGTCACTGCGAGCTTCGATCCGATCACCTATCTGGCCACACCCAATTCGGACGGCACCTATGCGGTGACCAGCGATTCGCCGATCAACTACAATTTCAGCGGCACCCAGGGCGACAAGCCTTTCGCCATGAAGGTTGCGGCGCCTTGCAAGTCGGCAGGCGTGTTCGATCCGAAGATCTCGACCTTCTCGACCTATGAAGTGACCTGCGCCTCGATGGCGATGGACATGGAGGATCCCGAGAGCACCGTGACCGCGAGCATGGGCGCGATCACCTCCAAGCTGACCGGAACCGCCGGCAGCGGTGGGGGCGTCAACATCAGCACCACCGGCTCGGCCACCGATTTCGTCGAGAACATTGTTGGCAAGACCAAGCCCCTTACCATCAAGGTTTCGGCCAAGTCGCTGGCCTCTGATGGAAAGGTCGACAATCTCCAGCTTACGACAGTGCTGGAATTCATTGGCATGGCCGCCAATTCCAAGGATCCCAAGGAATTGATCGGCAAGCAGGCCGAGATCAAGCAGAAGCTGACTGCAGCCCTGCCACTGTGGAACAACCTGTCCGGCACGACCAAGCTGAATGAGGTCACCGTCGAGACGCCGTTGGGTCCGGTCAAGCTCGGAAGCCTGAGCTACGGCGTCGGCATGACCGGCGCGGTCAAGGATGCCTCCTATGGCATTGACATCAAATATGATGGCTTGGCGTTGCCGCAGTCCCCGGCCATTCCGGGCTGGGTGGCTCCGCTGGTTCCGGGCGAGGGCAATATCGACGTGAAGTTCGAGGGCGTCGACCTCGAGGCCATCGCCAAGCTGGCGATCGAGAATTTCGATGCGAGCAAGGATCCGCCGATCCCCAACGAACTGACGCCGCAATTCCTGGCTCTCTTCATGGCCGGACAGCCGCATGTGACCCTGGCGCCCAGCACCTTCACCGCCCCGGCCGGAGCGGTGAGCGCGGAAGGCAAGATGAGCGTCATGCCGAGCCAGAAGGGCAAGGTGACGATTTCGGCCACCAATCTCGACCAGATCATTGCGGCCGTGAACAACGCCCAGGTTCCCAACAAGGAATCGGCCCTGATGGGCATTGCCCTGATCAAGGGGCTGGCCAAGACCGGTGCTGACGGCAAGGCCGTCTGGGACGTCGACTTCGACGCGGCAACCAAGGCCGTGAGCGTCAATGGCCAGGTGCTCAGCGCCGGCAACGGCGGTGGAGCCGCACCTGGTGCCGGCGGCGGTGACGAAGGCGGCGACGATGAAGGCGAGGGCGACAACGCCCAATAAGGAGCGATTGTCGATCCCAAGGTCGATGCAATGAATGGGGGCAGGCGCGAGCCTGCCCCTTTCGTTTGGAACCAACGGCTTTTCGCCAACGAGACGGAATCGCCTAGACTTGTAGAGACGTGCCGGAACGCAGCGTTGGGACAAGCGTTCGCATGTGAACACGCTTTGCTCGCGGCCAACGCCAAGGGGAGAGATCGAGAGCCAAAGAAAAACCCCCGCGGATCGCTCCACGGGGGTGATGATTTCGGCCTCGAAGGAAAGGCTTAGTCGGCCTTGGCTTCACCAGCCGCTTCGCCCGAAGCCGGCTGCTGGGTCGGTTCGGCGGCGCGCGCATTGTGCATCGGGCGGATCGTCTGGAAGGAGGCGCGCTCCTGAACCGCCGGACGGCCGGTCAGGCTGACGACGTCACGGCGGATCGAGGCGATCAACTCGCGGATGGAGCCGCTGTCGCCGTCGGGACGATATTCCTCGCCGAGCACGTCCAGCTTGGCGCAGAGCTCGACGGCGTTCTTGGCGGGGGCGCGGGAGATCGAATTGGCGATGGAGCGCAGCTCGGAGACCAGTTCGTCGCGCAGCCCCTTCTGGTCATCCGCATCGATGATCGGGGAAGCGAGCATGCCGCGCAAAGCGGCGCGCCGCAAACCCAGAGCCGCTACCGTGTTGGCTCCGTCGGTCGCTTCGCGCTGTTGTCCTGGTCCTGCCATTTTGCTGCCCTCGTATGGAACTAAGAATGAGTGTGCGGATCCCCTGCACGCCCAATGTGGCGAAAGAGCGATGACGGAAAGCGCGGTTCTGATTTTCGACCTGCTTGTTGGGCAAGTTATCGGGCAAAGGCAAGGTTTTCTTGGCCAGATGCCGCAGATTCCCACATGATTCGAGGCGGAACGACAGACTGCGGTATGGTGTGGTCTTTGGGGTGGTTTGGTAAGCGGATCGTTAAGGCGGGCGCTTGCATTGCACGAACAAATGTGGAACAAAACTAATTGTGCACGAAGCCAATTCCCTTGCAGGCGTGGCGCCGGGAGCATGCTAGAGCAGAAATGATGGAGGCGCCTTTCGGGGTGCCATGGGGCGTGCAGGGCGGTTCGGCCGGCACGCTGTGAAGCGAAGGAAGGAAGCCTCGATGTCGGGCTCGGTGAACAAGGTCATTCTGGTCGGTAATCTCGGCCGCGATCCTGAAGTGCGGCGGCTCAATTCGGGCGAGCCGGTCGTCAACCTCCGTATCGCCACGACGGAAAGCTGGCGCGACAAGGCCACCGGCGAACGCAAGGAGAAGACCGAGTGGCACAGCGTGGTCATCTTCAACGAGGGGCTGGCACGCATCGCCGAGCAATATCTGAAGAAGGGTGCCAAGGTTTACCTCGAGGGCCAGCTGCAGACCCGCAAATACAATGACGCTTCGGGCGTGGAAAAATATTCCACCGAGATCGTGCTGCAGCGCTATCGCGGTGAAATGACACTGCTGGACTCGCGCGGCGGCGGTGGGCAGGGTGAGGGCGCCCGGGACTATCAGGGCAATGATTTCGGCTCGTCGAGCCCGATGGAGCGCCGTCCGGCACCGGCCGGTTCGAGCAAGTTCTCCTCGGCCGACATGGACGACGACATCCCGTTCTGACGTCGGAACAGACCCGTCGACAAGGTGCCTGAAGCGCCGGTCACGTCTCGTGGCCGGCGTCTTGCTTTTGTGCGCGATCGAAGGCTCGGTCATCGCCCTGCCGAGACGGAGAAATGGTGTCGAACGCAGTGCGGGCCCTTATCCGGTCACGATCGCCCTGACGCCATCGACGATGAACTGCACCGCCAGGGCCGACAGGACGATGCCGAGAAGTCGGGTCAGCACGACATTGCCGGTGATCCCCAGCAGCTTGTTGATCACGCCGGCAAGGCGGAAGGAGACGTAGCAGCAGGCCGTCACGAAGGCGATGACGAGAAACAGGGATGCGAATTTGGCCGGCTCGCCATGGGTCTGGGCCGATAGCAACATCACGGCCGTGATGGCGCCGGGACCGGCAATCAAAGGGATGGCGAGCGGGAAGGCAGCGACATTGGAGATGAAGTCCTTGGTGATGGCGGTCTCCGCAGTCTCGTTCTTGCGCATGGTGGAGCGGTCGAACACCATTTCATAGGCGATGGCGAAGAGCAGCAGGCCGCCGGCGATACGGAAGGCCGGCGTGGTGATGCCGAGCAGCCTGAGGAAGGGTTCCCCGGCGACGGCAAAGAAGGCGAGCACGCCGAAGCCGATCACGCTGGCGCGCCAGCCGACCGAGTGCTGCTGCTCCTTGTTCATGCCGCGGGTGACGCCCAGGAAGATCGGGCCGAGGCCGGGCGGGTCGACCACCACCAGCAAAGTAACGAGAGCGGCGGTCAGATAGTCCAGAATCGACGTCATCACGCCCCTCGACCGATCATTTGCACGCGCCAAGATTGACGCTGCGGCCCAGCCTGAATATGGCTGTGCCTTCCGCTTGCGGTCGAGAAAAATCAAGCCGTCTCGCACGCCACTTGGCTTCCCATCCACAAGCAGCAGAAAGAAATCGGATCGAACATGTCAAATCTCTATCCGGCCGAGCTCGTCGCGGCCGCCAATGTCTCTGCCGCCTGGCCATTCGAGGAGGCGAGGAAGCTCGTTGCCCGTCTGCAGAAGCGCGCCGGCGACAAAAAAGAGATCCTGTTCGAGACCGGTTACGGTCCCTCGGGCCTGCCGCATATCGGCACCTTCGGCGAGGTCGCGCGTACCACCATGGTGCGCAATGCGTTTCGCCTGCTGACGGAAGATCGTATCCCGACCCGGCTGATTTGCTTCTCCGACGATATGGATGGCATGCGCAAGATCCCGGACAATGTGCCGGATCCCGAAGCGCTCAAGCCTTATTTGCAGATGCCGCTGACCCGTGTTCCCAATCCGTTTGGCGGCGCTTACAAGAGCTTCGGCGATCATAACAACGCCATGCTCCGCCGGTTCCTCGATACGTTCGGGTTCGATTACGAATTCGCCAGCGCGACGGAATACTACACATCCGGCAAGCTCGATGCCGTGCTGCTGAAGGCCGCCGAAAAGTACGACGAGATCATGGCCGTCATGCTGCCGACCCTCGGCGAGGAGCGGCAGGCGACCTATTCGCCGTTCCTGCCGATCTCTCCGAGCAGCGGGCGGGTGCTCTATGTGCCGCTCAAGGAGGTGAATGCCAAGGCAGGGACCATCACCTTCACCGACGAGGACGGTGTCGACAAGACGCTACCGGTCACCGGCGGCAAGGTGAAGCTGCAATGGAAGCCGGATTTCGGCGCGCGCTGGGCGGCGCTGGATGTCGACTTCGAGATGTTCGGCAAGGACCACCAGACCAACGCACCTGTTTATGACGCCATTTGCGAAATCCTCGGCGGCACGGCCCCGGAGCACTATGTCTACGAACTCTTCCTCGACCAGCACGGTCAGAAGATCTCGAAGTCGAAGGGCAACGGCCTGACCATCGACGAATGGTTGACCTATGCCACGCCGGAGAGCCTGGCGTTGTACATGTACCAGTCGCCCCGCTCGGCCAAGAAACTGCATTTCGACGCCATTCCACGAGCCGTCGACGAGTATCTGCAGTTTCTGGGCGGCTTCGGGCGGCAGGATGCAAAGAATCAGCTTGGCAACCCGGTCTGGCATATTCATGGCGGAAATCCGCCGGCGCCGGAGACGATCGGCCAGGAAGGGGCGCGCACCACGATCAATTTCGCGCTGCTGCTCAATCTGGTTGCCGTCGCCAATGCGGAGAACAAGGACGTGCTGTGGGGCTTCCTGCGTCGCCATGCTCCGGACGCATCGCCGCAGACCCATCCGCAGCTCGACAGGCTGGTCGGCTACGCGATCCGCTATTTCCAGGATTTCGTGAAGCCCGCCAAGAGCTATGCCGTGCCGACCGAGGAGGAGAGGGGGGCACTGCAGAAATTGTCCGACGCCCTCGGTGCCCTACCTGACGATGCGGACGCCGCGGCGATCCAGGAGGCGGTCTACGATGTCGGCCGCTCTCTGCCGCCCTATCAGGACTTCAAGGCCAAGGGCGCCACGCCCGAGCGCCCCGGCGTCTCGCTGGAGTGGTTCAACACACTCTATCGCATCCTCCTGGGCGAGCAGCGCGGCCCTCGCTTCGGCTCTTTCGCGGCTATCTACGGCATCCCGGAGACGAGGGCACTGATCGCCAAGGCACTGTCGGGTGATCTCGTGCGTGAGCACGAGGCTTTTGTTGCCTCCCGGCAGCCTGGTTGATCTTCAAAAACGGGGGGCTGGCGCAGTTCATGCCAGCTTCCCATATGACAGGGGTAGTCAGCGGGCCTCGCTTCGTGTAGGAACGCGCCCGAATTCTTTCCGGATCAGTTCATGCAAACCGTTCTCATCTCGATCCACCTGATGGTGGTGCTGGCCCTTGTTGTTGTGGTGCTGTTGCAGCGCTCCGAAGGTGGGGGGCTCGGCATCGGCGGCGGAACGGGCGGTTTCATGACCGGACGCGGCCAGGCGAATCTGCTGACGCGGACGACGGCCGGTCTGGCAGCTGCCTTCTTCATTACCAGCCTGCTGCTGACGATTCTCGCCAATCAGCAGAGCCGCCCGGGTGGTTCGCTGCTCGACCAGTATCGTCCGGCCGCGCCGGCCAGCCAGCCGGCCCAATCTTCGCCATCGGCTCCCGCTCAGCCGGCACCGGCGGCTCCGGCCCCGTCCAATGGCGGTTCGGTGTTCGACCAGTTGCAGGGCGGTGGCGAACCGGCTGCGCCGGCCAAGCCGTAACTGTGTAGCCCGGCAGTCATTTGTCGGGCTGAGGACTGTCGCGTCTTTGCGTGAACTGAAAATAATCCTGCGGGCAGCGATTGTTCGCTCGTCGAATCATTGTGTTTTTGTCTAAGTGGGGCTCCATGACGCGGTACATTTTCATCACCGGCGGCGTGGTCTCCTCGCTTGGCAAAGGGCTGGCCTCAGCGGCCCTCGGCGCGCTTCTTCAGGCGCGCGGCTACAAAGTCCGCCTTCGCAAGCTCGATCCCTATCTCAATGTCGATCCGGGCACCATGAGCCCGTATGAGCACGGCGAGGTCTTCGTCACCGATGACGGGGCCGAGACCGACCTCGACCTCGGCCATTACGAGCGCTTCACCGGGCGTCCAGCCTCCAGGGACGACAACATCACCACGGGCCGGATCTATCTCGACATCATCACCAAGGAGCGGCGCGGGGACTATCTCGGCGCCACCATCCAGGTCATTCCCCACGTCACCAACGCCATCAAGGATTTCGTCCTCAAGGGCAATGACGGCGTGGATTTCGTACTAGTCGAGATCGGCGGCACCGTCGGCGACATCGAAGGCCTGCCCTTCTTCGAGGCGATCCGCCAGATCAAGAGCGACCTGCCGCGCGGTGCCTGCATCTACACCCATCTGACGCTGCTGCCCTTCATTCCCTCGGCGGGCGAGCTCAAGACCAAGCCGACGCAGCATTCGGTCGCCGAACTGCGTTCGATCGGTATCCAGCCCGACATCCTGCTCTGTCGTTCCGACCGGGAGATTCCCAAGGAAGAGCGCCGCAAGCTCGCTCTGTTCTGCAATGTGCGCGAAACCGCGGTGATCGAGGCGCGCGACGTCGCTTCGATCTATGATGTGCCGATCGCCTATCACGAGCAGGGCCTGGACACCGAGGTGCTGGCGGCTTTCGGGATCGAGGACGCGCCCAAGCCGGATCTGTCGCGCTGGCGCAAGATCTCCCAGACCGTCCACAATCCCGAGGGCGAGGTCACTATTGCCATCGTCGGCAAATATACCGGCCTTAAGGATGCCTATAAGTCGCTGACCGAGGCGCTGACCCATGGTGGCATCGCCAATGGCGTCAAGGTCAAGCTGGACTGGATCGAGAGCGAGATCTTCGAACAGGACGATCCGGCTCCGCATCTGGAGCATGTTCACGGCATCCTGGTTCCCGGCGGCTTCGGCCAGCGCGGCGCCGAGGGCAAGATCAAGGCGGTGACTTTCGCCCGCGAGCGCAAGGTGCCGTATTTCGGAATCTGTTTCGGCATGCAGATGGCGGTGATCGAAGGTGCCCGTTCGCTCGCTGGTATCAAGGGCGCCAACTCGACCGAGTTTGGCGCGACCAAGGAGCCGGTCGTCGGCCTGATGACCGAATGGATGAAGGGCAACGAGCTCGAGCAGCGCGCCCAGGGCGGCGATCTCGGTGGCACCATGCGCCTCGGCGCCTATCAAGCCACGTTGAAGCGGGATTCCAAGATTGCCGATATCTACAACTCGACCTCGATCTCCGAGCGCCATCGCCATCGCTATGAAGTGAATATGAGCTATCGTGAGCGCCTCGAAGACAAGGGCATGGTGTTCTGTGGTACGTCGCCGGATGGCCTGCTGCC
This sequence comes from Labrys sp. HAY1-8F, assembly GCF_056754975.1. Taxonomy (NCBI): domain Bacteria; kingdom Pseudomonadati; phylum Pseudomonadota; class Alphaproteobacteria; order Hyphomicrobiales; family Xanthobacteraceae; genus Labrys; species Labrys sp. HAY1-8F. The sequence continues at coordinate 607,690 of NZ_JBPGWZ010000002.1, read as the reverse complement.
GGAGACCATCGAATATGCCGACCATCCCTGGTTTATCGGCGTTCAATATCATCCCGAACTGAAGTCGCGTCCCTTCGAGCCGCATCCCCTGTTCTCGAGCTTCATCGCAGCTGCCGTCGAGCAAAGCCGGTTGGTTTGACCGGGGGCGGGTCTTCAGACCCGCCCTTCCTGACACGACCCTGTTTCAGGCGGGTCTGAAGACCCGCCCCCCGATTCCGACTGGAGCGGCCTCATGTCCCGCGGTCTCGATCATCTCGTTCTTGCCGTTCGCGACCTCGATGCCGCCGCTGCGCATTACCGGGCACTCGGCTTCACGGTCGGCACTCGCAACCGCCATCCCTGGGGTACCGAGAACCACGTGGTGCAATTTCCGGGCATCTTCCTGGAATTGATCACGGTGGGGGCTGACGGCATCACGGATGCCGCCTGGGCCGATCGCTCCCGCTTCGCCTCTTTCTCCCACGACTATCTGGCCAGCTTCGGGGACGGCTTCGCGATGCTGGTGGTGGAAGCGCAGGATGCCGCCGCCGACAAACTCAGTTTCGACGAGGCCGATATTGGCGGCTTTGAGCCGTTCTTCTTCGAACGCCAGGCCACGCGGCCGGATGGTTCGGTGGTTCGTGTCGCCTTCACGCTCGCCTTTGCCGCCGACACCGCCATGCCGGCTGCAGGCTTTTTCGCCACACAGCAGCACGAGCCGCAGAATTTCTGGAATCCCGACTTCCAGCGTCACGCGAACGGGGCGGTCAAAGTCGGCGGCATCGTCATGCTGGCCGCTGAGCCGGCGGCAACGGTGCCTTTCTTCGAGGCCTTCACGGGGGCAAGGGCGGTCTGCGCCAGCGCCCGCAACATGGCGATCGTCACGCCACGCGGGACGGTCGAGGCGATGTCGCCGGATTGCTATCGCGACGTGCTGGGCCTGGAGCCCGATTTGTCGCTGGCCCACGGACCGCGTCTGGCTGCCTTCAAGGTGACGGCACCGCTCGAAGCCGTCGCTGCCCGCCTGGATGAGGCAGGCATTCCCTTCATCCGCCACCGCAAGCATCTGGCCATCGCGGCCGCCGACAATTTCGGCACCGCCCTGATTTTCGAAGAGCCCAAGACTTGATCGGAGGGGTACGATTTCCAGGATCGTAGACGCCTCGCCTGACGCAATCGCGCATCTATCTCGTTAAAATCAGCGCATTAGGGGCGAGACGCCTGATGCCCCGTAGCATGCGCCAAGCTTGCCTTCGACTGCCGCCAGCCTTATCTCCGCGATATCGATCAACCTCAGGAGCGCTCATGACCGCCGCCAATCCCGTCGTCTCCCTCGGCAAGCTTCGCATCGGCAATGCGCTCCCGCTCACCGTGATCGCCGGCCCCTGCCAGATGGAGAGCCGCGAGCATGCCATGGAAATGGCTTCGGCCATCAAGGAGATCACGGACAAGCTTGGATTGGGCCTGATCTACAAGAGCTCCTTCGACAAGGCCAACCGCACCTCCGCCAAAGGAGCCCGCGGCGTCGGCCTCGACAACGCACTGCCGATCTTCGCCGAGATCCGCGAGAAGTTCGGCCTGCCGGTGATCACGGACGTCCATGAAAACGATCAATGCGCCAAGGTCGCTCAGGTTGTCGACGTGCTGCAGATTCCCGCTTTTCTTTCGCGCCAGACCGATCTCCTGGTGGCCGCTGCCCGCACCGGGCGGGTCGTCAACGTCAAGAAGGGGCAGTTCCTGGCACCCTGGGACATGAAGAATGTCGTCGCCAAGATCACCGAGGCGGGCAATCCCAACGTGCTGGTGACCGAGCGTGGCGCCTCCTTCGGCTATAATACGCTGGTGACCGACATGCGTGCGCTGCCGATCATGGCCGAGCAGATTGGCGCGCCCGTGGTGTTCGACGCCACCCATTCGGTGCAGCAGCCGGGCGGACAGGGGACGTCGAGCGGTGGCCAGCGCGAATTCGTGCCGGTGCTGGCCCGCGCTGCCGTGGCGGTGGGCGTGGCCGCCGTCTTCATCGAGACGCATCAGGATCCTGATCACGCCCCCTCCGATGGCCCGAACATGGTGCCCCTCAATCAACTCGAGGCGCTGCTCACGCGCCTGAAGCAGTTCGACGCCATCGCCAAGAGTTAGCGTCACGGTTGCGGTTTGCGAGCAACTTTTGGAGCGCCGATCTCCTCAGCTCCATCAAGTGATGGAACGAGATCGACAAGCCTGGATACGCGGCATTCCCAGCCAAGAAAGATGTCAGCCCCGCTCCATCAGGTGATGGAGCTGTGAGGCTGACACTCCGCGGAGCTCAGCCCCGTCCGCGATAGCTCGGGACGCCCTGATCGGGCAGCCATAGGGCCTCGGGCGGCTTGCCGGTCTGCCAGAACACATCGATCGGGATGCCGCCGCGCGGATACCAATAGCCGCCGATACGCAGCCAGTGCGGTTCCAGGAGGTCGGCAAGGCGGCGGCCAACGGCCACCGTGCAGTCCTCATGGAAGGCACCGTGATTGCGGAAGCTGGTGAGGTAGAGCTTGAGCGACTTGGATTCGACCAGCCAGTCCTTCGGCGCATAATCGATGACGAGATGGGCGAAGTCGGGCTGCCCTGTCACCGGACAGAGCGACGTGAATTCCGGGCAGGTAAAGCGCGCGAGATAGAGCGTATCGGCCTGCGGATTGGGAACGCGGTCGAGCCTGGCTTCCTCGGGAGTAGCGGGGATCTTGCTGTTGCTGCCGAGTTGAAGAGAGGAGGGGTCGAAACTGGTCATGTTTGGCTCCCATGCATGGTTCATCTGCTCGGCAATCGGTGATTTCTTGCACCCATGCAAGCTGTTTCGAAGGGAACGTCGCCTGTCGTGACAATGTGACTATTTCGTGGCAGATCTCTCGTGCTAACGCTGGGGAATGCCATGCCGGTCATCGCTTTGGTCCTGAGTGCCCTGATGGGCTGGGTCGTCTTTTGGCTGATCCGTTTTGATGGCCATGAGGTCATCGCCTCTTATTTCAGTGCGGCAGCGCGCCAGCGGCGCATGCAGCGGGCTCGAGACGCGGAGGTCAAGGCGGCTGTGCGCTCGGTGACGGAAGCGCGCGATGGCGCGCTTGCCCTGTTGATCAAGCTCGGCAGTGTCGACCACGCCGTGCTGCCGGCTGCGGAAAGCCTGATCGACGAGGCTGCCCGCACCGTGTTCGGCTATGGCGACAAACTGGTCGAACATCGGACCTTCGCCGAATATGTCGCCCGCAATACGCCGAGCTTCTCGGTACTATTCCGTGAATTGGTGCCGCTGTTCGAGAAGCAACTCGCGGCGGGAGAGCGCAAGGATCTGATCGATCTCATGCACAAGGTGGCTGAGGCTGCTGGTGGCATGACACCGGCGCGCCGGGAAATGCTCGACGAAGTACAGGCTCGTTTGTTACCTCCCAAGGCGGCGCGCGTCTGAGATGGCGGTTTGGTGACGTTGTTTTACTCTTCCGCCATGGCCGTTCATCCGCTATGAGCGCGACGAACAATCCGTCATCACAAACAGGAGCAGCCCCATGACCGCTATCAGCGACATCATCGCCCGCGAAATTCTGGACAGCCGCGGCAATCCGACGGTCGAGGTCGATGTCCTGCTGGAAGACGGATCCACGGGAAGGGCTGCGGTGCCATCAGGCGCTTCCACTGGCGCGCATGAGGCTGTCGAATTGCGTGATGGCGGCAAGCGCTATGGCGGCAAGGGCGTCGAGAAGGCGGTGGAAGCCGTCAATGGCGAGATCTATGAGGCGCTTGGCGGCCTGGACGCCGAGGACCAGATCCAGATCGACCAGACCATGATCGACCTCGACGGCACCCCGAATAAGTCCCGCCTGGGCGCCAATGCCATCCTCGGCGTTTCCCTCGCCGTCGCCAAGGCTGCTGCGCAGTCAGCCGACCTGCCGCTGTGGCGCTATATCGGCGGCCCTGCCGCTCGCGTCCTGCCGGTACCGATGATGAACATCGTCAATGGTGGCATGCATGCCGATAACCCCATCGACTTCCAGGAATTCATGGTGATGCCGGTCGGCGCGCCGACCTTCGCCGAAGGCCTGCGCATGGGCGCCGAGATCTTCCATACCCTGAAGAAGGGGCTGAAGGATGCTGGCCACAACACCAATGTCGGTGACGAGGGCGGCTTTGCTCCCAACTTGCCATCCGCCAAGGCTGCGCTCGATTTCGTGATGAGCGCCATCGAGAAGGCCGGCTACAAGCCAGGCGAGGATGTCATGCTGGCGCTCGACTGCGCCGCCACCGAGTTCTTCAAGGATGGCGTCTATGACTATAGCGGCGAGGGCGTAAAGCGCTCGATCGCCGAACAGGCCGATTATCTCGCCCAGCTCACGGCGGACTATCCGATCGTCTCGATCGAGGACGGCCTGTCCGAGGATGATTTCGAGGGCTGGAAGCTGCTCACCGACAAGGTTGGCAGCAAGGTGCAACTCGTCGGCGACGACCTGTTCGTCACCAACACCGAACGTCTGTCGATGGGTATCAAGAAGGGGTTGGGTAACGCGATTTTGGTTAAGGTCAACCAGATCGGCACCTTGACCGAGACGCTCGCGGCCGTGGAAATGGCTCACAAGGCAGGCTATCGCGCCGTGATGTCCCATCGTTCGGGTGAGACCGAGGACTCCACCATCGCCGATCTCGCCGTGGCCACCAATTGCGGGCAGATCAAGACGGGCTCGCTGGCGCGCTCCGACCGCACGGCCAAGTACAACCAGCTTCTGCGCATCGAAGAGGCGCTCGGCACGCAGTCTCTCTATGGCGGCCGCGCCGCGCTGAAGGCGCTCGCCTGAGCCTGATTCACTTGGGTTGAAGACCAAAGCCGGGGAGCTTCTGCTCCCCGGCTTTTTATTTGGGCCGCATTTTTGCATGGCGGTCCTGCCGGACCGGCATGCGGGAGGGGCTGAAACGTCGTGGATTTTGCGCTGCAGCAAGCGGCGTCAACGGAATATCAACCATCCAGGGTTAACCATGGCCGCATGGTCATTCGCACACGCATCCGCGCCATCTTGAACCAGCTCGCGCTTCTGGCGGGAGCGGCCGCAGCCATCGCTTATTTCTCCTATCAGGCCTTCAATGGCGAGCATGGCATCCAGGCACAGCACCAATTCGACCAGCAGAAGCAGGATCTGGGCAGTGAATTGGTCCTGCTGCAGAAGGAGCATGCCGCTCTCGATCGGCGTGTGAACCTGCTCAGGTCACAGGCGATCGATCCGGACATGCTGGATGAGAAGGCGCGTGACGTGCTGGGCCTCGTTCATCCCAATGACGAAGTAGTGTTGCTGACCAAGTAGGATCGGCTTTCCACTTGTTGCGACTTCTCTCCCGTTAAATCGATTCTATTTCGACGACGTTCCAGGGCAGTGTCGAAGTTTGACAAAAATGTGTCGAAGAATAACGGGAATTGAGTTCATTGCTAAATGAACTGAAATTGAGTTTATTCATAATTGTGTTGCATGTTCAATATGTTGCAGTGCAGCATTTGGGTGTGGCTCTCGCTTTTTGATATTGGATGCGCTAGCACTTCCTCAGCTTAGCCACCAATAATCGGAGGGTTCATGGCCGCTACAGCCGCAAAGGCCGCTGCTACCGCTAGCAAGGCTTCGAAGACTGCCGCCCGCTCGGGCAAGGCAGCGGGGGCAACCAGGACGGCATCGTCGTTCTCCCGCGACCAGGAGCTCAAGGCTTATCGCGAGATGTTGCTGATCCGCCGCTTCGAGGAGAAGGCCGGACAGATGTACGGCATGGGCCTGATCGGCGGTTTCTGCCATCTCTATATCGGGCAGGAAGCCGTCGTGGTCGGGCTGCAGATGGCTTCGCGTGAAGGCGATCAGGTCATCACTGGCTATCGTGACCACGGCCATATGATCGCGGCGGGCATGGCCCCTCGCGGCGTCATGGCCGAGCTGACCGGACGCCAGGGCGGTTATTCGCACGGCAAGGGCGGCTCCATGCACATGTTCTCGGTGGAGAAGGCTTTCTATGGCGGCCACGGCATCGTGGGCGCGCAGGTATCGCTCGGCACCGGCCTGGCTTTTGCCAATGCCTATCGCTCCGACGGCAAGGTGAGCCTGACCTATTTCGGCGACGGCGCCGCCAACCAGGGCCAGGTCTATGAAAGCTTCAACATGGCGGCGCTGTGGAAGCTGCCCGTCGTCTATGTGATCGAGAACAACAAATACGCCATGGGCACGTCGGTGAATCGCGCCTCGGCCCAGACCGACTTCTCCCGCCGTGGCCTCTCCTTCAACATTCCCGGCGAACAGGTGGACGGCATGGATGTGCGCGCCATCTATGCGGCGGGCCAGAAGGCGATCGAACATGCCCGTTCCGGCAAGGGCCCCTACATCCTGGAGATGCTGACCTACCGCTATCGCGGCCACTCGATGTCGGATCCGGCGAAGTACCGTTCGAAGGACGAAGTCCAGAAGATGCGGACCGAGCACGATCCGATCGAACAGAGCCGCGCACGCCTGCTGGAAGAGCATGGGGCGAGCGAGGAGGAGCTGAAGAAGATCGATTCCGAAATCCGCGACATCGTCAACGATTCCGCCGATTTCGCCACCAGCGATTCCGAGCCCGATCCCTCGGAGCTGTGGACCGACATCCTGAAGTGATGGTCGGCAGTTCCAGCCTGCTCGCGTAATTCCATTCTCCAGACTTCGAGGCACCCATGCCTGATATCCTGATGCCGGCCCTCTCTCCCACCATGGAGCAGGGCAAACTCTCCAAATGGCTTAAAAAGGAAGGCGACACCATCAAGTCCGGCGACGTGATCGCCGAAATCGAGACCGACAAGGCGACGATGGAAGTCGAAGCCATCGACGAAGGTGTGCTCACGCAGATCCTGGTGCCCGAGGGTACCGACAATGTCGCGGTGAATACCAAGATCGCCTTCATCCAGGGTGAGGGCGAGGCAGCCGCGCCGGCAGCGTCGGCACCGGCCCAGCCGGCCGCTGCTCCCGCCGCGGCTCCGGCTCCCAGCGTTGCCGCTCCCGCCGTGGTGCAGTCGGCGCCGGCTGAAGCCCATGATGCCTCTGGCGAGATTCCGGCCGGCACCGAGTTCGTCACCCAGACCGTCCGCGAAGCCCTGCGCGATGCCATGGCGGAGGAAATGCGCCTCGACGCCAACGTCTTCGTCATCGGCGAGGAAGTTGCCGAGTACCAGGGCGCCTACAAGATCACTCAAGGGCTGTTGCAGGAATTCGGGGCACGGCGCGTCGTCGATACGCCGATCACCGAACATGGCTTCGCCGGTATCGCCACCGGCGCTGCCATGACGGGCTTGCGCCCGGTCGTGGAGTTCATGACCTTCAATTTCGCCATGCAGGCGATCGACCACATCATCAATTCCGCGGCCAAGACCCTCTATATGTCCGGCGGCCAGATGGGCTGCCCGATCGTGTTCCGCGGCCCCAACGGCGCGGCGGCGCGCGTGGGTGCCCAGCACAGCCAGGACTATGGTTCCTGGTACTCGCATGTGCCCGGCCTGAAGGTGGTGGCGCCCTATTCGGCGGCCGATGCCAAGGGCCTGCTCAAGGCAGCCATTCGCGATCCCAATCCGGTGGTCTTCCTGGAGAATGAAATTCTCTATGGCCACAGCCATCCCGTGCCCAAGCTCGACGATTTCGTCTTGCCGATCGGCAAGGCCAAGGTGGTCAAGCCGGGCAAGGATGTCACTTTGGTCGCCTGGTCGATTGGCATGACCTATGCCCTGAAGGCGGCGGAGGCCCTGGCAGGCGAGGGGATCGATGCCGAGATCATCGACATGCGCTCGCTGCGCCCGCTCGACACCGATACGGTGATCGCCTCGGTGCAGAAGACGGGCCGCTGCGTGGTGGTCGAGGAAGGCTGGCAGCAATCGGGTGTGGGTTCGGAAATCGCTGCCCGCGTCAACGAGCAGGCCTTCGATTATCTCGATGCGCCGGTCGTGCGTGTTTCGGGCAAGGATGTGCCAATGCCCTATGCGGCGAACCTCGAGAAACTGGCTCTGCCGAGCGTGGCTGACGTCGTCGGGGCGGCCAAAGCCGTCCTCTATCGCTGAGGAGTTGCCGATGCCTGTGAATGTACTGATGCCGGCTCTGTCTCCCACGATGGAGAAGGGCAACCTGGCCAAATGGCTGAAGAAGGAAGGCGACTCCATCAAGTCCGGTGATGTGCTGGCGGAGATCGAGACCGACAAGGCGACGATGGAAGTCGAAGCCATCGACGAGGGCGTTTTGGCCAAGATCGTGGTGCCGGAAGGCACCGCCGACGTGCCGGTCAACGACCTCATCGCCGTGATCGCCAGCGAGGGCGAGGATGTCAAGGCCGTCGCCGCCAGCGGCGGGGCTCCAACCCCGAAGGCTGCCGCTCCGGCCGCCGCGGCTCCGGCTGCTGCTGCACCGGCTCAGGCCGCGCCAGCAACTGCTCCGGCCGCAGCGCCTGCCGCCGCGTCGGCGCCTGCTCCAGCCCAGGCCGGTACGCGTATCTTCGCATCGCCTCTGGCCAAGCGTCTCGCCAAGGAGGCCGGCCTCGACCTCGGCGCCATCCAGGGCTCCGGCCCGCATGGCCGCATCGTCGAGAAGGACGTCAAGGCGGCCATCGCCGGCGGCGGCGCCAAGGCCGCCCCCGCGGCGGTTCCTGCCCAGGCCGCGGCTGCTCCCCAGGCGGCGCCAGCGCCGGCCGCGCCGGTCGGCGCTTCGGACGACGTCACCAAGAAGCTCTTCGCTCCTGGTTCCTTCGAGGAGATTCCGCATGACGGCATGCGCAAGACCATTGCGCGCCGCCTGACCGAGGCCAAGTCGACCATCCCGCATTTCTACCTGACGGTGGAAGTCGAGATCGACGCGCTGCTCGCCTTGCGCGAGCAGATCAACCACGGCGCCCCGCTGACCAAGGAAGGCAAGCCCACCTTCAAGGTCTCGGTCAACGACATGGTGATCAAGGCCTATGCGCTGGCGCTCAAAGCCGTGCCGGATGCGAACGTATCCTGGACCGATGGCGCCATGCTCAAGCACAAGCATGCTGATGTCGGCGTCGCCGTCTCCATCCCGGGCGGCCTGATCACCCCGATCATCCGCAATGCCGAGGCCAAGACGCTTTCCGCCATCTCCAACGAGATGAAGGACCTGGCCGCGCGGGCCAAGGGCCGCAAGCTCAAGCCGGAGGAATATCAGGGCGGTACCGGTTCGGTCTCCAATCTCGGCATGTTCGGGGTGAAGTCGTTCGCGGCGATCGTCAACCCGCCGCACGCCACCATTCTGGCGGTTGGAGCCGGCATCAAGCAGCCGGTGGTGCATGGCGGTGAGATCAAGGTGGCGACGATCATGTCGCTGACCCTGTCGACCGACCACCGCGCCGTCGACGGCGCACTCGGTGCCGAGCTGATGCAAGCCTTCAAGGGCTATATCGAAAAACCCATGGGGATGCTGGTGTGAGCGGCGGGGCCGCAGGACGGACTTTCGCGCCGGGTATCGTGATCCTGGCGCTGGCGGCCGGGCTTGCCGGGTGCAACACCCCGGGCCTCGCCGGCAAGCCTATCGTTGCGGCCCCACCCAAGCCCGAGCCGACCATGGATCAGGCACGCGAACTTGCCATGTCCGGCACGGCGTCCATTGGCGACGGCATCCTGGTGAAGCTCCAGGGCGACGGATCGGGTCATGGTTGGCGCACCGGCGCGCAAGGCGTTTTCCCAGTCGCCTGGACGGTCGTCGATACCGATCAGGTCGCAATCGACCGGGCAAAGCGGGCTAGAGATCCTTCTACGACACTTGCGACTATAGAGCAGCAGATCCAGAAGGACGGGCAGGCAGCCCAGGAGCGCCGCCAGCGCGGATTGCCGCCAACCTATCAAATCTGCGTCGAACTGCCGGTGACCCTCGGGCTCACCTCTGGCCGGAAACGCTGCATTTTCGCCCGGGACTGGAAAACGCAACCCAGCACCGTGCCGGCGGGAACGGCATCGGGCGGAAACGCTCCGAAGCCAGGATCGGCACCGAGCGCAAATTAGCATCGCGACTATGGCAGGTAGGGAGAGCAGAGCCATGCCCAGGGGGGCGATTTCCGGAACACCAGTTTTGCGAAGATGGCACCGGCGTTTGGCGTGGCTGGCTTGCGCTGGCAGCGTACCTTTTATGATGGCAGGGTGTGTTCATACACCACCTCCTTCAGCGAGCGTGGCCGCCAATTCATCGGCAGAGCTGCTGCGCCGTCCGCCGGCCTCGCGTGAAGAAGTGGTGGCCAGACTTACCTCCGGGCCGGTCAGTTCCGTGCCGGTGAATTTGGGAGGCGGCCAGTGGGCAGGAGTTTCGGCCCACTACATGCTCTATCCAGACGGTACGGGGTGGAGTTGGGGAACCGGTTTGCTCTCGTCGACAAAGGCGGTGCGTTGGGAGGTTCAGTCGGCCGGCCAGGCTCTCGAGCGCTGGAGCGCGGAATCCAAGCGCGGCATGGGAAACCTGGCTCAAATAATGGTTTGCATAGGCCCTCCCGAAACCAAGGCTCGGCAATGCCTGAATGAACGGTTTTTCGTGAAGGCCGACCCTTCCCTGCAAGTTCCGGAGGCGGCTAGGCGCAAGACCTAGAAGCGAGGCGCCGCCGGGCTTTCGACAGGGCGGCGATATTTGATGATTTGAAGTTCCAGCGCCGCGCCAGGTCATGTTGCGCGGATTGCTCGAAAGGAGAGACACTCCATGAGTTCCTACGACGTCATCGTGATCGGTTCCGGCCCCGGCGGCTATGTCACCGCCATTCGTGCCGCCCAGCTCGGCCTGAAGACGGCCGTGGTCGAGCGCGAGCATCTGGGCGGTATCTGCCTCAATTGGGGTTGCATCCCCACCAAGGCGCTGCTGCGCTCGGCCGAGGTTCTGCATAATTCCCAGCACGCCAAGGATTTCGGTCTCGTGCTCAGTGGCTCGATCAGCGCCGATGTCGGCGCCGTGGTCAAGCGCTCGCGCGGGGTTTCCGCCCAGCTCGCCACCGGCGTCGGCTTCCTCCTGAAGAAGAACAAGGTTGACGTGATCTGGGGCGAAGCCGAGATCACCAAGCCCGGCGAGATCGTGGTCAAGGCTTCGACCAAGTCGGTGCAGGGGCCGGCCATCCCGGCGCCCAAGGGCGCGCAGGGCCCCGGAACCTACCAGGCCAAGAACATCATCGTCGCCACTGGCGCCCGCCCACGCGTCCTGCCGGGCCTGGAGCCGGACAAAAAGCTGATCTGGACCTATTTCGACGCCATGGTGCCGCCGGACATGCCCAAATCGCTGATCGTGGTCGGCTCGGGCGCCATCGGCATCGAATTCGCGTCCTTCTATCGCACGCTCGGCGCCGAGGTCACGGTTGTCGAGGTGCTGCCGCAGATCCTGCCGGTGGAGGACGAGGAAATCGCCGCCCATGCGCGCAAGCGCTTCGAGAAGGCGGGCATGAAGATCCTCTCCAGCGCCAAGGTGACCAAGGTCGAGAAGACGGCCAATTCGGTCAAGGCGACGGTGGAGACGGCTGACGGCAAGTCGCAGGTAATCGAGGCCGACCGCATGATTTCAGCCGTCGGCGTGGTCGGCAATATCGAGAATCTCGGCCTGGAGAAGCTTGGCGTGAAGACCGATCGCGGCTGCGTGGTGGTCGACGGCTTCGGCAAAACCAATGTGCCGGGGATTTTCGCCATCGGCGACGTTGCCGGGCCACCGATGCTGGCGCACAAGGCCGAGCATGAGGGCGTGGTCTGTGTCGAGGCGATCGCCGGCAAGAACCCGCATGCCTTCGAGAAGGACAAGATTCCCGGCTGTACCTATTGCACGCCGCAGATCGCCAGCGTCGGCCTGACCGAGAAGAAGGCCAAGGAGGCGGGCTTCACCGTGAAAGTCGGCCGCTTCCCCTTCATCGGCAACGGTAAGGCCATTGCCCTCGGCGAGCCCGAAGGCCTGGTCAAGACGGTGTTCGACGCCAAGACCGGCAAGCTCCTGGGTGCACACATGGTCGGCGCCGAGGTGACCGAACTGGTCCAGGGCTTCGTGATCGCCATGAATCTGGAGACCACCGAGGAAGACCTCATGCATGCGGTGTTCCCGCATCCGACCCTGTCGGAAATGATGCATGAGAGCGTCCTGGACGCTTATGGGCGCGCCATCCATATGTAATGATCGACTTGATCGCATGCCTGCGATCGCGCGAGGCATGCGATCAGGAGAAGGTTGCCGGGCTTGTCCGGCAATGGTGCAGCGCGGGCGTTCCTGATATACCGGCCGCAGTGAACCGAAAGGCTTGTCATGGCTGTCGTCCTCGACCTCCTCAACAACGACAACCGGCCCCGCCATCCCGAGAAGGCGCACCGGCCGGATCAGCCCATGCTGCGCAAGCCGGACTGGATCCGCGTCAAGGCGCCCGGTTCACCGGGTTGGCGCGACACCCAGGCGATCGTCAAGGAGAACAAGCTCGTCACCGTCTGCGAGGAGGCGGGCTGCCCCAATATCGGCGAGTGCTGGGACAAGAAGCACGCCACCTTCATGATCATGGGCGACACCTGCACGCGGGCCTGCGCCTTCTGCAACGTCAAGACAGGCATGCCCGGGGCGCTCGACCCCAAGGAGCCCGAGCACACCGGCATTGCCGTGGCCAAGCTCGGCCTCAGCCACGTGGTGATCACCTCGGTCGATCGCGACGATCTCAAGGATGGCGGTGCCCAGCATTTCGCTGAAGTGATCAAGGCGATCCGCCACCATTCTCCCGGGACGACCATCGAGATCCTGACGCCCGACTTCCTGCGCAAGGAAGGCGCGCTCGAGATCGTGGTGGCGGCCAAGCCGGACGTGTTCAATCACAATATGGAAACGGTCGCTTCCAATTACCTCACCGTTCGTCCCGGCGCGCGCTATTTCCATTCGATGCGGCTGCTGCAGCGGGTGAAGGAGATCGACCCCACCATCTTCACCAAGTCGGGCATCATGGTCGGCCTTGGCGAGAAGCGGAACGAGGTTCTGCAGCTGATGGACGATCTGCGCTCGGCCAATGTCGATTTCATCACCATCGGTCAGTATCTGGCGCCGTCCCGCAAGCACCACCCGGTGGTCGCCTATATCACGCCGGACGAATTCAAGAGTTATGAGACGGTGGCCTACACCAAGGGCTTCCTGATGGTCTCCTCCTCGCCGCTGACGCGTTCCTCCCATCATGCCGGCGACGATTTCGCCAGGCTGAAGGCCAATCGGTCTGCAAAGCTGGGGCGGTAATCGTCAACAATACCGGCGTCCGCTCTTCGGCACCACGCTCTATAGATCCAGCGTCCAGGTCTGGCCGACGAGGTCCTTGCCGAAGGAATGGTGGCGGTTCTCCGCTGCCAGCTGGAAGCCTTCTGCCTGATAGATCTTCCTTGCCGCTATCAGGATGTCGTTGGTCCACAGCGTGAGCGAGGCATAGCCGAGCGCCCGGGCACGCTCGATGCAGGCGCGTACCAGCCTCTTGCCGAGCCCGTGCCCGCGGGCGCTGGGGTCGACATAGAGCAGGCGCAGCTTGCCGATGGGGGCGCTGTCGCTCTTCATCAGGAAGATCGAGCCGACGATGCGCCCGTCGAGCTCGGCGATCCAGGCATCCTCGCGGGCCGGATCGAAATTGGCGACAAAATCACCCAGGATCGTGGCGACCAGCCCTTCATAGGTCCAGTCCCAGTCATATTCCTGGTGATAGAGCTGGGTCTGGCGATGGATGACCCAGCCAAGATCCCCGGGCCTGGGCTTGCGGAGAATGACCGGCTGCGGCGAAGGCTCTTTCACGTCGAGCAGCTTCTTGATCTCCTGCATGGCGCCGACGAGTTGACCGCGCTCTCCCTCGCCGAGAGGGGAGAGCAACCTGTCGAGCTGCGCCGTGGTGCCGGCTTCGAGCTCGGCGAACGCATGGCGGCCGGCAGGTGATAGCGACAGGAGATCGCGGCGGGCATGCGCGGGATCGGTACGGCTTTCCAGCAGGCCGTCGGCCTTCAGGCGCGCGACGATCCGGCTGAGATGCGCCTTGTCCATGTCGAGGCGCCGGCCGATGTCGGCGGCAGTTTGCTCCCCGCCGGCAGCGAGTTCGTAAAGCACGCGCGCCTCCGGCAAGGGGAAGGAACTGGCTGGCATGTGCCGATCGAGCAGGCGAAGCTTATGGGTATAGAAGCGGTTGAAATCGCGGATATCGTCGATGACGGACATGGGGGAGCCATTGAATGTTGACTAAGTCAACATTGTAATCCCTCGACGATTTGTCAAACGAAATCGCGAGCCGGTCTCGCCATCTCAAGCCGGAACACCTCGATTAAACTGTTTTGCATGCCGTCCCTTGCCTATATGAAGGCATCGGAGTTTGATCATGCCTTCTTTCCGCACCACGCGCCGCGTCAAGCATTCGCCAGCCGACATGTTCGATCTGGTGGCCGATGTCGAAAAATACCCGCTCTTCGTGCCGCTCTGCTCGGCGCTGCGGGTTCGCAGCCGTCAGCCTCACGACGACGGCCGGCTTGTCATGGTCGCCGACATGACGGTGGCCTACAAGTTGATCCGCGAAACCTTCGCCAGCCGCGTGACCATGGACAGGGACAAGCTTCAGATCCTCGTCGAATATCTCGATGGCCCCTTCAGCCATCTGGAGAACCGCTGGTCCTTTTTGGATGACGGGGCAGGAGGCTGCGTCGTCGAGTTCTTCATTGACTACAGCTTCCGCTCCCGCACCCTCGGCATGCTGATGGGCGCCATGTTCGAGGCCGCCTTCCGCCGTTTCGCCGAAGCCTTCGAGAAACGGGCTGACGTCGTCTATGGGCGCAAGGTGACCGCGGCGTCCTAGACGGCAATCCTGATCTCGCCAGCAAGTTTCAAAAGGAGGTCGAGGGCCTGCTCTACGGCTTGCTTGCGGATTTCCGAACGCGACAGCTCACCGAAGCGGCGCTCCACATGCAGGCGTGGTCCCTGCTGGCTCCAGGCCGCGAAATGCACCAGGCCCACTGGCTTGGCGGCCGTGCCGCCACCAGGGCCGGCGACCCCCGTGACCGCAACCGCCAGTCCCGCCCGGGAATGCAGCACCGCTCCCTCGGCCATGGCGAAGGCGACGCTTTCGCTCACCGCGCCGTCACGCTCGATCAGGGCCGGCGATACGCCGAGCATCTGCGCTTTTGCCTCGTTGGAATAGGTGACGAAGCCGCGATCCACCACGTCGGACGAGCCGGGGATGGCGGTGAGGGCGCCGGCCACGAGACCGCCCGTGCAGGATTCCGCCGTTGCCACCATGAGGCCCTTGGCGCGGCAGGCAGCGAGCACCTTTGCGGCACGCTCGAAGAAGATCTCGTCATTCATGATGCGCTCTCCTTATGATGCTCCCGATCATCCCCAGGGGAGCCTTACGGTCGCCGACGCCATGGCGGCGATGCCTTCGCGTCGGCCGGTAAAGCCCAGGCCCTCGGTGGTGGTCGCCTTGACTCCCACCCGGTCGACGGCAATTCCGGCGATCTCGGCGATGCGCGCCCGCATGGCGTCTCGGTGCGGGCCGATCTTCGGTGCCTCGCACAGCAGCGTGACGTCGAGATGGGCGATGGCACCACCGCGCGCCCGTACCAGGCCAACGGCATGAGCCAGGAAACGATCGGACGAGGCTCCCTTCCATTGCGGATCGGAAGGAGGGAAATGCGAGCCGATATCGCCGTCTCCGATGGCACCCAGAATGGCGTCGGTCAGGGCGTGGAGGCCGACATCGGCATCCGAATGCCCCTTGAGCTTGTGGTCGTGGGCGATCTTCACGCCATTGAGCCAGACATGGTCGCCTTCGGCGAAAGCATGGACGTCGAAGCCTGTTCCCGTTCGGGCATCGCCGAGGGCTGCCAATTCGTTGGCTGCCCGTTCCGCACGCTGGAAGTCGCTTTCGGTCGTCAGTTTCATGTTGGTTGCTTCGCCTTCGAAGATATGGAGAGGATGGCCGGCCCACTCGGCGACCGCGCCATCGTCGGTCAATGTCTCGATGCCGGCTTCCGCTGCTGCGAGATGAGACGACAGGATCAGGTCGAAGCCGAAGGCCTGCGGTGTCTGTACGGCGCGCAGCAGGCTGCGTTCCGGCGTCGCCTTGACCCTGCCGTCCAGGTCGATCTGCTTGATGGTATCGGTAACCGCCAGTCCTGGCACTGCCGCTCCGTGCGCCCGGGCCGCTTCGATGGCCCGGTCGATCAAGGCGGGGCTGGCGAAGGGGCGTGCCGCGTCGTGCAGCAGCACGATATCGGGCCTGTCGCCGATAAGTGCCTTCAGGCCCGCCAGACAGGATGCCTGCCGGGTGCTGCCGCCGAGAACCCAGCCGGCCTGCTTGCTGATTCCCGCAGAGCTTGCCGTAAAGAACGCCTCGTCTCCCGCGCCGATCACCGTGACGATGCTGTCGATGGCAGGATGCTGCTCGAAAAGGGCGAGGGTGCGGGCGAGGACGGTTCGTCCGCCCAACAGGCGATACTGCTTGGGAACGGCGCCGCCGACACGCGATCCGCGTCCCGCTGCGACGATCAGCGCTGCTACGCGCAACTTGGCTGGAGCCTTCATGATCTTGATAACACGAACATAGATGGAATTCTTTCTCGCCACCGGCGCGGAACTTGTTACACTCGTAGACGAAGTGGCGAAATGCCTGTGGCGCAGGAAAATTGCGACCGGGCAGGGTCAAGGTAGTATTTTGGTGGATCGAAGTTTGGAGGCACAAGCGCCTCGGTCGAGTGAGGGTGCACATCTGCCCGTGCCGCAATTCCGGCAAGGAGAACAGCCGCGCCGTCACCACACCTATGCCGCGCTTGATCTTGGCACCAATAATTGCCGCCTTCTGGTTGCGCGCCCGACGGGAGAAGGATTTCGCGTCATCGACGCCTTCTCTCGCATCGTGCGGCTAGGCGAGGGGCTGGGAGCCAGTGGCAGCCTGCATATCAACGCCATGGGCCGGGCTGTCGATGCCTTGGCTGTCTGCGCCCAGAAGATGCGGGATCGCCGCGTTGACCGGGCAAGATTGATCGCCACCGAGGCCTGCCGTGCGGCCGATAACGGCCTGCTGTTTGTCGAGCGCGTGCTGAAGGAAACCGGGCTCGACCTCGAAATCGTCGACCGGGAGACCGAGGCCAGGCTCGCAGCCGCAGGCTGCATTCCCTTGATCGATCGCAATCTCGACGGTGTGGTGCTTTTCGATATTGGCGGCGGCTCCTCCGAGATCGTCTGGCTCGACATCGATCCGGCCGATCGGAACCGGCAGCCCAAGGTGCGTGGCTGGACGTCGCTCCCCGTCGGGGTGGTGACGCTCTCCGAACGCCATGGCGGCGTCAGGGTGACGCGCGAGAGTTTCGAGCGCATGGTGGACGATGTTTCGACCATGCTGGCCTCATTCTCGCACCGGGAGGCCATCGCCAAGCGGGTCAAGCGCCTGCATTTGCTGGGCACCTCGGGCACGGTGACTACCATGGCCGGCATCCATCTCGAACTGCCGCGCTATGATCGGCGTCGGGTGGATGGCTTGTGGATGTCGCGCGGCGAGATCGACGACGTGCTCGAACGCCTGCTGGATATGACCTATGAGGAGCGCGTCGCCAATGCCTGTATCGGCCCGGAGCGGGCCGATCTGGTGATGGCCGGATGCGCCATTTTCGAGGCCATTCGGCGGGCTTTTCCCTGTGAACGATTGCGCGTGGCCGATCGTGGCCTGCGCGAAGGATTATTGGTGCAGATGATGCAGGAGGATCGCGTCTGGCGTCACAACGGTGCGGGGCGCAACCCGTGAGTGGTGGAGCAGGCAAGGGCGGTGGTCCCGGCAAAGGCAAGAACAGTTCCGGCCGGGGCAGTGGCGCGCGTGAACTGGGCGTTCGGCTGAAGACGGCACGGGGACGGACACATTCCTCGCAACTCTGGCTCGAGCGCCAGCTCAACGACCCCTATGTCGCCCGCGCCAAGCGGGAGGGACGGCGTTCGCGCGCGATCTACAAGCTGATCGAGATCAACGACAAGGCCAAGCTCCTCAAGCCCGGCCAACGTGTGCTCGATCTCGGCGCGGCCCCTGGCGGATGGTCCCAGCTGGCGGCGGAGATCACCGATTCCGTCAATGGCCGCGGCAAGGTGGTGGCGATCGACCTCCTGCCCATCGATCCCATTCCAGGCGTCGATTTCGAGCAGATGGACTTCATGGACGATGCCGCGCCCGACCGGTTGAAGGCGATGCTCGGCGGCCCCGCCGATCTCGTCCTGTCCGACATGGCCGCCAATACGGTCGGCCATCGTGCCACGGATCATCTGCGCATCATTGCGCTGGTGGAAGCGGCGGCGTATTTCGCCGTAGAGGTACTGGCCCCAGGCGGGGCTTTCCTCGCCAAGGTCTTCCAGGGCGGTACCGAAGGCGATGTCCTGACCCTTCTCAAGCGCGACTTCGCGGTGGTGAAACACCTGAAACCGGCGGCGAGCCGCGCGGGTTCGAGCGAGATGTATGTGCTGGCGACCGGGTTTCGGGGGAGGGGCCCTTCGGCCGATCGAGAGACCGGCAACGCCTGAGCGGAAGTTCTCTCGATCTCTTCGCGCAAGAATCGCCATGATTGCCGCTATCAAGGCACGGAAACGGTATCTTCGGAATCGCTGGCATGGCTTGCCGCCCACGACTGACGCGCCGATCATTCCTTGCAGCCTCTGCGGCCTCGTTCCTGCCCTTCGAGGCGAAGGCGGTGTCCGCCTCTCCGGCACTGCCGCCGCTGGTCACGCGTGATTACGCGCTGGATCGCCAGAGTTTCCGCAGCCATCTCCTCAAGTCAGGTCCGGCGCCTGATCACGGCGATGTTTTGACGGAACCCCCACGCGGAGCCCAGATTCTACCTTATCGATCGGGTTCGCTCGACCTGCTGGCCTGGCGATCTCGACCAGACGGAAAGGGCGGCAGGAAACCGGCGGTCCTCTTCCTTCATGGCGGCAATGCGCTGGGGCTCGGCCACTGGGAACTGGCCAGGCCTTACCTCCAGGCCGGCTATGTGGTGATGGTACCGGCCTTCCGGGCGGAGAATGGGCAGAGGGGAGCCTTTTCGGGCTTTTACGATGAGAGCGCCGACGTATTGGCGGCCGCTGAGGTGCTGGTGGCCCAATCCGACGTCGATCCTTCGCGGCTCTTCGTTTGCGGCCACAGCGTCGGCGGCACACTGACGCTGCTTGCCGCCCTCAGCAGCGGCGGCTTTCGCGGTGCCTCCTCCTTCTCGGGCAATCCCAGTGCTTTTGCCTTTTTCAAGCGTTTTCCCGAGGATATCCGCTTCGATACGGACGACCCGCGTGAATTCGAGATGCGTTCGGCGGTCTGTTATGCCCCGAGCTTCAAATGCCCGGTTCTCATCCAGCACGGCACGGCAGAGGTGCACATTCAGGACATGTCGGTGCTGACGGAGCGGCGCGCAAAGGCCGCCGGGCTGCCGGTCGAGCACGCCGCCGTTCGCGGCGACCATTTCTCGGCGCTGCCGGAAGAGACGATGCGCAGCCTGGCCTTCTTCGCCAGGTTGGGAAGCGGGCGCGCCGGATGAGCGGCCTGATCAATCATTATCGCGATATGACGCGTAGCAACGCCTTTTCCAGCGCCAGCCTGCCCAAGGCATGCTGCCGGCTCAGCGACGATCGCGACCTGCGCGAGACGGCTGCGCGCCATTTCGATGCCGGTGCCTGAAGGCTGCCTTTTGGTGCTCTATCCACCAAAGTTGGAAAGTTCATCGCGAGAAATCCCTGTCTGGATGACTTGATCCCGGCAGCGTGCCATTGCACAAGTGCGCAATCTCTAGTTCGGACTGATGATGGCTGATCCTCTTAAAATCGGTATTGCCGGCCTTGGCACCGTCGGTGCCTCCACCATTCGCCTTCTCGATCGTCGTGCCAATGCGCTTGCCGCCAGTTGCGGCCGGGGCGTGACGGTCACCGCCGTTTCCGCCCGTTCGCGAACGCGCGACCGCGGCTTGCCGATGGAGCGCTTTCGCTGGTTCGACGATCCGGTCGAGCTGGCTCGCGATCCCGGCATCGATGTCTTCGTCGAATTGATGGGCGGCGAGGAGGGAGCAGCGCATGAGGCGGTGAAGGCGGCCCTCGATGCCGGCAAGCCGGTGGTAACGGCCAACAAGGCTCTGCTGGCGCGCCATGGCTTTGATCTCGCCAGGCGGGCAGAGGAGGCCGGCGTCGCTCTTAATTTCGAAGCAGCCGTTGCCGGCGGCGTGCCGATCATCAAGACGCTGCGCGAGGCGCTTATCGGCAACAATATCGATCGCGTCTACGGCATCCTGAACGGCACCTGCAACTACATCCTGACCAAGATGGAGGCCGAGGGCCTGTCTTTCGACGCCTGCCTGAAGGAGGCTCAGCGCCTGGGCTATGCCGAAGCCGACCCCACCTTCGATATTGGCGGCTTCGATACCGCCCATAAGCTGGCTCTGCTCACCAGCCTGGCCTTCGGCACGCAGGTGAATGCCGATGCCATCCATGTCGAGGGTATCGAGCGCATCACCACCGAGGATCTGCTGGCCGCCGACGAACTTGGCTATCGCGTCAAGCTGCTCGGGGTCGCCACCCGTTCCGAAGCGGGTGTGGAGCAGCGTGTTCACCCCACCATGGTACCGAAGTCGACCCCGATCGCGCAGGTCAACGGCGTCACCAATGCGGTGGCTGTCGATGCCGATGCCGTTCCGGAACTGACCCTGGTCGGCCCCGGCGCGGGCGGCGAGGCTACGGCCTCTGCGGTGGTCGGCGATATTGCTGATATCGCGCGAGGACAGGCCATAGCACCGTTCGGGCGCAAGACCGGTGATCTTGAGCCGCTGCCGGCGGCCGCCATGCAGGCCCACAAGGGCGGTTATTATGTCCGCCTTTCGGTGGCGGACAGGCCGGGCGCGGCGGCGGGCATCGCCACCCGCATGGCCGAACGCGGGATTTCGCTGGAATCGATCGTGCAGAAGCACCGGGGCGGCAGGGTCTATGGTGGCGACGACCCGAGCAAGGTCGCCGGCGCGGTGCCCGTCATCCTCATTACCTACGCCACGACCGAGGCGGATATTCGCGGCGCCGTCGACGCCATGGTTTCCGATGGCTACATCGTGGAAACGCCGCAATTGATCCGCATCGAGCGCGAATAAGCAACATCTCAGGGCGTGTCGCCAGTTATGGTTTGACCTCGTCAAACGCCAAACCATAACTGACGACACGCCTAACAACGGAGGAAGCCATGTCGGAGATTATTCAGGTCAAGCCGACGGATGTCATTGAGCGCATCCTTTCCCTTGAACTGGTTCGTGTGACCGAACGCGCCGCCGTTGCCTCGGCATTGCTGCGTGGAAGAGGGGATGAAAAGGCCGCAGACAAGGCGGCTGTCGACGCCATGCGGCGCGAGCTCAACAAGATGCCGATCGACGGTACCGTCGTCATCGGCGAGGGTGAGCGCGACGAGGCGCCGATGCTGTTCATCGGCGAAAAGGTCGGCAATGGCCTTGGCCCCAAGGTCGACATCGCCGTCGATCCGCTGGAAGGCACCACGCTCTGCGCCAAGGACATGCCGGGTTCGATCGCCGTGATGGCGATGGCCTCGGCCGGTTCGCTCCTCAACGCGCCGGACGTCTATATGGACAAGATCGCCATCGGGCCCGGTTATGCCGAAGGCATCGTCGATCTCGACGCCAGCGTGGAAGACAATCTGCATGCCCTGGCCAAGGCCAAGGGCGTCAAGCCGCGCGAACTGACCGCGCTGGTGCTCGATCGTCCGCGCCACGCCCCGATCATCGAGGCGATCCGCAAGGTCGGCGCTTCGATTCGCGTCATCACCGACGGCGACGTCGCGGGAGTCATCTTCACCACCAATGCCCACGAGACCGGCATCGACATCTATCTGGGCATCGGCGGCGCTCCGGAAGGCGTGCTGGCGGCTGCGGCACTGCGCTGCGTCGGCGGCCAGATGCAGGCCCGTCTCATCCTCGACACCGAGGCCAAGCGTGAGCGCGCCCTGAAGATGGGCGTCACCGATCCGGCCCGCAAATACAAGATGGAGGAACTCGCCTCCGGGGACGTCATCGTTGCCGCGACCGGCGTGACCGACGGGGCTCTGCTCCAGGGCGTGAAGTTCCGCGGGCCCGTGATCACCACCGAGACGGTGATCTACCGTTCGCTCAACGGCACGGTGCGCCGCATCCATGGCGAACATCGCCAGATGTCGAAATTCAATCTCGACTGATGGATATTCGTGCGCTCACGGCCGAGGAACGCCCTGCCTGGGAAGCGCTCTGGCAGGGCTACCTCACTTTCTACAAGGCGTCGGTGCCCGAGGAGACCACGGCACTGACCTGGGCACGATTCCACGATCCCGCCGAGCCGATGTCCGCCTATGGCGCCTTCATCGACGGCCGGCTTGCCGGCATCGTGCACCTGATCCTGCATCGCTCGACCTGGACGCCGGGCCCCTATTGCTATCTGCAGGACCTGTTCACCGCCGAATGGGCGCGCCGCCAAGGCGTCGCCCGCGGATTGATCGAATGGTCCTATCAGGAAGCCACGCGCTGGGGTGCCAGCCGCGTCTATTGGCTGACGCACGAAACCAATGTGGAAGCGCAAGCCGTCTACGACCAGGTAGCGTCCCGTTCGGGCTTCATCCAGTACCGCAAGATGCTGCCGGCCTGAACGGCCGGCAGGCTTCATCCCGCTCTGGTTACGGCCTCGCTTCGAGGATGAGATTGAACGGTGTTTCCGTTGCACGACGGAAGCGGGTGAAACCGGCTTCCGCCGCCACCTTGCGCAGCCGAGCCTCCCCGGCTTGCGCGCCGAGCGCCAGGCCGACTTCCTGGTCGAGTGAGGCCGGCGTGCAGATCATGGTGGAAGCGGCGTAGTAGATACGCCCGACCGGATTGAAATTATCCTCGAGCCTGTCATTGGCGAAGGGTTCCACCAGCATGCAGGTGCCTTCAGGGGCCATCGTCGTCCTGACGTGGCGCAAGGCTCCGACAGGATCACCCATGTCGTGCAGGCAATCGAAGAAACATACAAGATCGTAGCCGTGCGCCGGCACCGTCTTGGCCGTGCTCACCTCAAAGGTGACGCGGTCGGCGATTCCCGCGGCTGCGGCGGCACTTCTGGCGTCTTCGATCGAGCCGGGGTGATAGTCGAAGCCGTGAAAGCGTGAATTGGGGAAGGCGCGAGCCATGATCATGGTCGAGACGCCGTGTCCGCAGCCGATATCGGCAACGCTCGCGCCTTGCTCCAGTTTTTCAACCACACCGTCCAAGGCGGGCAGCCATTCCTGCACGAGATGGTGGCGATAGGCGGTGCGGAAAAAACGGGCCGTGCCGCAGAACAGGCATTTGTTCCGCTTGTCCCAGCCGACCCCCTTGCCAGTCCGGAACGCATCGGAGATGGCCGGTTCGTCTCGCAAGGTCGCGGCGACAAGATCGCCGACAGCACCCAGAAAGACGGGGCTGTCTTCATCGGCAAAGACCGCGGCCTGCTCCGGCTGCATGGAAAAGCAGCCGGTCCCGGGATCATAGTCCACATAGTCGGATGCGGCTTGCGCGGCGAGCCATTCGCGTATGTAACGCTCGGAGGTCCCGGTCTTCTCGGCGAGTTCCTGAGATGTCATCGGCCCGGCCTCTGCGAGGGCCTTGTAGAGGCCGAGCTTGTCGCCGATGAGGAGCAGCGACGCATTTATCGCGGCGCCGACATCGCCGAGCATCTTGCCCATGAAGGCGTTGAGCTTGTCGGGGTCTATCGTTCTATTCTGTACGGCCATCGCTGCTCTCCTGTCGTTGGATGCGGCCGTCGTCGGCATTCCGATCGGATTCCCTCGGCGATGCGGTCCTTGCGTGTTTCGTTTCGAGGCAGGCATGAGGCATCACTGCCGGGTGACAGCGATCTGCGACTTGAACCGTGAAATTGGCGACGCCTGAACTGGCTCGATCACGAGACGAGAGCGAAGGCTTGCATGACGCCTGCGCCGGGAACCCAAGCCGGCGACGATGACATCTTCGTCCTTGCGGGATCTTTCGTTACAACCATACCTTGTGCGCGATGAATAATACCACAGCAAGATGAGCGCTGCTCTTGGCCATTAGGCGGATGCCGCAACGTCGGGATGGACAAAATCCCGGGGTTCCGGTCGACGGGCTGGTCATTTTTCGAGGCATCGATTAGATCACCGCCATGTCGCCACCCGCATCACCATCCGGGCTGCCGGGCCCGCCGCCATTGTCCGTCTTCATCATCGCCTTCAACGAGGCCGATCGCATCGGCGCGACGATTGAAGCGGTGCGCGCCCTAACGGATGATCTCGTCGTGGTCGATTCAGGATCGACCGACGGCACGCAGGCGATCGCCGAGAAGCTCGGCGCCAAGGTGATCCACAATGCCTGGCCCGGCTATGGTCCGCAAAAGCGCTTCGCCGAAACGCAATGCCGCCACAACTGGATCCTCAATATCGACGCGGACGAGGTCGTGTCCTCGCAGCTTGCGGCCGAGATCCGCACCCTGTTCTCGGGCAGCGGCCCTCAGGCCGATGGGTACGAGATCAACATCGCGGAGGTCTTTCCGGGGGAAAGGGAGCCTCATCGCTGGGGATACACGTTGGCGCCGGTGCGGCTCTATCGATTCGATCGTGGCCGCTATGCCGATTCGACCGTGCACGATCGCGTGCATTTCAACGATCAGCCGCGAATCGCACGGCTCAAGGGGCGCATTCATCATTATTCGATTCGCTCGCTCGGCGACGAAATTGCCAAGTTGAATGCCTATACCGAGCAACAGGCCGAAGATCTCGACAAGAGAGGAAAGACACTCGGCAGTTGGCGGATTCTGACCGAGTTCCCCCTCAACTTCCTGAAGGCCTATATTGTACGCCGTCATTTCGTACGCGGCCTCTACGGCATCGCGACGGCGACGAACTATGCCTATTTCCGGTTTCTTCGCCTAGCCAAGCATATGGAGAGGCGTCGCCTGCGCAAACTTCGGTGATGCCCTATCATTTGGCTTGTCTTCGCGAGATGAAGGAGGGACAGTCCGCCTACATCTTTCTCGAGGGGCGATGCGATGAGCGACAAACCCGAATTCGATGCGCAGGCGGTCATCGATGCGATGGCACCGATGATCGGAATCGAAGTCGATCCTGATTTTCGTGAAGGCGTCGCCGCCAATCTGAAATTGACTGCCGAATTGGCGCAACTGGTGCTGTCTTTCCCGATCGAGGACAGCAATCAGCCCGCTGCGGTTTTCGAAGCATGACAAGCCTGCTCGATCAGGGCTGCTCGCCGCAACTGGGCGTTCTGGAAATCTCCTCCGGCATCCGCAGCGGCCGCTTCACTGCCCGCGCGGCGATCGAGCACAGCCTCGCGCGAATCGAACGCCTGGATGGCAAAGTGGGGGCCTTTACCGCTGTGCTCACCGAGCGCGCACTGGCACGGGCCGATGCCATCGATGCCCGCCATTCCGCCGGCAAGCCGGTCGGGGCCCTCGCCGGCGTCCCCTTCGCCGTGAAGAACCTCTACGACATCGCCGGTCTCGTCACACTCGCGGGTTCCAGGATCAACCGGGACAATCGGCCGGCCACCCGGGATGCGACGCTGATCGAGCGCCTGGAAGGGCAGGGGGCGATCTGCGTGGGCGCGCTCAACATGAGCGAATACGCCTATGATTTCACCGGCCAGAACCCGCATGGGGCGCCTTCCCGAAATCCCCACGCACTCGATCATCTGGCCGGCGGATCCTCCAGCGGCCCGGCCAGCGCGGTGGCGGCGGGCTTCGTACCCCTGGCCCTGGGCAGCGACACCAATGGAGCGATCCGTGTGCCGGCCTCTCTGTGTGGGCTGTTCAGCCTGAAGCCGACCTATGGTCGACTCAGCCGCGCACGCAGTTTTCCTTTCGTCGCCAGCCTCGATCACATGGGCCCGCTGGCACGCTCGGCCCGCGACCTCGCCTTCGCCTATGATGCAATGCAGGGGCCCGATCCCGACGATCCAAGCTGTGCTCAACGCCCGGCGCAGCCGGCCCTGTTCGAACTCGGCCGGGGGATCGAGGGGCTGCGTATCGCCGTGGCCGACGGTTACTTTCATCCAGAAGGCAATCGCGATGCTATCGAGGCCGTACGGCGCTGCGCCAAAGCGCTCGACGCCAGCGAGACCGTCGAGGTCCCCCAGGCAGCGATAGCCCGCGCTGCCGCCTTCCTGATCACCATTACCGAGAGTGGAGGACTGCATCGCGAAAGGCTGCGCGTGCGCGCCAAGGATTTTGCGCCGGCCGTGCGGGACCGCTTGATCGCGGGCAACATGGTGCCAGCGACCTGGGTAACAGCGGCGCATCACTTTCGGCATTGGTTCCAAGCGGAGATGCATCGCATCTTCGAACGAATCGATCTGATCCTGGCACCGGCCACGCCCTGCCGAGCCCCCAGAATCGATGCGACCACTATCGAGATCGGTGACCAGACTATGCCGCTTCGTGCGAATCTCGGACTGTTTACCCAACCGATTTCCTTTATTGGATTGCCCGTGGTTACGGTGCCGCTCTGGAGCGAGGGCGAGAGACTCCCGATTGGCGTTCAGATCATCGCTCCCGCCTGGCGGGAGGATCTGGCCTTGCGGGCTGCCTGGGCGCTGGAAACGGCAGGGGTCGTGCGGGCACCGGTCGCCGATATCGAATAGAGTCCGACCCGCTAGGCTATGGCGTTTTGCGATCTGGCGGAATCGCCAGGAAACGCAAAGACGCGTAGGACCTACACAGTGAGAGCAAACAAACGTTTCCGTCCAAACGCGCTTTGCTCGAAGGAAAAGCAGACATAATGATTGGTTCTTTGTTGCGTGCCATCGGGTTGGGGGCACTTGCGATGGGGCTATGCTGGGCCGCCCTGTCGCAGCCGGCATCCGCCGCCGCCATGGACTTCAAGGTGGTGAGCCTGTCCTTCGGCTCCAAATGCGGCAAGCGCTGTCCTAGCCTGATGGTCGCCAATGGCGAGATGACGAGCGGCACGGTGCAGCGTTTCATCGCCTTCGCTCAACAGGCCTCGAAACTCGGCACCAGCAATGTGCTGATCATCGATTCGCCCGGCGGCCATCTGGTCGAAGGCGTCAATCTGGGCCATGTGCTGCGGAAATTGCGCACGAGCGTGTTCGTTGGACGCGTGATCACGCTGGGCGGGCAGACAATTGCGGTCAACGGCTCCTGCATGTCGGCCTGTGTCTATGCGCTGATGGGCGGCAATAAGCGATTCGTCACGGCCGGATCGCGAGTCGGCGTGCATCGCGAATATCTGCCCAACAGCTCCGGCAGCGATCCGCTCTCGGTCCTGCGCAGCACGAGGCGATTCCCGGAAGTGACGCAGATGCTGCGCGACTACTCAAAAAAAATGGGCGTGAACCCCGCTTTGATCGATCTCGCAGAGCGATATGGCGTCGGAAGCATCCGGATTCTGACGCCGGAGGACATCAAGCGCTTTCGGCTGGCGCGCATTGCGAACTGAATTTGCAGTGCGTTGCGAAATGTCGCTTGACACTGCGCGGGTGGCCCTCTAATCACCGCGCCACGCCAGCACGGTTCGCCGCCGCTGGCGGAGACGGGGGAGTAGCTCAGTTGGTTAGAGCGTCGGCCTGTCACGCCGAAGGTCGCGGGTTCAAGTCCCGTCTCTCTCGCCATTTGTGACAAAAAGCCAGCCTTCGGGCTGGCTTTTGCATTTTCAGCCCGACAATACGCAAGGCGGTCGGTTGCAGGCATATGGCTCCTTGCAACTCATATCGGCTATGCGCCAAGATCATGCCAGAATCGCCCGATATTCTGCCGCAGTGCGGTAGGAATCTCTTGGCTGGAACGCTTCCAAGCTTGCGCCTCCCATAGCCGTGGTTTAAGGCTCGCTGCAGGTCGTTCACGACGCAGCATGATGGTGGTTTTCCAAAGCGCTGTAGAGGGATGACCGGTGTGAGCGCCGCTGTCGAAGCGCGCCCATACTCGTATCGTCCAAACGTGGTGGCCCCGAGTTCAAGCGCTCCCGGTCGATCACAGCTGGAGCAACGTGCGTCTCAGCGAAAACGCCGCATTGCTCCAACTCTTTGTCTCGACGCGTCTTTGCGATTCCTGGTGAGCCCACCAAATCGCAAGCCGCTTTAGGGTTCGTGCTGATGGACAACCTTCTCGCCGGCTATCTGCCGCTTATCATCTTCATCGGGGTCTCGGCCGTCATTGGCCTGGCGCTTCTGGTGGCGCCCTTCCTCGTGGCGTATCAGCGCCCGGACCCGGAAAAACTTTCCGCCTATGAGTGCGGGTTCAACGCCTTCGACGACGCGCGCATGAAGTTCGACGTGCGCTTCTATCTGGTGTCGATCCTGTTCATCATCTTCGACCTCGAAGTGGCATTCCTGTTCCCCTGGGCGATCAGTTTCAAGGAGGTTGGCCTGTTCGGCTTCACCTCGATGATGATTTTCCTGGCCGTGCTGACCATCGGCTTCGTTTATGAGTGGAAGAAGGGCGCGCTCGAATGGGATTGAACCTGGACACAGCCGGCGGCACGCTGGTGGCGCCGGCGCCCAAGGGCATCATCGACCCGAACACCGGCAAGCCGGTCGGTTCGACCGATCCGTTTTTCGTGGACATCAACGCTGAGCTGGCCGATCGCGGCTTCCTCGTCACCTCGGCCGACAACCTGATCAACTGGGCCCGCACCGGCTCGCTGATGTGGATGACCTTCGGCCTTGCCTGCTGCGCGGTCGAGATGATGCAGGTCTCGATGCCCCGTTACGACGTCGAGCGCTTCGGCTTCGCGCCGCGCGCCTCGCCTCGGCAGTCCGACGTGATGATCGTGGCGGGCACCCTGACCAACAAGATGGCGCCGGCCCTGCGCAAGGTCTATGACCAGATGCCAGAGCCGCGTTACGTGATCTCGATGGGTTCCTGCGCCAATGGTGGGGGCTACTACCACTACTCTTATGCGGTCGTGCGTGGCTGCGATCGCATCGTGCCCGTTGACATCTACGTGCCCGGCTGCCCGCCCACTGCGGAAGCGCTGCTCTATGGCGTGCTGCTGCTGCAGAAGAAGATCCGCCGTACCGGCACTATCGAGCGTTGAGCGGAGCTGACATGGCAAATTCGCAAACCCTGCAGGAGATCGGCGAGGCGCTTCAAACTGCCTTTCCGCAAGCCGTGTCTGGCCTGGTCCACGCCTTCGGCGAATTGACCGTCAGCACGGATGCAGACAACGTCCTGGCTGTTCTCAAGCATCTGCGTGATGACGCCGGCTCGCGCTTCGTGTCGATCATCGATGTTTGTGGAGCCGACTATCCGGCTCGCGAGAAGCGCTTCGATGTGGTCTATCATCTGCTTTCGCCGACCAAGAACGTGCGCATTCGCGTGAAGCTGGAGACGGACGAGGCGACCCCGGTGCCCTCGGCTATCGAGCTGTTCCCCGGCGTGCTCTGGTTCGAGCGCGAAGCCTACGATCTCTACGGCATCCTGTTCACCGGCCATCCCGACCTGCGCCGGCTCCTGACCGATTACGGCTTTGACGGCCACCCCCTGCGCAAGGACTTCCCGATGACCGGGTTTGTCGAGGTGCGCTGGGACGACGAAGCCAAGCGCGTGGTCTACGAGCCCGTCAGGCTCAACCAGGAATTCCGCAACTTCGATTTCCTGTCGCCATGGGAAGGCACCGATTACGTGCTGCCCGGCGACGAGAAGGCGAAGGCGAGCTGACGCGTTCCCGCGCGCCGGATCAGGACTAGCAAGACTCTCGAAATGGCTCCGAACAAGCTGGCCAACTCGGAAAGTTTGGAAACGACATGAACGACCAACCGCATCTGCGCAATTTCGCGATCAATTTCGGCCCGCAGCATCCGGCGGCGCACGGCGTGTTGCGTCTGGTCATGGAGCTGGACGGCGAGGTGGTCGAGCGTGTCGATCCCCATATCGGCCTGCTGCATCGCGGTACCGAGAAGTTGATCGAAGCCAAGACCTTCATGCAGGCCATTCCCTATTTCGATCGGCTCGATTATGTCGCGCCGATGAATCAGGAGCATGCCTATTGCCTGGCCATCGAACGCCTGCTTGGCTTGGAAGTGCCCAGGCGTGGCCAGCTTGTCCGCGTCCTTTATTCCGAGATCGGCCGCATCCTCTCGCATCTGCTCAACGTCACCACGCAGGCCATGGATTGTGGTGCGCTGACCCCGCCACTGTGGGGCTTCGAAGAGCGCGAGAAGCTGATGATCTTCTACGAGCGTGCCTCGGGCAGCCGCATGCATGCCGCCTATTTCCGCGCGGGCGGCGTCCACCAGGACCTGCCGCCGGAACTGATCGACGACATCGAGGCCTTCTGCGATCCCTTCCTCAAGGTTTGCGACGACCTTGAGGGGTTGCTCACCGACAACCGCATCTTCAAGCAGCGTAATGTCGATATCGGCATCATCGCTTTGGATGACGCCTGGGCATGGGGCTATTCGGGTGTGATGGTGCGTGGCTCGGGCGCCGCCTGGGATCTGCGCAAGTCGCAACCCTACGAATGCTATTCCGAGCTCGATTTCGACATTCCGATCGGCAAGAACGGCGACAATTACGATCGTTACTGCATCCGCATGGAAGAGATGCGCCAATCGGTCCGCATCATGAAGCAATGCTGCGCGCTTTTGCGTACGACGAGCGGGCCGGTTTCTGCCGCCGACAACAAGGTCGTGCCACCCAAGCGCGGCGAGATGAAGCGCTCGATGGAAGCGCTCATCCATCATTTCAAGCTCTACACCGAGGGCTATCACGTGCCTGCCGGCGAGGTTTACGCGGCCGTCGAAGCGCCCAAGGGCGAATTTGGCGTCTATCTGGTCTCCGACGGCGGCAACAAGCCCTATCGCTGCAAGATCCGCGCACCAGGGTTTGCGCATCTACAGTCGATGGACTGGCTGTGCCGCGGCTACATGCTGGCCGACGTCTCCGCCATCCTGGGTTCTCTCGACATCGTGTTCGGCGAAGTCGATCGTTGATTTCTTAGGTCGCAGCCGGCCTTGAACCGGCTGCAAAAGCGTCTTGTGATTTGAGGGGATCACCACGAATCGCAAAGACGCATCGAAACCAGAAGTGAGAGTAAATGGGCGTTTGCCAAAACGCGCTTTGCTCTAGCAGTTAAAGAGGAATGCGCATGTCCGTCCGCAGGCTCGCGCCCCAGGAACTCCAGCCGGCAAGCTTTGCCTTCACGCCCGAAAACGAGGCGTGGGTGGACAAGCAGATCGCCAAATATCCGCCCGGCCGCCAGGCTTCGGCGGTGATTCCGCTGTTGTGGAAGGCGCAGGAGCAGGCCGGTGGCTGGGTATCCCAGGCGGCGATCGAGGTGGTCGCGGCCCGTCTCGACATGCCAAAGATCCGCGTTCTGGAAGTCGCGACCTTCTACACCATGTTCGCGCTGGAGCCGGTCGGCAAACATTTCATCCAGCTCTGCGGCACGACGCCCTGCCAATTGCGTGGCGCCGGAGCCATCCGGGACGTGGTCAAGAAGCGCATCGGTCCCGAGCGTCATGTGACGGATGACGGCAAGTTCTCTTGGCTCGAGGTCGAATGCCTGGGCGCCTGCTGCAATGCACCA
This sequence comes from Labrys sp. HAY1-8F, assembly GCF_056754975.1. Classification (NCBI taxonomy): domain Bacteria; kingdom Pseudomonadati; phylum Pseudomonadota; class Alphaproteobacteria; order Hyphomicrobiales; family Xanthobacteraceae; genus Labrys; species Labrys sp. HAY1-8F. The sequence goes on along the minus strand of NZ_JBPGWZ010000002.1, from coordinate 576,169 downwards.
ATGGTGCAGATCAATGCCGATTTCTACGAGGATCTCACCCCCGAGATCATGGAACGCATCATCGACGATCTTACCGCCGGCAAGGAAGTGAAGCCCGGGCCGCAGAATGGCCGCTTCTCGTCCGAGCCGGAAGGCGGCGCCCAGACCCTGACAGACCCGTCGCTCTATGACGGCTCGATGATCGGCTCCTGGAAGCAACGCCTGGCCGAGGAAAAGACCAAGCTGGAAGCTGCCAAGGCAGCGGCGGCCGAGGTCGCTGCGGCGGCGCCGGCCAAATCGTGACTTTTAACAGGGCAGGGGTTGGGATGACCGGCTCCTTTCCGACGACGTGTTCTGCCGCAAGCCTTGCATCGGCGACAGGACGATCCCCGTTCTCAGATATCCGGATCCGCCATGCTTGCTGATCGCGACCGCATCTTCACCAATCTCTACGGCCTCCAGTCGCCCGGACTGCAGGCGGCCATCAAGCGTGGCTCGTGGGATGGCACCAAGCAGATCCTCGAGATGGGGCAGGACTGGATCATCAACGAGATGAAGGCCTCGGGGCTCAGGGGCCGCGGCGGCGCAGGCTTTCCGACCGGCCTGAAATGGTCGTTCATGCCCAAGAAGTCCGATGGACGGCCGAATTATCTCGTCGTCAACGCCGACGAGTCCGAGCCCGGCACCTGCAAGGACCGTGAGATCATGCGGCATGATCCGCAGCATCTGGTCGAAGGCTGCCTGATCGCCTCCTTCGCCATGAATGCGCATGCCTGCTACATCTATATTCGCGGCGAATATATCCGCGAGCGCGAGGCTCTGCAGCGCGCCGTGGACGAGGCCTATGAGGCCGGCCTGATCGGCAAGAACAACAAGAACGGCTGGGATTTCGACCTCTACGTTCATCACGGTGCCGGCGCCTATATCTGCGGCGAGGAGACCGCGCTGCTCGAAAGCCTCGAAGGCAAGAAGGGCATGCCGCGCATGAAGCCGCCCTTCCCGGCGAATATGGGGCTCTATGGCTGCCCGACCACAGTGAACAATGTCGAGTCGATTGCCGTCGCCCCGACGATCCTGCGCCGCGGCGCAGGCTGGTTCGCTGGCATCGGCAATCCCAACAATGTCGGCACCAAGCTCTTTTGCGTGTCGGGGCATGTGAACAAGCCCTGTAACGTCGAAGAGGCGATGGGCATTCCGTTCCGCGAACTGATCGAGCGCCATTGCGGCGGCATCCGTGGCGGCTGGGACAATCTGAAGGCCGTGATCCCCGGTGGTTCGTCGGTGCGCATGGTGCCTGCCGAGCAGATCATCGACACGCCGATGGACTTCGACTCGCTGTCGAAGCTGCGCTCTGGCCTCGGCACCGCCGCAGTCATCGTGATGGACAAGTCCACCGACGTGGTGCGGACGATCGCGCGGCTTGCCTATTTCTACAAGCATGAGAGCTGTGGCCAGTGCACCCCTTGCCGCGAGGGCACGGGCTGGATGTGGCGCGTGCTCACCCGCATGGCCGATGGCCGCGCCCAGAAGCGCGAGATCGACATGCTGCTCGACGTCACCAAGCAGGTCGAAGGGCATACGATCTGTGCGCTCGGCGATGCGGCGGCCTGGCCCATCCAGGGCCTGATCACCCATTTCCGTCATGAGATCGAAGCGCGCATCGATCAGTATGCCGCCAACCCCCATTCCGATCCTGTCCTGCAGGCGGCGGAATAACAGGCCGGCTTCCGCCGGTTACAATCTACCAAGGCAAAACGCGTTTTAGCGAAAACGCACTTTGCTCTGGCTCGTTGATCGAACGCGTTTTGCGATTCTTGGTGACTCCACCAAATCGCAACACACTTTGGGCTGGGATCGTCTCCCGTTTCCGGCCTGTCACAGCGCTGAATTTTCGTTTCGCGATGTTGATCGCGGCACTGAATTTTGCGAAGTCGAGTTTGGAAAGAGTCTGGACTGCGTCTTGCATTCCAGGCCTGATCGTCAAGGTTATCCATGGCCAAGTTGATCGTCGACGGACAGGAAATCGAGGTCCCGGCGGAGTACACACTCCTCCAGGCCTGTGAGGTCGCGGGTGCAGAGATCCCGCGTTTCTGCTTCCACGAGCGCCTGTCGATTGCCGGCAATTGCCGCATGTGTCTGGTCGAGGTGAAGGGCGGTCCGCCCAAGCCCACGGCCTCCTGCGCCATGGCGGTACGAGACCTCCGTCCTGGCCCGAACGGCGAGCCGCCGGTGGTGCTCACCAAGAGCCCGATGGTCAAGAAGGCTCGCGAAGGGGTGATGGAGTTCCTGCTCATCAACCACCCGCTGGACTGCCCGATCTGCGATCAGGGCGGCGAGTGCGACCTGCAGGACCAGGCCATGGCCTACGGCGTCGACAAGAACCGCTATGCCGAGAACAAGCGTGCGGTCGAGGACAAATATATCGGCCCGCTGGTCAAGACGGTGATGAACCGCTGCATCCATTGCACGCGTTGCGTCCGCTTTACCACTGAGGTGGCCGGCGTCTCCGAACTCGGCGCCATCGGCCGTGGCGAAGATATGGAGATCACCACCTATCTCGAAAAGGCGATGAGTTCCGAACTGCAGGGCAATGTCATCGATCTCTGCCCGGTCGGCGCCCTGACCTCCAAGCCCTATGAATTCCATGCCCGTCCCTGGGAGCTTTCCAAGACCGAATCCGTCGACGTGATGGATGCGGTGGGCTCCGCCATCCGCATCGATGCGCGCGGGCGGGAAGTGCTGCGCATTGTGCCGCGGACCAATGAACTGGTGAACGAGGAGTGGATCTCCGACAAGACCCGCTTCATCTGGGACGGCCTGCGCACCCAGCGCCTCGACCGACCCTATCTGCGTGTCGACGGTCGCCTGACGCCTGTGAGTTGGCAGGAGGCCTTTGCCGCCATCGCGACCAAGGTGAAGGCAGCCAAGCCTGAGCGCATCGGCGCCATCGCCGGCGATCTCGCCGCGGTGGAAGAGCTGTTCGCGTTGAAGGATCTCATCGGCAAGCTCGGTTCCAAGAACCTCGATGCCCGCCAGGACGGCGCCAAGATCGATCCCGCTTTGGGCCGGGCCAGCTACCTGTTCAACCCGACGATCGCTGGTCTTGAAGAGGCGGACGCGATCCTGTTGGTCGGCACCAATCCGCGCAAGGAAGCGTCGGTCCTCAATGCCCGCATCCGCAAGCGTTGGTTGCGCGGCGTCAAGGTTGGCCTGATCGGTGAACAGGCCGATCTGACCTACGACTATGATTATGTCGGAGCCGGCCCCGATACCCTGGCCGAGCTGGCTGCCGGCAAGGGCTCGTTCGCTGACCTGCTGAAGGGGGCGGCCAAGCCCGTCATCATCGTGGGCAGCGGCGTCTATGCGCGCGCCGACGGTGCGGCCCTGCTTTCGCTGGCCGCCAAGGCCGCCCAGGCCCTCGGCGTGGTCAAGGACGGCTGGAACGGCTTCGGCGTGCTGCACAATGCAGCCTCGCGCGTGGGAGCGCTCGATGTCGGCTTCGTGCCGGGGGAGGGCGGTCTCGATGCGGCCGGCATGGCTAGGGACGGGGCACTCGACGTGCTCTTCCTGCTGGGCGCCGACGAGGTCACCATCGAACCGGGCGCCTTCGTGGTCTATCAGGGGAGCCACGGTGACCGCGGCGCGCATCGTGCCGATGTGATCCTGCCGGCGGCAGCCTATCCGGAACGCTCGGGCCTGTTCGTCAACACCGAAGGGCGGGTCCAGCTTGCCAACCGCGCGGCGTTCCCGCCGGGTGAGGCGCGCGAGGACTGGGCGATCCTGCGGGCGCTCTCTGAAGCGCTCGGCGCCAAACTCGGCTACGACTCGCTCGGTGCCTTGCGCAAGACCTTGTTCGCGGCAATTCCCCACCTCGGCCGGATCGGCGAAGTCGCCGCCGGCGATGCCTCCGGCGTGACGGCCCTGGCGGGACTCGGCGGAGACGTCGACAAGTCGGCCTTCGCGGCAACGATCAGCGATTTCTATTTGACCAACCCCATCGCGCGCGCTTCGGCCGTGATGGCGCAGTGTTCGCAGCTCGCCTCGGGCGCGCTGCCGCTGGCGGCGGAATAAGGACGGGCCATGACGATCTGGGAAACACTGCTCTGGAAGGTCGGCCTGCCGCTGGTGCAAAGCCTGGTGCTGCTGGTCTGCCTGCTTGTCTTCATCGCCTATTATCTGCTGGCCGACCGCAAGGTCTGGGCGGCCGTGCAGCTGCGCCGCGGGCCCAACGTGGTGGGTCCGTGGGGGTTGTTCCAGTCCTTCGCCGACCTGCTCAAATTCGTGCTCAAGGAGCCGGTGATCCCGGCAGGCGCGAACAAGGGCGTCTTCCTGCTTGCCCCCTTCGTGACCTGCGTGCTCGCTCTGGCGGGCTGGGCGGTGCTGCCGGTGGCGGCCGGCACCATGATCGCCGACATCAATGTCGGCGTCCTCTACGTCTTCGCCATCTCCTCGCTCGGCGTCTACGGCACCATCATGGCGGGCTGGGCCTCGAACTCGAAATATCCCTTCCTGTCGGCCCTGCGCGCCGCCGCCCAGATGGTGTCCTATGAAGTCTCCATTGGCTTCGTCATCATCACCGTGCTGCTTTGCGCCGGTTCGCTGAACCTGACGGCCATCGTCGACGCTCAGCAGAGCCGCGGCCTCGCCAGCCTGATCGGTCTGCCCTGGCTGACCTTCCTGAACTGGTACTGGCTGCCGCTCTTCCCGATGTTCATCATCTTCTTCATCTCGGCCCTGGCCGAGACGAACCGGCCGCCCTTCGACCTGGCCGAAGCCGAGTCCGAACTCGTGGCCGGCTTCATGGTCGAATACGCCTCGACGCCTTACCTGCTGTTCATGCTGGGCGAGTATGTGGCGATCATGACCATGTGCGCCCTGACCACCATCCTGTTCATGGGTGGCTGGAGCGCGCCGATCGATCTGCCGCCCTTCACCTGGATCCCGGGCTTCATCTGGTTCCTGGTCAAGGTGACCTTCGTATTCTTCATGTTCGCGATGGTGAAGGCTTTCGTGCCGCGCTACCGCTATGACCAGCTGATGCGTCTCGGCTGGAAAGTCTTCCTGCCGCTGTCGATCGCCATGGTCGTGATCGTTGCTGGCTTCCTCCAGATCACCGGATGGGCACCATGACCGCCGCCAATCCCAGCCGGCCGCGTGTCGGTCTCGATCAGGCCGCCAAGGCTCTGTTCCTGAAGGAATTCGTTTCGGCCTTCTTCCTGTCGATGCGCTATTTCTTCAAGCCGAAGGCGACGCTGAACTATCCTTTCGAAAAGGGACGGTTGTCGCCGCGCTTCCGGGGCGAGCACGCTCTGCGCCGTTATCCCAACGGCGAGGAACGCTGCATCGCCTGCAAATTGTGCGAGGCGATCTGCCCGGCCCAGGCCATCACCATCGAGGCCGGCCCGCGCGGCAATGACGGTACGCGGCGGACCACCCGCTACGACATCGACATGGTCAAATGCATCTATTGCGGCTTCTGCCAGGAAGCCTGCCCGGTGGATGCCATCGTCGAGGGGCCGAACTTCGAGTTCGCCGTCGAGACGCGCGAAGAACTGTTCTATGACAAGGATCGTCTTCTGGCCAATGGTGACCGCTGGGAGCGGGAAATCGCCAAGAATATCGCCAAGGACGCGCCTTATCGCTAGGCACCGAGCGGACCTGCGGGGCCGAGTTTGTTTGTAGTGCTTCAGCCACGCTGAAGCGGTTGAGACTAGACGGCACGGAAACGAGCCGGAGAGGGGTTTGAACATGAATGTGGCGACAGCCTTCTTCTACCTGTTCGCCTTTGTTTGCGTGGCATCGGCCTTGATGGTCATCCTGTCGCGCAACCCTGTGCATTCGGTGCTCTATCTGATCCTGGCCTTCGTCAACGCGGCCGGCTTGTTCATGCTCACCGGGGCTGAGTTCCTCGCGCTGATCCTGATCGTGGTCTATGTCGGCGCCGTCGCCGTGCTCTTCCTCTTCGTGGTGATGATGCTTGACGTCGATTTCACCGAATTGCGCCAGGGCTTCCTGCAATATCTGCCGATCGGCTTCCTGGTCGGCCTGATCGTGCTGATCGAACTCCTGATGGTGGTGGTCGGCTGGGCGATCTCCCCCGGCATCGTCGTCAATCCGCAGACGCAGATCGACACCTCCGTCACCAACACCGAGGCGCTCGGACGCGTGCTCTACACGCACTATGTCTTCTTCTTCCAAGGCGCCGGGCTGGTGCTGCTGGTGGCCATGATCGGCGCCATCGTGCTGACGCTGCGCCACAAGGAAGGCGTCAAGCGCCAGAATCCGGCCTTGCAATCGGCGCGCACCAAGGCGCAGTCGGTCGAGGTCGTCAAAGTTCAGCCAGGGCAGGGGATCTGACACATGGCCGTCGATCTTTCCCATTTTCTCGCCGTTGCCGCCGTTCTCTTCACCATCGGCGTGCTTGGGATTTTCATCAACCGCAAGAACGTCATCGTCATCCTGATGTCGGTGGAACTCATCCTGCTTGCGGTGAACATCAATATGGTCGCCTTCTCCGCGGCGCTGCATGACATTACGGGCCAGGTCTTCACCCTGCTGATCCTGACGGTCGCCGCCGCCGAGGCTGCGATCGGTCTGGCCATTCTGGTGGCGTTCTACCGCAATCGCGGTTCGATCGCCGTCGAAGATATCAACGTGATGAAGGGCTGAGGGCGTGTATAACGCAATTGTCTTCCTGCCGCTCCTCGGCTTCCTGATTGCCGGCATCGCCAACATGCTGACCTGGCGCCTGGCGCCGGCCGATGCCGCCGAGACCTCCGGACATGGTCATGACGACCACGGCCATGGCTCTCATGCTGCGCATGGACACGATGATCATGGCCATGATGCCCATGGTCATGATGCGCACGGTCATGACGATCATCACGCCGTTGAGGAATCTCCCCACTCCCCAGGCAAGATCCGCTTCGCCGAGTATCTGACGACGGGCCTGCTCTTCCTGTCCTGCATTTTGTCCTGGGTCGCTTTCATCAATGTCGGCTTCAACGGCGCCACCACCACGGTGCCGGTGCTCGACTGGATCCATGTCGGCAAGCTGCAGATCGACTGGGCCCTGCGCATCGATACGCTGACGGCGGTCATGCTGGTGGTGGTCACCACCGTGTCCTCGCTCGTCCACCTCTATTCCATCGGCTATATGGAAGAGGATCCCTCGCGGCCGCGCTTCTTCGCCTATCTGTCGCTGTTCACCTTCGCCATGCTGATGCTGGTGACCTCCGACAATCTGGTGCAGATGTTCTTCGGTTGGGAAGGCGTCGGTCTGGCCTCATATCTGCTGATCGGCTTCTGGTACAAGAAGCCCTCGGCCAATGCCGCCGCCATCAAGGCCTTCGTGGTCAACCGCGTCGGTGACTTCGGCTTCTCGCTCGGCATCTTCGCGGTGTTCGTCATCTTCGGGCAGGTCGGCTTCGAGGGTATCTTCAAGGAAGCCGCCGGCAAGGCTGCTACCACCATCCACTTCCTCGGCTATACCCTGCCGGCTCTGGAAGTCGCCTGCTTCCTGCTGTTCATGGGCGCCATGGGCAAGTCGGCGCAGTTCCTGCTGCACACCTGGCTGCCGGACGCCATGGAAGGCCCGACGCCGGTCTCCGCGCTCATCCACGCCGCGACCATGGTCACGGCCGGCATCGTGATGGTGGCGCGCTTGTCGCCCCTGTTCCAGCATGCCCCTAATGCGCTGGCCTTCGTCACCTTTATCGGCGCTACCACGGCCTTCTTCGCCGCTACCGTGGGCCTCGTCCAGAACGACATCAAGCGCGTCATCGCCTATTCGACCTGTTCGCAGCTCGGCTACATGTTCGTGGCTCTGGGTGTCGGCGCCTACAATGTCGGCGTGTTCCACCTGTTCACGCACGCCTTCTTCAAGGCCTTGCTCTTCCTCGGTGCCGGTTCGGTGATCGTGGCGATGCATCACGAGCAGGACATGCGGAAGATGGGCGGCCTCAAGTCGAAGATTCCATGGACCTACGCGGCCATGATCATCGGCACGCTGGCGCTCACCGGTGTCGGCCTGCCTTTCACCCAGATCGGCTTCGCCGGCTTCAATTCCAAGGATGCCGTCATCGAGGCGGCCTGGGCCAGCTATGCCGAAAGCGGCCGCCTGATCCCGCTCTATGCCTTCTGGATGACGATCGTCGCCGCGCTGATGACCTCCTTCTATTCCTGGCGCCTGATCTTCATGACGTTCCACGGGCAGACCAGGGCTGACGCGCACACCTATGATCATGCGCATGAATCGCCGCTGCCGATGATGATCCCCCTCGCGGTGCTGTCTGTCGGCGCGGTGATCGCCGGCATGGTCTTTCACCATGCCTTTATCACCGAGGAAGGGCTGGAGCATTTCTGGCGCGAGGCGGTCTCCCTGGGCGAAGGCACCAAGATCCTGGAGGGCATGGAGCACGTTCCGGCGTTCGTGCATCTGGCGCCCTTCACCATGATGCTGATCGGCTTCCTGACGGCCTACTACATGTACATCGTCAAGCCGACGGTGCCGGCGGCGATCGCCGAACGCAATCCGCTGCTCTACAACTTCCTGCTCAACAAGTGGTATTTCGACGAGCTCTATGACTGGGCCTTCGTTCGCCCGGCCAAGTGGCTCGGCCGCTTCCTATGGAAGAAGGGCGACGGCGCCACCATCGACGGCCTCGGCCCGGATGGTGTTTCCGCCCGCGTCGTCGACGTCACCCGCGGCGTCGTCAAGCTGCAGACCGGCTATCTCTATCACTATGCCTTCGCCATGCTGATCGGCATTGCGGCCTTGTTCACCTGGTCCATGCTCGGAGGCACGCACTGATGTCCTGGCCGGTTCTTTCCGTTACGACCTTTCTGCCACTGGTCGGGGTGGTGCTGATGCTCGTGCTTCGGGGCGATCCCGAAGGCGTGAAACGCAATTCGCGCATCATCTCGCTGTGGACCACCATCGCGACCTTCGTCGTCTCGTTGCTGCCGCTGTTTGCCTTCGATCCGGCGAATACCAGCTTCCAATTCGTCGAGAACACCAACTGGCTCGGCGGCACCACGGGTGGCGCCATCAACTACCGCATGGGCGTCGATGGCATCTCGTTGCCCTTCGTCATCCTGACGACCTTCCTGATGCCATTCTGCATCCTCGCCTCCTGGCGTTCGATCCAGAACCGCGTGCGCGAATACATGATCGCCTTCCTCGTGCTGGAAACGCTGATGATCGGCGTGTTCTGCGCGCAGGACATCGTGCTGTTCTACCTGTTCTTCGAAGGCGGCCTGATCCCGATGTTCCTGATCATCGGCGTCTGGGGCGGGCAGCGGCGCATCTATGCCAGCTTCAAGTTCTTCCTCTACACGCTGCTCGGCTCGGTGCTGATGCTGATCGCCATCATGGCGATGTATTGGAACGCGGGCTCCTCGGACATCGCCGTGCTGCTCAAGCACCAGTTCCCGGCCCATATGCAGACCTATCTATGGCTGGCCTTCTTTGCCTCCTTCGCGGTGAAGATGCCGATGTGGCCGGTGCATACCTGGCTGCCTGACGCGCATGTCGAAGCGCCGACGGCGGGCTCGGTGATCCTGGCCGGCATCCTTCTGAAGATGGGTGGCTACGGCTTCATCCGCTTCTCGCTGCCGATGTTCCCTGCGGCCTCAGAATATTTCGCGCCGCTGGTGTTCACCCTCTCCGTCATCGCCATCGTCTACACCTCCCTGGTGGCGCTGATGCAGGAGGACATCAAGAAGCTGATCGCCTATTCGTCGGTCGCCCATATGGGCTTCGTCACCATGGGCCTGTTCTCGATGAACGAGCAGGGCGTGCAGGGGGCGATCTTCCAGATGATCTCGCATGGCATCGTCTCGGGCGCGCTCTTCCTCTGCGTCGGCGTCGTCTATGATCGCATGCATACCCGCGAGATCGCGGCCTATGGCGGCTTGGTCAATCGCATGCCCTGGTATGCGCTGGCGCTGATGGTCTTCACCATGGCCAATGTCGGCTTGCCCGGCACCTCAGGCTTCGTCGGCGAATTCCTCACGCTGGTGGGCGCCTTCTCGGCCAACACTTGGGTGGCCTTCTTCGCCACGCTGGGCGTGATCCTTTCGGCGGCCTATGCGCTCTGGCTCTATCGCCGGGTCGTCTATGGGGCGCTGGAGAAGCCGAGCCTGGCCGGCATCGCCGACCTGACGGGCCGGGAATTCATCATCCTGGCGCCCCTGGTTCTCCTCACGATCTATTTCGGTGTCTATCCCAAGCCGATCCTGAACATGAGCGAGGCTGCCGTCACCCATCTCATCCAGGCGGCGAAAGCTGCCAGCGTTGCGCTTAACTGATCCGAAGGCGAGCCATGTCTGCTTCTGAAATTGCAACGGCGCTTCCGGAGATCGTTCTGGTTCTCGGCGCTATCGCATTGTTGATGATCGGCGTCTTCTCGGCGCCCCGCGGCTACGGCCTCGTCACCACGCTCTCGGTGCTGCTGCTGGCGGTGGTCGTGGTGCTGGTGGCAATCAGCCATGACGGCAAGGCCTTCAACGGGTCCTTCACCGTCGACGCCTTCGCGCGCTTCACCAAGATCCTGGTGCTGATCGGATCGGGGGCGGCCATCCTGATGTCGGGCGACTTCCTGCGCTCGAGAGGCATCGAGAAGTTCGAATATCCGGTGATGATCCTGCTGGCCACCACCGGCATGTTGATGATGCTCTCGGCCAACGACCTCATCGCCCTCTATATCGGGCTCGAACTGCAGTCGCTCGCCCTCTATGTGATTGCCTCGATCCATCGCGACGATCTGAAGTCGACCGAAGCGGGCCTCAAATATTTCGTCCTCGGCGCCCTTTCCTCGGGCATGCTGCTCTATGGCGCCTCGCTGATTTACGGCTTTGCTGGTACGGTGTCGTTCACCGGTATCGCCACCGCCGTGCAGGGGCATGTCGGCCTCGGTCTGGTCTTCGGCATTGTCTTCCTGCTTGCGGGGCTGGCCTTCAAGATCTCCGCCGTGCCCTTCCATATGTGGACGCCCGACGTCTATGAGGGCGCTCCCACGCCTGTGACGACGCTGTTCGCCGGCGCGCCGAAGATCGCGGCCATGGGCTTGATGGTCCGCGTGATCATCACGTCTTTCCCCTCGGCGCTGGCGCAGTGGCAGCAGATCGTGGTGTTTATCGCGATCGCCTCGATGGCGCTTGGTTCCTTCGCCGCCATCGGCCAGAGCAATATCAAGCGACTGATGGCCTATTCCTCCATCGGCCATATGGGCTTTGCCCTGGTCGGCCTGGCGGCGGGCACTTCCGAGGGCGTTCAGGGCGTGCTGATCTATCTGGCGCTCTATCTTGCCATGACCCTCGGCACTTTCGCGGTGATCCTGTCGATGAAGCGCAAGGGCGTCTATGTCGAGAGCATCAGCGATCTTGCCGGCCTGTCGCGGACGGATACCTTAACGGCCTATGCCTTGGCGGCCCTGATGTTCTCCCTGGCCGGCATCCCGCCGCTCTCTGGCTTCTGGGCCAAGTGGTACGTCTTCGTCGCCGCCGTGCATCAGGGACTGTGGCCTCTGGCGATCCTCGGCGTGCTCTGCAGCGTGGTCGGCGCGTTCTATTATCTGCGCGTCATCAAGCTGATGTTCTTCGACGAGCCAGCCGAGGCCTTCGAGCCGATGCCGGTGACACTGCGTGCCGTGTTGGTGCTCGCCACCATCGTGACCGTATTCTTCATCGTCTGGCCGACGCTGATCACCGGCCCGGCCGCGACGGCCGCAGCCCTCGTCGCGGCTGCGGGCTGATGCTTTCGAGGCGATGAAACTCGGGGCAGGAGCACAGGCGGCAGGCTTCCGTCATCTACACTTCGACAGCATTGGCTCAACCAATGCCGAAGCGCTGGAACGTGGCCAGGACCGTCTGTGGGTGACTGCCGGCGAGCAGGTAGCAGGCAAGGGGCGGCGCGGCCGCCCCTGGAGTTCGCCAAGAGGCAATCTTTATGCTTCGCTCCTGCTGGTCGATCCGGCTGAACCGAGGCGGGCGGCGGATCTGTGCTTCGTCGCCGCGCTGGCGCTGAGTGATGCCGTGTTGTCAACGGCCCCTCGGGCGGCTCCGGCCCTGGCGTTGAAATGGCCCAATGACGTACTGATCGGCGGGGCCAAGGTGTCCGGCATCCTGGTCGAAGGTGCCCATGCCGGCGGCGGCTTTTCGGCGGTCATCGGCTGCGGCGTCAATATCGCCAGCCATCCGGATGGCACGCCTTATCCTGCCACGCATCTGGCCATGACCGATGCGACCGTCAATGTGGTAAATTTCTTTGCGGCCTTGACGGATGGCTTCGGCCGACGCCTGGAGCAATGGCAGCGGGGCCTCGGCTTTGCGACGATACGGGAAGCATGGCTGGAACGTGCCGCAGGTCTCGGGCGCAGGATCGTGGTGCGGCTGCCCTCCGGTGACATAGACGGCGTATTCGAGGCCTTGGATACGGAAGGGGTCCTGATCCTGCGTGACGATTCCGGCGCGCGTCGGGAAATTTCCGCAGGCGAGATCTTCTTTCCGGGCCTGCTTTCTTGAGCAAAGCGCGTCTGGAGCATCGTGCCGAAAGGTGGGCGCCGGTCTTCGGCGAAAACGATGCGGCGACAACGACCAGCAGCATCAGGAGCGCTTCCGACATCGGGTCCGATGCTGTAGACGGAAACCCTCTTTTGCTCGAACTCTCTGGTTCGACGCGTTTTTGCGATTCTTGGCGATTCCGCCAAGCTGCAAAACGCTTTAATTCATCCGATTCATGAACATGTCGGTTGCCACGCTTGTAGCCGGTTATGAAACAGTGGCGCGTTCGCGCCCGTAAGGAACCTGATATGGCACGCGACACCACCGATCTCGTCTTCTGCGCCCTGGGCGGCATCGGCGAGATCGGCATGAACATGGCTCTCTATGGCTATGGACCGGCCAACAAACGCCAATGGCTGATGGTCGATTGCGGCGTATCGTTTGCCGATGACAATTTGCCCGGCGTCGATCTCGTCATGCCCGACACGCGCTTTATCGAAGGCCAGCGCAAGAACCTGACTGGCATTGTGATCACCCATGCGCATGAGGACCATTTCGGCGCGCTCATTCACCTGGCGCCCAAGCTGCAGGTGCCGATCTACGCCACCAGGTTCACGGCAGCCCTGCTGGAAGCCAAGCGCCTGCATGATCCGGATGCCCCCAAGCTCGACGTGCGCATCATCCCGTCCCAGGCCCGCTTCACCTTGGGTCCGTTCGACATCGAATTGATCAATGTCGCTCACTCCATTCCGGAATCGAACGCGCTAGCCATCCGCACGCCGGCGGGCATGGTCATCCATACCGGCGACTGGAAGATCGACGAGACGCCGGTGATCCCGCCCCGCACCGATTCCGAACGCCTGAAGGCGCTGGGCGACGAGGGCGTGCTGGCACTGATCTGCGATTCCACCAATGCGATCCGCGAGGGACGCTCGCCGTCCGAGCGTGACGTCGCCAAGAGCCTTGGGGAAATCATCGCCGCCAAGAAGGGCAGGGTGGCGGTGACCACCTTCGCCTCCAATGTCGGGCGCATCCGCTCGATCGCCGAAGCCGCCATGCAGAATGACCGCAGCGTGGTGCTTGTCGGCCGGGCGATGGAACGGGTCTGCCAGGTTGCACGCGAATGTGGCCTGCTCGACGGCATTCCCGATTTCCTCAGCCCGGAAAGCTATGGCTTCCTGCCGCGCGAGAAGGTGGTGGCCGTGCTGACCGGCAGTCAGGGTGAACCGCGCGCCGCGCTGGCGCGTATCGCCCGCAGCGAACACCCCGAGGTCACCCTGGCCAAGGGCGATACGGTAATTTTCTCCTCGCGCACCATTCCGGGCAATGAGAAGGCTGTCGGCAACATCATCAATGGCTTGGTACGGCAGGGCGCGGAAATCGTGACCGATCGCAACCAACTCGTGCATGTCTCGGGCCATCCCCGCCGTGGCGAACTCACGGACATGTATCAATGGACCCGGCCGAAGATCGCCATCCCCGTCCATGGCGAGGCCTGGCACCTCGCCGAGCACGCTGACCTTGCCCGTTCGCTCGGGGTGCCCGAGGTCGTTGCCGCCGGTGACGGCCAGATCATCGCGCTGCGGGAGGGCGGCACCCAGGTGGTGGACGAGGCACCGACCGGCCGCATCTGCCTCGATGGTGATGTGCTGATCAATGCGGCGGAGGAAACCATCCCCCAGCGGCGGCGGCTGTCCTGGTCCGGCGCCGTCTCGATCGCCCTGGCGCTGTCGGAGAAGGGCGAGATCGTCAACGAGCCCGATGTGAAGTTTTCGGGTCTGCCGCTGCGCATCGGCGATGGGCGCCTGATGGACGAGGTCATTGCCGAGGCGGCCCTGCAGGTGCTCGAGAGCCTGCCCAAGCCGAAGCGGCGTGATCCGGACGCGGTGGAACTGGCAGTCGAGCGCGCCGTGCGTTCGGCCGTGAACGGGGTATGGGGCAAGAAGCCCGTCTGTCATGTGATCGTGCTGGTGGTCTGATAGGCGGCTTGGCAGCCACAGAATGGACCTTGCCCCGTGACCGTTACAGACCGAAGCAGCAGCAAGACACGCCGTACCCGCAAGCCGGAGGAGCCGGAAGAAGGCCATAACGGTTTCGAGCGTGTCGCGCTGCTGCTGCAAGGCGGCGGTGCGCTCGGGGCCTATCAGGCCGGCGCCTACCAGGCTCTCGAAGAAGGGGGCGTTCAGCCCAACTGGATCGCCGGCATTTCCATCGGCGCTATCAACGCGGCCCTTATCGCGGGCAATGCCCCCGGCAAGCGTGTCGCCCAATTGCACCGCTTTTGGGAGATGGTGAGCGATCCGCCCTTCGAGCCGGCCCTCGAATGGATCCGCCTGTTCGCCCGGGAGGGTGACCGCCAGCACAAGCTGGTGAACCAGTTCCAGGCCGGCCAGGTTCTGCTGAAGGGGACGCCGAAATTCTTCGAGCCTCGCTTTCCGCCGCCTTACCTGATGCCGCCCGGCTCGGCCGGCGCCACCAGCTTCTATGACACCGCGCCTTTGAAGCAGACTTTGCTGGAGCTGATCGATTTCGAGCGGCTCAACAGCGGCGAGACCCGCTTTGCGGTCGGCGCCGTCAACATCGCCAGCGGCAACTTCGCCTATTTCGACAATGGCAACGGCACCGCCCGCCTCACGCCGGAACATATCATGGCAAGCGGGGCGCTGCCGCCCGGCTTTCCCCCGATCGAGATCGACGGGCAGTTTTATTGGGATGGCGGATTGGTCTCGAACACGCCGCTGCAATGGATCCTGGAGCGGCAGGACCTCGATACGCTCGCGTTCCAGGTCGATCTATGGAACGCCCGCGGCGACATTCCCAAGGACATGGCCGAGGTCGAGGTCCGGCAAAAGGAGATCCAGTATTCCAGCCGCACCCGTGCAGCCACGACCCGTGCTCGCGACTATCAGCGCCTGCGCGGCGCCCTCAAGCGCATCCTGGCAAAGCTGCCGGAGGATTTCGGCCAGGAGGAGGACGTCGGGTTGCTGAGCAAGGCCGTCGAGCGCAAGAGTTGCAACGTGGTGCAACTGATCTATCGCGCCCAGAAATATGAAGGGGCCAGCAAGGATTACGATTTCTCGCGCCTGATGATGGAGGAGCACTGGGCTGCGGGCTATGAGGATGCCAGGCGGGCGCTTGCCCACCCGGAGATCTTTCGCAAACCCCGCAATGCCGAAGCTTTTGCCAGCTACGATTTCGGCCGGGGAGCGTGAAGCCCTTCCTCAGGTCGCCATGGCAGCCAGCAGGAATTCCATCGGTCCATGAACTGCGGCTTGCCATTATCGGTTCGGCGGCTCATATACGATCGCTTCCCCACCTGATTTAACGAACGCACAGAGACGCCGATGCCCGCCTATCGTTCCCGTACCACTACCCATGGCCGCAACATGGCCGGTGCCCGTGGCCTCTGGCGCGCCACCGGCATGAAGGACGGGGATTTCGGCAAGCCGATCATAGCGGTCGTCAACTCCTTCACCCAATTCGTGCCCGGCCATGTCCATCTCAAGGACCTCGGCCAATTGGTGGCGCGCGAGATCGAGCAGGCCGGCGGCGTTGCCAAGGAGTTCAACACCATCGCGGTGGATGACGGCATCGCCATGGGCCATGACGGGATGCTTTACAGTCTGCCTTCGCGCGAACTGATCGCCGACAGCGTGGAATATATGGTCAATGCCCATTGCGCCGACGCGATGGTGTGCATCTCCAATTGCGACAAGATCACGCCCGGCATGCTGATGGCCTCGCTGCGCCTCAACATTCCCACGGTCTTCGTGTCGGGCGGCCCGATGGAAGCCGGCAAGGTCGTCCTGGGCGGCAAGACCAAGGCGCTCGATCTCGTCGACGCCATGGTCGCTGCGGCCGACGACAAGGTCTCCGACGAGGATGTGAAGGCAATCGAGCGCTCGGCCTGCCCGACCTGCGGCTCCTGCTCGGGCATGTTCACCGCCAATTCGATGAACTGTCTCACCGAAGCCCTTGGCCTGTCGCTGCCCGGCAACGGCTCGACCCTGGCCACCCATGCCGACCGCAAACGTCTCTTCGTCGAGGCAGGCCATCTCATTGTCGATCTCGCGCGTCGCTACTATGAGCAGAACGACGAAAGCGTGCTGCCGCGCCAGGTCGCCAGTTTCGGCGCTTTCGAGAATGCCATGACGCTCGATATAGCCATGGGTGGCTCGACCAACACGGTGCTGCATATTCTGGCTGCCGCCCATGAAGGCGAGATTGCCTTCACCATGGACGATATCGACCGGCTGTCGCGCCATGTGCCGGTGCTCTGCAAGGTCGCCCCGGCCGTCAGCCACGTTCATATGGAGGACGTTCACCGTGCCGGCGGTATCATGGGCATTCTCGGCGAGCTCGACCGCGCCGGCCTGATCAACCGCGACCTACCGACCGTGCATTCGGCCAGCCTGGCGGAAGCCTTGGACCGTTGGGACGTCGTGCGCACCAAGAGCGAGAGCGTGCGCGAGTTCTTCAAGGCCGCGCCGGGCGGCGTGCCGACCCAGGTCGCCTTCAGTCAGGACCGGCGCTGGGACGATGTCGATCTTGACCGCGAGAAGGGCGTGATCCGCTCGGCCGAGCATGCCTATTCCAAGGATGGCGGCCTGGCCGTGCTGAAGGGCAATCTCGCTCTCGACGGCTGCATCGTGAAGACCGCCGGCGTCGACGAATCCATCCTGAAATTCGCCGGGCCGGCCGTGGTGTTCGAAAGCCAGGACGCGGCGGTCGACGGCATCCTCAACGGCAAGGTCAAGGCCGGCGATGTCGTCGTCATCCGTTATGAGGGGCCGCGCGGCGGCCCGGGCATGCAGGAAATGCTGTATCCGACCAGCTATCTGAAGTCGAAGGGCCTGGGCAAGGCCTGCGCCCTGATCACCGATGGGCGCTTCTCGGGCGGCACCTCGGGCCTGTCGATCGGGCATGCCTCTCCGGAAGCGGAAGAGGGCGGCACTATCGGCCTCGTCGAGCCGGGCGATCGCATCGAGATCGACATTCCCAACCGCACCATCGTGCTGGCCGTGCCGGATGACGAGCTCGATCGTCGGCGCGCCACCAAGGGAGCCGCGCCCTGGCGTCCGGCCGCACCGCGCAAGCGCAAGGTCACCACGGCGCTGCGCGCCTACGCCGCCATGGCCACCAGCGCCGCCAAGGGCGCTGTCAGGCAGGTGCCCGATTTCGATTGACGCCGGTCTGCTGGTCTTAGAGCCTGACTGAAAATTCACAACGAGACCGAGAAGAACTCCACCTTTGTCATACCCGGGCTTGTCCCGGGTATCCAGACACCGCATCTTATCGAGATTGATGGCCCCTGGATCACCGGGACAAGCCCGGGTATGACAAAAGTTGAGGTTCCCGCGACTCGTCGGTCCAACTCTTATGACCGGCATATTCTGGGAATCGCAGGCATCTCAAGAAGAGGCTGTTGTCAGCCCTGTTTCGCCAGCGCTTCCAGCGCTTCGCCGGTCAACCGGCAGCCGATCCATTCCTTGCGCAGCACGGCGCCCTGTCTTTCATAAAAGCCGATGGCAGGCTCGTTCCAGTCGAGCACGGACCATTCGAGGCGGCCTAACTCCTCGCTGACGCAACGCTTGGCGAGATGGCCGAGCAGGGCCTGGCCAATGCCGTGGCCGCGATAGGCATCACGGACGAACAAATCTTCGAGATAGATGCCGTGGCGGCCGAGGAAGGTCGAGTAACTGTAGAACCACAGGGCGAAGCCGGCCGTCTCGCCCTGCCATTCCGCGATCTCGCAGAAGACGCGTGGATTGGTGGCGAATAGACTGGCCTGGATGTCGGCTTTGGTGGCGATCGCCTCGTGTTCGAGCTTCTCATAGAGCGCCAAGCCGCGGATCAGATCCAACACTGTTGCGGTATCGGCCGGTTCGGCGCGGCGGATGATCAGGGACATTGTCGTGCTCCAACAAAAAAGCCCGCCATGGAAGGCGGGCTGGCTGTGTTGCCTGGAACCAAGATTTCGACGCGGATCAGGCCGCGTCGATGTCGTTCAGCCCGAGGCGCTTGTCGAGATAGGACGAGCAGGAAGCGATCAACTCGTCCGTCTTGTTGTCGAAGAAGTGATTGGCGCCGGCAATGACCGATTGTTCGATGACGATGCCCTTCTGCGTCTTCAGCTTGGAGACCAGTGTCTCGACATCCTTGAGCGGCGCGACGCGATCGGCGTCGCCATGGACGATCAGACCGGAGGACGGGCAGGGGGCGAGAAAGGAGAAGTCGAAGCGGTTGGCCGGTGGTGCCACCGAGATGAAGCCCTCGATCTCCGGGCGGCGCATCAGGAGCTGCATGCCGATCCAGGCGCCGAAGGAGACGCCGGCGATCCAGCAGGATTTGGCTTCCGGCGTCACCGCCTGGACCCAGTCGAGGGCGGAAGCTGCATCGGAGAGTTCGCCCGCGCCATGATCGAAGGAGCCCTGGCTACGGCCGACGCCGCGGAAGTTGAAGCGCAAGGCCGAAAAGCCCCGCTGCACGAAGGCGTAGAACAGATCGTAGACGATCTTGTTGTTCATCGTCCCGCCGAACTGCGGATGCGGATGCAGGACGATCGCAATGGGGGCTCCGCGTTGCTTGGACGGCTGGAAGCGGCCTTCGATGCGGCCTGCCGGGCCGGTGAACGTAACTTCGGGCATATATTGAGTTGCCTTTTTCGTGTGCCAGAGCAGAATTTGGTTGATCGGAACGGCTTCCGGCCAATCAAATTCTGCTAGAACTTTCAAACCCTGCTCGGGACCCGCGCTCCGGCTCCGATGACTGGCCTTGACGGCTGAGGTCGGCAGGAGTAGAACTTTAGAATAATTCTAATGACTTAGAATAATTCTAAAGTAGCTCATCGCTGCTACGCGATGCGCTCCGATCCATGCGCCGATAAGGACGCATTGCACCCAGCCCGCGTTCGGGTAGCGCTTCTTAACACGAAGAGCAGGGCGTTTTGCAAGCTTTTCCGCATTGGTGGAGCGGTAGAACAACGGATTTTTGGGGTTTGACCAGGTCGCGCACCTATCTGGACCACAATGCAACCACGCCGTTGCGGCAGGAGGCTCGCGCCGCCTTGCTGTCGGCGCTGGAGCTTTGCGGTGCGCCGTCTTCCGTTCACGCGGATGGCCGTGCGGCGCGCAAGCTGGTCGAGTCGGCCCGGCATGAGGTTGCCGATCTCATCGGTGCCTTGGCCAAGAACGTGGTTTTTTGCGCCTCCGCCACCGAAGCCAACAATCTGGCCCTCAATCTCGACTGGCAGCGGCCCGGTCAGCCCTCTCTTCGGCGCATGGCTGTGTCCAGCGTGGAGCATGCCAGCGTGGCCAATGGCGCCCATCCGCAGAATGCCGATATCGCCTTGTTGCCAGTGGATGGGAAGGGGTTGCTCGACCTCGAGGCCCTCGATGCCCTGTTGAACGAATGGCGCGCGAGGGGAGAGACGGGTCTTGTTTCGGTGATGCTGGCCAACAATGAAACCGGTGTGGTGCAGCCGGTGGATGAGATCGCAGCGCGCGTTCACGCGGCCGGCAGCCTGTTTCATTGCGACGCTGCGCAGGCAGCGGGGAAGATACCGTGTCTGATCAATGAGATTGGAGCCGACCTTCTAACGATTTCGAGCCACAAGCTCGGCGGGCCGCTCGGTGCTGGCGCTCTGGTTTTGGGTAGCGATGGCCTGCATCAGCCTAACCCCCTTATCCGTGGCGGTGGCCAGGAAAAGGGGCTGCGGGCCGGCACCGAGAACGTGCCGGCGCTGGCCGGTTTCGGCGCGGCGGCACGTGCCGCCGCACGGGATCTTGTGGCCTATGCCGAGAGAAGCCTTGCTCTGCGCTCGATGCTGGAGACGGCGTTGCGCGAAGCGTCGCCGGACGTGGTCGTGTTTGGCGAGGGAGTACCGCGCCTGCCCAACACGCTCAATGTGGCCGAGCCGGGGATGGCGGCGGAAACGACATTGATCGCATTGGATCTTGAGGGTATTTCCGTCTCCTCGGGATCTGCCTGTTCATCGGGCAAGGTGAAGGTCAGCCATGTGCTGACCGCGATGGGCGTGGCGCCGGCGCTGGCCGGTTGCGCCTTGCGCGTGTCGCTGGGACGGGAAACCACAGTCCAAGAGATCGAGTTTTTCATCGCGGCCTGGAAAAGGCTGCGCAAGAACTTACATGACAGAAAGCATCGGGCCGCATAAAGCCCTGTTCGATCTGTAAAATTTGCCGCTTTCGGGCGGCACCAGGAGACCAACATGCCTGCAGTCCAGGAAACCGTCGAACAGGTCCGGGCGATCGACGTCGACCAGTATAAATATGGCTTCGTCACGGACATCGAGATGGAGCTTGCACCCAAGGGCCTGTCCGAAGAGATCGTGCGCTACATCTCGGCCAAGAAGGGCGAGCCGGATTGGATGACCGAATGGCGTCTCGACGCCTACAGGCGCTGGATCACCATGCAGGAGCCGACCTGGGCGCGCGTGGAATATCCGCAGATCGATTTCCAGGATCTCTATTATTACGCAGCACCCAAGAAGAACGCCGCGCTGACTTCGCTCGACGAAATCGATCCGGCCATTCTCAAGACCTATGAGAAGCTCGGCATTCCCCTGCGCGAAGTCGAGATCCTCGAGGGCGTGGCGCCGGCCAACCGCATCGCCGTCGACGCGGTATTCGACTCGGTTTCCGTCGTCACCACCTTCAAGGACGAATTGAAGAAGGCCGGCGTGATCTTCTGCTCGATCTCCGAGGCGCTGCGTGAGCATCCGGATCTGGTGAGGAAGTATCTCGGTACCGTGGTGCCGACCACCGACAATTTCTACGCGACGCTCAACTCGGCCGTGTTCTCGGACGGTTCCTTCGTCTATGTGCCGCCGGGCGTGCGCTGTCCGATGGAACTGTCGACCTATTTCCGTATCAACGAGGAAAAGACCGGCCAGTTCGAGCGCACCCTGATCATTGCCGACAAGGGCGCCTATGTTTCCTATCTCGAAGGCTGCACGGCGCCTCGTCGCGACGAGAACCAGCTCCATGCCGCCGTGGTCGAACTGATCGCGCTCGATGACGCCGAGATCAAATATTCCACGGTGCAGAACTGGTATCCGGGCGACTCCGAGGGCAAAGGCGGCATCTACAATTTCGTTACCAAGCGTGGCGATTGCCGCGGCGCGCGCTCGAAGATCTCGTGGACTCAGGTCGAGACCGGTTCGGCCATCACCTGGAAATATCCGTCCTGCATCCTGCGCGGCGAAGGCTCCCAGGGCGAGTTCTACTCGATCGCAGTATCGAATGGCCGCCAGCAGGTCGACAGCGGCACCAAGATGATTCATCTGGGCAAGAACACCAAGAGCCGGATCATCTCCAAGGGCATTTCGGCCGGCCACTCCAACAACACCTATCGCGGCCTGGTCTCGGCCCATCGCAAGGCAACCGGCGCCCGCAACTTCACCAATTGCGACTCGCTGCTGATCGGCGAGCACTGCGGGGCGCATACCGTGCCCTATATCGAGTTCGAAGAACTCGACGGCGGTGTTCGAGCATGAGGCCACCACCTCGAAGATCTCGGACGACCAGCTGTTCTACTGCCTCCAGCGCGGCCTGTCGGCCGAAGAGGCGACGGCGCTGATCGTCAACGGCTTCGTCAAGGACGTGCTGCAGCATCTGCCGATGGAATTCGCGGTCGAAGCGCAGAAGCTCATCTCCATCAGCCTCGAAGGCAGCGTCGGCTGATCCGGCGCTCCAGTCTTTTCACGCTCCGGCGTTACTATTTCTAGGAACTTTACGATGCTCGAAATCAAGAACCTCCATGCCGAAATCGACGGCAAGCCGATCATCCAGGGCCTGAGCCTCAAGGTGGCAGACGGCGAAGTCGCGGCCATCATGGGTCCGAACGGCTCAGGCAAGTCGACGCTGTCCTATATCCTGGCCGGCAAGGAGGATTACGAGGTAACCGCGGGTGAGATTCTGCTCGACGGCGAGAACATTCTCGAGATTCCGGTCGAGGAGCGCGCGGCTCGCGGCGTCTTCCTGGCCTTTCAGTATCCGCTCGAAATTCCCGGCGTCGCCACCATGACCTTCCTGAAGGCGGCCTTGAACGCTCAGCGTAAGGCGCGCGGCGAAGCCGAGCTCACCACGCCCGACTTCATCAAACGGGTGAACAGCGCTGCCGATGAGCTTAAGATTGCAAAGGAAATGCTGCGTCGTGCCTTCAATGTCGGCTTCTCCGGCGGTGAGAAGAAGCGCATGGAGATCCTGCAGATGGCATTGCTGCAGCCCAGCCTTGCCGTGCTCGACGAGACCGATTCCGGCCTGGACATCGACGCGCTGCGCATCGTGGCCGATGGTGTGAACGCGCTGCGTTCGCCCAAGCGTTCCTTCATCGTGATCACCCATTATCAGCGCCTGCTCAACCACATCGTTCCCGACAGCGTGCATGTCCTCTCCAAGGGCCGCATCGTGAAGTCCGGCGGCAAGGAACTGGCGCTCGAACTCGAAGCCAACGGCTATCGCGACTACGAGGAAGCTGCGTAACCATGGCCAATATCGTTGCTGTGAAGACTTCGGCCGAAACGGCGCTGGACGAAGCGTTCAGCGGCCTGCGCGCGGCGCTACCTGGCGCCGGCGCCGTGCGCGGCCTGCGCGAAGGGGCGATTGCCCGCTTTCGCGAAAGCGGCCTGCCGCACCGCCGGGTCGAGGAATGGAAATATACCGACCTGCGCACCCTGATGCGCGACGCGAACCCTGTCGCGACCAGTCCGCAAGGAACGCCCAATGCGGGCGGCAAGGCCGATGATTTCCTCGCCGGGCTCGATCACATTCGCCTGGTTGTGGTGGATGGTGCCTTTTCACCGGCGCTGTCGAACATTGCGGCGCTGCCGGCCGGACTGAGAGTGACTTCTCTGGCCGAGGCACTGGCCTCGACGGACGAGAAACTCGTCGCCGATCTCAGTGCCGGCGCGCCCAATAACGCCGTGCTCGACCTCAACACCGCCTTCATGAGCGACGGCGTGGTGGTCAGCGTCGAAGCGGGTATCGAGATCGGCTTGCCCGTTGCGATCGAAACCCGTCACACCGGAACGGTGCCGCAGGCGACCTTCACCCGTTCCCTCGTGGCTCTGGGAGCCGGCGCCAGGCTGACGCTGATCGACAGCTACGAGGGGCCCGAGGGCGTCGCCCATCAGACCAATGCCGCCCTCGCCGTGAAGTTGGGCGATGGCGCGCAGTTGCAACGCATCAGCTTCCAGGTGCAAAGCCTTGAAGCACAGCATATTTCCACGGTTCTAGCCTCTCTTGGCAAGGAAGCCCTGCTGCAGAGCTTTGCGCTGGAGGCGGGGGCTGCCGTGGCGCGCAACCAGCTCTTCGTCACTTATGAAGGCGATGACGCCAAGATCTTGCTGTCGGGCGCCACGCTGCTGGCCGGCAACCGCCATGCCGACACCACTTTGGTGGTGGATCATACAGCGCTGGGTGGCGAGAGCCGCGAACTCTTCCACGCCGTGATCGATGATGAGGCTCGCTCGGTGTTCCAGGGCAAGATCGTGGTCCGCCCCGGTGCACAGAAGACCGACGGGCGCATGATGAGCCGCTCGCTGCTGCTGTCGGAAACGGCCGAGGCCGATGCCAAGCCGGAACTCGAGATCTTCGCCGACGACGTCGTATGCGCCCACGGCGCGACCTGCGGCGCCCTCGACGAGGATCTACTGTTCTACTGCAAGGCCCGTGGCATCCCGCAGAAGGAGGCCGAGGCCATCCTGGTGCAGGCTTTCGTCGGCGAGGCCATCGAGACAGTGGAGAACGAGGAACTGCGCGAGCGGCTCAACGCCCTCACGCTGGCCTGGCTCGACAAGCGGGTCTGAGGGAGTGGCGGCCTCTGGCCGCCATCCCAGAATTGCGATTGATGGGGTTGGTGGTCCCGCCATCTCGGCATGCCGAATTGGCTTGAGACCGCCACTCCGAGCGAAGGAATGGGAATGTGAACAAGCCCGTCGCCGCACTTCCTTATGACCTGACCAAGGTCCGCGCCGACTTTCCGGCCCTGTCCCTGCAGGTCCACGGCAAGCCGCTGGTCTATCTCGACAATGGTGCCTCCGCGCAGAAGCCTCAGGCGGTGCTCGATCGTATGATGCATGCTTACACGCATGAATATGCGAATGTTCACAGAGGTTTGCACTATCTTGCGAATGCGGCGACCGAGGCGTACGAGGCCGGTCGTGAGAGCGTACGCAAGTTCCTCAACGCTCCTTCGATCGAGCAGATCATCTTCTCGCGCTCGGCAACGGAATCGCTCAACCTCGTAGCCGCCTCCATGGGGCGCCTGCTCGAGATCGGTGAGGGCGACGAGATCGTGCTTTCCATCATGGAGCACCATTCCAACATCGTGCCGTGGCACTTCCATCGCGAGCGCGCCGGCGCCGTATTGAAATGGGCGCCGATCCGGGACGACGGTTCCTTCGATCTGGAAGCCTTTGAAAAGCTGCTGGGTCCGCGCACCAAGATGGTGGCTGTAACCCATATGTCGAACGTGCTCGGCACTGTGACGCCACTTAAGGAAATCGTCGCGCTGGCCCATGCCCGCGGCATTCCGGTGCTGGCCGATGGCAGCCAGGGCGCCGTGCATCTCGATGTCGACGTTCAGGATCTCGGCGTCGATTTCTACGCTTTTACCGGCCACAAGGTCTATGGGCCCACCGGTATCGGCGTGCTCTACGGCAAGAAGGAATGGCTGGAGAAGATGCCCCCCTTCAATGGTGGCGGCGAGATGATCGGCGAGGTGACGGAGGACCGCATCACCTATGCCACGCCGCCGCACCGTTTCGAGGCCGGCACGCCGCCGATCGTGCAGGCGATCGGCCTGGGCGCGGCGCTGGACTACATGATGGCCCTCGGCCGTGATAACATCCGGGCTCACGAGGAGAAGCTCCAGCATTATGCTCAGGAGCGTCTTTCCAAGCTCAATTCGATCCGGATCTTCGGTGAAGCGCCGGGCAAGGGCGCTATCGTGTCCTTCGAATTGAAGAATGCCCACGCGCATGACGTTGCGACCGTGCTGGATCGCTATGGTATTGCTGTGCGCGCGGGAACACATTGCGCTCAGCCGCTTTTGGCGCGATATGGCGTAACCTCGACCTGTCGCGCATCCTTCGGGCTTTACAATACGCTCGACGAGGTAGATGCACTGGTCGAGGCGCTGATCAAGGCGCAGAGCTTTTTTGCATGACGGAGGCAGTGATGGCCGACGGAAATCTGGCCGAGACGCGGCCCAATGAACCGGCGGTCGCAGGGGCGACCGCCTTGCCGCCGGAAGAGATCGATCGGTTGACCGATGCGATCGTGGCGGCGCTCAAGACCGTTTACGATCCGGAAATCCCGGCCGATATCTATGAACTTGGCCTGATCTACCGCGTCGAGATTGCCGATGACCGCAAGGTGAGCATCGACATGACGCTGACCGCGCCTGGCTGTCCGGTCGCGGGCGAAATGCCCGGCTGGGTGGAGAATGCCGTGGCGAGCGTGCCGGGGGTCGCCGAGGTCCAGGTGAAGATGGTGTTCGATCCGCCGTGGGATCAGTCACGCATGTCCGATGAAGCGCGGGTTGCGCTGGATATGTGGTGACGGATCCAGTTCCGTCCCTCTCGCATTTGCGCTGAGTCGCGCTTATATTCATGCGGTAACCCGAGCGCCGGGCCTTGAACCCGGTGTTGTTGGAGTGTTCCAGTGAGCAAGATCCGTCCCAAGTTCAAGGTCGTTTCGCTGACAGATGCGGCGGCCGAGAAGATCAAGGCCATCATGGCAAATGCCGAGCAGGCCTATGAGGGCGTGCGCGTCGGTGTCAAGAATGGTGGTTGCGCCGGCATGTCCTACACGATGGAATATGCTGAAGCTGTCAATCCGCTCGACGAAGTGGTCGAGGACAAGGGCGTCAAGGTTCTGATCGATCCCAAGGCAGTGCTGTTCCTGCTTGGCACCGAGATGGACTACAAGACGGATAAGCTCGCGGCGCAGTTCGTGTTCAATAATCCCAACCAGACCTCGGCCTGTGGCTGCGGCGAGTCGGTGGCGATCACACCGGCCGCGAACGGCGCCCTCGTAGCGACGAATTGAGGCTTTTGCCGGATGGATCACGAGCATCTGCGCGATCTTTTCGCCGGCATGCCGCGTCTGTCCATCCGCCGCCTGTTCGGCGGGATCGGCCTTTATTCCGATGGTATGGTCTTCGCCCTTGGCGGAGCTGACCAGATCTGGATCAAGGCGGATGCGCAGACGCAGCCTCTGTTCGAGGAAGCAGGCTCCCGCCCGTTTCGCTATCAAGGCAAGAACCGGACGGTGCAATTGCCCTATTGGAGCCTGCCTGATAACGCGCTCGACGATCCGGACGAGGCCCTGAAATGGGCTCGTCTGGGTTTGGCTGCGTCCTTGCGCGCGCCAAGACAGGCGTCTAAAGCAAAGCGTTCCAGGAAGAGCCCGCCGCAGCCATTGTGAGCGTGCTCGCCTTGTCGATATTGGATCATTGCCATGTCCATCGTGCTCTCGATCGCCCTTTTCTTCGTCATCTGGTGGATGACCCTGTTCGCGGTGCTGCCGCTTGGCGTGAAGAGCCAGGTCGAGGGCGGGGAGGTGGTGCCGGGCACCGAAGCCGGGGCGCCTCAAAAGCCGATGCTGTTGATGAAGGCGGGAATCACGACGGCCATCGCCGTCACGATTTTCACCTGCGTCTATCTCATCGTGTCCAAGCACTGGATGCCGCACCAGATCTTCGACGTCGTGCCGGATCTCAAGCAGTAATGGCCGTACTCTCGCGCGATATCAGTGCAGACGACCATGTGAAGGGGCTGGCCGACGCGCCGGTCACCCTGGTCGAGTATGGCGATTTCGAATGCCCCTATTGCGGGGAGACCGTGGGTGTCATCGACGGGGTCCAACGCCTGATGGGTGAACGGCTTCGCTATGTCTTCCGGCATTTTCCACTGATCGAACCGCATCCCCATGCCCTGCACGCTGCCGGGCTTGCCGAGGCCGCGAGCGAAATTGGCCGGTTCTGGGAAGCCCACCGCATTCTCTATGACAATCAGCACGCGCTGGACGATCGCGCCCTGCGCAATTACGGTCGCAGGCTCGGTCTCGGCACGGACACCGTCGAGGCTGCCCTGGCTGGTCACTATGCGGGCAGGATCGAACTCGATTTCCAGAGCGGCATCGCCAGCGGCGTGAATGCCACGCCCACTTTGTTCATCAACGGCGTTCGCCACGATGGTCGCCGCGACCTCAGGGGCCTGCATGCGGCCTTGCTGGCCGCGGCGGAGCAGCGGGGCTGAGATCATTGCGGGCTGCGGCCGTTGCCTCAATGCCGAAGCACGATCTTGCCGAAATGCGATCCTTCTTCGAGATGATGCAAGGCTTGGGCGATGTCGGTCCAGGGATAGCAGCGATCGATCACCGGTCGGAGCTTGCTAGTGTGGATTGCCCAATTCATGGCCTCGAAGGAGGCACGTGAACCGACCGGAATGCCCCGAACCGTCACCTGGCGCCAGAAGATATCGAGTGGATTGATCGCCCCCTCGGTGCCACCGAGATAGCCGATCACGCTGATCTGGCCGCCTCGACGCACCGCCTTCAGCGACTGGGCAAAGCTTTCGGGGCCGCCGACTTCCAGGATATGGTCGACACCGCGCCCGCCCGTTAGTTCGAGCACGGCCTCGCCCCAGTGCAGATGCTTCCTGTAGTTCACCCCGGCCGTCGCCCCCAGCGCCTTGGCGCGCTCGATCTTCTCGTCGCTGCTGGACGTGACGATCACGCGGGCGCCGGCATTGACGGCAAATTGCAGGGCGAAGATCGAAACCCCACCAGTGCCGAGCACGAGAATGGTGTCCCCGGCTTTGAGGTGTCCCACCGTGACCAGGGCGTGCCATGCCGTTACACCGGCGCAGGGCAGGGTGGCTGCTTCGAGGTCGGTGAGGTCGGCGGGGGCGGGCACGACAGCCTGTTCATCGAGAGCCGCGTATTCCGCCAACAGCCCGTCGAGCGGACCACCGCGCTGATAGCTCGGTTCCGCCATGTCGAAGCTGCCGCCGACCCACCGCTGCCAGAAGGTGCTGCAGACCCGGTCGCCGACCGCCACGCGGGTGACGTCCTCGCCGATCGCGACGACTTCGCCGACCCCGTCGGAGATCGGGATGAGCGGAAGCGGAAAACGCGTATGGTAGCTGCCTCGGACGATTTCGAGATCGCGGTAGTTCAGCGCGGTTGCACGGACTCGGACCACGACTTCCTGGCGCCGCGGTGCCGGTATCGGTCTGTCGACTAGGCGCAGATTGCCGATGCCCGGCTCGCCGTCGACGATGATTGCCTTCATTGGGTCTCCTTGCCTCACTCTGCTTGGCAAGGATGCGCATGCGGCGCATAATATTCAAATTCATAATAGTAAAAATTAATATGCAGGAAATGTATGATGCTGAGCGAGATGCGTACCTTCGTCCTGTTCGCCGAGGAAGGCTCGATCCAGCGGGTGGCTGAACGCCTGCCCCTGACCCAGCCGGCGGTCACTCGCCAGATCCAGCGGCTCGAACAGATCCTCGGCTTCGAATTGCTCGATCGCCGCCTGAAACCGCCCACTTTGGCACCCCTGGGTGTCGAGGCACTGGCGCGGTGTCGGAAAGTCCTGGCTGCCTATGACGAGTTGACCCGGATGGCAAGGCGGCGTGAGCCGGAGGGCGTGCTGCGACTCGGCATTGCGCACGGCATCGCCAGTGGAGCCCTGGCGCCGATCATTCACGATCTGCGGTTAAGGTTTCCGGGCGTGATGCTGCGCTTGACCACCGGGTGGAGCCAGCCTTTGACCGAGCAGTTTGCGCGCGGCACTCTCGACGCCGCCGTATTGCTTTCGGCCGAGATAGTCGCCGAGCGCCTGACCATTCTCGGAAAAGAGCATCTAGCAATCATCACCGCCAGCGCCGATGCTGCCGGGAAGGGCGGCGTTTCGATAGACGAGGCTGGCTGGATTCTCAGTCCCGAACCATGCGATGCCCGCAAACGCCTGGCTTTCGAAATGGCTCGGCGGGGGCGGGCGCTGCAGGTGGTTGCGGAAGTCCAGGATTCCAGCCTGCAACTGGCCCTGGTGCGAGAGGGGCTCGGCCTCAGCCTGTTGCCGCGCCGGATCCTGGAACGGACCGCCAATGCGGGCATTGCCGTGCCGGAAGAGACAGGCGATTTCAACTTGGTTCTCGATGTGCAGATGCAGCGTTCACCGCATCTTCGCCTGCTGGATCCGGTCGTCGATATCTTTGCGCAGGCCGTCAGTGCCCAATTGCGGTGACGCGAGAGTGCTGCTCCTACCCCTTGGGCTTGCCCCTGGGCTTTTCCATCCACTTGATGATGAGCATGGCCGGGAAGACCCAGGCAAGGCCCAGAATGGCGTAGAGGATGGGCTGCAGCCAGGCTGGCGCGTCGGTGATACGACCTTCCGCCAGCGCCATGGCGAGGAGGGCGTAGACCACCACCAGGACCAGCATCGCCAATGAACCGACCAGTTTGCGCAGGGACGGAGGCTTGTAGTCCTGGGCCATGATCTCGAACTCCGTGGTCGGCGTCTCTTCGCCAGCTGGAACGGCGTAAGCCGACATGCCGTCGGAGTGCGACGCGAGCGCGCGTTGCCCCTGGCCGGCGATTTCTATATCTGTGCACCCTAGAGCAAAGCGCGTTCGTGACCGAACGCTTGTTTGCCCTAACTCTTTGTTTCGACGCGTCTTTGCGATTCTAGGTGATTTCCTATAATCACAAAACGCTTTAGAGCAAAGTGCGTTTAATTGTGAACGCTTATTTGCTCCAACTCTCTGTTTCCGAGCCAATCCGCTGGATTGACTCGTGCGTTATTGCCCGTCCTGGCGGTCCCGTCAGATCGCAAAACGCTGTCAGCCGGTCGATCAGGAAAGGCATGCGCGTGGCCGCCATCGCAGACAATCCCGCCATCATTGGCATGAGCCGCGGCCATCTCGCCGCTGTCCGAGCCTGGCTCGTCATCGTGGCCGTGTTGGTGATTGCGATGGTGGTGGTCGGCGGCGCCACACGCCTGACCGAATCCGGGCTTTCGATCACCGAATGGCAGCCGATCAAGGGAACGATTCCACCGCTGTCGGACGGCGAATGGGCAGCCGAATTCGAAAAATACAAACAGATCCCGCAATATGTGAAGCTGAACCTCGGTATGTCGCTGGAGGAATTCAAGTTCATTTATTGGTGGGAATGGAGCCACCGCCTGCTCGGGCGCCTGATCGGCATCGTCTTTGCCGTGCCGTTCCTGATCTTCTGGCTGCGTGGCTGGCTGACGCCAAGACTCACCGTGAAGCTGGTCGGCTTGCTGGCGCTCGGGGGCAGCCAGGGCTTGCTGGGTTGGTGGATGGTGAAGTCGGGCCTGGCCGACCGTACCGAGGTCTCGGAATACCGCCTGGCGATGCATCTCAGCCTGGCCTGTCTCATTCTCACAGCCATCGTCTGGGTTGCATCCTCGCTCAGGAATGAACGAAACAGCGGGGCCATTCCGGGTGCGGCGAAGGCGATTGCCTATCTGTTGGTGCCGCTCATCCTGGTGCAGATCTTCATGGGCGGGCTGGTAGCTGGTTTGCGGGCAGGGCTTACCTACAACACCTGGCCGCTGATGGACGGCTATTTCATCCCGGCCCTGAACAATCTTTACATCATGGCGCCGACCTGGGTGAACCATTTCGAGAATTCACTGACCGTGCAGTTCCAGCACCGCATGGTGGCCTATCTTATCGTGGCGCTGGCCCTGCTGCAGGCCTGGCTGGCGGTTCGAGGAGGCAACGGCCCGGCGCGGAGCCGGGCCCTGCTGGTGGCGGCCGCGGCGCTTGGCCAGGCCGCCATCGGTATCGTCACGCTTGTGCTGGTCGTGCCGCTATGGGCAGGCATCCTGCACCAGCTTGGCGGTGTCCTCCTCCTGACCGCTGCGACGGTGCACGCGCAGCGGCTGGTCGCAGGATCTGCTGCTCAGTTTCCCGCGAGGGCCTGATCGAGGTCGGCGATGATGTCCTTGACATCCTCGATGCCCACGGAGATGCGCACCACGTCCGGACCGGCGCCCGCTACTTTCTTCTGCTCATCGGACAATTGCCGGTGGGTGGTGGAAGCCGGATGAATGATCAGCGAGCGCGTGTCGCCGACATTGGCGAGATGCGAGAACAGCTTGACGTTCGACACCAGCTGGATGCCGGCGTCATTGCCACCCTTCAGTCCGAAGGTGAACACGGCCCCGGCGCCCTTGGGGCAGTATTTGCGGGCTAGGGCGTTGTAGCGGTCGCTGTCGAGGCCGGGATAGGACACCCAGGCCACGCTTGGATGCTCGGCAAGATAGTGTGCCACCGCCAGGGCGTTGTCCGAGTGCTTTTGCATGCGCAGCGGCAGCGTCTCGATACCCGTCAGGATCAGGAAGGCGTTGAAGGGCGACAGCGCCGGGCCGAGATCGCGCAGGCCAAGCACGCGCGTGGCGATGGCAAAGGCGAAATTGCCGAAGGTCTCGCCGATGACGATGCCGTTATATTCGGGGCGCGGCGCCGACAGGAACGGGTAGCGGCCGGAAGCCAGCCAATCGAACTTGCCGCCGTCGACGATGACGCCACCGATCGAATTGCCGTGTCCACCCAGGAATTTGGTGGCCGAATGCACCACGATGTCGGCGCCGAAGTCGATCGGACGGGTGAGATAGGGCGAGGCGAGCGTGTTGTCGACGATCAGGGGGACGCCGGCCTTCTTGGCAATGGCCGCGATCGCGGCGATATCGGTGATGATGCCCCCAGGATTGGCGATGGATTCGATGAAGATCGCTTTGGTCTTGGGCGTCACCGCGGTGGCGAAGCTGGAGGGATCGTTGGCATCGGCCCAGCGCACGTTCCAATCGAACGAGCGGAAGGAATGGTTGAACTGGTTGATCGAGCCGCCATAGAGCTTGTTGGAGGCGATGAACTCGTCGCCCGGCTGCAGCAAGGTGTGGAATACCAGCATCTGGGCGGCGTGCCCGGAGGCGACCGCGAGGGCGGCAGTGCCGCCTTCCAGCGCGGCGACGCGCTCTTCCAGCACGGCATTCGTGGGATTGGTGATACGCGAATAGATGTTGCCGAAGGCCTGCAACCCAAAGAGCGAGGCAGCATGGTCGACATCGTCGAAGACGAAGGATGTCGTCTGATAGATCGGGGTGGCGCGGGCGCCGGTGGTCGGATCGGGCTGTGCGCCCGCGTGCACCGCAAGCGTTGAAAACCCTGGTTGTTGCTCAGCCGACATCATGATCCTCCTTGGATGTTCTTGCAGGATATTTGGCCGCAATGACACGGCGTTGGTGAATTGGTGTCATTGCGAGCGCAGCGAAGCAATCCAGTTTTTGCAGGAGGGCTCCGGATTGCTTCGCTGTGCTCGCAATGACAGGCAGTATCAACAGCCTACCGGCGCAGGCCGAGGCGCTGGAAGCCACGCGGATCGCGGGTGGCGCGTTTGGAGGAAATCGCTCCGGAATTGACACCGGCCCAGCCGATCTCGCCGGAAAGCCGGCCATATTCGATCTTGGGGCAGCGGTTCATCACCACCTCGATGCCGGCGGCTTCGGCTTTCGCGGCTGCGGCATCATTGCGCACGGTCAGTTGCATCCAGATCACCTTGGGCAGGACAGGCAGAGCGAGAACTTCGTCGACGACCGCACCGGCTGCCTCGGAATTGCGGAAGATGTCGACCATGTCCACGGGACCGGGCAGGGTCGACAGGCTGGCGTAAACCGGCAGGTCCAGGATGGTCTTGCCAGCGAGGCCCGGGTTGATCGGGAACATCTGATAGCCGCGCAGCTTGAGATATTTCAGCACGAAATAGCTCGGCCTGACCTCATTGGCCGAGGCGCCGACCATGGCGATGCTGTGAACCTTGCGCAGGATGTCGCCGATATAATCGTCAGAATAGCTGTCGTGGTTCATTTACAAATCCGCAGGTCGTCGACCGCACAATCAATTGGCTTCGGCTATCGGTTTGAGTTTGTCGAGGAAGGGTTTCACCACTTCGGCATTGCCGGGAAGCGGCGTCAAGGCTTGCAGCGAAGCAAATTGCTCGTCGAGTTGCTGCAACGCTTCCCTCTTCTTTTCGGGGGTGAGGCTCTGATCCGCCTCGATCTCGGCCCTGGCCTTGGCCTTGTCGGCTTCGGGATCGTTCGGGGCGTTGTCGGCCGTGCCGTTGTTGTCGGGGACGTCGGCCTGATAGGCGAGCATCACCGAATTGGTAACGACATCGAGCGTGTCGAGATCCTTGAATTCATATTTGGCCAAGATGGCGTCGATGCGCGTCTTGGCTTCGGCGATATCCTGGAACGCGGGCAGGGAAGCGACCGGATCATCGCCGGGCGTGTCGGAACGGTCGCCATACTTCTTGGCAAGATCGGCAGCAAGGACCGTCAATTCACCACGGGCTGCGATGAATTTCTCCACCATCGACGGGGTCAGCCTGATTTGATCGTCACTCGCACCCGCAGAGCCGGCCAGGAAACACGCCGATAGAGCAAGGCCGGCAGCGAGACATAAACGATGGGCAAATTGCCTGACGGGAGAGGCGTGCATGGTGGCTACCAATCGAATTGTTCGCGCAAAATGCGTTCGTCGAGTGAGTGCCCGGGATCGTGCAGCATGATGAGGTCTTGCGACAAATCCATGGCTATCTCGACGCGCTGCACGTCCTTGACCTCGACATTGTCGCCGACCGCATTGACGGGCCGCTTGCCTGCCTCCAGAACGTCGATGGTGACGCGGGCGCGCTGCGGCAGGATGGCTCCACGCCAACGGCGGGGGCGGAAGGCCGAGATCGGGGTGAGCGCCAGCAAGGGCGCCTCCAGCGGCAGGATCGGGCCGTTGGCCGACAGGTTATAGGCGGTCGACCCGGCCGGAGTCGCCAAGATCAGGCCATCGCAGATCAGGCTTTCCAGCCGCACATGTTCATCGATCGAGATTTTGAGCTTGGCGGCCTGGAAGCGCGCACGCAGCAACGAAACCTCGTTGATGGCATAGGATTTCGACTTCTGGCCGTGCGTGTCGACCGCGCACATGGCGAGCGGATGCACCACGCTGCGCCGGGCCTTGGCCAAGCGGTCATGCAGATCGTTCTCGCGGAACTCGTTCATCAGGAAGCCGACAGAACCGCGATTCATGCCGTAGATGGGAAGTTTGCGCCCCATCAATTTGTGCAGCGTCTGCAGCATGAGGCCGTCGCCGCCGAGAGCGACGACAACCTCGGCCTCCTCGATCGGAACGTCGCCATAGCGAGCGGTGAGCGATTTGAGCGCCTTGCGTGCCGACGTTGTCGCGGTGGCTACGAAGGCAATCTTCTCGAAATGATGTTTGCTGGTCACGAATGAAATCGCATTGGGAATGTTCGCTGGACCAGGGGACAGACGCGCGCCCGGATCCGATGAGTGAGGCAGGCGACGTAAGCCCGGCACCAGCCTATCGCGAAAGAATGCCGGCTGCCAATGCTCAAAGCGTTTGACGATCTGGCGGAAACACTGGGTGAGGAAAGAATGACCTGCGGTTGATAGGCCCGGCATAAGAAAACGCCGCACTGAAGATCAGTGCGGCGCCTCCAAAGATCCTGGGGGATCATGTCATTTCTTCGACCACCATCCGGCCTTCTTCGGCTTGGCCGGGTCGACGGCGTCGACATAGACATAGGCCGAAGGGTTGGACACCACGACTTCACGCACGGCGGTGGCCACGACCTCTTCCGGTGCCGGCTCGGGGATGGGCTCGACGACAACGGGAGCCGGCGCCGGAGCCTTTTCGGCCTGGACGGGTGCGGCTTCCTGAGCGGGGGCCGGTGCCGGTTCACTGTCTGCTTCGGTCTTGATCGCCACCTGCTTGCGACCCCGGCGCTTGGGCTTCGGCTTTTCCTCGGCAACCGCCTCTGGCATGACTTCGGCGACGGCAGGGGCCTCGACGGCTTCCGCTGCCACGGCCTCGACGACTGCGGGGGGCGCTGCTGCGGGTGCCTCGGCTTCGGCAACAGCCGCCGTTTCGGCTTGGGCAACAGTCGCCGTTTCGGCCTCGGCCTCGCGACGGCCGCCGCGCCGTCCACGGCGCCTGCGCTTGCCGGCTTCGGCTCCGTCATCCTCGCTCGGCGCCACAGCTTCGGCCGCGGGCGGCGGCGTCACATCAGCCGCGACAGGGGGCTCGGCGACGACTGGCTCACCGGCAGACACGGTTTCCTCGCCCTCGTCTTCACCGTCGTTGTCATTCTCACCGGCCGCGGCGTTCTGCGCATCCGCCTCGGCGCCGACACCATTGCCCCGACGCCGACGCCGACGGCGACGCTTGCGGTTGCGGTTGCCTTCCCCGGATTCGGCTTCGCCATCCGCGACTTGCTGGCGCGGCTTGCGGCCACCCTCGGCTTCCTTTTCCTTCTCGTCTTCCTCCTCGGCCTCGCTTTCGACCTCGGCAATTTCCTCGGCCGGCGGGAAGGAGTCGACCTGAACCGTGGTCGCGACGGGACGCACTTCCAGCGGCGTCGCGATATCGCCGCGCTCGATCAGGTAGTTCTGGCTGCCCACGATGGTTTCATCGGCACTGACGGTGATCAAAACGCCGAACCGGGCTTCCAGCGCGTAGAGATGGCCGCGCTTGTGGTTGAGCACATAGAGTGCGGTGGCCGTCCGGGTGCGCAGCACCAGATTATGCGTGGCGCTCTTGAGAAGCTGGTCCTCGAGCGCGCGCAGGATATGCAGCGCCACCGAGGTGACCGAGCGGACATGGCCGCTGCCGCCGCAATGGGCGCACACTTCGGTGGAGGATTCCAGCACGCCGGTGCGGATGCGCTGGCGCGACATCTCCATC
This sequence comes from Labrys sp. HAY1-8F, assembly GCF_056754975.1. Classification (NCBI taxonomy): domain Bacteria; kingdom Pseudomonadati; phylum Pseudomonadota; class Alphaproteobacteria; order Hyphomicrobiales; family Xanthobacteraceae; genus Labrys; species Labrys sp. HAY1-8F. The sequence continues at coordinate 539,859 of NZ_JBPGWZ010000002.1, read as the reverse complement.
AGGCCAAAATGAGAGATGCGACCGACCTGGATACGCGCCCGGTCATTCTTCAGGCAATCCTTGAGCTTGCGCTCGACGGCCCGGTTGTTGCGGCTCTCGTCCATGTCGATGAAGTCGATGACGATCAGGCCGGCAAGGTCGCGCAGGCGCAGCTGCCGGGAGATTTCCTCGGACGCTTCCAGATTGGTCTTGAGGGCGGTGTCCTCGATATTGTGTTCGCGCGTGGCGCGGCCCGAGTTGACGTCGATCGAAACCAGCGCCTCGGTCTGGTTGATGACGATATAGCCGCCCGATTTCAGGTTGACCGAAGGCGAGAACATCGCATCGAGCTGGGCTTCCACCCCAAAGCGCTGGAACAGCGGCGCCGCCTCGCGATAGGCCTGGACGTTCTTGGCATGGCTCGGCATGAGCATGCGCATGAAGTCCTTGGCCTCGCGATAGCCATCGTCGCCGGCAACGATCACCTCGTCGATGTCCTTGTTGTAGAGGTCGCGGATCGAGCGCTTGATCAGCGAACCCTCCTCATAGACCAGAGTTGGGGCAGCCGACTTCAGGGTGAGGTCGCGGACATTCTCCCACAGGCGCAGCAGATATTCGAAGTCGCGCTTGATCTCGACCTTGGTGCGCGAGGCGCCGGCTGTGCGCAGGATCACGCCCATGCCATCTGGCACGTCGAGCTCACCGGCCACGGCCTTGAGGCGCTTGCGGTCGACGGCATTGGTGATCTTGCGGGAAATGCCGCCGCCACGGGCGGTATTGGGCATCAGCACCGAGTACCGGCCCGCCAGCGACAGATAGGTGGTCAGCGCCGCACCCTTGTTGCCACGCTCTTCCTTGACCACCTGGACCAGCAGCACCTGACGGCGCTTGATCACTTCCTGAATCTTGTACTGCTTGCGGGTGCGCACCACGCGCTCGGGGATATCGTCGGCGACATCGCCCCCGCCGAGCGCCTCGACATGCTCCTCGTCGCTGCCGGAACCGACCTCGACGATGCCGCCTGAGCCGCCTTCCTCGTCGGAGGTTTCGGCTTCGGGCGCAGGCGTGGAAACGGTAGCATCCGCGTCGGTGGCTTCGGCCGCCTCGGCGCGCTGCGGGCCGCGGTTGCGACCACGACGACGATCACGTCCGCCGCGCCGGCCGCCTTCGCCGCCACCGCCGTTGCCGTTTTCGTCCTCGTCATCCTCGTCCCGATGCGAGCGCTGCTCCTCGGCCAGGAGCGCGAGACGGTCGGCGACCGGAATCTGGTAGTAATCGGGATGGATTTCCGAGAAGGCCAGGAAGCCATGGCGGTTGCCGCCATATTCCACGAAGGCCGCCTGAAGGGACGGTTCGACGCGGGTGACCTTGGCGAGATAGATATTGCCGCGCAGTTGCTTGCGATTGGCTGCTTCGAAGTCAAACTCCTCGACGCGATTGCCGCGGACCACCACGACCCGGGTTTCCTCCGGGTGGGCGGCGTCGATCAACATTTTGTTGGCCATTATTATTTTCTCTCTGGCAAGCGCGGCCGGGATCATGCACGGGGCTGCAGGCGACGAACGCCGATACAGCCCTGCCAAGGCGGCAGGCGCTTGCTCTGTTGGCTGGGACAAGGCTCGATGAGGGGCGAATGGTATGTCCCGAAAGCGAAAGCGGCAGTGTTCGTGCAATCCGCTCGGGGAGTGCACGCTGCTTCACTTCACGACGTCCGGGGGATGCTATTGTTTGCATCGCTCCATCACCGGGTTCGGGTCGCGGGACGAATCCCGCGACGGCGCTCTCGGTCGATGGGCGGGACAGGATATCCGACCGGCGCTCGCGCCGATCCGGATCGCTAGGCGATCCGCACGCCACCCGTGATTCTCCTTATCCTCTAAGGACACATCAGTAGCCGAATAATCTCGGCTTGGCCGGCACCGCATACGATCGTCACGCTTTCACGGCGCAACCGGTCTGCAGGGACCATTCTGATGCTCGAATTCGGCATGGTCGGAGAACCATTCGAGAGCAGAATTGTTTTATCGAGTTATTGTTCGATTTGGCAAGGATTTCCGTTGGCTGTTGCAAGAAGGACACGGACAATGTGGGGGCTGCGTTAACGTTGGGGATACCCTTTGGCGCCAGCATCATTGTTTCGCCACTTCCAAGCGGATAGTGGCGGGGCTGAATTCCGTGTGGGATTCCGCCTTGCAGCGACAGGGGGCGTGACCGAGTGTCCTGCGTGGCTTTTCGATCTGCCAGGCCTGCCTGTGCGGCAGGCCTGTTCGACGCAATTTGCAATTTGGAGATGATGGGCGGAATGAGGCTCGCCGCGATAGGCATGCTCGTCTTGTTGGGGGTGGGGCAGGTCCAGGGGGCTCGCGCCGCCCAGGGCCCCGTTGCCCCTCCGGCTACGGCCGAGCCGGCAGCGACGCAGCCACCCGCCGCCCAAGCACCTGCAGCTCCCACGCCGTCCGCCCTGACGGCCAGCGACGCACGGCTGGCTGGCGACGACAGGCGCACGCGTCTGATCGTCGATCTTCACGGTCCCGTGAGCGGACTGAATTTTCGCGTCTTCGTGCTGCCCGATCCCTATCGCGTGGTGGTCGATCTGCCGCAGATCGAGTTCGGCATGCCTCCTGAGACAGGCAAGCACGGACGCGGCGTGGTCAGCGCCTATCGGTTCGGTCTGATCGCGCCCGGAAAGTCGCGTATCGTTCTGGATCTGACCGGGCCGGCGGCGGTGGACAAGTCCTTCCTCCTCGATGCACTGGACGATCAACCCGCCAGGCTGGTCATCGATCTGGTCAAGACGGAGCGGGCTGCCTTCCTGCGCACGGCGGCGAGCCAGAAGAGCTCGGATATGAGTGTGCACCCGCAAACGCCGCAACCCTCGCCCCCTTTGCTGCCGGAAAACCAGCCGGGCCTGCCCGTAGTCGTGGTCGATCCCGGTCATGGCGGCATCGACATGGGGGCGACATCCAAATCGGGTGAGCAGGAAAAGACCATCGTGCTCGAATTTGCCAGGAGGCTCGCCGACAAGATCAACGGTTCCGGCCGTTATCGCGCGGTCCTGACCCGAGACAGCGACACTTTCATCACACTCGCCGGCCGCGTTCAGTTCGCCCGGGCCAACCGGGCATCGCTATTCATTTCCGTGCATGCCGATACCTTGCACGACCCCTTCGGTGTCAGGGGCGCGACGATCTACACTCTCTCGGACCGGGCATCCGACGCCGAATCGGCGCGCTATGCCGAGCAGGAGAACAAGGCCGACGCGATCGCGGGCGTTGACCTGGCATCGGAGCCTGGCGATGTGGCCGATATTCTGATCGATCTCACGCGGCGCGAGACCAAGTCCTTCTCCAACGGATTTGCCAAGGTCCTCATCGATCAGTTTCAGGCGGCCGCCACGCTCAACAAGAATCCGCACCGCTCGGCTGGCTTCAAGGTGCTGACTGCGCCCGACATCCCCTCGGTGCTGTTGGAACTGGGCTATTTATCGAGCCGGGACGACGTGAAACTGCTGACATCGGATGACTGGCGCAACCGCGCCGCCGATGCCGTGGTGACGGCGATCGACGGCTTTTTCCAGCAGCGTCGCGCCAACCAGCCCGCGGCATCGAGCGGCTCCGCGCCCGCGACGCCTTGAAGCGTTTTGCGATCTGCTTGGCAGCGTTGAAAAGGCCTTCCTATAGGGCCCGTGCACAGGCATGTTGCCGGAGAGCCGCAGTTTCTCCACAAAAGCCCTGCAAAAGCATGCAGGTGCGGACGCCGCCCTTGGGTTCGGCTGGCCCGGCATGTTAGACGTCAGTGGAATGTGCCGGGGCTGCCGGTGTGAAAACGAACGGCTTCGGCCCAAACCCGGCAATGGCAGGGCAGGGAAGATAGTGCCGATGAAAGCGTTGTGATGAGACTTTTCGTTCGGTTCCTTGGATTTTTGTTCACAACGGCATCGATGTTGTTCCTTGTCGGAGGATCGTTCGTGGCCCTCTATGTCTGGGCCAACACACGCGACCTGCCCGATACTGCAGCGCTCAAGGATTACGAACCGCCGGTGATGACCCGCGTGCATGCGGGTGATGGTGCGCTCCTGGCCGAATATGCGCGCCAGCGCCGCCTTTATCTGCCGATCGAAGTGATGCCGCCGCTCCTGACCCACGCCTTCATGTCGGCGGAGGACAATGATTTCTACAATCATGTCGGCATCGATCCCAAGGGCGTGCTGCGCGCGATGATCGCGAACGTCACGCATAAGGGCCGCCGCCAGCAGGGTGCATCCACCATCACGCAACAGGTTGCCAAGAATTTCTTCCTCGCACCCGACCAGAACATCGTGCGCAAGATCAAGGAAGCCATCCTGGCCCTGCGGATGGAGCAGACCTATTCGAAGGACAAGATCCTCGAGCTTTATTTGAACGAAATCTACCTGGGCATGGGCAATTACGGCGTGGCCGCCGCCGCCCTCAATTATTTCGGCAAATCCGTCGACGAACTCGGCATCGCCCAGGTCGCCTATCTCGCCGCTCTTCCGAAGGGGCCGAACAACTACAATCCGATCCGCAACCACGATGCGGCCGTCGGTCGACGCAATTGGGTGATCGACCAGATGGTTTCCAATGGCTACATCTCCAAGGAAGAGGGACGCAAGGCCCAGGCCGAGCCTCTTGCGGTGACGCCGCGTTCCTTCGAAGGCGCCCAGAGCTACGCGGCCAATTATTTCACCGAGGAGGTCCGGCGCGAAATCGCCGAGCGCTATGGTGAGGACAAGCTCTATGAAGGCGGCTTGTCCGTGCGCACTACGCTCGATCCGAAGCTCCAGCGCCTGGCTCGTGATGCCATGGTGGCGGGGCTGGTGCGCTTCGACGAGCGTGGCGGCTTCCGCGGCCCGGTCAAGAATGTCGACCTCGGCGAGGATTGGGGCGTGACGCTGGGGGCAGAGAAGCGTCTGAGCGATATCAAGCCCTGGCAACTCGCCATCGTTCTGGATGCCGGCGACAACTCGGCCCGTATCGGCCTGCAGCCGCCTCTGGACCGGTTCGGCTCGATTTCCGCCGACCGACCGACCGGCTCGATCAATTTGGACGGCGTGAAGTGGGCACGTCAGCGCGGCCGGGCCGCCAACAAGGTGAGCCAGGTCCTGAAGGTGGGCGACATCGTCTATGTCGAACCCAAGACCGATGGCACCTATCGCTTGCGGCAGATCCCGGAAATCTCCGGCGCCATGGTGGTAATGGACCCCTATACCGGCCGCGTGCTCGCGATGGTCGGCGGCTTCTCCTTCGATCAGAGCGAGTTCAATCGCGCCACCCAGGCGCAGCGCCAGCCCGGTTCTTCATTCAAGCCCTTCGTCTATGCCACCGCCATCGACAATGGCTATACGCCGGCCTCGGTGGTCATGGACGCGCCGATCGAGATCAACCAGGGCAATGGCGAGACCTGGCGCCCGTCCAATTACAGCAACAGGTTCTACGGCCCCCAGACGCTGCGCTTCGGCATCGAATATTCGCGAAACGTCATGACGGTGCGCCTCGCCCAGGACGTGGGCATGCCGCTGATCGCGGAATATGCGCGCCGCTTTGGCGTCTATGACGATCTTCCGCCTTACCTGTCTGGCGCGCTTGGGGCTGGCAACACCACGGTGATGCGCATGGTCGCCGGCTATGGCATGCTCGAAAATGGCGGGCGCCTGATCAAGCCGACCCTGATCGACCGCATCCAGGACCGCTGGGGCAAGACCATCTACAGGCATGACGAGCGCATCTGCCAGGGCTGCAATGCCGATGCCTGGAGCAACCAGGACGAACCGCATCTGCTCGATCCGCGCGAACAGGTGCTCGATCCGATGACGGCCTATCAGGTCACTTCCATGCTGGAAGGCGTTATTCAGCACGGCACGGCCCAGTCACTGCGTTCGCTCAATCGCCCGATCGCCGGCAAGACTGGCACCACCAACGATGAGAAGGATGCCTGGTTCATGGGCTATTCGCCCGATCTGGTCTGCGGTCTTTATGTCGGCTACGACACACCGCGCCATATCGGCAATGGTGTCACCGGCGGCAGTCTCTCCGGGCCGATCTTCGGCTCCTTCATGAAGGCCGCCCTGGCGGACAAGGCGCCGGTGCCCTTCCGCGTGCCGCCCGGCATCAAGCTGATCCGCATCGACCGCAAGACCGGCATGCGCTCCGATGGCGGCGGTGCCATTCTGGAAGCCTTCAAACCCGGCACGGCGCCGCCCGACAACTACACCGTCATCGGCTCCGGCGGTGGCTCGGAGGGCGGTGGTGGCGGGCCCGTCTCGATGGGGACGGGCGATCTCTACTGATTGTCCTTTCCCTCACCCGGTAGCTTGCCTATATGAAGCCCGACTAGAGCGTTTTTGCGATTTGACGGAATCATCTAAAATCACAAAGACGCTCCAGCCAATCCGTTGGATTGGCTTGGAAACAAAGAATTAGAGCAAATAAGCGTTCACACTTGAACGCGCTTTACTCTAGCAATCCCGAACGAGCGATTCATTCATGCGCGCTGAAATCCTGTCCTTGGCGGACGAAATCAAGCAGTCTGCTGGACTGCTGAGGAGGCATCTTTGACTGGGATACCTCCTACGCCCGCCTGCAAGAACTGAACCACCTCTCCGAACAGCCTGACTTCTGGAACGACGCCGAGAAGGCGCAGAAGCTGATGCGTGAGCGCACCGATCTCGATGATCGGCTGTCTGCTCTCGTGCGCATCGAGAAGGATCTGGATGAGACGCTCGAGCTCGCCGAGCTTGGCGAGGCCGATGGCGACGAGTCGATCGTCGACGAGGCGGAGAGCGCCCTGACCGCGCTCAAGAAAGAGGTCGTCGAACGCCAGTTCGAGGCTTTGTTCTCCGGTGAAGCCGACAACAACGATACCTATATCGAAATCAACTCCGGAGCCGGCGGCACCGAGAGCCAGGACTGGGCCAATATGCTCCTGCGCATGTATACGCGCTGGGGCGAGCGGCACCGCTTCAAGGTCGAGTTGATGGACTTCACGGACGGGGAAACCGCCGGTATCAAATCGGCCACCATCCTGGTGAAGGGCACCAAGGCTTATGGCTGGGCCAAGGTGGAGTCGGGCGTGCATCGCCTCGTGCGCATTTCACCCTATGATTCCAACGCACGCCGGCACACATCTTTCGCCAGCGTCTGGGTCTATCCGGTGATCGACGACTCGATCAACATCGAGATCAACGAGTCCGATTGCCGCATCGATACCTATCGCGCCTCCGGCGCCGGTGGTCAGCACGTCAACCGAACGGATTCGGCTGTACGCATCACCCACAATCCCTCGGGCATCGTGGTGGCCTGCCAGCAGGATCGTTCGCAGCACAAGAACCGTGCGACGGCCTGGGCTATGCTGAAGGCGCGCCTCTACGAGGCGGAGCTCAAGAAGCGCGAGGAAGCGGCAATGGCGACCCATGCCGGCAAGACCGACATCGGCTGGGGCCACCAGATCCGTTCCTATGTCCTGCAGCCCTATCAGATGGTGAAGGACACCCGCACGGGCTACACCTCGGGTACGCCCGGCGACGTGCTGGACGGCGACCTCGACGATTTCATGAAGTCCGCCCTGGCCCAGCGCGTCTATGGCGGCGGGCCCGACGCGGTCGAAGACATCGACTAGTGAGAAGCCGGAGCTGCGCTCCGGCTTTTTCTTTTGAATAGAGCACGTTAGAGATGAATTCCGATCCGATCTATCAGCGCTACTCCTTTGCCCACGGCCTGATCAAGGAGGCCGGTGCCCTGGCGCTCGGCTATTTCAACGAGCTAGGCAGCCTGACGGTGAAGAGCAAGGGATTGCAGGACGTGGTCAGCGAGGCCGACCTGCAGACCGAGCTGCTGATCAAGAAGCGTATCGCCGAATCCTATCCGGACGATGGCTTCTTCGGCGAGGAAACCGGGCCGAGCGGCATTGGGGACAGGCGCGGCATCTGGGTCGTCGATCCTATCGACGGCACCCAGCCTTTCCTGAGCGGCCTGTCTTCCTGGTGCGTGTCGATCGCATTCGTCTATGATGGCGCATTGCAGTTCGGGCTCGTCTACGCGCCCAAGGACGATGAACTGTTCGCCGGCGGGCTGATCGCGCCGGCCACGCTCAATGGCCGGCCGATCGCTCCTCACAAGGGTAGTGCTCTCAGCGAAGGCGTGGTCAGCGTCGGCTACAACAACCGCATCAAGCCGAGCGAAGTTCTGGCCGTGCTGGCGCGGCTGCTCGAAGCGGGCGGCATGTATCAGCGCAACGGTTCGGGCGCGCTGTGCCTGTGTTATGTCGCCTGCGGCCGCCTGCTCGGCTATGTCGAAGCCCACATCAACTCCTGGGATTGCCTCGGCGCCATCGCCATCATCCGCGCCGGCGGCGGTCAGACCAACGATTTCCTTGCCGGTGACGGCCTGGTGCAGGGCAACGCCATCATCGCGGGAGGGCCGGCGATCTATCCGGCGCTCGTGGAAGTGCTCGGCTGAAGCGAGATTCAGGCCGGCTGTCATCCCGGCCTGGGGAATATGTCATCCCAGCACCATGGCGGTGAAGGGATAGACATAGGCTTGCAGGGTCACGAACAGGCCGACGAGGCAGGCCAGAATGATCGAGTGCAGGAAGACGTAGCGCAGGATCGTGCCTTCATGCCCATACCAATTGGTCGCGGTGGAGGCCACGACGATCGATTGTGCATCGATCATCTTGCCCATCACGCCGCCGGAGGAATTGGCGGCTGCCATCAGCACCGGTGACAGGCCCAATTGCTGCGAGGTGATCTTCTGCAGGTTGCCGAACAGCACGTTGGAGGAGGTGTCCGAGCCGGTCAGTGCGACACCGAGCCAGCCGAGCAACGTTTCAAAGAAGGGATAAAACACGCCCGTCGCCGCAAAGGCGAGACCAAGGGTGGCGTCGACGCCGGACAGGCGTGTCAGCGTGCCGATCGCGAGCATGGCCGAGATAGTGATCAGCGAGATCGCGCACACCTTGATGGTGCGGCCATATTCGACGATGAGCTTGGCGGGCGAAAAACCCATCAGCAGGCCGGACACGAGGGCTGCCAGGAGCATGCCCGTGCCTGTGAAGGACAGATAGGTGAAGGAGAAGATCGCGCTTTCCGGCGTGGGTTTGGGGACGACGGGCGCCACCCTGCTGATCTGATTGTGAAGGTCCGGCACCTGGTAGTTCCAGGAGAAGATGGCGTTGGCCCAGGTCTTGAAGGCCCCGGTGCCCCAGATCAGCATGAAGATGCAAACCAGGATCCAGGGAAGCAGGGCACCCCAGAGCTGCTTCTGGGTCAAGGCGGCGCGATCGGCCTCCGTGCGAGGCCTTGCCAGATCTGCCGAGGGGTCGTTGCTGCGCAGGGCCGGCGAGAGCCAGAGCTCTTTCGGCTGCCAGACCTTGAGGAAGAGGATCAGGCAGCCCATCGAAATCAGCGAGGCGCCGATGTCGACGATCCAGGGATTGATGTAGTTGGAAATCAGGAATTGCGGCACGGCGAAAGAGATGCCGGTGACCAGGATCGCCGGCCATACGCCGATCATGCCGCGCCACCCGGCGAAGGCCCCGATGACCCAGAAGGGCACGATCAGGGAGAACAGGGGCAATTGCCGGCCGACCATGGCGCCCAGCACGTAGGGATCGAGCCCGGTGACCGACGCCAGTCCCTGGATCGGCGTGCCCAAGGCGCCGTAGGCGACCGGTGCGGTGTTGGCGATCAATGACAGGCCGGAAGCCGCCAGAGGCGAGAAGCCGAGGCCGATCAGGATCGCGCCGGTGATGGCAACGGGCGTGCCGAAGCCGGATGCCCCTTCGAAAAAGGCACCGAAGGAGAAGGCGATCAGCAGCAATTGCAGGCGTCGGTCTTCGGTGACACCACCGATGGCCCGCTGCAGCAGTTCGAACCGGCCACTTTCGACGGTGATGCGGTAGAGGTAGATCACGTTGAGAACGATCCACCCGATCGGGAAGAACCCGGTGACGACGCCGAGCAGGGAGGCACGGATCGACAGGCCCGCGGGCATGGTAAAGATGAAGACCGTGATGAGATTTGCGGCGATGAGGGCGACCACCGCCGCGATATGGGCTTTGACCTTGCCGCTGGCGATCAGAACTAGCAAGGTTACCGCAGGGATGGCGGCCGCAATGGTGGAACTTCGTTGCCGAGGGGGTTGTAAGTCTGATTCCACATGTCAGGGCTTCCCGATTACGACTTGTATCGTTGGGGTATGCCATGTGGAACGTCGGACGATTTGACCGTAAAATCAAGACAGGTATCCAGATGCGGCCCTGCTACATGCGCGGGGCCGCATGATCCGTCTCGGTTCGCCTTAAGACTTCACACGCACATAGCTGCCGGGGGCATCGCCGAGTGGCTTGCGACGTCCGCCAGGCTTGCGCTTATCGGCGGGGACTTCCTCAGGCGCCTGCTTCTTCAGCCAGGTCAGCCAGTCCGGCCACCAGGAGCCGGGGTGTTCGGTGGCTCCCTCCAGCCAGTCCTCATAGCTGCCCGTGGTGGGGCCGCCCAGCCAGTATTGGTACTTCTTGCGGGCCGGCGGGTTCACCACGCCGGCGATGTGGCCAGAGCCGGACAGGACATAGCGCACCGGCCCGCCAAAGGCCTGCGCGCCGATGAACACGGAATTGGGCGGGGCGATGTGGTCTTCGCGCGTGGCCAGTTCGTAGATCGGGATCTTGACCTTCTTGAGGTCGAGGGTCTCGTCACCCACCGTCATGCGCCCGCGCGTGAGGTTGTTCTCCAGATAGCAATTGCGCAGATAGAAGGAGTGGTTCTTTTCGGGCATGCGGGTGGCATCCGCATTCCAGTAGAGCAGGTCGAACGGGGTAGGTTGCTTGCCGCGCATGTAATTGTTGACGAGATAGGGCCAGATCAATTCCTGGCTGCGCAGCATGTTGAAAGCGGCCGCCATCTTGGAACCGGGAAAATAGCCGTGCTCGGCCATGGTTTTCTCGATCCATTGGATATGGTCCTCATCGGCGAAGACCTTGAGATCTCCAGCCTTGTCAAAATCGACCTGCGTAGCGAACAAGGTGGCGGATGCGATGCGTGTGTCGCCCTTGGCGGCCAGCCAGGCCAGCGTCACCGACAGCAAGGTGCCGCCGACACAGTAGCCGATGGCGGAAACTTCCTTCTCACCGGTGATCTTGCCGATTTCGTCGAGGGCGGTGACCGGACCTTCCTTCATATATTCGAGGAAGCCCTTGTTGCGCTGCTTTTCGTCCGGGTTCACCCAGGAGATCACGAAGACGGTCAGGCCCTGGTCGACGCACCATTTGATGAAGCTCTTTTCGGGCGTCAGGTCGAGGACGTAGAATTTGTTGATCCAGGGCGGACAGATCAGGATGGGTCGCTTCAACACGTCGGCCGTGGTCGGCGTATATTGCAGCAACTCCATGGTGGCATTGCGGAACACCACCTTGCCCGGTGTGGTGGCGAGATTGACGCCCACCTCGAATTTCGAGGTGTCGGATTGACGGATCTTCAGCTCGCCCTCGCCGGCGTCGATATCCTCCTTCAACATCTCCAGGCCGCGCACCAGGTTTTCGCCGTTCTCGGCCAGCGTGTCGCGGATGAGCGCAGGATTGGTGGCGATGAAATTGCTCGGCGAGATCGCGGCCGAGACCTGCCGGACATAGAAATCGGCCTTGTGGCGCATGCGAGGCTCGAGCCCGTCGGCCTCGTGCACCAATTTTTCCGCCCAGCGGCTGGTGATCAGATAGGCCTGCTTGAGCAGGTCGAAATATTGGTTCTGGCTCCATTCGGGATCGCGAAAGCGTGCATCCTTCGGGTCAGGCTCCGCCACAGGCTTGGCTTCCTCGCCGGCCATGCGCTGCAACGAGGAGGTCCAGAGGGACATGAAGCCGCTGGCGAGGCTGGTCTGGGCCTGCATCGCGCGCTGCGGATCGGACAGCCAATATTGGGCGAGATGGCCGATGGAATTGACGGCGTCGGTGACTTCCTCGGTGATGTCGCTCTTGACCCTGCCATCCTCCCGCGGGCGCAGATAGGCCGCCAGAGCCTTGCCGCCTTCTTCCACGGCTCGGCCCATATTGCGGGCGAGCACCTCGATATCGACCGGTCCGAAAGCTGCCACGGTTTCGGCTGAGGGGGGCGGATTGGCGGTTTTGTCGTTCTTCATCGCGTCCCTTCTTGGCTTCTCACGGCCCTTCATTAGAACATGTTTTTCCTTCCTGTGAATGCTTCTTCGCATGGCTTTGTGAACCATGACGTTGATTTCATCGATTTTCCCTGTTTGCCGATCGGCCGGCGCTCTATAAGAGGGGGAGAAATTGCGAGAACGTCATGCGGATCCATTCCTTCCTCGTCGTCGCCGTCTTGGCCGGCATAGGGCTTGCAAGCTGTGCCGGAGGCTCTGGCCAGACCAGCAAGCGCTTCGGGCTGACCTCGGGTCCGTTGCCGACGCCCCAGCCTTTCGTCACTCAGTCCCGCGTGAGCCAACCCAACGCCTATCCTAGGATCGGCGCGCTGCCGCCGCCCCGCGGCGACCAGATCCTGTCCATGAGCGAGCGCAAGGCACTGGAAGCCAGCCTGCTGGCGACACCGGGGCGGCAGCCCAGTCCTGAGGAACTCAAGGCGCGTTCACAGGCCAACCGCAAGGTAGCCTCAAAGCGTATTCCCCCGTCGCAGCGCAAGCATGTCGGCTTCTTCCCACCGCAATGATCGATATCGCGCTGCCGTAGATCGATTTTCACGATTGGCGCAGATTTTTGGCATTTCTTTTGCCATCATTCGTCGAAATGATTTAGAGGTTCGCTCCCCGTAACCCTGAATGCGCCGTCGCGCGAAAGCACCGTCATGTCCGACTTTTACTCAACCCGCCGTTTGCCGCCCTATGTCTTCGAGCAGGTCAACCGGGTAAAGGCGGCAGCACGCGGGCAGGGGGCAGATATCATCGACCTGGGCATGGGCAACCCCGATCTGCCCACGCCGAAATTCATCACTGACAAGCTGATCGAAACGGCCCAGAAGCCGCGCACCAATCGCTATTCGGCCTCCAAGGGCATTCCGGGCCTGCGCAAGGCCCAGGCCAATTACTATGCCCGCCGCTTCGGCGTGAAGCTCAATCCCGATACCCAGGTCGTCGCCACGCTGGGGTCCAAGGAAGGCTTCGCCAATATGGCGACCGCTATCACCGCACCCGGCGACGTGGTGCTGTGCCCCAATCCGTCCTACCCGATCCACGCTTTCGGCTTCCTGATGGCGGGCGGCGTCATCCGCTCGGTTCCGGCTGAGCCGAACGAGGATTTCTTTCGCTCGGCCGAGCGGGCGGTGAAGCACTCGATTCCCAAGCCGATCGCGGTGATCGTCTCCTATCCCGCCAATCCCACGGCCTGCGTCGCCAGCCTCGATTTCTATCGGGACCTGATCGCCTTCGCCAAGACGCATGAATTGTTCGTGCTCTCGGATCTTGCCTATTCGGAAATCTATTTCGGCTCGGAGCCGACACCCTCCGTGCTGCAGATCCCGGGCGCGATCGATGTCGCGGTCGAATTCACCACCCTGTCCAAGACCTTCTCGATGGCGGGATGGCGCATGGGCTTTGCAGTCGGCAATGAGCGGCTCTGCGCCGCGCTCGCCCGCGTGAAATCCTATCTCGACTACGGCGCCTATACGCCGATCCAGGTCGCGGCGGCCGCGGCGCTGAACGGTCCGGAAGATTGCATTGCCGAGATGCGCGAGACCTATCGCAAGCGTCGCGATGCCCTGGTCGAAAGCTTCGCCCGCGCCGGCTGGGAAGTGCCGATCCCGCCGGCTTCGATGTTCGCCTGGGCGCCGATCCCGCCCAAGTTCAAGGAGCTGGGCTCGGTCGAGTTCTCCAAGCTCCTGATCGAGAAGGCGTCCGTTGCGGTCGCGCCCGGTATCGGCTTCGGCGAGCATGGCGACGATTTCGTGCGCATCGCCTTCGTGGAGAACGAGCAGCGCATCCGCCAGGCGGCGCGCAATATCCGTAAGTTCATGGATGGCGCCGACCAGACCCTGCACAATGTGCTGCCTCTGACGAAATCAGCGTGATGCGGTGTGCCGGTCCTGCTCCACCTCGAGGGAGCTGAGAGGACCGGCACACCGAAATTTCCTCTCACGACGAAAAATGCATGGCTGACAGGCAGTAAAAAGACGGCTGCCCGTCTTTCCCTTGTCGATTTCAAATGGTAAACGATCGCGCCAACCCAGCTCCGGCGGCACGAATTCCTGCCCCCCGAAGCCGGATCGATTCTGCTTTTCCTGATTGAGAGTTGGCAATGACACGCATCGTTGATTCATCGCTTTTTCCTGAAGCGCTTACCTTTGACGACGTGCTGCTGACACCCGGACATTCCGAAGTGTTGCCGGCTCAGGCCGACATCCGTTCGCGCGTCACCCGTTCCATCTCGGTCAATCTGCCGTTGCTGGCTTCGGCCATGGACACGGTAACCGAGGCCAACATGGCGATCGCCATGGCGCAGAATGGCGGCATCGGCGTGATCCACCGCAACCTTACCCCCGAAGAGCAGGCCGAGCAGGTCCGCCAGGTCAAGCGTTTCGAGAGCGGCATGGTGGTGAACCCGATCACTATCCCGCCGGAAGCAACGCTGGCCGATGCGCTGGCCCTGATGAAGCGCCATCGCATCTCCGGCATCCCGATTGTCACCGGCGCAGCGCCGGGCGTACCCGGCATCCTGGTCGGTATCCTCACCAATCGGGACGTGCGTTTTGCCGACAAGCTCGACCAGCCCGTGGCCGAACTGATGACCAAGGAACGCCTGATCACGGTGAAGACCGGCGTGGAGCAGGAAGAGGCCAAGCGCCTGCTGCATCAGTTCCGCATCGAGAAACTGGTGGTGGTCGACGAGGATTATCGCTGCGTCGGCCTGATGACCGTCAAGGACATCGAGAAGGCGACGCTGCATCCCAATGCCTGCAAGGACGGTGAGGGGCGCCTGCGCGTCGCGGCGGCTTCCACTGTCGGCGATGGCGGCCATGCCCGCTCCGAAATGCTGATCGATGCCGGCGTCGACATGATCGTGGTCGATACCGCCCATGGCCATTCGCAGAAGGTGCTCGACGCGGTCGCGCGCATCAAGCGCCAGTCCAATTCGGTGCAGGTGGTTGCCGGTAATGTCGCCACCGGCGAGGCGACCCGCGCCCTGATCGGTGCGGGTGCCGATTCCATCAAGGTGGGCATCGGTCCCGGCTCGATCTGCACCACCCGCATCGTGGCGGGCGTCGGCGTGCCGCAGCTCACCGCCATCATCGACTCGGCCAATGCGGCGCGCGAGCATGACGTACCGGTGATCGCCGACGGCGGCATCAAGACCTCCGGCGATTTCGCCAAGGCGATCGCGGCCGGCGCTTCGGTCGCCATGGTCGGCTCGATGCTGGCCGGTACCGACGAGACGCCCGGCGAGGTCTATCTCTATCAGGGCCGCTCCTACAAATCCTATCGCGGCATGGGCTCGATCGGCGCCATGTCCGCCGGCTCGGCAGACCGCTATTTCCAGGCCGACATCAAGGATTCGATGAAGCTGGTGCCGGAAGGAATCGAAGGCCAGGTTGCTTACAAGGGTCCGGTCTCAGCCGTGCTGCACCAGCTCGCCGGGGGCTTGCGCGCCTCGATGGGGTATGTCGGCGCCGAGACGATCGCCGATTTCCAGGAGCGCGCGCGCTTCGTACGCATCTCGAATGCCGGCCTGCGCGAGAGCCATGTGCATGACGTGACCATCACCCGCGAGAGCCCGAACTATCCCGGCCGCAACTGATGTCGATTGCAGCCGTTCTCACGCCCGTCTTCCTGCAGGTCCTGCTGACGTTCGCATTGTTGTTTCGCCTCGGCATGGTGCGGGCTGCGGCCTTGCGTCAAGGAGGTATCGACCTTGATGATGTGCGGCTCAACGGGCGCGCTTGGCCCAAGCTGCCACTGCAGGTGAGCAGCAGCTTCGACAATCAGTTCCAGATCCCGGTATTGTTCTATGCGATCACCGCCCTGGAATTGATCACGCATGCCACGGATATCTTCTTCGTCGTGCTCGCCTGGATCTTCGTGGTTTCGCGCTATGTGCATGCAGGCATTCACATCACGTCCAATCGCGTAAAGTTTCGTTTCCGGGCTTATTCCGTCGGTGTGGCGGCGCTGATCATTGCCTGGTTGCTTTTTGCCTTCAAAGTTTACACAGGCGCCTGATCGATGATCCCTGCTGCCCGCATTTCCGCCGCCTTCGAAATTCTCGCCGATATCGAGGCCCGCCGCCGTCCTGCTGCCGATGTGCTCAAGGACTGGGGGCTCTCGCATCGCTTCGCCGGCTCCGGCGACCGTGCCGCGCTGGCGGGGCTGGTCTATGACACCTTGCGCCGCCGCGCCTCGGCGCGCTGGCTGATGGACAACGAGACACCACGCGCCTCGCTGATCGGCATGCTGGTCTTGCAGCGCGGAGAGACGATCGAAACGCTCGACGCGCTGTTCACCGGCGAACGCTTCGCGCCCGAACCGCTGACGGATGACGAGCGCAAGGCGCTGGCCGGACGCAAGTTGGCCGATGCCGAGCCGGACATCCAGGCCGACGTGCCGCGCTGGCTCTGGCCTTCCTTCGAGGCGGCTTTCGGGGAGGATGCGATCGCGGAGGGGCGGGCCCTGGCCGAACGCGCGCCGGTGGATCTGCGCGTCAACACGCTGAAGACTTCGCGGGACAAGCTGCTCGCCGAACTGGAGCCTCTTGGCGCCAGCGCCACGCCGCTATCACGCTGGGGCGTGCGCGTGCCGCTCGGCGCCGACGGCCGCAGCCCGGCTGTCCAGGCCGAGGAGAGCTTCCAGAAGGGCTGGTTCGAGATCCAGGACGAGGGCTCGCAATTGGCCGGCCTCGTCGCGGCGGCGAAACCCGGCGAGCAGGTGCTCGACCTGTGTGCCGGCGGCGGCGGCAAGACGCTGGAATTCGCGGCCGCGATGGAGAACAAGGGCCAGGTCTTCGCCACCGACAGCGACAAGCGCCGCCTGGCGCCGATACATGACCGGCTCGCCAGGGCGGGTGTGCGCAACGTTCAGGTCCGCACGCCAAGAGGACGTGTATCTGGTGGCGCCTTGGCGATCGACGATCTCGACGGCCGCATGGATCTGGTGCTGGTGGACGCACCCTGCTCGGGAAGCGGCACCTGGCGCCGCAGCCCCGACACCAAATGGCGCATGCGCCCCTCCAGCCTGGCCGATCGCCAGAAAGACCAGGCCGCCGTGCTCAGGGCCGGTGCCCGCGCGGTGAAGCCGGGCGGGCGGCTGGTCTTCGTCACCTGCTCCGTGCTGCCCGAAGAGAACGATGCCTCGGTGAAGGCCTTCCTGGCCGACCATGCCGATTTCACCGCTGCCTCCTTGCCGGAACTGGCCAAGGGCGCGGGGCTCTCGGCTTTCGCGCGTTTCAGCTCGTCGGGCGGCACCGGCTTGCAGCTTTCGCCCCATCGTTCCGGCACGGATGGTTTTTTTATCGCCCTGCTGCACAGGAAGTAGATGGTGTGCCGGTCTTCAGACCGGCATGGAACTGCGGTGCTTGCCTGAGTTATATTGCCGGTCTGAAGACCGGCACACCAATTCACGCTCATCGCCGCGAATTGGCGCCAGCGCAAGATCTTATGCAAAATCTTGCTGAATACTATGCGACGTTGCAAGATTTTGGCCTTCCTTCGGTTGCATCAAAAACCTAGGTCGACTACCTCCCTGCCATGACACACAACGCCATCCTCATCATCGATTTCGGTTCGCAAGTCACCCAGCTGATCGCACGCCGCGTGCGCGAAGTCGGTGTCTATTGCGAGATCCATCCCTTCCAGAGCGCCGCCGAGGCTTTCGAGAAGCTGAAGCCGAAGGGCGTGATCTTTTCCGGCGGCCCGGCCTCGGTAACGACGGCGGGCAGCCCCCGCGCACCGCAGGCTGTGTTCGACGCCGGCGTGCCGATCCTGGCGATCTGCTATGGCCAGCAGACTTTGGCAACCCAACTCGGGGGCAAGGTCGAGGGTGGGCACGCCGCCGAGTTCGGCCGCGCCGATGTCGAGATCCTCGAGGCGAGCCCACTGTTCGAAGGCTTCTGGGAGCCGGGCAAGCGCTATCCGGTGTGGATGAGCCATGGCGACCGGGTTACCCAGTTGCCCGCCGGTTTCAGGGTGGTCGGCACCTCCGAGAACGCCCCCTTCGCCATCGCGGTGAACGAGGAGCGGCGCTACTACACCACCATGTTCCATCCCGAAGTGGTGCATACGCCCGATGGCGGCAATCTTCTGAAGAACTTCGTGCAGAAGATCGTCGGTATCGAATCGGATTGGACCATGGCGGCCTATCGGGCCGAGATGATCGAGAAGATCCGCAAGCAGGTCGGCAAGGGCAGAGTGCTCTGCGGCCTGTCGGGTGGGGTCGATTCCTCCGTTGCGGCTGTGCTTATCCATGAGGCGATCGGTGACCAGCTTACCTGCGTCTTCGTCGACCACGGCCTGCTGCGGGCCGGGGAAGCCGATCAGGTCGTCGGCCTCTTCCGCGAGCACTACAACATCCCCCTGGTGCATGTGGACGCGTCCGAGCGCTTCCTCGGCGAGCTTGCCGGCGTCACCGATCCGGAAGTGAAGCGCAAGACCATCGGCCGTCTCTTCATCGAGGTCTTCGAGGAGGAGGCGCGCAAGATCGGTGGCGCCGAATTCCTGGCCCAGGGCACGCTCTATCCCGATGTGATCGAGAGCGTCTCCTTCTCCGGCGGCCCCTCGGTGACGATCAAGTCGCACCACAATGTCGGCGGCCTGCCCGAGCGCATGAACATGAAGCTGGTGGAGCCGCTGCGCGAACTCTTCAAGGACGAGGTGAGGGCGCTCGGCCGTGAACTCGGCCTCACGGAAGCCTTCGTCGCCCGCCATCCCTTCCCGGGCCCGGGCCTGGCCATCCGCATCCCCGGCGAAATTACGCGGGAAAAGCTCGACACGCTGCGTGCGGCCGATGCCATCTATCTCGACGAGATCCGCAAGGCCGGCCTCTACGATAAGATCTGGCAGGCCTTCGCCGTGCTGCTGCCGGTGCGCACCGTGGGCGTGATGGGCGACGGGCGCACCTATGACAGCGTCTGCGGCCTGCGCGCCGTGACCTCGGTCGACGGCATGACCGCCGATTTCTTCCCCTTCGACATGAACTTCCTCGGCCGGGCCGCGACCCGCATCATCAACGAGGTGAAGGGTATCAACCGGGTGGTCTATGACGTGACGAGCAAGCCGCCCGGCACGATCGAGTGGGAGTGAGGGGTAGTAGAAACGGCGGTGTTCGGCGGTAAACGGCGGTTTCGAAATCGCTCTGCTGCTGATAGAAGGCGAAAGAAAACAGGCGATCCGGACAGTCGCCCTGGGGCATGGTTCCATTCGCTATCCTTGATTGGCGACTTCGCGAGCAAGGTCAATGAACGCTCTGAACGCTGCCGAGGGATTGCGTCGACTTGGGTAGTATAGGCACAGTGGCGCAAGTGGTGGCGTCCAATCTTCCAGGACGCGGACAAGACGCCCCCTCGCAACGTCGTCGCGAACGTCCGATTCCATGAAGAAGCCAATGCCGAAATCTTCCAACACGGCAATCCGCGAAAGGCTCGCCTCATCGAGCGTAATCGGGCCGTGAACGTCCATCAAGACCGGTTGCCCATCTTTCTCGAAGTGCCACCTGTAAAGCGCCCCATTGGGTAGCCGGACGCGGATACAGGAATGAGCAGCGAGGTCGGGAGGAACATCCGGTCTCCCTTTGTTCTGGAAGTAAGCAGGCGAGGCGACCACCGCATAGCGACGGGGAGGTCCCAGCGGGATTGCGATCATGTCACTGGGAACGAGATCCGCGTTCCGGATGCCGATGTCGAAGCCATCGGCGACGATATCGACAAGTCTGCCCTCCGTGACGAGATCGATATGCACCTCAGGATAGCGGCGAAGGAACTGCAGAAGCAGCGGCGACAGGATTTCGCGCGCGGCGGTTGCGTAGGCATTTATCCGCAGCGTTCCCGATGGCGTCTCCTGCTGTGATCGCGCACCTTCAATTGCGTCGTGCAGGTCTTTTAGCGCAGGACCGATCTTATCGACGAAGTTACGCCCGGCATCGGTAAGGGAGACGCTTCGCGTCGTTCGGTTGAACAAGCGGACCCCTAGCTGGCGTTCCAGCTTGCCAATGGCGTTGCTGAGCGCAGTCGTCGACATGTCAAGATCCAGCGCCGCCGCCCGGAACGAACCCCGGCGAGCAATGACGAGAACGGAATCGAACTGGATCAAACTACGTCCGGCCATTGTCCTGCTTTTCGCAACGTCGCATCACACTTTATCCTGATTATCAACGCCAACGTCCATCTCTAAATTGGCGTCAGGGTCGAGCGCAGATTGCTAACGACCCGCCACCCGACCAAACTCACGACGGAGAAGAACAATGGCTGTCGAACTCCCCAAAACAATTGCCGAATATTTTGCCGCGGACCGAGCACAAGCCGCAGGAGCTCTCTTGCAATGCTTCACCGAAAATGCGGTGGTCCGAGACGAGGGGAATACCTATGCCGGTCGCGGTGCGATCCGGCAGTGGAAGGCAGGTGCTTCCCAAAAATACACGTACATCGTCGAACCTTTCTCGATTGGGCGCGAAGGCGATCGGACGGTCGTTACGGCCCATCTCGTCGGCGATTTCCCCGGCAGCCCGGTCGACCTGCGCTACTTCTTCGTTCTGGAGGGCGAAAAGATCGCGGCGTTGGAGATTGTGCCGTGAGCGCAGATGCCCAGAGCCCGAGGAAGGACACGAGCGGCATCCCGTTTCTTACCTTGAAGGGGAAACGGGCGTTGATCACGTCCGGCACGCGCGGTGCCGGTGCGGCGACAGTCGCGCTCTTTCGTGAACTCAGTGCTCAGGTGCTGACGACGGCACGCACCCAGCCCGCGGACTTGCCTGACTCGCTATTCGTCGCTGCCGATCTGACCAGCGCCGATGGCTGCGCCGCATTGGCTGCCGCCGTACGGGAGCGAATGGGAGGCTTGGACATCATCGTCCATATGTTGGGCGGCTCTTCTGCTCCCAGCGGTGGTTTCGAGGCTTTGACCGATGAGATTTGGCGCAAGGAACTTGATCTCAATCTCATGCCGGCGGTTCGCCTGGATCGCGAATTCGTTCCAGACATGGTGTCGCGCAACACCGGCGTCGTCATCCACGTGACATCCATCCAACGTGAACTGCCTCTGCCGGAAGCAACGACGGCATACGCGGCGGCAAAGGCGGCTCTGTCGACTTACAGCAAGAGCCTTTCAAAGCAGGTATCCCCCTACGGCGTCCGCGTCGTTCGGGTGTCTCCCGGCTGGATCGAAACCGAGGCATCCATTCAGTTGGCGACGCGGCTGGCCGCGGACCATGGCGGGGACGTCGAGCAAGGCAAGAAGATGATCATGGAATCGCTCGGCGGGATACCGATAGGTCGGCCCTCGAAACCCGAGGAAGTCGCAAGCCTGATCGCTTTCCTGGCGTCCGATCGTGCAGGCACCATCACTGGGACCGAATATGTAATCGACGGCGGAACCGTGCCGACAGTTTGAAAACCCAATTAGCGGCCTAGACAAGACCGTCTTACGCAGGCGCGGATCGGCGCTTGTCGCGATTAGCAGGGGTACATTCTTGGTGGGCAGATAGGTAAGTGGTCTAGATTATCACGCATTTCAGATGCGCGATAATCCGACGGTATTTTCAGGACGAGCGATGTGCTCACGGTATTTGCCGGCGTGATTTTTGTTAGCAAAAGTGCAGTTCTGAAGGTATTTCTGAAGCACAGTTTGTGGGGCTAGTAGACATCCTAAGAATTGCCAAACTGCGACCAACGGGACGAGTTATAGCGATTGATCTCGAAACGCCGACTTCAAGGAAGGTTGCAAAATCGTCAATGAAATCAATAGCTCGAAATTTTGACGGCACACGCAACGGCATCCCAAAACACGAAAAATACTTTGACCAAGGAAATCAACTATTTATGATAGGTGGCCCTGGCGTAGAATTTCGCAGAAGATGTAATGATTTGCGGGCAGGGTAGACTGATAGCGCGGGGCACATCATCAATGGAATTGACAAACCAATCAAGTCATTGAAATCGTTAAATTTATCGGAGCGCCTAGCACGGCTCGCAGCTTGTAGCAGATCACGCTGACGGTACTTTCCTGCGCGTCAATGCTTTGAAATATATAAGGAAAATTGCCCGGAGCATGACATTTCCGCGCTGACGGCACTTTAGTTGTCGACATTCATAGTTCAGCTTTGGCTGCAATACCGATCGATGTTCCGGACCCGATCGCATGTCGTCGGATGGCACCATCGCATCACCTACCAAATGTTGTCCCGCCTGCTGCCGGATCTGTGATGGAGAGAAGCGTCGACCGCATCCAGGCGGGAGCTTGGACCGGTAGATGCGAGCGTCTTTTTATCGTTGGGAGAAAGATGAGGTGCTGCGATCTGTGCAAGCTCGGCAGCGCGCGCCGGCCCAGCATGACGAAGCGCATGGACGACGCTCCCGGGCAAGCTGCCCGGAGCAATCAAATGCTTATCCTCCCGCGTGGTCGTTGCCACCGTGCGCGGCGATGAACATGGCGACGGCGGACCGGCAATAGGATTCGATTTCGTTGTCGTCCTCTGCTCTCGCCTGATCGAAGCGTGCGATAATCAAGAGATCGGATCCTTTGATAAGCGCGGCAAACAAGCGGGCGGATCGGAGAGGATCGGGCACGTTCAGAACCGCCTTCGCGTGCAACTGACGCAACAGGGCCTCGATTTGGGCGATGACATAGGCGGGGCCGGCTTCGTAATGGAGCTTGCTTAACGACTTTTGCTGCGTCTTGTCGGCCATAATCATGGCTTCGACACTGCGGACGTCCGGGCTCAACAGCGTGCGAAGCAGGGATGTTCCCACTGCCATGAGCTGATCTTCGGCCGAACCGTCGACGCCCTCAATAAGGGCCTGTGGTGCAAACTGATGGCAGTGGGCCGCGATGGCCGCGCTGAACAGCGCCTCCTTGTTCTCGAAGTGCCGATAGATGCTGAGCTTGGATATCCTCGCTCGCTGGGCGACCTTGTCCAATGTCGTCGCTTGAAAACCCAATTCCACAAAGAGTTCGCTCGCGGCGTCGACTATCGTTTGGCCAAGCGCCTCGTTGGCGGGCCGGCCGCGCCGGCCCTGGCTGTTTTCGGTCACAACAATTCCAGTCCTTGACAGTATCCTAATTCATGATTTATGATACCATATAGTATCTAAAAGGTGCAAGCGAATGCATAGGTGTCCTCCAAATCAAGTTTCCCCGGGCCGCCCGGCGATATCGAATGCGGAATCGTCCGGCCGGTCAACACAGTGATGGGCGGCTTTCTCGTCGCTGTCGAAGCTCTCGCTGCCCGTCTCGAGCGCGTATCGCTGGACGCTATTTCGCGCCAGGCCCAGCCCAACTCCCTCCATCCACAACACGGAGCCCATCACCATGGATGACGTCATCATCATCGGCGGCAGCTTTGCCGGTCTCGCCGGCGCCCTGCAGCTCGGCCGTGCCCGCCGCAAGGTCACCGTTCTCGATACCGGCCTGCCGCGCAACCGCTTCGCTGGCCACTCGCATG
Source organism: Labrys sp. HAY1-8F (assembly GCF_056754975.1). Lineage (NCBI taxonomy): Bacteria > Pseudomonadati > Pseudomonadota > Alphaproteobacteria > Hyphomicrobiales > Xanthobacteraceae > Labrys > Labrys sp. HAY1-8F. The sequence continues at coordinate 516,271 of NZ_JBPGWZ010000002.1, read as the reverse complement.
GCCTGCTCGGCCACGATCACAAGCCACCGCTGGACATCCTGGCCGAGGCGCGGCAGCAGCTGGCGCGTTATCCCACGGTCAGGCTGGTCAATGCCCGGGCCGACAGCGTCTCCGGCGCCATCGACGACTTCTCCGTCCTCACTGGCGGTGGCGAAAGCCTGGGGGGGCGCCGCCTGATCCTGAGCTATGGCGTTGCCGATCAGATGCCTGATGTTCCGGGCTTTGCCGAAAGCTGGGGCACATCCATCGTGCCCTGCCCCTATTGCGATGGCTTTGAAGTCGCCGACCAGCATTGGGGCCTCGTCTGGTCCGGCCCGCCGTCGCACAATTATGTCAGGCTGTACCACGATTGGACCGACACGTTGACGGTCTTCGCCGATGGTCACGACATTGCACCCGATATCCGGGCCGATCTGGCGCGCCGCAACATACCTGTCGTTGATGGCCGGATCACCGAAATCGCCCGTCACGGGGGCCATAATGCCACCGTCAAGGTCGATACCGCTCCCGATGTCGCAGTCGATATCTTGTTCGCGCATCCGCGCAACAAGCCGTCCGCAAGCCTGCATGAATCACTGGGACTCGCCACGGTCAATACGCCCCTCGGCATCGCCCTCAAGGTCGACGAGCGCCGCGAAACCAGCACGCCCGGCATCTACGCCGCCGGCGATCTTGCAAACCCGGCCATGGCGTCGGTCACCACGGCAATATCGCAGGGCGCGACGGCCGGTATCTCTGCCCAGCAGTCGATGCTCGCTTGAGTGCAAGCAGCTTCGATCACCCCAGTTTCAATTTCACAATGGACAGGAGCGCCACCAGGGCCGCCATAAAACATTCAAACCTCTAGACGAGAAGTTTCCGTTTGAGCGCCAACTCGGTATCGCGGCCGCGCCTGTCGCTCATCAGCCTCTTCACGGTCGATCCCGCCGACGAAGCGGGCTTCCTGGACGCTTTCAAGGCGGCTGCCGAGATCATAACGAAGCAACCGGGCTTCATTTCCATGCAACTGCATCGAGCGATCGGCGATAGCCCGACTTACCTGAACTATGTGGTGTGGGAATCCACCAAGACGGTCCACGCCGCCTTCACCCATCCCGAATTCGTCGCGAAACTTCCAACATATCCGTCATCCGTTGTAGCGAGCCCGCACCTGTTCCAGAAGGTCGCCGTCCCCGGCTTTTGCACGGCTTGACTCCGGAAATATGGCAAGGCGCGATGGCGGGTATCTTCGCCAGCAGTCGATGCTGGTTTGAGAGCACTGATTGGAGATGAGCATGGCCGTCGAAGCGGACAGCGCTGGTGGGCGCTTCCCTCCGCCTTTCGTCTATCTGGGAGCGCTGTTGTTGGGGCTGGCGGCGGAGCGGTTCGTCGCCATCCGCTCTTTCGGTATCGACTGGCAGTTGCTGGTCGCGACGGGCGCGCTGCTGTTCGTTGCCGGCGCGGCGATGATGCTTGCGGCGGCGGGGCTGTTTCGGCGGCTGGGCACCAACGTTCCGCCGTCGCAGCCAACGACCCTCATCGCAACGACCGGTCCTTATCGGTGGACCCGCAATCCCATGTATCTCGGCATGGCGCTTAACTATGCCGGCCTTGCAATCGGCTTCGACGGGCCGATCGCCTTCGCCTTGCTCCCGTTGGTGCTTATCGGGATCCAGACGCAGGTTATTGCCCGCGAGGAGCGCTATCTCGAAGCGAAGTTCGGCGACGACTACCGCCGCTACAAGGCCGAGGTTCGCCGATGGCTCTGACTATTCCGCCGCTGCCGACTGCGGGACCGCGAAACCAGCATACCCGGCATAGCCGCGGGCCACCCTGAAGGTTGCGGGCCTGTATCACGACCAACCGCCTGGCTGACTGACCTCTCAGTACACCCCGCGCGGGAGGAGGCGCACATGTCCAAGACCAGAAACACCGAAGCCCGCATCAGCAATTCTCGTCCGACCATTCTTGGAAAAGGCTGACACACATGGAGTTCGAACACGTCACCTTTCACGCTTTGCAGGGTGGTGATCCCGATGGCCAACCGACGATCGTCTTGCACGGCTTCCCGGACCAGCCCGCCCGACCGCGAAGCCCTTCCTTGCCGACCTCGGAGCCCTTCGACTTCGCAGCTGGAAAACAGGAACGGTCAGAGGCAACGCTTCAATGTTGTGCCTGCAGCGCTCGCGCGGGTTGGAGAACCCATCGTCATTGGCGCGGTCCTTGCTGGGCATCGCCTGCAGACGACCCCGTAAGAATGTTCTCGGCGGCTGCTTGCAGGAAACGCTTCGACAGTTCCTCGTCGTTGACGGCCCGCGAGAGGACCATCGCCCCGACCATGGTCGAGAGAATTGCCATGGCCTTGTCGCTGGCTTCCTTGCCGTGAGCCTCGCCAACCCATGGGCCGAGCATTTTAAGGTAATCCTCGATGCCGGCTTCGAACGATGCCTTCACCTCCGTGCCCTGCCTGGCGGCATCCGAGCCGAGCGCAACGACCGGGCAGCCCTCCATCTTTTCCCCGCGATGGTCCATGCTGAGATAGAACGCGATCACCGCAGCAAGCGGGTCTTGCGGATCGGCGGCGGCCGCGGCTGACCATCGGAGAAAGGCACTCTCCAATGCCCGCCTGGACGCTTGGGCAGCCAGGTCGTCCTTCGACGCGAACTGCTTGTAAAACGCGCCCTGTGTCAGCCCGGCGCTCTCCATCAGATCCTTGAGGCCGATGCCGTCAAAGCCGCGTTCTCGAAAGAGGCGGCTGGCAACATCGATCACAGTCTGCCGGTTTTTCTCAGCCTGAGCGCGACTCACACGCATTGCTCATCTCCAAAATTAGATTGCGTTTAACATCTATATTCAATATAGAGTGTGAATGCAATCTAATTTGGCGAGACGACGGGCATGAAAAAGAGACCCGCAATTGTGTTGGCCGGCGCCCTGATCGCAGGGCTGGGGGTGGTGGCATTCGTCACGCATTCACTTCTCGCACAGGAGGCTGCCGTCGGGGGCGACCCGAGACAGGAGGCTCCGATCGTCAGACTGGTGACGGCCACGCGGGTGACTGCTTTTGAACGCGGCTTCACGGGCATCGTCGGGGCCAGGGTGCAGAGCAATCTTGGTTTTCGAGTTCCCGGCAAGATCGTGGAACGGCTGGTGAATGTCGGTCAACGGGTCGAGGCCGGTCGGCCATTGATGCGCATCGACGAAACGGACCTGCGCCTTGCGCTGACGGCGAAGCTCAATGCTGTGGCGGCAGCACGCGCTGTCCTGGCTCAGGCGAGCGCGGACGAGAGGCGCTATGCTGTTCTGGTTAAGGACGGATTGGCGGCAACACCGCAGCGTTATGAGCAGGCGAAGGCGGCGTTCGATACCGCGACGGCACAGCTTGCTGCCGCTGAAGCCGATGCGAGGGGCGCGGAAAATGAGGCGACCTATTCGGTCCTGGCTGCGGACACAGACGGCACCGTGGTCGACACGCTCGGCGAGCCGGGCCAAGTGGTTTCTGCCGGCCAGACCGTGGTTCGGCTTGCCCAACTGGGCCCACGCGAAGCGGTGGTTGCGCTTCCTGAAACGATCCGACCGGCGATCGGCTCGGCCGCCGAGGCCAGCGTGTATGGGAGCGATGAACGTCGCTACATGGCACATCTCCGGCAGCTATCGGATTCCGCCGACGCCCAGACCCGCACTTATGAAGCCCGCTATGTGCTCGACGGCGAGGCCGCGGCAGCACCGCTGGGAGCAACTGTAACCATTCGACTGGTCAATCAGGCGAGCCAGCCTGAGGTGGAGGTGCCACTCGGTGCTGTGCTGGATAATGGTCAGAGCACTGGCGTCTGGGTTCTGAATGGCGCCACCTCGACGGTAGAATTTCAGCCCGTCAAGCTAGTGCGCGTGACCAGCGAAACCGCGGTGATTTCAGGACTGAGGTCAGGGGCACCGGTTGTTTCGCTCGGAGCTCATCTTCTGCAGGAGGGCGCTCGCGTCCGGACTGCTTCTGGAAGCGGGAGCAACCGATGAGCCTCAATCTGTCCGCGCTTGCGGTTCGCGAACGCGCCGTCACCCTATTCTTCATCGTGCTTCTAGCTGCCGCCGGCGTCTATGCTTTCGTCAAGTTGGGGCGGGCGGAGGATCCATCCTTTACTATCAAGACACTGACGGTCACGACCGCATGGCCGGGCGCGACCGCGCGTGAGATGCAGGATCTCGTCGCCGAGCCGCTCGAAAAGCGTATCCAGGAGCTGACGTATTACGACCGGGTCGAGACGACGACACGGCCAGGCTATGCCTTTCTGACGGTCACGCTGAAGGACAGCACGCCACCCTCCGCGGTTGAGGAAGAGTTCTACCAGGCCCGCAAGAAGCTCGGAGACGAAGCGCGGAATCTGCCGCCTGGAGTTCCTCGGCCCATTCGTCAACGATGAATATTCCGATGTGAGCTTCGGCCTCTACGCGCTAAAGGCCAAGGGCATGCCGATGCGCGAGCTTGTGCGGCAGGCCGAGGTGATCCGACAGGATCTTCTGCATGTGCCCGGCGTCAAGAAGATCAATATCCTCGGCGAGCGCCCCGAACAGATCTTCGTCGAGTTCTCCTACGCCAAGCTCGCCACCCTTGGCGTATCGGCGCAGGACATCGCCTCTGCCTTGCAGCGGCAGAACACTGTCACGCCGGCGGGCTCGATCGATACACGTGGCCCGCAGGTCTTCATCCGGTTCGATGGCGCCTATGACAGCGTCCAGGCGATCGCCGATACCCCGATCGTCGCTGGCGGACGCACGTTGAAGCTCTCCGACATCGCAGATGTGCGGCGCGGTTATGAAGATCCTGCGACTTACATCATCCGCCATGAGGGTGAGCCCACCGTCATGCTCGGGGCGGTGATGCAGCAGGGGTGGAACGGCTTGGAGCTCGGCAAAGCCCTGGATGAGAGATCGGCGGCCATCGCACAGACACTGCCTCTCGGAATGACGCTCGCCAAGGTCAGCGACCAGGCGGTGAACATCGAAGAAGCGGTTGGCGAGTTTATGCTGAAATTCGTGATGGCGCTCGGCGTCGTGCTGTTCGTCAGTCTGGTCGCACTCGGCTGGCGGGTCGGTATCGTCGTGGCCCTGGCCGTCCCGCTGACGCTTGCCGTCGTGTTCCTCATTATGCTGGAAACAGGCCGGTTCTTCGACCGCATCACGCTCGGTGCGCTCATTCTGGCGCTCGGCCTTCTCGTCGACGACGCTATTATCGCCATTGAGGTGATGGTGGTGAAGATGGAAGAGGGCATGGACCGCATCAAGGCGGCCGCCTATGCCTGGAGCCATACGGCAGCACCGATGCTCTCGGGCACGCTCGTGACAATCATCGGGCTGATGCCGGTTGGCTTTGCCAGTTCGAGCGCCGGCGAGTACGCGGGTAACATCTTCTGGGTCGTCGGTTTCGCGCTGATCGTTTCCTGGATCGTGGCGGTGATCTTCACCCCTTACCTCGGCGTCAAGTTGCTACCTGTGATCAAGCCAGTCGAGGGTGGCCATCACGCCATCTACGACACGCCGAATTACCGGCGCCTACGCGGCGTGATCAAATTCACCGTGCGCCACAAGTTCGTAACCTGCGCCGTCGTTGGCGTCGCCATGGTTCTCTCTGTCGTTGGAATGGGAGCGGTGAAACAGCAGTTCTTCCCGACGTCGGATCGTCCCGAGGTGCTGGTGGAAGTGCGCATGCCGGAAGGCACGAGTATCGAGGCAACGACGGCCGCGGTCGAAAAGCTCGAAGGCTGGCTGAAGGACGAGCCCGAGGCGAAGATCGTCACGAGCTACATCGGGCAGGGTGCTCCGCGCTTCTTCTTTGCCATGGCGCCGGAATTGCCGGACCCCGCCTTCGCCAAGATCGTTGTTCTAACCCCCGATGCGGCGGCGCGTGAGACGTTGAAGCAGCGCCTCCGCGTTGCGGTTGCACAAGGGCTGGCGCCCGAAGCCTTTGTTCGCGTCACACAGCTCGTATTCGGTCCCTACACGGCATTTCCCGTCGAATTCCGCATTACGGGACCGGATCCTGCACACTTATATCAGATTTCCGAGAAAGCCCTCAACATCATGCGGGGCGTCGCGGACGTGCGGCAGGCAAACCGCGACTGGGGCAATCGTACGCCTGTGCTTCGCTTTATCCCTGACCAGGATCGGCTTAACCTGATTGGCCTTTCGCCGGCCGAGGCAGCCCAGCAGATGCAGTTGCTTCTGACGGGTATTCCGGTCACGCAGGTTCGAGAGGACATTCGCAACGTGCCGGTGGTGGCGCGCAGCGCCGGCGAAAATCGCCTTGATCCGGCACGGCTGGCTGATTTTTCGCTGATGAGCCGGGATGGCCGACAGGTTCCGCTCGATCAGATTGGCCATTCCGAAATCCGGTTTGAGGAACCGATCCTGAAACGCCGCGATCGAACACCGGTCATCACGATCCGGTCCGACATCAACGAGGCGACGCAGCCCCCGGAGGTCTCACAACAGGTCATGAAGGCACTTCAGCCTCTGATCGCTTCGCTTCCGGTGGGTTATCGCATCGAGATGGGCGGAAATATCGAGGAGTCGCTCAAAGCCAATGTCGCGCTTGTCAAGATATTCCCAGCTATGATCGCTGCCATGTTGATCGTGATTATCTTGCAGGTTCGCAGCCTCTCGACGATGACCATGGTCATGTTGACGGCACCACTCGGTCTTGCTGGCGTGGTTCCGACGTTGCTTATGTTCAATCAGCCCTTCGGGTTCAATGCTATCCTCGGACTGATAGGACTGGCCGGAATCCTGATGCGTAACACCTTGATCCTGACTGAGCAGATCAAGGAGAATCAAGCGGCCGGGCTTGACGATTATCATGCCGTCATCGAGGCGACGGTCCAGCGGACGCGCCCCGTGATTCTGACCGCACTGGCTGCTGTTCTTGCGTTCATTCCACTTACACACTCAGTGTTCTGGGGATCAATGGCCTATACGCTGATCGGCGGCACGGCGGCCGGCACCGTGTTAATCCTGCTGTTCCTTCCAGCGCTCTATGCCGCGTGGTTCCGGATCAGGCCGCCTGCGGATGAAGTCCATGAGGGTTCGAAGGAGGAACCGGAACGGCAAGCATCAATGGCCGCCGAGTAGGCTCTGTCGTCGGAGGAGACGGGTCGCAGATGAAGAGGTTGAGGGCGGTGCCACCTTTGTCGCGAAACACTCTTCCGTCACGATGGAAGTTTGCGTGCGGATCAGGAGTATGACCTCGCTTCCGTCGGCGTCTGCGAACGCTATCAGCGCGCTCCCGTAATATGAATCCTACCTGCTGCGGGTAGAGAATGATCGCCGCATTGAGCTTGACTACTGGCAGCCTCTCTGGCGGATCGCCAGCATATTACTCAGGTGAACTTTTCGATCGTGTCCCTTAGAGCAATAGGTCGACGGATCAAGATTGCTGGGCGATCAAACAATCGAGTGGGAATGATGGGGCGTACTGCGGAGTAGTATCGGATAGCAGAGGACGTCAGGCCCACTCCGATCTTGGCGACTTTGTGGCCTTCAAATATCCGGTCGCGCGCTGCTCGAAGAAGTTTGCGCGCGACCGGTTCTCGGCACCGATCACACGGTCATAGATCGATTACCGCTCCGTCTTGAACAAACCCTGGAATATGAGCTGGCCCCAACTGCGGCCGCGTGCGTGCACCAGCGCGCCACCCGCTCGGCCTTCACCGCCGCGTAGAACCGGTCGAGATCGGCCAGATCGGAGACCGAGCCCTTCACAGCTCGAGCATTGGACCCGAGGTCGGCCACGGCGGCGTCGAGCGCTTCCTGCCGGCGGCCGAAGATGAAGACGAAGGCGCCCTCTTCGATGAAGCGTTTCGCTGCGGCGCTGCCGATGCCGGTGGCGCCACCGGTGATCACGGCGGTCTTTCCATTCAATCTGTTCATGTGATGCACCCTTTGGTCGTTCGGGGACGCCCCCGAGAACCGCAGCATGGGTCCGTCGCAGTCAGGCGTTGAGTGCGGAAGCGTGCACATCGGTGGTGCAAAAACGATCCGGTTGGACGGCTGACGCCAGCCGCGACGATCGGTGTCGCCCGTTCAGAATTTGGCTGCGCTCGTCGACATAAGCTATGATGACCGCCCGTACTGCTGTATGGCGCATGAGATACGGGCTTTGGAAGGCGCACCGCCCGGTGCCGGATTGCACCATGATCGACTGGGATGACATTCGCTACTTTCTTGCCGTGGCGCGCGGAGGCTCGGTGCGCGCTGCCGCCGAGAGCACCGGGGTGTATCACTCGACCGTGCTGCGACGCATCGCACAGCTCGAGGAACGCCTCGGGGCACAGATGTTTGAAAAGTTGCCTTCGGGCTACCGCCTGACGGCTGCGGGCGAGGAGGTCCTCGAGCTCGCGAATCAGATGGAAGCGTCGTCGCACCAGCTGGAGACGCGCGTCTTCGGTCGCGACCAGAGCGTGCGCGGCCTTCTGCGGGTGACACTGGCACCGACCCTCGCGACACACCTGCTCATGCCGGACTTCGCCGAGTTCGCGCGTCTGCATCCGGACATCGAGATGGATATCTTGTCGTCCGGCGAGCTGGCAAATCTGGCCAACCGAGAGGCCGACGTGGCGATCCGCGTCGTCTACGACCGTAAAACCCTGCCGCTCAATCTTCACGGCCTGAAGGGACCGGAGCTATTCGGCGCCGTCTACATGTCCCGGGATCGACTAACCGCGTGGCGTGCGGGTGCGGCTGATCCCATCCGGTGGATCGTCATAAGCAGTCATGGCATTCCGGATTGGGCCGGCGAGGGTGAGGTTCGTACCACAGGTGTTCCATTCAGGACCACGGACGGCGAGGCGCAGATCGTTGCTGTACGGCAAGGGCTCGGGATCACGACACTGCCGTGCTTCGTCGGAGATGCCGACTCCTTGCTGGTGAGGGTGCCGGGTTCCGACCTGCACATGTACGGAACGCTCTGGCTTCTCACACAGGGCGAGACACGCAAGACGAAGCGCGTGCGGCTCTTCACCGAGTTCGTATCCCGCAGGCTCGCCTCGTACGCGCCGCTTCTCGCGGGGCTGTCCCTATCGCGCGACTGACGCCCACTCGCCAGAGGCATATCGATGTAAAATGCTCGATATCCGACGGGAGTTCGCCGACGCGTTACCATCGGCCCATGCGCCAGCACGCGGTGATCTCCAATGTCGATTTCAGTCGAACGAAGCAGGAGATTATTGAATGGCACTCGAACTCATCAACCCGGATGATCTGCCAGTTCCAGAAATGTACACGCAGGTTGTCATCGCGACGGGATCCAGGCTAGTATTCATCTCAGGTCAGCAGCCCGAAGACATACACGGCAAGCTCGTTGGTCATGGCGATTTCGCGGCGCAGGCGCGCCTGGCATTCGGCAATCTCGGCCGAGCGCTCACGGCAGCGGGTGCTCGGCCCGAGCACGTCTGCAAGATCACAATCTACATTGTCGATTATAACCGCGATGAACACGTTCCGATCATCGAAGAAGTTCAGATTTCGTTGTTTGGAGATCACAATCCAGCGAATGTGGTGGTCGGGGTAGCGATAATGTCTCCAGGTTACCTCATAGAGGTTGACGCGATCGCGGTCATTGACGAGGTCGTTAGAAACTAGGCGCCGCGGAAAATCTTCGCTGCTCATTGGACAACGACCTATCGACCTCCAGCCATTGGAATGGACAGGCCGCCGTCAGAGAGCCTATTTCAGCGGCAGAAAAAGTTCCGCCACCACCTCATGCTCCGGTACCTCCGGGAAGAAGTTCAAGCGCTGGCAATAGATCGGAAAGTCGCGTGCTTCCTCGCCGCTGGCCGGAAGCCAGTCGCGATAGAGGTAGAATGCGGCGGGCTCCAGATTGTCGGTGTTGCCGACCACGCGCAACACCGCGCAGCGCCCGCCGGGGATCTCGCCTGCCTTGATTGCCTCGCCATGCGCCGCGATCGGTTGGCCGGTCCCGGCGCATAGGTCCACGCTGTAATCGGCAGGCGAGGCGGGACGCCGCTCGGAACGCCAGACAGTGAAGGTCGGACTTGTCTTAGGATGCAGGCCGGTGGCCTTTCGCCACGTGATGAAGCGCTGGATGGTGGCGCCGAGCGTCGCCGGGTCACCCCGATGCTCCATGATTGCCACCGGGGTCGGTGGCACATCGCGGATCGTCACGTCGTCGTGGCTAAAGGTCTTCTGCATGAACTTGCTCCTGGCATTGTCGAAAGGCCCGAAGGCCGCAAGCCACGGCTCCCAGTCGGGAGACTTCCTGAACGAGGAAGGCGATTGCCCGAACCGTTGCCGAAAGGCGCGGGCGAAAGCCTCCGGTGCATCGTATCCGGCATCCATCGCGATCTCCGTGACGCGTTCGTCGTCTCTGTAGGCCAGCCGGTATGAGGCGCGCTTCATGCGGGCAAGCTGAACATAGCGATGCACGGATAACCCGAAGGTCGCCGTAAACTGCCGGTGGAAATGAAACTTCGAGAAGGCTGCGGCACCGCTCAGAACGTCAAGATCGAGATCGTCACCGAGGTGCTGGTCGATATAGTCCAACACTCGCTGCATCCGCCCTTGATAGTTCCGAAGCGTTGCGGTCATTTCGTCCTGGTCTCCGTGGCAGCCCAAACTAGATCCCCCAGGCAACCCAGCGCTCGACCGATCTTGCGGTTTGGGGGATCCGCCGAAAACTTCCAACGACCGCTTGCCGGCGGACTGATTCAGGAATGAATGGGCGTAATGACTGCACCCCGCGCCTTGGCGCATCGCCGCGTGCTTTTATCCGTCCCGTCTCATCGGGCATTAGCGGATGTGGTTCTGTTAGGCCATGTCGCGCGCGAACTTGCCTGGAGGGCAACCGAGGCGTTTGCGAAAAGCGGTGCTGAAGGCGCTGGCTGATTCATAGCCAATTTCATCGGCGATCCGATCCAGGGACTTCGCCCCATGCGTGAGAGCGTCTTTCGCGATCGCCATGCGCCAACGCGCCAGATATTCGATTGGCCCACATCCCAAGACCTCCCCGAACCGTGCCGCGAAACCTGACCGCGACATGCCGGCCGTCCTGGCAAGATCGGCAACCGTCCAGTTCGCGCGAACATCGGCATGCATCGCTTGCAGCGCCCGGGCGAGTGCCGGGTCCTGCATGCCGCCGAGAAGACCCGCAGGCATCGCCCGGTTGCCGATGCTACGCCAGCGAAGGGCTTCGACCAGCAGTGCCTCGAGCATACGATGGACAATCAGTTCCTTGCCCGGATAGTCGGTAGCGCATTCTTCAGCGAGCAGATCGATCAGGCGCCCGAAGCGTGTCGCTCGTCCCTCGGAAGCCGGGATGTGGATGAGGCCGGGCAACAGAGCCAGCAGGAGCGGTGCATTCACCCGAGCGAATGCGAAGCTGCCGCCGAGGGCGATCAGGTCCGGAGTGCCTTCCCGTTCGCCATGCCGGACCGCTTCGTTTCGCGGTTCCACCGGGACGCATTCGAGACCCGGCTCGCTGGACAAGGAGAATGCGGGCGTCGTCGGAAGGAGCACGAAATCGCCCTGTGCAAGCCGGAGCGGCTTTTCGCCGTCGAGGCTCAGCCAGGCTTGCCCCTCCAAGATGATCGTGAACCCGGGCGCGTCATGCGCTCGATAGCGTACGCCCCAGCGTCCGCGCGCCGTGATCGGCTTCGCGACTGCGGCAGTCGGCCGGAGCAAACCGATGATATCGCTGAGAGGATCCATTCTGGACGATTCATAATATATACTGGGTTATGAATTATATATCGTCCAATCGTGCCTGTCTATCTTGGGAACATCAAGCTCAAGGAGACAGACAATATGGGCAAGACGATCCTCATCACCGGCACGTCCTCGGGTTACGGCAAGGCGACCGCCGAGTATTTCCTTCAGAATGGCTGGCATGTCGTCGCCGCGATGCGACGCCCCGACCCGAATGTGCTTGGCGGCGTAGCCGGCCGGCTGCGAGTGCTGCCGCTGGACGTCACGAACGAAGAGAGCATAGCTGCACTGATCGACGCTGCGGGCCCGATCGATGCGCTTGTGAACAATGCAGGCGTGGGCGGTGTGGGCGCCTTCGAAGCCATGCCGATGTCGTTGATCCGTCAGCTCGTCGAGACCAATACGATCGGCGTCATGGCCATGTGCCGCGCGATAATCCCACAAATGCGGACACGTCGTGCCGGCACGATCGTCAACGTGACGTCGAGCGTAACGCTTGGGGAGTTCCCACTCGCTGCCGCCTACACCGCATCCAAGCAGGCGGTCGAGGGGTTCTCCGGCTCGCTCGCTCATGAGCTTGGTTACTTCGGAGTGCAGGTGAAGCTCGTCGAGCCGGGTTATGCGCCAACCACCCGGTTCGGCGCCAATGCCATCGTGCCGGTCGAGGAGCTGCTCCCGGGAGACTATGCCGAGTTTGCGCGGCCGATTCTTGACGCCTTCGTGAGGCCGGCAATGACCACGCGAGAAAGCGATGTCGCCCAGGCTGTGTGGGCTGCCGTCCATGACGCTTCCGGCCAGCTCCGCTTCCCCGCGGGGCCCGATGCCGTAGCTCTGGCACAAGCACGCTGACATGGCTCCGTCCCGGGCTCACCGGCCGGGACGGGCAATCGCCTTCCTCGTCGATATCACCTGCTCCGACGCGTTGAGCCCTTAAGGAGGCCAGCCCGCTTTCCGCGACGCTCGCATGTTGGTTTCTCAGACATCTAAAACATTAGTATTGACTAATTAATTAGTAGTTGCTAATTGATTCTCATGACTGAGACAGTTGCCATCGATGCCGTCATGCGCGCCCTTGCAGACCCCACCAGGCGGGCCGTGTTCGAGCGCATCGCCGGATCCGGCGAGATCACGGTAGCCGAGCTGACGCAGGGCAGCGGCGTGACCCAGGGTGCGATTTCCCAGCACCTCAAGGCGCTGAAACTGGCCGGCCTCGTCGCCGAACGGCCGGAAGGGCGCAAAGTCTACTATCGCGCGGAACCCGGCGGCCTCGAACCGCTGGCTGATTGGATGAGCCATTACAGCCTGTTCTGGCGCCAGCGCTTCGCCAATCTCAGAACTCTCTTGAAGGAGATCGATCCATGAATGATCTGGCCTTGAAGCCGCACACGCAGGAGATCGTCGTCGACGAGGTCTTCCCGCATGCACCCGAAACCATCTGGAAAGCGTTGACCTCGGGCGATCTGATCGCGCGCTGGATGATGGCGCCGGCCGATTTCGCAGCGATTGAAGGGCAGCGTTTCACCTTCACCACCGCGCCGGCCGGCGAATGGGACGGCGTCATCCACTGTCAGGTGCTCGACGTGCAACCGAATGAGCGGCTCGCCTATGCCTGGAGGGGCGGGCATGACAGCAATCCCGGCTATGGCTCCCGCCTCGACACGGTGGTGACCTGGACGCTGAGCGAGGCAGAAGGCGGTACGCGGGTGCGCCTCGTCCATGCCGGCTTCGTCACGCCGAAAAACGATACGGCCTACAAGAATATGAGCGATGGCTGGAAGAAGGTGCTGCGCAATCTCGGCACCGTCGTGGCCGGCAGCAAGGATTGAGGCGAGGAGGACGAGATGAGCAAGGCCTATACCGGCGGATGCGCCTGCGGGGCTGTCCGCTACGAGATCACGGCCGAACCGGTGTTCAGCAATGATTGCCAGTGCCGCGACTGCCAGCGCGAGAGCGGCACGGGCCATCAGTCCCACCTGACCTTCCCGCGGGAAGGCGTGACGCTTACCGGGGCGGGGCGGCCCTGGGACATGGTGGCCGACAGCGGCGACAGGAAGACCCGCTATTTCTGCCCTATCTGCGGATCGCCGGTCTATCTGACCTTCTCGGCCATGCCGCAATTTTTCGCGGTGCGTGCCGCGAGCCTCGATGAACCGAGCCGATACAAACCGCAGGTGGTGACCTATACCGGCGTCGGTTATGCGTGGGACTATCTCGATCCGGCTCTGCCGAAATTTGAGGGGATGCCGCCCAGGTGAGGAAGCTGGTCGATCGCTGCGCTGCGGTGATCGGCCACTATCCCGACGACGAGAACAATACCGAGTGAACGGGACGTCATTGACTGATGTTCTCTTTTTGTTCTAGGCTTGCGGTACCAAGTGAGAACGCGAGGTCACCATGCAATTGGCGTTCGACTTCTATGGCCAACTCCCCCGCGGGCCGGAACGTGGCGAGAGAATATTCTTTGCCGTGTTTCCCGATGCGGAAGATGCCGGTGCGATCGAACGATTCAGGCGCAGCTTTCTCGAAGCGACCCCTGTTCGCGGTAACATGTTGCGGACGGACCGTTTCCATGTCTCGCTTCACCATGTCGGCGACTTCAAGCGCCTGAGATCACCACGTATCTATGCAGCGGAACTGGCGGGCGATCTCGTCGGTCTACCTGCCTTCGATATCACGCTTTATGCAATCAAGAGTTTTGGTGCGATCCCGAAGCCGGGCAGGGCAATCCGTTATCCGCTCGTCCTGCTTGGCAGGGGGGCGGGACTATCGAAACTCCATGAAACACTGGGCGCGGCCATGACGAAGTTTGGCATGCGCGCCTTTCCCGATTTTACGCCTCATCTCACCCTGTCCTATGGTGAACGACCAATCGTGGAGCAACAGATCGAGCCGATCCATCTTCGGATCACGAGTTTTTGCCTGATCCACAGCAGGTTGTCGAAGACGGAATATCGGATCATCAAGCGCTGGCCCCTGATCGAATCCAGGCCGCTCCTGCATTGATTCATCTCGAGGAACCCTGATGCCGCCCGTCACCGTCGATCCCGCCAAGGTCCGTGAATTCGTCGATGACGCGAGCTTCTATGCCTGGCTCCGCGACCACCACGACAGCCAAAGCGAAGTTTGGATCAAGATCCACAAGGTGGGCTCGGGTCTCGCCTCGATCACCCCCAAGCAGGCGATCGACGTCGTGCTCTGCTGGGGTTGGATCGACGCGGTGCGCAAGGGGCTCGATGAGCGCAGCTTCCTGCAGCGCTACACGCCGCGCGGGCGCAAGAGCATCTGGAGCCGGATCAATGTCGACAATGTCGCCCGGCTGATCGCCGAAGGTCGCATGACCGTACACGGGCTGAAACAGGTCGAGGCCGCCAAGGCGGATGGCCGCTGGGACCGGGCCTATAAGAGCGGCAAGGATCTCAAAATTCCCCAGGATCTCCAGGCTGCGATCGAGGCCGAGCCGGAAGCGCTGAAGATGCTGGGTGCGCTCAGCGCACAAAACCGTTTCGCACTGGCCTTTCGCATGCACAATGTGAAGACCGAGGCAGGGCGGAGGAAGAAGATCGAGGCCTTCGTCGCCATGCTCAAGCGCGGCGAGACGATCTATCCGCAATCGAGGAAATGAGGCAGCAGCCTCCTCGTACACTGCGCCGGCTCAGAAGAACTCGTCGAGCAGCAGATAGAAGGCCATGCGGTCCGGATCCGGCGTGATGCCGTAGCGGGCGAAGAAGCGCTCGACCAGAACCTCGCCAAAATGATCGCGAATGCTGCGCGTCGCCAGCGCCAGGTCCTGGTGGCGGTCGGCAAGGCCGGCCCGGGCGCAGTCGATGAAACCGGAGAAGGCGCCACGGTACGCCAGCAGGTTTTCCAACGTCGCGTCACCATGCGTGACGACGAGGTCTTCCTGAAGCGGCCGCAGGGGCGGCAGTTCGGCGAAGACATCGGCCGCAGTCTGGCCCGCACGCTCGTCGTCGAAGTCCTCCTCGTCAACGAGGCCAGCCTTGACCCGCGCTTCGGCGAGGGCGATGCGGCTGTTGGCGCAGTGGTCGAACGGACAATCGGCAATATCGAGGGCGTGCAGGTGCCGCAGGGCATCGGCGGCGATATCGACCGCCTGCTCTGGGGTGAGATCGGTTCGAGATGACAGGACGGCGCCGGGAATGGCGCTCATCAGCAGCCAGTGCCGCCCACCATGCCGGGCCTCCGCCAGGGGCTTTGGGCAGAGTATGCCGCGTGCGCTCAGCCATTCCAGGCGCGGCCCCTCATCCGGCAATTCGCCGAGGGATGAGGGCTCCTCGGTCTTGACGAACAGATCCGGCTTGCCCGGCGCTTCGAGGCGAAAGACGCTGGCGTCGGAGGCTCCCGCCGACTGGGTCTTCCAGCCATAGCCCTTGAGATCGCCGCGCCAGTCGGCGGGTATATCCAATGCCGGTTTCATCGGCGCGATCGTCCTGTTCCCATGCGATGGCCGTCTGGCCGACTCTCGTCACTCTGGCCCGATTCCCTGGACGGAAAGATGGCGACTGGATGAGTGCTCAGGCGGGCAGAACCTCGGAAACGATGCCGTTTTCGGCAACGACCACGCCACCCCGCAGCACCAGCTTGCGGCGTGGGCGATTGATCACGGCTTCCTCTACGCTCGGCGTGTCGATGACGACGAGATCGGCCGGTGCGCCCGGTGCCAGGCCATAGCCCGCAATGCCGAGCGCCCTGGCCGGTTCTATGGTGGCGAGGTCGAGGGCCAGGCGCAAATCGTCATTGGCATAGAATTCCTGCCTGGCAGCGACGATGGCGGCACGATCGAGCATGTCGCCATTGCCGAAGGGGGACCAGCAGTCACGAATATTGTCGGAAGCGGCGAAAAGGGTGACGCCGTGGCTGCGCAGTGCTTTCACCGGCGGCACCGGCACGGCGGCCGGGCTCGAGGTCATGATCGCCACGCCGGCGCGCGCCAGGGCGTCTGCCGTTCTGACGAAGCTCTCGGGAGACTGATCGCCAAGGGAAAAGGCATGGCTCACCACCACGCGCCCCTGCAGGCCGAGAGCTTCGGTACGCCTGGCGATGTCGCGCAGCTCGGCGCCGCCGGTTTCGCCACCGTCATGCAGGTGGATGTCGACAGCCTTGCCATGCTTTTCAGCGAGAGCGAAGACGATGTCGAGCTGGCCCGGGACGTCATGGTCGAAACCCTCGGGATCGAGCCCACCGATCAGGTCCGCACCGGCGGCGAGGGCAGCATCGAGCAGGTCGGGGGCGCCGGGCTCGCTCACGACGCCGCTCTGGGGAAAGGCGACGATCTCGATGTCGACCCAAGGTCTCCAGCGTTCCCGAACGGCGAGTAACGCCTCCAGATTGGCGAGCTTCACGTCATTGTCGATGTCGACATGGCTGCGCACCCTTGTGGTGCCGTTGGCGACGAGGCGGCGCAGGAGATTGGTGGCGCGGGCTTCGACGGGCAGAGGCACGGCATGACGGGCGACACGCTCGGCGGCGATGCGCTCACGCACGCTTTCCCCCGGCACATGGGGGACTAACGGCGCCCCCATATGGGTTTTGTCGAGATGGATATGGCCGTCGATGAAGGCCGGAAGCAGCAAGGCACCGGCGAGATCGCGCCGATCCGGGTCGGCAGCCGGGAGGCCAGGCGCGGCGATCGAGGCAATCAGGCCGTCGGCGATATGAACATCTGCCCGGCGTCCGTCGGGCAGTGTGGCATTGGCAAGCAGCATCAGATGAGTCCGAGACGTTTGGCGGCAACGTAGTTGTAGAGCGGATCGCGATAAAGCTTGAACTCCTCGGAGGCCGAGAAGCTGAGGCTGAGATCGTGCTCGTCGTCATGCTTGACGGCCTCGGCGAAGATCTCCGGCCAGTCCGGCACCTTCTGCCGACGCCATTCTTCCACTTGTTCGGCAGCCGGAATGTCGGGAAAGCCGATCTTGGGAATAAGCGAGGCGATGGCCTGCCAGAAGCGGCGCATCGGCACGGCCGGATCGGGCGAGCGGGGCGCCATCATGCGCAACCAATGGGTGCCGGTTAGGGCGTGCAGGAGAGAAAAGTCGCCGGTCGCAGCGAAGAGCGCGAGCGACAGGCGGGCGAAGCGGTCCATGGTGTCGGGACCGATGGCCAGCATGTCGTGTACTTGGGCGAATTCGGGCTTGGCGGCGACCGCTCGCATAGTGTGCCAGAGCAGGTCGCATTCGGTGACGATATGGCGGAAGGAGGCAGGCCCATACATATAGGCCAGCACGTCGAGCGGATCGCCGGTTGTACCGGCTTCGCCCCGGCCTGTGCCGAGGTCGAGATAGGTAGCTGCCCAGTAGGCCAGCGCGATGGCGGTCTCCTCGTCATTGTCTGTCCAGGTCGCATAGGCCATGCGCATGAAGGCATGCATGGCACTGGCGGCAAAGCCGTCGAACAGGAGCGGCAGATAGAGCCGGGCCGCCGGCGTAGCGCCGAGCCGCCTGACTTCCACCTGGAAGAAGGTGCGATAATCGCCCTCCCTTTCGCGATCGCCGAGAGCGTCTCGCCAGTTTTCCCGGGTGATCGTCTCCTTGGCAACGGGCACCGGCACGAGGCCGTTCTGCACGCGATAGATCTCGCAGAACTCTTCCAGCCGCCGGTCATTGGCGCCCATCCGCTGCATCGCCACCAGGATCATAGGCAGGTGGTTGGCGAGCATATACGGAAACTCGGCGCTCCATTGCTGCGACCAGCCGATGCAGCGCATGAGCGTATCGCTTGTCCCGGCTGCTTGTGGTTCCGACATCGAATCCTCCCCAATCCGAACATGCTTGCTTTGCCGACGAGGCCGGCTGTCCGTTCCCTGATGCTTGCGGGGGAATCTACCTTGTCCTTGCCGACCAGAAAAGCACCATGCGCAACAAACCAAACAAAATTATGAAAGATTTTGTCCGAAGTTGCGAGAAGTGGTGATTGTCCTTTTGCTAGGTTGTAAAAAAATGTTTGAGTGTGGTCGAATTTCTCACATTCTGATTGCGCGCAGAAAATGCAATGATAGCCTCCCGGTTGCGAGGGTGTAACGGAGGGGACCCACGATGAACATGACGGCAAAATGCCGCTCTCTTTTGCTGGCGGGATTTCTAGTGTTTGCGGGCGCGGCGCAGGCCCAGGAGCGCTTCGACGGCGTCACGCTCAGCCTGGCATCGCAGAACGACCAGTTTGCGGTGATACTGGCTGCAATGGCGCCGGATTTCGAGAAGGCGACCGGCGCCAAGGTCAATGTCGAGATCCTGAGCTATCCAGAACTCTTGACCAAGATCACGGCCGATTACGTTGGCCACACCAAGGGCTACGACATCGCCACCACCGACATCGTCTGGTCGGGGCAGTTCGCAGAAGCCGGCTACACCGTCGACCTGACCGAATGGATCAAGCGCGATGCCGCCGAGATCAAGGTCGACGACATCTATCCCAGCCTGATGAAGGGGCTCGGCGGCTACAAGGGCAAGCAGGTTGCCTTTCCTTTCGCCGGCTATGCCAATGTGCTGGCCTATCGCAAAGACCTCTACGAGGCTGCCGGCCTGAAGCCGCCGGCGACGATGGAAGACTACATCGCCGACGCGATCAAACTGACCGATCCGGCCAAGAAGACCTTCGGTTTCGTGGCCAATGGCCAGAAAGGACCGGCGGTGGCGCAGGACTGGATGCAGTACAACTTCCAGCTCGGCGGTTCGATCCTTGGCCCCGACGGCAAGCCGGCGCTCAATTCGGCGGCGAATATCCAGAGCGTCGTCGACTACAAGAAGCTGTTCGACAAGGCGGCTCCTCCCGGCGCGGCCGACTATGACTGGGGAGCGCGCGAGGAGAGCTTCCGCCAGGGCATGGCCGCCAATATGCAGACATGGTCGATCGGCGCCGCCGGCTATGACAACCCGGAAATCTCCAAGGTTGTCGGCAAGGTCGGCATCATGCTGACGCCGGCCCGCGCAGGCAAGGAGCCGGAATACGGCATCGGAGGCTGGGGGCTCGGCATCAATGCCGATATCGACAAGCGCAAGCAGGAGGCGGCCTGGGCCTTCATCAAGTGGATCACCAGTCCGGCGGTGCACAAGGAGTTCAATCTGCGCGGTGCCGGCAGCTATCTGCGCAAGAGCGAGATGACGGACAAGGACCTTCTGGCGAAGTTCCCGTTCCTGCCCGTATTGGCTACCTCCTTCGAGCATGGCAATGTCGATTTCCGGCCGCGTATTCCGCAGTATCCGGAATTGCAGGATCTGATCGGCTCCGCCGTCAATGGCGTGCTGGTCGGCAATGCCGATCCCAAGGCGGCCTTGGACGATGCCCAGGCCCAGGCTGAAAAGCTGTTCTGAGCCTGCAGGTCGCCAAAGCAAGGTTGCGCTGTCCCCCATGGCTGCGCGACCATGCCGGCGCCTGTCTTCTCGCCGACGATTCCGGAGAGCTTGAACTTGGAAAGTCCCTCATCGAGCCTCGCCGGAAGCACTCGCTCGGCTAAAGCGGGGCCTCGCCGCCTGTCCTATGCGCGCAAACGCCAGCTTTTCCTGATCCTGCTGGCGGCTCCCGCCATATTTTATGTTCTAGCCATTGCGGTCTGGCCGATGGCGCAGGGAATTCTGTACTCCTTCGAGGAATATAGCCTGGTCCGCCCGGCGGGCCGCCATTTCGTCGGCTTGGATAATTACGTCGCCCTATGGAGCGACAAGACCGCACGCCAGGCGCTGATCAACACCTTCATCTTCACCATTGGCGCTGTCACCCTCGAGTTTGTCTTCGGCCTCGGCATCGCCTTGCTGCTCTGGCGCGACGATCTGTTCAATCGGATCGCGCTTGGCCTGCTGCTGATCCCGGCAACTGTCACGCCACTGGTCGTTGGCCTTATCTTCAAGGCCATGCTCAACGCCGACTATGGCGTGCTCGGCTATTTCCTGGCCGAGGCCGGTATTTCGGGCCCACGGGGCCTGCTTGCCGATCCGACTTTTGCTTTGCCGACCCTGATCGCCGTCGACGTCTGGGAATGGACGCCGCTGATGGCGCTGATCCTGCTGGCGGGGCTCAAATCCCTGCCGACGGATATCCTTGAGGCGGCGCGGGTCGACGGCGCCACCAGCGCGCAGCGTTTCATCCTGATCATCCTGCCGCTCCTGCTGCCGGCAGCCTTCCTGGCGCTCGTCCTCAGGATGATGGATGCCTTCCGTGTCTTCGACATCATCTATGTCAGCACCAGCGGCGGGCCGGGCGATGCCACCACCACGCTGATGATCCACGGCGTCAAGCAGGGGCTGGAATTCTTCAATATCGGCAGGGCTTCGGCCGTGAGCAATCTGATCACCGTGTGTATCGGTGTGATGGCGGCCCTGTTCATCTTCGTGGTCAGGCCGGCGAGGAACCGCAATGCTTAGGACCGCCGCCGACAGGGGATTGTGGGCACGGCGCGCTGCCCTGATCGTCATCCTCGCCATCGCGCTCTTTCCGATCCTGTGGCTGTTCTCCACGGCCTACAAGCCTGCGAGGGACATCTTCACCACGCCGCCGCAGCTCTTCTTTGAACCGACCTTCGCGAATTTCGAGAATGTATTCCGGCTTTTCGACCTGTGGTCCCTGGTGAAATCGAGCCTGATTATCTCGATCGGCTCGACCTTGTTATCGCTGCTGCTCGGCGTTCCCGCCGGCTACGCCCTGGCCCGCTCCAAGAATCCGAAGGCCGTGTGGCTCGCCTATTTCTTCCTGGCCATCCGCACCGTGCCGCCGGTGGCAACCTTGATCCCCTTCTATCTGATGATGCGCGACATCGGCCTGCTCGGCACCTGGTGGGCGGTGATCCTGCTCAACACGGCCCTGAACAGCGCCTTCGTGGTGTGGATGATGTTCTCCTATTTCCGCGCCTCACCAGTGTCGATCGAGGAGGCCGCCCTGACCGACGGCAGCAATGACTGGAACACCTTCCTGTTCACGGCCCTGCCGTCCGTGGTGCCCGGCATCATCGCCAGCGCCATCTTCTGCATCATGTTCTCCTGGAACGACTTTCTCTATTCGATGTTCCTGACGCGGGCCGACAGCAAGCCCATCTCGGTGGCGCTGCTCTCGGCCTATGGCACCAAGGACATTTCCTGGGGCACGCTCGGCGCACTGGCCCATTTTTCCACCCTTCCCATCGTCTTGATGATGATCCTGCTCAATCGCTATTTCGTGCAGGGCCTGACCAAGTCGGCCCATTAGTCGAAGGTTCCGCTATGGCCGCAATCAGCTTTTCCCAGGTCAGCAAGGCCTATGCCGATGGGCAACTGGCTGTGAACAAACTGGATCTCGACATCGCGGATGGCGAGTTCCTGGTGCTGGTCGGCCCGTCGGGCTGCGGCAAGTCCACGGCCCTGCGCATGATCGCGGGGTTGGAGACCATCACCGGCGGCACGCTCTCGATCGGCGCGGAGGTGGCCAACGACCTGTCGCCGCGCGAGCGCAATGTGGCGATGATCTTCCAGAGCTACGCGCTTTACCCGCATCTTTCCGTCGCCGACAATGTCGGCTTCGCCCTCAAGGTGCGCGGCGAAAAACGCGAGGCGATCGAGGAGAAGGTGAAGGCCGCCGCCGCGATGCTAGAGTTGGACAAGCTGCTTACCCGTCGTCCCGGGCAGTTGTCGGGCGGCCAGCGCCAGCGCGTCGCCATGGGACGGGCGATCGTGCGCGAGCCGGCCGCCTTCCTGATGGACGAACCGCTGTCCAATCTCGATGCCCGCCTGCGCGGTCAGATGCGCGCCGAGATCGCCCGCCTGCAGCGGGCGAGCGGGGTGACCACGGTCTATGTGACGCATGACCAGGTCGAGGCGATGACGATGGGTGACCGGGTAGCCGTGATGAATGGCGGCGTGCTGCAGCAATTGGCGCCGCCCCGCGAGCTCTACGACCGGCCGGTCAATCTGTTCGTCGCGACCTTCATCGGGGCGCCGCCGATCAATCTGCTGCCCGGCCGCCTGCGCCGGAGCGGGCAGGGGCTGGAAGTCGTCTTGCCAGGCCTCGTCCTGCCCTTGCCGGCCGCTTTCGTGCAGGACAGGCCCGGGCTTGCCGCTGCAGGCGATTGCGAGATGGTGGTCGGCATCCGGCCCGAGAACCTGTTCCTGGCCGATGGCGATGCCGAGGCACTTCCCGCCCGTATCGCCTTTCAGGAGGATCTGGGCGCGAGCCTGCTTCTCCATGTCGACCTTGTCGACCCCGCGACGAAGGCCGAACAGAAACGGGCTGGGCTGGACGAATTGGACGAAAGCGCGCCGGCTGCAGTCTCCACCCGCATGCGCATCAGCGCCCCTGTCAGCGCGAGGCGGAAGGCCGGCGACACTGTCAAGGTGGGGCTGCAGGCCGACAGCCTGCATTTCTTCGATCCGGCAAGCCAGCTGGCGATACGCTGAAGGCATCTGAAGCCATCTTCGCAAGGTGCTCGCGCTTGGCGGCTTTCCCAACCATGCCTATTTATGATTAAAGGCACCATCGCGAGGCGCCGGTGCATTACTAGGCCTTTGGCTTCATTGACAGGACTTCTCCTTTGTTCACAGGCATCATTCAGGGCGTCGCCGATATCGACGCCGTCAAGGACCATGACGGCTTGCGCACCTTCACGCTGCGCTTTCCCGAAGGATTCAGCGAAGATCTCGCCATCGGCGCCAGCGTCTCGGTGGACGGCGTCTGCCTGACGGTGACCGAACTCGTCTCGGCGCGGACGGCGACCTTCGACGTCATGCTGCAGAGCCTGAAGATCACCACTTTGGCCGACTATGTCGCCGGCGATCGCGTGAATGTCGAGCGGGCCGCCAAGGATGGCGCCGAAATCGGCGGCCATCCGATTTCGGGCCATGTCGATTTCTCCACCGCGATCGATTCCGTCGGGACCTCGGAAGGCAACAAGGTCATCCGCATTGCCATCCCGCCGGATTTCGCGCGCTACGTCTTCGCCAAGGGCTATATCGCCATCAACGGCGCCAGCCTGACGGTGTCGGAGGTCGACAAGAAGGAGGGCTGGTTCGAGGTCTGGCTCATCCCCGAAACCCGCCGCATGACTGTGTTCGAGGATAAGCGCGCCGGCGATCGGCTCAATATCGAGATCGAGCGCGATACCCAGGTGGTTGTCGATACCGTGCGCGATGCGGTCCAGGAAAGCCTTGGGCGGCTGCAGCCCGTGCTGGAAGCCCTGCTGGCGGAAAAAGGACTCAATCTCGAGGATTTCGTGCAGGTTCCGCGCCGGATCGGCAAGAACTGACGCTGAGGGGATGTGCCATGTCGAACGTCGTTCCGTTCGGTCGGAAAGAACAGGACGGCGGGGATTCCGAGGCAAGCTCACATAGGCGGTTCGAGGTCCAACTCTTCATCAAACATCCAAGCATCGATCCAGCTGAAATCACGACTGCGGTCGGACTTGAGCCAAAAAATCAGCATCGGGGCGGAGATGCTCGCAGGACTTCGAAAGGTACGCCTCTGCCGGGCGTCTACCCGGATACGAGCTGGCGCTATTGCGAGCGACATCATGTCGAAAAGCACTGGTTCGCCAGTCGTATCGATAAACTTGTGGATCGCCTCCTGCCACACAAAGATTTTCTGCTTGGCCTCAGGAAAAGTGGCGGCAAGACTTGGATCATCGTTGAATTTCTTGGCGATGGCTACTTCGGTGACGAAATTCCGCTTCGGACGTTGGCGAAATTGGTCGAGCTTGGGTTGGATTTTGGAATCGAAGTCTTTGATGTTCCGCAAAACTGAAGTTCTCGGAAGCGCTATCCCCCAATCCCAATCACCACGGCGCCCCCGGTCATGCCGGCACCGGCCGCGGCAAGCAGCAGTTTCTCACCCGACCTGAACGGTTGGACCTGGTTGGCGAGCGACAGCGACAGCGCAATCGTGGCCGCCGAGGAATTGCCGTAGTCCTCGATGCTGCGTACGGTCTTGGCTGTGTCCAGCCCGAGTTCGGCCGAGACCGCATCGAAGATCCGCGCATTGGCCTGATGGGGCACAAAGCGATCGATGTCCACCGCCGTCATCTCTGCCCGAGCCATGGCCTTTTCGGCGCAATGGCTCATCATGCGCACGGCCTGCGAGAACACCGCCTTGCCGTCGCGCATGGTCATCAGGAAGTCCTGGGCGGCGATCTCGGGGGCGAAGGGGCGATTGCTGCCGCCGGCCGGAATGGAAATCAGGTCGTATTGGCTACCGTCCGAGGCAAGGTCGACGCCGATGAGGCCGGTCTCCTCGTCGGGCGAGGGGCCGAGCAGGAGGGCGCCGGCGGCGTCTGCGAACACTACGGCACTGGCACGCTCCTGAGGGTTGATGCGGCGGCTCAGGATATTGGCGGCAACCACCAGCACGGCCTTCTCCTGGGTGCGTACGAAGCCATCGGCAAGCGTGAGGGCATAGAGGAAGCCCGAACAGGCGCCGGCAAGATCGACGGCCCCGGCTTTGGCCAGTCCGAGGCGATGTGCCAGCAAAGGTGCCGAGGGCGGCAGCAAATGGTCGGGGGTCGAGGTCGCCAGCAGGACCAACCCCACTTCGTTGGCCGTAATACAGGCATCGGCCAGGGCTGCGGCGCCGGCCTCGGCAGCAAGTCCGCTCAGCGTGTCCGCGGGGCCCGCCCAATGGCGATGGTGGATGCCGGTCCGCCGCTCGATCCAGCCCGCCTCGAGCCCGAGCTTTGCCTCAATCTCGGCATTGCCGACCCGGCGTTCCGGCACACAATGGCCGAAGCCGAGTACGCGGCTCGAACGGCAACGGGTCACGAACTGAGGCCGGCGACCAGGTCCACCGCCTCGTCTATGGCCGCATAGGCACGGTCGAGATCATCCGGCGTGACGCAATAGGGCGTCATCAGATAGATCACATTGCCGAGTGGACGGATAAGCAGGCAGCGGGCCTTGAAGAAGGCGCGCAGCCGTGGCCCCGCATCGGAAAGATAGCCGCCCGAAGGCACGGCGATCTCCATGACCGCGATGGTACCGCATTGCCGGATATCGGAGAAACGCGGATCGCGCCGGAAATGGTCGAGGCGACGGCTGTGTTCGGCGGCCAGGCTTGCGATGCGCTCCGTGACCGGTTCGGCGCGCCAGATGTCGAGATTGGCGCAGGCCGCCGCGCAGGCGATGGGATTGGCGGTATAGGAACTGGAATGAAAGAAGGTGCGGCTGCGGTCATCAGACAGATGCGCCTCGAAGATCTCCGCCGTGCACAAGGTTGCTGCGAGCGGCACGGCACCGCCGGTGAGCCCCTTGGACAGGCACATTATGTCGGGCGTGATGTCGGCTTGCTGGCAGGCGAAGAGGGAGCCGGTGCGCCCCCAGCCGGTCATCACCTCGTCGGCGATCAAGAGGACGCCATGGGTTTCGGCGATCCGCTTCAGTTCGCTGAGAACCCAGGGGGCATAGATGCGCATGCCGCCGGCACCCAGCACCAGGGGCTCGATCAGCAAGGCGGCAATATCGCCGTGCCGACAGAGACGTTCGAACGCATCGAGCGTGTGCTGTTCCTGCTCGGCGGCGGGAAAGGGCAGGCTGTCGACCGAGAACAGCAGGGGGCCATAGGCCGCGTTGAAGACGCCGCGTTCCCCGGCCGACATCGTGCCGATGGTGTCGCCATGATAGCTGTGCTCCATCACCACGATGCGTGAGCGCGGCGTGCCGCGATTATGGAAGAAGCCGAGCGCCATCTTCAGGGCGACTTCGACCGCGGTCGAGCCGCTGTCGGAGTAGAAGACATGGGCGAGACCTGATGGCGCGAGCTCGATAAGTCCCCTGGCGAGCGTCTCGGCTGGTTCATGCGTGTAGTCGGCGAAGATGATCTGGTCGAAGCGTTCGCTGGCGTCCCGGATTGCCTGCATGATGGCGGGATGCCGGTGGCCGTGGGTGATCACCCACCAGGAGGAGATCGCATCGAGCACGGCCTGTCCGTCCTCCTCATAGAGGAAGGCGCCTTCGGTGCGGGCGATCCGGCGGGTCACCGGGTCCAACTGATGTTGTGTGAAGGGATGCCAGACCGGCGAGAGCAGGGATTTCAGCATGAGGCAAGCCTCTTCTTGATAATGGACAGGTCGATCCAGTTTCGGAAGCCAGTGTGTAAGTTATCGGCGGTCAGCGGATCGAATTTCGGCAGCCGGCCGAGGTCGTTGATATCGCCGATTTCGGTAATGATGGATCGGGTGTCCGCCTGCTCGTCGCCGATGAAGACGATGCCGACGATGGGAATGGCCCGCCGGCGCATGGCTTCGAGCGACAGCAGCGTGTGATTGATGGTGCCCAATCCGGTACGCGCACAGAGGATGGTCGGATAGCGCCAGCGGGCAAACACATCGGCGAACAGGGTCCGGCGTGTCAGCGGGACCAGGAGTCCGCCGGCACCCTCGATGACGAGAGGCCCGGAGACCAGTGGGGGATCGAGTGTATCAGGATCGAGTTCCGCCCCGTCGATGGCTGCAGAAAGATGCGGCGAGGCCGGCGTGGTGAGGCGGTAGGCCTCGGGCAGGATGCGGTCCGAGGGAAGGCCGCCCAGCCGCTCCACAGTCTGGCTGTCGGTCTCTTCGTCCAGGCCCGATTGCACCGGCTTCCAATAGCTGGCCTCGAGGGCATATGCGAGGGCGGCCGAGAACACCGTTTTGCCGATGCCGGTATCCGTGCCGGTGACGACGACGCGTGGATGAGCTTCATCGATCATGGCACGGCCCCCGGAACCTTCGTTTCATCGATCGTCCTCCGCCATCACCACGGCGAGCCGTTCGACCATTTGCATGATGGCCTCCTCGTCGACATTGGGCGTGATGGAAATGCGTAGGCGCGCTGTGCCGGCCGGAACCGTCGGGGGGCGGATGGCGCGGACATCGAAGCCGGCAGCCTGCACCCGCTCGGCGATGGCAAGGCAGCGCTCATTGTCGCCGATGACCACAGGCAGGATCTGCGAGCTGCTGGTCTCGATGCCGAGCCGTTCCGCCACAAGCCTGTTGGCGAAATCGATCAGCGACAATTCCCGGCTGCGCCGCTCCGGTTCGTCGGCCAGCGCGCGGAGTGCCTCGCGCACCAGCGCGGCCTGGAGCGGGGAAGGCGCGGTGGCATAGATGAAGGGGGCGGCATGGTTGACCAGGACGTCGCAGAGCACGGCACTGGCACCGACGAGCGCACCCGAGGAGCCGAGCGCCTTGCCGCAGGTATGCAGCACCACGACATTGTCCCGGCCTTCCAGAGCGGCGGCGAAACCGCGCCCGCCTGGCCCATGCACCCCGGTGGCATGGGCCTCGTCGACATAGAGGAAGCCGTCATGCGTATCGGCCAGTGCCATCAGTTCCGCCAGAGGGGCGGCGTCGCCATCCATGGAATAGAGGCTCTCGACTACGATCCAGGGATGGCCGCTGCCGCCAGCCGCCCGCCAGGCGCGGATGGCCTGCTCGAAGGCAGCAACGTCGTTATGCGGCACGGCGACAGCCGATGCGCGGCCGGCCGCGATGCCGGCATGGGCACTGGCATGAATGAGGGCATCGTGGACGATGAGGTCGTTGCGGTGGGGCAAAGTGGAGAGCGCCGCGAGATTGGCGATGTAGCCGCCATTGAAATAGAGCATGCGCTCAGAGCCGAAAAAATCGGCGGCTTCGATCTCCAGGGCCTCATGCTCGGGATGATTGCCGCGCAGGAGGCGCGAGCCGCCGGCACCGGCGGGCACACCACGATCGACGGCGGAGATGAGCGCCTCGCGCAAACGCGATGACGACGCCAGCCCCAGATAGTCATTGGAGGTGAAATCGATGCCGCTCTGGGGCGCCAGGACCCGGCGGCGCCCCTTGCGTTCGAACTGGCCGAGC
This sequence comes from Labrys sp. HAY1-8F, assembly GCF_056754975.1. NCBI lineage: Bacteria > Pseudomonadati > Pseudomonadota > Alphaproteobacteria > Hyphomicrobiales > Xanthobacteraceae > Labrys > Labrys sp. HAY1-8F. The sequence continues at coordinate 487,800 of NZ_JBPGWZ010000002.1, read as the reverse complement.
CTCGCCGTATAGCGCGCCAGCCGGGGCCGTTCGCCCGGCAATGCAACGCTCACGGGGCGTCCTCCATGCGCGCGGCCGTGAGGCCAAGGCGGCGCATCAGGCCGGTGTCCTTGTCGTCGCCCGGATTGGCGGCGGTGAGCAGCGTGTCGCCGACGAAGATGGAATTGGCGCCTGCGAAAAAACACAGCGCCTGCATCTCGTCGCTCATCGCAGTGCGTCCCGCGGTGAGGCGTACATGAGAGGTCGGCATCAGGATGCGGGCGAGCGCGATGATGCGAATGAACTCGATGGAATCGACCGGCGGGGTATCCACCAGCCGGGTGCCGGGCACGGGGATGAGCATGTTGATCGGCACGCTTTCCGGCGCCTCGGGCAGGTTGGCGAGCGTCACCAGCATGTCGATGCGGTCATCCACCGCCTCGCCGAGGCCGAGAATACCGCCGGAGCAGACCTTGATGCCGGCCTCGCGCACATTGGCGAGTGTATCCAGCCGCTCGGAAAAGCTGCGGGTGGTGATCACCTCGGGGTAGAAGCGCTCGGAGGTATCGATATTGTGGTTGTAATAATCGAGCCCGGCCTCGGCGAGCGTTCCGGCCTGCTGGGGCGACAGCATGCCGAGCGTCATGCAGGTCTCCATGCCGAGCGACTTCACGCCTTCGACCATAGCGACGAGCATGGCCATGTCGCGCTGCTTGGGACTGCGCCAGGCCGCGCCCATGCAATAGCGCGTGGCGCCGCCCGCCTTGGCCTGGCGCGCCTCCTCGATCACCCGCTGCACCTCAAGGAGTTTGGAGGCCTTCAGGCCACTGTCGTGATGGGCAGACTGGCTGCAATAGCCGCAATCTTCAGGGCAGCCCCCCGTCTTGATGCTGAGCAGCTTGCTGAGCTGAATGCGATTGGGATCGAAAAACCGGCGATGAACGGTCTGGGCGCGAAACAGCAGGTCGTTGAACGGCAGGTCATAGATCGCACGGGCGTCGGCGTGGCTCCAGGGCAAGGGGGTAGCACTGTCAGCGCCATCAGCGCCCAAATCAACGATACCGGCTGTGGTTTCATGGCTCTGAACTGTCGATACCTGATCGTGCATGTCGTCTCCTCGCATGACCACTCGCGGATCCCATGGGAAGTCACGAGCTTGGGAAGGAGAGGCAGCCAAACATCGGCGCCTCAAAATTATAGATAAAATTCTCAATCTATCTATCTGGAATCATCATAAAGTTGCGAGGAGAGGATGCATCTGATTTTATCATAGATAATCTATGGAGCTGCCATGGCCGAAACCGTTGCCGAGCGCATAGCGCGCACCCTGGCCGAGCGCATCGTGCGCGGGGAACTGGCGCCGGGAATACCGCTCAGGCAGGACAAGATCGCGGCGGAGTTCGAAGCGAGCCATGTACCCGCCCGCGAGGCCTTCCAGCTGCTGCGCGCCCAGGGTCTGGCGGTCAACGAGCCGCGGCGCGGTATGCGGGTGGCGCCGCTCGATCGCAAGGCGGCGCAGGAAGTCGTCGAGATTCGGGCGAGTCTCGAGGTCCTGGCACTCAGCCATGCCATTCCCTGGCTGAATGCGACGAGTTTCGAACGGATGGAGCAGGCCCTTCAGGCCGGCGACCGGGCTGAGACCATTGAGGAATGGGAACTCGCCAACCGGGCCTTTCACCGCGAGATCGTGGCACCCTGCCGCATGCCCCGGCTGCTTGCCATGCTGGATGGGTTGCAACTCGCCAATTCTCGCATCATCTTCGCCGCGACGCGGACGGCGGGATGGCGCCCCGGTACGAGCCATGCCCATCGGCAGATTCTCGATGCCCTGATGCAGCGGGATGCCAACCGCGCGGCGACCTTGCTGCGGTCACATATCCACGGGCTCGAGCAGGGAAAGAGCGGCGACTTTCCGTCATCGCCGCCTTCCGCTTCCTGGATCGGTTCAGGCCGGTGAAGGACCGCTCGCACCGGGCCTCCAGGCGATAACGCCCTCCGTACGCGCCCGCACCATCGGCGAAGCGAGGCATGTCGCAACCGCTTCGTAACCGGGAAAACCTGGAACGGGAACGACCAGCGAGGGAGGGCTGTGATTGGCGGGACACAGGATGATGGCCTCCTCCTCGCCGGCCGTTGCCAGGTCCAGAATGGCATGTGACCGGGTCAGCACGAAGAGCGGGCGGGTGCCAGGAGGGCGCGCTCGCAGATAGGCGCTTACCGCGCGCTGTGTCGGCTCGTCCAATCCCTGCTCGATCATGTCGATGACAAGAAAGGCGGAGCCTTCTTCTGCCAGGCCGATGACCAGTGCCGTGAGGGCATCGGACATCCCGGCGCCATGGTGAGCGAGGTGCGCGAGGATCGGCTCGAACTCGATCGCGAAGAGCCCGATCGGTTGCCAAACCTTCCCGCAATGGAGCCGTGTCGGATACGCGCTCCAGGCCGAGAAAGGCGGCATTCGGCAGGGTTTCGGCCAAGCGCAGTGCCAGTCGGGTCTTGCCGCTGCCGAGCGGGCCGATGATGTAGGTCAGCGACCTGACGTCCTGCATCTCGAAGCGTTCGCCGCCCCAGGGCCAGGGCAGGTCGAAGGCAATGGCCGGAGCTCGGGTAGGGGAAGAGCGCCGCATGAGATCCCCGACCTCCAGCGCAGGAGTATGGGCGAGGTCGCTTTGGAGGGCTTCAAGTGTCGTGGCCGTTGCGGCAAGCCCTTTGAGTCGATCCTGCACGGCCCCTCGACGCGCCGAGAGCGCTGCTATCCGCTCGCGGCTATCGCCCTTCAGGATCCGCGCGATCTCGGCAAGCGTGAAGCCGAGCCTGCGCAACGCGGCAATCTCCCCCGCCTTGTCGATCTCCTCGGGCCCGTAGACACGCCAGCCCGCTGCGGTGCGCGGCGGGGCAAGCAAGCCCTTGTCCTCATAGAGCCGCAGGGCCTTGGTCGAGACGCCCAGCCGCCTGGCGGCCTCGGACGGATTGAGGAAACGGACTGATGCCGGCATGAATCACCCCTCGGTGGCTGACCATCCTCTTATCGAGGCGGCCCCAGGGGCAAGGTCAAGCGCGCTGGTTGCTCATCACGCCGTGTCGTCCTCCTGAACCTTGAGGATGACGGCATCCTTGGCGTCGACGGCACGCCCGTCGCTGGTGCGGATCTCGAGCTGGATAGTTTGTCCGGTCTTGCGCTCTACCAGCCGTGAATGTGGCTCACCGGGCGCGAACAGATGGGCCTCGCCAAATTTGCGCAAGGCCACCATCACCGGGAAGAGATCCCGCCCCATCTCGGTGAGGTGATATTCCTGATGCGCGCCGCCATCCGCTGCCGGCGCGGATTTGAGAATGCCCCGGGCGATCAGGGTCTTCAGGCGCTCGGACAGGATGTTCTTGGCGATGCCGAGGCTCTTTTGAAACTCGCCGAAGCGCGTGAGCCCGTCGAAGGCGTCACGCACGATCAGCAGCGACCACCAGTCACCGATCACGTCGAGCGATCGTGCGCTTGGACAATAATCCTCGGTAAGGCTCTTGCGCTTGACCATCGCTTCACCCGTGTCCGGGCGCCTCTGCAATTTCGGTTGCATTATAAAACCCTATCGCCTATGAGGCAAATGGTTTCATTATTAAACCTATTTCAGATGGAGTTTGCCATGCCTTCGGACGTGGAATTGGGTCCCTCCGGCACTGCGACACTGGATGCCGGGGCGAGGCAGCCCTCAGTGCTGCTATCCCGCTCGCTCATTCTGCTTTTTGCCGTGGCAAGCGGCCTTGCGGTCGCCAATGCCTATTTCGCCCACCCCTTGCTCGACGTCATGGCCGACGATCTCGGCCTGTCGCGGGCCACCGCGGGCCTGATCGTCGGCGCGACCCAGCTCGGTTACGGCATCGGCCTCATCCTGCTCGTGCCGATCGGGGATCTGGTCGATCGACGCAAGCTGGTCATCGCCCAGTCGCTGCTTTCCGTCCTTGCTCTCGTCTCGATCGCCTTTGCCTCCAGCGGCGCCATGCTGCTCGTCTCGATGGCCGCGATGGGCCTGCTGGCCGTGGTCACCCAGGCCTTCGTCGCCTATGCCGCCAGTCTGGCGCGGCCATCGGCACGGGGGGAGGTGGTCGGCATCGTCACCAGCGGCATCGTGCTCGGCATCCTGCTCGCCCGCGCCATTGCCGGCTTACTCACCGATCTCTCCGGCTGGCGTACGGTCTATGTCGTCTCGGCCGTGACGACGCTCGTCATCGTCCTGGCCTTGTGGAAGATGCTGCCCCCGCAGCCGCGTCCGGCGCAGCGCCTGACCTATCTTCGGCTCATCGTCTCTCTCTTCACCTTGTTCCTGCAGGAGCCGGTGCTGCGGATCCGTGCCATCATCGCCATGCTGATCTTTGCCGATATCACCACGCTGCTGGCGCCACTGGTGATGCCGTTGAGCGCACCGCCCTTTTCCATGTCGCACAGTGTGATCGGCCTGTTCGGCCTGGCGGGCGCGGCCGGAGCCCTGGGAGCTTCCAGAGCAGGACGCTGGACCGACAAGGGTTTCGGGCAGCGCGTGACCGGTATCGCGCTCGGCCTGATGCTGCTGTCCTGGTTGCCGATCGGGCTGCTGCCTCACTCGATCCTGTGGCTGGTTCTCGGCGTTCTCGTCATCGATTTCGGCCTCCAGGCCGTGCATGTCACTAATCAGGGCATGATCTACCGCGTCCGGCCGGAGGCACAGAGCCGGCTGACCGCGGCCTACATGGTGTTCTATTCGATCGGCAGCGCCATCGGATCGTCATCCTCGACCCTGGTCTATGCCTATGCCGGCTGGACCGGCGTCAGCCTGCTCGGCGCCACCATCGCGGCGATCGCCCTGGTCTTCTGGGCAGCCACCTTGCGGGCCACGCCCAAGGAGGCGACGCAGGCGATCGCCGCCACCAAGTAGCGATGAGATATGGAAAGGTTCAGGCCGACTGGCGTCTCATCAACTTGCCGAGCAGGGACGTCATTTCCCGCAAGGCCTGCAGCTCGCCGCTTTCCTGGGCAACGGCGCAGCCTCTGCTCCAGACGGCGATGGCGGCCGACGCGTTGCCGGTCTTGGCATGGGCGGCGCCAAGCTGCTTGTAGGCGGCGGCATAGTCTGGTTTCAGGGCAATGGCTTGTGTGAGGTGCAGGATGGCCCCGGCCGGATCGCCCTGTTCCAACCGGGTGCGCCCGAGCGTGAAGCGTGCGAGGGCACTATCGCGCCCGGAGGCGATCTGCTGCTCCAGGCGTGCAATCAATCCGCCGGCGTCGGCCATGGCTGGGGCTCCTCGACGAAGAGGGACGGTATCTCTGAAAGCAGAGCCGGCCGATGATATTGCCGCCGGTGCCAAAGCAGCGGGGCCGACGTCTTCACCAGCCGTGTTCCGACGATCGCGCCGGCAAGGACGAGATGGGTGGGGATCGACATGCTGCCGATCAGTTCGCAGTCGATGGAGGCGGCCGCGGCCGACAGACGCGGGGTGCCGGACGGCCAGCTCTGCCACTCGCCGACACTGAAGCGGTCGATGCCACCAAGCTTGCCGGCGAAGGCATCTGCAATATTCTCCTGGTCGCTCGCCAGCATCGTCACGGAAAAACGCCCCGAGGCAAGGATAAGCTCGGCCAGACGGCATGTCCGGTCGATCGAAACCAGAAGGGAAGGCGGTTCGGCCGAAAGGGAGAGCACGGCCGTTGCCGTGCGCCCCTGGCGTTCGCCCTGGCAATGACCGGCGACGATGCACACCGTCGCCGCCAGGCTCGACATAGCCTCGGCGAACTCCGATCGTTCGACGGGAGGTCGGCTGGGCGGTGTCAATGGCATGGGGATAACGGTGGCAGAGCGGTCGATCTCATGCATGGCACTTTCTCCCGGTCCGCCTGACCTACCGCGGCCTGCCGTCAAAGTGCGGCCAAATTGGCTTCCGCGAACTCGTAATTGGCCAGCTTGTCGAGGAAATTCGCGACATAATCCGGCCGGCGGTTACGAAAATCGACATAATAGCTGTGCTCCCAGACGTCGAGGCCGAGCAGGGGAGTGCCTTCGCCGGTGGCCAGCGGATTGGAGCCGTTCGGCGTCTTCGTCACCTTCAGCTTGCCGTCCTTGCCCACGACCAACCAGGCCCAGCCCGAGCCGAACTGCGTGGTCGCTGCCGTCTTGAAGGCTTCCTTGAAGGCATCGGTGCCGCCGAGATCGGCATCGATCTTGGCCTGCAGTTTGCCGGGGATGCCGCCGCCATTCGGGCTGAGCGCCTGCCAGAAGTGGATGTGGTTCCAGTGCTGCCCGGCATTGTTGAATACCGGTGCCACCTCGGGCCGGTCCTTTACCAGGGCGATGATCTCTTCGAGCGTCTTGCCCGCCAGCGCGGCGTCCTTTTCCACGAAGCCGTTGAGGGCGGTGACATAGGCCTGGTGGTGCTTGCCGTGATGGAGCTCGAGCGTTTCCTGGCTCATGCCGCGTGCGGCGAGGGCGTTGATGTCATAGGGCAGGGTTGGAAGCGTGAAGGCCATGATGTTTCTCCGGGATCGGAGGACCACGCTCGCCATAGCCGGCGGCGCAATCCGTTTTCAAAGTCCTGTCTTTGAAAAACGAATTGCACCATATGTCAAATCATAAGTTGGAAAATCGACGCTCTTCGCTCACCGCATAAAGACCGTGGCGAGGTATTCGGCTTACCATCTTATCTGGTCCCGGCGATGCCTGTGACGGTGTTGCTGTCGCCGGCACCGGGAAGAGAAGGCCAAGCCTTGCAGCCGCTCGATATGGCAAGTGCAGCGCTTGAGCCAGATCGATTCGGAGTCTTGCCATTGCGCGTGACAGTGGTGATCTTCGCATCGTCGCGCACAATCGGGATGCCGGCGATAACGACGGCCGAGAGGCAAGGTTCTGTTTTCCAAGGCCGGCCTTGACATATCGTTGAGGTGTCAATAATCAAAGTTATTGCTTGTTTTATTGCGAAGCCCAACGCGCCTAGGCCAAAGGAGCTGCTTGCCCGTCCGTCCCCGGCGTTGCGTAGGAAGGAGTTTTTCAATGTCGGATCAGGAAGGTGGGTGGGGAGCGTTGTTCTCCGGCCGCAACGCTATACGGTCGGCAGCACTGGCCGGCGGTGTCGGGCTGCATGCCATCAATGTCTATGTCGCCACCACTATCCTGCCTTCGGTGGTCTCCGATATTGGCGGGCTGGACTACTATGCCTGGAACACCACCTTGTTCGTGGTCGCCTCCATCATCGGCTCGGCACTGTCGCCTGGATTGCTGCGGAGCCGTGGTCCACGGGGTGCCTATGGCTGGGCCGCTCTGCTGTTCGCCTTCGGAACGCTCGGCTGCGCCCTGGCGCCCAGCATGCCGGTGATGCTGATCGGCCGATCGATCCAGGGCCTCGGCGGCGGTTTCCTGTTCGCATTGTCCTACGGCATGATCCGCATCGTCTTTCCAGAAACCTTATGGCCTCGGGCCATGGGGTTGATTTCGGGCATGTGGGGGGTCGCCACGCTGGTCGGCCCGGCCATCGGCGGCATCTTCGCAGAGATCGGCGCCTGGCGTGCCGCCTTCTGGTCGATGATCCTGGTGGTAGGCCTGTTCGGCGGCCTCGCCGTGGCTGTCCTGCCGTCGCGATCGGGAGAAGAGAGCAAAGGCTCCCGCACGCCCCTGGCTCAGCTGGTTCTGCTGAGCCTTTCGGTGCTTGCCGTTTCCGCCGGCAGCGTGCGGGCCGATCTGTCCTGGAATCTTGGCGGCATCGTCATTGCCCTGGTCGGGCTTGCCGCCTTGGTTGCCGTGGAAACGCGGGCAGGGCAGCGGCTGCTGCCCCGCGGATCCTTCCGCCTGTCGGCACCACTGGCGCTGACCTTCGCGACCATGTCGCTGCTCACCATTGCGGTAACGACAGGCGAGATGTTCATCCCGCTCTTCCTCCAGGTGCTGCACGGCCAGTCTCCCCTGATTGCCGGCTATCTTGCCGCCGTGATGGCAGCCGGCTGGACCGTGGGCTCGATCGGCAGTTCCGGGCAGCGGGGGCGCAACGCTGCACGCACCATCATGGCCTCGCCCCTGGTGGCGTTCGCCGGCATGCTCGCCCTGGTTTGGCTGATCCCAACCGCCAGCGGCGGGGAGGGGCCGACGATCGCCCTGTTGTGCCTGGCTCTCGCCGTCGTCGGCATCGGCGTCGGCCTTGGCTGGCCGCATATGCTGACACGGGTGCTGCAATTGGCGCCGGAAGAAGATCGCGACATCGCCTCGGCCGCCATCACCACCACTCAGCTTTTCGCGACGGCCATCGGTGCGGCCCTGGCGGGCATGGTGGCCAATCTGGCCGGTCTCTCTGACCCCGGCGGCATCGCCGGCACCTCGAGCGCGGCGTTCTGGCTGCTTGCCGTCTTCTCCGCTGCGCCGGCCCTCGCCTTGGTTACAGCAGGGCGAAGCGTGCGCGGCGCGGCCGACAAAGCGCGGCTTGCCGTGCCGTCGCCCTGAGGAATCATTCGGGTTTGTCCGGCAGCAGGCGCAGTATGTCTTCGAAAATCTCCTGCCATTCGGCTTCGGTCATCTGCACGAATTGAAAGCTGTGCAGGAAGAAGATGCCTTCGGAGGCGAGAAAGGCCAGGCGAGCCTTGCGCCCCTCGGGTGAAGAGGGGTCGATCGCCGTCAGATAGCGGCGGTACCAGGCGCGGGTATCAGCCAGTTGATCCGGGCTCTGGATCAGGGTTGCCAGCATGGCGGCCGAACGGGAGGCATCCTTGTCGTCGACATGGCGATTGGCCTCGACATAGGCCCGTACCAAGGCATGAGGGCCTGGCTGTTTCGCCGCGATCCTGGCCACCTCGGCGTCGAAACTCTCGGCCCAGCGCTCGAGCATGGCCTTCAGCAGGCCATCCTTGGTGCCGAAGCAATATTGCACCCCACCTTTGGTGATTCCGGCCTCCTTGGCGACGGCGTCGATGCTCAACCCTGCAGGTCCGATGCGTGCCACCACGGCCTCTGCCGCATCAAGAACCAGATTGCGATCAATGCTACGGGGGCGGCCCAAACCACTTCTCTCTTTTGTTTCAATACGAATGTATTTATATTCGGCGAGTGCGGTGGGCAAGCTGTCCGCTTTGCGCGGAAGATTCCCTTCAACACTGACACTTGACCAATGGCATATCACAATCGCTGGCTGGTTCTCGCAATCGTTTCGAGTGCCTTGTTCCTCATCGTCGTCGACCTGACCGTGCTTTACACGGCGCTGCCACGCCTGACCCATGATCTGGCCGCAACGGCCTCTGAAAAGCTCTGGATCCTCAATGCCTATCCTCTCGTCGTCGCCGGCTTGCTGCCGGGCTGCGGCACGCTGGGCGATCGCATCGGCTCCAAGCGGATGTTCATGGCGGGCCTGCTCGGCTTCGGAGCGGCATCTCTGCTGGCGGCCTTCGCGCCGAGCTCGGTCATATTGATCGTTGCCCGCGCTTTGCTAGCCGTCGGTGCTGCCATGATGATGCCCGCGACCCTCGCCATCATCCGTGTCACCTTCGCCGACGAGAAGGAGAGGGCCTTCGCTATCGGCGTCTGGGCGGCAGTGGCTTCGAGCGGCGCGGCTTTCGGCCCGGTGCTCGGCGGTCTGCTGCTCGAATTCTTCTGGTGGGGATCTGTCTTCCTGATCAACGTTCCGGTGGTGATCCTCGCCTGGGTGGCGGCCGGAATGGTGCTGGAAAATCGGCCGGGCCGGGCTACCCATCCGTGGGACTTCGTCGGTTCGCTCCAGATCATGGTCGGGCTGATTGCCACGGCCTATGCCATCAAGGAATTGGGCAAGCGTTCGCCGAGTTGGGAGGCCGCCCTTGCCGCTGGGCTCATTGGCGCCCTGGCATTCCTCATGTTCAGGCGGCGCCAGCGCCAGAGCGAGACGCCGCTGATCGATTTCGGCTTGTTCCGTAACCCCGAATTCGCCGCGGGCGTCATCGTGGCCGCGGTCTCCTCGGCAGCCCTGATCGGCGTGGAACTGGTGTTCAGCCAGCATCTGCAATTGGTGCGGAACTTGTCCCCCTTGCAGGCTGGCCTGCTTTTATTGCCCATCCCTCTGGCCTCTATCGTGGCCGGGCCACTTGCCGGGCTTGCCTTGCCGCGGCTCGGCGCCCGTCACGTGCTTTGGATGTCGCTTGCGGTTGCCGGTACAGGTCTTGCCTTCTTCCTGCTGACGCATGACCGAACGGCGGCTCTCTGGTTGACGGCCCTCAGCGCCATGGGGTTCGGCGTGGGAGCGTCGATGTCGGCTGCTTCCAGTGCGATCATGGTCAATGCGCCGGAGGAGCGGGCCGGCATGGCCGCCTCGATCGAGGAGGTTTCCTACGAGCTCGGTGGGGCGCTCGGCGTGGCTGTGATGGGCACCATCATGTCGGCGATCTACACGGCGATGCTGGTGCTGCCGCCCGACCTGCCGGTAGCCGGCACGGTGCGCGACAGCCTGGACGAGGCCCTGCTCGCGGCTGAAGGGTTGCCCTCGTCCTCGGCCGACATGCTGGTTCGGTTGGCGCGCTCGGCTTTCGAGCAGGCCTTTCTCGGTGTGATCGCCGTCTGCTCGCTGCTCTTCTTGCTGACGGCGCTTGTCGTCGGCCTGATGGGGCGCCGCCAGGACCGCCTGAGTGATCGTCAACCGATCGGTTGACGATCACGGGAGAGCTGTCGTCAGTTGCCGGCCGTCGCCCGATCCGGCTTGTTCGCCACCTTCGCGGCAGGCACTTTCTGCTCGCGCAGTTCGAACCACATCGCGTTGAGGATGGCGAAGGAGCAGGCGAGGCCAAGGCCGAGGATCCAGGAAAAATACCACATGGTCGGGCTCCTTCAGTAGGCGTTGGGGTTGCGGCCGATCGAGTCGGCGGTGACGGGGCCACGCATCACGCGGAAGACCCAGGTGGTGTAGGCCAGGATCAACGGCAGGAAGAAAGCCGTCACCAGCAGCATGACGAAGAGCGTCATGTGGCTGGAGGAAGCGTCCCATACAGTCAGGCTGACCTTGGGGTCGAGTGAACTCGGCAGCAGGAAGGGAAACAGCGCCAGGCCTGCGGTGGCGATGATGCCGATGATGGCGAGGCTGCTGCCAGCAATCGCAAGCTTGCCCGAACGGGCCGAGAGACCAGCAAAGGCCACCAGTGGCCCGAGCAGGCCAAGGGTCGGCGCCGTCCACATCCAGCCATGGGTATGGAAATTGGCGAGCCAGCGGCCGACTTCGAGAGCGACGGTCTTGCCGAGCGGATTGGAAGGCCCGAGCGGATCCTGCGGGCTGGTGACGACATAGCCATCGATGCCATAGGCGATCCACACGCCGCCAAGGGCGAACAACACCAGGGTTGCCAGAGCGGCAAGTCGGCCATAGACACGCGCGCGCTCCGTCATCGGCCCCTGGGTGCGGGCCGAAATCACCGCTGCGCCATGGGTTACCAGCATGGCAAGGCTGACCAGGCCGGCGAGCAGCGGGAAGGGGCGCAGCAGGCCGAAGAAGTTGCCGGCATAGGAAGGCCGCAAGGTGGCATCCAGGCCGAACGGTACGCCCAGCAGCACGTTGCCGACGGCGACGCCGAAGATCAGGGCGGGCACGAAGCCTCCGAGGAAAAGCGCCCCGTCCCACAGATTGCGCCAGCGTTGATCCTGGAGCTTGCCGCGGAACTTGAAGCCGACGGGACGCAGGATCAAAGCGAGCAGGATGGCGATCATCGCCAGGTAGAATCCCGAGAAGGATGTCGCATAGAGGGCTGGCCAGGCCGCGAAGATCGCGCCGCCGCCCAGGATCAGCCAGACTTGGTTGCCTTCCCAGGTCGGCCCCATCAGGTTGATGAGGATACGGCGTTCCTCATCGGTACGCGCGGCAAAGGGCAGCAGCGCGCCGATGCCGAGATCGTAGCCATCCATGATGGCAAAGCCGATCAGGAGTACGCCGAGCAGGGCCCACCAGATCAGGCGCAAGGTTTCATAGTCGAGGGGTATCGTGTTCATGAGTGCATATCCAGATCTGGCTCAGCGCGGCGCGCGCGCAAGGGCGGGCTCGGGCAGGGGGCCTGCGCCAGCCGGTGCTTCATCGAGCACGCTGTGCTCGGATGGTCCCTTCCGGATGGTTTTCACCATCAGGAAGATCATGACGATGAGCAGGCTGGTATAGAGCGCCAGGAAGAAGCCCAGGCTGATGACGAGATCGGTAAGGGTGAGGCCGGAAGCGGCATAGAAGGTCGGCAGCACGCCCTCGATCGCCCAGGGCTGGCGGCCATATTCGGCGACCAGCCAGCCGGCCTCGATCGCCACCCACGGCAGTGGCAGGCTCCACAGGGCCACGCGCAGGAAAGCGCGGTTCTCGCCAAGACGGTGGCGGCAACTCATCAGGAAGGCGAGGCCGAAGAAGGCGATGAAGTAGAAGCCCAGGGCCACCATGACGCGGAAGCTCCAGAACAGCGGCGCCACGCCGGGTACCGTATCCTGGGCGGCACGCTGGATCTCCTCCTGCGTGGCATTCTGAATGTCGGGGCGATAGCGCTTGAGCAGCAGCGCATAGCCAAGATCCGGCCATTGCCTGGCGAAAGCCTCGCGAGCGGCCTTGTCGTTCGGGTCCTTGCGGATGGCGTCGAGACTGGCCGAGGCCTGGATGCCGTTACGGATACGGACTTCCGCATGCTCGACAAGCGGCCGGATGCCTGGCAATTCCTTGTTCAGGCTGCGGGTTGTGATCAGGCCCAAGACCCAGGGAACCTTGACTTCGAAGCGATTGCCGTCCTTGCCCGGAAGGGCGAAGACCGTGAGGCCGGCCGGCGCTGGCTCGGTCTCCCACATGGCCTCGATGGCGGCGATCTTCATCTTCTGGTGTTCGGTGGCGACATAGCCGCTCTCGTCCCCCAGCACGACGACGGATAGCGCCGAGGCAAGGCCGAAGCTCGCAGCCACCACCATGGAGCGCCGCGCAAGATCGCGATGGCGTCCGCGCAACAGGAAAAAGGCGCTGATCGCCATCACGAACATCGAACCGGCGACATAGCCGGCGCTGACCGTGTGCACGAACTTGGCTTGGGCGACCGGATTGAAGATGACCGCGATGAAATCGGTGATCTCCATGCGCATCGTGTCGGGATTGAAGGCCGAGCCGACCGGGTTCTGCATCCAGCCATTGGCGATCAGGATCCACAGGGCAGAGAAATTCGCGCCCAGTGCCACCAGCCAGGTCACGGCCAGATGCGCCACCTTCGACAAGCGGTCCCAGCCGAAGAAGAACAGGCCGATGAAGGTGGCCTCCATGAAGAAGGCCATCAATCCTTCAATCGCGAGGGGGGCCCCGAAGACATCGCCGACATAGTGGCTGTAATAGCTCCAGTTCATGCCGAACTGGAATTCCATCACGATGCCGGTGGCGACACCCATGGCGAAGTTGATGCCGAACAGCGTACCCCAGAATAGCGTCATGCGACGCCAGACCGGGTTGCCGCTCATCACATAGACGCTTTCCATGATGGCGATCAGGACGGAAAGACCAAGCGTCAAGGGCACGAAGATGAAGTGATACATGGCTGTCGCCGCAAATTGCAGCCGCGACAGGTCAACGATGGTGAAATCGATCATAGACGCCCAACCTGCTCCAATACTGGCATTGCACCAGTCTCAAGTTTCCCTAAACGGGCAACCCGTGGCGGGCATTGATCGAAATCAATGCCCCAGCAGCCCGCGGCGGCTAAAGATGCGGGGATTGTGCTTCGGTTGGTTTTGCTTTTGCAAGACAAATTCTAAATTAGGCAACACTTTGCTTTGCAAGAAGAGCGGTGGATATACTGGCGCCATTGGTGAACTATCTGGGCTTGTGTTGCGTAGAAACTGCAGATGAGGTCGATGTGGAGCAAGCAAGCGAGAAGGTCGGCGTCCAGATCGCAGGAAGGCCAAACGGGCGAGACGGCGCCGCTCTCGTCGCTCTCGCCCGCAATGCCCGACAGGGGCTGGCGATCGCAACGATCCTGCCGCTCGTCTCGGGGGGGCTCCTCGTCGTCCAGGCCTATCTGCTGGCTTCGGTGCTGCATCGGGCCGTGGTGGGAGGAGAAAGCGTCGCCACCCTGGGCAGCCTGATCGTCTGGATCGCTGTCCTGATCGCCTCGAGGCTCGTACTGGCAGCGCTGGGCGAGCAGGCGGGTATTGCCGCAGCCGAGCGCATCAAGTTCGAGTTGCGCGGGCGCCTGGCCTCGCGCCTGGCCGCCAGTTCGCTCGAATGGTCGGCCTCACGCTCCTCCGGTGCATTGAGTGCGGCGGTGGTGGACCAGGTCGAAGCACTCGACGGCTTCTTTGCCCGCTTCCTGCCGGCGAGCATACAGGCGGCCGTGCTCCCGCTGGCTTTTGCCGCGGCGGTGCTGCCGGTCGACTGGGTGGTCGGTCTGCTCTTCCTGCTGACGGCGCCACTCATCCCGCTGTTCATGGCGCTGGTGGGCTGGGGGGCGGAGGCGGCGACCAAGGCCCAGGCCAATGCGCTTGTGCGGCTGGCCGGGCATTTCGCCGATCGCCTGCGCGGCATGACCACACTGAAACTCTTCGGTCATGCCGAGTTCGAGACCCGCGATGTCGAACGAGCGAGCGAGGATCTGCGCCGCAGGACCTTGCGCGTGCTGCGCATCGCCTTCCTGTCCTCCGCCGTGCTGGAATTCTTCGCCGCCCTCGGCGTTGCTGGCGTGGCGCTCTATGTGGGCCTGACCTATCTCGGGCTCGTGGACCTGCGCGGCTCCGCCCTCACATTGCAGGCAGGCCTGTTCTGCCTGCTGATGGCTCCGGAAGTCTATCAGCCCTTGCGCCTGCTTGCTGCCCACTATCACGACAGGGCTTCCGCCAAGGCAGCGATTGCCGAGATCGAGGCACGCTTCGCCGGACTGCCGGAGGCCGGCACCGCTTCGGAGCGCGCAGCGCGTCTTCCGGCTTCGTCCGGCGGATTGCCGCTCCGTATCGAGCACCTGACCATCCGGGTACCCGACAGCGATCGCGTCCTGCTCGACGACATCTCGCTGGAGATCGCAGCGGGCCGGCACCTCGCACTTTTCGGTGAAAGCGGGATCGGCAAGTCGAGTCTTTTGGAAACGATAGCCCGCTTGAGACCGGGCGACGGCATCCATGTCGCGGGGCTTGAGCTTGCTGCGATCGACGAAACCAGCCTGCGGGCGGGCGTCGCCTTCATCAGCCAGCGCGCGCGCCTGTTTCATGGCTCGATCGCCGAGAATATCAGGCTGGGCAAGCCTTCCGCCTCGGCGGAGGAGATCGCGCGCGCGGCAGAACGGGCATGTGTCCTGGATTTTGCCTCGAAGCTGCCCGATGGGCTCGATACCCTGATCGGAGAAGGCGGCGTCGGCCTGTCGGGCGGTGAGGGGCATCGGGTCGCCCTGGCGCGCCTGTTCTTGCGAGAACCCGGCCTGATTCTCCTGGATGAGCCGACGGCACATCTGGATGCCGCCACGCAGGCCCGTGTACTCGATGCCTTGGTCGATTTTGCCGCCGGTCGAACCATGATCGTCGCGACCCATTCGCTCGCCGTAGCCGCCCGGCTGGATGAGGCCTGGCGGCTGGCCGGCGGCAAGCTGCTGCCGATGCCGCATTTTCCCGCCGGCAAGGCACACAAACAGCCGAGGTGGACCGCATGATCGCCCTGTTGTCCTTCTGGCCGCTGTTCCGCCAGCACATCGGCCGCATGGGGCTGGCGCTGATGTTGGCCGTGCTGACCTTGGCCGCCGGTGTCGCACTGCTCTGGATCTCGGGCTGGTTCCTGACGGCGGCGGCTCTCACCACGGCGGCGGCGAGCTTCAACCTGTTCGGTCCGTCCTCGCTGATCCGGGGCCTGTCCTTGGTGCGGATCCTCTCGCGCTATGGCGAAAAACTGGTCGGACACGACGCCACCTTGCGCCTCCTCTCGGCTCTCAGAGGCTGGTTGTTCGCGCGCCTGTTTCCGCGCGTTCCCTTGCCGTCACGCGATCTCAGGCATGGTGACCTCGTCAGCCGGCTCACGGCCGACGTCGATACGCTCGACACCGTCTTCCTCACGGCGTTCGGCCCCTTCCTGACGGCCTTGTTGATCGGGACCGGCATGACGGCCGGGCTGTTCTTTCTGCTGCCGGCCTCCGCTCCGATCTATGCTGCGGTCCTGATCCTCGCGCTTGTCGGCGTTCCGGCCGTGCTGACCCTATTCTCGCGCCGGCTGGGTGCGGAACTGGTGGAGGCCTCCGCCGCCTTGCGCATCGCCATGCTGGATCGCATCGATGGCCACGCCGATCTGGTTGCCTTCGGCGCGGTCGCTGCGGCAGGTCAGGAATTCGACCAGGCAGCAAAGCGGCTCGCGCAGGCCCGCAGACGCTCAGCACGCGCCGGCCTGCTGGCCGGGGCGGCTGTACAGGCGCTGGCGGGACTCGCCCTCATCGGCGTGCTCTGGTGCGGCGTCCAGGCTTTGCGGCAGGACGAGATCGGCGGCCCTCTGCTCGTCGGCCTGCTGCTCGCGGTACTCGCGAGCTTCGAAGCAACGGCCGTGCTGGTGCGCAGTGTCGCCAAATTCGGTGCTGCCCTGACGGCCGCCCAGAGGGTGCGTGCGATTGCGCAGATGGCTCCCGCAATCGGCGATCCCCAACGCCCCGTGGCGCTGCCGGATGGCGACCTTGCCGTGAACCAGGTGACTTTCGGCTTCGACCCGGCGCGTCCGGTGCTGCGCAACCTCAGCCTTGCGATTTCGGCAGGCGAGCGCGTGGCAATCATCGGCGAGAGCGGCAGTGGCAAGTCGACCTTGCTTGCCCTGCTGCTCAGGCTGCACGATCCCCAGGCCGGCTCGATTGCAGTGGGCGGCACCGATATCCGCACCGTGCGCCAGGCCGATCTCCATGCACGGGTCGCCCTATTGGGCCAGAATGCGCCTGTCTTTCTCGGCTCGGTGCGCGACAATCTGTTGATCGGCCGAGCCGAGGCGAGCGATGCCGAACTCTGGTCTGCGCTCGACGCGGCACGGATCGCGAATTTCGTGCGGAGCCTCCCCGAGGGGCTCGATGCCTTTGTCGGAGAAGCGGGACGCACTTTGTCCGTCGGGCAGGTGCGGCGGCTCTGTCTTGCCCGCGTCCTGCTGTCACCAGCCGAAATTCTGGTTTTCGATGAACCGACCATTGGCCTCGATCGAGCCATGGAGGTGGATTTCCTGGCCGATCTCGCAGCCGCTACCAAGGGGCGCAGCGTCATCCTCGCAACCCACGCCGACATCCCGGCGGGAGCAGTCGACAAGATGCTTGCCCTCGTCGACGGTCGCCTGATACCGGCAGAGCTAACAGGCGGCTGAACGCCGATGTTCGGGCGGAATGCTGATGCCGGCGATGTCGGTGAGCCGGTCCTCGCGCAGTATCTCCACCAGATGGGCTTCGGGCAGGCGGATCAGTCCCTGCGTCTTCAGCCGGGTGAAACAGCGACTGACGGTCTCGATGGTCAGGCCAAGATAATCGGCGATATCGGTCCGCGACATCATCAGCTGCAACACATGTCGATGATGGGGCTGGCCATTGGCCCGGGCATCGAGCGTGAGCAGGAAGCTTGCCAGCTTTTCGAGCGGCGCCAACCGGCCGAGCATGAGCTGATTGTCTTGGGCCTGGCGCAAGGCCGCTCTGGTCATGCGATGCAGCCTGTCCCTGAGGCTCGGAAACTCGCTCATCAGCAACTCCATCTCGCGGATGGGGAAGGCGCACAGATTGGAAGCGATGACGGCTTCGGCCGATTGGGAATGGACGTCGTCGTCGACCAGGCCGAGATAGTCGCCCGGCAACAGAAACCCGGCGATTTGCCGCCGGCCATCGGGCAGATCGGTGAAGAGCCTGAGCATGCCGGATGTCAGGCTGTAGACCTTGCGGCGGGGATCGCCCTGGCGCAGCAGCGTCTGGTTGGGCTGGAGCGCCATCGGGCTGACAATGCTTTCGAGACGATGAAGATCCTCATCGGCCATGGCCGCGCAAAGAGCCTGGTGCCGAACGTCACAGTCGCTGCAGGCTCCGCAAGCCTTGCGGACTAGCGTGAGAGGAGAGCGGAATCCGGCTGCTGCGCCCATGATGAGAACCAATCGCGTTGCGACGAAGTCTATGGGGTAGCAGGTGGGGGCAGAGCCCGCGACTGGACATTTCGTCCAGTCGGACCGTCTGGCGAGGCGAGGTGGGCAGCAAACTGCGACCAAAGGGCGAGCAGCTTCGCGTGTGGGTTGAGAATGCAATTCTAATACAGGAGATAAGTACTTCTAATTTGCCAACATAGATGATGAAGCCCTTAATTAGTTCTATCCGAAATCGATGAATTTTGTTCTCGGAAAGAGAAAATTCGGGAGGGGATATGGCAGATTACAGCATTTTTGATCTTGGTGACGTCGTATTGCAGTCTGGATCTACGTTGCGCGCGACGAAGTTGGCCTACAAAACCTATGAAAATCTCAATGCCAAGCGGGACAATGCCATCGTCTACCCGACCTGGTATTCCGGCCAACACTATGAAAACGAGTGGCTGATTGGGGAGGGCATGGCCCTCGACCCCAACCGCTACTTCATCATCGTGCCCAACATGCTCGGCAACGGCCTGTCGAGTTCACCGAGTAACACGCCCGAACCGTGGAACAAGGCGCGCTTTCCCAAGGTGACGCCCTATGACAACGTGCGCCTGCAGCACAGGCTCGTGACGGAGAAGTTCGGCATCGAAACGCTCCCATTGGTGACGGGCTGGTCCATGGGCGCGGGGCAGACCTATCACTGGGCGGCTCTCTATCCGGATATGGTGCAGCGCATTCTGCCCTTCCAGGGCGCGGCACGCTGCTCGCGGCATAATTTCGTCTTCCTTGAAGGCGTGAAGGCAGCGCTCACCGCCGACGCAGCCTTCAAGGAAGGTTGGTACGACACATCCCCCACGCGGGGACTGCGAGCCATGGCCCGGGTCTATGCCGGTTGGGGCTTCAGCCAGGCCTTTTATCGGGAAAAGCTCGACCTCGAAGTCATGGGCTATGCCAGTCTGGAGGATTTCCTTGTCGGCTTCTGGGAAGGCATCTTCCTGCCCCGCGATGCCAATAACCTTCTGACCATGCTGTGGTGCTGGCAGCATGGCGATATCAGCAAGAACGAGCTTTTCCACGGCGATTTCGAAAAGGCACTGGGCGCCATCAAAGCCAAGGCCTTCGTCGTGCCTGCGTCAACGGATCTCTATTTCCCGCCGGAAGACAATATCCATGAGGTCAAGCACATGCCCAACGCCGAATTGCGTCAGATCGACAGCATCTGGGGCCACTTTGCCGGGGGGCCGGGCACCAGTCCCGCCGATGTGAAGACGCTCGACAATCTGCTCAAAGAACTGCTGGCCAGTTGAGCGCGGGAGGCTTTCATGCTGGTCGGCTTGGTTCTGCTCTATGTCGGCATGGTGCTGTTCCAGAATGGTCTATGGCTGCTCGGCCGGATCGGGGACAGGGAAGTCGCCTTGCCGAACTTCTTTTCAGGGGCCGTGCTGGCCCTCGTCAGCCTCGACCTGGTGATGGGAGGTACGCTCACACTCGGGGCGGTCAAATCGGCCGCGCTGATTCTCCTGTTCGGCATCACCTTCCTCTGGGTCGGCTTCAACCAACTCAACGGGAATGACGGACGCGGACTGGGCTGGTATTGCCTTTCCGTGGTCGCCATTCTCCTGCCGATCACCATCGAGAGCTTCCGGGCGGCGGCCACTATCTGGGACCATTGGTTTGCGCTGTGCTGGCTACTTTGGGCCATCCTCTATGCGATGTTCTTCCTTTTGCTGGTAAAGGGCATGCGGATTGGCCGCCCGACAGGCTGGATGGCTTTGTTCAACAGTGTGGTCACCGGCCTTCTCCCCGGCTATCTCTTGCTCGGAGGTCATCTGGCATAGTCATCTTGCCTGGCCGGGCAGAGGAAGCCATGTCGTCGACCTATCTCGATATTCGCTCGTTGCGCGCCTTCGTCCTGACGGTCGAGACGGGAAGCCTTACCGAGGCTTCCCGTCGGATGGGACGTACGCAGTCGGCCGTGACCCAGCAGATCCAAAAATTGGAACAGATCATCGGACGCCCCCTGTTCGATGACACCAGGCGGGCGCTGGAACTGAGCGAGACCGGCACGGTGTTCCTGTCCCATGCCCGTCAGATTCTGAGCAGCCACGATGAGTGCCTGGCGCGCTTTACTCCGAAGACAGCCGAAGAGAAGGTGGTTTTCGGTGTGCCCGATCTCTACGCCACTTTCCTCTTGCCGCCGATCCTCAGCGCCTTTCGTCGGGACTATCCGCATATTCGCATCGAACTGCGCTGCGCCCTGTCGAGACCGCTGGTAGCGCGAGTGCGCGAGGGCAGCGTCGACATCGCCCTGGTGACACGGATGGACGGCTTCACCGGCGGCCAGGTGGTCGGGCGCGAGCAACTGGTCTGGCTGACGGGAGCAACCTCATCGGCCCATCTGGAAGATCCCGTGCCGATGGCTCTGCTGCCACCCGGCAATATCTATCGCGACTACGCCATCGAGGCGCTCGACAGGGCCGGGCGGAGCTGGCGCATCGCCTGCGTCAGTGACAGCATCAGCGGGCTGCAGACGGCCGTGCTGTCGGGTATCGCCGTTACTGTGCTGATCGAGAGCGCCCTGGTGCCGGGGCTGCGCCAGCCGCCCATGCAGGCGGGCTTTCCAGCCTTGCCGAGCGTCGACTTGCTGCTTTACCGCTCGGCCACTGAGCAGAGTTCGCCGGCTGTGGAAACGCTTCATCGCTATCTGCTCAACCATCTCAGCCTGACGGGCGGCAAATAGGAAGAGGCTATGCCGCCTCGCGCGGACCGACGGCCTTGCCATGAAGCGAAAGCGCCGCCGTCTTCAGGCAGCCGAGATAATGCTGGCGGTTGCGGATGCCGTCCTCGCGTGGCGTCACCAGGCAGAGCGTGGCGGTGCAGCGATCCTGGCCGTCGAAGACCGGCACGGCGAAACAGTGGGTGAAGCTGTCGACGATGCTGTTGAAGGTGAACTCGCCCGCTGCGGCAGCCTGGCGGACTTCGGCGATGAAGTGGCCGGGATCCAGCATATTGCCATTGGGCAGGCGGAAATCACCG
Organism: Labrys sp. HAY1-8F; assembly: GCF_056754975.1. Lineage (NCBI taxonomy): Bacteria > Pseudomonadati > Pseudomonadota > Alphaproteobacteria > Hyphomicrobiales > Xanthobacteraceae > Labrys > Labrys sp. HAY1-8F. The sequence goes on along the minus strand of NZ_JBPGWZ010000002.1, from coordinate 466,791 downwards.
GCGGGAATGAAAGCCAGGATCTCCTCGTCGCTCAGATGCGAGAGCAGGAGGCGCCCCGAGGCGGTCCAGGGGATTGGCACCGCACGCCCGACATCCGAGGAAATCCGAAACGGCCTCACACCCTCCTTCATGCGCACGACAGTATATTTGTTGTCGTCCAGCATGCAGAATTGGGCGGTCTCGCGCGTCTCCGCGGCAATCTGGGCAAGGACCTTGTCGCATTCGCGCATGAAGTCGAAATGGTCCTCATAAGCCGCGCCGAGGAAATAGAGCTTGCGGCCGAGATAGACTCGCCCCTCGCCATCGGCATATTCGAGAATGCCATTGCGCAGCAGGAGATTGACCAGTTCATAGACGGATGAGCGCGGAGCCCCGATACGAGAGGCGATCTCGTTTGGTTTGGTCGGCTCGCGCTTCATGCGCAGGAAATCGAGGATCTCGAAGGCACGGTCGAGGCCACGCGTGCGCCTGGCAATACCTTCGTCGCTGATTGAATCCATTCCTGTCCTACCTGACCCGCTCGAGCGGGGTGCCCCCCTGCTGTTGTTTCACTGATGAACGTTACGGCACGCATCAACGCAAGCCGCAAACCGATCCTTTCCGCAATGATATTTCGACTTGGGCGGGTGATGCCTTCAAAAATTTCGCCGCCCGCTTGTCAGCCCCGAAAAACCGCCTATAGTTCGAGATGTCCGATATTGTGACCATATGTACAGTATATTGTACATCACGCAAGAGCCAAGGCTGCAAACAAGGCCCGCTGGCTCACAAGAGGGGAACGACATGATCAAGACTTCATTGCTGAGGAAGCTCACCGATCGGCGCGCCTTGATGGCGGGTGTCGGTCTCGCCGTGTTCGCCTTCGCGACCACGGCAGGCGCGGCTCAGGCCGCTTCGAACTGCGTGAAGGGCGACCGCAAGGCGCCTTATCGTATCGGCTGGGCCAACATCTATTCCGTGCCGACCTGGATGAAGCAGACGGAGGGCACCATCGTCAGCGAAGTCGACGGCCTCAAGAAGGAAGGGCTTGTCAAGGACCTGATGATCACCGACGCGCAGGGCAACGCGCAGACCCAGATCCAGCAGATCCAGTCGATGATCGACGCCAATCTCGATGCCATCATCGTCGAGGCCGGCTCGTCCACGGCGCTCGACCGCGTCATCTCCGACGCCTGCGCCAAAGGCATCGCCGTGATGAATTTCGACAGCCTGGTCGACACCAACAATCTCACGGCCAAGATCAACACGGATTCGCTCGAATGGGGCAAGCAGGCCGCCGAGTGGATGGTCAAGCAGCTTGGTGGCAAGGGCAAGATCATCATCATGAACGGCCCGGCCGGCGTCTCGGTCAGCGATGATCGCCGCAAGGGTGCCCAGCCGGTGCTCGACGCCAATAAGGGCCTGGAGATCATCACCGAGACCAACACCGAATACAATGTCGCTCCCGCCCAGGAAGCGATGACCAGTCTGCTTTTCGCCAATCCCCAGATCGACGGCGTGCTGTCGCTCGGCGGCGCCCTGTCGGCCGGTTCGGTGCTGGCCTTCGACCGGCAGGGACGCGACCAGGTGCCGACCACGGGTGAGAACGCCCGTCAATTCCTGGAGCTGTGGAAGGAGAAGAAGCTGAAGGGCTGGGGTACCATGCAGCCCAATTGGCTCGGTGCCTTCTCCGTCTATGCGGCGGTCCAGGCATTACAGGGCAAGACCATCCCGACTAAGGTCAAGGTGCCGCTGCCGGTGATCGACGACAGCAATATCGACTCCTATCTGGCCCGTGCCGACAAGTTCCCGGCGGATGGCTACATCTACTCTGACTATGACAAGGCGCTCTTCGACAAGCTGCTGGCGCAGTAAGCGTCAGGGTTTGCATAGAGAGTTTGTCTCATGACCGATCGTCCACCCTTGCTGGAAGCCCGTCAGATCCTGAAGGGCTTTTTCGGCAACCCGGTGCTGAAGGGCGTCAGCATCGCGCTGCGTCCGGGCCGGGTGCATGCCTTGCTGGGCGAGAACGGGGCCGGCAAGTCGACGCTGATCAACCTGCTGTCCGGCGCCTTGGCGCCGGATGGTGGGGAGATCGTGCTCGACGGCAAGCCTGTCACGCGTTTCAACCCGGATCTTGCACGCAAGGCCGGCATCGCCGTGGTCCAGCAGGAGCTCAGCCTCACGCCCGAGCTTTCCATCGCCGAGAATATCGGCCTGGGTGCCTATCCCCGCCGTTTCGGTCTGGTGGATTATCGCGAACTCCAGCGCCGCGTCGAGGAGGTCTGCGCCCTTGTCGGCCTGACGGAAGCGCCTGACGCGCTGGTCGGCGACCTCGCCCTCGGTCGCCGCCAGATGGTGGAGATCGCCAAGGCGCTCTTTCGCCGTCCTCGCGTATTGATCTTGGACGAGCCGACCTCCTCGCTGTCGGGCCATGAGGCCGGTGTCCTGGCGGGGTTGATCGGCAGGCTGTGCGATGAGGGGCTGGCGCTTCTCTATATCTCGCATCGCCTCAACGAGGTGCGGGCGCTGTGCTCGCATGTCACGGTGCTGAAGGACGGCGTGGTGACGGCCGACCAGCCGCTCGCCGGCGTCGACGCCGAGGGGCTGGTACGCCTGATGGTGGGGCGCGATGCCGGCGACTTGTTTCCGGCCTGGACGCCGCGGACCATCGGCGAGGAACGCATCCATCTCCAGGGCTTTTCTGCCGGCATGGTGCGCGACGTCGACTTCATCGCCCGCTCCGGCGAGATCGTCGGCATCGGCGGCCTGGTGGGGCAGGGGCAGGAGGATTTCCTGCTCGGGCTCTACGGCGCCATTCCCGCCTCGGCGCAGAGCGCCAGGCTATGCGGCAAGTCAGGCCTGTTCTCCACGGTGGGCGCCGCCAATGCGGCTGGCCTCGCCTATGTGCCGGCTGACCGCAAGAAGGAGGGGCTGATCCTGCCCCATTCCATCGCTTCCAACCTGTTGCTGCCTTCCCTCGATCTCCAGGCGCGGCACGGGCTGCGGGATAGCGGCCGCGAACGCTCGATGGTCGCCGAGCTTGCCCGGCGCCTCACCATCAAGGGCGATACGACACGGCCGGTGCAGGCTTTGTCCGGGGGCAATCAGCAGAAGGTGGCGCTGGCCAAGTGGCTGCCGCTTGATCCCTCAGTCCTGCTGCTCAACGACCCGACGCGCGGCGTCGACATCGAAACCAAGAGAGAGATCTATCTGATGCTCCAGGGCTTTGCCGCCGATGGCAAGCTGGTGATCCTGCTGAGCTCGGATACGCCCGAACTCGTGCATCTGTGCGACAGGGTCGTGGTGTTCAGCGAGGGCCGGGCCGTGTCCACGCTCGAACGGGACTCCATTTCCGAGGAAGCCATCGTCGGCTCCGCCATGGGTATCTCCAGCCGGGAGGTAGCAGCATGAGCGGCACTATCTCCTCGGCCAGCCTCTATCTGGCGGTACAGCGCCGTCGCAATCGCGGCCTCGGCGGCCTCTATCTCGTCGTCGCCGGCTTCCTGCTGCTCTATGCCTGGCTCTTTCCCGGCATTCTGAGCCTCGGCGGCTTTTCGAAATTCACCCAGAACTGGTTTCCACTCGCTCTGGTCACCATGGCGCAGGCCCTGCTGATGCTGAATGGCGGCATCACCTTGGCGGTGGGGCCGATGGTGAGCCTGGGCGCCGTCATCGCCGCAACGACGATGGGCGGCCCGGCCGGCTCGATCGGCGGCATCCTGCTGGTAGCCCTGGCCGGACTGGCGATCGGCAGCCTGATCGGCGTGATCGTCGCCTATCTGCGCCTGCCGGCCATCATCGTCACGCTGGCCGGTTCCTTCATCATCACAGGCGTCGCCTTGCTGATCCTGCCACGGCCGGGCGGCTTCGTGCCGCCCTGGTTCTCCGAGTTCCTGGCGGGTGACGGGCCGACGGCCTTCATCCTGCTGCTGACCGTGCTGGTTGCCTGGAAACTGTTCCTGGCCACGCCGACCGGACTCGGCATCTATGCGGCCGGCGACAATCCGGTCGGTGCCTACCGCTCGGGCGTGCCGGTGGAAAAAGTGAAGGTGATCGCCTTTGCCATCTCCGGCCTGCTCGCCGTCCTCGCCGGCCTCTTCGTGGCGGCGCAGACCGGATCGGGCGATCCCGTCATTGGCAACCCCTTCACGCTGAACTCGATCGCCGGGGCAGTATTGGGCGGCGTTGGCTTCCTGGGCGGCAAGGGCACCATGCGCGGCGCGATCTGCGGCAGCCTGCTGCTCTCGGTGATGATCAATGTGATGTTCTTCCTCGGTTTCCCGCCGGTCGCTCAATATGTCGCCCAGGGCCTGATCATCGTCGGGGCCGTGGCCATTCCCGAACTCTCCGCGCGCTGGAGGAAGAAATGAGCAGCCTGTCCACGGCCGTCAGGGGGCTCTTCAAGAGCCCGGCGCTGCTCACTCTGATCCTGGTGGCGCTGGTCTGGCTTGTCGCCAGCCTCAGCCTCCGTGGCTTCGGCGCCTATGGTCATCTGCGCTACCTCCTGGAATTGGCCGCCGTGATCGGCATCGTGGCAGCGGGGCAGACGCTGGTGATCATTATGGGCGGTATCGATCTTTCGGTCGGAGCCGTAATCACCGTCACCGCGATCATGATTCCGCTGATTTCGCCGGGCTGGGACGCCTCGGGGCTGGTCGGCATCGTCGGGGCCCTGGCGATCGCCACCTCGATCGGCTTGCTGAACGGCGCCGGCGCCGCCTTCCTGCGCGTACCACCCATCATCATGACCCTGGCGATGGCGACCTTCCTGCAGGGCCTGCTGGTGATCGTCGCCGGCGGCAGCGCTGTGTCCGTGACCAACAAGGCCGTGATCTGGCTGGGTTCGGCGCGGCCGCTCGGCGTTCCCGCCGGCATCATCCTGTGGGCCGTTGTCTCCCTTGCGGTACTTGTCCTGCTGCATCGCATGCCGATGGGCGTGCGCTTCCTGGCACTGGGCGCCAACCCAGTGGCGGCACGGCTGTCGGGCGTGAGCGTCACCCGCAATACGCTGCTGCTCTACGCCCTGTCCGGCTTCTTTGCGGGCCTTGCCGGCACGCTCATCCTCGGCATGAACCGCCAGGGCTATGTCGGCATCGGCGATCCCTATCTCCTGATGTCGATCGCTGCGGTGGTGCTCGGCGGCACCTCCATTCTCGGCGGCAAGGGCAGCTATGCCGGCACTATTCCGGGGGCCATTTTGCTGGTGACCACCACGGCCCTGATCACGGTGGTCAACGCCTCGCCGGGCTGGCGCTCGATCATGTTCGGCTCGCTCATCCTGGCCCTGCTGCTGATCTCGGGGCGTGAGGCGCGCCGATGACCGCTGTCTATGGCGGGCCGATCATCGACCCGCATCATCATCTCTGGGACCTTTCGCTGGGACGCCACCCCTGGCTGCGCCCGCCCGAGGGCGAGGAGAGGGAAATGGTGTTCGGCAGCCTGGCGCCGATCCGGCGCAATTATGGTGTCGCCGACTATCTTGCTGATGCCGTTGGCCAGAATATCGTCGCCACCGTGCATGTCGAAGCGGGCTGGTCTTCCGAACATCCTTTGGAGGAAAGCCGCTGGCTCGAAAGCCTCGACAGAACGTCGGGCGTGGCGCGGCGCATCGTCGCCCGCGTGCCGCTCGACCGTCCCGATGCCGCGGCGCTGATCGAGGCGGAAGCGGCAAACCGTCTCGTCGTCGGCATCCGGGATATCGTCAGCTGGCACCCGGAGCCAGCCAAGAGCTTCGCGCACTCGAGGGACCTGATGGGCGATCCGCAATGGCGCAATGGCTTGCGGGCGGCGACACGGCTCGGCTTCGTCTTCGACCTCATGCTGTTCCCCTGGCAGATGGCGGAAGCCCTCCGCCTCGTCGCGGATTTCCCGGACACGCTGTTCGTGCTCAACCATTGCGGCAGCCCGGCCGACCGAAGTCCGGAGGGCATGGCGCTGTGGCGGCAGGGCCTAGAGGCGCTGGGGCGGGCCGACAACCTCCTCATCAAGATCTCCGACCTCGTCGCCTATGACAATCACTGGAGCCTCGACAGCCTGAGGCCAGTGATCGAGCATTGCATCGCCTGTTTCGGGCCGCGGCGCGCGATGTTCGCCAGCGATTTTCCGGTTGCCGCGCTGCATGCGCGCTTCGCAGAGGTCTATGACGCCTTCCGCATCGTGGCCGCCGAACTCAGCGCGAGCGAGCAGCGGGATCTCTTCTTTGCCACCGCCAACCGGGCCTATCGGCTCGGTCTCGACAACGCCGCCACCAGCGGAACCTGATCATGTCCGACCTTCATCTTTCCCTCGATGCCATTGATGACCGCATGCGCGGTTTTCCCCCAGGCCACACCGCCCTGCCGCTTGCCGACATCGGCAGGCAGGGCTGGAAACCCTATGACGGCATCATGTCGCTCCCGTTGATGTCGCTCGACCGGCCGGCCTTCGACGGCAATGTCGCGTTGATGATGCGCTATGTCCGCGAGCATGGCGTGGCCATCGCGCCGCATGCCAAGACGCCGATGTCGACGGCTCTCGCCAGGGAACTGGTCGAGGGCGGCGCCTGGGGCACGACGGTCGCCGATATCCGCCAGGCCTCCGTCCTGCTCAAGGCCGGGTTCGATCGGCTGATCCTGGCCAATGAGATCGGTGGCGCCGCCGCCGCCAGAAGGCTTGCTGCCTTGCTCGCCGGGCATCCGGAAGCGGAGGTGTATGTTTTCGTCGACTCGTCGGACCTTGCGGCCTTCCTGTTGGAAACCTGGCGCTCGCGAGACGACTTGCCGCCCCTAGGCCTGTTGCTGGAGGTCGGAGCCGGGCGGGCCGGAGCCCGGACAATCGAGGATGCACGGGCCATTCTCGACACAATCCTCGCCGGTGAGAGTGCCGGGATCAGCCTGAGCGGCATTGGCGCCTATGAGGGCGCCGCCGCCACCGCGGATCCGGAGGAAAGCATCCGCCGCATCGACGAATTGATGGCCCTGACGGTCGAGACGCACCGCCTTGTCCGGGACCGTATCGGAACAGAACGGCCGCTGATCCTGACGGCTGGCGGTTCGGTGTTCTTCGACCGGGTCATCGCAGGCCTTGGATCGATCAGCAAAGGGGATGCCGCCACGACCCTGGTCCTGCGCAGTGGCGCGATCTTCTTTCACGACCATGGCGTCTATGAGCGCGGTCTCGCGGTTCTGGATGCCCGTTCCGGTTTCGAGCTCTCGGGCGAAACTGTCAGCGCTTCCAGAGGCTTCAAGCCGGTTCTTCGTATCTGGACCGAGGTTCTGTCACGCCCCGAACCCGATCTGGCGATCTGCGGCATGGGCTTGCGCGATGTCGCGATCGATCAGGGGCTGCCGCGCCCGCTCGCTCTCTATCGCGAGGGACGTCGCATCGGCGAACTCGATGCTTCGGTCTCGATTGCCCGGCTCAACGACCAGCACGCCTTCCTGGCTACCGGAGGTCTCGACCTTCGGATCGGCGATGTCGTCGAATTCGGCCTGTCGCACCCCTGCACCTGCCTTGACCGGCATGCCCTGGTCTATGGGCTCGATGGCGACAACACGGTGATCGACGCTTTCGCCACCTCCTTCGGATGAAGCTTCTTAAGTTTCAAATTTTCAATATTTTACAATGGAGTATTAGACAATGATAATGCGTTACCAGAAGAGTTCGCGTATGAGCCAGGCAGTCAGTTATGGCGGGCTGATCCATGTCGCCGGCCAGGTCGCCGATGATCGCAAGGCCGGTATCGAGGCCCAGACTCTGGACGTGCTTTCCAAGATCGATGCGCTGCTCAAGGAAGCCGGCACGGACCGCTCGCGCCTTCTCGCCGTCAATGTCTTCCTGCCTGCCATCGTCGATTTCGACGCCATGAACGGCGTCTATGATGCCTGGATCGACCCGGCCAATCCGCCGGCGCGCGCCTGCGTCGAGGCCCGGCTCGCCGATCCGGATCTGCGCGTCGAGATGACGGCCATCGCGGCCTTGTAGAAACACGAAAGCAGCCTGCCATGCATAGCGGCCTCGTCCATACCCTCGATTTCGACGCCGATGGCCGCCAGAGCGGCTATCTGAGCATTCCCTATTCCGTCGATCGCTCGCCCTATTACCAGATCAGGATACCGATCCTGCGGGTGCGGAACGGGCCGGGGCCGAGCCTCATGCTGATGGCCGGCAATCATGGCGACGAATATGAGGGCGAATTGCAGCTGGCGCGCCTGATGCGCCGCCTCGATCCGGCGGCGCTCCGCGGCAGCGTCACCGTCCTGCCGGCGGCCAATCTTCCGGCCGTGATGGCGGCCAGGCGCTGCTCGCCCTTCGACGGCGGCAATCTCAACCGTGCGTTTCCCGGCGATCCTGTGGGAACGCCGACCGCCCGATTGGCGCATTTCCTCGAACACGAACTGTTCCCCCGACACGAGGTGTTGCTCGACATTCATTCCGGCGGCACTTCCATGGCGCATCTTCATTGTGCCCTGATCGAGCGCCAGCCGGACGAGGAACGCTCCACCCGCGCCAAGGCCCTGCTCAGGGCGATGGCGCCCAGCCATGCCTTCATCGCCGACAATGGCTCGCGCTCGCCGACATCTATGGGTGCCGCCATGCGGGCGGGTATCATCGGCCTCAGCGGCGAATTCGGCGGCGGGGGAGCGGTGACGCCGGCCAGCATGGCCTTTACGGCACGGTCGATCGACAATCTGATGCTGGCGCTCGGCATCGTCGACCGCCCCTTGCTGGGCGGCGATGTCACGGCGAAGCCTGCTCTGCAACTGCTCTCGCTCGCGCGCCACAGCCAGGGCATCTATGCCACGCGCCGGGGCTGGTTCGAACCGGCCGTCGAACTCGGGGCCCGGGTTGCGGCCGGCGACCTTGCCGGCTGGTATCATGATCTTGAACGTCTGGAGCAGCCCGAGGAAGCCCTGCGCTTCGCCGAGGGCGGTATCGTGATCTCGCATCGGCTGCATTGCGACAGCCAGGCCGGGGACTGTCTCATCCAGGTAGCCGAGCCGATCGAGGATTGAGCTATTTTTGCGATTTGGCGGAATCGCCAAGAGGCGTAAAGACACGTCGAGGCAATGGGTCGAAGCAAGGAGCAATGCCGTTCAACTGAGCTTTATTCGAGCTGCAACAACCTTTGTCATTGCCGGGCTCGACCCGGCAATCCAGCTCCTTTGCCCGGTTCGCACGTGGCTTCTGGATAGCCGGGTCAAGCCCGGCTATGACAAATCCAATTGTTTTCCTCTCATGTGAATTTCATTGCGGAGCAGAGACGCGTTTCCTTGGAAAGCGACTTTGCGCCAGAAAGGATCAGGCGTCATGGCCGATACACTCATCCGGGGCGCGCGCATCATCGACGGCACGGGAGCACCCTGGTATCGGGGGGACGTGCTGGTTTCGGGCGGCACCATCGCCCGCATCGGCCAGGACCTCAAGGCGGACAAGGATGCCACCGTCGTCGATGCCGCGGAACGCTATCTCGCACCGGGCTTCATCGACGCCCATTGCCATGACGATCTCATCTTCCTGCGGGAACGGAACCGACCGGAGAAGGCATTGCAGGGCGTCACCAGCATCGTGGTCGGCAATTGTTCCTTCTCGCTCTATCCGGCCGTGCCGGCTTCGCGCGAGAATCTGCGGCTGCATTTCTCCGGCCTGCTCGGCGAGACCCTGGACAGCGAGATCTTTGCCGATCTCGACGCCTATCGTCAGGCGCTGACCGGGGAGGGCATCGCGCTCAATCTGGTGTCGCTCGTCGGCCACGCGGCGCTGCGTCTCGCCGTGATGGGACATGACCGTCGCCCGGCCAATGGGGCCGAGATCGAGGCCATGTGTGCGCTGCTCGCCACCCAGCTCGACCAGGGAGCTGCGGGCCTTTCGCTCGGTCTCGTCTATCCGCCGAGCGCTTTTGCCGAAGAGGACGAACTCTTCGCGCTGGGGAACACCGTGCGCAGCCGCGGCAAGGTGCTGGCGGCCCATGTTCGCTCCTACGAAGCCGGCCTGATGGATGCCATCCAGGAATTCGGCGGCATTCTCAGGCATTCCGGTTCGGCGGGCCTGCTCTCGCATCTGCAATCGGCCGGGCGGCCGAACTGGGGCCAGATCCCGGCGGCGATCGAATTGCTCGAAGGCATGCGCTGCGAAGGCATCGACATCAGCTTCGACATGTATCCCTATCCGGCCGGCAGCACCTGGCTGCTGCAATTGCTGCCACCCGCCGCCATGGATGGCGGGCTCGACGGCCTCAAGGCCCGTCTGCGCGATCCCGAAATGCTTGCGACCTTGCGAGACTGGGTCGAACATGGCGGCCCGGCCTTCCATGGCCAGAGCAAGGTGTCACTGATCGGCTGGGGCAATGTCCGCCTGTCGGCCGTCGGCAGCGCCGAGCTCAAGCATCTGGAAGGTCTCGACATGGAGAAGGCGGCCGCCCAGCTCGGCGTCCAGCCTTTCGACCTGATGTTGCGCTTCATCGAGGAGGATGACGGCCAGACCGGCATCATCCTGTTCCAGCTCGACGAAGACGATCTGCACGCGGCCTGCTGCAACCGGCTTTACATGGCGGGCTCCGACGGCCTGCCGCGGCCGGGGTCCAAGCCGCATCCGCGTGCCTTCGGCACCTTCCCGCGCATTGCCGGGCCGCTCAGGCGCGAGAAGAACTGGTTCAGCCTGGAAGATGCCGTGCGCCGCATGACCTCGGTGGCCGCGCAGCGCTTCCAGCTCTCGGATCGCGGGCTGGTCCGCCCCGGGCTTACCGCCGACCTCGTGCTGTTCGAGGACGCCATCACCGATCGGGCGACCTTCGAGAACTCGACCCAATTGCCGACCGGCATCTCCCATGTCTGGGTGAATGGCGGAACTGTGGTGGCCGATGGGCGCCAGACCGGCGAACGGCCGGGCAGGGTGCTCTAATCCGGGATCAAGCGTTGTTCTGAACGGATCGTTTCAGGAATGGCGGACACAAGAGATAGAGCAGGGCGCCCGCCAGCCAGACCCAGCCATTCCAACCGGTCAGGGAAGCGGTGTAGATCGCGGTAAAGAACAGCGGGCCGATGATGGAAGTCAGGCTGGTGAGGGCGGAAAGCGATCCCTGCAACTGGCCTTGCTGGCCTTCGCCGACCTCTCGCGATAACATCGCCTGCAGGGCGGGAGCTCCGATGCCTCCCGCCGCCAGCGGGACCATGATGGCGAAAGCCATCCAGCTTTGCGAGGCGAAGGCCAACAGCACATAACCGAGTGCGTCGGCGGACATGCCGAGGATGACGGCCCGGTCTTCCCCGAGCCGCAGCGTCAAGGGACCGGTCACAACACCCTGGGCGATGGCGTGGAGGATGCCGAAGGCGGCGAGGGAAAGCCCGACGGTGCCGGTATCCCAATGAAAACGGTTTTCGCCGAACAGGACCCAAATCGACCCAGGCACCTGGCCGACCAGTTGCATGACGAAGAACACCGCCATCAGTGCCATCACCGCCGGCAGGCCGCGAACCCAGTGGAAGGAGGCGATGGGATTGAAAGCGGTGCGTGAGAGCGGCCGGCGCTCGCCCCGATGGGTTTCCGGCAGGAGCAAGACGGCGAGCAGGCCATTCAGGCCATTCAGGACGGCAGCCATCAGAAAAGGGGCGTGCGGAGAAAGGCCCCCCAGCAAGCCGCCAAGAGCGGGGCCGCCGACCAGGCCGAGGCCGAAGAATGCACTCATCAGACCGAAACGCCGCGCACGCTGTTCTTCCGGTGTGATGTCGGCAATTGCCGCACCGGCCACAGCCGCCGTCGCGCCGGTGATGCCGGCAATGGCGCGCCCGACATAGAGCACCCACAGGACCGGCGCCGTCGCCATGATGGCATAGTCGATGGTTGCGCCCGCCAGCGAAGCGAGCAGCACGGGACGACGGCCAAAACGGTCCGACAGGGCGCCGAGGGCCGGCGCGCACAGGAACTGCATCAGCGCATAGATCGCCAGCAGCACGCCATAATGCCCGGCCACCGCATCGGTGTGAACGAGATTGCGCAAGAGTTCCGGCAAGACAGGCATGACCAGTCCGATGCCGATGGCATCGAGGGCTACGACACCCAGTATGAGTGGGAGAGCAAATTTGGTTGTCATCGACGCACACGGTCCGCTTGATCGATAATTTATCATTGATAAGTGATGCCATAAAACTTATCATCGATAAATAGTCAAGCTTGATCCTGATAGACGCGGCTTACTGAATCGGGACCGATGGGGTAATTCTTCACGGCTGCATCGCCGTGCCGAGAGCCGACGCCTCCTGGAGGCGATGCGTGGGAAGGGTGTCATGGCGAAACTGCAGCGCGAGAAGGTCATCCGGGCTGGCCTTGATCTCTTGAACGAGGTCGGTGTCGACGGCCTGACCACCCGCAAGCTGGCCGACCATCTCGGCGTGCAGCAGCCGGCGCTCTATTGGCATTTCAAGAACAAGCGGGCTCTGCTCGATGCCCTGGCCCATGCCATGCTTGCCGAACGGCATACGCATGCGGTGCCGAAGCCCGGTGAAGATTGGTGTTCTTTCATCACCGGTAATGCCCGCAGTTTCAGGAGAGCCCTGCTTTCCTACCGTGACGGTGCGCGCATCCATGCCGGGACCAGGCCCAACGGTGCGGAGACCGCGAATGCCGAGGCGCAATTGCGTTGCATGACCGAGGCCGGGTTCACCACGGCCGACACCACCTACGCACTGATGACCATCAGCTATTTCGTGGTCGGCTCGGTCATGGAGCAGCAATCGGCGCAAGCGGACAAGGCCGAGCGCGGTGACATACCTCATCCCGCCCCGACATCACCCTTGCTGGCCGAGGCCATGGAGACTTTCGACCGGGATGGCCCCGACGTGGCGTTCGAGCAGGGGCTGGGCTTCATCATTGCCGGTCTGAGGGAGAGATTGCAGCGATGAATGTGATCGAGCAGGGCCGCGCCTTGCGCCGGCTGCGGATGCTCAAGGGCATCAAGCAAAGTCATCTTGGTGAATTGCTCGGCGTGGACCAGGCCAGCATTTCCCGCTGGGAAAGAGGAACCGTGCCACTCGGGGAGGAACGCTGGCGGGCCGTCCTGGATCTTCTTGCCGCATCACCGCTACCTGCCGAGGATGCCGCATTGAAGCGTCTGGTGACGTCTTCGAACGCCAAGGTTCATCTCATTTGCGACCATAGCCATCGTCTGCTGGCGGCTTCCCTGCCACGGCAGGCCGAGTGGCACGCCGATCTGCCCGAACTGCTCGGCAGCTCGCTGCTTCCCTACGCCACGGATGAAATCCTGGCGGCGGAGGAGAGGCTCGCTGCCCACGGTTGGCACGAAGGTTTTCTGGTCTCGCTGACGCTGGAGACGGGCACCAATTACGATCCCGTCTTGCCGATCGCGCCGAGCCGGGCGCTGTGGGAGCGCGTGACGCTGGCCGACGGCAGCGCCGGGCGGCTGGTCACCACCGTCGGCTGATCATACTCATGCATATTTTATGCGTCGCCGGCACCGCCTGCGATCGCTAATCGTCGGTGCCGGATTGCGAATGACGGATTGGTCACCATGACGATTTTGGTAACGGGCAGTGCCGGACATCTGGGCGAGGCGCTGATGCGCACCTTGCGGGCAGAGGGGCGGCCTGCCATCGGGCTCGACATCAAGGCCTCGCCCTTCACCGATTCCATAGGATCGATCGGCGATCGCGATTTCGTCCAACGTCATCTGCCGGGCGTGCGCACGATTCTACACGCAGCCACGCTGCACAAGCCGCATGTGGCCACCCATGGCTATCGGGATTTTCTCGACGTGAACATCCAGGGGACTCTCGTGCTCCTCGAGGCGGCCTTAACCTCTGGCGTGGAATCCTTCGTCTTCACCAGCACGACCAGCACCTTCGGCTCAGCCTTGACGCCGGCAGCGGGCGAACCGGCGGCCTGGATCACCGAGGACGTGGTCCCGATCCCGAAGAACATCTATGGCGCGAGCAAGATCGCGGCGGAGACCCTGTGCGAACTCTTTGCCCGTCGCCACCGCCTGCCCGTCATCGTGCTGCGCACCGCGCGCTTCTTCCCGGAAGCCGATGATGATGCGCAGATGAGGCAACGCTACAGCGCCGACAACGCCCAGGCCAACGAGTTGCTCAACCGCCGCTGCGACATCGAGGATGTGGTCGGTGCCCATCTGGCGGCGGCGGACAGGGCGCCGGCGCTGGGTTTCGGCCGCTATATCATCTCCGCAACCACGCCGTTCGGCCCGGACGACGGCGCGGCACTGCGGGCCGACGCGCCGGCGCTCGTACACCGGCTGTTTCCCGATTGCGCCGAGCTTTATACCGCCAGGGGATGGAGCCTGTTTCCGCAGGTGGATCGCATCTATGTCAATGCGCGGGCACGGACCGAACTCGGCTGGCGTCCACGCTACGATTTCCGGCACATGCTCGACTGCCTGCGCGAGGGACAGAATTTCCGCAGCCCACTCACAGGCGAAGTCGGCAGCAAGGGCTATCACGACAGGGTCTTCTCGGAAGGCCCCTATCCGGTTCACGATTGAGAGGCAGGCAGGATCTCCCGGAAGCACGGATGATCGCGCTTCCGAGAGATGGCTCCTTGTCCGAGAGATGGCGCCTTGCTTGCCAAGGATCTACAAGCCGGCAAACCAAGCCTTGGTCTGCGCGACATCGGCCTGCGTCAGGCCATGGCCGGTCGGGAGCGTCTCGTGGCGCACGGCGGCGCCGCGTTCCTTCAGGAGATCGGCCAGCCTGCCGGCATTCGCTGCCGGCACGATCGGATCGGCGGCCCCGGAAAGCATCAGCACCGGCTTGCCGCCCAACTCCGCCGAAGGCGCCGTTCGCAAGGGCGTCATCGGTCGGAGCAGTGCGGCGCCGGCAAGCGCCTGCGGATGCAGCAGCAAGAGCGCGGCGGCGATATTGGCGCCGTTGGAAAAGCCTAAGGCGATGGGAGCATCGAGGCCGTACGCCTCGCGCGCCTGCGCAATGAAGCCTGCCAATTCGACGGCCCGCCGGCGCAGATCTTCTTCATCGAACACGCCTTCGCTCAGGCGTCGGAAAAAGCGGGGCATGCCGTGCTCCAGCACGTTGCCGCGCGGGGAGAGCAGGGCACTGCCGGGCCCAACCAGCTCGCCCAGGCCGATGAGATCGTTTTCGTCACCACCCGTCCCGTGCAGGAGCAGGAGAGGGGGCCTCTTCATATCCCGTCCGGGAACGAAGCGGTGGGTATACGATAATTGCGATGTCGTGGTCATGACTATTGCCTCTTCGGTTCGGGGGGATGGGGACGT
Source organism: Labrys sp. HAY1-8F (assembly GCF_056754975.1). Classification (NCBI taxonomy): domain Bacteria; kingdom Pseudomonadati; phylum Pseudomonadota; class Alphaproteobacteria; order Hyphomicrobiales; family Xanthobacteraceae; genus Labrys; species Labrys sp. HAY1-8F. The sequence goes on along the minus strand of NZ_JBPGWZ010000002.1, from coordinate 451,574 downwards.
TTGGCCGGCCATGCCGGACGGGCAGCTAGAACAAGGAGCGCTTCTAGGACGCGCTTTGCTCCAGGCGAGGCAGGGCGGCTTCCAGACCCGAACGGCGGGCTTCCAGGAACGCCGGCAGTTTCAGGGTTTCGCCGAGCGTCGACGCCGGCTCGTCCACGGCAAAGCCAGGAATATCGGTCGCGATCTCGAACAGGACATGTCCGGGTTCCCGGAAATAGACGGAACGGAAATAATTGCGGTCCTTCTGCTCCGTGGTGCGGATGCCATGGTTCTCGGCGAGCCTGCGCACCATCGCGGCCTCCTCGGCATCATCGGCGGCACGAAAGGCGATGTGATGCACCGAGCCACCGCCGAGACGGGCCGGCAGGGGGCCGCTCGCCTCGTGGATGTCGACGATGCTGCCTGCCCCGCCGTCAGCCACCCGATAGCGCACCAGGCTGCCTTCACGCCCGACCTCGCCGAAGCCGAAAACATCGGTGAGGATGGCACCAGTCGGCGCCGCTTCCGCGAGCAGGAGATTGACGCTGTGGAAACCGCGGATGGCAGCATCGGCGGGGATGCCGGCGCCGGTCCAACCAGGTTCGTTCCCAATGCCGGGTACGGCAACGAGGGCGAGGCGCATGCCGTCCGGGTCCTGGAAGGACAGCAGGGGCTCGCCAAAACGCTTGGTCAGCGGTTGATGGACGACGCCATTCTCGACGAGGCGATGCGTCCAATAGCCAAGTGAGCTTTCCGGCACCCGCAGCACGGTTTCCTGCGTTTCACCAAGGCCGACACGACCCGACGCAACATGCTCCCAGGGAAAGAAGGTCAGGATCGTGCCGGGATGGCCGGCCTCGTCACCGTAATAGAGGTGATAGGTGCCGGGATCGTCGAAATTCACGGTCTTCTTGACCAGTCGCAGGCCAAGTATGCGGGTGTAAAAATCGAGATTGCGCTGGGCGGGACCTGCGATAGCCGTGACGTGATGGATGCCTTTGCCGCTCATTGCGAAATTCCTTTCGGTCGGGATTCCTGTCCCTCGATGAGTGAGATAGGCCCGATATGCCAGGAATTTCCATTGCGTTGGTGCAATGAGTTGGTTGAAACTGGAGATATTGAATTGTCGATATGAAATACCCTATAGGTATGGGATGCGCTGACGGTGCCGAGGGGGACTTTGCCTTGGGGGACGGTTTTCCGAATTTGGCCTGGGACGACCTGCGTCTGGTAAAGGCCGTCGCCGATGCCAGGAATCTGCCCGCGGCGGCCGCACGCATCGGCATCGATCACTCGACCGCGTTCCGGCGGCTGCGCCTGATCGAACAGGCGCTCGGCGTCACTCTGTTCGAAAAGCATCGCACAGGCTACACGCTGACATCGGCCGGCGAGGAAGTGGCCGGACTGGCGAGCCGTGTCGACGAGGATATCGTCTCGGTTCTGCGCAGGCTTGCCGGTGGCGAACTCGACCTTGCCGGTGAACTGCGCATAACCACCAACGATACATTGCTGGTCGAACTGCTGACGCCGTTGCTCGCCCGGTTCGGCGAGGCCTATCCGGGCATGCGGCTCGACGTGATCCTGTCGAATGCGGCGCTGAACCTGTCCAAGCGGGATGCCGATATCGCCATCCGTGCTTCCGATACCCCGCCAGACACGCTAGTGGGTCGACGCGTCGCCCGCATCGGCTGGGCACTTTATGGCAGGGCAGACGATTTCTCCGATCCCGACCTGCCGGATCTTGAAGCGCTGCATGGGCGGCGCTGGGTGGCGCTCGGCGACAATCTCGCCGCGCTCAAGGCCGTGCGCTACGTCAAGACGCACGTCGCGCCGGAACGCATCGTCTATCGCGTCAACTCGGTGCTCGGCCTCGCCGAAGCCGTCGAGGCCGGCATCGGCATCGGTCATCTGCCCTGTTTCATCGCCGGAACCAGGCCGAGCTTGCGCCGTATTGGACCGGTCAATCCGGATTTCGGGGCCGATCTCTGGCTGCTCACCCATCCCGATCTGCGCGACGCTCCGCGCATACGGGCTTTTCTCGATTTCCTCGCCGCCGAGATCGTGCGGCGGCGGGCCTTCATCGAAGGCGCCTAGCTCCGCCGAAACATCGAATGACGACCACGACATCGGATGAAGACAGAGACGGTAGATCTTCCCGGAAGACCCAATTGCGGCCCGAAGAAATCACCGCAGTGCTTAGGGCAGAATTCGGCAAATCGATCGATCTGCATCCTTTGTCGGGAGGATTGGAGTCGCAGGCCAGATTTTTCGAAACCACCCAGCTCTGGCGCCTGCGGGAGGGGCGCCTGCTTGCAGGCTACCAGTTGCGCATCGGGCTGGAGAATGTCTACCAGGCTGCCCTGGCCCAGGGCGCAGCCGATCTCGCCTGAGCCCTGGCCCGCTGCCAAAGTATCGCGAGAGAGGCTGGCCTGGTTACCCGAGGTTGATTGCGTGTGACCGACGATCTCGCCCCAGGGACTGTTTTTGATCGGAAGTGCTTCAGGTTTTCGTGATCGAGACACCGCCATCCGCCAGGTGGGCCGTTCCGGTCACGAAGCTCGACAGGTCCGAAACGAGATAGAGAGCGGAACGGGCGATCTCCTCGGGCGAGGCCAAGCGCTTGAGGGCATGCAGCCCCTCCACGAAGGCGCGTGCCTCCGGCGTGTTGGAAACGCTTCGTCCCATCGGTGTATCGGTGCCGCCCGGCAGCAGGGCATTGGCCCGGATACCCCTGGGGCTGTATTCGGTGGCGATCACCTGGGTGAGGCCGATCAGGCCAGCCTTGCTGGCGGCATAGGCGGCCATGCCGGGAAAACCGACGGTATAACCGACGAAGGTCGAGGTGAACACCAGGGCGCCGCCGCCACGCGCCAGCATGGCGGGGATCTGGTGCCGGGCCGCGAGGAAGGCACTGGTCAGATTGACGTCGAGCGTATCGCGCCAGCTTTCCAGAGAGAGCTCGGTCAGCGGCGCCATCTCTCCGGTGGTGCCCGCATTGTTGAAGGCGACGTCGAGCCCGCCGAAATGCTGCTGGGCGACCTCGACCAGGGCGATCTGGTGATCCTCGTCCTGGATGTTGCCGACCACCGAGACGGCCTTTCCGCCGGCATTCGCAATTTCGGCGGCGACCCTTTCGAGAGCATCTCGACGCCGACCTGACAGGACGACTGCGGCGCCTTCGGCGGCAAACAAACGGGCCGAGGCTTCGCCGATGCCGGAGCTGGCGCCGGTGACGATCGCGACCTTGTTTTCGAGCGTAGACTTCATATCCTGAACCTCCAATTCGATTGGGAGGTCCTTGTTCCCCAGGCGTGACCAAGTCGCGACCCGTTTCCTATGATCTTGCCGAGCACGGCACTCTCTGTTTCCTGGGAAATCGCCAAGCGGGAGATCTCGCGCCAAGAGTGCTTCCATCTGTCCATCCATCGTCATAACCGCCGTGATCTGATCAAACACGAGAATGAACCCATGGCCTCACCTCCCTCCTGTCGCAGACGGATCGCGGCTACCCTGCTTGCGGGTCTTGCAAGCGGATTTCCCGCCATATCGGTGCTCGCGAGCGGACGCTTGCCGCCGCTTCCAGTTCCAGCCCAGCACTTCGCCAATTTCGAGGCCTGTCTCGAACATCTGAAGGCGGTGCAGCGCACCCATATGGCCGGCGTGGCCGAAGGAGCCGTTGCCGATGGCGAAAACCGCACACGCCAGAAACTGGTCGACGGCGAGGGCATCATGCGCGTCAGTTCGCAGGCCGCTCGCTACCAGGCCCGCGTCGGTAATCAGTTCCGCGTCACCGATCGCCAGAAGGGCGTGATCATTACGACCTTCAGCTATGAAGAAACCGCCCTCGAATGCCAGGGTGGCGAGCTGACGGGAAGCGTGACCTCGGGCTACATGCTGCCAGGCGTGGAACAACTGCCCGATGCGGCCAAGACGCAGTGATTCTCATCCAAGCAATGAGGTAGCTTGGCCCCATTCAAGTAATACCAAGCTGCGGGAATATCGAGGCTGCGACGGCGGCTGTTGGTGTGCCGGTCTTCGGACCGGCAGTTCTACCCCGACAGATGCCGGTCCGAAGACCGGCACACCAACAGCCGCAGGCATCGAGAGCCAATCATTTCAACGCTCGGTAGGAACTGCGCCTCGGCCAAAGCGAGGTTTGCCACTCACTGGCGCAAGATGGCGCCTTCGGCTGCCTTGCTCGCGGCTTCCTCTCTCGATGCGACACTGAGAACGCGTAGCAGCAGCGAGACGTGGTTGCGCACCGTGAAGGGAGAGATGGCCAGAGCCCTGGCGATCTCCTTGTTCGACTTGCCCTGAACGATCAGATCCAGAATATCCTGCTGGCGAGGGGTGAGTATCGGCATCAGATACGGGGCCTGGTCCGGGCCGGCCCAGGTTTCGAGCGCCGAGACGACTTGTTCGGCCGAAACCAGCTTGCCGTCGGAATCACCTGGCTGAGCCGTCAGCAAGAAAACCGTGGCATTGGGAAAGTGCCGGCGCACTTGCGCCAGCGTGTCCTCGCCATCCATTTCAATGATCGCCATCACGGCGCGGCGGCTTTCGATGGGAGGGGCGGAGGAGGAAGACGTCAAAGCAATCTGTCTCAATCGAAATGTCCTAGCCATCGCAGTGCGGTGATTTCCTGGCGGCTGCCGGACCTGCAACCTTGCTTGCTCTCCTTCTTTCATGCCTGCCTTTGACTGTCTGTTCCGCGCGTGACTCCGGAACAGGCGGTCAACCAATGGCTCAATCGTCGTTTTCGGCGGTGAGTTCTTCCGGCCGAAGGCCGGATTGGCGCGCCCCGCGACGCAGGCGCAGGCCCGGGCCGTTGCCATCGTCCTCGAGGAACTGGATGCCGGCTTCCTCGAAGGCGAGGCGCATGGCCGCCAGATCCTGTCTCTGCGGTACCCGGTCGCCCTTTTCGAACTCGGCGATGATAACTTTCGGCACGCCAGACCGCTTCACCAGATCGGCAATTTCGAAATCCAGGAGGGCGCGGGCGGCGCGGCTGAGGGAAGGGGTGAGGGACATTGTAAACGCCTCATACGGATGAACAGGCCTATATTTGGCAACAACCGGCCTTAACACCAGATGTAGGAATCTGTGAGACGTTCGGCCAGTTCATCCCCCAACATCGCAGGAAAGAGTTTCCGTGCCTGATGTGATTTCTGAATCGGATTCGATGCTGTAGAGGAGGGCCCTGACTTTTCAAGGAAGGACACTCCCATGGTCAAGCGTCTTCATCCCGGCCCGCGTTTCTGCAAGGCGGTCGTCGCCAATGGCGTCGTCACCACGGCCGGCATCACCGCGGCCGATACCAGCGGCGACACCTCGGCGCAGACCGCCGACATCCTGGCGCAGATCGATGCCCTGCTGGCCGAAGCCGGCAGCTCCAAGGCGAACCTGCTCACGGCCAGCATCTGGCTGCGCGACATCGCTCATTTCGGCCAGATGAACGCGGTCTGGGACAAGTGGGTCGACATGAACAACCTGCCTGTCCGCGCGACCGTGGAAGCGCGCCTGGCCCTGCCGGAACTGCTGGTCGAAATCCAGGTTACCGCGACGGCCTGATCGTCCTGGTCAAGGCGTACCGTGCAGGAAAGACCGCGCCTTTGCGGTTCCAGGCAAGTCCGTCAATAAAGGAACGAACTGGCTCGACCTTTGTCATTGCCGGGCTTCAACCGGCAATCCAGCTCCCTTCCAGGCATCGAAGGCGGGGCCGCTGGATGCCCGGGACAAGCCCCGGCATGACAAAGGCGGCGTTCCAGCCACTTCCGGACAACGCACTAGCGAAAGCTGCTCCGACTTTTCGGCCCTAGCTCCGTGCCACCCTGGCATAGGCATTCGCGGACATCCATTCGCCATTCTCGATCGGGCGGCCAAGGAAGGCGCTGAAATAGCGTTTCATGTCTACCCTGTCGCTCGCCTCGGGATGTTCGGCCAGCATGCGCCAAGCCTGCATGACGTGGCCATGTGTGAAAATGGCGATGCGTTCGAGGCCGAGCGCTTCGATGCGGCGGGCGGTGGTTCGTACGCGCTCCAGCATCTGGGCAAAGGATTCGGCGCCCGGACCGTCAACCCGTTTGGGATCGGCAAGATGCCAATAGGCGTCCACCAGCGGGCGCCGCTGCTCCATCGTGGTGTTCGCGCAGCGAACGGGCGACAGATAGGTGAATTCCTGCACCGGCCAGGTTTCGATCGGCACCGCCGCAAAACGCTCGGCCGTCAGCGCCGCCGTTTGACGCGCTCGCAGATAGGGTGACACGACAATCAGTTCCGGGGCTCGTTCGAATTTGGCCGCTACCACGCGCGCCTGTTGCCAGCCGGTTTCGGTAAGCGGCGCCGAAGAGGCGTCCTTGCTGGCAGCCCCGGCATTGGCGGTGCTTTCGCCGTGGCGGATCAGCCAGAGTTCACGCGCCATGCCGCCTCCAGGCAACCCGCAACGGAACGGATCTCACTCGAACACCTCAAATGGACGTCGAAGCCGATCTTCCCGGTTGACCTGGCGGGTGTTGAGCTTGAGTTCACAGCCACCGCAAATGTCCGGGCGAGCCGTGAAAGCCTTGGACGCCTTGTCTTCCGCATCCGGTGTCCATTGCGAGGCGGAATTGCCCAACGCAGGAGCCTTGCCGGCCATGGCGGCCGGCTTCTTATGTTTGGGCTGCTCCACCGTCAGATCCGGCGGCGCGAATTCCTCTGCCAGGACGGAGGTGCCCAGCAGTGGCAGGAGGAGGAGGGCGGTACAGGCGGATAGCTTCATGAGGAGCCCCAACGTCAGGCATTGCCGACACGACAAGGTCGGACGAGTCGATGGCAATATTTTAGCATAGCATGCCCTCGACAAGGGGGGAGAGGCTCTCGCCAAGGGGCCCCTGTGACGAGGTTCTTGCCTTGTCCCCGGCCTTGTGGCTTGCTCCGCCGCAGGAAATGACAAGGAGCGACCTATGCCTGATCCGACACTCTGGGGACTTTTCGTTCTCGCTTCGATCACGCTGCTGCTGACCCCGGGACCGGCTGTGCTCTTCATCGTGGCGCGTTCGGTCGAACGAGGCAAGGTGGCGGGCCTGGTCTCGGTCCTCGGCATCCATCTCGGCACCATCGTCCATATCGTCGCTGCCGCGGTCGGGCTGTCTGCCCTGATCGTTTCCTCGACCCTAGCCTTTTCCGTGGTCAAGTATCTGGGCGCGGCCTATCTGATCTGGATCGGCATCCGTACGCTGATGGCGCCGGATCTGCCTCTGGAGATCTCTGCCAAGTCGACCAAGCCGCTGCATCGGCTGTTTCAGGAAGGCTTCATCGTCAATCTGTTCAATCCGAAGACGGCGATCTTCTTCCTGGCCTTCCTGCCGCAGTTCGTCGACCCGGCGCGCGGCGGCTTGCATTGGCAGGTCCTCGTGCTCGGCTTCACCTTCATGGGGCTTGGCATGCTGAGCGATGCCATGTTCGCCCTGGCAGCCGGCGCGGCCGGGGATTTCCTGCGCCGCAGCCGCCGCTTCCTGCGGTTCCAGCGCTGGTTTGCCGGCCTGTCCTTCATCGGCCTGGGCGTGACGGCGGCGCTCGTTTCACGCAAGTAGGAATGCCCTAGCGGGCGCCATGGCCCCGGAGATGGCAGGTCAGCGCCATGGCGATACAGTGCCGGAGGGGCGCATCGGGCGGCGGCGTCGCGGGATCGAACAGCAACGCACGCCGGCCTTCATAGGTGAATATATCGGGGTAATGCGAGCGGTAGAGCTCGACGAGCCGGGTCTGGCAGGGCACGTAGAGCGCATAGCAATTTTCCGATCGCCGGTGGGCGTTGATCCGAATGGTGGTGCCGACCCGTTTGCGTACGGGATGGTAGGCGGGCTCACCCCATTTCAAGGTTTCCACCATGCCGCCGAGCTCGGGCAAGCTGGAACCGACCTGGAGGATCATCTCGCGCAGCCCGAGCACGGGCTGGCAAAGGCGCTGCGGCAGGGCCGCGAAGGCCGACGATATGGCGGCATCGGCGAAAGGCAGCATGGGCAAGGTCGTCTCCGCTCAGAGACCGGCATGGTAGGATATCGGCCTTGATCCGGCTTGCCAAAACAGGGCCGTCGCGCGCATCGAAGCGGCCTCTTATCGATTTCGTCGATGGATAGGTTCTAGAGATGGCGACTATTCGTGCGCGTCATCCCATGACAGCATTCCCGCCTTCGGCACGTTGTCTGCCGTGGCGTCAAGACGGATTGAGTGAGCGCGAGGCTGCATCATGGGCGAGTTGATCGACGGGCAATGGCATCGCACTGCCCCGGCCAAGCTGATGGCCGACGGCAGGTTGAAGCGGCCGCCCTCGGTGTATCGGAACTGGATTTCGTCCCAGGCGGACGCGGCCTTCAAGGCCGAGGCTGGGCGCTATCATCTCTATGTCTCACTGGCCTGCCCCTGGGCCCATCGCACCCTGATCATGCGCAGCCTCAAGGGGCTGGAGAGGTTGATCGGCATCTCCGTGGTCAACTGGTTGATGGGAGAGGACGGTTGGAGCTTCGATCCCGGGCCCGGCGTCGTGGCGGATAATGTGAACGCTGTCACCAAGCTTCACGAGCTCTATACGCTGGGGGATCCCGGCGCCACCACGCGCGTCACCGTCCCCGTGCTTTGGGACAAGGCAAGCCGGCGCATCGTCTCCAACGAATCGGCCGAGATCATCCGCATGTTCAATTCGACTTTCGATGGCATTGATGCCAGCCCCGGCGACTACTATCCGGCCGAGCTGCGCGCGGAGATCGATGCCGTCAACGAACGCGTCTATGAAAGCCTCAACAATGGTGTCTACAAGGCGGGCTTCGCCACCACGCAGGCCGCCTATGAGGAGGCGGCGACAGCCGTCTTCGAAACCTTGGACTGGCTGGAGCACCGGCTCGAACGCCAGGCATTCCTGCTGGGCGAACGCATCACCGAGGCCGACATCCGCCTGTTTACGACATTGCTGCGCTTCGATCCGGTCTATCATGGCCACTTCAAATGCAACCGGCGCATGATCACCGACTACCCTGCACTTTGGGACTATACGCGGGCGTTTCATCAGCATCCGCTTATCCGGCCGACCATCGCCATGGATCACATCAAGGGGCACTATTATGCCAGCCACCCCTGGATCAATCCGGGCCGTATCGTGCCTCTCGGCCCCGATCTCGACTATGATGCCCCCATCTCCGGTTTGCGCGCCTCGGCGGCCCGGGCCGCGTAATGTCCCTCAACGGGCTCGATTGCTCTTTACCGCCGGTTCATCCGGCATCCTGGCAAAGGCTTCGCGCAAATGATCGGCGAGCAGCCCCGCCGCCCGCGTCAGGCCGGGGCCGGCATGGAGCCTGATCTCGGCGCCGGGCAGGGCGGGTAGGCCTTCTTCCGGCGACAGGCTTTGCAAGCTGCGCGGCAGGAAGCTCGATTTCACCACCGTGACCGCCAGTCCCTGGGCCGCAATCGCTTCCACTGTCGCCAGATTATGGGACACGAAGGCCAGCCGCCACGGCCGCTGCGCGGCATCAAGGGCCTCGATTGCCCATTTACGGAAGAGACAGCCCATCGGATAGAGTGCCACCGGGAGAGGATCGATGAGCCAGGCCCGGTGCGCCGTGCTGGCTGCCCAGACCGGCTGCTCCAGCCGCAGCAATTCGCCGTCCTCATGCCCCCGGGCATGCATGGCGATGACGAGATCATAGCTTTCGCCGAGGCGGCCGAGCATGGTGCTGGTCAGGCCGGTTTCCATCTCGACATGAATACGCGGATAGAGGGTGAGGAAGCGCGCCAGCAAGGCGGGCAGAACGTGGCTTCCGTAATCATCCATTACACCCAGCCGCACGCGGCCCTCGAGCCGATGTTCGCGAAGCCTGCCGACCGCCTCCTCGTTCAGGGCGAGGATGCGCCGCGCATAGGTGAGTAGGCTTTCACCGGCCTGGGTCAACTCGACCGTGGTGGTGTTGCGACGGAACAACTCCGCGGCGACCCGCACTTCGAGACGCCGAATCTGCATGCTCACGGCTGATTGCGTGCGATTGAGCCGCGCGGCCGCCCGCGTGAAGGAGCTATGGTCGGCCACGGCCAGAAAGGCTCTCAAGAGATCAGGATCGAGCAACGGCAATGTCATCACACATCATGATGATGCCTATGCGAGAAATGCAATTTCCTTGTGAGTACCCTCCCGGCACTCCGAGCAGCATTGTGCTTCGTGATGGTGGCGCCTGGAAGGTTGCCTGTCAGAGACCCGTTCCTTCGGGCCTATGCACAAGGCACGATGGCAGCGACCAGGCAGGGCATCCTGCGTGCTCTAGACAGCTCTGCTCTTCCCGCTCGCTTTCCATAGGTGGGGAAGGCTCCTTGATAATTCGTTCGGAACCCGGGATAAACTCGTCGAGACAGGTGAACTTCCGGAAAGGGAAGCCATGGACGGAGCATATTTATCGGCTTTGGCGGCCCTTGCCGGATCGAGTATCGGCGCATTCGCATCCTTTGCAACGACGTGGCTCAATCAGAGTTATCAGCAAAGAGTTCAGCGTCTTTCCAACGAAATGTCACGGCGAGAAAGAATATTTGGAGAATTTATTGACGAGGCATCGAAAGTATACGGCGATGCTATGGAGAATAATTTAACCGACTCGGGGAAATTGGTTAAACTTTACTCCATTAAAAATAGAATGAAGTTATTTTCGGGAGACGAGGTGATCGCCAGGGCCGATGAAGTTCTGGAAACCATCGTCAACAGATATTCTTCAGAGAAGGTCGATTTTTCTCATCTGGACGCCAAGAAGCTCCCGGAATACGACCTTTTGTATGGTTTTACAGAAGCGTGCCGGAAGGAAATCGTTCGCTATTAATCGGAGAATAGCGGACAGGAATGGCCTCCGTCAGCTCGTGGCTTCTTGGCCCAGAGTTGAGCAGGTCGATTTGCGAGCTCCGCCGAACCGCCAGGCGTCGAAAGCCCATGAGACAACCGCAAGGATGGTGCGGGAATCTGATTCGCAGTGCCACGGATGCGGAAGGCAACTCAACATACCGCAATCGAGTGGTCATCACATTCCGTGATGATATTCATCAGACAAATGCAATTCTCTCGAACGGTGTGCCTGCGCTATCCATGCTCGTGACCACGCAGCGGGAGCAGGGGTAATGTGGGGTGTTCTGGCGGCCATCCTGTCGAGCGGCATCGGGGGTACCGCTGTGGTCGCCACGCGGTCGCTCTCGAAGACGATCGACCCGATCACGCTTGGCGCACTGCGTTTCGGCCTCGGCTTCCTCTTTCTCCTGCCCGTTGCATGCCTGCGCCGCGAAGCCTGGCCGCCGCGTCGCGACTGGCCGGGCGTGGTCGGGCTGGGCCTCTTGTTCTTTGGACTGTTCCCGATCCTGTTCAATGCGGCGCTCTATTTCACCACGGCAGCGCGCGGCGCCATTGCCTTGTCGGCGTTACCGGTCTTGACCATGCTGGCGGCCTCGGCTCTGCGCGCCGAGACCATGAATGCCCGCAAGGTCCTGGGGGTCCTGGTTACCATGTCCGGGGTGACGCTCGCGCTGCTCTCGGGCCTCTCCACAGCACCGCCGGGGGCCTGGCGGGGCGACCTCCTGATGCTCGGGGCGGCGCTTGTCATGGCTCTTTATACGATCTGGTCCCGGTCTTTCATCGCTCGTTCGGGACCCGTTCGTTTCACGTTGACAGCGATGGGTATCGGCGCGCTCTGCCTCGTCTCGGTCGCGGCAATCGGCGGAGGATTGACCAATCTTCGCTGGCTCCCGTCGGAAGCCTGGCTTGCCGCCGGCTATCTCGGCATTGTCGGCAGCGCGCTGGTCTTCTTCCTATGGTCTTTCGCAGTCACCCATACGACGCCGACGCTGGTGGCGATCGCGGTGGCGGTCAATCCGATCACCGCCAGTCTGGCGGGAGACCTATTCCTCGGAGAAAGGCTTGGCTGGAACTTCGCAACGGGTCTTGGCCTGGTCTGCCTCGGCATCGTCATCGCCGCGACCAAGTCCGGCTTGCGGCCGGAACGGCCATTCAGCGAGAAACGTCGGTCTCGCCTCCGAACACGACCCCGCGATTGAACTGGTAATTATAACCCGCATGAGCCCCGAAACTGGAACCGAGGTCCGAGGAGGATCGGCTGTTGCCATCCGTGCTCAATTTCGACCTGCCCTGGGACAGGCCGGCATGACCGCCGGCATAAAACCCCGTCCAATCATAGGGGCCCGACGCCTTCTTGGAATCCAAGGGCGGCGGAGCGAATTTGTTCTCCTTGAGAGCAAATCCATCGGCGAAGGCAGAACCGGCAAACAGCAGCAGGGCGCCAGTAGCGATGGCAAAGGTCTTCATGGTCGTCTCCGGCAATTCGGCTGGTTGGTCGCAGAATCTACAGAAGAATGCGACCGAATGAAGATCACACTCGCATGAGAGGCCCCGAGGAGACTGCCAACATGCCCTCCCAATATCCTCAGACTTTGCGATGGAGACGCAGAGGCTTGGTTGCTTCGCGCACCACGGTGCCCTTCGCCTCGAGATCGAGTTGAACGGCTTTCAGCCACCAGCCGGCCTTCGCGCCGCCCGGAAAGAGAGCCTGCGACAGCAAGGGCAACAAATGCTGCTTGGCTTCGGCTACCGTCAGGCCAGGCGAGGTTTCGGGCAAGACGGCAAGGAGCGCCGTTTTCATCGCCTCATACTTGGCCTTGTCGACACGAACGACATGCCCGGGTGACACCACGTTCTGGATCGCAATCTTCTCAACCGGCATAGTGACCAACCCCGCCTTTCACATAATCGATCTTCGGCGCCCGAAAACCCATGGCGATCCAGGCCGAAAGCAGCTTCCACATGAAACGTCCCGAATGCGAGGCGTAGCTGGGCATGTCGTCTTTGCGTTCGAAGCCGGCTCTCCGATCCCCGGTCATCACCCGCATTTCCAGGGCGGGTCGATCGCTGGCGGCAAAGCGCTGCCTGTAGAGGCTCAGCCAGTGCCCTTTTTCGAATTCGAGAAACATGGGAGCGTTGCAACAATGCGCCAGGACACGCCGGGTCTTGGCGGTAGGCGTCAGCCGGTATTCACGCAGCAACTCGGCTCCCGCGATGCAACGAACTCTGTCCTTTCGGTAGAGCACGAAGGCTGTGCCACCGTCGTCCTCCGCCATCCCAGGCGCCCCTGGCAGGGCCTCAATGCGTTCCCTGGCGGTACGGCAACTCGTGCAATGGCAGACAGCGGTGACGATGGGAGCGTCGGCCGCTTCGAGCACGACCTGTCCGCACAGACAGGTGAGAGGGAGAGCCCTTCCATGCAGATGCGCCATAACCTTGTCCCCCCGGGTCGCTTATTAACTAGACTGTACCGTCCAGTTTGATTTGTCAATCCGGATGGTCTATTCGCGAACCGGTGCTATCCAGGGACAGGGGGCATGGCGACCATGAGCAACGGCGCAAGAATTCGGGTCGAGCGTACACGCAAAAGCATCGTTGCAGCGGCAACCGACCTCTTCCTCAAGCACGGCTTCCTGGCCACCAACATGGATGAGATCGCGGCGACGGCCGATGTGTCGAAGCAGACCGTCTATGCCCATTTCCAGAGCAAGGAGACGCTGTTCCTCGAAATAGCGAGCGGCATGACGGGGCAGGCCGGCGACGAGTTGCAGGAACAGGTCGCCGATCCGCCCGACGATCTCCCGATCGAGAAATTCCTGCTCGAATTCGCTGAATTTCAGCTCGCATTGGTGATGACACCACGCCTGCTGCAATTGCGGCGCCTGGCGATCGCCGAGGCCGAGCGTTTTCCCGACCTCGGCAAGGTGCTTTACGAGCGCGGCCCGATGCGCTCGATCAACCGGCTGGCGACGATATTCGCACGCTATGTCGAAAGGGGCCTCATCCGTACATCGGACGTTCGAGCCGCCGCCGCCTTCTTCAACTGGCTGGTGATGGGGGGACCGGTCAACGATGTCATGCTCCTGGGCAATGGAGCTATACCGAAGCCGAACGTGCTGCGAGCCCATGCCGGGGAGGCGGTTCGCATCTTCCTGGCTGCCTATCAGGTCGACGCCAAGGGGTGAGCCCGGGGCGCCGCCCCGGTTATGCCGCGAAGCTCGACCGACAGCCCTAGTCGTGCCTCAACCGCGCCGATGCGTGATCCAGCCGCCCCAGAACAGGCTCGAGAAGAACAAGGTCGGCTCCTCGAAGCCGGCCTGCGTCAACATCTCAGCCACATCCTGGTCGGAAGCAGGCGGATCGGCCCCTTGCCGGATCTTGCCCAGCTTTGCCTCGATCTCGTCGGCCGATGCTCCATGCATACGCCAGCGCTCGCCCCAGGCCGCCAGGAACAGCGGCCTGCTCGCATAGGCATGCCGGTTGCCGGCCAGGATGAGAGGTGCCCCAGGCTTGAGACGGGCCGCCAACGCCTTGAGGATGTCTTGCTTGGCGGAAAGGCCGGGCAAGTGGTGCAGAACGCCGATCAAGCTCGCGGCGTCATAGACAGCCTCCGCGGGCAAGGCACCGACCTCGCCCAGCACGGGAGTCGTTCGCGCCGTGAGGCCGGCCTCGCCGACAGCGGCCATCGCGAGTTCGAGCATGGGAGCGGAAGGATCCACGGCGGTAAAGTGCCAGAGGGGCTCGAGGCGAGCCGCCGAGATGATTTCCTGGGCGGTGCCGCCGGCTCCAGCCACCAGAACCCGTGCGGCGCGGCCAGGGCCCAGATCGGCGGCGAGCAGGCAGGCGCCGAGTTCGTGGCACGCATCGTAGCCCGCAAGGGCGATACGGCTTTGGACCGCATATTCGGCGGCCCGGCCGCTATCGAATTTTGCGGCTGCCGTGTTTCCGGTTTCAGTCATGATCTTCTCCCTGAACATCGCTCCTTTGCTTGGGAGAAGCGATGCCGGGAAGGCCGCTTCTTATGCTGGTATAAAAGCTGACAGCGGCCGGCCCGCGTCAGTCGATTGCCTTCAATTCTTAGCAAAGCTCTCGGCCAGCCAGGACCGCATCATCACATAGGATCTCGCCGCGGCCTTGGCGTCGTAGCGGCAATTGCCGGTCTTGCCGGTTGCCTCGGTTTCCGTGAAGCAATGCACGGCATGGCCGATCTCGACAAATTGCCAGTCGGCCGGGCTGCCCCGCATCTCTTCGGTGAATTTGGGCACGTCCGGAATGGTGGCGGTATCGTCGGCCCCGTTGATGGCGAGCACGCGTGCCTTGATGGTCTTGGCCAGGGCCGGGTCGTCGGTGCCGAGGCCGCCATGGAAGGAGATCACCGCCTTCGCGTCGGCGCCACTGCGCGCCAAGTCGAGCACGGCACTGCCGCCGAAGCAAAAGCCGATCGCCGCCAACCGGGACTGGTCGATCGGTGCATTGGTGGTGTTGACCTTCAACTGCTCGAAAGCCTTGTCGATGCGTTTGCGCATCAAGGCGCGGTCGCCATAGAGCGGGGCGATGGCAGCCTTCGCTTCCGTGTCATTCTTGGGGCGGACGCCCTCGCCATACATGTCGGTGAGCAGGATGACATAGTCCTTGCCCGCAATCTTCTTGGCCTTCTCGATGGCGGTGTCACCCACGCCATACCAGTTGGGCACCATGACCAGGCCGGGGCGCTTGGCCTTGGGGGCATCGTCATAGATCAGCAGGCTCTTGAAGGTCGTGCCATCCAAGGTCCAGTCGACCGGCTTGACCACCATCTTGGCGAAGGCGGGCGTAACAATAAAAAGCGCAAGCAAGGGCAGAACGAGACGGGTAAAGCGCATGGGATGTCCTCTCGACGGCGGATGAAACCTTGTCGGGCCATCATGCTATCAGAGCACGCCGGCTTTCAAACCTGCCGGGCGATGGTCCCGATCACATTGACGAGAAGCCGTGCCGCCGTGAGCGCCGACAGGCCGCTTTCATCGGCGGGCGGATAGAGCTCGACGAGATCGAAGCCAGCGATCCGGGCCCACCGGCCGAGGCCGGCGATCAGGTCGATCACCTGGGTATAGCTGAGACCGCCCGGCGTGCGGGCCGCCACTCCCGGCATGATGCCGGGATCGAGGCCATCGCAATCGAGGGTGACGACGACCTGCGCTCCAGCAGGAATGTGCCGAAGCGCAGCCTCGATGCCCCGGGCGTGGATCTCGCGAGCAGTCACCAGATGGCTGCCATAGCTTCGGGCCGCCTCGATTTCCGCCAGGCGGGCACTGCCGACGCCGCGCATGCCCACCTGCACGATGCCGGCGACGTGCCCCATCTCGCTCGCGCGGCGCATCGGGCTGGAATAGCCATGGCGTTCGCCGTGCAATTCGTCGCGCCAGTCGATATGCGCATCGATCTGCAGGATCCAGATCGGGTCGTGGTCGGCAAAACCGGCAAGGAAGGGAATGGGGATGGAATCATCGCCGCCGAGCAGGAGGGGGATGGCGCCTGCCGCAAGGATCTCGCGCGTCTTCGCCTCGATCCGGTCCCGGTTCGCGGCATTGTCGCGCATGACGGTCTCGATATTGCCGACATCGACGCATGAAGCGGGTTTGCCATCGAAGAGCGGCCCGCCGAGGTCGAAATCCCAATGCTCGACCAGACCGGCATCCTCCTGACTGGCGGCGCGGATGGCGTCCGGCGCCAGGGCATAGGGAGCACTGTCCTTGACGGGATAGGTGCTGCCATGGCCGGCCCCGAAGATCACCATTCGGGGCTTGCGGTCGCCGGCAAGGCGGGTGGGAAAATCCAGGAAGGTGGGCATGGCGGTCATTGGGGTCCAATCCTGCGACTGCAGTTCAAGAGATGGTGCCCTCGATGATCTCGAGCGGGAATCCCGTCTGCTTGATGGTTTTGGTGACGATATAGGTGAAATAGCGGTCGATACCGATCTCAGCCTCGAGCAAACCGTCGATCAGGCGCTGGTAAGAATCGATATCGGTGGTCACCACGCGCAGGAGATAGTCGATGCCGCCGCCCACGGCGTCGCAAGCGACTATGGCCGGCTCACGCATGACGGTGGCTTCGAATCGCTGGAAATCCGCCTGGCGATGGCTCTTGAGCGTGATCTCGACCAGCACGGTGGCAAAGCGCCCCAACCGCGCGGCGTCGATGACAGCGCCGTAGCGGGCGATCGCACCGGCTTTTTCCAGACGGCGCAGCCGCTCCCAGCACGCGGCGGCCGACAGACCGGCCTCGGTGGCGAGGTTCAACTTGGTGATGCGGCCATCGCGCTGCAGGGCCGCGAGGATCTTCAGATCGATCTTGTCGAGTTTCAACATGGCGCCGGCGAATGGATTGGTATAATACGGATAGGCTTGGGTATTGTATCAGGACAATTTCATGTCACTCTCCAATTCTGACCGGTTCGGACGATTTGTCGAATCGCGCGCGCCTCTTGCGGCGGCGGCAGAATGGCGACCAGTCCTACCGCGCCGCAAGGGCGTGACCAAGCACAAGCTGCTGACCGACCTGATCATCGCGGATGTCGAGGCCGAGATCCTCAAGCCGGGAACGCGCATGCCGACCCATCGCGATCTTGCTCACGCCCTCAAGGTCTCGGTGCAGACGGTCAGCATCAGCTACAAGGAAGCGGAAAGGCGCGGGGTTCTGCGGGGCGAAGTCGGGCGGGGCACCTTCGTGCGGGACCGGGTGACCGAGCGCGCCGAGCGCTTCATGCTCGACCGCTCCCCCGGCCAGACAGCCGACCTCTCCATCATCCGCGCCGTCTACACCGAAGCGCATGAGCGCGCCTCGCGGCAGGTGATGGCGCGCCTGAGCGACGGAGACAACAGTGCCTTCATGCGCACCTGCCGCCCAATTGCCGGGCTCGACCGTCACCGGGGCGCGGCGAGGATCTGGCTGCGCGGGCTCGGCGTGGAGGCGGAAGCCGATCGCATCCTGATCACCAATGGCGCGGCCCACGGCCTCTTCCTGGCCGTGGCGTCGGTGGTCCATCCCGGTGACCTCGTGCTCACCGAAAACCTGACGGATCACGGCATCATTGGCTTGGCCACGTTGCTGGGCTTCACCCTGCGTGGGTTGCCAACGGACGCCGAAGGCATACTGCCCGAGGCCCTTGAGGCCGCCTGCGCATCCGGGGGGGTCAAGGCGATGGTCCTCATTCCCTCGCTGGGAAACCCGACCAGTCACGTGGCCGGCGCCGGACGCCGGCGGGAGATTGCCGACATCGCTGCCCGCTATGGCATCTTCGTGATCGAGGACGAGGTCTACAAACCCCTGCTCGATGAGCCCTTGCCCTCGATCGCCCAGATGCTGCCGGAACTCGGCTTCTTCGCGACGTCGATGACCAAGTCCGTGATGACCGGACTGCGCGTCGGCTATCTCGTGGTGCCGCCGGCCTATTCGATCCGTGTCGGCAGCATCATGCGGGTGACGAGCTGGAGCGCCACCAACCTGCCGGCCGAAATAGCCTCGCTCTGGATCGAGGACGGCACCGCCCAGGCCCTTGTCGGCTTGCAGCGCCAGGAAGCACGTGCGCGCCAGGCCATCGTGAGCCAGGTGCTCGGAGACATCGTCGCTTCCAGTCACCCACTCTCGCTTTGCGCCTGGCTGAAGGTGCCGCCCCGTTGGACGGAGGAAGGGTTGGTGCGCGCTCTTGCCCAGCGCGCCATCGCGGTCACGCCTTCCGACCCCTTCGTTGCCGGCGAGCTTGGCGCCGGCGGCATCCGCGTCTGCCTCGGCGGACGGCTGTCGCATGCCGCGCTGGCGGAGACGCTCGCCTCGGTGCGGGCCACTTTCGAACAGCTGCCGCCCGTGTTCGACGCACGGTTGATCGGCTGAGGCAGATCTGTATCATTACAATATAACAATTGACATGATTTTTGTATCGTAACACCATCCCGTTCAAGCCAGGAGGGGTGGGTTCGATGCCAGTCGCGGTTACCATCGACGAGATCAAGGCCGCCCGTGCGAGGATCGCCGGGCATGTGGTCCGCACGCCGCTGCTTCATGCCCCCTCCCTGTCGCAAGACAGTTCGCCGGTTCATCTCAAACTGGAGACGCGCCAGACCACCGGTTCCTTCAAGCTGCGCGGCGCGACCAATGCCGTCCTCTCCCTCGACGCGTTTGCCCCAAAGGGTGCCGCGGGGATCGTCACCGCCTCGACCGGAAATCATGGCCGCGCGGTCGCCCACGCTGCCAAGGTGCAGGGCATCCGGGCCGTGGTGTGCATGTCGCAACTGGTGCCGGCAAACAAGGTCGAGGCCGTCCGCTCGCTCGGCGCTGAGGTGCGTATCGTCGGCCATTCCCAGGATGACGCGCAGGAAGAGGTCAACCGGCTGGTGGCCGAGGAAGGCCTTGCTGAAATCCCGCCCTTCGACCACGCGGCCGTGATCGCCGGGCAGGGAACGATCGGGCTCGAAATCATCGTGGATCTACCAGAGGTCGAACTGGTGCTGGTGCCGCTGTCGGGCGGCGGGCTGGCGGGCGGGATCGCCGCAGCTGTGAAGACGCTCCGGTCTCGGGCCAAGGTCATCGGCATTTCGATGGAACGGGGCGCCGCCATGCATGCCAGCCTGCTGGCGGGCAAGCCAGTTGAGGTCGAGGAATTGCCGACACTGGCGGATTCCCTCGGTGGGGGCATCGGGCTCGCCAATCGCTACAGCTTCGGCCTATGCCGCGATTTCCTCGATGAAGTCATCCTGCTGAGCGAAGAGGAAGTGGCGGCTGGGATCCGGCATGCCTTCGCCGCCGAGGGCGAAATCGTCGAAGGAGCCGCGGGCGTCGGTATCGCCGCTTTGCTGGCCGACAAGGTCAGGCCGTCGGGACCGACGGCGATCGTGGTGTCCGGCCGCAATATCGACCCGGGCCTTCACCGTCGCATCGTCGAACAGGGAGTGGCGGCATGATCGTGCTGACCGAAGCCGAATTGCGCCGCTGCGTGGCGCTGGATGCGGATGCCGTCGATTGCGTCGAGCGGGCCTTCCTGGCCCTCGCGACTGAAGTGGTGGCGATGCCGCCGATCCTACGGCTCGACATCCCAGAGCACCGCGGCGAAGTGGACGTCAAGACGGCCTATATTCCCGGTGTCGAGGGTTTTGCCATCAAGATCAGCCCGGGCTTCTTCGACAATCCCCAACTCGGCCTTCCCAGCCTCAACGGCCTGATGGTGCTGCTGAGCAGCCGGACCGGCCTGGTCGAAGCCCTATTGCTCGACAATGGCTATCTGACACAGATCCGCACCGCTGCGGCAGGCGCCGTTGCCGCCCGCCACCTTGCGCGGGCCGATGCCCGTATAGCCGCCATCATCGGTGCAGGCGAACAGGCCCGGCTGCAGCTCGAAGCGCTCCGCTTGGTGCGTCCGATCAGCGAGGCCCGGCTCTGGGCTCGCAA
Source organism: Labrys sp. HAY1-8F (assembly GCF_056754975.1). Classification (NCBI taxonomy): domain Bacteria; kingdom Pseudomonadati; phylum Pseudomonadota; class Alphaproteobacteria; order Hyphomicrobiales; family Xanthobacteraceae; genus Labrys; species Labrys sp. HAY1-8F. The sequence continues at coordinate 431,323 of NZ_JBPGWZ010000002.1, read as the reverse complement.
CGCCGCCAAGGCCGCGACTGCCGCCCAAGACCTGTCGCAGCGCCTCGGTATCCCGGTCGTGCCTGCCAGCAGCGTCGAGGGTGCCTGCGCCGGGGCTGATGTCATCATCACCACCACACCGGCCGAAACCCCGGTCCTCAAGGCCGAATGGCTCTCGCCCGGGCAGCATGTCACGGCGATGGGCTCGGATTCCGAGCACAAGAACGAGGTGGATCCAGCCGTCTTCCGCAAGGCTTTTTATGTCGCCGACAGTCTCGCGCAGACAAGGCGGCTTGGCGAACTCGCCCATGCCATCAAGGCGGGAACCGTCGGAGCCGATGCGGTGTTTGCCGAACTGGGACAGGTGATCGCCGGCACGGCCAAGGGGCGTCGGAGCGATGCCGACATCACGCTTTGCGACCTGACCGGCACCGGCGTGCAGGATACCGCCATCGCCACGCTCGCTTTTCAGCGGGCCGCCGCCGCCGGAGCCGGCCAGACTTTCGAGACAATCAAGGGAAAATGACGGAATGATTGTGCCCACGCTCAATTTCAGCCGCGAGGAATATGCGGAGCGCCTGGCCAAGACGCGAGCGGCCATGGCCAAGGCGGATATCGATCTGCTTGTTGTCACCGACCCTTCGAACATGCACTGGCTTACCGGCTATGATGGCTGGTCCTTCTATGTCCATCAATGTGTTCTCGTCGCCGGCGAGGGAGAGCCCGTCTGGTTCGGCCGGGGACAGGACGCCAACGGCGCCAAGCGCACGGCCTGGCTCTTCCACGACAATATCGTCGGCTATCCCGATCACTATGTGCAGTCCACCGAACGCCATCCGATGGATTACCTCTCGGGCATCATCGAGCAGCGCGGCTGGGCCAAGGGTACGATCGGCGTCGAAATGGACAATTACTGGTTCAGCGCCGCCGCTTATGCCTCGCTGGTCCGGCACTTGCCCAATGCCCGCTTCAAGGACTGCCTGTCGCTGGTCAATTGGCAGCGGGCGATCAAGAGCCAAACCGAAATCGACTATATGCGCAAGGCGGGCCGCATCGTCGAAGCGATGCATCAGCGCATCCTCGACAAGGTCGAGCCCGGCATGCGCAAGAGCGATCTCGTCGCCGAGATCTATGATGCCGCCATTCGGGGCGTCGACGGTTTCGGCGGCGACTATGCCGCCATCGTGCCCCTGTTGCCGTCGGGCGAGGAAGCCTCCGCGCCGCACCTGACCTGGAACGACCTGCCGATGAAAAGCGGGGAGGGAACGTTCTTCGAGATCGCCGGCTGCTACAGGCGCTATCATTGTCCGCTATCGCGCACCGTCTTCCTCGGCAAGCCGACCCAGGCCTTCGTCGAGGCCGAGAAGGCGACCGTGGAGGGAATGGAGGCCGGCCTTGCGGCAGCCAAGCCTGGCAATACCTGCGAGGACATCGCCAACGCCTTCTTCGCGGTGCTGAAGAAGTACGGCATCGTCAAGGACAACCGCACCGGCTATCCGATCGGGCTGAGTTATCCGCCGGACTGGGGCGAGCGCACCATGAGCCTGCGGCCGGGCGATCGCACCGAGCTGCGGCCCGGCATGACCTTCCATTTCATGACCGGAATCTGGCTCGAGACCATGGGCCTGGAGATTACCGAGAGCATCCTGATCACCGAAAACGGCGTGGAATGCCTCGCCAATGTGCCGCGCCAACTCTTCGTGAAAGCATGAACGCCGATCCGATCCTGCGCCCGTCACCGATCAGCGCCAGCGTCGATTTCGACGCTGACGGCATGCAGCATGGCCATCTGCGCCTGCCCTGGAGCCGGGACGATTCTGCCTGGGGATCGGTGATGATCCCGGTCACCGTGGTGAAGCGTGGCGAGGGGCCGACGGCCCTTTTGACGGGCGCCAATCATGGCGACGAATATGAGGGGCCGATCGCCTTGTTCGACCTCGCCCGCACGCTTACGGCGGAGGCAGTGAACGGGCGCGTCATCATCGTGCCTGCCCTGAACTACCCGGCCTTTCGGGCTGCCAGGCGCACCTCGCCGATCGACAAGGGCAATCTCAATCGTAGCTTTCCCGGACGCCCGAACGGCAGCGTCACCGAGAAGATCGCCGATTATGTCACGCGCTGCCTGCTGCCTCTGGCCGACATCGTGCTCGATTTCCATTCCGGCGGGCGGACTCTCGATTTCCTTCCCTACGCCGCGGCGCACGAATTGCCTGACAAGGCGCAGCAAGATCGCTGCTTTGCCGCCGTGGCGGCTTTCTCCGCTCCCTGGTCGATGCGCATGATCGAGATCGATGCCGTCGGCATGTTCGACACCATTGCCGAGACAGCGGGCAAGGTCTTCGTCACCACCGAGCTCGGCGGCGGCGGCACCGCCACGGCGCGCTCGGCGGGCATCGCCAAGCGCGGAGTCGCCAATTTCCTCAGGCATGCCGGCATCCTGGCCGGGCAGCCTGTTGTCGGCGAGACGCGCTGGCTCGACATGCCTTCGTCTGACTGTTTCGGCTTCAGCCCGGAAGAGGGACTGGTCGAGTTCCTCAAGGATCTTGGCGAACCCGTCGTCAAGGGGGAAGTCTTCGCCCGTATATATCCGCTCGGCCATACCGGCCGCGCCCCCCATGAGCATCGGGCAGCGCTGGATGGCCTGCTGGCGGCCCGCCATTTCCCCGGCCTCGTCAAGGCCGGCGACTGCCTCTCGGTCATCGCAACGACCGAGGAACATGCCTGACAACCGACAATCGACCTGCCGGAACCAACCGGGTAGGCACCTTCACCAGACAGGAGAATGAGATGATGAAACTGCCCCGACTTGCCGGCCTCGCCGGATTGGCTCTCGCCATGAGCGTGGCCAGTGCCCAGGCCACGACGCTCGAAGAGGTCAAGAGCAACGGCTTCGTCCGCGCCGTCACGGCCAACGAAGTACCCTATGGTTTCACCAAGGAAGACGGCACGGCCGCCGGCATCGGTCCGGAAGTGGCTATCGCCGTCCTCAAGAAGATGGGTGTCAGCGAGATTGCCTGGACGGTCGCACCCTTCGGTACCTTGATCCCCGGCCTCAAGGCGAGGCGCTATGATTTCGTCGCGGCCGAGCAGAATATCTCGCCCGACCGCTGCAAACAGGTTTCCTTCACCGAACCCAATTCCAGCTATGGCGAAGGCCTGCTGGTCAAGGCCGGCAATCCCAAGAAACTGACGACCTATGCCGATATCGCCAAGGACCCCACGCTCAAGGTCGCGGTGGTGTCGGGCGCCAACAATATCGACTTCCTGCGCGCTGTCGGCGTCAAGGATAGCCAGGTCGTCTTCATCCAGGCCAATGCCGATGCCATCGCCACGGTGAAGAGCCGGGCCGATGCCTATGCGGCCACCGAGCTCACGGTTGCTAGCCTCGCCAAGGGGCAGACGGAGGTCGAACAGGTCAAGCCTTTCACCGATCCGGTCGTCAACGGCAAGCCGGTGCGCAACTATGGCGGCTTTGCCTTCCGCCCGGAAGACAAGGACCTGCGCGAGGCCTACAACGCTGCGCTCGTGGAGTTCCGCAAGAGCGATGAATACAAGGCGATCCTCACCAATTACGGGCTGAGCGAGGTCAGCATCAAGGCCGCTGCCGAAAAGAAGGTCGCCGATCTTTGCGCAGGCAAGTAAGGCGCATTTAACCCTCCCCTGAAGGGGGAGGGTCGACACCTCGTGTCGGGGTGGGGTGCCTCTTCGCAAAACTAGCGATCACCATTGTCATGATGGCGCCTCCACCCCACCCCGACCTTTCAGGCCGCCCCTCCAGGGGACGGTAAAGCACGCCAATCCTCGAGCAATAGACGAGGGAGCCTCATGCACTGGATCTCCTATCTGCCCGCCCTTGGCAGGGGCGCGCTGATTACCGCCGAGATTACCCTGGCCTCGCTGGCCATTGGCGCTTTCCTGGCCTTTCTGGCTGGGATCGTCAGGGTCGAGGGGGGCCGCATCCTATCCCTCATCGCACTTTGCTATACCGAGATCTTCCGCGGCACCTCGCTCCTGGTGCAGCTGTTCTGGTTCTATTATGCCCTGCCTCTCGTCGGTTTTTCCTTCTCGCCGGTGTCGACGGGCATTCTCGTGCTCTCGATGCATGTCGGTGCCTATGGTTCGGAGATCGTGCGGGCCGGCCTCAAAGCCGTGCCGCAACAGCAGCATGAGGCGGCGCGGGCCCTGAATTTCGGCCCGGTACACAAATTGCTGCACATCACGCTGCCCCAAGCCATCGTCGAGATGATGCCGGCCTTCGGCAACCTCGCCATCGAGACCTTGAAGCTCTCCTCGCTGGTGTCCTTCATCTCGATCGCGGACATGACCTTCCGCGCGCAGACCCTGCGCAACCTTACACAGGACAGCACGACGATCTACACCCTCACTCTCGTCGGCTACTTCCTGATGTCGCTGGTGATCATGCTGGCCATGCGCTTCCTGGAACGCCTGGCGCGACGCGGCGGCGCCTTTCCGAAGGCGGTGCAATCATGATGTACGGTTTCGAATGGGATCCCTCGACGCCGTTGACCTATGCGCAGTCGATCCTGCCGATCTTGCTCATCGGCCTCACCGTGACGCTGCAGGCCGCCGCCGCGGGGTTCGTCATCGCCCTGGTCCTGGGCCTCGTCTTCGCCTTGATGCGGCGCAGCCGCTTTGCCGTGGTGAGCTGGGGGACCGCCTTCGTCGTCGAGTTCCTACGCGACACGCCACTCCTGGTGCAGCTCTTCTTCCTCTATTATGTTCTGCCCGATTACGGCATTGCCTTGCCGGCCTTCCTAACGGGTGCCATCGCACTCGGCCTGCAATATTCGGCCTACACGTCGGAGGTCTATCGCGGCGGCATCGAAGCGGTGCCGCGCGGCCAGTGGGAGGCCGCCACTGCCCTCAACATGTCGCGCTGGCAACTCTACCGAAACGTCATCATTCCCCAGATGGTGCCGCGCATCCTCCCCACCATGGGCAATTACCTGATCGCCATGCTGAAGGAAACGCCGGTGCTCTCGGTGGTGACCGTGCTGGAAATGCTCGGCCTCGCCAACATGATCGGCGAGAACACCTTCGAATATCTGGTGCCGCTGAGCATGGTCGGCGTCCTCTTCCTCATCCTTACCCTGGTCTGTTCCGCCGGCGTCCATCGGCTGGAAAGGGCCTTGCCGAAAGCAGGGATACCGATGCGATGACCGCAAACGCCCAATCCGACATCATCCGCTTTTCCAATGTAAGCAAGCGCTTCGGCACGCTGACGGTCCTGCAGGATTTCGACTTCACCGTCGCGCCGGGGGAGAAGGTTTCGCTGATCGGTCCTTCGGGATCAGGCAAGACCACGGTGCTGCGTATCCTGATGACGCTCGAACCCTTTCAGGACGGCACGCTGGAACTTGGCGGCATCGGCTATCACGAACCCGGTGGCCACGGCCCTTTCAAGGCGAGCGAGCGGCATCTGCGCCAGATCCGCACACAGGTCGGCATGGTGTTCCAGAGCTTCAACCTGTTTCCGCACATGACCGTGTTGCGCAATGTGGTGGAGGCGCCCATCGCCGTTCTCGGCCTGAAGCGAGAGGAAGCGGAATGCCGGGCCCTCGATTTGCTCGGCATGGTCGGCATGGTCGACAAGAAGGATCACTTCCCAAGCCAGCTTTCCGGTGGCCAGCAGCAGCGTGTGGCCATTGCCCGCGCCCTCGCCATGCGGCCGCGCGTGCTGCTGTTCGACGAACCGACATCGGCCCTCGATCCCCAGCTCGTCGGCGAGGTTCTCGGCGTGATCCGCTCCCTGGCCAGCGAGCATGATCTCACCATGCTGCTGGTCACCCATGAAATGCGGTTTGCCCGCGAGGTTTCCGATCGCGTCTGCTTCTTCGATAAGGGCAGGATCGTCGAGCAGGGCGAGCCCGATCGCATCTTCTCCAATCCCGAACAGGCGCGGACGCGCGAATTCCTGCAGTCGGTGTTGTGAGGCCGATAATCTGTCGGCGCCGCCCGGCAAATACCGAGGCTTTGACGGTGAGGGAGGGGGCGAAGCGAGACATTCTCACGGCGGCTCGGGCTAGCCTTGTAGACATGACGCCACCGGAGTTTCTTCGATGATCGCCACAGCTCTGAAACAAATCGGCCATCCCGCACTCGGCCGGCTGAACGACCGACGACTGTTCAGGGAACTCGCCTATATCGACGGCCGCTGGGTCCAGGGACGGCAAGCCGCGAGCTTCGAACTGCGAGATCCTGGGTCTGGCGCCATTCTTGCCCATATCGCCAGCCTGGGCGCCGACGAGGCGGGCAGGGCGGTCGATGCCGCGGCGAGAGCCTTTCCAGCCTGGAAGGCATTGCCACCTCAGGAGCGGGCCGCCCGCCTGCGTGCCTGGCATCAGCTCATCCTTGCCGCGCGCGAGGATCTTGCCTTGCTGATGACGTTGGAGCAGGGCAAGCCTCTGGCCGAAAGCCGCGGCGAGATCGACTATGGCGCTTCCTTCGTCGAATGGTACGCCGAGGAAGCCAAGCGCGTGAACGCCGAGAGCGTGACCAGCCACCTTCCCGGGGCGCATATGCAGGTTTCTCGCGAGCCGCTCGGCGTGGCCGCCCTGCTGACGCCCTGGAATTTCCCTTCGGCCATGGTAACCCGCAAGGCGGCCGCCGCACTCGCGGCCGGCTGCACGGTCGTGCTTCATCCGTCGTCCTATACGCCGCTCTCTGCCCTTGCCCTGGCTGAGCTGGCGGAACGCGCCGGCTTGCCCGCAGGCGTCTTCAACGTCGTCACCGGCGAGGCTGCTCCGATCGCCAGGCGCCTGTGCGAGGATACCCGCGTGCGGGTGGTCAGCTTCACCGGTTCAACCGAGATCGGGCGCCTGATCGCCGCCCAATGCGCACCCAGCGTCAAGCGCCTCGTGATGGAACTCGGCGGCAATGCACCGCTCATCGTCTTCGGTGACGCGAATCTGGATCGGGCGATCAAGATCGCGCTCGATGCGAAATTCGCGACCTCGGGGCAGGATTGCCTGGCGGCCAATCGCATCTTCGTCCAGCGCTCGCTCTACCCAGCCTTCTGTGAGGAATTCAGCCGGCGCGTCGCCGGGCTCAAGCTCGGGCATGGCCTGGAAGAAGAAACCGACATCGGTCCGCTCATGCATGAACGGGCCGTCGCCCGCACCAAAGAGCGCATCGCCGATGCCTTGCAGCGAGGCGCCCGCAAGTTGACGGGTGGCGACATTGAATCCGGATCGCTCTTCGTGCCACCGACCGTCCTCGCCGACGTCCCCGATGACGCCCTGATCATGCGGGAGGAGGTGTTTGCGCCGGTTGCCAGCATCACGCCCTTCGACGACGAGCAGGAAGTGGTGGCGCGCGCCAATGCCACGGAGTACGGCCTTGTCGCCTATGTCGTCACCGAGAACACCGGCCGGGCGCTGCGCGTGAGCCGCGCACTGGAATACGGGATGGTGGCCGTCAATCGCGTGAAGCTGACCGGCGCGCCCATCCCCTTCGGCGGTGTCAAGCAATCCGGCATGGGGCGCGAAGGCTCGCGCCACGGCCTCGAAGCCTTCACCGATCTCAAATATACCTGTCTCGACCTCGCTTGACTGTTTCGACCTCGCCTGAAAGGAGCCGACATGCTCGACCGCGCCGTTTCCGACAATGAACTCACCGCCTGGGATCGCGATCACTTCTTCCATCCCTCGACCCATATGGCCCAGCATGCCCGCGGCGAGACGCCCAACCGCATCATCACCGGCGCGGAGGGGGTCTACATCACCGATCGCAATGGCAAGAGCAGTCTCGACGCCTTCGCCGGGCTTTACTGCGTCAATGTCGGCTATGGCCGCACCAAGATCGCCGAGGCGATCGCCGAGCAGGCAGCGCAGTTGCCCTATTACCATGCCTATGTCGGCCATGGCTCCCAGCCCTCGATCACCCTGGCCAAGATGATCATCGACCGGGCGCCGGAAGGGATGAGCCGCGTCTTCTTCGGCCTGTCGGGTTCGGACGCCAACGAGACCAACATCAAGCTGGTCTGGTACATCAACAATGTGCTTGGCCGCCCCGAGAAGAAGAAGATCATCTCGCGCTGGCGCGGCTACCATGGTTCGGGGCTGATGTCGGGCAGCCTCACCGGCCTTGCCGCCTTCCACAATCTGTTCGACCTGCCCAAGCTGCCTGTCCTGCACACCGAGGCCCCGTATTATTTCCGCCGGGAAGATCGTTCGCAGACCGAGGAGCAATTCGCCGATCATTGCGCCGCCAAGCTCGAGGAACTCATCCAGGCCGAGGGGCCTGATACGATTGCCGCCTTCATCGGTGAACCCGTGCTCGGCACGGGGGGCATCGTGCCGCCGCCCCGGACCTATTGGGAGAAGATCCAGGCCGTTCTCACCAAATACGACATCCTGCTGATCGCCGACGAGGTCATCACCGGATTCGGCCGGCTCGGCTCGATGTTCGGCTCGGACCATTACGGCATCAAGCCGGACCTGATCACCATTGCCAAGGGCCTGACCTCGGCCTATGCGCCGCTCTCCGGCGTGATCGTGTCGGAAAAGGTCTGGCGAATCCTCGAAAAGGGCTCGGACGAGTTCGGCGCCATCGGGCATGGCTGGACCTATTCTTCCCATCCGCTCTGCGCGGCTGCGGGCGTGGCCAATCTCGAACTCGTCGACGAACTCGACCTGGTCGCCAATGCCGGCAGCGTCGGCGCCTATTTCAAGCAGGCGCTGACGGATGCGCTCGGCGCGCACGTCCATGTCGGCGAAGTGCGCGGCGAGGGATTGATGGCAGCCGTCGAACTCGTCCGGGATCGCGACGACCGCGCCTTCTTCGACGCCTCCGAAAAGGTCGGGCCCCGCGTGGTTGCCGCCATGCTGGAGAATGGCGTGATCGGCCGGGCCATGCCGCAGGGCGATATCATGGGCTTTGCTCCCCCACTTTGCCTCACCCGCGAGGAAGCTGACATCGTGGTGTCGGCAGCGGCCAAGGCGGTGAAATCGGTGCTCGGCGCGTAGTCGGGTAGCAGACTGTACGACAGGGAGCGTTTCCTGGGATCGCAGGCTTCCAGCCTGTTCTTGGAAACGCTCCACTTGTAGGAGAGGAGGATGCAGGCTGGAAGCCTGCGATCCCAGGAGCAGCTCTGCACTCGAGCTTATTCGGCCGGAAACTGGTAGCCCGGCGTCGACTTCGACAGCGCGATCTCCTCGGCGTTCATCTCCGCCTCGATGCCATCGAACAAAGGCGTGGTCATATAGCGCTCACCCGTATCCGGCAGCATGCATAGGATGACGGAGCCGGCAGGCGCCGTCTCGGCGATCTGACGGGCAACCGCGAAGGTGGCGCCAGCCGAAATACCGACAAAGATGCCTTCCTTCTGGGCCAAAGCCTTGGCCCATTTCACACCCTCGGCACCGGCTATGGGAACGAGTTCGTCGTAGAGATTATTGTCGATCGCTTCCTGCAGCACCTTGGGAATGAAGTCCGGCGTCCAGCCCTGGATCGGATGCGGTTCGAAGGCCGAATGGCCGACAGCCGGCGAGCCATCCGCCGTCCGCTCCTGTTTCTGGCCACTGCCGACCAATTGGGCATTGGCGGGTTCGCACAGCACGATACGGGTGTCGGGGCGTTCGCGGCGCAGGACCCGTCCAACACCAACCGCCGTGCCGCCCGTTCCGTAGCCGGTGACGAAGACGTCGAGCCGCTTGCCGGCGAAATCGTTGATGATTTCGCGCGCGGTGGTCGCCTCGTGAATGGCGGCATTGGCCTCGGTTTCGAACTGATGGGCCAGGAACCAGCCATTCGCCTCGGCCAGTTCTACCGCCTTCCGATACATGCCGAACCCCTTCTGGGCGCGCGGCGTCAGCACCACCTTGGCGCCGAGCATGCGCATGAGCTTGCGGCGCTCGATCGAGAAACTGTCCGCCATGGTGACGACCAGCGGATAGCCTTTCTGCGCACACACCATGGCAAGGCCTATGCCGGTATTGCCGCTGGTCGCCTCGACCACGGTCATGCCCGGCTTGAGCGCGCCGGTGCGTTCGCCATGCTCGATGATGCTGAGCGCCAGCCTGTCCTTCACCGAGGCGGCCGGGTTGAAGAACTCCGCCTTGACGTAGATCGTGGCATTGGCAGGAGCGAGGTTGTTGATCTTGATGACGGGTGTATCGCCCACCGTCTCCAGGATGCTCTCGAAAAGGCGGCCGCGGCCGGATGTCGTTCTGGATTCGGGCTGTTGTGTCATCTCACCTGCTCCTTGGCTTTCGGTTCGTCGTTTTTTGCAACCGCGTGATAGCATCGAGGCGTGAGCCGCTCGTGAAGAGGTCGAGCAAGGTTTGGAACCTGCTCAGCGCCAGGCGGATATGATCACCATCATCGGCCGATCCCGCTCTTCCGCAAGCGCGGAGTGCTGCGTCAGTTGTTCTTCGGTCGGGCTCCATTCCACCACGCGCCTGATTACGAAGCCGACATCGATCAAGCTGTTCAGGGTCGTACCCAGGGTCCGATGGTATTTGACGACGCCCTTGGCCAGCCAGTCGGTGGTGCGCTCGCCCTCCACGGAATAGCGATCGACAGGCCAAATCCTCCGCCCCTCCTTGTCGTTCTGCCAACCCGGATTGCTCGGAGCCATATAGATCGGGTGCTCAATGGAGAAGACGAAGCCGGAGCCCGGCCGCAAGCTGTCATGAACAACCCTGGCCAGGCGCTCGAAATCAGCGACATAGTGGAAAGCGAGCGAGCTATAGGCAAAATCGAAACCGGCCGTCGGCAGTTCGAGCGTTTCGAGATCGGCAATCCGATAGTCCGCCTTGGAACTCGTCGTCATGTCCCGGGCCCGTGCGAGCATTTTCTCGGACAGGTCGAAGCCAAGCGTGCTTGCTGCCCCATGTTCCACAGCCCATCGGCTGAACCAGCCAAAACCGCAGCCGAGATCGAGCACGCGCTTGCCGCCGAGATCGGGAATCAAGGCCCGAATGTCCGGCCATTCCGGGGCTCCTTCCAGACCGTGGACCGAGCGAGGCAATTGGCTGTAGCCGTCGAAAAACGCCGGGTGGTCGTAAATATTCTGCGCCATCGAAATCTCTTCCTTCAATATTCCAATGAGATGCCGCTGCTCCATTCCGATTGGGAAAGGGGCGGAGGCGGGGCAGATTCAACCGCCACTCTCGACCTCGGCCACGCAATCGGCCAGCAACTCGACGCCCCGCTTGATCTGGCGCATATCCAGGCTGCCATAGCCCATCACCAGGCCGGCCCGATCCGGTTTCGTCGAGCTGCCCGCGGCATAGAGCGGCGACAGAGGATGGAGACCTAGCCCGGCCTGGGTGGCTTTCCGGATCAGTTCCGTCTCCAGCGCCGCCGGAATATGACGGAACCATGCGATGATGTGAAGGCCCGCCTTTGCTCCCTCGACGGCGAGCCTGTCGCCGAAACGATATCGCAGTCCCTCGAGCAGGGTATTGCGGCGCTCGGCCATGCGCCGGCGAATGCGGCGGATATGACGTTCATAGGCGCCGTTTTCCAGGAGAGTGGCGAGAGCCTCCTGCTCCAAGGCCGGGCTGTGCCTGTCCATGATCTGCTTGGCGCGCGTGAAAATGGCGGCCAGATTGGAAGGGACCACCAGATAGCCGATCCGCAAGGTGGGCGACAGGGTCTTCGAAACCGTGCCGAGATAGAGAACGTTCTGGCCATTGCCCAGGCCGTACAGCGGCGGCACCGGATTGATATCATAGCGATATTCGCTGTCGTAATCGTCCTCGATCAGATAGGCCTCGCGCGTCCCGGCCCATGCGAGCAGGCGGTGACGCCTTGCGATCGACAGTACGCTGCCGAGAGGAAATTGATGGGAAGGCGTGACATAGGCGAGCCGCGCCTCGACGTGGGCAAGCCGCGACGTGTCCAGCCCATCCTGATCGGCCGCAACCGGTGTGACCTTGCCGCCGGCCGCGGCAAAAATATCCCTCGCCATCGGATAGCAAGGGTTCTCGACGACCACGCCTTGACCGGGGTCGAGCAGCAGGCGGGCACAAAGATCCAATCCCTGCTGGGATCCGTTGACGATGATGATTTGCTCGGCTTCGCAGCGCAACGTGCGTGCCCGCCAGAGATAACCCTGGAGGGCACGCCGAAGCCGATGAGAACCAGCCGGGTGGCCATAGGAAAGGCGATCCTGCCTCTGCGCCAGCGCGCCCAGAATGGCGCGCCGCCAGATCGGCGTGGGAAAGTCCGACGCAGCAAGATCGCCATAACGAAAATCGATGCCCGGCCTTACCGCGGGCGCGAGGGAGACCGGCTGAAGGGCGAGGCGCTCGCCATAGCACGAAAGGGGCAGGGGAGCCGGACCCGTCAGCAGGGGCGACGCCGGCGGCGTGCGGTCGAGAACCGCGGCCACCTTCGGCCTGGCGCCCTGCCGGCTGTGGATGAAACCTTCCGCCGACAACTGCTCATAGGCCGAGGTGACGGTCGCTCGCGCCACACCGAGTTCGGATGCCAGGGCGCGCGAGGAGGGCAAGGCGCCATCATCCCCATAAGCCCCTGCCAGGATCTGGGCCCGAAGCACCTCATAGATCTGCCTGGCCCCGGGACCTTGCGTCCGCCCGTTCCGCGTCATCATAACTGGCCTAGCTAAAATTATCTAAACTGGACGTTCTTGTTAAGCCAGTTTGGCCCTATCCTGACAGGAAACCAAGTCGAGTTTTCACGAGCCCTCACAATGTATGTTCCGCCCGCCTTCCGCGAAGACGATCCTGCCATCCTCCATCGCCTGATGCGGGATACGCGCCTGAGTACCCTGGTGACCGCAACGGCAGCCGGCCCGATCGGCACGCCCTTGCCTCTGTTCTTCGACCCCGTCGAGGGAGAGCATGGCACCCTCTATGGCCATCTAGCTCGGGCCAATCCGCACTGGCAGGCCGAGCCGATCGGCGACGCCCTGGCTATCTTCATGGGCGCGGACGCCTATGTCTCGCCCAACTGGTATGCCGCCAAGCAGGAGCACCACAAGGTCGTACCGACCTGGAATTACGAAGCGATCCATGCCTATGGGCCGGTCGAGTTCTTCGATGATCCCCGGCGCCTGCTCGAGGCCGTCACCCGCATCACCAACCTGCATGAGGGGACGATGTCCAAGCCCTGGCAGGTCAGCGATGCGCCACCGGCATTCGTGGAAGCGCAGTTGCGTGGCATCGTCGGCGTGCGCCTGACGGTCCGGCGCCTGGAAGGCAAGCGCAAGCTGAGCCAGAACCGGCCGGCTGCCGATCGCGCCGGTGTCGCGCGCGCACTCGCCGACAGCCCCAATCCCGCTGATCGCCGGATCGCCTCGCTCATTCCCCTCGATCCCACCTGAACGGTGGCTCGATATGAGACTGGGCGCTCCTATGCATGAACGGCACCGCTATGAATGAACAATATCTGGAAACTGCCGCCGATCGCGAGCGGGTTGTCGACACCGCCGAGACGGCCGGCCTCGACGAAAAGGACATCGCCCGCTTCGGGCCCGATCCAAAGGCGAGCTTTGCCGCCAATCTCGCCGACGTAGAACGCAGGATCGCAGCGGCCAGCCTGCGCGCCGGCCGGGAACCGGCCGCGGTGCGGCTTCTTCCCATCACCAAGACCGTGCCTGCTCCGGTTCTACGGCTCGCCTTCGCAGCAGGAATCCACGACTTCGGCGAGAACAAGATCCAGGAGGCACAGAGCAAGCGCGACGCCCTCGCCGACTTGCCGATCGCCTGGAGCATCGTGGGGCATCTGCAGACCAACAAGGTGAAATATCTCGCCCGCTTCGCCCGGGAGTTTCACGCTCTGGACAGCCTGAGGGTCGCCGAGATGCTGGACAGGCGCCTGACCATCGAGGATCGCTTCCTCGACGTCTACGTCCAGGTCAACACGTCGGGAGAGGACAGCAAGTTCGGCCTGCATCCCGACGCCCTGCTCGATTTCGTCGATCGGCTCGGCGACTTTCCGCGCTTGCGCCCCCGTGGGCTGATGACGTTGGCTCTTTTCAGCGACGACATGGCGCGCGTGCGCCCCTGTTTTCGTCTGCTGCGTACCCTGCGCGATCGGGCAGTGAAGCGCAATGCGGCCTTGACCGAACTCTCGATGGGCATGTCGGGGGATTTTGAAGCTGCGATCGAGGAGGGGGCAGACGTGGTTCGCGTCGGTCAGGCCATCTTCGGCAAGCGCCCTACATCGGATGGGCATTATTGGCCCGGCTTTGCCCCGGGTTAGAGACGGGTCTGAAGCCAAAACGGCATGACCGGGAGGCGCCGGTCCACGTGGACTCCTGAGGATTTGCGCGGCCAATGGCAAGGGAAGCAACCGAATTTACACTGTTTGGGCCGTGAATCCGTCTACCTCAAGACGGAGTTCGAACATGCCTGCAGCGCTCGCCATTGCCCAAACCTATTCGGGGCCCTTTGCTGAAGAATTGGCCAGGCTCCAGAAAACCAACCCGGTTGCCGACCCCAAACGCTGGGAACAGGCCAAGCATGATGCGATGGAATTCCTGACCGATTGGGGCGACCAGGTGGCCGAACTCGGCTGGAGCGCCAGCGATCTGTTCGGCCTGCATCCGACCGCGCCGCTTGCGCGTTATGACGCGATGGGGCTGATCTGGTTGCTGCAGGGGCAGGCCGTGGGCGAAATCACCGAGCAAAGTGCCCGCGTCGGTGAGACGACTTTCTACAGGGCGGTATGATAGAACCAAATTCGCGGATATGCCGTAGAGGCATCTAGGAATCACGCTGAAGTCACAGGCGGTCGACACACTCGCGCCAGTCAACGGCCACTACCGTAGGAGAGGTCGGCTGACGATAGTACCCCAATAGAACTCGCCCGGCGCATGGAGCGTCGGGCTTTTTTTGTGTCAGGAAGCTTAGCGGGTGTGCGTGATGCATCCCGGATCATTCATGCGCCGGATCGGTTCAACCCACATAGCGGCGCCGAGGGCGGACTATCACCAGCGATGATGCCGGCCACCATGCCTGCGCCATCCGTCATGCCCGCGCCTTCCGCCATGTCGGCGCCAGCCTTCATGACGACCACGACCCCAGCCGCGATGCAGGCCATTGTCGTGGTGCCGGCGCCAGCCATGCTTGCCCCAGCCATGCCAGCCGATCTGGTCGACTTGTGTTGCGGCGGGAGTACCCAAATGAATCGGAGCAAGGGCTGACGACGGAGCAACGCTGGCAGACAGCGCGCCGACGGCAATGAGAGTCGCGAGAAGAATTTTTTTCATGCAAAATCTCCAGTCGGATTTGACAGGTCTTATATTCCGTTACGTCATATGAATGAATGCTGAATGGTTTCATTATTCGAAACAGATCCTCTCGGATCGTCGGACGGGCGAGGGGGAGGATAGACCCGAAGATGTCTGTAGATTTCCCCACAGGAGGCACGTTACGCCCGAACCAGGTGGCGTTTCCATCAGGCCGGATCAACCCCGCGCTTACGGATCCAATCCGCAAGTGCGAGAGCCTTCAACATGCTGATTCACGCGCCGTTTTCACCCGCCATGTGCAATGCCCCTGCTTTGCGGCATCGGATGAAGCGGTTGTTGCAGGCGGTTCGGGGGCTGTATCGATCCGGCAAGTCACACCATGCCGCACCGGACCCAATGCCCAAAAGAAACCGCTCAGCACACGCCTGCCGTCAACGCGCGGCCCCCTTAGCGGCCCTTGGTCAACAGCAACTCGATCAAGCGCCATTCAAAGTCGGCAAGGTCATGTCCGCTCATCCTGAGTGTGAATCAGAATTTGCTGCAACATGGAGGGGCCTGTCCGCAGCTAATTGATGTTCGTTGCCCAGTCTCGGAATGTCTCAAGGAGCGACCGAAGGTGGAGGGGGCCGCCAGTGCCGTGAAACACGTTGCCCTCCGTCCAGCACGTCCACCAATCGGTTTCATGCTCATAGTTGTGCGCGATCCGATCAAGCGTCCGGCCGTCGCAGTCCGTGCCTGCAAGGTTGATCTCCAGCGACCAGCCCGGATTATCAAGGGTGCTGATCGAGGGGCCGAACCCGTGCTCCCAATCTCCGTCACACTGGGCTTCATACCAGCGGGCAAACCAATCCAGAACGTCCATCCGGCTACACTATCCGAAATCCGAATCGTACCGGAGTAGAAAGAACGGACCGCTCTCACAAACTCGCCGTCCCCAAATTTATGGGTTCACGGCCTGGTATCTGGCAGGAAAGCAGGCTGGCGCCGAGCGGGGTGAAACTCCCCGCCGGCCCAACAACAGAATCTCCAGTCAACTTACTGGGCGAAATCCGTCGAGCGGGAGACCTCCTCCCAGACAGCCATCTCCGTCTTCATCGTTTCGATCTTGTCCTGGACGAGCTTGAGTGCGTCGCCCCCGAGATAGAGCCGCACCGGCGGATTCTTGGCCGAGACCAGCTTGAGGAGTGCCTGCGCCGCCTTGGCGGGATCACCGGGCTGGTTGCCGTTTTTTGCCTGCCGGGCGGCACGGATCGGATCCATGACCGCATCGTAGTCGGCCAGACTGCGCTCGGCACGCACCATCGAACGTCCGGCCCAGTCGGTCCGGAACTGCCCCGGTGCCAACGCCGTCACATGGATGCCAAGCGGCTTCACTTCCTTGCCGAGAGCTTCTGAAATGCCTTCGAGAGCAAACTTGCTGCCGCAGTAATAGGTGATGCCCGGCATGGTGATGAAACCGCCCATGGAGGTGACGTTGACGATGTGGCCGGAGCGCCGCGCGCGCATGCCCGGCAGCACCGCCTTGATCATCGCGACTGCACCGAACACGTTGGCATCGAACTGGCGGCGCATGTCGTCCAGAGACGATTCCTCCAGGATGCCCTCGTGGCCGTAGCCGGCGTTGTTGACGAGAACATCGATAGGGCCGACCTCGCTCTCCGCCTGGGCGATAGCGTTCGGAACGGCCTCAAAATTCGTCACATCGAGAAGCACGGCATGCGAGCGGCCAGGTGCGAGTGCCTCGAACGCGCCTGCCGCGTCCGCATTGCGAACCGTGCCGATCACACGGTGTCCCGCCGAGAGCGCGCCTTCGGCAAAGGCCTTGCCCAGTCCCGAACTGACGCCGGTAATCATGAAGGTCTTGATGATGCTCATGCCAACTCCTTTCGTGGCGCGCCGTTTGGCTCGCCTTCTTATATCGTGACATTAATTATATATCATGATATAAATTTTCAAGAGACTTGGAAAGCAAGGAACTGAATCGACCATGGCGGAAACAAAGCGGCAGCCTCTAAGGGAAAGAAACCGGCAGCTTGCCCGCGAGGTCGTGCTCGACGCGGCCGAGCGCCTGCTCGAGAGAGGAGAGACAGCGGATTTTTCGATGCGGGCTCTGGCGGAGGAGGCTGGCGTCGGTTTCGCCACGCCGTTCAATCACTTCGGCAGCAAGAATTCGATCATGCAAGCGCTTTCGGCTCGCCTGATCCAGCGGATGGCGGCGCAGTTTCGTGATGAAGCACCCGGCGGCGATGCGATCGACCATGTGTTGGCGATGGGACGGATCAGCGTCGCGCTCTTGCTGGAAAAGCCGGATGTCCACAAGGCGGTGGTGGGATCACTTGGCATCGCCAATTCCGAGCCCGGTCCGGTCCGGCAAAACTCGCGGGAGCTCTGGTCGTTGGCATTGGGGGACTTCGCCGGCGTGGCAGTTGAGCTGAAGGGGATCGCCCAGGCGATGCTCGCGGACCAGCTTGCCTTCAGCTTCCGGGGCTGCGTCTCGTTCTGGATCGCGGGAGAACTTCAAGACGAGGAACTCGATGCCGCTTTCCGGACAGGTGCCTCCACGCTCCTTCTCGGCTTTGCCGACCCGGCGCGCCGCATCGACCTGATCGAGCAGATCAAACGTCTCCAGCGCCCCATGGAAGCGGGCATTTCTTCCTCGGCCGCCCACTGAATTCGGAACGGCCTCATCGTGGCCCGGTCTGCGGGACTTGACGACCATCCTACCAGAAGGTAGATAGGTCTCATGAGCAATTTGTCGACCACCTCTGACGAGATCCTGGCATGCGCACGGTCACTGATCGTCGCTGGTGGCTACAACGGTTTCAGCTATGCCGATATCGCGGCCGTGGTCGGGATTCGCAAGGCAAGCATCCACCACCATTTCCCAAGCAAGGTCGATTTGGTCCGAACGCTGGTTGCTCGCTATCGGCAAGAAGCCGACACGGGGATGGCAAATCTCGAAACTCACGCATCCGATCCGCTCGAACAGCTTCGCTTCTACACCGGCTATTGGGAAGCCTGCATCGCGGACGCCAGCGCTCCGTTCTGTGTCTGTGCGCTGCTGGCAAGCCAACTCCCGGTCCTGCCCGAGGAAGTTGGCCTGGAGGTCCGGGCGCATTTCCGTTCCCTCTCCAATTGGCTGGAATCCGTGCTGGAGCGCGGCGCGCGGCAGGGCCAACTGCGGCTGACGAGTACCCCTCGTGCCGAGGCCGAAATATTCATGGCAACGGTTCACGGCGCGATGCTCTCGGCGCGGGCCTATGGAGATCCGAAGATATTCGGTGTTGTGACAAGCCCGCTCATCGAGCGTCTCGCCTCGCGGGCGGGCTGAGCGCCCTCCCGCAATCTGGATCAGATCCTTGAGCCTGTAGAGTTTGTTTTTGAAACTACCTACTAGTTGGAAGTTTTCATCTGAACGCAAAGGAGACTGAAATGTTTGGAATCTCTCCCATTGGCTGGGTCCATACGCTCGGCAGCTTGCCCGCCATTCCACTGGCCCTGTACATGTTCGTTCGCTACGGACGAATCGTGCCCAGGTCGACAGCCGGCATCGTTTATTTCGTCTCGATGCTGATCGGCGCGGCAACGGCATTCCTCGTCGCACATCAGCCGGTGAGCTACATCATCGGTGCGACAACCATCATATTGCTGGTCGCGGGTTATGGCGTTGGGCGACTTCAATGGTTGGGACGTGCCGGGAGATTGATCGAGACGGTCTGCCTGAGCCTGACCGTATTCCTGTTGATGGTGCCAACCGTTACCGAGACCCTGCGTCGCGTTCCAGACGGCCATCCTTTCGTCACCGACTTGAAGTCACCACTCCTCCTTGGGGCCCAGGCCAGCCTTCTCGTCATTCTCGTCATCGGCCTGACAGCCCAGATCATCTATCTCAGCAGGCAGGGGAAGATTGCGGCGGGGCAGCATTATTGACCTAGCTGATATCGCAGAGGTGCATCCCAGCAGAAGGCTGTGGCGACCCTATCGTCAAATCAACGGGTGGGCGGGCAAGATAGAGGCGGGGCGTTTCATCTGTGCGCTCATTAACCATCATTCCACAGCGTCCATCATACCGCGATTGGCAATATCATTTTTCAGACACCGTTCATTTTTGTCTCGCTAATTATGCCCGCATAGCTGGGGGCGGCTTTTCCAGGAGACCATTATGAAGAAGCTTATTTGCGCCGTCGTCCTTTCCATTGCGGCACTTGGCGGGACAACTCTTGCCGCTTCGGCTGCCCCTCGGCATGATTGGCGGCATCCGGGTTTTGATCGCCACCATCATCGTCCCGTCTGCAAGGTCGTGAAGACGAAGACTTTCAAGCATGGCCGGCCGGTATGGGCGACGCGGCGCGTCTGTCGATAGGGACACCTGCGAACGCCTCAGACGCAAAAACCCCTCCGGTCTGCAGGCCAGAGGGGTAAACGCACCACCGCAACTCTAGGTCGAATGGGAAAACAGGAGGCCCGGCTTAGGGCTGGGGGGCTGTCTGATTAAAGACCCGGGCCTCCAAGCTTCCATTTCCAAAGAAGCATCCTGATCGTACGGACCCGCTCGCCTCCCAACAATCCATACCTTGGTATGGCGCCGGCCCGTTCATAGCCGGGACGAGGTCGCATGCCTGGAACTAACGACGGGCCAGAGTGTTTAGCTGTAGCTTTGACGCGACGCTAACATGCCCTTCTGGCCGGGCAACCGGCGATCTTGAGAGACTTGCATCATGAATATTTCGTCCAGATTTCGTACGATCGTGGCAGCGGCTGTGGCAACGGCAGGAGTTGGCCTCGCCGGCTCCGCCCATGCCGACAGCGGTACGATCCGCTTTTACGTCTACAAGGCTGCCTTCTTCGTGGGTGGCTCTGGAGGCGAGGGTACGTTGACCTTCCATGGTCGGCGCTATCCCATCTCCGTCGGCGGCATCTCGGGCGGCCTCGCTTTCGGAGCTTCCAAGACCTATTTCCAAGGCAGAGTGCGCAATATTCAGCGCGTCCGAGACGCGACGGGGGTCTACGGCGCGGCAGGCGGCGGCGGTGCGATCGGCAAAGGTGCCCAGGTGATCGTCATGACCAACGGCAAGGGCGCTCGGCTTGAACTGTCGGGGAGACAGGTGGGCCTCCAGGTCAACGCCGATATCACCGGTCTCGCCATCACGGTGAAGTAAGAGCCGTTGTGTCGGCGGTCGGCCACGGCCGCCGGCACTGGAATATCAAACCATAGACAAGAGAACTGGCGGAAGGGGTGGGATTCGAACCCACGGTAGACTTGCGCCTACGACGGTTTTCAAGACCGTTGCCTTAAACCACTCGGCCACCCTTCCGCATATTCGCGCCGCTGCAATGAGGTCGCGTGCGAATATGCGCGGTCTAGCAGAGTAGGGGGCTTCGTCAAGGTCTTCCGCGCCGAGAAAGCCGCTTTGATCACTCAGGTCGCTGGTGATCGATGTGCGACCGGCGTGATCAGCCCCTGCGCCGCCAGGGCTTGCAGACAGCCATCGACATCGTCGCCAGGGGCGTGTTCCAAGCCGAAAACGACCTGCAGTGATTGCGCGATCGAGGCGCTCGTGGCTTCGCCGTCGCACAGTTCGAACACCGCCGCGGCGGTCAGATTGAGATAGTGCACTTCCTCGCGTCGGGGATCGTAGACGACATAGCCGTCGGGCACCTCGTTGCAGGCCATGTCCGAAGCGCGGCGATAGGTCGTGACGGCTGTATTCATGGCAAGTCCCGGCGGTTGTTCGGCGGTACCCTATCCCAATTCCAGCGAAATCCGATAGACGGACCTTTGCATCGTCCAGGGAAGAAACACGCTTGACTCACTTAAATTCATCAATTTAATTAAAGTATGGCGGGATGAACCATAAGCATGAAAAGCCGCCTCTCGAACAACGAGATCCGAGGAGGAATTGTCCGATGGCTTCTGGCCATGATTTCATTGAGGCGGCCTTGATCGAACGCCGCCGCTTCCTGATCGGTTCTGCCCTTGCGGCCGGATCGCTGTTGCTGCCTGCCGGGGCGAGGCGCGCCTTCGCGGCGTCCGACCTTCAGTTCGCCAGCTCGATCCGTTCGCTGTCGAATGCCTTTCATGTCGCCTGGGACAAGGGGTCGAAAGCCTACGCGGATACGGTGAGTGCGCCCTATGCGGCCCTGGTGACGGAAGGCAACAGCGAAAAGGGAATAGCCGACATCAAGGCCATGCTGGCTAAGGTCGGCAACAAGCTGGTGCTTGGTGTCGATCCCAACGATGTTCCCGATGCCAGGCCGATCGTGGAGGCCGTCGCCAAGGCTGGAGGCCATGTCGTAACGGTTTGGAATAAGCCGGACGACCTTCACCCCTGGGATTTCGGTGATAACTATGTCGCACACATGTCGTTCAATGGCGTGCCGGCTGGTGAGCAGACAGCCAAGGCCCTGTTCGACAGTTTCGGCGGCGAGGGCGGCATCGTCGCTCTTGGCGGCATTGCCTCCAACGCGCCGGCCATTCAGCGCAAGCAGGGCCTGATGAATGCCATCAAGGCCAACGGCAAGGTGGAATTGCTCGATTTCCAGGATGCCGACTGGGACTCCACCAAGGCCAACAATGTGGTGGCCGCCTGGATCACGCGCTTTGGCGACAGGATCAAAGGCATATGGGCCGCCAATGACGGCATGGCGGTCGGCGCCCTCGAGGCGCTGCGTGCCGAAGGCCTTGCCGGCAAGGTTCTCGTCACCGGCATCGACGGCACCAAGGATGCGGTCACGGCAATCCGCAACAAGGAGATGGCCGCCACCGTCGACTGGAACCCCTATTGGATCGGCGGCATAGCTCTTTCCCTCGGCTATCATGCCGCCACCGGTGCGTTCTCTCCCTCCAAGGAGCCCAAGGACCATCGCGAATTCTACGGCACCGGCGTCCTGATCACGCAGGCCGATGTCGAGGCCTATTGGAAGACCAATATCGACGAAACACCCAAGGTCGACTGGAACGACCTGTGGGGCAAGGTTACGGGCCAGATCACTTATTGAGATCTCGCCCGTCGGCGATGCGCGACAGGCAAGGCAAAGTCCCTCCCAACTTTTCCTCGCTAGTGTTCGCGCATCGCCCCTCTTGCAGGGGCAGAGCGGAACTCTCGAACAAAGACA
Source organism: Labrys sp. HAY1-8F (assembly GCF_056754975.1). Lineage (NCBI taxonomy): Bacteria > Pseudomonadati > Pseudomonadota > Alphaproteobacteria > Hyphomicrobiales > Xanthobacteraceae > Labrys > Labrys sp. HAY1-8F. The sequence goes on along the minus strand of NZ_JBPGWZ010000002.1, from coordinate 409,041 downwards.
GTCGAAATGGCGATTTCCAGACAATCCCTTGCGCGTGCCGCGCCTGTCCTCGTCCTGCTCGGCCTATGCCTTGGCATCTCGCTGCTGGATGCGCAGTTTCTCACGCTCGGCAATCTCATTCGGGTGACCGCATCGGCGGCAGCGCCCCTGACGCTCGCCCTGGGTGTGACCTTCATCATCCTGATGGGATCGATTGACCTGTCCATCGAGGGATCGATGGCCGTGACGGCCGCGGCCCTTTGCGCCTTCGTGGCCAATTCCACCGGCACCGGTTTCAATCTCGGCCTGTTGGCACTGCCCATGGCGCTCGCGACAGCGGCGGCCTTCGGCTGCATCCTCGGGGTCATCCATGTGGTGATGAAGGTGCCGTCCTTCATGGTCAGCCTCGGCATGGGCTTCGTCGGCACGGGCCTGGCCACGGTCCTGCTCGGCGGCGAGAGGGTGCAGATCCTCGACCCATCGATCCGCGCCTTGGCGCTCTTCCGTCTGGGTGGTATTCCCCTGGCCGTCTATATCGCCGCCGTCATGCTGCTCATCGCCTGGTATGTGCAGGATCATACGCGTCTTGGCCGCCATATCATGGCTTTGGGAGGTGGCGAGGACCTTGCCAGAGCTTCCGGCGTCAATGCGGGACGGGTTCGCATCCTGGCCTTCACCTTGGCCGGCGTCTTCTTCGGTGTCGGGGCCGTCCTGGCCTGCGCGCGGCTCGGGGCCGGCAGCGCCGTGATCGGCAGCGGCCAACTTTTCACGGCGGTCAGTGCAGTCGTGGTGGGCGGAACCGCGCTGACCGGCGGCAAGGGTGGGGTATTCAATACGCTTGTCGGCGTCTTGATCGTGATGGTGCTCAACAATGGCATGATCATCGTCGGCCTGCCGACCTTCGTGCAGCAGGGTGTGCTCGGCGTGGTGATCATCGGGGCAGTCCTCTTGAATACGCCCCTGCGCGCGCTCTCCGTGGTGAAGTGAGGGCCGAAGCCATGCTCGAACTTATCGGCATCACCAAGCGCTTCGGCAAGGTCGAGGCCCTCAAGAATGTCTCGATCACCGTGAAGGCCGGCGAGGTCGTCGGCCTGGTCGGCGAGAACGGGGCCGGTAAATCGACGCTGATGAAGGTGCTCAACGGCATCAACCAACCCGATGCGGGCGAGATCCGCATTCACGACAAGGTGACGGCGATCGCCGGCCCGAAGGACGCTGCTGCCCGGGGCATCGGCATGGTGTTCCAGGAGCAGTCCCTGATCACCAATTTATCGGTGGCGGAGAACATCTTCCTGGGCAACGAAACCCCGTTCGTCCGTTTCGGCCGCATCGACTGGCGACGCATGGCCGCAGCCGCCACACGCCAACTCGCCAAGGTCGGCCTGGACGTCGATCCCCTGACCGTCACCTCGGAACTCAGCTTCGTGCAGCGCCAGATGGTTGAGCTCGCCAAGGTGCTGACCCTGGAGGAGGCGGTTGAGGGAAGCCTGTGCATCCTGCTCGACGAGCCGACTTCCGTGCTGGAACAGGCGGAGATCGACATCCTTTTCAATGTCATCCGCAAGTTGAAGCAGCGGGCCGGCATCATCTTCGTCTCGCATCGGCTCGACGAGGTCATCGACATTTCCGACCGGATCTATGTTCTCAAGGACGGCGTCACCGTCAGCCAGATGACCAAGGACGAGGCGAGCCCGGAACGCATCCACCACCTCATGGTCGGGCGCGCTGCCACGGGCTCCTACTACAAGGAGGACGGGCGGGCGCCGTTCCAGACGGAAATAGCCCTGCGGGCCAGGGGGCTGGCACGTGCGCGGGCCTATGCCGACATTGATCTCGACCTTCATGTCGGGGAGGTCCTCGCTCTGGTCGGCACCGAGGGGGCCGGCAGCGAGGCCCTGATCCGCAGCCTGTTCGGACTGGAGAAGATTCATCTCGGCAGTGCCCATTATCGCGGACGCAATCTGCGTTTCGTCTCCCCCAGCCAGGCGGTGTCCCTGGGGCTCGGCTATGTCCCGCGCGAGCGCAAGTTCGAGGGCATCGTCGAGGAAATGTCGGTCGAGGAGAACATCAGCCTCGCTCATCTCAGGGGCATGAGCCGCTTCGGTATCTTGAAATTCGGCGAGATCGGCCGCGCAACGCGCAGCCTCATCGACCGCATGCGGATCAAGACGCCGAGCGGCGATACGCTTTGCGCCAATTTGTCGGGAGGCAATCAGCAGAAGGTCGTGCTGGCGAAATGGTACAATGCCGGTGCTCGCATCTTCCTGCTAGACCATCCCACACGCGGCCTCGATGTGGGCGCCAAGGAGGATGTCTACGGCCTGATCCGGGAGCTTTGCGCCAATGGCTGTTCGGTCATCCTGATCGGCGACACCCTGGAGGAGGCGCTTGGGCTCGCTCACACCATCATCGTGATGAAGGACGGGCGCCGGACGGCACACTTCGACACGATGGCGGTTCCGCCGCCTGAACCGCTCGACCTCATCCGGCACATGGTGTGAAGCATGATACGCCTGCGTTTCCTCGCGCCCTATCTGCCCTGGATCGCCCTGATCCTCGCCATCCTCGTCGTGGGTGCGTTCGACGCACGCTTTCTCGATCCCATGACGCTGATCGGCCTGATGGCGGACAATGCCACCCTGTTCGTGATGGCTCTCGGCATGACCTTCGTGATCTATGTCGGATCGGTCGATCTGTCGATGCAATCGGTGGCCGCCATCGCCTCCATCGTGCTCGCTCTGTTACTGCCGGGACACGGCCTGATCGCCATTCCGGCCGCCATCCTCATCGGGAGTGTGTTCGGCCTGCTCTCGGGGTTCGTGCATGGCAAGTTGCGCATTCCCAGCTTCGTCGCCACCCTCGCCACAGGAGGTATAGCGGCGACAACGGCTCTTTGGATTTCGGGCCAGCGGGCGATCGGCATCCCCGGCGAAATCCGCGGCGACGCCCTGAGCTGGATCATTGGCTTCACGCTCGGCCTGCCCAACGAAATCTGGGTCAGTCTCGTTATCTTTGTCCTGGCCTTTGTGCTGGAGCAGGCAACGCCCTTCGGAAAGAGGATGAAGGCCGTCGGCTGCAGCGAACCCGCCGCAACCGTCTCCGGCATCCGTGTCGTCAGGATCAAATTGGCCGTCTTTGCCCTGGCTGGCGCCTTTGCCGCCATGTCCGGCGTCATGCTCGCGGCTCGTCTGTCAAGCGGAACACCCACCATCGCCAACGAATTCCTGCTCCCCGCCATTGCCGCGGTCGTGCTGGGCGGCACCTCGCTGACCGGCGGCAATGGCGGGGTTCTGCGAACGCTGGCGGGAACCATGCTGATCGCCGTGTTTCGCACGGGCATGACCTTCGTCGGGGTCAATGCTCTCGCGCAACAGATCGTCTTCGGCACGATCCTCATCCTGGCCGTCTGCCTCAACAGCGGCCATGCGCCCAAGGGCGTGATGAAATAGCCACCACTACATAGGAAAAACGATGCTCGAGAAATTTCGTCTGGACGGCAAGACCGCACTTATCACCGGGGGCAATCGCGGCATTGGGCTCGCCATCGCACACGCCTTGGGTGAGGCCGGAGCAAAGCTCCTGATTTCAGGGCGAAGCAAGGTCGAGGAGGCCGAGCAGGGTCTGGCCGATGCCGGCTATGATGTTGCCTTTGTCCAGGCCGACATTCGCGACCCGGCCGCGCCGCAGCGCCTCGTCGATGCGGCTCTCACACGCTGGGGCCAGCTCGACATTCTCGTCAACAATGCCGGCGTTGCCAGCCATGGCGATACCCCCGATTTCGACGAGGAGCGCTGGCGCCAGGTGATGGACACCAATGTCGATGCCGTCTTTCGCGGCTGCCGCGCGGCTCTCGTACCGATGCGCAAGCAAGGCAGCGGCGCGATCGTGAATGTAGGCTCGATTTCCGGGTTCATTTCCAATGTGCCGCAGAACCAGGTTGCCTATAACGCCTCCAAGGCTGCGGTTCACATGATGACGAAGAGCCTGGCCAGCGAGTTCGCCGCCGAGAACATCCGCATCAACGCGGTTGCGCCCGGCTATATCGATACCAACATGTCACGCGGCGGCATCGAAAACCCCGACTGGTTCCCGATCTGGCGCGATATGACCCCGATGGCCAGGGTTGGGACGCCCGACGAAGTTGCCGCTTGCGTGCTGTTCCTGTGCGCGCCGGCCTCGAGCTATGTCACCGGTGAGGTTCTGGTCGTGGACGGCGGCTATCTGACCCGCTGACCCCGCTCGTCTTCTCGGGCATGGAAAGGACTGGACCATCGAGGCGACATCCAGAGCAAAGCGCGCTTGAACGCAAACGCCTCTTTGCTCTAGTTCATTGTTTCCAAGCCAATCCAATGGATTGGCATGTGCGTCTTTGCGATTCTGGGCGATTCCGCCGAGTTGCAAAGCGCTTTAGGGTCTAAACAAGGCATGTCTCGTTGGGCAGGGCTGAAGTCCTGTCGGCATTGGTCGCGTCATGAATGAGTCCAACCGGGAAAGACCGGTCCCATCGTCCGCCGGGCGACGCAGGCCGCGAGGCTACAATGCCTCGCGGGTCGGCGACCTCAATCGGGGCCTGGTCATTGAGGGCATTCGGCAGTCGCCCGGGATCGGGCGCACGCATCTTGCCACTGAGACGGGCCTGACGCCTTCGGCCATCACCCAGATCGTCGCTGCGTTGATGGAAGAGGGGCTGGTGGCGGAGGTTGCAGCCACACCGGCGGCGGATCGTGCCGGGCGTCCACGCCTGGGTCAGCCTATCCGTGGATTGCGCCTCATCTCAGGTTACGCCGCCACGATCGGCCTGCACTTCGATCACGAGTTTGCCCGGGCCGTGCTCGTCGATGTTGCCGGCAACATCATCGCGCATGAGAAAGAGCAGTTGCGCATCGAGGAACCCGAACCGTCCACGCATCTGCTCGCTACGCTGTTCTCCCGCCTCGATGCCCATCCGATGCGCCCCAAAAAGCTGCTTGGCGTCGGCGTCTCGGTCATGGGGCCGGTCGATCACGACAGGGGGGCAGTCGGGCAATCGAGCCAATACCCCGCCTGGCGCAACTATCCCTTCGAAAAGGCATTGTCTGACCTGATCGGACACGATGTCTTCATCGCGATCAACGGGGCGGCGGCCGGCCTGGGGAATATTGGTTCGGCGGCGGCCATCATCTGCCCAGCTATATCTATGCCTTTGTCGGCTATGGCCTGGGCGGCGCCCTGATCTTCAACCGGCGGGCCGTACGCGGCTCCTACGGCAATGCCGGCGAGATCGGCCACATCCATACCTATCCGAACGGCGAGATCTGCTATTGCGGTGCCCGCGGTTGCCTGGAAACCGTGGTGTCGTTGCGCGGGCTGGCGCGTTTCCTGGGCAAGCCCAATGTCGAGTCCCTGGATTTTTCCGCACCGGGCTTTTGCGACGATCCCGATCTCAGCCGCTGGGTCGAGCAGGCGGGTACCGATCTCGGCCGCGCCTTGACCAGCGTGTCCAACATCGTCGACATCTCAAACGTCCTGATGAGCGGGCTGCTGCCCGAATCCGTGCTGGGACGCCTCGTCGAGCGCACGCGCCGCACAGTCGCCGCCTATCAGATGAATGCGCGGCCCAAACCCATCGTGTTGGAGCGGGCGCAGGCACCGAGCGACCTTGTCGCTGCCCTCGGTGCTGCTGCCATGCCACTTTACGGCAATCTGTTCTGACGCTTCCGGCGCCAGGCTCACCATTCTAGTTCTGCATGGCCTCCTGCTGGGCCTGGATCACGGTGGTCTTGGCCAGCGCCCGCTCCTGGGTGCGGGCCAGGGCCTCTTCGCTGAAGATGCGGAAGCCGAGATCCGGGCGGTAGCCATGGATCTCGTGCACGTCGAGGGCTGACATGAACTGGAGGATCTCCATGCTGATGACCTGGCCGGGCACCAGGATTGGGAAACCGGGCGGGTAGGGGATCACGAACAAAGCCGAGACGAGTTCGCGTCCCGCCTGGATCGCCCGGGAGGCCTCCATCATGTTCACATACTCGCAATTGCTGTCGTCATAGGACAGGAAGAAGGCGCTGCGGATGTCGCCATTGCGGGTCTGCGTGTTGCTGGCGAGATTGTCGCCGCGGAAAGCCCGGTGGAAGCTGGAGAAATCCGGCAAGGGCGGATGTTCGAGCGTCAAGGATCGCACCTTCTTGGCGTGGATGCGCCGCTCGATACTGCTCATGTCCGCGGCGCTGCGGTCGAGATCGCGCGCGATCTTGACCAGTACCTCGATCAGATAGGCCACCGCCGAGCGCGTCGAGCCGATATTGGTCATGAACAGGACCGTGTTGCGCGAGGTCTTGTTGATCTGGATGCCGTATTTGTCCATCAACTCCTTGTTCTTGAAGGTGTCGCCGTCGAGGCCGGTGGCGCCGATCGCCAGTGTCGCCCGGGTCGGATCGAGCGCGAACTCGTCGGTGCGCCAGGCCAGCTCGAAATTGTTCCAGCCCGTCTCCTCGTTGAAATAGCTCTCGACGCCGGATTCCCGGTGCTGCAGCGGCACGAGGTCGCCGACCGCCAGGAAGCGAAAATAGCGTTTGAGCAGGGGATGCGCCTGCACCTGGTCGCGCAGGTTCATCGCCAGTTCGAGCTGGCGCTGCACCAGTTCATAGCCCTCGAGCTCCACCTGCCGCCGGCCGACATCGAGCGAGGCGAGGATCTGGTAGTTCGGCGAAGTCGAGGTATGGGTCATATAGGCTTCGTGGAAGGCCTCCTCCGCCTTGTCCCGGAAATCCTGGTCCCAGACATGGATCATCGAGCCCTGGCGCAAGGCCGTCAGGGTCTTGTGGGTCGAGTGGGTGGCGTAGGTACGTATGCGCACCTTGTCGGGATCGGGGATCAGCTGCCGTTCGAGCAACGCCTCCTCGTCATCCCAATTGACGCTGGCGGCGAACTCCTCGTAGCGCTTGGCATAGGCCTGACCCTTGAACATCTCGGTAAGGCGCGCCGCCGTGGCCATGGCGGTGCGCGGGCGATAGACCGGATGGCAGCGCGCGAAGGCAAACCAGGCCTCGTCCCACAAGAAGACCAGATCCGGCTTGATCGCCAGGCATTCCAGCATCACGCGTTCGACATCGTAGACGATGCCGTCGAAGGTGCAGTTGGTCAAAAGCACCATGCGCACCCGGTCCAGCGTACCGGCGCGCTTGAAGCTCAGCAGCGTTTCCTTGATGTGGCGGATCGGCACGGCGCCATACATCGAATATTGGTCGAGCGGGTAGGAGTCGAGATAGGCGACCTGTGCCCCCGCCAGCACCAGGCCGTAATGGTGCGATTTGTGGCAGTTGCGATCGACCAGAACGATATCGTCGGGCCGCACCAGGGCTTGCACCACGATCTTGTTGCAAGTCGAGGTGCCGTTGGTGGCGAAATAGGTACGGCGGGCGCCGAAGGCCCGCGCGGCATGTTCCTGGGCAATCTTGAGGGGACCGACCGGATCGAGCAGGGAATCGAGGCCACCCGAGGTCGCCGACGTCTCGGCCATGAACAGGTTCATGCCGTAGAATTGCAAGAGGTCCCCGATCCAGCTCGAATTGAGGATCGCCTTGCCACGGGCAAGGGGCAAGGCGTGGAACACGCCGGTCGGCTGCTTGGCATAATCCCGCAGCGCGTCAAAGAAGGGGGTGTGGTAGCGCTCTCCGACTCCCTGCATGATGGCGCCATAGAGTTCGACATGGTCCTCTTCGCCGAAGAAGATGCGCTTGAACACTTCGCCGGCGGTCGCCGCGATATCCTCCACCTTCATGTCCGTGACCAGATAGAGGTCGAGCTCCGGACGCAATCGAGCGATCTGGCGGCCAAGCAAGGGGCCCCGCTCGAATTCGGGTATGGTTTCGATGCCGTCCTGAACACCGTCGAGGAAGCGGCGCAGCATATCGTCGCTGTAGATCGAACGGAAAGGAAAGCCGTGGCGGATCACCACCGCCTGCAGGTTGAAGTTCACCAGCGTGGCGATCAGGGCGTCTTCGAAACTGGGCACGATGACGATGTCGAAGATGAACTCATCCTCGGCATGGCGCTTGCGCTGAACGCGCCGGCGTAGCGCCGCCTCTTCGCTGGCCGACATTTCGTCGACGATAAGCACTTCGAAATAGGGGCGCGACAACTGTGCCTGACGTTCGCTTTCGGTCTCGATCTGCGAGGGCAGTTCGCCATCACCTTCGAGCGAGCTTGCCTCATGCCGATAGGTCCGGGCTACCAGCACGCGATGGATGCGGCGTGCCGTTTGATGCGCACGCGCCAACTCGCCCCGTTCAATCCAGTTGCACAGATCGGCGAAGACCCGGCCCCCCGGAAAGGCCCAATAGCTTTCGATCGGGGAGAGGGCGGCAATCAGCTCGCTGATATGGGTCAGGCGGGACTGGCGTTCGGGATGGTCGGGGGGAGGGCTACCAGTCGGCTCAAATCGTCGACGAGGCCGATCCAGCTTTCAGAGCGCATTTCCCAGACGCTGCGATGACGGCTTAGCGCGTTCTTGCTTTTGTCGAACGAGGCCCCGGCATTCATATGTTCCTCCAACGCATTATCGTTATACTTTGTGATTTCTTCCGCGAGAGGTGGTAGCGGACATCGTAGGTTGGTTTTTGAGAGATATGCTTTGGACTTCGCCCAAGCACATCCCTTCATCAACCGCCGCGCCCGTCACGCATCGTCGAAGATACTGATCGGCTCAATTTCGATTCTGACGGCCAATCCTCCCCGGATCTCTTGATACTGGCAGGTAGCTTACAGTCACCGGGATGTCGCACAAGCGGATTTCAGTGCGGAGCCGAGCTATTTCGCCAGAGATGATGGGTTATTCATTCATCTTCCGCACAGGCAGGTACCATAGGACGGCGGGATAAAGGCCGGCACCCGACCATGCGGTAAAAGGAAGGAAAACGGGTATCTCCATGCCAGCGACGATTGCCCGAACTGCCGGCAGAACTCTCTTCGGAGAGAATGCGCGCGCCTATGCTGCGTTCAGGCCTAACTATCCCGATCGCATCTTTGAGATCCTCGAGACCCGTTGCAGGGTGGGTGAGGGCAAGACCGTGTTCGAGATTGGGCCAGGAACCGGTCTGGCGACCGTTCCATTGCTCGCCATGGGCTGCCGAGTGACGGCTGTCGAGCCGGATGCGAGGCTGGCAGCGTTTCTCGTCGATAGCCAGAACGCGCATGCAGACAGGCTGAACGTGCAGACTGTTACGTTCGAAGAGGCTATTATGCCGGCCGCCTCCTTCGATCTTGGCATTGCCGCAACCTCCCTCCACTGGATCGAGCCCGGCCAGGCCCTGGCTAAAGCATTCCACCTTCTGCGTCCCGGCGGGCATTGGGCGATGTGGTGGAACATCTTCGGAGACCCGGATGAAGCCGACGCGTTCCATCAATGCACGCACGCGCTGTTCGAGCGATTGCAGAAAAGTCCCTCGCATGGCGACGGGCCGAAAGGGCATTTCGGCCTCGACAGGAAGCACCGTATTGCCGAGCTCGAACAAGCGGGTTTTGAGTCCATCATTGCCGAGGAGGTGCGCTGGCGGCCTGTTTTGAACAAGCAGCAAATCCTTGGGCTGACAGCCACGTTTTCTCCCGTCGCCCGACTGCCGAAAATTGAACGCCAGGCGTTCCTCGACCGCATCGGAGCCATTGTCGACGAGGAGTTCGGGGGCAGGGTTATGCGGCATTTCATGACGGCCATCTACACCGCGAGGCGACCTTGAAAGGCGCTTCACCTGTTGCCGTATGATCGTTGCGGCGGGCCGCCTATCCGGAGTCTTGACAGATTGCTGCAGGAGTTCCTCGATGAATATACTCGTTCCTTTTTCAGCCGTATTGTTCGATGCTTACGGCACATTGCTCGACCTTGGCTTCATCACAAGGAAGGCAGAACAGGCCTTTCCTGGCCGCGGCGCCGAGCTCTCCGCGCTCTGGCGGGACAAGCAACTCAACTACACATGGCTGCGCACGATCAGCGGAAACTATGCGGATTTCGCGACGGTGACGGCTGATGCATTGGACTATTCCATCGAGCGGCTTGGCCTGACCGCGCCCCGGCAAAAGCGGGACGACCTGCTGGCCGCCTACTGGTCCTTGCCGAGCTTTCCGGAAGTACCTGCCGCGCTGCTGGATCTTCGGAACAAAGGGGTGCGGCTCGGCATCCTCTCGAACGGCACGCCAGCCATGCTGGAGGCTGCATTGCAATCATCTGGGCTCGCCGGCCTCTTCGACGATGTCCTCAGTGTCGACGCCGCCGGCTGCTACAAGACCGCAAGGGCGGCCTATCAGCTGGGGCCGGACCGGCTCGGCATGCCGCCCGGGCGCATTCTGTTCGTCTCGTCGAATAGCTGGGATATCAGCGGCGCAACCTGGTTCGGCTATCACACCTACTGGGTGAACCGCGGCAAGCATCCTCCTGAAAGGTTGGGCACTTCTCCTCACGCCAGCGGTGAGACCCTGAAGGATCTCGCCACCCTGTTCGCCTAACCGGAGCTTGGCGCCTGCACGGTCGCTTGCCCCGGCCGCTGCGGCTTGACACTCCAGCGGCGGTGAAGGCGCGACAGCATGAGATAGATCACCGGCGTGGTGTAGAGCGTGAGGATCTGGCTCACAATCAAGCCTCCCACGATGGTGACGCCGAGCGGGCGCCGCAATTCCGTGCCGGGGCCGGTCGCCAGGATCAGGGGCAGCGCTCCCAAGATAGCGGCGAGCGTGGTCATCAGGATCGGCCGGAACCGCACCAGGCATGCCTCGAAGATGGCCTCACTGGAGCTCAGATTGCGCTCACGCTCGGCTTCCAAGGCGAAATCCACCAGCATGATGCCATTCTTCTTGACGATACCGATCAGCAGGATGATGCCGATGAAGGCGACGATCGTCAGTTCCATATTGGCGAAATGGAGGGCGAGCAGGCCGCCCAGTCCCGCCGAAGGCAGGGTCGAGAGAATCGTGAGCGGGTGCGCCAGGCTTTCATAGAGAACACCGAGCACGATGTAGACGGCCAGCAAGGCCGCCAGGATCAGCAGAGGCTGGCTAGAACCGGATTGAGCCGCCTGCTTGGCGTCGCCGGCAAATTCCCCCCTGATATCGGCGGGAAGGTGCATGCCGGCTACCGCGGCCTCGATGGCATCCGAGGCGTCCTGGATCTTGGTGCCCGGCGCGAGATTGTAGGAGAGGGTAATGGCGGGATATTGCCCCTGATGATTGACCTGCTGTGGCGCGAGCCCTCGTTCCACATAAGCAACCGCCGAGAGCGGCACCAGGCCCGACCTGCCGGGCACGTAGAGGCCTGTCATGTCGCTGGGATCGCGGCTCTGCTCAGGGGATGCGGCGAGCACCACGCGATATTGATTGCGCTGGGTGTAGATCGTGGAGATCTGCCGTTGCGAAAAAGCATTGTTGAGGGCGCTATCGATCGACGTAATGGCCACCCCGAGACGCGCGGCCGCCTCGCGATCGATGACAAGTTTGGCCTGCAAGCCGTTGCGCTGCCTGTCAGAATTGACATCGGTCAATCCCGGCACGGTCTTCAGCCTCTCCATCACCTTCGGCGCCCATTCGACCAGGAGGTCGGAGTCGCCAGACCATAGCGTATACTGGTATTGCGACTGGGACTGGCGCCCGCCCGCGGAAACGTCCTGCGGCGAGAACATGAACACGTTGAGCCCGGCAACCGTACGCACGCTCTTGCGCAATTGCGCGATGACATCCTCGGTGGGAGGACGCTGGTCCGGGGGAAGCAAGGAAATGCTGAGCTGACCGGAATTGGTGCCGCCGAAAGGGCTTGAGCCGATGGAGGAACCGACCCCGGTGACATAGGGGTTGCGTTGAATGATCGCCGCGACCTGACGTTGCCAGACCACCACGGCGTCGTAGGATGCATCCGAAGAAGCTTGAGAAAAACCTTGAATGAAGCCGCCATCATCCTGAGGCACCAGCGATTTCGGCAAGGCATAGTAGAGCCAGCCGGTGCCGAAAACCGTGGCGAAGATAACCAGCAGCGTCAGGAAGCCGTGATTGAGCACGCCGCGCAGGCTGGCACCATAGAGGCTCACGACCCGCCGCAGAGTTCCCTCGACCAGGCGATCGAATAGCCTTTGTCGCATACCAACACTCTCATGGCCACGATGGGCCAGGATCATCGGTGTCAGGGTGAGGGAGATCACGGTCGAGGCGATCACCGCAAAAGCCAGCGTCATCGCGAATTCGAACAGGAACTTGCCGGTAATCCCTCCAGCAAAGAGCAAGGGGATGAAGACGGCCAGGAGCGACAGGCTGATCGACACCACGGTGAAGCCGATCTGCCGGGCGCCTTCAATCGCGGCCTGCAGGGGCGGCAGGCCGGCCTCACGCTTGGCATGCACGTTTTCGACCATGACGATGGCGTCGTCGACGACGAAACCGACCGAGACGACCAGCGCCATCAGGGAGAGATTGTCGATGGAAAAATCGGCGAGCCACATCGCCCCGAAGGTGGCGGCCAGCGAAAGCGGCACGGTGACACCGGCCGCCAGGACCGGCGTCGAGCGGCGAAGAAATACGAAGACGACCAGCACGACCAGGATGACGGACGCCATCAACGTCCATTGCATGTCGTCGACGCTGGCGCGGATCGTGGTGGTGCGGTCGGTAAGGATGTCGATGTCGATTCCGGCCGGAATGCGCGCCTTCAGAACTGGCAATAATGCCTTGATGGCATTGACGGTTTCGATGACGTTGCCATTGGCTTCCTTGGTGATGTTGAGAAGGATGGCCGGCTTGCCGTTATAGCTCGCGCTGGAATTGAGGTTGCGAACGCCGCGCTCCACGGTGGCGATATCGCCCAGGCGTACCGCGGTGCCATTGCCCGAACGGATGATGATGGATGCATAATCCTCCGGCGCCGACATCTGGCCGCCGGTGTCGAGCGCCATGACGATGTCGGGGCCGTCCAGGGAGCCGAGCGGACTGATGGCGTTGGCCGCCACGATCGCCTGGCGCACCGCTTCCATCGACAGGCCCATGGCCGCAATGCGATCGGGATTGAGCGTGACCCGGATGGCCGGCTGATCCGCGCCGCTGACGGCGACTTCGCCGACACCCTCGACCTGCGAAATACGCTGCACGATCACGCTGTCGGCGGCATCGAACATGTCGCTGGCGCCAACCGTATCGGAGGTCATCGCCAGGATCAGGATCGGACGGGCATTCGGGTTGAACTTGCGGAAGGAGGGCGCGGTGGACAGATCCGACGGCAGGTCGGATGCCGCGGCATTGATGGCGGCCTGCACGTCCTGTGCCGCGCTGTCGACGTCGCGGGCGATGTCGAACTGGATGATGATGAGGGTCGAGCCCAGGGACGAGCGCGACGTGATCTCGGTCACGCCGGCAATCGACCCGAGCTTGCGTTCAAGCGGCGCCGCGACGCTGGCAGCCATGGTCGACGGATCGGCGCCGGGACGGCTGGCTGTTACCACGATGGTCGGCAGATCGATGGCGGGCAGGCTAGAGACCGGCAATTGCCGATAGGCGGCGAGCCCCACCAGCAACAGCCCCATCGCCAGGAGGATGGTGCCGATCGGCCTGCGGATGAAGGGCTCCGAGATGTTCATGCCTGCGGTATCGCCTGCGGCTTGCGGGCAAAGCGCTCGCGCAGCCGCTCGAAGCCGAGATAGATCACGGGGGTGGTGTAGAGCGTCAGCAACTGGCTCAGCAGCAGGCCGCCGATGATGGTGATGCCGAGCGGTATCCGCAGTTCCGATCCCATGCCGTGGCCGAGCGCCAGCGGCAGGGCGCCGAACAGTGCCGCCAGCGTGGTCATCATGATAGGCCGGAAGCGCAGGGCCGAAGCGGTGACGATGGCTTCATGCGGATCCATGCCTCGTTCGCGCTGCGCCTCGATGGCAAAGTCGATCATCATGATGGCGTTCTTCTTGACGATACCCATCAAGAGCACGATGCCGATCAGCGCGATGAGGGACAGTTCATGGCCGGTATATTCGAGCGCAAGCAAGGCGCCGACGCCAGCCGATGGCAAGGTCGAGAGGATCGTCACCGGATGGATGGCGCTCTCATAGAGCACGCCCAGCACGATATAGATGGTGATCACGGCCGCCAGGATCAGCCAGGGCTGGTTGGCGAGGGAGGAAGAAAACTCCGCCGCATCGCCGGTGAAACGGGTGGAGATCGACGCCGGCATGCCGATCGCGGCCTGCGCCTGGCGGATCGCGGCAACGGCATCGCTGAGCGAGGCTCCGTGGGCGACATCGAAACTGATGGTTGCCGAGGGGAATTGATCGTCGTGCTCGACCACCAGCGGCGCCGTCTCGTGACGGATGCTGGTGAAGGCGCTCAGGGGCACCTGATTGTCGGCGGCGCCCGATGCGGTCGGTATGTTGGTCGCCGTACCGCTGGCGCCGACTGTCCCCGCCGTGGGATTGGTGGTGGTGGCAAGCCCGGAGGTGCTGGCTGAGCTGGGAACATAGATCCGGCTGAGCACGCTCGGTCCCACCTGATCGTCGAGCGCCGCCTCCAGGATGACGCGATATTGGTTGGCCTGGGCATAGATGGTAGCGACCTGGCGTTGGCCGAAAGCATTGTTCAGGGCGTTGGAGATGTCCTGCATGGACACACCGAGGCGGGATGCGGTGTCGCGGTCGACATCCACGAAGAGCCTGGCACCGCCATTCTGCACTTCCGAGGTGACGTCGCGCATCACGCCGGAGCGTTCGAGTTCGGCGGCCAACTGGTCGGCCCAGCGGTCGACGTCGTTCGCATCGGTGCCGGTCAGCGTATATTGGTAGGGCGCGCGGCCGGCTCGCGCGGTGATGCGGATGTCCTGCACGCTCTGATAGGTCACGCGCAGGCCCGGCAGCCGGTTGGTCTCGGCCTGCAGGCGCTGAATGATATCGGTGGCGCCTGCCTTGCGCTCGTTGCGCGGCTTGAGCACCAGAGAGAGCGAGCCGGTATTGGAGGTGAGATTGCTCCCCGAGACGCCGATGCTGGCCACGGCGGAGAGGATATCGGGGTCCTTGCGGGCAATGTCGGCAATGGTGGCCTGCGCCTTCTTCATGGCATCGAAGGAGGCCGTCGGCTCGGCCTGGATCACTGCCGTGATCAGCCCGGTATCCTGCTGGGGCAGGAAGCCCTTGGGCATGGCGATGTAAAGCCAGACCGTGGTCGCCAGCGTGCCAAGCGTGAGGAGCAACATCAAAAAGCCGTGGCGCAAGGTCCATACCAGGCTGGCCCGATAACCGCGGATGACGGCATCGAAGCCGCGATCGACCCAGTCCAGCAGCCCTTTGCGCTCACTATGGCCTGATTTGAGCAGGCGCGCGCACATCATTGGCGTCAGTGTCAGCGAGATCACGGCCGAAACGACCACGGCGATGGTCAGGGTCAGGGCGAATTCGCGGAACATGCGTCCGACGATGCCGGTCATGAACAGGAGCGGAATGAACACCGCGATCAGCGATACCGTCAGCGAAATGATGGTGAAGCCGATTTCCTTGGCACCCTTGAGCGCGGCATCGAACGGATTCTCGCCATCCTCGATATGGCGCACGATGTTCTCGATCATCACGATGGCGTCGTCGACCACGAAGCCGGCGCCGATGGTGAGTGCCATCAGCGAGAGATTGTCGAGGCTGAAGCCGCAGAACCACATGACGCCAAAAGCCGCGATCAACGAGAGCGGCAGGGCGACGCCTGCGATGATGGTCGCGCGCAAGGTTCTGAGGAAGACGAAGACGACGAGAATCACCAGGCCGACGCTGAGAGCCAGGGTCATCTCCACTTCGTCGATCGAGGCCTTGATGGTTTGCGTGCGATCGTTGACGACTTCGAGCGAGATGTCGGCCGGCAGGCTGCGGCGGAGCTCCGGCAATGCCGCCAGCACGCTGTTGACCGTGGCGATCACATTGGCGCCCGGCTGGCGCATGATGTCGATCACCACGGCCGGCTGGCCGTTGTAATAGGCACCCACCCGTGCGTTTTCCAGGCCCTCGACCACATCGGCGATGTCCTTGAGTCGCACGGGAGCGCTGTTGCGGTAGGCGATCACCACGTCGGCGAAAGCATCGGCCGCGCTGATCTGGTCATTGGCCGCGATCGTGTAGGACTGGGCCGCGCCGTTGAGGGAGCCCTTGGCGCCGGCAACCGTGGAGGTGGTGATGGCGAGCCTTATATCCTCCAGGCCCAGACCATAAGCCGCGGCCCGGGCAAGATTGACCTGCACCCTTAGGGCCGGGCGCACGCCACCTTGCACGTCGACATGGCCGACGCCGCTGACCTCGGCGAAGCGCTGAGCCAGCAGGGTATCGGCCATGTCGGACAGGTTTCGGATGGTCTGCGTCTTCGAACGCAGCGCCAGGGTCAGGATCGGCGTGTCGGCCGGGTTCACCTTGGCATAGCTCGGCGGGTAGGGCAGGCCTGAGGGCAAGGTGGAAGCTGAGGCGTTGATGGCCGCCTGCACGTCCTGAGCGGCACCGTCGATGTCGCGATCCAGATTGAACTGCAGCGTGATCTGGCTGATGCCGAAAGCCGACGACGAAACCATGGTCGCAATCGACGGGATCTGGCCGAGATTGCGCTCCAGGGGGGCCGTCACCAGTTTCGCCATGGTTTCCGGTTCGGCCCCCGGCAACTGGGTGGTGATCTGGATGGTCGGGAAATCGACCTGGGGCAGGGGGGCGATCGGCAAGGCAAAATAGCCGAGCAGACCGCCCAGCAGCACGGCGATGCCGAGCAGTGAGGTGGCGATCGGCCGGAGAATGAAGGGGGCGGAGACCCCGTTCATGGCGCTGGTGCTGGCGCAGGCGTAGCGCCGCCACCCTGTTGGCGACGATGCCCTTTGCGTTGAGGCTGGCCGTCTCCTCCCTCCGCCTTGCCGCCGCTCTCGGGCTGCGCGGCGGGCGCCGGCGCCTCCAGGCCCTCCTCGTCGTCTTCGGCCGGAACGGCCCCCGACTTGGAAACCTCGACCTTGGCACCGTCGCTCAGCCTTGCAAAGCCAGTGGTGATGATCTTCTCGCCGTTTTTCAGGCCACTATCGACGACAACCTGCTCATCGCCTTGCTGGCTGACGGTGACCGGGCGCATCTTGGCGGTACCGTCATCACCAAGCACATAGACGAAAGTGCCGTTGGGCCCGCGCTGGATCGCCGCAGTGGGCGCAACGACGACACCTGCCAGTGTCCTCACCTTGAGCTTGGCATTCACGAAGGCCCCGGGCCACAGACCCAGCGAGGCGTTGGGAAAGATCGCCTTGAGCTGAATCGTGCCGGTGCTGGCATCCACCTCGTTGTTGATGACTTCGAGCTTGCCGGTATCGATCACGATTTTGTTGTCGCCGCGAACGGCCTCGACCTGCAACGGTTCCTTGCCACCGGCCGGCGCGATCTCGGCCAAGGCCTGTTGCGGCACCGAGAACAGGACCGCGATGGGCTTGATCTGCGTCAGCGTGACGAGGCCCGTGCTGCTGGAAGCCTGGACGACATTGCCCACATCCACGTTGCGGATGCCGGCGCGTCCGTCGATCGGCGCCGTAATGATGGTGTAGGCCAGGGTCGCCTGTGCGCTGGCGATGGCCGCATCGTCCGATTTGAGTTGGGCCTCGTATTGCGCCACGGTGGAGCGCTGCGTATCGGCCGTCTGCCGGGTTACTGAATTGCTGGCGACCAGGCCCATATAGCGCTGAAGGTCGCGCTTGGCATTGTCGAGCAGGGCCTGATCCTGGGCTTTCTTGGCAATGGCCTGGTCCAGCGTGGCCTTGTAGGTCGAATCGTCGATACGGGCGATCACGTCGCCCTTCTTGACGTCCTGGCCCTCCCGAAACGGCATTTCGACGATCTGCCCGCCCACCTGCGGGGTGATCGTCACGGTATTGTACGCCTTCACGGTACCGACACCGTAGAGATAAACAGGCACGTCGGCTGTCTTGGCTTCAGCGATCAGCACGGGCAGGGGGCCGCTATCGAAACTGCCGCGGCGGCCGCGCCGGCCGCCGCCCGCCCTTGCTGGCGCGGGCTTGCTCTGGTCGGCTGTCTCGGCCGGCGGCAGATAGGCCTGCAACCATGGCGGAGCTGAGGCGCGCCAGCGATCACGCGTCAGATAGGCCGCCCCGGCTCCTGCAGCCAGCAGAACGGCCAATGTCACGAGGCTGCGCGAAAGTCTGGGCATTTCAACTCACTCGAATCGGGAACGGGCGCGAGTCGGGTTTCGCATCGCCCATAACAGTTTCTAGTTTTGCGGCGTTTGCGCGGCGGACGTCGTCCAGCCGCCGCCCAACGCCTGATGCAGGCTGATCAACGCCTGCAGACGCAGCAGCTTGACCTGTATCAGCGTGTCCTGGGCGTTGAAGAGAGTTTGCTCAGTTTGCAGCACGGTCACCAGATCGACGGTGCCCTCGCGCAATTGCTGCTCCGAGATGGTGTAGGCCTTGCGCGAACTCACCACCACGGCCTGCTGCAACACCTCCTGGCGGGCATATTGGCGCACGGCCGCCAAGGCGTTCTCGACGTCGACGAAGGCCTGCACCACGGTCTTGCGATAGGCAGCCACTTGGGCGCTCTGCACGCCATTGGCCCGCTCGACATTGCCGCGCAAGGTACCGCCATCGAAGATCGGCTGCGTCAGGCCCGCAGCGATCGAATAGAAACCCGCTGCGGGATCGAACAGGCTCTTGAGTGCGGCGCTCTGCACGCCGCCTTGCCCGGTCAGGGAGATCGAGGGGAATTGGGCAGCCCTCGCAGACAGCGCATCCTGGTGGGAAGCAATCAGAGTGGCTTCGGCGGCGGCGATGTCGGGCCGGCGAGTCAACAATTGCGAGGGGAGCCCTGCCGCGACGGTCGGTACGCGCAAACGTCCCAGCCCGCCGCCCTTGATACTCACCAGGGCAGGGGGACTGCCGACCAGCAGGGCAACAGCGGCCTTGTTTTGCGCGACCGACAGTTCCAGCGGCGGGATGCTGGCGCGTTGCTGGTCGAGCAGGCTCTGCTGCTGGGCGACCTGAAGAGATGTCGCCGTCCCGGCCTTGAGCTGATTGTTGATCAGCGTCATGATTCGTGTGGCACTGGCGACGTTATCGCGCGCAATGCGCAGCCTGTCCTGGGCGCCGAGGATGGCGAAATAGGCATCCGCCACATTGGCGATCGCCGTCAGTTCGACCGTGTCGCGATCGAAGCGGCTTGCAGCCTCGCTGGACCTGGCACTCGCCAGCGCCTGGCTGTTCTTGCCCCAGAAATCGATCTCGTAGCTGGCGCTCGCCGACAGGCCATAGGTGGCCCGCCCACGCCCGACCCGTCCCGTCGACGAGGCGGCGCGGGCGCGCTGGGCCGAGATGTCGCCATCGATCTGCGGAAACAGCGGGGCCCTGGCAATGGTGATGCCCGCCTGTGCCTGCTCGATATTGGCAATCGCGGTCGCGATATCGAGATTGCCCCTCTGCGCCTGCTGGACCAGCGCCGTCAGTTCGGGGGATCCGAAGCTACGCCACCAATCCGTGCGCACCGGCTCTGCCGGCTTCGCCTTCGAGGCCTGGTCGTAAGCGCTCGGCACCGCAATCGCGAGATTGAGCGGGCGAACATCGGCGCAACCGGCCAGGATCGTCGCAAACGCGGTCAACATACCGACTGCCGTTGCTGAAGTACGCATCTGACGAAGAGAAAGCTTCACGATGGGGCCTTCAAAAAAGGGCATTCCAGCGAACCTAAGCAGTTCCTTGCGATCGAGCCATGGGCACGGTCACAAGGAAATTGCAAGATATCAGGCATTTGCAGGTTCTCTCGTCCAAGCCTATTCGCCGGCTTGGACGAGAGAACCTGCCTGAGGCAGGAATCGCCAACATGCCAAGCACATAGCCAAGTTAACGGCATTGTGCGAGCGGTCCGGAAGCACTTGTCTGCTGGTGAGCGTCATTCCTCGATTCCTTTCCCCGATCCTGCCCGCCCCAAACTGGCCCGGCGACTATGGCAGGACCGTGTTTGCGGGGGTCGTTCTGCTCTGTAAAGTTGTGTGAAGTGAACTTTTTTGCCGGCAATCGAACAACGCTCGGCTGCACTGGTTAATCTCCCTTTTCTTACTGATTTTGCTCAGGAAATATTAACCCTTCCGCAGCCGGCGCGACCAGTGGGCGGGTGTCCTGGTGCCGCAGGAGCCTGTTGCGGGGCTTTCAATTTGTCGGATCTTGCGCTATCGGCTGTTTACGGTTTGGAAACCTTGCCGCAATTCAGGCGCAATGTCAGGGCGTCTTTATGGCGGAAATCCAGGGAAATCCACCACCGGACACGAAGTGCAGAACGGCTTCGTGCTTCGAAATGAAACAGCAGGATGCGCTCGTACTGCGCCCCGCCATGTCGTGTTGGACACGCCATGGCCGCACGCAGACCACGACGCCTCTTCGCTCCATAAGAAGGATTCTGAGATGGCGGAAAACCTCTCGACTGTTCCAAATCGCGTCGAGTTGCGTATTTCCGACACTTCATCTCCTTCCCGGGTATCGGGAGCCGTCGTCAAGGCGGCCGTCGCTCTCGCTGGCTGTGCCGCTTTGGCGAGTTGCGCCGCACCCAATCAAGCCTATGCTCCCAAACCCGCAACCACCCAGGTTGCGGCCGCCACCAGCACGACAGTCGTGCCGCCAGCAGGTACGCGTGTGGTCACCCCGCCTGTCCGCAGCAAGAACGGCACTGAAAAGCCCTATGCGATCGGCGGCAAGCGCTATGTGCCCGCGGGCCATGATTCCAAATACACCGCCGTCGGCCTGGCATCCTGGTACGGGCCGGGCTTCAATGGCCGCAAGACGGCTGTGGGCGAGCGTTTCGACATGACGGGTCTTTCGGCCGCGCACAAGACCATGCCGCTGCCGAGCTATGCGCGCGTCACCAATCTGAGCAACGGCACCTCGATCGTCGTTCGCGTGAACGATCGCGGCCCCTATGTGCATGGCCGCCTGATCGACCTGTCGAGCCGTGCCGCCGACCTGCTGCAATTCAAGGGCGCCGGTGTCGGGCGGGTGAAGGTCGAATATGTCGGCCGCGCTCCAGAATCCGGCTCTGACAACAAGATGCTGATGGCGACCTTGCGGACCGATGGCACACCGGCGCCGCTGCCGACTGGCGTTTCGAACACCATGGTTGCCGACGCGGCGCCGCCGACGCGTCCGACCACGACACCGATCTTGCCCGTCGCAGCCGTGACGCAGGTCGCTTCGGCGACCGAAGTCAAGCCTTCCAGGCTCGCGGCCCCCGAGATCAAGCCGGTAGTGGTGCCGCCGATGATCGCCCAGGCCGAGCCGATGGATCCGCCCGTCGCCACGACAGAGGTGGCTGGCCTCAGCAATATGGCGTTCACGCCGTTGCCGCCTTCCCGTCCGCGCAGCTCGGATGGTGTTCTGGGCAAGGTGCCGACCGGTTCGATCGGACAGGTCAATCTGGCGAAGGCCAAGGCTCCCGACGCATCGGTGGAGCCGGCCATGGCCGTACAACCGACGGCACAAGCCTTTGCCGCGACACCGGCCCACGCACCTGCGGTTCTGGTGCCGACCTCGCCGGTCACGGCTTCGATGGCGGGCCAATAGATCGGATTGCCAATCAGCCAGAAAATCAAAAAGCTCGCACATCTCTTTGTGCGAGCTTTATTTTTGTGCAGGTGAGGCGATTTCCGCCAACGTAGAGCGAGGCGTTAATCGCCCGTTGCCAAAGGCAGATCCGGCCGGGCGCCCCATTCGGCCCAGGATCCGTCATAGATACCCTCGACCGGCTTGCCGACCGTATCGAAGGCCAGAGCCAGAATGGCAGCCGATACGCCCGAACCACAACTCGTCACCACCGATTTTTGGGTATCGATGCCGGCAGCGTTCATCGCGGCCCTGATCGTCTCCGGCGAGGCCAGGCGGCCGTTCTCGACAATGGCTGCATAGGGCAGATTACGGGCGCCCGGCATATGTCCCGGGCGCACGCCCGGCCGAGGCTCCGGCGCCTCGCCGCGGAAGCGCTCAGCCGGCCGGGCATCGATGATTTCTGCACTGCCATCCATCAGGGCGGCCTGGACCTGGCCGACGCTCTTCACCTGGTCACCGTCGAAACGCGCCGTGAAGCGAGCCGGCACTGGGTGCGGTGCCCCGCCCTCGACAGGGCGGTTCTCGGCCTGCCAAAGCGGGAAGCCGCCGTCGAGGATGGAAACTTTGGCCGCTCCGAAGATCCGGAAGGTCCACCAGACGCGCGGGGCCGAGAACAAGCCGGCACCGTCATAGACGACGATATGCTTGTTCTCGGTGAGGCCGAGCGCACCGACAGCCTCTGAGAAAACTTCGGGGCTCGGCAGCATATGAGGCAACCCGCTGCTGGCATCGACGATCTTGTCGATGTCGAAAAAGACAGCGCCAGGAATATGGGCAGCCAGATATTCGGCGTGACCGTCGCGATTGACCGCCGGCAGATGCCACGACCCATCGACGACAGCCAGATTCTCGTCGCCAAGGTGAGCGGCCAGCCAGGCGGTGGAAACCAGATGAGGAGAAGAGGTCATGATGTGTTCCTATGCCTTCTTGCGGGTTTTCTTGCCGGTAAGCCGGTCGAGAGCCGCCTTGGCATTCTCATGCCCCTGGGCGGCAGCCTTGCGATACCAGGCAATGGCGTCCTTCTTGCTGGCGCGGGTGCCACGCCCGTGCTCATAGAAAATGCCGAGATTGAACTGGGCAACCGGTTCGTCCTGCTCGGCAGCCAGCCGGAACCATTTCAAGGCTTCAGCCTCGTCCTTGGGCACGCCAATGCCACCTGCAAGTTGCACGGCAAGATTGGTCTGCGAGGGGATATAACCATCCTCGGCCGCCTGTCGATACAGCGAAACCGCCTTGACAGGATCCTTGGGCACACCTTTGCCCTCGGCATAGAATAAAGCCAAATTGTGCCGAGCCGCGTCGTAGCCCTGGTCCGCGGCTTTGGCGTACCAATTGGCCGCCTCGGCTGGCTCGGGGGACAGGCCCAACCCCTCGTCATAGGCATAGCCGAGATCCATCTGCGCTGAGCCCAGACCTTGTTCTGCAGCCTTGCTGTACCAGGCCACGGCAAGGCTTGCGTTCTTCTCGACCCCGTCACCCTTGGCGTAGCGTTGGGCGAGTTCGTATTGCGCATTGGCGCTGCCGGCGGCAGCAGCCTTGCGATAATAGTCGAGGGCAGCGGCGAGATCGACTTCGACGCCATTGCCCTGTTCGTACAGGACTCCCAAATTATAGGCGGCCTCTCCATCGCCATGCTCGAACGCCTTGCGATAGAGGGCCAGAGCCTGCTCAATGCTCTGTTCGACGCCATTCCCTCTCAGATAGAGGCCGGCGAGATTGTTCTCGCAGCCGCTCTCGCCAGCATCGGCACCTTTCCTGTACCAGGTAACTGCCGCTGCGGAATCAGGCTCCACGCCCCGACCATCCGCGTAGAGGCCGGCCAAATTGAGGAAAGCCCGCTTCTCGCCGAGATCGACGGCCCTGAGATAGGATTGGCGCGCCTTGTCATATTGCTCCGCTCCCTCCTGCGCCCGGCCGAGCATATAGGCAAAGCGCCCTTCCTTGGGGTGTTCGGCCAGGGCTTGCTCACAAGCCGGGATTGCCTTGGCGTGGTCGATGTCCGCCATGCTGAGACCGGGAGCGAGGGAAAGCGGGTCGCCCCCGCGCGAAGCCATGCGGTCACAATCGGTCGCCGGCACGCCGGTACTGGGGCGAGACCTATCGGCGATCTTACGCTGGGTGCAAGCCAGGTGCCTGGCATAGGAGCCAGCTCCCGTTTCGACCCTGGTTCGGCCCTCCGAATAGCAGGCGCTCTGAATATCCCCCGGAACCGTGACCCAGATGTCGTTCAATTCGACATAGGCCGTCGAACTCCCGGTTGAAACAGGAGACCATTTCGGGGCTATCTAGCATCACCTTCGGCGGCCGGCCGATCGTATCTAGACAATAGTCGTCAAACCGATAGATTGGAAACATCTCCGCCGAGGCCTGCCCGGCGCGCCCCGTCACCAGCATGGCCACCAGCGCGGCCACGCCCATTCTTCCCGCCATCATTCCCCCAAAAAACAAGCCGTCAGTCCCGCAAACGAAATAGCTGGCCGATCATGCCGGTGCGGCCGCTTCGTCGAGGAACCAATGGATCGGGCCCGAAGCCTCGACATGGGCCGATGGCAGATCGGCGCCGGCGAAGATCTTGGCGAGCGTCTCGCGCTTGTCCGCCCCGGCGGCAAGGAAGGCAACGACCCGGCTCGAGGCGATGGCCGGGAAGGTCAGGGTTACCCGCGGCACGAAGGGATCCAAACCCGGATCTGAATGAACAGCCCAGCGATCCCTTACAGCCAGGGCTGGCTTGCCCGGAAAGAGGGAGGCCGTATGTCCGTCGGACCCAACGCCGAGCAGCATGATGTCGAACAGCGGCCGATCCGGATCAAGCACGTCCGCGCCGTAATAAGCCTTGAGCGCCTGCTCATAAGCCTGCGCTGCGGCCTCGGGCGAGACCGGCGTTGCGGCGATCTCATGAATGTTCTGCTGAGGCGCCGGGACATGGTCGAGCAAAGCTCCCTTTGCCATCAGCGTGTTGCGCCTGGCATCGTCGGCGGCAACGATACGTTCATCCCCCCAGAACCAATGAATGCGCTCGAAGGGCAGGGCGGAACGCCAGGGATCCCGCGCCAGACGCTCGTAAAGGCGCTTGGGCGTGGAGCCGCCGGACAGGGCCACCGCGATCGGCCCCGGCCGCCCCACCAATTCGGCGACGAACCAGTCGGCTGCACGGTCGGCCAAGGCGTCGGCATCGGCCGAGATATCGATGATGCGCTCGCTGCTCATGCGATAGGCCGCCAGCCGCGCCCGTCACGGGCAAGCATGACCTCGGCGGCAGCCGGGCCTTCGGAACCGGCGGCATAGTTGGCAAGCCCCCGATCGCCGGCATTGGCCCAGGCATCGAGGAAGGGCTGCACCGCGGCCCAGCCTGCCTCGACCCCGTCGGCGCGCTGGAACAGCATGGCATCACCGATCATGCAGTCATAGATCAGCGTTTCGTAGCCGGTGCTCGCAGCCGCCTCGAAATAGTCCTTGTATTTGAAGTCCATGCCGACACCCGCAAGGTCGATCTTGGGTCCCGGCACCTTGGCGTTGAAATGCAACGTGATGCCTTCTTCCGGCTGGATATCGAGCACCAGAGTGTTCGGCCCCATGCCGGACAGCGCCGTATCGCGAAACATGGCGATCGGCGCGTCCTTGAAGCGGATCGCCACTTCCGTCTTGCGCTTGGCGAGGGCCTTGCCGGTGCGCAGATAGAAGGGCACGCCGGCCCAGCGCCAATTGTCGATGGCGAACTTGATGGCGGTGTAAGTCGGCGTGACGCTCTTGGGATTGACGTCCTGCGAGGCGCGGTACGCGGTGATCGGCGTGTCCTTGATGATGCCGGGACCATATTGGGCCCGCACCGAGTTCAAGATCGCCTGTTCGGGCGTGTATTGCGTGATGGCCGCCAGGGCCTCGGCCTTCTCCGAACGCACGGAATTGGCCGAATAGCGGGCAGGGGGTTCCATGGCAATCAGTGACAGCAACTGGCACAGATGGTTGGGCACCATGTCGCGCAAGGCGCCTGTCGCGTCGTAGAAGGCGCCACGGCGCTCGACCGTGACGGTTTCCGCCACGCTGATCTGGACATGGTCGATATGGTCGCGGTTCCAGATCGGCTCGAACAGGCCGTTGGCAAAGCGCAGGATCATGATGTTCTGGACCGTCTCCTTGCCCAGATAATGATCCATCCGGTAGATCTGGTCCTCGCTCAGCACGCTCAGGAGCTGGCGGTTGAGGGCCTGGGCCGAGGCAAGATCGGTGCCGAAAGGCTTTTCGACGATGACGCGCCGCCAGGGACCGCCTTCCACTTCCTGGCTGAGGCCGACCTCCTGGAGGAGCCGGGTGATCGGGGCAAAGCCCGACGGCGGCGTCGCCAGATAGAACAGGCGATTGCCGCCGGTGTTGCGTCCGCTCTCGACCTTCTCCAGGTGCCGGGCCAGATCCCGGAAACTGTCGGGATTTTCGACCTGGGCGACCACGCTGGAAACGCAGGCAAACAATCTGTCGGAGACCGCCTGATCGACGGGCCGCGTGGCGAACTGCTTGAGCCCGTCAATCAGGGTCTGGCGGAAGGCATCATCCTCCATCGGACGGCGCACCACGCCGACGATGGCGAAATTCTCCGGCAGCAGGCCGGTGGCCGCAAGATTATAGAGGGCAGGGACGAGCAGGCGCTTGGTCAGGTCGCCATTGGCACCGAAGACGACGAAGCAGCAAGGGCCGGCAGCGCCGCCCTTGTTGATGTGGTGGGCATTCATAACTCAAGCCTTGGACGCGGGATTCTTCGGCTCGACGTGACCGCCGAACCCCTTACGCATGGCGGAGAGGATCTTCTCCGCATAGGTGTGCTCCTGACGGGAGCGGAAACGGGTGTAGAGAGCAGCGGTGAGCACTTCGGCGGGCACCGCCTGGTCGATGGCGGCCTCGATCGTCCAGCGTCCTTCGCCCGAATCCTCCACGAAGCCGGAATATTCACTCAACTCCTCGTCGGCAGCGAGGGCGGTTGCCGTCAGGTCCAGCAGCCAGGAGGTGACGACGCTGCCGCGGCGCCAGACTTCGGCGATATCGGCCATGTTGAAGTCGAACGTCTCGCCCTCTGCCCGGCCTTCATTGGCAGCCGAACGCAGGATGTCGAAACCTTCCGCATAAGCCTGCATCAGGCCATATTCGATGCCGTTGTGGATCATCTTGACGAAATGCCCGGCGCCGCAGGGGCCGGCATGGATATAGCCTTGCTCCGCCCGCGGATCGTGCTTGTCGCGGCCGGGCGTACGGGGAACATTGCCGATGCCAGGCGCCAGCGTGGCAAAGATCGGATCAAGACGCGTGATCGTTTCGGTCTTGCCGCCGATCATCATGCAGTAGCCGCGCTCCAGTCCCCAGACGCCGCCGGAGGTGCCGACATCGACGTAATCGAGCCCCTTGGCCGCCAGTTCCTTGCCGCGACGGACGTCGTCCTTCCAATTGGTGTTGCCGCCGTCGATGATCACATCACCGGGAGACAGCAGGCGCGAGAGCTGGTCGATGGTGCCCTGGGTGATGGCACCCGCCGGCAGCATTACCCAGACGGCGCGTGGCGTCGTCAGCTTCGAAACGAGGTCGGCAAGGTCGGTGGCGGCGACCGAGCCATCGGCCACCAAAGCCTGAACCGCCGGCGGAGCGCGATCATAGACGACGGTGGTGTGGCCGTTCTTCATCAGACGGCGGGCGATGTTGCCGCCCATGCGGCCCAGGCCGATGATTCCCAATTGCATTGGCTGATCTCCTTTTGCCGCCCCCGGCAGCTTATCGTCCGTTACGTGCTTAGCACCGTTTTCAGCTCTCGCAAGCGCATGTATTCATCACTTCATGAGCATGACGAGGGGATGACGCGCCATTTTTGCATGGCACGCGACAATGGCAGCTTGACCCATCCGCTCATGACGCTTAGAGACACCGCAATTGCGGGACAATGTCCCGCTTGGTGAGAGCTCGTAGCTCAGTCGGTAGAGCACGTGACTTTTAATCATGGGGTCGTGGGTTCGAATCCCACCGAGCTCACCATTTCAATTCCCTGAAAATCCTGTCGGCGGCCTGCTTCGCTGAGAGCCTGTGTCAACGGTAGGCATTGTTGCTCATGTATCACGTGGTCAGGCGTGGCCGTAGCCAGTCCTGTTGCGCCTGCAAGTGCGGCTCTTTTGCACTGCCGATGAGTAACACACCGACACTTTCCTGTGTTTAGGCGCGTTTCGCCGGATCTTCAGCATGCGTGCGCCCTGGGCCGAGCCGGCCTGTTCAAAGAATGCTAGATTCGCCGGCAGGCAATGGTGCAGGCGGACAGAGCATGACCGATGAGAAGGCGGCGCTAGGACAGGCACGCCGCGATTTTGCCAGATCGATGCTGAAGGAGAGCGGATCGGGTGACCCGCGCATCGAGAGGGCTTTCGAACTCGTGCCACGCGAAGCCTTCCTGCCGCCCGGCCCCTGGCTGGTAGCCAGCCATGGAAACTATGTCGAAACGCCGAGTGCCGATCCGATCCACCTATACCAGAATCGACTGATTGCTCTGAAGGCGGACAAACAGATCAACACGGGCGAACCGGCTTTGCATGCGGCATGGCTAGGGGCGGTGGCGCCCAAAGCAGGGGATAAGGTCAGCCATATCGGGGCGGGTCTGGGATATTATACGGCCATGCTGTCGGTGCTGACCTTGCCCAATGGCCGCGTGACAGCCTTCGAGATCGAGGAAGATCTCGCCGAACAGGCAAGGCGCAACCTCAGGCCGTTCGATGGCGTCAGCGTCGTTCGAGCCGATGCCACACGTGTTGCCGTGCCTCCCTCGGACCTGATCTATGTCAACGCAGGCGTGGTCGCACCGCCGCTTGCCTGGCTTGCCGCGTTGCAGCCCGAGGGACGCTTGATCTTCCCCTGGCGTCCGCACGAGGAAATCGGCCTTGCTCTGAGGGTGGATGCGGAAGCCGCCGGCTTTGCCGTCAAGGCGCTGATGCCGTCCTGGTTCATTCCCTGCGTCGGCGCATCGCGCGAGATCCACACGATTCGTGCGCCGAGGTCTACTCGTGAGGCCTTGGCCGTGCGCTCGCTTTGGCCGATCTCGGTCAAGGCGCCGGATGAGAGCGCAATCGCCATTTATCCCGATCTTTGGTTCTCGTCGGCCGCTCTCGACGCCTGATCGCCCGAGGCGAATGTCAGCTCCAAAAAGGTGCTTGACCTTACAATGATGGGAAGCCCTACAAGGTCTTCATCGATTGGAGACCTCGCATGATCACATTGAAAGTACCGGAAATGAGCTGCGGCCACTGCGCCAAGACGATCACGGGCGCGCTGAAGGCCGTCGACCCCGGCGCAGCCGTCGAAATCGACATCGGTTCGCAGACCGTCAAGGTGGCGAGTGCCGCCGACGAAGGAAGATTGCGCGCAGCGATCGTCGAAGCCGGGTACGAGAACGAGAAGTTGCCAGCCTGATTGCCAGGGGCAGAGAAGGGGCCGGCCAGGAATGGCCGGCCCCTTTATCCATACGCTAGAAAATGCGATCCAACTGAATCGTATTTGTTCCGCAATTTAACCGTGAGCCCCGAACTCAAGGGCAATGGCGGCGCCGATGGCAAGAATCGTCCGATAGGTTCTGTCGATCGGATCGATGAGATTGCGCGTCAGCGCCGCATAGTTCGAGGGTGAATCGCCGGGATAGGTAAAGGGCTCGGCGAGGCTATACCCCTCCATGGTCAGCCCATTCACCGGATAGGCGTCGCGCAGCAGCGTCACCGCCTCGGGAATGCGCAGGCTGAAGATCAACTCCATGATGTCTTCACGCGAGACATCGTTGCGCGTGGAGAATTTCGGCACCCGGGCCGCCATCAGCAGGATATGCTGGAGCAGGGCCAGCCGCACCGCCTGCAGCATGTCGAGCCTCTCCCGGTTTTCGGAGATCGACTTGCCCAGATCCTGTCCCGCGAGGTCGAGCAGGCGATGAAGCGAGATGGCATCGAGCCGCAGCTTCACCGCCAACTCATTGAGCGAAGCGGCCCGATCATCCTCTTCCAGCAATTGGGTAATGAACAGGCAGGGCTCGGCCAGATGCGGTTCGGCGCCGGCATAGGGACGCGTCGACCAGAAGGAGCGGTCGAACAAGGTCGAGAATGCCGCGAGCGCCTTGATGCTGGAGCGCCGCTTCATATGCACCACGTGCGAGGTCAAACGGCGCAGCCGGTCCGATTTGGCGAAGGTGTCGATGAAGCGATCCTCGTCACCTCGCAACGCCGTACCGAACCCCGCGATCACCGTGGCAGGATGGCCGAGTTGCTGCAGGATGGCATTGTGGGGAATGGCGCGGATGCGGCGGACCTGATGCACCTCGCCGCCTGACACGTCGAACTGGCGCCGTGACTTGCGCGAGCCGGTATCGTTCAGCAGGCCCTGGGCAAAGGAGCCCAGCGCCCGGTGATATGCATGATCATCGAGCAACTTGCTATGAAAAGAGGCAAGCCGGCGGAAGAAATCGAAGGAGAAGGTCGTGTTTGAATAGAAGGGATCGTCGCTGGCCGGCTGCTCCCGCCAAGCCACTTCCGCCTCCAGCATGCGAGTCAGCGAGGCAAGGGCAAGTTCGGGTGTTTCGAAATAGATGAAGCCGTCGCCGCCCTGGAAGCTGACCTCGTGCTTGAGGGCAATGCCCCGGCTCTCGAATTCGCGGCGCGCCCAAGGACTCAGCACGTAGAAGGCGCGGTCCTCGAAATTGCCCTGATGGGCGCCACGCCCTGCCGACTCGCCGTGGGTGTCGAAGATCAGAACCTCGACATCCGTCAGCCGATGGCGTTCGCAGGCCCTGGCCAATTGCCCATGCAAGCGCTCGATCGCGAGGGCCGCGGTGATCTGGCCCATGAAGCGGCCCGAATCCGAAAAGCCGGTCTGGATCGCAAGCCGGCCGCGTTGGCGCACAGCCTGTCGATATTCCTCGATGCCGAACAGCACATCGAAGAAGCGCGACGCGCCTTCCAGCGCCGTCGGGGTCTCGAACAAGGGCGAAACATCGAGCTTGTCCTCGACGCCGAACAGGCGGGCGAAATAGACTGCGGCCATCACCGTCGCCGGTGCTTCGCATTCGGCGATAAGCAGGCGGATAGTCGAATCCCGGTCGACATGCTTGAGGATCTGCGCCGCCAGCACGAATTGGCGCAGGGCGGTCTTCTGCTCGATATCGAGCGAACCGAAATTGACGGAGACCGGCTGGGCCTCGCGAATGAATGTAGCCAGGCGTTCCAGCATCGAACGGGAGGTGATGTTCTCCTCCGAATCGATGTCGAGATGCTGGCGCATCGCATTGTGCAATTGCGTGGCATTGATGCGCATATGTACTTCGCCGACGCCGAAGCCGAGGGTCAGCATTTCGCTGCGCAGAGCGACGAGGTCGAGCGCGATCTCGGGCGGTGAGTCGGCGATCGCGATGTCGATCAACGCGATATAGGGGCGCACGCTCGTGGCCGCATCCGGATGGCGCGCGGTGAGGAGATCGGCCGCATGCCTGAGTGCGGGACGATCGAGCGGCGTCTGGTTGAAAGCTGCCAGAATGCCAGCGTTCCAGGCACGCGTTCGCTCGATCCGCGCAGTCAGCTCTTCGAGACGCTGCGCGGTCTGCGAATCCGGACTAACCTGGGCGGCAATGCGAAGGACCTCGCTGAGATAACGATCGATCTGGTGCTGCTTTTCGGCGAGGCGGAAACGGAAGGAATCAATCCACTGGATATCGGTACGGCCATCGAGATCGTAGCCGATCCACGTGCCGAGGCCGGCATAGCCCACCGTAACCGAACGCCATTCGGGCGAACGCCGCTCACGCAGGACCTCGGCGGCGATGCGGGCAAACGTGCCAATCGCCGTCTTGGCGGCATCCAGGGCGACCATCGCGGCACCATGCTCGACCTGCAAGGTGATCGGGTTGTCCGGCGCCATCAGTATATCCGGCAGCGCCGCCTCGCCATCGCATGCCATTCGCGCCAGGCGTGCCCGATTGGCACTGGAAAGCAGGAACGTCGGATGCCCGGTGAAGACAATACCAAGCTGGGTGCGTGCCAGCGGGGAGGCGCTCGAAACACCGCGGCGGCCGTTTGCGAGCAAATGTTCGGTAACGCGCCGTAGGCTCTCGCGGTTGCCTGCCATGTCGAGCGGGCCGACATAATCCCGCAAGGTTTGCGCGCGCGCAGCGAAGGTCTCCTGGCTCAGCCGCAAGGCGAGGGCCTCGAAATCCTCCCGCGTCAGCCGCCCGGCTTCGAGCTCGCGAGACAACTCGAAGGCCAGTTGGGCCACCGGATTGTAACGAGGCTCGTCAACCAGTTTGGCGCGGGCGCTATCGAGCTTGTCGCGGCAGAAACGTTCGAGCTCGACGATACGGTCGTCAGGTCCAGGCTCCGGCAAAGGTGCATCCATCTGGGTTCTCGGTCGACAGGTTTTCAGGCGGTCCCATAAACCACCCGTGCGTTCGAAACGAGCAAAAATCGTGCCGACAGCACAGCAAAAATGAAAGAAACGATCAACGGCAGTGGCGAGCCCATGCCGATTGCGTCGCGATTGCCCGGGTAAGACGACATTCAGGCGTGCGTCGGCAGCCAGCTCAATCCCTCGACCGTCCCGTGCAGCGGCCGGTATTCGGCACCGATCCATCCCCGATAGCCGATCCGGTCGATATGTTCGAACAGGAAGGGATAATTGATCTCGCCTGTTCCCGGCTCGTGCCGCCCGGGATTGTCGGCCAGTTGCATATGGGCAATGCGAGGAAGCTGGCTTTCGATAGTGCGGGCCAGATCCCCCTCCATCACCTGCATATGATAGATATCATATTGGAAATAGAGGTTGTCCGAACCGACCTCCTCGATGATGGCCAGGGCCTGGCGTGACCGGTTGAGATAGAAGCCCGGCATATCGATCGTGTTGATCGCCTCGATCAACAGGCGGACGCCCGCATGCCTGGCCTCGTCGGCGGCGAAGCGCAGACTGTCCAGCAACGTTTCATGGATGAGTTCCGGATCGGCTCCCTTTGGCGGGATGCCCGACAGGCAGTTCACTTGGGCACAGCCAAGCATCGTGGCGTGATCCAGAGCGAGGGCAACGCTCTCGCGAAACTCCGCCTTGCGGTCCGGCAGGCAGGCTAGCCCTCGTTCGCCGTCTTCCCAGCGTCCAGGCGGCAGATTGTGCAGCACCAGCGCGAGGCCGCTATCGTCAAGCCTCCGACGCAACTCATGCCTATCGAAATCATAGGGAAACGGGAACTCCACGCCGGTAAAACCTGCCCGTGCAGCCGCTTCGAAGCGATCATAGAAATCGAGTTCGCTGAACAGCATCGAGATATTGGCGGCAAAACGCGGCATTTGTTCAGCTCTTGGCTTTGACGAAACGCGAAAAGGCGTCGAGCGTAGCCTTGCTGACGTGGTGCTCGATCCCCTCGGCATCGCGCCGGGCGGTATCGGCATCGATACCCAGGGCCAGCAGGAAAGCCTCGACGATATGATGGCGCTCGCGGCTGGCCTCGGCCAGCGCCTGGCCAGCCTCGGTGAGGAAGACGCCGCGATAGGGGCGCTGAGCCACGAAACCTTCGTCCGCCAACCGTTTCAGCATTTTGGCGACGGTCGGCTGGGCCACGCCCAGGCGAGCGGCGATATCAACCTGTCTTGCTTCGCCGCCATCGCTGATCAGGTCGGCGATCAGCTCGACATAGTCCTCGATCAGTTCGAGGCGGCGTGCCTCGCGTGCCTGCCTAAAACTCTCGACATGCACGACGGCGTCGACCAGGCCCGGCTCGGGGGGTGAAAGCGCAGCGGAACGTTTCATGCCGGCTCTCCTAAGCTGATTCCTCTATGCATCCCAGAGCATCGAACAATCGGCGCGGACCGGGTTTGCGGCATTGCAAATGCGGGTATGCCCGATCCGCGTGGCCTTATCAATGCCGGCGATGAAATACAGCCTTGGCGTTTATCTATTGACCGATCTTCAGAGTATAGCATATGCTATATTCATGGAAGCGATGCAGAATGGAATTTCGTGGTGGAGAAGGGCATGAGTGCGGATGCTACGGGAACGGCCCCGGCCGACAACGGCGCGTGGCGCGTGGTTCCCGGGGAAGAAAGGCGGCCGAGTCTTGGTGCGATGAACGCCAGCGTTCCCGTGCCGAAGACGGGTTTGTGGTTTCGTCGCTTTCTGGCCTTTCTCGGCCCGGGTTACATGGTGTCCGTCGGCTACATGGACCCAGGCAATTGGGCGACCGACATCGCCGGTGGTTCGAAATTCGGCTACACGCTCCTGAGCGTGATCCTGCTGTCGAATCTGATGGCCATCGTGCTGCAGGCCCTGGCGGCGCGACTCGGCATCGTCACCGGGCGCGACCTCGCCCAGGCCTGCCGCGATCACTATTCCCGGCCGGTGAATCTCATGCTCTGGCTCGCCTGCGAGCTGGCGATCATCGCCTGCGATCTGGCTGAGGTCATCGGCACGGCCATCGCTCTCAACCTGCTGTTCGGCATTCCCCTGGTTTACGGCGCCATCATCACGGCCGTCGACGTGTTCCTGGTGCTCATGCTGATGCAGCGCGGCTTCCGGACGTTGGAAGCCTTCGTGATCGCGCTGCTGGTCGTGATCTTCGGCTGTTTCGTCATCCAGATCATCCTCGCGGCCCCGGCGATCCACGATATCCTCGGCGGGTTCCTGCCGCAGGCCAAGGTCGTCACCAATCCCGAAGCTCTCTACATCGCCATCGGCATTATCGGTGCCACGGTGATGCCGCATAATCTCTATCTGCATTCCTCGATCGTGCAGACCCGCGCCTATGAGCGCACGGAGGAGGGCAAGCGCTCAGCCATTCGCTGGGCAGTGACCGACAGCACAATTGCCCTGATGCTGGCCCTGTTCGTGAATGCGGCCATCCTGATCACGGCTGCAACCGTGTTCCATCAGAACGGTAGGACGGATGTCGAGGAGATCGAGCAGGCCTATCAATTGCTGTCGCCGATGCTCGGCGTCGGCATCGCCTCTACGCTGTTGGCCGTCGCCTTGCTGGCATCCGGTGTCAATTCGACGGTAACCGCGACGCTCGCCGGCCAGATCGTGATGGAGGGCTTTCTCCACCTGCGCATTCCCGATTGGGCGCGCCGGCTGATCACGCGCGGCATCGCCATTGTACCGGTGGTTGCCGTCACCGCTCTCTACGGCAATCAGGGCACCAACAAGCTGCTGGTGCTCAGCCAGGTTGTCTTGTCGATGCAATTGCCCTTCGCGATCATCCCGCTGGTTCGCTTCGTCTCGGACAAGCGCAAGATGGGCGTCTTCGTCACACCGGTCTGGCTGACGACCTTGTCGTGGGTGATCGCCGGCGTGATCCTGGTGCTGGACATCAAGCTGCTGGTCGACACCTTCACGGGCACTTGAGCTCGGCGCACGGCACTAGGATTGGTACAGTTGCATCCACAGCGTTGGACCCGATATCGAAATCGGGCTCGGCGCTGTAATTGTTTGCGCCGACACGTGCCAGGCTTTTTTGGAGCAGCAGATCAATTCGCATGAACCAGGGCGAGGCGAGCGAGGCGCTCGGCCGAGTCCTGGGAGCCAGCTTTCGCTGCAGCCTCGTAAAAAGCTTTCGCCTGGGCCGCATTCGCCTGCGAGGGATCCTTGACGATCGCGGGGTCATACGTCTCGGCCAAGGCGAACAATGCCCGCGGATCGGTACCGCTTCGATAGGACTCAAGAGCTTCCCTGGCACCAACCACGTCGCCGCTGGCCAGCAATTCACGCGCCGACTGCACGGCCTGGTCGACCTCATCCACGGTAATGGCGATGGTACTGACGCTGCGCGTCGCGCCGGGCAATGCGGGAGCGGGCACCGAAGCCGGCGAGGGGGCGCTCGGTGCCGGCGTCGAAGCCGGGGCTGGCGCCGCGGCAACTTTCGTCTCCGACGGAGCCGAGGCCGGCGGCGCGACCAGATTGCCCAGGGACTGCAGCTTGTCCGGATTGGCCCAGAAGTAAGCACCGACTGCGGCGATACCCGCGGCCAGCAGCACAGAAGCTATCAGGGCGGGTGGAACCTTGATCTTTGGCCAACTCAGTCGAGAAAGGCGAGTCTCATTGGCATTGGCCGCCGGATTGACACCAAAGCGCGTGGTTTTCCGCGCCGGTGAGGGCGCCACCAGGTTTTCTTCCTTGACCGCAGGCGCAAGAGAGGCTGGGGCGGCGGCATGTACCGCGGATGCGCCACCCATGTTCCGCTGGTCCAGATCCTGAGGCGGGCCGGCCGTGACGCTCACCGTCGACATGCGCGGCCTTTCGCGCGAAGGCGGACCACGGAACTCGAAGGCCTCGTCGGTCTCGGGATTCGGCCGCTCGGGAGGAGGCGTGTCCAGGGACGCCGCGCGCGGCATCTTCGGCGCTTCGGCCTGCTCCTTCTTCTCCGCTTCGGGCGCAATTTCGATGAAAAGCGCTTCGCCGAAATCGAATCCGTTATCGTCTGTGCTTTCGTCCATTACCGGCGCGGGAGCCGCTGGCGGGACAGCAGGAGAAGGAGAAGGCTCGGGCGCCGGTGCAGGTTTTGCTTCGGCTTCGGGAAGAGGCACCTCGGCAAGGCGCGGCACAGGCTCCTTCGGCGGTGACGCCAGCGCCACCAGGCGATCGAGGGAAGGGGAAGCCAATTTTACTTCAGCCGGCCTGACTTCCGTCTGCCTAGCCTCGGTCTTCCTGGCTTCGGTCTGTCTGGCTTCGGTCGGCTCGGCAACTATGCTTGCCTCGGCCGCGCCCGCCTCATTGGCCGGCGTTGGCACGGTCAGCCGTGGATCGCGGCCAGGTATCGGGGCAGCACGCTGCGCCGTGGCCGCGGCCTGCTTTTCTTTCAAAGCATCGGCAGCCAAGCGCGCATTTTCCATATGGCGCTGAAATGCTTCGCGCACAGCGGCCGCGAGAGCCTCGTCTTTCTTCAGGGGTTCAGCCATATCGTTCCCACCCAAACGCTACACGGGCACCCACTGTGAAGTGAAAAAAGGCCATCCAGCCGCGAGAGCGGCAAGGATAGCTTCCGGGAGAGTGCCTGCGCAAACAAATTCTTTAACCATTTGTTAACGAAGATGCAGCCCGAGGCGATGGAGTGCCCTGAAAAGTTCACGAATATGGTTAAGACGCCGCAATGCGGTACCAGCCGATACGCCCGGGGTTGCTGAAAGATACCGCCATGCTGCGCTGCGACAACAGGGCACGGACAGGCGTTGGAATATTTTTCTCCGCCGCTTTACGCGCGGGCGCTTTTGGACAATTGCTATGTCGCCCTTTGGCTAAAGCGTTTTGCAATTTGGTGAAATCGCCAGGAATTGCAAAGACGCATTGAACCAAAGAGTTGGAGCAAACAGGCGTTTGCGTCTAAACGCGCTTTACTCCAGGCGATGCTGCATCTGCGTAGTTTCAGACAATCGCTTTTGTTTTGTGCGCTTGTTTTGTCAGGGAGTCGACGCGGTCTTCCAACCTGCGAGTTACACAAGCCGGCGAGCCGCAGCATCGTCCCCTCAGACACCCAGGAGGAATATTCGTGTCCGTTCAAAATCAGTCACAACGCGTCACCGCTCCACAGATTCGCCTGCGGAAGGGAGGAGAGCCGATCGTCATGCTGACCTCCTACCATACGCACACGACACGGATCATCGATCCTTATGTCGACTGCATCCTGGTCGGCGACAGTTTGGGCATGGTGATGCATGGCATGGAAACCACGCTGCCGGTGACGCTGGAGATGATGATCCTTCAGGGCAGGGCGGTGATGCGCGGCTCCTCGCATGCGCTGGTGGTGGTCGATATGCCCTTCGGCTCCTATGAGGAAACACCGGAACAGGCCTTTCGCAGTGCCGTGCGCATCATCAAGGAAACCGGGTGCGGCGCCGTCAAGCTCGAAGGTGGCGAACGCATGGCCGAGACCATCCGCTTCCTGACCGGG
Organism: Labrys sp. HAY1-8F; assembly: GCF_056754975.1. Taxonomy (NCBI): domain Bacteria; kingdom Pseudomonadati; phylum Pseudomonadota; class Alphaproteobacteria; order Hyphomicrobiales; family Xanthobacteraceae; genus Labrys; species Labrys sp. HAY1-8F. Next base: position 371,575 of record NZ_JBPGWZ010000002.1, on the reverse strand, counting down.
CGGGGCGTACCGGTGATGGCGCATGTCGGACTGACCCCGCAATCGATCATGGCCCTCGGCTCCTTCAAGACGCAGGGCCGCGAAGAGGCGGACTGGGCCCCGATCGAGCGGGATGCCCAACTGGTCGCCGACGCGGGCGCCTTTGCGGTGGTGCTCGAAGCGATCGCCGAGCCGCTCGCCGCCAAGATCTCCGCCAGTATCCCGATCCCGACCATCGGCATCGGGGCTTCCCCGACCTGCGATGGACAGGTACTGGTGCTCGAGGACATGCTGGGGCTATCGGACCGCGTTCCGAAATTCGTCAAGCGCTTCGGCTCGCTGGGCGATCAGATCCGCGAAGCCGTGCAGGGCTATGCTGATGCCGTGCGCGACCGCAGCTTCCCGGCGGCCGAGCATACCTATGGCATGAAGAAGAAATAGCGCATGACGGCCCCGTCTGCGCCCTCCTCGTCGGAAGAGCGCGCAGACGAAGCGATCATTGGAACGCGACCTCGTTGAAGCTGCGCAGCTTGCGGGAATGCAATTGACGCTTATCCGTCTCACGCAGCAGCGCCATGGTCTCCAGGCCGACGGCCAGGTGCTGGGAGACCCGCTCGCGGTAGAAGGAATCCGCCATGCCAGGCAATTTCAGCTGGCCGTGCAGCGGCTTGTCGGAAACACATAGAAGCGTGCCGTAAGGCACGCGAAACCGGAAGCCATTGGCCGCGATGGTGCTCGATTCCATGTCGAGAGCGATGGCCCGGCTCTGGATGAAGGGCAGATTCTGCACTGTCGAGGGACGCAGCTCCCAGTTGCGGTCGTCGACTGTGGCAACCGTTCCCGTCCGCATGACCCGCTTGAGGTCATAACCGGTCAAACCCGTGACCCTTCCGACAGCGCGCTCGATCGCGATCTGGATCTCGGCGAGAGCAGGCACGGGCACTTCGCGTGGCAAATCCGCGTCCAGCACCTGATCCTGGCGCAGATAGGCATGGGCGAGCACATAATCGCCCAGCATCTGTGAATTGCGCAGGCCCGCGCAATGGCCAAGCATCAGCCAGGCATGCGGCCTGAGCACCGCGACATGGTCGGAGATGTTCTTGGCGTTGGACGGCCCAACCCCGATATTGATCATGGTGATGCCGGAATCGTCGGCGCGCTTGAGATGATAGGCCGGCATTTGCGGCAGTCGTGGCGGATGGTGGCCCGTGACGTCGAGTTGCTGGTTTTCTTCCCCGAGTTCGGTGACGACATTGCCCGGTTCGACGAAGGCGGTGTAGCCCGAACCGAGCGAACCGCCTTCGCCTTTGGCCAGAATGGCCTGGGCCAACCGCACGAACTCATCGATGTAGAATTGGTAATTGGTGAAGATCACGAAATTCTGGAAATGTCGGGCCGAGGTGCCCGTATAGTGCTTCAGGCGCATCAGTGAGAGATCGATGCGCGGCGCCGTGAATAGTGCCAGCGGCTTGGCACCGTCTGGCGAGCGTACGTCGATGCCGTTGGCGATCCGATCGTCCATGATGGTGAGATCGGGCACATCGAATATCTGCGGCAGCAGGGCAAGGCGCCCATAGTCGAGGCCGCTTTCGGCGTGAAAGTCCTCGCCCAGCGCAAAATGGATCGGGATGGGCGTGGAACTCTCGCCGACCTCGACATCGACACCGGTATTGCGCAGCAGGAGCGCGATCTGCTCCTCCAGATAGCGGCTGAAGATGTCCGGTCGCGTCAGCGTCGTCGCATAGGCGCCGGTATCGGCCACGAATCCGAACGGCGTGCGTGCATCGAGTGTGGGAAGGCTCTGGGTATCGACGCTGACATAGGGGTAAAAGGCGCGAATGCGGTGATCAAAATCCTTGCCTCGGGTAAAAGCCGTGAAGGCTTCCCGCAGGCGTGTGGTGTTCGCGTCATAAAGCTGCGTGATCGCCGCTACGGCCGCTCTCGCATTGTCGAAGCGGCGGGGCTTAGTGGTCATTCCAATTTCGAAGCCGCAATGCGGCTCTCCCTTTTCAATCTTCTAATTCAGCCCAAGTGACATCGCAACGACATCGCAAGGCATCGCCGATGAAATTTCCGGCCGTGACATGGATCGTAAAGGCATGGACTGCAAAGAATTTGGCGCTATAGGGCGTCATCGTCGAACGGAGACTGCCCATGTTTGCCAGATATCTGCTCGCTATCGCCGCTCTGGCCTTCCTGCTGCCCGGCTACGGCGTGGCGCAGGAGGCTGAAGGGCTTCGCAAGGCACAGGTCTTGCAGCAGGCGGTCGAGGCGATGCAGAAAGTGCTGCTGTCAGGCCCTTCCGTGGCAAATCTGGATAACCGGGCGACGCTGAAGCTCCCGCAAGGCACCGGTTTCGTGCGCCAGCCCGAGGCAGGTGCCTGGGCCTCCGCTTCGGGCTATCCCGTCGATCCCAAACTTCTTGGCATGCTGGTGCCGACCAGCGAACAGAATTGGGTCGTCTTCATCGATTATCGCTCCGGTGCGCGCTTCGACGATGCCGACGCCCGTGGCTGGAACGCCGACGATCTGCTGGCGAGCCTCAAGACAGCCACGGAAGAAGGCAATGCAGCCCGCCAGAAACGCGGTGAGCCTCAGATCGAGGTCCGGGATTGGCTGGTCAAGCCGCGATATGACGAGATGCAGCATACGCTGATCTGGGGTGCGATCAGCCCGGAAAAAGGCGGCGAAGCGGATGAAGGCACGGCTAATATTCATGGTTACGTGCTCGGCAATGAAGGTTATTTCGAGCTGACGCTGGTTTCGCCGGCCGCCGAGGTGCCCTCTTATGTGCCGATCGCACAGTCGATCCTCGCCAGTGTGCAGTTTTCCGCTGGCAATCGTTACCAGGACCCGGTTAAGGGGCAGGTTGAAACGCGACCGCTCGCGAACCTGATAACCGCTGTTTCTCCCGACCTCTGGGCCAAGGTTCTTGCCTATCTCAAGGCGAACTGGCTGTGGCTCCTGGCGGCGCTCCTGGTACTGACCATTCTCGCCGGCAGCGGGCTGAGAGCGCTGCGGCGACAATAGCCACCGGGGCCGGTCATGCGCGATGATTAGGATCATTGAGCTTGATAGGCCCCGGAATACCGAGATTTAATCTCGGTTTGGTCGGCTAAGAGCGCTGTTTGCTTGACGGCAGGGGGTTGCTCCTCTACGCCGAAATCACATCTCGCGCCAGCGCGAACCACAGCGTTTTGCGATTTGATGGAATCTCCTCGAATCGCAAAGACGCATCCAACCAAAGAGTTCAGGGCAAAAGGCGTTTTTGCCACGACGCGCTTTGCTCTAGAGGATACGAGCCGGGTCTATGACCGATATTTTCCAGGAAGTCAGCGAGGACATGCGCCGCGAAAAGGCGCAGAAGCTCTGGTCGAAATATGGCAACTACGTGCTCGGCGCCGCTCTTGCCGTGGTCGTGGGCGTATCGGGTTACGTCGCCTACCAGCATTACCAAAAGCAGCAGGCGGAAGCGACCGGAGCCCGTTTCCAGCAGGCGATCTCCCTGGCCCAGAGCGGCAAGACCAAGGAAGCCGCAGCCGCCCTCAGCACCCTGGTGAAGGACGGAAGCGCCGGCTATCAGACCCTTGCTCGTTTCCGTCTGGCGGCGGAGACCGCCAGCGACAAGGTCGAGGATGGCATCAAGGCCTATGACGCGCTGGCTGCCGACTCTTCGCTCGGCCCGGTGCTGCAGAGCCTTGCCAAGGTGCGCGGCGGCTATCTCCTGGTCGATACCGCCTCCTATGCGGATCTCGCCGGCAAGATCGAGCCGCTGACTGCTGCAAACGAGCCCTGGCGGCATTCGGCGCGTGAAGTGCTCGGCCTTGCGGCCTGGAAGGCCAAGGATCTCGCCAATGCCTCCAAATGGTATCAGGCCGTGATCACCGACAAGGATGTGCCGCAGGCGCTGCGTCAGCGAGCCGAACTGATGTTGCAGCTCATCGCCTCCGACCAGCCTGCCAAGGCCTGACCATGGCCGTTTCAATCGCCATCGTCGGCAGGCCCAATGTCGGCAAGTCGACATTGTTCAACCGTCTGGTCGGCCGCAAGCTCGCCATCGTCGACGATCGCCCGGGCGTGACGCGCGACCGGCGCGAGGGTGACGCCAGGCTCGGCAACCTCACTTTCAAAGTGATCGATACCGCCGGCCTCGAGGTCGCCGACAACGCTTCGCTTGCCGGGCGCATGCGTGCGCAGACGGAAGCGGCAATCGCCGAGTGTGACCTGATCCTCTTCATGTTCGACGCCCGCATCGGTGTCACCCCCGCCGACGAACATTTCGCCGAAGTGGCGCGGCGCTCGGGCAAGCCTGTGATTCCGGTCGCCAACAAGACCGAGAGCCGCACCGGATTCCAGGGCGCCTATGAAGCCTATTCCCTCGGGCTTGGCGATCCCGTGCCGATCTCGGCCGAGCATGGCGAGGGCATGGCGGATCTTGCCGAAGCGATCGTCGCGATCGCGCCGGCCACCGGCTATGAACCCGAGGAAGATGTCGCCGAAACCGACGCCGTCGTCAGCGGCGAGGAAGGCGAGGAGGAGGCAATCGATCTCGGCGCGGGCGTGATCCGTCCGCTGCGCGTGGCCATCATCGGCCGGCCGAATGCCGGCAAGTCGACGCTGGTCAACGCCCTGATCGGCCAGGATCGCATGCTTACCGGCCCCGAGGCCGGCATCACTCGCGACACCATCTCGGTGGACTGGACCTGGCGCGACAAGCGCATCAAGCTGTTCGACACTGCCGGCATGCGCAAGAAAGCCCGAATCGAGGATAAGCTCGAAAAGCTTTCCGTTTCGGATGGCCTGCGCGCCGTGCGTTTCGCCGAGGTGGTGGTGCTGCTGCTCGACAGCGCTACGCCTTTCGAAAAGCAGGATCTGCAGATTGCCGATCTCGTGGAACGCGAGGGCAGGGCTATAGTCATCGGTCTCAACAAGTGGGACCTGGTCGAGGATCGTCACAAGGCGCTGGCCAGTGCCCGTGAAATGTTCGAGCGCCTGCTGCCTCAGCTGCGTGGCGCGCCGGTGGTGACCTTGTCCAGCCTGTCGGAACAAGGCCTGGACCGCCTGATGGATGCCGCTTTCCGGGCCTTCGCCACCTGGAACCGTCGCGTACCGACGGCGCGCCTGAATCGTTGGCTCGGAGGCGTACTTGAACATCATCCGCCGCCGGCCGTGTCGGGGCGTCGCATCAAGATCCGTTATATGACGCAGGTGAAGACGCGCCCGCCGCACTTCGCTCTCTTCGGCAACCAGCTCGACGCTCTGCCGGACAGCTTCAAGCGTTATCTGGTCAATGGCCTGCGCGAGACCTTCGACATGCCCGGCGTGCCGATCCGGCTCAGCCTGCGTTCACCGAAGAACCCGTTCGACCGGAAGAAATAGGCCGGGCAATTTATTGGAGGCGAACGAGCTGGTCGGTATAGAGTAGCTGATGTCTTTCGCTCGCCTCCGCCCAGCTTCCGGGCATCGAACGTTTCTCGCTCATGACCTCATCATAGGCCACTCGCATCTGTCGAGCGCAGATCTCAACTGGAACTCGACCAACGCCTGTTCCCATCCCAGGAAAGGCAATTGTTTTCAAATGTGTCGACAATGGAGCTCCTGCGAGCGGCCCCATTGGAAAATGGCCATGCTGAGCCAGCAGAAGAACAGCGCGGGTCGCTAAGTAGGGATTGATGGAATCTTTGCCGAGGACCATGGGTACTCGCATGGTTGGTGCTGCGATCAGGAAAGCAGGGGCCGGAGCGCTGGTCTCAACGATCTCCGCTTGCCCAACGAGTAATTCGCCATGATGCCGTTGGAAAATCGCTCGTCGTAGCTGGTCCTGAACCTGCCAGCCGAAATGGCGGGAGTACATCAGGTCGATACCGCCATCCATGAAGCCGAAGCTGTTTGCGGGGCTGACAATGGCGACGCACTCGACGTCAAAGATCGATCCCTGATGGACCTCCACGGCATCCACATCTTCGAATGCAGCAGCCCAAGCCTTGGCGAGTGAATCTTCCCTGGCTACCAAGGTAATGCGCATGAATTCACCCTAGCACTACAGTAGCGTTTTTTAGACAAAGGAGATTTGGGGTATCAGCCTACTGGCTGACATCTTGAAAACGAAGCATTTGCCAGCAAGCAGAATGTCAGCCAAGAGGCTGAAACGCTACCTAGATCGCACCTTTTTATACAAACGCAACTATAGCGCCAGAATTATTCTGGCGCCCTGAAGCTCAGGAATCGTCCTTCCCGCACCTCGTAGACCTTGCCGGTTTCCGTCAGGTCGGGGCTCGCGAGTTTCAGGATGGACGGCGCTATGCTGGATGGGTGGGGCAGGGTATCGGCATCCTCGCCGGGCATGGCCGCCGCACGCATATGGGTGCGGACGGGACCGGGAGAGAACAGGTTGGCCCGGATCGGCGAATTTACCGTTTCGGCCGCGTAAGTCGCCACCATGGAGTTGAGCGCCGCCTTCGTGGCAGCATAAAGCCCCCAATAGGCGGTCGACTTCCAGGCAGCCCCCGAGGTGATGAAGACGGCTCGGCCGGCATCGGATTTGCGTAACAAGGGGTCGAAGGATCGGATCAGGCGCCAATTGGCGGTGACGTTCACCGCAAAAACACTGTCCCAGTCCTTGGGCTCGAGATGGCCGAGGGGGGAGATCGCGCCGAGCGCGCCGGCATTGCCGATCAGGATGTCGAGCTTGCCATAACGCTCGAACAGCGTGTAGCCGAGCCGGTCGATGCCGTCGCCATCCTTGATGTCGAGAGGAACAAGGGTCGCCGCTCCACCCTTCTCGCGGATTTCGTCGTCTAGATCCTCAAGCGCGCCAACGGTACGGGCCACGGCGATGACATGGGCACCCGCCTCGGCCAGCGCCAGGGCGGTGGCACGGCCGATGCCGCGCGATGCGCCGGTGACGAGCGCCAGGCGGCCTTTGAGAAGATCAGACATCGGAAAACTCACGAAATAAGGCGTCTTGCGATCAGACGGAATCACCAGGACCCGCAAAGACGTGTCAAAACAAGCCGGAGCCGGAGTGCGCTTTCGCCAAAACGCGCTCGACACCGGGGCCAGCGGAAAGCTCGTCCACCCCTGCCGGGGTGGAGACAGATCAGCTTGCTTCCGCGAGCAATGCGAATTGCTGCTTGGCTCCTTCGCCAACCACATCGGTCAGGAAGGTGGGATAGTCGCCGGTGAAGCAGTGATCGGTAAATTGCGGACGGACTGGGTCGCGCTGGTCGTAGCCGCACGCCTTGTAGACACCATTAACCGACAGGAAGGCCAGCGAGTCGGCGCCCATATAGGCGCGCATCGCTTCCAGATCCATCCGCGCCGCCAGCAGGTTCTCCTTGTCGGGCGTATCGATGCCGTAATAGTCGGGATGGGTGATCGGCGGACTGGAGATGCGGAAATGCACCTCCTTGGCACCGGCATCGCGCATCATGCGCACGATCTTCACCGAAGTGGTGCCGCGCACGATGGAATCGTCGATCAGCACGACACGCTTGCCTTCGATCACCGAACGGTTGGCACTGTGCTTCATGCGCACGCCCATTTCGCGGATGGCCTGGGTCGGCTGAATGAAGGTGCGTCCGACATAGTGATTGCGGATGATGCCGAGCTCATAAGGCAGACCGGCGGCCTGGGCATAGCCGATCGCCGCTGGTACGCCGGAATCCGGCACCGGCACCACCACATCGGCCTCAACGCCGGCTTCGGCCGCCAGTTGGGCACCGAAGCTCTTGCGCACGGCATAGACGCTGCGACCGTGAACGATGGAGTCCGGTCGGGCGAAATAGATATATTCGAAGATGCAGGGGCGGGGCGGCACGCGCGGAAATGGCTTCAGCGACTCCACGCCTTCCTTGGTGATGACGACGACCTCGCCATTCTCGATGTCGCGCACGAAGCGGGCGCCGATGATGTCGAGGGCGCACGTCTCCGAGGCAAGAATGTAGCAGCCATCGAGTTCACCCAGCACCAGGGGGCGAATGCCGAGAGGATCGCGGGCGCCGACCAGCATATGATTGGTCAGGCCGACAAAGGCATAGGCACCCTCGATCTGGAACAGGGCGTCGATGAAGCGATCGATGAACTTTTCCCGCGTCGAGCGCGCGACCAGATGCAGAATCACCTCGCTATCCGACGTGGCCTGGAAGATCGAGCCGCGAGCGATCAATTCGCGCCGCAGCGTCAGCCCGTTGGTGAGATTGCCGTTATGGGCCACGGCGAAGCCGCCGCCCTCAAGTTCGGCGAACAGCGGCTGCACATTGCGCAGGATGGTGCCGCCTGTGGTGGAGTAGCGGGTGTGGCCGATAGCCTGCGAGCCCGGCAGGCGTTCGATCACATCGCGCTTGGAGAAGGTATCTCCGACCAGTCCGAGCCGCCGCTCCGAATTGTAGCGCGCCCCGTCGAAGGTGACGATACCGCAAGCTTCCTGCCCACGATGCTGCAAGGCATGGAGGCCGAGGGTGGTAATGGCCGCGGCCTCGCTGTGTCCGAAGATACCGAACACACCGCATTCCTCACGCAGGCGGTCGGCGTCGAGATCCAGATCGTCGTTTTCACGGGCCATGGCGCTCATTTGGACTTTTCCGCTCACTTGGATTTCTTCTCCAAAAGGGGCTGAGCGGCCCGAAACAAGGCTTCGCCGCTCCGTTCGACATTGAGATAGTACCACCGATCGACTTTTCCAGCATGCCTGCCAAGCAAATTCTTCTTGATCGAGCCATGGGCTCGATCAAGAAGAATTTGCAAGATATCAAACATTTGCAGAGTTTCCCGGCGAGACCCGCCCACGGGCCCCACCGGGAAACTCTGCTTGGGAAGTTTCCTGTGGAAATGCAATTGCATCATTGCGCGGGCGCCGCCGGGGCAGGGGGGGCCGGCTGGGTCTGGGGCGCGGCGGGAGCGCCGGCAGCATCCGGATCGGGCTCTTGCGCATTGGTGTTGGTGTCGGCGCCAGGTCCGATCACTTCATTCGCCCGCAACTGCTTCAGGATCACGTTTTCAGGATCGCTCGGCAGCAAGGTGAGGATCCAGTCGCGCCCGGACACCAGAAGCTGGCGGGATTTGGCATCCTGCACCCAGGCCGGCTCCGACTTCGGCGGCACCAGATAACTGAAGAAGATGAAGGCGACGATGGCAAGCAGGAGGCCACGGGCCGCACCGAACAGGAAGCCAAACGTTCGATCGATCGCCCCGATCCGGCTGTCTAGGATCATGTCGGAGATACGGATCGTGATGAAGGATGCAATCAGGAGAACGAGCAGGAAGATGCCGGCCCCCGTCGTGATACGGGCCAGCGTATCGTTCTTGATGTAGGGCGTAACCAGCGGCAGCACACGCGAGAATAGCAACAAGGTCGCCACGGCGGCGGCGGCCCAGGCCGCGATGGCCAGAACTTCCCGGGTGAAGCCTCGTACCATTGCGAGAAGGGCCGAAATCAGCATGACGCCGATGACGATCAGATCCAGCAGCGTTACGGGCATTGGCGGTCTATCCTGATTTGAACTAGGCGGCACGACAGGCAGCGCCGCGCCTTTCTATAACGACGGTTCGACACGACGTCATCCATTTGCTGCAGCGCAATCGACGGAAATACCCGCTTCATGGCGAAACTTTAGTGGATTTCCGCCTTTGGCTCTCACAAGTCGATTCTCCGAGAGTGGCTTGGTGGGTCACCCTCGGAGAATCGACAATGCTTCAAACGTCCGCAGAACCCTCGCACCTCATCCACGCGTGGATGAGGTGCGAGGGTTCTGCTTGGAAGCGGCAATATCCGCAACAAGTGTCGCAAGTGAGGCAACGCCATTCACCCGCATGCCGCTATCCGAGCCCGACTCGTTCCCCGGTACAGGGCAGACGGCGCGATGGAAACCGAGCTTGGCTGCTTCCTTCAAACGGGGGCCCATGTGAGCCACCGGCCGGACCGATCCAGACAGGGAGACTTCGCCGAAATACACGGCATCCGCGGGCAGGGGAGCACCCGTGAGGGAGGAGATCAAAGCGGCCGCCACGGCAAGATCGGCTGCGGGCTCCTGGATGCGCAAGCCGCCGGCCACATTGAGGTAGACGTCATGCCCGCCCAGCTTGACGCCGCAATGGGCCTCAAGCACGGCAAGCACCATGGACAAGCGGCTGGTATCCCACCCCACCACGGCGCGCCGGGGGGTGCCCAGGCTTGTCGGCGCCACCAGAGCCTGCATCTCGACCAGAAGCGGCCTCGTGCCCTCCATGCCGCCGAACACGGCCGTACCCGGCGACCCGAGATCACGCTCCGACAGAAACAAGGCGGAGGGGTTGGTCACTTCGCGCAAGCCGAGCCCGGTCATCTCGAACACGCCGATCTCATCGGTCGGGCCGAAGCGGTTCTTCACCCCGCGCAGGATGCGGAAATCACGCCCGCCGTCGCCCTCGAACGACAGCACGGCGTCGACCATATGCTCGACGACGCGCGGGCCGGCGATCTGCCCGTCCTTGGTGACATGGCCGACGAGAATGACAGTGGTGCCCGAACGCTTGGCATAACGGATCAGCGCCTGCGCCGAGCCGCGTACCTGCGTGACGGTGCCGGGCGCCGATTCCATCGTATCCGTCCACATGGTCTGGATCGAATCGATCACCGCCAGGCGTGGTGGCGAGCCGTGTTCGAAGGTCGCCAGGATGTCCTCGACCGAAGTCTCGGAGGCCAGTTCCACCGGTGCGCCGGCAAGCCCCAGCCGCTCAGCCCGCAAGCGCACCTGCGCAGCGGCCTCTTCACCTGAAATATAGATGACCCGGGCGTTGCGGTTGGCAAGCGCGGCGCAGGCCTGGATCAGCAGCGTCGATTTGCCGATACCGGGATCACCGCCCAGCAAAAGGACGGAGCCGCGCACGAAGCCTCCGCCGGTCACCCTGTCCAGTTCATCGATCCCCGAGACCATGCGCGGTGCCTCGTCGGTCGATCCCGTCAGGCTTTCGAGCGCAAAAGCCCGTCCCCGTCCTCTGGAACGCTGTGAGGCAGGAACGGCCGCGATGGCGCTGGTCTCCTCGGCGATCGAGTTCCACTCGCCGCAGGCATCACATTTGCCCTGCCAGCGATTATAGGCGGCACCGCAGTTCTGGCAGACATAGGAGGGAGTTCGCTTGGCCATGACGCCCTTCTAGCGGGCGGGTCGAGTCTGATCAAATCCAACGGCCCAGGCTGGTCGCCGTCGTAAGACCCGGGCCATCAAACTCAAGGCAGCAAGGAAAGGTCGGGTTTACGGGTTCAGTCGACGCGCCAGGAACGACCGCCCCTTGCAGGCAAGCCGAACCACAACCTATATCTTCATAAACGCGCCCCATCCTGGAACAGTCCATGTCACGCCCGCTGACCGTCACCATTCCCCACACTCTCGGCCGCGCAGCCGCACGCAAGCGTGTCGAGGATGGTATTGCCCAGTTGCGCGACAGCTATGCCGGGCAATTCACTTCGCTCGAGGAAAACTGGAACGGCGACAGGTTCGATTGTCGCCTGAGTGTGTTCAAGCAGGCCATTTCAGGCAGCGTCGATATTGGCGACGATGCGGTGACGGTGAGCATCCTGCTGCCGATCTTCCTGTCCATGCTCGCAGACAAGGTGACCACGCTGATACAGCAGCGCGGCCAAGGGCTGTTGGAGCACAAGGGGTAAGGCCTAGGGCGTGCCGTCAGTCGGGGAGGTGGCAGACTGCCTCGATATTATGCCCGTCGGGATCGAGCACGAAGGCTGCATAGTAGTTCGGATGGTAATGGGCGCGAATTCCCGGCGCACCGTTTTCGCGCGCCCCGGCTGCCAGCGCGGCGGCATGAAAGGCATCGACGGCCTTCCTGCTTTTCGCGACAAAGGCAATGTGGAAGCTGCCTTCCCTGGCCTGGCCATCGCCGATCCAGAACTGGGGCCGTCCATCCGCGCCATAGCCGCAATGGGCGCTGCCGCCGGTCATTTCCCGGGTGACTTCCTTTTGCACCGAATAGCCGAGCGGCGTGAGAGCCTGGTCGTAGAAGGCACGGGAGCGCTGATAGTCGCGTACCGGAAAGCCGAGATGGTCGATCATTGCAGCTCTTCCCAAGCAAGCCTCTGATGAGTGGCGGCGCAGACACGCTATCGACTAGGTCGCCAGATGGCGATCATAGCGCGTACCGAGGCTGGTGAGTATCTCGTAGCCGATGGTACCTGCGCGGCGAGCCACCTCGTCGACCGGTAGGTGAGGCCCGATCAGTTCGACCCAATCGCCTCGTTTCACCGCCCCTGATGGCAGCTCCGTTACATCGATCGCCGTCATGTCCATCGAGATGCGTCCGGCGATCAGGCAGTATTTGCCGGCGACAGCAGCCACGGCCGTGTCGAAATCGTCGGAGGAGGACCCCGAGCGCAGATAGCCATCGGCATAACCGATTGCCACCATGGCGATGCGGGCGGGCTGCCGGCTCGTCCAGGTTGCGCCATATCCGACATGTTCGCCCGCCAGGACGTCACGAACTTGCAGGACCTGGGCGGAGAGGGTGATCACCGGCCGCATCGGATTGGACTGGCCTGGCTGGGGATTAGAACCATACAGCGCGACGCCCGGGCGCAGCAGATCATAACCGATATCCGCCGGCAGGAATGTGCCGTAGGAGTTGCAGAGCGAGGCGGGTACATCCGGATAAAGCGATTTGACCTCGGCGAAGGCCTCGAACTGCCTGGCATTGAGCGGGTGCTCGGGCGTATCGGCGCAGGCAAGGTGGCTCATCAGCAAGGAGGGCCTGAACAGCTCTCCCTCCGCCACCAGGGCATGGGCCTCGTCCACGCGCAGTCCGAGCCGGGACATGCCCGTATCCACGTGCAGGGCAGCGCCTCCCTGCCAGCCGGTGGCGGAGGCGAATGCGGACCATTCGCGCAATTCCTCGCGCGATCCCAAGGCCGGCCTCAGACCATTCTCGGCGAACCTGTCGCCATGGCCGGGCGCAAGGCCGCTCAGGACATAGATCGTCGCCTCCGGGGCCAGCCTGCGCACACGAATGCCCTCGTCGATCTGGGCCACGAAGAAGGTGCGGCATCCGGCCCGGCTGAACGCCGGCACGACATTGTCGATACCCAGGCCGTAGCCATCGGCTTTCACCACGGCCGCACATTCGGCCTTCGGTCGTTGCTGCCCGCAGCGCCGCCAATTGGCGGCGAGGGCGTCGGTGTCGATGGTCAGGCGGGCATAGACGGGAGGCAGGGAATCGGTCATGCGCGGACCATAAGGCTGACTTGAATTCGGCGGAAGGCCCTGAGCAGCTTCCTCCTGGTCGAGCCACGGGAACGACCAGGAGGAAGCTGCAAGAGACCAAACATTTGCAGAATTTTCTGGCGATGCCCATCGGCGGGCCTCACCAGAAATTCTGCTTGCGGCAAAGATTGCCGCCGACCAAAAGGTTGTGGCCTATTCGCCGGTCTGGATCGGCAGATGATCGGTGCGGGCGAGATTGCCGAAACGCGTGACGTCGGCGTCGAACTGCACCTTGACCGTACCGGTCGGGCCATGACGCTGCTTGCCGATGATCACTTCAGCGACGCCGGCCAGGCTTTCCATCTCCGCCTGCCATTTGAAGAACTCCTCGGTGCCTTCCTTGGGCATCTTGTTCTTCACGTAATATTCCTCACGGAACACGAACATCACCACGTCGGCGTCCTGCTCGATCGAGCCGGATTCACGCAGATCCGAGAGCTGCGGGCGCTTGTCGTCACGCGATTCCACCTGACGCGAGAGCTGAGACAGGCCAATGAGCGGCACATTCAGCTCCTTGGCCAGCGCCTTGAGGCCCGTCGTGATCTCGGTGATTTCCTGCACGCGGTTCTCGCTGCCCTTCTTGCCCGAACCGGTGAGGAGCTGGATGTAGTCGACGATCAGGAGGTCGAGGCCGCGCTGGCGCTTCAAGCGCCGTGCGCGCGCCACGAGTTGGGCGATGGAAATGCCGCCGCTGTCGTCGATATAGAGCGGCGTCGCCTGCATGTCCTGGCTGGCGGTGACCAGGCGGCTGAACTCGTCCTCCGAAAGATCGCCGCGGCGGATCTTGTAGGAAGGCACGTTGGCCTGCTCGGCCACGACACGGGTGGCGAGCTGTTCGGCGGACATTTCCAGCGAGAAGAAGCCGACCGAACCGCCATCGATGGTCTTGCGTGAACCGTCTGGCAGGATCTCGAACTGGTAATTCTTGGCGATGTTGTAGGCGATATTGGTGGCAAGCGAGGTCTTGCCCATGCCGGGACGACCGGCAAGAACGATGAGGTCGGACGGCTGCAGGCCGCCCATCATCCTGTCGAGATCGTCAAGCCCGGAGGCAAGCCCCGACAATTGGCCATCGCGCTGATAGGCGGCGGAGGCCATGTCGATGGCATCCTTCAACGCATCCGAGAAGGTCGAGAACCCGCCTTCGTTGCGCCCGGTCTCGGCCAAGGCGAACAGCCGGCGTTCGGCCTCCTCGATCTGGTCGCCCGGCGTCATGTCCACAGGGGCGTCATAGGCGACGTTGACCAATTCCTCGCCGACCTGGATCAGGGACCGCCGAAGTGCGAGATCATAGATGATCTGGCCATAATCGGCCGCATTGATGACCGTGGTAGCCTCAGTCGCCAATCGGATGAGATATTGCTGGGTGGTGAGCCCGCCAATGTCCTGGTCCGGCCCGAGGAAGGTCTTCAGCGTGATGGGCGTTGCCATCTTGCCGGCACGCACGAGGCTTGAGGCGAGCTCGTAGATCTTGCGATGGAAGGGGTCGAAGAAATGCTCCGGCAGCAGGAAGTCGGAGACCCGGTAGAACGCTTCGTTGTTGACCAGGATCGCGCCCAGCAGGGCCTGTTCGGCCTCGACATTGCTGGGAGCTTGCCGAAAGGTTGCGGCTTGGCCGGTCTCGAGCTTGTGTACGGTGGCTTCGACAGGTGTGGACATCAGGCTCTGCGGATCATGATTCGTCGGGGGCAAGCTTAGCACGCCCACTCGTCCGCTTGGCCTCCGATCGGCAATTCACAATGATTCACAGTCGCACAAAATAAAAGCCGGGCGACGGGCGCCCGGCTCTTGATCGTATCGAGTAACCGAGACTCAGACCTCGGGCTGCTCGCCGGTGCCGGGAACGCCGGGGATCTCGATATCCTCGGGATTCTCGAAGGTCTCCTCGTCGTCCTGCTGGACGAGCACGTCCTCGCCACGAATCTGGCGCTCGGCTTCCTGAGGCGAGCGCGCGATGTTGGTGGTGACGGTGACTTCGACTTCCGGGTGCAGATGGACGAGCACCTTGTGCAGGCCGATGGTCTTGATCGGCGTGTTCAGCACGAACTGCGAACGCTCGACGGTGAAGCCGCCGGCGGTTGAGGCCTCGGCAAGGTCGCGGGCAGTGACCGAACCGTAGAGCTGACCGGTTTCGCCAGCCTGGCGGATCAGGGTGAAGGTCTGGCCATCGAGCTTGGCAGCAACGGCCTCGGCTTCCTTCTTGAGCTCGAGATTGCGGGCTTCGAGCTGCACGCGCTCCTTCTCGAAGCGCTCCTTGTTGGCCTTGGTGGCGCGCAGGGCCTTGTTGTTCGGCAGGAGGAAGTTGCGGGCATAGCCGTCCTTCACCTTGACCGTCTCGCCCATCTGGCCGAGCTTGGAAACGCGCTCCAGCAAAATGACTTCCATGTTTGTCTCCTTTGTTCGTCTATTGAGGGGTACTGGGGGTATTGGAGCGGCCACCAAAGCGACCGCGCAGATTGAAGAAAGTCTCGACGAGGCCGAGCACGATTATCAGCGGCAGCGCAATCCAGGACAGGAATACGCACAGCAGATAGGCCAGGGCCAGGATCAGCGACCGCATGGCGCCGCCGCGGGTAAGGAAATGCACCGCGGCGAAACCCTGGATCAGGAAGGCGCCGAGCAGCGCTGCCAACAGCAACTGCCCGGCAAAGCCGACTGCGCCGGGAAGCAGTGACAGCGCACAGGACACAGCCAGAAGGCCCATCGACCAGATCGGAAGGTGCAATTGCGCGGCGATGTCGGGCCAGGGCCGCGGCAGCCGGCCCGAGATCCGGGCGATGCGGGCCGACAGCCACAGACCGCCGAGATTGGAAACCGTGGTGACCAGGGCCGTGAACGGAAGAAGCACAACGCTGAAGACCCGCAGGAAAGCTTCCGGGTCCATGCCATCCTGTGCGGGGATGGGCTGATCCTTCGCCAGCCCCATCATGATGCGATAGGCCTGCGTGATTTCATTGCGGAGATTGGCGAGCGCCTGTTCGTGGGTGGAGCCCAGCGCGAGCATCGCAAACAACGTGCCCGTCATGCTCAGCACGGCGGCGACAATGGCCAGACTGCCGAGCGAAATATGGCGCCGCTCCGCCGTGGCGTCGCCGAATCCGGCAATAGCGAGATAGGCAAGGCCCCAGGCAGGCAATGCCCGAGAGACGCCAAATTGCAGAGCCAATCGGAAGGGGGAGAATTCAGGTGCATTCGAGGGGAGAGCCGAGGCGGCAATCACCAGCAGCACCATCGCGGAGATGGCCGCAGCAAGGCCGGCGCGAGACCCCCAGCACAACGTGACCAAGGTAATGGGCAGCGCGGCGAATATGGACAGCAAAATGCCGAAGCCCGAGCCGCTCGCGGGTGCCAGCACCAGAATGGCTGCAGCAAGGCCGGCACCTAGGCCTATGAGGATATCGCGTTGCATTGTCGAGCTGTCCCGCTGTCGCGGTTAGAGGCCTTGCGGTGAAGACCCCAGCCATGGCCGGATCATCCGGCTGACTGTCGTTGGAGATAGGCGGCGAGGCACGAGAGAAAGTACAATTTAGATAAATCGCACTTTCTCTGTATCTTTTGACGCATTTTCTTAATCGAAAAGTCCATCAACTTTTCTGGAAAATACTTTAAGAACGCCTCGCCGCAAACGCATCAGCCGATCACGTAGGGCAGCAGGCCCAGGAAGCGGGCGCGCTTGATGGCCTGAGCCAATTCACGCTGCTTCTTGGCCGAAACGGCCGTGATACGGGAAGGGACGATCTTGCCGCGCTCGGAAATGTAGCGCTGCAGGAGCTTGACGTCCTTGTAGTCGATCTTCGGCGCATTCGGGCCCGAGAACGGGCAGGTCTTGCGGCGGCGGAAGAAGGGCCGGCGTCCAGGTGTGGTAGCCATGATCATTCTTCTCCCTGCGGCTGCTCTTCAGAAGCGCCTTCGAAGCGCTCACGGCGCGGAGGGCGATCATTGCCGCCAGAGCGGGGGCCGCCACGGCCGCCGCCGAAGCCGAAGCCACGGTCGTCATCACGACGCTCGTCGCGGTCGGACTTGCGCAGCATGGCCGACTGGCCTTCCTCGAGCTCGTCGACGGAAAGGGTCAGGAAGCGCAGGATGTCTTCGGAGATCGACATCTGACGCTCGACTTCCGCCACGGCCGCATGCGGCGCGGTGATGTTCAGCAGCGTGAAGTGAGCCTTGCGGTTCTTCTTGATGCGATACTGCAGGGACTTGACGCCCCAATATTCGGTCTTGCCTACGGTGCCGCCATGCGCTTCGATCACACCCTTGAACTGGGCGGTCAGCGCTTCGACCTGCTGGGAGGTCACGTCTTGGCGAGCCAGGAAGACATGCTCGTAATTCGGCATGAGATGGCCTGTCTTTTGGTTACAACGCGTCGTGGTTGTCACGTTCGCCTGGCGCGAAGCCCCTCGTGACCCGGCAGGCCGTCGAGGAATGTCTTAAGAGGGCGAAGACACGGGATGCAGGAACCCTGGGGCTCCACTGCGCGAGCGCAGTCATCCGTTCAGCCTCCGGCCGAAGCGAAGCCGGGTGCATACAGAGTTTGCCGCATCAGCGCAAGGAATAAGTTGTCTATACCAGACGCAGGCCGCCGTCGCATTCGATCACAGGGCCAGTGACGTAACCGTTCTCGACCAGGAATTGAACGGCATGGGTATCGGCGATACCGATGCCGGTCTTGCCTGGCTGATTTCCCAATTCGAGCGCCTCTACGGACAAGACGCGGCTCGAACCGCTTGATGCAATCAGGTCCTCTCGGGTTTCAAGATCGAGGCGAGTACGGCGACCGCCAACGTCGCAAAGGTAATCGTCATGGTCAGCACATTGTCGAACTCGCCGACGAGACGTTCGTAGAAAATCACGGCGCCGATAAAAATCAGCAATATCGCCAGGGCGACCTTCAGATAGCGAAACGTGGCGATAAGCGCGTCAATGACGAAGTATAGCGCCCGCAGGCCGAGAATGGCGAAGATGTTGGAAGTGTAGACGATGAAGGGGTCCTGGGTCTGCGACAGGACTGCCGGCACGCTGTCCACGGCGAAGACGATGTCCGCCACATTGACCACCGCAAAGGCCGCGAACAGGGGCGTCGCATGCAGGACGGGCCTTTCGCCGCCAGGCTTCGGCAGACGAACGAAGAAATGCTCGCCGGTGATCTTCGTCGTCATGCGCAGATGACGCATGAACCATGCAATCGCCCGATTCTGGTCGAGATCGACCTGTTCGTCCATGCTACGAAGCATGCGCAGCCCGGTCACGATCAGAAAGAGGCCGAACAGATAGAGCACCCAGGCAAATCGCGCCACGATCGCCGCGCCGAGGCCGACGAAGATGGCCCGCAGGACAATGGCGACGACGATTCCCCAGAAAAGCACCCGATGCTGATATTGGCGAGGCACGCCGAAAAAGGCGAAGATCACCGACATTACGAAGACATTGTCGATCGAAAGTGATTGTTCCAGCGCGTAAGCCGTAAAGAACAGCGAGCCTTTCTCTGGCCCGAAATACAGCCATGCGCCGCAGCCGAACAGGGCGGCAAGGACGGCATAGGCCGTCGTCAAGGCGACCGATTGGCCAAGCGACAGGACCGGAATGCGGCGATTGAGATAACCCAGGTCGAAGATGAGAATGGCGGTAATGGACGATGCGAAGATCGCCCAGAACCACGGCGGCGCTCCCAGCATGTCACCGGACGCCAGAGATAGTGCCGACCATTCCATGGATCGCGCGCTCGTTTTCGACTTCCGGCTCGGCGATGTGGGTGGTTCGAGCAGTGTTGGTGCCCGTGAGGGGACCTGTCAACCGCCAAACGCCCTCATCGGGAGCGTGCGGCATCCAGCGTGCCGGCCTGGAAGTTCTTGTGGGCACCCGAACCGGAGAGAGAAAATATTCTAGCGCCGATGGTATGTGGCGATATGATGACACTCCTTCAGTAGAGAATCCGAGCAGCGTTGGCTTCATCACCTCCTATATCTTCCGGCAATCCGATCACCCCGCAGCAGAAGCGGCTGGCCTTCGGTGTGCACCTGTTTACGGCCAGCGGTGTGCTGTGGGGGTTTCTTGCCCTCATAGCGGCTGTCCAACATGATTGGCGCACGATGTTCGCCTGGCTGGCGCTCGCCTTGTTCGTGGATGGCATCGACGGCACGATTGCCCGCAAGATCAACATCACCGAAGCTTCGCCCCGCTGGTCGGGCGTCGCTCTCGATCTGATCATCGACTATCTTACCTATGTCATCGTCCCGGCCTATGCCCTCTACAGTTCGGGCATGCTCGGCGGTTCGAACAATGTGCTCAACCTCATCGCCATGGCGGTGATTCTTCTCACCAGCGCGATGTATTTCGCCGACAACGAGATGAAGACGGAGGATGCCTGGTTCAAAGGCTTCCCGGCCGTATGGAACCTGATCGTATTCTATTTCTTCCTGCTCAGCCCGGCCCAGCCGACGATCCTGTCCATGACCCTCATCTTCCTGGCGGTGCTGGCGCTCGGTCTGATGACCTTCGCATCCTTCGTGTTCGTGCATCCACTGCGCGTGACCAAGCTTCGTTTGCCCACGCTGGCCTTGCTGGTGGCATGGTCGGTGCTGGCGATTGTGGCGATCTGGGAGAATGTCGACCCGGCACACTGGGTCACCTGGGCGCTTTGCATCATCGGTGTTTATTTCCTGATCCTCGGATATTTCCGCACGGCACCGGTTCATGATCGCAGGGCGGAGTAATGCCCGCAGCAGGGGCGCCCTTGTCAACGCCGACGGCCCTGGACATCATCCCCGACATCGGCAACATCGTCAGGCGTGCTCACACCGGATTACAGTTGCAAGCGCCCGAAAGGCGACCCACCGTTTCATGACTTGATTTCAACGATAGGTATTTGCCATGCCCGCAGCCATTCGCGTTCATCAGACCGGCGGCCCCGAGGTTCTCACCTATGAGGAGATCGCCACACCGCTGCCCGCAGCCGGCGAGGTCCTGATCCGTCAGCATGCCTGCGGCGTGAACTATATCGACACCTATTATCGCTCGGGCCTCTACAAGGCGCCGTCTCTGCCCTTCACTCTCGGCGCAGAGGGCGCCGGAGAGGTGGTCGCGGTCGGCGATGGGGTGACCGAATTCAAGCCTGGCGACCGCGTGGCCTATGCCGGCGCCAATGGCAGCTATGCATCGGAACGCACCTATCCGGCCGATAGGCTCGTCCCGCTGCCAGAGGCGATTTCCTATGAGCAGGCAGCCGGCATGATGCTCAAGGGCATGACAGCGCAATATCTGATCCGGCGTACCTTCAAGGTTGCGACCGGCCAGACCGTGCTGGTGCATGCGGCCGCGGGCGGCGTCGGGCTGATCCTGTGCCAATGGGCCAAGGCGCTAGGCGCCACCGTGATCGGCACCGTTGGCTCGGAAGAAAAGGCCACCCTGGCCCGCGCCAATGGCGCAGACCACACAATTCTCTACCGCGACGAGGATTGGGTGAAGCGTGTCGCCGAAATCACCGATGGCCGCAAATGCGACGTGGTCTACGACGGCGTGGGCAAGGATACCTATCCCGGCTCGCTCGACTGCCTGAAGCCGCTCGGCATGTGGGTTTCATTCGGCAATGCCTCCGGCCCGGTCGAGCCGGTTCCCATGCTGGTCCTGTCCCAGAAGGGCTCGCTCTTCGCCACCCGCCCGACGCTGGGAACTTATGTCGCCGAACGCGCCGATCTTCTGGCCACGGCCCATGACCTGTTCGAGACGGTCGCCTCCGGCAAGGTGAACATCCCGGTCAACCAGCGTTATGCGCTCAAGGATGCCCGCAAGGCGCATGAGGACCTGGAAGGGCGCGGAACAACGGGATCGTCGATCCTGTTGCCCTAGAGCAAAGCACGTTTAAGTGTAACCGCTTGCCTGGGCTAAGTCTTTGTTTCAACGTGTCTTTGCGATTCCCGCTGCTTCCGTCAAATCGCAAGGCGCTCTAGCCGGTAAATTTGTCACGAAACTCCCATAGCGGTAGCGAATGGCCGAGGACATCTACGACCCGCAATTCGTAAAAGGCGTCTTCGATCGCTGTTCCGATAAATATATCGCGTTCAGCACTTGGTGTTCGCTCGGCTTTACCGAACGCTGGCGCCGGCAATGCGTCGAGGCGCTGCCGGCACCGGCGGCATCCGCCGCGACGGGCTACGACCTCATGGCCGGCACTGGAGAGGTCTGGCCCCATCTTCTGAAGCGCCACCCCGCCATCGGCGGCATCGTTGCCGTCGATATTTCCACAGGCATGCACCAGCGCGCCATGACCCGTCTCCATGCGCATCGAGCCCATAAGATCGCCTTCATCGAGGACGACGTCCTCTCCAGCAACTTGCCCGATGGCAGCGCCGATTTCGTGATTTCAACCTTCGGGCTGAAGACGTTCAACCCGGTCCAGCATCGCAAGCTCGCGGCCTTGATCGCCCGCTGTCTCAAGCCGGGAGGCAGTTTCTCGCTGATCGAGGCTTCCGATCCCAAGGGATGGTGGCTACGCCCGCTCTATCGGTTTCATTTGAGAGCGGTGCTGCCCATGATCGAACGCTTCCTTCTGAAAGGGGCTCAGGATTTTGCGATGATCGGAACCTACAGCGCCAATTTCGGAGATGCCTCCGCCTTCGCCCGCATGCTGGAAGCGGAAGGCCTGCAGGTGGAGTATCGGAAATTCTTCTATGGATGCGCGACCGGGGTGTGCGGGCGAAAGCCTACATGAGCGGTGCCTCACGCCTGCCATGTTTTTCGGCTCCACAACATTCGGTAAGAGTCACGAATAACCCTTTGAAAGACAAATCGAAGAATGCTGTTGGCACCCGAAGCGCCAGGGTGGTGCCGGGGGACGGAATGGGCTAAAGCGTTTTGCGATTTAATGGAATCACTGAGAATCGCCGTAGCGTTTTGTGATTTGAATGGATCACTTCAAATCGCAAAGATGCGTTGAAACAAAGAGCTGGAGCGAATTGGCGTTCACGCTTGAACGCACTTTGCTCTAGGACGCGTCGAGAACGAAAAGCGTGAGCAAGGAGCGTATTCCCAATACGCGTCGTGCTCACGAGGACGCCGCAGAATCGGTTTGAGGCCGTGCATTGACTGACGAAAACGACAAGAGGCCGGAAGACGGGGAACCGTCCGACATCCGCTCGACTTCCATCACCGACGAGATGAGGCGCAGCTATCTCGATTACGCCATGAGCGTGATCGTGAGCCGTGCCTTGCCGGACGTACGTGACGGCCTGAAGCCGGTCCATCGGCGCATCGTGCATTCGATGTACGAGAACAACCACACGCCCGATCGCAAATACGTCAAGTCGGCCAATATCGTCGGCGCAGTGATGGGTCAGTACCATCCACATGGCGACCAATCGATCTACGACGCCCTGGTCCGCATGGCCCAGCCCTTCTCGATGCGCCTGATGCTGGTGGACGGGCAGGGCAATTTCGGCTCGGTGGACGGCGATCCGCCGGCGGCCATGCGCTACACCGAGTCGCGTATGTCGAAAGCCGCCGTGGCGATGATCGACGACATCGACAAGGATACGGTCGAATTCCAGGAGAACTATGACGGCACCAGGTCAGAGCCGACGGTCCTGCCGGCGCGCTTTCCCAATCTTCTGGTCAATGGCGCCGGCGGCATCGCCGTCGGCATGGCCACCAACATTCCGCCCCACAATCTCGGCGAGGTGATCGACGGCTGTCTGGCCTATATCGAGAATCCGGCCATCACCATCGACGAATTGATGGAGCTGATCCCGGGGCCGGACTTCCCGACCGCCGCCAACATCGTCGGCCGCTCGGGCATCCGCTCGGCCTACAACACCGGGCGCGGCTCGATCATCATGCGCGCCAGCGCCACGATCGAGGAAATCCGCAAAGATCGCGACGCCATCATCGTCACCGCCATTCCCTATCAGGTGAACAAGGCGACCCTGCAGGAGCGTATCGCTGAACTCGTGCGCGAGAAGCGAATCGAGGGTATCGCCGAGGTGCGCGACGAGTCGGACCGTCAGGGCATGCGCCTGGTGGTCGAGCTCAAGCGCGATGCCGTCGGCGAAGTGGTGTTGAACCAGCTCTATCGCTTCACCTCGCTGCAGACCAGCTTCGGGGCGAATATGGTTGCGCTGAATGGCGGCAGGCCCGAACTGCTCAACCTCAAGGACATGATCTCGGCCTTCGTCGATTTCCGCGAAGTCGTGATCAGCCGCCGCACCAAATATCTGCTGAACAAGGCACGTGACCGCGCCCATATCCTGTGCGGCCTCGCCACCGCCGTCGCCAATATCGACGAGGTCATTCGCATCATCCGTACCAGCCCGGACCCCAACACGGCTCGCGAGGCCCTGATGGGACGCGACTGGCCGACGGGCGACATCGCCCCCTTGATCCTGCTGGTCGACGATCCCAAGCATCCGATGAACGAGGACGGCACCTACCGCCTGTCGGATGCCCAGGCCCGCGCCATCCTGGAACTGCGCCTGGCTCGCTTGACGG
Organism: Labrys sp. HAY1-8F; assembly: GCF_056754975.1. NCBI lineage: Bacteria > Pseudomonadati > Pseudomonadota > Alphaproteobacteria > Hyphomicrobiales > Xanthobacteraceae > Labrys > Labrys sp. HAY1-8F. The sequence continues at coordinate 347,870 of NZ_JBPGWZ010000002.1, read as the reverse complement.
CCCTCGGCCGTGACGAGATCGGCGACGAGTTGCAAAAGCTTGCCGACCAGATCCGCGATTATCTCGATATCCTGCGTTCGCGCGAGCGCATCATGACGATCGCGCGAACGGAGCTCGAGGAAATCAGGACGGCCCACGCCACGCCGCGCAGGACAGAGATTCTCGATTCGGATGCCGATTTCGAGGACGAGGACCTGATCCAGCGCGAGGACATGGTGGTGACCGTGTCCCATGCCGGCTATGTCAAGCGCGTGCCGCTCTCCACCTATCGGGCGCAGCATCGCGGCGGCAAGGGCCGCTCCGGCATGCAGACCAAGGAAGAAGATTTCGTCACCTATCTGTTCGTGGCGAACACCCATACGCCGGTGCTGTTCTTCTCCTCCAAAGGTCGCGTCTATAAGGAGAAGGTCTGGCGCCTGCCCCTGGCGGCGCCCCAGGCACGCGGCAAGGCCTTCATCAACCTGCTGCCGATTGAGGCGGACGAGCGCATCACCTCGATCATGCCGCTGCCCGAAGACGAGAACCAGTGGGCGACGCTGCACATCATGTTCGCCACCTCATCCGGCACGGTGCGCCGCAACGACCTTTCGGACTTCGTCCAGGTCAACCGCGCCGGCAAGATCGCGATGAAGCTGGAGGAGGGAGAGCAGATCCGGGACGTCTCGATCTGCACCGAGGCCAACGACGTGCTGCTCACCACCGCACTCGGCCAGTGCATACGCTTCCCCGTGCCTGATGTACGCGTGTTCAAGGGACGTGACTCCATGGGCGTGCGCGGCATCAGGCTGGAGGGCGAGGACACCGTCATCGCCATGGACATCATCGCCCATCGCGAGATTTCCCCCGAAGAACGGTCCGCCTATTTCAAGATGCGACGTGCCGTGGCCGGAGAAACCGAAAACGGCGACAATGGCGTCGAGGATGCGGAGGAAACGGGCGAGGCCTCGGTGGAGATCTCCACCGAGCGTTACGCCCAGCTCTCGGCCGAAGAGCAGTTCATTCTCACCATTTCCGAGAATGGCTATGGCAAGCGCAGCTCATCCTATGAATATCGCATCACCGGCCGCGGCGGCAAAGGTATCGTGGCCATGGCCGTCAACCAGCGCAACGGCAAGCTAGTGTCCTCTTATGCCATCGAACACAGCGACCAGATCATGCTGGTGACCGATGGCGGGCAGCTCATCCGCTGCCCGGTCGAGGGTATCCGCATCGTTGGGCGTGGTTCGCAGGGCGTCATCGTCTTCAATACGGCCGAGGGCGAGAAGGTCGTCTCGGTCGAGCGCGTCAGTGACGAAGGCGGCGACGAGGAAGAGGAAGGCGGCGAGGAATAAGGCCTCATCAAAAAAAGCGGCACCCGTGAGGGTGCCGTTTGTAAGTTCCGATAAGGCCTTGCGATCGGCCGAACCGGCGGTCTTGGAGGAGGGAAGCTGTCGTATCCCACGCCGAAAGCAGGGGCGCGACAGCGAATTCGATATCAGTGGGAGAGCTTGACCTTGACCAGTGTGGTCTGGTTGGCGCCCTCGAAAACCTGGACCAGTGTCACCGGCGGCATTGCCTGCTCGATAGCGGCATTGCCAGCGCAGGCGGCGATCACCGAATTCTTGCCGCAATTGGCGGCGAGAGACGCGACGTTCAATCGGTCACCACGGCTCGCAGCAACCTGCTGAGGCTGAATGCGGGCCACGTCCAGAAGAGAAGCGGCAGCGAGGGCGAAGAGGCTTGCACCGATTGCCAGGGCCGGGCGAAGGGTTGTCATAGCCATGCATCCTATCAGCTCAGGTATATCTCAACCTTGTTTGATCACTTATGACCCATTAACCATGATGCGACCGTGACTCGCCGTGCGCTTTCGCACACGACGTCCTTGCGGCCCCGGCAGTGCAGGGGAGGGTGCGAAGGAAATGACAAAGAGCGAGAGCCATGAGCATCAACCGTTTTTGGGCTAGATTCGCCCGCTAGACTGCAAATTCCGAGGCATTTCGCTTGGCGTGGTTCCTGCCTCAGTTAATGCGTGGCCAGCCGGAAAGTTCCCTGGGCGAACGATCATGGCGATGATTTCCGAAGGTTCCGGCAAACCGGCCTCGCCACCATGATCGACAGCAAGTGTATCAAAATGAAACATTTCGACTGCCTGGATATTCGGCTTAAGCCTTAGGGAGTGTCGTCAGCTATGGTTTGGAGCTAGATGAGGTCAAAAATGGCGAGATGGGAGGAGCGAGCGTTGCCAAGACTTGCGTCTTGGCAAGCGAAGCAACGCTGCGGATGGCCAAAATCGCGCCCGTCTAGCCCGAAACCATAACTGACGACGCGCCCTAACAATGAGAGAGCCATGACCTCAGCCAGCACGACGCCAAGGACCGCCTTCTACGCCGGCTCCTTCGATCCCCTGACCAACGGCCATGTCGACGTCATCCGGCATGCCGCGGCCGTGGCGGATCGGCTGGTGGTCGCCATCGGCGTGCATCCCGGCAAGGCCCCTCTGTTCACGGCGGAGGAGCGCATGGACATGATCCGCGAAGATTGCGGACCCTTGCTCGGCCCTGGCCGTCTGGAAGTCGTCACCTTTGCCGATCTTGCCGTCGATGCGGCCCGCCGCGTGGGAGCGACATTGCTGATCCGTGGCCTGCGTGACGGAACCGATCTCGATTATGAGATGCAGATGGCCGGCATGAACGCCGCCCTGGCGCCGGGCGTGCAGACCATCTTCCTGCCGTCCTCGCCGATCGTACGCCCTATCACCGCCACGCTTGTGCGCCAGATCGCGGCCATGGGCGGCGATGTCTCCGGATTCGTGCCGGCAGGCGTGCTGCGCCGCCTGAAGGTCCGGTTCACCAAGCCGACCACCTGATCCACCTGCGGACAAGACCCGCAATCCATTCCGTCTTCGAGGGAGACAATCCTTGCTTCGTATTCTTTCCGCCCTGGCCGTCGTGATCGGCCTCTTCGCCGTCGCCCCCGCCCAGGCTGCCCAGGCCGATGCCAACACCGTCTATCTCGACACCCAGCATGGCCGCGCCACCATCAAGCTGCGGCCTGACCTCGCGCCCAAGCATGTCGAGCAGATCAAGACGCTGGTGAAGCGCGGCTTCTACAACGGCGTCGTCTTCCATCGCGTGATCGAGGGCTTCATGGCGCAGACCGGCGATCCCACCGGCACCGGCACCGGCGGTTCTGACCTGCCGGACCTCAAGGCCGAGTTCACCAACAAAGCCAAGTTCGTGCGCGGTGTCGTCGGCATGGCCCGCTCCTCCGACCCGAATTCGGCCAATTCTCAGTTCTTCATCATGTATGCGCCACAGGCCAGCCTCGATGGCCAGTACACCATCGTCGGCGAGGTGGTATCGGGCATGGACGCCATCGACAAGATCAAGAAGGGTGATGCCAGCGACAACGGCATGGTCAGCAATCCCGACAAGATCGTCAAGATGCAGATGGCCAAGTAAGGCCGCCATCTATCGCAATCGCCAATTGCAAGACGGGCGGCCAGAGACTATCTAGCCGTCATTCCACTCCGCTTTCCGACAGAAAGGAGCGTGCCGATGGCCGCTGATCCCGAAAACACGATCGTCATGGAAACCACGCAGGGCCGTGTCGTCATCGAATTGCGTCCGGACCTCGCCCCCCAGCACGTCGAGCGCATCAAGCTGCTCGCCCGCGAAAAGTTCTATGACGGCATCGTCTTCCATCGCGTGATCGATGGCTTCATGGCGCAGGCCGGTTGCCCCGATGGCCGTGGCACCGGCGGCTCGAAGCATCCGAACCTCCCGGCCGAATTCAACGACGAGTCGCATGTGCGCGGCATCTGCTCGATGGCCCGCTCCTCGATGCCGAACTCCGCCAATTCGCAGTTCTTCATCGTGTTCGACAACGCCAAGTTCCTCGATCGCCAGTACACGGTCTGGGGCAAGGTCGTCGAGGGCATGGAGAATATCGACAAGATCAAGCGCGGCGAGCCGGTGGTAAACCCCGACAAGATCGTCTCCATGCGCGTTCAGGCCGACGTCGCCTAAATACGCCCTGAGGCAAAAAATCGGGCATCATCGGAGAAATCCGGTGATGCCCTTTGCAATTTAGCGTCCCTGCTCAGCCACGCTGGTAGTGGCGGCCATCACAGATTCGACCGGCGTGCCGGCCGTATGGATCGCTGGACATGCGCGTTTCCGATTTCGACTTTCATCTTCCCGCCGAGAATATCGCGCTTCGCCCCGCCGAGCCCCGCGACCGTGCGCGTTTGCTCGAAGTCGATCCGGCCGGTGCCGCGCTCACCGATCGTATCGTATCCGATCTGCCGGCCATGCTGAGGGCAGGCGACATGCTCGTTTTCAACGACACCAAGGTCATCCCGGCGCGCCTCGACGGCCTGCGTCGTCGCCCGGGTGGGGCAGGGGCCGCGATCGAGGCCATGCTGCACCAGCGCCTCGGCCCGGCGCAATGGAAGGCCTTCGCCCGCCCCGGCAAGCGCCTGGCGGTTGGGGACACCATCGAATTCGGTGAGAATCTGAGTGCGGCAGTCGAAGAAAAGGGCGAGGGCGGGGAGGTTGTTCTGCGCTTTTCGCTGGAGAGTGCGGCGCTGGACGTTGCGATCGCGACGGTCGGCCATATTCCTTTGCCGCCCTATATCGCTTCCAAGCGTGCCGAAGATGCGCGGGACCGCGAGGACTACCAGACTATCTATGCCAAGGCCGATGGTGCGGTCGCCGCTCCCACGGCCGGGCTGCATTTCACGCCCGACCTGTTTGACAGGCTGGATGCGGCTGGAATTGCCCGCCATTTCGTCACGCTGCATGTCGGCGCCGGCACGTTCCTGCCGGTGAAGGGCGAGGATCTATCCGAACACAAGATGCATGCCGAGTTCGGGGTTGTTACCCCTGAGACGGCGCAAGCGCTCAACGCCTGCAAGGCCAGGGGAGGACGTATCGTCGCCGTCGGCACCACTTCGCTGCGCCTGCTCGAAAGCGCGGCTGCGGCAGACGGCACCATCAAGCCTTTCGCCGACGAGACCTCGATCTTCATCACGCCTGGCTATCGCTTCCGCACGGCTGACGCCCTGATGACCAATTTCCACTTGCCGCGCTCGACCCTGATGATGCTGGTCTCGGCCTTCGCCGGCTACGACACCATGAAGGCGGCCTATGCGCATGCGATCGCCGAGGGCTACCGCTTCTATTCCTATGGCGATGCCAGTCTGCTATGGCGGGCGCCATGCTGAATACTTCGACACAGACGACCGCCGGCGAGGTTTCCTTCGCCATTCATGCCACTGAGGGCGCCGCCCGCACCGGCGCCCTGCATCTGGGGCGCGGTAGCGTACGCACGCCGGCCTTCATGCCGGTTGGTACGGCCGGCACGGTCAAGGCCATGTATATAGACCAGGTCAAGGACCTGGGCGCCGACATCATCCTCGGCAATACCTATCACCTCATGCTGCGTCCTGGCGCGGAGAGGGTGGCAGCCCTCGGCGGCCTGCATGACTTCTCGCGCTGGCAGGGCCCGATCCTTACCGATTCCGGCGGTTTCCAGGTGATGTCGCTGGCGGGGCTGCGCAAGCTCGACAAGAACGGCGTCACCTTCAGGAGCCATATCGACGGCTCTCACCATCGCCTCACGCCGGAACGTTCGGTCGAGATCCAGACCCTGCTCGATTCCGACATCATCATGCAGCTCGACGAATGCGTGCGCCTGCCGTCGACCCGCAAGGATATCGAGCGGGCCATGCGGCTGTCACTCGACTGGGCCGAGCGCTCCAAGCGCGCCTTCGGAACCCAGCCCGGCAAGGCGATTTTCGGCATCGTACAGGGCGGCGACATCCCCGATCTGCGTATTGCGTCTGCACAAGCACTGTCGAGCATGGACTTCCCCGGCTACGCCATCGGCGGACTCGCCGTCGGCGAACCGCAAGCCGTGATGCTGAAGATGATCGAGACCGTGGAGCCGCATCTGCCGCATGAAAAACCGCGCTATCTGATGGGCGTCGGCACGCCGGACGACCTGATCGAGAGTGTGTCGCGCGGCATCGACATGTTCGATTGCGTGATGCCGACGCGTGCGGGGCGCCATGGCCTGGCTTATTCGCGCTTCGGCAAGGTCAATCTCAAGAACGCTCGCCACGCCGAGGATCCCCGTCCGCTCGACGAAGCGTCCACCTGTCCGGCCGCCCGCGACTATAGCCGCGCCTATCTGCATCACCTCACCAAGGCCAACGAGATCCTTGGCATGATGCTGCTGACCTGGATCAACCTGGCCTATTATCAGGACCTGATGGCCGGCATGCGTGCCGCCATCGCCGAAGGGCGCTTTGCCGACTTCAAGGCCGAGACCAAGGAAAACTGGGCCCGGGGCGACATCGCCAAACTGTAGGCTCTAGGTGTGCCGGTCCCGCTCCAGCAAGAGATGGAGCGGGACCGGCATGAAACCACCGCGCTTTCCTGAATATTGCCGGTCTGGAGACCGGCACACCGAAATGTCTTCCAGCGCCCCACGTCCTTGCCGTCTAGCTTTACTCCATATAGCTTACCCCCCTATGCTATAGAGGGTATCATGAGCCATACGATCCAGGAAAAGGCCAAGCTTCTGGCGCGGGTTCGCCGCATCAAGGGGCAGGTGGAGGCCATCGAGCGGGCGCTCGAGAGTGAGCTGGGCTGCGATCCCATCATGCACATGCTGGCCGGGGTGAGGGGTTCGATCGCCGGCATGATGGCCGAGGTCATCGAGGACCATGTCCGCGACCACATCATGACGCCCGGCCTCGACGAGGCGGCCCGCAGGGAAGCCGCCGAGCATCTGATCGATGTCGTCAGGAGTTATCTGAAATGACCATGCCGACCGCCAATGCCCCCTTCGAGCACAGCCACGTCTTCCTCGGAGCGGACCACGATTCGAACGAACGCCGGACCTGGGCAGTTATCATCCTCTGCGTGGCGATGATGGGGGTGGAGATCGTGGGCGGCGCCATCTACGGCTCGATCGCGTTGATGGCGGATGGCCTGCACATGTCGACCCATGCCGGCGCCCTGCTGTTGACGGCACTGGCTTATCGTTACGCGCGCCGGCATGCCTTCGATCGGCGCTTCACCTTCGGCACCGGCAAGGTCGGTGACCTGGCCGGCTATACCAGCGCCGTCATCCTGGCGATGATCGCATTGCTGATTGCCTATGAGGCCGTGATGCGCCTGCTGGCTCCGGTTCCGATCGACTATGGTCAGGCGATCGTCATCGCGGTGCTGGGCTTGGCCGTGAATATTGCCAGCGTATGGCTGCTCAACGGGAGCGGTCACCATCATCATCACGCACACGGCCATGAGCACGATCACGGCTCCCATCACCATCACGAGGAAGAGCGTCGATTTTCAACGGCTGCCGGCCCGCTCGAACTCAGCATATTCGAGGACGGCGTTCCGCCGCGTTTCCGCCTGCACCCTCCACATGGCTCCATGCCCGATGCGGGTATGGTCAGCCTGGAGACCAAGCGGGAGGATGGCACCCGACAGCGCTTCACCTTCACGAACCACGGCACCTATCTGGAATCGCGTGAGGAGATCCCGGAACCCCATGCCTTCGGCATCAGGCTCGAATTCGGCGATGAACGTCTGACGACGGCCTTCGCCGAATCTCATTCCCATGGCGGGCATCACGACAACAACATGCGCTCGGCGGTTGCTCATGTCATGGCCGACGCGGCCGTGTCCGTGCTGGTGATCGCTGGCCTCCTGCTTGGTCTCCTGGCCGGCTGGAGCTGGATGGACCCGGTCGCCGGCTTGGTCGGCGCCGCCGTCATCCTCAGTTGGTCCTATACGCTGATCCGCGACACCGGCGGTATCCTGGTCGACATGCTGCCCGACCGTCGACTTGCAGACGCCATGCGCAGGACCATCGAGGAGGAGGGCGACAAGGTCGCCGACCTGCATCTGTGGCGGCTCGGTCCAGGCCATCTCGGGGCCATCTTGTCCATCGCCTCGGCCCATCCCCGCGAGCCCGACTTCTATCGCGGCAAGCTGGCGATGTTTCCTTCGCTGTCGCATGTGACGATCGAGGTTCAGCCCAAGAGGCGGGCGGCTTGAAGTAACGCGCTGATCACGATCGCGCACATCGATTTTACCATTGGCCTTACGTGATCGTGAGAAACATCGGTCCCCGCACGGGCGTATAAGGGGTAGTAAGTTCACGTCCACCGACCAGGGGATATCATGCTGATCCGCCACACCCCCGACCTCACCGAGGCCCATGTCACGCCCCAGCAAGCCTATGTCGACCGGCGACGTTTCCTCGCTGGTATAGGCGCGGCGGCTGGCGCGGCTCTTCTGCCGTTCTCCGCCGAAGCGGCCAAATTGTCGGGCGCCAAGAGCGCCTATTCCACCGACGAGAAGCAGACCAGCCTGGAAGACATCACCAGCTACAACAATTTCTACGAGTTCGGCACCGACAAGTCCGATCCGGCCGCCTATGCCGGCAAGCTTACCACCACGCCCTGGAGCATCAAGGTCGACGGGCTCGTCAACAAGCCGGCGACCTATGCGCTTGAAGACTTCATCAAGCCCTATCGTCTCGAAGAGCGCATCTACCGCCATCGCTGCGTCGAGGCCTGGTCGATGGTCATCCCCTGGCTCGGCTTTGCTCTCGCCGACGTGATCAAGAAGGCCGAGCCGCAGGGAAGCGCCAAATACGTCGCCTTCGAGACGTTGGTTCGCCCCACGGAGATGCCGGGTCAATCGGCCTTCTTTCCGGCTTTGAAATGGCCCTATGTCGAGGGGCTGCGTCTGGACGAAGCGCTCAATCCGCTCACCATCCTCGCTGTAGGCCTCTATGGCGAGACGCTGCCGAACCAGAACGGCGCGCCGCTACGCCTGGTCGTGCCCTGGAAATATGGCTTCAAGGGCATCAAGTCGATCGTGCGCGTCAGCCTGGTCGAGAAGCAGCCGCCCACGTCCTGGAACCTGGAAAATTCGAGCGAGTATGGCTTCTATTCCAACGTCAATCCAGAGGTCGATCATCCGCGCTGGAGCCAGGCGAGCGAGCGGCGCATCGGCGCCGGCCTGCTGGCCGGCCGGCAGCCGACCTTGATGTTCAACGGCTACGGCGAGCAGGTGGCCGCGATGTATTCCGGCATGGATCTGAAAGCTTATTACTGATGCAGCTCACACGCGCCAGCCTGCAACCCGTGCTCAAATGGCTCGTCTATGTCATCGGCATGCTGCCGGCCGTCTGGCTGTTCTATCTTGCCTTCACCGGACGCATCGGTGCAGATCCCATCGCCCAGCTCGAATGGGGGCTGGGCCTGTGGGCTCTGCGTTTCCTGATCGCCTGCCTCTGCATCACGCCGCTACGCCAGCTTCTGCGCATCAATCTCCTGAGCTATCGGCGTGCCCTCGGCCTGGTGGCTTTCTATTATGCGCTGCTGCATCTGAGCGTGTGGCTCTGGCTCGACCGTGGCCTCGATCTCCATGCCGCCATCCAGGACATCCTGCGCCGCCCCTACATTACCATCGGCATGGCCGCCTTTACCCTGCTCGTGCCCCTGGCACTGACGTCGACGAACTGGTCGATCCGCAAGCTCGGCGGGAAGGTCTGGTCGAAATTGCACAAGCTCGTCTACCTTGCCATCGCGCTCGGAGCGCTGCATTTCATCATGATCAAGAAGGTCTGGCTGATCGAACCGCTGATCTATGCTGCGATCGTGCTCGTGCTGCTGGCCTGGCGGCTGTTATGGCCGCTGATCGGCAAGCGTGGCCCCAGCCCACGGCGCGTGGCATCGACATAGCCGGAGCGCCTCGTTTCTTCAAAAAAGAGCTCCCCAGCCTCGGGGAGCGCCAACGGCTGCGGCCTGCTCACTGTTTTTGATGAAAAAAATCGGTTGCCTTGGCGCGAATCTGCACCTAGGTTGCGCTTCCCGGTTCACACTCAGCATGAGGGAGAATTGCATGACCACATTTCTGATTCTCGCTCACGTGTCGAACGCTCGGCCGTATGAGATCTTGACGCGTTAGATCGCGTCTTTTCTCCCGAACACTCTCCGGGTCTTTTTTCCTGAACATATTTTGCGTCGCACGCTTGTGCGCGCCCTACATTTTGGAGACGGCGCGGGGCTGCGCCGGATACCCCGATGACTCTTTCTCGCAAAGAGCTCGGCCGCAACCCGATGGCGGCTGTGCTTGGATTCACATTTGATCACTGGCGCAGCCAGGCCGATCTCGTCGCTTTGATCGTGATAGCCGTCGGCGTGGCGACGGTGGCCGAAGTAGTCGTGCCTATCTACGCCGGCCAGATGGTTGACGCCGTCACTGCCGGCTTGGGCAGAGCAAACCAGGCCTGGTGGGCGCTCGGCGCGATGCTGGTCCTCGGCGCGATCGCCGTCGGGTGCCGGCAGTTGTTCTTCTACTGCATCACCATCCTGACGACACGGATGATGAGCACGGTCGCCCGCGAGGCCTTCGCGCGCGTGCAGCGCTTCTCCACCGATTGGCACGCCAATAATTTCGCGGGCTCGACGGTGCGACGCGTCACCCGCGGCATGTGGGCGCTCGACATGCTCAACGATACGCTGTTGGTGGCCATCCTTCCCTCCATCCTCGTCCTGCTCGGCTCGACGGTGGTTTTGGCGACGGTCTGGCCGACCCTCGGCCTGGTGGTGCTCATCGGCTCCGTCGCCTTTGTGGCGATGACGGTGGTGCTGTCGGTGAACTATGTCGCGCCGGCCGCGCGCCTCGCCAATAGCTGGGATACGCGCGTCGGCGGTGCGCTCGCCGATGCCGTCACCTGCAACGCGGTGGTGAAGGCCTTCGGTGGCGAGACGCGTGAGGATGCCCGCCTGACGGCGGTGCTGGCCAAATGGCGCTCGCGCACCAATCGCACCTGGATGCGCGGCACCAATGCCGGCACGGCGCAGAACCTGTTCCTGCTGGGGCTGAGAGCCACAGTGCTGGGCGTGGTGCTGTGGCTGTGGATGCGCGGGCAGGCCGGTGTCGGCGATGTCGCATTGGTCCTGACCAGCTATGCCGTGGTGCATGGCTATCTCAGGGACATCGGCATGCACATCCACAATCTCCAGCGTTCGGTGAACGACATGGAGGAGTTGGTGGCGTTCTATGACCAGCCGATGGGTGTGAAGGACAGGCATGATGCCATGCCGGTGATGATCACGGACGGACACATCGCGTTCGAGCATGTGACGTTCCACTATGGCGGCCATGCCGATGCTCTCTATCGCGACTTCTCCGTCGAGATCAGGGCGGGCGAGAAGATCGGTCTCGTCGGCCGGTCGGGCTCGGGCAAGACCACCTTCGTCAAGCTGATCCAGCGCCTCTACGACGTGAATGCCGGCCGTATCACCATTGACGGCCAGGATATCGCCGATGTGACGCAGGCCAGCCTGCGCAGCCGGATCGCCATCGTTCAGCAGGAGCCTATCCTGTTCCACCGCTCGCTTGCCGAGAATATCGCCTATGCCCGCCCCGGTGCCAGCATGGCCGAGATCGAGCACGCGGCAAGCCTCGCCAATGCGAGCGCCTTCATCTCGGCGTTGCCCAAGGGCTACGACACGATGGTGGGCGAGCGCGGCGTGAAACTGTCCGGTGGCGAGCGTCAGCGCGTGGCGCTCGCTCGGGCCTTCCTGGCGGATGCGCCGGTGCTGATCCTGGATGAGGCGACCTCCAGCCTCGACTCCGAATCAGAGCATCTGATCCAGGAGGCGATGGAACGGCTGATGGCGGGTCGCACCACCATCGTCATCGCCCATCGGCTCTCGACCGTGCAGGCGATGGACCGCATCCTTGTCTTCGACAAGGGCAAGATCGTCGAGGAGGGGGATCATGCCAGCCTGATCCGTCACTCCGACGGGATCTATCGCGGCCTGTTCGAACGCCAGGCCCTGGAACTCGCCAAGGGCTGGGCGGCATAAGATGGAAATGTAACAACGGATGGGGCGCCACTCGCGCCCCATCCCGACCGCCAATTGCTTGTGAGGCAGTTCGAGCACCGCCTCCGGCAGGGACTCTTCCTCCGATGAACGACACGTTGCGCGCCATCATTGCCGAGGCTTATGCGCTGATTCCGCCACATCGTTTCGGCGCCCGACTGAGCAATGTTTGCACGACCTGTTGCGTGACTGCAGAACAGGAAGCCTTGCTGACCGGCACGCCGCGGCAGCGGATTTCCGCCGAGCTGATGCAGGCCTATTATGGCGCCGCATTCAAGGGTTGCCTCAGCGCAGAAGAGACCGAGCACTTCCTGCCGCACTTGCTTGAGCTCTCGGCAGAGGGACACGAACTTGGCACCGGTGGTTTTGAGTGCAATTTCGATCATCTCGGCACGCGTGGCGCCAATTATCGGCACAATTGGAGCCGAGAAAAGACCACTCTGATCGATCGCTACTTCCAGGCTCTGGCCACGCTATCCCGGCAAGACGGGCTCCCAAATCCGAAATGGCGACACCGAGCAATTGAAGACGTGTTATGCGCCATTGCGCGAGGAAGCGCTCCTCTCGCTCCCATCCTGTCAGCGTGGCAGGCCGACCGATCTCGACAAGCGACCATCCAACTGGCGAACACGATCTCCAATTTGCATTGGTCGAAACGCAAAATCGGCTTCGCCAAACTCGTCAATGCCTTCTGGGGCGATGTTCCGGATCAGGAATACCTCTGTATCGCCTGGCTGTGCAGTCGGGACCACTATATCCGTTTCGATGCGGCTATGAGTCGGGAAGAGGACGACGACGTTTTCGCGCTCCTCTCTCTGGCCAGAGACGTTGTGAGTGCGCCATCATGATCAGGTAGGTCAGGAGGAGGGCCGCATTCGCCGACCGGCTTCGAACGAACCGTCATGCCAGCGCGATCCGCACACGCCGGTTCTGCTTGCCCTTTTTTTCGATCTGCGTCACCGCGATGCGGCCGATCTCGTCGGTGTTGCGGACATGGGTGCCGCCGCAGGGCTGCAGATCAAGGCCCTCGATCTCGACCAGCCTGATCACGCCGGAACCACGCGGGGGCTTGACCGACATCGTCTTCACCAGGCCGGGATTGGCATCGAGTTCCGCATCCGTGATCCAGCGCTCGCTGACCTCTGCACCCTGGCCGATCATCGAATTGACCTTGTGGGCGATTTCGTCCTTGTCGAGACCGGCATCCTGGATGTCGAAATCGAGCCGCCCCTCGCCATCGCCGATGGAACCGCCCGTGACAGGGTAGGGTAGAGCGACCGAAAGCAGATGCAAGGCGGTGTGGACCTTCATGCGGGCGTAGCGCCGGGACCAGTCCAGCGCCAGTTCGACCGTGTCGCCGACTGCCGGCAACAGCCCTTCCGGCGGCACGATATGTGCGATGTCGGTCTTGGTCTCGTCGTTCCACACCGCATTGGTGATGGCGATGGTGCGCCCGTCCGACAGCGTCATGGTGCCGACGTCGCCGGGCTGGCCGCCACCCATGGCATAGAAGACCGTACGATCCAGAATGATGCCATGTTGCGACAGCCCGACCACCGTTGCGCTGGCGCCGGGGGTGTAGGGGTCGTCTCTGAACAGCAGGTCTGTCGCCATGTCGTCACCTATTCCAATGGAGCCTTGATGGTGGAACGCTTTTCCAGCCATTCCGGCACGGGCAGGTTCTTGGAACGCATGAACGCAGGATTGAACAGCTTGGACTGATAGCGTGAGCCGTGGTCGCACAAAATGGTCACGATGGTGTGCCCCGGCCCGAGATCCCGAGCCATGCGTATCGCACCGGCAATGTTGATGCCGGTCGACAATCCCACGCACAGCCCTTCCTCCTGGAGGAGATCATAGACCAACGGCACCGCTTCTTCATCAGGGATCTGATAGGCAAGGTCGACAGGTGCACCCTCGATATTCTTGGTGACGCGGTTCTGGCCGATGCCCTCCGACATCGACGTCCCCGAGAATTTGAGTTCGCCGCTGCTGAACCAGGAATACATGGCCGCTCCCATGGGATCGGCCACGCCGATCTTGATGGCGGGATTGGCCGCCTTCAGGGCGATGCCGACGCCGGCGAGCGTCCCACCCGAACCGATCGAGCAGATGAAACCGTCGAGCTTGCCGTCGGTCTGTTTCAGAATCTCCGGAGCGGTGGTTTCGATATGGGCCTGGCGGTTGGCGACATTGTCGAACTGGTTGGCCCAGACTGCGCCACCCGGCTCGGTCTTCGCCAGTTCCGCCGCGAGCCGGCCCGAGACCTTCACGTAATTGTTCGGGTTGGCGTAGGGTACCGCCGGCACCTCGACCAGTTCGGCCCCCGCCAGGCGCAGCATATCCTTCTTTTCCTGGCTCTGGGTTTCGGGGATCACGATCACCGTGCGAAAGCCCATGGCATCGGCAACCAGGGCAAGGCCGATACCCGTATTGCCGGCCGTGCCCTCGACGATGGTGCCGCCGGGTTTCAACTCGCCGCGCGCCATCGCATCCTTGATGATGAAGAGTGCTGCACGATCCTTTACCGATTGTCCCGGATTCATGAATTCGGCTTTGCCCAGAATGGTGCATCCGGTCAGCTCGGACGCGCGATTGAGGCGAATGAGGGGCGTATTGCCGATGGCATCGACGAGACCGGTACGGAAAGCCATGTGTGATCGTCTGCTGATTGGAGGGGATGCGACCCTAACCCGACTTTTCCGCCCGGGATAGGGGAGAGACATGCCGGGCACGGGTTTTCCAAGCCGCGGTGCCATGATAGCTCTCGCCCTGGTAGGCGGGCTCGTCACCATAGGCCCGCCATCATCGATCCCCCCAAGGAAGCCGTCATGTCGAAGGCGACACGCGCCACCCAGATGCTCGCCAAGGCAGGCGTCGCCTTTTCCGTGCATAGCTACGACTATGATCCCGATGCCGACAGCATAGGCCTGCAGGCCGCCGAGGCCCTCGGCGAACCGCCCAGCCGGGTGCTCAAGACCCTGATGGCTCTGGTCGACGGCAAGCCTGTCTGCGTCGTCGTGCCGTCGGATCACGAGGTCTCCATGAAGAGGCTGGCGGCGGCCTTCAACGGCAAGTCGGCGCAGATGATGAAACCGGCCGATGCCGAACGCAGCACGGGATACAAGATTGGCGGCATCAGCCCCTTCGGTCAGATGCGCAAAGTGAGGACGGCCATCGAGGAAACCGCGCTCGGCGCCGACTATGTCTATGTCAATGGCGGCCAGCGTGGCCTGCAGATCCGCCTCGCTCCGGGCGATGCCAAGACCATTCTCGACGCAACCGCCGCTGCTTTGGTCGCGGCCTGAGGATCACCGTATCGATCGGCAGGGTCGGCAGGCGCTTGTCGTTTTCGCGCGCACTGCGCCAAAGGGCTCCGACCTCGCGTACGATGCAGGCCGCCCGGGCAAGGAGATAGCTGGCCGATACCGGTCATTGTTGTGCACGGGATCCGCTCCGAGCCGGCCGAGAACCGCGGGCGATACGATATAGGAGGCGGCGCTCGCCACTATCAGCCTCTCGGTCAGGCCACCCCGTCGCCGCTCTTCGACGGCATGGACCAATTGCTGCTCCTCGAGCGCGCGCGGAGGTGATAGTTCACCTTCTGGCGCGTCAGCCCGACCTCGTTGGCAAGCGAGGCTGCCGAAGCCGGCGTGACCAGTTCAGCAAGGATCCGCGATTTGACGCCAGGTTTGGACAGAGCGCCAGCGACGGAAAAGACGGGCTGCGAGGCAGGCACAATCGCCAATAGGCACTGCGCCCTGTGATGGCGCAGATAGAGCCAAATTTTAGGTGGTAAGGAGAATGGCTCCGCGAGCAGGACTCGAACCTGCGACCCAGCGATTAACAGTCGCTTGCTCTACCGGCTGAGCTATCGCGGAACAGAGGGTGTCCCCCGGTGGAGCGGGTGTATAGCTCCAAGAACCTCGCTTGCCAAGGCCTATCCTGCCCTCATTGCATCTTCTTTTCGGATTAATATCTATGGGTAAGGGAACGCAACCGGATCAAAGGTGCGCTTTTGACCGTCTGGAGGGCTTTTTGGCACCCAACGAACCGATCAACCGCCCGAAGGTCAAACTCGCCGGGCGACATTTTCATCTCCCGGCCTCGCGAAGCATGCGAGTGATTCTGGGTGCGCTCCTGCTGATCGGCGGTTTTCTCGGGTTCCTGCCGATTCTGGGCTTTTGGATGATTCCGCTCGGCCTGCTGATTCTGTCGATCGATATTGCGCTCGTTCGGCGCCACCGCCGCAAGCTCGCGGTCTGGTGGGGCCGCCGACGCCAGCCGCGCCCGGTGGAGGATCGCTGATCCCGCCACGCGTCAGGCGTTGCCGGCGACCACGCGTGTTTCCTCGACGGCAACCAAGTGATTGACGGCCCGTTGGAGTTCCTTCAGCGCAACCAGCCGATCCCGACGGGGGATCTGCTCAAGGTCGTCATTGCCCTCGACCAAACACGCGCGAGCAAGGAAATCCGCCAGCTTGATCTGGCCAAGGAAGAGTTCGAAGGCGAACACTTCCAAATAGAGCGCGTAGGGCTGATCCGGTGCCGGATGGCAGGGGCAGATCTTGATTTCCAGTGCGCTCGCCTCGAGCAGATCGAGATCGCTTCGTGTCGGCACACCAGACTTGCCGTTGTTGCGCAGCCATTCCCGCTGA
Organism: Labrys sp. HAY1-8F; assembly: GCF_056754975.1. Taxonomy (NCBI): domain Bacteria; kingdom Pseudomonadati; phylum Pseudomonadota; class Alphaproteobacteria; order Hyphomicrobiales; family Xanthobacteraceae; genus Labrys; species Labrys sp. HAY1-8F. The sequence continues at coordinate 331,305 of NZ_JBPGWZ010000002.1, read as the reverse complement.
CGGTCGACTTCGTTGGGGGCACGATCCCGGCCAAGGGGGTAATAGCTGTCGTTGTCGTCCGTCATGCACCGTGTTCCTCAGACTGACCGCACCGGTCGAATCGAATGGCGACTGGCCCTAAGGCCGACGGTCGCAGTCAATGGACCGACTTGCGTTAACAGTCTCTCATTCAACGACATCCGAAACGGCATGACCTCTCCATGATTTCGCAGCCGAGCCAGGAAGACGGTATCATGTTACAAAAAAACTTCAGACGGATTGTCCTGTTGGGGGTAAGGCATGCCGGAGCCGGACACCGTTTCGTATCTCTCGCCTGAAAAGCCCGGCTATCACGCGCCGGTCACGACCTTGGCCCTCTAATGGTGAAAAGGGGAGGTATCCCATGGTGGATGACTTCAGCACGCTGCAACAAAAGGCGCAAACGCTGCAGGTCGAGATCGAGAGCCTGTACGCATTGCTGGGAGCAATGGTCCGCGCACTCGAAGAGGCCGACCAGGATTTCAAGCAGCGTGTGGCCCAATCCGCGGGTGCAGCCATTCGGGCCCAGATGGCCGACGACGACGCGCAGGTGATGCGAAATCACTGCCTGCATTTTATCGCCAGCACGCTGAAAGTGCCCTTGTACTGCGTCATTCGCTGAAAGTTGAAGCCGTCAGACAACGCATCGGCCTCGGCAATATGGCCCGACTGGATTGCCGGCGAGAATCTTTTCGTGACGCGTAGACGCCACGAGAATCACGATATGCTGCGCTGGGAACGACATGCGTCATTGCATGGCGGCCATTTCGTGTGTCCGCGGGCGAAGATGTGCCTTTTCGCAGATGGGGCATCCCGTCAATGTCCGGTGAGGCGGCGATGAAGGGCAGGGCGAGCGACTTGCGAATTTCCTGTCGTTTCACGCGCCCTGAACTGCGGTCTTTCGCAGAGACTTGCCCTCGATCGGCTCGTTCAGGTGGCGTTCACTTCCCCCTCACTACTTTTGCGCGAACAACAGCAAGGAGAAACGCTATGTCCCGATCGGTTCTCATCGGCATCCTGACGGGCGCTGGCATCGCTTTTTCATCGGCCGCCGGCGCTGCGGTATTGATCCCCCTGACGACGCCCGATGCATCGTCGGCCATGCAGGTGCAATACTATCCTCCTTGCCCGCCCGGCTATAAGGTCACCAGCCACGGAGTCTGCAAGCCGAGCCGCTATCTCAGGAGGCATCCCGGCCAAGACGCCTATAGCGAGAGTTATCAGCGCCCGCGTCGCTATTATCGCTATGACGATGATCAGCCGCGCTACGACCGCCGCGACCAGCGTCCCTACTATAATAACGGCGATGATGACGGCGACTATTGATCACCCGAGTGGTGCCGGCCCGACTGTGATCCATTGAACTCGCTTGGGCCGGCGGCCGCTGCTTCGATGGGGAAGGGCGGCTCGATGCCCCTTGTAGCGCCGAATAATGGTCGGCTGAATCGCAGCTCGCATCCGCCAGCTTTTTTTTGCAGAACCTTTCCTTAAGCAAAGCGCTTTCACGATTGAACGCTTTTTGCTCCAGTTCCTTGGCTTCGATGCATCTTTGCGATTGGAGATGACTCAGCCAAATCGCAAAACACTCTCGGCTTCGCACTCCAGCTAGGCCGTCTTGATGGCTGCCCACATCGCTATGTGGTGGCGCGATGGCCGGGGAATGGCGCGGCCAAGACTTTTTGAATTCTCGATCCAGACGTGAATTGCATCCTGCGCCTTAGCGACCGCACCCTCGGGAGTCTCGGCATTGCTCATGCAGCCGGAAGATCGGGGACGATTGCAGCGAAGCCGCCTTCATCCGCGACAGGCCTCGGCTCGACCAGAATCGGATATTCCAGATCGCTCATGTCGCTCCCAACCGCGAGCGCATCTTATCGTCCCTGAGCGTCAAACAGATGTCGGGGAGCGCGCCATCACCGCGCCTCTTCTTCCCATCGCGACAGGTCGCGAATCGACGCGCGTCTTCCGCAAACGCATCCGAGATGGCGCTCCGAACAGGCCGAAAACGCTGCTCGCATGATTGAGAAGTAAGCCCCATAGCCAAATTGCCGGAGGGGTGGTGTCGCCTTAGGCTTCAGGTGCTCTCAGCCGGTGCCCCCGGCTGATCGAGCAGGGAGGCCCGGAAGGCGATCCTGCAAATCCGCCCTTTCGGGTCTCCTGTTTCCCAACAACTCGCAAGCGGCGAGCCCCGTCCAAGTTGAAGCCTGTTGCAGGGCCTCGCTCACAGAAAGCGACCCGCCAGGCGCACCTGTAGTTACGAACGGCTGGAAGGCGAGCCCGAACAAGGCACATCTTTGTCCCCCCTCGAATTTGGGTGGGGTTCTAGGTTGAAAGGGAGGGTTGGAGGCCACGCCCGGAATCGAACCGGGGTGCAAGGATTTGCAGTCCTCTGCGTAACCACTCCGCCACGTGGCCATCCATTGTCGCGCTGAGCAGGACAAAGCGGAGGCAGGCGCTATAACAAGCAAGCTGGATGCGTTCAACCGGTTTTCTCGGCCGAGGCGATATTTCCGTGAATGCCGGGCGCTGGCCGCAAAACCGAAGTCTCCCACTCGGCTGCGAGGCCAGCCTTCTTGCCTTTTGCGAGGCCATGTCGCAAACAACGCAGTGACAAACAGAGATATCGAGCAATGACCGACTTCGTCCAAGCGCGCCGCACCATGGTGGATTGCCAGATTCGCCCCAATGACGTGACCGAGGCGCGCGTCGTGGATGCCTTCCTTGCCGTGCCCCGCGAGACTTTCGTGCCGGCCTCCAAGCAGGCCTTGGCCTATCTCGATGCCGATCTGGCCGTGGGTGGGGAGACGGGCGAGCGCTTTCTCATTCAGCCGATGTATCTGGCCAAGCTCGTTCAGGCCGCTGGCATCAAATCCACCGACACGGTGCTCGATATCGGCACGGCCACTGGCTATTCGGCTGCGGTTCTGGCTGAACTCGCCGGAAAAGTGGTGGCGCTGGAGAGCGACGAGGGGCTTGCGGCCTCGGCAAAGACCGCCTTGGCTTCCTATAGCAACGTGACGGTGGTGAACGGCCCACTCGAGCAAGGCGTGGCCGGTTCCGGCCCCTATGACGTGATCCTGATCGAAGGCGCCATCGAGGAAATTCCTGAGGCTCTGTTCGCCTCTCTCAAGGAGGGCGGCCGCCTCCTCGCCGTGGTCGGTCGCGGCCGGCCCGGGCGTGCTACCATCTTCGTCAAGGTCGGGTCGGACCATACCGGCCGTATCGCCTTCGATGCCTCCGTGCCGGCTCTGGCGGCCTTCATCAAGGCTCCCGCCTTTTCATTCTGACCATCAAAACAGCATGTTAGGAGAAAATTAACCATTAATTAACCAAACCCGGGGTTCACTGTCTCTTTTTTGCTTCAACCTCGGATTTATCGCTGGGCAGCCGAAATCAGTTGTTGGTGAAAGCTGCCTGACAGGCTATTTTTTTAAAAAATATGGCGGTTTGTCCGCCTCTTTTGATTTGGGTCGGGTCGAGTCATGAAAACTGTAAGCGTATTTTCGTTATTGGCTGCAAGTGCTTCGCTTGTTTTCTTCATGGGCGGAGCGCAGGCTCAATCGCTGCAATCGGCCCTTGCGCAAGCCTATTCGGCCAACCCCACCTTGAATGCCCAGCGCGCCGGCACCCGGGCCAATGACGAAACCGTGTCGCAGGCGCTCAGCGGTTACAGGCCCAACATCTCGGCCTCTGCCAGCATCAGCGCCGAACGGGATTTCACCAAGTCGTTGCAGGGGAGTCGGTCCAACGCCACGCGATTTCCGCGCGGCGCCGAGGTCACGGTAACGCAGAATCTGTTCAATGGCTTTCAAACCGCCAATTCGGTGCGCGCTGCCGAGTCGGGCGTGCTCGGCCAGCGCGAGACGCTGCGTGACACCGAGCAAGCGGTGCTCCTTAACGGAGTGACGGCCTATATGAACGTGCTGCGCGACGCGGCACTGCTCAATCTGCAGAAGAACAATGTCGAGGTGCTCGAGGAGCAGCTCAAGCAGACCAAGGACCGCTTCAATGTCGGCGAAGTGACGCGCACTGACGTCGAGCAGGCCAATTCCGGCCTTGCGAATGCTCAGTCCCAGCGGATAGCCGCCGATGCGCAGCTCAAATCGTCGGTCGCCATCTACCGGCAGATCATCGGCTCCCAGCCCAAGAAGTTGCAGCCGGTCAAGGTGCCGCGCCTGCTGCCGAGGAACCAGAACGCCGCGATCCAGGCCGGACTTTCCAACCATCCCGGTATCACGGCCGCGCTTCACGCGGTCGACCAGGCCGCTATGCAGGTGAAGGTCGCCGAGGGCGCGCTCTATCCCACTCTGAATGCCCAGGGTTCGTTCTCGCACAATTACGAACCATCCGGCGCGAAGATGGGCACCTCGGCCTCGATCGGTGCCTTCCTCTCCGTGCCGATCTATTCGGGAGGCGGCGATTATTCCAAGATCCGCCAGGCCAAGGAACTGCTCGGGCAGGCGCGCATCCAGGTTGACGTCAACCGCGAGCTCGTGCGCTCCAACGTCATCCAGGCCTGGGGCTCCCTGGACGGTGCCCGCGGCGAGATCCAGGCCTTCCAGGCAGCCGTCAACGCCCAGGGCGTTGCGCTCGCCGGCGTGCGCGAGGAGGCCAAGGTCGGTCAGCGCACCACCTTCGACGTCTTGCAGCAGCAGCAATTGCTCTTGCAGGCGCGGGCCAGCCTGATCCAGGCCCAGCGCGACCAGATAGTGGCTGCCTATACCGTGCTGTCGACCGTCGGAAAGCTCAACGCCACGGCGCTCGGCCTCAAGGTTGCTCGTTACAACCCCACCACGCATTACGATCAGGTGCGTGACAAGTGGATCGGCACCGATATTCCGGATGGGCGCTAAGTAGCACCTACCCACAGGAAGATGACGGCAACGCCCTCCGCGTCCTTGCGATCGGAGGGCGTTCTTGTTTGAAGTTGAAAGCATGTGCGTCATGGGGGCAGGGCGCGCTTGATGTGGAAGGAGCAGCCCGATGTCGTCACCTACGCGGGCAGATCCGCCTCGTACCCTCAAGGAGCCCTCGATGGACGAGATTCTCAGCTCCATTCGCCGCATCATTTCGGATGATCCGCCGCCGGCAAGGCCGGGACGCCGCGCTCCGTTGGAAGCCTCCACTCAGGAAGAACCGTCGGCCCCTGCCGCCCCGTCCGAAATTTCCTCCGGCCCGATCGCAGCCAATGTCGATCGCGGGCCGGCTCCTTTGCTTTCGGCCATGTCGGAATCGGAGACGGCATCCGCCTTCGCCTCGCTGAACCACACGATATTCTCCAAGAATGCACGCACCATCGAGGACGTGGTGCAGGAAATGCTGAGACCCATGCTGCAGAGCTGGCTCGATGCCCATCTGCCGACCCTTGTCGAACGATTGGTTCGCCAAGAAATCGAGCGCATTTCCGGCCGGCAGTGACAGGCTCTTCAGGGGCTCTGTCACAAACTGTCAGGCATTTTGATTTCTCACTGCATTCACGAAGCCCTAAATCCCTCGCATCTAGAGTTCGTCTCGAATCGATGAAGGGTAAGGCGTATGTGCGGTATTGTCGGTATTCTGGGTAAGGAAGCGGTTGCGCTGCCCCTGGTGGATGCGCTGCGACGCTTGGAATATCGCGGCTACGACTCCGCCGGCATCGCGACGCTGGAGGAGGGAGCCATCACGCGCTGCCGGGCCGAGGGCAAGCTGCGCAATCTGGAAAGCAAGCTCGATCGAAATCCGCTCGCTGGTGTCATCGGCATCGGCCATACGCGGTGGGCGACCCATGGCAGGCCGACTGAAGAGAACGCCCATCCGCATGCCACCGCCCGAGTCGCGGTGGTCCATAACGGCATCATCGAGAACTTTCGCGAGCTGCGCGAAGAACTGAGCGCCGAAGGCGCGCGCTTCCAGAGCGAGACCGATACGGAGGTTATCGCCCATCTCGTCAACCGCGAGCTCGATCGCGGCCTGCCACCGATCGAGGCAGTGCATGCCAGCCTGCGGCGCCTTCGCGGGGCATTCTCACTGGGCTTCCTCTTCGCTGGCCACGACGATCTCATCATCGGTGCGCGGCTGGGGTCGCCGCTGGCGATCGGCTATGGTGAGGGCGAAATGTTCCTCGGCTCGGACGCCATCGCGCTGGCTCCCTTCACCAACACCATCGCCTATCTCGAAGACGGCGACAGCGTCGCCCTGACGCGTGGTTCGGCAACCATCTACGATGCCACCTTCAAGCGCGTGCACCGTCCGATCCAGAAATCGCAAGCGTCTGCCACCGTCGTCGACAAGGGCAATCACCGGCATTTCATGGCCAAGGAGATCCACGAGCAACCGGAAGTCGTATCCCATACGCTGACCTCCTTCATCGACATGGTCGGCGAGACCATCCGGCTGCCCGAAGATCTGCCCTTCGACTGGAAGGACCTCAACCGCATCACCATCTCGGCCTGCGGCACGGCGTCCTTCGCCGGCATGATCGCCAAATATTGGTTCGAACGTTATGCGCGGCTGCCGGTCGAAGTCGATATAGCCTCCGAGTTCCGCTACCGCGAAGCCCCGCTCGACAAGGGAGGTCTTTCGATCTTCGTATCTCAATCGGGTGAGACGGCCGATACGCTCGCGGCGCTGCGCTATTGCAAGGAGCAGGGCCAGCACACGCTCGCCGTCGTCAACGTGCCAACCTCGACCATCGCTCGGGAAGCCTCGGTAATGGTCCGCACCTTGGCGGGTCCGGAGATCGGCGTCGCTTCCACCAAGGCCTTCACCTGCCAGCTCGCTGCCTTGGCGGGCCTTGCCATCGGCGCCGGCAAGGCGCGCGGCGCCCTGTCCGCCGAGGAAGAAAGCGAGCTCGTCCATGCCCTGATCGAGGCGCCGCGCCTGATGGCTGAGGCGCTGCGGCTCGAGCACGAAATCGAGACTTTCTCCAGGGATCTCGCCAAGGCCAAGGACGTACTCTATCTCGGTCGTGGCACCAGCTTCCCTCTTTCCCTTGAAGGCGCATTGAAACTCAAGGAAATCAGCTACATACACGCAGAAGGTTATGCTGCAGGCGAACTGAAGCATGGCCCGATCGCCCTGATCGACGAGACCATGCCCGTGGTGGTGATCGCGCCTTTCGACGCGATCTTCGAAAAGACCGTCTCGAACATGCAGGAGGTTGCCGCACGGGGCGGCCGCATCATCCTGATAACCGATGAAGCTGGGGCAGCGGCGGCTGCCATGGCGACGCTGAAGACGATCATCCTGCCTTCGATGCCGGCGATCGTGACGCCGCTGGTCTATTCCATTCCGATCCAGCTGCTCGCCTATCACACCGCTGTGATCATCGGCACCGACGTCGACCAGCCACGCAATCTGGCCAAGAGCGTTACCGTCGAGTAGGAATGCTCACGGGCACCGCCTGATTGGACCGATTGCACAAATTTGCATCGACAGGCGGTGATGAGGGCGTGCTAGAGCAAAGCGCGTTGAGGCGATGGCGCTCTTTTGCTCCAGCTCTTTGTTCGAACGCGTCTTTGCGATTCTTGGTGATTCCACCAAATCGCAAAACGCTATAGAAGCGTGACATGGTACGAGATACGCCTCCCCACACGGTAATGCCTGCCGGTCCGCCTCAGCGGGCCAGTAGATTTGGCGGCTTGCACAGCTATTTCCTCACCGGCCTGGTGGTCACCGGGCCGGTTGCGATCACGCTCTACCTGATTTGGACCTTCATTCAGTGGGTCGATGGCTGGGTCAAGCCATTCATTCCCGCGCGTTACCTGCCCGAGACCTATCTCCCTTTTCAGATCCCGGGCTTCGGCCTGGTCGTCGCAGTCATCGGCCTCACCCTGATCGGCTTCTTCACCGCTAATCTGGTCGGCCGCACCTTGGTGCGTCTCGGCGAGAAGATCCTCGACCGCACCCCAGTGGTACGCGGCATCTACAAAGCCCTGAAACAGGTATTTTCGACCATCTTTTCCCAATCGGGCACATCCTTCCGAAAGGTCGGACTGGTGGAATTCCCGCAGGGCGCCTGGTCGATCGTCTTCATCTCCTCTGAGCCGAGCCCCGTGGTCGAGGCGAGGCTGCCGGGCGGCAACGACGGAGCCTGGGTTTCCGTCTTCATGCCCTGTGCGCCCAACCCGACGACAGGCTTCTTCTTCCTGCTGCCGAAATCAAAGGTGATCGAATTGCCGATCAGCGTCGAGCAGGCCACCAAGCTGGTGATCTCGGCCGGCCTGATCCAGCCCGAACAATTGCCGGTTCCCGAGGACCTGCGGCCGAACTGAAAAAGGCTCGCCGCTGCTGGCCCCTTCGAGGGGTTTACGGCTCGAGCAATGCGTTGTTCCAAGCTATCCCGAGTGTGGCGGCGAGATGTTCCTGGGCGCAGGCCGCGATGTCGGCTTCGTCGGTGACGCGCTGACCATTGCGTTGGAAGTGCAGGGCATCCTCACCGGCTTTGGCCTTGAGATGAGCGAGCAGTTCGGCACGGGTCCGCGAGCCGTCCATCACGGGCAGGATATGCTGGGCCACCACGCCGAGATCGAAATTCTCATGACGTCGGTTGACGGTGCGCGTGCGGCCGCTGGCAGCATCCTTGCGAGCAAGGACGGTCGCCTTGGGGCGGTCTCCATCCGCGGCGCCGATATCAACCGCCATCGTAGATGCGACCATCAGCCCGGAAAGAACGCCTTGCAGCAAGGCGCCGCGGATCTCATTCCGCTCCTCTTGGGTGAGTTTCTTCTTATCCGAAGTTTCGATCTCCGCGATAAGCTGGTGAAAGTTCGAGGTCGCCGGCTTTCGGGCCGCGACCCGTTCGAAAGCCTTGCGAACCGCCTCGACCCGCGTGCGGATCTGCCGGCCTCCGCGATTCTCGAAGCAATAGGGCATGTCCGCTTCGCTCGAGGGAACTTGCGTAATATCGGCTAGCAGATGCAGATCCTCGATCCGCTGCGGGTCGATATTCCGCTTTGTCGCTGCTGCACGGGCCGGCGGGATCAACAGGGTCTGCCGGAAGGTCCGGCCTGTCACGACGTCGATATAATTCTCGGTCGAGAGCAGGGTGTTGCCACCCAGCATCCGCAGGGCCTTGGCAGCCTCCGGCCCGAAATTCTCGGGCACCATCATGTGCAGGTCGGCCTCGCCGAGATAGGCGAGTTGATGCTGGCCGGCCGCATACATGAAATCATGGAAAGAGCAGGGGGCATTGTCGAGTTCCAGGAACTCATGGGCCAGATAATCGTCCGGCACCTTCTGCAACTGCGCGACGCCTTCCTTGACCGCGGCGCCATAGGGGCCGGGTGGCGCATGCTCCGCCAGGAAGCCCATGAACTCCCGCGCCTTGGCGATGCGTTCACGCAAATTGCTGGCCTGGCCGACATGGGCCATCAAGGCATCGCGCAGGATCTGCTTGGGCCGCCAGCCCGGCAGCACGTTGAAGCTGACATAGGCAATGCCCTGGAATTCGAGATATTTGGAACAGATATCGAGGATCGCATGGCGCACGGGCTCCGGCACCCAGGAATAGACGCCGTGGCAGACGATGAAGTCGAAGCGATGATCGGGGCCTTCGAAGAAGGCTATATCCTGTTGGCGCAGCTCGATATTGGTCAAGCCAAGCGCCTCGATACGCTTGCGGCCATCGGCGATCTGGATGCCGGAAAGGTCTATGCCCAGAAAGCGGCCTTCTGGATGGGCCGCGGCCAGGGGAATGAGATTGCCGCCGCTCGCACAACCGATCTCGAGCACGCGCATTCTGTCGAGGTTCGGCATTTCAAGGCCGAACAGCCGCGCCACAGCCGCAAGTCTTGCCGGATGCGTCTGCGGAAAGGCATTGGAGACATAAGGCAGTTCGTCATAGCTCGCCTGCGTCCTGGCCTGAGCCTCTGCGAAGTTGGACGGGTGAGCACCTGAGGTCATTGCGATATCCCCTGCATGAAGACTGGAACATCCCGGCAGATTACATGCCCGCTTCCCTTACGCTATCCCGAACGTAGCAGACGCACAGCTTCATCGCGTTCGAACAGATAGAGCAGGGTGCGCAGAGCCTCGCCGCGTGGCGAGACGAGCTCGGGATCGCGGGCCAGCACCAGCCTGGCGTCGTCATTGGCGGGGGCGAGCAGATGACGGTGGCTGTCGAGATCGGCGACCCGGAACCCCGGCATGCCGGACTGACGCGTGCCGAGCACGTCGCCTTCGCCACGCAACTTCAGGTCCTCTTCGGCGATGCGGAAACCATCCTCGGTCTCGCGCATGATCTCGAGTCGCTTGCGTGAGACCTCGCCAAGCGGCCCCCTGTAGAGCAGGAGACAGGTCGACTTATCTGAGCCGCGCCCGATACGTCCGCGAAGCTGGTGGAGTTGAGCCAGGCCGAAGCGCTCGGCATGCTCGACCACCATCACCGTGGCCTCCGGCACATTGACGCCGACCTCGATCACAGTGGTCGAAACCAGGACACGCAGATCGCCCGACACGAACCGGGCCATCACCTCGTCCTTGGCCGTGCCTTTCATCTGCCCGTGGAGCAGACCGACCTTGTCGCCGAAGAGGGAGGCAAGATGGGCGAAGCGATCTTCGGCCGCTGCGACATCCAAAGTCTCGGATTCGGCGATCAGAGGACAGACCCAATAGGCCCGCGCGCCGGTCTGCAACAAGCGCCCCAAGCCATCAACCACCTCGTCGAGCCGTTCGAGCGAGATCAGGCGTGTATCCACCGGTTTGCGTCCGGCCGGCTTCTCACGGAGCTGAGAGGAGTCCATGTCACCGAAATAGGTCAGCACCAGGCTGCGTGGGATCGGGGTCGCCGTCATCACCAGCACGTCGACACCAGCATTCTTGCGGCTCAAGGCCAGGCGCTGATGCACGCCGAAGCGATGCTGCTCGTCGACGATGGCAAGGCCGAGATCCCGAAACTCGACGTCCTCCTGGAACAGCGCATGCGTCCCCACCGCGATGTCGATGCTGCCTTCCTTCAACGCAGCCTGCATGCGCGCACGTTCGCGCGCCTTGTCGCGCCCGGTGATCAGGCCAATGCGCAAACCGGCGGCCTCGGCAAGGGGCTGGATGGTGGCCAGGTGCTGGCGAGCGAGGATTTCAGTCGGCGCCATCAAGGCCGCCTGCCGCCCTCCTTCCACCATGGTCGCCATCGCAAGCAGAGCGACCACCGTCTTGCCGGAACCGACATCACCCTGCAGCAGTCGCAGCATGCGGGTCGGGGCCGCCATGTCGGCCCGGATATCGGCCAGCGCCGTAACCTGGCTCGCCGTCAGCTTGAAGGGCAGGGCAGCCTCGATCCGAGCCGCGATCATTCCAGTCCCGGTGACGGCGAGCCCCGGCAATGCCTTGTTGTGCGTACGCACCATGGCGAGTGCGAGTTGCGAGGCCAGGAGCTCATCATAGGCCAGCCTCAATCGGGAAGCGGAATCCGGTGCGACCGCCTGCGGTGTCTCTGGCGAATGCAGAGCGGCCAAGGCCTCGCGAAATCCCGGCCAGCGCTGCGCCTTGAGCCAGGCCGGGTCCTGCCACTCGGCAAGTTCGGCGGTTCGGGCCAGGGCTTCCTGCGTCACCTTCTGGATCTGGCGCGGATAGAGCCCTTCGGTCAGCGGATAAACCGGCTCGACCAGAGGCAGGGATTTGAGTCCTTCCTCATCGACGATCCGATCGGGATGCACCATCTGGCGCATGCCATCGAACAGCTCGATCTTGCCGCTGAGCCAACGCCGCTCGCCAACGGGCAGAGCGTGCTCGATCCAGCTCGTCTGAGCGGCGAAGAAGATGAGCGTGAGATCCCCGGTGTCGTCCTGGACATAAACCCGGTGGGGGCCCTTGCCCCCACTGGGCCGGTGGCGTTCCACCATAATCTCGACCATCACCAATTCGCCGATCGGCGCATCCACCAATTTGGGACGGCGGCGGCGGTCGAGGACGCTGGCCGGCAGGTGCAACAAGGCATCAACCACCCGCGCGCCCACCGGCTCCGCGCCTCCGAGGAGACGGGTGAGCAGCTTCACAAGCTTCGGCCCGACCCCTGGCAGGGATGAGACGGAAGCGAACAAGGGTGTCAGAATCGCCGGACGCATGAAGGCCTCACCGGTTCTTTTGGCCGGATGGAAAGCAGGAGGCAAGCTTCAGCCGTTCGAAAGAGTGGATCTTCTTCGGAGCGCGGACTTCCAGTCCGCTCTTGGAACCGCAGCGTTCGCGGAAGAAGGAAGAGCCGACTGGAAGTCCGCGTTCCAACCTGCGCCTCCCACTCAAAAGGTGATGCACTCCAGGACCCTTTTGGTGACGATCGCATGCGTGTGTTCGACATCCCTGGCCGCGTAGACGAGGGTCGCGACCTTGTCGCCGATCATGCGCCGGAGTGCGATGACGGCCTCACTGTTGTGCGCGAGCTCGCTCTCGTAGAGGGCCTGAAATTCCCGCCATTTCGCCGGATCGTGACCGAACCATTTTCGGAGTGCCGGGCTCGGCGCCACGTCCTTGGCCCAGATGTCGATATGCGCCTCCTGCCTGGATAGGCCGCGCGGCCACAGGCGATCGACCAGGATGCGCAGACCATCCTCAGAAGCGGGCGGATCATAGGCGCGTTTCAATCCGATCGGCATGGTGGCTCCCGGTCACCTTCCATTCCCCCCTCTGGGATTTGACCGCACGGATGATATTTCGATCTTCCATGGTTCCCACAGGCCTTCGGACTCTCTATACAGCGTGCCAACAGGAACTGGAACATGTCCGGAACGATACGTACTTCTGAGGAACTTGACCCGCGTCGGAGACGGATCGTCTACCGGGCCTGGCATCGCGGCTTTCGCGAGATGGACCTCATCATGGGCAGCTTCTGCGATACCATCATCGTCGAGCTGTCCGAGGACGAGGTCGGTGACTTCGAAACGCTCATCGATGCCCCCGATCACGAGCTCTACGCCTGGATCAGGAGCGCTGAGCCCGTGCCGACCGAATTCGATACGCCTGTGTTCCGGCGGTTGCGCGATTACCATTTCACCATGAAACCGATGTTTGCATGAAAGCCGCGGATCAACTCGCTGGGGTTCTGAGCCGCCCCGGCGGCCAACTCGTCTTCTCCAACTGTGCTGATGGGCAGGACGGGCTCGTCCTGGCCGACCTCGCGCGCACACTGGTTGCACAGGCCCGCGAGCGACCGGCCGCCATCCTGCATATCGCACGCGACGGCGGCCGCTCGGCCACTTTGGAAGCGGCCCTTCAGTTCTACGCGCCCGAGATCGACGTCATCAGCTTTCCCGCATGGGACTGCCAACCCTATGACCGGGTCTCTCCCAATGCCGCCGTCATTGCCCGGCGCATGACCGCGCTGTCGCGGTTGGCGACCACACGGGGCGGAGACCGGCCTCGTATCGTGCTCACCACCGTCAATGCCGTGTTGCAGCGCGTGCCGTCCCACGATCTCATCGCCGCCCAATCGCTCTCTGCCGCGCCCGGCAATGCCGTCAATATGGACCGGCTGTCAGCATGGCTTGAGCATAACGGCTATCTGCGTTCCTCCACTGTGCGCGAGACCGGCGAATATGCCGTGCGAGGCGGCATTCTCGACCTCTACCCGCCAGGCTTGGCCATCCCGGTGCGTCTCGACTTCTTCGGCGATACGCTCGAATCCATCCGCAGCTTCGATGTCGAGACGCAACGCTCCCAGACGCAACTGCGCATGCTCGACCTCGTGCCGATGAGCGAAGTCCAGCTTACCACCAAGACGATCAAGCGCTTCCGCCAGGCCTATCTTGCCGAATTTGGTGCCCAGACACGCGGCGATCCACTCTATGAGGCGATCTCCGAAGGCCGGCGCTATGTCGGCCTGGAACACTGGCTGCCGCTGTTTCACGGCAAGCTCGACACGCTTTTCGATTATCTGCCCGAGGTTCCTGTCGCTCTCGATGCCCTGGCCGAGGATGCCGCCGGCGAAAGATTGGCGCAGATCAAGGATTATTACGATGCCCGCCGCGAGGTACTGGGCAAGCCTGGCGAGACCGTGCCCTACAAGCCGCTGCCGCCGGACCGGCTCTACATCGCGCCCGAGGAGTGGCGCCGCCGGCTGCACGAGTTCGTCCCTGGCGCGCATGACGCCATTCTCGTCTCCCCCGCGCCCGGTCGGGAAATCATCGATTGCGGTGGTCGTCAGGGCCATAATTTTGCGGCTGAACGCGCCGCCGAGGACGCCAACGTCTTCGATGCCGTGGTCCGTCACATCCGCACTCTGCAGGCCGCAGGGCAACGGGTGATCGTGGCAGGCTGGACCGACGGCTCGCGCGAGAGGCTCGGTGCCGTCCTCGCCGATCACGGCCTCACCCAGGCCAAGCCCATCCCCAATTTTGCTCGCGCCTTGGCACTGCCAAAAGGCGAGATTGCGCTCGGTGTGCTGCCGCTCGAAACAGGCTTCGAGACAGCCGACTTCGCCATCATCTCGGAACAGGACGTTCTCGGCGACCGACTGGTGCGCCGTGCAGGCAAGCGCAAGCGCGCGCAGAACTTTCTCACCGAGATTGGTACCTTGTCGCCCGGCGATATCGTCGTGCATGTCGAGCACGGCATCGGGCGCTTCGTCGGCCTGCAGGCGGTGACTGCCGCGGGTGCACCGCATGATTGCCTGGAAATCCACTATGCAGGCGGCGACAAGCTGTTCCTGCCAGTGGAGAATCTGGAGCTGCTGTCGCGCTATGGATCGGAAGACGCCGAAGCGCAGCTCGACAAGCTCGGCGGGCGCGGCTGGCAGGAACGCAAGGCGCGCATGAAGAAGCGCATCCGCGAAATGGCGGGTGAGCTGATCAAAATCGCTGCGGCACGCGCTTTGCGCGAGGCGCCCAAGCTGGTGCCGGCCCAGGGCATCTATGACGAATTCGCCGCGCGCTTCCCCTATAGCGAAACCGAGGACCAGCAATTCGCCATCGACTCCGTGCTCGAGGATCTGGCATCCGGCCGCCCGATGGATCGCCTGGTTTGCGGCGACGTCGGCTTCGGCAAGACGGAAGTGGCTCTGCGCGCCGCCTTCGCCTGTGCGATGACGGGCCGGCAAGTCGCCGTCGTGGTCCCCACCACGCTGCTCGCCCGCCAGCATACCAAGACCTTCGCCGACCGCTTCAAGGGGCTACCCGTCAAGGTGGCGCAGCTCTCGCGCTTCGTCCCGGCGGATGAAGCCCGCAAGATCAAGGCGGGCCTGGTCTCGGGCGATGTCGACATCGTGGTCGGCACGCATGCATTGCTGGCCAAGACCATCGCCTTCCGGGATCTCGGCCTGCTGATCATCGATGAGGAGCAGCATTTCGGCGTGGCCCACAAGGAGCGCCTCAAGCAATTGCGCTCCGAGGTGCATGTCCTGACTCTGTCGGCGACGCCGATCCCGCGCACGCTGCAGCTCGCACTGACGGGCGTGCGCGAATTGTCGATCATCGCTACGCCGCCCGTCGATCGCCTGGCCGTGCGTACCTTCGTCACGCCTTTCGATGCCGTGGTGCTGCGCGAAGCGCTGATGCGCGAACGCTATCGCGGCGGCCAGAGCTTCTTCGTCGTGCCTCGCATCGAGGACATTGCCGACGCCAAGGCCTTCCTCGACGAATATGCGCCGGAGGCCAAGGTCGCCATCGGCCACGGCCAGATGGCTGCCGGCCAGCTCGAAGACGTGATGACGGCCTTCTACGAAGGCAAATACGACATCCTGCTCTCGACGACGATCGTTGAATCAGGTCTCGACATTCCCACCGCCAACACGCTGATCGTTTGGCGGGCCGACATGTTCGGCCTGGCCCAGCTCTACCAGCTGCGGGGGCGCGTGGGGCGCTCCAAGACCAGGGCCTATGCCCTGTTCACCCTGCCGGCTAACCGCACCATCACGCCCGGCGCCGAGCGCCGGCTCAAGGTGCTGCAATCGCTGGATACGTTGGGAGCGGGCTTCCAGCTCGCCTCGCATGATCTCGACATTCGTGGAGCCGGCAATCTGCTGGGCGACGAACAGTCCGGCCACATCAAGGAAGTCGGTTACGAGCTTTACCAGCAGATGCTGGAAGAGGCCGTCGCGGCCCTCAAGGACGGTGGCGTCGAGACCGAGGTTGAGGAACAATGGTCACCACAGATTACCATCGGTACGCCGGTGATGATCCCCGAGGATTATGTCCCGGACCTGACATTGCGCCTCAGCCTCTATCGCCGCCTGTCCTCCCTGGATATCGACGCCGAGATCGACGCGTTCGGCGCCGAACTGACCGATCGCTTCGGCGAGCGGCCTGATGAGGTCGACCAACTCCTCAAGCTGATGTCGATCAAGGCCCTGTGCCGGCGCGCCAATGTCGAGAAGGTCGACGCCGGCCCGAAAGGCGTGGTGGTCTCCTTCCGCGACAATGCCTTCGCCAACCCCGACGGGCTGGTGCGCTACATTGCCGAGCAGGGCTCTTTCGCCAAGGTCCGCCCGGACATGCGCGTCGTCTTCCAGCGCGATTTCGACAAGCCCATCGATCGGCTCAAGGGTACGGCCGTCATTCTCAAGAACCTCGCTCGCATCGCCGAGATGAAGAAAGCCGCCTGATCGGATACAATGATGGCAAGTTCCTCCCTCTCTTCCGTCGAAACTCCCTTCGTCCAGATTGATCTCGACATCGCCGAACGCAACATCGTGCGGCTCCAGGCCTATTGCGACGAACACGGCCTCAGGCTGCGGCCGCATATCAAGACGCATAAACTGCCGCGCCTGGCCCGCTTCCAGGTCGAGCAGGGCGCGGTCGGCATTACCTGCCAGAAACTGTCGGAGGCCGATGCGATGACCGACGGCACCGGCCTCGACGATGTGCTGATCACTTATAATCTTGTTGGGGAGGCCAAGCGCGAGCGCCTGCGGGCACTTTCGGAGCGCATCCGTCTCAGCGTCGTGGCTGACAGCGCCGTTGTCGTCGATGAATTGGCGGCAGCCATGAAGGGAACCGGGCGCAAGCTGACCGTGCTGGTCGAGTGCGATACCGGAGCCCGGCGCTGCGGTGTTCCAACGCCGGAAGCGGCTGCGGAACTGGCAAACCGTATCGCGGCGTCATCCGAGCTGCATTTCGGCGGCCTGATGACCTATCCGCCGGTCGGCGGAACAGAGGCCGTACAGGATTTCATGCAAAGAGCGAAATCCTTGATTGAAGCTTTTGGAATTCCAGTCGAAACAATCACAAGCGGCGGATCTCCCGACATGTGGCGGGCGCATGAGGCCTCCATCATCACCGAATACCGGCCGGGGACCTACGTCTATAATGACCGTTCCCTTGTCGCCCGTGGTGTCTGCGGCTTCGATGACTGTGCCCTCAACGTGGTCGCCACAGTGGTGTCGGTGCCCGACCCGCATAGGGCCATTATCGATGCCGGTTCGAAAGTCCTGACCTCCGATCTGCTCGGCTTGACCGGGCATGGTCATGTCCTCGGCCGACCGGACATCGCGATCGACCAGCTCTCGGAAGAGCATGGCCGGTTGATCAGCGAGCAGCCGATCGCCCTTTCAGTGGGCGACCGCGTGCGCATCGTGCCCAATCACGCCTGTGTGGTCGCCAATATGCTGGATTTCGTCGTCCTCTGTCGCGGCGATGCCCTCATCGGTCCCGAGCCCGTCGCCGCGCGCGGCCGCGTCTGGTGAGCGAGGCAGATCGCAACGCGGTTTACTCAAGCACCTTCCGTAGGTTGCACGACCTTTGTCATTGCCGGGCTTAATCCGGCAATTCAGGTTCCCCCTCCGAGACGCCGGATGCCCGGGTCAAACCCAAGCATGACAAAAGTCGGCGTTTCTCCTGTAAGTAAAAGGCATTGGAGCGAAAAGGCTTCATGCCGCCTGAAGTCAAGCGGCTCCCGCGAGAGGGCGGCTGAGCTTTGCCGGGTCGATACTCTGCCCGCGATCGTGGGCCTGAGCCGGTTCGTCCATGCTCATGGGCTTGCCATAGCGTGCACCCGTCACCTCAAGGAGACCAACGCCTCGATCCACGGATCCGGAAGCGGGGTAGGAGGTCGACACCCAACCCTCCGCTCCGAGGGGATAGGAGGCCTCCCGCTCGCTGACGTCGAAACCGACACCCGGCACCTGCTGGCCACGCAAGGCCAGATAACCGCTCTCCTCGACGCTGGCCTCGACGAGCGGCAAGGCAGTATCCTCCTGACCCGCAACCGTTACCGCGAGTCCAAACCCGCCGTCATTCAGCGCGCGCATCGGCACGATGCCGATCTCGCCGAGCACGGCAAAATGGGGAACCGGGCAGGGGGCATCTACTGGCACGATGGCAGTATGCGGCGCCCGCGCGAGGCCGGCAACCTTTTCGAGCTTGCGGCTGTCGAACAAACCGTCGGAGAGGCCCGCACGCAGGACCGCGTCGGGCAACAGAGCATGGGTAACGCCGTGCATCGTCATCTG
Source organism: Labrys sp. HAY1-8F (assembly GCF_056754975.1). Taxonomy (NCBI): domain Bacteria; kingdom Pseudomonadati; phylum Pseudomonadota; class Alphaproteobacteria; order Hyphomicrobiales; family Xanthobacteraceae; genus Labrys; species Labrys sp. HAY1-8F. Next base: position 312,935 of record NZ_JBPGWZ010000002.1, on the reverse strand, counting down.
GACGGCAAAGACCGTCGCGTCGAAAGCTTGGTGCAGAATGAGCTGGCAGCCGGTGCTGAGCCATGTCACCAAGCCACCCGCAAGCCCCGCGAGCCCCGACGGAGCCATCGGACAAAGCAGACGCGAGGTTCGCGACAGACCGAGTTCCGCTACCAGCACCGAAGCGGCCGCATGCCATTCACGATGCGTGCGGGCGACGGCGAAGTCCCCGTCCGCGCCCCGGTCGATCGTCATGATCGCCAGGTTTTCCTCAGGGCGCTCGCGCCGCGACAGGCGGGTGATCACGCCCGTGCGGGGATAGCCGATGCAGTCCTCGAAAGAGACGGTCCCTCCCGGCAAATCCGCCCCGAAAGCCCCGATGAAACGAATATCGGCGATGGATTCGTCGACGAGGTGACGCAGTGGCCGCAAGGATTGGACATCGCCCATGCGCCGCGCCGCGAGGATCGCCTTGGCGTTCAGCCTCTCGGCGACGCCGACGATTTCAGCCGGCGAAAAATCGATCGGAACGATTACCGCCACGAGGCCCGCCCGGATACAGCCGAGCAGTGCGATCAACGTATCCGTCACGTTGAGCCCCTGCACGCAGACCAGCGCCTCGCTGGGCAACCCCATTTCGAAAAAGCGGCCGGCGACCGCGGAGACGGCAGCATCGACCTGGTTCCAGGTCAGTCTGCGCGGTGCGCCATCGGCCCAGAGGGGGCGGTCGGGCGCGTCGATCAGGGCCAGCATATCGCCGGCTCGCTGAGCGCTGAGACGCAGCATCTGGTCGAGGGTAGGGGGGGCGAGGGCAATCCTGGGCGTGATGTCTGACGTCATGGGGCCTCAGGGGGTATTCACAGGGCACGAATCAGATCCAGGTGAGTCTAACCCTGGATGACGGCAAAGCCATAGCCGGTTTGACAGCCCCGGTCGTCCCATCCGCGAGCACCATCCACACTTTGAGCAGATGCCCATTCCGAAAGCCCATGCACTCGGGAACATCCGTCATCAAAGCATTTGGTCTGTCCGGCCCGGCGCTCCATAATCGTGGACATGATTCCCGGTCAAAAACTCCTCACGCTTCTGCGCGACATCGCCGCCGACAAGCGCCTCGCTTTCATGCTGTTGCTCGGCTTCAGCTCGGGCTTGCCCTTCCTGCTGGTGTTCTCGACACAATCGGCCAGGCTGCGTGAGGTCGGGATCACACGTACCGACATTGGCCTGATGTTTTACGCGACGCTGTTCTACAGCATCAAATTCCTCTGGGCTCCCTTGCTGGAGCGGTTCGACCCGCCCGTGCTGGGACGGATGGTCGGCCGGTGGCGCGGCTGGCTGCTGATCACGCAGATGGGCATCATCCTGGGCCTGTTCGGTCTCGCCAGCAGCAATCCGGCAAGCTCGCTGGGAATGACGATATTCTGGACAACCGTCACCGCATTCTTTGCCGCCAGCCAGGACGTGGTGATCGACGGCTGGCGCATCAACGTCATCCCGCGTGACCGCCAGGGCATCATGCTGGCGGTGTCCCAGCTTGGCTATCGCATCGGCATATTGTGCGCGGGAGCCGGCGCCCTTTATTTGGCTGAATATCTCGACTGGCAGGCGGCTTACGCCACGATGGCCGCATTGATGCTCATCGGCATCATGGCTGCCTTGTTTGCGCCCGATCCGCCAGCTGTCGAGAAAGAAACCCTCACGGACAAGCTCATTTCTGTATTCGAGGATGACAAGGCTCCCGGCCCGCAGAGCACATCCAACCGGCCAGATTGGCTGACCGCTTACAAGGAAGCGCTGAGCGACCTCTTCTTACGCCGCGGTTGGATCCTCGTGCCAATCATGTTGCTCATCGCGCTTTATCGCCTGCCGGACTTCCTGGCTGGCGTGATGTCCAACCCGCTCTATATCGATCTTGGCTTCTCCAAAGCCGAAATAGCCAATATTTCGAAGATTTATGGCTTCGCCATCGGCCTGACCGCTCCCTTTGTGGGCGGCTTTTGCATCTGGCGCTTTGGCCTGATGCCCTCGCTGCTTTTTGGAGGCATTGCCGCCGCCACCTCACATTTGAGTATGGCTCTTTTGGCAGCCAAGGGAGCGGATTCGAGCTATCTGGCTTTGGCGGTGAGCGTCGAAAGCTTTGCAGGCGGCTTCGCGGGAACGGCGCTGATGGCCTACATGTCCTCGCTGACGTCGCCCGCCTATGCCGCCAGCCAGTATGCCCTCCTGAGTTCGCTTTACGCCCTGCCAGGCAAGTTGCTGGCAGGCATGTCGGGGAAAATGGTCGATCTGTTCGGCTATTCCGTCTTTTTCTCGGCGACGTCGACGATCGGCTTGCCGGTTGCGATCCTCTGCCTGATCGTCTGGCGCTCGGCGGACAAGGAAGCCCCTGGCCACTCGAAGGAAGAACAGGAACAAGCGTCACTGGCGGGCGAGGGAGGGCGCCGTTGAGGCGCGCTGGCGTACGGCAAGCGAATCGCTGCTCTAGAGTAGGCAAGACGGTTTGCTTCCTGCGATTTTCGCAACTCGAATGCCAGATATAGCGGCGCTGGTCACGTTTTCTTCAATTTGTCATGCACAAGCTGCGACACCGTCGCCATAGGTTGTTTTCGAGGCTGGAAACCAGTGCCCGCTTCGTTTATGGACCTTTCCTGAAATCGTCATCTCGGTGCCTTCGTCGGCGATGAGAGACATTCAGCTTCATTGGTGCGTTGCCGACCCCGCGCTAGCCCAGCGCGTTGCGGCGGCGGACTTAGGACCCAAGGATTTTGCATGATGTCGTTCCGCCTCCTTGCGACTGCAGCTCTTGCGGCGCTCAGCCTCGCGGTGACACCCGCATTGGCACAAGAAACGCCTGCCAAGCCGGCCGCGCCCGCCACGAAGCCGAAGGCACCTGCAGCCAAGCCGGCGCAAAAGCCTGCAGCAGCCGCGCCCGCGGCAGCAGCGGCCGCCGCTGAGCCCGTTCCCGGCCTGGAAGGCGCGACCACTCCCGCCATCTCCAGCTCCCAACCTGACTGGGTGAAGCTGTGCCAGGCCGACCAGGCCAAGAAGGAAATCTGCCTGACCCGTCGTGACCTGCGGTCCGATACGGGGCAGACGATGATGACCGCCATCCTCATGCAGAACGTCACCGACAAGAAGCAACTCCTGCGCCTTGTCCTGCCCGTCGGCGCCCTCATTCAGCCTGGCGTCGGCCTCTATCTCGACAATACCGCTTTCGCCAGCGGCAAATATGCCGTCTGCTCTCCCGAAGGCTGCCTGGTCGAACTGCCCATCGACGAGGCCCAGCTCAAGGCTCTTCGCGGTTCCAAGACCCTGGCGATCGCCTTCAAGACCCCCAACCAAGGCGTGCAACTGCCGCTCGGCACCGAGGGCTTTGCCAAGGCGCTCGACAACAAGCCGCTCGATCCCCAGTCGATCGTCGACGAGCAGAAGAAGCTGCAGCAGCAATTGCAGGATGCCGCCGAGAAGGCGCGCCAGCAGCTCAATGCCAATCCGGCGCCTGCTCAATAAGACCGCCTGGAGCAAAGCGCGTTCATGACTGAACGCTTGTTTGCTCTCACTCTTTGGTTCGACGCGTCTTTGCAATTCTTGGCGCGACCGCCAAATCGCAAAACGCTTTAGGAACAGGAACCCAGATTATGCGAAACTCACTGATCGCTGGCACCGCGGCAGCCTTGATCCTGTCGGCCGGAACCGCGCTGGCCCAGCAACAGCCCCAGCCTGCTGGCCAGCAGCCCGAATTGCCCAAATTCGACCAGCCCGAATGGACCAAGATCTGCGCCAAGACCCCGGACGGCAAGGACACCTGCCAAACCGTGCGCGATCTTCTGGCACCGACTGCAGCCTGGATGATGACCGCGCAGGTCGGCCAGGAGAAGGGCGGCAAGCCCAAGCTCACTGTGATCATTCCGGCGGGCGTTGTCCTTCCGCTGGGTGCCCGCGTCCTCGTCGATGACCAGACCCTCGACACTGCGAAATATCGCATCTGCACGGGACCGAGCTGCATCGCCGATATGCCCCTGAGCGACGCGAATGTCGCCAGCCTCAAGAAGGGCAAGAAACTGAAAGTGCAGGCGATCACCTTCCAGGGCCAGCCTATCGGTATGGATATCGGCCTGGATGGCCTCGGCAAGGCTCTCGATGGCCAGGGCATCGACCAAGCCGGTTATGCTGCCAAGCAGAAAGACTATGGCGAGAAGTTGCAGGCTATATTCCAGCCCCTCATCGATGCCCAGCGCAAGCAGCAGCAACAGCAGGGCGGCGGCGCCGCACCGGCCACACCGCCGGCTCAGCCGGCAGCGCCCGCGCAATAACATGACAAAAGGCCGACCTTCGGGTCGGCCTTTTCATATCGGAAACCGACCGGCTCACCCTAGATTGCGAAGGTCGCCGATGCTCTCCAGGCTGAGGGGCGTATCAGTGGCGCGTACCTGGTTTCAGCCGGTATCCACCCTCATTATCGCGGTCGAATAGCTCATCGATCTGCGTGTTCCGAACCGGACTGCCGCTGTCGTCGATCACCAGATTCTGTTCGGAGACATAGGCGACATATTCCGTCTCCTCATTCTCCGCGAACAGATGATAGAAGGGCTGGTCCTTGGAAGGGCGCACATCTTCCGGAATGGACTGCCACCATTCTTCCGTATTGGAGAATTCCGGATCGACGTCGAAGATGACGCCACGGAACGGATAGATGCGGTGGCGTACCACTTGACCGATAAAGAACTTTGCTTCCCGCGCTTTATTCATACGCTATTCAATCGTCATTTGCGCTCGGCAAACTTGCAATAGTGGTGCCTGCAAGCCGGGCGATACCGAAGCCCGCCACAACCGAACGAGCCTGCTATCCCGTTACCAGAATAGCAGTATTATCGTCAAAGTCGTCGAATATTTCATTAATTTCACACGCGAAACGGCGGACGATGCAGTTGCCGTCATCCCCAGCGTCGGTGTGCCCACATCCATTGTTCGGGATGCTCGCGGATCCACTGCTCGAACAGGACATGAATTCTGCGCGTCGCTTCGGCAATATCGGCATCGCGGTCGGCGGTACGCGGCACATCGATAACCTCAGCCTCGATATAGAAATGCACACCGCCCGTGCGCACGCAACGCGCAGCGATCAGCTCGGCATCGTTGCTGCGCGCCAGCAAGGCGGGGAAGGGCGTAGTGGGGGCAGGGCGGCCGAAGAACGGGATCATGATGCCCCGGCGATCCCGCAGATCCGCCAGCAAGGCGACCGCACCGCCGTCTCGTACGATGCGCATCAATTTACGCGCAACGTCGTTGCCCTTGGGGAACAGACCGCGCGAATAACGATCTCGGCGGGCCAGCATGACATAATCGTCAACCTTGGGGTTCTTCATGCGCTGATAGACGCCCGCTGCCTTGATGCCGCGTACCAGGGTCGGATAGATCACCAGCTCCCAATTGCCGGTATGCAACGAGACGAAGACGCAGCCCCTGCCGGAGGTTTTCAGCGGATCGAGCTGGAGGCCGGCGCGGTCATCGATGCGGCCGGCCCGGACGATGCGTTCGCTGATCAGCGCTTCGGCGAAGGTCCGGCCGAGCTGCATCCACATGGCCCGTGCGATGGCCTCGATCTCTGCCCGCGATTTTTCGGGATAGGCCGCCGCAAGTTGGCGGAGGGCGCGCTCATGACGGCGCAGATGCGGCGCGACGAGGCGCCAGATCGTCCCCATCAACCAGGATCCGAAGTCGATGGGCAATATATGCAACACGCCGGTAAGGCCACGCAATGCACTGTATTCGAAGGCGTATTTGATCCGCCGCATACGGCGTCGCCACCCCTTTTCGTCTGCGCCGCTCGTCACGATGCCTTCCGTCATTCTTACGATTTGTACGTCCCGCCGGCCATTGAAACCAGAAGCGGGAAGAATTCAATGCTCGGCTGCGCGAGCGAGCCCCTGGCGCATCATGACCCGTCTCAAGGGACCGACCCGCTCGAGCGCATAGAGCCCGAGGCCACGCAGGCCCTGCAGGGGGAAATGCCCTGACAGCAGCGAGCGGTTCAACAGATCGACTGCCGAGTGACGGGTCCCGATGTCGAGCCGCCTTGCCCTGGCATAAGCTTCGAGCACGCTGGCTTCGCCGGGATCGCGGGCTCCTTCCAGGGACCGGGTTCCTTCTAAGCACTTGGCCAGGGCCGCGATGTCGCGCAGCGTGAGGTTGAACCCCTGCGCCCCGATCGGGGGAAGCACATGTGCGGCCTCGCCGATGAGGGCGACCCGGTCGGCGGCCTGCGTTACCGCCACCACCGCGCTCATCGGCCAGAAGGATCGCCGGCCGTCTACCTGAACATGGCCAAGCAGTGCATGGCTCTGGATTTCTATGGCTCGGGAAAGGGCGGCATCATCCATCGCCCGTAATTCATCGGCCTTTTCGGGGGAGACCACCCAGACGAGGCTGGCCCGCTGTCCAGGCAGCGGCACAAGGGTGAAGGGACCGGACTCGGTATGGAACTCGGTGGAGATATCGCGATGTGTCCGGCCGATCTTCAGATTGAGGGCCAGCGCGACCTGGGGATAGTCGTGGCTCCGCGTTTCGATCCCGGCAGCCTGCCGCACGAGGGAAGCGCGCCCATCGGCTGCGACAATGAGATCGGCCGCAAGATCAGGCTGCCCGTCGAGTTTGAGAACGAGGCCGTTTGCGCCGGGTGCGGCGCCATGCACCCGCACCGGCAGATGTTCGACACCGGCCTCATGCAGGCGCGCCTGAAGTATCCGGCTCAGAGCGCCATTGGGAATGTTCCAGCCGAAGGCTTCCAATCCGATCTCCTCGGCCTGGAAGGCGATCGGACGGGCACGCAGGAGGCGCTGCGTCGCATCGACGATGGACATCACCCGCAGCGGCGCCGCCTCGGGATGGCCCGCCATCCGAATGCCGGCCTTCGCCAGGGCCTGGATGCTGCCATCGAGCAGAGCCGTGGTGCGGGTATCGCCGGCATTGCCGGGTGGGCCGACCAGGGTGACCTCGAGGCCTTTTGCGGCAAGGACCGCGGCGCAGGCCAAGCCTGCGAGCCCAGCTCCCACGATGACGATCGGACGATGATTTGATTCACGATTGGCTGGCATGATGGCTAACGGAATTAGCGCTCCTTGAAGCGGACGTCACCTGTTTTCCGGATGCCGAATGCCGAGCGCAATTGCACCGGATCGCGCGAATTTGGTAATATCGGGCAGAACGGACATCGGCGATGAAAAGGTTTGTCATCGGGCTATTTCTGGCGGCCGTCGCGCTGGTGCCCTCGCTTCATGCGGAACCGTTCACCACGACCGCCCCCATCGCCCTCGTGATCGAGACCGGTTCGGGCACGGTCCTGCTCGACAAGAACGCCGACAAGCCGGTCGAACCTGCCGCCATGGCCAAGATCATGACCGTTGCCGTCGTCGCCGAGGCTCTGCGCAAGGGCCACGCTTCGCGAGAGACCGAATATCCGATTTCGGAGGACACCTGGCGCAAGGGCGGCGCGCCCTCGGGCAGTGCCACCATGTTCGCTGCGGTGAGGAGCCGGGTGCGGGTCGAAGATCTCTTGCGCGGGGTGATGGTCCAGGCCGCCAATGATGCCTGTCTGGCGTTGTCGCAGGGCCTCACGGGCCAACTCGATGGCCTGGTACCGCGCATGAACACGCTGGCCGCCGAAATCGGATTGCAGCACACGCAGTTTCGCAATGTCACCGGATTTGCCGACCCGGCCCAATTGACCACGGCACGGGATCTGGCCCGGCTGCTCGGCTGGCTCCGCCGAAACGAGCTGGACATCTATGCGATCTATCAGGAACGGGATTTCACCTGGAACAAGATACGGCAGACCAACCGCAATCCCCTGCTCACCCAGGGACTAGGGGTCGATGGGGGCGTTACCGGCGCCTCCGACACCGCAGGCTATGGCGTGGTCGTTTCGGCGCTTCACGGTGATCAGCACTTCATCATGGTACTGCACGGTCTTCAATCCAATGCCGAGCGAGCGAGCGAAGCCAGGCGCGTCCTCGAATGGGCCGAAAATTCATTCCGCCCGCGCCTGGTCTTCTCCAAGGGGGAGATCGTGGGTGAGGCTACCGTCTATGGCGGCACGACCAATGCCGTGCCGGTTGCGGCCGATCGCGACATTTCCATGCTGGTAGACAACGACGGCGCCGAAAAACTCAGCGCCAAATTGCTCTATGACGGGCCGCTCGAGGCACCGGTGCAGAAAAATGCCGCCGTCGGTCGGCTCCAGATTTTGCGCGAGGGACAGATTTCGCTCGAAATTCCCCTGTATGCAATCGCCGATGTACCAGTCGGCAGTCTTCCCCAACGCGCATTCGGTGCTATCTACGAGCTTGGCATCGGATTGATACAGGGTGGGCACGACAAGCGATGAAGGGCCGGTTCATAACGTTCGAAGGCGGCGAAGGGGTGGGCAAATCCACCCAGATCCGCCGGTTGGCGGCATCCTTGAACGCCCTCGGCATCGAAACCCTGCTGACGCGCGAACCCGGGGGCTCCCCTGGTGCCGAGGAATTGCGTGAGGTGCTGCTTTCCGGCGGCGCCAAGCATTTTGGCCCTTTTGCCGAAACCATTTTGTTCTATGCGGCGCGCGACGACCATCTCAACACGACGATCAGGCCCGCCCTTGCCAGGGGATTGTGGGTCCTGTGCGATCGCTTCATGGATTCGACCCGCGCCTATCAGGGCGTGCTCGGCGAGGTCGAGCCGGCCTTGATCCGCTCCATCGAACGCGTGGTCGTCGGCTCCACCGTCCCCGACCTCACGCTCATTCTCGACATGCCGGCCCGTGATGGGCTCGCCAGGGTTCGATCTCGTGGCACGGCTATCGATCGCTTCGAAGGCGAGAGCCTGATTTTCCATGAAAAGCTGCGCGAGGCCTTCCTGGCCATCGCGGAATTCGAGCCCCGCCGCTGCGCCGTCGTCGACGCCTCCGCCTCACAGGACGAGGTCGCCGCGGCGATTCTCGGCGTCGTGAGAAAGAGGCTCGATCTCGATGCCACACGGGTGCTGGCATGAGCGAGCGTTTTGAAAGCGACATGCTGGCTGACAGCCCGCATCCGCGCGAAACCATGCAACTGATCGGCCAGGACAGAGCGGAGCAGGCGCTGCTGACCGCCTATCGCTCGGGCCGCATCCATCATGCCTGGCTTTTGGGCGGGCCGGAAGGCGTCGGCAAGGCGACGCTGGCCTACCGCATGGCCAAATTCGTACTGACCCATCCGGACCCTCATCACCTCGACGGGGCCACGAGCCTCTCGGTCGCCGCCAATGCAGCGCCCGCACGCCAGATCGTGTCGCAATCCCATGTCGATCTTGCGGTGTTGCGCCGTCTTCCCAACGACAAGACCAAGGGCTTCTATTCCAATATTCGCGTCGACGACGTGCGCAACATGGTGCGTTTCCTCGGTTCGACCGCCGGGGCAGGGGGCTGGCGCATCGCCATCATCGATTCTGCCGAGGATCTGGCCAGGGAGGGCGCAAATGCCCTGCTCAAAGTGCTGGAGGAGCCGCCGCCGCGCGTGCTTTTCCTGATGATCTCGCATCAGCCGGCCCGCCTCCTGCCCACCATCCGCTCACGCTGCCGGCTGCTCACGCTCGATCCACTCGGCGAGGCCGATGTGCTCAGAGCCGCTGCGCAGGCGCGCCCGGATCTGTCCGAGGAAACGCTAGCCGCGGGGGCCGCCCTGGCGCAGGGCAGTGTAAGGCGAGCCCTGACCCTGGCAGACGGGGAGGGGGTGTCACTCCACCGTTCCCTCGCGGATCTGTTGGCCAAGCTGCCCCGCATCGATGTGGCTGCCGCCCATGCTCTCGCAGACCGCTGCGCCAACAAGGCCGGCGACGAGAATTTCGCGCTCCTGCTCGATTTCCTCGACGAGTGGCTGCATCAACGCCTGCTGGCAGCCCGCGACGAATCCGTGCCCCGCCTTGCACGCTGGGCACAGGTATGGGAGAAGGCCCGTCACGCTGCGCGTGACGTCGAGGCCTATAATCTCGACCGCAAACCTTTCGTGCTCGCGACCCTCGGCTTGCTCGCCGAAGCCTCCGCGGCCTAAACCAGCCAGAGCTCGGCAATCCGCCGGGAAGTTGGGGTTCCAGGCATTTTTCGCCTGCCAGGGGCCAAAAACGCCCGTAGCTACAATCACCAGAGCAAAGCACGTTGCGACGGAAACGCTGCTTTGCTCTACCTCTTTGGTTAGACGTGTTTTTGCGATTCTCGGCGCTTTCGCCAAATCGCAAAACGCTTTCGGCATTTTCCGGCGAAAAGTCTCCCAACTTTACCCGAAAATGCTCTACATCAGGAATCCCTGATGCGCGGCCTGGCTGGCGGTGTCGCGCATCGTTGTCAGGAAAAGCGTCATCGATGGCCGAGAAAGACACCTATTACATCACCACGGCGATCTCCTATCCCAATGGCAAGCCCCATATCGGACATGCCTATGAGTTGATCGCAACCGATGCCATCGCCCGTTTCAAGCGGCTCGACGGGAACGAGGTGTTCTTCCTGACCGGTACCGACGAGCATGGCCAGAAGATGCTGCAGACAGCAGCCAAGCAAGGCAGCACGGCCCAGGCACTGGCAGACCAGAACTCGGAATATTTCCGCGAGATGGCCAAGACGCTCAATGCGTCGAACGACGATTTCATCCGTACCAGCGAGGAACGCCACTACCGCGCCTGCCAGGAGATCTGGCGCCGGATGGAGGCGGCGGGCGACATCTACCTGTCCAAATATTCGGGCTGGTATTCGGTGCGCGACGAAGCTTTCTTCGACGAGAAGGACCTGGCGCTCAATTCGGACGGCTCCCGCACGGTGATCGAGACCGGCGCCAAGGTGGAATGGGTGGAGGAAGAGAGCTATTTCTTCCGCCTCTCCGCCTATCAGGATCGCCTGCTCAAGCACTATGAGAGCCATCCCGGCTTCATCGGCCCGGAAGAGCGCCGGAACGAGATCATGAGCTTCGTGCGCTCGGGCCTGCGTGACCTTTCCATCAGCCGTACCACCTTCGACTGGGGCGTGCCGGTTCCCGGCAACCCAAAGCATGTCATGTATGTCTGGGTCGATGCCCTCACCAATTACCTAACGGCGACGGGCTTTCCGGACACGGATACCGAACGCTCGAAATTCTGGCCGGCCAGCGTGCACATCATCGGCAAGGATATCGTGCGCTTCCATACGGTGTATTGGCCGGCTTTCCTGATGTCGGCGGGTCTGCCTTTGCCGCATCGCGTCTTCGGCCATGGCTTCCTGTTCAACCGCGGCGAGAAGATGTCGAAATCGGTCGGCAACGTGATCGATCCGTTCACGCTTGCCGAGCATTACGGCGTCGACCAGCTGCGCTACTTCTTCCTGCGCGAAGTTCCCTTCGGCCAGGACGGCAATTATTCGCATGAGGCGATCGTCAACCGCATCAATGCCGACCTCGCCAATGATTTCGGTAATCTGGCCAATCGCTGCCTGAAGATGATCGCGGCCAATTGCGGCGGCAAGGTACCGAGCCCCGGCGATTTCCTGCCCTCCGACGAGCAATTGCTGAAGACAGCGGACAACCTCATCTGGCAGGCGCGCGACTCCATCTTCAATTTCGCCCTGCATTCCATCCTCGCCGATCTGTGGAGCGTGGTGGGCGAAGCGAACCGCTATTTTGCTGCCGAAGAACCGTGGAAGCTGAAGACCAGCAACCCGGCCCGCATGGAAACCGTGCTCTATGTCACCGCCGAGGTGGTTCGCCAGATCGCCATCCTCGCCCAGCCGGTGATCCCGACCGGCGCGGCGCGTATGCTCGACCTCCTGGCCGTGCCTGAAGATGCCCGTGACTTCGATCACCTCGGCGTTGACGGCCGTTTGTCGCCGGATGTTGCCTTGCCAGCGCCCGAAGCTGTCTTCCCCCGCTATGTCGAAGCGACTGACAGCGCGGGCAAGGCGTAAAGTTGTTTGGTAAGCCATGCTGATCGATAGCCATTGCCATCTCGACTTCCCGGACCTGCAGGCCGAGATCGACGACGTCGTTGCGCGTGCCCGCAAGACCGGAGTGGGACGCATGATCACCATCTCCACCCGCATCCGCCAGTTCGAGAGGATCAAGGCGCTGATCGAGACCTACGACGATGTCTTCGGCTCGATCGGCACGCACTGCCTGCATGCCCATGAAGAAGACGATATTCCCCTAGAGACCATCCTGGAACTCGCCGCCCATCCCAAGGTGGTGGCGATCGGCGAGGCCGGGCTGGACTATCACTATGACTATGCGCCGCGCGATGTACAGGCGCGCGGCTTTCGCAAGCATATCGCCGCGGCTCGGCTCACCGGACTGCCGCTCGTGATCCATGCCCGCCAGGCTGACCAGGACATCGGCGACATTCTCGAAGAGGAAATGGGGAAGGGCGCTTTCAGCGCCGTCCTCCATTGCTACTCGTCGGGCCCCGAACTGGCTCGCCGGGGGCTTGGGCTCGGCTTCTACGTTTCCTTCTCCGGCATCCTCACTTTCAAATCGGCCGAGGAGATCCGGGACATCGCCCGCCTCGTCCCCCATGACCGTCTGCTGGTGGAAACGGACGCTCCCTATCTGGCGCCCATGCCGTTCCGCGGCAAACGCAACGAGCCGGCCTATGTAGCCAACACGGCGCGGGTTCTGGCCGATACTATCGGCCTGAGCGAGAGCGAGGTCGCACGGCAGACCAGTGAAAACGCCTTTCGTCTCTTCACCAAAATGCCTCGTCCCGACGGCATCAAGGCGGCAGCCTGACGCCGATGACGTTGATTGCGACATTATTGGGCTGCGGTTCCTCCGGCGGCGTCCCCCGCGTCGGGTTTGGCTGGGGCAGTTGCGATCCCGCCGCCCCCCGAAACCGGCGTCGGCGCTGTGCCTTGCTGCTTGAACAGGACAGGGCAGAGGGCGGCCGCACCACGGTGCTGATCGATACCGGCGCTGACATGCGCCAGCAATTGTTGGATGCCGAGGTCAAGGCGGTCGATGGCGTACTCTACACCCACGACCATGCCGACCATACCCACGGCATCGACGATCTGCGCGTGCTGGCGCTCTACCAGCGCAGCCTCGTCGACGTCTATGCCGACAAGCGCACCGCCGCCTTGCTGCGCAGCCGCTTCGACTATTGCTTCGAGACGCCGCAGGGGTCGTCCTATCCTCCCATCCTGACACTCAACACCATCACGATTGGACAAGCCGTCAGTATCGGCGGCGCCGGAGGCTCAATCACGGCCTTGCCGTTCGAGCAGGATCACGGCGACATCCAATCCCTGGGCTTCAGGATCGGCGATTTCGCTTATTCCAGCGATATCAATGGTCTGCCGAAAGAAAGCGAAGCATTGCTGGAGGGCCTCGACACCTGGATCGTCGATGCTCTTCGTCCTACGCCGCATCCCAGCCATTGGTCGTTGCCGGAAACGCTGGCCTGGATCGAGAAACTGAAACCGCGGCGCGCCATCCTGACCAACATGCATACGGACATGGACTATCAGACCCTGCGGCGCACCCTGCCGGAAGGCGTTGAGCCGGGCTATGACGGCATGCGTATCGAACTGGCGCTGCCGAGAGCAAAACGCGTTTAGACGGAAACATGCTGCTCACGCTCTTTCGTTCCAAGCCAATCCAACGGATTGGCTGAAGCGTCTTTGTGATTCCTGGCGCGACCGCCAAATCTCAAAACGCTCTGGAACAAATTAACCGCACGCGTCGAAATGTGACGTTGATGTTCATGCTATTTCAATTGCTTATGTGATAGATTCGTCCGTCTTGTCACCAAGGGGATTCGTCCTAAGGAATTGTTCGGTTGGCTGGTCAGCACGTTTTTCTCAATCTTCTCGCCGGTATCGCACTTCTGATCTGGTCCACTCGTCTGGTGAAGACAGGCATCATGCGGGCCTTCGGGGAACGATTGCGTGGTGTGATTTCGCGCGCCACCTCCAACCGCTTTTCGGCTTGCCTGGCCGGAGCGGGGGTGGCCGCAGCCCTTCAGAGTTCGACCGGCTCGACTCTTCTGGTGATGTCCTTCGTCGAACGGGGCTTCCTCACGCTCGGCATGGCCCTGGCCGTGCTGCTGGGCAGCAATGTCGGTACCACGCTCGTGGTCCAGGCCCTGTCCTTCGATCTTTCCGCCCTGATGCCGGTTCTGCTGATCGCCGGCGTGGCCGCGTTCATGCTCGGGCGTTCATCCGTCTCGCAGAACGTCGGCCGCGCCATGATCGGCCTGGGCCTGATGATCCTGTCGCTGCATCTGGTCGTCGGGATCGCCGAGCCGATCCGCCAGAGCGAAATCATGACGCTGATCTTCGAACGCCTCAACGGCCAGCCCTGGGCCGCACTGCTGATCGGCGCCGCGCTGGCCTGGCTGGTGCATTCGAGCGTGGCTATCCTGCTTCTGGTGATGTCGCTCACCGGGGCAGGGGTCGTGGGCATTCCGCTCGGCCTTGCCCTGGTGCTGGGTGCCAATATCGGCTCCGGGCTCGCACCGCTGGGCCTGTCCCTGACAGCGCCGATTGAAGTCCGGCGCGCTTTGTTCGGCAATCTCGGTACCCGAGTGGTCGGAGCCGTCGTGCTGCTGCCACTGATCGGCCTCATCCAGCCCTGGCTGGCGCAACTGGAGGCCTCGGGAGCCCGCCAGATCGCCAATTTCCATGTCGGCTTCAATCTGCTGCTCCTGGTCGTCTTCCTTCCCTTCATCGACCAGACCGCCCGCCTGCTCGAAAGACTGGTGAAGGCCCCGGAGGCGCCGATCGGCGAGCGCCCCTCGCCGGTTCTCGACGAGGGAGACTTCGACAGTCCCTCGGTCGCGCTGGTCGCGGCCTCGCGCGAGGTGATCAGGCTGGCTGAGCTCGTTGAAATCATGCTGCGGGAATCGATCATAACCTTCGAGGAGAACGACGATTCCCGGCGCAAGCAGATCAGCCAGCTCGACTATCAGGTCGACCGGCTGCAGGAGAATATCAAGCTTTATCTGACCCGACTGACGCGCACGCCGCTCGACAAGGATATGAGCCGCAAAGCATTCGAACTCATCCTGTTCACCACCAATCTCGAACATGTCGGCGACATTCTCGACAAGACCCTGCTGGAATTGGCGGCCAAGAAGCAGCGGCTCAATTTGAGCTTCTCTAGCGAGGGCTGGGCCGAGATCAAGGCCATGCATCGCGAAGTGGTGGCACAGATGCGGCTCGCCATCACTGTGTTCATGACCCAGGATCCCGTCATGGCTCGCCAATTGGTGGTCGCCAAGGATCATATCCGCAATTTCGAACGCTCGGCGGCAGAGAGCCACCTCAACCGCCTGCGTGCTGGCACGCTAGCCTCGATCGAGACCAGCTCGCTGCATATGGACGTCATCCGCGACCTCAAGCGCATCGTCGCGCATCTGACCGCTGTGGCCTATCCGATCCTCGAGGCGGCGGGCGAGCTTTCGACTTCCCGCCTCAAGGATGCCGGATAAAATCTATTTCTATCCAATACGATAAATCGACTTTCTCATAAAAGAGGTAGGCAGCCTGAGCCGCAATCAGCCTGGTGCGGCCGTGAGATTTCGCACCACGTCGAGGAGCACGGCCGCACCGGCAACCAGATCCGCATCCGGCGTGAACTCCTTGGGATTGTGGCTGATTCCGGCGATGCTGGGCACGAAGATCATGGCTGAAGGTGCTATCCGCGCCATCATCTGCGCGTCGTGCCCGGCACCGGAAGTCATCCGACGGCAGCGCAGGCCATTCCGGCCTGCCGCCTGTTCGATCTGCTCCACCAGCCCATTGTCGAACACCACCGGTTCGAAGCGGGCGAGACGCTCGGCGCAGACCGTGACGCCCTCCGACCGGGCCAGCCCCTCCAGGAACGAGGCGAGGTCACTTTCCGCCTCGCGCAGGCGCGTTTCATCGGGATCGCGCAGGTCCACGGTGAGGATCGCCCGTGCCGGGATGACGTTGATGGCATTCGGCTCGAACTGAAGACTGCCGACGGTCGCCACTGACGGTGTATTGGTGGCAACAGCCTTTTCGCGCAGAAAGGTTATCACGCGTGCGGCGGCATGGCCGGCATCATGGCGCAGGGACATCGGGGTGGTGCCGGCGTGATTGGCGACACCCTCGATGGTGATGCGCTGCCAGGAGATACCCTGAAGCGTCTCGACGGCGCCGATGGCCAGGCCTTCGCGTTCGAGCACCGGACCTTGCTCGATGTGAAGCTCCAGATAGGCATGCGGCTTCAGGAATCCCGGCTCCAATTCGCCCGCATAGCCGATCCGCCGCAACTCGTCGCCAAGCCTGGTCCCATCGGTGCCGATGGAGGCCAGCGCCTCCTCGATCGACAATCCCCCGGCATGGACGAGGGAACCCATCATATCGGGCGCGTAGCGCACGCCCTCCTCATTGGTGAAGGCGGCTACGGCGATCGGCCGACTTGGGCGCCAGCCCGATGATTTCAGCGTCTCGATCACTTCGAGACCCGCCAATACGCCGTAGCAGCCATCATAGATCCCCGCATCGATGACGGTGTCGATGTGGGAGCCGAGCAGAAGCGGTGCCTCGTCCGGCACGCTCTCCGGCCGCCAGATGCCGAAGATATTGCCGATCCTGTCGATCCCAACCTCGAGGCCCGCTTCGTCGAGCCACCCCATCAGGCTGTCGCGTCCCGCCTTGTCGGCATCGGACGCTGCCAATCGGACCAATTGACCGTTTTCGCCCCGGCCGATCGTCCCAAGGCTGCGCAATCGCCCGAGCAGACGCTCGGCTTGGATGGAGTTCTCGCTCATACCCGATACTCCGCGCCTGCCATCTGCACATCCTCCGGCCCGAGGCCGACCAATTCACGGTAACGCGCGGGATCGGTGGCGCCTTCACTGTTGATCACCAGGATGCGAGCATCGCTATCCAGGCCGAGCGTCCGACGCATGGCTTCGTCTCCAGCGGCCTGGAGCAAGCCAGCAAGACCGGCTGCTCCACTCTCGCCGGCGACAATGGCCGGATCGCCCGGCAAAGGCCGCGCCAGGCTGTTCATCGCCGCAATCGCCTCCTCGTCCTCCACCGTCATGAAGGCATCCGCCACGCGGGCCAGAATCCGCCACGCGACCTGGGAGGGTTCGTAGCATTCCAGCATCGCCATCACCGTGGGAGCGCCATGGCTGACCTTTACGGGATGGCCGGCCTTGGCACTGGCGAAGATACAGGCCGAGAGAGTGGGCTCGACCACCACCAGTTTCGGTCTGTGTGCTCCGAGGACGAGTGCGGCATGGCCACCGAGCGCCGCCGCAATGCCGCCGACACCGGCCTGAACGAACAAATGGGTTGGCGGCTCGCGCATCTGTCGCAAGGCCTCGCGCAAGATGGTGGTATAGCCCTGCATCACCAGACCTGGGATACGCTCATAGTCCTCCCAGGAGGTATCCGAGACGACAGTCCAGCCCTTGGTTTCACTGACACGGGCGGCCTCGGTTACGGATTCATCATAGGTGCCGTCCACGCGCATGATTTCCGCCCCGAAAGCGGCGATCGCCGCCACGCGCCCCGGGCTGACGCCGCCATGCACGAAAATCACGGCCTTCGCCCCGACGAAGCGGGCTCCTTGCGCCACGGAGCGGCCATGATTGCCATCGGTCGCGCAGGCGAAGATCATCCCGGCGGCAACCGACCTGACGTCGGCCTGGCCGAGTTCGGAGTAGTCGATCTGCCGCCCCAATTGCAGGCAGGCCCTCTCGATCACCAGCCGCACCACGGCATAAGCTCCGCCAAGAGCCTTGAAACTACAAAGACCTAGACGATGCGCCTCGTCTTTCACAAGGAGTTCGCCGATGCCGAGCCGCGCCGCAAGCGCGGACAAAGAGAGCAGGGGAGTCGGGCGATGATCGGCACGGACGGCCAGGAAACGCTCGACTTCGTCAGCCCCGTCGTCCCCCAATATGGCACTGTCACCGACGAGGAGCGGGGAGCGATGATGAGGACCGGCATTGGCGAGAAACATCGTGGATCTCCAATTTCCAGGCGCAATCCTATTGCGCATCGGGCGATGAATGCGCTCTGATTGAGCGGTATTGACGCAATTTTGTATCGTCAGGTCCGCATGTCGCGCATTTCCGGCTCATCTCTCGAACTCGACGCGTTCGACGTCGCCATCCTGGCGATCCTGCAGCGCGACAACCAGACACCGCAGCGCAGGATTGCCGAGGCCATTCATCTGTCGGCACCGGCCGTGCAACGCCGCATCCACCGCTTGGAAGCGGGCGGCATCATCACCGCCAATGTCGCCTTGCTCGATCCGGCAAAAGTTGGCCAGCACCTGACCATCGTGGTCAATGTCGACCTGGAGCGTGAGCGAAGCGCCTTGATCGACGAGGCCAAGAAGGCATTTCTGGCCGAGAGCGGCGTGCAGCAATGCTATTATGTCGCCGGAGAAACGGATTTCGTGCTGATCCTGAACGTGCCGTCGATGGGCGATTATGAAGCGCTGACACGCCGGCTGTTCTTCGCCAACAGCAACATCAAACGCTTCCGGACTTTCGTGGTAATGGACCGGGTCAAAACCGGCACCGCCTTGTCCCTGGACAAGGTTCCGGGCGTCTCGGCAGCCCAATGAGGTCTCAAGATTGTAGATTTGAATTATCTTATAACATATTGAATTATAACAATAAATATGTAATTATATGACGAATTAGCATTGCCTTCATGACCAAGATTTCATATTGGCGGCCTTGAAGCGGCCGGGTTCTTGGCACCACATCCGGCCGTGCTGATCGATCCGGTCGAATCCCAAGATGGAGACGTCCGAAAGTTCGTGGCGAGCTTGGGCTGGGCGATCGTAGAGGAGCAAGACGAATAATGGATCTGAACAATCTGCTTGGAAAAGTGCTGGGTGCCGGCGGTCAAGTTCTCAACACGCCAGGCAAGAAACTGGCGGCTGGTGGCGCAGCGGCGGGCATCCTGTTTACAGAGACCGGTCGGGACCTGGCTGGCGCGGCTGTCAAATATGGCGGTATTGCCGCTATCGGCGCGCTGGCGCTGCATGCCTGGCAGCGTAGCCAGGCTGGGCAGGCCGGCGCTCCGGCAGCGGCTGACAACGGCACGGCCGCAGCGAACAGCGCGCCCGGCGGCTTCCTGCCACCGCAATTATCGACCCCACAGCCGCTGCCGCCCGTTATCGAGGCGCGTGCAGTGGAGGCACTGCCGGTGGAAACCCCGGCCGCGGCTGAAAGCCATGCCAAGCTCTTGCTGGGGGCCATGATCAACGCGGCCAAGGCCGACGGCAATGTCGATGCCGAGGAGCAGAGCCTGATCCTCGGACATGCCGACAAGCTCAATCTCTCCGACGAGGAGCGCAACTTCCTGTTCCAGGAGTTGAGCAAGCCGTTCGACATGGAACCGATCGTGCGCGGCGCAAGCACGCCGGAACTGGCCGCCGAAGTCTACGCCGTTTCGCGCATCGCTGTCGGCGCAGCATCACCGGCCGAGAATTCCTACCTGCATGTACTGGCCGGCCGCCTGAAGCTGCCACAAGCCGTCACGGGCCAGATCGACAGCGGCCTGGCGGCCGTCGGCCGATAGACGACCGACCGGACACCGGATCGCATCGGTCTTGTACACCGACCGAGACCGGGCTTTTGGAGGAAAGCCCGGTTTATCAAGCGCTTGGCCCGGCCGGAGGCATGGGATTATGTTCCATAATATATCTTATGCGAATTAGAGATGTGGGGTGGCGCCCCACTCCCGAACCAGTTTCGGTCGGCATGTACGGCGACCTTGAGCCAGCGGCACCGCCGGAAATCGCAGCCCGCTGATCAAGGCTCTTCCAGGCTGTCGTACCGCTCATGAGCCACCTAACGGTCATGCCGTCCGGCTAGAACCTCGACAAGGCCGCGGTGAGCCTCGCAACGCATTCATGTTGCCGCCTGGTCGACGGCCGTTCATATGCGTGCCAATTTCAGCCAGTAGGACCGCCGTTTGCTTGGAGGTGGCCTGATGCGCCGCATACTGCTTTTCTGCCTGCTCTTGCTCGCGTCGCCGGCCCAGGCCGCATCGGACTTGACGGATGGCGTATGGCTGACGACTGGTTATGGCCACGCCTATGCGATTGACGGCGAACATTTGCAGCGCTTCGAGATCACGGCGATCAGCTGTCAGAAATCCGCCTCGGCCGAGCGCGTCGCGGCTTCCGGGAACGCCGTGCGGTTTGCCGGTTCCAGTGTCAATAACGACACCGGCGTGACCGATGCCTTCGTTTTCCGGCCAGGACAACAGCCGAACCAGCTCGTACTGAACGTCGACGGTGTCGCCACGCAGACCCAACTCACCCGTATCGACGCGCTGCCTGCGGCCTGCTCGCAAACCTCCTCCATCGATCCCGTCACCAATTTCGACGTTTTCGTTCGGACTTTCGCCGAACATTATCCCTTCTTCACCCAGCACCGCGTGGACTGGGTTGCCATGACAGCCGCGCATCGTGCAACGATCAGCTCTGCCACGGACGAACAAACGCTCTTTGCGCATTTTCGTGAGATGCTGGCGCCGCTCGAGGATGCTCATGTCTGGATCGAGGCACCGGCCCTCCATCTGGAATTCAGCGGCTGGCGTTCTCCCACGGCCAGGAGTGAGGCAATTCACCAGCGGGCGCTGGCCATCGTCGAAAAACGCTTCCTGACGACACCCCTCGCCTGGTACTGCAACCGCCAGCTCGCTTTCGGCATGCTGCCTGACGGTGTTGGCTATTTGCTGATCGTCAGTTTCGAAAACTACGACAAGAATGCCGAAAGCACGGCTCAGACAGCGGCGCTCGATGCGGCGCTGGACGATATTTTCGGCAAGGCACCGGGCTTGCGGGGGCTCATTGTCGACATCCGGCCCAATGGTGGTGGCACCGAAATGCTGGGCCTGGCGATTGCCGCCCGTCTGACCGCCAAGCCCTACCTTGCCTCCAGCAAGATCTTTCGCATAGACCCCAGCGACCCGACGAAATTCAGCAAGCCACAGCCGATCATGGTCATGCCGTCATCGCGGCCCGGCTTTTACGGGCCAATGGCGCTGTTGATGGGCCATGACAGCGTCAGTGCGGCCGAAGCCTTCGCCATGTCTCTTCAGGGACGCACGAACAAACCCGTTTTCATCGGCGAGAACACGCAGGGCGTCTTCTCCGACGTGCTGATCCGCCATTTGCCGAATGGCTGGCGCTTCGGTGTCCCCAATGAGATCTACTTGAATGAAAATGGGCAAGCCTATGATATCACGGGTGTTCCGCCCGACAAGTTGGTCGCTCTGTTCACAGACTCCGATCTCGATGCCGAACGCGACCCAGCCCTTGAAGCCGCGGCACGCGCTATCGCCGAAACGACCCGGCCGGGTCGTACGCCCAACTCCCCTAGAAATTGATGAATCACTTCATCTATCAATATCTAAGTATTGATAGATAATGGATTTATGCAACATTACAACTCGACAAGCGCCTGATTTCGGCGATCATCTCGTCGGTGCTGCGCGTGCGGCAATAATGACCGCCCATGCTGTCGATCGAAGCAAGGTGGTTCTCGGGTGACTCGGCCGCGCAGCAATCCTCGACCTGGGTCACGAGGAAGCCACGGTCGGCGGCGTCCCGTATGGCCGACTCGACGCACTGGTCGGTGACCACCCCATAGATGACCAGAAATTCCACGCCGAGATTGCGCAGCACATAGTCGATATTGGTGGCATTGAAGATGCCGGACGCAGTCTTGGGGATGATGATTTCATCGCCCCTGGGGCCGACAGCCTCGATCACTTGCGCTTCCCAGCAACCCTTCGGGAAATTCAAGCCTGAAATCTTGTGGTCCAGGCTGCGGTCGCGCCCATCCTGGGTCAGGCTTTCAAGCACGGTGAAGATCACTTCGATGCCGGCGGCCCTTGCCGCTTCCTGGAGGCGAGCCTGGTTAGGGATCACCACGCTGTCGATACGCTCGTAAAAGGCCTGCTTTGCCGCTTCCGGCGTATCGGGCATGCGTGCCCGAGCCAGGATCTGCTCGTTGAACTCGCCATTCTGCATGTCGACATTGAGCAGTGCCGTTCGGGCCGGAACGATTTCACGCTCCCGGTAGGCACCGCCCGGCGCGTCAATGGCTGGAAGGCCTGCCATGAAGTCCTCGCGGGAAGGGGTTGTTTCGTTGTAATTCAAATTACGGCTTTGCTGGTAATTGGCCTATCCTGTACCGAGGCATTGTGAAAGACAATGGCCTCCGCATGGACGTCGAGGAGAGGTATCGCCATGGAGCCCCCGAAAGCCGCCCTGCCCCAGACCGGCACGACGCTTGCCGATCGTGTCGCAGCGACCATGCCGTCCCTGAGCGATGCTGAAAAGCGGGCGGCGCGCGCCCTCCTCGCCCGCTATCCCACCACCGGCATGGAGACGGTGGCTCTGTTTGCCGAAAGAGCCAAGGTGAGTTCTCCCACCATTCTGCGCTTCGTGGCCAAGCTCGGATTTCCAGGCTATGCCGACTTCCGGCGCGCGCTGCGCGAGGAAATGGAAGCCCAGGCCGAATTCCCGCTGACGCGTCCGCATGCCGATGGCTCGATATCGGCGCTCATCGAATTCAGCGGCGCCCTGGCCGAGACGGTGCAGGGTTCGATTGCCATGATCAACGAGGCGGAACTGGCACGCCTGGTGGACATTCTCATCGATGAAAGGCGTCAGGTTTTCCTGCTCGGCGGCGATTTCACCGAACCGGCTGCGCGGCATCTCGAATTCCACCTGCGCAAGCTTCGCGGCAAGGTAAGGCTGTTCTCCTCGGCGCTGATGCGACGCGCCGACGAACTTGCCGATCTTCGGCGCAAGGACGTCGTTATCCTGTTCGACATTCGCCGCTATCAGGCCGACACGGTGCGTACGGCGGAGGTGGCCAAGAGCCGTGAAGCCGTGGTCGCCCTCTTCACGGACCAATGGATGTCGGATGCCGCCCAGGTCGCCGACATCGTGCTGAGGGCGCGCGTCGACGTCCCCTCGCCTTGGGACAGCTTGATCGGCGTGATCGCCCTGGTGGAAGCAGTCGCGCTTGCAATCGATTCCCGGCAATGGTCGATTGCCAGGGCTCGCTTCGAAACCATCGAAGGCGTACGGCAGAAGCTGCTCCCGTGACGTTTTCTCATTTTGCTAAAAATTACGGCATCACCGCTATTAACATCATCTTGTAAGAAATAATTCTCGCGTGCTAGCGTTTGTCCCAATAAAAACAGGGGAACGACACGCCAATGGCGACAAGGCCTGAAAGCGTCATCACGGTCTGCTGCAGCGACATTGCCGGTCAGGTCCGAGGCAAAGGATTTCCAGCCACCGATCTGGAGAACCGCCGCCGTTTCGGTGTCGGCTGGACCCCGACCAACATCATGATCAATTGCTTCGGCCGCATCCCCGCCACCCCCTTCGGTGCGGAAGGCGACCTCATGCTGGTGCCACAGCCGGGCGGGGATATCCGCCTGCCCTATGACGACGGTACGCCCACCGAGCACATCATCCTCGGCGACATTCAGACCATGGCGGGCGAACCTTGGGATTGCTGCCTGCGCGGCCTGCTCAAGCGCGCCCTCTCCGCGCTCGAGGCGGAAGCGGGCCTGCGCCTCATCGCCAGCTTCGAGCATGAATTCTGGTACGGCGCCGGTGAAGAGCGTCCGGGCGATTCCTACGCCGCCAGCAGCATCAGGGGCATGGAGGGCTTCATCGGCTCCTTCCTGGCGGCTTTGCGCGCCAACGATATTGCCCCCGATACCTTCCTGCCTGAATACGGCCCACGGCAGTATGAGATCACCATCGACCCGGCAGAAGGCCTGAAGGCGGCCGACCAGGCGGTGAAGCTCCGCGAGATCTGCCGCTCGCTGGCCCGCCGCCACGGCAGCCATGCCAGTTTCTCGCCGGTGGTGACGCCGGGCATCGTCGGCAATGGCGTTCACATCCATTTCAGCCTGACCGATCTTGCCGGCAAGCCGGTCTGCCACGGCACCGGATGCCCGTCCGGATTGAGCGGGATCGCTGCTTCCTTCTGTGCCGGCATCCTCAGGCACGCCCGGGCCCTGTGCGCCATCACCGCGCCCAGCGTGATTTCCTATGAGCGGCTGAAGCCGCATTCCTGGTCGGCCTATTACGCCAATCTCGCCGATCGGGACCGCGAGGCGCTCCTGAGAATCTGCCCCTATCCCGAGATCGAGGGCGTCGACGTCGCCAAGCGCTACAACATCGAATATCGCGGCGCCGATGCCACTGCGAGCCCCTATCTGCAACTGGCTATGCTGGTCTTTGCAGGACTTTCAGGCATACGCGGAGCCCTGCCCGCCCCCTTCATCTCCAGCGGCGATCCCGGGCGCTGGAGTGCCGAGGAGCGTGCTGAGCGCGGCATCGACGACTTGCCACGCAGCCTCGGCGAAGCCCTGGACGCCTTGGAAGCCGACACCGCCGCCGTCGCTTGGCTGGGCCCAGTCCTGACCAAGGCCTATCTCATGCATAAGCGCGGCGAGATCGAAATGGCCGGCGATAGGGGCCTGGAAGAACTCTGCGCCCTTTATGCGAGGGCCTATTGATGACTTCGCCCCAGCGCCCTGCCCCAACAGGCCTGCTCGCCGCCGGCGATCCGCCGCCGGTCGGCTTGCATAATGGTGAGGCATCCTCCCCCTTCTTGATCATTTGCGACCATGCCGGCAATGCAGTTCCCGCCGCGTTGGCTGGGCTGGGTTTGCCGCAATCGGAACTCGAGCGCCATATCGGCATCGACATCGGCATCCTGGGCGTGAGCATAGGCCTGTCCGATCGTCTGCAGGCGCCGCTGATATTCCAGCGCTATTCGCGTCTGGTCGCCGAGTGCAACCGCCGGCTCGGTTCGCCCAGCTTCATCGCGCCTATTTCCGATGGAACGCTGGTGCCGGCCAACCAGGATCCGACGGCCGATGACCGCCGGGCCCGCATCCGCGAGATCGTCGATCCCTATCATGCCGAGATATCCGCCCACATCGACCACAAGTTGGTGGCTGGCCTGCCCCTGATCCTGGTGTCGATGCACAGCTTCACGCACTCGCTCCGGGCCGCTCCCGCACCGCGCCCCTGGCATGTCGGCCTTTGCTATCACGACAACAGGCAATTCTCGGACCTGGTCCTCGCCGAACTGGCCGATCAGAGCGATCTCGTGATCGGGCGCAACCAGCCCTACGGCGTCAACATGGCTGAGGATTATTCCGTGCCTGTTCATGGCGAGGAACGGCAGTTGCCCTATGTCGAATTCGAGATCCGCCAGGACCTCATCGCCGAGGCATCCGGCCAAGCCGCCTGGGCGGAGCGCCTCGCTCCCATTCTGACGGCAGCCTATGCGCGCTTCGGCGTGGAGACCGGCCGATGATCCCCGATCGCAAGGCAGCTCTCGATCCCACCCGCACTGCGATCCTGGTGATCGACACCCAGGATGGCATCTTCAACGCACAAGCGGAGGCGGCACGCCCGCATTTCTATCGCTCGGCCCGCGATGTCGCCATTCCCAACATCGCGCGCCTGCTGGCTGCCGGCCGGGCAGCGGGCGCCGAGATCATCTATACCGTCATCGCCAGCCTGACCGAGGACGGGCGCGACCGCAGCCTCGACTACAAGCAGACCGGCTTTCACTTCCCGCCCAGCAGCGCTGAGACGCGAGTCATCGCCGAACTCGCGCCCGGTCGGGACGAGATGGTGCTGCCGAAAACCTCGTCCAGCCTCTTCAACTCCACCAATTTCGAATATCTCATCCGCAATATCGGGCTCGACACCATCGTGGTAACGGGTTTCCTGACCGATCAATGCATCGACCATACGGTGCGCGACGGCGCCGATCGCGGCTTTCGCATGGTCTGCCCCGTCGACGCCTGCACGACCGACACGCCCGAGCGCCACGAGCGGGCCTTGAGTGCCTTCAAGGGCTATTGCCGGCAAGCCGGTACCAATGAGTTGGTAAAAGAACTGACGAGTCCACGGAGGCGCGGCGATGGCTGAACCATCAGCGCCCCTGCTGCGCACGACCGATCTCACCAAGGCCTTCCGGGGCCTGGTCGCCTTGCGCAATCAGGCCATCAGCGTCCGGGCCGGCGAGATCGTCGGCATCATTGGCCCGAACGGATCGGGCAAGAGCACCTTCTTCAATCTGATAACCGGCTTCTCGCGGCCCAATGCCGGCACGATCGAGTTCCAGGGCCAGTCGATCGCCGGGCTGTCGACCGCTGCCATCGTCGAACGGGGCATCGCCCGCACCTTTCAGGGATCGCGCCTGTTCGGCTCGCTGAGCGTGCGGGACAATGTACTGGCCGCAGCCCAGCTTCGTCACCCCATCGGCCCGTTTGCTGCGATCCTGCGCGGCGCACGCTTTCGGGCTCGCCTCGCCGCCGCCCAACACGCCGCCGATGAATTGCTCGATTTGATGGCGCTCAAGCCGCAGGCGCTGCAGCCGGCGTCCGCCCTGCCCTATGGCGACCAGCGTCGTCTCGAAATCGCCCGCGCTTTGGCGACGCAGCCACGGCTGCTGCTGCTCGATGAGCCCGCCGCCGGCCTCGATTCCAACGAGACCCGGGTGCTGGCCGGGTTGATCCGCACCATCCGGGATCGCTACGGCATCGCGGTCGTGGTCGTCGAGCACGACATGGATCTGATCATGAATCTGTGTGAGCGCATCCAGGTCCTGGCCACCGGCGAGGTCATCTGCACGGGCACGCCGGCGGAAGTGCGCAGCAATAGCAAGGTCCGGGAGGCCTATCTCGGCCATGCCTGACGCCCGCTTCTCCTCCCCTTTGCTCCGGATCGACGGGCTCGAAGTCAATTTTGGCGCGGTACGCGCGCTCAAGGGCGTGTCCCTCGATGTCGGCCAGGGTGAAGTCGTCGCCCTGGTCGGCGCCAACGGCGCCGGCAAGAGCACGACGCTACGCACGGTCTCCGGCCTGAATCGTCCGAGGGCCGGCAGCATCACCTTCGCGGGCCGGGCCATCGCAACACTTCCTCCGGCCGAGATCGTGCGGATCGGCATCTCGCATAGTCCGGAGGGTCGGCGCCTGTTCGGCGGCCTGACGGTGGCCGACAATCTGCGCCTCGGCGCCTGCACGCGACATGATCGCG
The DNA here is from genome assembly GCF_056754975.1 of Labrys sp. HAY1-8F. Classification (NCBI taxonomy): domain Bacteria; kingdom Pseudomonadati; phylum Pseudomonadota; class Alphaproteobacteria; order Hyphomicrobiales; family Xanthobacteraceae; genus Labrys; species Labrys sp. HAY1-8F. The sequence continues at coordinate 285,885 of NZ_JBPGWZ010000002.1, read as the reverse complement.
ACGGCATCGTCCGTGACCTGGAACGCATGTTCGCCCTGTTCCCCATTCTCAAGCAGCGCCTGACGCAATTAGCAGGCACGCTTTCGGGCGGCGAGCAGCAGCAGCTTGCCCTCGCTCGCGCCATGATGGCGGCCCCTCGCCTCCTTCTGCTCGACGAACCCTCGCTCGGCGTCGCTCCCCTGCTGGTCCGCCACATCTTCGATGCGCTGGCCGAGCTCAAGCGTCAGGGCATGACCATGCTCCTGGTCGAGCAGAACATCGCCATCGCCCTGGAACTGGCCGACCGGGCCTATGTGCTGCGCACCGGCCGCGTGGTGCTGTCGGGCAGTTCGGCCGAGCTGACGGCCAATGACCGCGTCGCGCAAGCCTATCTGGGGGCGGACGAATGAACGGGTTCGAATATGTCCTCCAGCAGGTCATCAATGCCATCAGCCTCGGCAGCCTCTACGCCCTGGTCGCCGTGGGCCTGTCCATCGTCTTCGGTGTGCTCAAGCTGACCAATTTCGCCCATGGCGACGTGATGATGGTGGGTGCCTTCACCACCGTGATCCTCGGCGCGGCCGGCATGCCTTTCGCCCTCGCCATGCTCTGCGGCATCCTCGCTGCGGCCCTGGCGGGCTTCGTGATCGAGCGCGTCGCCTATCGGCCCATCCGCAACGCACCCGACGTCACCCGGTTGCTGACCAGCCTTGCCGTCACCTACATCCTTGAAAATCTCGGCATCCTGGCTTTCACCTCTTCGCCGCGCAATTTTCCCCTGCCCGATTTGCTCAACGGTTCCTGGCAACTGGCCGATGGTGCCATCACCTTCACCAACATCAACATCCTGACCATCGCCCTCTCCTTCCTGTCGCTGCTGGGGCTGGGGTGGTTCATCACCCGCACCACCGTCGGGCTCGGCATGCGGGCGGCGGCCGAGGACATGTCGGCCGCCCATCTCGTCGGCCTCGACGTCAACCGCGTCATCGTGATCGCCTTCGTGGTGGCCTCCGCCTATGCCGGGCTCGCCGGCGTGCTCTGGGCGGCGCAGGCCGGCGTCGTCCAGCCCCAGATGGGCTTCACGCCCTTGCTGAAGGCCTTCGTCGCGGCGATCATCGGCGGCTTCGGGTCGATCGCCGGCGCCCTCGTCGGCGGCTACATGCTCGGCGCCCTCGAGATCTTCATCGTCGCCTTCCTGCCCGATGCGGTGACACCCTATCGCGACGCCATCGTTTTCAGCCTGCTGATAGCCTTCCTGCTGTTCCGTCCCGGCGGCCTGCTGCAGCCCAATCGCGAGATCAAGCTATGAAAGCAGGCCTGCGCCTTCCGCTCACCGCTGCGATCGGCATCGCTCTCGCCACCGTGGTCGCCATCAGCGCCCCCCTTGTCCTGAGCGACTATTTCACCCGCATACTCATCCTGATCGCACTCAATTCGGTGCTGGTACTCTCGCTCTCGCTCAGCAACGGCTTTACCGGCGTGTTCTCGCTGGGCCATGTCGGCTTCGTCGGCGCGGGGGCCTATGCCTCGGGCATCCTGTCGCTGACGGTGCAGCAAAAGGCTGCCTTGCTGCCGCATTTGCCGGCCCTGCTGTCGGGCTTCAGCCTGCCCTTCCTGCCGGCAACCCTGGCCGCCGGCCTGTTCACGGCCCTGCTCGCGGTGATCGTCGGCTATCCCCTGATGCGCCTGTCGGGCTACTTCGTTTCTGTGGCGACCATGGGCTTTCTCATCATCGTCAATGTTGTCCTGATCAACGCAGCGGACTTCACCCGCGGCTCGCGCACCTTCACCGGCGTGCCGCTGCAGACCAATCTGCCCTGGGTGATGGCCTGGCTGGTGGTGACGCTGCTCTTGCTGGCGCGCCTCGTCTATTCCCCCTTTGGCCGCTCGATGATGGCGGTGCGGGACGACACCATCGCCGCTGGCGCCATCGGCATCGGCGTGCTGCGCACGCGCCTGATCGCCTTCGTGATCGGAGCCTTTTTCGCTGGCGTGGGCGGTTCGCTCTATGCCCATTATCTCGGCTCCTTCTCGCCGATCACCTTCTATTTCGCCATGACGCTGAACCTGATCGCCATGCTCGTCCTGGGCGGCATGGGTTCCCTTTCGGGTGCATTGATCGGCGTTGTCTGCGTCTCCCTTCTTTCGGAAATGCTGCGCTCGGCCGAGCGTGGCTTCAGCCTGCTCGGCATGACGGTGCCGCCTTTGTTCGGGGCGAGCCAGATCGTGCTCGGCATCCTCTTCATCCTGATCATGATCTTCCGGCCGAAGGGGATCATGGGCGACCGCGAATTGACGTTCGGGGCAACCAAAACATCGGCGAACAATCCATCAATTGAGAGGTGACCAGATGTTGACGTTGAGCAGACGCAGAACCCTCGCCCTCGGCCTGTCGGCCGCCGCCATACTGGCGATCCCCGGCCCGGCCCTCGCGGCCGATCCGATCAAGATCGGCTATTCGGCCAATCTCACCGGTGTGCAGGCCTCGCTCGACGGCCCCATGCTGAACGGCGCCAAGCTGGCAGCGCAGGAGATCAACGCCGCCGGCGGCGTGCTGGGGCGGCCGATCGAACTGGTGATCTATGATTCCAAATCCGACGCCACCGTGATCTCCACCGTCGCCAGCCAGATGATCGACAGCGACAAGGTCGTCGGCATCATCGGCTTTGCGGATTCGGATTCGGTGCTGGCCATCGGGCCCCAGGTGCAGAAGGCGGAAATTCCGTTCGTCACCCCCGGCGCCACCTCGCCCAAGCTGCCGGCCCAGCTCGGCAACCAGGTCTTCCTCGCCGCCTTCGGCGACAATGTCCAGGCCGCCGTGGGAGCGGAATTCGCACTCAAGACGCTGAACGCCAAGACCTGCTATCTGCTGACGGATATCGGCACCGAATACACCACCCTGCTCTCCGACTATTTCGTCAAGGCTTACGAGCATGGCGGCGGCAAGATCGTCGGCAAGGACAGCTACAAGATCGGCGACAAGACCTTCACCGCCCAGATCGCCAAGATCAAGGCGCTTTCCGAGAAGCCGGCCTTCATCTATGCGGCCGCCAATGCCGAGGAGATCGGCCTCATCCTCAAGCAGTTACGCCAGGCCGGCATCACCCTGCCGGTGGTCGGCGGCGATGGTTATGACACGCCCTTGCTGCTGCAAGTCGGCGGCGAGGCGGCCAACGATACCTATTTCACCACCCACGCCTTCATCGGCGATGGCGCCAGCGCGAAGGTGAAAGCCTTCATGGATGCATACCAGAAGGCCTACAACACCGTGCCGGAAAATGCCTTCGCCGCACTCGGCTACGATGCGGTGAAACTGATGGCCGATGCCGTCAAGCGAGCCGGCGCGCCCGAACCTGCTAAGATCCGCGATGCGCTTGCGGCCACCTCCGGTCTCGACGGCGTGACGGGTACGATCACCTACCGCCCGAATATCTCGGTGCCGGACAAGTCGGTCTCGGTCATCGGCGTCAAGGGCGGCAAGCTCACGCTCGCTGGCGAAGCCGCGCCATCCTTCGTCGCGGAGCCCTGACATGGCCACGCCCCTTCCCCTCTGGGAGGTCTATCGCGCCGCCTTCGCCGGCGCGATCTTCACCGATCTGAGCCACGCCTTCCACCCTGGGCAGCCACGCTTCTCGGCCTTTCCGGACGAGGAGCGCCAGGTCGTATTCGACTACCCCAAGGGCGATGCCTTCCAGGTGCATCGCTACGCCTTCGTCGGGCAATGGGGCACGCATGTCGATCCGCCCGTGCATTTCATCGAGGGCGGGCGCGCCGTGGACGATCTGCCGGTCTCCGAGATGCTGCTGCCTCTGGTGGTGCTGGATATCCGGCACAGAGTTGCCGCAAGCCCCGACGCGACACCGGAACTGAGCGACATCGCGGCCTGGGAAGAGCGTAACGGGCGTATCCCCGCAGGCTGCTTCGTTGCCCTGCGTACGGGGTGGTCAAGCCGCTGGCCGGACAGCGAACGCTTCTACAACCGCTCGGCAGACGGCGTTTCCCATTGCCCCGGCTGGTCGCGGGCGGTGCTCGAAGAGCTGTTCGAAAGGCGGAAAATCGCCGCCATCGGCCACGAGCAGATCGACACCGATCCCGGCGTGGCGACATCGAAGGGCGATTTCGGCCTCGAACATTATGTGCTGTCACGCGACCGCTGGCAGGTCGAATTGCTCGCCAATCTCAATGATGTGCCGGAGGTCGGCGCCCTGATCATGGCAAGTTGGCCGAAGGCGAAAGGAGGTTCTGGCTTTCCGGCTCGCGCTATCGCCATCCATCGCTGATTTCGGACTGTTTCGGCATCGTACCGGGAATGCCATGATCATCCCGGAACTCGTCGCTCAACTCCTGCCGAACCAGTATTCGCGTGCGAGATCGGCCCGCCCGCTGTCGCTTCACCACGAAGACAGGCGTTTGACGTTGGGCTTGACTGCGCAGGCCATCGCTTCGACAGACGCTGCACTTGCCGAGCCCGTTTGCCTCGAATCTGTGTGACCGCACAACCGTTCCATGCTAGCCTATCTTTAGGTAATTTTGCCTGATACGCCTGGAGTGAACATGGGACTGTTCAATTTCATCAAGGACGCCGGCCATAAGATGTTCGGTTCGAGCAAGGCCGAGGCAGCGCCGGCGGCAGCTCCGACCGATGTTGCCGCGCTGGTGAAAAAGCAGATCGAGGAAGCCGGCCTCAAGGCCGATGGCCTGCAGGTTTCGGTGGACGGAGACAAGGTCGTCCTGGGTGGCGTGGCTCCCTCCCAGGAAGTCGCCGAGAAGATCATTCTCACCGCCGGCAACAACAATGGCGTGGCGCAGGTCGACAGCCAGCTCGGCGTCAACGCCCCCGGAACGCCCTCGACCATGTATACGGTCGTGAAGGGTGACACGCTCTGGGCCATTGCCGAGAAGCACTATGGCAAGGGCAAGGGCAATCTCTACAAGGAGATCGTCAAGGCCAATACTCCGCCGGTCAAGGACCCCGACCACATCCTCCCCGGCTGGGTCCTGCGCATTCCCCCGATCGGGCAGGCCTGAGTCGCCCCGTTCCTGTTACTGAAAAGTCGAACCCGGCGAGCCATCTCGCCGGGTTTTCTTTTCATATCACCGTGCCTGAAGCACTCAATCGAAACCACCTATTTAACCGCCCCGGCCGTTAGGCCCGCGACGATCTGGCGCTGGGCGAACAAAGTCAGCAACAGCACAGGCAGCGTCACCACCAGGGCCGCGGCGGCAAGAGGGCCCCAACTCACCTGCTCGAAGGACAGCATGTTGTAGACGGCGACAGGCAGCGTGCGCGTCTCGCGGCTGGCTAGCACGATACCGAAGACGAAATTATTCCAGGAGAAGATCACGGCCAGGATCAGGGACACCACGATGCCGGGCTTGGCGATCGGGAGTGCCACTTTGTAGAAAATCTGCCAGCGCGAGGCGCCGTCGATCATGGCCGCCTCCTCCAGCTCCAGCGGGGTGGTTTCGAAATAGCCGATCATGATCCAGATCACGATCGGGATCGTCACCACCAGATGGATGATGATCTGAGGCCATAGCGTGCCGAGCAGGCCGAGCGACTGGAACAAGAGAAACATCGGGATCAGGAAGGAAAGGCCCGGCGTCATTCGGGCGATCATGATCACCATAGCCGCCTTGTCGGCCTTGATGCGGGCGATGCCGTAACCCGCCGGCACGCCGACTATCAGCGCCAGCGCCGTAGCCGCACCTGTGACGACTACGCTGTTCCAGAAATAGCGCAGGAAATCGTTGGTGGCGAAGATCTCGGTGTAATTCGACCAGGCGAACTGCTCAGGGATCAGGATCGGCGGATAGGCGCCGTTGTCGATCTCGTATTTCAGCGAGAGCGACAGCATCCAGATGAAAAAGAGCAGCGCCGGCGACACCACGACGAAGCCCAGGAACAGCGTGCCGGCGAGACGCAAGAGACGTCGAAAGGTCATCGTCCGAAACTTCATCATCCAAGCCTTCATCACCCAAGCCTCATCTTCTTGTCCTCAGGTGTTCCATTTCGCGCGCTGGCGCAGATGCAGCAGCACCAGTGACATCACGATGATGATGACGAAGAACACCACGGCGATCGCCGAACCGTAGCCGATGTCGTAATAGGAGAAGGCCACGTTGTAGAGATAGAGGTTGATGGTCTCCGATGCCGTGCCCGGGCCGCCCTGCGTCATCGCATAGATGATGTCGAAGCTCTTGAGCGCGTCGATCGAACGAATGATCACCGCGATCATCATGAAGGGCAGGATCATCGGCAGCGTGATGTAGCGGAACTTCTGCCAGGCATTGGCACCGTCGATCTCGGCGCCCTCGAAGGGCTCGCGCGGCATCGAGGCCAGTCCGCCGAGCACGATGAGCATGATGAGCGGCGTCCACTGCCAGGTTTCCACCAGCACCAGGGAGGGAATTACCGTGCCCTGCTCGAAGATCCAGGCCTGGGGCGGAATGCCCACCAGCGACAGGAGGTAGTTCAGGACGCCGAGCTGGGGATGGAACATCATAGTCCAGACCAGGGCGACCGCGACGGGCGTGGCCATCATCGGCATCACGAAGATGCCGCGCAGCACGCCGCGTAGCGGCATCTTCGAATCGAAGACCAGGGCCGCCAGCGTGCCCAGGATCAGGGGCGCCACCACTGAGAGCACGGTGTAGGTGAGCGTGTGCCACATCGACTCCCAGAACCGCATGTCGCCGGCCAGGCGGATATAGTTCTCGAGCCCGACGAAGCGCGGCGCTGATCCGACCTGCCAGGCATTGGCGCTCATACCGATGGTGAACAGCCAGGGAAAGACGATCACCGCCGATACGAGCACCAGTGCCGGCAGAATAAAGGGCCAGTAGCCCGGCCGCAGGGGGCCGGAACCATTGTCAGCCGCCTGGGCGGGAGCCATCGCCTGAGCAGAAGATCTGGCTGGGCTTTCGACGCTCATTGCGCCTCGCTGCGGGCGAGCACGGGCTTGAAGGCCTCCGTCGCCTTCTTCATCTCCGCCGCCGGATCGCCGCCGCCGAGCAGATTGGTCAGGCCCACGCCGATGATGTCGCGGAACTCGGTCACCGGAATGATCACGGGAAGCCCGAGCTGGCTGATCGGCGCCGACTGCGCGACACAGTCGACCCAGCTTCCGGGCATGGTGACGCCTTCGCGGACCTTGGCGTCGTTCAGGATCGAACTGCGGAACGGCACGCCCGCGCCAGCCTGCAACAAGCGCGCACCCATCTCCTTGGAAATCGCCCACTGGCAATAGAGATAGGCGGCCTCCTTCTTGGCCGAAGCCTCGGTGACGCCGATGCCGTCGCCGAAAGTGGCAGAGGCCTGTGTCACCGGCCCCTTGGGCATCACGCCATAGCCGACCTTGCCGACGACGCGGGACTTCTGCGGATTCTCCAGCGGCGGGGCAAAGCCGACGCCGTCAAGCCACATGCCGACCTTGCCCTGCAGGAAGGCGGACTGGCATTCGGCCCAGTTGAAGCCGGTGACGCCGCGCGGAGCCGACTTGGTCATCAGGCGCTGATAGAGCGCGGCCGCCTCGATGGCTTCGGCGGAATCTGTCTGCAGCGAACCATCCGCGCCCACGGGGTTCTTGCCGTGGCCGAGCAGGAAGCTGGTCCAGACAGGCACATTGGCATTCTTGGCGCCGCGCGCCACGAAGCCGGCAATGTTGTTGCTGGCATCGGTGATGGCTTCTGCCGCCTTGACCATCTCCTCGAAGGTCTTGGGATATTCCAGCCCCTTGGCGGCGAACAGATCCTTGTTCCAATAGACGATCCAGTAATCCACCGAGAAGGGCAGTGCACCGAAGCGGCCATTCTTGTCCTTGGCGAAGGCGAGGCCCGCGGCGGCGAAATCGCTCTCGACCAAAGAAGGATCCGTCAGTTCCGGGTTCTTGAGGAACGGTCCGAGATCGGCCAGCCAACCGGCCTTTTCGAACTGGCGCTTCTGCACGTGGTAGCTGACATGGATGACATCGAAGCTCGGCTTGCCCGAAGTCAGCTCGATGACGGCCTTCTGGCGTTGCTGCTGCTCGGGCGTCTGCTCGGCATTGACCTTGATGCCGGTTAGTTCCTCGAATTCCTTCTGGTATTTCTGCAGCGTATCGCCGCGCGGGCTCTTGATCAGGTTCACTTCGAGCGTGGTGCCGGCATATTTCTTCCAGTCGACAGCCGCGAAGGCCGACCGGATACCCGCCAGACCAGCAGCGCCGAGTGCGGCGGAACCGGCCAGGAATTGCCGGCGCGACGGCTTCAACAAATCAAAACTCATAGGTTCCTCCTCCCAAAGCTTCTTTTGGATCGTCTGTCTTGTGGATCGTCCTGACTCTAAACCTTCAGCGCCAGGGCACGGGCGTTGTTGATGTGTTCGGCGATGGCGTCCACCGCCGTTTGTGGCTCGCGGCTCTCGATGGCAGCGAGAATGGCCAGATGCTCGCGCATCACCGGCACCACCCGGCCATCGATGCGAAAACGCTCCTGGTTGATCAGGCGCATCTTGATCGAATTGACGCGATAGGCCTTGGCGATGATCTCGTTACCGGTTGAGTCGATGATGGTGTCGTGCAGGTTCCAGTCGATCGCCTGCGCCTGCTCCACCATCTCGGGCGCCAAATCTTCCGACAGTCCCCTGGCCAGCATGTCCTCATGTTCATGGCGCAGCTTCGCCAGCAAGCTATCGGAAGCCGAAACGGTGAAGAGCGCGATGGCTTCCTTTTCCAGGAATAGCCGGAACTGAAAGGCATCCTTGATGAGGTTGAGATCGATATGGGCGATCTGGATGCCACGTTGGGGGATGGTGGAGAGCAGGCCCTCCGCCTCCAGGCGCGGCACGAGTTCGCGGATGGCCCCGAGCGGCAGGCCAGTCAGCGCCACCAACTCGCGTTGGGATACGAACTGGCCGGGACGAACATCGCGCGCCAACAAATGGCGGGTGAAACTGGCATAAGCCTTTTCCCGCAATCGCAGCGGTTCGCCGCCCTCCTCCATCCGTCCCTCCCTGGCCCGGAGAAAAATGCGATTTTTCCTATCGCAATTTGCTCCAGCTCCTTGTTTTAGTGCGTCTCTAGGCCGCCTTCGTCTGCTCGATGCGATCGAACAAACCGGCTAGCCTCTTGGCATCCTGTTCCGGCAAGGCCACCAGAGGCGCCCTTGTGGTCGACCATGCCGCATCACCGGTGCGATGGGCAACCAAGGCCTTGACCGCCGGGATGACCGGATAGTGGACGAGTTCGTCGACGAGGGCGATCAGTTCCGCATCGTCCCGTCCTTCGTGAACCATCGGCAGCATGCGCCCGGGACAGATATTCGCCATGCCGGAGATCGCCCCCTGCCCGCCCAAGCGCACGCCGGCCGCCAGGCCTCGCTCGTCGCCGATCAGGATGGCGAGATCGCGATGGGCTTCGAGGAGGGCCTGGGTGAACGGCCAATTGCCCGAGGAATCCTTGACGCCGGCCACAACTACCGGAAACGCCTGCTTCAGTTGCCCAATCAGGGCCACTGAAAGCTCCACGGCGGTGACCGAGGGTATATTGTAGAGATAGACATCCCTTGCCTTCGGCCCGATCGCCGCAAACACAGCTGCGAACCAGGCAAACAGGCCGTCATCCCTCAGCCCCTTGAAATAGGAAGGCGGCGCCAGCAGCACGCCGCGGCAACCGGCATCCAGCGCCTGCCGAGCCTGCGCCGCAGCATCGGCAACGGCATTTGCCATCACGCCAACCGCGATCTGCCGCGCCTCGATGCCATCAGCCAGGAAGGACGACAGCAAGGCTTCACGCTCGGCGGAAGCGATCGACGCCCCCTCCCCGGTCGTGCCGAACAGCGTGACGCTGCCGCAACCATTGGCGAGGCACCAGCGTGCATGCGGGATGGCACGGGCGACGTCGACCTGCCCATCGCCATCGAAGGGTGTTGCCAATGCCACCGAAAGGCCAAAAAATTGGTGCGTCATCCCTGTCATCCATCGAATTTTCAATATGTAATCTTCGATAACAGACTAACATGTCAGTCGCAAGTCGAGTCGGAAGTTTTGTCTGATCAATTTCAACCGTCGGGCTTGACCTGCTGTCATCAGGCAACGAGATTTGTTTCGTGCAACCGGCAGCTCCCGCTTCGATGCGCCCGCTGCGCGGCCTCATCCTCACAACCGCCATACGATCATGACATTAAGCCCTGAGCTCGCCGAGACCTGGCCGGATCTTGCCGGCAATACCGATTTCGCCGCTTTGCTCGATCATAGCCTCCGTCGCCTGACAGGGCGCGGCCTTTTCCCAGCTCCTCCGGCCGACCGGGCAGACGCCGCGTGGCTCTACGCCGAGGCGCCCTTCTGCCTTCTGGCCCACGACACCAGGGCCGATCCTGTTTTTATCTATGGAAACAAGGTCGTACAGGATTGTTTTGAATACAGCTGGGAGGAATTGACGCAGTTGCCCTCCCGCCTGTCGGCGGAGTTTCCGAATCGTGACGAACGCCAGCGCCTGCTCGACACCGTCAAGAAGCAGGGATTCATCGCCGACTATCACGGCGTGCGCATTGCCAAATCCGGCCGACGCTTCTTCATCGAAAATGCCACAGTCTGGGAAGTGATCGACGAAGCGGGCAACCGCCACGGCCAGGCCGCCCTGTTCGCTTCGTGGCGCGACCTGCCCTGACCCATCAGCGGATGATCAGCGCCGTCCCCCACAGGCCAACCGCAAATACCGTGTGCGCGACCAGATTGAGTAGGCGCACCTTGGTGGGATTGGGCGTTTTCGACGCAGCCCAGCCGATGCCAAGCCCGGGCTGCAGCAAGAACCAGCCGGCCCCCACCGTGACGATGCCGAGGATCCAGGCCGGCAGGAATGTCGGGTCGGACAGCCAGGCCGCACCAGCGAAGATCACCAGGATCACGCCGTAGAGAATGCCGACCACGTAATGGCCGATCCAGCCCAGTGCCAATTCATGGGCGTAAGGTGCGGCCTTGCCGATATCGTCATGGAAGACACGGCCCTCTTTCAGATGCCAGAACCAGCGGCCCACAGGCGCCCAGTTGGGCAGGTTCTCACCGAAGAATTTGTGCAGCAGGATCGCCCACAGATCCATGAGGACCGTTGCGCCAACGCCGATCGCAACGCCGCGCCAGAAAAGTTCGAACATGCCGATTCCACCAAGAGGACTGTATTCATCATACAAAACACGCCGCACCCGGCTGATGCAAGATTTCAAACCTCGAGAAGAGCACGGATTTCGTCGGGATCCGCGGTAACGATGCGGCGGGCCAGCCAGACAGCAAAGCCTCCGCGTGCCAATATCGCAATCTCCCGCTCGAGCTCGGCATCGCGGTCGGTCCGCCGCCAGGGGCCAATGCGCCGGCGCTGTGCCAGCCGGGCAGCGGCTCTTTCTTCAGCTGCATCGCGGTCCTCCCCCGCAAGGGCCTGGGCCACCAAGGTGCGATCAACCCCCTTGGCCGCCAGGGCGGCACCGATCCTGCGGGCGGAAAAGCCGCGGCTGCGCCCGGCATGAAGGCGGGCCTCCACGAAACTGGCATCGTCGATGAAACCGAGCTGCCTGCAATAATCGATGGTGCGCTCGATCATTTCAGCGACTTCGATTTCCGGTTCCAATTTGCGACGCGCCCGCCGCAGCAAGACCTGGCGGAGATTGGCGACGCTGGTCGATCGCTGGCCGAGATAATGGAGCGCGGACTTGCGCATCCAGCTTTCTTCGCGGCTCAGGGATGGGATGATGGACATGGTAGCCTCGAATCGTTGGAAAGAACTTGCCGGAACGCATGGCAGCGCGCCATCATCTCCCTGGCTCGGGCTCACCTTGACAAGAATCGCGACACGCCGGCCTCTGCACGTCTTCTCGGATCAGGCGGTTCCCATGCCCTTCTCTCTAGTGATTTTCGATTGCGATGGCGTTCTCGTCGACAGCGAGATCCTGTCGGCGGAAGTCGAAGCCGAGGCCCTGTCGGCCCTCGGCGTAAAAGTCACCCCGCATGACGTGATGCAGCGCTTTCTCGGTCTGACCCAGGAAGCCTTGGAAGAGCGTTTCGAGCAGGATTTCGGGCTCAAGCTGCCACCGGACCATGCCGAGACTACGCGCCGCATGCTTCGGGCCGCCTATGTGGCGCGTCTGGAACCGATTCCGGGCGTGCGCGAAGTGCTCCAAACCCTGCCGATGCCCTTTTGCGTGGCTTCCAACAGCCCGCCGGCCAAGCTCGGTCTCGGCCTCAGCATCACCAACCTGTTCGAGCTCGTCTATCCCAACATCTTCAGCGCAAATCTGGTGGCACAGGGAAAACCGGCCCCGGACCTGTTTTTGCATGCCGCGAGGGCTCTCGGTGTGGATCCCGCCAAGACCGTGGTGGTCGAGGACAGCGTGGTCGGCATCAAGGCAGCCAAGGCCGCCGGCATGACGGTGATCGGCTTTGTCGGCGGACTGCATCATATGCCCCCCAGCGAGGAAACCCTGGTGGCAGCCGGTGCCGACTACATCGCCGAGACGATGGACGAAGTGAAGGCGCGCATCCTGGCCTGATCCCGGCAGTCTGCCCCGAAAAGCAAACGGCGAAATCTCAAAAGCTCCGATTTGCCGGGCCCGGGCTTCGTCCTCGGCCGGACCTCAATCCACGGAGAACTTGCCGCCACGCAGCGATTTCACGTTTGAGCGGCGCGATTTCGATTCCAGCCGCCGCGCCTTGGCGGCCTTGGAGGGCTTCGTCACCTTGCGGGGCGGCGGCGGCGGCGTGGCGGCCTCCCGCAGGAGAGCGACCAACCGCTCGCGCGCGTCCTCGCGATTACGCTCCTGGGTGCGGAAGCGCTGGGCAACAATCACCAGCACGCCCTCCTGCGTCAGCTTCCTGCCCGCCAGCTTCTGGGCACGGATGGCGATGTCGTTCGGGAGCGAGGGCGACCTGCGGATATTGAAGCGCAACTGCACCGCCGTCGACAGCTTGTTGACATTCTGTCCGCCGGGCCCCGAGGAGCGCACGAAGTCCTCATCGATCTCGCGCTCGTCGATGAACAAGGTGGGGTTAATCTCGATCATGGCGCGTGCATAACCCATCGGAACTCGGTGTGCCGCAAAATTTTGCGGATAAGTTCACGAATTGTTCTTGTTTTTTCACCAGCCCTCCTTCAATTTGCGAGCCAAAGCGCCTATCTCTCGACAAAAGCCCACAGGATCGTCCGTATGTCTGGCCGCCCCATCTCCGGCAGCGCTGTTCCGTCGCCTGCCGACCGCCGCTTCATTACCGTGCGCGGCGCGCGCGAGCACAATCTCAAGAATGTCGATCTGGAAATCCCGCGTGACAAGCTCGTGGTGTTCACCGGCCTGTCCGGCTCGGGCAAGTCCTCGCTCGCTTTCGACACCATCTATGCCGAGGGACAGCGCCGCTATGTCGAGAGCCTTTCGGCCTATGCGCGCCAATTCCTCGAAATGATGCAGAAGCCGGACGTCGACCAGATCGACGGCCTGTCGCCCGCGATTTCGATCGAACAGAAGACGACCTCGCGCAATCCCCGCTCGACGGTGGCGACAGTCACCGAGATCTACGACTATATGCGCCTGCTCTGGGCTCGTATCGGCATTCCCTATTCGCCGGCGACTGGGCTGCCGATCGAAAGTCAGACCGTCAGCCAGATGGTCGATCGCGTCATGGCCATGCCAGAGGGCACCAGGCTGTTCCTGCTCGCGCCGGTGGTGCGCGGGCGCAAGGGCGAATATCGCAAGGAACTCGCCGACTTCCTCAAGCGCGGCTTCCAGCGTGTCAAGATCGACGGTACCTTCTACGAGATCGCCGACGCCCCCGCCCTCGACAAGAAGCTCAAGCACGATCTCGACGTGGTGGTGGACCGCATCGTGGTGCGCGCCGATATCGCCAGCCGCCTGGCTGATTCCTTCGAGACGGCCTTGGAGTTGGCCGACGGCATCGCCGTGGTCGAACTGGCCGATCAGAAGGAGGCCGACGGCTCATCCAAGCGCGTGATGTTCAGCCAGAAATTCGCCTGCCCGGTTTCCGGCTTCACCATTCCGGAGATCGAGCCCAGGCTGTTCTCCTTCAACAACCCCTTTGGCGCCTGCCCGTCCTGCGACGGCATCGGCACCGAGATGACGGTCGATCCCGTCCTGGTGGTGCCCGACGAGACCCTGTCGCTGCGCAAGGGCGCGCTGGCGCCTTGGGCGAAATCCACCAGCCCCTATTACAGCCAGACCGTCGACGCCCTCGCCAAGCATTACAAGTTCGGCGTGACCACGCCCTGGAAGGACCTGCCGGAGAAGGTGCAGCAGGTGTTCCTCTATGGCTCGGGCGAGGAGCAAATCGTCTTTTCCTTCGATGACGGCCTACGCTCCTATGAGACACGCAAGGCCTTCGAGGGCGTGGTGACCAATCTGGAGCGGCGCTGGAAGGAAACCGATTCAGAACAGGCCCGCGAGGATATTTCGCGCTTCATGGCCAATACGCCGTGCAAGGCTTGCGCCGGTTTCCGCCTGAAACCCGAATCCTTGGCGGTAAAGGTCACGCACCGCCATATCGGCGAGATCTCGGCAATGTCGGTGCGCCAGGCCCAGCATTGGTTCGAGGCCTTGCCGGCCGAACTCAACGCCAAGCAGACCGAGATCGCCGTCCGCATCCTCAAGGAGATTCGCGAACGCCTGCGCTTCCTCGTCGATGTCGGTCTCGATTATCTGACGCTGGCCCGTAACTCCGGGACCCTGTCGGGTGGCGAGAGCCAGCGTATCCGCTTGGCCTCCCAAATCGGCTCTGGCCTCAGCGGCGTGCTTTATGTGCTGGACGAACCTTCCATCGGCCTGCATCAGCGCGACAATGAACGCCTGCTCGAAACATTGCGGCGCCTGCGCGAACTGGGCAATACGGTGATCGTGGTCGAGCATGACGAGGATGCCATTCTTCAGGCCGACTATGTGGTCGATGTCGGCCCCGGCGCCGGCGTGCATGGCGGACGCGTGGTGGCCCACGGCACGCCTGCCGAGGTGATGGCCAATCCGGCGTCTCTCACCGGCAAATATCTCACCGGAGAACTGGCGGTACCCATGCCGGCCGAACGGCGCCGGCGCCAGAAGGGCAAGGCGCTGAAGCTCACCGGCGCCCGCGGCAACAATCTCAAGGATGTCTCGGTCGAGATTCCGCTCGGCCTGTTCACCTGCGTCACCGGCGTATCGGGCGGCGGCAAGTCGACGCTCCTGATCGACACCATCTACAAGGCGGTCGCCCGCAAGCTGAACGGCGCGCTCGAACATCCCGCTCCCTTCGACAAGCTCGACGGCCTGGAATTGATCGACAAGGTCATCGACATCGACCAGTCGCCGATCGGCCGTACGCCGCGGTCCAACCCGGCCACCTATACCGGTGCCTTCACGCCCATCCGCGAATGGTTCGCCGGCCTGCCGGAGGCGAAGGCGCGCGGCTATCTGCCGGGGCGCTTCTCCTTCAACGTCAAGGGTGGCCGCTGCGAGGCGTGCCAGGGCGACGGCGTCATCAAGATCGAGATGCACTTTCTGCCCGACGTCTATGTCACCTGCGACGTCTGCAAAGGCAAACGCTACGACCGCGAGACACTGGACGTCCGCTTCAAGAATAAGTCCATCGCCGACGTGCTCGACATGACCGTTGACGAGGGAGCCGAATTCTTCAAGGCGGTGCCGACCATCCGCAACACCATGGAAACGCTGGCACGAGTGGGCCTCGGCTATGTCAAGGTGGGCCAGCAGGCGACCACCCTGTCGGGCGGCGAGGCCCAGCGCGTGAAGCTCTCCAAGGAATTGTCGCGCCGCTCGACCGGACGCACACTCTACATCCTCGACGAGCCGACCACGGGCCTGCATTTCCACGATGTCGCCAAGCTACTGGAAGTGCTGCATGAACTGGTCGAGCAGGGCAACACCGTGGTGGTGATCGAACACAACCTCGAAGTCATCAAGACGGCCGACTGGGTCATCGACATGGGTCCCGGAGGGGGCGACGCTGGCGGCGAAGTAGTCGCCGAAGGCACGCCGGAGGCGATCATTCGCGAGCCTCGCTCCCATACCGGGCGCTTCCTGCGGGAAGTCATGGAGCGTCGCCCCCAGCGGCGCCAGGGCGAAGCGGCGGAATAGAAATCCTTGGGACCGTAGGCGTCCCCGCCTGTTCCTGGCAAAGCCGCCCCGGCGACAAGGCAGATGCAGGTGGTCGCCCCGGGTCCCAGACAATGCATCTTGCCGGGCATCCTTGCTTGTCCCCCGGCAAGGCCATTGCCAAATGGAGGCTCTCGCGGCTATCGCTATAGCTATTCATATATAGCGAATCGCCACGCCACTCCGTTTCCAGGAAAAACAATGCTCAGGATCGTGCTCGCCTCTTGCCTGGCCCTTGGAAGCGTCGCGGCCCGGGCAGACGAGGTAGTACTCTACGGCGCAGGAAGCCTGCGCGCCGTGCTGACCGATATCGCCCAGGATTTCAGCAAGAAGAGTGGCATCAAGGTGCGTACCGCCTTCGGCCCCTCAGGGTTGATGCGGGAAAAGATCGAGCAAGGCGACAAGGTCGACATCCTGGCTTCGGCGGACATGGCCAGTCCCCGCCAGTTGCAAAGGGATGGCCGGGCGAGTGCCGTCGTCATGTTCACCCGCAACCGGCTTTGCGCCTTTGCCCTGCCGGAAGCCAGGCTCGCCGTTGTCAACTTTGCCGAACGCCTGCTCGATCCCGCCGTGAAGCTCGGCACGTCCACGCCCAAGGCCGACCCCGGCGGCGACTACACCTGGGCCATGTTCCAGCTGATCGACAAGCGAAATCCGGGTGCTTTCGCCAAGCTCGATGCCAAGGCCCAGAAGATCGTCGGTGGCTCGACCGCCTCCACTCCCGCCGGGCAAGATCCGATTGCCGATGGTTTCAAGAGCGGTCAGATCAATGTGATGATGGGTTATTGCAGTGGCGCGGCACAACGCAAGGCCGTCACGCCGAACCTCGAGGTTATCCAGGTGCCCGAAGCCTATGAGACTGGCCCGGAATATGGCCTGGCTCTGGCACGAACCGACAATGCCGCCGCCGTGGCGCTGATGCTAGCGATCCTCTCCCCGGAAGGTCAGGCCGCCTTCGGCAGATACGGTTTTGCACCGGTCGGCTTGCCGGCTCAGCCCTGAGCGAAACGAGGAATCCGATCACGCCATTGGCATCGACTGCCCTGCACTCTCCCTTGGTTTGCATGATGGAAGAACGCCATAGCCAGGGGATCTATCCGCGTTTCCTGCCGGAAACTCGGTGTGGACATTGCCTGCAGCCCCCAGCCACAGATGACGCCAATGAACCAGAATGGCGCGAAAACGCCCGGCCACGGGCCGGCGTAGCGGCACCGCCGCCAGCAGAACGAGTGCCGATAGCAGCAGGCTCATTCTGCCGTTGATCTCGCGGCCCGACCGGCTGACGGCGGAGATTGGTGTCGCCCGAAGCCAGGGCAAGCGAAACAGCGCAAGAATGGCGTGGATGTCGTCCTCATACAGACGCCCGTCGACGAAGCCATTGGCAACCTTGTTGCCGCCCACGGGTTCGGTATGCCGAACCGGAA
Source organism: Labrys sp. HAY1-8F (assembly GCF_056754975.1). Classification (NCBI taxonomy): domain Bacteria; kingdom Pseudomonadati; phylum Pseudomonadota; class Alphaproteobacteria; order Hyphomicrobiales; family Xanthobacteraceae; genus Labrys; species Labrys sp. HAY1-8F. The sequence goes on along the minus strand of NZ_JBPGWZ010000002.1, from coordinate 268,369 downwards.
ATTCATCGATCACGGCAAAATCGCCCGGCCCTTCGGCGACGAGATTGCACCAGACGAGGTCGATGCCGCTTTCGTATCCTAAGGCGTAGAGCGGTGCGATCCGCTCGAGAATGTCATGCCGGAAAACCGGACACATCATCTCCACGAAGTTGAGATACCGCAGGGCATATCGCTTCTGCTGTAGCAGGCAGGCATAGGTGAAATGACTATCCCATGTCAGCGCCGGTTGCGCGATCTTGAGATTATACTGATCACAGCGCGAAAAAATTCCACTTATGGAGGAAGGAGTCGCGCTAATATCATCATCAAAGAAGCAGATGTATTTATATCGGCCAAGAAACTCCGCTTGTTCACGCAAAAGCCCATCGTAGCCGGCGACCTTGCTACCGGATCGATACTCGAAATAGACGCCATCGCCCGCGATAGCGGGCAAGCTGGTATCGTAGCTGCTTAAAAAGACATCGTAATTTCTATCCGCACCCGCAGCCAGCCACTGCGCGTGAAGACTTTTCGGCCCTATCCGAGCAACCAAGAGATATTTACGAGGTCTCTTCTCCAGGCCGTCCTCTGTACCGTTCCTCGTCATTGCTCCAGTCTCCCGCTAAGCTTCCAAGGGTTCGGTGAACTTCGGAACCACGCAAGTTAAAAGGCCAGATTTAATCAATATATCCTTCCATTAAGAGGGATATAGAAGATATAATTGCAATTAATATTGGTTTTATATTTCAACAAAACCCGAAGATCGCATAATTTAATGCCCTCTTCGCTCCGGCCTATGCCTAATTTTCATGCTCCCTATAGCATATCGACACCTTGGGAAGCCAAGCCCAACTTTGGTATATGGCGGTACTACTGATGGCAGCGCGCACTAGGTCTCGGCATGAGCTCCAGGGACCCAGATTAGGCATGCCCCCTGCCATTTGGCCCTGGCCGCGGGTTCAGACGCTCGTGCGAGCATTCGAATGGATACAACCATGCGTTTCCCCGACTGCTCCGTTCTGAAGCCATCACGCCTTGCGGGCGGAGGAGGCATGCACCATATGCATTAAGTGGCCACCTGATAGGTCAATTTTGACGATTTTTTAACAATGGCAACTTTGCGACATGCAAAAATTGCATGCTCGTTGTGCGGCGCAGCATCTACCTCATTCGGCGAAAAGGCTGCATATAGAGAATGTGAACGGCGTTGAGGAATTCGCTTCAACGCAGGTTCGCAGAAGAGGAACCTTATCATGTTGTTCGCAGCTTTGATCGAACGTGTCCGTATCTGGCGCCGTGAGCGCGAGACGCTGGCCGAGCTCAGGCGCTTGAACGTACGCGATTTGGCCGACATCGGTATCAACCCTGCCGACGTTCGCGCTATCGCGCGTCAGGCTGCCCGCGCCTAATCACGCAGGTGATGACCAATGGGCTGTTCAGCTCATTGGTACAGTTTCGACGATCCACCAGCGCGTCGATCTTTTGCAGTGGAAAGTCGTATCGTTTCTGTCGGCTGAAGCGTTTTGCGATTTGGTAGTCCCGCCAAGAATCGCAAGGACGCGTCGAAATGAGTAAGAGCAAACAAGCGTTTCCGTCTAAACACGCTTTGCTCTAGCTATGTCGGCTGGCAATCGGGCAGTGATTTCATCGCGCCTAAACGGGAAGTAGTGGGTGCCCGCCTTGCTGGAGCAGGGCCAAGCGCCACATAGCCGCCCCCTCAGGGCGGCTTTTTGTTATGCTGGTGCTTCAATCATGAGGCCCGATGGTCTAAAAGCCGGGCATGACAATCACCCCCGTTCATATCATCGGCGGCGGCCTCGCCGGTTCCGAAGCCGCATGGCAGATCGCCCAGGCAGGCGTTCCCGTCATCCTGCACGAGATGCGCCCCGTTCAGCCGACCGAGGTCCATAAGACCACGGACTTCGCCGAGCTCGTCTGCTCCAACTCCTTCCGCTCCGACGATGCGCAGACCAATGCCGTCGGCCTGCTTCACGAGGAGATGCGCCGGCTGGATTCCGTGATCATGGCCTGCGCCGACGACCACAAGGTTCCGGCAGGTGGTGCCCTGGCGGTGGACCGAGATGGTTTCTCGGCTGCGGTGACGGAACGCTTGGCATCCCATCCCCTAATCGAGATCCGGCGCGAACATGTCGACGGCCTGCCTCCGGCGGACTGGGACAACGTCATCGTCGCCACCGGTCCCCTCACCTCCAAGCCCCTTGCCGATGCAATCGCAGCCCTGACCGGCGAAACCTCCCTTGCTTTCTTCGATGCGATCGCGCCGATCGTGCATCGCGAATCCATCAACATGGACATCGCCTGGTATCAGTCGCGCTACGACAAGCCGGGTCCGGGCGGCACCGGTGCCGACTATATCAACTGCCCCCTCAGCAAGGAGGAATACGAGGCCTTTCTCGATGCCGTTCTCGCCGGCGATAAGACCGGTTTCAAGGAGTTCGAAGGCACGCCCTATTTCGATGGCTGCCTGCCGATCGAAATCATGGCGGAGCGCGGCCGTGAAACCCTGCGCTTCGGACCACTGAAGCCGGTTGGCCTTACCAACCCGCGCAACCCCAGCGTCAAGCCCCACGCCATCGTGCAACTGCGCCAGGACAATGCGCTCGGCACGCTTTACAACATGGTCGGGTTCCAGACGAAGCTGAAATATGCTGAACAGGTGCAGGTGTTCCGCATGATTCCCGGGCTCGAAAATGCCGAATTCGCTCGCCTCGGCGGGCTGCATCGCAACACCTATCTGAACTCACCCGTGCTGCTGGACGCAACGCTTCGCCTGAAAACGCAGCCACGTCTGCGTTTTGCCGGCCAGATCACCGGATGCGAAGGCTATATCGAGAGCGCGAGTGTCGGCCTGATGACGGGCCGCTTTGCCGCCGCCGAACGCCTGGGTCGACCGGTGGCCACGCCCCCGGCCACCACGGCCCTCGGAGCGCTGCTCAATCACATCACTGGCGGTCACCTCGTCAGCGAGGATGCGGGGCCGCGCTCCTTCCAGCCGATGAATGTCAATTTCGGCCTGTTCCCTCCTCTTGAGGTCTCGCCCAAAGGGGAAGATGGAAAGCGCCTGCGCGGCAGCGAAAAGACTCACGCCAAGAAAAGGGCGATGAGCGCCAGAGCCTTGGAAGCCCTGGAGGGCTGGAAGCGGGCGGTGGCCGGCGAACATCTCTCAGCCTGAGCGTGATCGTATGGTACCCTTGCGACGGGAAGCTCTACCTGGGTGACTTCCGTCCCGGGACATGAGGCAGGATGGGCACGGGCTCCAGAACGATGTAGCTTGCTATCCGTTCCTCCCCGGCCCACGTCGTGGCGAGAACCGAAGATCCGACCGACGACGTTCACCGCCCCGCCTCGTCATTTACAAACAGGATCCTGCCATGCTCCGCCTCCATGGCCTCGCCTCCGCCCTGGCCCTCGTCCTCGTTGCAGGCCCGGTCTGGGCCGCCGACACCTCGTCCGATGCGCCTGCTGCCGCGACCGCGACCGCGACCGACCTCGCGCCCATCCGGGCCCAGATCAAGGCGGAGGACTACAAATCCGCCATCGCAGCCCTCCAGCCTCTGGCGGACCAGGGTTCGAAGGACCCTGACGTCTACAATCTGCTTGGCTTCAGCCTACGCAAAAGCGGCGACCGCAAGACCGCGCAGACCTTCTATGAGAAGGCGCTTGCCATCGATCCCAACCACAGGGGAACCCTGGAATATCAGGGCGAGCTCTTCGTCGAGAACGGCGACATTCCGAAGGCCCAGCAAAATCTCGCGGCGCTGGTCAAGCTCTGCCCCAATGGCTGCGAGGAGCGTGAAGACCTCGAAAAGGCGCTGACACAGGCTGCCAAGCCGAAATAGCTCGCCGCAGCGTTACGACTGTTTTCGACTGGAGAAAGTGCGATTTCTTCGAACCGCACTTTCTCCATGTCTTTGTTCTGACGTATTTTCTTAATCGAAAAGTCCATCAACTTTTCTGGAAAACGCTCTAGCGCAGCCGGCGTGAGAAACGCCACAGATGCCATTGACTGCGCCATTGCGGTAATTCGGCTTCATGGCGGAACCAGTCAAAACCCGGGCGGGTCATCCGCTTGAGCAAGGGCCTGACCAGCGCAAGGCCGATATAGGCGGGTGCCGCCGCACTGGGCACGGCAGGCAGCAATTGCTCCGCTGCGTCCAGATGATGCAGCGCTGCCCCAGCGAGCTCACCGAACATCGCGCGCATCTCGCCGGTGCTGCGTCCATTCAACAGATCTTCGCGAGCTGTGCCGTGCTTGAGGGCAAGATCGGCCGGCACGAAGATCTGCCCCGGGCCGCGTGCCGGGCAGCCTGTTTCATCAGGCAGGCTATGCCATAGGCCACGCCGGCGTGCCCGGCGAGATCGGCACTGCCGGCATCGCCGCCATCGGCAAGAATGAGACTGGCCAGGCGAAATAGACTTGAATAGGTCTCGCCGCAATAGCCTTCCAAATCGGTGATGCTCTGCAGCAGATCGTCATAGAGATCATGCGTGTGGGCGTCGATCAGGGTCACAAGAGCGGAAACCGGCAGGTGGTAGCGATCAATCGCGGCCATCAGTTCGGAGGCAACCGGATGCCCCGATATCTGCCCCCTCGCCTGCCCCTCCAGCAGGTCCCGCCACCATTGCAGGCGGACTTCGCCGGGGAGCGGCTCCGACACCATGTCCCTCACGCGCTCGATCTCGCTGTTGAAGGCATAGAGCGCATTCAGGGCGCGTCGGTGCTCGGCGGGCGCAAACAGGTTGGCGAGCCAGCGATTGCGATCGTGCTCGCGCAGCAGACTCTCGCAATAAGCCTGGTTGCTCATGCTGATATTGGAATTGGCCAGGGAACCGGTTTGGCGAGCGGCGCTCATGACAAGATGCTCATGGCACGGCGATCAGGGCGGCGGCGATGCGCCGGTCCTCGGCCAGCAGAACGTTCCAGGTGAGGATCGCTGCGCCGGTCGGCATGGCGTCGACGACGATCTTGAGATCGCGAAAACGCCAGCGCAGCGCCTCGGGGAAAAAAGCCACATCGGGGCCGGTGCCGACGAGCAGGATCTCGATGGCATCGGCTTCCGCAAAAACCGGCTCGAATGCTTCAGCCGAGAATTGAGCAACACTTGTCACCGACCACGCATGCATGCCCGAGGGCAGGCAAAGAAGCGAACCGCGATGCGACATCTCCGCAAAACGGAACCCGCCGGCGCCATAGGCGTCGATCGGCGCCACGCGTGGCAGGAAGCGCCGTTCGCCTGCGGTCATGGCAGCTTACTCCGGCTTGTTGCCGCCCGCCGTCTCATGGCTGCCCGGACGCAGGCCCAGATAGATCAGGACGGGCGAGGCAATGAAGATCGAGGTGTAAGTGCCGACCAGCACGACGCCGAACAGCATGGTGGCGGTGAAGCTGTGAATGGCGTGCCCCCCGAACAGGAGCAGGGCCAGCAACGCCAGTGCCACGGTGACGTGGGTGATCACCGAGCGCGACAGCGTAGCGTTGATAGACTCGTCCAGCAGTTCATCCATCGGCTTCTTCTTGTACTTGCGCAAGAGCTCGCGGATGCGGTCGTAGATCACCACGGTGTCGTTGAGTGAATAGCCAAGGATGGTCAGCAAGGCGGCGACACTGGTGAGGTCGAAGTCGATCTGCGTCACCGACATGAAGCCGATGGTCAGCACGATGTCGTGCATGTTGGCGATCATGGCGCCGACGGCAAACTGCCAATCGAAGCGGAACCATAGATAGATCAGAATGCCCAGAATGGCGACGAAGATGCCGACGATGCCGACCGTCACCAGTTCCTGCGAAACGCTCGGCCCGATGATCTGTGTCTGATCGTCCTTGCCGGGAACATAGTCGGGCGCCAGCGTCTGCTTGACCTTCTCCGCAACGGCATTCTGTGCCGCGTCGCCGCCCGGCTGCAGGGCGATGCGCATCAGCACCTGTCCCTTGTCGCCGAAACTCTGAATCTGGACCTCACCCAATCCGAGCGGCGCCAGCTTGTCGCGAATGGCCTGCACGTCGGCCTGCCCGGATTGAGCCGTGACGCCGAGGGCGATGCCGCCCTTGAAATCGATACCGTAATTCAGGCCATGGGTGAAGAAGAGCACCAGAGCCAAGATCGACAACACGGCCGAAATCGGAAAGCTGATACGCCGGAACCGAATGAAGCCGAAGCTGGTGTTGTCGGGAACAATGCGAAGATGGCGCACCGCGCTCACTCCATCAATCTATCAAATCGGGATGGAGCGAGGCTTGACCCCGCGATACCACCAGGAAACCAACAGGCGCGTGACCGTGAAGGCGGTGAACACCGTCGTGATGATGCCGATCCCTAGCGTCACCGCGAACCCTTTCACGGCGCCGGTACCGACAAAATACAGCACGGCGGCGGCAATGAAGGTGGTGATGTTGGAATCGAGGATGGTCGCCAGCGCCCGGGCAAAGCCGGCGTCGAGCGACATCAAAACGGTTCGTCCGGCACGCACCTCCTCGCGTATGCGCTCATAGATCAGCACGTTGGAGTCGACTGCGATGCCGACTGTCAGCACGATGCCGGCGATACCCGGCAAGGTCAGCGTCGCCCCGAGCAGGGACAGGATGCCGAAGATCATGCCGACATTGAGCGCCACGGCGATGGACGCGATGATACCGAACAGGCCGTAGCTGGCGATCATGAAGCCGACGACCAGGATTGAGCCGACTAGGGCAGCCATCTCACCGGCGCGAATGGCGGCCTGGCCGAGGCCCGGACCGACCGTCTGCTCCTGAATCACCGTCATGGGTGCGGGCAAGGCACCCGAACGCAGAAGCAGCGCGAGATCCTGGGCCTGCTGCGTGGTGAAATTGCCGGAGATCTGGCCCGAACCACCAGTGATCGGCTCGCGAATGACCGGTGCCGACAAGACCTTGCCGTCGAGCACGATGGCGAAGGGCTTGTTGACATTCTCCGTGGTGACGCGGCCGAACTGGCGCGCGCCATTGGTGTTGAAGCGGAAGGAGACCACCGGCTCGCGCGTGTTCTGGTCGAAGCTTGCTTGGGCGTCGGTCAGTTCGTCGCCGGCGACCATCACCTGGTCTTCGATCAGATAGTTCTGGCCGCCATCCGACGATGGCAGAACCGTGGAACCGACCGGCGGGCGAGAACGCATGGCCTGATCGACCGGCATGCTCAGATCCACTAGGCGAAATTCGAGCTTGGCTGTTTGGCCGAGAAGGTCCTTGAAACGGTCGGGATTCTCCAGGCCGGGCAATTGCACCACGATGCGATCTTCGCCCTGGCGCTGAATGACGGGCTCGACCACGCCGGAGCCGTTGATACGGTTGCCGATAATCTCCACCGCCCGCACCATGATGCGGTTCATGCGGTCACGCAGGCCTTCATCGGTCAGCGTGGCGCCGATCTGGCCTGGGGTGGTCGAGGCAATCGTGGCCGTCCGGTTGCCGGTGCCGAAAAGGTTGCCGTCGGCGGGATTGCCCAGCACTTGCAGGAGTTGCACGGCCTTCTCGGTATCGGCCGGATTGGGCAGCGTCACCACAATGCCGCGCCCCTGCAAAGCAGCCTGGCTACGGATCTTGTTGTCGTTCAGGATCTGGCGCGCCTGCGAACGCAGGCTGGCGACCTGTTCCTTGACCACGGCATTCTTGTCGATCTCGAGCAGGAAGTAGGATCCGCCCTGGAGATCGAGGCCCAGCGTCAGCGTCTTGTGCGGCAGCCAGGACGGCATCGCCTTCACCCAGCTCTCCGGCATCAGATTGGGTACGGCCAGCCACAGGCCGATCAGCAAAGTCAGGAGAACCGAAGCCGTCTTGACGGGAGAAAAATGCAGCATAGCGGAGCGATTCCGAGCCTTGACAGGCTATTCTCAGGACGGTCGGGAGATGTAGATTCGCCCCGACCCTATCCTGAGTCTCTTATCGTGTCTTGTGATCGAGACCAAAGAGGGGCGTTGCCCCGCGTGGACCTCAGGCTGCCTCGGCCTTCTTCACCGGCTCGGTCTTGGAGCGGACGGTGACCACCATCTCGCGGATGACCTTCACGCGAACGCCCTCGGCGATCTCCGCCTCGATCTCGGATTCGCCCTCGACAGCCTTGGTCACCTTGCCGACCATGCCGCCCGACATCACAATGGTATCGCCACGACGGATTGCCTTGAGCAGAGCGGCCTGTTCTTTCGCCTTGCGCTGCTGCGGGCGGATCAGCAGGAAATAGAAGATCACGAACATCGCGATCGGCAACAGCAACGTGCCACCGAGACTGGAGAACAGATCGCCGCCGCCCTGGGCTGCCTGGGCAAAGGCTGGAGTCGTGAACATTGGATCGCCTCTCAAGAGAAGCGGCCGGGACAGCCCAGCCGCGAATTCGCGCGGAATATAGTGAACCAGCCACCGAAAGCAAACAGAACGCCACTTTTGCCCAGCACATGACGAAAAATTCATGCCTTCCGATGTGGGAAACCGCCAATCGGGCCAACATGATGGGCTGTCGGGAGGACTACGGATAGCGACAGGGAATCGCCTGTCTCCTCACAAGTCGGCTCCACGCACGCCTCGGCTTGCCCGTGGCCCCCTTGGGTGACCCACCGGCACTGGGCGCACATGCAAAACGGAAGGCAGGCGCGGCATGCCGCCGCTTTTCAGCGCCTCTCAGGCGCGTTAGAGACGAAGGGCTTACCCACAGGTTCATCTCATCTGGTTGCCATGACTGACTTTTCATCCAGCGAATTGCCGCAATTGCTCGCCCGTATCGCCGACGCCCTGGAGCGGCTGGCTCCACCGGCCGCCATCAAGGCCGACTTCGATGCTGCAGAAGCCTTCATCTGGCAGGCCGGCGAAAAATATCTGCAACCTGTACCGAAGGTGAACAGGGTCGCGATGCCGTTGCTCAAGGGCATCGATCTGGTGCGCGACCTCCTGGTCGACAACACCGAGCGCTTCGCAAACGGGCTGCCCGCCAACAACGCTTTGCTCTGGGGCGCGCGCGGCATGGGCAAGTCGTCGCTGGTGAAGGCCGCGCATGCCGACATCAACGCCAAGATCGGTGGCACCCTGAAGCTGATCGAGATCCACCGCGAGGATATCGATAGTCTGCCCGAGTTGATGAATCTCACCCGCAAGGCCCCCTATCGCTTCATCGTCTTTTGCGACGATCTCTCCTTCGACAGCGACGACACCTCCTACAAATCGCTCAAGGCGGCACTGGAAGGCGGTGTCGAGGGGCGGCCGGACAATCTCATCTTCTATGCGACCTCGAACCGGCGTCATCTGATGCCGCGCGACATGATTGACAATGAGCGCTCCACCGCGATCAATCCAGGCGAGGCGGTGGAGGAAAAGGTGTCGCTCTCCGACCGTTTCGGCCTGTGGCTCGGTTTCCATCGCTGCAGCCAGGACGATTTCCTCGACATGGTCTATGGTTATGCCGATCATTTCGGCCTCGATCACGATCGAGACACCATGCGGGCCGAGGCCCTGGAATGGGCGACGACCCGTGGTGCCCGGTCAGGCCGCACGGCCTGGCAATATGTGCAGGATCTCGCAGGCCGGCTGGGCAAGACGCTGAACTGAGCCAGGTCCGCGTGTTCAATAAAAAGTGGCCCGGACATCGCTGCCGGGCCACTCGAGCTGCTTCGGGGTCTCGCGGAGAAGCAGATTCTGTTATCAGGTGCCGGAAAGATAGCGGGTCGGATCGACCGGCGCGGCACCCTTGCGTACTTCGAACAACACTTGCGGCGAGGTCACGTTGCCGGTCTGACCTGCGGTCGCAATGGTCTGGCCACGCCTGACACTTTCACCCTTCTTGACGTCGAGCTGTTTGGCATGGCCATAAGCGGTGACATAGCCGTTGGCATGGCGGATGAGGATCAGGTTGCCATAGCCTTTCAGCTCACTGCCGGCATAGGCGACCACACCATCCTCGGCAGCCTTCACTTCGGTTCCTTCAGGCACCGAGATGTTGATACCGTCGCTGTTGCGGCCGAAATTCTGGATGATCCGCCCCTTCACCGGCCAGCGGAACTCCGGATTGCCCAGGGTGGCGGCATTGGCATCCTTCGGCAGTTCGGCGGCCGGAGCTGCCGGCTGAGATGCACTCGCGGCAGGCGAGATCGTCCCGGTTGCAACCGGCGCGGGCTGGCTGGCCTCGGCGGGCTTGGCCGGCTTGGCGACAGCCACCTGCGCAGGTTTGTTGGCCAGCGCCTTCTGCTTGGCGGCAGCAAGCTTCTCCGCCTTGAGCTTGTTCGCCTTGCCCGCATCGACCGGCTTGGCCGCCGCCACCTGGGCGGGCTTGGCCTTGACATCGACGGGAGAAACCCTTGCTGTCTGAACGGGTTTGACCGTTACTGGCTTGACGGTCGCGGTCCTGACGGGCTGGGCATGCGGAGCAGCAACCTGCATCGCTTCGGCGGCAATCGACTTCGCCTGGGTCTTGGCCGTCCTCACCGGCGCCGGATTGGCCGCCCGCGCGGCCTGTACCGGCTTGGGAGCCGCCACGGGCCTGGGCTGCACAGCGGCCGCCACCGGCACGTCACGCGGCGGGCGGTTGTCGACCACGGTCTCTGCAGCCGGAGCAGCAGCGTGGGCCGTTCCGCGCACGACCAGCTTCTGGCCGATCTTGACGCTCATCCATTCGTCGATGCCATTCTCCTTGGCCAGACGCGGGCGCGTCGTGCCGTAGGCTTTAGCGATCGACGTCAGCGTCTCGCCCGGCTTGACGACATGGACGCCGGAAGCGGCGGCGGCGGGCACCGGCTTCGGCTTGGCCCCCGCAGCCGGCGTGGTGGCGACCGGCCGGACCTTGACTTCGCCGACGCTGCCCCGAGAAGTTTCGGGCACGTCTCCCGGGTAGGGCTGCTCAGCGGTCGCGGCCACCGTCGTCACCGCGGTGTTGCCGTTCTGAGCCGCGTTGTACACGGGAATGATCACCTGCTGGCCGGGCGTCAGTGAGCGAGAGGTCAGGCCGTTGACCTTCATGATCGCGTCGGAAGGCACACCATAGCGGTTGGAGAGCGTATTGATGGTCTCACCCGCCGCGGCGGTAACCGGCGTGCCGCCCGTGGCAGTCCAGCCACCGGCCTTGAAACCGCCGATCTGCGGAGCGGGCGTCGAGATCGCCCCCGTCACGATGGGCTGCTCGCCACGAGCCAGTCGATATTGCGTCGACGGCGCGCTACGCTGTGCCACGGCGCCGACCGGCGGCAGCGGCTGCGAAGCGACCACGCCCGCCGCCGGCACCGTGTTGACGGCATAGTTGGAATTGCCATAGCGCGGCGCGGCCTTGGTAGGCTGTGCCTGGGCATAGGCCAACTGATTGTCACCCGAGTTGAACGGGTTCGAGAAGGGGTTCTGGGCGAACCTCGAAGTGTCGCTGCAGCTTGCTGCGAGGCCAGCCACCAGGGCGATCACGGCGACGCGCGACAAGTGGCGCGAACGGATCAATTCGATCGGAAAACGCATAGGACGTTCACACCCACGCTTGAGAAGAACACGGGGTAATTAAGCCTCTATTGGGGTAAACAACGCCTTAAGAGCCGGACTCAATTTGGACAAAATCCGGAAACGGCTCCGATGGCAACGGGCTGAGAAACTCAGATCGCCCGCTCCTCATGCCCTTGAGTCCACTGCGTTTTCCAGCCGATCGGCCGGTCTTCCGACCGGCCCCCGACTGGGCGGGGATGATTAAGAGCGGGGATCGCCCCCGCCCCATGCGTTAAAGTCGCGCCACGCCGGCTTTCACAGGGAATCAGCATGGCCGGCGCGACTCGCAAGCAGCCTCAGCGCGTCCATTCCAGGCGCAAATCCTCAGCGCGGCGAATACCGCCATGGCCCTCGACCTTCAGCTTGCCGACGAGCTTGGCCTGCGGAATCCGGTTGACGAGCGCCGCCAGTCCTTCTTCCAGTTCGGCCTTTGCCAGGGCCTCGCCGAGACAACGATGCGCACCGCCGCCGAAAACATAATGCCAGCGCGTGTGATCCGTTCGCCTGATGTCGAATCGATCCGGCTCGCCGAACACCTCCGGATCCCGCAGGGCCGACATGGTGGAAAGCATCAGCAACGATCCCGGTGCCAATTTTTGACCGCCTATCTCGATCTCCTCGAGCACAAGCCGTGGCAGCGATGCGACCGAGGGTTCGAATCGCAGCGCTTCGGAGACCGCACCGGGGATGAGGCTGGGATCGGCGCACACAGACTGCCATTGTTCGGGGTGTTCGAGCAGAAGCGCGGCCTGGATCGCCATCGAGGCCCGCGTTGTATCACTGCCGCCCAGCACCACGATGATGATCTGCATGATCGCCTCGAGCGGCGTCATCTCGGGGTTCTCGTCGATGGCGGTGATATAATCGGAAAGGAAATCGCCGCGAGGGTTCTGACGGCGCTCCGCCACCAGTTCATACATGTAGTCCGTCATCTGACGGCAGGCATCCTCGAGGTCGGGAATGTCCTTTTCCGTCCAGGAGGTACCCAGGCTGCGAGCGATGACATAGATCCACTGCGCGAATTTTGGGATGTCGGCCTCGGGCATCCCCAGAATCGCAGCGACGGTATGGGCGGGAATGATCGCCGAATAATCCTCGAACAGATCCAGCCCGCCAGCCTCGTAATGCTGGTCGATCAGTTTCTCCGCCATGGCCCGTACCTTGGGGCGGACCTCGGCGACCATCTTGAAGGCGAAGGTCCGCGCCATCGGGCCGCGCCGCCTCCTGTGGGCGGCCCCGTTCGAAAGCAGCATGCATTTGTCGTAAAAATCGAATAGTGGGCCCGAGGTGACGCCCCTCAATTGCAGGAGTTCGGTCTCGATCTGCCGGGTGCGCTCATCGGTCGTGAGGCTGACGACATCCTTGGCACGCAGAATGAAGAGCGGCCCATCGTCCCGCTGGATGAAAGGGGTTTCCGGTCGAAACTTTCTGAACAGGGCGTGGGTGTCCTGATCCAGTTCGGCAATAGTGAATATAGGTATATCTGAATTGATTTGTTGTGCTGCTTGTTCGGTCATCTCAAATCCCCCAACCGACGTGCTGCTCTGACTGACCGGCCAGGGGCGATCTTGAAATCAGACCTGAGTTGCCAGTCCAGCGCCGTCGGAAACCGCCGTATACTGCACGGGATGGAGGTATCCCGCCATACCTCTGCGATCTGAATTTGCTGCGATCCACCAGCGCCGGGACTTCGCCGCTGCGACTGCAATCGGGCGATCGTGGCTTGGCCCGGCAAGAAGAACTGGATTGTCTCGCAGCACCTGCGATGAAGCGCCCGAAAACCAAACCCAGCTCAAGTTCAAGGGGGATTCAAAGCCGGTCGGCCACGCCCAAGATGATGGACGCGGCACGGATATCCATCAGCGGTGTATAGTGAAAGCCATCGGCATCGCGCGCGATCATGGTCAATTGCTGCTCTTCGCCGGGCGGGCCGATTGGTGCGATCATCCGACCGCCCAGCGCCAGTTGATCCAGCAAGTCCTCGGGCACCTCGCTCATCGCCGCCGTGGTGACGATACGATCGAAGGGAGCCTGTTGGCGCCAGCCGGAACTGCCATCGGCGACCATCATGGTGACGTTGAGGATGGTAACGGCCCGCAGCCTCTCCTCTGCCTCGGTGACCAGGGTGCGCCAACGATCGAGGGTCAGGACGCGCTTGGCCAGACGGCCGAGCACCGCGGTCAGATAGCCAGAGCCCGTACCGATCTCCAGCACGCGATGCAGCGGCTCGACGTCCAAGCGCTCGGCAATGGTCGCGGCGAGCACCGGCGGCGTGATGGTCTGGCCGCACTGGATGGGAAGGCTGAGATCGCGCCAGGCGTATTCGGCGAATTCAGGCAGCACGAAAACCGGGCGTGGCAGGGTGGAAACGGCATTCAGCACCTTCTGGTCCGTCAACCCGTGGCGGCGCAGGCGCAGGATGAAGGCCATCATCTCCTGGGCATGCTCGTCGTCAGGATTCACAAAAGACTGATAGTCCGTCATATTGTCCGTCATGATGTCGGTCTTGGCACCGTTTCAAAGGTATCCGAAAGGCGTTGCAGAGCAGGCACGTCGGTCAGATTGAGATGAAGGGGCGTCACAGAAATACGCTTGTTGAAGAGAGCGGCAAGATCCGTGCCCTCGAGCCGGGGCGGCGTTTCCCGGCGCGGCGCCAGCCAATAATAGGGGCCGCCACGAAAATCCTCTCGCTCGACCACATCGACCAGGGCGACATCGCGCTGCCCCTGGATGGTGACGGCAACGCCAGCGACCTCCTCGGGCTCGCAATCGGGAAAATTGACGTTGAACAAGGTTCCCTTGGCGAAACCATGGGCCAGCAGTTTGCGGATCACGCCGGGCGCATGCTGCTCGGCGCAATGCCAGCGCATGCCGTCCCTGCCCCCGATGCCATAGGCCTGGCTGAGCGCGATCGACGGAACCCCAAGAACGGTGCCCTCCATCGCCGCCGCCACGGTGCCGGAATAGGTAACGTCTTCGGCGACGTTCTGGCCCCGATTGACGCCGGATAGCACGAGGTCGGGCTGCTGGCCCTTGAGCAGATGCTGCACACCCATCAGCACGCAATCGGTCGGCGTGCCGCTGACGGCATAGCGCTTTTCCTCGATCCGCCGCAGACGCAGCGGCATGCTGAGCGACAGGGAATGGGACACGCCGGACTGATCCGTCTCCGGCGCCACGACGATCACGTCGTCGCTCAGGCTGCGGGCGATCCTTTCGAGGGAAACCAGGCCGGGCGCATGGATGCCGTCATCATTGGTAATCAGAACTCGCATCCACCGTCCGTCCTTGTTTCACTAAATCGACACCAAAGCGTTTTGCGATGAGATGAAATCATCTCGAATCGCAAAGACGCGTCGAAACGCGCTTTGCTTCAGTGTGCCACAGGAAAAGGAGCTCCGGCGAGAGTTTGTCATATGCAATCCCCTGCTGTTGCAGAAATCCCTGCAGAAACAAATGATTACTTCACCCTCCTTGATTCTGGAATCAAGGAGGGTGTGACAAGGTACGGCAAGATCGAGGCTTATTGTCTCTCGATCCGGCGCAGGCCGCCCATATAGGGGACGAGAACCTCCGGAACCGTGATGGAACCGTCCTCGTTCTGATAATTCTCCATCACCGCCACGAGAGCACGGCCGACTGCAACGCCCGAACCGTTCAGCGTATGCACGAAACGCGGGGCGCCTCCAGATTTCGGCCGGGTCCGGGCGTTCATGCGACGCGCCTGGAAATCGCCACAGACCGAGCAGGAGGAGATTTCACGAAACAGCCCCTGCCCCGGTAGCCAGACCTCGATGTCATAGGTCTTCTGCGAGGCAAAACCCATGTCGCCGGTGCACAGCGTCATCACGCGGTAATGCAGGTCCAGGCCCTTCAGCACGGCCTCGGCGCAAGCGAGCATGCGCTCATGCTCGTCCCGGCTCTTTTCAGGAGCCGTGATCGAAACGAGTTCGACCTTCTGGAACTGGTGCTGGCGGATCATGCCACGGGTATCCCGCCCCGCAGCGCCGGCTTCCGCACGGAAGCAGTGGGTTAGCGCAGTATAGCGTAACGGCAACTCCTCCTCGGCGGTGATGGCATCGCGCACGAGATTGGTCAGCGAAACCTCGGCCGTCGGAATCAGCCAGAAATCGCCGGGCTGCACGCGGAACTGATCCTCCGCGAATTTCGGCAGCTGGGCGGTGCCAATCATGGCATCGTCACGCACCAGCAAGGGCGCGGCGACCTCGGTATAGCCGTGCTCGCCGGTGTGCTTGTCGATGAAATACTGACCTAGCGCCCGCTCAAGCCGAGCCAGGCCCTTCTGCAGCACCACGAAGCGGGAGCCGGAGAGCTTGGCGGCGATCTCGAAATCCATCAGGCCGAGAGATTCGCCCAATTCGAAATGCTCTTTAGGGGCAAAAGTATAGGCGCGCGCCACGCCGTGGCGGTGGCGTTCGACATTGCCATGCTCGTCCGCGCCGAAAGGAACCTCGTCGAGCGGCAGATTCGGGATCGAGATGAGCTGGTCGTAGAGAGCCTTGTCGGCGCCGCGCAGCGCCTCCTCGTCAGCCGGCATCGAGGCCTTGAGTGCGTTGACCTCCGCCATCAAGGCCTGTGCCTTGGCTTCGTCCTTGGATTGCTTGGCCGCGCCGATCTCCTTGGAAGCAGCGTTGCGGCGCTCCTGGGAAGCCTGCAGCCGGGCAACGAGCGCCCGGCGGCTCTCGTCGAGCTCGAGTATGGTGGCGGCCAGCGGCTCAAGCCCTCTGCGAACCCGGCCCTGGTCGAAGAGACCCGAATTCTCGCGGATCCACTTCACATCATACATGAGATCAACTCCAGAACGGACGTCAGGACACCGACGGGCTATTCTGAAGTCTGCGTATCGCTTTCCGCGCGCTTCTTCTCAACCCACCGGACCGAATAGATCGAGAGTTCGTAAAGGAGCACGCCCGGCACGGCAAGCGCGATCATGCTCCACGGGTCGGGCGGCGCCAGCACGGCCGAAATCGCAGTGACGATGACGATGGCATAGCGCCGCTTCTCCTTCAGGAAGGTCGAATCCACGATACCGATCCGCCCCAACAGGGTCAGCACCACCGGCAGCTGAAAGACGACGCCGAAGGCAAAAATCAGGTTCATCAACAGGGATAGATACCCCTCCACCGTCGCCAGCAATTCGATCGTGGCGATGCCGCTGCCGCCGAGTTGCTGCATGCCCAGCGCAAAATGCATCACCGCCGGCATTGCGATGAAGTAGACCAGCAACCCGCCCAGGAAGAAGAACAGAGGCGTGGCGATCAGATAGGGCACGAAAATGTTTCGCTCGTGCCGGTAGAGACCGGGGGCGATGAAGCGATAGATCTGGATGGCGAAGAAGGGGAAGCCGATGAAAGCGGCCGTAAAAAAAGCCACCCGGATCTGAGTAAAAAGAAAGTCGAGAGGACCGTTGTAGATCAGCTTGACCGGATTGCCGGCCGCCGCCCACTCGTAGGGCCACAGCAAGAAGAGATAGATCGATTTGGAAACCGCGAAGGCGCCGATGAACAGAACGATGAAGGCAATGCCCGATTTCATCAGGCGCGTGCGCAGTTCGATCAAGTGATCGAGCAGCGGCGCCTTGGAGGCGTCGATTTCGTCTTCGGTCATCTTAGGATTTGAACGCTGCGAGAGGGGCGAAGGCGGAAGGGATTTCGACGCCGACGAGTTTGGAGGCCAAAGGCGAAGAGCTGGGGCCGGCGATGGAAGGCTCGCTCGCTGTGGCATCCAGGACGGGCGCAATCGCAGCCGGGCTGAGAGGCGGCTCCGAATCGAAGACGGAGGACTTCAAGGCATTGCGAGCGAGGCCCGCGGGACTGCCAATGCTACTCAAGGTTGCCGCCGATTGGCGCAGCGTGTCGAATTCCTTTTTGACATCCTCGAGATTGGCTTCCTTGAGGGCTTCGTTGAACTGGCCTTGAAACTCGCCAGCCATCCGTCGCAACTTGTTCACGCCTCGACCGAGGGAGCGCATCGTGCTGGGCAGTTCCTTAGGGCCAATGACCACGACAGCCACCGCGCCCACGATCAGGATATGGCTCCAGCTGATATCAAACATGCAACGCTCGGTCTGGCGAAACGAAACGCTCCGCGCACATACGCGGAGCCTAAAAAGACCCAGTCTTCAGGTCGACCTCACCGGCGCAAACCGCGTCGGCTCAGCCTACCTTGGTCTGCTCAGTCGGATTGACGGTCGTGCCGGCCTGGGTGTCGATCGTCTTCACAGGCTGCTGGGCAGCAGCCGGTTCGTCGTCGGCCATACCCTTCTTGAAGGATTTGATGCCCTTGGCAACGTCACCCATCAAGTCCGAAATCTTGCCACGTCCACCAAACAGGACGAGTACGACGACAGCCAGAATGATCCAGTGCGTAATACCCCATGTACCCATGACACCCTCCAACGCGGCAAAGCCGATCGCAACAACACAACAACGGCGCCGCACGCGACCCGATGATCCCACTGGAATCTAGGCGGGCTTAACGGCAAAAACAAGAACGTTCGCCGTTCTTACTCAACCTTCATGTTCGGGTTCCGGTTCCGGAAATGCGAAAGAGAGGTCGGCAGTCTCCAGAGGCTCCTCGTCCGGCGTCAACGCACTGTCATCGTTGGGCATGGGCACGCTGAAGCCGGGTGGCAGGCGGCCATCGAGCAAGCCCGCCCCCTTGAGCTCATCGAGCCCCGGCAGATCGCCGACGCCATCCAGGCCGAAATGCTCCAGAAATGCGGGCGTGGTGCCATAAGTCACCGGCCGTCCCGGGGCACGCCGGCGCCCGCGCAGGCGCACCCAGCCGGTTTCCAGCAACACGTCAAGGGTGCCCTTGGAGATCGAGACCGAGCGGATATCCTCGATCTCGGCACGGGTTACCGGCTGGTGATAGGCGATGATCGCCAAGGTCTCCATCGCCGCCCGCGACAATTTGCGCGTCTCATAGGCATCACGCGACAGGATCCAGGCGAGGTCGTCGGCGGTGCGGAAAGCCCAACGCCCCCCCAGCCTGACCAGATTGACACCACGCGTGGCATAGTCGGCCTGCAGGGTGCCGATGGCAGCGCCTATATCGGCCCCCTCGGGCAGCCGCGACGCCAGCGTCGCCTCGTCCAATGGTTCCGTCGCCGCAAACAGCAAGGCTTCGATCAAGCGCATATGCTGCTGCAGATCGGTCTGCTCCGTGCCTTCCGGCTGGAACGATGCAATCTCGCCCAAGGTCTAATCCTTCCCTATGCGGGCCGCGCCACGAAATTGAGCGCTTACCTGCATGGCCTGCCAACACCAGTCTGCCCCCGACGGAGTGGCCGTCACCCGCCCTGCCTCCAAGGCCAGAAACTCCGCAAGCGCTTGAAATTCTGCAGATTCCTCCTGATCGAGCCATGGTTCGATCAGGAGGAATCTGCTTGCCCAGCATCACCACGCGAGCGCAGATAGATCGGCGAGAAGGGAGTAGCCTGGCGCAGATCGAGCTTGCCTTCCTTCACGAGTTCGAGGCTTGCAGAGAAGCTAGAGGCCCGAACCGTAGCCCTTGTCGAGGGCTCGGCCAGATAGTCCACCAGAAATTCGTCGAGACTGAGCCAGTCCGCCGCCGGGCCGATCAACGATTCCAGCAATTCGCGTGCTTCGGACAGTGTCCAGACATTGCGCTCGGGCAATTTGACATAGCCGACCATCGCCCGCTGGCGCTGCTGGGCATAGGCGCAGAGCAGATCGTGCAGCGTCGCCTCGAATCGCCCGTGATTGTTGAGCCGGATGCCCTCGGGCATGCCTCGCTTGAACACGTCGCGGCCAAGCACTGCCCGCTCCTGCAACTGGGCGGCGGCATTGCGCATGGCTTCCAGGCGCTGCAGGCGGAAGGCAAGGGCCGCCGCCAATTCCGCTGCTGGAGGCTCCTCGCCCCTCGGCGATTCCGGCAGCAGCAGGCGCGACTTGAGATAGGCCAGCCAGGCCGCCATCACCAGATAGTCGGCCGCCAGTTCGAGGCGGACGCGGCGGGCCTCCTCGACGAAGACGAGATATTGCTCGGCAAGGGCGAGGATGGAAATCCGCGTGAGATCGACCTTCTGGCGACGCGCCAATTCGAGCAGCAGATCGAGCGGTCCTTCGAAGCCATCGACATCCACGACGAGCATGGGATCGCTGACCGCCTTATCCGCCCTCACCTCCTCCTCGAATTCATCGCTCATTCAGACCGTCTCTCCGCCGGCGAGCGCCCCAGCCAGCCGTTCACGCGCCTCACCAATGTCGAGCGGCTCCGGCAAATGCCGGATGCGGGCCAAGGCAGCATCGGCGCGGCGCCGCGCCTTGCCCGCCAGGCTTGGAGCGGCACGCGCCACCCCGATCATTTCATCCATCTTGCCATTGCAATGCAGGCCGAGATCGCAGCCGGCCGAAAAGGCGGCCGCCGCCCGTTGCTCCAATGTTCCTTCGAGAGCCTGCATGGAAAGATCGTCACTCATCAGGAGACCATCATAGCCGATCGCCTTCCTGATCACATTCCGGATCACCTTTCTGGACGTCGTAGCTGGGGATGACGGGTCCAAGGCGTTGTAAACCACATGCGCGGTCATCGCAGCGGGCATGTCGGCGAGCATGCGGAAGGGCAGGAAGTCGAGTGATTCGAGTTCGGCTGTGCTCGCCGTCACGATCGGCAGCGAGAGGTGGCTGTCGACGCCGGCCCGGCCATGCCCCGGCATATGCTTCATGACGGGCAGCACACCGCCAGCGATCATGCCCTCGGCGGCCGCCCGGCCCAGCGTGCCCACCGTAGTAGCGTCGAGGCCATAGGCCCGGTCGCCGATCACGTCATGAGCCCCTGGTACGGGAATATCGAGCACGGGCAGACAGTCGACATTGATGCCGACCGCCAGGAGATCGTGCGCGATCAGCCTCGCCGCCAATCGGGTGATCTCGCGGCGCGTCACCGGATCATTGGTGTGGATTTGGCCATAGCGCCGCGCTGCCGGATATTTGGGCCAATGGGGTGTGGTCAGGCGCTGGACCCGCCCCCCCTCCTGGTCCACCAGGATCGGAGCGTCACGCCCCACTGCGTCGCGCAAGGAAGCCGTTAAGGCCCGCACTTCCTCCGGCGTGCCGACATTGCGCCGGAACAGGATGAAGCCCCACGGATTTGAATCCCGGTAGAAGGCGCGCTCGTCGGACGTGAGCGACAGACCGGAACAACCCAGGATCAGCGCTGATTGGGGCATGGCAGTCTCCTCGTGCAAAGAGCGTTCATGGCTGAACGCTCTTTGCTCTAACTCATTGTTCTGGCGCGTCTTTGCGATTCCAGGTGATTCCGTCAAATCGCAAAACGCCCTGGCTTTCAGAAAAATCTGCGAAGGCCGATCAAGCCAAACTGGATCGGGGCGATCGGAACTCGGCTCCGGTCGCCCCGATCCAGTTTGGCTAGTCGAAAACTCTCAAATCTGCAGTCTCGGAGCGGCCCGCAATCAGTTGCGGGCGATTACGCAGTCACCGCCGGCGGCCTTGAGCTTGCCGCAGAAGGCCGTAGCCTCGGCCGGGGTGGACCAGCCTCCGACACGCACCCGGTAATAGGTGCCGCGGTCAGGCAGATCGACCTTGCGGATCGAAGGCTTCATACCGTTCAGCACGCCTCCGAAGCGGCGCTGCAGCGACTGAAAGGCGTTCTGGGCGTCGGCCGGCGTGCGCTGCGACGAAACCTGGACGACATAGCTGCCATTGGCGACCGGGGCAGCGGTCGGAGCCGACGCCGGGGCAGCCCCAGCGGCTGGCTCGGCCGACGCCACCTGTGCCGGCTTTGGCGCCGGAGGCATATGGCGGGGACGGACCGGCGGCACCGCTGGCGGTGCCGCCTGGGTCTGCGTCGGTTCGACCACCGTGGTGGCGCCGCCATCCTCCTCGCCCGGCAGCGCCTGCGCGGGTGCCTGGTCGTCCGGCAGGGCAGCAGCCGTGCCGGCAGGCACGGTTGCGACCGGGGCAGCCGGTTGACCCGAGCCGCCCTGCACAAGCGGACCGGCATCGGGGGCCGCGGGAGCGGCCGGCGCCGTCTCGGACGACGGCTGGCCGGCCGGAGGCGTCGGCGCCAGGGCCGAGACATCGAGAGAACGGGTCTGTTGGGCAGGCGGCTCGGCATTGGTAATCGGCGCTTCACCGGTCACCACCGAACTATCCGGCATGATCTTGATGGTCTTCACGCGCCGCGGCTCGTCGGGTGCCTGCGCAACCCGGGTTTCCGCAGTGTTGCTGGCCGTCTGGTCGGGCGTCGTAGCCCCCTCGGGATTGGGGAGCACGATGTTGCTGGTGGTCACCGGACGCGTCGCATTGGCGTCTGGCGCCGCCTGAGCCGGCGCTGCCGTCCCTTCCGGACGCGTCGGCACCACCGCAACCGGCTGCTCCTCATGACGCACCAGCCGTTCGTTGGCGACGGAAGCGGTCTGGTTGCTGCGATTGAAGATCTCGTGGGTCGGCTGGCTGGCGGCCGCTGCGTTCTCGGCCGGCTTGATCTTGACCGGATCGGTGCTCGCCTTGATCACCGGCGGCGCGCTGCCGATGCCCGGAATGTCGCTGCCGACGAAGCCGCCCTTCTTCCAGACATAGGCCATACCGCCGCCGATGCTGGCGACAAGAACGAGAGCGGCAAGGCTGACGGCACTGCCGCGTGACTTGCGGCGTGGCACCCGGGCCTCGGCACGCGGCGCCAGATACTCGTCATCGGCGGCCGGAGCATAGCGATCTTCCTCGCCCTCGGGATAGGCCTCGACATAGGGATTGCCGTCGTGGTCGACCCAAACGCCACGCTGTTCGTCATAGACCCATTCCGGCCCTTGCTCCTCGCGTTCATCGTCGAAGACATAGGCCTTCGACGAGCGCGTGGCGACATCTCGGTCGTCGTAATATTCGTCCTGATAGGCTTGCGCCTGCTCTGATTGCGCGTGTTTGGTCACGGTTTCGGGATGGCCGTCGCGAACCTCGTGCCCGTTGCGATCATAGCGATCCGTCATGCCCGCCTCCCGCGAACGCAAAACGCCGGCCGCACCATAGGCCTTTGTGTCGCGCCTTTCAGCATAAACATCGTGATCGGCGCCTGTGGTTGCCAGATCGGCCAGCCATTGATCGCTGTTGCTGGCTTGTGCACGGCGATGTTCGGTTTCAATCATGACTCGTTCCTGACCAGGCTGGTCGACCACCGGGGCGATCTGCGGCCGAAGCGGCCGATCTCGTTTCAGCGCATCTCGTCCGGCGCAGAACTGCCGAGCAAGGCGAGTCCAGACTTAAGAACCGTCTCGACCCCGCGCACCAACGCCAAGCGGGCGCCTGTTAACAATCGATCATCATCCCTAATGAAGCGTAAATGCGGAGCACCAAGGCTGCGATAATATTGCTGGTGCAGCCCGTCGGCGAGGCCACACAGGTGCTGGACCAGCCTGTAGGGCTCGCACTGCCTGACGGCGAGATCGATCTGGCTTGGATATAGGGCGAGCAGGCGTAGAATCAACCGTGCTCCCTCATCCTCGAAAGCGCGGACAACCCAGCGACTGTGGTCGAAATCGACATGCCCCATCCCTTCGTCCCGCTGGCGCAGAGCGCAGCAACGAGCATGGGCATAATGCAGGTGAAAGACGGCATTGGCATGGCTCTGGTCGGCCAAATGGTCGAGATCGAGCACGAGCGGAGCGCCGGCGGGCTGCATCAGCATGCCCAGGCAAGCGGCATCGCGACCGACGACGCCGGCGACCACCGAAAGATCGAGATCGTCTGCAAAGCGGCCCGCCATGGTGGCAGCTTCCCGCCCTTTCACGCCAAGGAATGGTCCGAGCCTGACAACGACATCGGCTTTCTCAGAGCGCGTCCGAAAGCGCCTGTCTGCACGAAAACCGAGATGCTCGATCATGTTGGCCAAGGCGGTGCCGACAGCCTCGCGGCGCGCCGGCGACAAGGGCCTAGTGCTCTGCGGATCCGTGGCGTGAAAGGCGATCGTGGAGAAACCTGCCCCGCCGCGCTCGCTGGCGCCATAGCCGCTACCGGCCTCCAGCACAGCGGCAAGCATCCGTGCCCAGATGGCCGGCGTCAGCGTCAAGTTCAAAAAACCGGGTCCGGCAATGTCGATGGCGCCGACGCCTTCGATGCCATCCAGCGTTTCGGCGAAGAGACCAGCCAGGGTTCGGGATGGCAGTGCCGCCGGCCGGCTCAGTACGAGCGCAGCGTTGCAGGTGAAATCTCCCCGCCCCGACCCGCCTGGCGCTTCGATCTCGATCGAGGCCAGGTCGAGACCAGCCGGCAGACGACCCGCAGCCTGCAACGAGGCGACGGCTCCCTCTACACCGCGCCTGAGCCATTCGATCAGGTCCATGGCGGCGTCAGCGCAGATCCGGCGCCGTTCCGAACAGGCGCCGATGCTCGTTGAGAGCGAAAGTATCGGTCATGCCGGCAATATAGTCGGCGACACGGCGCGCACGTTTGTCCTCCCGAGCGGTTTCCAGCCCTTCGCACCATTCGGCCGGCATCAGGCTGATATCCGCAAACAAGCCATCGAACAGGCGGGTCACCACTTGTGCGGCATGCGAGCGGACGCGCATGACCCGTTCGTGTCGGTACATGTTGGGATAGAGAAAGCCCTTGATACCCTTGTCGGCCTGCGCGACGGACGGCGAAAAGGTGATGAGCATCTTGCCGGCGGCCCGCACGTCCTCGCTCGACCGGTAGAGCCCGGATGTGAAGGCAGCCTTGCCCACGCCGATCACGTCCTCCACCAGCCGCGTGATCACGCGGCGCATCAATTCGTGGGTGGTGCGCCCACGGTCGAGCCCGGGATGTTGCTCGGCAATCTCGGCGAGCAGTTCCCCCGCCAGCGCTACCTGCTGCATGTCCGCAAGTTCGAACAGGCCCGCGCGCAGCCCATCATCGATGTCATGTGCGTTGTAGGCGATGTCGTCGGCGATGGCGGCGGCTTGCGCTTCGGCGCTGGCGAAACTCTCGAGTTCGAGATTCTGCTGAGCCTGATATTCCAAGATGGCGACGGGGATGCCCCTTTCGCGATAGCGGGCGACGGGGCTGCCATCTGCCCACAACAGGGGCCCATTATGCTTCACCAGCCCTTCCAGGGTTTCCCAGGCAAGATTGAGCCCGTCGAACTCGGCATAGCGCCGCTCGAGGCGGGTGACGATGCGCAGAGACTGGGCATTGTGGTCGAAGCCGCCATAGGAACGCATCGCCTCGTCCAGCGCGTCCTCGCCGGTATGGCCGAACGGCGTGTGGCCGAGATCATGAGCCAGTGCCAGTGCCTCGGCGAGATCCTCGTCGAGCGCCAGTGAACGGGCGATCGAACGGGCGATCTGGGCAACCTCGATCGTGTGGGTCAGCCGGGTGCGGTAATGATCGCCCTCATGCGCGACGAAAACCTGGGTCTTGTGCTTGAGGCGGCGGAAGGCGGTGGAGTGGATGATGCGGTCGCGGTCTCGCTGGAAATCGGTCCGCGTCGGTGACTGCGGCTCGGCGAACAGCCGTCCGCGCGATCGAGGCGCCACCGCCCACGGGCCACGAGGGCGGATCACGCAATCGGGTATGTCGAGTTCGGCCATCGCGCCTCACGCCTTGCTTGCGCCTGCATAGAGACTGCCACGGGTCATGGCAAAGCTTCTTTCCGAAGTGGCGGACGTCGCAGCAGCCCACAGGCGTGCCCGGTATCGGCGACCTGCTCTCGATATGCGCGCCATGTCCGAAACGGACGGGGCACCCACACGCCGGGAAGCCGGCCGCCGCCCGGCACTCTCGCTGGTGGAACGCTAGCGCCCAGGGCAGTGACATCCCCGGCTTATCGCTCACCGATACGCAGGCCGGGTCGCCGCATAGCCTTCACTGGCAACGAGGAACGCGGCCTATGGCAGGCGCAAGGCCGCTAGCGCTACAATGTCATCGACAACACTGCGGAGCTTATGCCAATTCTTTTCGAGATCGAAGAGTGTTTGGAATCCGGCGGACAAGCCTTGCCCCTCTGCAGTCCTAGAGCAAGGTGCGTGCACAATTGAACGCCGATTTGCTTTAACTCTTTGTTTCAGCGCGTCTTTGCGATTTTTGGGAATTCCATCTCATCGCAAAACGCATTAGGAAACGTCGTTTTTCTGGATGCTGCCCATCCGTACCCAGTTCGGCTTCGCTCTTCACGCCACACGATCGAGCATTGAACCTTCGGCCCTTCGCACATATTTTCGGAACAGGACGCAAGCAAGTTTGCAGGATGCCATGACCAGCCCCGTTTCCGTAAGCGACCGCGCTGCGCGCCGGATCGCCAAGATCCTTGAGAATGAACCTTCCGGCTCGATGCTGCGCATCAGCGTGGAGGGTGGCGGCTGCTCCGGCTTCCAATACAAATTCGTGTTCGACACCGAACGTCATGACGATGATTTGGCGATCGCCAAGGAAGGCGCCACGGTGCTGATCGACGAGATGTCGCAGCACTATATGGAAGGCGCCGAGCTCGATTATGTCGAGGATCTGATCGGCTCCGCCTTCAAGATCAACAACCCGCAGGCCACTGCTGCTTGCGGCTGCGGCACTAGCTTCTCGGTGTAACATGGTGCGTATTGCCAGTTGGAACGTGAACTCCATCCGCCAAAGGCTTCCCCATCTGCTGGGTTGGTTGAAGGACGCCCAACCGGACGTGGTCTGCCTCCAGGAGATCAAATGCGTCGACGAGGCCTTTCCTGCCGCCGACATCGAGGCGCTGGGCTACAATGTCGCCGTCCACGGCCAGAAGACCTTCAATGGCGTGGCAATTCTCTCCAAACACCCGTTCGACGAGGTGAAAACGCGCCTGCCGGGCGACGAGGGTGATGAACAGGCCCGCTATATCGAGGCCGTAATCTCGACCGCCTCGGGAGCGTTGCGCGTCGCTTCGATCTATCTGCCGAATGGCAATCCGGTCGGCACCGAGAAATACCCTTACAAGCTCGGCTGGATGGAGCGCCTCAGGCTGCACATCGGCGGCCTGCTCGCGCTGGAAGAACCCTTCGTGATGGCGGGCGACTACAACATTATCCCGCAGACCGCCGACGCCAAGAATCCAGCCGAATGGGTGAACGATGCCCTGTTCCTGCTGCAGAGCCGCTCCAAGTTCCGCGAGTTACTGGCCTTGGGCCTGACTGATGCCTTCCGGGCCTGCGAGGATGCGCCAGGGCACTACACCTTCTGGGACTATCAGGCCGGTGGCTGGCAAAAGGACAACGGCATTCGCATCGATCATCTGTTGCTGTCGCCGCAAGCCGCCTCGCGCCTCCAGGGCTGCGCGATCGACAAGGCGATGCGCGGGCAGGAAAAGGCTTCCGACCACGTGCCGATTCGCTGCGATCTGGCCCTCTGACGGTCGAAGAGCTCGTCGTCCAGTCGACGACCGGGGCGTCAGCCTCGCTGCTGCGGCGGGTTGAAAGTGGGGAAGTTGAAGCCTGGCCGCCTCTGGCCACGATTCTTGCCGCCCTCGCCGCCATAGCGTCCGCAGAGCTGAGCTCCGGCGCCGGTCTCGGCACAATGGGGCGAGAACACCACCGGCGGCCCACCCCGGCGCGATCTGCTTCCAGGGAAGATGGTGATGGTATCTCCCCGCCGTTTCAGAAGGGGACAACGCCGCTTGCGCTCTTCGTCGATCGAGAGCCCTTTCTGACGCGGACAGACCTCGATGACACCTTCCCAGATGGTGAATCGCTCATAATTGTCGCTGATTTCAGCGGTGAAATTGGTCCCTCTCACGCCGATGCCGGCGAGCGGCGTCTGGATCCAATAAGCCTTCTTGGCGGAGAGACCGCTGGCAAAGCGAAACACCCCCTTCGACAGACCGATCACCACATCCCTGGCCTGCCCACCCGAATAGACGAAACGATCGAGCTTGGCCGATGACGAGGAGCCCAGCGCCAGACGCGTCTGGTCGAGGAATTTGATTTCAAGCGCACCGGAAGGGCCAGTGCGCACAGTCTCGTCGCGATAGACTGCGATATCGACCCCGAGTTCCCCCGAAACCGTGCCGATGGCGGCGGGGGTGACGCCGACGGTATTGCCCACGGTCTCCGCTGCCGAAGCGGGCATGGCTGCAACCGCGCAGAGGGCGCCTAGTCCCAGGAGACGGAAGGTCAGGAAGCGCGATGAGGGCATGCCGGTAACCCGTTGGAGAGACTGTGTTCGTATCGTTCTTGCCGGGAACCGGCACCCATTCTCCGGCGCCTTTGCCAAGCGAACCGATTTGCAGATGCCGATGCAATCTTCATCATGACGCATTCGCTTCCACGATCAAGAGGCGAGGGTTTTCGAATCTGCAACCGATTGGCCCGGCCGAAAGCATCGAGATCGGGATAAATCACTGGCAGACCGAGCCGAATTACTCCAGTAGTAAGCGTCGGTGCGGAGTGTGAGCGTGACATCGATATGCGGCTGAAGCGCTTCCTGGGATATCCGCTGGTGGTGGCCATTCCCCTGCTGATCTTCAGCCTGCTGACCTTGCTGAGCCCGGCCCCGCTGCCTCGGCTGCAGGACATCGTCTTCGATACCTACCAGCGCTGGCACGCCAAAGGCAGGGACCCCGATTCGCCCGTGCGTGTCGTGGTGATCGATGAGAAGTCTCTTGCCGAGATCGGCCAGTTTCCCTGGCCACGCAACGTGATCGCCGAACTCACGCGCAAGCTCGCCGATGCCGGAGCCGTCGTCATCGCCTATGATATCCTGTTCAGCGAAGCGGATCAGACCTCGCCTGGATTGCTCGTCAAGAAATTGCCGACCAGCGCCGAACGAGAAGCGCTGGAAAAGGCGATGTCGCCGGCCACCGCCTCTTATGACGTCCTGTTCGCCCAGACCATGGAACGCACGCCCGTCGTGCTCGGCGTGCTTGGAACCGATGTGGGCCAGCCCGTCAAAATCAAGAGCGGATACGGGCAAGTGGGGGACGATCCGGTCAACTTCGTTCAAGCTTTCCCCGCTGCCAAGATGCCGATTCCCGTGCTCTACGACGCTGCCAGGGGTGCCGGCACCATCAACTGGCTCCCGGATGGCGACAGCGTCATTCGCAAGGTGCCGACTTTCGTCGCCATCGGCGGCAAGATGGCGCCGTCCCTATCGATGGAAACAATTCGCGTCGCCATCGGGGCCGACACTTTCATGGTGCGCTCGTCCAATGCCAGCGGCGCGCCCGCCTTCGGCGTTCAAAGCGGCATCAATACCGTCAAGATGGATGGCCGCGATGGGACCATCCTCATCGACACCGACAGCAACGGCGAAGTCCGCCTGGTTGCCCGCCGCTCGGAGCCCTCGTCCTGGATCTCGGCGGCTTCCGTGCTGGACGGCACCTTCAATCCTCAGGACGTCAAGGATCACATCATCTTCGTGGGGGCGGTCGCCATCGGCCTGCGCGACCAGAGGACGACCGCTGTCGAACTGGCGCTCCCCGGTGTCGAGGTACACGCCCAGATCGTCGAGCAGATTCTCGCCGGCGCCAGCTTGGTGCGGCCGGATTGGATACGAGGCGTTGAAGCCTTCCTCATCATCGTGCTCGGCGTCCTGCTCGCCTGGATTTTGCGGCGCACCCGCAACATGCCGCTGGTTTCGACCATTGCAGGCCTCTCGATCCCGATCATGATCGCCTGCTGGAGCTGGATTCTCTATGTGCGGCAGGGCGTGCTGTTCGATGCGGTGATGCCGGGCACGGGTATTCTCGTCATTTTTCTCGCCGCCACGGTCTATCACTACCAGGAGGCCGAGCACCGGCGTGCCGAAGTGCGCAGCATGTTCGGCCGCTTCGTGACGCCGGCGGTGGTGGAACGGCTGGTCGAGGCGCCGGATCGCATCGTGCTCGGCGGCGAGATCCGCGAACTCACCATCATGTTTTCCGACGTGCGCAATTTCACCGGCATCGCCGAGACGCAGTCGCCGGAAGGCGTGGTGTCGCTGATCCGGCGCATCCATACGCCGGCGACGGAGGCCGTTCTTCGCCATAGCGGCACTATCGACAAGTTCATCGGCGACGGCATGATGGCGTTCTGGAATGCGCCGCTCGACATGCCGAACCATGCGTCTCTTGCCTGCAAGGCCGCGTTGGATATCGCCATCATGGCGCGCGCTTTCCGTGATCCGCCGATCCAGATGGGCATCGGGTTGCATACGGGCGAAGCCTGCGTCGGCAATCTCGGTTCGGAGCAACGGCTCGAATATTCGGCCCTCGGCGATGCGGTCAACCTCGCCTCGCGCCTGGAAGCCCTCACGAAGCTCTATGGCGTGGAGATTCTCGTCACCGAGGCCACCAGCCGCGCTGCCGCCGACTTGCCTTTCCTGGAACTCGATCGTGCCATGGTGCGTGGCCGCCAGGGCGCCATCGGCCTCTTCGCCCTCCATACCGGCGAGGCGGACACCGCCTTCCTCCGGCTGCAAGGCGCCCAGGCGGAAATCCTGCCGCCCTATCGGGCCGGCGATTTCGTTGAAGCCCTCAGCCTATTGGAGAAGAACGCCTCGACCTATCAGGGAGGGTATCAGCGCCTCTATGACTATTACTCAAACCATTTCAAAAAGTTGATAGAAAATCCGAAACCCAATTGGCAGGGCGTGACCCAGCTTTGATCGCTGCACGTTCAACGCTGCCCGGTTCTATTTAGCCTCAAAAATACTGACATCCTGAGGATAGGGTTGCGATCCGGTGAAGAGTGGATCTCAATGCGGATTGGCATAATCCGCGGCGCCACATGACGCCCGAGGTCGCGTCTCGCGCCTCCCCAATGCCGACACGTCGGATCAGGAATGATCCTTGAGGAACTGCGCCAGATAAGTCAGGCACATCTCGCGCTCGTCCGGCGTAGCCTTGGCGAAGGCATCGTCATACAGATCGATGATCCACTGGTCACGCTCGCCATTAGCACCGTCGCGCGCCAGAGTCAGATACATCAGGCCACGAGCGCCTTGGCGAGGCATGTCGCTTGCCGACAGCAGGAGATGGCCGAGCACGGCTTGGGCCTGGCGATGGCCCTTGTCGGCGGCCAAGCGCAACCAGCGGCCGGCCGTGATGGCATCGCGCTTTTGCACGGTATTGCCGTCGAGATAGATGCGGCCGAGATTATATTGCGCGTCGCTGTCACCAAAATAGGTGGCGGCATATTGGAACAGCTCGGTCGCGTGCCTGGGGTTGGGCTTCACCTCATTGGGGATGCCGGAAACATAATAGGAGCCGAGCGCGACGATCGCGCTGGAGACGAAGCGGGCCTGGGCGGTATCCGGGCTGTCCTCGCCATGGGCATCGACGATCGCCTGGTAATAGTCGAATGCCTTCTTGTCGTCGCGAGGAACGCCATCCCCTTCCGAATACATGCGGGCGAGCTTCCACTGGGCCAAAGCATGGCCCTTGCTGGCGGCGAATTCCAGTGCCTGGGACGCTCCGGCGAGGTCACCGGCCTTATAGGCCTTGGTACCGTTGCGAAAGGCCTGCATTGGAGAAGGATCATCCGCCGGCGTCTTGGTGCCATCGAAAGCCTGTGCCCCCACGCAAGCCAGGGACAGGAAAAGGCCGAGACCACCGGCGCCGAGAAGGCTGCGCAGCCACGTCAAGGATTGGCCATGACGCGCCTGGACCCGGCCTGCGGATCCGCCAGCGTCCTGCCAGTCGGCCAAGATAGAAATCTGGTTCATCGTGAAGGACATAGCCGACACTTCTGCCGATTCTTTGACCGATTCACGGCAGCTCTTATACCAAAGCCGCAAAGTTGATGGCTTTTTCGCGACGGTACCGACCGGCCAGCGGAATCCCCCGGGCACGTGGACACGACCACTGGCAAGTCCGGCGCTGTCCAATGCGTGTTCGCGAAAAGCTCTATCCAAGTTCGACCGCCACTTAAGCAACTCAACTATGTCCAGCACGCTGGAGCTCTGGATGCTCCAAGGTGCGGGCTGAATTCAGCGGTCACTTTGTGGCAGGAACGCGGCCAAGTCGACGAGTGGGAGCCGTCAACGCAAGACTTCGAATCCGTGTTGCTCTATTGCCACACCGGACAGTGAAGCATTAACCATAGCATTTACGGACGCACGCGAGGATAGCGGGCCATCGCTTCCAGATCATCGAGATCTATGGTGTTGCGCATATACTGCCTGGAAGCATCCTTGAAAGGTTGAAAGTCCCAAGAAGTCGCTTTCCCCGAGTTCAAGGCATCATCGACCACACGCCGGCGACGCTGGCTGGCACGCACATCGGCATCAATAGCATCGAGGTTCCAACGCGTTTCTATTTCCTTACGGAATCCCGCGACGATTTCGGCATGCGCCGGCGCCGCTGCGAGATTCGTCAATTCATCAGGGTCGACGGCAAGATCATAAAGCTGATCGGGATCGGCGGGCGAGTGCACGAATTTGAAGCTGCCGCGACGAAGCATCAGCAAGGGCGCGATGGCGCCTTCGGCAAGATATTCGCCACGGACTTCGTCATGCCCGCCTTCTCCGAGGCAATGCGGCACCAGGCTGGCCCCATCGATGCCGCTAAGCCCCGCAGCCGCGCCGGGCTCGGCCATATCCACCAGGGTCGGCAGGATGTCGACCAGCGACACGCTGGCGGCAACCCGGTGCGGCCGATAATGTTGAGGCGCGCTGATGATCAGTGGCACCCGGGCCGAGCCTTCGAACCAGCTCATCTTGTACCAGAGACCACGCTCGCCCAGCATTTCGCCGTGATCGCCGGTAAACAGAATGATCGTTTCCTTGTCGAGGCCCGTTGCTTCCAAGGCCTTGAGCAGCTTGCCGACATTGGCATCGACATAGGAAATCGCGCCGAAATAGGCATGTCGGGCATTGCGGATGTGCTGGTCGGTGATCTCGGCCTTGTCCATGTCGCAGACATGGCGCAGCCGCCGGGAGTGCGGATCGAGCTCTTCGACCGGCACCGCATGGCGAGGCAAGGGAATCTCCTCGTTGCGATAGAGATCCCAATAGTCCTGCGTGATCGCATAGGGATCATGCGGATGGGTGAGCGAGGCCACCATGCAGAAGGGGCGCTTGTCGGGGCTGCGTACGTGCTCATAGAGGGCACGCTCGGCCGCGAACACCACCTCATCGTCGAAATCGAGCTGGTTGGTGCGCACGCAAAGGCCGGCATCGGTAACCGAGGACATGTTGTGATACCAGCTCGGACGCTCCTGCGGATGATCCCAGTCTGGCGTCCAACCATAATCAGCCGGATAGATGTCGGTGGTCAGCCGCTCCTCGAAACCGTGAAGCTGGTCGGGCCCGCAGAAATGCATCTTGCCGGACAGCACCGTGCGGTAGCCCGCACGCCTGAGATAATGCGCCCAGGTCGGGATGTCGGCGCGGAACTCGGCGGCATTGTCATAGACACCCGAGCGTGACGGCAATTGCCCGCTCATGAACACGGCGCGGGAGGGCGAACACAAGGGCGAATTGCAATAGGCGCTGTCGAACACCACGCCGCGCTCGGCCAGCCCCATGATGTTGGGCGCCTTGACGAGATCGAAGCCGTGCACCGGCAGGAAGGCCGGTGCGAGCTGGTCCACCATGATGATGAGAATATTGGGCTTGGACTGGGACATGACGGGCCTGACGCGCTGGGCTGGATTCGCAAAGGGGAATAACAATTGTCGGAATACATCGCGAGAAGACCTTGCTTGCATCCGACACGGGCTGGCCTCGGTGGCGCTTTTGGGCTTATAGGGACGGCCTCACTTCGGAAGACCGTCATGTCCCCTGCCCGCCTCACCACCCTGGCTTTCGATGCCGACGACACGCTCTGGCAGAACGAGCAATATTTCCGGACGGCCGAAGCGGAAGTGATCACCCTCCTGGCCGACTATGCCGACAAGGACACGCTGCTGGCGCATCTTCTGGAAGTCAGCAAGCGCAATGTCGTCAGCCATGGCTTCGGCATGAAGACTTTCACCTTCTCGATGATCGACACCGCCATCGACGTCAGCGGCGGCCGCGTGC
Source organism: Labrys sp. HAY1-8F (assembly GCF_056754975.1). Lineage (NCBI taxonomy): Bacteria > Pseudomonadati > Pseudomonadota > Alphaproteobacteria > Hyphomicrobiales > Xanthobacteraceae > Labrys > Labrys sp. HAY1-8F. The sequence continues at coordinate 234,979 of NZ_JBPGWZ010000002.1, read as the reverse complement.
CGGCGCCGGTGATCGGGCGAATCCTGGCGCTCGGCAAGGAAATCCTCAACCATCCGGTCGAGCTGTTGCCGGGGGTCGCCGACACGCTGGAAAACCTGGCGGGCACCTACCGGCTGGTCCTCATCACCAAAGGCGATCTGTTCCACCAGGAGAACAAGATCGCGCAATCGGGGCTGAGGGGGTTGTTCGAGGCCGTCGAGATCGTCAGCGAGAAGAGCGCCGACACCTATGCGCAGGCCTTCGCCCGGCATGGCGAAGGCCCCCAGGCCAGCATGATGATCGGCAATTCGCTGAAGTCCGACGTGATTCCAGCGCTTCGGGTCGGGAGTTGGGGCGTCTATGTCCCCCATCCCCTGACCTGGGCCTTCGAACATGCGGAAGCGCCGCTGCACGAGCCGCGTTTTCGCGAGATCGAAACGCTGACGCAGACGATCGACCTGATCCAGGCACTCAAGGATTAGAAGTCGCGCATAATGCCAAGCCTCGAAAATGCTGAGGCATTCTCGGCTTGAACAGCAGATGATTTTCGACACCAAATCAAAGATCTGGCGAAAATCAGAAGGAACCGAGACTCACTGAAAATGCCTTCCGATATGAGACGTAGTCACGCCGGCCGATAGATCTGCACCACCGAGCCCCCCGGAAAGGCTGTCGAGTTGATCGGTTTGAGGCGCCTTGGCGGGACGACGTCGGAAAAGATCGGCAAGCCCTTGCCGAGAACCAGCGGATGCACCACCAGGGAGTATTGATCGACCAAATCCTGGGCGATGAGACTGCGCGCCAAGGCGGCACCGCCATGGGCGATGATCGGCTTGCCGTCGCCGGCCTTCATCCTGGCGATCTCGTCAGCCAGATCGCCGCCGGCCACATAAGCCTCACCCCAACTTTCGGCACCAGGCTGCAGTCGTTCCGAATGAGTGCCGCCTACGTTGGATTGGGTTTCAACCACCTTCAGGATCGCCGGCCCCTGGCCTGAGAAGACGGCCTTGGGAATCTGATTCATCGGCGGTGCGAACACGCTGGTGGACGTCGGCCAATAGGCCGCCATGGTCTGAAAGGTACGGCTGCCCATGATGTGCAGGCTGGCGTTCCTGACATTCTCCAACTTCCAGGCGATGGCCTCCTGATCGCCGTCGAATATCCATTCGAGTTCGCCCTCAGGGCCGCAGACAAAGCCATCGAGCGACATGGTCATCGTCAGGATCAATTCTCTCATCGCGTTCTCCTCGCGCCAATCCGTCCCAAGGACGTGCGAGATCAAGCGGTTCCGACAAGGAGCGCCGATTTGGGGCTCAGTAGCCGATGGCAAGCCCATCCTTTCTCGGATCGGAGCCACCTGTCAGCGTTCCCCTGTCCCAATCGATGAGAACCATCTGCCCGCCACCGAGTGGCTCCTCGGCCGGGCCAACCTTGTGACCGCGCGCCTCCAGCGCGCGGAGCGTGGCTACCGGAACGCCGCGCTCCGCAACGAGCTCGCCCTTCTGGTAGAAAACCCGCGGCAGGTCGATCGCGGCCTGGGGATCCATGCCGTAATCGAGCAGATTGCTTAGCACATGGACATTGCCGAAGGGCTGGTAGTCGCCTCCCATGACACCAAAGGGCGCGATCACACGGCCATTGCGTGTCGCCATGCCGGGCATGATGGTATGGAGGGGGCGCTTGCGCGGCGCGATGCAGTTTGGATGGCTGCGATCGACACGAAATCCCTTGCCGCGGTTCTGTAGGACAATACCCGATTTCGGGCCAACCAGACCGCTGCCGAAGGAGTGATAGGTCGAGTTGATGAAGCTGACCGCATTCCGATCGCGATCCACGACCGAGAGATAGACGGTATCCGACGGTTCCATCACCGCTGCCGGCAGTTCGCGGTTGGCAAGATCCGAATCGATCCTGCGTCTCAAAGCATCGGCATAGGTTGGCGCCAGCAAGGCGTCGACGGGGACGTCAGCATGATCGGGATCGGCGATCAACTCGTCCCGGATCCGGTAGGCGAGGCGCCCGGCTTCGACCTCCAGATGCAGCCGCTCAGCCCCCAGCGGATCGAGCCCGGCCAGATCGAAACCAGACAGCAGGTTGAGCATCACCAGGGCTGTCAGCCCCTGATTGCTCGGCGGCATCTGCCAGATATCGACACCGCGATAGGTGGTTCTGACAGGCTCGACGTAACCGCCCCCGGCGGCCGCGAAGTCGTCGAGCGTGTGCACCCCTCCCTTGCTGCGCAGATGGGCAACCAGATCCTCGGCGAGCTCTCCCTCGTAGAAAACTTCCCGCCCCCCGGTTGCGATGAGGCGGAGGCTCCGGGCAAGCTCGGGTTGGCGATGGACATCGCCGGCCCTTGGGACGAAACCGCCAGGCAGAAAGATGCGGGCCGCCGTAGTATCTTGCGCCAACAGGTCCTTGGCCTCTTGCCAATCGGCCTCGACACGGTCGTGAATCACATAGCCGGCCTCGGCATAGTGGATGGCAGGAGCGAGCACGCGCGCGAGCGGAGTGCGGCCGTGATCGGCCGAAAGACGGCACCAGGCATCGATCGCGCCAGGAATGGTGACGGCATGAGGGCTGTCGGCCGGTATCTCCGTGAAACCTCGGCTCTCGTACCAGTCGATGGTTGCGGCCTCGGGCGCCTGGCCGGCCCCATTATAAGCAAGCACCGGCCCCTCTCCGCCGGGCACGTAGAGGCAGAAACAGTCCCCCCCAATTCCCGTCGACTGCGGCTCCACCACCGCCAGGACGGCAGACGCGCAGATTGCCGCGTCGATGGCATTGCCCCCTTCCTGCAGCAAGGTCAGAGCGGCTGCGCTGGCCAACGGATGGGACGTCGCGACCATTGCGTCCATGGCACGGACGGGTGAGCGGCCCGGAAGCTGAAAATCCCTCATGGTGCTTCTTCCTGAAATGCGTTGCGCACAAGATCGGTCGACAGGTCGTCGCCATCGCCGGCGTCTGCGTCGGCATGTTCCAGCAGCAAGGCATGCTGGACCGAACGCAGATGCCGCCGCATAGCCGCTTCGGCGGCTGGTGGATCATGCCGAGCGATGGCATCGACGATCTGGCGATGATGAAGCGTGAGTTCCTCGAAACGCTCCTCCGTGGTGGGATCGTTGCGCAGGCGTCGCCACGCTCCCTCCTCCCGCACGGCGTTCAGGCTGTCGAACACGGCGAGGGCAAGGGCATTGTGCGTGGCCTCCGCAATGGCCCGATGCAGGCGGACATCCCAGATGTCCCAGGTCGCGGCATCGCGGGCGGCGGCGCTCTTATCGAGGAGATAACGCAGATTGTCGATATCCATGCGGCTCGCCCGCGTGGCAGCAACCCTGGCATAGGTAGGCTCCGTCCACAGGCAGAGATCCATAAGTTCGGCCGGGCTGGTGCTGGCGGTGATCAGCGACATGCCCAGTTCCCGCTCGGGCGGCCGGGTGCCTACGAAGGTGCCCTTGCCGACATGTCGCCACAGGCGTCCCTCGGCCTCCAATTGCTCAAGACCATAGCGGAGCGCCCGGCGGCTCAGGCCGAGCTGATGCATCAGGTCACGCTCTGGCGGCAAGCGGCTTCCAGGAGGATAGACACCCCCGTTCAGCAGGCTGCGGAGGCTCTGGGCGGCTTGTTGTTTGCTATTCATTTTGAAACCAATTCAAATATTGGTTCCATAGCTTAGTATCGATTTTCTCGAAATGTCTATACGATTTTTCTTGCTGGCATGCCAATGTTATGTCCCAATATCGGTATTAATAATAAAATTGGTTCCACATCGGGACCAGGAACAAGTCACCCCGGAGCACCACCATGCGCGCATTCCGTGCCGTACTGCCTCGTCTTCGCCCTGACCTTGCTTTCCTATCGGTTGCCCTCGCGGCGGCGAGCATCGCCACCCCAACCCTGGCGCAGCCCATCGAACCGCCGGCAGCCATCGCCGAAGCCAAGAAGATGGTGATCTGTGCCGATATCGGATCGCCGCCCCTATCCTTCTACAAGGACGACGGGTCGCTGACGGGAGCGGAGATCGAACTCGGCAATGCCATCGCCAAGCAATTGGGCGTCAGCGCTGAATGGAAGCAGGTGCAGTTCGACGGCATCATCCCCGCTTTGATCGCCAAGCAGTGCGACGTGATCATGTCCGAGCTCTATGACAAGCCCAAGCGCCGCGAAGTCGTCGATTTCGTCGACTATCTCGCCTCCAGCCAGTCGCTTGTGGTGCTGAAAGGCAATTCGAGCCATATCACCGGGCTCGCCGATCTCTCCGGCAAGAAAGTTGCGGTCGAGAACGGCACCACGATCCAGTCCCTGGTCGATGAGGAAAACAAGAAGCTCGCCGGCGAAGGCAAGGCACAGGCACAGGTCGTCGTCTTTCCCAAGGATACCGATGCTTTTCAGGCCCTGCGCATCGGCCAGGTCGATGCCTATGGCACCACGATCAAGACGGCCGGCTACTACTTCAAGCAGGCACCCGATCTTTTCGAACTGGGGGGCCAGCCCTTCGCCCAGGCCATCATCGGCGCCGCCTTCAGGAAGGACGACACCGATCTGCAGAAGGCTTTCGCCCTGGGGCTCGAGGCCGTGCGCAAGGACGGCACTTACCTGAAGATCCTGCAAAGCTGGGGTATCGAGCGCGACGCCTTGTGAGGTCCTGCCATGAACTTCAACTGGGCCTTCTTCTTTCACTATCTGCTCGAACCCTCCAGCATCTATCTGCACGGCCTCTGGCTGACGCTCAGCATCAGCATCGTCGCCCAGATCGTCGGCACCACCCTCGGCCTGTTCGTGGCCCTGGGGCGGCTGTCGTCCTGGCGGGTCCTGCAGGCGATCACCTCCTTCTATGTCTGGGTGATGCGCGGCACGCCGCTGCTGGTGCAGATCGTGTTCATCTACACCGCCCTTGCCGCCGCCGGCATACTGCGCTTTCACGACATCGATCTCGGCTTCATGATCCTGCCGGGGAATGTTCAGGCGGGTATCATCGCCCTCAGCCTGAACGAAGCGGCCTATATGGGCGAGATCATTCGCGCTGGCATCACCTCGATCGATCGCGGGCAGACGGAGGCGGCCAAATCGCTCGGCATGACGCCGGCCAAGCTCCTGCGGCGCATCATCCTGCCACAGGCCGCGCGGGTCATCATTCCGCCGCTCGGCAACAATTTCAACGGCATGCTGAAGAGCACGACGCTGCTCAGCGTCATCGGCGTGCCCGAACTGCTGCTGGCAACCCAGATGGTGACGTCGGCAACCTTCCGTGTCTTCGAACTCTATTCGGTGGTCGCGCTCTATTACCTCTCGCTCACCACCCTCTGGGGCCTCCTCCAACGCTATATCGAGGCTCGTTTCAGCACGCCCTTTGCCGAGACGCGCAGCAAGGCGCCGCGCCGACGGCTTCTGACCGGCCTGTTCGGAGCCAACCCATGAGCGATACAGACATCCAATGGACGGTCGAGGCCGAGGGCGTCGAGAAATGGTTCGGCCCGATGCAGGTGCTCAAGGGCGTCTCGCTCGACGTCAGGCGCGGAGAGGTCGTCGTCATCGTCGGCGCCTCCGGGTCGGGCAAGACCACTTTCGTGCGCTGCATCAACCATTTGGAGAAGATCCAGAACGGCCGCATCCGTGTGAACGGCCATCTCATCGGCTACCGCGAAAAGAAAGGACGCCTCGTCGAAGACAGCGAGCGCAACATCGCCCGGCAACGCCGCGACATCGGCATGGTCTTCCAGCGCTTCAACCTGTTCCCGCATCTGAGTGCACTGGGCAACATCATCGAAGCACCGACGCAGGTGCTGGGCATCGACCCGGCGACGGCCCGCCGCGAAGCGGCGGCGCTGCTGGCCCGTGTGGGCCTCAAGGACAAGGCGGATGCCTATCCTGCCCAGCTCTCGGGCGGCCAACAGCAGCGCGTGGCTATCGCACGGGCGCTGGCGATGAAGCCGACATTGATGCTGTTCGACGAACCGACCAGCGCACTCGATCCCGAAATGGTCGGCGAAGTGCTGGAAGTCATGAAGGAGCTCGCCCGCGACGGCATGACCATGATCGTCGTTACCCATGAAATGGGCTTTGCCCGGGAGGTCGCCGACCGCGTGGTGATGATGGATGACGGCCTCGTCGTGGAGGAGGCATCGCCCGAAACCTTCTTCACGGCACCACGATCGGAGCGCTCGAAGGCCTTCCTGGCCCGCGTGTCGGGGGCCGGCGGCCGATCGCTCTGACCGGCCGATAGGCGTAGTGGTGCTACGGCGTGCCGATCCGGAGATCGGCACGCCGTATCGATTACAGGCCGGCCAGAGCGTCCTGCAGCTTGGCGCGGCGGGCCGTGGCTTCCTCGAGCCGCTCGCGATTTTCCTCGATCACCTCTTCCTTGGCCCGGGCGATGAAGTCGGGATTGCCGAGCTTGGCGTTAATCTTGGTGATCTCGCCGTCGATCTTGTCGGTTTCCTTCTTCAGGCGCGCCTTCTCGGCCTCGATGTCGACCACGCCTTCCAGGGCCAGGGCCGCCACGGCGCCGCGGGCGATGATCTGCACCGAGCCCTTCGGAGCCGATGGCGCAAAGCCGATCTCGCTGATCCGGGCCAGGCGCTTGAGCGTCTCGCCATGGGCGGCGACGCGTGCCTCGATGGCCTTGGAGGCGTTCACCATGACCAGGGGCACCTGGGCGCCGCCGGGCACGCCGACCTCGGTACGGATCGAGCGGATCTCGGTAACGAGATCGACCAGCCAGCCGATTTCCTCATCCGCCGCTGCATCGAGCAGGCCGCCAAGGTCAGGCCACGCGGTCAGGGCCGCCATCTGCTCACGCGGAACCGGCCCCGCCGTCACCGACCAGAGCTCCTCGGTCATGAAGGGCATGAAGGGATGCAGCAGGAGCGTGGACTGGTCGAGGATGAAGGCGACCATGGCGCGCGTTTCGGCCCGCGCCACCTCGTCCTCACCCTCGATGATCGGCTTGGCAAGCTCGACATACCAGTCGCACACCACGTTCCAGATGAAGCGATAAACCGCGCTGGCAGCATCGTTGAAACGATAGGCCTCGATGGCACGCTGGATTTCACCGACGGCCTTCTCCGCTTCGCCGGCAATCCAGCGATTGAGGGCGATCTTCGCCGATTTCGGATCGAAGGACGGATCGCGCACGCAGCCCTTCATCTCGGCAAAGCGTGTGGCGTTCCACAGCTTGGTGCCGAAATTGCGATAGCCCTTGACGCGGTCGATCGACAGCTTGATGTCACGGCCGGGTGCTGCCATAGCGGCCAGGAAGAAGCGCAAGGCGTCGGCACCATAGCGCTCGATGCCATTCGGATAGGCCTTGCGGGTCTCCGAAGTAACGTGAGCGACATCGGCCTTGTTGGCGAGCGCCGCAGTACGCTTGGCGATGAGGGCATCGAGTTCGACACCGTCGATGATATCCAGGGGGTCCATGACGTTCCCCTTGGATTTCGACATCTTGGCGCCCTTCTCGTCACGCACGAGGGCGTGGAGATAGACATCCTTGAACGGCACGTCGTTCTGGGTGAACAGGCCCGTCATCATCATGCGGGCAACCCAGAAGAAGATGATGTCGAAGCCGGTCACCACCACGGAAGTCGGGTAATATCTGGCGAGATCCGCCGTCTTGTCCGGCCAACCGAAGGTCGAATAGGGCCACAGCGCCGAGGAAAACCAGGTGTCGAGCACATCCTCGTCGCGGGTGATCGCCGCGCCGGCACCCCATTTGGCATCGGCCTTGACGCGCGCTTCTTTTTCGTCGCGGGCGATGACGTAACCTCCATCAGGCCCGTACCAGGCCGGAATCTGGTGGCCCCACCAGAGCTGGCGCGACACGCACCAGGGCTGGATGTTCTCCAGCCAGTCGAAGAAGGTCTTTTCCCAGTTCTGCGGTACGAAGCGCGTCTGGCCGCGACGCACCGCCGCCAGGGCTTCCTCGGCGAGCGGACGCACGTTCAGATACCACTGGTCGGTAAGCCAGGGCTCGATCGGCACGCCCGAGCGGTCGCCATGCGGCACCTGGTGCTTGTGCTTCTCGATCTCGACCAGGCGGCCGGCCGCTTCCATGTCCGCGACGATGCGCTTGCGCGCCTCGAAACGCTCCAGGCCGCGATAGGCTTCCGGCGCGTTGTCGTTGATATGCGCCTCGGCCGTGAGGATGTTGATCACCTCGAGGTTGTGCCGCCTGCCGACTTCGAAATCGTTGAAGTCGTGCGCGGGCGTGATCTTCACCGCGCCGGTACCCTTCTCGGGATCGGAATATTCGTCTGCGACGATCGGAATCAACCGGCCGACCAGCGGCAGCCGCACCATCTTGCCAACCAGATGAGTGTAGCGTTCATCGGTGGGATGCACCGCCACGGCGGTATCGCCGAGCATGGTTTCGGGGCGGGTGGTGGCGACGGTGATGGTCTCGCCCGTTTCCTGGCCCGCCTCATCCACCACCGGATAGGCGAAGTGCCACAGACTGCCATTCACCTCGATCTGCTCGACTTCGATGTCGGAGATCGCGGTGAGCAGCTTGGGATCCCAGCTGACCAGGCGCTTGTCCTTATAGATCAGACCGGCTTCGTTCATCCGCACGAAGATCTCGATCACCGCCTTGGACAGGCCCTCGTCCATGGTAAAGCGCTCGCGCGACCAGTCGCAGGAAGCGCCCAGGCGCTTGAGCTGCTTGACGATCGTTCCGCCCGATTCTTCCTTCCAGGCCCAGACACGCTCGAGGAATTTCTCGCGCCCGATCTCGCGCCGATGAATCTGGCGCTCCTGGAGCTGGCGTTCGACCACCATCTGGGTGGCGATGCCGGCATGGTCGGTGCCGGGCTGCCAGAGCACGTCCTTGCCGCGCATGCGCTCGAAGCGGCAGAGGATATCCTGCAACGTATTGTTGAGCGCATGGCCCATATGGAGCGAGCCGGTGACGTTCGGCGGCGGAATCACGATCGAATAGGGTGCGGCGCCGGCCCGATCGGGCCGGCCTGCACGGAAAGCCTGTGCCTCTTCCCAGGCCGCGGACACGCGCGGCTCGACGCTGGCGGGGTCAAAGGTGGTCTCGATCATGATCTTCTTTCAAGGCAGGTCAGCTAGCGTGGGCAGCGGGCACAGGCGCCGGCATCTCCGTGATTCGGCCTGCCGGCACGCCGATAAGCAAGCAACCCACGCAATTCACGGCCGGTAGTGGCAGAAACGAACCCTTAAAGTCAACGAAACAAGCGCTTAAGCCACTACGCGCGGGTACATTCCGGCATTTCCCCACGCAATGCGCTCCTCAAGGCCCCCGTCGCCCTCCGCCCTGATACGGGCCCTCATGCCTGGGGTTTGGCCGACTTGTGACAACAAAATGGAAAGCCTCTCCTTCTACATCATGAAGTCGTCACGATTCTTCGGTTGAAGGCCGACGGCTCGGGTGTGGGATGGTCGGGGAACGACGTCGCGAATACACCCGCCAGTTGTTGCCGGCGACCGTATAACCTATGGTGCCCCGATGAAGACTAGACGCTTCCTCCCAAGGGACGTGGTGCCGTTCCTTGCCCAGCCACACCTATTGCGCCTGCCGAAAGCGCGTTAAGAAGACCATGAACAGACGCGACTTCTTGAAATTTGCTTCCATTGCCGCCGGTGTGCTGGCTGCCCCCCAGGGGGCTCGGGCTGCGATCGACGCCCCCGGTCTGAAGGAAGGCGAGGTCTTCTCTCGGGACAAGCTCCTGGACTATGCCCGCAATCTTGCGAAGGCTCCCTATCAGGCGCCGGACGCCACGCTGCCCTCCTCCCTGCAAAATCTGGATTACGAGCAATATGTCTCGATCCGATTCCGGCCTGATCGGGGCATCTGGAGTCAGGATCGCCGCGGCTTCGTGATCGAGCCCCTGCATCGGGGCTTCATCTATGCCGCCCCGGTCGACCTGTTCACCGTCGAGGACGGCCGTGTCCTGATCGTGCCCTATGAGCCGGCGATGTTCGACTTCGGCAAGATCACGCCGCCTCCGCCCGATTCCAAACTCGGCTTTTCGGGCTTTCGGCTGAAGGCGCCGATCGACATGCCCAGTCGGCTCGACGATTTCGCCATCTTCCAGGGCGCCAGCTATTTCCGCGCCATCGCCAAGAACCAGGTCTATGGCGCAGCGGCGCGCGGACTGGCAATCAATACCGGCGAATCCAGCGGCGAGGAGTTTCCCTTCTTTCGGGCTTTCTGGATCGAACGTCCGCCCCAGAACGCAGAGAATCTGGTGGTGCATGCCCTGCTTGATTCGGAAGCGGCAACGGGCGCGTTCCACCTGACGCTTCATCCGGGCGAGATCACCACCATCGATGTCGAGACGACGATTTTCCCGCGCGCCAAGATCGAGCATGTCGGCATCGCGCCGCTGAATTCGATGTTTCTGTTCGGCTCCAACGACCGCAAGGGTGCCGACGACGTGCGCGTTGCCGTCCACGCTTCCTCCGGGCTGCAGATGTTGTCGGGTGGCGGGGAATGGATCTGGCGCCCGCTGCAGAACCCGGAGACGCTGCAGATCTCGGCTTTCGTCGACAAGACCCCTCGTGGCTTCGGCCTGCTGCAGCGGGGTCGCGATCCGGCAGATTACGAAGACAGCCGGCATCATTTCGAAATGCAGCCGAGCGTATGGATCACCCCCAAGGGCGATTGGGGGGAAGGATCGATCCAACTGGTGGAAATCCCGACCGACCAGGAAATCCACGACAACATCATCACCTATTGGCGGCCGAAGGATGCCCTCGAGGCGGGCAAGGACTATTCCTTCGCTTATCGCACCAATTGGTGCCAGATTCCGCCCGATCGGCCGCCGATGACCCTGGTACGCGCGACGCGGATAGGAGCCCTGGGTTCCAAGCGGCGTCTGTTCGTGATCGACTTCCAGGGTGATCTGTTCGCCAATGCCGACAACCTCAACGGCGTCACGCCCGAGGTCACCGTCAATCCCGGTAAGCTGAGCGATGTCAGTTTGACTCTGGAAACGGAGCGGCGCATCGGTCGCCTGAGTTTCGGCCTCGACCCGAGCAGCGAAACCTATTCGGAAATGCGTGCCGTGCTGGTTAAGGACGGCAAGCCTGTAAGTGAGACATGGCTGTATCGATGGACACCGTAGAGGAACACACCGGCGGCACCCACCCGACCTCGTCGCAGGAGTGGGTTTTTCAGCGCTCCGCCATGCCGGACGAGAATCGGCTGGAGATGCCGGTGCAGTCGCTGACCAAGTGGTCGCGCTCGGAACGCCGCTCCTGGATCCATCCGGCCCTGCATCACGGCTCCTGGCTCATCCGCCTGTTCGTCTTCGGCGGCATGTTGGCGCTCACCGCTTTCGGCGCCTTCGAAATGTACAAGGTCGTCGAAGTCGGCGGGGTCACCTTCCTCGAATGGGCCTTGGTCTGCCTGTTCGTGCTCAACTTCTCCTGGATCGCCCTCGCCTTCACCGCGGGCGTTGCGGGCTTCGTCTATCTGCTCTTCCACCGGCGCACCACCCAGCCCCTGCCCCAGCAGTTGAGCACGCGCACCGCCGTGCTGATGCCGATCTACAACGAGGCGCCGAGCCGCGTTTTCGGCGCGATGCAGGCCATCATCGAATCGGTGGAACAGACCGGCCTCGGCCGCGCCTTCGACTATTTCTTCGTCTCCGACACCACCGATCCGAATGTGTGGATCGCCGAGGAGCGTGCCTTCCTGGCGATGCGCAAGCGGCTGGGGCCCGATATCCAGCTCTGGTACCACCATCGCCAGCGCAACACGAACCGCAAGGCGGGCAATATCGCCAATTGGGTCACGCGCTGGGGCGGCTCCTATGAGCATATGCTGGTGCTCGACGCCGACAGCCTGATGACGGGTTCCTCCGTCGTGCAACTGGCGGCTGCCATGGAGCGTGACCCGGATGCCGGTATCATCCAGACGCTGCCGCTGATCATCAACCGCAACACCCTGTTCGCGCGCATCCAGCAGTTTGCCGCCCGTACCTATGGCCCGGTGATCGCCGAAGGCCTGTCGCTCTGGATGGGGCATGACGGCAATTATTGGGGCCACAATGCCATCATCCGCACCAAGGCCTTCGCGGCGCATTGCGGGATGCCGGATCTGTCTGGCCGTCCGCCCTTCGGCGGCCATATCCTCAGCCATGATTTCGTCGAAGCGGCGCTGATCCGCCGGGCCGGCTATGCCGTCTACATGCTCAACGACATCACGGGATCCTACGAAGAAAGCCCACCCTCGCTGATCGACCTGTCGGCGCGCGACCGCCGCTGGTGCCAGGGCAACCTGCAGCATGCACGTGTGATCGGCTCCAAGGGTTTCCACCCCTGTACGCGCCAGCACTTCGCCAATGGCATCTTCTCCTATCTGGCAAGCCCGCTTTGGCTGCTCCAGCTGCTGGTCGGCCTGACCATCGCACTGCAGGCCCATTTCATCCGGCGCGAATATTTCACCGACGAGTTCTCGCTCTTCCCGACCTGGCCGGTGTTCAACGCCGAACTCGCTCTGGCGCTGTTCGGCGGCACCATGGGCATCCTGCTCGCGCCAAAGATCTTCGGCCTGATCATCATGCTGCTCGACGGCCCCAACCGCCGGGCGAGCGGGGGCGGCATCAGGCTGACCCTCTCGGTGCTGCTTGAGATCATTCTTTCCGCCTTGCTCGCCCCGGTCATGATGCTGATCCAGTCGGGTGCCGTATTCGAAATCCTGGTCGGGCGCGATTCGGGCTGGAAGCCGCAGCGCCGCGACGACGGCTCGATCCCCTTCCGCGACATCGTCAAGCGCCACCGCTCGCATACGGTTCTGGGTGCCTTTGCCGGTGTTGCTGCTTATGTGATCTCGCCCTATCTGTTCACCTGGATGTCGCCGACCATCATCGGTCTGCTGCTCGCCATCCCGCTTTCGTGGGCCTCGGGCCAACTCGCACTCGGCCTGTGGCTGCGTCGCCACGGCTTCCTGGCGACGCCGGAGGAGACGCATCCGCCGGAGGTGGCGACCCGGGCCAACGAGCTGAGCACCGAACTTGCCGCCGTCGGCGAGGACGACAGCGATGCCATCGAGGTCGTCTATCGGGATGCGGGTTTCCGGGCGCTGCACGAGACCATGTTGCCGACGATGGGCTCCCGCGAGCGCGGGCGCTTCGAGCAGGATCGCGTTATGGCGCAGGCCAAGATCGCCGAGGCCGCCTCGATCGAGGAAGCGGCCAAATGGCTGAATTCGAAGGAACGCTTCGTGGCACTGCATGACCGCAGCCTGATCGCCAACCTGTCCCGCCTGCACGAGCCGGCCAGGGTCGAACCAGCCTAAGGATCGTGCCGTTCGCTTAAGGTTCGTCGCCGGAGTTTGCCTGACCTTTGTCATTGCCGGGCCTGCTCGGCAATCCGGCTCCGCCGGCGGGAGCTACTTCTGGGATAGCCGCATCAAGGCCGGCTACGACAAATTGGCGCGTTTCCCGCTCGGGTGAGCGACATCGGGCTTAAGGCTCGCGCCACAAAAGAGGCAACGCTAAGGACCGACGGCTTCGCCACTTAAGCCGGGTTCAGGCTGCAGGTCCTCCTGGAGACGCGATTTCAGTCGGTTCTCCTGGCGCTTCTTCGCATAGGGCGTGCTGCGGTCCGCCGTTCCCTGCACCAGCGGGTCGTTGCGCTCATCGATGACGGCGATGGCATCATCGGTATAGGGAAACAGATCCTGGCGTCCCCAGGCCCGCCAGGCCTTGGCCACGCTCAGACGCAGCCGGCCATAGGTATAGGCATAAGCTGCCATCGTGCGCGCAAAGCGCCAGGCATAGCGGGCATAGAAGCGCAGCGGGTTTTCGAGCGGCAGCCCATGACGCCGCTCGTGGCGGTCGATGATGCGCCCGAGGCCGAACTCGGCGAAGGCAACACCTTCCCGCCGCGGGCCTTCGCGATAGGCGATCAAATTATAGAGCGTGGTCAGCCGCATGCCGTTCTTGAGCTGCACCCTGCGCTTGAACACCCGCTCCATGTGCTCGAAATCATAATAGCGCCGGCTGGCTTCGTGGAAGACGGCATCGAGTTCGGCGTCGCTCATCTTGGGATGATGGGTGACGCGATGGTTCAGGTCGTATTTGTTGAAGTCCGGATCCATCCATATCCCGGCGTCCTTCATGCGCTTGTGATCCTCGCTGCCGGGCAGAGGCGTCAGGATGTTGAAGTAGAGCACGTCGATGGCCAATTCCCGCTTGATCAGATCGACGTCACGCAGGATCGATTCCCGGGTATCGGCGGGAAAGCCGATGATGTAGCCGCAACTGATCACCACGGGATGGCGCTTCCACGCCAGCACCATCTCGCGATATTCCTCGATGCGGTTCTGGCGTTTCTTGGCCGCTTCGAGATTGTCCGGGTTGATGTTTTCGAGCCCGATGAAGATCAGCCGAACGCCGGCCCGCACCACCTTGTCGATGAAACCGGGAATGCGATGGGCCATGGTGTCGACCTGGATCAACAGCCGAGCTTCCACCCCCTCGCGCTCGCGCAATTCGATCAGCCGGTCGCAATAGGCCTCCCAATTGCGGTTGCGGGCAAAATTGTCGTCGGTCACGAAAAACTTGCTGACACCCTCCCTGGCATTCAGCCGGATGATGGCCTCCAGCTCGTCCGCCGTACGGAAACGGCTCTTGCGCCCCTGGACGTTGATGATGGTGCAGAAGGAGCATTCGAACGGGCAGCCTCGGCCAAGATCGAAGCTCGACCAATGGGTGAAGGAACGCCGTACGATCGGCCCGGGCAACAGCGGCACCGGCACGTTTTGCAGGCCAGGTTGGTCCTTCAGATGATTGTAGAGCGGCTTCAGTGTGCCGGCCAAGGCATCGCGCAGAACGGCGTCGAGGCGATCGGGCTCGGCCTCTCCCGCGAACTGGCTGACGCCGAGCTCCCGCGCCAGGGTCAGTTCCTCGGCATCCTCGCCGAGCATGGCGATGCAACCCGACACATGAAAGCCACCAAGGCAGACCGGTACGCCGGCGGCTCGCAACGGCCGGGCAATATCCATCGCCCGCGGATATTGGTTGGTCTGCACGCCAACCAGCATGACGATGGCCTGCGCTCCGTCAGTCTGATGGCTTCTCAGAATGGCTGGAATGTCGACACGCGTGTTGGTCTCGTCAATGGCGTGGACCCGGGTCACGACATCAGGGCCTAAGACCTGCCGGGATATCGCATCTTCCACCAGGGCCCAGACACAGGCGAGAGAATTGGATGGAATGGCCGAGCGTATCCAGCGAATGGGATAGCCGTCATCGTCATATCGCGTGGCCTTGATCAGCCAGATATCGACATGACGCACCCGGTCCCCCGGCCGGACGCCTAGTCTACCCGCCCCTGCAAATGCCTGCCCCCGCATGCCATATGCCTCAAGGTATATTATTACTTTTTTGTAGAGATTTCTATTCCCAGAGCAAGATGATTTTTGCGTAGTGCCGCGCTAGGCACTGCGTTGTGGCAGCGTTTTACATGAATGCGGGTTCGCAGGATCGTAAGAACCGGCCCGCGGACACCGATCAACAAATAGTAAGACGTCGAACCTCTGCATACCTGCGATATTGGAGTACCTCCAAAGACTGGCGGGCAGGCACCCCCTCCTCGCCACGATGTCTTGGCAGGCCGGAACCAATTGACACGATGGCCCGGCGAAGCCGCACAGCCGTGTCGTGCCGGCCAGAACCATGATCGCAGGAGGTTGCTGACATTGCGGAGAAACAGCCGCGCCGCCTCAGCCTCCCCGGGCATGCGCCCACACGGGAAACGGACCGTGCCCTGGCCGGCTTTTCTGGCCGTACTGCCCCGCAAAGCCGGCCGCGTTGCCTTGCGCCGGCCCTGCTCCGTCGTTTCCTCACGGGCTGCTGCCCGCCTACGCCCCGACACCGAGCGATTTCAGCTTGCGATGCAGGGCGGAACGCTCCATGCCGACGAACTCGGCCGTGCGGGAGATGTTGCCGCCGAAACGATTGATCTGCGCGATCAGATATTCGCGCTCGAACAATTCGCGCGCATCGCGCAATTGCAAGCCCATCAACTGCTCGCCCCCCTGCCCGTTCGGGCGGGTTGGCATCAGTGCCCCGATTTCCGGCGGTAGCATTTCGGCGGAGATGATGGCATCGGGATCGCCGCCCACCAGGATCATCAGCCGCTCGATATTGTTGCGAAGCTGGCGAACATTGCCAGGCCATTCATGCGACTGCAGCACCGCCATGGCGTCGGGGCCGACCACGCGCCGTGGCAGGCCGGTCGCCTGGGCGATCTGTCCCTGGAAATAATCCACGAGTTCCGGAATGTCCTCGCGGCGTTCCGACAGGCCGGGGACACGGATCGGCACCACGGAAAGACGATGCAGCAGATCCTCGCGGAAGCGTCCATCGGCCACTTCCTCGGTGAGGTCGCGCGAGGTCGAGGTGATGATGCGCACGTCGACATGCACCTTGGTCGCCCCGCCGACGCGGGAAAAATTCTGATCGATCAGCACCCGCAGGATCTTTCCCTGCGTTTCGCGGGGCAGATCGGCCACCTCGTCGAAGAACAGTGTGCCGCCATGGGCCTCCTCGAAGGCACCGACCTTGCGGGTACGGCCCTCACCACCTTCCACGCCGAACAACTCGGTTTCCATGGTCTCGGGCAGGATCGAGGCCGAATTGAGCACCACGAAAGGCCCCTCGGCCCGCTGCGAGGCCTGATGGATGGTGCGGGCGGCCAATTCCTTGCCCGATCCGGGCGGGCCGGCAATCAGGATGCGGCTATTGGTCGGCGCGGTCTTCTCGATCACCTGCCGGAGCTGGTTCATGGCCGAGGAGCGCCCCATCATCTTGGAAGCGCTGCCCGAGATCTGGCGTAGCTGGTTGACCTCGCGGCGCAGGCGCGACGTTTCCAGGGCGCGCTCGGCGACTAGCACCAGCCTGTCCGCCTTGAACGGCTTTTCGATGAAATCATAGGCACCGATCTTGATCGCCGCGACGGCGGTCTCGATATTGCCGTGTCCAGAGATCATCACCACCGGAACTTCGGGGTGTTCGGCCTTCAGCACTTCCAGAAGCTGGAGCCCATCGAGACGCGATCCCTGCATCCAGATATCCAGGAAGATGAGATGCGGCCGGCGCTGGGCGACCGTGGCCAGGGCATCGTCGGCGTCCTTTGCGGTTCGGGTACCATGGCCTTCATCCTCGAGGATGCCGGCAACGAGCTCTCGGATATCGGCCTCATCGTCAACGATCAGAATGTCGGTCGCCATCGTCTAGTTCCTGCTTGCATGAGGTGAATCCAGCGCGCCCGCCTCGCATGAGGCCGGGCACGTCGCCCGCAAACGCTTTGCAAGCGCGTATCGGATCAAGGTGTCCCATCCAATGCCAAGCCTCGAAGATCCTGACGCATTCTCGGCTTGAACACCCGCCAATTTGCGAAACCAAATCAAAGACTTGGCGAAAATTGTCAGACGGAACCAAGATCCATCGATAATGTCTCTTGGTATTACATCTTGGCGCGGAAGGTAGGGTAGAACCATCATTGTGCGGCCTCGTTGCTGGCCGCATCGGACTTGCCCGTTGCTTCCACCGGGAACCACAGACGCATCATGGCGCCGTGGCCGCCATCAGCCACCGCCGGGGCGTCGAGCAGCTCGATGCCGCCGCCATGCTCCTCCATGATCTTGCCGACGATGGCGAGGCCGAGGCCCGTGCCTTTCTCGCGCGTGGTGACATAGGGCTCCAGCAGCTTCTGGCGGTTTTCCTTGGGCAGACCGATGCCATTGTCGATCACCTCCACGGCGATATCCGCTCCTCTGCGCACCACACGCACGTCGACGGTCCCCGTGCCCTCGCGATCGTCAGGCCGGCCCGCGATGGCCTCCGTGGCATTTTTCACGATGTTGGTGACGGCCTGCGAGAGCAGGCGGCGGTCGAACCGGGCGATGATGGGCTCGGGCGGTGGCTGGTAGTTGAAGCTGATGTCGGGATAGCCGATCCGCATCATGAACACGACCTGCTTCACCATCTCGCCGAAATCCTCGCTCTCGATCGAGGGCTTGGGCATACGGGCGAAGGAGGAAAATTCGTCGACCATGCGCTTGATGTCGTCGACCTGGCGCACGATGGTGTCGGTGCACTGGTCGAAGACCTCGCGGTCCTCCACGATGACCTTGCCGTATTTTCGCCGGATGCGTTCGGCCGAAAGCTGGATCGGCGTCAGCGGATTCTTGATCTCATGGGCAATGCGGCGGGCCACGTCGGCCCAGGCGGAGCTGCGCTGCGCCAGCACGAGTTCGGTAATGTCGTCCAGCGTCACCACATAGCCATGCTCGCGCATGGTCGACTGCTCGGACGTGACGCGCACGGTGACGTTGCGCTCACGTCCGTCGCGATTGATGGTGATCTGGCCCTGCACCAGCCGCGACCTGGTGCCGAGCGCGTCGGCGAGATAGGTCGACAACTCAGGCATCACCTCGGCCAGGGGACGCCCGACGGGGGACTGGCGCGATTTGATCCAGGTGCTGGCGAGCGGATTGACCACGGTGATCTTGCCCTCGTCGTCGATGCCGATCACGCCGGTCGAAACGCCCGACAGCACCGCCTCGATGAAGCGCCGGCGGCTGTCGAGCAGATCATTGGCGCCGAGCAGGTCGTTGCGCTGGGTGCGCAGCGTGTCCGTCATGTTGTTGAAGGTGTCGCCAAGCTTGCCGAGATCGCCGGAACGCGGCTCCACCGGCACATGCACATTGAGATTGCCGCTGCCGACCTGGTCCGCCGCGCTGATCAGGCGGCGGATCGGATCCACCAGGCGATTGGCAAAGGAAAGGCCGATCCAGATCGCCGCCAACAGCATGTTGAGGGCGATGATGGCGTAGAGCAGCGCGAAATTGACCTGGGTCGGGAAGCGGGACGCCTTCAGATTCTCGAAGCGAGCCGAGTCCTCGCCGGTCTGCCGGATATATTCTGCGATCTTGGGGTCGAAGGGCCGGACAATGAAGAGATAGCGATCGGTGTAGGCAGCCAGCTTGATGATCTGGCCGGTGACGTTCTGCGTTCCAGGATCGATGCGAACGGCCGGTTGCTGGTCGGCGGCGGCAAGGGCCGGAAACAGTTTGGCCGGCAGGAAGAACGGCAAGCTGCCGGGCACATAGGACTGGTCGGTTACCGTCCCCTCTCGGGTCAGGATCATGGCGCTCGACAGGCCGTAATTCACGGCGAGCATGTCGAACAGGCGTTGAAACTGCGACCGGTCCGCCGCGTAGAGCGGCGAATATTTGTTGAGGTCGGCCGCCATCGACAGGCCGGCGAACCGCAATTGCTGAGCCTGCTCGTCCTGATAGGAATTGGCGACCGCGACCGAGGTGTTGACGATGTTGCTGACGCGTGTCGAGAACAGATTGTCGAGGCCGCGGTCGAGCGAGATGATCGCCACCGTCGCCAACAGCAGGACCGGCACGGCGGAGACGATGGAGAACAGCCCGATCACCCGCATATGCAGCGCGGCACCGGCTTGCCCGCGACGCCTTGCGACGATCAGATTACCTGCCTCGACCGCAAGCAGCACCAGCAAAGCCACAATGAAGGAGGCATTGACGATGAACAGCGCATCGATGGCATTGCTATAGGCGGCATCGGTATTCGGCGCCTGGACGGCGGCGTCGATGCCCAACTGGAAGCGCAGACGGGCGACCGTGCTCTTGAGCAGCACCGAGATCGGCTCGACGTCGACCAACACGAAGAATGTTCCGATCGCCGAAGCGACCGAAAGAATGACCAGGCCGAATCCGAGCAGGCCGAGGCGCCGCGCCGGCATGCTGGCAGCGTCTGCCCCCGTTTGCTGCGCGTTGTCTGCAACTGCCATTCGAACGCCGTCCCCGCCCCTGTTGTCGACCGATCTGCCTGGGCAATTCCAGGCTGAGTGATTCCTGCAACAGTGTTGCCGAATTGTAACAGAATCAAGGCGAAACTAACGGGGCAGAATAATCAGGGTTCAAGCGAACTCTTCTTGTTCGCCGATCACCGCCTCGGCCGCCGCCTCGGCGGCATTGCAGAGCCAGTCCTTCCCGCGCTTGCGCAAATCCTTCTGCAGCACAGGCAATCTATGCGGGTCATCGGCATGGCAATTGGCGATTTCCTGCCCCATCAATGTGAGCATGCGAGGCGACAGGAACTCGTCGACAGAGGTTTTCACTTCCAGCTTGCGGCTGTTGGGCGACAAGCGCCGCACCAAAATGGCATCCTTCACGCCATAATACGGGTCGGGTGCGCGGCAGCGGCCGGTTGCAATCTTCTCGACCAGGATCGCCTTGGCCCGAGGATCGAAGCGATAAGACCAGGCCGAGATGGTCAACCTCTTGGCCTCCCGCAGCACCGGTCCGCCCCGCCACTCGCCGCAGGCGACGAAACGTGCCCGGCCAAGACTGCCGGTTCCCGCCTGCCGGGGCGCGAAACGATATTTACCCTGCGGATCGGGCATCGAGGCTCGCAGCCTCTCCTCGTAATCGAGCTTGATAGGCTTTCGCGTCTTGATGTCGAACTTGCTCCAGAATGCCTTGCGTGCGGCTTCCGGCAGCAGCACCGCCTTGCGCAACCATTTATAGTCACGTTCGAGCACCACGGGCGACGGGTTGGCGAGCCCCGCGCCATAGCCGGTTGCGATCGCCCGGCAAATCTCCTCCGCCGGCAGCCCCCTGCTACCTCGGGCCAGCAGCGCGCTGGTGGCAAGCCGCACGAGATCGAGCACATAAGGCATGACGGCGGCATCGTCGAAATCATTGGCGCCCCAGATCAGCCGTCCCTCGTCATCGCGCCAGGTGCCGAAATTCTCCAGATGGGTGTCGCCGATCGCCAGAACCTCTGGCGCATTCGCAAGCTCCGGGCAGATCTCCAGGATCGTCTCGGCCCAACGCCAATAGGTCGCGCGCAGAAAGGCGAAGGCACCGCTGCGCATCTTGCGGTGCTTTTCCTCCAGGTCTGCCTCGACGAAATCGGTCCCGATCTCTCCTCTCAGCCAGTCCTCATAGGCGTGTACCGACGCCCTGATTGCGTTCATGCCTGCTTCCCACATCCGGGTGAACCGAGTTTAGGGCCTGCCCAAGGCGAACGGTAGCGAATTTGCCACCCTCTCCTGTCACGCAATGGTCGAGCTCCTGTGCTCTAGTTTACCAGTACTTTCCAGCGATCGACGCACAATGCGGGGGAACCGGGCATGCGGGCGGAAGCAACGAACGGTGATTTTGCGCTTCGCGCCATCGCCGGCAGCAATGTGGTGCTCCTGGCGATCGATGCCACCGCCGAGGCCCGCCGGGGCTTGCTCGGCTTTGCCATCAAACGCAGTGACGTCACCGAGGACCAGTCCTATTGGCTGAGCGGCACCAAGCTCTTTCGCGACGTGGTTCCCGAACCGCGTCCGGGGCAGAAATACTCCACGCTCGAACAGCCGATTCAGAGCTTCTTGTGGAGCGACTACACCGCCAAGCCCGGCCGTCCCTATGGCTTCCTGATCCGTCCCGTTTACGGTACGCCGAAGAACCTGCGCCATGGCAAGGATCTTGAAATCGAGGTCACGACCGAGAGTGAGGATGGCGGCAAGCACGCCGTCTATTTCAATCGCGGCGCCATAGCGAGCCAGGCCTTCGCCGAGAAATTCGGCAATCGGGGACCGACCGATCCCAATGACAGCCATGACCGCATCACCCAATGGCTTTCGCGCGGCCTGCTCGAGGCCGCTCTCGGCTTCATTGACGACACTCGCCCGGGGGAAAGCCTGCGTGTCGCCGCCTATGAATTCAGCTATCCGCCAATCCTGAAAGCCCTGGCCGCCGCTCACGAGCGCAAGGTCGATGTCGCCGTCGTCTATGAGGCTGGCCAGGAAACCGTGAAAGGCGAGCGCAAGGATACCGAGGCCACCAAGGCCAATGCCGCAGCCATCAAGGCATCCGGCCTGCCGAAGGCGATCCTGCTGCCGCGCATCCACCGCAACGACATTCCCCACAACAAGTTCATCCTGCGCCTGTCAGACGATCCGGCGCGCGTGGCCGTGTGGACCGGTTCGACCAATTTCACGGCGTCCGGCTTTCTCGGGCAGAGCAATGTGGGCCATCTCGTGCGGGATGCAGCGCTCGCCGCCCACTATCTCGCTTACTGGGAAAAGCTTGCGGCGGACACCGAATGGAAGCCCCTGCGTCAATGGGTGGGGAGCGAGAATGCCGCGCCCCGAGACGAGGTTGCGCCAGGCACGATCACCCCGCTGTTCAGTCCACGCCCCGATGACAGCCTGCTCGCCTGGTATGCCGATCGCATCCATACGGCCCGGCAAACCGTGATGTTCACGGCGGCCTTCGGCGTGAACGCCACCCTGGCCAAGGTCTTTGCCGAGGACGTCGATTTCCTGCGCTACATCCTGCTCGAAAAGCCGCTCGACACCAAGGCGGAGAAGGCGCTGGCCGGCGATCCCGACCTGCAGATCGCCAATGGCGCCGCTCTCGGCAAGATGACGCTGCGGGCCAAGGTTCCCGGCTGGAAGCTCGACAGATGGTTCCTGGAGGAAGGCCATTACCGCTATGAAGGGAATGTCTTCTACATTCACACCAAGATCCTTTTGATCGATCCGCTGTCGGACGATCCTCTGGTCATCAGCGGCTCGGCGAATTTTTCAAAGAACTCCCTCGTCAACAATGACGAGAACATGCTCCTCATCCGCGGCGATACGCGCGTCGCCGACATCTACATGACGGAGTTCGACCGCATCTTCCGCCATTTCTATTTCCGCAATGTCGCCAACCAGCTCGCGCTCAAAGGAAGCGAGGGAACGCAGGCGATCTTCCTCGACCCGACCGACGCATGGGTTGCCGAGAACTTCCATCCCGATCGGATGAAATCAAAACGGCGCAAGCTCTTCTTCCCGCAATCGCCGAATTGAAATCCTGCTCCGCGCCTCATCGGATGGCGCGGATGACCTGGATATCGAGATCGCGGATCTTCTTGCGCAGCGTGTTGCGGTTGACGCCGAGGAGCTCGGCCGCCTTGATCTGGTTTCCGCGTGTCGCTGCTAGCGCCGCGCCGATCAACGGCTCCTCGATATCGCGCAGCACCCGGTGATAGAGGCCGGGCGGCGGCAGATCGTCGCCGAACTTGCTGAAATAGCGCGTCATGTGGCGTTCGACCGAGGCCGACAGGGTTTCATCGGCCGAGCTCTCCGCCTCCAGCGGCATGGTTTCGGAGGTCGCCAGTTCCTGCTCGATGATCGCAGCAGTCAACGTTTCCTGCGGATAGAGCGCGCTGAGCCGGCGCACCAAATTTTCGAGTTCGCGCACATTGCCGGGCCAGCGATGGCGCTTGAGACGCTCGACGGCCGAAACGTCCAGGTGCTTGGGCGGCAGGCCCTCGCGCTCCACCAGCTTGAAGAAATGGCGGGCAAGGTCCGGCACGTCCTCAGCCCGCTCGCGCAGGGGCGGCAGGCGCAGCGGCACGACATTGAGGCGGAAGAACAGATCCTCGCGGAACAGGCCCTGCTGGATCAGGATGCGAAGATCCTTGTTGGTGGCGGCGACGATGCGCACATCGGTCTTGATCGGGGTCCGCCCGCCCACGGTGGTATATTCGCCCTGCTGCAGGACGCGCAGCAGGCGCGTTTGTGCCTCCATCGGCATGTCGCCGATTTCATCGAGGAACAGCGTGCCTCCCTCGGCCTGCTCGAACCGCCCCACGGAACGGGCATTGGCGCCGGTGAAGGCTCCCTTCTCATGGCCGAACAGCTCGGATTCGATCAGATCGCGCGGGATCGCCGCCATGTTGATGGCAACGAAGGCGCCGCTGCGCCGCTTGCCATAATCGTGCAAAGCGCGGGCCACCAACTCCTTGCCGGTGCCTGATTCACCCGAGATCATCACGGTCAGGTCGGTCTGCATCAGGCGGGCAAGGACACGATAGATCTCCTGCATTGCCGCCGAACGGCCGACCAGCGGCATGCTCTCGGCTTCCTCGCCCGAGCGCGGCGCCGGCTTGCCGCGAGGCTCGCTCAGGGCGCGGCCGACGATGGCGATCAGCTCCTTCAGGTCGAAGGGTTTGGGCAGATAGTCATAGGCACCCTTCTCGGAGGCTCGGATCGCCGTCATCAGGGTGTTCTGGGCTGACATCACCACGACGGGCAGTTCCGGCCGCACCTTCTTGATGCGCGGCAGCATGTCGAAGGCATTCTCGTCCGGCATCACCACATCGGTGATGACCAGATCCCCCTCGCCCTGGCTGACCCATCGCCACAACGTGGTGGCGTTCCCGGTCGAGCGTACCTCATAACCGGCGCGCGAAAGGGCCTGGTTGAGCACGGTCCGGATGGCGGCGTCGTCATCGGCGACGAGAATACTGCCTGCCTGCATACTCGGTTTTCCTATGCGCTACGGTCGGAACGATACATGGGGAGAAGGATGCGAAAGACCGTACGCTTGTTCTGGCTCTCGCATTCGACGATGCCGCCGTGATCACCGACGATCTTGGCGACCAGGGCCAGCCCCAGCCCGGTGCCACTGGTCTTGGTGGTGACGAAGGGATCGAACAGGTAGGGCAGAAGATCAGGCGCCACCCCCGGGCCGCTATCCTTGATGCAGACCTCGATGGGCAGACTGACCCGTGAGGACGATCCCGGCACCGACAGG
Organism: Labrys sp. HAY1-8F; assembly: GCF_056754975.1. Lineage (NCBI taxonomy): Bacteria > Pseudomonadati > Pseudomonadota > Alphaproteobacteria > Hyphomicrobiales > Xanthobacteraceae > Labrys > Labrys sp. HAY1-8F. The sequence goes on along the minus strand of NZ_JBPGWZ010000002.1, from coordinate 210,408 downwards.
CGCACGCCTGGCTTGAAGCCGGTGGTCATGGTGATCTCGCCATCCGTGTCGCCGTCGATCGCCTCGGCGGCATTCTTGACCAGGTTGAGGACGACCTGAACGAGCTGGTCCTTGTTGGCATGCACCGGCGGCAGCGAGGGATCATAATCCTCGATGAACTTGATCTTGCGGGCAAAGCCGGACTGGGCCAGCTTCTTCACATGCTCCAGCACGACGTGGATGTTGACCGGGCTGCGCGCCACCGGGCGCTCGTCCGAAAACACCTCCATGCGGTCGACCAGCTTGACGATACGGTCGGCCTCCTCGCAGATCAGCTGCGTCAACTCGCGGTCGGCATCCTCGACCGACTGCTCCAGGAGCTGGGCGGCGCCACGGATGCCGGAAAGCGGATTCTTGATCTCGTGGGCCAGCATGGCCGCCAGTGCCGTCACCGAACGGGCTGCACCGCGGTGGGTGAGCTGGCGATCCATCTTGTCGGCGATGGTGCGTTCCTGCAGCATGATCACCACGCCGCCGGACTGGTCCTGCATCGGCGCGACCTGGATGTCGACATGCCGCTCTACCCCGATCCGCGGCGAGCCGAGATCGACGCGATATTCGTTCACGGGCGCATTGCGCTCGCGGACCTGGTCGATCAGGGCCAGCAGGGGCGAGCCGAAAGGCAGCAGATCCTTGATCAGGTTGCGCCGCATCATCGGCGCACTGACGTCGAAGAAAGCCTCGGCGGCCATATTGGCATCGAGCACCCTGCCCTGCCCATCCACCGAGAGAATGGCGTGAGGCAAGGCATTCAGGACGGCCTCGTGATTGGGCATGTGGCGTGGCAGTGCTGTCATGCCGCCACCCGATCGAGACTGGCAAAAAAGGCGTTGAAGGCGGCCGCCACATCACTCGATTTGTCACCCGTCAGCACCGACTGGCGAAGTTCGGCATTGCCGCCGCCGAAATAGCCCTGGGCAGCCTCCATCGCCGAGGCCAGATGCTTGCGGGCGTGGCGGATGCCGTGCGCAGGTCCGTAAAGATCCAGCAGGCCGTGATAATGCTCGAGGGTGAGATCACGCTGCACCGCCGCATCGGGCACCGGCAGCACCTCGCCGGCTGCGAGCTCGCGGGCTATGTGTCCAGGCAGCCAGGCTCGTCCCTGGGCGGCCCGGCCGACCATGACGGCATCGCAACCCGATTGCTGCAGCATGGCCAGCGCATCACTGAGGCTGCGACAATCACCATTGGCGACCACGGGGATGCCGACCGCCTGCTTGACGGCCCGAATGGCCTGCCAATCGGCGGTGCCCTTGTAGAACTGCATGCGCGTACGCCCATGCACGGTGATCATGGCGGCGCCTGCCCGCTCGGCGCGGCGGGCAAGCTCCGGGGCGTTTAGGCTGGCATGGTCCCAGCCCAGGCGCATCTTCACCGTCACCGGAACCTTCACGGCCGATACCGTCGCCTCGATCAGGGTAAGCGCGTGATCGAGGTCGCGCATCAAGGCCGAGCCGGACCAGCCGCCAGTGACGCGCTTGGCCGGGCAGCCCATATTGATGTCGATGACATCCGCGCCGGCGTCGACGGCCACCCGGGCCGCCTCGCCCATCCAGCGCGCTTCGCAACCGGCGAGTTGCACGACATGCGGCCCGCCGCCGGGGGCTTCGGCCCGCAAGCGCGCCTCTTCGTCGCCCGTGGCGAGACGATCGCTCGCTACCATCTCGGAAATCACCAGACCTGCGCCCTGGCGTTGCGCAATGCCACGCAGCACGGCATCGGTCACGCCGGACATCGGCGCCAGGACTACCGGATTTGCCAACTCGACAGCCCCGATCCGCAGCCGCTCCGGCGGCGCGGACTGGACCTCAGCCGCAGTTTCCTTGCCTACCATGAATGCAGGGCTCCTTTATGCTCACAATCTAGCCAGTCGCAGGGATGGCAGCAAGCGGAATTCGCCTCCTAAACAAGCATGCCTGCAAAACGGGCAGCGCAGGGCGAATTCATCTCGCCCACAACCTCCATCGCTGCGATTTGCACATTGCCTGAGTTTGGCAAATGATGCCGTTGCGCAGGGGCACCTCATGCTGCCTCTTACAGCCACGCCCTGGAGTGAAATCGATGAAGATCAAGCTATCACAAGTTGTTATAGCCGCTGTCTCAAGTACTTTGTTGGCAGGCGCCGCCCACGCCGGCGATGCCTCCGGGACCTGGCTGAGGGAGAACGGCGAATCGAAGGTGAAGATCGCTCCCTGCGGCGAAGCTCTGTGCGGCTCCGTCACCTGGGTCAAGGATCCCAAGCATCAAGACAATGTCGGCAAGCGCGTTTTCTACGACATGGCGCCGTCGGGAGACGATAAATGGAAAGGCAAGGCCTTCAATCCTGAGGACGGCAAAACCTATACCGGCACCATGACCCTTTCGGGCAACCGCCTCACCACAGCCGGCTGCGTGCTCGGCGGACTGATTTGTCGGTCCGTCACCTGGAACCGCCAGTAAAGATGGCAGGCGCGCCGTCCCCGATGCCGGTGCGCCTTTTCACCTCGCCGGGAAGTCTTGCTCGGCCGGAAGCACGAAAGGGTATCGAGCGATGACGGCAGACAACGAGCCTGCGGTACGCCCGATTTCGTCGCATGACGTGGCTTGGACGGAATGGTCCGACGTGCCTCGTTTCGGCGTACGCTATCGTCATCTCACCTTGGCTGCCATGGGTGAGCCCTATCGTGTCGGCGTCGCCATCGAGGAGCTCGAGCCCGGCAGGCAGAGTTCGCCCGCACATTTTCATATTTTCGAGGAAGAGCACGTCTTCGTCCTCGACGGAGAACTCACCGCGCGGGTCGGCGTCGAGACGCATGTGATGAAGGCGGGCGACTATATCTGCTTTCCCGCCGGACAAAGGGCCGGGCATTGCCTCCTCAACACCGGCACCGCAACGGCCCGCTACGTCATCATCGGCGAGCGCAACCCCAATGAAGTCGTCGTCTACACCGACTCGAACAAGGTGTTGGTACGAGCCCTGGGACCGGATGCCATCTTCGACCTCGCGGCGGCCCGCAGCTACTGGGATGGCGAAGTTACCGGCCTCGACAATCCTGCTTTTCCCAGGCCCGACGTCATCGCCACGCTGTCTCAGCCGGCCAAGCCTCTCCTCCCCATCTCGGCGGACGACATCCCCTGGAACGGCGATGGCGCCGGCCCACAATTTGGCGGTTCTTCCAAGCATTTGACCCACGCGGTGGCCGGCAGCGCCTATCGCGTCGGCGTGCTGATCGAGTTCCCGGCTCCGGGCATGCGGCTCTGCCCGACCCATTACCACATGCTGGAAGAAGAGCATGCGCTGGTCCTCGAAGGAGAGCTGACGCTCATCCTCGGCGAGGAGCGCCTCCCCATGAAACCCGGCGACTATGTCTGTTTTCCCGCCGGGCGGAAGATCGGCCATTCCTTCGTCAATAGCGGCACGGGTCCCTGTCGCTATCTGATGATCGGCGAGCGCAATCCGAACGAGGTCTGCGTCTATCCCGACTCGAACAAGATGGCCGTCGACGCCCTCCGCGTGGAGCCAGGGGTTTTCGACATGTCGGCGACCAGGAACTATTGGGATGGCGAGAAGACCGCCTGAGCTGGTCCCGCCACGATATGCCGATCGCGCTCCCTCGTTCGACGGAACGCGATCGGCACATCGCCACCTCGCCCTCATAGGCCGAGCTTGGCCTTCAGGATATCGTTCACGGCCTGCGGATTGGCTTTGCCGCCGCTCTGCTTCATCACCTGGCCGACGAACCAGCCTAGCATGGTCGGCTTGGCCTTGACCTGCTCGACCTTGTCGGGATTGGCTGCGATCACCGCATCGATGGCGGCCTCGATGGCCCCGGTATCGGTAACCTGCTTCATGCCGCGAGCCTCGACGACGGCGCGCGGGTCGCCACCCTCGGTCCAGACGATCTCGAACAGATCCTTGGCAATCTTGCCCGAGATGACGTTCTCGCCGATAAGATCGACGATACCGCCGAGCTGCTGGGCCGAGACGGGCGAAGAGGTGATGTCGAGCCCTTCCTTGTTGAGGCGCCCGAACAATTCGTTGATCACCCAGTTTGCCGCGATCTTGCCGTCGCGCCCGGTGGCAACCGCCTCGAAGAAGTCCGCGGATTCGCGCTCGGCCGTCAGCACGCCGGCATCATAAGCCGACAGGCCGTATTGGCTGATGAAGCGGGCCTTCTTGGGATCGGGGAGTTCCGGCAGACGGCCGGCGAGATCGTCGACATAGGCCTGATCGAATTCGAGCGGCAGCAGGTCCGGATCAGGGAAGTAGCGATAATCGTGTGCTTCTTCCTTCGAACGCATGGACCGCGTCTCGCCCTTGTTCGGATCATAGAGACGCGTCTCCTGGTCGATGGAGCCACCATCCTCCAGGATACCGATCTGGCGACGGGCTTCGATCTCGACGGCCTGGCCGATGAAGCGGATCGAGTTGACGTTCTTGATCTCGCAGCGCGTGCCAAGGGGATCGCCGGGCTTGCGCACGGAGACGTTCACGTCGGCACGCAGATTGCCCTTGTCCATGTCGCCGTCGCAGGTGCCGAGATAACGCAGGATCGTACGCAGCTTGGTGACATAGGCGCGCGCCTCGTCGGCCGAACGCAGATCCGGCCTGGAGACGATCTCCATCAAGGCCACACCCGACCGGTTGAGATCGACCAGCGAGACATCGCCCACATGCATGGACTTGCCGGCATCCTGCTCCAGATGCAGGCGCTCAATGCCCACGCTCAGCGTCTCGCCGGTCTCCGGCACCTCGACGATGACGGTGCCCTCGCCGATGATCGGCTGCTTGTACTGCGAGATCTGGTAGCCCTGCGGCAGGTCCGGATAGAAATAATTCTTGCGGTCGAACACCGACTTCAGGTTGACCTGCGCCTTGAGGCCGAGCCCCGTGCGGATGGCCTGGCGCACGCATTCCTCGTTGATCACCGGCAGCATGCCGGGCATGGCGGCGTCAACGAGCGAGACGTGGCTGTTGGGCTCGCCACCAAACTTGGTGGAAGCGCCCGAAAAGAGCTTGGCCTCGGAAGTGACCTGGGCATGGATTTCCATGCCGACAACCACTTCCCAGTCGCCCGTGGCGCCCTTGATCAGCTTCTTGGGGTCAACCGTGGCGTTCATGTCTAGGCTCCGGTTCAAAGAACGGTTCGATAGTGTCGCAGGCTGGATTCAGCCTGGTTTGTCGGCGGCGAGGTGGCGGTTCTCGTAATCGATGATCCAGGCCACCATGTCGCGCCAGATGAGTTCGGCAAGCTCGGGCGGCAATCCTTCGGCTTGCGCCCGCTTGCAGGCCGATGCCACCACTTCCTCGACGCGTTCGGGGATGTTGGCGGGCAGGCCGTCGCGGTTCTTCACCTTGACCACCCGCTGCACGACCTTGAGGCGGTTGGCCAGGAGATGCACCAGCTTTTCATCGATGGCATCGATCTCCCGGCGCAGGTCCGCCAATGTCTCGGTCGTGCCCAATGTTTCGCGGGTGTCCTCGGCGCCGCTCATGCTCAGGCCCACCAGCGCTCGGGGCGGCCGAGCGAGCCGGCCGCCTGTTCGACGGCATGGCCCAGGGTGAACAGCGTCTCCTCGTCGAAGGGGCGCCCGATGAGCTGCAGGCCGAGCGGCAGACCGCCCGAGGACAGCCCAGCCGGAACGGACAGGCCCGGCAGGCCGGCCAGGTTCACCGTGACCGTGAAGACGTCGTAGAGATACATCTCCACCGGATCGGTACCGCCCTTTTCACCGATGCCGAAGGCGGGCGACGGGGTGGCCGGGGTGAGGATGGCATCGACACCGCTGGCATAGGCCTGTTCGAAATCGCGCTTGATCAGCGTGCGGATCTTTTGAGCCCGGACGTAATAGGCGTCGTAATAGCCGGCCGAGAGCACGTAGGTGCCGATCAGGATACGACGCTTCACCTCGGCGCCGAAACCGGCGGCGCGGCTATTCTCGTAGAGCTCGGTGATCTCGCGGCCGGCAACCCGCTCGCCATAGCGCACGCCGTCATAGCGGGCGAGATTGGAAGAGCACTCGGCCGGGGCCACGATATAATAGGCCGGCAGCGCATATTTGGTGTGCGGCAGGCTGATCTCGCGAATCTCGGCGCCGGCATCGCGCAGCCAGTCGATGCCCTTCTGCCAGAGCCCATCGATCTCGGCCGACAGACCCTCGACCCGATATTCCTTGGGAATGCCGATGACCTTGCCCTTGACGCTGCCGCCGATCGCCGCCTCGTAATCGGGCACGGCGATATCCATGGAAGTGGTGTCCTTGGGATCGTGGCCGGCCATCGAGTTGAGCATGATGGCGCAATCGCGAACGGTATGGCCGAAGGCACCAGCCTGATCGAGCGAGGAGGCATAGGCAATGATTCCCCAGCGCGAGCAACGGCCATAGGTCGGCTTGATGCCGGTGATGCCGGTGATGGCAGCAGGCTGGCGGATGGACCCGCCGGTGTCGGTACCGGCCGCACCGGGGCACAGACGCGCGGCCACGGCGGCGGCGGAGCCGCCGGAGGAGCCGCCGGGAACCAGGAAGCCGTTCGGCGTCTTGCCGGCAGCGCGGGCTTCTTCGAGCTTGCGCTTGCCTTCCTCGGCGCTCCAGGTCGGCGGCAGCCAGGGCGAGACAGCCGCCCCGAAGGCTGAGGTCTCGTTCGACGAACCCATGGCGAATTCATCATTATTGGTCTTGCCGAGCATCACGGCGCCATCGCGCCAGAGCTGGCTCGTCACCGTCGACTCATAGGGCGGTACGAAATTGTCGAGGATGCGCGAGCAGGCGGTGGTGCGCACGCCCTCGGTGGCGAACAAATCCTTGACGCCGAGCGGCACGCCCTCAAGCGCACCGCCTTCGCCCCGGGCGAGCCTGTCGTCGGCTCGGGCGGCCATGGCGAGGGCCTGCTCCGGTGTTTCCAGCACATAGGCATTGAGGCCACGTGCCTTCTCCATCGCGTCGAGATAGGCCTTGGCCGCCTCGGTCGCGGTGAAGGCCTTGGCCTTAAGGCCATCGCGGATTTCTGCAAGGGTGAGATCGGTGATATGGCTCACGGAAAGATGTCCTGAACGGATATGGCCAGGGCTCGAAGCGGCGGGGAATGCAGCGGCTCGGGCACGCCTGGCCTGGAAACGGCGTAACTCAGTCGACGACCTTGGGAACGAGGAAGTAGTTGTCCTCGGAGGCCGGCGCATTCGCGACGATCTTTTCGGCGATATTGCCGTCCGTCACCACGTCCTGGCGCTTCTTCATCACCATCGGTGTCACAGACGTCATCGGCTCGACACCGTCGACATCGACTTCATCGAGTTGGGCCACGAAATCGAGGATGGCATTCAGCTCGCCCTGCAAATGCGGAACGTCTTCTTCGGTGACGGCAATGCGCGCAAGACGCGCGATACGCTTCACCGTGGCGGCATCGACAGACATGAAACCCTCGATTGTGCGCAAAATCACGGAACGGCGCGGTCTATCACGCGTAGCTTTGCAGGCGCAACCGATCTTGTCCTCCATGATGCCGCAAGTCAGGGGAACGAGTCACGCTTGTTCGACGCCGCCTGCGCGATGGCTCTCGCAAGAGGCCGTTGGGTAAGCTATCCTGCCTCTGCGATTGGGGAATCTCCATGAGAGCGCGCTTCGTCCTGCTCCTACTCGCCCTCCTGGCCTTCGGGAACGGCGTGGCGCCGGCCTCCGCCAAGCTGCTTGCCCTCATCGTCGGCAACAATACCTATCAGGAAGTGCCACCACTGCAGACGGCCGTGAACGACGCCCAGGCGATGCGTGAGGCGTTGCAGCGGGCGGGCTTTACGGTCACGCTGGTCGAGAACGGTACCAAGCGCCAGATCAGCCGGGCCATGGCGACGGTGGAGGGCGCGATCAGTCCTGGCGACACCGTGCTGTTCCATTATTCCGGCCATGGCGTCGAGATCGACGGGCAGAACTGGCTGCTTCCGGTCGACATTCCCGCCGCGACCGAGGGAGAAGCCGGCCTCATCAAGGACGAATCCTTCAACGCCGCCGACATCATCGAGCGCTTCCGCTCCAAGGGCGCCCGGCAGGTGGTGGCAATTCTCGATGCCTGTCGCAACAATCCCTTCGCGCAGAGCGGCACGCGTGCCCTGCCCGCGACCCGGGGCCTTGCCCGCATGGAGGCGGATGGCGGCGTCTTCATCATGTTTTCGGCCGGCAGCAAGCAGGAGGCGCTGGACCGCCTTTCGTCGGGCGACCCCGAAAAAACTTCCGTCTTCGTGCGCTCCTTCCTGCCGTTGCTGGGGCGCCAGGACTTGACGCTGATCGACATGGCCAAGGAAACACAGGAGAAGGTGCGTGCCCTTGCCCGCAGCGCCGGCCGTGAACAGGTGCCAGCCTATTATGACGGTATCGTAGGCCGGGTGACGCTGACGGGTGACTTGGCTGCGGCTCGCCCCGCGGTCCAGGCGTTGCCCGCCGCACCGACAGCCTCCCTATCCGGCGACAGCCAGTCTGAAAATCTGTTCTGGCAGTCGATCCAGGCCAGTTCCGATCCCGCCATGTTCCACGCCTATCTCGAACAAGTCCAGAGCGGGACTTTCACGGGTACCTACAGGGCACTGGCACAGATCAAGCTTGCCGCTCTGCAGCCCAAATCCGAGCCGCAAACCGCGCCCAAGCCCGCCTCCCCGCCGCCATCCAGCCAGCAGGCCGCCCTGCCGGCTCCAGCCGCTCCAAAAACCGAAGCGCGGAACGACGACGTCAAGGCCTGCGATCAAGCCGCCGCCGATCCGCGCGACCCCGACAGGCCGAAGGACGTAGGGGGTGTGAATGTGACCCTTGCGGGGGCGGACGCCGCCGTCGCGGCCTGCAGCAAGGCCACTGCTTCGCCGGGCGCGCCGCGCCGCCTCTATTACCAGCTCGCCCGCGCCTATGGTCAGAGCAGCCAGGATGCCCTGGCTTTGGTGCAGTTGCAGAAAGCCGCGGCTCTCGGCCACGGCATTGCGCTGTATGAGCTGGCCGGGCGCCATCTGGCCGGGCGGGGTGTTCCCAAGGATGCCGTCAAGGCCCTCAGCCTCTACTACAAGGCCACCGATGGCAATTACGCCCCGGCCATCAGCCGCATCGCCTGGATGTATGCCAATGGCCTCGGTGCCAGCCGCGACTATCGCAAGGCCGCAGCGATCTATGAACTCGGGGTCCAGTCCAAGGAGCCGACGGCCTTTTCGGGCCTTGGCCTGCTCTATCTCAAAGGCCAGGGCGTGCCCAAGGATGCCGGCAAGGCCTGCGACCTCTTCAGGCAGGGCGCGGCCGCCGGGGATGCCGACGCAGCCGGCAATCTCAATGCCAAATGCCCGCCGGGCTGAGCGATAGGCGCAGGCAGGTTCAGTCAGACGGTTGGAAATGAGCGGAGAGTGCAGATGTCGATGAAATTGCTGGCAGGGTCGCTGATCGCCACGGCGCTGGCGCTGTCGTGGAGCACGCCGGGACTGGCCGATCCCGCCCGTCCCCTGCTGCTTGCCCAGGCAAGCCAGTCGGCCGAGGACATCTTCTGGCAATCGGTGCAAAACAGCACCGATCCTGCCATGTTCCAGGCCTATCTCGACCAGGTTGCCAGTGGTACCTTCAAGGGCGTCTACAAGCCCCTGGCCGAGATCAAGTTACGAGCACTGGGCAAGGCTGCCGCACCGGCCACGCCAGCCCCGGAGACGACCACCCAGGACCGAGGCACACCAGCGCCGGCGGCGGAACCGGCACCTTCATCTCCACCCGCCCAGACTGCGCAGGATGCCGCATCATCGCCTGATATCGAGGCCTGCGATCGTGCGGCCGCCCACGCTATGGACGAACAGAAGCCGGCAAATCTGCCCGGCGTCACCTTCGACAAGCTCGACACCTCGGCAGCAATCACCGCCTGTCTGAAGGCGACGAAGCTCGCCGATGCGCCATCGCGGGAGTTCTTCCAGCTTGGCCGCAGCTATGACAAGGCAGAGAATTTCAAAGAAGCCATGGTGGCCTACAAGGCGGCAATGGAAAAGGGACACAAACGGGCGATCTACAACGTGGCAACCGGCCTGATGAAGACCCGGCGCGGCGTCAAGAAGGACCCCGCCGCGGCATTGGTGCTGATGGAGAGGGCCGTGGATGAGAAAGTGATGTTCGCTCTCTCCGGGCTGGGCGACTATTACCGCCTGGGCGTCGGTGGTCGCCGTAATTACCCGAAAGCGATCGACTACTACAACCAGGCCATCGCAGCCGGTGATTCACAAGGCTATGTCGGCCTCGCCATCATGACCTATGATGGCACTGGCGTGCCGAGAAACCGCAACAAGGCCTGCGATCTCTGGCAGAAGAGCTCCAGCCTCGGAGATATCAACGCCGCCGACTACAGCAAACGGTACTGCCGGTATCGCTGAGGCGGCGACACAAATACCTGCCACGTCAGGCGGGAGGTCGCAGGCAAGTTGCCTGTGACCTTTCGTATATGCGTCCTTATACCAGCTCCACGCTTTCGCCGGGTTTGGGGGCAAGAACCCTCGTCTTGCTGCCGGCGATGCCCGTGGTGAAGGCGTCGGCATTGCTCACCAGGCCTGGGAAGGTCGCGTAATGGCAGGGAATTGCGACCTCCAAATTGAGATAGCGCTTCACGGCGAGCGCCGCAGTCTGCGGGCCCATGGTGTAGCGGTCCCCGATCGGCACAAGGCCGATCTTGGGCTGATGCAGTTCGGCGATCAGCGCCATGTCGGAGAAGATGTCGGTATCGCCCAGGTGATAGAGTGTCGGCTGTCCCGGCGCCTTGAGGATGAGGCCGTTCGAATTGCCCACGGCGACGCTGACGCCATTGTCGATCAGACTGGCCGAATGATCCGCCCTCACCATCGTCGCGGTGAAACCGCCAAGGTCGACGGTACCGCCCGTGTTCATCGGCTCGACCTTCTCTACGCCCTTGCCCGCCAGAAAGGTCACCAGATCAGCATTGGAGACCACCGTCGCTCCGGTTTCCCGCGCCAGTTCGATGGTATCGCCGACATGATCGGCATGGCCATGGGTGAGCAAGATGTGGCTGATGCCGGCGCTGACGGCCGCGCGGTCCCCCTTGAAGGAGGGGTTCCCGCTCAAAAAGGGGTCGAACAGCACGGCCTTGCCGTCGAATTCGACACGAAAGGCGGCATGGCCGAGCCAGGTAATACGCATTTGGATAATCCCTTGAACAATGAGGTTGGTGTTAGCGACAGAAAACCATAACGCCCCACCCCCGTGAAATGCTATCGGCTTTCCAACCAGACGCCAATCCTGGGACCGCGGACGTCTCAGCGACATGCTCCCAGGGATATTTCCTTGATCGTTGATCTCTTCGACCTCGCCGAAAACCTGCCTGCCGAAATGCGCCTGTTTGGCCTTGATCTCGGCACCAAGACGATCGGGCTGGCGCTTTCCGACGTGATGCTGACCATCGCCTCGCCGCTGGAGACGATCCGGCGCACCAAGTTCACCGCCGATGCCGAACAGTTGCTCGCCCTCGCCGCCCGGCACGATGTCGGCGGCCTGGTACTCGGGTACCCCCTCAACATGGATGGCAGCAAGGGCCCGCGCGCCCAGGCCTCCGAAAGCTTTGCCCGCAATCTGCAACGCCTGAGCGACTTGCCGGTCGCTCTTTGGGACGAGCGCCTGTCCACGGTCGCGGTGACGAGAACTTTGCTCGAAGCCGATGCCTCGCGGCGCAGGCGCGCGGAGGTCGTCGACAAAATGGCCGCATCCTTCATCCTGCAAGGCGCACTGGATCGCCTGGGCTACGGGCGATAACCGCATCGAAGCCTTATTGGACTGCAAAGTCGCTAAGCTGCTGACGCTCGCCGCCATGCGCAATTTGACGTGCTCTGCGTCGTTGTTGGACAGAACCGGGACGACGAAACGCTCAGCGCCCGTGCCGTTCCAACGCCTCTATCACCGCCTTGGGAACCTCGATGGTTTCGCCAGCGCGCTTGCGGCCGGGAATATGCACTCCCTTGCCGGACAGCCTGTTCAACTGCTCCTTCAGGCGATCGGCAAAGCCCGGTTCCAGGAGATCGGGCTTCAGGGCGAGCACGAACAGGCCCGCTCCCGGGCTCTTCTCACCCGTCATGAAACGCGGGGCATCAAGCGACCAGTTCGCTCCGCTGATGCCGGCGGCCAGCACCTCCACCATCAGGGCGATATTGCCGCCGCGGGCGCCACCGAAGGCCAGGAGCGCTCCCTTGACTGCCTCGCGCGCGTCGGTCGTCGGGCGTCCCTGCGCATCGATCGCCCAGCCCTCTGGTATGGTCTCGCCCTTCTCGGCGGCCCGCCGGACATTCACGAAGGCGGTGGCGCTGGAAGCCTGGTCGATCAACAAGGGCAGTTCACCGGCGACGGGAGCCGCGAATGCCAGAGGATTGGTGCAATAGACTGCCTCGCTGCCCAATGCGGCCGCCATCAGGGCCGGCCCGTTGGAAGCGGCAATGGCGACCAGTCCGTTTTCGGCCAGGCGGCGCACATAGTAACCCAGCTCGCCGGTGGTATAGCTGTTGTGCTGGACGAAGACCGCCAGCCCGTAGAGACCGGCCCTGCTACACAACGCGTCGAACGCCCTGTCGAAACCGAGCTGGGCGATACCGCCCTTCGCATCGGAGCGGATAATAGCCAAGGCCGGATCGTCGAGTTCCGGCTCTGCCCCTGTGGCGATCCGCCCCGAGGTAAAACCGACCAGATAATCACGCAGATGGGCAAGCCCCACCGAGGAGCGCCCAACCCATTCGGCGGAAACGATGGCATCGGCAAGCGACCGCGCAATCGCCTCATCGGCGCCCGCCCCCCGGCAAGCACCATAGGCGAGAGTCCAGGTCGCCTCCCGCCCCAATCTTACGACATCCGACATCTGCGACAACCAACTCCCAAAGTGCCTTGCGATCTGCCGAAATCGACAGGAATCGCAACGACGTATTCAAACAAGGACCAAACACGAACGAGCGCTCGGCCATGAGCGTTCGTTTGTCCTAGAATGCCGATGCCGGATCCGGTCGGCTGCTCGCCAGTTTCGTGCGGTAGATGAGCAGGGCTGCGATCAATCCGCAAGCCGCCGCCGCCGACAGCCACAGCCCCGGTGCCGCCTTGTTCTGCAACAGGGAAATCAGCCAGGTGGAGACCGCCAGTGAAAAGCCGCCGAGCGCGGTGGCGAGGCTATAGGCCAGGGAGAATCCAGTGGTACGGACGTGGGCCGGCACGATCTCGGTCAGGGCAACCACCATGGCACCGTTATAGCTGCCATAGAGGAAGGAAAACCACAGCTCGACCTCCAGCATGTGTGCAAAGCTGGGGGCGCTGACCAACCAGGACAGGGCGGGATAGGCGGTCACCAGCATCAGGAAGGAGAAGATCGCAAGGATGGGGAAGCGTCCGATGCGGTCCGACAACGCCCCCATCACCGGCAGCCAGATGAAATTGGAAATGCCGACGCACAAAGTGACCACCAGGGCATCGGACTCCGACAGTTTGAGTACGCTCTTGCCGAAGGTCGGCGTGTAGACGGTGATCAGATAGAAGGAGACGGTGGTCATCAACACCAGCATCACGCCGAGCAACACGACCTGCCAGTTTTGCAGCAGCGAAGACACCGCCTGCTGCAGGGTCGGTCGGACATGACGCGCTTCGAATTCGGCCGTCTCCTCCAGGCTCCGGCGCAGGAAGAACAGCAGCGGCACGATCATGCAGCCGATGAAGAAAGGAATGCGCCAGGCCCAATCGGTGATGGCCTCAGGCATCAGGAGGTGATTGAGCGCGTAGCCGATCAAGGCCGATACCACGATGGCGACCTGCTGGCTGGCCGACTGCCAGGAGACATAAAAGCCCTTGTTGCCCGGGGTCGCCATCTCGGCGAGATAGACGGAGACGCCGCCCAGTTCCACGCCGGCCGAAAAGCCCTGCAGCAAGCGCCCGATCAGTACCAGGATCGGCGCCAGCAAGCCTATGGTGGCATAGCCCGGCACGAAAGCGATCAGCACGGTGCCCATCGCCATGATGCCGAGCGTGACGATCAGTCCCCGCCGGCGGCCGATGCGATCGATGTAGGAGCCAAGAAACAAGGCACCGAGCGGCCGCATCAGGAAGCCGGCTCCGAAAGTCATGAAGGCCTGCAGAAGAGACGTCGTTTCATTCTGTGAGGGAAAGAAGGCCTGGGAAATCTGGGTGGCATAGAACCCGAACAGAAAGAAATCGAACATTTCGAGGAAATTGCCGCTGGTGACCCTGAGTACGGTCCCCGCTTTCGACTGACCTGTCGCCGCGCCTGCCATGAGCGTTCTTCCTGTCTGTTCTTGTTTGTTCGTTCGCCCCCCAGCACGACCATTAAGAGCCAGCCCACGCGCCCCGACAAGGGAAATATTCGGCCAGCCAACGGAGGGCTCGGCCCTTCCGAAACCATCCGGAAGGGCCGCGGCCGGGAGAGGAACAATCAGTTCTCCGTCCCGCTCACGGCGGCGAAGAACGCCTCTGGTCCGTCCGCCTCGATCAGCTTCCTGCCTTCGATCACCCAGAAGCGATTGCCAACTGCACGTACGAAGCTCCTGTCATGCGAGACCAGCAGGCAGCTGACATTGGGGCGCAGCAACTCCGTCTCCAAGGCTTCCTGCCCGTCAATGTCGAGATGGTTGGTCGGCTCGTCGAGGAGATAGAAGTTCGGTTCGGCCAGCCTCAGCATCAGCAGACCCAGACGTGCCTTCTGGCCCCCGGAGAGCTGGCCGATCGGACGGGTCTGCTTCTCGATCGCCACACCGACCCCGGCCAGTAACGAGCGCGCCCGCTGGTCGCCGACTTCGAAGCGGTGGATCAGGGCATGGTGCGGCGTCTCGGCGTCGTCGAGGTCAGCCAGAGCCTGGTCGCCATAGCCGAGGACCAGCGCGGGGGTGGCCTTGACGCCTTCCGCATCGGTCTGCGGCTGCTCGATCGCACGGCGCAGCAAGCTGACGAGCCGCGTCTTGCCCGCGCCATTGGCGCCGAGCAGAACGATGCGGTCGCCCTGGCAGATGAAGCGCTTGCCAGTCCGAAACAGCAGCGTGCCGTCGGGCGTGGTCACGGCGGCGTCATCGAAGCTGACCAGTACCTTGGCATGCGTGCCCTGGCTGGCAAGCCGGACGGCGCCGGCGGAACGCTCTTGATGGGCGGGCTTTGCCGCGCCCTCCAGGCGCTCCGCGCGCTCCTTCAATTGCTTGGTCTTGACGACCAGGAGATCGCTGCCGGAATTGATGCCGATATTGTTCAGCTTCGCCGCTTGCTTGCGCAGTTGCTGGGCTGTCTTGATATCTCGCTGATAGCGTCGTTCGTCCGCGGCGTCGGCCTCATCGAGTGCGATCCGGGCCCGCGAATAGGCCAAGGGGAACAATTGCGAATGCTCCGGCCGCAGGAACAGGGTGCGATTGGTGGTGGCGTCGAGGAAGGCCCGGTCATGGCTTGCCACCACCACGGGCACGTCGCGCGGCAAAGCGTTGAGCCAATCTTCCAGCAGGGCAATCTTGGCGAGGTCGAGGTGATTGGTCGGCTCGTCGAGCAGCAGGAGATCGGGCTCCCTGACCCAGACCCGCGCAAGCATGGCCAGCCTGAGCCAACCGCCGCTCAACTGCCCGAGTGACCTCTGCCGCAAGATTTCAGGTACCTGCAGCGAATCGAGGGTGACGTCTACGCGCCAGCCCTCGCTTACCTGCGCCTCCGCCGCCAGGGCCGAGAGGACAGCCTCGTAAAAGGGCATGTCGAGCAAGGCGGTCGGCACATGCTGCTCGACGTGGCCGATCGTCAGCCCGCGCGACTTGACGATACCCCCCTCACCCGGATCCATCGTGCCGGCGATGCAGCGCAGGAGGGTGGATTTGCCACGGCCATTGGCCGCCACCAGGCCGATACGATCGCCGGCATTGATGGTGAGGTTGAGTTGCGAGAAAAGCGGTGTGCTCAGCGTCACGCCGAGGTTGCGCAGGGTAATCAGGCTCATGGGAATTCTCTGGTCCGGACCGGCGATCGCGGCATCCCGGGCACGCAGCCATCAAGGAATGCAGGCGAAGGAACGGCGTTTGACGATGCGCAATCGCGAGCATGTTCTCGTTCTGCGCGGGCCACGAAGGGCAGACCAGCAAGGGGGAGATACGACCTCTGGTCAGCCCTGCAAACGCGTTTGCAGGGCCTGAACTGGGCCACGCTGGCGATGATGATCGCAACGAATAATCACGCGCAGCCCTCCTTTCCCGGTTCGAGTATCACCTCGCCGATAGCATTGGTCCGAGGGATAGGCAAGTCATGTCCGCACTCTCCCTGGAAGCCCTCACCCAAAAGTCTCAGGTGGAAAAACACGCAAGGCCTATCTCCGGCCTTGCTGCCGTCACTAGTGCGGCCTATGAAGTCGGCTTTGATGACAAAGCCAGCTCAAGCGACTTATCCGCACCGCCACCTCCTCGGCATAGAAGGCCTGACGGAGAGCGATATCCTCAGCCTACTCGACGAAGCCGACGAGCACATCGCCTTCAACAGGCAGGTCGAGAAGAAATCGTCCGCCCTGCGCGGGCGCACCCAGATCAATCTGTTCTTCGAGCCCTCGACTCGCACCCAGTCCTCCTTCGAGTTGGCGGGCAAGCGGCTCGGCGCCGATGTGATGAACATGTCGGTCGGCTCGTCCTCGGTGAAGAAGGGCGAGACGCTGATCGATACCGCCATCACCCTCAACGCCATGCGGCCAGACGTGATCGTGGTCAGGCACAACCAGGCCGGCGCCGTGCATCTCCTGGCCCGCAAGGTCGATTGCGCCGTGGTAAATGCCGGCGACGGCGCCCACGAGCACCCGACCCAGGCTTTGCTGGATGCCCTCACCATCCGCCGCAACAAGGGGCGCATCGCCGGGCTGACGGTGGCCATCTGCGGCGACATCCTGCATTCACGCGTTGCCCGCTCCAATATCCTGCTGCTGGGCACGCTGGGGGCCCGCGTCCGCCTGATCGCGCCCACCACCCTGCTCCCCGCCGGCATCGATCGCTTCGGTGTCGAGATCTTCAAGGACATTCGGGAAGGTCTCCGCGACGCCGACATCGTGATGATGCTGCGCCTCCAGCGCGAGCGCATGGCAGGCGCTTTCATCCCCTCGACCAAGGAATATTTCCGCTATTTCGGCCTGGACGAGGAAAAGCTCGGCTTTGCCAAGCCGGATGCCCTGGTGATGCATCCCGGCCCGATGAATCGCGGGGTGGAGATCGATACCGCCGTCGCCGACGGCGCCCAGTCGCTCATCCGCGAGCAAGTCGAGGCGGGCGTCGCCGTCCGCATGGCCGTGCTCGAGGCTCTTGCCCGCAACCTGCCGAATGTCTGAGGGGAACTGGAAGTTGGATAACGCTCGCCCTCTGGCCCCGGCCAATGCCCTTCTGGTCAATGCACTGCTGACCGATCCCGCCGCCGGATCGCAGCAGCGTGGCGGCCTACTGATTCGCGACGGCGTCATCGCCGATATCGGGAGCCATCTCACCTCCGGCGCCGTGGGCTCGGACACCGCCATCATCGATTGCGATGGCCAGGTCGTCGCTCCCGGCCTGGTCGACATGCGGGCCGTGACGGGCGAGCCGGGCGCCGAGCACCGCGAGACCCTCGCCACCGCCTCCCAGGCGGCGGCTGCCGGTGGCGTCACCACCATCGTCTGCACGCCGGAAACCCATCCGCCGATCGACGATCCCGCCGTGGTCGATTTCGTACTGCGCCGCGCCCGCGATACCGCCATCGTGCATGTCCATGCCATGGCGGCGCTGACCAAGGGCCTTGCCGGCCAGGAGATGACCGAGATCGGCCTGCTCGGCGAAGCGGGTGCCGTCGCCTTCACCGATGGCGCCCACAGCGTGATGAATGCCCGGGTGATGCGTCGGACGCTGACCTATGCGCGCGATTTCGACGCTCTCATTATCCATCATACCCAGGATAGCGATCTGGCCGGTGACGGCGTGATGAACGAGGGCGAATTTGCCAGCCGGCTCGGCCTGCCAGGCATTCCCGCCGAAGCGGAAGCCATCCTGCTGGAACGGGACATGCGCCTGGTCGCCCTGACCGGTGGGCGTTATCACGCCGCAACCGTCACCTGCCGCGCCTCGATCGAGGTGCTGCGCCGGGCCAGGCAGGACGGGCTCGACGTCACCGCCTCCACCTCGATCAACCACGTCACCCTCAACGAGAACGACATCGACGGTTTCCGTACCTTCTGCAAGGTATCGCCGCCGCTGCGCCATGAGGACGACCGCATGGCCCTGGTGCAGGCGGTCAAGGATGGGCTGGTCGATGCGATCGTCTCCGATCACAATCCCCAGGACGTCGAGACCAAGCGCCAGCCTTTCGCCGAGGCCGCCGACGGCGCCATCGGCCTGGAAACCATGCTCTCGGCCGGCCTGCGACTGGTGCATGACGGCTCGCTGGACCTGATCGGCCTCTTGCGGGCTCTTTCGACGCGACCGGCGCAGATTCTGCGCCTGCCTGGCGGCACGCTGGCCAAGGGTGCAAGCGCGGACGTCATCGTCTTCGATCCTGACGTGCCCTTTGTGCTCGACGCCGCCAAGCTACGGTCTCGCTGCAAGAACTCGCCCTTTGACGGCGCGCGCCTCAGCGGCCTGGTTTCCCGCACCTTCGTTGCCGGCCGCCAGGTGTTCGAGCGGGGCTGAAGGCCTGCCTCAAGAAAGCGGGGCTGAAGGCCTGCCTCAAGAATATGGAGTCCTGGGAGCGCGGACGTCCCCGTCCGCTCTCTCCCATCGTCAAAGCATTCCATTTCCAGGAACGGATCGTTCTATTCGTCGAATGCCTTGTCCAGGGCCTGTTTCTGTCCCGCGCTGGGGCCACCCAGATAGACCGGCTTGTCGCCGTCGCGGATCTCGGCCCAGGCCTGACGGCCATCGGCCGTGAACAGGAAGACGCTGCCATATTCGGCACAGGTCACGTTGGTCGGGCAGACCATGGCGACGCGGTAGGGCGAACCGTCGATGCTCACCTGCTTGGAGCCGAAAGTCATATAGTCGCCCTTGCGCCTGAGCACGTCGGACAAATAGTCGGGAACAGGCGACATTTCCTTCAACAGGGCACCGTAGGCTCCCTTGTAGGGCTGCGCCTTCACCAGCCGGTCCAGGGCAGGAAACTCCTTTTCGACCTGCTCGTTATAGGTCGGCTGCTGCGCAAGGGCCGCGCCGACCAGACCAAGAAACAAAGCCGAAGCCACGATGACACGCATCCAAATCTCCTTCAGTCGGCCGGCTCCCACAAATGCGGTGCGCCCATGCGTCCTACAGCATTGAACCAGCTCGGCACATCGGGAAAGCCTTAGCGCGCTCCCGGGTCATCGCAACCGGTCGACCCAACAAAGGCTGAGGAAAACTCCTGCGTCGATGCCCCGCCCCGTCTCAAAGCAAAGATTTTCGTGGCCGGCCCTCGGCGAGTGACGATAGTGTGCGGCACGCACTTTTTCTTCCTAAAGCGAGCTGCCGATGTTTGCCGACCTGACCCTGATGACGACGCTGGCGGCGCTGCTGCTCGGCTACCTGCTCGGGTCGATTCCTTTCGGCCTGGTTCTCACTCGCCTGGCCGGACTGGGGGATATCCGCGCCATCGGCTCTGGCAATATCGGCACCACGAATGTCCTGCGCACCGGCCGCAAGGATCTGGCGGCTGCCACCCTGATCCTCGACGCCCTCAAGGGCACGGCCGCCGTGCTGCTCGCGCGCCACTTCTGGGGAGATGGGGCCGCAGTCTTCGCCGGACTCGCCGCTTTTGTCGGTCACCTCTTCCCGATCTGGCTGAAATTCAAGGGCGGCAAGGGCGTCGCCACCTATCTCGGCCTGCTGGCCGCCTTCGCCTGGCCTATCGCCATCTTTTTCGCGCTGGTCTGGGTCTCGGTTGCCTTCATTACCCGCTATTCGTCGGCCTCGGCCCTGACGGCCAGCCTGCTGAGCCCGATCGGGCTCCTGCTCATGGGCTATCAGCGTGAAGCGCTGCTCTTTGCCATCCTCACCGTGGTCCTGTGGGTGATGCATCGCACCAATATCGGCCGTCTCCTCAATGGTACGGAGAGCCGCATTGGAAAGAAGGCGTGACGTCGCCAGGCTCTGCCCTCTCGAATGAAGAAAAGCTGGATTGGCTGCGCCTGATCCGCTGCGACGGCATTGGCCCCATCAGCTTCAAGGGCTTGCTGGAAAGCCACGGTTCCGCCAGAGCCGTGATCGAGGCCCTGCCCGAGATCGCCAGGCGCAGCGGCCGTGCCCTCAAGCTGCCCTCCGAGGCCGGCCTTCGGCGAGAATTGCAGGCCATGGCCGCTCTTAGTGCCCGCTTCGTGGCCGTGGGCGAAGCCGACTACCCCCTCTCTCTGGCCGCGATCGAATCGGCCCCGCCTCTCCTCGCCGTCTGGGGATCTCTCGCTCCCTTGTCCCGGCCGATGGTCGCCATCGTGGGTGCCCGCAATGCCTCTGCGCTTGGGCGTCGATTCGCGACTGTCATGGCGAGCGAACTCGCCAATGCCGGTTTCACCGTGGTCTCCGGCCTGGCGCGGGGTATCGATGAAGCCGCGCATAGCGCCACCGTGAGCAACGGCACCGTCGCCGTGGTCGGGGGTGGTCTCGGCCATATCTACCCGTCACAGCACGAACAACTCGCAAAGGATATCACTGCCACAGGCTGCGTCATTTCCGAGATGCCGTTCGAGTGGGTGGCAACGGCACGCGATTTTCCCAAACGCAACCGCATCGTGTCGGGCCTCTCGCTCGGTGTGGTCATCATCGAAGCCGCTGCACGCTCCGGCTCCCTCATCACGGCCCGCCTTGCTTTGGAGCAAGGCCGCGAACTGATGGCCGCACCCGGGTCGCCGCTCGATCCGCGCAATGACGGCAGCAACAAATTGCTGCGCGAGGGAGCTATCCTGGTCCGGCATGCCGGCGACGTGCTGGAAGCTCTGACGCCGTTGGTCGAGCGCCCCGCACCGCCGCCACGGCCCGTCCAGCCCCGCTTCGAATTCGAGACCAGGGAGCCGGAAACCGCCCCCGCCCCTCCTTCCGCGTCGACGGGTGATCCCGACCAGGACCGCCTGATCGCCGTGCTCGGGCCTTCGCCCGTGGCGATGGACGAGTTGGTGCGCGCCTCCGGCCTTGATGCCCGGCGCGTACAGCTCGCCTTGCTCGAACTCGATCTCTCCGGGCGAATCGAGCGGCATGGCAACGGCATGGTCTCGCTGTTGTACGCCGGTCGGCCGAATTGACTTAAGGCTACCTTTTGCCCATCTTGCCGCCGCATTCGGCCCTATCGTAGGACCCGATTGCAACTCATGTCCTACGATAGGGCCTGGGGTCACGACATCGCCCGATCCGACAAATGCGCCAGTTTGCAATTTTCGGATTTGCCCTTATTTGGCAGCTAGTCGACTGCTCCGAGGCACAGGTTTGCGAGATGCAGACCTGGGCTCGGGAGGCAGGTGGCAAGCTTGTTTTCATGCCCTACCCGGCCGATCTTCAATGAGTCGCGGCCATGGTGGGGACATTTCGTTTTCCGCGTATTGAACGGCCCGCCCATGCCTGTCGTCATCGTTGAGTCGCCTGCCAAAGCACAGACGATCAACAAGTATCTCGGTTCCAACTACCAGGTGATCGCCTCCTATGGTCACGTGCGCGACCTGCCGGCCAAGGACGGTTCGGTGGAGCCCGACGCCGATTTCGCCATGGTGTGGGAGAACGACGCCAAGGCCAGCAAGCGCCTGTCGGATATCGCCAAGGCGGTGAAGGAGAGCGACAAGCTCATTCTTGCAACCGACCCTGATCGCGAGGGCGAGGCGATCTCCTGGCATGTCCTGGAGATCCTGCGCCAGAAGCGTGCCATCAAGGATATTCCGGTCGAACGCGTGACCTTCAACGCCATCACCAAGGACGCAGTCCTGAAGGCGATGAAGGCGCCGCGCGAAATCGACGAGGGCCTGGTCGACGCCTATCTGGCACGACGAGCGCTCGACTATCTCGTCGGCTTCCGCCTGTCGCCGGTACTTTGGCGCAAGCTGCCGGGCGCCCGCTCCGCCGGTCGTGTTCAATCGGTCGCCTTGCGTCTGGTCTGCGACCGGGAACTCGAGATCGAGCGCTTTGTCGCCCGCGAATATTGGTCTTTGATCGCGACCCTCGCCACACCACGCGGCGATCTGTTCGAAGCACGCCTCGTCGGCGCCGACGGCCAGAAGATCCAGCGCCTTGATGTCGGCACCGAAAAGGAGGCTCTCGCCTTCCGCGCGGCTCTCGACCAGGGCCGCTATGTCGTAGCCAGTGTCGAGGCCAAGCCTGCCCGGCGCAATCCCTTTCCGCCCTTCACCACCTCGACGCTGCAGCAGGAGGCCAGCCGCAAACTCGGCCTGTCGCCCAATCGCACCATGCAGATCGCCCAACGCCTCTATGAGGGCGTCAACCTCAATGGCGAGCAGGTCGGCCTGATCACCTATATGCGTACCGACGGCGTCGATATGGCGCCGGAGGCCATCACCGCCGTGCGCAGCATGATCGGCAAGAGCTATGCGCCCGGCTACCTGCCGGAGACGCCGCGCCGTTATGTCACCAAGGCGAAGAACGCTCAGGAAGCCCATGAGGCGATCCGGCCGGCCGATCCCTTCCGCACGCCCAAGGACGTCACCCGCTTCCTGGATAACGAACAGGCCCGGCTCTACGAACTGATCTGGAAGCGCACGGTTGCCAGCCAGATGGCTTCGGCGGAGCTCGAGCGCACCACGGTCGACATCCTGGTCGAGGCGGGCGGGCGCAAGCTCGACCTGCGAGCGACCGGCCAGGTCGTGAAGTTCGACGGCTTCCTGACGCTCTACAATGAAGACCGGGACGATGATGGGGACGACGAGGACGGCAAGCGCCTTCCCACCATGTCGGCCGGCGAAGCGCTCGACAAGAAATCGATCGCCGCTACCCAGCATTTCACCGAACCGCCGCCGCGCTACAGCGAGGCCACGCTGATCAAGCGCATGGAGGAGCTCGGCATCGGCCGTCCTTCCACCTATGCGGCCACGCTCGCCACCCTGCGCGACCGCGAATATGTCTCGATCGACAAGAAGCGCCTGAAGGCCGAGGACAAGGGTCGTCTCGTTACCGCCTTCCTCGAGAGCTTCTTTGCCCGTTATGTCGAATATGACTTCACCGCGGCCCTGGAGGAGAAGCTCGACCGCATCTCCAACCACGAGCTCGACTGGAAGGAAGTCCTGCGCGATTTCTGGCGCGATTTCTCCGCCGCCATCGACGGCACCAAGGAATTGCGGACCACCCAGGTTCTCGACGCACTCAACGACCTGCTCGGGCCGCATATCTTCCCCGACCGGGGCGATGGCTCCAGTCCGCGCCAGTGCACGGTGTGCGGCACCGGCACGCTCTCACTCAAGCTCGGCAAATACGGATCGTTCATCGGCTGCTCCAACTATCCCGAATGCCGCTATACGCGCCAGTTATCGGCTGGCGCCGACCAGAATGGCGAGGCCGAGGGCGGTGGCGAAGCCGGCACCAGGAAGCTCGGCGCCGATCCCGAGAGCGGTCTCGACGTCACCCTTCGCGATGGGCGTTTCGGCCCCTATGTCCAGCTCGGCGAAGGCGACAAGCCCAAGCGCTCGAGCCTGCCTCGCGGCATGAGCGCAGCCAATGTCGACCTCGAACGAGCACTGGCATTGCTCTCTTTGCCAAAAGAGGTCGCAGTCCATCCCGAGAGCGGCAAACCGATCCTGGTGGGCATCGGCCGCTATGGTCCCTATGTCCAGCACGAGAAGACCTACGCCAATCTCGACAAGGATGATGACGTATTGGCAATCGGCGCCAACCGGGCCATTGCTCTGATCCTCACCAAGGAAAGCGGAGGTTCTGGCCGCCGTTTCGGCGCCGGTGCGCCGGCAGGCCGTCCCCTCGGCGACTATCCCGGCGGCGGCAGCGTCGAGGTCAAGCCGGGACGCTATGGCGCCTATGTCACCAATGGCAAGGTCAACGCCACCCTGCCCAAGGGCATGGAAGCGGATGCGGTGACGCTCGAACAGGCCATCGAACTCATTGCCGCCAAAGCCGGCAAGGCCCCGACGACCGGCAAAGCTCCGGCTGCCAAAAAGACACCGGCGAAGAAGGCTGCGGCCGCCAAGACGACGGCCGCCAAGACGACGGCTGCGAAGAAGCCGGCTGCCAAGAAGAAGGCAACCAAGGCGATCGTCGATTCCGACGAGGTTCCCTTCGACACCGATTGATAATTGGACTTCCGGCCGGAGCCTCTGTTCCCGCCGGGACTTCCTTGTGATCATGAAGGCCTCTAGCCTGCCCCTTGCGTGCAGGCTGGAGGTGGGTGTCATGATTCGTCGCGTTGCGGGACTGGTCGGCGGCGCTCTTCTCAACGCCCTCGCGCTCGCATCCGCCTTCGCCGGCGATGCCGCCGTGCCCGATATCATCGGCTTTTCCAAGGATGGACGTTATTTCGCCTTCGAGGAATATGGCACGCTCGATGCCTCCATCCATCCCTACAGCACCATCCACATCATCGATCTCGATACCGGCAAAGCTGTCGCAGGCTCGCCTCTTGCAGTGAGCCATGACAAGGAGGGGCCCGAAGAGGCCCCCCGCACCGAGGCGCGCAAAAAGGCCCAACCGCTGTTGGCCAAGCTCGGCATCGGCGAGAAGCCGACCAGGCAGGTCGTGCACGAGCGCGCACGGCTTTTCGATGCACCGACACCCGATCAGGCCTATGCCACCATGGCCGCCGAAGTGACGAATCTCAGCATCGAGGATGCGGTTCCCGGCGGGGACGTCACGGTCGATGTCCTGCCCCGTACGATCACGGATACGACTTGCGCGACGCAGGGGCGCGAAGAGCTCAAAAGCTTTTCACTGGTGCGCACTCTGCCCGAAAACAATAGGGACAACGAAATCGTCTATATCGACGAAGCGTCCGGCTACGAGCGCGGTTGCTCGCAATCCAACGGCCTGAATGCGCTCTTTGTCTTCAAGCCGGCCGACGCCAAGCCGAGACTGGTGGCGCTGGTGAGCTATTGGCCTCGCAGTTGGGAAGAGCCCGACCGGCGCTATCTCGCCATCCCCGTCCCTCTGCCGTGACGCAGCGAGCCGTTACCATCGCCCTCTTCGCTTGTTCCAAGCGAACAACAGGTCGGCGAAGCGATCATAGGCGAAGCGCGTCAGTACGATGACGCCGGGCGCTCCGAGCAATTTGGCGATCCAGGCTTGCCCCGGCGTACGCCGCCAGATTTCAAGGACGACATCGGCTCCCACCAGCAGGCGGCCGTCCTCGTTGGTTGCATGCAGGCGGCGCCTAATGTCGTCAAGGCCCGCCCCGAAATGCGCCAGGGCATCAGGCTCCAGATTGATGTCCAGAAACTCGATACGGCCAGCCTTGACCGCTTCCAGGAGACGGCTGCGCTGATGGCGGATGCCGGCATCGCAGACCGGACATCTGGTATTGTACCAGACCGTCAGGGGACGAGCGCCGCCGGCTTTTGCAATCTCACTGACCATCCCAACTCTTCAGCGCCTCGATCTTGAGCTTGCGTTGCTCGTCGGCGGAAAGCTCGTAATTGCTCTTGTAGGGGGCAGATTCGAAAGAGCCATAGGTCGGGTTGGCAATGACGATCCAATCGTGCCCCCAACGGGCGGCACTGTCTGCGAAAACCTTCTCGCGCTCCTCCGGCGTTCCCTTGTAGGCATCGGTAAAATCCCCGAGATTGTCGCCGACCAGCAGCACGATGCGATAATCCTTAGCGATCACCGCCCGTCTGGTGCCCTTGGCCGACTTCCAGTCCGGCTGTTCCTTGGCACTGAGGAAGGTGTCGACATTGCCGCCATTCGGAAAGCCGAGCTTTGTCATCAACTGCACCGTCGGCTCTTCCTCCTCCTTGGTTCGGTTGGTGACATAGAAGACCTTCACGCCTTTCGAGGCGGCATACTGGGTGAATTCAACCGCCCCGGGAATGGGGGTATCAACCTGCGCCTTGACATATTTTGTCCAGGTCTCCGGCGTGAAGCTCGTTCCCGCCTTGACGTTCCAGGCCTGATAATTGGAGGTGTTTAGCAGCGTGTCGTCGACATCGAGGACGATCGCCGGCGGAAAACTCTTGAAGTCTCCGGTCTGCTCGGCGGGCGCCGCCGTCCAGGAGGTATCGGCCAAGGCCTGATCGAGCCTGATTCTGGCCAGTGCGAACGCCGCCATCGCATTGGCCTTGGCTTCGACGGCGGTCTGGTCCCAGAGCACGGCGTTGAGATTGTCATCAGGCTTGGCACCCTCGGCGAAGGCCGGTGAAACTGGGGCTGAAACCGCAACAAGCGTCGATGAGAGGCAAAGTCCGATCAATGCACCACGCATGCCATACTCCCAGTTGGACCGACGATAAAACAGAAACGATATCATCGGACCTCGACGGGTCAACGCGGCATATTCCCCGCGACCTTAGAGAGAATGCTGCAGTGCAGCATTTTTATTGACAAGCCAGGCATGTGGCCCTATATGTGCAGTGTCCGGTTCAATCGAATCGTTCCATCTATCCGTTCGTGCCAGCGGATCTTTTAGGAATTTTGGACAGTCTGTCCCGGCACTCGATGTTCCTTGCCGCCTTGCGTATTGCCTCACATGGCTCTGCCGCGCTGTGGGATCCTCTCCGGATCGCCGCGCAGATCGCATCGGCAGCTTCTCTTCGACAGACAAACCGCCGATCGGGCAGGACACCGACGAAATACGTCGTGTCCACGATTGGCTTCGACAAATACTATGTGCGTTGGTCTATGATGACGCCGGATCCACTGCCCGCTTCCTTTGGGCATATCGGGCCGCCAACGCCAATTCGGAATAATTTCTGTGGTTCGTAAAAACAAACAGGCAGAGGCATTGGAACCCACCCTGCCCAGCCGCGAAGACATTCTCGCTTTCATCGCCCGTTCGCATGGCAGGGCCGGCAAACGCGAGATCGCCCGCGAATTCGGCTTGGGCGGCGCCGACAAGATCGCCCTCAAACATCTGCTCAACGAATTTGCCGATGGCGGCGTCGTGCAGCGCAACCGCAAGGGCTTCAATGCCCCCGGCGCCCTGCCCTCCTCCCTCGTTGCCGACATTACCGGCCGTGATCGTGACGGCGAGCTCGTCGCCACCCCTGCGGACTGGAACGAGGATAATGGCAAGCCGCCGCGCATCGTGGTGACCATTCCCAAGCGCTTCGGCGGAGCCGCGCCAGGCGTGGGTTCGCGGGTGTTGCTGCGCATGGCCGATGGTAGCTCGGAGCACCAGCCGACCGGACGGGTGATCAAGGTGCTGGAGCGCTTGCGCCAACGCATTCTCGGCGTCTTCCGTCGCCTTCCCAACGGCGACGGCCAGATCGTACCGATCGAAAAACGCAATGCCGGACGCGAGATGATCGTTCGCCCGGACGATGCGGTGAAGGCCGAAGACGGCGATCTCGTCGCCATCGAGCCCCTGCGCAGCGCCCGCCATGGCCCGCCCGTGGCACGCATCGTCGAGCGGGTCGGCAAGGTCGGCAGCGAGAAGGCGATCAGCCTGATCGCCATCCATGCCCATGACATTCCCTATGTCTTCCGCAAAGACACGCTGGAAGAGGCCGAGGCCGCCAAGCCGGCGACCAAATCTGGTGGCAAGGATTGGTCCAGCCGTGAGGACTGGCGGCGCCTGCCGCTGATCACCATCGATCCGGCCGATGCCAAGGATCACGACGACGCGGTTCATGCCGAGCCCGATCCCGATCCAGCCAATCCGGGCGGCCATATCCTCACCGTGGCAATCGCCGACGTCGCCGCCTATGTGAAGCCGGATTCGCCCCTCGACCGCGAGGCCCTGATCCGCGGCAATTCGGTGTATTTTCCCGACCGTGTCGTTCCGATGCTGCCGGAGCGCATCTCCAACGATTTGTGCTCCCTGCGCGCCAACGAAAACAGGCCGGCGCTGGCCGTGCGCATGATCATCGCGGCGGACGGACGCAAGCTTCGCCACAGCTTCCATCGCGTGATGATGCGCTCGGCCGCCAAGCTCTCCTACCAGCAGGCCCAGCGCGCCATCAACGGTGATACCGACGAGGTAACCGGCCCACTGCTGGCGTCCGTCCTCCAGCCTCTGTGGGCTGCCTATGCCTGCCTGAAGACGGAGCGCGGCGATCGCGGGCCGCTCGACCTCGATCTGCCTGAACGGAAGATCCTGCTGAAACCCAACGGCATGGTCGACCGAGTCGTCGTTCCCGAACGCCTCGACGCCCACCGTCTGATCGAGGAATTCATGATCCTCGCCAATGTCGCGGCAGCCGAGACGCTGGAAGCCAAGAAGACGCCATTGGTCTATCGCGTGCATGACGAGCCCTCGATGGAGAAGATCATCGCGCTGCGCGAATTCCTCCACACGCTCGACATTCCGCTCTCCAAGCAGGGGGCGCTCCGGCCGAGCCAGTTCAACACCATCCTTGCGAGGGTCGCCGGCACCGACAATGCCCATCTCGTCAACGACGTGGTGCTGCGCTCGCAGAGCCAGGCCGAATATTCGGCCGACAATATCGGACATTTCGGTCTCAATCTGCGCCGCTACGCGCATTTCACCTCGCCCATCCGCCGCTATTCGGACCTGATCGTGCATCGCGCTTTGATCCGCGCCCTGCATCTGGGCGATGACGGCCTGCCGGCGGAGATGACGCCCGCAATGCTCAACGAGATCGCCGGCCGGATCTCGGCCTGCGAGCGGCGTGCCATGACGGCAGAACGCGAGACGATCGACCGCCTGATCGCACATTTTCTCGCGGACCATGTCGGCGAGATCTTCCAGGGCCGTGTGTCCGGGGTGATCAAATCAGGCCTGTTCGTCAAACTCCTCGATACCGGCGCCGACGGCTTCGTGCCCGCCGCGACGATCGGTCACGACTATTACCGCTTCGAGGAGAGCGCCCATCAGCTTATCGGTGCAGCAACAGGTGAATCCTTCCAGCTCGGCGATACGGTGTCGGTGAAGCTGGTGGAGGCGGCGCCGTTCGCCGGTGCGCTGCGCTTCGAAATCGTCTCGGACGGTCAACGGCGCAGAACCCCGGGTCGCAAGCTCGGCGTGGTCAAGCGACCGCGTATCACCGATCGCAAGGGCAATGCGGCCAAGCGCAAGGCGAAGGCGCAGAAAGGCAAGCACGCCGGGAAGGGAAGTCGGCGATGAACGAATATCGGCCCGAGCAACGCGACCGACCTGAGCAGCGCGACGTGGCGCTCGCCATGCGCCGAGGCGCCTTCGGGCGCTGCCCCAATTGCGGCAAAGGCAAGATCTTCACCTCCTATCTCAAGGTCGCACCGCGCTGCAGTGCCTGCGGCGAGGATCTGTCGCATCACCGCGCCGATGATGCGCCACCCTATTTCACCATGATGATCGTCGGGCATGTCGTGGTCGCCGGCATCCTCGCCTGCGTGATCGAGACGGAGATGCCGCTCTGGTTGCTGGGCGTGATCTTCGGCACGCTCACCATCGTGCTGTCGCTGGTCCTGCTTCCGATGATCAAGGGCGCCATCATCGGGCTGCAATGGGCCAACCGCATGCATGGCTTCTCCGGCAAAGCCGACCCCGACACGCTTTCCCCTTACTGAGTCCATGACAGATATCCCCTCCTCGCCATCGAAGCCCCGTCCCATCAGGCCCCGCGATGCCGCTTCGCTAATCCTGCTCGACCGCACCGGCAACACGCCCCGCATCCTGATGGGAAGGCGGCATTCGGGCCATGCCTTCATGCCCAGCGTGATGGTGTTTCCCGGCGGCCGCGTCGAGCCTGCCGATCGCAGCATGAGTGCCTATGGCACGCTGTCGGTCCACGCCGAACGGGGGCTGCTCACGCGCGTTGTCAGGCCCTCGCCGGCCAAGGCCAGGGCACTGGCCCTATGCGCGATCCGGGAGACCTTCGAGGAAACCGGCATCCTGCTCGGCGAAACAGGGCTCGGCACCCCGCCCGTCAGCAGCGAACACTGGCGGGCCTTCGCCGACCACGAAGTGTTCCCCTCGCCCGAAAGCCTGCATTTCGTCGCCCGTGCCATCACGCCACCTGCCATGAAGCGCAGATTCGACACGCGCTTCTTCGTGGCCGACGCGCGTTCCATCGCGCACCAGACCGACGGTGTCGTCGGTCCCGACTCGGAGTTGGTCGAAACGAAATGGCTCACCTTCGACGAGGCCCGGTCAGAAGATCTGGTCTGGATCACCCGCACGATCCTCGATGAGGTGGCCAGGAGGCTCGAAATCGGCTTGGAGAAGGACGTTCCCGTGCCTTTCTATCGCGAGCAGCGTGGCGTACGGAGCCGGGAAGAGATCTAGATCAGCCGCGGATGGCCCGCATGGCCGCACAATTCCAAGCAGCATGCGCTTCTTTTGGTTGACTTCAGCGCTTCCATGAGTAGTGTGCGCCAAGATTCAAAAGGGCCGCGCCATTGCGCGGCTTTGCTGCCTTAGCCGATACGGTCCGGTAGCAATATTCGGAGCATCACCATGGCCAAGGCTGCAACCATCAAGATCAAGCTGCTTTCGACGGCAGACACGGGCTACTTCTATGTCACCAAGAAGAACACCCGCACCAAGACCGAAAAGCTCGCAATGAAGAAGTACGATCCCGTCGCGCGCAAGCACGTCGAGTTCAAGGAAACCAAGATCAAGTAAGATCGGTTTCCGGATCGGAATCAAGGGCGCCTTCGGGGCGCCCTTTGTTTTGGTGATGCCCGCAGGAGGCTATCGGTGTCGACCCCCAATGAGACACGCAATACCTCGCGCGGTTTGGAGTTCTTCATTCTCGCCTGCACCCTTCTGGTCATCGGCTTCGGTTCGGGAGCCGCCTCGATCAGCCTCTCGACCATTTTTCAAGAGTTCGCGCTGTCCTACGCGATCATAGGCGCCGTCACTTCCGGGGTTTTCCTTTTCCTCATCCTATTCCTCGCACTAGGCGGACGGCTGCGTGCGCTGGTCGGCGACAAGCCCCTGCTGCTGGCCTCGACGTCCACATTCGTCGTCGGCGAAGCTCTGGCGGGACTTGCCCCCGATTTTTCCGTCTGGGCAATCGCGCGCCTGCTCCAGGGATCAGCAACCGGTTGCCTCCTTTCCGTCAGCCTTGCTTTCGTGGCCGACAGTGCGCGTCGCCAGTGGCGAGGCGACGTCATAAGCGTGCTGCTTGCCCTTTATTTCCTCGGCACGGCATTCGGCCCCGGCGTAGCAGGCTACATCACCGCGTTTTATAGCTGGCGCGACATCGCCTACGTCTCGGCGGCGCTCGGCGTGATCGTGCTCATCCTACAGGCCGCATTCGTCACGGCACCCAGGAGACCGGACATCGAGACCATTTTCGACTGAGCAGGCAGTCCGGGACGACCATCACGGTGGCCTTGCCTCTATGCCACCTTCCGAACGTGGTCCTCTGCTGCCTCGCGGATAGCGGCTATGTTGCGGGCATAATTCGCCGCCCCGCCCTGAAACACGGCCGATCCCGCTACGATCGTGTCTGCCCCGGCCGCGGCCACCAGCGCTGCCGTCTCGCTGTTGATGCCGCCATCGACCTCGAGGCGGATCGGCCTTGTCCCGATCATTGCCCGGATGCGCCGAATCTTGTCGAGCTGCGAGGTGATGAAGGCCTGCCCCCCGAATCCTGGATTGACTGTCATCACCAGGATGAGATCGAGGCGATCGAGCACATAATCCAACACGCTTTCCGGCGTACCCGGACAGATCGTCGCCCCGGCCTTGCAGCCGAGAGCGCGGATCGCCTGCAGCGAGCGATCGAGATGCGGACCGGATTCGGCATGCACGGTGATGATGTCGGCACCGGCTTTGGCAAAAGCCTCCAGATAGGGATCGGCCGGCGTGATCATCAGATGCACGTCGAAGGGCTTTTTTGTGTAGGATCTAACAGCTTTGATGACATCGGGTCCGAAGGTGATGTTGGGCACGAAATGCCCATCCATCACGTCGCAATGGATCCAGTCCGCCCCGCTCTCGTCGATAGCTCTGATTTCCTCGCCCAGCCGCGCGAAATCAGCCGACAGGATGGATGGCGCGATCACGATCGGTTCAGCCATGATAGTCTTCCTCTCATCTCCGGTATTCGTCAGGCATCGTCGCCATCGGGTTTCGCGTCCCTGGCGAAAACGCGACTCGCCAGAACATCCCCCGCCTCGATAGTCATGATGTCGTCTGACGTCAGCCGGCGGTCGAGGTCGTCGACGAGCCGGCTCGCCTGGCGCAGGCGGATGCGGTCGAGCGCATTGCGGATGGAACGGGCATTGGAGAACAAGGGCTGCGTCTTGCGCAGCTCGATATAGCGGATGAAGGCAGCCCGTGCCTCGGCATCGAAGCGATAATTGCGTTCCTGCAGCATCAGCTCGGCAATGGACAGCAGTTCAGGCTCTTCATAATCAGGAAAATCGATGTGGTGGGCGACCCGCGAGCGGAAGCCGGGATTGCTGGCGAAGAACTTCTGCATGCGATCCTCGTAGCCGGCGAGTATCACGACGAGATCGTCGCGCTGCGTCTCCATCACCTGCAGCAGGATCTCGATGGATTCCTGGCCATAATCGCGCTCGTTCTCGGGGCGGTAGAGATAATAGGCCTCGTCGATGAACAGCACGCCGCCCATCGCCTTCTTGAGGATCTCCTTGGTCTTCGGCGCGGTGTGGCCGATATACTGGCCGACGAGATCGTCCCGGGTCACCGACACCAGATGTCCGCGCCTGACGAAGCCGAGGCGATGCAGGATGTCGGCCATGCGCAAGGCCACCGTGGTCTTGCCGGTACCGGGATTGCCGGTGAAGGACATGTGCAGGGTCGGCGGATCGTTGGCCAGGCCGATTCTTTGCCGGATGCGCTCGATCAGCAGCAGCGAGGCGATTTCACGGATGCGCGTCTTCACCGGCTTGAGGCCGACCAGGTCGCGGTCGAGCTGGGCGAAGACGTCGGCAATGCCGACCGCCTCGAATTCCTGCCTGAGGTCGATGGTCTCGGCTGCAGTCGTGCCGGCCTCCCCGGGCTCTTTCACGGTGTTTGCATCGAGCATGGTGATCCTCGCGAAAGGCTCCGCCGCCCTATAGGCGACGGAGCAAGTTGTCCGGCGGGTCGCCAGAGACGGGAGGCACTGCCGTCACCAGCCGGACCAAAGCGTGTTGCGATTGGGCGAAATCACGCAGAATCGCAAAGACGCGTCGAAACCAGAAGCTTGAGCAAACAAGCGTTCAGTCACGAACGCGTTTTGCTCAAGGACACATCAACCGTAGCGCTGGCCTTCCGGCCGGTCGGCGGCGTAGCTTTTGGTGGTGTAGCGGATATTGCGGCCGACGCTTTCCTGCCGGTCGAGGCGGAAGCCGGGCTCCTCCGTCGGCCGATTGACGATGAAGGAGATGCGCACCGACTCCCAGCCATGGCTGGAGTCAAAGCCGCAGATGCGGATATAGCGGTCGCCATAGACGCGCCGGCATTCGGCGAGTTCCATCATCACGCCTGCCGCATCCCGCAGGTCGAACATCGGCAAACCCCACATCTCCCAATAGGTGTTGCGGGGGTGAGGATCGTCGGTGAACTCGATGTTCACCGCCCAGCCCTGTTCCAGGCAATACTGCACCTGCCGGCCGATCTGCTCGTCGGTGAGATCGGGCAGGAAGGAAAAACACCCTTGTGTGATACGCATCGTCTTTCTCCTTTCAGGCGGTGACGGCGACGGTGGGCACGAAATCCGGCGTGTCGGTGGATTCGTAGTTGAAGGTCACGTCCTTCCACACTTCGAGCGCCTGCTTGAGCGGCGTACAGCTATTGGCCGCCTTGGCCAGGATTTCCGGCCCTTCATGCAGGTAGTCGCGTCCCTCGTTGCGGGCGAGGATCATCGCTTCCAGAGCCACGCGGTTGGCGGTGGCGCCGGCCTGGATGCCCTGCGGATGGCCGATGGTGCCGCCGCCGAACTGCAGCACCACATCCTCACCGAGAAGATGCAGAAGCTGGTGCATCTGGCCGGCATGGATGCCGCCGGAGGCCACCGGCATCAGCTTGTTGAGGCTGGCCCAGTGCTGGTCGAAGAAGACGCCGTGTTCGAGGTTGGCCGGATTGAAGTCCTCACGGCAGATGTCGTAATAACCGCGCGTGGTGTTGGGATCGCCCTCCAGCTTGCCGACCACGGTACCGGCATGGATATGGTCGACACCGGCCAGCCGCATCCATTTGGCGATGACGCGGAACGACACGCCATGGCTCTTCTGGCGCGTATAGGTGCTGTGGCCGGCCCGGTGCAGATGCAGGATCATGTCGTTGCGACGGGCCCAGGCCGCCATCGACTGGATCGCGGTATAGCCGATCACCAGATCGATCATCACGATGTTGGAGCCGATCTCCCGGGCAAAATCGGCGCGCTCATACATCTGCTCCATCGTACCGGCAGTAACGTTGAGGTAGGTTCCCTTGATCTCGCCCGACGTCGCCTGCGCCTTGTTCACCGCCTCCATGCAATAGAGGAAGCGCTCCCGCCAATGCATGAAAGGCTGCGAGTTGATGTTCTCGTCATCCTTGGTGAAGTCGAGCCCGCCCTTCAATGCCTCGTAGACCACGCGTCCGTAGTTGCGGCCCGACAGGCCGAGCTTGGGCTTGACGGTGGCTCCCAGCAGAGGTCGGCCGAACTTGTCGAGCCGCTCGCGCTCGACCACGATGCCGGTCGCCGGCCCCTGGAAGGTCTTCACATAGGCCACGGGAAAGCGCATGTCCTCCAGGCGCAGCGCCTTCAAGGGCTTGAAGCCGAAGACATTGCCGATGATCGAGGCCGAGAGGTTGGCGATCGAGCCGGGCTCGAACAAATCGAGATCATAGGCGATATAGGCAAAGTACTGGCCGGGTGCGTTGGGCACCGGATCGACCCGGTAGCATTTGGCCCGGTATTTTTCCGCCGCTGTCAGCCTGTCCGTCCACACCACCGTCCAGGTCGCGGTGGAAGATTCGCCGGCCACGGCCGCCGACGCCTCGATCGGATCAACGCCCTCCTGCGGCGTCACCCGGAACAGCGCGATGACATCGGTGTCCTTGGGTTCATAGTCGGGCTCCCAATAGCCCATCTTCTTGTATTCCATCACGCCGGACCGGTAGCGATCCTTGCCGCGAACGGTTTGTGTATTCACGTTCATCTCGTCCTCCTTGGTTCGAGGGAATTGGGTTACGCCGCTGTCGCCAGGCCCGAGACTTTTGGTTCCAGGGCGCCAGCGCGGTAGCGCCGCGCCATTTCGGGCAACGGTACGACCCTGATCCGCGAGGCTTGTCCTGCAGTGCCGAATGCCTCGAAGCGCGCGCGGCAAAGGGTTTTCAGTCCTTCCATGGCGGGCTTCAGGAATTTGCGCGGATCGAACTCGCTGCGGTTCTCGCTGGCGACCTTGCGGAAGGCGGCGGTCATCGCGAGCCGACAGTCGGTGTCGATATTGACCTTGCGCACGCCATGCTGGATGCCCCGGACGATCTCGTCCACCGGCACGCCCCAGGTCTGCGGCATCTGCCCACCGAAGGCGTTGAACATGTCCTGCAGTTCCTGCGGCACCGAGGAGGAGCCGTGCATGACCAGATGCACGCCGGGCATGCGTCGATGGATCTCCTCGATCACATGCATGGCCAGGATGTCGCCATCGGGCTTGCGGCTGAACTTGTAGGCGCCGTGCGACGTGCCCATGGCGATGGCGAGGGCATCGACCCTGGTGGCGCGCACGAAATCCACGGCCTGGGCGGGATCGGTGAGCAACTGGTCATGGCCGATCTCGCCGACGACGCCGTGACCGTCTTCCTGCTCGCCGCCGCTATGTTCGAGCGAACCGAGCACGCCGAGCTCCCCCTCGACGGAAGCGCCGACCCAATGGGCAAAATCGACGACGCGGCGAGTGATCGCGACATTGTAGTCGTAGCTCGCAGGCGTCTTGCCGTCGGCCTCGAGCGACCCATCCATCATCACCGAGGTGAAGCCGTAGCGTAGGGCCGTAGCGCAGGTCGCTCCCTCATTGCCGTGGTCGAGATGCAGGCAGAGCGGGATCTGCGGATACATCTCCTCCAGAGCCTCGACCATCTTCGCCAGCATGATGTCGTTGGCATAGGCCCGCGCCCCGCGCGAGGCTTGCAAGATGACGGGAGCATCGACATCTGCGGCAGCCTCCATGATACCGAGTGCCTGCTCCATATTGTTGATGTTGAAGGCCGGTACGCCGTAGCCGTGCTCGGCAGCGTCATCCAGCAATTGCCTGAGGGTGATACGGGCCATGACAGTCTCCGTTGCGCCTTTTGAAATTTACAGACTTACAGGCCTTGTCCCCGCTTCTCCGACGCGAGCTGGCGGGCAGCCTCAGCGATGGTGGCGGCCGTGATGCCGAACTCCCGGTAGAGATCGCCCGCCGGTGCCGAGGCGCCGAAGCCGCCCATGCCGATGAAGACGCCGTCTTCGCCGAGCAGGCGGGACCAGTCGGCCTCGATGGCCGCCTCGATGCCGATGCGTGGCGCCGTCCCCAGCACGGCGCGGCGATAGACCGGTCCCTGCCTCCGGAAGAGTTCGAAGCAGGGCGCCGAAACCACCGCGGCTCGAATGCCTTCCTTCGCCAGGAGTTCAGCGGCCTCGACGGCGATCGAAACCTCCGAACCTGTGGCGATCAGCGTGACGTCTCGCTCCGCCGGCGGCTCGAACAGCACATAGGCACCGAGCGCGACCCCATTCACGCCACAGTCGGAACGCAGCGTCGGCAGCGCCTGGCGCGACAGGCAGATAATGGAAGGCTGCTTTTCGGCCGCGAGAGCACATTCCCACGCCTCCGCGGTCTCGACGGCATCCGCCGGCCGGAACACCAGGAGATTGGGAATGGCCCGGAGCGCGGCCAGATGCTCCACCGGCTGATGGGTCGGGCCATCCTCGCCCAGACCGATGGAATCATGCGTCATCACATGGATCACGCGCAGTCCCATTAGCGCCGCCAGCCGGATCGCCGGCCGCGAATAATCGGCAAAGGCCAAAAAGGTGCCCCCGAAGGGAATGTAGCCGCCATGCAAGGCGATGCCGTTCATCGCCGCAGCCATGCCATGCTCGCGCACGCCGTAATGGATATACCCACCGGAAAAATCCTCGGCTTGGACCGGCTGCAAGCCCTTCGCCTGCGTGAGATTGGAATGGGTGAGATCGGCCGAACCGCCCAGAAGATTGGGCTGGGCAGAAACGATCGCGTTGATGACCTGCTGGGACGCCTGACGCGTGGCGATTTGCGGACAATCGCTGGCAAAACGCTGGCGAATATCGGCAAGCGCACGCTTGAGCCCGTCGCTCAATCTGCCCCCTACCGCATCCTCGAACTGCCGCCTCTCCGCCTCGCCGACCTGACGCAGCCTCTTCTGCCAGGCCTTGTGCTCGGCCTTTCCACGGGCTCCGACAGCCAACCATGCCTCGCGGATTTCGGGTGGAATCTCGAAGGGCTCGTGCGGCCAGGCCAGGGCCTCTCGCGCAGCCAGGCTCTCTTCGGCACCGAGCGGAGCGCCGTGCACCTTCTCGGTGCCTTGTCGGTTTGGCGCGCCGAAGCCGATGATGGTCCGGCAAGCAATGAGCGAGGGCCTGTCGGTTGCCCGTTCCTCCGCAATCGCCGTCGCCACGGCCTCGCGGTCATGCCCGTCGACCCGGCGCGTCGACCAGCCGGACGCCGCGAAGCGGGCGAGCTGGTCGTCCGAGCAGGAAAGCGAAGTCGAGCCATCGATCGAGATCTCGTTGTCATCGAACAGCACGATAAGCCTGCTGAGCTTGAGATGGCCGGCCAGCGAAATCGCCTCATGGCTGATACCCTCCATCAGGCAGCCATCGCCGGCGATGACATAGGTATGGTGGTCGACGAGCTCCTCCCCGAAGCGGGCATGGGCAAGGCGCTCCGCCAGGGCCATGCCGACAGCCGTCGCCAGCCCCTGCCCGAGCGGCCCCGTTGTCGTCTCCACGCCTGGCGTGTGACCATATTCGGGATGCCCCGGTGTCTTGGAGCCCCATTGCCGGAAGGATTTCACCTCCTCCAGCGTAAGTTCGGGATAGCCGGTGAGATGCAGCAGGCCGTAGAGCAGCATCGAGCCGTGCCCAGCCGAGAGCACGAAGCGGTCCCGATCTGGCCAGGTCGGGTCAGACGGATCGAATTTCAGGAAGCGCGAGAACAGCACGGTGGCGACGTCGGCCATGCCCATGGGCATGCCGGGGTGTCCGGACCTGGCCCTCTCCACGGCATCGACAGCCAGGAAGCGCAAGGCATTGGCCATGTCGCGATGCGGCACCGAGGTCTCGAAAATGGCTGATGGCGTCGGGATATTCACGGGCATGTCCTCCCATTCCGCTGCCCGGGGCAGACGGTGGATTGGTTCACGGAAAGGCTCTGTGTCCTGCGGGCGCGCCTCTAGGCGGCTCGCTTCTTGCGTTCGACCAGTTGCAGGATCAGCGGCGTCAGGATGAGCTGCATGGCGAGATCCAGCTTCGAGCCATGGATGACGATGGAGTTGGCTCGCGACATGAAGCTGTTGGGGATCATCGACAGCAGATAGGGAAAATCGATCCCTCGCGGTGTCTGAAAGCGGATCACCACCATCGATTCATCCGGCGTCGGGATCCAGCGCGCGATGAAGGGATTGGACGTATCCACGGTCGGCACGCGCTGGAAATTGATGTCGGTGTGGGTAAATTGCGGGCAGATATAGTTCACATAGTCGGGCATGCGCCGCAGGATGGTGTCGGTCACAGCCTCGGTCGAATAGCCCCGCGTGCTGCGGTCGCGATGCAGCTTCTGGATCCATTCGAGATTGATCACCGGCACCACGCCGATCTTGAGATCGGCATATCTGGCGACGTCGACCTCGTCGGTCACCACCGCTCCATGCAGCCCTTCGTAGAAGAGCAGATCGGTGCCGGATGGCAGTGGCTTCCAAGGCGTGAAGGTGCCGGGCAGGGCCCCATAAAGAATCTCCTCCTCATCATCATGGACATAGTGCCGCGTGGTGCCGGTTCCGTGGTTGCCATAGTCGCGAAACAGCGCCTCCAACTCGGCGAACAGATTGGTTTCCGGGCTGAAATGACTGAAATGCTTGTTACCCCTGGCCGCCTCCTCGGCCATGTGGGCGCGCATCTCGGTCCTGTCGTAGCGATGAAAGGAATCGCCCTCTACGTAGGCCGCTTCGATGTTCTCGCGGCGAAAGATCTGCTCGAAGGTCCGCTTGACCGAAGTCGTTCCGGCGCCGGACGAGCCCGTGATGGAAATGATCGGATGCTTGATCGACATGGTATTTCCCAGCTCAGACGCGGAACAGGCCGCGATTGGCGAACAAAGGCGCCGAGGTCGGCGGCCACAAGCCCGGTCGGTTATGCAGCGTTTCCAAATGGGCGACCTTGGTCCTAGCCCCAAGGATCAACGGTACGCGCTGATGCAGCGAGGTTGCGCGGATATCGAGAATGCGGATCCGACCATTGGACGCCGCCCCGCCTGCCCTCTCCATCAGGAAGGCCATGGGATAGGCTTCATAGATCAGCCGCAGCCGGCCCTGCCCGTAGCCGGCCCTGGCGTCTGCCGGATAGAGATAGATGCCGCCACGGGTAAGAGCCCGGAAGGTGTCGGCCACCAACGCTCCGTGCCAGCGCATGTTGTGATCGCGCCCTGAGGGACCGTCGGCGCCCGCCTGGCACTCGTCGATGAAGGCCCGCACCGGCTCTTCCCAATGCCGATAGTTGGAGGCGTTGATCGAATATTCCGGCTGGTCCCCTTCCGGCAGACGGACATTGGCCTGGGTCAACAGGAACTGGCGGTTGCGGCGGTCGAGGGTGAAAACATCGACTCCCTCCCCGAGCGACAGCACCAAAGTCGTCTGCGGACCATAGATGACGAAGCCTGCAGCAAGCTGGCTGGTGCCGGCCGGCCATACCAGGGTACGATCGACCGCCGAGGCCAGCACGAATTCGTCTGGCGTCGGCACGATGGAAAAGATCGTGCCGGCCGGCATGTTGAGGTCGAGATTGCCGGATCCGTCGACCGGGTCGATGGCGACGCATAGAGGCTGGCTCGCATCCCAGATTTCCAACTCGTCGGCTTCCTCCGACGCGAAGGCGGCGATCGGGCAAGTTCGCAGGGCCTCCCGGAACTGGCGGTTGGCCCAGACATCCATGTCCTTCTGTTCGTCTCCCCCGGCATTGTGGCCACGGGTCTCCTCGGCGATCTCGGCGAGCGTGCCGAGCGAGACGGTTTCCGAGACTCGGATGGCGGCCGCAGCGAGACTGGCGACGACTTCGACAACCGCGGGCCTGAGCATGTCGGCACCGGCATGGCGAGCAAGATAGCTGTCCAGAGTCGGTTTGTCGGTCATCGGCATTCTCCCCCGGATGATGCCCCGTCCGGGGCACCGTCATTTCGTGATCTTTCGAGGAGCTTGACCGAAAATAGAAAATAATCGAAATTTTGTTTTCTTCGCCTTTGCGAAAGTTTTTCTTATATGGCCGTACGCCTACGAGACATCACCCGTCGGCAGCTTCGTGCCCTCGCCGCCATCGCATCGAGCGGCTCGGTGACGTCGGCCGCCAAGAATCTGCACCTAACCCAACCGGCGGTGACATTGCAGCTGCGCAACCTGCAGGATCTGGCTGACCTGCCCTTGCTGCAACGGACGGGCGATGGGATGATCCTCACCGATGCCGGCATCGAGATGCTGCAATTGCATAGCCGCATCGAGGCAGCCATTGCCGATTGCGAAGCCACGCTGAGCATCATCTCCGGAAGAACCGCCGGGCGTGTCTCGATCGGGGCGGTCAGCACGGCCAAATATTTCGTACCATTCATCATCGCAGCCTTCTCACGCGTGCATCCACGGATCGAAGTGACATTGTCGATCGGCAATCGTGCCGAAATCATGCAGGCACTGCGCGACTACAAGCTCGACGTCGCCATCACAGGCCGCCCTCCTCCCGACATCGAGGTCGAGACGCACCTGATCGGCCAGAACCCACATGTCATCATCGCGTCGCGCAATCACTGGCTGGCGAAGGAGAGAGGCCTTGCCGCGGTCGATTTGTCGCATGAGACTTTCCTCACACGAGAGCCGGGTTCAGGCACCCGCATGCTGATGGAGCGCCTGTTCGAGCAGACCGAACTTGCCCCTCATATCGGCATGGAATTCGACTCAAACGAGACGATCAAGCAAAGTGTGATCGCCGATCTCGGCATCGCCTTCCTCTCGGCCCATACGGTGGCGACCGAGCTGGAGGATGGCCGCCTCGTGATATTGGACGTGGCGGGCCTGCCTGTAACCCGGCAGTGGTTCGTGGTACGCCGGGTCGACAAGGTGTTGTTGCCTCCGGCCCAGGAAGCCTTGGATTTCATCGCAAGGGAGGCGTCTCAATATCTGCCGCGCCCGCTCCTCAGCCACGATTGACCTCAAAAAGGGGAATTTGTGGGATCGCAGGGATCTCAGCCCATAGGCGCTAACTTTGCGGAATTCGGTGCTTATCTGGTGTGTCGATCTCCAGATCGACCATCTTGGAAGCGCCTTGCTTGCTGGCGGGAAGATGCCGATCTGAAGATCGGCACACCTCGTTTCAGGCGCCTCCACTCGCAAAATCAGCACCTATGGGCATCCCTGCCCGCTCTCGGAAACACTGCGCTTGCAGGAAGAGCAGGCTGTCGTGAAATGCTCGTGCGTCGCTGAGATGAATGCGATCCCCAGAAATGCCTTGGCGACTCTCGAGGCCCTATTCTCCCAGGAAGCCGCGCACCGTTTCCAGGAACTTCGCCACCGAGATCGGCTTCGATAGATAGGCTTCGCACCCGCCCTGGCGGATGCGTTCCTCGTCGCCCTTCATGGCGAAGGCCGTGATGGCCACCACCGGGATCGTCTTTAGCTCGTCATCGTCCTTGAGCCAGCGCGTCACTTCGAGGCCAGAAACCTCAGGCAGCTGGATATCCATCAAAATCAAATCGGGACGATGCTCGCGGGCCAGGCTCATCACATTGATGCCGCTACGCGTTTCCACGATGTCATAGCCGTTGGCTTCCAACAGATCATGGAAGAGCTTCATGTTGAGCTCGTTATCTTCCACGATCAGGACTTTCTTGGCCATGGAGCCCCTCGTCTACGCCAAAGCATCCTGCGATGTGGCACAATAGCCAAGAATCACAAAGACGCGCCAAAAACAAAGAGTTAGAGCAAGGAAGCGTTTTCAGCAAAACGTGCTTTGCTCTAGAATGCGCTGCGGATATCGCGGCTGCGAATCTGTTTTCAACCACGCCCGCTTACTGGCACGTTGTTAGCAGTCAGTCCTTACCAAACGGGAAATCGAATGTTCAGGCAAACCGCCGGGCAGGCAGCCCAAAAACAACGCGCCGAAGAAGTAGCGACGGCCGCTCTCGGCTTCATTGCAGCGGACGAGGATCGCCTCAACGGTTTCTTCATGGCGACCGGCCTGTCACCCGACGAGATTCGCAGTGCCGCCGCCAAGCCCGGCTTTCTCGCGTCGGTTCTGCAGCACGTCCTCTCGGATGAGGCGAGTGCCGCCAGCTTTGCAGCGGAGAATGGCCTGTCTCCGGAAGATCTGCAACGAACGGCTTTCCAGCTCGGCATTCGTTGGGACTGATGGGCGCTCTCTGCCGCGACTGCCTTGGCGAAGCGGGCGAGGCAGATCGCTGCCCTACCTGCCGTTCGCCGCGCATTGTCCGGCATGCTGAACTCGAGCGGCTCGCCATCGCCCATGTCGACTGTGACGCCTTCTACGCCACCATCGAGAAGCGCGACGATCCTTCCCTCACCGATAAGCCAGTGATCGTCGGCGGCGCCAAGCGCGGTGTGGTCTCCACCGCCTGCTACATCGCCCGCACCTATGGCGTGCGTTCGGCCATGCCGATGTTCCAGGCGCTTAAGCTGTGCCCGGATGCGGTGGTCGTCAGGCCCAACATGGAAAAATATATCCAGGTCGGCCGCCAGGTCCGCGACATGATGCTGGCACTGACGCCGCTGGTCGAACCGCTTTCGATCGACGAGGCCTTTCTCGACCTCACAGGCACCGACCGCCTGCATCACGCCAGTCCGGCCCGTACACTGCTGCGTTTTGCCAACCAGGTCGAAAAGGAACTGAAAATCACCGTGTCCATCGGGCTCTCGGCCAACAAGTTCCTCGCCAAGACCGCCTCCGATCTCGAAAAGCCCCGCGGTTTTACCGTGCTTTCGCCGGAAGAAGCGCCCGAGTTTCTGGCTCCGCGCCCAATCTCCTTCATCTGGGGCGTC
This sequence comes from Labrys sp. HAY1-8F, assembly GCF_056754975.1. Classification (NCBI taxonomy): domain Bacteria; kingdom Pseudomonadati; phylum Pseudomonadota; class Alphaproteobacteria; order Hyphomicrobiales; family Xanthobacteraceae; genus Labrys; species Labrys sp. HAY1-8F. The sequence continues at coordinate 167,166 of NZ_JBPGWZ010000002.1, read as the reverse complement.
GGCAAGGCTGGAGCCGCCCGCTACGAGCGGGACGGATTGCGCACCATCGCCGACCTGCAGCGTGCCGGGGAGATTCCACTGATCCGGCGCTACGGCGTCGAGGGGCAGCGCCTCGCCCGCCTCGCCTTTGGCCGCGACGCCCGCAAGGTCGATCCAGAAGGCGATCGCAAATCGGTTTCGGCCGAGACCACCTTCGAGCACGACCTTGCCAGTGGCGAGAGCCTGTTGCCGATCCTCTGGCAATTGTCGGAAAAGGTTTCGGCCCGGCTTAAAAAATCCGCCATTGCCGGTTCCACCGTGACGCTGAAGCTGAAATCGGCCGATTTCCGCATTCGCACCCGCGCCCAGAGCCTGCACGAGCCGACACGCCTGGCGACACGCATCTTCGAGACCGGCAAAAAACTGCTCTCGAAGGAAACCGATGGCACGCAATATCGCCTAATCGGCATCGGGATCACCGGCCTCACCGACATGGCCGACGCCGATCATGGCGATCTCGCCGACCCCAACGCCAAACGCCTTGTCGCGGCCGAGAATGCCATCGACGCCGTCCGGGCGAAGTTCGGCAAGACCGCCATGCAAAAGGGCATCGCCTTCAAACCCGGCAAGGGCGAGACCTAAGGATTCATGCGTCGACAAACGAATCGAGCTGGCTCGACCTTTGTCATTGCCGGGCTTGACCCGGCAATCCAGTTCCTCCCTCCAGACGTCAAAGACGGGCTTCCTGGATGCCCGGGTCAAGCCCGGGCATAACAAAGGTGGCGCTTCAATTATGTCCGGACAATGCCTAACCAAGGCCGCAAGACGCGTTACGGGCTGCGATAAACGCCGATATCCAGCTTCTTGCCGCCGTTGATGTTGATTCCCGCAACCCTGGAAACCAGGTCGACCTTGGTCCCGTTCGCGGTGAGACGGGCCAGAAAGGCAGGCTCGAAGCGCTTGTCGACAAAGGCGGCCCGGCAGATCCCCTGCCCGATGAAGTCAGCCGCGCCTTCGGGGCTGGGCATATCGAGATCGGTACCGGCCAGGAAGACCAGGCTGGGCTCACGAAAGCCAACGCTCGCTGCTGCGACATGCGGGCATTGCGCGGCCTGGGCCGCCGCAGCCAAGCGCGGGCTGATGGCCATAGCCTGCAATTTGGGAATGGCGCCCGCATAGATGCCCCAATAAAGCAGCAGGCCGGTGGCGAGACATGCCAGGACGGCCTCCACGCCCCTTCCCTCACCCAGCCGTCGCCAGGCCAGCCATGCCGCCGCTACGGCCCCGATGGCGAAAGGCAGCGTCAGCCAGGCGATCTCGCTCTGATAGAACCACACCGCTCCGACCCCGACCACCGCCAGCACCAAGGCTAGCAAGGGGATCAGGCCGGCGACGATGCGCGCCCAGAGGCTTCGCGACAGCCCGTCATCGAAGACCGCCATGGCGATCAGAATCGCAATCGCCGGATAGACCGGCAGGACGTAATGCGGCAGCTTGGTTGGGAAGAATTCGAAGACGAGCCAGAATGGCACCAGCCAGGCGAGCAGGAAGATCACGGCCGGCCGACGCCGCTGATGCCAGACCCAGGGCGCGGCGAGTGCCGCCAGCGGTGCGAATGGCCAGAACGTGCCCCAGAACACGGCAAGATAGGTTCCCGGCCAGCCACCATGCGATTCCTGGGCGCCTGCCACCTTGTTCAGCATGTCCTTGCCGACCGATTCCTGCAGGAAGGCGCCCTTGGTCTCGATCATGATGCCGATGAACCAGGGGGATACCAGGACGAGCGTGACCAGGATGCCCCAAAGCCAGCGCAACTGCCCGAGCCAGCGCCAGTCACGCGTGGCAGCCACGGTTCCGGCAATGGTAAGGCCGACCAGAAGGGCGCCTATGGGCCCCTTGATCAGGATCGACACCGCCATGCCGAGCCAGAAAACGGCTGGAAGCGCGAGGCCCGCGGGCGCCGGATCGCCCCGGCGAGAAGCCGTGAAGAACCGGGCGAGCACGCCCACCATCGCCATGACCGTCAGCAATTGCGTCGCATCCGTCTTCGCCAGGCGCGCCTCGACACCGAGCAGCAGGCAGCCGGCTATGATCAGGCCCGCGAGCAAAGCCGAACGTCGTCCCGCCAGTGGGATTGCCGTCCACCAGGTCAGGAGCACCGCTCCAATCGCAGCGATCAGCGAGGGAATGCGATAGAGCCAGATCGTGGTGCGTGCCTCGGGAACCCCGAGGCTGGCGCCGAGGCTGACCGCTGCCGTCTGCAGCCAGTAGATACCGACCGGCTTCTTCAGCCTTGCCTCGTCCTGGAAGCGGATGGAGACGAAATCGCCGCTCTCCAGCATCTGCTTGGACGCCTGGGCAAAGCGCGGCTCGTCACGATCCATCGGCGGCAGACCGGTGAAGCCGGGCGCGAATGCGAGCAGCGCAGCCACCAGCAAAGCAGCGATCGCCAGCAGATTCGAGCCCGCTATGCGGTCGAGCAATCGTCCAGGGGTGCTGGCAGCTGCCGGTGATTCGGATAAAGCTGCCATGCAAACCTCCGCCGATGTGCGGGTTATGTCGGAAAACCGAAGTCCGGCTCGAGCCGATGGAGAAGACCGGCCTGGGATGGCGACCCCAGCAGGGCTCGAACCTGCGACCTAGCGCTTAGAAGGCGCTCGCTCTATCCAGCTGAGCTATGGGGCCAATCCCGACGCCGAGCGCTAAAGCGTTTTGCGATTTGACGCAATCACCAAGAAGCGCAAAGACACTTTAGCCAATCCATTGGATCGGCTGGAAACAAGGAGCAAGAGCAAACAAGCGTTCAGTGAGGAACGCGCTTTGCTCTCAAACTCAATGGGTCCACTGACCCACGCGCGAAACCTTGAAGTTGTCCGAATAGGACACGATCTTCGTCGTCGCTTCCTGCGGCTCGAAGAGTTGATAGGCGATGCCGTTGCGAGTGGCGTAGGCGATGGCCTCTTCCTTGGTCGCGAAACGCAGCTTGACCTGCTGCTTCATGTCACCCGAGGAAGTCCAGCCCATGAGCGGCTCGACCGAGCGCGGCTCTTCCGGCTCGAACTCCAGGAGCCAGTCCTTCGTCTTCGCGGAACCGGACTGCATCGCCGTACGTGCCGGCTTAAAGATTCTGGCTGTCATCGTTCGCCGTCCGCCTTTCGTCTCATCCATCCTTGGTCGGGGCAGCAGGATTCGAACCTGCGACCTATAGTACCCAAAACTATCGCGCTACCAGGCTGCGCCATACCCCGTTAAGGACGAATGATGAGCTTACTAAGGGGCTGCGCCGAGAACCGCAAGGGCCTGAACGGCCCGATTTCAAAAAGTTGTATGACCGGGGTACGCGGTCAAGGCTTGAAGATCGGGTAGCTTACCTTGTCGCCGGGCTTGATGCCCAGCTTGTCCGCCGTCCCCGCCACCACCTCCAAGACGGCGAGCACCGGCGCCCCGGACATGATGGTGCGCGTCGACAAGGGTTCGGCACGCTTCTCGATACGCTGGATCGTGCCATCGCCACGGATGAAGATCATGTCGAGCGACACATAGGTGTTTTCCATCCAGAACGAGGCGATACGTTCGGCCGGGAAGGGAAACAGCATGCCCTTGTCCGGATCGAGGCTGCGTCGGAACATCATGCCGCGCCTCTGTTCGTCCTCGGTGCGCATGACCTCGACCTGGAAGTCGCGCTCGCCGCCAGCTGTGGCGATCGACAAAGGCTCGAACACGCCATCCTCGGCACGCAGAGCCGAAAGACTAGCAATGCTCACAAACAAAGCGAGGATAGCGGCGTAAGCTATTGAAAGCGAAAAACTCTTGCGCATTTTCGTCAATGCGACTGCGGTCCAGTCGGTCCATCCGCAAGCTTGAGCTCGGCGGCCATCAATCCCTTGGGTCCGGTGCCGAAGCGCACCATCAGGATCTGACCTGGCTTCAGGTCCATGATGCCGAACCGCCGCAAGGTCTCCATATGGACGAAAATATCCGGTGTGCCATCGCCCCGCGAGACGAAGCCGAAACCGCGCAGGCGATTGAACCATTTCACCGTGGTTGGCTCGAAACCACCCGTCGGCGTCACCTGCACATGGGTGCGGGCCGGCGGCAGCTGAGCGGGATGCACGGCGGTGGATTCATCCATCGACAGGATACGAAAAACTTGCAGGCCCTTGGCACGCTGTGTGGCCTCGACCACCACGCGCGCGCCCTCGAAGGCCGCCTGGAAGCCATCCCGGCGCAAGACGCTGACATGAAGCAGAATATCCTGACCGCCATTGTCCGGAACGATAAAGCCGTAGCCCTTCGCAATGTCGAACCATTTGATGGTGCCGGCGACCTCCAGCAGGCCCGCCGGCCTCTCGTCCGGATGTCCCCCGGAGTCGTGAACTGGCTCGAACCTCGCTTCAAAATCGTTCGTACCCATCTACGCCATCCAACACATTGCCCACGGACTGGGCCGCCGCACGATTCTTGAGGCTGCTACGATAACACCCCCTGGCTCAACGGAAAGCCCGAATTAACATTTTTGTGCCTCATCTTCGTACAATCGCAAAACGTCCCTAAAATCGACGAACTCTCGAAAATCCAGCTGCATTTACAGAACGAATTCCTCCAGCAGATCGCCGATCTCTCCCCGCAGCAACAGATCTGCATAGCGATCGCCCGGTGTCTCCTCGCGATTGACGATCACCACCCGCGCGCCCTGGCGATGGGCAAGTCGCGGCAGGTCCGCGGCCGGATAGACGACCAGGGACGAGCCGACCACCACGAAAAGATCGCAGGTCCTGGCGAGTTCGGTGGCGCGCCGCATCGCCGTCTCCGGCATGGGCTGCCCAAAGGATATCGTCGCCGTCTTGATAAAGCCGCCGCAATCGTCGCAGCGCGGCGCTTGTCCGTTTGCCAGGAACGGGGCGCGCAAGGCCTCGATTTCATAGCGCCTGGCGCAGTCGAGGCACGTCGCATACGTCGTGTTGCCATGCACTTCCACGACGGCATCGGCCGGAATGCCCGAATCCTGGTGCAGATTGTCGATGTTCTGCGTGATCACCGCCGGACATTTGCCGGCCTGCACCCAAGAGGCGATCGCCATATGGCCGCGCGTGGGCCGGGCCGAGCGGATCTCGTCGTCCATGTCGAAGCGCCGGCGCCAACTTTCGCGCCGGGCCTCCTCGTCGGCCAGGAACGCCTCGAAGGCAATCGGTTTCATCCGGCTCCAGCGGCCGCCCGGCGAGCGAAAGTCGGGAATGCCGGCCTCTGTCGACAGGCCAGCACCGGTGAAGGCGGCGACACGATCGGCCCGCGCCAGCATTGCGGCGAAGCGGGCGCGTTTTTCGGCAAGCACGGCATCCTTGTCGGCGGCGGCAATCGGCATTAGGCCTTACCTCTCCACATGCAATGAGGGTCCGATGAAATATCTCCACACCATGGTCCGCGTCCGCGACCTCGATGCCTCGCTCAAATTCTATGTCGACATCTTCGGCCTGGTCGAGGGTCGGCGCTATGAAAACGAGAAGGGCCGTTTCACGCTGGTCTTCCTGGTTGCCCCGGAGGATCTCGAAGCCTTCCGGGCCGGCAAGGCCCCTGCCCTCGAACTGACCTACAACTGGGATCCGGAAGATTACGGCAGCGCCCGCAATTTTGGCCATCTCGCCTATGAGGTCGACGACATCTATGCCTTCTGCGCCCAGTTGCAGCAGGCCGGCATCACCATCAACCGCCCGCCCCGCGACGGCCACATGGCCTTCGTGCGCTCGCCGGATCTGATCTCCATCGAGATCCTGCAAAAGGGCGATTCTCTGCCGCCAGCCGAGCCCTGGGCCTCGATGGCGAACACCGGCGTGTGGTGAAACGGGGCATTTCACCCGCAAAACCAGCACCAAAACTGCCCGGCACAACAAATTTCACAAAGGCGGCATATTCCTCTTGCCGCCTGCGATTCACCCCTCTATATGTCCGCCCCGCCGCGCCCTTCGTCTATCGGTCAGGACGCCACCCTTTCACGGTGGAGAGAGGGGTTCGATTCCCCTAGGGCGCGCCACACCGCTAAGTCAGTACTTACTTATCAATGGCTTACTGACCGAAATTGTCGCACCTCCTGTAACCGCCTCTCAAGGTGCGACACGGCTGTGCCGTCTCCGTTCCCCCGGATCCGTCAAAATCTTTTCAACAACCAGGGTTTGCGCGATCCGCTCAAAACCCTTCGTCGCCAGAATCAGAGCCCTCGCCCTCTTGGTGTAGACGCCGGACTGGCGGTTATTCGCCCATCCATACATGGCTTCGAGCTCGACCTCTGAGCCGCCGTTCTCCGAGCAAATCGTTGCGCCGCCCTTGCGAAGACCGTGCGGTGAGCAATCCGGCAAGCCAGCCTCACGGCATCGGTCTTTGAACCAATTCCCAAACGCCGCGCCCGAGGCGAACGGTTTGCCATAAGCCGTGAGCAAGTACGGGAGTTGATCAGTGTCGGGCATTGCCTCGATCGCATCGACGAGCGGCCAAGGCATTTCAGTGATCAGGTCGGCACCGGTCTTGCTGGTCTTGAAGTTCACCTTGCCCGAGCGAGCGTGTTGCCGGCCGAACTTCACCGCATCGGAGCGACGGAGCCCGGTGAACAGAAGCTGCATGCAGGCCAGATACGGCATTGTGCCGATCGGATGCCTCTTCACGTAGGTTCGAATGTCGTCGACCGTCCAGGTGTAGAAGCCCTCGGATTCGGTCTTGATCTTTCCAAGGCCCGCAGCCGGGCTCACCTCTATGATCTTGATGCTGACGGCCCAGGTGTAGAGCGCCTTCAGGGATTTCAGCCACTCGTTGGCATTGCCGGGAACAGCAGACCGCTTGGCGACGCCTTTGGCGATGTTCTCGCCTGGGATCACCATCGGTTTGTGGCCGTGTTCCTTCTTCACGTCCTCCAGGATCTTCCGGCGACGCTTTCGGCCGAGCGGATCCATGGTGAGATATTTCGTCGAACTCGGTGAAATATCGCTCGATCAACCAGCCCAGCGTCTTCGGGGCGAACGGCACTCGTACATCTTGTTTGCCGGCCTTCGCGGCATTCTCTTCAACGCCTGCGAAGAGCGCTTTCACTGCTGCTCGATACTCGTCGAGGAATTCGGGCGACGAAACCGGGTGCTTGAGACGGATCCGTTTTCCCTTCAGGCGCGCATAGACGACGCGCCGGCCGTGACGCGTCTTTTCCTCGCTTAGATACCGAAGATCGATCTCCATCCCATCAGGGTGCTTCATCGCCCCAACCGTCGTCAACGTCGCCACCTGGGGATTGCGGGGACTGTTCGTCTCTGAGCTGATCAAACGCCGAATCGAGCGCCCGCATATCCCAGATCACCCGACGGTCGATTCGGATCGGCTTCGGCATTTTGCCGGCACCAACGAGCTCGAGGAACTTCGTCTGGCTCAGGCCAATGTAGGCAGCGGCTTCCTCGCAAGACAGGCCGCGCCGCGGTGCCGGCGACAGTGGCAGCACGATGGTGGTTGCGGCGTCGATCGCGCGGGCGTGCTTCATGCCGCCTCCTTCATCGCGTCGATGTTCTGGTGATGCACGGTGAAGGTCAGCGCGACCATCCAGGGGTTCTCAAACCATAGGTCGCCACTGTGCAGATTGTTGATGAGGTCGCGATAGACCAGGCGGGGCGACGGATGATTGCCGATCATAAGCCGGCCCTTTGAGGCATTCACGCCGCACAACATCGAAGCCCCTGGCAGATAGAAGATGCCGGGCGCGTCGCCGTCGTCTTCGACGATCCCCTCGGCAATCGCATCCTCCTCGCTGATGTCCTGCAACCGCTCTACCTTCACGCCGGTCACTATCAGCGTGAGGCGCGATGCCCAGCGAGGCATGAACATGCTGGAGCGGAGACGGCCAATCTTGGCTATGGCTGGGTACCCCCAAGTTTGGTGGGCGCCATCCGCTTGGTATTGGATCGGCTCTTCACCGCCCATCGCAGACGGCGCCAAATCGTCATAGGCAGCAGCGCTGCGCCACGCCTCGCGCACCCACAGACGATCACCGTCGCGCCAGGGATAAGCGTCATCTCGCCACTTTTGGTTACTGGGATCGAGAACATAGTTGTCCGACCAGGTGCCGTCGAAAAGGCTCGGCCTATTCGGGTTGTGCCGTGGCTTGATGACGCGCCGCGTCTGCGTCTTGGTTCCGGCCAAAAGGGCGCGTATCATCGCCGGAGAGAAAAGAATAGGGCGATCAACCATGCCGCTCACTCCCTCCGATCGAGAGCCTTTGGACTCGTTCAATCCTCAGGGCGTCAAATTCTTCATGATGGATGGCGAGCGCGAGGTTCCGTGTTTGGTTTCTCGCGCTTATCTCGACGACATCGGGCCAGGGCTGACAAACAATGAGGCGGAACGCATTGCCCGGTTCGTGGACAATCGAGCTTTCATCGAGCAGATAGCCAGCCGAAAGTACGATGCCCGCATGCTCGACGATGGCTACGTGATCGTCACGAATGGGGACTTTCGCAGGTAGAGCCATCAAATCCCCCCTGCCGCTTCGATGACGGCGGCTTTGCAACGGTCCCAAAGTCGATCAATGAGGATGGCGAGGCGGCGACAGTCACGGCGCGGTGCACTGCCGGACGGGTAGCTCCAGTAGCTCCGATCGCCGTGTTGTTTCCGGTAACGGCGGAGGAGCTTGGTATGTCGATTCCGCCAGACCTTCGGTGCCAAACGCCAGTGCTTGCCACATATGACCTCGGAGGATCCGTCATCGGCGAAGGTGCGGCGGCAGAATGGGATGCAGCAGTGGAGACGGGTCATTCTGCGGCTCCTTCGAACAGAGGAGCGCTACCCTTTGGTTGTCGCCGCCTAGCTCGGCTCTCCATTGCCGTGACAGGGCCGCTGCGAGCTTCCAACAGCCGAGCCCGGGCCATTTCGGCAGTGACCGGATTAATCTCGATCAGCACCGCATCACGGCCAAGGCTATCGGCGACCAGTCCCGTTGTGCCAGGACCGCCGAATGGATCGAGCACAACATCACCAGGCTTGCTACCGGCCAGGACGCAAAGTTCAGCCAGCGCCGGTGGCATCATAGCGTGGTGCTGCTCTCCACTGGGTTGTGTCGCTATAGTCCAGACATTCCGGCGATTGCGCTGACCACCACGCCCGACCGCGTCGAGACTAGATTGGTCGCTGCTCTCATATTGGGCATGGCGGGGTGGCAAGCCACGCTTTCGAGGCGGAAAGCCTCCAGACTTGCCACGATCATTACCGCGTGCTGCGGCCGCACCCTGGTTGCCGCGACCAGTGATGGTCGCACGCTCCTCGTAACGCTCCTTTGGATCCGTGCGAAAGTCTTCGGCGATCGCGGCGGCGTCATAGAAATAACGCTCCGATTTGGCCATGAGAAACACGTGTTCATAGGAGCTCGTCGGCCGATCCTTGACACTCTCTGGCATCGGGTTCGGCTTTGCCCAAATGATGGCGCTGCGCAGATACCAGCCGTCGGCCTGCAAAGCGAATGCGACGCGCCAGGGAATTCCGATCAAGTCCTTCTGCTTCAATCCGGCGGGCGGCGGAACCCATGCCCGCCCGATGGCGCCCGCAGTTCGTGCCTTCTCATGGAAACCTGCCGGCAAGATGCTCCCGCGTTGGGTTCCCGCCGCGCCGATCTCGCCCTTCCTATTTCGGCGGATCATGGAAGCCTCCTGCGAGGCCATTCCGCCCTGCAGCGTTGACGACTCCCGCGTTGGATTCCCGCCGCGCCCGCTGCCGGCATAACTGTCGCCGAGATTGAGCCACAGTGTGCCTTCGTCACGAAGGACGCGGCGCACCTTGGCGAAAACGTCGACCAGTTCGGCGACGAAGGCGTCCGGTGTTTGTTCGAGACCGATCTGGTCCACAGCATCGTAGTCCCGCAGGCCGAAGTATGGTGGTGAGGAGACACAGCATTGCACGCTTCCGCCCGGCAACATGTCGAGCATTGTGCGGCAGTCTCCGGTGATGACCTGTACCGTCATGCCACCACCCTCCCCGGAACCTCAATGCCGGAGGCCAGTTGTAGGGCCGAGGTACATTCATGCACATCCATCTCTGGGCACGGCCGGTCGACCTGCAAACCTATATCGGCGATTACCGTAGGATCGCCTCGACCGAAGAAGCAGTAGGTTTCCTGGTCAAAAACTGGCCAATAGACTCCCGCGGGCAGCCGGTACGCGGGCGCCAGAAATTCATCGTTGAAATCAGAAACGCCACGTCGATCGAGGATGCCCGAGCCACCTTTGTTGAGGCATGCATGCATCTTGGGGTGGAGGTAATTGAAGGTTCTTAGTGCAGGGGTTTTCTGCCGTGGAACTAGATCACGCCGCCGACGTTGGATGGGCGGAGGTGCGCCATGGACGTCAAAATCTGGAGCATGCCGGTGCGGTTCGAAACCGGCATCGGCAACTACCGCATCATCACCAGCACCGAAGAGGCTTCCCGCTTCCTGCTGAACCAATGGCCGATGGAAAACGGTGTTGCCTACGATGCCGCCCGCAAAGCCTGCTTGGATGCTATGGAAGGTGAGGTTCCGCCCGACCAGGCGCGCCAGGCGTTCATCGAGGCCTGCGACGAGGCGGGCATGTACGTGATGCAGTGAAGGAGCTCGAAATGCCCGATCGAACGCGCCAGAAGCCGCCCGACGAGCCCCGGAAGAAGGGTCCTTCTCCCGAAGCTCCGCACAAGGACGAGAAGCCATTCCTTCCGCTTGAGGTCGACTATCCCGGACAGGCGGACGACAAACCGGTGCTCGAGCCCAGCCCGCAGCCGCGCAAGCGACAGTATGGTGGAACCAGCCGGCAGCATGAACGTTAACAGCCCAGTACACTGTTGATGGAGAGTGGGATGCCTGGACCCACCGATCCGACACCTGAAGTTCGGCCCAAGCCTCAGAATTCGCCACCAACGTGGCCGCCGGAGATATAGGCTGGAGATCGCCGCGCGAAGGGATTCGAGCCTGGACTGCCAGCTGCGCCCGACGGGGAACAATCGCCTCGCGCCTATGTTGAGCTTGAGGAGATACCTCATGGACAACATATTGTTTTCCCGACCTCTTGAGATCGGTAGCCTCACGATCGCCGACGCTGATCAGGCGAGTAGCTATCTGCTCGACTACTGGCCGGTTGATCATGGCGAGCACTATGAGAGCGCCAGATTTGCCTGTCTTGAAGCGGTCGCGGGGCGGTGCCATCCAGATGACGCGAGGGCCGCCTTCCTTCGTGCGGCAGAGCATGCCGGAGTTTTTGTCTTGAGCTGAGGTCATGCAGCGGCCCTCCGATAGGGCGCGCAGATCTCGACGACCCGCTGACAGGTCGCGACGTCGAACATGCCGATGTGGCAATCAGGTGCGGGCATGCCGAGTTCGGCCGCAAGCCACTGATAGGCGCGATTCCTCGATTCCTTTTGCTTGATCCCTTCCCGCTCCATCTTCGCTCGCCAGAGCGGGTCAAAGGCAGCATGGGCGCGCTGTTTGGCGGCTCGTAGCTCGGCATTGGCGAGACGGCCGAGCGGGTTCAGCGTTCCAGGATGGCAGCCGACCCAGGCACCGCAGGGTTCGCACCGATAGATCTGCTTGTCCTTGAGGTCAGGGCGGTGAGGATAGATGTCGGCGCCGGTCACCAACTCCGACATGGTCTGGCAGTAGTCGCAGACAGGAGCCACCGCGCGCCGGGGCTGTTCCGGGCCGACGTTGTGCTTGAAGCGGAGATGATCGGACAGGCCCTGCTGGTTTCCGAATGCCCGGCCGCATTGGGTGCAACCGAATGGCTTTTTCTTCGTCATGCTGGCACCTCGGGGAAACCATTGTGCTCGACGCCATCGAGGAGGCGGCCGGCGCGCTTCTTGCCGAGGCGAACCATGTAATTGTCCGCGTCACCCCAGCCCGAAGGATCGTCGGTCCAGCACGAGCCGGTCCATCCACGAACTTCGAGAGAGACTGGATGGTGTTCATACCATTCGCCGCCCGGCGCCCACTCTCCCCATTGTTTGCCGAGGTATGCGACACCAGAGGCCGCGCATTGCCGGCGGATCGATCGCTCCCATTCGGGGTGCATCGGCCGGGCATGCGGGCCGCTTTCACCGCCGCCGATCCACCACGCAATCGCTGGTAATTTCGGAACTCCGTCGCGATCAAGCTTGAAGCCCCGCTCAAATCGTTCGCCTTCTGCCAAATGTTGGGGGAAAGGATAGCCGGTCATCCAAGGTGAGAGGTCACCAAGATCCCCAAGAAGAGGCTCGCAGGAGGTGAAGAGGAAGCGAGGCCGCAATCCGGCGGCGACCATCATGTGTGGCAGGCGCTGCTCAACTGCCTTTCGATCCTCGACGGTTGTGCCGAAAGCAATATTCGGTGGCATAAAGCCGATCGCCTTCACCATCTTGACGATGTTCTGAGGCCGTTTCGTCAGAAGCAGCCATTCGAGGTTCGGTGTGTCACGGATGAGCGCCCAGAGGTCGGCGCGCCACTCGCCCGGCACCTGGTTGTCGAATACATCGGCCAGAGACGAGCAGAAGACGCGCGGCCGGTGCTGCCAGCGGCTCACGTCCGTCGGTGCCTCGCGGTTCCATTTTATGGGCTGCTTCCAGTTGGCGACCGATGTCCGCCGCCTGTCACCCTGCCAAAGAGCCGCGCCACCGGTGCGCTTCGCCCAGGACTCGGCATAGCAATTGTCGCATGCCGCGCTGATCTTTGTGCATCCAAGCCAGGCGTTGAACGTATGGGTGGCCCATTCGATCTTGGTGTTCTCACCCATGGACAGTTCCCTTTGCATTAGTACTGTCGAGAGCTGAAGGAGAGCCGTCATGCCGCTGCACGATTTTGTCGGAGAGCCGTTCATTCGCCTCCATGGGGTGGGCTTCCGGATGCAGGGCGACGCCGAAATCGTGCATTGCTTCGTGACGGCTGAAGCACTCGAAGACTTTCTTGGACGAACGGAAGTGGAGGCCGCTTACGCGACGGTCTTTGAGCAACTTCGCGGAAGAATTGCATCCCTGGCGAGCGCCCTTTTTGATAAAGGCGAGCTTGAAGATGATGTTGTCGTCGTGAACAGCTGGGACCTTAACCCCCAGCTCTTTCCCAACCTCCATTTGCGGGATGGAGGCCGCTAACGCGCTCATGCCGCTCCCCCATCCGCCTGCTTGGCAGCAAGGTCGAGCGCCTTGAGGTGAGCCTCGAGCTCGGCCATCTCGGCCTCGGTCAGCTTGCCCTTCCAGAACCGGAACGGCTTGCTGCCCTCCATGGCCTTCGCGCGGGCCTTGCCGAGTAGGCTGTCGTCGTCCGTCAGGTCGTCGTCGTTGTGCTCGGTTGTCGATTCCGCGCTATCGGTTGCCACCGAGGCCTTTTCGGTTGCCGGATCGCTCGATTTGGTTGCCGAGCCAGCATCAGCCTTCGCCTCATCCGTGATCTCGCCAGTCTCCGGATCGTGCGGCGGATCCTTCTTCTCAGCCTTCTCGGCCTTCGGTTTGGCGGCGGGCTGCTTCGGGTCACCACCCTCGCCCAGCTTGTCCAGCGCGGCGGACAGGCCCTTTGCGCCGCCAGCCTGGGGCGCCGCATCCTTGGCGAACATCTCCTCGACAGTGGACTCACCACTCTTGAGCGCGGAGTGCATACCCATGAGGGTGCCCATGTGCTCCAGGGTGATATCCTCAATGCCGGTGAGGCCGAGAGATGCAAACACCTGCTCCGGCTTGACGCCAAATGCAGCAAAGGCCTTCATCGCCTTCTCGCGACGGACCGAAAGGGTGGCGATATCACCCGCGATGACCTTCTCGACGGCATCGTAGGCTTTACGCCAGACCGCCTTGGGCACGCCGGCCAGGATGGCATTCCGGCGCGCAATCGACGAACCAGCATTGCCGGTGACAATGATCATGTCCTCGGTCAGAACTTTATTGCTCTTGTCCGAAATCCGGCGGCGCACCCGTGCCGTCGTCGCTGCATTGGTCTCCAAATCGTGGAAGACTCCTTCTGCCTCGACGAACTTCTCGAAGCGATCGACATGAGCGACGCGAGCCCCGACCCGGCAGTTTCCCCACTGGGAGAAGATGATTTCAGCCAGGCGGATGCTGGGCCCCTTTACGGGTTTGCCGCCTCTCGGAAGAGCATAAATGCACTCGGCTGCGGTTTCTTCATCCAGCGTCGCTAGGGTGAGGATGTTCGACATGGCGCGCGAGATATTGCGAGGCAACGCGCGGGCCGTTGCAATCTGCTGGTCGACCTCGGCGCGGGCGAGGCTAACGGCAAGGCTAGTGTTTTCCTTGTAGCCGGTCGGCAACTCCAGTTCGCTACCGGTGACCTGCTTGGTGGTGACGATCTCGTTCACTGCTGAAATCCTTGAGGTGTGGGACTGGTGGAAAGCGTCGATCAGGCAACTTTGAGGACGCGGAACTCGGTCGGCTTGACCGAGTAGCCGGCGCGTTTCTGGAGCTTCCAGGTCACGGTCCTGGGGCCGCAGATCGCGATTGCGGAATTGCCGAGCTTGAATTTGATTTCGGCCTCAACCTCTTCGAGCTTGTCCTTGGCTGCCTTCTCGGCTTCCTTGAGATCCGAGCGCTGGTCGACGAGCTCGGCGAAGCGGTTGTCTCCGGAGAGATCGATGGGGGGCTCGTTACCCTGGTCGAAGACGCGAGCGATGTTGGCGCCGTCCCGGGCATAGTCCGGCGGCATCGGCTGGCCGGAATCGGTAAGCTCCCAGAACGCCTTGATCGCTTCGTGGACCCTCACCAGCACACGCTTGTGAATCGGGATTTCGATCATGTGGAGCTTCAGCCCCATGCCCATGACCAGGAGCGCCACATAGGCGGCATCGCACTCGGCGAGCTCGGCTTCGAGGAGGCTCTGGACCGCTATCCAGAGCGGCACGACGATTTCCTTCGTGCTCGGATCCTGCCATTTCTGCTTGAAGATCAGATCGGCCGTCGTCTTGATCTGGACATTGATCTTGCGGCCTTCCTGGTCATAGGCGAACAGGTCGGGGGTACAGCCAGTGCGGGTCTCCGGATCGCGAAGATAGATGCCGGGCGATTCCAAGCGCCATTCAGGATGCCGGCGCGCGATCCGTTTGACCGCGACGGGTTCCAGATCCTGGCCGCGAAGCAATGGATCGTCTTCGTCGAGCTCGGCATCGCTATCGGGTTTAATCCGGCCGGTCTTCTGCCCCCACAGCTCAAAGGCGGTGGTATAGTCGTGGATACCAAGCAGACACCCCGCCACGCTGGCAGTGACGTCTTTCTGGCGAAGTGCAAGCCACTGTTCACGGCTGGTGATTTCGATGGTCTCGATCATCGGTGCTGACCTCAGAACATGATGGTGGTGTGGGGGATGGAACCGGAGACGAGCGCCATGACGATCTGCTTCGCGGAGGCCTCGTCGATTTCGCCGGCCTCCATCAAGCCTTCCTTGACGGCGCGCATGATCTCGGCGCGGTGGGTTCTGTCGGCCGCACGCTTGTCGGCCTCGGCCTTCACGCGCCGGTCTGCAGTCTCCTTCGCGGCATGCTCCTGAGCGATCCGATCCGCTTCTGCCTTGCGGTCACGCTCGATCCTGTCGAGCTCGGCTTGGTGCTTGCGGCGCTCTTCAGTGAGCGCTTGCTCGGCTTCCCGCGTGACCTTTTCCGCGGCTTCGCGAGCTGCGTTCGTGGCGGCCTCCTGCTCGCGACGTTCCTGTTCGGCCTTGGCCTCAGCTTCGCGCTTGCGCTGCCCTTCCTCATGGATCGCCTTGACGAAATCCAGGGCCTCGATGCGGGCAGTCTCGACGCGCTCTTGGTATTCGGGAGCAACCTCGTTGGCCCGAACCTTCTCCTCCAATTCGCGCAAGATGATCCCGTAGGGATATGGCTGGCCGCCGATGAAGCCCATGCGGGCCTGCCGGATATGCTCCAGGATGCTATCGGCAAAGTCGCGCTTGCCCTGCTCTTCTCGGAGGCGTTCCAGTTCGGACGCATCGGCCTCGGCCTTCTCTGCCCGGGTGCGAGCATCGAGCAGATCGGAGATCACCAGGGTGCGCAGATCGAGGATTTCAGCCGCGGCGTCGCGTAAGACGTCATCGCCCGGCAGTTCTTTCTGCGTGACCTCGCTCATGCGTCCGGCGATCTGGGCGGCCGTGGTGCCGACCTGCAGGATCCGGGCGCTCTGGAAGTATGACCGGAGCTCGGCGATGTCGTTCTCGCGCTTCTCCTCGGCCGCTTCCCAGTCATCGAGCGGCTTCCGGACCTGGTCGCGCATTCCGTCGAGCGTGTCCCGGATCTCGCGCCGCTTGGCGTCGACGACGTTGATCTCCTTGCGGAGGTCCTCGTTGAGTTTCTTGCCGGCATCGTCGATCGCGGTCTTGGTGCGAACGATCTTGTACGCCAGCGAGCCGATTGCCTTCCTGCCCTTCTCCGTCGAGAGATCGGGAACATGAGCGGCGATGTCGGCCTTCATCTTCTCGTAGAGCGCCGCGAGCTTGGCCGGCTCCTTAAGCACGATGCCGGGGTTCTCCTCGATGAGGAGTGCGATTGGGGTTTCAGGCGCCTCGGCGCGCAAAGCGGTGACGCTCACAGCGACATCTCCAGTTTGAGTTGACGAATTTTTAGGGAGCGGATGCGGGCATCGAGGGTGCGCACTGAACGGTGCTGGCGAGCGGCCAGGGCGCGCTCTTCCGCAATCCGTGAGATCTCGTCGACGATCGGTCCAACGAGCCTCTTCCAGCGCCAGGCGCGCCAAGCGGCGATGACCGAGCAGATCTGGTCAAACGGAGGCATGACGAGCCTCCGCGCGTTGCTGGCGCCGAACGTTCCTGGCAAACTCCAGGGCGTGCTCGAAGCAGGTGTCGACTTCCGCCCGGCTGTAGGGCAGCAGCGGGACCATTCCCTTCTGGACGGTCAGGAGCTCCAAGCACTTCGGCTCGTCGCTCAGGCTCACTTGAGCAGCGGCAAGGAAATATCCGATCTCGCGGACAACGGTGGCGTGCTCAATGACCGGGCGAACCGCTTCGCCAATGGTCTTGATGCCTGGGGGCAAGGGTCCGGTCATTCGCCCCTCCCCGCAAGCCCGCAGTAGCCGACCGGTTCAGCATCGGGTTTCAACCGATGGAGAAGGTCGAACGTCGCGCCGTTATCATTGTCGGTGTGTGAGTACTGCCAGCCGTCGGGATAGCGCCGGATGTATCCGGGCAGCGGAAAGACCTCGGGATTGATGTGAAAGTTTCGAAGGGTCTCTCGTAACGGCGCACCCTGCCGCCAGGCCATGCAGCCTGAACCGACACACGTCTCCCAACCGCGCGCCGAACGATTGTGCGGCAGCATCTCAATATCGCCCTGGTGGATTTGTCGCGCGTGCGGGCACCACTTCGCCTTGGCTTCGGTTTCAGTGACCAGCATCGCCGTCACTCCGCCACTTTGGCGAGCGCATGGGCGAGACGCTGCTTTTCGGCTGCAAGGACAGCCTTGTGCCGAGCTTCGACCGCTAGGCGGACTTCAGCGATGGCCGAGTTGGTTGCCTTCTCGATGTCCTTCGAGAACTTGGCGTCCATGAACTTCTCCACGAAGACCTGGGCCCGGCTCCGCGTATTGTTCCAGCCACTCGGCTGCGTCGGCTTGCCGGCGTTATCGACATGTTGGTCGAGATATTCGCGAGGATAGAGGCCGATGAACTCGCGCATCGTGACCGGCTTCTTGTCGCCGAAGGCGGGCGTTATCGGTTGGTCAATGATGGCGTCTGTCACCTTGGCGAGATGCGCATCGATTTTCTGTGTCACCAGAGCCATGCAACGCTCTTCGATCATCTTCGCGAGCTTGCTATCCGCAACTCGTCCAATGATCTGACGGGCAGCCGCCTCGACGATCAGGTCTTCAATGTCGCTCTGCGTCCAGCTCCTCATCTGGACATGGAACTCAATCTTGGCTTTAGGGTCCGGCTCTACCGTGGCCGTCATGGCTTCGCGCGGCTGGTTCGGCTCGCCGTGCTCATCGAGATTATTGGGCAGCATGCTGGTGTCGGTGATTTCTTGGATCGACATCCCCGTCACTCCGCCGCGATCTTGTGAGCGGCCTCGATTTCGATCTCGTCGGCGAGCTGCTCGGCCAGCTTCTTCGCGGCCTTGCTCGCGTTGGACAGGTCGAGGTCGAAGTGATTGCCGTCCTCAAGGCGGACAAGCATTTCGCCGGCGGAGCGATCGAACAGCTTGTCGAGCATCTTTTCGAGGTCCCTCGCCGCTTTAGCGATGACCTGCAGTTCGTCGACGGTTTCAACCTTGCTCAAGATGTGGCGCATCAGGCAGCACTCCTTGCTTGATCGCGCTCGCCACGAATGGCGGCGACGATCGGATCGATGATTGCGATTGCGGAGAGAATTGAAGGCAGGTCGGCGCTGCTGATCGCGCCAAAGCTGGTCTGGACTGGGCCTGCCTTTACGAAGTCGGCCCAGAGTTCCAGCCGCTGATGGAGGCCGAGAAGCTTGTCAGCCATGTAGCGAACCAGCAGGCCGTCGGTATTGTCGAGACGATCTTGCAGAATGCGCCGAACGACGACGCTCTGAAGGTTAGACACCGCGCACCAGATTTCGGGCGTCCAGGCGAAGAAGGCTGCCGGGCCTCCGCCAAATCGGTCTTCGGTGATGATGAAATTGGCGGGTGCCATCTGGGCTCTCCATCCGGTAGCGACCGGGTATGGAGAGATAATTGCGATAATCGCAATCTTTCGTCAACTGCTAAATTTGCGACAATCGCAAGTTTCTTGCGCCAATAAATTTCTGTCCGCCGAATCACACACCGCTGGACTCGGCAATAATTTTCAGGAATCAATGTGAACAATTAGAGAACAAAGGAGCCCAGCATGCGTGACGGCGGAGCCAGATTTGCAATCCACCTGATGTGCACCAATTGCCTGCGTCGGAAGATTCAGACGCTCGATGTGCCTGTTGCTGATGACGCCCCGACCTGCGTCGATGAGCTTGTCGAAAGCCAGACGCTCGCCCAGATGCGGTTTGCTTGCCACGGCTGCGAAAGCGTTATCGGCGAAGTCATCGCAATCAAGCAGATCGACTTGGAGTCCGCTTGATGACGGTGCCCCCTGACAGGCTCGTTGGCACGATCAGTCGCCCGCCTGGTATGGCGGAGAATGGCGTCGGCACCGTCGTCAAGGGCCATACGATGGGCGCCCTGACGCACAATTCTGTTATTTTCTACAATGACAACAGGAGCTTGCCTTCCTTGGATCTGTTGGGCGAGCTCGTAATTGCTATGACCTCGGACGGACGGCGCCTAGTGCGCTTCCTCGATGCCGGGTCAACTGATGATCGGTACAATCTGCGATCGGTAACAGGCCCCATTATCGAAAACGCAGAGCTGGCATGGATCGAGCGCGTTCTGTGGATACGGCCGCCGATCTTCGGGGACCCGCTTCTGAAGCACACAACTACCGGATAATGATGTCGTTGATCACGCGGCGCACCAAGGCGATAATCTCTACCTCTGTCCCGCCGTCGGCGAAGGCATCGCGCTCCACCACAATCGGCTTATGTGTTTTGTTATTAGAACGAGGGCTGAATTCGATCCGGTCATCATGGAATTCGACTTGTTTGATCGACCACTCGCGCAAATGGCCGCCATCTCTGACCCTCTCCACGACGACCACCATGCCGTCTCTGATCGGGTACCGGTGCGCAATGTCTTCGTAGGCCAGGCCAACCACCTGCGCACCAGGCAAGATAGGTAGCGGCGCCAGCGCGTTCATTGAATCGCCCGCCACCTCGAATATCAGCACCCGTGCATTGGGGAACTCGACGTCTTCCGGGACCATCACCCGCTCGGTCTCGCTCTGATCGTAATCCTCGACGAGCCTAAAACTTCCCGCCTCGACGCGCCCAGCAACCAGACCCAAGGTATAACCTCGAGCGCTTGGAGCGACATGATCCGTCGGGACCGGCATTTCATAGCCCGGAGGCGCCTCGCCAAAAAAAGCGACGATTGCCGGTAATTCATTCACGTTGATGTCGCGTGTCTCCTTGCCGGGATCCGTTCGGGACATCCTGGTGATTTGCGCCTGGTTCAAGCCAAGGTGATGGGCCAACTTCGTTTTGGCGCCGTGCCCGGCTTTCCCTAGCATGCTCGCGAGCCACGCCCGGAGCTGATCCTGCTTCAATGCATTCATGTCGCCATTTTCGCAAATATGGCAACAATATCTATTGCGATTATCGCAATCATGGGCTTGACGTAATCTTGCGATTGTCGCAAATATTGGCGGCATGAAGAAACATCAGCTCAATCCCGCCTTCGCGGTCATCAAGAAAATCGGTGGCGTTGAGATGGTCAGCACCATCACCGGCCGCAGCTCAGCGCGCGTCTATCGATGGACTTACCCTAAGAGCCATGGGGGTACTGGTGGCTTCATCCCTCATGAAGAGGCGCTGAAGCTTCTCGATCATGCCAAGGCACACGGGCTGTCCCTGACCGCGTCAGATTTCTTCGACGTTTCCCCGGCCGTTCCGCAGATCGCGCCGGCGAGCCAGGAAAGGCCAGCAGCATGATCATCGCCAAGATCGCCGCGGCCTTCATTCTCTACTTCCCAGTTGCCCTCCTGATGGCAATCGCCATTGGCCGCTCGTTGAAGGAGCGGGCCTGATGCGACAGCCCGATGATCCCGGCTTTGACCGCTTCGACTTCGAACTCGACGACATGACGCCAGATCAGGCGCGCGTGGTCGTCTTCGTTCTCTGCGCTCTATCCGGCGCCGCAATCGCCGGCCTCATCGGCTTCGCCACCTGGTGGTTTTCATGATTTCTCCTGTCGCAAATTCTCCCCTCTGCGACGGCTTAAGCCGGGTCTCCATTGGAGCCCGGCCTTTTCCTTTCGCTCTCGCGTCCTCCGCCAAGATGTCGCTTGAGCACCTTTCCTGCCGTGAGTTCTGACCATGCAAGGTGTCACTGTTCTCCCTGATGGCCGTTCCCCGATGCAATCAGCATCGTTGGATAGGCCTGGAATGTCCCACCTCCAAAATTCCTCTCACGGCAATATCAATTCCTTGTTTGGCATTTGTTCTGGTCCCGAGCTCAGGGACAGGGTCACCGCGCATTTGCGGAAGATCTATCCGAACAAGCCTTCCGAGCACGTCGCTGCGGCCACCGACCTTCCCGTCGACACCGTCCGCAAGTGGTTCGCTCGCCAGAACACGCCGAACGGTCCCGCGATCGTCCGTCTCGTTTTCGTCTACGGCATCGACTTCCTCTGCTCGATTATGGACGAGCCGCCGCGCTGGCTCGATCGCGCCGCCCAGGCTGAAGAGAAGGCCGCAATTGACGCCGACCTCGAGGCCCTCCTGAAACGCCGGGAGGCGCTGCGTTGAACCTGGTCCGCGCCGTCTACTTCCGGGTTGGAATTGCCTTCGCGCTGCGCCGCTATCGGCGCGCCGTTCGGCTGTCCGGTCACTACACCGATGACGCCCTGCACTGGCGAAGCGTCGCCGAAGCCCTGATCGCCAAGTCCAAATCCCCAACCGCAAACCGATAGGAGAGCCCCATGGCCCGCGGCAGGAAGAAGAAAGAGAAAGTCGAACGCGTCATCAAGATCAAGCCGTCGGAGTTCCGTGCAGCGATCAATGAGGCCTCTCGGCTGAAGGAGCAATCCGCGAGCTATAGCGGTTTCCACGGCCGCCACGTCAAGACGTTCGTCGAGCGTACCGGCTTCAGCCGCCACGCCTTCGCCGTCATCTCGAAGATGGAAAAACTCGGCGACGACCTGAAGCGCCAATCCCTGATGGACGAGATCATCATGGGCTTTGACCTCATGGGCTGGAACGACCAGGGCACCCTCTTCGATCGCGTGACCGCCAAGCTCGAAAATGATGTCGAGAAGGAGGAAGGCGACAGCGAAGAAGATGATGCCGATCTCCGTCCGTCCTTCATGCAGAACGCGATGCCGCTAGAGGAGGCGAAGGAGAAATTCGACGCCGCGCATGAGGTCTCCGAAGCCAAAAAGGCCGTTGCAGCCAAGGCTGCCGCGAAGCCCAAGCCGGCTGATGCTCTCTCCGCCCTCGCCGGCGAAGAACCCGCCACGGCGCATTGAGGTCAGACATGGCGGCGCCCTCCATTCTTTCGATCGATTTCAGCAAATCGCGAACTGGGATCTGCTTCGGCAGGCCCGGCGAGCGCCCGACGTTGTCTTCGAAGTCCTTCGCGAAATGGGAGGGCGCCACTCTCGATGAAGCTGCGGCAGCTGTCATCCAGTGGCTGCCGGAAGTCCTGTCCGTCTATAAACCCGATCTGATTGCCCTTGAGGCAGCCCTGCCCCCGATCGCGAGCCGGGATCAGACGTCAGCGCGCCTCGCTCTGGGCGCCGACTTCGTGATCAAGGGGGCTGCCAAGCTCAGGGCGATCCGCTGCTACGAGATCCATGGCGGCACATGGAAGTCGGCGATCCTCGGTTCCGGCAACCTGCCGTCGAAGCAGGCCAAGGCGAAGTCCCTGCAGTTGGCACGCGGCATGGGCCTGGAGCCCAAGGACGACAACGAGGCCGATGCCTACTGCATCTGGCTCTACAGCGTACTGCACCTCGCAAAATTCAACGACACCGACGCCTTGGCCCAGATCGCCAAGCTGCAATGGAAGCTCGTCGCATGAACATCGAACAAATCAGCGAGGCCGCCATGCTGTGGCTGACAGGCAAGAACACCGCCGAGATAGCCGTCGCCCTCTTTGTCTTCGAAAGCGACGTCGAGCGGCACATCAAGCGGATCAAGGCCGAAGCCCACCTGATCGCTGCGAGGGCAGCCTGATGGCCGTCGCATGGACTGAAGAAAAAATCGCCGTTCTGAAGCGGATGTGGGCGGAGAGCGCCTCCGGTGAAAAGATCGGTACGGCCCTTGGCATCTCCCGCAACGCGGTGTTGTCCAAGGTGCGCCGCCTTGATTTGCCGATACGAGCACCAGGCCGCAGTCATCCAGGTATCAGAAGCAAGATGCCAGGGAGCAAAGGCGGCACTCCTCAGGCCGCCCGTGCTGCCGCAGTGGCCGCTTCTGCATTGAGCCGGAAGCCGGTGATCACCCTGGCGTCAGGTATCACTGGCTCCCTGAAGCTCGACAGGGCCCCGATTGACAAAATCGCTATCTGGTTCGGCGCCCCGGCGACTACCCCAGAGGCCTCGGCGTTCGGTCCTCGCACAATCCTGGATCTTGGACGCAGGCATTGCCGGTATCCGCTGTTCAGTGGCCAGGAACCGATCGACCAGAAATTCTACTGCGGCCAGCCGAAGTTCGACGGCTCTTATTGCATGCATCACGCCCCCCTGTGCGCAGGGATTGGCATGCCTGCTGAGCGCCTTGCCCATCTGGAGGCGGCGGAATGAAAGAGCCGGCTCAAGTCCTCGCCGAAATGGAGACAGCGGGAAAGGTTGTCCTCGTCGATCCGGATTCTCCATACCCGGCGGAGATTGGCTTCGTTCGATCTTGTTTCGATTATCAGCGCCTCGCTGGCGCTCTGATCTACGAGCTCAAGCGAGTCGCCGCGTCCGGGATGATCTCGCGTGAAGCGCTGATTTTGGTCAACCGGCTGCAGCAACGCACACCGGAAGGATGCCTCGCTCCTTTGGATGGAGGCGGCGCGTGACAGCACCGTGGCCCTTCGGCGACCTGATCCCCCATCACTACCGTGTGGCGGTCTTCGATTTTCCATGGCGTTTTTCCGCCGGGACGAAGAGCCGGCCGCAGCACTATCGCCGAATGACCTTTGCTGAGATCCGCGCGCTACCGGTACCAGACCTTCTCCATCCCGAAGGCGCCAGGGCCTTTGTCTGGATTACCGCCCCTTTGATGAACCTAGCCGCCGAGCTCCAGAAGGCGTGGGGGCTGCGCTATTGCTCAATGCTGCCTTGGGTCAAGCTCTGGCCATCCGAGACCGGCATGTTCGTCTACAAGAACAGCGTCGCCCGCGGCACCGGCTACGAGGTCCAGGGTAACGCCGAGTATGTCCTGATCTTCAAGAAGGGCCGGCCGCAATCGATCAAGGGCAACCCCTTCCCTGGCGTCCTGATCAGCGAACGTCGCGAGCATAGTCGGAAACCGGACGATTTCATGCACGAGGTCGAGCGTCGGCTCCAGGGGCCGCGCGCCGATGTCTTCTCGAGGGTCACGCGGCCCGGCTGGGACGGCATGGGCGACGAACTGGGCAAATTCGATGGGGTCGCGGCATGACCGATCGGATCCCGCTGCATCAGCAGATCGCATATCTCTCGATCGCCCTCAGCGCGTCGCCCGAAGGTCTGCGACGGAGCAGCCGCAAGAGCGAGGCCGACCAGATCATGTCTGGCGCTCGTCAGGCCCTGGAAACGCTGAGAGAGATCCAGCTCGACGAGCACGCCCATCGGGCAATCATCGTTGCCAGGAAGCGGGGTGCGGCATGAACGCAATGGCCCCACTCTCACCCCGCCCGATCGCCTCAATCGAAGCCGAACAGGCAATGCTCGGCGCGATTATGCTGAACAACGAGGCCTATGGCGCAGTTGCCGACGTCGTTAAACCCGACGACTTCTATGAGCCCCTGCATCGCACGATCTTCGACCTCATCGGCCGGCAGATCCGCGACGGGATCAAGGTCGACGCGCTCACTCTTCGCAAGTCGCTACCGGATGTCGAGATCGCGCCTGGCGTCCATATCCAGCAATATCTGATCCGTCTCGCCGCTGAGGCCACAACAGTAATCGGCGCGCGCGATTATGGCCGCTTGATCCGCGAAGCCTACGTCGCCCGCCAGATCGCCGCTGTCGGCGAAGATCTCCGCGCTGCGCCCGACAACGCCAAGACAACTGGCGAGGCCCTGGACGAGGCCTGGAAGCGGCTCGACAAGCTTCGCGAGGATTCCCAGGAGAGCGAGGATAAATCCTCTACCGTCGGCGAGGCCGCCCAGAAGGTCGCCCAGCGCATTACCGAGATCAGGGCCGGAAAATCCGAGTCCGTCGTCAGTACCGGGCTCGCCGAATACGACAAGGCGATCGGCGGCGGGTTCCGCGCTGGCCGCCTCTATGTCCAGGCCGGCCGCCCCGGGCAAGGCAAGACCGTTCTGGCCCTCGCGCAAGCGCGACGCATCGCGCGCGCCGGTCACGGCGTCATGTTCTTTAGCTTAGAGATCGACGACGAGGAGACCGCGGCCCGCGTCATTGCTGCTGAGCTGGCCCGATCCTCGAGCCCGCTGACCTATCGCGACATCCTCACTGGACAGGTCGACGATTATAACCACGAACGCGTCTCGGAGGCCGCGCTGCGCATGCAGGAATGGCCGCTCCGCTTCGATTGCACCGGTGGCCTCTCCATGGCTCAGATCGCGGCCCGGGCCCGGATCCAGAAGGAACGGCTCGCGAAACAGGGCAAGGAGCTCCGCGTCGTCTTCATCGATTATCTCGGCCTTCTCAAGGTCGCCGATCGCTACAAGGGCAACGCCACAATCGAGCAAGGCGAGCTCGCACTCGCCGGCAAGAACCTCTCCAAGGAACTTGGCGTCGCCATAGTGATGCTGGCCCAGCTCAACCGCGGCGTCGAAGGGCGCGAGGACAAGCGGCCGACAATGGCTGACCTCCGCCAATCCGGGAACATCGAGGAGCACGCCGACAGCGTCGGGCTGCTCTACCGGCCGGCCTACTACCTGGAGAAGACGGCCAAATACAAAGCCGACGATCCGGACGCGCTCGACGAGATGCTCCGCATCAAGAACGACTTCGAACTCATCATCGACAAGAACCGCCTCGGCCCGACCGGGACCCGCCATTTCTGGTGCGACGTCTCGTTGAATTCGGTCGAGGACAAGACGAGGTACTGAGTATGAGCCGTCCCTGGATGCCGCTCTACGTCGCCGACTATCTGGCCGACACCATGCATCTCAGCACGATCGAGCACGGCGCCTACATGCTCTTGATCATGCATTACTGGCAGAACGGCAGCCTTCCGGCCGAGCCGGTGAAGCTGGCCCGCATCGCCAGAATGACTGCGAAGGAATGGGCAGAGATCAGCGAAACGATCGCCGAGCTATTCCAGGATGGCTGGACCCATAAGCGGATCGACGCCGAACTTGCCGAGGCTCATGCCAAATACGAGCGCCGCGCCGAGGCCGGAAGGAAGGGCGGGCAGGCGAAGCTGAGCTTAACCAATGCGCAAGCAAACGGAAAGCGCGGCTTAAGCAATGCTTCAAGCCCGGCTCAAGCAATGCTTCCTGAAATCGGGAGCAATGCTCAAGCATACGCGGGGGCGGCGCGCGGGAACTCACAACCACAACCACAACCAGATAAGAAAGATAGTTCTGCTCAGCAGCAGCCTGTTGGCCGCGCGTCGCAAGCTGCGCTGCTTGAAGATCTTGAAATCAAGTGCCGGGAAGCAGCTGGGATTGAAAACGATCCCTCCCCTGGATTGCTGGTCATCGGGCCCATAGCCGACCTGATCGAAGCCGGATGGTCTCTGGATCGCCACGTCCTGCCGGCGCTGCGCTCCGCGAAGGCCGGGGGCCGCAAGGGCAAGACCTGGACCTACTACGCCAAGATCATCACCGACGGCGCCGCTGAGCCACCCAGGGCGGTCGCACCGCCTGCCGAGCAGCCGAAGCCGGAACTGACCGAACGCCACCTCGTCCAGCAAGCCCGACAGTACATCGAGCGCGGCGACGACTGGCCGTTCAACTCGCCGCCGCCAGGTGCGCCCGGAACCAAGATCACTCCCGAAATCCTCGAAAGAGCCCGCGCCGAAGTCAGCGCGGAACGTCAACGCCGAGCTCGCAGTGGAGAAGCAGCATGACCGCCGATGCCGATGAATTTTACCTCGTCTGGAACCCCAACGGCCACAACCCGCAGCATCGCCACACGAGCTACGAGTTGGCGGCAGCAGAGGCCAAGCGCCTGGCTGAGATGAACCGTGGACAGAGCTTCTTCGTCCTCGCCGCCCTCGCCTTCGCCAAGGTCCGAGATCCAGTCGAATTCACCACGATCAACCGCGATCTCATCCCGTTCTGAGGTGCCACGATGACCACCGCCAAGCCGAATGAAATTTCAAAGCAAACGCTTGATAAAAAAACTCCAAGCGATCTGTCGCCACGTGATCGGCGCGTTTTGATCGCTCACCTGGCCGCCGAGGGCCAGACTCTCAGGGAAATCGGGCGACGTTTGGGGATCTCTGCCCAGCGTGTCAGCCGCATCGCCAGAGGAGCCGGAATACCGCTCGGGCGTCAGGGTGGCACCGGCCTGGTCAGCACGCATGTGCCGTTCCGGCTGAAATCGGCGCTCAGGCAGCAGGCCGATGCCGCAGGGGTCAGTGTGAGCGCCTATGTCGCCAGGGTGCTCAAGGCCGTGTGTGAGGATGCGATGGTGGCGAAGCGGACGCTTGGGCGTGATGCGATGCCGGTGCGGGCGTATCGGAAGGGGGTGGTGTGATGGTCCCCAAAACGAACAGCTGTCGTCACGCCGTCTTCTTGCCCGCTAGACTCAAATGTCATGCCCGCGAAAAAGTTGCTTGGTAAGGCTGCGCTGCCGACCCGCGGGTACGAGAGGCAGGGCTGATATCTATGGCCGCTGCGATCAAACTCCCCGAGGGTCCGCTGAGACTCAAAGTCCAGACCCCCGTACCTCTCCCAAAGTCAGATTCACGTCAAAAGAGGATCAGAATGCCCCGTCGAGAAACGCCTTGGATATCTCTTCGTGAGGGTTTGGAGCGACATGTTTGCGCCGTGTTGGCGTGCGCTGACCCCTGGCAACCGTATCTCGTCATCGTGCTTTCGAACGGGCAGGAAATCGAGATTGATCTCGACTTCCGCCTCGACGAATGGTCAAACGGCGCGAGTGCTCCCCATGATTGACGATAGAAAATCAATTCTTCCGTCAGTCGACGAAAAGAAAGAGATGCGCCGCATTAGGAAGAAAGAGTGCAACAAGCGCTATCGAGAAGCTAATCCCGAAAAGATTAAGCAATCAAGAGCGCAATGGCGATCGAAAAATAAAGATAAAATTTCCGAATATCGACTGAAAAACCAGGATAAAATTTCCGCATATTTTCGTAATTACTACAAAATTAATCGAGAAATATTATTATATAACAAAGCCAAATGGATGAAAGAAAATATTGATGAACTACTCGTCAAATGGAGGGCGTATCATCACGCAAATCGAGAATTAATCTTAGAAAAAAAGAAGAAATACGAACAAGAGCACCGCATAGAAATTCAACGGAAAGACAAAATTCGTTACGATCTGCAAAAAAGTCCGAACCGAGAAAAGCACGGCAAGGATCTGCTCACCACCATCATGGCGGCCATGCCGAAGGGCCTGCCGGCGCATATCCGCGACGATGTGATCGGCACCGTTGCCCTGCTGGTTATCGACCAGAAAGCCGACCCGCGGAAAATCAATGCCCTGGTGAAGGCGGCTCTAACGGCAACGTGGGGGCAATCCGACTGGTTCAAGCATGTCTCGATCGATGCATCCATAGCGGAGGATTTCACGCTCCTCGACACCCTCGCCAGCGACGGCCCCACGCCCGAAGAAGCCATGATGCGACGCCGATGACCCCGAACGGTCCTCTCGCGCTCATGGCGAAGTCTCAATGCAGCAAACTCTCCCTGATGTCCGCCAGTAAAGCCAGGGCCATCGGCGACAGGTATCGACGTTGAGCTCCATGTGGTCACGCAACGCGTCTGGATACTGCCCGCGCCCCAGCAAGTCGTTCCGCTCCAGGCACAACACCATCAGCTCGATCGCGGCGGCGTTGGCCTCGATCATCGATTTCATCACGTCACAGTGGTCGTCCGGCATGGCGGCCTCCTCCTCCACATCTAGCATGGATTCTCAGCCCTGATGCGCCTCGCCGAAGACTACGCCCCGCTCGATATCGACCTCGCTTCCCCTGCCCCGGCGTGGAAGCCAAAAGCCGTGATGACCTGCATGGTCGACGCCTTCGAGACACTGCGCCGAATCCCCGGCGCCGTCGGTCCGAAGCAGCCCGGCAGAGGGTGGCCGGCGATAGTGCGGGAAATGGGCGAGGAATATTCCTTCCGCTCCGACGGCCGCGAATTCCAGCGCGCCCTCACGAAGGCCCAGATCAGCCGCATGGAAGAGGTGCTGGCCTGGCCGGCGCAGTTCCTCGCCGACGAACCCCTGGCGGCCGACGCGCTCAATCTCTGGGCGATGTGCAAGGCCTGGGGGCGCTCCATTGATGGGGTGTTGCAGGGGCGTGCGAAGGAAGCCGCTGAGATCGCCCGTGTCGTCGAGCGCGAGATCAATCAGCGGCGTGGCGTCGAGCGCCAACAGACCGCCGGTGAGGTTGCAGCCTGGGCGAACATGAAGCTCGCAGCGGCCGACGGCGAACGTGTCGAGCGCATCCGAGCGAACGCGGTCATCCGCCTCGAGCGCGAGCTGGCGAAGAAGGGCCTGGTGCACGCCGTCGTGATCGTGAAGCCGGCGGAGTGCTCGCTCGACAAGGTGATCAGCCGGACGAGCCTGGATCGGTGGCGGTTTGCGGGCGCGAGGGTGATTGCGGAGAAACTCGGCACCTGATAGCGCAAGGTTTCAACAGTTGGTGAGCGTCAGTGAACGTGGGTGAGCATAATGGCATTGCTAGTTGGAATTTTTCCGACACAATCCCCAGGTATTTAGCTGATGATTGGATGGATTCGGTGAACCTGGTAGTGGCGGCTGAAGGATTTAAATCGGCTTTCTCGTCGATTTCTCCGCGTCGCGAGATGGGCGCATATGAAGCCATGTGGTTGGATCCCAAGGCTTCATTCAAGACGATTGCAGATCGATTCGAGACTGACCCAACAGCTTTACCCTCCGACTTCGTGGGGCGACAGCAGGCTGAAGACTGCGCTTCGGAGGTCATGAAGCGGCTAAAGGCCGCCGGCGTGCATCAGTTTGGTGTCCGTATTCACCATGCCGGTGACTACCCCCAAAGGCTCCGAGACGCAGCTCATCCCGTCGAGCTCTTGTATTACCAAGGTGCATGGGAGCTAACCGAAACTCGCAGTGTAGCAATCGTCGGCAGCAGAAAAGCCACCCACGAGGGTCTTTCCCGGACGACAAAGCTTGTCAGAGAGTTCGTTAAGCGAGACTTCACCATTGCGTCTGGTCTCGCGGCCGGTATCGATGCGTGCGCTCATACTGTCGCCATTGAAGAAAAAGGCCGGACTATTGCAGTCATCGGCACGCCGTTGGGGCAATTTTACCCTCGCGAGAATGCGGAGCTGCAACGGCAAATAGCCCGCGATTACCTCCTCATTTCGCAAGTGCCAGTCCTCCGTTACAGCCAGCAGCCGCCGTCTATAAATAGGTTCTTCTTTCCTGAGCGTAACGCCACGATGAGCGCTCTCACCGAAGCCACAGTCATCGTGGAAGCTAGCGATACCTCGGGCACGCTCACCCAAGCCCGAGCAGCGCTTCATCAGGGACGAAAGCTCTTCATTCTGG
Source organism: Labrys sp. HAY1-8F (assembly GCF_056754975.1). Lineage (NCBI taxonomy): Bacteria > Pseudomonadati > Pseudomonadota > Alphaproteobacteria > Hyphomicrobiales > Xanthobacteraceae > Labrys > Labrys sp. HAY1-8F. The sequence goes on along the minus strand of NZ_JBPGWZ010000002.1, from coordinate 136,796 downwards.
ACTCTTGTTTCCAAAGAACCGACCTCACTTGGCCGGCACGCTTTGAAAAGAAGGGGGCAATTAGAGTGCGCGACTTTGGCGATATCTGGAGTGCACTTGCCTGAATATCGCTTTCGAGAGATTGATGACTCGAATAGGAGCGACCATTTCCACCTTCGCTCTACGGACCAGTGCGTATTTTTGTTCGAACGCACTTCTGGCAAGCGGTACGACTATAGCGATGCCAATCAACTCATTGCGAACTTAAAGAAAAAGCCAAGCAAATCTGCACAGGCCGGCTATCATTACAAAGCCCGAGCAATCGAGAAGTGTGCGACATATCTACGCGATGCCTTTGTTCTGGACGAGGTGAGAAAATGGACGCTGGTTCCAGTTCCATGCTCTAAGGCAGCTGGCGACCCAGACTACGACGACCGCATCCTCAAGATATGTCAAAAAATAAGCCCGGCGCCTAATCTAGACATAAGAGAGTTCGTTATTAACACTCAATCTCACGTAGCCTCTCATGAATCCGGAGAGGGGCAACGGAAAACTATTGATCAACTCTGCGCCATCTATCGAATTGATGAACATTACGCTGAGCCACCTCCGACGAGCATACTGATTATCGACGATGTCCTAACAGCGGGCGTACACTATCGCGCGATGCATTCAATCTTATCGAACCGTTTCCCACATGCAGACATCGCTGGAGTCTTCATTGCGAGGCGCGTTTTCTCTCCAGAACAAATCGAGGAACAGCGTCGCCTGAACGACCCCTCGCAATGGTTCGATCCAATCGAATAGCCGGACGGCATTCAGGTCAACGCCTCCTTCTTCGGCCGCCCCGTCTTCCTCGGCCTGTAGTGCGCCTGCATGATCAGCGGAACACTCGCTGTGCCCCACGCCTCGGATTACCCTCCGCTCTGCTTGGGACCATCTACCCAGCGTATGTCCTTGTAGAGCAGGTAAATGGCTCCCTTTTCGTCAGACGGACGATATGCGCCTTGGGCGTCGGCGAGCCGAGCCGCCACAGCAGTGAGCTCCCAGCCCAACGCACCGAAGTCGTCATCGTTGACGTTGCTATGGGTCAGATCCTCGATCCCATGCTCTTCGCCAAAGGCTTGAGCCTGTCGTGCATCCGCGGTCATCGCCTCAGGGATGCTGCTATTGCCCCATGACCACAGCCAGTTCTTCGCTCTGTTGCTCGTGGAGCCAATAACCTGGATCTGCGCGATGATCTTTGGCTCGTCCCCCTGAGAAAAGACGATGGTTCCTTGCTCAAGGTCGTAAAACCAGCGCTCCCAATGTCCGATGTCGAACTCGGCTTCCAGGCGGTCATTCTTGGCTTGAAGTTCATGAACCGCTTCATGGAGCCAATCGGGATACCAGTCGGGTTGTGCCATAGCGCCTCAGAGCCAGAACAAGTAGGAACAAAGCAAAACTAGATGAAGGAGATTTCCCCGCAATATCACCCTCCCATGGGGAGTTGATACACTGCTTCCAGCTCGTTTTTGGGGTGGTGACAATCGCCGCGAATACGGGCATCAAATCGTCACTGTCGCACGAGTTGCGGTTAACGCACTCCCCTGAGCCGCAAGGCTCCCAGAGAGCCGAGAGGCTTTCAGCGACAGCCTTTATTACGGCAGGCGATCACATCGACGGTCCGACATACTCGGTGATGCCGAGCGCTATTGCTGCACAGGCAAGCGCCACGGTCTTTGGGATCTCGACGGGACGCCCATCATCGCGGCGCTTGCCGGCCTCATAGAGTTCGACAGAGCCCTTCGAGATCCCGAGCGCCCGGGCCGCTTCGATCTGGCTGAAGCCCATGTGCCTTCGCCAAGCCTTGAACTGTTCCGGGTCCATGGTAATATCCTCGCTGAAAGTGAGGTGAGACGTGAAACCTTGCCTTCGGTGGGAGCCGGGCTTTCGCCCGACCCCCGGTGAGTTACTTGAAGATCAGGATGAGGCGGGCAATCCACACTCTGATTTCAAATTTCACATACCGAAGTCTCAGCTTCAAACGTCTCACCTCCTTTCGGGTTGCCGGCGGCTAGTGCCCCGCCGGTGAATTCTTTTTAGCGCACTCAGTACGCTAGATCAAGCGCTTAATTCGCACTCAGTACGAATTTTTTGAGCCTGCCCGGCTTTGTCGCGGCGGGTTTTCGTTTCAAGCAGGCAGACGGACGAGGCTTTGGTCCGTATGTCCGCGCCAGGGCGTGGGAGCAAGGGGCCGACCTGGGCTCTTCGGCGGCAAACCACCAAAGGCGCGGGCGAACCGGGGTAGGTAGCGCGCGGTCTAGCCTGCTTGATGGGGCGTTAAATATCGAGCGAGGCCGGAACAAACGACAGTGACGAAGTTAAAGGCCATATCCACCGCGATTACGGTCAACACCATTGATCCGAAAAACGCGAAGGGATGTTCGTAAGACGGGGCCCTCCAAACCAAGAACACCAGGATTCCGACCCACAAGGCAGCGGTCCCGGTAGTCTTCAAAGCTCGCAGCAGAGTGCTCATCTCAACCGCCTTAGTTAATCACGACTTCCTATCACATTATCGCCCCGCCGGGTCAGCCGCGCGGGGCTTCTTTTTGGAGATGGCCATGCCGACCGAGCAGGAAAAGCGTCAGGTCGTCGCGAACTGGCTGATAAAAGAGGAAATCGCGGATCCCGCTCTCGCCAACCTCCTTGCGCCGGCGGTGACCGAGCTGTTTTGCCCCGAGCCCAAGCGCATCAGCATCGAGCACTGGCGGCTGATCACCGAGAAGGCCAGCGCGCCCGACAAACCCGAGTGAATCCATGACCGACGAAGCGCCGAAGAAAAACAAGGGCGGAGGTCGTCAACCTGGCGCCGGCCGGCCGAAAGGGCGCCGGAACACCTTCACCGAGGCAGAGAAGAAAAAGGCCCTCGCCCGTGGTCTGTCGCCGCTCGAGGTGATGACCGAGCTGATGAACCACAGCTACCGGCGCTGGAAAGCCGAGAGCAGCCAGAAGCAGCCGGACGAGGAAGCCCTGATGGCGAAGCATAAGGCCACGCTGGAAGCGGCTGAGAAGCTAGCCCCGTATCTGCATCCGAAGCTGGCGGCGATTCAACACACCGGGAAGGACGGTGGCGCGATAGAGGTTATCACTCTTGCAGACTTCTATGGCCAGCTTGCAGCAACGTCAGCGCCCAACGCTGAACCCGGCTCTACGTGAGTTTTGGCTAACACCAGCGCGTAACCGCGTTCTCTACGGCGGCCGATCCAGCTCAAAATCCTGGGATGCAGCTGGGTTTGCGGTCTACCTCGCAACTCAATGTCGGATACGTGTCCTTTGCGCCCGTCAATTCCAGAACAAGATCGCGGAGTCGGTCTATACGCTCCTGAAGATCCAGATCGCGCGATTTGGCCTCATGGGGCAGTTCGTGATTACCGAGAATTCTATCCGGCACAAAAAGACCGGCTCGGAATTCATGTTCTATGGCCTCTGGCGCCATATCGACGAGATCAAGTCTCTTGAAAGCATCGATATCTGCTGGGTCGAAGAGGCGCACAACCTCACGGAAGAACAGTGGCGGATTCTGGAGCCAACCCTTCGCGGCGAGGGCTCGCAGTTCTGGATCATCTTCAACCCACGATCGATCTCGGACTTTGTATATAAGCGCTTCATAACCCGCACCCCGCCGAACACGATTAAGCGAAAGATCAACTACGACGAAAACCCTTTCCTCTCTGAAACGATCCTCAAGGTCATTGCGGCCAAAAAGGACGAGGACGACGAGGAATATCGGCACATCTATCTGGGCGAGCCGATCCAGGATGACGACGCCGCTATCATCAAGCGATCCTGGGTTATGGCGGCGATCGATGCCGACAAGAAGCTCGGGATTAAGTCCTCCGGGGCCAAACGCATCGGGTTCGACGTTGCCGATTCCGGCGAGGACAAATGTGCATCCGTTCTTGCCCATGGCTTTGTCGCCAAGGAATGCGACGAGTGGAAGGCTGCCGAAGATGAGCTACTGAAGTCGGCCGGCCGGGTTCATGCCCTCGCCCGCCGTGAAGGCGCATCGATCGACTATGACAGCATCGGGATAGGTGCCTTCGCCGGCGCCCACTTCCAGGCGCTCAACGCACAATACGGAGAGAGCATCGCTTACCAGAAATTTAATGCAGGCGATGCAGTCATCCAGCCCGACCGGCGTATCGACCCGAAGGATCCACGATCGCCGACCAACAAGGATTTCTACGCCAATCTAAAGGCCCAGGCGTGGTGGAGCGTTGCCAAGCGGTTCCGGAACACCTTCAATGCCATCACGAAGGGCGAGAGCTTTGAGGAAGACGAGATTATCTCGATCGACAGCGATTGCGACAATCTGGACGGATTGATCGACGAGCTTTGCACGCCGCGCAAGGACTACGACAACGCCGGCAAGTCGAAGGTGGAAAGCAAGAAAGACCTTGCGAAATCCAGCCGCCCAGGTGGCTCAGTACCGTCCCCCAACAAGGCCGACGCCTTCATCATGGCATTTGCACCGAGGCCGCACGGCATTCTGAATATCAGCGACGAGGCATTGGTGCAGACCGCCATGCCCACCTAGTGGAAACTGGAAGTTACAATGGCGAAGTCTCGGCGCAAGAAAAAGGCCACCGATGCTCGGCCGGCTGCGCCGGAATCCCTATCGCCGGTCGCAACTAAGCCACTCAAGATCTCGGAAGCTGCGGTAGCGGTGTCTCGTGCCACAGAGCCCAAGGTCGAGCCATTCAAGGCCGCCCTCCATCCGCCGATCGGCAAAGCCCCCAAAGGCGGCACTGAGATCGCCATGGACAATGCCATGCTGGCGATCACCGGCTGGGCATCGAGCGTCTTTGCGGCCGCTGGCTACCAGGGCTCAGCCTTCATGGGCTATCCGGTCCTGGCCGAGCTGGCGCAGCGCCCCGAATATCGCATGATGTCGGAAACGATCGCCTCCGAAATGACGAGGCGCTGGATCCGTTTCACCGCGAAGGACGGTGACGACAAGGCAGAGCGGATTGCCGAACTCGAGGCGGAGTTCAAGCGGCTCAACGTCCGGGCCAAGTTCCAGAAGGTTGCCGAGCACGACGGCTATTTCGGCCGTGCCCACCTCTATGTCGACCTCGGCAGTGGCACAAATCCGGACGAGCAGCAGAAGGGGATCGGCACCGGCTGGGACGACACCAGCAAGGCGAAGATCGTAAAAGGCAAGATCAAGGCCCTCAAGGTCATCGAACCGGTTTGGGTATATCCGACGGGCTATAATGCCTCGGATCCGCTGGAGGACGGCTGGTACGACCCGCAGTCCTGGAATGTGATGGGCAAGTCGCTCCACAAGAGTCGGCTGATCACCTTCGTCGGCCGGGAGGTCTCTGATCTATTGAAACCGGCGTACAGCTTCGGCGGCGTCTCGCTGACGCAGCTCGCCTATCCCTATGTCGAGAACTGGCTGAAAACGCGCCAGGGCGTCAACGACATCATCACTTCCTTCACACAGTTCGTGCTGAAGACACAGATGGATGCGGTGTTGAGCGGCGGCGCGGCCGACAACATGATCAAGCGGGCTCAGCTCTTCAACAACACCCGCTCCAATCGCAGCCTTCTCATGATCGACAAGACGGCGGAGGAGTTCGAAGCCGTCTCAGCCCCGCTCGGCGGTCTCGAAGGTCTCCAGGCCCAGGCTCAGGAGCATATGGCATCCGTCAGCCATATCCCGGTGGTGAAGCTGTTCGGCATCCAGCCGGCAGGCCTCAACGCCGATTCCGACGGGATCATGCGCGCCTTCTACGACTGGGTTCTTTCGTTCCAGGAGAAGTTCTATCGCGAGAACCTCCATGCCGTCATGGGCATGATCATGCTCAACATCTGGGGCGAGACCGACGACGGGATCGACTTCGAGTTTGAGCCGCTTTGGTCGCTCGACGAGAAGGCCCAGGCCGAGGTCGAGAAGACGAAGGCTGAGACCGATCAGACGCTTGTCGACATCGGCGCGTTGTCACCACAAGAGGTTCGCGAGCGCGTTGCCCGGGATCCGCAGTCGGATTATTCGTCGATCGACGTCGAAGACATGCCGAACCTTGAGGAAGAAGAGGAATCCGGCTTGATGCCGAAGGGCGGTCACCCGATTGAAGGGCTTGGCGAAGAAGACGGAAGCGGCGATAAAGATCTCGACGCTCTGTTCGACAAGGCCAAGGCTGCTTGATCACCATCAACCTGCTCGAAATGCTCGCTGCGGCGGACCCCGCTCTTGAGGACGATGCCGAGCGCATCGCCTTCAACGACATCCCGGGGCCGCCCATACCAGGCCTGAAACCTTCGGAGACCGACCTTGCCTCAGAGCAATCGACGTCGCCGGACGCCGCAGGAGCGCGCCGAAAAGGTCCTGAGGCCGGTTCACCCAAACGCGGGGATTGAGGCCGAGTATCAGCGCCGGCTCAATCGCCTGATTGGCGAGATGCATCGCAGCGTCTTGTATTGGCTCTCGTCGGCTTATCGGGCCAACCAGCCCAGGATCGCCGCCGACGAGACACCAGCCGTTGCTCTGCGGCGCGCGATGCGAGAGATGGCGTCGCGCTGGCTCAAACGCTTCGACGAGGCCTCTGCCAAGCTCGCTGAATGGTTCGGCCAATCCGTGCAGAACCGATCGAGCGCCGCCCTGAAGAAGATCTTGAAGGACGGCGGGATCTCGGTTGAGTTCAAGATGACCCCGGCCATGCGGGACGTTCTGGACGCAACGGTCAATCAGAATGTCTCGCTGATCAGGTCGATCCCCCAGCAGTATCTCGGCCAGGTCGAAGGCGCCGTTATGCGCTCGGTCCAGACCGGGCGCGATCTCGCCACGCTATCAAAGGAGCTGGAGGCCCGGTTCGGCGTCACGAAACGTCGGGCGGCCTTCATCGCCCGGGATCAGAACAACAAGGCCACCGCAGCGCTGTCCCGGGCCCGTCAGCTCGAGCTTGGGCTCGACGAGGCGGTCTGGGTTCATAGCGGCGGCGGCAAGCATCCCCGGAAGAGCCACCAGAAGGCCGGTCGGGATAAGACCAGGTTCCCGATTGCAGAAGGATGGTTCGATCCGGAGGTTGGCAGGAAGATCATTCCCGGCGAGTTGATCAATTGCCGGTGCGTGAGCAAGGCGGTCATCAGAGGGTTTTCGTGAAGGGAGTGGCGGATCGCTGTTTTTTAACGAAGTTGCACGAAGCACTTCATCCCCGCCACAGATCTCACCACTCCCTTGTCCCTTGCGGGACCTCCGAAACTACGCCTCCCAACGATAGGGGGTGCCATCAAGCCATATTCGATGAAGGATGACGGCTAGACGACGGGACACGGCAGTGCGGGCAATTTTCGCGCCGCGGCGCTCTGCAACTCGCGTCCCCCAGACTTTCAGGGGAGAAGCCTTTGCATTTGGTCGAAGGAGAATCGTAGCAGCTGCTCTCAATATGTGCCGCAAGTAGGTATCGCCGAAATGGGAAATTCTCCCCCGCCGATCGACCCCTCCAGATTGGTATGTTCGCGGTGTCATCCCAAAATGCGCGCCCATTGATCGTGAGCGTTTGAAACGCGTGGGGTCGTCGACCGTCGACCGGTAAACCAATGCCACGAGCGGTCCCACCCCAGGCACGGTCATCAGAAGGTGGCAAATCTCGTCCGAATGGGCTGCGGCAAGCACCTGTTTATGCAGAGCCGTGAACTGCTCCTCCAGGGTTTGTCTGGCATGCAACAGAGGTTGGATGATCTCGCTCAGCGCTGGTTGTTTTACGAGAAGTTTTTGGACGCGCTCCTGATAGCCTTTGCGTGTGACGTGGCCGAGTTTGACACCAAAAGCGTGAAGTGTTCCCCTAATGCACTGTTCAGTTGCGATCAATTTTTGCTGGAGAAACCGGCGGTTGTTCAAGAGCGACTTGATTACCTGACGATCGAGCGATTTGACATGTACTGCCTTAAAGAACCCAAAGCGCATTATTTCAGCGATGCCGCGGGCATCATTGCGATCGGTTTTATTGAGACGGGCTTTGAGCACTGAATGGGCGTGTCGTGTTTCAATGCAGGTCACTGGAAACTTACGCTGCCGCAGCTCGCGATACAGCCATTGCGAAATTGGACCCGCTTCCAGTCCCACTGCCGCGCATCGACGTTTTTCTTTGGCAAGGAACTTCGCAATAGGCTTGGGAGAACTCTCTACGATCCCTTCCCGAACAAAATTGCCGGCGTCGTCGACTACGCAGACACTTGTCGTTTCAATCGAAATATCCAGCCCCACGTAGAACTTCATCGCTCTGGCCCTGATTGACGTAGAGCGACCGAACTACCTCATCAGTACCCCCGGAAAATGACATGCTGACCTCATCGAGCGACGAGATTGCGCTCGATCGCGCATCCGTGCGTTCGATCGATGCCGACGGCCACCTCCATGTCGAGCGGACGCCGATCAGCAAGGCCGTGGTGAACCACTACTATGGACGCGAGATCCCTGATTTCGAACGCCTCGGCCTCGATCCGGAACGGATCTATCGGCTCTATCGGCATCCCGACGAATTGGCGCGCGCCGCCGGCACCTTCGAGGGCAAGCCCCTCCTGATCCAGCACAAGCCCGTCAATGCCGATGAGCACCCGAAGGAACTCACTGTCGGTTCCATCGGCTCGCCGGTCAATTTCGATCCGCCTTACCTGACTGCTCCGCTGACGATCTGGGAAGGCGAAGCGATCGACCTGGTGCAGTCCAAGAAGCAGCGCGAGTTGTCGTGCGGCTATCGCTATCGCCCGGACATGACGCCTGGAACGACGCCTGAGGGGGAACCCTTTGACGGCGTGATGAGAGACATCGGGGGCAACCATCTCGCCCTCGTTGAGCAGGGTCGCGCTGGCCCGGACGTGCTCGTGCACGACAGCGCACTCGAACCATCCCCTGAACCCAAGGAAACTAAACAGATGCCTCAGGCTACTGTGCTGACGCGCAAAGGGGCCGTGGCCCAGAGCGCGCTCATGGTCTACCTGCGCCCGAAACTGGCGCAGGATGCCAAGATCGATCTGAAGCCGATCCTCGCCGGCCTCACGTCGAAGAACTTCGCCGACAAGCGCGGCACCATCATCGAGGGCGTCAAGAAGGCCACCGCCGGCAAGCTCGCCGCCGACGCCCAGCTCGACGACATCGGTATCCCTCTCGACATCGCCCAGGACGACATGGATCCGCGCGGCGAGGATGAGGATCCCGACGAGGACAAGGACAAGAAGGGCAAAGCCGAGGACGAGTCCGAGGAGGACGACGACAAGGCCAAGAAACCGGCCAAGGACAAGGGCGCCAAGGACAAGGAAGCCTGCGACGAGGACGACGGTGCCGAGGACGAAGATGACGACGACAAGGAGGAGAAGGTCAGCAAGTCCGCCATGGACGCTGCAATCCGCTCCGCCACCACCGATGCCGTCGAACGCGTCCGGCAACAGGCTCGCGATCTCAGGACCGCTGAGCAGGAGGTTCGTCCCTATGTCGGCGAGATCGCCGTGGCCTGCGACAGCGCCGAGGACGTCTATCGTCATGCCCTGAAGGCGATGAAGGTCGACATCGCCGGTGTGCCGGCCGTCGCCCTTCGCCCGCTGCTCAAGGCCGTCCCCGTGCCGAAGACCAGCGCTCCCTCCCTCCCCGCAATGGATGCCGCTGCCGAGGACGCTTACTCCAAGCGCTTCCCGAACGCCGGCCGCCTGAAATAAGGATCCTCGCTGATGTCTTTCCAGAAGCAGGTCTATATGACCCAGGCGCCTGCCGTTGCTGGCCAGCTCGCCTCTGTCAATCCGCGCCATTCGGCGCTCACCGTGGAAGGCGGCTTCGTCGCCGGCCCCAGCGGTGTCACCGTCGGTCTCTTCGTCTGGGCCGACGCTACCGGGCGCATCCTGTCGAACACCGGCACCGGACTGCCGACAGGCGTTGTTGCTCGCACCGAGCAGGCGCTCATCACCACGTACCTCACGGAATTCGGCAACACCATTCCGGCCGGCTTCGCGGTGGGCGACGTATTCAGCGGCGTTGACATCTGGGTCACCAATGCTGGGGCCGGCGCCGTCACTGTCGGCCAGAAGGGCTTTGCCAAGCTCGCCGACGGCACGATCTCGTTCGCCGCCGCGGGTGCTACCGTCGCCGGCAGCATCGAGACCAAGTTCTATGCGGCTACCGCTGGTGCCGCAGGTGAACTGGTCAAGATGACCGACACCATCTAACCTCACGGGGCAAATCGAACATGCGCAACACTGAATTTGCCCGCCTGGAGCGGGATTGGGGCATCGTCCTCATGGCTCAGGACTGGATGCCTGACGCCTTCAAACGGAACTTCCAGGTCGCTCTCGATGCCCAGCCGACGCTGGCCGTCGGCCCCGGCTCAAGCGGCGTTCCAGCCATCTACACAACCTTCATCGATCCGGAGGTCATCCGGGTGCTGCAGGCGCCGAATGAAGGCGCCAACATCCTCGGCGAGCGCAAGGAAGGCGACTGGACGACCCAAACTGCCATGTTCACGGTCGTCGAGAACACCGGCGAGGTCTCCAGCTACGGCGACCAGAACAACAACGGCCAGTCCGACGCCAACGCGACCTTCCCGCAGAGGCAGTCCTATCTCTACCAAACGCATATCGAATATGGCGAACTGGAAGAGGCCAGGATGGCCAACGCCAAGCTGAACTGGGTCTCCGAGAAGCAGATGTCGGCTGCTGCGACCTTGTCCAAGTTCCAGGACTACACCTATCACAATGGTGTTTCTGGCTTGCAGAACTACGGCCTTCTGAATGACCCGGCGCTTTCGGCCGCGCTCACCCCCGCCACCAAGGCGGCCGGTGGCGTCACCTGGATCACGCTCGGCGGCGTCATCAACGCCACCGCAAACGAGGTCTATGCCGATGTCCAGGCTATCTTCAACAAGCTGGTGGCGCAGACGCAAGGCCGTGTGAAGCGCAGCGATGCCCTCACCTTGGCGATGTCGCCCGGGGCGGATGTCGCGATGACCGCGACCAATAGCTTCGGCATCACGGTCGGTGACATGCTGGCGAAGAGCTTCCCCAATCTCAAGGTGAAGACCTCGCCGCGTTACTCGACCGGTGCCGGCAATGTCGTTCAGCTCATTGCCGAAAAGTTCGACGGCCATGACACCGGCTTCTGCGCGTTCAATGAGAAGTCGCGCGATCACGCAATAGTCCAAACCGGATCGGCGTGGAGGCAGAAGAAGACCGCCGGAACGTGGGGGGCGATCATTCGCTACCCGGTCGCAATCGCGCAGATGTTGGGGGTCTGACATGGACGAAATGGTTATCGTCGGTTGCCGACTCCCGCATGGTCTGGTGCTCCAGCTTCAGGAGAAGTCCTTCAATCAGGAGCCCGTCATGGGTGGCGGCTCCAGGAAGGTCGAGGTCTGGAACAAGGTTGGCCCTGCTGTCACGCTCAAGGGGTGGGCAACCCCCATTGACCGAGCTCCTACGACCCTGATCGTGAATGGCTTCGCCGTCACCAGGGTCAATGCTGAGTTCATGAAGGAATGGATGAAGCAGAACGCGCTGCATCCCGCCGTGACCTCTGACAACATCATCGTTATGGCGTCGACCGACGAGATCAAGGCCGAAACCGAAGGACGCAAAAAGGAAATCGTCGGCTTCGAGCCGCACGATCCCAAGAATGTAATCCCGGAGTTCAAGCGTCAGAACGTCGAGTTGGCCGCCGCGGCCTGATCCTTCGAGGCAAACATGAGCGACCCAGTCCCTTTCGTTTATCAGGACTGGGCCGCTGCCTATCCTGAGTTTTCCAATGTCACCGCATCACAGATCACAGCGCGCATCCTGCCCCTCGCACGGCAGGTCATCGCCGGTTTCATTGGCTGCGTCAGCGATCCTCAGGAACAGATCAATTTCCTCTGGCTGATGGTCGCCCACCTCAGCCAGCTGAATTTCGGTACCGCCGCAAGCCCGGCGACAGGGCTTGTCGGCCGCATCGCCAGCGCAACCGAGGGCAGCGTTTCGGTTCAACTCGACTTCCAGTCGACGCAGGCCCAGGCCTGGTATGTGCAGACCACCTACGGCGCGCTGTTCTGGCAGCTCGCTCGTCCCTATTGGCTCGGCGGTTTCAGCTTTCCAGCACCAGCACCGACGCCCTTCCCCTATCGATGACAGAGGAGCCCAGTCGATGGACATCGACGCAATGGGATATAAAATTCGCGATCTCCTGATCGCCAATCAACAGCTGACCGCCCAAGTCGCGGAGCTGCAGGCTTTCAGAGACCGTTTCTCGCCTATGCTCGAGGAGGCCGAGGCGCACTACTTGGCATCTCGGTCGCGGGCCACGGATCAGCCCCAGAACAGCGAGCAGCAGCAGGGCCAAGCCAAAGGACAGAAGTCCGACAGCGGCGAGCAGCAGGATGCCGGCGAGCAGTCCAATTCCGGTGCGGACAAAACCGAGCCCAACCCGGCTGGCGAGGCCCAGGACGGCCAGGAGGGAACTTCCGCGCCCGCGGCAGCGGACGATACCGCCGAGGCCAATCCTGGCGTGCCGCAGGCCAACGAGCAACCCTGATGGTCAAGATCAAGGGCGGCGATAAGCTCGAAGCTGCCCTTGCCAAGATCGCCAAGAACGTCACCAAAGCAGCGGCGGTTGATGTCGGGTTCCTTGAGAACGCGACCTATCCTGACGGAACATCGGTCGCGATGGTGGCGGCTATCCAGGAGTTTGGCGCGCCGAACGCAGGCATCCCTCCTCGCCCGTTCTTCCGCGGTATGATCAAGAAGAAGAGCCCGCAATGGCCGCAAGCGATTGCTACGCAGCTCAAGGAAACCGACTACGACGCCGAGAAGGCCTTGGGTCGCATGGGGGAAGGCATCAAAGGCCAGCTCCAGGATGCAATTGTCGATTTCAACTCAGTGCCTCTGTCGCCCGTAACGGTCGCGAAGAAGGGCAACGACAAGCAGCTCGTCGAGACCGGCCACATGTTGCGAAGCGCTGATTATCGGGTGAAGACATGAACCTCCACGGCATCGTCGCACCGGCAATTGGGATCGTGAACCCGTTCGTTTCGGCGACCGTCAGGCGCTCGGCCGGCTACACCACGCAACCAGATGGAAATCGCGTCCCTGCCTATACTGAATTCCCAGCGCGCGTGCAGGTCCAGGCGCTGACTTATACCGACATCACCAGGCTCGATTCCCAGAACATCCAGGGCGTCCGGCGCGCGATATATCTCAACGGTGCCGTGATGGGCATCGTTCGTGTCGACGAGCGCGGAGGCGACCTCATCGTCTTCCCGGCCGGCACGCTCCCTGAGGGCGATATCTGGCTTGCCGCTCATGTGCTCGAGGCGTGGCCGGACTGGTGCAAGGTTGCCATCACTCTTCAGAATGGAAGTTGATCCGTGTCCCTGGTTGCCGCGCCGACGCAGTCCAACATCTTCGTTGCGCTGCGCTCGTTCCTGATCGACATCCTTCCGCCTGGCGTCGAGGTTGTGCAAGGCCAGGACAACAGGGTGCCGGAGCCGCAGGGCGAAGATTACGTCCTGATGGTGCCCATTCTTCGGAGCCGCCTCTCGACGAACATCCACACCCCCGATGACGTCAGCTTCGTCGGCTCGATCGCGGGCACGGTGCTTACCGTCACGGAAATGACCTTGGGCTCGATCGAGGTCGGCCAGACCCTATTCGGTACCGGCATCGTTCCTGGCACCAAGATCGCCGCCCTCGGCACTGGAACCGGCGGCATCGGCACCTATACGGTCTCCCAGGCCCAGACCGTCGCCGCCGGCGTGTTGGCAAGCGGATCTGAAGAGATCATGCAGCCCACCGAGGTCACGATCCAACTCGACGTCCACGGCCCGAACAGTGGCGACAACGCGCAGACGATTTCGACCCTGATGCGGGATCCTGTCGGTGTCGACTTGTTCGCAGCCATAGGTTTCGACATCGCTCCACTTCACGCCGACGACCCGAAGCAAATGCCGTTCGTCAATGGCGAGCAGCAATGGGAATGGCGCTGGATCGTTGATGCCGTCCTGCAGGTCAATGCATCGCTGACCGTCCCGCGCGAGTTCGCCGAGAGCGTCAGCGTCAGCACCCACAACGTCCAGGCCGATTTCCCGGTCTGAGCGGCTTAGGCCTTCACTCCAAAAACAGTCGTTCAACCCCGAGGATCACACCTTGACCACGATCCCTGCCTCTCAACTCGTCCGCGTCATCCCGAATGTGCTCAGCGCGGGTGGTGCGGCCCTCGTCATGAATGGGCTGCAGCTCACCCAGAGCACGCGCGTTCCGATCGACGAGGTCCTGTCGTTCCCGAACGATGGTGTCTCCGTCGCCAACTATTTCGGCCTCTCCTCGCAGGAAGCGGCGCTGGCAACGACCTACTTCAGCGGCTTCAACGGTTCAACGAAGAAGCCAGCATCGATCCTGTTCGCCCAGTATAACTCGTCGGCCGTCCCGGCTCTGCTCCGCGGCGGCCCGGCGAACAAGCTGACGCTGGCCCAGTTGCAGGGTATCAGCGGCTCGCTTCAGGTGATCGTCGACGGCTATCCCCGCTCGGCCGCGATCGTGGATCTCGCCACCGCTACCAGCTTCAGCGCTGCAGCCGCCTTGATCGAGCAGGACCTCAACGCCAACCTGTCGAACGTCGCATCGGTCACTGGGGCAATCGCTCCTGCTACGGCCGCCTTCAACGGCTCGATCGCCGGCAATGTCCTCACCGTTACTGCCGTCACGTCTGGCACCCTCGTCCCTGGCGCCGTTATCGCCGGTACTGGCGTCATCAACGGCACCCAGATCACCTCGCAGATCAATGGCACGCCAGGGGGCATCGGCGACTATGCCGTTACAGCATCCCAGGCCGTGAACAACGTCGCGTTCACGGCGACCTATGGCGTCCTAACGGTCACTGCTGTTGCTTCGGGTACCCTGTCCGTCGGGCAGGTGCTGTCCGGCACCGGCGTGACTGCCGGAACCTTGATCACCGGCCTCGGTACCGGCGAAGGCCTTCTCGGCACCTATTACGTCCAGAAGACCCAGACGGTTGCCAGCGGCACGATCACCGCGGCGCCGTCACCTGTCGACGTCAGCTTTGACTCCGTCGGAGGCGGCTTCGTCATCGCATCGGGCATCACGGGAGCGGCATCCTCGATCGCCTTCGCCACCGGCACGGCTGCAGCCCCTCTCTATCTGACGCAGGCGACTGGCGCCAACCCGTCGCAGGGTGCTGCCGCGGCGGAGCCCGGCCCCTTCATGACGAAGCTAACGCAGGTCACTCAGAACTGGGCGACCTTCATGACGACGTTCGATCCTGATGGGGGCAACGGCAACGCTCAGAAGCTCAAGTTCTCGACCTGGGCCAATGGCCAGGACGAGCGCTGGGCTTATGTTGCCTGGGATACCGACATCACCCCGACCGAAAGCGCCAATGCTGCGAGTTCGCTCGGCGCTCTGGTGTTCGGTGCGAAGATGGACGGCACCTGCCTGGTCTGGAGCCCGACCGACGGGCCGAACAAGGCCGCCTTCGTCTGCGGTGCCGCCGCCTCAATCGACTTCGAAGCGACCAATGGCCGGATCACCTTCGCCTTCCGAGGCCAGGACGGACTTGTTGCCGATGTCACGGATGCAACGGTCGCCAACAACCTGATCGCAAACGGCTACAACTTCTATGGAGCCTATGCGACGGCGAACCAGCAGTTCCTGATGCTCCAGCCCGGGCAGATATCGGGCCGGTTCGAATGGCTGGACAGCTACGTCGACCAGATCTGGTTGAACAATGCTCTCCAGCTGGCCTTGATGGAGCTCCTCGTGAACGTCAATTCGGTGCCCTACAACGTCCAGGGCTACGAGCTGATCAAGGTCGCCTGCCTGGATCCAGTCGATGCGGGTCTGAACTTCGGCGCGATCCGCGCCGGCGTCACGCTCTCCAAGGCCCAGGCCGCGGAGATCAACAACACCGTCGGCCAGAGGGTCGACGAGTTGCTCTCGACCCAGGGTTGGTATCTGCAGGTCAAGGACGCCGCCCCTCAGACCCGACAGGCTCGCCAAACGCCGCCCTGCAACTTCTTCTACATGGACGGCCAGTCCGTGCAGCAGATCGTGCTGAACAGCGTCCTCGTCCAGTAAGCCCCAACCTGAAAATTCGGAGACCTTTCAATGGCTACGCTTACTGGCGCCAGCTGCATCATCACGATTGCGATTCCGGGGCTGTTCAACAGCCCCGTCACGCTCCAAGGCTTCGCCGCCGATGACGTTTTCGACGCCGATACCCAAGAGATCGCGGAAACGACCATGGGCGTCGACGGCATCCTGTCCGGCGGCTTTGTCCATGTCCCGGTTAAGCAAACGATCGCTCTGCAGGCGGACTCGGCATCTAACCTGATCTTCGAGACCTGGGCGGCGCAGCAGAAGGCCGCCCTGGACACCTATACCGCCAACGGGACATCGAACATCGTGTCGACCGGCCGGTCCTACGTCATGAATAAGGGGTTCTTGACCTCGTTCCCCTCCATTCCTGCAGTGAAGAAGCTGCTCCAGCCCAGGCGCTACACCATCACATGGCAGGGCATCCGGGCGGTCCCGAACTAAGCGGAGATGAGCTTTGCGCAAGACGAGTGATGTGACCATCACGGAAGACGGCCGTGATCAGGGCAAGACCTTCCAGATCCGCGAGATGTCGGCGCTCAAGGCGGAGCGCTGGGCGATGCGAGCATTGATCGCTGTCGGAAAGTCCGGGGTTGATCTGCCAGAGGGCTTTGCGTCCGGCGGCATGCGATCCCTGGCAATCGTCGGAGTCCAGGCTATCATGCGTATGGACTTCGCGGATGCCGAGCCTTTGCTTGACGAGATGCTCGATTGTATTGCCGTCAAGCCGGACCCGAAACGGCCGGAAGTCGTCCGCCCTCTCATGGTCGACGAGGATATCGAGGAAGTCTCGACGCTGCTGCGGCTGCGCCAGGAGGTCTTGGAGCTGCACACCAGTTTTTTCTCGAAAGGGAGGACCTCGGAACCGACTTCTCCGGCGCCCTCGAAGGACCCGAGCTCCTCGAATACCCAAACCTTCCCGCGTCCATCGGTGGACTTCTCTCGCACTCCGCAAACAAGACGGCCGCGCTGATCGATCTCCAGGAGCGCCTGTCGGTTGAGGACGTCTACGACCTCCTCGAGGTGTTGAGCGTGGACGCTCACAACCGCCTTGCCATCGCCAGGTACCAGGAAAAGCAAAGGGAATGACCCGTGCCCACCTTGATCGATAGCCTCGTCGTCGAACTCGGACTCGATCCGAGCGAGTTCACGAAGGGCCAGAAAAAGGCAGCGGAATCGTTCCTGAAGACCAAGGATGAGGCCGTCCGGTCGTCCAAGGCGATTGAGGAATCGGGTCGCAAGGCCGCCGACGGCATCAAGAAGATCGCTGTCGAAGCCCTGGCACTGTTCGCGATCTTCACCGGCACCAAGAGCATCACGAAATTCGTTTCGGATCTCATGAGCGCCGATGCCGCGCTGGGTCGCTTCAGCCGCACAGTCGGCATGGCCCCTCAGTATGTCGGCGCGATCGGCAAAGTCGTCGGTGAAGTCGGTGGAACGGCTGAGGCGACCGCCGGCACGATCGATGGCCTATCGAATTCGCTGACCCGCTTCCGGACCGCCAACGGCGATCTGCCGCAAGAGTTCTGGCAGCTCCGGGCCATGGTTGGTGGCAAGATCGATCCGCGCGGCTCCATGGTCGATTTCCTCGATCAGCTCGCCGCGGCTCTGCAGAAGGTGGAGCGGACCGATCCCCAGAAAGCGGCGATGTATGCCAAGGCCATCGGGATCGATCCTGGCACCTATCAGCTCATGCTGAAATACGGCCAGGAGCTGTCGAAGGTCATCGGCCTCCGCAAGGACCTGGCGCCGTCGAACCAGGACATCGAGAACGCCCAGAAGTTTCAGGAAGCCTGGAACAACATCTTCAACGCCGTCCAGAACCTGATCGAGAAAGGGATCCGAGCAATCGAGCCGGCACTGACGCCGATCGTGAAGCGCATGCAGGAATGGGTCGATGCGAACAAGGCCCTGATCGGTGACAGGATCGTCGAATACGCCAATTCGATCGCCTCTGCCTTCAAGTCGGCGGCCGACAACATCAGCGCGGTAGTTTCCGTTCTCAAGACGCTCGAAGACTTCAACGAGCGTTCCAAGAAGTGGGAAATCACCAAGATCCTGAACGGCTCAGCGTTCAACAGAAACACTCCGGAGAACAGCACGACATACGGCGATCCCAACGGCGCGTTGTCTGCCTCGGTTCGCAAGGGGAGTATTGCTGAGAGCATCATCAACTTCTTCGGTGGCGGATCCTCAGGAAAGGTCGACGGTGCGAGAGCGGCAGGCGGTCCAGTATCCGCGGGCCGGCGCTATCTCGTCGGTGAGCGCGGCCCTGAAATCCTCGACGCCGGCTCCAACGGCACGATCATTCCGAATGATCGTCTCGGCGGAAACCTCTCTGTCGACGGCCGGCCGATCAACCGCGGCAACCCGATGCCGGTTACCTTGGCAAACAACCAAGGTGGCGGCGAAAATTGGCTTCAGACCCTGGGCAAATGGCTCGGGTTTGGTGGCAATAGCGGGTCGTCGGGCGGCAGCGGAGCAACCAGTGGCGGCGGAGGCTTCTTCGGCGCAGTCGGCAAGGCTGTGAAGGGTGTGCTCGGCGGCAGTGGTAGTGATGCCGGCTATAGCCCAGCACCTGGAAAACCGGGGCAATATCGCCCGGTCTATAAGCTCGGCGATGCAGATCTCAGCGACGATGTGGTCAATGTCGTCAACGGCGAGGCCACCTCGTCGAAACTGAGCACGGATGCCGTCATCAACAACATGTTCAATCGCCTCGGCACTCGGGCCTATGGCCCCAGCGGAAACCTGAGGCAAGTCGCTCGAGCTCCCGGCCAATATGCTGGATACCGAAAGGCAACAGCCGAGCGGGCAGCCTTCATCAGAGATCGCATTCGTGCAATCGCCTCTGGAGAAGTGCCGGACGTGACGACTGGGGCCAACGAGTATCGTGCCAGCTGGTACAATGGGCCTTGGGGTCGGAAACATGCCAGTTCGCCGGTGATCGGGGGCAATCGGTTCGCCTACAATCCTAAGGTGGCACCCGGGCCCTATGCTCCGTATGCCCGCCCCAACCTGGGACTCGCTGGTGGGGATGGTGTTCTGTCGGGGGCCAAGGGCGCAGCTATCGCCGGAGGCAGCACGACGAACGACAACCGCAAGACGTCGACCTCGTCGAGTAGCTCTAGCACCACAATCGGGAAGATCGAGATCCATACTCAGGCCAAGGATGCCAACGGCATCGCCGCCAGCCTGCATGACTCGATCCGGCGCAACGCAACGGCCTCAGCCGCCAACAATGGACCGAACTGAAGATGGCATTCCCGGTAAATGTTCCAAACGCGCCGGGAGTGCCCTCTGTCGTGTTCGCCGGTACGGCCGGCGCCCCGCTCAACGTGATCACCAGTGACATCGCCTCGATCTTTGGCGGCCTGCTGGGGTTCTCGCAATGGGGGATCTATTTCTTCGGCTTTCCGCTGGTCCTAGCCGACAATGTCGTTGCATTTGAATTCCGCAACGAGTGGACGATCGGAGATTACCCAGTCGAGCGCGGAAGTTTCGAAAGCTACGACAAGGTTGCCAGCCCATTGCTGGCAAGGGTGAGGTTTTCGGCTGGCGGCTCCGAAGGTGACAGGGCCGCTTTTCTCGCCTCGATCGAGGCTATCGCCGGCGACCTCAATCTCTACGACGTCGTGACACCGGAGAAGGTCTACACCAGTTGCAACATCAATCACTACGATTATCGCCGAAGTGCGGATTCGGGCGCCGGCCTGCTAACCGTTGATGTCTGGCTGACCGAAATCAGGCAGACCGCCACGATGAGCGCGCAAAACGCCCAGGATCCTGGTGCCTCTTCACAAGTGAACGGCGGTGGGGTCCAGCCGTCTACGCCGACACCGGCACAGGCTGCGACAACCCCAAGCTTTGTGAACTATTCGCCCACCGCGGCAGGTCAAACGCCGCGCGGAGATAATTGAGGCGCCGATGCAGATCGTCCCATTGCAGTCGGTGCCGAACCAGGCGATCTCCATCCTGCTTGGTGGCCAGAACTGCCAAATCAATGTCTATACCAAGGCCGGCGGCCTCTACCTCGATCTCTATGTCGATAACGTCCTGATCGTTGGTGGTGTCGCCTGCCAGAACCTGAACAGGATCGTGCGATCGACTTATCTCGGCTTTGTCGGAGATCTTGGCTTCATCGACAATCAGGGGACTTCTGATCCGAGATATGACGGTCTCGGTGCCCGATACAGCTTAGCGTATCTGGAAGCGACCGATCTTGCCGTGTGACCGCTGCCGCTATCGCTCGTTGGTACGGCCGCACCCGTCCTTGTCGCAAACATAGTTCCCGGTGCCGGTCTTCATCAGACATGGCTGCTTCGGTTGCGGCATCGGCCCTTGCTGGGCTGTATCGTCCCATCGCCATTTTTTCCAAGCAGCAACGAAATCGGCCGAGCATTTCGGGTGGGCGGCCGACGCTGCCAGGGTCGACCCAAGCAATAGCGCCAGTACCAACGAGCCTATCTTAAGCATCTTCATCCTCAAATATCGCTCCGACCTGCCCAACGACTAACCGAAGCGTGCAGCATCCTCTCACGCACCTGTTGGAAGTCAACTGCCATCCCCACCGGTCTGGGTGGAGCATTTTCCTTTCGAGGCCTTCGAATGACCTTCAGCCAGAAGCTGATCAACGTCCAGTTTCAGCTGGCGTCGGGGTCGTTTGGCAAGAATGGCGACAACACCGCAACGATCACCGGGCATCGCGTCTCCTTCACCTGCGAATACCAGGGCGGCTTTAGCCAGAGCCAGGCCGCGATATCGATCTGGGGACTTCCCCTCAGCGTGATGAACCAGCTCTCGACAGTGGGAAAGAACTTCTCCCAGCGGCTCAACAACAAGATCGCAGTGTTCGCCGGCGAAAGCCAGGATGCGATGTCCGTCGTTTTCGAGGGTCAGATCATCACCGCCTTCGTTGACGCCGAAGGTATGCCCGACGTCGCGTTTCGGGTCCTGGCCCAGCCGGGAGGCTATAACGCGGTCAAGCCAGCCAAGCCGATCAGCGTCAAGGGCTCGGCGAATGCCGCTGACCTGGTGAAACAGATCGCCGGCCAGCTCGGCCTTGGCTTCGAGAACACCGGCGTCGATGCCAAGCTGTCGAACCCGTATTTCGCAGGATCGCCGTGGACACAGCTGCAACAACTGGCGCGGCACGGCGGGTTCTTCTGGACGGTCGAGTGCGGAAAGCTCGCGATCGTGAAACCGGGACAGTCCAGAAAGAACAGTGAGGTCCTGATCTCGCCGCAAACCGGAATGGTCGGCTATCCGGCTTTCTCGCAACAGGCCGTTATCACGAAGGCCCTCTTTAACCCCGCCGTGAAGCACTATTCGAAGGTCAAGATCCAGAGCGATCTCACCTCGGCATGCGGCGAATGGCAGGTCAGGAAATATGTCCTTGAGCTCGAATCCATGATCCCGCAGGGGCGCTGGTTCATGACCCTTGAATGTCTGCCTGGAGATGCACCTGCAGGTGTCGCATGAGTGGAAAGCCAGAAGGTTTCTTCGGCCAGCAGGGCGCTGCGGCGGACACATCCGACGTAAACGCCGCCGAATTCCAGATCCAACAGGCTCTGTTGAAGGTCCGGACAACGGTTCCCGTCAAGATCATTGCTGTCCACGGTGGCGGTACCGGTGGCGCGCCGGCAACCGTCGATGTCCAGCCATTGATCAACCAGATCGATGGCCAGGGCAACAAGACCGATCACGGCATAATCTATGGCATTCCTACCACGCGAAGCCAGAGCGGAAGCGCTGGCATCGTCATGGATCCGTCGGTGGGGGATGTCGGGGTCATGTCGATCTCCGATCGCGATATCTCCTCGCTGAAGTCGAACAAAGGTAGCCAGTCGAACCCCGGCTCCTTCCGGACTCATGACCTCTCCGACGGGATCTACACCCATACGATCCTCAGTGCCCAAGCCCTGACGAAGTTCATCCATCTCAGCGGCGACGGGATCTCGATGCAGGACGAGCACGGCAACAAGGTTTCCTCGAGCGGCGGCGGATGGAACTTCAACGGCGTCGTGATCGACAGTTCCGGCAACATCTCAACCCCGGGGGGCATCACGGCCGGCGCCGGAGGCGGTGATAGCGTCACCCTGCAGCAGCATCGTCACGCCGGCAGCCCGCCGCCAGATCCAGGAACCTGAGGGAGGCAATCATTCGTACCTTGCTTCTCGATACCGAGGCCTGGGATCTCGCGGTCGATACAGCCGGCAACATCGCCGTAGCTAGCGAGCCCTATTCCCTCGCCCAAGATGCCGCCAGCGCAATCCGCCTATTCCTCAACGAGCTCTATTACGACACCTCACAGGGTATTCCCTACTTCGAGCAAGTTCTCGGTAGGCGGCCGCCGATCTCGCTGATGAAGGCCCATTTCAATCGCCAAGCCATGTCTGTCCCCGGCGTGGTCAAGGCACAAAGCTTCATCACCGACTGGACCGACCGCAAGGTCAGCGGACAGGTCCAGGTCTGGGATGCGAACGGCAACGCCTCCGCCGCAGGATTCTGAACCCATGACAGTGCAGACCAATGTGCCGGTCCCGCAATGGACCGACAAAGGGTTCATCGTGCCCGCGACCGCCGATATCCTTGCCGGCGTCCAGGCCGACATCAATGCCGCGTTTGGTGGGAACCTCAACTTCACTACCAATGATGGTTCCACGACGAACCCGACGCCGCAGGGGCAGCTTGCCGCCTCAGAAACCGCGGTCATCGACAACGCCAATGCGCTGTTTCTTCGGACGACGCAGCAGGTCGATCCGGCCTTTGCTGAAGGGCGCATGCAGGATGCTATCGCTCGGATCTACTTCATTGAGCGAAACCCGGCGCAGCCAACCGTCGTACAGGCGCTCTGCACGGGCCTTCCTGGCGTTGTCATTCCACCCGGCGCACTCGCTCTTGCCGCTGACGGAAACCGCTATATTTGCTCCGCTGGAGGTACAATCGCGCTCTCCGGGAACGTCACTCTGCAGTTCGAATGCTTGGCGGTTGGGCCGATCCCGTGCTCCGCCGGTTCTCTGAACCAGATCTACCAGGCCATTCCCGGTTGGGACTCGATCTCCAATCCGGCAGATGGCGTGCTGGGAAACGATGTCGAGAGCCGCTCAGCATTCGAAGCCCGGCGCGCGCAATCCGTCGCCCTGAACTCCCTCGGCAGCCTGCCATCGGTTCTTGGCGCGGTCCTGAACGTGCCAAATGTCATCGACGCCTATGTGACCGAGAATGTATCGAACTCGATGCAGACGATCGGTGGTGTCTCGCTCTATCCGAATTCGCTCTACGTTGCGGTGGTCGGCGGCGACTCCAATGCTATCGCCAAAGCCATTTGGTCGAAGAAGGCTCCGGGCTGCGCCTACAATGGCAACACGACGGTGCAGGTGCAGGATATCAGTGCGGGATACGTTCCGCCCTATCCGACCTATCCGGTGTCGTTTCAGATCCCCGCACCGCTGCCAATCTACTTCGCCGTCAAACTTAGCAGTGGCCCACAGGTCCCTGCGGATGCAGCAACTCAGGTCCAGAATGCAATCATCGCGGCCTTTGGCGGCGAGGATGGCGGCATCAGAGCCAAAATCGGCACGAAGATCTATGCCAGCCGGTTCTATTCGGCAGTTGCGGCTTTGGGTTCTTGGGTCCAGATCGTCTCGATCGAGATCGGCACAAGTGCGCTCGATGCGACGCATTTCGAGGTCGGGGTGAACATCAACCAGATCCCGGTCGTCTCGGCGGCCAATATCAACGTGGCATTGAGCTGATCGATGACAGGCACCGGACCCGATTATCCCAGGCCCCCCGCAGCGGGGTCCAATGGGATCGGGCAGTTCATCATTGGCGTCAGCCAGATCGGGGATATTCCGTCGTTCGACGTCTGGAAGACGGTCATTTCGCAGTATGCGAACAGCCCGATCCTGACCCGCCTCATCGAGAACATCGCCGCTTATATCGATCCAACGAAGAACCTCGATCTCTTTTTCGATTACATCTGGAATGTGGCAACGGCCCAGGACTATGGGCTCGATGTCTGGGGTCGCATCGTTGGTGTCCGTCGGATCCTGCAGGTCCAGACCGGCGACTGGTTCGGCTTCGGTGAGGCCCTGCCAGGATCGGAACCCTTTGGACAGGCGGCGTTCTATTCAGGCACCCCGCTGACCAGCAACTACTCGCTGTCAGACGAGTCATACCGCCTGCTGATCATGACCAAGGCAGCGGCGAACATCACTGACGGGTCGATCCCCTCCATCAACCGGATCCTGATGTCGCTCTTCCCCCATCGTGGGAATTGCTACGTCACCGACGGCACCCCGCCCGGCGATTGGTTCGGTTTCGAGGAATCGCGCAACGCCCACGGTTTCAACCAGGCGCCGTTTTACGCCGGCCAGGCCCTCCCCACGATGGTGATGACCTACACCTTCGAGTTCGACCTCACGCCCGTCGAGCTTGCGATCGTCCAGCAATCCGGCGTTCTGCCCAAACCCACCGGCGTCTTCGCCTCGGTCGTCGTGCCCAACTGAGAGCCCTCCATGAAGTATAATCAGATCCCGGCGAAGTTCCTCATTCCGTGGGGAGCCAGTGCCGGCGGCGGCTTCATCAATCCGATCCCGACTGCTTCACAGATCGCCATAAATCCGGGTCGGGCATCGCTCACAGATGGCTTCCCGCCCCTGAACTTCCAGCCTGTCGGTGCCGGCGGCGTCCCGCCATTCGGCCAGGATATGAACGGTATCCTGAACCAAATCACCATGTGGAATCGCTGGCAGGCGGCAGGTGCCCCGATCAGGTTCGACGCGGATTTTTGTGCCTCGATCGGCGGCTACCCGATGGGTGCCATGCTTTCCGGCAGTACGTCCGGCACGGTCTGGCTCAACACTGTCGACGACAACCTGACTAACCCCGAAGGCCCCAGCCCCGTCGGTTGGATCAATCTGGCGACACAGTCGGCATCGATCAGCGTCGGCACCGACACAGGCGGCGCCAACGTCCTCACCGCCGACGTCAGTCCGGCACCGACGGCCTATCTCAACGGCGCGATCTACATCGTCCAGAAGATCGGCACCGCCAACAACGGCGCCATGGTGGGCAATATCCAGTCTTTGGGCCAGCGACCCATCGTCGGGCCCAACGGCGCCCCGCTGACACAAGGCCAATACCCGGCAAGCCATAATGGCATCTTGATCTATCTCACGGCCCTGTCGTCGCTGCTTCTGCTCAACCCGGCTTCAGCCGCCGATCCGAGCACCGTGCAGCCCGGGACAATCGAGTTCTATACCGGTGTTGTGCCGCCAACGGGGCGTATCAAGGCCAACGGCGCTTCGCTTAGCCGCACAACCTATGCCGCTCTGTGGTCATTCGCCCAGGTCAGCGGCAATCTCGCCGGCTCCCAAGCCCTAAAGACCGCAGGCCAGTACGGCCCCGGTGACGGTTCCTCGACCTTCACAATCCCCGATCTCAGAGGCTACTTCCTGCGAGCGTTTGATGACACTGCGGGCATCGATCCGGGTCGGGCCTTCGGCAGCACACAAGGCGACGCCTTCAAGAGCCATAGTCATGCCACCATGGCGCAGTCCGGTGGGAATGTATGGGTCGATGCCGGGAGCGTCGCAACTGGGCCGAACGCTGCTGGTCGAGCAATCAACGCTGCATTTACCGGTGTCTTCACCGGGGCAAGTTGCATCACCGGACTGACGGGCGACAGCGAGACCAGGCCGAAGAACATCAGCCTTCTCGCCTGCATTAAAATCTGAGGTCGACATGCAGATCTGGAATTACGAAGCCGGCTCCGGTGCACTCATCGGGCCCGGCACGGCGGATCCATGCCCGATCGAGGCCGGGCAATACCTTGTGCCGGCGAACGCGACGTCCATCGCGCCGCCAGAATTCGATCCGGAGACGGAAACCTGCACATTCCAAGACGATACCTGGACCGTGTCACCTCGGCCGGTGGAAGGACCGGAACCGAAACGCGAGCTATCCCAGATCGCGGCGGAATCCTCTGGTATTTGCGCCGCCATCGCCCAGGACATCCTCCGCCAGATCTATCCGGACCCGATACGGCAGGCCGCCATTCAAAGCGCTGCCGCTGTCGTCATCGGCAACGGAGGGAGTGCCCCGACATCGGGCCCGGCCGCCCAGAAGGTGCGCGATTTGGCGCGTCTGCACATCAAGGGCGCGGATGCCGTTGAGATCTTTTCGTCGATCGTCGTCACTCTCCAGCTCGCTACGATCGATCTCAACATCGCCCTGGCCTCGGCGGAGATGGCTATCGCGGCGGCCAGGAAGGTCGGGCAGATCAAGGCAGCTGTCGACGCCTTCCAAGCCTCGATCGCAACCATCGTCGCCAACATCAACGAAAGCCGGGTGCCGGCGCCTGTCGTACCGCCTGAGGCGGTCGTGTTCCCCGGAATCAACGCGTAGAGACCCGACATGAAGCTTCGTATCCTCGCCGCCCTGGCCATGTTCTGGCCAGCGCTGGCGCTTGCCCAAACGTCGCCGAACCTGACCTATGGCCAGGTGCCGACGCCTGGCCAGTGGAACAGCTACTTCGCGGCCAAGCAAGATGTCCTCGGCTACACGCCGGTGAACCGCGCCGGCGATACCATGTTCGGCACGCTGAAGACTCTTTCTCCGACGGGGAACGCGGCTGGCCTTGTGGTGACACCCGGTCTGGCGCCGTCGTCGCCGGCCGATGGGAGCATCTGGGTCACCAATACCGGCATCTTTACCCAGATCAACGGATCGACAATCGGCCCCCTCGGCGCCGGCACGATCAACGGTCCCGGGATCACGACATCAGGCAATGTCGTCACCTGGGGCAATGCCACCGGTACTGCGCTGCAGGACATCGGGAAGGCCGCGCCCGCGGGAGATTTCGTCGGTACGAGCGACACTCAGACGCTGACCAACAAGAGCATTTCGGCAGGCCAGATCAATACCGGCACGCTTGCTCCGGCGCAGTTGCCCGCTCTGACCGGCGATGTCACCAGTTCAGCCGGGACCGCCGCAACCACAATCGCTGCTGGCGCCGTCACCTCAGCCAAGATGGCGACAGGTGCGGCCGTTGCGAATATCGGCTTCACGCCCCTGAATCGGGCCAGCAACCTTTCGGATGTCGCCAATGTCGCCACATCCCGTACGAACCTCGGCCTCGGATCTGTTGCGACGCTCAACAGTGTCAGCCTGACTGCAAACGTCACCGGGACGCTTCCAGTCGCCAACGGCGGGACTGGTGCGGCAACGCTGGGGCAATACAACGTACTGATCGGAAATGGCACCTCGGCGCTTGCAGGAACGCTCCTGACCGCTGGCCAACTTCTCGTCGGCCAGGCGACGTTCCCTCAGGCCAGAACGCTCAGCGGCGACTGCACGCTCGCCAACACCGGAGCGATCACCTGCCTCAATACCAATGGTGTGGCCTTCGGCACCGCGGCAACAAAGAACGTCGGCACGGCCGCCAGCAATGTCGTTCAACTGGACGGCTCCGGCCGCTACCCTGCCGCCGACGGTTCCCAGATCACAAACCTTCCCGGCGTCATCTCCGTTCCGGTAAGACAAACCGTCCTCTCCGGCCCTGCCTCCAGCGGGCTGCCGAACTTCCTCCCGGGCACGGCTGCAAGTCTCAGCATCACCAGCCAAAATGTCTCGACTGGCTCGGCCGCACTTATTGCGACCGCAGGGAATGGCTATGGCACTAACGGCGCCATCAACGTCATCGGCCAAGCGACGAGCAACCTGACCTGGCCCGGTCTCACCGCGTCGACCACAAACTACCTCGGCGTAACGATCAGCGGTGGAGCACTTAGCCCGTTCTCGACCACGCTTGCCCCGATCTATCAGTTCGGGGGAGCGATCTCGACGACGAACGGCCAATACTCGTTCGATATCGTCGGGATGCAGATGTATCTCGGGAATGGGACGGTTGCCAATCCAGTCAGCGCCGTCTTCGTTGGGGAAGTGGCGACGAGCGCCACGGCAGTCACTTCCTCGATTGCCTATGCCTACCGTCGTTCTTATCGCTACGTCGATACCGGGTCGTTTCCGAGCGCTGGCACAGCAGTTTCGAAAGCGCACAACATCGGCACCTCAGTTGGTCTTGTGGGCACGCTCAGCCTTGTCTGCGCGGTTGCAGAGGGCGGGTATAATGTCGGGGACGTTGTAACCCACATCGGAATGGCGTCGGCAGGCCCGTGGTACTCACCTCTCAGCCTAGGGCTCGACAACTACAACGCCAAGTTCGCCTCGGGCTCAAACGTAGCGTTCCTTATTGCCAATCCCACGAACGGCACCGTTTTGACAGCGCCCACGCTGTCAAGGTGGCGCTACGCCATCCAAATATCGAGCACTTGGTGAATGATTATGTGGATCAACCCCAGCACAGGAGCAGTCTATGTCGGCGATTGCCGTCCCGGAGATCGGGAGGCAACCGCCGGTGAGATTGCGGCGTGGCAAGACGCCAATACCCCAACCAAAACGATCATCTTCAAGGCCGACATCTGGCGCCGGGCGACCGATGACGAAGCCGCCACGATCGATGCTCAACTGAACGCCCAGCCCGTTCGTCTGCGTCGCATGTGGCAGGACAGTCAAACCCTATCCACCGGTGATGAAATGTACCCGGTCGTAAAGGCGGCTTTCGAGGCGGCGTTCGGCGTCGATCGGGCAGCTGAATTGCTGGAGCCAGCAGCATAGGTTTCCAACTGGCGTAACCAAGGTCTCGCTGCTATCGTGGTTGAGAAAACAGCGAACATGCGGATCAGATGACCGAAGTCGTTTTGTGGGGCGGTACTGGGCATTCCCGCGTGCTTCGCGAATTGCTAAGCCATCTTGGCATGGCGGTGACCGCAGTCATCGACAACCGTGAAATCGAACCTCCATTCGCAGGGGTTGAGACTATCCGCGGTATCGACGGGCTGAAGGCTTGGCTGGAAAGTCGGGCCGATGGTTCAATCAAGCCGTCCTATGCTCTTGCGATTGGTGGCGGTTATGGCCGTGAGCGCCTCGCCATAGCAAAGGACCTCGACGATCTCGGCCTGCCACCGATGACTTTGGTCCACCCAACGGCCATGATCGCGTCTGATGCAATCCTCACATTGGGGTCCCAGGTACTTATCGGGGCTACAGTGGCGACATGTGTTCGAGTTGGTCGATGCTCGATCATCAACACCCGCGCCGGCGTCGATCATGACTGCATCATCGGCGACGGCGTCCATATCGGTCCCGGCGCCACTTTGTGCGGCCAGATCGAGGTCGGAGACGGCGTCTTTGTCGGAGCCGGAGCGACAGTGCTGCCCCGGATCAAGATTGGCCACGATGCCATTGTCGGCGCCGGCGCCGTCGTGACCAAAGACGTGCCGCCCGGAAGCACTGTTGTCGGCGTGCCCGCCCGGCCTCAGTAGCGAAACAGTGTCCGTTTGATGATCTTCTTCATCGGGTAGACCCGTTTGCCGACATAGAGGCGGTTGGCCGCCTTGATTGCCAGCTTCGTGAACGGATCGAACGGGCGTTCGTCCACCATTTCAGCGCAGCATTTGAGGAACTCGCGCCGCAGTTCCAGGAGCTCTGGAATCGGCTGCCGCTGTCCGGTTCGCGGGCCGTGGGCCTTCGGCGTCACACGCTGAATGAACTTGGTGTCGGGCGCCGCCGTGACCTGCTGGTCGAGCAGCAGCGGATAAAGGGTCAGATGGTCCGAGGCCCAGGCATAGGGAAACTCGGTCCAGACCTTGCCAATGAGAGGTCGCAGAGTATCAGTTTTCCATATCCCATAGTACCAGCCGGCATGAGAGCCAAACATCAGCATCAGGATCGCTTTGAGTCCGTGTCGGGCTGGGATCGAAGGAACATAGTCCCTTGTCGGCCGTCCATTCGGGCGCTCGAACTGGATCGTGCCTGTTGCCAGCGCAGCGGACGGCGTTCGCTTCAATGCTGCGACAAGCTTTTCGACGTAGTCAAGCGATGAAATGTCATCATGTGCCCGCCACATAAAGTAGGGCGTTATCGCCTGCTCCAGGGGGGCGATGAAGTTCTTGACGGCACCGACGTTCTCGGGTCTGCGGGTGTACCTGATGCGGTTGTCCAGCGCTGCGAAGCGTTCGGCGATCTCTTGGGTTCGATCAGTTGACGCATTGTCGAAAAGCAGGATCTCGATATCGGAGAACGTCTGCCGGACCAGACAGTCCAGGCACTCCTCGAGCTGGTCCTGGCCGTTATAGACAGGAACGCCAATCGTAACCTCAGCCACTTCAGAGCTTCCCGCGACCTGTTGCGCGATTGAAGGCTGTCGGAATCCTCTTTTTTCGCTGTAGCTGCCAAATCGAAATACCAAATCGAATTGCGAAGTTTCTGATCAGGATGAAGTCTTTTGCCTGGATCAGGTCGTCGAAGACTCGTTTACAATCCCACACCCCTAGCGTGTCGTGGAGGACTATGTACCCGCCGACCTTCAATAGTTCCTTCGTCAGAAAGATGTCTTTGCGTAACCCATGATAAGTGTGGTCGCCATCGACAAAGGCGAAATCGATCTTGTTTTCGTATTTCATCAGGCGCTGCCGAACCTCCGGCGCATGGGAATCGGAGATTATTTCCTCGATGAGGTCGCTGTTCAGGTCTTTTTTGATGCGGGCCCAATGAGGGAACACCGGATGTGTGCCAACGTCGACCACGATCGTCTTATCCGCAGAATAATAGTCACGTAGAAACTTTGTCTGCCCGCCGGAAGCTATGCCGATATCCATACTGTATTCGGCAGGCTTCAGCTTGGTTGCCGCATAGTGCACGAACGATCCGAATTCCTCGGGATCTTGCTGGAGGAACAGACCGTTTTCGCGCGGAGGATAGCCAAAAAAAGTCTCGTCGGAGGATCCTGCCTCTTCGACGGCATGGGTGATACTCTCTCTGCTGCCAGCCGGTTTAGTCGCACGCATAGACCTCTCCCCTCATGCGCGAGCGACGCTAGCCTGCCGTCACATTGAAGACAAGCTCATCTGATTTCATACTAAGGTAGACATGGAGGCGCAGGCACTCGCGTGCTATATGATCGCGAACTGTCAAGGATTGTCAGATATCTATGGCGCGCATTACTGTCATATTCTTGTGGCGAAAAATCAACGACCCAAGATATGCATGTGCATTTTTTAGAAGCCTCAAAGAACATCCGGCCGGCGCTGAGTATGATTTGATAGTTGCGGCCAAAGGTTACCGTCCAGGTGAACCGGTTGGCCATACAGGCCTCTTGTCTGCGCTCCCTGCTTCCAGTGTCAAAGTTTTGCCCTTCCCTGACGAAAAGCCGCCAACTGCGGTTATCAGAGAAGCCTCAGCCACGTGTAAGACTGAATTTGTGCTTGCATTGACTTCATGGAGCCGAATTCTCGCACCAGACTGGTTATCGCATTACCTCCGCGCCTTCGACAGCATCCCCGATTGCGGGATCGTGGGAGCCAGCGGCGGTTACGAATCGCTCAATGATTCTACGCCATTTCCCAACGTGGGAATTCGGTCCAATGCCTTCATGGTCAGAACCGAGATCTTCAACTCGCTCGATGTCGGCCCGCAGGTAACACTTTTTGACGGCAGTTGCTTCGAGGCGGGGCCGAATGGGATGACCAAACAGATCGTTGCCAGGGGTCTGAAGCCGATCATTGTCGATCGCTTCGGCGGACGCTGGCTGCCCGACGATTGGCCGAAGAGCCAAACCTTCCGACTTGGCGAACAAGAAGGCCTCTTGATCGCCGATAATCGCACCTTCCAATATACGTGCGGCAGCCCGCGGAAGCGAAACCGCCTTGTAAAGCGGTGCTGGGGAGCCAATGCCAATGCGGCCCCTGGATCACGGTGGCGCAAGCTTATTGAATGGCTGAAATGGCACTATCCGAGGGGGCCGATTGATGTCGTTCCCGATCTGCGCGATCGCGTCCTTTCGCTCTCGCGCAAGGTGATGCGGAAAGAACCAGCGCCGCCTAAGAAGGCCTTTCCGAGCTGATAGCTCCGCCGCGAAGCCAACATTCGACCTGACATCTCAGCCGCCCTCCGGGGCGGCTTTTCTTTTGGAGAAGCTGCATTGCTTATCGACCGCCGCGACGTCGGCCCCGTCGCCCTCGCCGTCGGTCTGATCTGGGCTGTTGTCTCGATCGATCCCGCCTTTGGTGACCAGACCGGCATCGCATCCTGGTACGGCCGAGAGAGTGGCCGCCGCACGGCCAACGGAGAGCCGTTCCCGACGTCCGCGCGGACTTGCGCACACCGGACGGCTCGGTTCGGGTCGCACCTCAGGGTGACTGTGCTGGCGACTGGCCGTTTTGTTGTCTGCCGTGTCAACGATCGCGGCCCCTTCATTCGGGGGCGCATCGTCGACCTCAATCCGGCGTCGGCGCGGTCGGTCGGTTTATCCGGACTGGCGCGAGTTCTCGTCGAGCACCATCCCTAAAACGCTGGAGTTTTGCATGCTTCGCACCTTGCTTGTCGGGGCGTTGGCGCTTGCCCTGATGTCGTGCGCCACGCGCCAGCCTAACGCGCCATATTGGGCCGCGGTCTCCAAGGAGATCCGCAAATGGTGAGGCTGCTGCTCATCCCCGCTTTCTCCATTCTGAACCACATCCGAGGCGGTGGCGGCCTCTTCGGATCGAGGTTCGTCTCTCTTCTCCAGCGCATCCCGGGCAACGGCGATATCACCGCCGCCCCGTTCATCGCGCTGATGGCATGGACGGCCGGTGTGTCGGCTTTCGGGCTGCCGAGCTGGGCGTCATACTTGATCTTTGCCCTGTGCTGGCTCGCCTGGTCGACGCCGGCTTGGGGCTTCCTTCAGGGACTTGGACGCGGGCCAGGGCCGACAGATCGCGAGCCGTCTTGGTACGAGGCGCTGTTCATCCGATGGTCCTTCGACAGCCCCTATCTCGCCTTCGGCTATCGGACAACGCTGTTCCTCATACCAACCGCGATCTGCTTCGGTTGGCAATGGATCCTGCTGGGGCCGCTGCAGGTTGCCGCCTACGAGGTCGGCTGGCGGTTGCGGCCTAGCAGCGGTATTGCCGTCGGCGAACTGATTACCGGTGCACTGTGGGGTGCTGCTCTTGCGATCGGAACCTGACATAAGTGCGGCCCGGCCCTTTGGATCTTGGGTCGATCTGTACGGGCCGAGCCGCCGCGAAGTTGGACAGCGCCCAGACCTCGCACTTTCCAAACGCTCCTCTCTGCCCCTGGTTCCCAAATAATCCGCCACCGCAGCCCACCACCCGGGAACGGCTGAAACGGTATCGAGCCACTATGCCGGACAACCAAGAACCTTCGAATAGACGGCACAAATCAGAACGTTCGCGCAAGGATGAACTGACTGCCTTAGTTTCATGTTCCAAGGCCTTTTTTCACCGTGCGGCCCGGCTAGCTGGGTCGGAAGTAAGCCGGGCCGCGGTTGGCGCCAACGGGCAAAGCCAGCGCAGGGGCGCACATCATCGCCGGCTCTGCGCGCTAAAAACGATGATTAGAGATCATTGTTCCTTAAAATTTGCGGCCCAATCAGTCTTGCTCTGGCGGGAAAACTGACTGGGCCGCGGCGTCAGGACATCTCGGTACACTGACGTCACGAAGTCTGCCTCTACCCTTCGCCCCACAACAACTGGCTACCTCCCGCGAGGTTCCAAGCCGACGCGTTTTTTTTGGCTATCCGCCTGAAATCGCCCCACGAATCCAACAGAGAAAATTATTGAGGCCCTTCCAATGAGCGACACTCTCGCCCAATCGATCAAGCTCGTCTTCGGATCAGAGGGCGGCTACGTCAACCATCCGAAGGATCCGGGCGGCGCTACGAAGTACGGCATCACTGCCGCCACTCTCGGCGCCTGGCGTAAGCTCGGTCGGAAAGCGATGCCGCCCGAGGTTGCAGCTCTAACTTTGGCCGAGGCGACGCGGATCCTCGACAAGCAATATGCCCAGCCGATCCGCTACGCCGAACTGCCATCCCCCATCGACTATGTCGTCTTCGACGAGGCGGTGAACTCCGGCCCGGTCCAGGCGATCAGGGATCTGCAAGCCTGTGTCGGAGCGAAGGTCGACGGGAACATCGGCATCAACACGCTTCGGACCGTGCAGAACGTCAACGACCGCGCAGCCCTGATCCGCAAGCTTTGCGCCCGCCGTCTCGGCTTCATGCGCCGTCTCAAGACGTGGCTGACATTCGGCCGCGGCTGGACCAACCGCGTCAATCACGTCCAAGCGACCGCGCTAGCGATGATCAAATAATCCGGGCCCGGCGCAACTATGAATAGCGATGATCCGGTCTTTTATCCGGCATCACATTTCGGCTCCTCATAGGGGTGCGCTCTCACGTAGTTGGTCTCAGTGAAGTTCGGACAGCCAGGGATGAACAGGGGTTTGTATCCCTTCGCCCTCACGCAATTGTCGACGAATTTTGCTGCAGCATCCTGGTGCGAGCCCTCTGGAATTGCGTTCACACAGGCAGTCAGGTCACGACCCTTCATGTCATTGGATGCGTTCGGCTTCCACATGTAGGCGTGGGGCGCTCCATTACATCCAGCGATGGCCAAGGCCAAAACGAGTACCCACCCCTTCATGTCTTCCCCCTGCTTTTCGCCAACATTGAATAGTGGGCGGAAGTAGTCAATCGGCCGTTGCTGGCCGCCTCCCGCGCCCGGCCGGCTGCCGAGCATCCCTCCTCACAGCAGGATCTTCCGATGAACCGCTTATATCTCGCGGCGCTGCTGGCGCTCGCGCTGGTGACGTCTGTCTTCTTTCACCCGCTGGTCGGCCTGGTGGTCTTCTCCGTCGGCGTCGTCACTCCCCTCCTCCCTGCCTATGCCTGGGCCGGCGTTGTGGCACTGTTTGCTCTCGTCGCACCGGCACTCGCTCAGACAGCGACCGACGCGGCTTCTACCGCAGTGTCCCTGCCGATCGGGCAATGGATCAGCGATATTGGCACCGTCGTCCTTGCGATTGCCGGCGCTCTGATCGCCTGGATCGTCCGGAAGCTCCCGGCACAGATCGCGCAGATCATCACCACTGCCCAAGTCGATCAGATGCTGACCAAAGCGATCGGCTATGCGATCAACGCTGTCGAGGGCGCCACGGCGGGCAAAACGCTGAACGTCAATGTCGGCAACGCTGTACTCGCTCAGGCTTTGAACTATGTCACGGTCCATGCGCCTCAGTGGCTGATCGAATGGATGGGCGGCCTCGATGCCATCGCCCAGAAGATCATCGCCAGGCTAAATCTTGATCCGGCGGCCGGCGTCTCTTCGATCAACGGCACGCCCGTAATCACTGGAAGCGCGCCGGCGGCACCGTCGCCCACCCCTGCCCCGGCGCCAGCCGCATGAGCGCGTTCTGGTCTGCGCTGCTGGCTCTGTTCCTCGACGCCTTCGGCAAGGCCGCGACCGACTGGCTGACGGCCTGGCAGACCCAGCAGAAGGCAGATGAGGCGATCACGAAGGCGGCCGTCTCATCTGCTGCCACCGAAACCCAACAGGTCATCACCGGAGTTGCCGATGCGCGCTCGCAACTTACTCCCGCTGGCTCTGCTGGCGATCTGGCTGCCGAGCTGCGCGCACGCGCCGCCGCCCAAGGCAGTGGCAACGGTGCCGGCGAAGGCAGCAAACCGGCAAGCTGAGATCAAGCGCCAGCTTGCTCCGATCTGCCCCAATCCGTTGCCGGCGTCATCGCTCAATCGTGCTGCCGACTATCTCGATGCTCATCCCGATGCTTTTCCTGTCGTCGGGGATCTCGACCGTTTGGATCGCGAGACCAGGCTATGCCGCGGCCTTTCACCTGGTCCCTGAGGGACACGCTTCTCAATGGCACTGCACCGCTTCTTCGTATGCTGGGGTTGGAGATGATGGCAAGATCTTACGGGGAAGCGGAGCTGCATCGCGCGGTCGGCGAACTCGACGCCAAGGTCGAGATGATGCGCGAGGATATGCAGGCCATTACCACCGACCTCAAACAGTCCATCGCGGAGAACCACCGGATCCTGCAGAAGCTGGATAAGGTCGAAAACAAGCTCAACCCATTGCCGGATGCCGTGAACGGGCACGATGCCAGGATCGTGAAGCTCGAGCAGTTCGACGGAAAGCTGATGGGCGTCGTCACCCTCGCCGGCATCACGATCTCAGCCATCGGGACCGGTTTCTGGATGCTGATCACCAACTTCTCGGCAGTCGTGTCGTTTGCCAAGAAGCTGTTCGGCTGGGGGCCGTAAGCAGGCAAATAAAAAGCCCGGCGATGTCGGACACGCCGGGCCAAGTTCGTTGCCTGCGGTACCTCATTATACCGCCCTCAATAATTTCGTGGCTCAGCGTGACATGCGTGTGAAAAATTGAACGTACAATTATCCGCTGTGTCGCGCCTGGTCGACGGCTGCCCCGTCGCTGAACGACCTCGAAGCTAGGGCACTTGTTTCGATCCGAAGGCGAACTTGATCGATACCACCGCTTACAACAATGAATCTATCATGGTCGAAATAGATGGTGGTCGTGTTTGAATCGCCCTCCATGTACCAGATTTGGGTCACGTTGACCTCGATCTGGTGATGATCAAAAGATCGCTCCAGGGAGCAGAAAATTGGGACCATTGGCCATCTCCCCAGTTTGGGGTGACCGGCCCAAGAGTGTGGGAATTACGCGAACCGGCCACCGGAGAGAACCCGCATCCACACGGGTCGGTTAGTAGGTCAAGCGCGCCTATGCGGCGCTTTTGAAGAACGCAAACGGGTGGCCGGTTGTTCCGAAATTGTAATTTTGGCGCCCTCGGTCCTTCGGGATCGGGGCGCTTTTTGTCGTTTCGGCTATTAAGATCCAGGCGCGTTCGACTGTCTTGCCGAGATAATATAGGCGACGCAAAAAGCCCCCCCTCTAGCGACGGGCGAACAGCGCCATCTCGTCAATGACACTGTTAATGCGCCACGAATCCAATGAAGGGGGCATCAGGCGACGTTTGCAAATTGAACGTGATCGTGCTCCGTTTGCAAAAGACACGAATGGGGTGGGCCTTGAGTAAAAGAAAAAAAGTAGAGACGTTCAACTCTGAGAGTGACGTTGAACAGAAATTTATCTTCCCATTGCTAACGGCCGCGCCACCTGATGGGCTCGGCATTGCACGAGACGACATCCAAACCAAAGTGAACATTCGAAAGTTCACCTTTGAGAAACGCGCTCTCAAAAAGGTCTACTACCCCGACTACATTCTTCTTTCCGCTGGGCTCCCTCTCGTGGTTGTGGAGGCAAAGCCAGCGACCGAACTGGACCTGAACGAGGCGTTCAGGGAAGCTAGACTTTACGCAACTGAGCTTAACGCCATCTACCCCACAGGAGTGACGCCCGCCTTCTATGCCATCGCAACAAACGGCGTTGATCTCTGGGCGGGACCTGCAGATCACCAAGATCCTACATATAAGGTATCGACCACCGATTTGAAGCCGTTCAGCGAATGCCTCGAAGGGCTGGCGAAGGCAGTCGGCGCCAGTGCGTTAAAGGCAAGAGCCGCCAAAATTCAAGCGGTTCTTGCACCTCCGAAGACATGGAAACCGCGGTCTCTCATCGGCGGCCAGTCCATGCAAGACGAGCCCATGGGAATGAACACCTTTGGCGCAACGATATCTGCTGATCTCGGTGCAACGTTTTCGCCTGTTAGCCGGGACGATAGGGCGAAGGTTGTTCGAGAGGCCTATGTCACCTCATCACGGCGCAGTCGCTATGTGCCCCCGATCGACAACATCATCAGAGCCGCCTCACCTTTTAGTCACTCAAGAGCGCGCCTAGTAGAGGACACAGGAAGACCGGTACCTTTAATCGACAAAATTAAGGGCTCTCGGGCCGCTCTTGAACATAAGGTGATGCTCCTTGTTGGAAGCGCCGGAGCTGGGAAGACTACTTTTGTAGACTATCTTCAGGAGGTGGCT
Source organism: Labrys sp. HAY1-8F (assembly GCF_056754975.1). NCBI lineage: Bacteria > Pseudomonadati > Pseudomonadota > Alphaproteobacteria > Hyphomicrobiales > Xanthobacteraceae > Labrys > Labrys sp. HAY1-8F. The sequence continues at coordinate 98,812 of NZ_JBPGWZ010000002.1, read as the reverse complement.
CTCCCTCCCGAGGTTCGCAATGGAACCCTATGGGTGCACCTCAACATGAACTATGCGCCGGTCAATCGACAGGAGATCTACAACTGGCTGCGTGAAGAAGTTATCGCTTCAATCAAAGGCTCATTCCCCGAGGTGGATTTCGAAGAAACGGAGAACGCTAAGTCGCTTTATAGCGTGGAAATTAACGCGTTCAGAAAGCAGGCCGGAAGTCTCCTGGGTGAAAATACGCCACAGTACAACGCTGAGTTATATGTTGTGCTCAAAGATCTTGGCAAAGATCGACATAAAACGACTCAGGCGTTCTGTCGGTATTGCGGCGGAGAAAGAAGAAAACTCGTAATAATCGTCTTAGATAATTGCGATAAGCGACTTTTAGAAGAACAGCTGCTTATGTTCGAGGCTGCGCAATGGCTGCAAAGGGAGTTCAAGGCACTCGTAGTCTTGCCATTGCGGGAAGAGACCTATGACAATCATAGCGATGAGCCGCCTCTTGATACCGCGCTCAAGGATATGGTCTTCCGTATCGAAGCGCCGTCGTTTCACGATGTGCTATCAAAGCGACTGGAGATGGCGCTCAACCAACTGCATGCGTCCCAGAAAACCTACAGGTATGAGCTACAGAACGGGTTCCATGTAGATTACAACGCGGCCGATCAAGCAAAATACCTTACGGCCATAGTCACATCGATTTTTGCCGAGGATCGAACAGTGAGTAGGCTGGTTTTGGGACTGGCTGGAGGGAACCTTCGTCGTGCGTTCGAAATATTCCTCGAATTCTGTAACAGCGGCCACATTCCGGAAAGCGAGATTTTAAAGATCCAGCGAGCAACTGGGACCTATCAGATACCTCTTTATATAATGCTTCGCGTTCTATTGCGGCAAAACCGGCGCTATTATGATGGCTCGAAGACATATGTAAGAAATATTTTTGCTACGAGAGAGAATGCAGCCCCTAAGGAATATTTTTTGCATCTCGCCATTCTGTCGTGGCTTAAACAAAGAAGCACTAAACGAGGTAGCAGCCGAGTGCTTGGCTATTTTCCACTTCGCGATTTAATTACTTTTCTAACGCCATATGGCTTTGAGAGTGAAGACATCATCACAGCGGTTGAAACGCTCGCGAAGTGGCATTGTATCCTGAGCGAGGATTTTAGAGTCGAGGGCCTATCCGAAGGGACTTTGGCGAAAATTTCTCCGGCTGGCGTGGTGCACCTAGAGTTGTTGTCTGATGTGAATTACTGGGCTGCAGTGGCTGAGGATATCTATTTCGACGATCACCAACTCGCCGAGAGAATTGCGGCTCGTATGGCCGATGCTGGCTCGCACTATGGCCTCGTCACGGCTTGGCAAAACGCCTTCGAAACCCATTCGTATCTGGAAGACGTAAGAACTAAGGCGATTCAGACTGCGGCCTTCCTGGAAAAAAATGAGTTTGCCGACTTGGTAGACCTATCAGTTGCAGAAGCCAGCATTGAAGATTCATCGATAAGTCTAGGGATGAAAGAATGGATGAAAGCAAGAGAAGAGTTCCCACCTAATACGACAGTGAATCTCAAGGTTGCCCGCATAAAGCCGTATGGTTTCTTCGTGGATTTCAACCAGACCGTTTCTGCATTGGTACACATCAGTCAGATTCCTCGGCCACTAACTCTTTCGTCGTTCAAGGTAGGAGATGAGGTTCAAGTTAAAATAGTGGCAGTCAGGCCTATCGAGCGCAAGGTTGTCGTTGATTTGGTAGTGGCCGGCTGACAAAAAAATTCGTTGCGCGCTGGAGCGTTTTCATGTTTTTTATGATTGGTATGGCGCTTCCCTTGACAACGCCTGATGGTTGGGGTTTAGGAAGGCGCTTCGCGTGACCTACTTCACGCACCTACTCGCCCCGCCGCGGCGGGGCAAAGTCGAGCTACTCCACTCGAACCATGTAGGGCAAAAGATGTGCTAGCACCCCGCAGAAAATAATGAAAGGCCTTCGCGGACGACGCGAAGGCCTTTCTCTTTCGGGCGACTGCATCTTGCCTCCACGCAACCCGATTGGGTGCGCTTTCCGATTAAAGTGACGATTTTGCGTCCGACTTTTGCAACGCCTTTCAGTGCCCCTCTGGCCTTCGGGGTGGAGGGGCTCTTTCGCAATTGAACATCAACATATTATTTGCGATGTTGCTTCTGACGATCGCATACAATACCGGTAGAGCTTTCATGAATGAGATAGAGAAAGAAATTTACGGAAAAATAGCTGAATTTTTCACTCAGCGCGTCGCCGACGTCTACGGAGGCGAAACCTTCGTACAGCACTCGACAAACATACTTATTCAGGCGCCGTATTTCTATCATATCTCCATGTCCGAGTATGAATACATGGCGGATTACTTGTGGCGATTGGGAATTTTGCGGCCGCTAGATGAGAGGAACGGTTGGGCTTATCATTTCAAATTGACATGCCCTCCAGATGGAGCTGCAGAGGTCGCCCTTCGAAATTCAAGCAAAGGGCCGTCCTTTGCGAGATTTCTCGCTTTTTATCTGAAGTATAGGAGACATCATGGTCGCCTGAATAAACCGAAAATTTCCGCATTTTTTAGTGCAGATGAAATATATTTTTGGCTTGAGATCGACGAAATACCGTTATTTGAACTAATTGCTGGTGTTGGACATGTGACGCAGGCGGATGAACATTTCATCGCCACAGAAAAGGTTATGCCGCTCCTCGAGCAAGGGGGTAAGCCCGAGGATCTTGATGATCCAGAGTCCCCATTGCTCTAATAGGATTTTGCCCGATAATACGTCGTCGGCCCGATCTTCGCCATTCACTCGTCGATCAAAGTGCCCCTTACCATTCATGGAGCCCACCGGCCTTTCCTAACTGCCTCGGCTAACATGCCAACGGTGAGCGATCTGTATTCCCCCTTGCCCCTCAGCCATCGCCAAAAGAATGTCAGAGCGTGATTGCCTTCAGGTGGTACGTACTCGTCTAACCTCAAGGTGCTGAAGTCAGTTCCATATTTGTTGTGGAGTAAAAGGGATATTTCCCAGACATCCATGCCATAGATGCCTAGATCTTCGTAAATTTCCGATTGAAGTGTGATTTCGCCGGAACGTGCTGTCCACTTGGCTGCTTCTTCGATAATTTCCGTCTCTATATCGTTTCTATCGTTGGGAAGAAGCATGGGGATCTCCGGGGTGCAACCAACGCTGCTCGCCATTATTTCCGATAATATGTTGTCGCCCCAATTTTGGCTGTGCGCTCGTCGATCTCACTGACTTCCTTGCCGTTGAGTAGCCAGACCAGTCCCATGACATCGTAGCGGGTCAGTGGTGCCACGGGATGCAGCCCGAATAGCTCCTCGGCCGTCCAGCCGAACTCGGCCGCCTGGTCGCCCCAGTCCGATAGGAACTCAATCGCATCGCGTTTCGCCTGCTCCCAGCGCCGTGGATCTGGCGTCGGGTTCTCGCGCATCAGTTTGGCGAGCTCGTCGGCGAACGGGCCAGCATAGGCTGGAGCTCGGGCAAGGGCGGCTGGCATCGGCATCTCTCCGTCAAACGGTAGATCGAACAGCGGCTCAGCGGGATCGGCCATCGTCTCTACCTCTCAACGGACTCAGCGACGGAACGGTGTAGATTCGGTTTCTGTTCGAGCCCAGATAATGACCCACCTGGTGCCGAGCTTCCCGCCCTCCGGCTCCAATCTGAAGCTCATGTTGTCAACGCGCACGATGATCGCAGTGAAGGTCGCGGTGACTATGAAGGCGCCCAGGCCGGGCCGTTCGCCGGGCACGAGCTCGGGCGGCTCTCCTGGCAGGATCGTGGCCGGATGATTGGGCCACGGCATTTGTTTGAGCAGCAGCACCGAGCCGCGGCGAAATTCAGGCCACAGCCTCATCGCTCCGCCGAGCTCGCATTCGCCGGCCTCGGAACGATCACGAGCTGATCATCTGGCAGCGGGCGCTGCAGGAACTTGGCCTCACCCCATGGCGCCCGCAACCACGTCTCACGCTCCTCGGCAGTCGTGAGGATCACGGGCATGGCCTTCGCGTGATGGGGCTTCACAACCGCATTTGGCTCGGTCGTCAGGAACCCGAAGACATCCGCCGTGACCTCGCCCTCTTTCACCTTCCGGACCGAAGTCCAGTTGGTCCAGATGCCGGCGAAGAAGGCGACCGGCTGGTTATCGTTTAGCGCGAACCACTTCAACGCCTTGCCGCCTTTTTCGTTCTTCTCGCTGTCAGAATATTCAGAGAAGGCGGTCATCGGCACCAGGCACCGGTTTTCCGTGCCGAGCCAGCGTCGCCAATGAGGCGAGGACACGTTGCGGATATTGGTGACGCCGGCATCGCTCTTCTTGCCTTCGAGGAATTTCGGAGGCGTCGGCATGCCCCAGCGCGCCAGCACGAGTTCACGGACGCCGTCGGCTCCGTCCCGGATGATCGGTGACGGATAATCTGGATAGACATCGACCGCGTCAGGCCAGTTGACCGTGTCTCGAATGACCGGACCCAGGAGCCGCAGTTCCTCTTGCGTCATGCGCTGGTTGAACAGATTGCACACTGGCAGCTCCCTAGATGGGCGAGTGGGGGTCGCTCTCCCAATTGCCGTCGGCAAATTCGGCAAGCTGCTGCACGGTATAGCCAAGGCCGAAAGACGCAAGCGGTGCCGGGTTCGCCCAGCCCTGACAAATGGCGGCGGCGGCCACTGCGCGAGCCTTCTCCCAGATATCGGCGAGGCGCTCTTCTTCCTTCGTCGCGCCACCCTCACCCATCATCATGCCTTCGTAGGCATAGGCGCCATCGGCGGCTTGCTCGGCGGTGCAATTATTCTTCGCGAAGAAAGCCAGCGCAGCGGCATGACCACGTTCTAGTTCCGCCTCGGTCGCTCCACGCACATACACGCCCAGCGGTTGCGATGTTTCGGTCGGTTTCCAGGTGTCGACGGTACCGGTCATTTCAATGTCCTTCCGTTCTGGATCCAAGGGCGAGCGTCTTAGCATGACGTGAACGAAATGAGAACAAAAGAGTCGACTCATCCGAAAATCGGGATTAGCCTTTTCCTCGATCGACACCGCAGATGGAGGCGAAAGTGTTGGAAAAGCGACGCGTTACCGTCGATATCGACGAGAAATCTGGTCCCACCTACGAGGAAGCCAGAAAGCTTGACGACCTGCGCTCCAAGCTCGCCGATCCCGAGAGGGTTCAACTGGTTCTTCTGCGCGCCTGCACGAATATGGCCCGCGAACTCGATCTGGCGCGGGCAGAGCTTCAAATCTTCGACGAAGCCAAGGCGAAACCTGGTGATGACAGGATCTCGCTCGATGACCTCGAGCGGCTCGACAGCATGAATCCCGATTGCAGTTTCGAGGCTGTCGTCAACAGTTGGCTGCATGATGCCGGCGGCGATGCCATGCTTGCTCTCCGCCGAATGGTGCGCCGCGGCTTCGCCAACGACAACGAGCTCGATTCGGCCCGATTGGCGTTGCGCGACCTCCAGGTAAAGCATGGCGAGACCCCTTTATGGATCGATGATCCTGAGGAACTGCGCGCTCATCTCAAGGAGATGTTCGATCGCGAGATGCGCGAGATTTCGGATCGATGGGTCGGCGTGACGCTGACACCGGACGAAACTGCGAACTGATGGGGACGCCGGCCTCTGAGCCGGTCCCCGATGATCTAGAAACCAGTGTCGATGATGCAATCGCAGCCTGCGAGGGCGATGCGAGGGCGGCCGTTCGCGTCTTGCTGGTGGCGCTGGATCATTGCCAGATCGAGCTTGAACAACGAAACGAAGAGATCGCGCAGCTCGCGCGGGACATTTCGAGGGGCTATTCCCGCGGGCGCTGGGAGGATCTCCTGACCCGCGCCGAGGTGCCGATCCCCTACAAACCGGACGACTGACATGGGGAGAGACAACCCACCCCAAACAATTCACCAGGCACTGGAGTTTGGCTGGACGCACATGTCGATTGAATGCCGGCGTTGCAGGCATGAAGGCAAGATCGACTTCCTGCAACACATGCTTCGGCGTCCCGGCTCACTCTTCGCGCTCTTTGGATGCGCGGTGTGTGCCAAGTGCGGAGCGCGGCCGACAACGGGGAGCTTGGCATTCCAATTGGACAACGGCGGATGGCACACCAAGCGCGTCGATTTCTTCGAGGGCATGGTGATCCGGCCCTCTCGGGAGTGAGCAATGGTCTACCGAAAAGGCGAGTTCCAGCTGTCGAGCCTGGATAGCCAATACCCGTTTCACATCGCCCGGCACTCCCCGAACGGCAAGGTTCCGAATCTGGCGGAGGTCGACGAGTTCTCCCGTGCATTTGGCGGAGCGCCGCGGCATCGCAGCGTCGGCGACTGGGCGACGTTCCATCATATCTTCTGTTTCAAGGAAGAGCGTTACGCCAAGGAATTTCAAGAGCGATTCGGCGGGTTCCCGATTGAGGCCAATCCGAAGGCACGGAAGGCTTTGTTGGCCGAGTTACGAGCAAAGACATCCCACCGAACTTGATCAGTCATCCGGCCAAGCGAGCCCTTGTTCTCGCCTTGTGTTTGTCCGCAATTCTAGGAGCAGATACGTGATGTAGGTCAAAGTGGTGCCGGGAAACATTATCGCCCCGGCGCGTCCGATTTCGTACCAAATGTCATGTTTGATCCGGCCATACCGAGTTTCTTGTTCAAGGTATTTTTCCCAAAGGTCGGGGAAATCTCGTTTCAGAACGAGAATGAAAATCGGCCAATTTGCAACGGCCCAAGCCTCCTCATCACGTAGATTGGCGCCGCTCATTCGAAGCACTCTTTCAGATAATTCATCCGCTTAATACCGCCTTCTAGATCCGAGGCGTTGAGTGTGGGATCTGCTATCGATTACCCAGTCTACGATTTCGCTCCACTACCCAAGCAATCATAGCCTCTGTTCCAGAATCCGCAGCCTTCTTCAGCATGTGATGATCAGCCAGGCTCTGCAGCGCGACGGTGATCTCGATCGTATCCCACCCTGCCCGTTCGGCGCGCTCGACGATGTCCTGAAAGGCGCGCTCCAAAGCCTCCTCGCATTCCAGCAGGCGGTCGGAGATGTCACTGATTCGCCGAGGGCCGGCGATGGGAGCGCTCATGAGAGGACATACTACACCGAATTGGAAGATGGCGCATTCTGAGGGTGCCCAAGGCATCGAAACTGGTAGGCGCCTGATGCTAAGAGAGAAGAATGAAACCAGTTCTGCGTATCGCCCTAACCACGCTTCTCCTCGTATCGCCGGCTGCGGCCGCCACCTATGAACCGGTCGACGGAAATCGCATCATCGTTCTCGACGGCGATACGGTTGCCCTGCCCTGCAAGAAACCAGCCCGGGGTTGCTCCGAGAGAGTAAGGCTACGCGACATCGACGCGCCAGAGGTCTTCCACCCTGATTGCCGCGAGGGCCTGCAACAGGGCCTGAAAGCGAAGGCGAGGTTGGTGCAGTTGATCAGAGGCAAGACTGTCTACGTGGAACGTGACGGGCACCGGGACTTGTACGGACGCACGCTCGGCGCGCTGCGAATCGGTAGCCCTTCAGGGGTCAACGCCGGCATGCAGCTTGTTCGGGAAGACCTGGCTCGACCTTGGAAGTCTGGGTCGGCAGCGCGCGAAGAACGGCGACTATGGTGGTGCGGGCCTGTATCAAATTAGACGCCCAGCTTTTTCTGTTGCGGGAGCTGGCGCCGAATCTGCAGCCCAAAGGTGCGACACACCTCGCCGAAATACCCAACAAATCACCCCTGAAAGGTGCGACGTCCGAAGGCCATAACTAATTGATTTTACTCGATCGTGAGTGGCCCCTAGGGCGCGCCACACCGCTAAGTCAGCATTGACTTGGTCAGAGGCGCAAAGCCTGATTTTGCTGCCCTCTCCATACCCGCCGAAAAATCTTCTCATAGATCCAGTCTCGATAAATCTGATCAGAGGCTGCCATTGTCGGGATTAGCACCCCCACCGTGTCGACGCTCGGCATCTGGCATCTTCATGGCCATCCGTCGACTTCAGTTCGACCCGAGCGCACGTCGAATGCCTCCGACAGGAGCGCGGCTTAGGCCTTAGACGCCCCCCGGCTCAGCCACATCGACCCAGCTAGCGACCGGCAACCGTTCCATGCTGGCATTCTTGCCCATATGAACGCCCATTCAGAGCCGGATCCTTGCGTTCTTGCCGCAGCGTTCATCTACAATGCCAAATTGTTTCTCTCTCGCGGCAAATTCACGGCGGAGTCACGTTTACTTACATACTTCAGCGGAGTAATAAAAGTTCATCCTTAGAGCTCCCAAAATTGTTTAAGAACCACACAAATATCAATTGTCCCTTGTGCAGATTCGACGATGTCCAAGTTGTCGAAGAACGTAGACATGCACCTGTATTTTCAAATCGCCTTCCGGTGAACCATTCAACTGCAACAAGATTTCCATCAAGAAACTTACATGTTATCGGATGCAAGAGATGCGGATTTTTATGGAATAATGCCTTCACAGTGGAATCTATACATTTTGACGGCGAGTACGAACAAGATGGAACCTATTCGTCTTCTTACAGGTCGTACCTAGATGAGGTCGCCTCAAAAGCAATTAAAAGCATAAATTTTGTAGAAAAACTTAGAATTCTGGAAATCGGGTGCGGACAAGGACAATTCCTTTGCCATCTGATCAGAATGGACAAGGACAATCGAATCGAATCGATCGATGGATTCGATCCGGCGTATCGAGGATTGAAGGGAGCGTTTGGCAACAATATCAACATTCATGGTCAATATTTCAACAAGTCTTCCTCTAAAATTCTTTCGGTAAAACCAAACCTAATCATTCTCAGGCATGTACTTGGTTACGTGCAAGATCCCGTCGGATTCCTGACTTTGCTACGCGAAGTTATCGATGACAATGAAACCACATTGTTCATTGAATCGCCCGACGCTGCATGGGTTCTGAATAATAGAGCCATCCAAGATATATTCTACGAAACCTGTTCATTCTATACGCCATCGAGTTCTTGCCATGGCATGCCGGTTGAGCGGCTTCGACATGGTGTCTTCGACCTCGGTCTTCGGAGACCAGTACTTTCTTGCAACGGCACGGCCATCCACGGTTTACAGGCCGCCGGAGCTTCCGAATCTGATCGCGTATCGCGAGCAATACATCGCCTATTGGCGTGAATTGATTGCCGAGAGCCAGGGGCCGGTTGCAGTGTGGGGAGCGGCGGCGAAGGGTGTCGGCTTCACCCAATTGGTAGATCCCGGCAGCGACTTGATCGAAATGCTGGTCGATATCAATCCAGCCAAGCAGGGATGCTTCGTGCCGATCACAGGCCATCGAATCGTTTCGGCCCAGGAAGCCGTGCAAGCTGGCGTCAGGACGATCATCGTCGCCAATCCGCTCTACCGCGACGAGGTCGATGCCATGTTTCGCGCACTCGGCGGCAGCGCCAAGGTCATCGGTCTCGAAGGCACACCGGCGACGCCCCTGCCCCGAGGTGACGCGCAGCCTGCGTCCGCTGCATGACTGCGTCATTTGCCGAGAAAGCCCCTTTCATGAAACCAGTTCCGCGCGTCACCATCGGTGTTCCGATTTTCAACGGCGGAGAGTTGCTGCGTTCCTGCCTTGAAAATCTGCGCAGACAGACCTTCATCAATTTCAAGGTTGTGATCTTCGACAATCGTTCCACTGACAACACCCCGGCGATCTGCAAGGAATATGTCGACCTGGACGCTCGCTTCTCCTATCACCTCAATGAAGAAAATATCGGCGCGTGGCCCAACCTGGTCGCATTGGCGAAGGCATGCGACAGCGAATACTTCATATGGCGCGCCTATGACGATCACAGCGACGAGAATTACCTCGAAGAAATGGTAAAGCTCCTGGATTCGCACCCGGATGCGGAACTTGCCGTCGGACGCGTCGAGACCCTGCGAGAACATCGCTCCCGGAAAAAAATCGTCACCCCGGCGCTCGAAGGCCTGCCAACAGGACGCACGGCGAGCATTCGCCTGATGAAACGAGCGCATGCAAGCTGGCTATACAGCCTGTGGAGAACACGAACTCTCCAGGACCGTCTCGACAAGGTGATCCCCTGCTACCCGTTCGCCTGGGGCGGAGATTTCGTCGTTCTCTTCGAAACTCTCTACCGCACTCGCGTCGCCGGGTCGAACCGATCGACCTTCTACCAGCGGATCATCGAGCGTGATTACAAGGCAGCGCCCGAGCAGCTCACCATCAAGCTTGAAAACGTGGTGACCTACAGGAACGCCGCGCGGGACTTCCTCCAAAGCAAATCCGGGTTCCACGCCGCTGGCTGGATCAGCAAGGCCTTGCTTGCCTATCTCATTTCCTGGTTCGTCGAGCATCGGATCTATCCGGCGAGAAAGGTACGAAAGCTGAAAAGGCAAGTTTGCCCCTAGAGGTATTTTGCGATTTGCCGGCGGCGGTAAGAATCGCAAAGACGCGTTGGGCGGAGCGTGCCTGATCGCCCCCTTACAACTCCGTAAATTGACACGGCAGCGCGGCTATCCCTTACTGCGGCCGCGTTACGGATTCGAGCCGAATACGACGGATGCTGGCCCCTCGGGCCATCGCTCAAATCCGTCGTGGCGTGCGGATGTCCCGCCCGCATATTGCATCTGCCCCCGTTATGAAACCGCGTCCCTGCGCCCTATGACACTCGCCGATATCACGCAAACCGTCATCGCCTTTGTCCGCGCGCATGAAGGCTGGGGTATCCTCGTTGTGCTGCTGCTGGCCTTCGGGGAATCGCTCGCCTTCGTCTCGCTGCTGGTTCCGGCGACGGTCATCCTACTCGGAATCGGTTTTCTCATCGGGGAAGGCGGCGTGTCGCTCTGGCCCTTCTGGGCTGCGGCGGCGCTGGGGGCCTTTCTGGGCGATTGGCTGTCCTATTGGATCGGTCTCAAGCTTGAAAATCGCGCTGCCCATTACTGGCCGCTCTCGCGCTATCCGGACCTGCTGCCGCGCGGCCATCGCTTCTTTGAGAAGTGGGGTACGCCCGGCGTCTTCTTCGGTCGTTTTCTCGGGCCTCTGCGGGCCTCGGTACCGCTGGTTGCCGGCATCTGCCAGATGCCGGCACTCCCGTTTCAGCTCGTGAACGCCTCCTCGGCCGTGATCTGGGCCTTCGGCGTGCTGGCGCCCGGTGCCCTGGGGCTGAACTGGCTGCAATCGCTGTTCTGATCGGGGTTTGGATGGGGCAGCATCTTCGAATCCCGATCTGGGAAGACACTACACCATCAGCCGAACCGGTGCCTCCAACTCGCCCTTTACCGTCTTGATGAAGGCGGCGGCATCGAAGCCGTCAACGATGCGGTGATCGAAGGATGAGGAGAGGTTCATGAGCTTGGCGACGGCGATCTGACCGTTCTTCACTACCGGCCGTTCGACAATCTTGTTGACGCCGACGATGGCAACCTCGGGCGGATTGATGATCGGCGTCGCGGCGATGCCGCCGAGCGCCCCGAGGCTGGAGACCGTAATGGTCGAGCCAGTCAGTACCTCGCGGCTGGCCTTGCCGGTTCTGGCGAGCTCGCTGAGCTTGACGATCTCGGCAGCAAGCTGATGCAGCGTCAGCATTTCGGCATGGCGGATTACCGGCACCACCAGGCCGCGGGGCGTCTGCGTCGCCACGCCGATATGCACGGCGTTGTAACGATGGATGACAGCCGCCTCGGCATCGTAGCGGGCGTTGACGATGGGGTGCTGGGCGATGCCGCGCACCATCGCCTTGATCAGGAAGGGCAGCAGCGTCAGCTTCGGCCAGCCGACGGCGGCCGTATTGATCTCGGCGCGCGCCGCTTCGAGGGCGGTGACGTCGATCTCCTCGACATAGGTGAAATGCGGCACGCTGCGCTTGGCTTCCAGCATGCGCTCGGCAATCTGGCGTCGCAGGCCGATCACCTTGATATCTTCGATGCTGTCATCGCCGACCGTGGGCGGCGGTGGCACGGGCGCGCGCGCCGCCGGGGCTGAAGCCGGGGCCTGGGGTTGGCTGCGGGTCAGATGATCGTCGAGATCGGCATGCTCGATGCGCCCATCGGGACCGCTGCCGCGGATCTTGGCACCATCAAGCCCGAGAGCCGCCAACCGGGAGCGCACAGCCGGTGCCGCCAGGACCTTGCCCGAGACTGCCGGAGTGACCGCATGCGGCGACGCGGCAGCAGGCGCAGCAGCCGGCACCGGGGCTGACGCGGTCTTGGCAGGTGCCTTGGCGGGTTTCGCCGGCGCCGGGGTGGAGGCGGCCACGGGCTCGACAGCAGGCGCCTCGGCCTCGCCACCGGTATCGATCACCACCAATTCGCTGCCGATCGAAGCCATCACGCCGACCTCGGCATGACGCGCCAGGATGCGGCCCGACACGGGCGAGGTGATCTCGACCGTGGCCTTGTCGGTCATCACATCGACCAGCGGGTCGTCCTCCTGGATCTCCTGCCCGATCTCCGCATGCCAGGCGACGATTTCGGCCTGGGCGATGCCTTCGCCGACGTCCGGCAATTTGAACACGAAATTGCTCATGATCGTCTCCCCTCAGCCTGCCATCACTTTGCGCATGCCTTCCCCCACCCGTCTGGGGCCGGGGAAATACTGCCATTCGAAGGTATGCGGATAGGGCGTATCCCAACCCGTGACACGCTCGATCGGTGCTTCCAGATGGTGGAAACAGCGCTCCTGCACCAGCGCCGACAATTCGGCCCCGAAGCCGCCGGTGCGCGTCGCTTCGTGCACGATCAGGCAGCGGCCCGTCTTCTTCACCGATTCCTCGATCGCCTCGATGTCGACGGGCAGAATCGTCCTCAGATCGAGGATCTCGGCATCGATACCGGTCTCCTGCGTCGCGGCTACGGCCACATGCACCATGGTGCCGTAGGCCAGAATGGTCAGTTCCCTGCCCTCCCGCACGATTGCGGCCTTGCCGAGCGGCACCTTGTAATGCCCCGTCGGCACGTCGGCCCCGGCCTGATCGGTCCAGGGCTTCAGCGGACGGTCGTGATGACCATCGAAGGGACCGTTGTAGAGTCGCTTCGGCTCGAGGAACAGCACGGGATCGTCGTCCTCGACCGCGCTGATCAGCAGGCCCTTGGCATCATAAGGGGTGGACGGGATCACCGTCTTGATGCCGCACACATGGCTGAACAGGCCTTCCGGGCTCTGGCTGTGGGTCTGACCGCCGAAAATGCCGCCGCCATAGGGCGAGCGGATGGTGATCGGCGAGGTGAATTCTCCGCCCGAGCGATAGCGCAGGCGCGCCGCTTCCGAGACGATCTGGTCGAAGCCGGGATAGATGTAATCGGCGAACTGACACTCGACGATGGGCCTCAGCCCATAGGCGCCCATGCCGATGGCAATGGCGATCAAGCCACCTTCGGCGATCGGGGTATCGAAGACGCGTTGCGAGCTGTAGCGTTGCTGCAGGCCGTCAGTGCAGCGGAACACGCCGCCGAAAAAGCCGACATCCTCTCCAAAGATCAACACGTTGGGATCATTCTTGAGCAGGACATCCATGGCCGAGTTGAGGGCCTGCACCATGTTCATGGCGGGCATTATTTGCCCTCCTTCTTATTAGCGGCGTCCTTGGCGGCTTCGAATTGGTTGAGTTCGGCCAATTGCTCCTTGAGATGCCAGGGCATGTCCTTGAAGACGTCCTCGAACATGGTCTCATTGCCGTGATGCGGCCCGTCGCTGAGAATGCCGTGGCGCTGGGCCTCGACATTGGCCGCCTTGACCTCGGCCTGCAATTCCTTTGCCTGCGCCTGATGGCGCTCCTCGTTCCATTCGCCCAGGCCGATGAGATGGCGTTTCAGGCGCTCGACCGGGTCGCCGAAAGGCCAGTACTTCTCCTCGTCGCCCGGGCGATAGCGGCCGGGATCATCGCTGGTAGAGTGAGCCGCGACGCGATAGGTGAACAGCTCGATCAGGGTCGGGCCATGGTTGGAGCGAGCCCGCTCGGCGGCCCAGCGCGTCACCGCATAGACGGCGAGCAGATCGTTGCCGTCGACCCGGATGCCCGGCATGCCAAAGCCGATGGCGCGCGAGGCGAAGGTCGCCTCCTCCCCGCCGGCGACGCCCTGGCTTGATGAAATCGCCCATTGATTGTTGACGAGATTGATCAGCACTGGCGCGTGATAGACCGAGGCGAACACCATGCCGTGGTGGAAATCACCCTCGGCAGAGGAACCGTCGCCGATCCAGGCCGCGGCGATGCGGCGATCGCGCTTGTAGGCCGACGCCATGGCCCAGCCGACGGCCTGCGGCACCTGGGTAGCGAGATTGCCAGAAATGGAGAAGAAACCGGCCTCCTTGGCGGAATAGAGCACCGGCAATTGCCGCCCCTTCAGCCTGTCTTGCCCGTTGGAATAGATTTGCGACATCATGTCGGTCAGCGGCCAGCCACGCGCCACCAACAGGCCTTGCTGGCGGTAGGTCGGAAAGCACATGTCACCGGCTTCCAGCGCCAGCGCCTGGCCGACAGCGACCGCCTCCTCACCGGTGCATTTCATGTAGAAGGAGGTCTTGCCCTGGCGCTGTGCCTTGAACATCTGGTCGTCGAAATAGCGCGTCAGCATCATGGCGCGCAGGCCCTTGCGCAGGGTATCGGCATCGAGCTTGGGATCCCAGGGGCCGAGCGCCCTGCCCGCATCGTCGAGCACCCGCACCAGACCGAAGGCAAGGTCGCGGGTTTCCGAGGCGACGGCGCCGACCGGCGGGCGCTGGGCCTCGCCCGCACCCGGCAGATTGAGATAGCTGAAATCGGGCGTATCGCCCGGCCGGAAGCGTGCGTCCGGAATGTGCAGGCTGAGCGTGGTCTTCTTGGTCATCGAACGGGCGCTCCCAGGAGGTCTTGTTGTGACCGTCGTGCTGTCCGGCTGGCGTGAGAATGCGTCTGGCCGTATCGTTTCGGGCGTGTCCTGCGATGTCAGCTCGTCTCGCGAAAGATCTCGCGGCCGATCAGCATGCGTCGGATTTCGGAGGTGCCGGCGCCGATTTCGTAAAGCTTGGCGTCACGCAGCAGGCGTCCGGCCGGAAAATCGTTGATGTAGCCGTTGCCGCCCAGGGCTTGGATGGCCTCGAGTGCGACCTTGGTGGCGTTCTCGGCCGAATAGAGGATGCAGCCGGCGGCGTCCTTGCGGGCGACCTCGCCGCGGTCGCAGGCAGCGGCCACCGCATAGGTATAGGCGCGCGAGGCATTGTAGAGGGTGTACATGTCGGCGAGCTTGCCTTGCATCAGCTGGAAGGTGCCGATGGCTTCGCCGAACTGCTTGCGCTCATGGACATAGGGCACGACGAGGTCGAGCGCCGCGGCCATCAACCCGATCGGCCCACCCGATAGCACCACCCGCTCGAAATCGAGGCCGGACATCAGGATGCGGACACCATCGCCGACCTTGCCGAGCAGATTGGCTGACGGCACGAAGCAATCCTCGAAAACCAACTCGCAGGTGCTGGAGCCGCGCATGCCGAGCTTGTCGAGCTTGGGCGAGGTCCGGAAGCCGGCAAAGCCGCGCTCGACGATGAAGGTGGAGATGCCCTTCGGGCCGGCGGCCGGATCAGTCTTGGCATAGACGACCAGCACGTCGGCATCGGGACCGTTGGTGATCCACATCTTGGTGCCGTTGAGGACGAAACCACCGTCGCGAGCCTCGGCCTTGAGGCTCATCGATACCACGTCCGAGCCGGAGCCGGCCTCCGACATCGCCAGCGAGCCGACATGTTCGCCCGAGATCAGCTTGGGCAGATAACGTTGCTTCTGATCGGGATTGGCATGGCGGGTGAGCTGGTTGACACACAGATTGGAATGAGCGCCATAGGAAAGCCCCACCGCGCCAGAGGCCCGGCTGATTTCCTCCATGGCGACGCAATGGGCAAGGTAGCCCATGCCCGAGCCGCCGTACTCCGCTTCGGCAGTAACGCCGAGCAGGCCGAGGGCACCGAGTTCGGGCCACAGGTCGCGCGGAAAGGCATTGTCGCGATCGATGGCGGCGGCACGCGGCGCAACCTTCTCCGCCGCGAAACGCTGCACCATGCGGCGCAATTCCTCGATGTCTTCGCCGAGATTGAAGTTCAGGCCGCCGTCATACATGAGCCCTCTCCCTGATTATTTTACTTTAGCCGCCAGAGCCTGGCCCGTGCGCGAGCGCGGGGCTGAGCCGAGCGCCGCACAGACAGCCCTGCCCGCCGCCGCGACCTTGTCGAGATCGACCCCGGTTTCGACGCCAAGGCCATCGAGCATGTAAACGAGATCCTCGGTGGCCAGGTTTCCACTCGCCCCCGGTGCATAGGGGCAGCCGCCAAGGCCGGCGACGGAGGAATCCACCACGGTGACGCCGAGATCGAGACAGGCCAGGACATTGGCGAGCGCCTGGCCGTAGGTGTCGTGGAAATGCACGGCGGTGCGCTGGATACCGATCTCGCTGGCCACCGCCGCCGTCATCGCGCGCGCCGCATCGGGCGTTCCCACGCCTATGGTGTCGCCGAGTGAGATTTCCTCGCACCCCATCGCGGCCAAGGCCGTCGCCACCGAGACCACGGCGGAGACAGCCACCTGCCCTTCATAGGGGCAGCCCAGGACACAGCTGACATAGCCACGCACCTTCAGGCCCTTGGCCCGGGCCTGAGCCACGATCGGGCGGTATTCGTCGAGGCTCTCTTCGATACTGCGATTGATATTGCGACGGCTGAAGCTCTCGGAGGCGGCAGCAAAGACCGCGATATACTTCGCCTTGGCCGCAAGCGCGTCGGCAAAGCCACGAGCATTGGGCACCAGCACAGGCAGGTGGATGGGTGGGTCGATCTCCAGATCGACCTTACTCCCTGCCTCCGCGCTATGGGTCGATCTGGAGATCGACCCACCGAACGAGGACAGCCCGGCCAGCACGTCGGCGGTCTGAGCCATCTGCGGCAGATTTCTGGGCGAGACGAAGCTGCCGGCTTCCACCGTGCGCAGCCCGGCCGCGGCAAGATCGCGGATCAAGGCGATGCGGGTCTCGACCGGCAGCACCTTCGCCTCGTTCTGGAGGCCATCACGGGGGCCGACCTCGAAGATCTCGATGGTACCGGCCCGGCTCACGGCTCGACCTCCAGCACCACCAGCTCGGCGCCGGCGACGACCTGATCGCCCACGGCGACATCGACGACCTTGACGATACCGGCTCGAGGCGCCGAGACGGTGTGTTCCATCTTCATGGCCTCGATCACCACCAAAGGCTGCCCCTTCTCGACCGTCGCTCCAGCCACGGCGCTCACCGAAAGAACGAGGCCTGGCATCGGCGACAGGATGCGGCCCGCGCCCTCGCTTTCCACGCCGCGCGGCTTGCGGGCGTCGCGCAACCCGAAAGCATAGGATCGGCCATCCACGAACAAGGTCAGCGTTTCGCCGAACAAGACGGCGCGGGCCTTCAGCACGGTCTCGCCGATCCGCAGCCGCGCCGTTCCGTCGGCATCGAGGCTACCCGCGACATTGACCCGCTGGTCCGCGAGATGCAGCTCATACCCCCCGGCCAACCAGGCGGCATCTACGCCGATCAGCGTGTCACCCCAGGCCAGCTCCAGCTTGCGCCGCGCCGAACCGGAGAGGCGCCAGCCGCCGATCTCGCCCCAGGGCGAATGGGGATCGGCCGGATCGCCCGTCTTGGCCTGGCTCTCGGTGGCCCGCAGCGCCACGAAGGCAGCCGCCGCAATCACCTCATTCGCCGGATACGGGGATGGTTCCAGCAACTCGGCCTGGTGGTGCTCGATGAAACGTGTGTCGACCCCGCCTGCGGCAAAGGCTGGGTGGCGGATGATGGCGGCGAGGAAATCCCGATTGGTATGGGGCCCGACCACCTCGACG
This sequence comes from Labrys sp. HAY1-8F, assembly GCF_056754975.1. Taxonomy (NCBI): domain Bacteria; kingdom Pseudomonadati; phylum Pseudomonadota; class Alphaproteobacteria; order Hyphomicrobiales; family Xanthobacteraceae; genus Labrys; species Labrys sp. HAY1-8F. Next base: position 80,992 of record NZ_JBPGWZ010000002.1, on the reverse strand, counting down.
GCATCGAGCCCGGCCCCGAGCCGGGCAATAGCTTCGGCGCGGTCGGTGCCGGCAGCAATCACCTTGGCGAGCAGGGAATCATAGTGCATCGAGATGGTGTCCCCGCTGCGAAAGCCGCTGTCGACGCGAAGGCCGGACAGGCCCTCGGGCAGCGCCAGATGCTCGATCCTGCCGATGCTCGGCAGGAAGCCACCGGCCGGATCCTCGGCGCACAGGCGCGCTTCCAGGGCGTGGCCCGCGCAGGTGATCGCCTCCTGCGCCAGCGGGAGCGGCCCGCCGCCAGCCACCCGCAGCTGCCAGGACACCAGGTCGAGGCCGGTGACCGCCTCCGTCACCGGATGCTCGACCTGAAGCCTGGTATTCATCTCCATGAAATAGAAATGGTCATCGGCGACCAGGAATTCGACCGTGCCGGCCCCGACATAATCGACCGAACGGGCGCAGGTGACCGCCGCCTGATGCAGGCCGTCGCGCAGGGCGGACGGCAGATCGGGCGCCGGCGCCTCCTCGATCACCTTCTGATGGCGGCGCTGCACCGAGCAGTCGCGGTCGAACAGATGCACGGTATTGCCGTGGTGGTCGGCAAAGACCTGGACCTCGACATGGCGGGCGATCTGGAGATAACGCTCGATCACCATGCGGTCGTCGCCGAAGGAGGAACGCGCCTCGCGCTGGGCCGCCTGCAAGGCGGCCGCCAGGTCTTCGCTGCGGCTGACGATGTGCATGCCCTTGCCGCCGCCGCCGGCCGAAGGCTTGAGCAGCACCGGAAAACCGATGGCCTCCGCCGCACGCATCAGCGTGTCGAGGCTCTGGTCCTCGCCCTCATAGCCCGTCAACACCGGCACGCCGGCAGCGGCCATGCGGGAACGCGCCTGCGCCTTGTCGCCCATGGCGAGGATGGTCTCGGCCGACGGCCCCACGAAGGTGATGCCTTCAGCCGCGCAGGCCCGGGCGAACTCGGCATTCTCGGCCAGGAAGCCATAGCCGGGATGGATGGCGTCGGCGCCGCTTGCCTTGGCGGCGGCGATCAACTTGTCGATCGACAGATAGCTTTCTCGGGAGGGGGCGGGGCCGAGACGCAGCGCCCGGTCCGCCAGCGCCACGGCGAGGCTGTGGGCATCTGCGTCGGAATAGACGGCGACGGTGCGGATGCCCATAGCGCGGGCCGTGCGGATGATGCGCACGGCGATCTCGCCGCGATTGGCGATCAAGAGCACGCGAATGGGTCTGGGTCGATGGGCGGTCATGACATCCATCCAGGCTTGCGCTTGGCGAAGAAGGCGGCGAGGCCCTCACGCGCCTCGGGCGAAGAGCGGATCGTGGCAATGCGTCGGGCGCTTTCCTCGATGCGTTCGGCCGTGATGGGTCCGGCCATGTCATCAGCCAGTTTCTTGGCGGCGGCGACGGCCTCGGGGCCCCCCGCTAAGATATCCGAAAGACAGCGCTGCACCGTCTCGTCCAGCGTCTCGGGCGACGCTATTTCATGGATCAGGCCATATCTCAGGGCATCCTCGGCCGAAAAGCGCTCAGCCGTGAGGAAGAGGCGGCGCGCGGCACGCTGGCCGATCGCCCTGACGACATAGGGGCTGATCGCCCCGGGGATGAGACCGAGGCGCACCTCGCTGAGGGAGAAACGCGCCTGCGGCACGGCAATGGCGATGTCGCAGCAAGCCACCAGGCCGACCGCCCCGCCAAAGGCCGCCCCCTGCACCCGCGCGAGCGTCGGCTTGGAGCAGGTATCGACCACCCGCAGCAGTTCGGCAAGCTGGCGCGCATCGGCCAGATTGTCTTCCGGCGAGGCATCGGCGGCTCGGCGCATCCAGGCAAGATCGGCCCCGGCCGAGAAGGTCTTGCCCTCGGCCTGCAGCAGCACGGCCCTGACCGTGCCGTCGGCGCCCACCTCGGCAAAGGCTCGGGTCAGTTCGGCGATGAGCGCTTCGTCGAAGGCATTCAACACCTCGGGACGATCCAGGGTGAGGACCGCGACCGGCCCATTCCGTTCGACCCGCAAACTCACATCCGGAACACGCCGAAGCGTGTCTCCCTGGCTGGAGCATTGCGCGCGGCCGACAGGGCCAGCGCCAGCACCATGCGGGTTTCGGCCGGATCGATGATGCCGTCGTCCCACAGCCGCGCCGTCGAGTAGTAGGGGTTGCCCTGCTCCTCATACTGGGCCCGGATCGGCGCCTTGAAGGCTTCCTCGGCCTCGGTGTCGATTTTGGACTCATCGGTCCCGGCCGCATCCCGGCGCACTTGCGCCAGCACATTGGCGGCCTGTTCGCCTCCCATCACGGAGATGCGGGCATTGGGCCACATCCACAGGAAGCGCGGATCATAGGCACGGCCGCACATGGCATAATTGCCGGCGCCGAAGCTGTTGCCGATCACAACGGTGAATTTCGGCACGTTTGCCGCCGCCACCGCCGCCACCAGCTTCGCGCCGTCCTTGGCGATGCCGCCCGCCTCATACTCCCGGCCGACCATGAAGCCGGTGATGTTCTGCAGGAAGAGTAAGGGAATGCCGCGCTGGCAGGCAAGCTCGATGAAATGAGCTCCCTTCAGCGCCGATTCTGAGAAGAGGATGCCATTATTGGCGATGATGCCGACGGGATAGCCCCAGATCCGGGCAAAACCGGTGACGAGCGTAGTGCCGAAATCGGCCTTGAATTCGTCGAATTCCGAACCGTCGACCAGCCTGGCGACGACCTGACGCACATCATACGGCTTGCGGGGATCGGCTGAGACGATGCCGTAGATTTCCTTGGGATCGTAGAGCGGTGGCCTGGGCGCCGCGAGGTCGGCGTCGTCATGCTTACGCCGGTTGAGATTGCCGACGATCTCCCGCGCAACACCAAGGGCATGGGCATCGTTCTCCGCAGCATAGTCTGCGACGCCCGAGGTGCGGGTGTGGGTGTCGGTGCCGCCCAGCACCTCCGCGCTGACCGTCTCACCAGTGGCTGCCTTCACCAGCGGCGGGCCGCCGAGGAAAATCGTGGCTTGGTTGCGCACCATCACGACCTGATCGGCCATGGCAGGCACATAGGCGCCGCCCGCCGTCGAACTGCCCATCACCACCGCGATCTGTGGAATGCCGGCGGCCGACAGGCGCGCCTGGTTGAAGAAGATGCGGCCGAAATGCTCTCGGTCGGGAAACACCTCGTCCTGCTTGGGCAGGAAGGCCCCGCCGGAATCGACCAGGTAGACGCAAGGCAGATGATTCTCGGCGGCAATGGCCTGCGCCCGCAGATGCTTCTTCACCGTCATCGGGAAATAGGTGCCGCCCTTCACCGTGGCATCGTTGGCGACGATCATGCATTCCTGGCCGGAGACCCGGCCAATGCCGGTGATCAGCCCGGCAGCCGGAACCTCATCGCGATAAAGGCCGAAGGCGGCAAGTTGGGAAAGCTCCAGGAACGGAGCTCCGGCATCGAGAAGCAGTTCAATGCGGTCGCGCGGCAGCAGCTTGCCGCGCTTGAGATGCTTTTCGCGCGCGGAGGCCGAACCGCCGCCACCAGCGCGCTGATTGCGTTCGCGCAATTCAGCGGCGAGCGCTGCCAGCGCATCGTGATTGCGCTGAAAAGCCTCCGACCGCCGATCGATGGCACTCCCTATGACCGGCATGCAGACCGCCTTGCCTGTTGCAAGCCGCTTGCGATGCGGCCCTGATTGGATCATAAACGAACGGACGTTTGTTTCTATAGTCGGGGGCGGGTTTCTCCGCAAGTGGTTTCATATGGCGCGCAAGGTGGGAGCGGATGGCAGCAGGACGGCGGAGGCGATCCGCGCGGCCGGCCTGCGCCTGATCTTCGAACATGGCTATGAGGGCATGAGCCTGAGGGATCTCGCCCAGATCGTCGGCATCCAGCCAGGTTCGCTCTACAATCATATTACCACCAAACAAGCGCTGTTGTTCGACTTCCTGGTCGAGCACATGACGAGGTTGACCGAGGCGCTCGACGCGGCGCTTGCAGGCGTCGAGAGCCCGCTTGCCCGCCTCGACACCTTCATCGAATTCCATCTGCGCTATCACCTGACCCGGAGGATGGAAGTCTTCATCAACAACTCCGAACTGCGCAGCCTGGAGCCGCAAAACCGGGCTGTCGTGACCGGACTGCGGCGCGACTATGAACGGCGCCTGGAGCAGATCCTGGCCGAAGGGACCAAGAGCGGTGCCCTGCTGGTGCCTGATGTGACCGTCGCCACCTTCGCGATCATCGCCCAACTCACCGGCGTGGTCGGCTGGTACGATCCCAATGGCCAACTCGGTGAGGACGAAATCATCGCCATCCACCGGCAGCTCGTTATCGGCGGGTTGTTACCCGGCGCTTCGGCGGAGTTCCCCGGCGAGGCAGCCGCCACCGGGATCGGCACTACCCGAATGCAGGCAATCGGTTGAGGCAAACCGGCATCGATGCCTGGGTGCTTGGCTCTATATGCTGCTGCACAAGCATAGCTTGCAACGCCGACTGATCGAGCGAGCAGACATTGAGCCTTTTCACCATTGCTAAGATAGGCTTTACTGCAAACAGGGCTGATTTCGCTGGGTGAGGTCTTCGTTGAACGGGAAACAAGCGCTATGGGCGATAGCAATCGTGTTGTCGTTAGTCCCCGCAACCGGGTTCGCCAGAGGGATTTCGAGCAAACAGGCTGAGACATTTTGCTTCGACGCCAAATCCACCGACGATCAGACTATCACTGGCTGCAGTTGGCTCATTGTGGGAGGGGGCAGTTCCCAGGCGGATCTGGTGACCGCCTATTACAATCGCGGCGTAGCTTATCAGCACAAGGGCGACAGGGACCGCGCCATCGCGGATTATGACCAGGCGATCTTCCTGAAACCCGATCACGCCTCCGCCTACAACAATCGCGGCAACGCCTATGCCGACAAGGGCGATACGGGACGCGCCCTCCAGGATTACGACCAAGCCCTTCGCCTGGACCCGAACTTCGCGCTGGCATTGAGCAATCGCGGTAACGCCCATGCCGACAGAGGGGACTATGACCGCGCCATCCAGGACCTTGATCGAGCCATCCTCCTCAGGCCGGACGATGCCCTCGCGCTCAACAATCGCGCCAGCGTCTATGCCGACAAGGGTGATCGCGACCGCGCCATCCAGGATTACGACCACGCCATTCGCATCAGGCCGGACTATGCCACGGCCTTCAACGGCCGTGGCAAGGCCCATGACGCCAAGGGCGATCGCGATCGCGCCATTCAGGACTTCGACGAGGCCATCCGTCTCAAGCCTGATTATGCCTACGCCTTCAATAACCGTGGCAGCGTCTATCAAGACAAGGGCGAGTACGATCGGGCCATTCGGGACTTCGATCGCGCCATCCGCCTCAAGCCCAATTACGCCGATGCCTTCAACAACCGCGGCAGCACCTATGATGACAAGGGCGACTACGACCGCGCTATCCGCGATTACGATCAGGCCATCAGCCTCAAGCCCGACTATGCCTACGCCTTCAACAACCGCGGCGTCGCCAACAGGAAGAAGGGTGACAATGACAAGGCCATTCGGGACTACGATGAAGCAATCCGCATAGATCCCGATTACGTCATCGCCTATTCGAACCGCGGCAACGCCTATTACGGCAAGAGCCAATTCGACCGCGCCATTCAGGACTACGATCAGGCCATCCGCATCAAGCCGGACCATGCTCTCGCTTATAATGGCCGGGGCAACGCTTATGACGACAAGGGCGACAGCGACCGCGCGCTTCAGGACTACGATCAGGCGATCCGGCTCGACCCCAATTTGGCCATCGCCTTCAACAATCGGGGTGGCGTATATGCCGAAAAGGGCGACCCCGATCGCGCGATCCGGGATTTCGACGAAGCCATTCGCCTCAAGCCTGATTATGCCAGGGCCTACAATGCGCGGGGCAACGTCTATTACGACAGGGACGACTATGAGCGCGCCATCCAGGATTTCGACCAGGCCATACGTTTCGACGCCGGTTACGCGCTCGCCTTCAACAACCGCGGCAACGCCCATGACGACAAAGGCGATCGAGACCGCGCTCTAGCGGATTATGATCAAGCCATTCGCCTCGAACCCGACTACACCCTCGCCTATAGGAACCGCGGCATCACATATGACCGGCAGGGCCATTACGATCGCGCCATCCGCGACTTCGACCAGGCTCTCCGGCTCGATCCCGATAATGCGGCCGCCTTCGTCAATCGAGGCGTCAGCTACGACAACAAGGGTGACCACGCCCGCGCGATCCAGGACTTCAATCAGGCGATCCGCATCAAGCCGAACAATGCCCTCGCCTATAGGAGGCGCGGCTCCAGTTACGACAATCTGGGAAAGTCCGACAGGGCGCTGACGGACTTCAATCTGGCCATCAGCATCGACCCCGACTATGCCGAGGCCTATAATGATCGCGGCATCACCTATTTGGGCATAGGTGATTACGACAAGGCGATCACGGATTTCGATCAGGCCATCCGCATCAAACCAAAATTCGACCGCGCTATAAGAAATCGCGCCAAGACCATAGAAATAAGAGACAAAAACTTTCCTGAGAAGAAAACACTCAAGGCATCGGCCTCCCCATAGAACCGGACGACAGGCTACAGCCGCCACGCGAGGCCGTTGACCTGAGGACGGATCGGATTGCGCTATTTTCGCGAGGTACCCGCTCTCGCCCCGATTCAGATTGTCGTCAAATCACAACCGGAATATCCTCTGACAAATCGCGTTCGCCTTGGATGAGATATCATGCGATCGCGTCGGCGTGTCTTTGCCATTTGAAGTCATTCATCAAATTTCAAAACGCTTCAGCAACGAGGAATATCCATGGAATATCGTCAATTAGGCGGCTCGGGCTTCAAGGTGCCGGTCCTTAGCCTGGGCACAGGCACGTTCGGTGGCGGCGGTGATTTCTTCAAGGCCTGGGGTTCGACCGATGCGGAAGGCGCACGGCGCCTGCTCGACATCTGCATCGATGCCGGCCTGACCATGTTCGACAGTGCCGATGTCTACTCTTCCGGTCTCGCCGAGGAGATTCTCAGCAAAGCCATCGCGGGGCGTCGCGACCAGGTGATCATCTCGACCAAGGCGACCTTTCGCTCCGGCGAGGGGCCGAACGATGTCGGCTCCTCCCGTTTCCATCTCACCGATGCCGTCGACAAGGCGCTGAAGCGCCTGGGCACCGACTATATCGATCTCTTCCAACTGCATGGTTTCGACGCCCAGACACCGGTGGAAGAGGTGCTGCAGACTTTCGACGACTTGGTTCGGGCCGGCAAGATCCGCTATATCGGCGTCTCCAATTTCTCCGGCTGGCATCTGGCAAAGTCACTGGCGGTTTCGGACCGTTATGGGCTGCCGCGCTATGTCGCCCACCAGGCCTATTATTCGCTGGTCGGCCGCGACTATGAATGGGAATTGATGCCGCTCGGCCTCGACCAGAAAGTCGGTGCCGTGGTGTGGAGCCCGCTCGGTTGGGGCCGCCTGACAGGGAAGCTGCGCCGCGGCGCGGCCTTGCCGGCCACGAGCCGCCTGCACAAGACGGCCGCCGAGGGGCCCCCGGTGAGCGATGATCTGCTCTACCGCGTCGTCGATGCTATCGACGCGATTGCCGCCGAAACCGGCAAGAGCGTGCCCCAGATTGCTCTTAATTGGTTGCTGCAGCGGCCGACGGTAGCCAATGTGATCATCGGCGCGCGCGACGAGGCGCAATTGCGCGAGAATCTCGGGGCTATCGGCTGGTCGCTCACATCGGAGCAGATCGCAAGGCTGGATGAGGCCAGCACCGTCACCCTGCCCTATCCCTATTGGCACCAGCGCGGCTTCGCCGAGCGCAACCCGCCGCCGGTCTAGTCGTTCCGGTATGCGCGTTCAGCCATTGGCGGGAGCCGCGTCGATCACCCGCAATTGCACGCGCTCACGCCCGCCATAGCGATCGACGCTCAAGGTACCGGCGACATGCACGGCCTTGCCGCGATGGCTGACAAGGCCATCGCCCAAGGGCTGCCCGACAGACCGGAAGGCGATGGCGTCGAGCATGGCGCCGTCATGCGCCTTGAGGCGCAGACGCAAATGCGCTTCGCCGACTGTGTCGACGAAGGCAAGCTGGTGGCCTGGCAGCGCCAGCAGGGGTTCCGGATTGCCCTGGCCGAACGGACCGGCTTTTTCGAGCATCTCGATCAGGCCGGTGGTTGCTCCGCCGGCGGCGAGCGCGCCGTCGATCTCCAGGGCAGCATCGGCCCGGGCCGCCTCGACGGGCACAGCAAGCTCGGCCTCCAGATAGGCCCGGAAGGCGCCAAGCTGGTCCTGGCCCAAAGTGATGCCCGCGGCCATGGCGTGGCCGCCGCCCTTGACGATGAGGCCGGTTTCCACTGCCTGCCTTACGGCTTTGCCCAGATCCACGCCGCCGATGGAACGTCCGGATCCGGTGCCGACCCCATCCTTGTTGAAGGCGATCGCAAAGGCAGGCCGGCCGAAACGCTCCTTCAGACGGGCAGCAACCAAACCCACGACACCAGGGTGCCAATTTCGCGAGGCCGTCACCACAGTCGCGCCCGTCTCCTCGAGGCCGAGGGCGGCGACAGCCTCCGCCAGCGCTTCCTCCAGCATGATGGCTTCGACCGTCTGGCGCTCCCGGTTGAGACGGTCCAATGTCGCGGCGATCGAAGCCGCCTCCTCGCCATCCTCGCTCATCAACAGCCTTGCACCCAGCGCGGCATCGCCGATGCGCCCACCCGCATTGATGCGCGGCCCGAGCAGGAATCCGAGGTGATAGGGCCTCGGCGGCCCGTCCAGGCGAGCCATGTCCATCAACGCGCGCAAGCCGGCGCGCTGGCGCTGGCGCATGACGGCGAGACCCCGGGCCACAAAGGCTCGATTGAGGCCCTTGAGCGGCACCACGTCGGCCACCGTTCCCAAAGCGACCAGGTCGAGACGCGCCATCAGATCCGGCTCTGGCCGATCCCGCCACCAGCCGCGCTTGCGTAGGCTCCGGCTGGCGGCGACGAGCAGCATGAAGGTAACGCCGCAGGCACATAGATGCCCTTGCCCGGAGAGATCGTCGAGACGATTGGGATTGACCACCGCCACCGCCGGCGGCAGAGCCTCACCGGCCTGGTGATGGTCGACGACCAGCGTCTCGAAGCCGAGTTCCGCGGCCTTGCCGAGAACGTCGACGCTGGTCGTACCGCAATCCACCGTCACAAGCAGGCTGGCCCCGTCGGCCCGCAACAGGCGAATCGCCTCCTCGTTCGGGCCATAGCCTTCATAGATGCGGTCGGGGATGTGGATTCGCGCCGGCACGCCGGCCTCGCGCAACCACCCTGCAAGCAGCGCCGCGGAGGTGGCGCCATCGACATCATAGTCACCGAAAATAGCAATGCTTTCACGTGCCATCACTGCATCGGCCAGCCGTTCCGCCGCCTTGTCCATATCGGTCAAACGGGAGGGATCGGGCATATAGTGGCGCAAGGTGGGAGCGAGATAAGCGTCGACCTCCTCGGCCGTCACGCCCCTGCCGGCAAGGATGCGTGCAAGGAGATCGGGCTGACCGGAGCGCTGGGCCAAGGTCATGGCCTGCATCTGCCCCTGCGCATCCAGCCTTTCCCGCCAGGCCTTGCCGGTGAAGGAGGATTGCACGCCGAGAAAATAACGAGAAGGGGGAGTGGGTGACTGCATGCGCGGACCATATCGGCGAAGCCATGATCCAAGCCAGCGGAAATGCTTCGACGACCCCGCATAACACCTTCGGTATCCTTGACCATGTGCGACAATCTGCCATCAATCGCAGACTTCCGGAACGCTCACGGGGTGATGGTGATGACGGCTGCGGCGGGCGCTAATGGATCTCGGTTTTCACCAGGCTTGGCCCTGGCGGCGCTTGGTGTCGTCTACGGGGACATCGGCACCAGCCCGCTCTACGCCTTTGCCCAGGCCATCAGTGCCAGCGGCGATGGCGGTGCGGGCCAGGCCTGGATCGTCACGGGCGTCGTCTCGGTGATCTTCTGGGCCCTTATCCTGATCGTATCCTTGAAATACGCCATCCTGATCCTGCGCGCCGACAACAAGGGCGAAGGCGGCATCGTCGCCCTGCTGGCGATTCTGGAAGGCAGTGGCCGGCGCGAGGGTCGTCGCCAGGTCGTCCTCTTGATCATCGGGCTGGTGGGCGCTGCGCTGCTCTATGGCGACGGCGCCATCACGCCGGCCATCTCGGTGCTCAGCGCCATCGAGGGCTTGGAGATCGCCGCCCCATCGCTGGCCCATGTCGTGGTGCCCTTGACCCTGGTGATCCTCTTCGTTCTGTTCATGGTCCAACGCTACGGCACCGGCATGATCGGCCGTTTCTTCGGCCCGATCATGCTGGCCTGGTTCATCCTCATCGGCCTGCTGGGATTGGCCAGCATCGTGCGAAATCCCGCCATCCTCACCGCACTCAATCCGTTCGTGGCCCTGAATTTCCTGGTGACGGCAAATCCAGCCGTCAGCTTCGCCATCCTGGGGGCGGCCTTTCTCGCCGTCACCGGCGGCGAGGCGATGTATGCCGATATGGGGCATTTCGGCCGGAACCCCATCCGCCTCGCCTGGTTCACGATCGCCCTGCCCACCCTGGTTCTCAATTATTTCGGCCAGGGCGCCCTGCTGCTCGGCAATCCCGCCGCCGCTTCCAATCCGTTCTACAACCTGGTGCCGGACTGGCTCCATTTTCCCGTCATCATCTTCGCCACGGCAGCCACCGTGATCGCCAGCCAGGCCATCATATCGGGAGCGTTTTCATTGGCGCGACAATCCATACAGCTTGGTCTCCTCCCGCGCCTCACCATCAAGCAAACCGACAATCAGGAGTTCGGCCAGATCTACGTTCCCCTGGTCAACTGGCTGCTGTGCATCGCAACACTCGGCGCCGTGCTCGGCTTCGGCTCGTCCGCGGCTCTCGCAGGCGCCTATGGCGTGGCCGTCTCGCTGCTGATGGCAATCACAACTCTGCTGGCAGCGCTCGTGGCCCGGCATTGGGGCTATAATCTCTTCCTCGTCATTCTGGTCAATGGCGCCTTCTTCATCGTCGATCTGATCTTCGTCTCCGCCAATGGCGTCAAGCTCTTCGAAGGCGGCTGGTACCCGCTGCTCTTGGCCATCTTCGTCGCCATGCTGATGTTGACCTGGCGCCGCGGCCAGATCCTGGCCGAACAGGCCCGCAGGCATCTGCGCGTGGAGGAAACGGCCTTCTTTGCAGCGATGAAAACCCAGCGTCCCGTCAGGCTGCCGGGCACGGCCGCCTTCCTGAGTTCGGCCATAGTCGGCATGCCGCTCTCGCTGAGCATTTTTTGGCGCCACACCCACGCCATTCCAGAGCGCGTGCTGCTGGTCACCGTCAAGGGCGCTGAGACCCCCCGCGTCAAGGATGTCGACCGCGTGACGGTAACCTCTCTTCGCCCCGGTTTCGAGCGCATCATCCTGCGCTTCGGTTTCATGGAGGAACCGGATGTGCTCAAGGGCATGCGGCTGGCCATCTCGCAAGGCCTGATCTCCGGCTTCGACCTTGCCGAGATCTCCTTCTATATCGGCAGTGAGACCATCATTCCGTCCAAAAAGATCGCGGGCATGGCCTTCTGGCGTGAGGTCCTCTACGCCATGCTCCAGCGCAATGCCGAACGCTCGGCTTCCTATTTCCGCATCCCGGCGCCGCAAGTGGTGCAGTTTGGAACGGAGATCGAGATCTGAACGCCCTCAGGACGCGATCGGCCCCTTGAAGACGAAGAAGGCGCCGGCGCAGATCAGGGCAAAGCCAATGGCGTGGTTGATCGTGAGTTTCTCACCCAGATAGAAGACCGAGAACAGGGCAAAGATCACCAGAGTGATCACCTCCTGCATCGTCTTGAGTTCGGCCGGTTGATAGATGTGGTTGCCAAAGCGATTGGCGGGAACCGCGAGGCAATATTCGAAGAAGGCAATGCCCCAGCTCACAATGACCACCAGCCACAGAGGCCGGTTCTCGAATTTGAGATGCCCGTACCAGGCAAAGGTCATGAAGACGTTGGAAAAGGTCAGCAAAACGATCGGCAGCAGCCAGGCGGGAATGAAGGACAGCATCGATATTCCAGGGTTATGGTCGCAACGCAGTCCCGATCGCGCAGATTTGCGGGCGGGGATCGATGCGAAGGATGGGATCCTCAGGAGGGAGCGGAAAGTTCATCGAGCTTGCTGCGCAGCAAGCCCTCGTTCAGCGTGAACGCCTGGTCATAATCACCCGGCCCACCGATGAGCCAGTGATAATCGAGACCGAGGCGCTTGCTGAGCCATAGATAGGTACTCTTGGTGAAATTTTCGGGAAACAGCTCGATGACCTGCGTTCCCGGCCGGCAGAACGCCAGATTGCCGAGCCCGGCACCATGTACTCCGATGACCATTTCGGCCTGGGAGAACAGGCGGACCTGCTCGGCATGATTGTCGCCCCTGGCCTCGAAGCGCTCGAAGCCGTGCTCCTTTGCAATGTCCCAGAGCGCGTCTTCGTTGAGCAGACGCCGGATCTTGCTGCTCCCTCGCGAAAAGAAGATGCGCTGGGCGCCTCGGGGCTCCACCCGGTAATGCTCCCGGAAGAGCTCGGCCAGCCGCCATACCGGTGCGGCTTCGGCAAAACTCCATTCGGCGTTGCCGGCATCGAAGGAAAGCCACAGAGCCTCCTCGACCGCAACCTTGGCATCGTCCGGCAGAGCAACCACACGCACCCCCGGATAGGCCTGCTCAAGCAAGGCGCAGCCCAGATGCAGGCTCTCCAGGCGCGAGGGCGGCAGCAACAAGGTGAGTGGCAGGCCCCTGGGGTGAAAACGCTCAAGATAGTCGACCACGGGCACCAGGTCTTCAAACAGGGCATGATAATAGTTGTCCGTGCGGGCCAGCAGAAGGCAACGCCCGGCCAGAGCGGGCAAGGTGCGAAGCCGCTTGGCCTTGGCGAAGTTCCAATTGACCCATTCCACGTCGCGTATCACCACGCCCCCCTTACCGGGCGCGAAAATGCGGCTGACATGGCCGAGCACCTCGGCGGGCTTCACTGTCACGGCCAGTTCCTGCACAGGAACCGTGACGCCTCCCGTCCACTCGCGTGCCAAAGTGTCATAGGGCCAGCACCGGTCCCGCACAAAGGCGCATTCCTCAGGCGTGAACGAGGTTGCCATCTCGGCCTTGCGATCTTCGATGACCAGGGCTGCGGCAATCTGGGGATCGACCCCGCGCGGATAGAAGGAAAAATGGCGCCGCAACAGCCCTACCCGCCCGATGGTCGCCCGCGTCATGCGCCAGCGCCAGTAGCGGATATTGAAACGCTTTCGAAATCCGGATTTGACGCGGGCCATTTCTGCCGTTTGATTGCCATTGAACAGCCAAGCGGCTATAGCCGCGCCACCACCCTCTGTCTATCGGATCAGACCTTGAAAGCTATCATTCTCGCCGGCGGCATGGGCACACGCATTTCCGAAGAATCGCATCTGCGCCCCAAACCGATGATCGAGATCGGGGGCCGGCCGATCCTCTGGCATATCATGAAGATCTACAGCCATTACGGCATCAATGATTTCGTGATCTGCCTGGGTTACAAGGGGTATATGATCAAGGAGTATTTCTCCAATTACTTCCTGCACAATGCGGATGTGACGATCGACGCCGAGAAGAACGAGGTCACCTATCACAATCAGAAGGCCGAGCCCTGGCGGGTCACCATGGTGGATACCGGCGAGACCAGCATGACGGGCGGCCGGCTGAAGCGGGTCGCGCCCTTCCTGACACCGGGCAAATCCTTCTGTTTCACCTATGGCGACGGCGTCGCTGATGTCGACATCGGCGCCCTCATCGCCTTCCACAAGAAGCATGGCAAGCATGCCACGCTGACGGGCGTGATCCCCCCCGGCCGTTATGGCTCCCTGTCCCTCGACGGCGAAAAAGTCACCCGTTTCATCGAAAAGCCTCCGGGCGACAATGCGCTGATCAATGGCGGCTTCTTCGTGCTGGAACCGGGCGTGGTCGATCTGATCGAGACGGACCAGACCTCCTGGGAAGGCGCACCGCTTGAAGCCTTGGCCGCCTCCGGCGAATTGATGGCCTATCGGCATTCGGGGTTCTGGCAGCCCATGGACACCTTGCGCGACAAGAACCATCTCGAACAATTGTGGGCACAAGGCAAGGCGCCCTGGAAGGTCTGGCCGTGATCGGGGCAGCTGCCGCAGGCGCATTGCCTTCACCGGGCTTCTGGCGGGGCAAGAAGGTGCTCCTGACCGGCCATACCGGCTTCAAGGGAAGCTGGATGGCCTTGTGGCTGCATCGGCTGGGGGCCGAGGTCACCGGCTTTGCGCTGCCGCCGGCCGCCGACCAGCCGCTGTTCGCCGCAGCCGGCGTGGACAGCGCGGTCCGCTCGATTCTGGGCGACCTGCGTGACGCCGAGGCCGTGCGCCAAGCAGTGAATGTGGCGCAGCCACAGATCGTGCTGCATCTCGCGGCCCAGGCATTGGTGCGACGCTCCCTCGCCGATCCGGTCGAGACCTTCGGGTCCAACGTGATGGGTACTGTCCATCTTCTCGACGCCCTGCGCTCTCGCCCCGGCCTCGCCTGTATCCTCGCGGTGACCTCGGACAAGGTCTACCTCAACCAGGAAGAAGGATCGGCCTTCCGCGAGGACGATAAGCTCGGCGGCAAGGACCCCTATTCTGCCTCCAAGGCGGCGGCCGAGATCGTCACCTATGCCTATGCCCGCTCTTTTTTCGACAAAGCGGGTGTGCCGGTTGCCACGGCGCGCGGCGGCAATGTCATCGGCGGCGGAGACCATTCGGCCGACCGGCTGGTTCCCGATATCGTACGTGCCGTGCGCAGCGGGAGGCCGCTCGAACTGCGCCATCCGGAAGCGACACGTCCCTGGCAGCATGTGCTGGACTGTGTGAACGGCTATCTCGTCTATGCCGAGCGGCTCGCCACCGTTGCCGATACGCCGCGCGCGCTCAATTTCGGCCCCGATCCGTCTCGCCCCCTGCCCGTCTCGGCAGTGGCGGACGCTGTCTTCCACGCCCTCGACCGCAAGCCGGACTGGCTGCACAAGCCGGTACCCGGTTCCATCGAGATGAAGGCCCTTACCGTCAACTCCGACCGCGCCCGCCACCTGCTCGGCTGGCAAGACAGGCTGGCCGGCCCGGCCAGCCTGGAATGGACCGCGCAATGGTATGCGGCCGAGGCCGCCGGCCAGGATATGCACGCCTTCACCCTCGACCAGATCTCCCGTTTCTCGACGCTTTGAGACCGCCGCCATGACCGATGCCAAGTCAACGCTTCCCCATTGCCGGTTCTGCGCCACGCCGCTGACGACGACCCTGTGCGACCTCGGTTCGATGCCGCTCGCCAATGACTATCGCCTGCCCGACGACAGCAATCCCGAGCGCAGCTTCCCGCTGCACGCACGCGTATGTCCGAGCTGCCTGCTGGTCCAGGTCGACGATTCCGTGCCGCCCGATGCCATCTTCTCCGACTATGCCTATTTCTCGTCCTATTCGGACAGTTGGGTCGCGCATGCCAAGCGCTATGCGGATGCGATGATCGAGCGTTTCAAGCTCGACAGCGCTTCGCTGGTTGTCGAAATCGCCTCCAATGACGGCTACCTCCTGCAGCACTTCAAGGCCGCGGGCGTGCCGGTGCTCGGTGTCGAACCGGCTGCCAACGTCGCCGAGACGGCCCGGGCCAAGGGCATCGATACCGAGGTGGCCTTTTTCGGGGTCGAAACCGCCAGGCACCTGGTCGGCCAGGGCAAGCGCGCCGATCTGATGGCCGCCAACAATGTGCTCGCCCATGTCCCCGACATTCGCGATTTCGTCGGCGGCTTCGCCACCCTGCTCAAGCCCGAAGGCGTCGTCACCTTCGAATTCCCGCACGTGCTCAATCTGATCGAGAAGGTGCAGTTCGATACCATCTATCACGAGCACTTTTCCTATCTCTCGCTGGTGACGGTTGAAAAGGTTTTTGCCGCCGTCGGGCTCAAGGCCGTCGATGTGGAGGAATTGCCGACCCATGGCGGCTCGCTGCGCCTCTTCGCGGCGCCGGCAGCTTCCAGCCACCAGCCTTCGGCGCGGCTCGATGCCCTGCGCGCCAAGGAGCACGCCGCCGGTCTCGACACCCTGGCAGGCTATGAAGGCTTTGCCGCCAAGGTCGCCGAGGTCAAGCGCGGCTTCCTCGCCTTCCTGGCCGAGGCCAAGGCCGCCGGCAAGACCATCGCCGCCTATGGCGCTGCCGCCAAGGGCAATACTTTCCTGAATTTCTGCGGCGTCGGCCCTGCCGATATCGTGGCGGTCTTCGATCGGTCCCTGGCCAAGCAGGGCCGCCTGCTACCCGGTAGCCAGATTCCGATCCTCTCGCCCGACAAGATCAGCGAGATTACGCCGGATTATCTGGTCATCCTGCCCTGGAACATCGCCGAAGAAGTGATGGAGCAGATGCGCCCCTTGATGCCCTCAGGCAGTTCCTTCGTGACGGCCGTGCCCAGCATCAGGCTCACACCGTGATCTTCAGCGAAACGCGGATCCCGGGTTGCTTCCTCATCAAGCCGGAGCCGCGGCGTGATGATCGCGGCTTCTTCGCCCGGACCTATTGCCCGGATGAGTTCGCCGCGGCCGGCATCACCTTCGCGCCGGTGCAGATCAATCTCTCGCGCAACGACAAGGCCTTCACGCTGCGCGGCATGCACTTCCAGGACCCGCCTCACGCCGAGGCCAAGCTCGTCCAGGTGGCACGGGGCGCGATCCATGATGTCGTGGTCGATTTGAGGCCGGACAGTCCAGCTTTCCGGCAATGGATCGGCGCGGAGCTGAGCGCCGACAACCTGCACCAGCTCTATATTCCCGAGGGCTGCGCCCATGGCTTCCTGACGCTCGAAGCCGGCACGGACGTCCTGTACGGCATGGGCCGCAAATATGTTCCCGGCTATGCTCGAGGCTATCGCTACGACGACCCGGCCTTCGCCATCGAGTGGCCTCACCCGCCGGCGGTGATCGCACCGGCAGACGAGGCCTGGCCGGCCTTCGGTACGTGAAAGGCCGTCCGCCGCGGGGCTCTCGCGGCGGACGGATCTCCTATTTCGCCTCGAAACCAGGATGGTAGGCCACGTTTCCATGCGGTGTGTCAGCCCCGAAGGGCAGGCACTGGAAATAGACCGGCGGCAGGCCGGGAAGGCAAAGCCTCGCGTCGTTCTTGAAGCCGAAACGGCTGTAATAGGCCGGATCCCCCAATACCACACAGCCTTCCGCCATCAACCGGCGCAGATCGGCCAGGCCTGCCTCGATCAAGGCTCGCCCGATGCCGTCCCTCTGGCAATCCGGCCGCACCGATACCGGCCCCAGCCCATACCAGCGCCGAAAAGCGCCGTCGATGGTAACGGGCGAGAAGGCGACATGGCCGACGATCTCGCCTGCTTTTTCTGCAACCAGCGACAAAGTCAGGGCTCCCGCCGCCCGCAAGGCGTCGACGATCGCCGCCTCCGTCTGGCTGCTATGCGCCATTGCCTCGAAGGCCACCTTCGTCACCGCGCGAATGATGCCGATATCGTCGGCACGTTCTGGTCGGATTTGCATGATTTGTCCTCTAAAGCGTTTTTCAGAAAAGCCGATGGGCTTGTTGATCAAGAAACTGCGTTGAAACAGTGCGTTGGAGAAAAAGTGCCATTCGAAGAAATCGCACTTTGCTCTTGTTCAGCGATTGTCGGCCTGCGCGCGCACGCTCTCCCGCCCCTTGCGCGAAATGCGGTAAGGGCCGGAGGCATGCGACTCGATCAGTCTCTTGCGGTGAAGCTTGCCGAATGTCTCCAACGTGCAGTCGGCCAGACGATGACCGTCGCGCGTGAAGCAGTCGACATGGTGGATGCGGCCATTATCGCCGCGGTGATGACGGATATGGCCGCCCTGGGCCAGCACGTGCAGCACACGCTGCTCGCCCCGTGAAATGTTCATGATGGTAAAGCCTGTCGCAGAAACCATGACAAGCATCGCCCGGGCGCTCGGCTGATCCAGCCACAGCACCTCGCAATGCTTTCTCATGTCTCGTCAAATCGAGACGATCAGCGGTTTCCCACAAGCTCTGACATAAAACCTTCCGCTCAAATCAGCAGGTGGCCATCGCATAGTTCGGCATTGGCCCGGTGTCAATCCGACCCAGTCATCAGGGCCTGCCGAGGGTCACAAGCCTCAGGTACACAAATCCTGCTGCACCTTGCAGGCGCCGTTCTTGTCCGCGCACGCCGCGAGTGCGCCATCCCTCGCCTCGGCCAGGCTGCGTCCGCGCGCGGCGGCATAGCGATGGCGCTCACCAACGGCAACCGCCCCGCAATGCGGCGCCCGATTGTGGGCGCTGGCAGTCCGGCCGATACGCCGATCATCCCAGTCATTGTAAACGAGCACGGCAAGAGCGCAGTCATCTCCCGCACCGTCCTTCTGCCCGATGGCATTGCGACAATGGCGGAGCGCCGTTTCGCGCGCCTCCTCACGTGTCGCCGCTCCCCAGAAGATGCCATCCTTGCCTGTCGAGGGTGAATAGGCGATTGCCCCCCAGACGGCTCGATCGGCAGTGGTCAGCGGAACGGGTTGCACAGCCCCGTAGGTCGTGTCCCTGTTTTCGCCGGCACCGGCCGGCAAGCTCATCGCGGCCAGCGTGACACCGATAAAGAAAGCCCTGCGCATTGTCTGTCCCCGCCGAAAGCCCGGTCGCGTCCCGCCGATCAGGTGGCCTTACGCAAGGATATGCATATAGAATTCAGGCTTTGACAAGAGGTCATCCCGGCTGAAGGGACGTTGACACTATAGCGACCTCAACACCGGTGATTTCGCATCCTTGTTGGGGCCGATTTCCCCCGGCCGCAATTTACGGAGGTCGATCGAGGCGAGAGTGTGAAACGAGCGTCGCTGTGGAACCCGCGCGCCTAGGCGTGCATTTCATCTATGAATTCAATGTTCAGGAAGACTCGAATGCCCCAGTTCGTCATCATGAAACGTCGCGGCGCTCACGTCGTACCGCTGCCGGAAGCGCCGACTTTCGATGATCTCGTCGAGGCCGAGATTTGGGCGGCCACCTATCTGGAAGGCGATCCAACCTTGTTCGACAAAAGCCTGGATTCGATCGAAGTGCACAGACAGGACCTGCAACCGGCGACACGCAAGGCAGCAGCAGGCCGAGGCTAAACACAAATCGCGCTTGCAGGACGACAACGCTAAACGATTGAATCATTGGTGGGCGGTGACGGGCTCGAACCGCCGACCCTCTCGGTGTAAACGAGATGCTCTACCAACTGAGCTAACCGCCCCCAGTCGCGGGGAACCACACAGGGCCTCTGTCTATTGTGCTTGCGCGCGCTTCGCAAGGCAAAAGAAAGCGGCCGTGCCTTTGTGAGGCACGGCCGCTCCCAGATCATTTCAGTGTCAGTGGGCGACGACGGCGTTGGCGTCATCGCCGGCTTTGGCCGGCGGCGGCGCGTTCTTGTCCTCGTCCCAGGTGATGGGCTCGGGCATGCGCACCAGCGCCCTGCGCAGAACCTCTTCCATCCTGGAAACCGGCACCAGTTCGAGGCCGTTTTTCACATTATCAGGAAGTTCTGCCAAATCCTTGGCATTCTCTTCCGGAATCAGCACGGTCTTGATGCCAGCCCGCAGCGCAGCGAGCAGCTTCTCCTTCAGGCCACCGATCGGCAGCACGCGGCCGCGCAGAGTGACCTCACCGGTCATGGCGACATCGCGGCGAACCGGGATGCCCGTCATCACCGACACCATGGCAGTTGCCATGGCGATACCGGCAGAAGGGCCATCCTTGGGCGTTGCGCCTTCGGGCAGATGCACATGCACGTCGCGCTTATCAAACAGCGGCGGCTCGATGCCGTAATCGATGGCACGCGAACGCACATAGGAGGCTGCCGCGGAGATCGACTCGCGCATGACGTCCTTCAGATTGCCTGTCACGATCATCTTGCCCTTGCCAGGCATCATCACCGCTTCGATGGTCAGAAGCACGCCGCCGACCTCTGTCCAGGCCAGACCCGTGACCGCACCGACCTGATCCTCGAGTTCGGCCTGGCCGTAGCGATAGCGCGGCGCACCGAGATACTCTTCGAGCACCGTGTTGGTCACCTTCACGCTCTTCTTCTTGGACATCAGAATGTCCTTGACGGCCTTGCGGGTCAGGTTCGAGATCTCACGCTCGAGGTTACGCACCCCGGCTTCCTGCGTGTAGCGGCGTACCAGGTTGAGTAGCGCTTCGTCATCGATCGAAAACTCGCGCGCCTTCAGACCATGCTTCTGCACGGAGGAAGGGATGAGATGCTTGCGGGCAATCTCGACCTTCTCGTCTTCCGTATAACCGGCGAGACGGATGATCTCCATGCGATCCAGCAACGCCGGCGGGATGTTGAGCGTGTTCGCCGTGGTCACGAACATCACATTCGACAGGTCATAATCGACCTCGAGGTAATGATCGTTGAACGTCGAGTTCTGCTCGGGATCCAGCACCTCCAGCAGAGCCGAAGACGGATCGCCGCGGAAATCCTGGCCCATCTTGTCGATTTCATCGAGCAGGAAGAGCGGATTCTGCTTCTTGGCCTTGCGCATCGACTGGACGACCTTACCGGGCATCGAGCCGATATAGGTCCGCCGATGGCCACGGATCTCGGCCTCGTCCCTGACGCCGCCGAGCGACATGCGCACATATTCGCGGCCGGTCGCCTTCGCGATCGAACGGGCGAGCGAGGTCTTGCCGACACCCGGCGGACCGACGAGGCACAGGATCGGGCCGGTCAACTTGTTGGCACGCTGCTGCACCGCCAGATACTCGATGATGCGCTCCTTGACCTTCTCCAGGCCATGGTGATCGGCATCGAGAATCTCCTGGGCATGCGGCAGATCCTTCTTGATCCGGGACTTGTCGCCCCAGGGCAAGGAAATCAGCCAATCCAGATAGTTGCGCACGACGGTGGCCTCGGCCGACATCGGCGACATCTGGCGCAGCTTCTTCATTTCGGCTTGCGCTTTATCGCGGGCCTCCTTGGAGAGCTTGGTGTCCTTGATCTTCTGCTCGAGTTCGCCGAGTTCGTCCTTGCCTTCCTCGTCGCCCAGTTCCTTCTGGATCGCCTTCATCTGCTCGTTGAGATAGTATTCGCGCTGGGTCTTCTCCATCTGCCGCTTGACGCGGGTACGGATGCGCTTCTCGACCTGCAGAACGGAAATCTCGCTCTCCATCAGGGCGAGCACCTTTTCCAGGCGCGCAGAGATCGACAGGATCTCCAGCACTTCCTGCTTGTCGGCAATCTTCACCGCAAGATGCGCCGCGATGGTATCGGCCAGCTTGGAATAGTCCTCGATCTGGGTGACCGTGGCCACGACTTCCGGCGACACCTTCTTGTTGAGCTTCACATAGCTCTCGAATTCGGCGACTACGGAACGGGCGAGCGCCTCGGCCTCGATCTTCTCTCCGCTGCCATCGCCCAGGACTTCGGCTTCGGCCTGGTAGAAATCATCATGCCCGGAGTAGGAGAGCACGCGCGCGCGATCGACACCCTCGACCAGCACCTTCACCGTGCCGTCGGGCAACTTCAGCAATTGCAGCACGGTAGCCAGCGTGCCGAGCTTATAGATTGCCTCCGGCGCCGGATCATCCTCGGCGGCGTTCAACTGCGTCGCCAGCAGAATGTGGCGATCGGTCCGCATGACTTCTTCCAGCGCCCGAATCGACTTTTCGCGGCCGACGAAGAGCGGCACGATCATATGCGGGAACACGACGATGTCGCGCAACGGCAACACCGGGAACGTATCGACGGTGCCGGCCGGCAACGGAGGACGCTGTTTATTCGTTGTCATTGCATATCCTTTCCTGCGCCGTACCACGCTGCAATAGCCGTGCCAGCGGCGCTATCCTCCTGGCCAACATGAAGAGCGACCCGGAGGTATTCCCAACTGCCCCGGCTGGGCACAGTTGCTTCGATAAGGGTTAGGTGGAGAGCACCAAGCACAGTGTCAAGCCGGCCAATCCCGGTAAATTGCGCTGTCTCGATTTTCCTTCTCGCACCTGCGAACCTCACTGTAATTTTCTGCCCGATCGACTTCGGATTGATTGCGGGGAGCTACGAGCTATCCTTGAAATGACGTCCCGAAAAGCTTCGACAATCCTTTAAATCGCGTAATTTTCTACGGAAACCAGCTCGAATCGAGCTGATCCCTCCTGGCCCCACGATACCCCCCTCCGACGTCCAGCGCAATCAACGGCCGATGCGGCGAATGGTCGACCTTCACCAGATCGAGCCATGCATTTCAACATGACTGCAGGCAGGCACCGACATGACAATGCCGGCCCACAGGCCGGCATTGCAGTGCAAGCGTTGTTCCTGCCGGCATCAGCCGGTGGAGGAAACCTCCTGCTTTTCAGAATAGATGAAGAGCGGCTTAGCCTGTCCGTCAACGACCTCCTTGGAGATCACCACTTCCTCGACACCGTCGAGGCCCGGCAGTTCGAACATGGTGTCGAGCAGGATGCCCTCCATGATCGATCGCAGGCCGCGCGCACCGGTTTTGCGCTCGATCGCCTTCTTGGCAATCGATGACAAGGCCTCCTCCTGGAAGGTCAGATCGATGCCCTCCATCTCGAACAGGCGCTGATACTGCTTCACCAGTGCGTTCTTGGGCTCGGTCAGGATCTTGATCAGCGCCGGCTCGTCGAGGTCTTCCAGTGTCGCAATGACAGGCAGACGCCCGACGAATTCCGGGATCAAGCCGAATTTCAACAGATCCTCGGGCTCGACCTCGCGGAAGATCTCGCCGGTCCGCCGGTCCTCCGGTGTCACCACGCGAGCACTGAAACCGATCGAAGTGCCCTTGCCGCGGCTCGAGATGATCTTTTCGAGGCCCGAGAAGGCACCGCCGCAGATGAAGAGAATATTGGTGGTATCGACCTGCAGGAACTCCTGCTGGGGATGCTTGCGTCCACCCTGGGGAGGAACGCTGGCCACCGTGCCTTCCATGATCTTCAGCAAGGCCTGCTGCACGCCCTCGCCCGAAACGTCACGGGTAATCGAGGGGTTGTCGGACTTGCGGCTGATCTTGTCGACCTCGTCGATATAGACGATGCCGCGCTGGGCGCGCTCGACATTGTAGTCGGCCGCCTGCAGGAGCTTGAGGATGATGTTCTCGACATCCTCGCCGACATAGCCGGCTTCCGTCAGGGTGGTGGCATCGGCCATGGTGAAGGGCACGTCGATGATGCGGGCCATGGTCTGGGCAAGCAGTGTCTTGCCCGAGCCGGTCGGCCCGATCATCAGGATGTTCGACTTCGCCAATTCGACATCGCTGTGCTTGGTAGCATGGTTGAGGCGCTTGTAGTGATTGTGCACGGCCACGGAGAGCACGCGCTTGGCCTGCATCTGACCGATCACATAATCGTCGAGCACCTTGCAGATCTCACGCGGGGTCGGTACCCCATCGCGCGACTTCACCAATGAGGATTTGTTCTCCTCACGGATAATGTCCATGCACAGCTCGACACATTCATCGCAGATGAACACTGTCGGGCCGGCGATGAGCTTGCGAACTTCGTGCTGGCTCTTGCCGCAGAACGAGCAGTAGAGCGTGTTCTTGGTATCGCTGCCGGCCTTGGTCATGGCATCCCCCTTTCGGGCTCTCTCGGCGGAACGGACATTCCGCGTAATCCCACGGGAACCCCCGTGGCTGTAAACACAATCCTGCAGGCGTACCTGCATCGACAAGTTTCGTATTGCAAGGGTTATGCCAAGTGGCGTTCGCCCCTGCAATCTTTGATGACACTGCATCCAGCAGGTTCAATGCTGGAATCTAGCGCCCTTCACGTCAACAGATCATTACCGATATCCATCGCAATGAACTGTGGCGAAACTCGTGCAGGTCGCCTCCTGCAACGTCATATCAGGCCTTGGCAGCGCCCTCATCGGGGCGCTTCTCGCTGACATGGTCGACGATACCGAAAGCTTTCGCCTGCTCGGCTTCCATGAAATTGTCACGCTCGAGAGCGTCCTGGATCGTCTTGATGTCCTGGCCGGTGTGCTTGACGTAGATCTCATTCAGGCGCTGCTTCACCCGGCGAGTCTCCTCAGCATGGATGAGGATGTCGGTCGCCTGACCCTGATAGCCGCCCGAAGGCTGATGCACCATGATCCGGGCGTTGGGCAAGGCGAAGCGCAGATCCTTCTCGCCGGCGGCAAGCAGGAGCGATCCCATCGATGCGGCCTGGCCGACGCAAAGCGTGGAAACCGGCGAGCGAATGAACTGCATGGTGTCGTAGATCGACAGACCTGCCGTCACCACCCCGCCCGGCGAGTTGATGTACATTGCGATTTCCTTCTTGGGATTCTCTCCCTCGAGGAACAGCAACTGGGCCACCACGATGGAGGCCATGTAGTCCTCCACCGGGCCGGTCAGGAAGATGATGCGCTCGCGCATCAGGCGCGAATAGATGTCCCAGGCACGCTCGCCGCGATTGGTGCTCTCGACCACGGTCGGTATGAGGTTGTTGGTATAGAAGTCGATCGGATCTCGCATCAAATCTCTCCAGCAAGCGAATCTCGGCAGTCCATGTTCCCGTCAGGGCAGGGATCGCGAGCCTGTTTGTCAAGTGAACCTTCCCGCCCCCCGCTGGGACATGAAGGCGCGACGGGTGTCGAGGGTGGCTTGCCTGAGCAGAAACGGGCCCTCCCGTCGCAAATGTGTCGTCAAGTCTCGTCCTGCAAGTCCCCTCTCCGCCTTTTGCGAAAACCGAGGGCATTCGAGAACGACAATGGCCGGGGCAGGCCCGGCCATTGCATATCCGTTTCGACGAACCACGACGGCTCGGCGCAGCCTCACTCGGCAGACTTGGCAGCCTTGGCCTTCTTGGCCTTGGCCGGCTTGTCCTCTGCCGCGGCGGGAGCAGCCTGCTCGTCGTCTTCCTTGAACAATTCCTCCTTGGAGACCTTGTCCTCGGTGACGTCGGCGAGCGAGAGGATATGGTCGACGACCTTGTCCTCGAAGATCGGGGCACGCAGCTCGGCAATCGCCTGCGGGTTCTTGGTATAGAACTCCCAGATCTGGCGCTCCTGGCCCGGGAACTGGCGGGCCCGCTCGATCACGGCGCGAGTCGCCTCTTCCTCGGTCACCTGGATCTTGTTGCTCTCGCCGATCTCGGCCAGAACGAGGCCAAGGCGCACGCGGCGGGCCGCGATCTTGCGATAATCTTCCTTGGCAGCCTCTTCGGTGGTGTTCTCCTGCTCGAAGGTGCGGCCGGTCTGCTGCATCTCGCGCTCGACCTGCAGCCAGACATTGTCGAACTCCTGCTGGAACAGGGTCGGCGGCAGATCGAAGGAATATTTCGCATCCAGCGCATCGAGGAGCTGGCGCTTCACCTTGCTGCGCGAGACGTTGTTGTATTCGCCCTCGATCGAGCTCTTGATCACTTCCTTGAGCTTGTCGAGCGATTCAAGGCCGACGGACTTGGCAAGTTCGTCGTCGACGACCAAGTCGCCCGCAGCCTGCACCGCCTTGACCTTGACGTCGAAGGTGGCGTCCTTGCCGGCCAGCGTGTCGGAGGCATAGTTGGTGGGGAACTTGACCTCGATGGTCTTTTCCTGGCCGGCGGTGACGCCGATCAGCTGATCCTCGAAGCCGGGAATGAAGGTGTTGGAGCCGAGGTCGACGGAAATGTCCTCGCCCTTGCCGCCCTCGAACTCGACGCCGTCGATCTTGCCGACGAAATCGACGATCACGCGGTCGTGGGTCTCGGCCTTCGACTTGGCCTTCTTATCGGCATAGGTCACGTTGCGGCGCGCCAGATCCTCGAGGCGCGACTGCACCTCCTCGTCGGCGACTTCGGCCACCGGCTTGACGATCTTGATGCCGGAGATGTCGCCGACCTCGAAGGTCGGCAGCACTTCCACGGCGACGGTCCAGGCGAGATCGGCCTTGCCGTCCAGCACCTGCGTCACGCCTTCATCGTCGGCACCGAAATCGAGCTTGGGCTCCATGGCCAGCTTGATCTGGTTCTCATCCACGATCTTGCGATTGGCTTCGCCAACAAAATTGTTGACGACATCGGCAGTCACCGAGCGGCCGTAGAGACGACGCAGATGCGCCACCGGCACCTTGCCCGGACGAAAGCCGTTGACGCGGACCTTGCCCTTCATGTCTTCCAACTGGGCGTCGGTGCGCGTGGCGATATCAGCCGCCGGCACCACCACTTTGAATTCCCGTTTCAGGCCATCGGCCAGGGTTTGGGTCACCTGCATATTCTTGTCCCGAATCCGTGAGTTCGTAGCCGCCCTGTTTCAAGGCCATCAAGGCCGGTCGTGGTGCGGGCGGAGGGGCTCGAACCCCCACGACTTTCATCACTGGAACCTAAATCCAGCGCGTCTACCAGTTCCGCCACGCCCGCAAATAGGGCTCCCTATCGCGGAACTTGCATTCCGCGAAACGAGTGGCGCCATATAGCATGTCATGAAATTGATGCAGCAAAAAAATGCCGTCCCCTGCATGATATTTGGAGTCCGGGATTCGCAGGCGGCGGCAATGCCCAGCCGTAAGGCCATTGCCGGAGCCCGAACGACCGCCCCGGCAGGCGGGAATCCACCCTTATCCAGCCCAGAAGGACCCACCGATGACCGGCAGCCTCAATCGGCGCCAGCTCCTTGCCGGGCTCGGTGTCAGCCTGACCAGTCTTGCTCTCGCCCGCCCCACGGCGGCGGCCTCGGGATTGACCTTGACGGCGACCGCCGGCGAACTCGCCTTGCCGGGCGGCGCGAGACCGACCCGGACGCAATGTTTCGATGCCTCGACCCCGGGGCCCCTTCTGCGCGTGAAACGCAACCAGGCCGTGACCGTGCGCTTCGCCAACCGTCTCGAAGCCCCTTCGACAATCCACTGGCATGGCATACGCCTCGCCAACGCCATGGACGGCGTCCCTGCGCTGACGCAACAGGCGGTGAAGCCGGCTGACGGTTTCGATTATGCGTTCACGCCGCCGGATGCCGGTACCTTCTGGTACCATCCGCCCGCTTTCGGGCCGTCCCTGTCCCAATGCGAGGCCGGGCTCTATGGCGTTCTCGTCGTCGATGAAGACGAACCTCCCAAGGTCGACCGTGATCTGATTCTCGTCATCGACGACTGGCATATCGGCCCCGACGGGCAGATCCTGCCGGCAGCGCACATCGCCGGTGGCAAGTCCATCATCACGGTGAATTCGAAAGCGGCCGAAACGATCAGCCTTGCTCCCAATGAGAGGCTGCGCCTGCGCATCGTCAACGTCGCCATGACGCGCATCGCCAAACTGGCTCTGGCCGGCTTTGGGGCCAGTATCATCGCCATCGACGGCCACCCCGTCGACACGCCCTTTGCTCCCAATCACGGCCGGATCGACCTGCCGCCCGGTGGTCGTGTCGATATTGCGGTCGACGGCACGCTCGCAGCGGGGAGCGAGGCCGGCATCGCGCTCGACCATGATGGTGAAGTCGTCGTTCTCGCCCACCTCGCAGCGAGCGGCGCGGCGCCGCTTCGTCCGGCTCCCTTGCCCCCCTTGACGCTCCCACGTCCCGATCTGCCCGCTGCCTTGGCCCTGCAGAAGGCCAAGCGCGTTGCCGTGCCCCTGCCCGGCCGTGCCGGCGGCCAGATTCTGCCAGACAGGCCTTTGTTCTCGGTCAAGCGCGGCAGCCTCGTCGATCTGGCACTCTCGAACAAGACGCGCGTCGACCACGTCGTGCATGTGCACGGCCACGCCATGCGCATCCTGCATCCCTTTGACGATGAGTGGCAGCCCTATTGGGTCGACACGGTCGCGATCGGCCCGGGAGAGACCGTCCATACGGTGTTCCTGGCGGACAATTCCGGCAAATGGCTTCTGCATGGCCGCCCCTGCGGCCCTGCCCAAGAGGATCTCGTGACCTGGTTCGAAGTGATCTGAACTCCGGCACCCGCGTCTGGTCATGGTGCAGGGGGCTCCTGACGTCCCCTCCCGACGCTTTCGTCGCGGTTCATGTCGGCCAGCGCATCGCGCATCGATGCACTGGAGATGCCGAAGAATCCGCCATAGGGAATCTTCAGGTCGACGATGACGAACATGACGCTCGATACACAAACGACGCCAATGGCGAGCACGACCTTGCTCAACAGCCGGTGCGCGATCTGCAGGCCGAAGCTGAGAAAGACGAGCGCCAGCCAGAAGGCGATGATCAGAGTGAAGAATACGCCGGACGGGGCGTGCGTATCCTCGATGACAGCCCAGCGTCCCGTCAGCGCTGCGCGGTAGTCGAGTTGGCATCGCGCGGCGATGTTCTTGCTGACGCTATCCGTGGGTTCGAAGGAATCGATCGCCAGACCGATCTGGTTCATCACGCCGGCAAGAACCTTATCCTCCCCTCTGAGCGGCATGTCCTTGGTATCGAGCATGGTCTTGACCTGCGGCGCCGGCTCATCGGGCCAGGTGCTGGCGATCACCGCGGCAGTGTAGCGATGCAGCAGTTGCCGCGCCGGTTCCATCCGCGGAGAGAGGTCGCGCAGGCATTGATCGAGACTCGCCAAATGCGCCGCATAGGTCGAGCGGTCCTTGCTGGCCGCATCGAAATTGGCTCGGGAGGTGGAGAGTTGCAAACTCAGGATCAGGGCAGCGAAGGACACCAGCAGGCCCGTCACCAGCCGCACCGTCTCCATATTCTCCTTAGAGAGATGCTCCTCATGCAGACGCTTCCGCAGGATCACCCCGCCGATGGCGCTCAAGCTGAAAAGCACCAGGAAACTCAGTCCGTAGATTTCTTCCATGCCCGGGAACCGCCATGTTTTTCTTGTCTCGGCAGTATCGCTCAGCGTGCGTGACCTGGGTGTCACACCGAAATCGGAACCTGCGATCTCCTGCTGCAGGTCGCTTTACCGGAACACGCGCCTCACCAAGCAAAGAACCAGTCGCTCCGATACAATCAGACCCGGACCCCTTCACGACAGGGCGGCGAGTGCCTTGGGCAGCATCGCCGGCAGATCGTCGGCGGTGAGGCCCGGCCCGAACAGATTGGCCGCTTCCCCATGCAGCCAGACCCCGGCGCTGGCGGCTTCGAAGGCTGGCATCGATTGGGCGAGCAGCCCGCCGATCAGGCCCGAGAGCACGTCGCCGGAGCCCGCCGTCGCCAGGGTCGGCGGCGCATTGGCGTTGATGGCGGCCCGTCCGTCGGGCGCCGCAATCACGGTGTCGGCCCCCTTCAGCACGATCACCGCGCCGGTTGCCTCGGCGGCCGCGCGGGCCCGGTCGAGCTTGGCCGCATGTTTTCCGGCGATGTCGTCGAAGACGCGCGCGAACTCGCCCTCATGCGGCGTGAGAACGACCGGCCCGAGCGCGGCCCGCAGCGTGGCGATGAAGTGAATGCGCTCGGCGGCAAAGGCGGAGAGTGCCCCGGCATCGATCAGCACGGCACACGAGGAGGTAAGCACCATGTCGACCTTGGCGCGGGTCTCCTCGTCCGGCGGCAGCGCCGGTCCCACGACGAAAGCATTGCGCCTGATATCCTCCAGCATGATGGCGAGGCCTTCCGGGCCATCGCAGCGCCGCACCATGATGGCATCGAGCGAGGCGGCATGGATGCCGAGGGCCTCGGAAGGGCTGGCGACCGTGACGAGCCCCGCGCCGGCGCGCAATCCAGCCTTGGCCGCCAGGCGTGCCGCCCCCGTCCCTTCGATGCCGGCGGACAGGACGACGAGGTGCCCCCGTGCATATTTATGCCCCGCCGGTTCGAAACGCGGGAAACAGGGCTGCCACAAAGCGGGCTTGTTGACGAACGTCCGGGGCCGGATGGTTGCCAACACGTCGTCCGCAATGCCGATATCCGCAACCCGAATGGCGCCGCAATGCAGTTTGCCCGGCAGGAGCAGGTGCCCAGGCTTGCGCCGGAAGAAGGTCACGGTCTCGCGCGCCTTGACGGCCACGCCGCGGATCTGGCCGGTTGCGCCATCGATGCCGGACGGCAGGTCCACTGCAATGACCTGCAGGCCAGAGGCATTGATACGCTCGACCAGCGTAGCGAGCGGGCCGCCTATGTCGCGAGAGAGCCCGGCCCCGAGCAACGCGTCGATGATGATTCCTTCCCTGGGAAGCGACAATGTCAGGGCATCTTCGACGGGCTGTCCCCATTTCTCCGCGGCATAGGCGACTTCTCCCCCCAGCATCGACACAGGTCCCAGCAGGCCGAGTCGGACCCGATAGCCTCTTTCGCGCAGGATGCGGGCGGCAACGAAACCATCGCCTCCATTCAGGCCCGTGCCGCACAAAACCAGGATCGGTGTGTTGAAAGGATGCCTTGCCGCAGCGTCGGCCACCGCTCGCCCGGCCCGTTCCAGCAACTGGTCGGCGGTCATGGCCTCGGCAATGGCGAGGCGATCAGCATCGGCCATTTCGGACGGGGTCAGCAACTCGATCAAGACATCCTCCAAACCTTCACCGACATGCGCTACCTCGTCGCATTCGGTGGAAAAAATGCGATCCCCGCCGTCGTGTGCCGAAAATTACCCTCTTAGGCCGCATATTTTATTGGCAGGCCGCCGAAAAATTGTGCAGTCTTTCGGTACCGCTTGCCCATTTTTCAGCACCTAACGCCTCAACACCTTGAAGATAAAAGAAAATTTTCCTGTTGGCGGTTTGGCATGCGACCTGCTACCAGCAAGAAGGTTTCTGCGCACTATGTGCTGAAATCGAGGAGACCCCATGAAGAAAATTGAAGCCATCATCAAGCCCTTCAAGTTGGACGAGGTGAAGGAAGCGCTGCAGGAGGTCGGCCTGCAGGGCATTACGGTGACGGAAGCAAAGGGATTCGGGCGGCAGAAAGGCCACACCGAACTCTATCGCGGCGCCGAATATGTCGTCGATTTTCTTCCGAAGGTGAAGATCGAGGTTGTGGTGCCGGACGAGCGTGTCGAGCGCGCCATCGACGCCATCCGCAAGGCCGCCCAGACGGGTCGGATCGGCGATGGCAAGATCTTCGTCCTCAACATCGAAGAAGCCATCCGCATCCGTACCGGCGAGAGCGGCCTCGACGCCATCTAGAGCAAAGCGCGTTCGTGACTGAACGCTTGTTTGCTCTAACTCTTTGTTTCGACGCGTCTTTGCAATTTCAGGTGATTCCGTCCAATCGCAAAACGCTCTGGCAATCAGCGAGCCCAGCTCGCGCCTCAAAAAGATTGTGCCCAAACGAACGAAAGGTTTGCACACGATGAAGACCGCCAAGGATGTCCTGAAGGCGATCAAGGACAACGACGTCAAATATGTCGACTTCCGCTTCACCGACCCGCGTGGCAAGTGGCAGCACGTGACCTTCGACGTATCCCTGGTGGATGAGGAGATCTTCACGGAAGGCACGATGTTCGACGGTTCCTCGATTGCCGGCTGGAAAGCGATCAATGAATCCGACATGTGCCTGATGCCGGACCCCACCACCGCCACCATGGATCCCTTTTTCTCCGCAGCGACGATGTCGATCACCTGCGACGTGGTCGAGCCGTCCACGGGCGAAGGCTACAGCCGCGATCCGCGCGGCATCGCCAAGCGCGCCGAAGCCTATCTGAAGTCGACTGGCATCGGCGACGTCGCCTATTTCGGCCCGGAAGCCGAATTCTTCGTGTTCGACGACGTCCGCTTCAAGGCCGATCCCTACAACACCGGCTTCAAGCTCGAACTCGACCGAACTGCCGACGAATTTCGACACCGAATATGAGGGCGGCAATCTCGGCCACCGCATCAACACCAAGGGCGGCTACTTCCCGGTTCCCCCGCTCGATTCGGCGCAGGACATGCGCTCGGAAATGCTGGCTGCCATGCAGCAGATGGGCGTCGTGGTCGAGAAGCATCACCACGAGGTCGCGTCCGCCCAGCATGAGCTCGGCATGAAGTTCGGCACGCTGGTGACGATGGCCGACCACCTGCAGATCTACAAATACGCCATCCACAACGTCGCCCACACCTATGGCAAGACGGCAACCTTCATGCCCAAGCCCGTCTTCGGCGACAATGGCTCGGGCATGCATGTGCACCAGTCGATCTGGAAGGACGGCAAGCCGGTGTTCGCCGGCAACAAATATGCCGACCTCTCCGAGACCTGCCTCCATTACATCGGCGGCATCATCAAGCACGCCAAGTCGCTGAACGCCTTCACCAACCCGGCGACCAATTCCTACAAGCGCCTGGTCCCCGGCTATGAGGCGCCGGTGCTGCTGGCCTATTCGGCCCGCAACCGCTCGGCCTCCTGCCGCATTCCATACACCACCAACCCGAAGGCCAAGCGCGTCGAGGTTCGCTTCCCCGATCCGGCCGCGAACCCCTATCTCGCCTTCGCCGCCCTGTTCATGGCCGGCATGGACGGCATTCTCAACAAGATCGATCCGGGCCCGGCGATGGACAAGGACCTCTATGATCTGCCGCCCAAGGAGCTCAAGAAGATCCCGACCGTCTGCGGCTCGCTGCGCGAAGCCCTTTCCGCCCTCGACAAGGACCGCGAATACCTCAAGAAGGGCGGCGTGTTCACCGACGACTTCATCAACAGCTTCATCGAGCTTAAGATGCAGGAAGTGATGCGCTTCGAGATGACGCCGCATCCGGTCGAATTCGAGATGTACTACTCGGTCTAAGAACTCAAAAACCATCCAGAGAGAGCCGAGCGAGGGCCGGTGCAGCAATGCACCGGCCTTTCTTTCGGCCTTGATGGCGGACATGAGCGGATGCCGCTCCGCCGTTGCCGGCAGCGAGAGGAATTGGACCTGCCAGGGGGACCTTCTGCAGGCGACCTGCGTTAGAGGGTTGGATCGAGGAACCGATCACTGCCCAACACCTATCGGAGGACAGCATGGAGCATCCCTACACCTTCGGTATCGAGGAGGAGTATTTCGTGTTCCAGCGCCAGACAGGCGCCGTCCAGGAAACCATGTCGCCCCAGTTCTTCGACGAGGCCCGGCAAGCACTGGGCAAGCACGTCACGCGCGAATTGCTGCAATCGCAGATCGAGATCGCCACGACGCCCTGCCGCAACATGCATGATGCCAGGCTGCAATTGGTGGGGTGCCGCCAGGCTTTGCAGGATCTCGCCTTCAAGCACGATCTCGGCATCCTGGCGGCGGGCACCCACCCTTCCGCCGAATGGTCCGAGCAGCACCCCACCCAGGCCTCGCGCTATGGCAAGGTGGCGCGTGACCTGCAGATGCTCGCGCGCCGCAAGATGATCTGCGGGATGCATGTGCATGTGGAGGTTCCCCAGGACCTGTCTCGGGTGGACCTCATGGGTCGCGCGCTACCCTACCTGCCGCTGCTGCTGGCGCTTTCCACCTCCTCGCCCTTTTGGCAGTCGCGCCGGACCGGCCTGATGGGCTACCGTCAGAACATCTATGCCGAGTTGCCCCGCTCGGGCCTGCCCGACCTCTTCCAGAGCGAAGAAGACTATCAGACCTATGTCGACACACTGATCAGCAATCGCATCATCGACGACGCCAGTTTCCTGTGGTGGGCAATAAGGCCCTCCGGCCATCTGCCCACACTGGAACTGCGGATCACGGATGTCTGCACCAATGTGGAAGACGCTCTCGCCATCACCGCGCTCTATCGCAGCCTGGTGCGGCATCTCGCCCGCAAGCCGGACCTCAATCGCGGCCTGACGTCACCTGGGCGAGCCATCGTCGAAGAAAACAAATGGCGGGCGCAACGCTATGGCATTCACGGCTCGCTCATTGATCTCAATAGCGGACAGGCGAGAAGCGCCGCCAATATGCTGACGGAACTGCTTGATCTCGTCTGGGAAGATGCCGAACTGCTCGGTTGCAGTGAAGAGCTGGCAACAGCACAGATGATTCTGCGCAACGGCACCAGCGCCGATGGACAATTGGCCGTCTATGAAGAGCGCATCGCTGCCGGCGCGACGGCTGACGAAGCCATCCACGCCGTGGTCGATTGGCTCGCCAACAAGACTGCAGCGCCGCTCGCCGCGGGCCTCGCAGCCGGCGGCTGACTGGCCGGTTGCGTTTCGATCCGCTTCTGCTAGGTCAAGAAGATGAGCGGTCTCCGGGCTTTGCGGCCCGGCTGACCGCCGCGTTCGAGCGTGATGCGGGGGAGGCCATGACTGTCACCATAGACGGACGACGTATGACGGGTACTAAGGTCGTCCGTGTCGCGCGCTCCCAGAAGGCAGGCCGGTTCGAGAAGGCCGGCATCGAGGCCAAGGCCCGCGCCGCGGTGGGTACTGCACGCGACTATATCGACGCCAACTGGCTGAACGACCAGGCCCCGCTGATGTACGCCTTCAACACCGGCGTCGGCCTGTTCAAGGAAGTGCGCATCCCCATCGCCAACATGGCGCATTACCAGGACCAGACCATTCGCGCCCATGCCACCGGCATCGGAGAGCCCTTCGCGCGCGAGATCGTGCGGGCCACCATGCTGCTGCGCGCCAATGCCTTTGCCTCCGCCTATTCGGGTGCGACACTGCCGCTGATGGATCGTCTGGTCGGCTTCCTCAATGCCGGCCTGCATCCGGTGATCCCTTCCAAGGGTTCGGTTGGCGCCTCTGGCGACCTCGCCCCCCTCGCCTATCTCGCTGGCGCCATTCGCGGCTTCGAGGACGTCCAGGTCGAATATAAGGGCAAGATCTATCCAGCGCCGGAAGCCGCGCGCCGGGCCGGCTTCGAGCCCGAATACAAGATGGGGGCCAAGGAAGCCTCGGCCATCATCAATGGCTCCACCGTGTCGCTGGCCATCGCGGCCCTCGCCCAGGAGGATGCCAAGCGTATCCTCAAACATGCCGACATCGCGCTTGCCTTGACGCTGGAGGCCCTACGCGGCGAGTTGGT
This sequence comes from Labrys sp. HAY1-8F, assembly GCF_056754975.1. Lineage (NCBI taxonomy): Bacteria > Pseudomonadati > Pseudomonadota > Alphaproteobacteria > Hyphomicrobiales > Xanthobacteraceae > Labrys > Labrys sp. HAY1-8F. Next base: position 46,164 of record NZ_JBPGWZ010000002.1, on the reverse strand, counting down.
GGCCTTCGATCCGCGCGTACACGCAGCACGCCCGCATCGCGGCCAGGCACGCACCGCCCGCAACCTCCTGCGCATTGCCGGCGATTCCAAGCGTTGTTCGGAAGGCGCCCGCGCCATCCTGTACCCCGACGAGACACGCGATCCAGCCAAGCCCGTGCCGCCGCGCGTGCAGGATGTCTATTCGCTGCGCTGTGCCCCGCAGGTCCATGGCCCGGTCTTCGAGGCTCTTGCCTATGCTGACGGCATACTCGGGGTGGAAATGAATTCCGCCACCGACAATCCGCTGATGTTCGCCAACGACGACGGCAGCTACGTCTCGATCTCGGGCGGCCATTTCCACGGGGCCTATGTCGCCCAGGCCATGGATCTCCTCGCCATCGCGATGACTGATCTCGGCGCCATTTCCGAGCGTCGCCTCGCCCGTCTGATCGATCCGGTGATGAGCTATGGCCTGCCGCGCAACCTCCTCGCCGGCGAGCGCGGCCTCAACACCGGCTTTGCCACGGTACAATGCTCGATGTCCGCTTTGGTGATGGAAAATCGCAGCCTCGCCACGCCCGGCTCGGTCGACTCGATTCCTGGCAAGAGCAATGCGGAGGATCACGTCTCCAACTCAACCTGGTGCGCCCGCAAGGCCCGTACCATTGTCGAGAACGTCGAACAGATCGTCGCCGTCGAAATGCTGATGGCCGCCCAGGCGCTTTCGCTGGTTGCCGATCGCAGCAAGGGCTATCCGATCGGCAAGGGCTCGCAGGCGGCGCTCGAAGCGATCCGTGCAGAAATCACACCGGCCCTTGACGGCGACCGCTGGTACCACCACGAAATGCAATCCATACTCGATCTTGCCCGCAGCGGTCGCATCCTGGCCGCCGTTAAATCGGCAGTCGGTGTTCTGGAGTGAGGAGACCCCATGATTCTTGTCTGCGGCGAAGCCCTGATCGACTTCCTGCCTGTCAAAAGCGCTGATGGCCGGAACGCCTATCGGCCGGCTGTCGGCGGCAGCCCGTTCAATACGGCCATCGGCATCGGTCGGCTCGAGGGCGATGTCGGGTTCTGCGCCGCACTGTCCACCGATTTCTTCGGCGAGGATCTCGCCGCTGCCCTGACCAAGTCGAAGGTCAAACAGCGCTATGTCGCCCGCTCGAAGCACTCGTCAATGCTTGCCTTCGTCTCCGTCGGCGAAGGCGAACCCGAATATGCCTTCATCGACGAAGCCTCGTCCAACCGTCTATTCTCCCCAGAGCGCGATGCTCCGTCGATCGGGCCGGAAGTCTCGATGATCTGGACGGGTTCGGTCGCCCTCATCAACGATCCCATCGCCTCGGCCTATGAAACGCTCTATTTCGCCAGCAAGGGCCAGCGCGTGCTCGGCATGGATCCGAACGTCCGGCCGACCGTGGTTGATGATGCCGTCGAATATCGCGCCCGCATGAAGCGCATGACGGAAGCCGCCGAGATCATCAAGATCTCCAAAGCCGATCTCAACTGGCTCTACCCCGGCATCGATCCCGCCGCCTGGGCGCGGGACCTGGTGGCCAAGAGCGCTCATTTCGTCGTGCTGACGGATGGTGGCAATGGCGCTGAAGGCTATGGCAGGGGTTTTGCCGTCAAGAGCCCCGTGGTCAGGGTCGAGAAGGTCGCCGATACGGTCGGCGCCGGCGACAGCTATTCCTCGGGCCTGCTGACCATCCTGCAGCGCCGCAACGTGGTTTCCATCGACACCGTGAAGAATCTCGACGAGGCCATTGCCCAGGAAGCCATGGACTATGCCGCAAGGACGGCGGCAATCACGGTTTCGCGCGAGGGCGCGGATCCGCCCTGGAACCACGAGATGGCCTGATCACAAAACGCCTAATGGCGGCATCAGCATTGATGCCGCTACTTCTCCAGTTCGGCTAATTTTCTGTCGAAACGCCCGCTCTGCAGGCTGATCAGCGCGAGCAGTGGCAAAGCAAACAGCGCCAGATGCACATAGCCGCCGCGGATCAGCAGGAACTGGGCGATCAGCGTGCCTGCGTCGATCAAGAGCAGAAGCACGGCCGCCGCCAGGCTGGCCACGGGCACGAGCACCAGCAATGCGGCAAGAGCCTGCGTCGACGACAAGGTGACGCGCATCCAGGGTGCAAAGCCAAGCGCATCGAACTGACGGACCATGATCCGATGCCCCCACAGGGTGAGCAGTGCGGGCGTGAGGAAGATCAGCGCCACCAAGATACGCAACCCCCAGGTAACCAGGCCCTTGGTGCGGGATTCGGGAGAAGTCTCGGACGCCATTCGTGTACTCGCCAACAACGCCTTTGGCGCGGCTCAAGCACAATGACAGCGCTTGCAGACGTCCACGAGGCCCGGACTGAATAATCCCCCTGCTTCACCGTACTGGCAACCGTTAAAATTGCGCGGGGGCGTGTTCTGTACCCCTCGAAACGCCTCGGCCCGACCGTAGGCTGTGCCGGATCTCTACTCGCCGCCGCGGCTGGGGAACAGCTACCGGCGGCTCCACACGCAGGTTTCATGACGCGGGTTGCATGCGTCTGCGCCAATCATGCGCTGCCGAGGGGTCAAGGGAAAATCAATTAACTGCGTAGCGAGAACAGCGCGTTTCACCCTGCCCACCGTCATAATTCCGCAAGGATAGCTGCATGTTTTTAAAATAATCCACCACGGCATTCCGTAGCGTGGAAAAATAGTATCGCGATAAAAACATACCCATCACATACAACTTTTGACCGTCTGGTAATTTGTTTCGAGATATCGAATGGTTCTCATGTTAAAAATTTCTGGTAGGAGTGCCGGTGATGCAGATCCGGGACGAGCATAACCCGCGATGTCACCATAAACAGCGGATACTCAGCTGCGGCACAGGGGAAGATGTCGCCATCAGACATGCAGCATCCCCGGAGTATCCTTCTGGTTCGAGCCAACCAGGTTCATCTAGAGGGCAAGACTTCAGCCCAGGTCCTCTCATCACACGGGCGATCGTGATCTGTGAGATCAAGCTGGTTCGAGATGCCATGGTAAGGAATATTATCAATTCGAAATTATCTGTTTTGACAGAAGGCTATCAGGCCGCTGAAGACTGGAGACCAGATAATTCGGACGATTCTCCTATCGTTATAATATACTGGAAGAAAGATACCTCATTCTATCGCAATTTGTGGTATGCAATTGCCTCAATCGTTTCCAAATCTACACGATCCCGCATAATTGTTGTTTCTGAAATTCCTGATGTCGATGTCATGAAGCAGGCCTACATTGCTGGGGCCAAGGCTTTCATTGGAGTGCAAGCCAGCTTCGATATGCTGCGATCGATCATTCAGCTGGTCATCATCGGGCAGTTGTACTTCCCATTTGAGCTATTGTCCGAAGGCAGGAACATAGTGAGAAATTCGTCGATCGAGGCTGACGGTTCGGTTCTAACTGCCCGTCAAATCAAGATCGTCGAATACGTCACCAAAGGGATGTCCAACAAAGAGATTGCCGCTGAGCTCGGCCTGAAAGAACGCACGGTCAAGGCAAGCCTCCTACGCATCATGCGCAAGATCGGAGCGCGCAATCGCTCAGAGATTGCCTATAAATTGAGGAAACCATAGGTGTGGCAGGGTTTGGGGCACGCTGATCAAACAGTCGTTCTACTATACACTGCGCAGCGGCGGCTGAGAGCGCCACGGCGCTTGCATTTCAAAGATCACATGTCGGAGGCTCGGCTGTGGCCGCACTGGCAATCCCGGATGCACCATCCCGAAGATCGCGACACTGACCGGCACTTCGTGGCGGACGTTCGGACGACCCTAGACCGGCCCCTTCCCTTTTCAGGGATGAAAATTGGCAATGAACCAATCAAGAAGCTCGAAGCCCCTGTCGAAAACGAGGCCGAGAACGACATGGAGGCCGAGAACGTACTTTAAATTCAGTGCCGTGAAAAATCACAGGATCAAACGACATCCGATGATTTCAAAGCAGGAATGCGAGTAAAATCAGGTGGCTCGGGGACCTGGATTCGAACCAAGATTAACGGAGTCAGAGTCCGCTGTTCTACCGTTGAACTATCCCCGAACAATAGGCCTTTTAGGTCAATCACCTGGTTGGAATGTTGTCCAATTCCAACGAGTGCTTTCCAGTGGGTGGCCCCGTTCCGTTCGGGCTTCATATTGAAGTCGCTCCCGCATTGCAAGAGGTCTCGTCGATTTTCTGTGGCCACGGGATCGCTTTGCGCCGCCTATTCACCACCTCGATGAAAACGCCGCGGCTGGCGGCCGCTTTCCAGTCTTCCAAGCGTCGCCCGGATCCGAATCAAAGCGCGATCTCGCGGCCCCGTGTCGAAGATCTCACCTCCTGTTGAGAGCCAGGATGCCGGATACAGAAGACGAATCGTACACAGTCGGCAGTACCCTGAAAGGCGCTCTCGGCCCATCGCCGATCGACGGCGAGGCGCAGCAGCACCGAAGAGGCCACGTCAGGTCCGAAAGAAAACAGACGCCGCAACGGCGCCCCTGCCGATTGAAAATGGTTCAATAGCCATCACCGTAATAGCGACGGTGGTGGTAGCCGCGATAGCCAAAGCCAAACCCGAACCGGGGTCGTCGATCGTCGTAATAGTAGTTGTTCGGATTCTGGCCGGGATGGCGACGCAGATAATGGCTAAGTTTGCAGCCTCCATGGCTGGTCATCTTATACCCGGGCGGACATCCACCATGATACCGACCCCGGGTGACGCCGAAACCATCTTTGACCGGAGGCAGCACGGGGCGCACAGCAAACATCATCGACGAACCAGAAACTCCCATTGAAACTGCAAGATCTATCGATATCTAGCGTATCATCGAGCTCTCCTTTTTGAATTTATCTCGAATATACTCAATGATTAGAACCTCTCTTTAACAAAAAAAATTCATTTTTCTGGATTTTGACAAAGTGAGATTCCCAGGAAATACCAAAAAGCCGGCGTGAACCATGCTCGACGCGGTCTTTGCTCGACGAATTGGCGCCCGCCTGAACGGCAGCGCGCATTTCCGTGAACCGGCATCGCCGCGCATGTCCCATAATACAGGCCTAGCCATCGGGGACCAAAGCGCGTTCCGGGCGTTATGATACCACCACGCAGGCTCTTCCTCTTGGCGCCCACACAGGTCATAACTGATTGATTGGTGTGGCCAGTCTCGATCGAGTTGCCCATGAGCAGACATACCTCTCAACGACCGCCTCTGCGCTTGTCCCTTCTTCTTGCGAATGCGGTGAAGAGCTTGTGGCGTGGCCTCTTTCCAATCGCCTTCCTCAACAGTCTGCCGAGCCTGCCGACCCTCCTCGCCTTGGCGGTGAACGGCGAAGTCTCGCAGACGCCGACGCTTGCCGATCTGGTGACCCTGCCCGTCGCCGTGATCCTGCTGGTTTTTGCCCAGGGCGCCACCATCGCCGGCACGTACCGGTTGCTGCAGGGCGAGGATTTCGACCTGCTTCTTTCAGCGCGGCAAACCTGGCAGAGGCTTCCGACCCTACTCGGCACCGCCTTTCTCAGCGGCATTCTCGTCCTGCTCGGCCTTGCTGCACTGGTGGTACCCGGCCTGATGGCAATTGCTCTGCTCTATCTCGCACTGCCGGCCTGCATGATCGAGCGCACCGACATGGTGGAGAGCCTGGAGCGCAGCGGGCAACTCACCCAGGGCTATCGCTGGTCCTTCCTCGGTCTCTTCATCCTGACGCTGCTGCCGACGATCGGGCTCGGTGCTGTCACCGGCGATCTCGCCTATGCACCCACGAGCCTGATGCAGATGCTGGGTCAGGAGGCCGGCATGATTCTTTTTGGCATTCTCTCGGCGGTGACGGCGACGGCGGCCTTCGAGCGATTGCGCGAGATCCGCAGCATGCCGGAGGCAGCTCGGACCTTGCCGGAATGGGCCAGCGGCAAGACCTGAAAGGCGGCCCACTGCCACCTGCTAGGGCGGCTCATCCCAGAGGAAGGGGTGATCAGGCGGCAGCTTGGCATTGCTGATTCTATCCCACCAGTTCGAGGGCTTGCGGCCATTGCACCAGTAGGAATCGTAGATGGTGTCCACCTGCCAGCCCCACAGATGGGTCAGTCCCTTGAAATCCAGGGAATACATGATGTTCTTGGCCGTCGCCGAACCGGCGCTGTCTTGCTGGTGGCTGAGGCGGCAGGCGTGTCCCATTTCATGAAGCAGCAACGTCTTGGGATTGTCCTGGATCGGCTGCGGATCGACGATGACCCAGGGCAGCCACTCCTGGCGCAGGACTGTGTAACCGTTCGGCCCGCCATCGATATGGGCGAACACCACGACCAACCGCGTTTCATCCGGAATCGTGCCGAGGCTCTTCCTGAGAGCCGTGAGGCCATCAATAGGAGCCTCGCCCTGCATGGGCACATAGACCGAGCCGCTGAAATCCAAGAGGCCACGTGCCACCCGGCCTTGCTCTTCGATTGCCTTGGCGGCAGCCTCGGTCTGCTTCTTGGCGACCTCGCCCTTCGCCTTCTTTTGCCTCGCAACCTGTTTGCCCACGGACTTGTCGAATTCGCGGGTGGCCTTGTCCTTCGTTGGCGCCAGTGCTGCCGGTTCGGTTTGCAGCGGCAGCATGTCGAGCGCCAGCGTATATTTGCGGAGGATTTCGTCGGCGCCCTTGAGCAGCACCCAGCTGTTGTTCCAAAGCGATACGTCGCGCCAGACATCGGCAGCCCAATAGACCTGTACGCGCACGCCCTTTCCGCCAAAGTTATGATATTGCTGGGGTTTGTTATCGATGTCGTTGGCAGGATCTTTGTTGAAGTCGAGAAAACTCGTCATTTGAGGGACTCTCGCGCCATCGTCACCACGGGCTGAGGAGGGCGTTGTTGACAGGATGGCACGGTATCGAAACGAGCGCCGCAACAGCGTTTGCGATGGGGCGAAATCGCCCAGAATCGCAAAGATGCTCTAGCCAATCCCCGTTGGACTGACTTGGAAACAAAGAGTTAGAGCAAACAAACGTTCACATTTGAACGCGTGCTGCTCCAAGGGAAATGGACCCGCAACAGGCTTGATTGGAGCACAAAAAGGGCGGCGCCGCCTCCTCTGAACTCGGGATGACGACCACGCTCCATCTGCCCATACTGTCTCGTCAGGCAGGCATCGCGGCCTTGCTGCGAGCCGCGCACAACGAACCGCGATCGCTCCGCCACGGAGGCATGCCGCCTTCACGGAGAAGATCATGGCTACACCGCTTGAAACCAAGCCTGCCAAGCTGGCTCCCATTCCGCGCGGCCGTCCCTATCGTGTGAAGGATGGCGACGATTGGCTTTCCGTTGCCAGGGCGCATGGCATCAATGTGCAATATCTGATCAGCTACAATTTCGACACGCTCAACACACGCGAGGTGAACTGGTATCTGCGCCACCGCGTTGGCTGCGTCGTGCCGAGCTCGAAGGGCTGGAACTGGCGATTCAGCAGCGGCGCCAATCCGGGAATCATCATGATTCCCCCAGATGACGGCCAACTCGTCCTCAAGATAAACAGCTTCACCTATTCGATTGCCACCATGAGCTGGATCGACCCGCGCTCCGGCCTGCCGGAGCACGATGCCGGCAGCCCGGGTGAACTGGTCGATCGCAAGCTCATCCTCGGCAGCAGCGGCTATCGCTTCGCCAATTTTCTCGAAGCCACCATCGAGAGCACCGACACCTCCTCCAAGGCGATTAGGCTGCTCCATCGCGTCGCCTACGAGAAGGATACAGGCCTCTACCGCTCGCCATCCTTTCTCGGCTTTCCCTCCTATCCCTATCCGATCAAGCTGGAGGAGCCGCAATATATCGATGAGGGCGTGGTGTTCCGCCAGACCGTCGGCGCCCGCACCCAGAGCGCCGAACTCGCTGCGGGCGTGGCACCTGCGCCCATCGGCTTCGTCGCCGGCAAGATCCTGCAGAAAGTCATGAATTTCCCGCCGATCTGGACGGAACTGAAGCTGACAATTCGCTATGACGGGACCTATGAAGGCGAACTGGTCGCCCACAGCCTCTACCCGAGCTGTTCCTATTACGAGCGCTCGCCCCTCATGTGCCTCAATCTCGGCCCCAAGCCCGAAGCCTGCGAGGCCTATGAGCGCAAATATGAATATGACGGCCTGCCGAATTTCGCCCGCTGGTTCGAACAGGACAAAGGCTGGGGTGCCAAGAGCGGCTACATGCCCGCCGACGGCAACCCGTGGGGTGTCACGGCGCCCGATCCGGACGTGCTCTTCGGCGAGCAGCCCCCGGACCCGAACGAGGAAGTACGGCGCCCGCACCAATATCCGCCCGAGACCTGGCGCCCTCCCAGCCGCTGAAACGACATTCTCCAGAGCAAAGCGCGTTTAGACGGAAACGTTGTTCTGCTCTAGCTCCTTGATTCGACGCGTCTTTGCGATGCTTGGTGATTCCACCAAATCGCAAAACGCTCTCGGCGGGGACCGCGACGGCGACTTTCGAGCGATTGCACGAGATCAGCGGCCCGCCGGAGGATACTCGGCCCTTGCCGGAATGAGCCAGCGGCAAGACCTCAGAGGTCACCTACAAGCGCGCTCCCCCGTATCGCGGTCTTGAAATCCTTGGCAGGACGCGGAGCTTCTGTTCGTCAGGAAACAGATGAATACCCCTTCGCCGGGGTATACTTTGCGAGGCAGATGTGAACAGCTTCGTTTCCGCTTCCGACAATCTGCCCCTTCACTTGCCCGATCGAAACAACTCAGCACTTGTATTGAAGCGCAGATACTTGCTTTTCAAATGCAAGTCATCGGCATGACATATCGTCGATATGGGCCGGCACAGTACTCAGGCTCCGAACGCCATCAAACAGGATGCGCTCTCATGACCAACTACAGTCAAGGCACCGGCTCCGGTGATTTCAACATCGGCGCCTTGATCAGCGAAAGCTTTGCCGTTCTCCACCGCGCCTTGCCGCGATTTCTGGCGCTGGGCCTGATTCCCATCATTCCCCTGATCATCTCGACCCTGGTCATCGGCGTGCCGACACCAGACAATCCGCTTCCGAATGTCAGTGCCTTCGTCGTGCTGCTGCTGATCTACATCGCCCTGCTCTTCGTCATTCAGGGCGGCATGATCTACGGCGCGTTCAACGAATTGCGCGGGCAGACCTTTTCGGTCGGAGAGGCCCTCTCCAAAGGGATGGCGCGCTTCCTGCCGCTGCTGGGCCTCTCGATCCTGGTCGGCCTTGCGGTCACGATCGGATTGGTACTGCTTGTCGTACCGGGCCTATGGCTGATCTGCATGCTTTATGCCGCCGTCGCGGTCTGTGTCGTTGAACAGCGCGGCGTGACGGATAGCATGTCCCGCAGCAGCGAACTCACCTCGGGCTTTCGCTGGCAGATCCTCGGCCTCGTATTGATTGTCGGCATCGCTGGCTGGATCGTCTCCATGATCATCGAGTATGTCGGTGGCAGCCTCGGTGGCCCGGTGTTCGGTGCCTTGCTGGGCAATCTCATCCAGATCTATCTGATCGCTCTTGGCAGCGTGCTTAGCGCCCTGGTCTATTACCGCCTGCGCTCGATCAAGGAAGGCGTCGACATCGACAGGCTCGCCACCGTCTTCGATTGAGACCTTTGTTCTGGAAAGGAGCCGGCCCTCACTTGGCCGGCTCACCCACCTTGCGGGTACCCGAGTTCTTGTCGTCGCGATAGCGGCCGAAAAGCTGACCGCGCTCGAGTTCCGCCCGTTCGGCCGCATAGAAGGCCTGCAGGAAATCCGTGGCCGCATTGGGCTCGAAGGTGCCCTGCCAGCCGATACGCCGGATGATCTTCTCGGCGATCTCGCGATGAATGCGCCAGGTTTCGGTACCGCCGGGCCGGCGCAGAATCTCCTCCAGCACCTGCAATTCATAGGCGCCATAGGCCTGCAGCTGCGCCGAGGTGAAACTGTAGCGGGCCGCCACCTTGGCCGCTCCCTGCGTGAGGTCGAGGGCAAGTGCCCGCTTCGGCAAGGCGATCACCAAGGTGCCGCCGATCAGGTCGCCCGCCCGCAGGTGATCCCGGTTGAAGAAGGGCAACGCGGCGAGCAGCACCACCCAGCCCAGCATCGAAAGCGCCTGCCAGGATTCGCCGCTGTTGGAGGCGCCGATCCACATGAAGAAGAGCTGCAGCGGTAGGAAGAATTCGACCTCGCGGGTGAGGTTGCGGGCAACGACGGCGGTTGGGGTCAAAGCGCCGCCCTTGCGATCGATCACCTTCAGTCCGGTGGCGCGCTTGCCGGGCGTCGAGCCCTGCCAGGCCAGCTCGAAATGGATGAAATAGAGGTTGCGTAGCGTGAAGGAGAGGAAGGAGATCACCGTCACCGTCACATCGCTGCCGCCGCGCAGGAAGGTGGTCGCCAGGGCGATCCAGATCAGGATGGTGGCACCGAACCAGATCACCAGGTCGATCAGGAAGGCCCCCAGCCTTTCGCCGCGATCGGCGATCTCCACATGGATGGCGACCCCTTCCGGCGTGACGATCTCGCGGGTGCGGCGCTGCCGGCCCTCCAGCAGTTGGGAAACGCGGTCACGCGGAGAGGCCATGCTGCCCTCCCTTGGAGCAAAGCGTGTTCATGGCTGAACGCCTCCCTGCTCTAACAGTTTTTTTCGACGCGTCTTTGCGCTTCTTGGTGAACCCGTCAAATCGAAAGACGCTTTGCCGCAATAGAGGAAATAGATCCCCCACAGCACGGCGGTAACGGCAGCGAAGGCGAAGCGCCAGGAGGTCACGTTGATCAGTTGGCGCAGGCCCCCCTCGATAAAACCGGCGATGAACAGCATGGCAACCGCGCCGCAGGCGATGATGGCGGCCTGCCTGCCGTGAATGGCAAGCGCTTCCAGGCGCGAATAGCGGCCCGGGAAAATGATCTTCTCGGCCACCACCAGGCCGGCGGCGCCACACAGGATGAAGGCACCGAGTTCCGTCACGCCGTGAATGGACAGCCAGCCGATGCAATCGATCAGGAGGCCGCGTTGATAGTGGATCGCCAGGAACGCGCCGACGATCAGCCCATTATAGACCAGCAGCAGCAAGGTCGGCACGCCGGCCATGAAACCGACCCCGAAGGAGAGGATGGCGACCATGCTGTTGTTCTGGAACAGGTAATTGGCAAAGACGATGAAGCTCTCCTTGAAGCCGTCCCAGGGCGCGAACAGCACGCTGCGCAGATATTCGGTGCTGGCGCTCGGCCCCCTCCCTCCCGCGAGGCCGTCGGGAACGATGGCGTTGAACCATTCGGCTTCGCTGGTCACCAGCACGAACCCGGCCGCGATGCCCAGGGCCATCGCCGCGAAAGCGATCAAGATATGCCAGCCCGCTTTGCGCACGGCATCGGGGAAGCCATAGCGGAAGAAATGGCCCAGCCCCGCCAGCAGGCTGGTACGTGGCCCATAGACCACCAGATAGGCCCGCAACGTCAGGGCTTCGAGGTAGCGCAGCAGATTACGGTCGAGCGCGATGCTGCGGGCAACCGACAGGGAAGACAGCGCCGAGCGATAGAGCAGCGGCATCTTCTGCAGTTCGTCGGCGGAGACGCCGTGGATCCCCCGCTTTTCGACGCGCGCGACCAGGTCTTCGAGTTCCCGCCAGCTCTCCTCGCGCCCCCGCCGAAACTCTGCTGAGCGCAGCACAAGCTGAGCCCGAGGTTCGTTGGGCACGCCGATGATCGTCGGAGCCGGCCCGACCTCCGGCATGCCCCCATCCACGGCCGTCATAGCAGGCCCTCCTGCTTGATTTGGAGATAGCGGTTGAGCAAGGCCACGCTAAGCCCACCGACCGGCACATCGACGCAGTGCACGCCGAGACGGGCGATGCGCTCCATCACGATCGCCCGCTCGCGCGCGAAATCATGCGCCACCACGGCCTCGGCCACGACGGTGAAATCCTCCGGCTCGGCATTGGCCAGCCGCGCGGTCAATGGATCCTGCAGCGTGACGAAGATCACGGCATGGCGGTTGGCCATGCGCTTCAAGCTCTCGATCAGCAGCTCGGCCATCACGCTGTCGACGAATTCGGTGAACAGCACCACCAGAGCCCGGCGCTTCAGCCGCGCGTTCAACTCGGCCAAGCCGAGGGTGAAGTTGGTCTCCTCCGTGTGATAGGCAAGCTGGGCCGCGGAGCGCTGCAGCCGGGCATAATAGGTGCTACCCCGCCCCGGTTCGAGATAATGGCGGATGGTGGCGTCAAAGCCGAAACTACCGACGAGATCGCCGGCCCTCAACCCGGTCCAGCCCAGCATCAGCCCCGCCTCGATGGCATGATCGAGCCGCGCCAGGCCGTCGATCGGCTCGAGCATGAGATGGCCGGTGTCGAAGGCCAGCACGATCTGGTGGTTGCGCTCGATGCGAAACTCCTTCGACAGGAGCTTGCGATGGCGGGCCGACTGCTTCCAGTCGATCATGCGAGAGTCGAGGCCCGCCACATGCTCGCGCAACGTATCGAACTCGGTGCCCTCGCCCTTCTGGTTCTGGGTCTTGGTGCCGTAGATGGCGCTCTTGCTCAGCGCCTGGATGGCTGGGCCGAAGGACATGCGGGCGGCGGGCAGTATCTCGATCTTGCGGGCCAATTCCTCCTTCAGGCGCCATTCCACCAGCCCCAAGGGTCCTCGCCAGCGCAGCCAGAGGGCTTCCAGCGTCACCACCCCACGTCGCAGAGCCGTAAAGGGAATGCTGAGCACCTCCGGGGCACCGCCGAAACGGCCAGCAACCATCGGCGGCGTCTCCAGTGGACCATCGAGATCGACCACCGCCTCGATCCTGAGCAGGCGCGCCGACCTCGTGCTACGCAGCGTGACATCGATCCGCCCCTCATTGCCGACCGGCAACCGAATCGGCGCTTGAAGGTCGACGATGAGGGCACGGCGCGGCGGGATCAGCAGCGCGTCGATGGCGATCACCAGCAGGGCCAGCAGGCTTAGGTCGAAGGAAAACGGCCATAGCGCCGGATTCCATACCACCATCAACAGGGCAACGGGGATGCCTAGGCTGAACAGCAGCACGGCGCGCGGTGTCGGCCGGATCATCGGGGTGCTGCCGTCTGGTCCAGGATTTCGTTGACGATGCGGTCGGGAGTGAGGCCATCGATCTCGGCATTGGGCGCCAGGACGATGCGATGACGCAGGATCGGCCGGGCCAGCCGCTTCACATCGTCGGGAATGACGAAATCGCGCCCGTTCAGCGCGGCCAAGGCCCGCACGGAGGCCGCAAGTGCATTGGCGGCGCGGGTCGATCCGCCCGTCTCGATCGCCGGGTGCTGGCGGGTGGCGCGCACCACGTCGACGACATAGTCGATGATCTGCGGCGTCAGCACGATCTGTTCGCTGGTGGCCCGGAGATCGGCGAGCGTTGCCGGATCGGCCTGGCTCTGGAGGCCGAAATCGGAAAGCTTGGGCATGGCCGAGCGGTGCCCATGCTGGGTGACGATGGCTCTCTCTTCGTCACGGCTGGGATAGGTGACATCGATCTTGAACAGGAAGCGGTCGAGCTGCGCTTCGGGCAAGGGATAGGTGCCCTGCTGCTCGATCGGGTTCTGGGTCGCCACCACCATGAAGTCGGCGCCAAGCGCATAGGTCTTGCCGTCGATGGTGACAGCCCGCTCGTTCATCGCCTGCAGCAACGCCGCCTGTGTCTTGGGCGGGGTGCGGTTGATCTCGTCCGCCAGCAGGAGGTCGGTAAAAATCGGCCCTTCGGTCAGTATGAAGGCGTTGGTCTGGAAGTTGAACAGGTTGGTGCCGATCACGTCGCCCGGCATCATGTCGGGCGTGAACTGCACACGACCGAATTTCAGCGACAAGGTCGAGGCGAAGGCCTGGGCCAGTAGCGTCTTACCGGTGCCCGGCACGCCTTCGAGCAGGATATGCCCTCCGCAGAGCAGGCCGGTGAGCATTAGCTCGATGACTTCGTCCTGGCCGACGATGGCCTTGCCGACTTCCTTGCGGATGCCGTCAGCGATATGGGCGACGCGCTGCAGTTCCATCGGAGATTTCTTCCTTCCAATCATGAATATCGCGCGTGGCCTGGAACAAACCGGTCAGGGACGTACCCTGCCCTTCCACGGTGCGTGCGAGGACGTCGGAGGCCTTGGTTTCCAGCCCCCTCGCCTCACCGATCTTGTCGAGCCACTCTGCCAATTTTTCGTCATCGAGCTGGCGTGGTGCGTGAAACAGCCGACCCACATCACGCAATGTCGCCCGCACATAGCGGCGCATGACGAAGGCATGGTGGCCGGCACGGTCGAGCAGGGTAGCCGTGTTGGTGATCAGGCGCCCCTTGCCGAGGTCGAACGCCGGCGGCGCCAGGCGCGGCTTGCCGAAACGGCTCGTGGTGGCCCAAGCCAGCAGCGCCGTCGCGGCAAGTACGAGCAACAGCACGATGACAAAGGGAAACTGGAACAGCTTCTTGAAGGGGCTGTCGACATTGTTGACCATGCCATGGATGGTCTCGTCGAACACGACCTTGCCGTCCCCGAGTTCGGCATCGCGCATGGCATTCAGCAAAGCGAGCGCGAATTCGGCGTTCCGCCCCTTGGTCAGGCCATGATTCTCGATGAGGTCGGGGTCGGCAAGCACCCAGACGCGGCGCTCACCGTCGAGTTTCTCGCCGATCAGCATGCCCTGGCGATTGCCGATGATCGGCGTCAGCTCTTCGCTCTTGATCAGTTGGGCGCCGTCGTCGAAAGAGGGATTCACATTGAGATCGTTGCGGTCCCAGCTCTTGGGCGGGTCTCCCCGCGTCACCTCGAGCTTGGGCTCGACCAGCCGCGCAATGCTGGTAACCCAGGGAATGTCCATCGGCGTGGCGGAGCGGATCCAGGCAGGCTTGCTCCTGTCGGCCAGCGCCCAGCGTTTCGGCAGCACCAGCAGGACATTGCTCTCGCGTCCCAGGCGAATGATGTCGTCCTTCGACAGGCTCGACGTCGGCTCGGCCATCACCAGCACCCCGCCTTCACCAGGGGCGACGGTACCGTTGATGCGGCTGCGGGCAACGGGAACATCGAGGCGTTGCGCCAGCTCATAGAGGCCGGCATGCCCGATCGCCGAGACCGATTTGGTGGTGGTGCTGAAGCCCTGTTCTTCGGACGAGCCGTTCAGCATCAACAGCATGGACAGGGCGAAGACGGCCGTGGCTCCAGCGACCAGCACGGCGAGGACAGGACCTGAGAAGGTGGCTTTTTCGCTCATGCCGCCCTCGCCTGCATCGCTTCGGTCAGGGCCTCATAGCTCTGCCGGCAAGCGGCATAATCGCGCTCTTCGGCAGGGCTTTCGCCGAAATAGACGGGCTCCACGCGACCGATGATGTCGGACAGCGCCTGCTTGCCACGGTCGGGCAGCGACAGGGCCCGAAGAATTTCGCGGCTGGTCAGCGAGTCCGCGAAGCTGACATTGAGCCTCTTGCGCACCTCGATCAGGCTGCGCAGCAGCAAGGCATGCATCGCCTCGGCAAGGCGGCCCTGGCGCGCCAGTTCGTCGGCCTCGACCTGGGCCACCACCATGCGCTCGACCGAGGCGGCCTGAGCGGAGACCTCCGTATCGACACCGGCAACGAGCTTGCGCCGCCCCAGGACCGGCAGACGATCCCGCATCGTCCAGATCGCGAAGATGAGACCCGCGGCGATGGCGGCATAGAGCAGGATGCTCAGCAAGGTTCCCAGCGACGGGTTCCACATGCGCGGCGCCCGCTCATCCTGCTTTGGCTCCGTCTTGGGCGTCACCACCTCGCCCTTGTTGCCGGGCAGGTCGGGTTGCAGGCCGAGATCGCGCGCGACATCCTTGACCACGGCTTGTGGATCGGGGGCAGCGAAAGCCGGCGTTGCCGGCGTCAATGCGAGTAGAACCGCCAAGCCGGCCATAGCCGGCATGATCCTTCCCGTCGGATGTTTTCGACCCCGTTCCCGCACCAAACCGCCAATCAGCCCTGCTTCATATCCGCGAACATGGCGTGACGGCCGATCCGGAGCAAGCGCTCAGGGAACACATTCACGCCGCCTCGATCGAATTCATCCACCAGCGGGAGCGCGGCGGTAGGTCGTTGCCGACAAACGGGTCATTCGCGAATCTGTTCCATTTTTGTTCATATGTAACTTCTACCCTTTCCCGAAGACGGCTCGCCGAATCGGTGGGCAGATTCGTTCCTCACGACGCGAGACCAAGGCATGAACGCGCAGGCAGCCCTTCTTGTCCCCGAGGTGTCCATTCAATCGCCGGTCGACCCTCTTGCCGGCCTGAACGAAAACCAGCGCCGGGCGGTCGAGCATGGTTCGGGCCAGCCGGCCGGGCCCGTGCTGATCATTGCCGGCGCCGGATCGGGCAAGACCAACACGCTGGCTCACCGGGTTGCCTATCTCATCGCCGAAGGAGCTGATCCCAGGCGCATTCTCCTTCTGACCTTCTCGCGCCGGGCCGCCTCCGAAATGACAAGGCGGGTCGAGCAGATCACCGCCAAGGTCATGGGGGCAAAGGGGGCGACACTGAGCGAAGGCCTGACCTGGGCTGGCACGTTCCACGCCATCGGCGCCCGGCTCCTGCGCGAATATGCCTATCAGATCGGGCTCGATCCCTCCTTCACCATTCACGACCGCGAGGATTCCGCCGACCTGATCAACCTGGCGCGCCATGAACTCGGCTTCTCCAAGACGGAAAGCCGTTTCCCGAGCAAAGGCACGTGCCTGGCCATCTATTCGCGCGTGGTCAATGCGCAGGATGAACTCGAAAACGTGCTGAAGGAGGCCTTTCCCTGGTGTCTTGCCTGGGCAGCGGAGCTTCGCAGCCTGTTCGCCGCCTATGTCGAAGCCAAGCTCGCCAACAATGTGCTCGACTATGACGACCTGCTGCTGTGGTGGTCGCATATGGTGGCAGAACCGATGATCGCCGCCGATATTTCGGCCCGTTTCGACCATGTCCTGGTCGACGAATACCAGGATACCAACCGCCTGCAATCCTCGATCCTCAAGGCGCTCAAGCCGGACGGCAAAGGCGTCACGGTGGTCGGCGACGACGCCCAGTCGATCTATTCCTTTCGCGCCGCCACCGTGCGCAACATCCTCGACTTTCCGGCCCAGTTCTCGCCCGCGGCTGAAATCATCACGCTCGATCGCAACTACCGCTCGACCCAACCCATCCTGGCGGCTGCCAATGCCGTCATCGCCCTTGCCAGCGAGCGCTTCACCAAGAATTTGTGGACGGAGCGGCAATCGAGCGAGCGTCCGCATCTCGTCACCGTCAGGGATGAGGCTGGGCAGGCCGATTTCGTCGCCAGTCAAATCCTGGAGAATCGCGAGAGCGGCATGACGCTGAAGCAGCAGGCGGTGCTGTTTCGCGCCTCCCATCATTCCGGCCCGCTCGAGGTCGAACTGACCCGCCGCAACATCCCCTTCGTGAAGTTCGGCGGGCTGAAATTTCTCGACGCCTCCCACGTCAAGGACATGCTGGCCTTGCTGCGTTGGGCGCAGAACCCGCGCGACCGCGTCGCCGGTTTCCGCGTCCTGCAACTGCTGCCGGGCGTCGGCCCCACGTCGGCCGCCAATGTGCTCGACGCCGTCGGTGTCGACGACATCGCGGCCTTGCCGGCGCCTCCCCGCGCGGGCGCGGACTGGCCCGATTTCGTCGACCTCGCCGCGAGCCTGCACAAGGGACCGAGCGACTGGCCCGGCGAGATCGAGCGCGTTCGTCGCTGGTACGAGCCCCATCTCGAGCGCATGCATGAGGATGCGGTGACGCGCCGCGCCGATCTTCTCCAGCTCGAGCAGATCGCGGCGGGCTATGAATCCCGCGAACGCTTCCTCACCGAGCTGACGCTCGATCCGCCCAACGCCACCAGCGACGAGGCCGGAGCTCCCTTGCGGGACGAAGACTACCTCATCCTCTCCACCATCCATTCCGCCAAGGGGCAGGAATGGAAGGCCGTCTTCGTGCTCAACACCGTGGATGGCTGCTTGCCCGCCGATCTCGCCGCCGGCACCAAGAACGATCTGGAGGAAGAGCGCCGGCTGCTCTATGTCGCGATGACACGGGCGCGCGACAGCCTGCATCTTGTCATGCCGCAGCGCTTCTTCACCCATGGCCAGCATTCCCAGGGCGACCGGCATGTCTATGCCAACCGCACCCGCTTCATCCCGGCTTCGATCCTCGATCGCTTCCAGCAGATGATGTGGCCGAGGGTGGCAGCGTCCAGAGCGCGGCAACCCGGCGGCATCCACAGCTCGATCGACCTGCGCGACCGCATGCGCGGCATGTGGCGTTGAGACGTGTGGTTGAGCATGCCATGGTCCGGCCATGTGTGGACGGATCATGCAGCGCAGCCCGGACCTGCCGGGCCTTCAGACGGAACCTGGCGCTACGCCGGAAGAGGTCGCTCGTGCCTGGGAGGCCCATTTCAATGGCGCACCGGCGCAATATTTCTGGGTGTTCCGCCGAAAACCCGGATCGGCGACCTATGTTCGGGATCTCCTGCAATGGGGCCTCATTCCCAACTGGGTGAAAGATCCCAGCGACTGGCCGAAGCCGATCAACGCCCGTTGCGAGGGCATCCAGACCAAGCCTTCCTTCCGCGATGCCTATAAGGCACGGCGCTGTCTCGTTCCGATCGATCTCTTCTTCGAATGGATGAAGATCCTTGAGCCGGACGGCAAGCCGGTGAAGGGAGCCAAGCAGCCATATGCCATCGCCATGAAGGATCGCCGTCCCTTCGCCGTGGCCGGCGTCTGGGAAAGCTGGATCGACAAGGCCTCTGGTGAGATCACGCGCAGCTTCGCCGTCGTCACCTGCCAGGCCAATGCGCTGATGGCGACGATCCACGACCGCATGCCGGTAATAGTGGCCCCGGAGAGCCATAAGCGCTGGCTCGACAATATCGAGCCGGATCCCTTCGACCTGATGGTGCCCTTTCCGCCGGAGCTGATGGAGATCTGGCCGATTTCTTCGCGCGTAAACAGCCCAGCCAACAACACGGAAGATATCGCCAGGCCCATGTGAGGATACTGGGAGCGCGGACTTCTCAGCTCCATGAAGTCATGGGGCGATGTCCGCTCTGTCAGCGTGATATTTCACAGAGCGGACTGGAAGTCCGCGCTCCGAACAAGAAGCCCTTGACCTTCCCATGACTGGAAGGTTTACCTATCTTGGCAATGACCTGGAAAGGGATTGCCCCATGTCTCCGACTATGAGCCCTCCGACTTTGAGCTCTTCGACTTCGAACCCCGCAACTTTTGACATCGCCATCGAGGGCATGACCTGCGCTTCCTGCGTTCGTCGCGTGGAGAAGGCCATCGCCGCCACCCCAGGCGTCGTGCAGGCCGCCGTCAATCTCGCCACCGAGCGGGCGCAGGTCGCCTTCGAGGGGCCGGCCAACCTGCCTCCTGTGCTGGCTGCCATCGCCAAAGCGGGTTACGGCGCCCATCTGATCGAACAAGACCGGGCCGAGGATCCTGAACGCACGGCCCGCAAGGCCGAGATCGCTACACTGCGCCGGGATCTGGCTCTTGCCGCCCTGCTGACCGTGCCGGTCTTTCTGGTGGAAATGGGCGGACACCTGGTGCCGAGCCTGCACCACGCCGTCCAGATGAACCTGGGTCGCTGGAACTGGTATGCGCAATTCGTGCTGATCAGCCTCGTGCTGTTCGGGCCGGGGCTGCGCTTCTTCGTCAAGGGCATTCCGGCGCTGCTGCGGGGTGCTCCGGACATGAACGCCCTGGTCGCCCTCGGTGCCGGTGCGGCCTGGCTGTTCTCGGTCGTCGCGACCTTCCTGCCCTCGGCCCTGCCGGCGGGAACGGCCTATGTCTATTTTGAGGCCGCCGGCGTCATCGTCACGCTGATCCTGCTCGGCCGCTATCTGGAGGCGCGGGCCAAGGGAGAGACCAGCGAAGCGATCCGCAAACTGGCCGGGCTGCAGGCCAAGACGGCCCTGCGCCTGCGCGACGGCTCGGAAACCGAAGTGGCGATCGCCGAGCTCCAGCCGGGAGACATCATCCGGGTGCGCCCCGGCGAGAAGATCGCCGTCGACGGCGAAATCGTCGAAGGCTCCTCCTTCGTGGACGAGTCGATGATCTCCGGCGAGGCGATACCGGTTACCAAGGGCGTGGGTGCCGAAGTCATCGGTGGGACCATCAACAAAACAGGCAGCTTCTCGTTCCGAGCGACGAAGGTGGGCTCGCAGACCCTCCTCGCCCAGATCATCCGCATGGTCGAGGCAGCCCAGGGCGCTAAGCTGCCGATCCAGGCGCTGGTCGACAAGGTGACTGCCTGGTTCGTGCCCGCCGTCATCGCCATCGCAACGCTGACCTTCCTCGCCTGGCTGCTGTTCGGCCCGAGCCCCGCCCTCAGCTTCGCTCTCGTCAATGCGGTTGCCGTGTTGATCATCGCCTGCCCCTGTGCCATGGGCTTGGCTACCCCCACCTCGATCATGGTGGCGACAGGCCGTGCGGCCGAACTCGGCGTGCTCTTCCGTCGCGGCGATGCCCTGCAGAGCCTGCGTGATGTCGAGATCGTCGCCTTCGACAAGACGGGAACCCTCACCCAGGGCGAGCCTGCGGTCACAGATATCGAAACCGCCCCCGGCTTTTCGGAGAATGAGGTTCTCGCTCTGCTGGCCTCGGTGGAAGCGCGTTCGGAGCATCCGCTCGCCACCGCCATCGTCAAGGCGGCCCGCGAGCGTAACCTCGACATTCCCTCGGCCACCGATTTCGAGGCGATCCCGGGGCGCGGCGCCTCCGCCCTCGTCGATGGCCGGAAGATCTCGATCGGCTCGGCACGCTGGATGGCAGAACAGGGCTTTGATGCCGGGATTCTCTCCGATCGGCCAGAAGCCCTCGGCGCACAGGCCAAGACGCCGCTTTTCGCGGCCGTCGACGGCAAGATCGCCGCGGTCATCGCCGTCGCAGATCCGATCAAGCCGACGGCCAAGGCCGCCGTCGCGGCCCTCAAGGCACTCGGTCTCCGGGTTGCGATGGTGACGGGCGACGCCCGGCGGACGGCACAGGCGATTGCGGCAAGGCTCGGGATCGAAACCGTCGAGGCCGAAGTCCTGCCGGACGGCAAGGCCCAGACCGTGCAGCGGCTGGCGGCCGGAGGGCGCAAGATCGCCTTCGTCGGCGACGGCATCAACGATGCGCCGGCGCTCGCCACCGCCGATGTCGGCATCGCCATCGGCACGGGCACCGACGTCGCCATCGAGAGCGCGGCGGTGGTGCTGATGGCCGGCGATCCCAATGGAGTCGTCAGGGCCATAGGCCTGTCACGGGCGACCATGCGCAATATCGGCCAGAACCTGTTCTGGGCCTTCGCGTACAACATCGCGTTGATCCCCATCGCTGGCGGCGCTCTCTATGCCGTCAACGGCACCTTGCTCTCGCCGATGCTGGCAGCCGGCGCCATGGCGCTTTCAAGCGTCTTCGTGGTGACCAATGCGCTCAGGCTCAAGGGCTTCCAGCCTGAGACTGCGCCAGCACAAGCGACAGGTGTACAGACATTGACTTCATCAAGCTAATTCAAGGGAATATCGAAGAAAGCTCATCAAGATTCGAAGGTCGTGATGAGGTCTTCGCGTGAAGGACGAACAGGAAGAACCGTCATGAATATCGGTGAAGCATCCGCCGCCTCCGGCGTCTCGGCCAAGATGATCCGCTATTATGAATCTATCGGGCTCGTACCGAACGTAGCCCGCACGGAAGCCGGCTATCGCGTCTATGGTGACAGCGATATTCACACACTGCGTTTCATTCGCCGCTGCCGCGATCTCGGCTTTTCCGTCGAGCAGATGGAAACCTTGCTCGCTTTGTGGAGCGATCGCAGCCGTGCGAGCTCCGATGTCAAGAGCATCGCCGCAGCTCATATCATCGAGCTCGAACGCAAGGCGCGCGAGATCGAGGGTATGGCGAAGACCCTGCGCCATCTCGTCCATAATTGCCACGGCGACGACCGGCCCAACTGCCCGATCCTGGAGGATCTTTCCCATGGCGAGGAGGCGGCACCCCCCAAGCCCAAGCGTCGCCGAGCGTGATGTGCATGATGAGGTGAGCTAACTTCCCGCCATGCCTGTCCAACCGATTCTGCGTTTTCCCGATCCATGCTTGCGCCAGGCGGCAAATCCCGTGACCGAATTCGGGCCCAGGCTTGCCGCCCTAGCCGAGGATCTGCTCGACACCATGCGCGCCGCGCCCGGCATCGGCATTACGGCCCCGCATCTGGGCATTCTCGAAAGACTGACGGTGATCGAGCTGCCCGATGAGAAAAGAGTGCGGATCTATGTCAATCCGCGCGTCGTCTGGTCATCGCACGATAAGCGGGAGCATGTCGAAGGCAGCGTCTCAATGCCCGGTGCGACCGAGACGGTCGAACGTCCCGCCCGGGTGCGTGTCGCCTTCCAGACCCTTGAAGGGGCGGAGGAGACCGAGGAAGCCGATGGATTGCTCGCCGTCTGCCTGCAGCACGAAATCGACCAGCTCGACGGCATTTTCTGGATCCAGCGTCTGTCGCGCCTGAAACGCGAGAGGCTGATCAAGCGTTTTCAAAAGCGATCCTGACGCCAGCCAGCCCCGCAGACAACAAAATTTCGCCAGGGCTGTCGGCTTGGCCGGATGCCGAACGTCCTTCGGGAGATCGAAACAGGAGGAAGCTGAAATGACCTATGTCGACGGTTTCGTTGTCGCCGTGCCCAAGCAGAACCTCAAGGCCTATGAGGAAATGGCCCGTCTCGGCGGCCAGGTCTGGATGGAACATGGCGCACTCAGCTATGTCGAATGCGTTGCCGACGACGTGCCTTATGGCGAGGTCACGTCCTTTCCGCGCGCCGTCCAGGCCAAGGAGGATGAGATCGTGGTGTTCTCCTGGGTGACCTACCGCTCGCGCGAGGAGCGTGACGCCATCATGGCCAAGGTGATGGCCGATCCCCGGCTGGAGGGTAGCATGGCGAACGCGCCCTTCGACGGAAAGCGCATGATCTTTGGCGGCTTCACCACCTTGATCGAGCGGTAGGCCAGGTCCTCATCGCCGCCTGTTCACAAGCGCCAATCGAAGGCATCAGAATTGGTGTGCCGATCTCCAGATCGGCATCTTTTCGACAGACAATTGCTACCCAGAATGCCGATCTGGAGATCGGCACACCAGCATAAGCGCTCTTGTCCGCCAGGTTAGGACCACCGCCCTGTCTCATCAGGCCAGGACGGCGGCGTAGTTGTCGGGCTTGAAGCCGACCAGCAGCTTGCCGCCGCCGAGGTCGAGGACCGGGCGCTTGATCATGGTCGGTTCGGCCAGCATCAATGCGATCGCCTTGGCCCGGTCGATACTCTGCCTGTCGGCCTCGGGCAAGGCGCGGAACGTGGTGCTCGACTTGTTCAGGAGTGTTTCCCAGCCGACCTTGTCCACCCAGGCCTCGAGGCGCTTGCGGTCGATCCCTTCGGCCCGGTAATCGTGAAAGCCATGCGCCTTGCCATGCGCGTCGAGCCAACTGCGTGCCTTCTTCATGGTGTCGCAGGTCTTGATACCGTAGATCGTCACGCTCATGTCAGGTCCTGTTTGCGGGGCCGTACAAGGCCCTGTTTTCCGTCGAAAAATAGATAAGGGCGAGGACCGGCAGGGCAAAGCCCAGCCAGGAGACCGCCGCCCAGCCGCCATGGGCAAAGGCCCAGCCCCCCAGCGCCGAGCCGAGCGCACCGCCCACGAAGAACGTCGCCATATAGACGCCGTTGAGGCGGCTGCGATATTCCGCACCCAGATTGTAGATCAGGCGTTGGCCGAGCACGACATTGGCCGAAACGCCGAAGTCGAGCACAATCGCGGCAGTGACCAGTAGGCCGAGCGACAGGCTCGATCCCGGCTCGGCCAAATGGGTGAGCAGGAAGCTGAGGGCGCCGAGCGTCATGGCGAAGGCCGAGGCTGGACGGACCCAGCCGCGATCGGCGATACGCCCGGCGAGCGGGGCTGCCACCGCGCCTGCCGCCCCGGCCAGCGCGAACAGGGCAATGCCCGACTGCGTCATGCCAAAGACGGGGCTCGCCAGCAGCAGCGGGGTGCAGGTCCAAAACACGCTGAAGGCGCCGAACATGCAGGCTTGATAGAGAGCACGCCTGCGCAGGATCGGCGTGGCGCGCATCAAGGTCGCCATCGAGAGGAGAAGACGGCCATAGGACGGAGCCGGCGGCGGCTGGCGCTTGGGCAAGGCCCGGGCCAGCACTGCGCCCAGCACCAGCATGGCGACGATGGAGACCAGGAACACCATGTGCCAGGAGCTGAAATAGGTGATCAGGCTCGATACCGGACGGGCCAGCATGATGCCGACCATCAGCCCGCTCATCACATTGCCGACCACCCTGCCCCGCCGCGCCTCGGGTGCGAGATGGGCGGCAAAGGGGACGAGGATCTGCACGGCCACCGATCCGAGCCCGATCAGCAAGGCCGAGACCAGGAATTGCAGGCTGTCGCGGGCCAGCATGGCCCCTGCCAACGCGATCACCGCCAGGCCCATCACCCAGAGGATGAGCTTGCGATTCTCGATCAGATCGCCGAGCGGCACCAGGAACAGCAGCCCGGCGCCGTAACCGATCTGCGTCATCGTCACGATCAACCCAGCCGCGCCTGGCGACATGCCGAGATCAGCGCTGATCAAGCCGACGAGCGGCTGGGCATAGTAGATATTCGCGGCGATGAGGCCGCAAGCCGCAGCGATCAACAGAGTGACCCAGGCGGAGGCGGCGGGCTCCTGCACGGCCTCGCTGCTCGTTGCAATGCGGGACATCAAATCTCACAAAAGAAAAGGCATGCAGCCCCCGGCTATGGGAAAGCGTCATGCGAGCCTGAAAGGAATTCAGCTCTTCTTTTGTCACGGGCAATGCCGGCTTGGCCAGCCCTTGTCCGACAAAAGCTCCACGCATCTGCCACTGGCAGGCGCGGATCGCATCAGGTAAGCCTGATGCGCTCCCCGCTGGCAGGGTCGAACAGCCTGAGATCGCCGGGAGCGATGGCCAGCTTCACGATCTCGCCTACCGTCAAGGCGGGACGCTCGGTCGTGAAGAGCTTCACCCCCTGACCGCCGATCTCCAGGTGCGCCACCGTGCCGAGCCCTGTCGGCTCCACCAGATCGACGCGGGCCGGCACGTTACCCGCCGACGACAGCACCGCGCGCTCGGGGCGAATGCCCACGACGACCTTGGCGGGCAGGCGCTGGCCCGGCAGGACGGCAAGAACCGTATCGCCGACCCGCAAGGCCGTGCCTCCTTCGCCCGGCTGTGCCTGCGCATCGAGAAAGTTCATGGCCGGCGAGCCGATGAACCCGGCCACGAACATATTGGCGGGATCGTCATAGAGTTCGAGCGGTGCGCCGACCTGCTGGATCACGCCGCCCTGCATGGCGACGATGCGATCAGCCATGGTCATCGCCTCGATCTGGTCATGGGTGACATAGACCGAGGTCGCCCCGAGATCGCGGTGCAGTTTGCGGATCTCGAACCGCATCTGCTCGCGCAGCCGCGCATCGAGATTGGACAGCGGCTCGTCGAACAGGAAGGCCTTGGGATTGCGCACGATGGCGCGCCCCATGGCAACGCGCTGGCGCTGCCCGCCCGACAACTGCCGCGGCTTGCGCTCCTGCAGAGCTTCTAGGCCGAGCTTGGCACCCGCCTTGGTCACAGCATCCGAGATGAAATCGGCCGCTTTCTTCCGCAGCTTGAGCGCATAGCTCATATTGTCGCGCACGCTCATATGCGGATAGAGCGCATAGGACTGGAACACCATGGCGATGTCGCGATCCTTCGGCGGCAGGTCGTTCACCATGGCGCCGTCGATGAGGATCTGCCCCTGGGTGGTATCTTCCAGCCCGGCAATGAGACGCAGCAAAGTCGACTTGCCGCAGCCGGACGGGCCGACGAGCACCACGAACTCGCCAGAGGCGATGGAGAGGTCGATGCCCTTGAGGATGGGCAGCGCGCCGTAATTCTTGCGGACGGCTTTCACTTCGATATTGGCCATCGGAATAAACCTTTCAGCCCTTCACCGCGCCAGCGGTGAGGCCCTGGACCAGATAACGCTGGATCAGGAAGAAGAAGATGCAGACGGGGATGAGCGCGAGCACGCCGGCCGCCATCATCTGCCCGAAATCCACCGCGAACTTCGACACGAAGTTGAGCAGGCCCACCGGGAAGGTGATGACATTGTCCTTGGTGTTGAGCATCAGCGCGAAAAGCAGTTCGCTCCAGGCTGCGGTGAAGACGAAGCCGAGGGTGGCGGCGATGCCAGGCATGGTCAGGGGCAGGATGATCTGGCGCAGCGCCCCGAAGCGGGTGGCGCCGTCGATCATCGCCGCCTCTTCCAGATCCTTCGGAATGCCGTCGAAGAAGGACTGCATCAGGAAGGCGGCGAACGGCACATTATAGGCGGTGTAGATGATGATCAGGCCCGTCAGGCTGTTGTTGAGCCCGAGCGGCTGAAACAGCTTGAAGATCGGCGCGATGGTCATCACCAGCGGGAACATCTGAGTGATCAGCATCAGTCCGACCAGCCAGAACTTTCCCTTGTAGACAAAGCGCGAAAAGCTGTAGCCAGCACCAGCCGCCACGATCGTGGTGAACAGAGCCGTCAAGGCCGAAATGATCACGCTGTTGCGGAAGAACAACGGAAAATCCGTGTGGCGGATCACCGAGGCATAATGATCGAAGCTGAAGCGCGAGGGCCACAGCTTGACCCCTTCGCTGTAGAGCAGGTCATTGGGCGTCACCGAGACCTTGAACAGCCAGAACAGCGGAAACAGCGCGAAGGCCAGGAACAGGCCGATCAGCGTGTAGTGCAGGACCCAGTAGATGGAACGACGTGTGGAGCGGCGCATGATCATCCCCTCCGGATCAGCATTTGCCTGAGCGCGATGAGCGTGGCGGCATAGGCAAGCAGCAGCACGAGCAGTACCAGCGAGATCGCCGAGGCATAGCCGAAATCGAGGCGCTTATAGGCTTGGGTGTAGATGTAGCTGGCGACGATCTGCGTCGAATCCGCCGGCCCGCCTCCGGTCATCACCACGATGAGATCGGCTGAATTGGCGATCCAGACGGCGCGCAGCAGCACCGTGATGGCGATCGTCGGCGCCAGGAACGGGATGGTGATCGAGGTGAAGCGCTTGAGCGGTCCGGCCCCGTCGATCTCGGCCGCCTCATAGATGTCCTGCGGAATGGACTGCAGGGCGGCCAGCAGGGTGATGGCGAAGAACGGAAAGCCCCACCAGACATTGGCGACGATCGGTCCCCAGATGGCATGGGTAGGGCTGGACAGAATATTGTCGGGTGCTGCCATCATACCCAGTCCCGACAGCCAATGCGGCAAGGGCCCGACAATGGGATTGAACATCCAGGCCCAATTGAGGCCGGACAGGAAGCTCGGCACGGCCCAGGGCAGGAACACCAGGGCCTGTACCGCGCCACGTCCCGGGAAGGGCCGGTTCAGCAGCAAGGCCAGGATGAGTCCGAGCACGAACTGCAGCGCGACGGAAATCACGGTCCACAGCACGGTATTGGACAGGGCGTTCCAGAAGTTCAGGTCGCCCCACAATGTGCGGAAATGCTCAAGGCCGACATAGCCGCCCCCGAATGGTTTCAGCAGCTGGATATCGCGAAACGCGTAGGACATGCCGATTGCCAGAGGCACCAGCATGATCGCCACGATCAGAATGATCGAAGGAGTGGCATAGAGCCAGGGTTCGAACGCCAGCCGGGCGCTTCGACTGCGCCGGCTGGATTGGACGGGGATATCTGCCAGAGCCATGATGATCCGATCGGGAACGGGCTGGGGACCGAGAAGACAGCCGGCGCGCCCAACCATCCCTTCTCCCCTTGCGGTTATCGTCCACTCCACTTGGAGTGGACCGGGGGATGGTTGGCGGATGAGGGGTTCCGGCGAGCCCCTGGAGAGGTCGCATCTCTCCCCTCATCCGGCATTCGTGCCACCCAAGGCACTTCCGGAGGAAGTGCCAGGTCTCGCAAGGGGAGAAGGATGGCGCGCGCAGAGCCTACGAAACGATTACTTCTTCTTCGCCAGGTAGGCCTGCTGAGCCTTGGTGAGATATTCGGCCCACTGACTGGCAAGCTGATCCGGCGCGAGCTGGCCGAGCAGGGCCTGCTGCGTGGTCTTCAACGCGATGGAGCTGTCGAAGAAGGCCCACTCTTCCAGGTGGAACGGCATGACCAGGGGCACGACATTAGGGTCACGCAGTTCCTCGAACCAGCCCTTGAACTTGGGGTCGGCATAGAAGGGATCCTGCTCCGCCGCCTTGTAGATCGGCAGGGCACCGGTGCGCTTGTTCCAGGCGATGTTGCCTTCCGGGCTGTCCAAAGCCGCGATCAGCTTCCAGGCCAGATCCTTGTTCTCCGAAGCCGCGAACATCGACCAGGAGGCATAGCCCAGGGTCGGGAAGCTCTTGCCGCCCGCTCCCTTGGGCATGGGAGCGACGTCGTAATCGTCCTTGCTCATCTTGTCGGCCACGGCGATCAGGGCATCCGGATCCTGGTCAAGCATGGCGCAGGTACCGGAGTAGAAGCCGGTGACGATCTCGTTGAAGCCCCAGTTCACACTGTCCTTGGGAACGTAGCCGTTCTTGTAGAGATCGACGAACACGCTGAGGCCTTTCACCCAAGCGGGGTCGGCCATGGTGGAAGTGCCGTCCGCCTTGAAGAAGGTGTCGTTGCCGGCCGTGGTGGCGCCCATCATCATCCAGCCATTGAGGCCGCCGGGGCCGCCGCGCAGGCAGTATCCGAACTTGCCGGGAATGGCGGAGATCTTCTTGGCGCTCTCGACGAACTCGTCCATCGTCTTGGGCGGGTTGTCGATGCCGGCCTGCTTGAACAGCTTCTTGTTGTAGAACAACGCGCGCAGATAGAAGCCGTAGGGCAATCCATAGGCGGTGTTGTTGATGTAGCGCCCCATCTGGAGCGTCTTGTCGTTGAGGTCCTTGGTGTGGTCCCACTTGGCCAGATAAGGCTCGAGGTTCTCCAGCATGCCGTTATTGGCATAGAGCGAGATCCAGCGATCCGGCATCTCGACCACATCCGGCGTGTCGCCCGCCGAAACCATGGTGGCGAACTTCTCAAAGGCCTGGCCCCAGGGCAGCGAGGTGATCTCGACCTTCACGCCGGGATTGGCATCCTCGAAGGTCTTGACGATCTGCTTGAGCGTCTCCGTGCGCTCGGGGCTGGTGATCACCTCCGTCAGCTTGAGCGTGGTATCCGCCCAGGCTGGCAGAGCCAGCGCTAGCGAGGCCGTGGCGGCCAGCAGTAGTTTCTTGAACATTGAGACTCCCCTCTCTTGTTATTGCGCTTCACTTCCAAGGTCGTCCCGGACACCTTCCGACGGATTGCGTCCGGGCTCGCCCTATCTCTTCGCAGCTGATAGCGCCTGGGTGATATCGCCCCAGAGCGCATCCACGCCCTCAAGGCCGACATGCAGCCGCACCATGCGTTCGGGCACACCGAAATCGACGGCCGAATTGGGGCCGGCATTCTGGCCGCGTCCGACCAGGGCCGGCACCACCAGGCTTTCATGCCCGCCCCAGCTCACGCCGATCTTGAACAGGCGCAGGGCGTTGCAGAAGGCGGGAATGTCGACACTGTCGTCGAATTCGAAGGAAAACAGGCCCGAAGTACCACTCAATCCCGGTGGCAGGCTGTTGCCGAGGCCTGGATGATGGACCGCTACCACTTCGGGCAACTCGCCAAGCTTGCGCGCCACGGCCAGCCCCGCCGCCTCGTGCGCCTTCATGCGCGTCGGCAGCGTGCGCAGACCGCGAAGCAGCAGCCAGGCCTCGAACGGGGCCAGCTTGGCGCCGAGATAGGGCGTGATGGTGCGCCGGATGATCTCGACGAGTTCCTTGCGCCCTGCCACGACCCCGGCAACCACGTCCGAATGGCCACCGATATATTTGGAAGCCGAATGCACGACGAGGTCGACGCCGAGGCGTACCGGCTGCTGAAATACCGGCGAAGCCCAGCTGTTGTCGATGATGCTGATCACCCCATGGTTGCGCGCCAGGGTCGTGAGGGCGGGAATGTCCTGCGTCTCCATCATCCAGCTGTTCGGGCTCTCCAAATAGAGCAGCTTGGCACCCGGCAGCGCCGCCGCCACCGCATCGGCGTCACGGCCATCGACATAGACCGTTTCGACCTTCCAGCGCTTCAGCAGAGTTTCGAACAGGCGATAGGCATCGGGATAGACATGGCGCACGCAGACAATGCGGTCGCCCGGCTCGAGAAAGGCCAGCACGCTGGAGGAAATCGCACCCATGCCGCTGGCAAAACCGATGGCATCGTCTGTGCGCTCCAGCTCGGCGATCTTCTGCTCGAACAGCCGCGTGGTCGGATTGCCGACGCGCGAATAGACCGGGCGCACCTGCTCGCCGCGATAGGTCGCCGCCATCTCCTCGAAGCTGGAAAAAGTGAACAGCGAAGTCTGCACGATAGGCGGCACCACGGCCTCGAAGGCGTGAGTATCGTCATGGGCGACGACGAGGCTGGCATAGTCGAAGTCGGCCCAAACCTCCGTCATCTGGGCCTCCTTCATCTGGGCCTCGGTCATCCGATGGTCAGTCATTTGGACATGTCCTTGATGTCTTCTTCGACAATTTCGAGAATGGCGAGCGTCTTCAAACGGGCCGTCTCCGGATCACGCCGGACGATGGCGTCGAAGAGCTCGCGATGAAAACGAAAAGAGCGACGGGCAAAATCCGGCCGATCGAACGGCTCGTCGAAGAAGCTCTCGAAAGCCTCCCGCATGCGCTCCAAGAGCTGGCCGAACAAAGGATTGTGGCTGGCATCATAGATGGCGAGATGGAAGGCGAGGTCTTCGGGGCCGGAGGTACCCTTCTCCAGATGCACCCCCTCCATGATGTCGAGCTTGGTCTCGATGACGGCGAGGTCCTCGGGCGTTGCCCGGAGGGCAGCGAGCGCACTCACCTCGGTTTCGAGCCCGCGCCGAACCTCCAATGTCTGCAGCAAGCGGTCGCGCAGCAAGGTGGCATCGATCACCAGGGGCATATGGATGGCGTCGGCCGAGAACGCCCGTTTGAGATAGGTGCCGCTGCCCTTACGGGACTCAACCACACCCAAGGCCTGCAGCTTGCGGATGACTTCCCGTACCGTGGAACGGCCGACCGCCAGGGTCTGCATCAGCTGCCGTTCGGTCGGTAGGCGCTCGCCCGGCCTGATGCCGGAGGTGGCGATGAAATGGCCGATCGCACGCATCACATCATCCGCCCGATCGGCGGATGGCAGCGGAGCAAGTCCCTGGACTGACGGCGAGCGCAAATCGGGTTTCCGGATGGCGATCTAAAATTGGTCTGACATCTGACTATTTTTCAAAGTTGGTTGGGTTGTCAAGGAGAAAGTCGGACCATTCGTTTTGAAGTGCCGATCCCCAGATCGTCCCGGGAGCCGGCCTTGCGATTCAAGTAGGCGAACCGAAGATCGGCCCTCCGATCGCTCCCTCTCGTACGGCCGTGCCTTCCTGTCGGCCGGGAGATCGAAGCGCCAAATGATCGGCCGTTGGTCAGCCATGCCCACTCCGCAATTGCATTCCGGCCCGTCTTGGCGCAAAGGAACGCGTTTCACGGACAGGATGGACAGCGGACATGGCGGTGATCGAAGCAGCGCAAGAGACGGCGGACGGCAAGACGGCCCCGACGGTCTCCTATGTCTCGCTGGGTTGCCCCAAGGCCCTGGTCGATTCCGAGCGCATCCTCACCCAGCTCCGGGCCGAGGGCTACGGCATCACCCGCAACCACAAGGGCGCCGACCTCGTCATCGTCAACACCTGCGGCTTCCTCGATTCAGCCAAGGCGGAATCTCTTGGCGCCATCGGCGATGCCATGGCCGAGAACGGCAAGGTGATCGTCACCGGCTGCATGGGCGCCGAACCCGATCCGATCCTGGAAAAATTCCCCAACGTTTTCGCCGTCACCGGCCCGCAGCAATATGAGACGGTGGTCGAAGCGGTGCACAGAGCGGCTCCCCCTGCCCATGATCCGTTCACGGATCTGGTGCCGCCGCAGGGCCTCAAGCTCACGCCGCGCCACTACGCCTATCTGAAGATTTCCGAGGGCTGCAACAATCGCTGCAGCTTCTGCATCATCCCCAAGCTGCGCGGCGATCTTGTCTCCCGCCCAGCCGCCGACGTGATGCGCGAGGCCGAGAAGCTGGTGAAGGCCGGCGTCAAGGAATTGCTGGTGATCAGTCAGGACACCTCCGCCTATGGCGTCGACATCCGCTATGCCGAAAGCACCTGGCAGGGCGAGCCGCTCAAGGCGAAGTTCCTCGATCTATCGAAGGCTCTCGGCGAACTCGGGGTCTGGGTGCGCATGCACTATGTCTACCCCTACCCGCATGTCGACGACGTCATCCCGCTGATGGCGGAACGCAAGATCCTGCCCTATCTCGACATCCCCTTCCAGCATGCCTCCCCCACAGTGCTGAAGGCGATGCGTCGCCCCGGCAACCAGGAGAAGGTACTGGAGCGCATCCATAGATGGCGCGAGATCTGCCCCGACATCACCCTGCGATCGACCTTCATCGTCGGCTTCCCCGGCGAGACGGACGAGGATTTCGAACTGCTGCTCGACTGGCTGCGCGAAGCCCAGCTCGATCGTGTCGGCTGCTTCGAATATGAGCCCGTGGCCGGCGCCACCGCCAATGACCTCGGCCTGATGCCGGTGCCGGACGAGGTGAAGAAGCAGCGCCATCGCCGCTTCATGGAAACCCAGCAGCAGATCTCGATCCGCAAGCTGAAGAACAAGGTCGGCAAGCGCCTGCCCGTCATCATCGACGAGACCGGACCGACCGTCGCCAAGGGACGCTCCATGGCCGACGCGCCGGAGATCGACGGCGCCGTCTACGTCGCCAGCCGCCGCCCGCTGCGCGTCGGCGACATCGTCACGGTGAAGATCGAGCGCTCGGACGCCTACGACCTGCACGGCATCGCAGTCTGACAACAGCAGGTGGCAAGCCCTGGCGCTGCCGAGATGGCATCATTGCTTTTGCAAAACCGGCCGTCGAAGAGCGAGCATGCACTTAGCCTGAAAGCCTGATTCAAGCCGGCTGAAATCGTCACCGTCTTGCACCGATCGGAGTCGATGGGGTCCCAGCATTTCCAGAGGCAGGGACTCCCGGTTTCTCATCTCAATCCCAAAAGGTAAACTTATATCCCGCAGCCAATTGGAGTGCCGCGGCAAGCATTGCCATGTCTCAAGGCTAAGATTTTCTCATACCAAATCCAAATATTCATCGTTTGGCGGCAGCCGGATTTGCTCCTATCCGGAGTCCCAGCAGGCAGCGGTCGACAGCATATAAAAATGCTGGCGGCTCAGGCCTCCTCAGGACACATCCCCGAAAAATGGAGTTGGGAATGAACTCGTTGACGTTGCGCAGGCGGATGATTGCCGCATCCGCGCTTGCAGTCTCCATGCTTGCCGCCCAGCCGGTCTCGGCCCAGACACCGCTCGAACGGAGCCATCTCGAACAAATCGTCGACGCCGCCATCAAGCCGTTGATGGAGCGGGATAAAATCCCCGGCATGGCCATCGCCGTCACAGCCGGCGGCAAGCAATTCGTCTTCAATTACGGCCTTGCCTCGAAGGAGAGCGGGCAGAAGGTCACCGACAATACGCTTTTCGAGATGGGCTCGATCAGCAAGACCTTCACGGCCACGCTTGGCGCTTATGGCGTGGCGCGTGGCGACCTGTCGCTGTCGGACAAGGCGGGCCAGAGATTGCCGGCACTCGTCGGCAGCAGCCTCGAAGGCGTCAGCCTGCTCGAGCTTGCCACCTACACGGCCGGTGGGCTGCCCCTGCAGTTTCCGGACGAGATCACCGACGATACCAAGATGATCGCCTACTACAAGGCATGGCGTCCGGCCTTCCCGCCCGGCACCCACAGGCTCTATTCCAATCCGAGCATCGGCCTGTTCGGCTATCTTGCCGCCCAGGCCATGGGCAAGCCTTTCGATGATCTCATGCAGGGAGAAATCCTGCACCTGCTCGGCCTCTCCAATACCTATGTCCGGGTGCCGCCGGAACGGATGGCGGACTATGCGCTCGGCTATACCAAGGATGGCCGGTCCGTCCGGGTGTCGCCTGGCCCCATGGATGCAGAGGCCTATGGCATCAAGACGACCGCGACAGACCTCATCCGCTTCGTCGACGCCAATATGAATAGGTCCCGGCTGGACGAAACGCTCCAGAGTGCCATCGCCGCGACGCAGGCAGGCTACTACAAGATAGGCGTGATGCAGCAAGGCCTCGGATGGGAAATGTATAGCTATCCGACGACGCTCGAGCGCCTGCTTGCCGGAAATTCAGCCAAGATGGCCTTCGAACCGCACGAGGCGCACAAACTCGTACCGCCACAGCCAGCGCGGCGCGACATGCTGTTCAACAAGACGGGCTCCACCAACGGCTTCGGTGGCTATGTCGCCTATGTGCCGGCCAAGGGCATCGGCATCGCGATCCTAGCCAACAAGAACTATCCCATACCGGATCGGGTCAAGGCCGCTTGGCAGATCCTGAGTGCGCTCGACGGCCAGAAAAAGCCGGCGCCCAAGCCCTGAAACGTCCCCCGTCATTCCAGCGACAGGTCAGCAATCCGCCCTGCACCGCCTCGGTGCAGGGCTTTTTGTATTGCTCCCCTTCCGCCGAAACCGAGACGTCTCACTGCCACAGGCCGACATCCATCTTGACACCCCCAGATACCGTTAATACCATAACTATGCCTAATATAACATAATAATGTAATACAGCATCCAGACAACGGGGAGTACAGCACTATGGAAGACTTCGCCGAAACCAGACGGAATCTGGTCAAGGGCGGCCTGCTCGGTGGCCTGGCCCTGGCAAGCGTCGTTGGCTCCGCCCGGCAGGCAGCCGCCCAGGCCTCGTCCGACAGCCTGCTCCGCACCATACTTGATCGGGGCCACCTCATCGTCGGCACCGGCTCCACCAATGCGCCCTGGCATTTCGAGGACGAAAAGGGCGAGTTGGCAGGCATGGACATCGCCATGGCCAAGATTTTGGCCAAAGGCCTGTTCGATGATGCCAGCAAGATCGAATTCGTCCGCCAGGATGCCGCCCAGCGCGTCCCCAATATCACCACCGGCAAGGTCGATGTCGTCATCCAGTTCATGACGATCTCGCCGGCCCGGGCCCAGCTCGTCGCCTATTCCCGCCCCTATTATGTCGAGGGTGTTGCCTTCCTCACCCGGCCTGACAGCGACAAGAAGACCTTCGACGACCTGCTCAAGGCGGGTTCCGCGGCGCGCATCTCCATCCTGCAGAATGTCGATGCCGAAGAAACGGTCAAGAAGGTGCTGCCCGAGGCTACCGTGATGCAGCTCGACAGCCAGCCCAACGTTGTTCTCGCCCTGGATTCCAAGCGGGTCGACGCCGCCGCAGTCGACCTTTCCAACGTCTGGTGGCTCGCCAAGCGCAATCCGGACAAATATTTCGACGCGGGCAAGTCCTGGAACGCCCAATTGTATGGCGCCGCAGTGCGCCAGGGTGACCCTGACTGGATCCGTTTCGTCGACACCACCTTTGGCGTGGCGATCCATGGCCACCAGAATGAGATCTATGACGCGGCGCTGAAGGACTATTTCGGCCTGACCCCGCCGGCCCGCAAACCCGGCCTGCCGACCTTTTAGGCTCCAGCTCCTCCCGCAAATTCCCGACAGCATCGCCGGCGCACCTCGGTGCCAATCCCGGCCGGCGATGCCAGGGCTCTGTCGCGCGTGATGGCTGGATCTTCGGCATGATGAATTATCATTTCAACTTCGCCATCGTCTGGCGCTATTCGGCCAAGCTCTTCGAAGGGCTGCTGCTGAGCATCGAACTGGCGGCCGCGACCATCGCAATCGGCATGCTCATCGGGCTGGTCCTCGCCTTGGTCCAGCTCGACGGGCCGCGCTGGGCTCGCCCCCTGATCCGGGGCTATGTCGAGTTCGTCCGCAACGTGCCGCTGCTGCTGCTGGTCTATCTGGTCTTTTACGGCATCCCCAGCGCCATCGACCTGCAATATGGGGCGACGACCTCCTTCGTGGCCACGCTCGCCGTCTATTCGGGCGCCTATCTCGTCGAGGTGCTGCGAGCGGGCCTGGAGGCCGTGCCGAAAGGGCTGATCGAGGCGGGTAAGAGCATCGGCCTGACACCTTTCGGCGTGCTCTGGCACGTTCGCCTGCCGACGGCGCTGCGCATCGCCCTGCCTTCGCTTTCGAACACCTATGTCTCCTTGTTCAAGGACACCTCGATCGCCTCCGCCATCGCCGTGCCCGAGCTCGCCTATGGCATGCGCTGGATCGAGACACAGACGTTCCGCACCGTCGAGGTCTATCTGCTCGCGACCCCCATCTATCTGGTGACCAGCTACGCCATCCTCCTGTTGCTGAGGCTGGCCGAGCGGCGCTATGCCATCAACCGGTGACACCATGTCCACGATGTTCGAGGCACTCCCCTTCCTGCTCGGCGGCCTGTGGACCACGCTCTTCGTGTCCGCGGCTGTGGTCGTGATTTCGCTGCTGATCGGCATTCCGCTCGGCTGCGCACTGGTCTTCGGGCCGGCCTGGGCACGACTGCCGATCCGGCTCTATGCGGATTTCGTTCGCGGCGTCCCGATCCTGGTCCTGCTCTATTTCATCTATTATGGCCTGCCGGCGTTGCGCATCAATCTGCCCAGCCTGCTGGCAGCGATCGTAGCGCTCACCGCCTTCAAGTCGGCCCAGATCGTCGAAATCACACGGGGCGCCTTTCAGGCCATTCCGAGAGGGCAGACGGAGGCAGCCCAGTCGATCGGCCTCGGTCTCTTCGATCGCTTCTTCTATGTCCTTGCTCCCCAGGCTGTCCGACGCTTCCTGCCGCCTTTCATCAACAGCATGGTCGATACGGTGAAGGGCTCCTCGCTCGTATCGCTGCTCGGCATCGTCGATCTCCTGCTCTCGCTGCAGCAGGTGATCGGCCGTACCCATGTCGCCCTGCCGCTCTATGTGCTGGGCGCGCTGATGTATTTCGCCATCAACTTCCCGCTCTCTGCCCTGAGCCGCCGGCTCGAAAAGCGCTTCGTCTGATCGGAAGAACCGCCATGTCAAATGCCGCAACGCAGCCGGTGATCGAGATTGCCAATCTCACCAAATCTTTCGGGGCCCTGCAGGTGCTGAAAGGCGTCGACCTCGCCGTCGAGAAGGGCCAGGTCATCGCCATCATCGGTCCCTCCGGCAGCGGCAAGACCACCCTGCTGCGCTGCATCAACTTCCTGGAGGAATATGACGGGGGCTCCGTCCGCATCGACGGGGTCGAAGTCGGCTTCAGCGAAGCGAATGGCAAGCGGCGGCGGCGTAGCGAGCGGGAACTCGCCCATATACGCGTCGATGCCGCCATGGTATTCCAGCAGTTCAACCTGTTTCCGCATCTGACGGCGGCCCAGAACATCATGCTGGGCCTGATCAAGTCGCGCGGCAAGAGCAAGGCCGAGGCCCGGAGCATCGCCGAGAAATGGCTCGGCCGCGTTGGCCTGTCCGCAAAGATCGATGCGATGCCGGGACAGCTTTCCGGCGGGCAGCAGCAACGCGTCGGCATTGCCCGCGCCGTGGCGATGGAACCCAAGGTGTTGCTGCTCGACGAGATCACCTCCGCCCTCGATCCCGAACTCGTCGGCGAGGTCCTCGGCGTCGTCCGCGAGCTGGCAGCCGAGGGGCGCACCATGATCCTCGTGACCCATGAGATGGCATTCGCCCGGGAGGTCGCCGACAGAGTTGTTTTCACCGATCAGGGCAAGATCGTGATCGATGCCCCACCCGCGCTCGTCTTCAGCGAACAGCCGAACGAGCGGCTTCGCGCCTTCCTCGCGCGTTTCGCGGGCCTCCAGCAACCTGCCCCTACTCCCGCGCGCTGATGACAGCGCCCGCGCTGGCGATCATCACCAGCACGATGCCGCCGATCTGCTGCAGGCTGAGCGGCTCATGCAGGACGAAATAGCCGGCAAGCGCTCCGATACCGGGCTCGGCGCTCATCAAGATCCCGAAGGTCGCCGAAGACAGGCGCCTCAAGGCCATCATTTCGAGGGCATAGGGCAAGAGCGGCGTCAGGACGGCCAGGCCGACCGTCTGCAGGGCGAGGCCGCCGGGAAGAGCAAAACCGGTTTCGTACAGGCCGAAGGGGGTCGATATCAGGGCTGCCGCGGCGAAGGAGATCGCCAACCCCTCCAGCCCCTTGAAGGATTTGCCGATCCGCTTGCTCAAAAGAATATAGGCGGCCCACCCGGTGCCGGCGGCAAGCGCGAACAGGAAGCCGAGCATGTCGACGCTCCAGCCCGCCTGGTTTCGCACCAGCAGGAGCACGCCGCCAAAGGCCAGCACCAGCCAGATCAGCCGCCAACTGCGGGCAAAGCCGAGGGCCGCGACGCCTAGCGGCCCCAGGAACTCGATCGCAACCACCAGGCCCAGCGGCACACGGGTGATTGCTACGAAGAAGAAGAGCGTCATCATCGCGATAACCGCGCCCAGCGCCAACGCAGCCAGAATATCCCGGCGGTGATAGCGACGCAGATCCGGCCGCACGATGATGCCGAGGATGATCGCTGCCCAGGCCAGCCGCCCCCAGGTGGTGGCGAAAGGACCATAGGCGGCCATGGTGGGATGAGCCAGGGCCGCGCCGAGCTGCACCGAAACCATCGAGCATGTGAGCATGACCAGGGCGAGGCCCGTCTGCGATGTCGATGCTGCGGCCGCGTTGCTTGAATTGTCCTGCAAAGTCCCCTCCTCAGGGGAGCGCTTCTACACCATCGAAACGGCAAAGCGGAGAGTGGCAAAATGACAATTGCGGCTTCCGCCCGGGGGCATGCCGATCTGTGCCTGCAATCGCTGCGCTCTTCCCGTCCGTGCGATCAAACTCTGGAAAGATCTCATCATTCTATTCGGGCAGGAGATCAGTATATATAGATAATCTGAGGCATAGGCGACAAACCTCCTCATCTTGGAAGGAATGTCGGCGCATTCAGACGATCCAGAGAGTTCCCCGACGGTGGTCGGCCAACCCGACCGTGCGACGGTTCGCAGCATGATCGGCCGTGATTTGAGAAAGAAGGACGCCTCCTTCTCAGCCCGCGGCTGCTTTCGCTGGATCGAACTTCTCGATGAAATCGATCAGAGCCGTCACCGCCAGCCCCATGTCGCGAATCGAGGTGAATTCCGCAGGGTTATGGCTGACGCCGCCGCGGCAACGCACGAACAGCATGCCGATCGGACAGAGGGCGGCCAGCGACTGGGCGTCATGCCCGGCCCCCGACGGCAGGTGGATCGCCTTGCTGCCCTGGGCGATGATCGCTGCGGCAAATCCGGCCTGCAGGAAAGGATCGCAGGGCTCCGCCTTGGCTTCATGGGTCTGCTCGATCCAGACCGAGACGCCGCGCCGTTCGGCGATGGCGAGGAACTCCTTGCGCAAGACGTTCATCGCCTCAACGCGCCTGGCGTCACTCTGCGAGCGCAGATCGACTGTAAAGACGATGCGGGCGGGAATGACGTTGGAGGCGCCGGGCGACAGGCTCAACTTGCCGATGGTGCCGACCATGAAATCATCGGCATGGCTTCTGGCGAGGTTTTCGAGCGCAAGCGCCATTTCGGCGCAGGCCGAGAAGGCGTCCCGCCTCAGTGTCATCGGTACCGTGCCGGCATGGCCGGCTTCGCCCACTACCGTCACTGAATAGCGTATCTGGCTGGCGATAGCCGTCACGACACCGAGCCCCTCGCCGGCCTCTTCCAACACCGGGCCCTGCTCGATATGAACCTCGACATAAGCCGCCGCCTCGCCGGGCTCATAGGCGGCCGAGGGAATGGCGTCCGGATCTTTGCCATAGAGTCGCAAGGCATCCACCAGCTTGACGCCATCGTTGGATTCGATCTGCAAAACCGCCGGATCGAAGTGCCCTGCGACGGCCTCGGAGCCGAGCAACGTCGTCGCAAAACGGGAGCCCTCTTCGTCACCGAAGGCGAGGACATCGATACCGAAGGGCATGGCGCCATGTTTGCGGAGGATCTCGCGTGTCGCCAGGATACCAGCGATGACGCCGAACGTGCCGTCATAGGCGCCGGCATCAATCACGGTGTCGATATGCGAGCCGATCAGCAGCCGCTGCACGGCATTGCGCGTTCCCGAAGACGGTGCCAACCGGCCTCGCACCGTGCCGAGCGCGTCCTCGCTGACCTCCAATCCGGCTTCCGTCATCCAGCGGCCCACCAGATCCGCCGCCTGCCGATGCTCGGGTGTGAGATAGAGACGCGTCAGGCGTCCTTCCTCGGCACTGATCGTGGCAAGCGCGCGGATCATGCTCTCGGCCTCGCGGCCCAACGCCATTGCTCGTTCGATCATCTCGTCGCCTCCCCTGTCGGCAGGAAGAACACGGGATAGGGGATGGCATCGAGCCTGGCATGGTCAAATGGCATGGGGTGGTACGGTCTCGTCAGGAGGGCATTCCGAAAGGTTAGCCCGTCCCTAACAGAAAACGCCGCTCCGGTCCCCTTTTGTTGGGGGGACCGGAGAGGTCGTGGGCCGCTATGCGCGAGCAAGTGTAGAGCCTGCATGCGCGGCGGGCCAATCAGTTCGGGAACTTGTCGTCGATGCCCTTGACGTACCAGTTCATGCCGAGGATCTGCGAGGCATCGAGCTTGTCGCCGCCCTTGCATTCCACCGTCTCGCCCGTCTGGTTCGCGACGGGGCAGGTGAAGGGGTGGATCTTGCCGGATTTGAGGCCCGCCTCGGTCTCCTCCGCCAGCTTCTTCACATCGTCGGGCATGTTGGTGTAGGGCGCCATCTTGACCATGCCCTTGTCGAGCCCTTCCCAGGTATCCTCAGACTTCCAGGTCCCATCCAGTACGGCCTTGGCGCGCTCGATGTAATAGTCGTCCCAGTGGTTGATGATCGCGGTGAGCTGGGTCTTCGGACCGAAGGCGATCATGTCGGAGTCTTGGCCGAAGGAGTTGATACCCTTGTCGGCCGCGGCCTGGGTGGCGGCGGGACTGTCGGTATGGGTCGCCAGGATGTCGGCGCCCTGGGCGATCAGCGCCTTGGAAGCGTCGGCTTCCTTGCCGGGATCATACCAGCTCGAGGTCCAGACGATCTTGATCTTCATGTCCGGGCGTACGGACTGGGCGCCACGCATGAAGGAATTGATGCCCGAGATCACTTCGGGAATCGGGAACGGTGCGACATAGCCGACAATGCCGCTCTTCGACATCTTGGCGGCGATCACGCCCTCCACATAGCGCCCTTCATAGAAGCGCCCGGCATAGGTCGAGACATTCTCGGCCCGCTTGAAGCCGGTGGCGTGCTCGAACTTCACGTCCGGAAAGTTCTTGGCGGCCTTGATGGTGGGATCCATGAAGCCGAAGGAGGTGGTGAAGATCAGCTTGTGACCGGAATCGGCAAGGTTCTCGATGGCGCGCTGGGCATCGGGGCCTTCCTGTACGCTCTCGACATAGGTGGTTTCGACCTTGTCGCCGAGCGCCTTGACCAGCGCCTTGCGTCCGACATCATGCTGGTAGGACCAGCCGAAATCGCCGACCGGACCGACATAGATGAAGCCCACCTTGAGCTTCTCCTCGGCGCTAGCCGAGGTCACCCCGGCACCGGCCATGAGGCCGCAAACGGCCAGGGCTGCCAATATCGTTTTTTTCATAGAGTTTCCCCTCATGGCGGGCCGTACGGATCGAAACGCCGGGCCACGGCCCATGCCCGGCGCCCAACGAAAATTATCGATCAGGCACAAAAGCAGTGCCCAGCGAAGCTGGCGCCACACCGCGCCGCCCCTTGCCGGCAGAGATCATCACCAGGACGATCACCGTGGCAAGATAGGGCAGGCCCGTCCAAAATTGCGGCGGCCAGACCAGCCAATGCGGCAGCGAACCACCCAGCGCCTGCATGTGCAGATTGCCGATCCAGATCGCACCGAAGAAATAGGCGCCCAGCAACAGCCGCCCGGGCCGCCAGGACGCGAACACCACCAGGGCCAGCGCGATCCAGCCGCGGCCGGCCGTCATGCCCGTGCCCCAGAAAGGCGTGTCGGCCAAGGAAAGATAGGCCCCGCCGAGGCCCGCGCAGGCCCCGCCGAACAGCACGGCCCCGAAGCGGATCAGCCTGACGGGATAGCCCAGCGCATGTGCCGAAACATGGTTTTCGCCGACGGCCCGCAGGATCAGGCCGCTGCGGCTGCGATAAAGGAACCACCAGACAGCGGCAACCAGCGCGATCGACAGATAGACCAGGGCATCCTGGCCGAAGAGGAGAGGCCCGATCACCGGGATATCGGTCAGGCCGGGAATGTCGAGCGACGGGATCTTGGCCCGGTTGAGCCCGACGAAGCTGGTGCCGAGGAGATCGGACAGGCCGAGGCCGAGAATGGTCAGAGCAAGGCCGGAGGCGACCTGGTTGGCGGCGAGCCCCAGGGTCATAAAGGCAAAGAGCGCCGCGAAGACCATGCCCGCCAGGACCGCCGCAAGAAAGCCGAGCAGCGCGCTGCCGGTCATGTAGGCGATGGCAAAGCCTGAGACCGTGCCCATGATCATCATGCCCTCGACCCCTAGATTGAGCACGCCGGAGCGCTCCACCACGAGTTCGCCGATGCCGGCCAGCACGAAGGGCGTCGAGGAGGTGATGATGGTGAGGATGATCGCTTCTGTGAGATTCATCAGGCCACCTTGACTGCGCCGCGCACGATGCGAATGCGGTAGAGGATGAGCGTGTCGCAGGCGAGCACGTAGAACAGCAGGAGGCCCTGGATGACGCTGGTGATGCCGATGGGCACCTTGAGCGAGATCTGGGCCGCTTCGCCACCGAGATAGGACAGCGCCAGCAACAGGCCTGATAACAGGATGCCCACCGGATTGAGCCGGCCGAGAAAGGCGACGATGATGGCGGTAAAGCCATAGCCGCTGGCAAAGGGAAGCTGCAGCAACCCCATCGTCCCGTCGGCCACGCTGATGCCGGCCAGGCCGGCAAGGCCACCCGATACGGCAAAGACGAACAAGGTCATGCGCCGGGGCGAAAAGCCCGCGAACAGGGCCGCGCGTGGTGCCTGCCCGAGGAGGCGGATCTCGAACCCTTTGAGGCCGCGCCACAGCAGCACGGCGGCGGCGGCCACCACCACCAGCGCGAAGATGGAATCGAGATGGATCGGGCTGCGCCGGAACAGGGCCGGCAGCGTATTGTCGAAATTGGCGGTCAGCGGGAAATTCAACCCGGCCGGATCGCGCCAGGGACCGCGCACGCAATAATCGAGGATCTTGTCCGCGATATAGACCAGCATCAGGCTGGTCAGGATTTCGTTGGTGTTGAAGCGCGTCTTCAGGATCGCCGGAATGAGGCCCCAGAGCGCACCGCCGACGATGCCGCCGATAAGGATGAGCGGCACGGCATAAAAGGGCGTCTGGCCCTGGAACAACAGGGCGACGCCCCCGCCCACCGTTGCGCCGATGATGTACTGGCCTTCCGCGCCGATATTCCAATTATTGGAGATGTAGCAGAGCGACAGGCCAACAGCGATGATC
The DNA here is from genome assembly GCF_056754975.1 of Labrys sp. HAY1-8F. Lineage (NCBI taxonomy): Bacteria > Pseudomonadati > Pseudomonadota > Alphaproteobacteria > Hyphomicrobiales > Xanthobacteraceae > Labrys > Labrys sp. HAY1-8F. The sequence goes on along the minus strand of NZ_JBPGWZ010000002.1, from coordinate 2,654 downwards.
ACCAAGGGGGTAGCGCGTACCACCAGTTCCTGGGCGGTACGCAGGCCGGTCAGCGGCTTGATGAAATAGACATAAAGCGCTTCGCCGGGCGCCTTGCCGTAGAGCGCAAAGATGATGGCGGCCGAGACCACCGTGAGCAGGATGGCGATGAGCGGCGAAACCAGGGCCATCGCCACAGAGCGTTCGGCCCGCTTTTCGAGTTCAAGCCGCATGATCGGCGCCCCCCATCAGCAGCCCAATCCGCTCGAGGGTCATGGTCGATACGGGCTCCGGCGCCGACAGCCGGCCATGATGGATGACCGCGATATGGTCGGCGACCTCGAAGATTTCGTCGAGATCCTGGCTGATCACCACCACCGCCGCACCGCGCCGCGACAGATCGATCAGGGCCTGCCGGATCAGGGCGGCGGCACCGGCATCCACGCCCCAGGTCGGCTGGTTCACCACCAGCACGCCGGGCTCGCGCAGCATCTCGCGGCCGACCACGAATTTCTGCAGGTTGCCGCCGGAAAGCGAGCCGGCCTCGGGATCCGGCTTGCCCTTGCGCACATCGAACGTGCCGGAAATCCTGACTGCCTCGGCCGAAGCCTTGCGCATGTCGACCATACCGTATGACACCAGCCCGCTGGCGGCATGGCCGGTCAGCAGCGCATTCTGCGACAGGGTCATGCGCGGCGCCGCCGCATGGCCGAGCCGCTCCTCCGGCACGAAGGCGGCACGCAATCGCCGACGCTCGGTGACGCCAAGCCCCCCCACCGGCTTGCCGTCGACGGCCACGGCCTCGGGCTCCACCGTCCGCTCGCCGGAGATGGCCGCGAAGAGTTCGCTCTGGCCATTGCCTGCCACTCCGGCAATGGCGAGAATCTCGCCGCCCCGGGCATTCAGCGTGAGATCCTTCAGCGCGGTGCCATGCAGGTCTTCGGCCGGTAGATTCAGCCCCTTCAGCGCGAGACGTACGGGCCCGTCCCGATTGGCCAGGCGACCATGCTCGACCATGGCGACGTCAGCGCCCACCATCATGCGAGCAAGACTGGCGGCAGTTTCCCGGCGCGGATCGCAGGTCGCCACCAGCTTGCCATGACGCAGCACGGTCGCCGTTTGGCATAGGCGCTTCACCTCTTCCAGCCGGTGGGAGATATAGAGCACCGCCCTGCCTTCGCCGGTGATGCGTTCAAGGGTGAGGAAGAGCTGGTCGGCCTCCTGCGGTGTCAGCACCGAGGTCGGCTCATCGAGAATGAGGAGCTTGGGATTCTGCATCAGGCAGCGCACGATCTCGATGCGCTGTCTCTCCCCCACCGAGAGCGTATGCACCGGCCGGCGCGGCTCGAGCGGCAGCCCATAGGCGGCTGATACTGCCGCGATGCCCTCCTCGACATCCCGCAGTTTCGTACCCGGCGGCTGCGCCAGGGCGACATTCTCGGCCACGCTGAGATTGTCGAACAACGAGAAATGCTGGAACACCATGCCGATGCCCATCGCACGGGCAGCAGCCGGGCGCGGCAGCTGGATCGGCTCGCCTTGCCAGTAGAGCTGTCCCTCGTTCGGCTGCAGCAGGCCATAGAGAATCTTGACGAAGGTCGACTTGCCGGCGCCGTTCTCGCCCAACAAGGCGTGAATTTCATGCGGCATGATCTTGAGATCGATACCGTCATTCGCTCTCAGCGCGCCGAAGATCTTGACGATACCCCTCGCTTCGATCAGGGGCGTGTGAGCGTCTGCCATTGCTGCCACATTCATGGACGTGCCCAATCCATAGGCGCAAATAGAGCAGATGCGAAGAGTTCAGGCATGGTGACGCAGCTTTTCCCCAACTCAGCGACGTACCAGGACCGAAGCGTTTTGCGATTGAGTGGAATCACCAAGAATCGCAAAGACGCATCGAAGCAGAGACGCTAGGGCAAACACGCGTTCAAGCGTGAACGCGCTTTGCTCTAGGCCTGCCGCCGGCCGTCTTTCAGGACCGGCATCTGGCTGCCGGCCTGACGGGGTAACTGCAAGATCTGGGCCACGACGGAAGCCGCTATGACTGCCGGCTCCTTGCCCTCGATGCCGGGCACCCCGATCGGGCAGATCATGCCCTCGATCAGGCGCTCTGTCAGGCCCGCTTGCCGCAATTGCGAGAGGAAGCGGGCTCGCTTAGTCTGGGAGCCGATCACACCGACATAGGCAAAGCGGTCCGCTGCCAAGGCCGTCGAAACGATGGCAAGATCGAGCGCATGGCTATGCGTCATGACGACGATGCGTGCATGATCGGGCGCGCCGGCCAGGATCCGCCCGGGCTCCGCATCGCGGCGGAGCACGACATTCTGAGGCACGTGGCTCGGGAAGGCATCGGGCCGAGCATCGCACCAGACCACATCGATCGGCAGAGGCGCCAACGCCAGGATCAACGCCCTACCGACATGGCCGGCTCCGAACAGATAGAGAGAAGGGTTGGCGGGCTCCAGTCTTTCGAGCAGGCGCCCATCCGGCAGAAAACGGCTGGCCGCTTCCGCGGGCAGCCCTTGCGCCTCGGCATCCGTAGCCGGGCGACGCATGAAACCGCCCCGGTCCTGCGGCATACCGATGAGGACATGTCCCCTATTGACCGATGGCGCCGCAAGTTCGCTCAGCCAGACGAGATCGTCTCGTTCCAGGCGTTCCAGCATCAGGCC